>JAWSVM010000003.1:0-609558 GCA_033851915.1 Alphaproteobacteria bacterium
GTTAGTAAAATTGTTGAGTAATAATTAAAGAACGAAAGTAGAAGAAGATGGAAACGCAAAGCATCAGGATTACACTTAAGGCATTTGATCATCGTATTTTAGATACGGCGAGCAGTGAGATTGTAAACACAGCGAAAAGAACGGGCGCCTCTGTACGTGGTCCTGTGCCTTTGCCGAACAGAATTAAGAAATTTTCTGTTATTCGTTCACCGCATGTTAACAAGGGATCTCAAGAACAGTTTGAAATGCGCACACATAAGCGTCTTTTGGATGTGATTGAACCTACACCGCAAACAATCGATGCTTTGATGAAGTTAGATTTGCCAGCGGGTGTTGATGTTGAAATTAAAATTGGGCAGGTTGCTGCGTAGTAAGAAAACGCAAAAGTCAGACAAGCTAAGTTGGTCGAGAGTGATCAACCTCTGGAAAGGAAAAGAAAAATGAGAACTGGATTAATTGCACGAAAAGAAGGGATGACACGTATCTTCGATGAAGATGGTCGCCATATCCCTGTGACTGTTTTGAAAGTTGACGAATGTCAGGTTATTGCAGTGCGCACGGAAGAGCGGGATGGTTATGTTGCTGTTCAACTTGGTGCTGGTAAAGCAAAGGTAAAGCGTACGTCGAAAGCAAATCGTGGTCATTTTGCGAAAGCAAAAGTAGAGCCTAAGAAGAAATTGGCTGAATTCCGTGTTTCTAACGAAAATATATTAGAAGTCGGTGCTGAGCTTGGTGCGAACCATTATATTGCTGGTCAGTATGTTGATGTTACCGGTACTTCAAAAGGTAAAGGTTTCCAAGGGGCTATGAAGCGCCATAACTTTGGCGGTATGCGGGCAACACATGGTGTGTCTGTATCTCACAGAGCGCATGGTTCAACTGGTCAATGTCAAGATCCTGGTCGTGTTTTCAAAGGTAAGAAAATGGCGGGTCATATGGGCGATGAGTGTGTAACAACGCAAAGTCTTGAGATCGTTGGTGTTGACTTGGAATATAACTTGATTCTTGTTAAGGGCGCTGTACCAGGTGCAAAGCAAGGTTGGGTTTTGATTAATGATTCTGTTAAGAAAGCTGCACCAGAGGGTATTCCTCTTCCTGCAGGTTTTAGAGAAATTCCGAAGGCGGAAGAAACCAAAGTAGAAGATGCTCCTAAAGAAGAAGCATCTGCGGCGGAAAATACTGATGCAGTTGCAGCAGTAGATGCGCCTGAAGGTGAAGGGAAAGAATAGTCATGAAAATGTCTGTAAAAACTTTAGAAAATAAGGCTGCTGGAGAGATTACTCTTGATAAGTCTGTGTTTGGTGTTGAAATTCGCCAAGATATTTTACACCGCATGGTGAATTATCAGCTCGCAAAGCGTCGTTCAGGAAATCATAAGGCGAAAAAACGCCATGAAATTTCCGGTACGGGTAAGAAGCCTCATCCACAAAAAGGGACTGGTCGTGCGCGTGCTGGTGACAAGAAACGTAACATTGACCGCGGCGGTGCTGTTGTTCATGGGCCGGTTGTTCGTTCACACGCCGTTGATCTTCCAAAGAAGATTCGTAAGCTTGCGTTGAAAATTGCTCTGTCGTCAAAAGCGGCTGAAGGTAAGATCATCATTCTTGATGATGCGAAAGCAAAAAATCATAAGACGAAGCCGATGGCTGCTGCTCTGGAGAAGTTTGGGTTTAACTCTGCTTTGATCGTAAGTGGTTCTGAGGTTGATGCAAACTTTGCACGCGGATGTGCAAACTTGCCACGTATTGATGTGTTGCCGTCACAGGGTGCAAATGTTTATGACATTCTACGCCGTGATGTGTTGGTCTTAACAAAAGATGCAGTCAATGATTTGACTGAGAAGTTGAAAGGTTAAAACAATGGCAAAAGCTAAGAAAATAGAAGCCGCAGAATGGATGTATGAAATTATCCGTTCACCGCACGTAACAGAAAAAGCAACATTGGGTAGCCAGTATTCTCAAGTTACTTTTAAAGTTCCGAATACTGCAACAAAGCCAAATATCAAGAAGGCTGTTGAAGTGTTGTTCGGCGTGAAGGTTAAGCGCGTTAATACGTTGATCCAAAAAGGTAAGACAAAACGTTTTAAAGGCATCGCCGGTAAACGTTCAGACTTTAAAAAGGCTGTTGTGACGCTGGAAGAAGGCCAAACAATTGATGCTGGAGCTGGCGTTTAGAGTTTAAAAGAATGCAATTATGGTGATCCGCCGAGAATGGATGTTAAAATAAGGAAGTAAGAAGATGGCATTGAAAAAATTTAACCCGATAACACCTGGTATGCGCCAGTTGGTTCAGATCGATAGATCTGGATTGTGGAAAGGTGCGCCTGAGAAGGCTTTGACTGAAGGTTTGAGCAAAACCGGTGGTCGTAACAATACCGGACGTATTACATCACGTCACATTGGTGGTGGTCATAAGCGTAAATATCGTATCATTGACTGGAAACGTAAAAAATGGGACGTGGAAGCAACGGTTGAGCGTATTGAATATGATCCGAACCGTACATCTTTTATTGCTTTGGTCGTATATACGGATGGTGAGCGTGCTTATATTCTTGCGCCTCAGCGTTTGAATATTGGTGATAAAGTTATTGCAGGCAACAAGGTTGATATTAAGCCCGGTAATGCAATGCCTCTAAAAAATATGCCGGTTGGTACAATCATCCATAATATTGAGATGAAGCCAGGTAAAGGTGCGCAAATGATTCGCTCTGCGGGTACATATGCACAGCTTGTTGGTCGTGACCAAGGTTATGCGCAGATTAAATTAGCATCTGGTGAGCTTCGTGTTGTTTTGTCTGAATGTATGGCATCTGTCGGTGCGGTTTCAAATCCGGATCACGGTAACACCAATATGGGTAAAGCGGGACGTAACCGTTGGAAGGGTCGTCGTCCACATGTTCGTGGTGTTGTTATGAACCCTGTTGATCACCCACATGGTGGTGGTGAAGGTAAAAGTTCTGGTGGTCGTAATCCTGTTACACCTTGGGGTGTTCCGACAAAGGGTTATAAGACACGTAAAAAAGGTAAGGCGAGCGATAAGTATATTATCCGTCGTCGTAACAAGAAATAAGATTTAAGGAGCATTAAAGATGTCACGTAGTGTATGGAAAGGTCCATTTGTAGAAAAAAGCATTCTCAAAAAAGTTGAGGAAGCACGCGCAAGTGGAAAGAATACAGTTATTAAAACTTGGTCACGTAGATCAACAATTTTGCCAAACATGATTGGTTTGACATTTGGTGTGCATAATGGGAAGAAGTTTATTCCTGTACTTGTAACGGATCAGATGATCGGGCATAAGCTGGGTGAGTTTTCTCCTACGCGTACATATTATGGTCATGGCGCAGATAGAAAAACCAAGAAGTAATCCTAGGGATATTAGGTAAGGAAAAAGAAAATGGGTAAGTCAAAAACACCTGAAACAAAAAAAGTGAATGAAGCGCAGGCATCTGTAAAGCATGTCCGTACATCACCGCAGAAGTTAAACCTTCTTGCACGTACTATTCGTGGTAAAAGCGCATCACGTGCGTTGATTGATCTTGAATTTTCAAAAAGACGTGTTGCACAAGATGTTCGTAAGTTGTTACAATCCGCTGTTGCAAATGCAGAGAATAATCATGGTCTTGATGTTGACCGTCTGATTGTTGCAGAAGCATATGTCGGCAAAAGTATTGTTATGAAGCGTTTCCGTGCACGTGCACGTGGGCGTGGTGCAAAAATTGAAAAGAAAATAAGCAAGATGACTATTATTGTTAGAGAAGTAGAGGAAGTCTAATTATGGGACAGAAGATTAATCCGATTGGTTTAAGAGTAGGGATTAACCGTACATGGGATTCGCGTTGGTATGCGGGTCGTGATTATGCGGATAAGCTAATCGATGATTTGAAACTTCGTGAATATATCCACGAGCATTTGAAAGCTGCCGGTATCAGTAAAGTTATTATTGAGCGTGCTGCAAAGACAACAAAAGTGACAATCTATACTGCGCGTCCCGGTGTGATCATCGGTAAAAAAGGTGCGGATATAGAAACTTTACGTCAAAACCTTTCTCGTCGCGCTGGTGGTGAAGTTGGTTTGAACATTGTTGAAGTTCGTAAGCCTGAAGTTGATGCTCAGTTGGTTGCAGAAAATGTTGCGCAACAGTTAGAGCGTCGTGTGTCTTTCCGTCGTGCAATGAAACGTGCGGTTCAAAATGCAATGCGTTTCGGTTCACAAGGTATTCGTATTAATGTATCCGGTCGTCTAGGCGGCGCAGATATCGCGCGTACAGAATGGTATCGTGAAGGTCGTGTGCCTTTGCATACTCTACGTGCAGACGTTGATTACGGTACTGCAGAAGCGTTAACAACATACGGTATTATCGGTGTTAAGATATGGCTTTATAAGGGCGATATCATGGAAAATGATCCCATGGCACATGATAAACGTCTGGCAGAAGCACGTGGTGGTGCTCCGAAAAATAAATATTAAAAAGAAAAATTACGAAAGTACTGGATCTTTAATTAAAAGTGCGTTATGTTCGCGCGAAATTACCGACAAGCTTGAAACACAGCGCCATATAGGAACTATTACCCGCAGGGTGAAAAGTCTATGTGAATGATAATTTTTTTATGTCCGTTTCCCTGGGATTAGAGGGAGCGGAAGAATTGAAAGCGAGAGACTGAAGAGATGTTAAGTCCAAAGAAGTTTAAACACCGCAAGCAGTTTAAAGGCCGTATTCATGGTAATGCCAAGGGTGGGTCGAGTTTGGCTTTTGGAGCATATGGTTTGAAGGCATTACAGCCTAACCGTATTACTTCACGCCAGATTGAAGCGGCACGTCGTGCATTGACACGTCACATGAAACGCCAAGGTAAAGTATGGATACGTATCTTCCCTGATGTTCCTGTGACAGCAAAGCCACTTGAAGTCCGTCAAGGTAAGGGTAAAGGTTCTCCTGAATATTGGGCAGCGCGCGTTAAGCCTGGTCGTATTATGTTTGAAATTGACGGTGTGTCTGAAGAAGTTGCCCGTGAAGCATTTGACTTGGCAGCGATGAAGCTTCCGATTAAAACTAAATTTGTTAAGCGCGTCGGCGCGATAGAGGAGGCTGCGTAATGAATACAGAAGATCTAAGAGCTAAATCTACTGATGAACTAGTGAAAGTGATTCTTGATTTGCGTAAAGAGCAATTCAATACACGCTTCCAACAGTCTCAGGGTACTTTTGAAAATACTGCGCAAGTGCGTGTGAATCGCCGTAGTATTGCGAGAGCAAAAACAATATTGAATGAAAAACGTCGTGAAGAAGCGAAAGCAACTTCAGGCAAGAAAGCCGCTTAAGAGGAGTAGAGCAATATGCCACGTCGCGTATTAGAAGGAAATGTAGTAAGTGATAAGCAAGACAAGACTATAACAGTCGCTGTTGAGCGTCGTTATATGCACCCTGTTTATAAAAAATATATCAATAGCTCAGACACATATGCTGCGCATGATGAGAACAACCAGTATAAAGAAGGGGATCGCGTTTCGATTATCGAATGCCGTCCTATTTCAAAGCGTAAGCGTTGGACTGTTGTAACAGGTGATGAAGCGAAAGCACCAACACCTGCTGCTAAAAAGTCAGCTGCTCCAAAAGCTGCTCCGGCTAAAAAAGCAGATGAGAAAAAAACTGCTGCTAAGAAGCCTGCAGCTAAAAAGAAAACAACAGCTAAAAAGAAGGATGCGTAAGTTATGATACAAATGCAATCCCGTATGACAGTTGCTGATAACAGTGGCGCCCGTGAAGTTCAGTGCATTAAAGTGCTTGGTGGATCTCACAGACGTACTGCGAATGTTGGTGATGTCGTCGTTGTCTCCGTGAAGGAAGCTATTCCGCGCGGTAAAGTTAAAAAGGGTGACGTTCGTCGCGCTGTTATTGTGCGCACGAAGTTTGGTATACAACGTAAGTATGGCGAGAAAATTCGTTTTGACAGCAATGCTTGTGTATTGATCAGCCCGAATGGCGAGCCTATTGGTACACGTATTTTTGGACCGGTAACACGTGAGTTACGTGCTGGTGGTTACATGAAAATTATTTCATTGGCATCGGAGGTGCTCTAGTTATGGCACAGGCTAAAAAGAATAAATTGAAGATTAAAAAAGGTGATCAGGTCGTTGTTTTGGCAGGACGTGATAAAGGCGCAAAAGGCGAAGTTCTCAAGGTTTTACCTGACGTGCGTCGTGTTCTTGTTCAAGGTATTAATCTTGTAACAAAACATCAGAAGCCAACACAAGTATCACCAGGTGGTATCCAGAAGAAGGAATTGCCTATTCATGTATCTAATGTTGCAGTTGCAGACCCTAAATCAGGCGAAGCAACACGTGTTGGATATAAAGTTTTAAAAGATGGTAAAAAAGTTCGCGTGGCTAAGAAGTCCGGCGAAACCATCGCGTAAGTTTAGATAATAGAAGGTCGAGAAAATGGCACCGCGTTATAAAGAGCTATATTTAAAAGAGATTATTCCTGCATTGGATAAGAAGTTCGGATATAAAAATCCGCACATGCGTCCGCGTTTGGATAAAATTGTGTTGAACATGGGTGTTGGTGAAGCAACACAAGATCGTAAGCACATGGAAAATGCAGTGAATGCGATGACTTTGATAGCTGGGCAAAAGCCGGTTGTTTGTAAGGCTCGCCAATCAAATGCATCATTCAAAATTCGCGAAGAGCAAGCTATCGGTACGAAAGTAACGTTGCGCGGTGATCGCATGTATGAATTTTTGGACAGATTGATTACGATCGCTATGCCACGTATTCGCGACTTTCGCGGTATTAACCCGAAGAGTTTTGATGGGCGTGGGAATTATGCGATGGGAATAACCGAGCATATTATCTTCCCGGAGATTAATTATGATCGTGTTGATACAATCCGCGGTATGGATATCGTGATTTGTACAACGGCATCAAATGATGAAGAAGCAAAAGAGCTTTTGACACAGTTCAAAATGCCTTTTAAGAAAAATTAGTACGGATAACTTATAGGAAAGAAGCAATATAATGGCAAAAGTCTGTATGATAGAAAGAAATAATAAGCGTAAAAAGCTGGTTAAAAGCTTGGCTGGAAAACGCGCCGAGTTGAAGGCAATTATCAAGAATCGTGAGATTCCTGCTGATGAGCGTTTCCAAGCAGTTTTGAAACTTGCTGAAATGCCGCGTAATTCTTCTAAGACACGTATTAGAAATCGTTGTGCGCTAACCGGACGTCCGCGTTCGTACTATCGTAAATTTAATCTCTCGCGCATTGCGCTAAGAGACCTTGCATCTCGTGGTGAGTTGCCTGGTGTAACAAAATCAAGCTGGTAGAAGGAGGATTTTATTATGACAATGAGTGATCCCCTCGGTGATATGCTAACGCGCGTTCGTAACGGGCAGCAAGCCGGAAAAGAAATCGTTGAATGTCCATTTTCAGGTTTACGTGAAAATGTGTGTGCTGTTTTAAAGGATGAAGGTTTCATCCGCGGTTACACGGTTCAAGAGCGTGAAGGTAACAAAAAATATCTTTTGATTCAGCTTAAATATGCTGAGGGTGAAGGTGTGATACGCAAAATTAATCGTGTGTCAAAGCCTGGTTGTCGTGTTTATACAACAGTGAAATCTATGCCACGCTTTTATAATGGTCTCGGTATTCTGGTTGTATCAACGCCACAAGGTGTTATGGCAGACAGCAAAGCGCGTGCAGCGAATGTTGGTGGTGAAATTTTATGTCAAGTCTTCTAGGCTGACAATAGTATTAATTAAGGAATGTGAATAATGTCACGTATTGGTAAAAAACCTGTAGCAGTTCCAGATGGTGTAGAAGTACAGATCAATGGGCAGCAGTTAATAGCAAAAGGTAAATTGGGTTCACTTGAACTTTCTTTGCATGGTGAAGTGTCTGCGGTTGTCGAAGATGTTGCGAATGATGATGGTAAATCATCTAAACTCGTAAGACTATCTCCGAAGTCGAATTCTAAATTTGCGGCGCAAATTTGGCCAACGATGCGCACATTGGTTGATAATATATGTATAGGCGTTAGTCAGGGGTATGTTAAGAACCTTGAAATTCACGGGGTTGGTTATCGCGCAAACTTGCAAGGCTCTGATCTTGTGTTGGCACTAGGCTTTTCTCATGAAGTTCGCTATGCGGTTCCAAGTGATGTAAAGATTGAAATTGAAAAACAAACACGCTTGAAAATTAGCGGTATTGACAAACAACGTGTTGGTCAGATTGCTGCTGAAATTCGTGCATATAAAAAACCAGAGCCTTATAAAGGTAAAGGTATTCGTTATGCAGATGAGTATATCATCCGCAAAGAAGGTAAGAAGAAGTAAGGAATTAGGACAATGGCTAAAGCAGCACCCGTTAAAACAACGCCGGCACAGCGCCGTACTTTTAGAACACGTAACAAAATCCGTCGCATCAATGTTGATCGCGTGGGTGTTCGTGAAACGCGTCCCCGTCTTTCTGTTCACCGTACAGGGAAACAGATTTATGCGCAGATTATCTGTGATATTCAAGGCAAGACATTGGCTGCGGCTTCTACTCTTGAAAAAGATCTTAAGGAAAAACTGAAAAGTGGCGCAAATGTTGAAGCGGCTACTGAAGTTGGTAAATTAGTTGCGCAGCGTGCGAAAAAAGCAGGCGTTAGCAAAATAGTATTTGATCGTGGTCGTTATCTTTATCATGGTCGTGTTAAGGCTTTGGCCGATGGCGCGCGTGACGGCGGATTAGAATTTTAGGAAAAGGATTATATATATGTCTCGTGGACAACAATCAGATCAACACCGTAGAGGTGATCGCGAAGAACCTGAACTAATTGAACGTTTGGTTGGTATTAACCGCGTTGCGAAAGTTGTAAAAGGTGGCCGTCGTTTTGGTTTCGCCGCACTTGTAGTTGTTGGTGATGGTAAAGGCCGTGTCGGTTATGGCCACGGTAAAGCGAAAGAAGTTCCGGAAGCGATTAAGAAAGCGACGGATCAAGCAAAACGCAAAATGATTCGTGTGCCACTTCGTGAAGGTCGTACTCTGCACCATGATGTTTATGGTAAAGATGGCGCAGGTCGTGTGCTTATTCGTTCAGCTCCTGCTGGTAAAGGGATTATTGCTGGTGGACCGATGCGCGCAGTATTTGAAGTGCTTGGTGTTCAAGATGTTGTTGCAAAGGCAATCGGGTCTACTAATCCCTATAGCATGGTAAATGCAACATTCGCAGCTTTGAAAAACACACAAAGCCCACGCCATGTTGCGGCACGTAGAAATAAAAAAGTGAGTGATATCGTTGCAAATCGTGAAGTTGGTATGACAACTCAGGCAGCGGACGCTGGCGAGTAAGGCAAAATAATATTTAAGTATAAGGACTTAAGTGATGGCTGAAGAAGAAAAGAAAAAAGCGGCGGCGAAGAAGCCAGCAGCAAAGAAGGCTCCGGCGAAGAAAGCGGCTCCTGAAATGGACGCCCCTAAAGCTGCTGCCAAAACGGAAACTGCGAAAAAAGCTCCGGCTAAAAAGGCTGCACCAAAGAAAACTGCTGCGAAGAAGCCTTCCGGTAAAACAGTGCGTGTAACACAAATTGGTTCTCCGATTGGTCGTAAAGCGTATCAACGCGCAACGCTTATTGGTTTGGGTCTGAATAAAATGCACCGTACACGTGAATTGGAAGATACACCTTCTGTGCGCGGTATGATTAATAAAGTTAGCCATTTGGTTAAGGTTGAAGACGCTGCATAAGTGCGGTAGAAAAGGATAAGTCGATGAAACTGAATGAATTACAGCCAGCAAAAGGCTCTACAAAAAATCGTATGCGCGTTGGACGCGGTATTGGTTCCGGTAAAGGTAAAACATGTGGATCTGGTCAAAAAGGTCAGAAAGCACGCTCTGGTGTTGCCATTAAAGGTTTTGAAGGCGGTCAAATGCCTTTGTATCAACGTTTGCCTAAAGTTGGTTTTCGTAACACAAAATTTACAACAAATTTAGCTGAGCTTACATTCGTTCAATTGCAACACGCGATTGATATGAAGACAATTGATGCAAAGAAAACAATTGATGAAGATATGCTGGTTGCGGCCGGTGTGGTACGTCGTAAATTAGACGGTATCAAAGTTTTGGCAACAGGCGAATTGACATCTAAAGTTGATTTAAAGGTCACTAAAATTTCAAAAGGCGCGTTGGCGGCTGTTGAAAAAGCCGGTGGTAAAGTTGAATTGATTGAGCGCATTGTTGCGCCGGTTAAAAAACGCGGCGAAAAGAAATAACTTTCGCCTAAATACAGATTTATGAAGCCTCTACATCCGTAGGGGCTTTGTTTATTTTGACATATATTATTCAAACGTTTAGACTGCTGATGGTATTTAACTTATAGGTTTTTAGTTTATGTGTAATCGTCGTTTCGTCTCTACGTTTTTTCTTCTCTTGTTTGTGTTTTGTGTGTATGGCGGTGAAGCATATGCTGTGACTGACCGCTGTCCCAGACATCAGGTTGTTACAGAGCTGAAAGCTAAGTTGAAAAAAACCAAAAAATTCAGAGCCTCTATTAGTGCAATCAATGACTATTTTGATAACCATGATCGCTCTAGCGGAACTGTTCTTGCTTTTGTTAGCTATGGCGGGAAATCTCTCTATATAGACACACGCTTCTCATTTGGCCTTAAGAGTATTGGCCATGGCCAATATTGTGTGATGTTGAACGGGGTTAAGTCATATTTCTATGCTGCACCATCTATTGTGATGCCTAAGGATTTCAAGAAAAGTAGCTGTGAGTATAAGTTGATTTTAAAGCATGAAAAAAGACATTTGAAAGCGCTGTATAATTATCATAAGAAATACACTGGTAAATACGCCGCATATCAAGGAAGAATTGCGCGAGATGTGCCGATATTCCTTCCTGTAACGTCGGAAGAGGATGCGGAAATTGTGCGGGAAAAGATACGTGGGTATTTTTCTGATAAGTTCGCATATCAAATTCAGAAATCGTTTGTTGAATTAGGTGCCGCACAAGAAAAAATCGATAGCCCGCAAGAATATCGCGGTGTTGGCATGGCTTTGGATAGGTGCGCAATTGACACTAATTTGGTATTCGGTGCACCGCACCACTAGTTTATTTGCCCGCAGCTGGTTGGTAATAGGGGGGCTTGTTTGCCTGTCCTGTCCTACGCCCGCGTTGGCGGTGGATGAATGTCCGCCATATCGAACAATCACGCGCCTTACATATCAGATGAAACCAACACAATATGTTCGGGATGTTTCCGCAAAGGAGCTTACGGATGCTCATGAATATGGTGCAAGCATCACTCTTGGGCATGCGGGCGGCCGCAGTGGTATACGCATGTCTGTAGAATATGAAGCGGTGCAGTTGCACGCATCATTCTATTGTTTGCAAATTAAGAAAATTAAAGCACAATTTTATGCAGAACCAACGATACATATAGCCAATAATTTTAAGCGTGGCTCTTGTGAATATAATAGTGTCTTAAAGCATGAGCACCAGCATGTTAAAATTTTGCGTCGGGCGCATAAGTCCTATATTTCGAAATATAGGACACACTTGCGTAAGATAGCGCAGGAAATACCCCATTTCCCTCCGATGAAAATAACTGAAATGCAAAAATATAAAGACATAGCAGCGCGGCATATTGATAATGGGTTGTCAGAATATATGGCGCGTATAAGGGATTACGTTGCGGAACGCCAACAGGAATTAGATACACCAGAGGAATATAGGCGTGTGAATGAAAGATGCAAACGATGGGACAAAAAATTAAAAGACAATTGATTTTAAAAGCCAAATATTAGGCAAATTTAACAAAACTCTGATTTGATTCTGAATTTTATCATGAGAGGGCTTGTCTGCGGGCGTAGTTTTCTTTATGAATCTCTGATCGAGTTATATTTATAAGGATTTTGATATGGCATCTGCCGTTGAACAACTTGCAAAAAATGCAAACTGGGGCGCTTTGTCTAAAGCGACTGAACTTAAACAACGTATCATGTTTGTGATAGGTGCTTTGCTTGTCTATCGTCTCGGGACATATATTCCGGTTCCTGGCGTTGATCCGCTTGTCTGGCGCGAGATATTCTCAGGGCAAGATAAAGGGATTTTGGGAATGTTTAATATGTTCTCTGGTGGTGCGCTATCACGTATGACAATCTTTGCATTGAATATTATGCCTTATATCTCCGCGTCGATTATTATGCAATTGGCGTCGGCTATGTCCAAAAATCTGGAAGAGCTGAAAAAAGACGGTGAAGTCGGGCGGATGAAAATAAACCAATATACGCGTTACTTGACGGTTCTGTTGGCAACTGTTCAGGCCTATGGGTTGGCTGTCGGTCTTGAGTCTATGCAAGGCGAGATGGGCCCTGCGGTTCTTAACCCCGGTTTATTCTTCCGCGTTTCAACCATGATTACGATTGTTGGTGGCACGGTTTTCCTTATGTGGCTGGGTGAGCAAATTACAAGCCGCGGCGTAGGGAACGGAATTTCCTTGATTATCTTTGCCGGTATCGTTGCTGAATTGCCGCGTGCGATTGCCTCTACACTGGATCTAACGTCTCAAGGCGTATTCAGTGGGGCACAGCTTTTGATGCTTATCGTGATGGTCGTGGGCGTAATTGCGCTGATTGTATTTGTGGAACGAGCGCAGCGGCGCGTTGTTGTGCAATACCCGAAACGTCAAACGGCGAACGGTATGTCAGCAGGCGAAACAAACCACATTCCGTTAAAGCTTAATACAGCGGGTGTTATTCCACCGATTTTTGCATCGTCATTATTGTTATTGCCGGTCTCTCTTATGGGGTTTTCCGGTATGGCAGATGGCAGCGATTTCTGGGCGGATGTCACGCGTTACTTACAACACGGACAACCAGTCTATATGTTGCTGTATGGTGCGTTAATTGCGTTCTTCTGTTTCTTCTATACTGCAATTGTATTTAATCCAGAAGAAAATGCAGACACGCTTCGTAAATATGGTGGCTTTATCCCCGGTATCAGACCCGGTAAGCAGACTGCGGATTACCTTGATTTTGTTCTGACTAGAATCAGTGTAATCGGGGCAATGTATTTGGTGTTTATTTGTTTGTTGCCAGAGTTTTTAATTGCAAAATATAACATGCCTTTCTATTTTGGCGGGACAAGTCTTCTGATTGTTGTTAGTGTAACAATGGATACTGTAGCGCAAGTGCATTCGCACATGATTGCGCATCAGTATGAAGGCCTTATTAAAAAAACAAAATTACGCGGTAGACGCAGAGCTGATAGGAGATAAGCAGTATGAACATTATTATGTTTGGCCCACCTGGTGCCGGTAAAGGGACACAGGCGGCGCGTATTCAAGAGAAATACAGCATTAAGCAGCTTGCTACAGGTGATATGCTTCGTGCGGAAGTTGCAAGCGAGAGCGTTCTCGGTAATACCTTGAAGGCGATTATGGATTCCGGGGAGTTGGTTTCCGATGATATTATTATTGAGTTAATCGGGAATTGCGTTAGCGAGCCTGAGTGCGAGCGTGGGTTTATTCTGGATGGCTTCCCGCGCACAGTGCCCCAAGCCGAGGCTTTGGACGAAATGTTGAAGCATCTGGCACGTAAAATTGCCCATGTTATCATTTTGGAGGTTGATCAAAATATTTTGATTGATCGTATTAAGTCTCGCGCCGCAGAGAGTGGTGATGCGCGTAGCGATGATACGGCAGAGATTCTTAAGCATCGTTTAGAAGTTTATGATGCGCAAACCGCACCTGTGCTTCCATATTACGATGGGCGAGGGGTTTTGCGTAAGGTTGATGGTATGAAGCCTATTGACGAAGTGACCGCTCAAATCGATGCTATATTGGCGAATATAGAGGTTTAAATTTTAGAGGATGAGCGTGTTTCATTCTCTAAACGATTTGCCTGTATGCCCTTGGTATATCTATATTTAGCAAGAAATCGGCCTTTGATTCAGTCGAAGAAAATAACATAAATTTTGTTTGTTCTATGAATAGGCATATTTTTGTTGACGAACCCCTATTAATACCTATAATGCGCGGATCTTCGTATTAGATGATATTTTCTTGTGCCCTGAATGGGGCGTGGAATTATAGGCCTAAAATGAGGGTGATGTTTACGAACTGGCGGTGTGAAAACTTAACGCGTGGAGCGCCAACGGGTCGGATAGTTTTTAGAAGAATGGTTCTTCTTTAAACTGTAAATTTGAAAGGAAAAATTAATGGCACGTATTGCTGGGGTTAATATACCCGATAATAAACGTGTGCCGATTGCTTTGACGTATGTCTATGGTATCGGGCGCACAACCGCATTCCAAATTTGTGAAAAACTTAAAATCGATGTGCAACAGCGCATGGGTCAACTTGATGATGATTCGTTGAATGCGATTCGTAGCGAGATTGATTCCGGTGCTTATAAGATCGAAGGGGACCTTCGTCGTGAAGTTTCTATGAACATCAAGCGTTTGATGGACATGAAATGTTATCGCGGTCTTCGTCACAGAAACGGTCTTCCTGTTCGTGGTCAAAATACACGGGTTAACGCAAGAACACGCAAAGGTCCTGCTAGACCTATTGCTGGCAAGAAAAAATAAGGAGGGCATGAAAAATGGCTAAACCAAAGACAAAAGCAAAAAGAAAAGAGAAAAAGAATATCGTTGCCGGTATCGCGCACGTTAATTCTACGTTCAACAACACACTTGTTACGATCTCTGATTTGCAAGGTAATGTTGTAGCATGGTCTTCATCAGGTACGATGGGCTTTAAAGGATCTCGTAAATCGACACCATATGCCTCTCAAATGGCTGCGGAAGATGCGGGTCGTAAGGCACAGGAACATGGTATGAAAGAACTGGACGTTCTTGTTAAGGGGCCTGGTTCAGGTCGCGAATCTGCATTGCGCGCTTTGCAATCAGTCGGATTTATCGTGAAATCTATTAAAGACATTACGCCTATTCCACATAATGGATGTCGTCCGCCAAAAAGGCGTCGCGTGTAATTGTTGATAGAGAAAACTTAATTTTTTAAGAAATAGGAGCTAATATTGTTAAGAAAAAACTGGCAAGAGCTTATTAAACCACAAAAACTTGAACTTATTGAAACAGGTCGTCCTAACGAAGGACGCGTTATTGCAGATCCTTTGGAGCGTGGCTTTGGTCTAACGCTTGGTAATGCGCTACGTCGTATTCTATTGTCCTCTTTGCAGGGCGCGGCTGTTACTGCGGTTCAAATCGATGGTGTATTGCATGAATTCTCTTCTGTTGAAGGTGTTCGTGAAGATGTAACGGATATTATCCTGAACCTGAAGGCACTTGGCGTTCGTATGCATGCGGAAGGTCCACGTAAGATGCGCCTGAATGCAACAGGTCCTTGTGAAGTGACTGCAGCGCAAATCGAAGCGGGTGCGGATATCGAAATCATGAACCCTGATCTGGTTATTTGTACTTTGGATAAAGGTGCGAAGCTGAACATGGAAATGACTGTTGATACAGGTAAGGGCTATTGTCCTGCTGCGCAGAACCGTCCTGAAGATTGTCCTGTTGGCATGATCCCAATCGATTCTGTTTTCTCACCAGTTCGTAAAGTGACATATGAAGTGACTGACACACGTGTTGGCCAAATCACTGACTTTGATAAATTGACAATGACTGTTGAAACAAATGGTGTTTTGTCTCCTGAAGATGCTGTGGCTTTTGCTGCACGTATTATGCAGGATCAACTTCAAGTGTTTGTTAACTTTGATGAGCCGGAAGAAGAGAAGGCCAAAGAAGAAGAGCAGGAATTACCGTTCAACAAGAACTTGCTTCGCAAGGTTGATGAACTTGAACTTTCTGTACGTTCTGCGAATTGTCTGAAAAACGATAACATCGTTTATATTGGTGATCTTGTTCAAAAGAGCGAGAGTGACATGCTTCGTACGCCGAACTTCGGACGTAAATCTCTAAACGAGATTAAAGAAGTGTTGCAAATCATGGGTCTGTATCTTGGTATGCAGGTCGAAGATTGGCCGCCGGAAAACATCGAAGAGCTTGCTAAGAAGCTGGACGATCAACAGTTCTAAAGAAATGGCATAATGCCGAAACCGGCGCGTTAATATAATCGTTGCGCGCCGGACTTTAATGGTTCTCACACGTGAGGCCGCAGATAGCTCCCAAAATAGGGTGGCAAAGGAATAAGAAAATGAGACATGGTATTAAACACCGTAAACTAAACAGAACATCTAGCCACCGTAAGGCTATGCTGGCGAATATGGCGGCTTCTCTTGTAAAGCATGAGCAAAT
Organism: Alphaproteobacteria bacterium; assembly: GCA_033851915.1. Taxonomy (GTDB): domain Bacteria; phylum Pseudomonadota; class Alphaproteobacteria; order Micavibrionales; family Micavibrionaceae; genus UBA1672. Next base: position 16,255 of record JAWSVM010000003.1, read on the forward strand.
CCTAACAACTTTGCCAAAAGCGAAAGAGCTTCGCCCTTATCTTGAAAAGCTAATCACTATGGGTAAGCAGGCTGCTGCGAATCCTGATCGTTATGTTGCAAAACGCCGTCAGGCAATTGCAAAAATGCGTGATGAAACCCAAGTTAAGAAAATTTTCGATGTATTGGCTGAGCGTTATGAAGATCGCCCGGGTGGTTATGTTCGCATTATGAAAGCTGGCTTCCGTTATGGTGATGCTGCGCCGATGGCAATTATTGAACTTGTTGACCGTGATGTAACGGCAAAAGGCCAAGATTCCGGTCCAGTATTGGTAAATGAATATGATGACGAGCAAGAGCCAATCGCTGCTGCAGGTTAATCATAGCCTTCTGATATTATAAGATTTTAAGCAGCTCCGTTTCGGGGCTGTTTTTGGATAAGGAATAATTACTCTATGCGGAGCTGGGATACATACCTTCAAAAGTACGGGATTATCAAAAGTGATCTTCCTGCTTTAACGGGTGATATCCCTGCACTGACGGCTCTGCGCTTCTTTGCGGCATTCTATATTTCATTATTCCATGTGCATTACTTCTCCGGATATAGCTTCGGCGTGTTCGATGCTATCTTGGTATCCGGTTATTTGGCAGTAGATTTCTTTTTTGTGCTCAGTGGCTTTATCCTTGCTTACACTTATGTTGATGCTTTTAAAGCCAAGTCTGTGTCGATTCAGAGATTTATAATCAAGAGGGTCGCCAGAATTTACCCTGTTCATGTGGTTATGTTGCTTATAACGGCTTTTTTTCTTTGGGTCGCTAAAAGCGCAGGTTGGGAAGCAATGGAGGATTCATTAAATATCTGGAATTTTCTTGATAACCTTATGATGGTTCATGCTTGGAACCAAACGGAGAGCCTGACGTATAATCAGCCTTCCTGGTCGATTAGTGCAGAGTTCTTTTCTTATCTTTGTTTTCCTGTCCTCGTTTGGGGAATGGGGCAGTGGCGCAAAACGGCATGCACTATACTGGTTGTATCGCTTATCTGTTTCATCTTGATTCAGGTGGTGTTTTTATTCTTTGGTGTTGTGCTGTTCAAATCAAGCTATGACTACGGTATTATTCGTATCGTGCCGGAGTTTGTGTTTGGCATGTCTATTTATTTTTTCTTTCTGCAATATCGGTATGATAGAAATGTACGCGTTGCTCTTGTTTCTATATTTTCTATGATTATCGTCTTTTTGTATCTGGGGCATTTGGATATGTTCGTTGTTTCTCTTTTTGGTGCTGTAATTTACTTTCTTGCAGATGCACAAAGGTCTGGAGTTGAGTTCTGGCTCTCCAATCCAGTGTGGGTCTATTTGGGAAAAATATCATATAGTTTTTATATGGTGCATTACTGCGTTCTGCTGTGCTTGATGTATCTGTTGTTCAAGAATGTTCTGGGTATTCTTGGTGGTGAAACGCAGTTGGGTGGGCTTCAGGTGGTTTGTTTGTTTGTGTCACTAATGGCTTGTTTTCCTGCTGCAATGCTTCTCTATCATGGGGTGGAGGTGCCTATGCGACGCTTAATTATTAAAAGATTCTGCAAATAAGCGGGATACAAAGCGTTTAAGTCGCAATATTATCAATCAGACGCGTTTTGCCCAGCCATGCTGCGGCAAGAATGCGATCCCATCTTTGCTCGATATAGTCAATCTTATCGAAGCCGGCAGACAGAAGCGTGCTTTTGGCTTCTTCTATATTTTGCGTCTTTGCTGCGGTTCTCAATGTTTTGTTGAGTTGGCGGGCGATATTCAACTCATCTTCTGATAAATAAGCATTGCGAGAGGATAGGGCGAGGCCTTGCTCATCGCGTATAATAGGTGCGCCAATAATTTCGATTGGCAGGTTCTGGCTCTCCACCATTTCCTTGAGCACTTGAAGTTGTTGGAAATCCTTTTCACCAAAGACGGCAATATCAGGTTTTACTGCGTTAAAGAGGCGGTAAACCACATTCACAACACCATCGAAAAAATGTGGGCGGAAAGTTGTCTCTAATCCTTGCCCTGCGTCGCCTGCTTTGATGTCGCTGTCATATCCTGTGGGATATAGAACATCTTCAGTTGGCAAGAATAGAATATCAACACCAACACCAACATCTTCCAGCTTTTGAGAATCTTCTGCCTCATTGCGTGGGTAGCTATCAAAATCCTCATGTGGCGCGAATTGCGTAGGGTTCACAAATATGCTGACGACAATACACTCGGCATGCTGTTGTGCACATTGTATCAGAGATAAATGCCCCTCATGTAACGCGCCCATTGTTGGTACGAAGCCAATTCTTTCACCCTGTTCATGGCGATTGGAAAGGGCAGCGTTTAGCTCTGCTTGCGTGCGGATAATATCCATTTATTTTGCTTTGGCTTTGTAGGTGTAATTTTCATCGGGGAATACCCGTGATTTAACCTCTGTGGCATAATCGGTTGCCGCTTGATCGATGTCTTGAGCAAGGCACGCATATTTTTTCACAAATTTTGGTGTGTGATCGGTGATGAGGCCTAGCATATCCTCGGTGACAAGAATTTGCCCGTCACACGATACGGATGCGCCGATCCCGATGGTTGGAATATCAATAGATTGCGTGATGTTTTGCGCAACGGTATCTATTGTGCCCTCTATCACAACGGCAAAGGCCCCGGCCTTTTCGATAGCTGTGGCATCACCAAGCAGCTTGGAGACTTCTTCATTTGTGCGTCCTTTGATTTTATAGCCACCGTCTTTTAAGACGGATTGGGGTTGCAGGCCGATATGCGCCATAACCGGAATATTGCGTTCGGTTATATATGCGATTGTCGGGGCAATGTCTTGGCCGCCCTCCAGCTTCACCGCATCACATCCGGTTTCTGTGATAATGCGCAGAGCATTCCGGTATGCAATTTTGGGGTTTTGTTCATAGGTGCCAAAGGGCATATCCACAACAACGCAGGCATTTTGTGCAACGCGCATGACGGCTTTACCATGATTTATCATAATGTCTAACGTGACACCCAATGTGTTTTCCATACCGTATAGCGCCATACCAAGAGAATCACCGACCAGTAGAAGGTCGCAATGTTTGTCCAGAATTTTGGCCATAGGCGCAGTGTAGGCTGTTAAGCAGACGAGCGGTGTGTCTGTGTTTTTCTGCGCGGTTATTTCAGTTGTTGTTTTGCGAGGGTTGGCCATGTTTCATGTTCTTCTATTATGCTAACGATATTACTCTGTTCTATATCCGGAAACGGTAATACGCAAATAAAAAAAGGCGCCGAATTTTTTCGGTCACCTTCTTTTTTATTCCCCAATCTCAAAGGCGCTTGTTATAGCCTCTTTTGATATATGAGCTTTTCGCTCTTTTTTTTCAACCGAGAGGATTGTTCCTCTTCTTTTATTCCCAATCTCAAAGGCGCTTGTTATGGCCTCTTTTTATATATGTGAGCTTTTCGCTCTTTTTTTTCAACCGAGAGGATTATTCCTCTTCTTTTTATTCCCAATCTCAAAGGCTTTATGCCTCTTTTTATATTTATTGTTCAACTCGCTTTTTAAAAATCGTACGCGGATTCTGGAACACTACTTTCAAATCCTAGGCCTGAAGAAAATCCTCTAAAGAAATCGGTAATACTATTTCCGGTTCTTTGGATCTTTTCTGCTATCGGATTGTAGAAATCGGATAAGCCGCTTGCGCCACCGCTTTTCTTTTGAGTTCCGCCGCTTTTTATGGAGGATTGCATACCAATAGTCTGATTGAGCACTTTGTCTTTAGTGGTAAAACCACCTGACTGAGTACCTGATATATTACTATTTACATCTGACATTTGAGTATCGTTCCTTTCCTTATGTTTCTAATATACGTAGTTAATTCGATAAGGTCAAGAAAAAACATGTAAAAACGTAAAAAAAGATTTACTTGTTTATTTGTTTTAGTAAAGTAATGGCAATGATTTATTTGAATATTAGTGCAGTAGAGTTATGCGAATACTTCGTTAATACATGTTGGTCTCGATATTGGTTCTTATTGTCTCGGTATTGGTTAAGTAATCGTGATATTATTGTTTTAATGGGAAAATGCAATGTAAGGCCTTGTTTTCTGTGGGTTTTGCCCTCATTATGGTCGGAGAGAAAACAGTGAAATAAACTGTTTTACGTGTATAAACAGTTAAAAATACGGATTTTTGAGTGATGAAAGATATAGTTGCCCTTTGTAAACGCCGCGGATTTATATTCCCTGCTTCAGATATTTATGGTGGATTGAACGGTTTTTGGGATTATGGCCCACTTGGAGTGGAGCTGAAGAACAATCTGCGTGATCGTTGGTGGCGGGATATGGTGATTGCACCGCCCCTTGGCCCTGATGGCACGCCTGTTGATATTGTAGGTGTTGATTCTTCTATTATACAAAACCCAAAATGTTGGGAAGCGTCCGGCCATGTCGGTGGGTTTAATGATCCAATGGTGGATTGCCGCGAATCGAAAAAACGTTATCGTGCGGATCATGTGTTTGTATTAATACCAAAGGATGGTGAGGGGCACGCTTTTGCGTTCGATCAGGATGCTGAAGATGCAGAGATCGAAAAGCGTCTTAAAAAATTGTCTAGAGGGAAGTCTGTTACTGACTTTAATAAAGAGGTTCTCGATCAGGTGCCTTTGGATATGTTCTCTAATATTATCGGCCCTGACGTTAAAACTGCGGGCACGCTGACGGAGCCACGCCAATTCAATATGATGTTCCATACCTATGTCGGTGCAACCGCCAGCGAGGATAATAAAGCGTATTTACGTCCTGAAACATGTGCGGGGATATTCTTGAACTTTAAGAATGTTGTTGATTCGTCGCGTGTCAAAGTGCCGTTTGGTATTGCTCAAATTGGTAAAGCTTTCCGTAATGAGGTAACGCCGCGTAACTTTATTTTCCGCAGCCGTGAATTTGAGCAAATGGAACTGGAATGGTTTTGTGCCGAAGAAGACGTGCCGATGTGGTTTGATTTCTGGGTGGAGCAGCGCACAAATTTCTGGTTGTCTCTTGGTTTGCCTAAGTCCGAATTACATTTCCTTGATGTGCCGAAAAATGATCTGGCACATTATTCATCGCGTACGATTGATGTTGAGTATCGTTTCCCGTTTGCCGCTCCGGGCTTTGATGAGCTGGAGGGCATTGCACATCGTGGAAATTACGACCTAACCCAGCATCAAGAATTTTCAGGGCAAAAACTCGATTATTTCGATCAAGCGGAGAATAAGCGTTTCTTACCCCATGTGATTGAGCCATCAACCGGCTTAACGCGTGGCGTACTCGCCCTGATCTGTCAGGCTTACACAGTGGATGAGAACCGTCCATCAGGTGTGTATCTGGATTTCCATCCGTCAATGGCGCCAAAGAAAGCGGCGATCCTTCCGTTAACGGCGAAGGATAAGCATGTACCAACGGCACAGAAGCTCTATCTTGATCTTAGAGATGAGTTTGTTGTTGATCTGGATATTAAGCAAAACATCGGTAAACGTTACGCGCGTCAGGATGAGATTGGAACGCCATATTGCTTTACGATCGATAATGAAACAGCAGATGATCATAGCGTAACCGTGCGTGACCGTAACACCATGGCGCAGGAGCGGATCCATTTAGATAAGGTTAAAGACTTCTTGCGCGAGAAGATTAATGGCAGATCCTAAGGATAATGATGCTTCTCTGACATCTGGTACATCACATTCCTATCCCAAAGAGAATTTGATTGTTGGAAAGCATTATCCTGCCCTTGATGGGTTAAGGGGGTTTGCTGTCTTAATGGTTATGTTTTTCCATTCATCTGCTTTTGCACATGATATGAGCGGTATACAATTATTCAGCGGTTTGCATTATTATTATCTTTTCACACTATTGGGTGAAACGGGCGTGGATTTATTCTTTGTATTGTCAGGGTTCTTGATCACCGGAATTTTAATAGACACGTGCAATGTCAAAAATACTTTAAAGACTTTTTATATAAGGCGAACGTTAAGGATTCTTCCTCTTTATTATGTGGTGTTCTTGATTATCTTGGGGCTTCTTATCTTTTCACCGGGGGAGAGCGGTACTGCGTCAAAAATAGCGCTGCATTTCCTTTATCTACAGAATTATATGCCAACCTATAATTTTGATATATTTATGTATATGAATCACACTTGGTCGCTGGCGGTGGAGGAACAATTCTATATGTTTTGGCCCGTGGCATTTCTGTTTTTCTATAGAAAATCTCCTGCGAAAGCGTTGTCTTTGTGCCTTTCTCTTATCGCTGTATCGTGGTTTTGTCGATGGGCATTGGCTGATATAGGGCAAGAAAAGTTAGCATATACAACGTTATTCTCTCGCATGGACGAATTGTGCATGGGGGCTTTTCTCAGTGTTTGTTTTGCTTGTTATAAAGAACGTTTGGTGCAGTACGCGGATATATTGGGATATATTATGCTAGCGATGGCTATGTTGCTGCTTGGTAGCTTTATTGTAAGTGGAACCACCGTGGCTCCTCGAACTATAATGATAAATTCAGGGCTGATATATTGTGCGGTATTTTATACGGCATTACTGGCTTATATCATGTTGGCGGATGAGAGCACATCGCGCGTAAAAAAGTTTTTCTGTATTTCGTATCTTCGGGAAATGGGGCGCATTAGCTATGGCCTCTATGTTTTCCATGTTCCTGTTATGATGCTGACAGGCGTTTATATGAGTGGTTATCAGTTGGGGTTTGTATTGAATCATTTGCTTATATTGGGCGGTGGTGGCGCACTGACCTTTATTCTTGCATTTTTAAGCTATCGTTATTTTGAGCGCCCGATACTAAAATTGAAAAATAAATACGCATATAATGCATGATTGTTTTTGCATCTTGTGATGGAAGGACTATGATAAGCACTCTTTTAACATCTATAATTGGAAGGAATTACACATGGCTAATGGTTATTTTGAGCTGAAAACAGCAAAAGACGGGCAAACACACTTCAATCTGAAGGCTGGGAACCACGAAATTATCTTGAGTAGTGAACTCTATACGACAAAAGCTGCTGCCGAGAATGGTATCGAATCTGTTCAGAAGAATTGCGCAGATGATGGTCGCTATGAGCGCCGCGAATCTTCAAATGGCAAAGATTACTTTGTATTGAAGGCTGGCAATGGTCAAGAAATCGGTCGCAGTGAAATGTATGAATCTTCTGCTGCAATGGAAAATGGCATTGAGTCTGTAAAGGCCAACGGTGCTTCAACAGAAATTAAAGATAAAACAGAAAGTGCAGTAGCAGCGTAAGCGCTCTGCTCACATTCTATAAAAATAGAGAGGCCGCATGACGTAATATGTTATCGGCCTCTTTTGTATGCGTGCCGTCTTGTTCGTGCATGATGATGCCTGAATGCAATACTGCCTTGGATTTTTTGTGCTTATAGGCACGCACAATAACACGCTTCGCAGGGGTGTTTTGCCGCGAATAAATTGGAATGATTTCAACGCCGCCAAATCGTTTACCACCACGCTTCCCGTAAAGTGCATGAATGATGTTATCAATTTGTCCGGCGTCATGAACCATAGTTAGGCTGCCTTGCCCTTTGATATGCCTGTGCGCACAGCTAAGCCAGTCTTGTAGCGTGATATTTTCCTCTATATGCCCCATGGCTTTGGCTTTTGCAGGGGAGGGTGATTGCAGGTGCGTACCCGCATCCATATAAGGCGGGTTACAAATAATGTGATTGAACGTGTTCATCTGCGCCGTCTTTACATCATCACATATGAATGTCGTGCGGCTTTGCGTGTTATTCACCTGCGCATTTTTTTCAGCTAAACGAATATGGTCTTGCTGGATATCAATACCTGTCAGGCTTGTACCTGTAATACGGTATATGGCGCAAAGCCCCGCACTGCCCACGCCGCAGCCTAAATCAAGGATACTATCCCCTGATTTTGCAGGGCAAGCAGCGGCCAGCATAATGCTGTCCATAGAGGTACGAAAGCCCTCCGGTGCTTGGTGCAGCGCGAGTTTTTTGTTCAGAACGTAAATAAGGTTTTTATCAGCCATATCTTCTTTTAGCGAAAGGATTAGCTTTTGTCACGAATGACTTTGCTCGGCGTGGTGTGTATGCTCTGGGTTAACATCATCAAATCTATCGGTTTTGCGAGTAGACTAAAGAATGGTGTGTGATTGATAGCGTTGGCTTTACTCGGGCGCGGCGCAGCAGAGTGGCGGTTTAATATCTGATTATATTGTGTGTGTGTGGCTTCGTCCCGCATTGCTTGTGCGCGTTGCATGATAATATTATCCGATATTCTGTGGGGAATGCGGCCATGGGCTACGCGCTGAATATCGGGAGTTTGCGTTTTGGCTATGCTTGTTTCAGTTTGTTCGCCTTTGATTTGGAATTTCTTGTCAAAGAATTGATAGACTTGTTCCAGCGTTCTGGGCTTTCCAGTCTCTTTGTCATAGAAAACATTACGATTGGCGTTCGCCGCGCGCGGGAATAGGTCAGCCGCAGGACGCAAAGGATTCTCGTCACGGGCGTTTAAGAATGATGATGCACCGCCTGCACCCAAAAAATGTGCGAAATAAAGCTCTGTCGCGCCGACATCACCGCCCCAGTTATTATTCAAGGTTTTTTCGTTTTCAGAAGCAAACGCTGCGGCCATAAAGGAGGCTGCTTTAGGGTCTTTACGCATATCTAAAATGTCATTTTTTGATTTGCCAGCCGTATCCAGCCCATATTGCTCGCCATAGCGCTCTACCATGGACATCCACGTGCTATCGATAAATTGGAATAGGCCGGAAGCAGAGCTGGTCTTAGCGCCCGCATTTGGGTTAAAGCTGCTCTCTGCCGAGGCTTGTTGCACGAGATAGGAAAAATCGACCCCTGATTTTTGGCTTGCCGTTTCAATGGCGCGCATAACATTGCGCGGCGCATGGGCTGAATAATTCTCTAAGGCACTGGTTTGCATAGTATTTATCTCGTTACGCGTTAAGTGGTTTTACTCAAATTTATATATGTTGGTCTTCATATTCATTTGGAGAAATGCAAACACCGTGCCAGAATGGATATAGCGATACAGAGGGTGCGCGATATGGAAGATGTAGAGAATACGATAAATACAGAGGCGATGATGGATAGCGGCCACAATTTTGCGATGGTTGGCCTTCTGATTGCGCTATTCGCCTTTTGCCTGTCTGTGACCACGCCGTGGATACTTGATGAATTTGCACCGCCACCGCCGACAATCGAAGAGATAGCCGTTGAAAAAGTGATGAACATAAAAGATAAGCTGTTGCTGTCTTTTGGGTTTGGCGAAGTTGAGCAGGTTGAAAACGCTGAGAAAGATGTTGCCGAGAAAGCCCCCGAAAAAGAAGAAGCAAAGCATTGGACGGAGTACTGGTCGCTTATTGTCATTTTGATTGCGCTTGGCGGCATTATAAATGGCGCGCTTGGCTTTATGCGTAAGGATACGCAGATGATGGCTGGTGTGGCTATTTTCTTCGGGGTATCAGCGATTATCGCACAATATATGATGATTATGTTTATGGTGCTGGTCGTTATCTTGCTTGTTGTTGGAATTTTAAGCGCTTTGGGCATATCCTTTTAAAGGGATTAAAGAGAAGGAATTAAATATATGAGCGATTATCAGCCACCTATCCAAGACATGTTGTTCATCTTGCATGATGTACTGGGCTTCGAACACGCCGACCTAGATCGCGAAACCACTGAAGCTGTTTTGGATGAAGCGGCAAAACTGGCCACGGGTGTTCTTGCGCCGCTAAATAAGCCTGCCGATGAACAAGGCGCCAAGCTGGTGGATGGTAATGTTAAAACGGCAGATGGATTTAAAGAAGCCTATGCAACTTATTGTGAAGGCGGGTGGAACGCGGTGCCGTTTGATCCTGAATATGGCGGGCAAGGCTTGCCATGGGCGTTGGCGTTTCCGGTGCAAGAAATGTGGCAGGGCGCGAATATGTCTTTTGGCTTATGCCCGTTGCTGAACCAAGGGACTGTCGAGGCGATTTCCTCGCACGGTTCTGATACGCAAAAGGATTATTATCTTCCTAAGTTGATATCGGGGGAGTGGACAGGCACCATGAACTTGACGGAATCGCAGGCAGGCTCGGATCTTGGTTTATTACGCGCAAAGGCGGAAAAGCAAGAGGATGGTAGCTATAAAATATCGGGACAGAAAATTTTCATCACATATGGTGATCATGATATGGCCGAGAATATTATTCATCTCGTTCTTGCTAGAATAACCGATGCGCCGGATGATGTGCGGGGAATCTCTCTGTTTGTTGTGCCGAAAATTCTGGAAAATGGAGATAAAAATGCTGTTGAATGTATCGGTTTAGAACATAAGCTGGGTATTCACGCTTCTCCTACCTGTACGATGGATTTTGACGGCGCGATTGGGGAGCTGATCGGGGAAGAGCATAGTGGCCTGAAATACATGTTTACGATGATGAACAATGCGCGGCTTTGCGTCGGCTTACAAGGCGTCGCGATTGCGGAGCGCGCGTATCAACATGCGTTAGCCTATGCCAATGATCGAGTACAAGGGAAATCATTCACCAGTGGGGAGCGCGTTGTTATCGCGCATCATGGGGATGTGCGCCGGATGCTATTGGATATGAAGGCACGTGTTATGGCAGGACGCATTATGGCCTATAGCGCGGCATTAGAGCTTGATAAGGCGATGATTGGTGATGCTGAAGCGCGTGCGCGCGTTGACTTCCTTACGCCTATTGTAAAGGGCTGGTGCACCGATATGGCCGTTGATGTGGCTTCGACAGGCATTCAGATACATGGTGGCATGGGGTTTATTGAAGAAACAGGCGCGGCGCAATATTATCGTGATGCGCGGATTTTACCGATATATGAGGGGACAAACGGCATACAGGCCGCTGATTTTGTGTTTCGTAAGGTTCTGCGTGATGAAGGTGCACTTGCGAAAACCTATATCGAGGAAATGGACAGAGTGGTAGAGCGGCAATATATCGATGCTTTGTTACAGGCAACAGAGTGTGTGGTTGCATTAGGGAAAGGCAAGAACATGGATCAAGTCGCTTGGTTTTCAGCGCCGTATCTAAAGGCTTTTAGTCTTATCCTTGGTGGCACAATGATCGGAAAAGCGGCGCAAGTATCATCACAGACTGAGACATCGCTGGTGGATATAGCAAATTTTTACCGAGATAATATAATGCCTTTTAGCCTAGGATGTTTAGCCCCGATTCTAAAAGCATCTTAGAAAGAAAATTGTATATGTCAGCTTATCTAAAACGATCTAAATCTTGACAATATCCCCGTGCTTGAGATTTCAGAGATCCTTTTATGCTGAATGTTATATGTCCTGGATAGTTTTCGAAAAGATCAGCCCATTTTCTAGCATAACATTCACAATATTCTTTAGGTTCCATGTTGATAGCATCTTTTATGCCAAAATGCCCCATACAGGATGAATACTCAATGCCTGTTGTTTCAATAATGTTTCTACATTCGCTGCTAAATCGTGCGAAAATAGAATCCCATTTTAAAAGAGGACCTACTTCTAGGCGCTCATCCAAAAATCTTGAAGCAAAACATTCGCAATCAAACTGGCTGTTTAGAGCGCGTCTTTCTTTACAATGCTGGAATACTGCTTCTGCTTCAGATAATTGTTTGTCCGTTAGGTTTGAAAGGTCGCGTGTGGATCTGTCTTTGTTTAAGCTGCTAAGTGCTTTACCCTTTAGACACATATTTCTGTTTGTTGACATGATTTGTTTGGTTGTGGCTTCAGGTCCCAGCTTAATGCGGGTTTTTAAGTAAGCAACTGTCGCGCATTTACAGTCCCTCTGCTTGCTGATCGTATCGTTCTGGGAGCAATGATTGTAATATTGCTGTGCTTCTTCGATTTGATCGTTAGTTGCCTTTTCGTAAATGTTCTTGGTGCTGTCCTCCGAATTTTGTTGTGTCTGGGCAGGTGCGTCCTGTGCAGAGGATGATGTTTGTGTGTAACAAATGAAAATGCAGGCGAAAAAAGCCGTTAACAGAAAAGAGCGCATGTTTTTATTCCTCGAGTTATTCTTGCCATTATAGCACTTAACACGGGTATCATACCAGATGAAGTTTTTATGAAATTACAAAAGGAGGAAAGTGTTGAAATCTACGCAGGTTTTGTGTGTGCAGTAACTTTATACTTAGCTTTTAGCTCTTTTCCAGAATCTGAAGACTGAGCTTGAGTAATCGGCAGCATTCTCATTTTCGGCTTTAAGCTTTTTCATTTTTTCATTAAGCTTTTTTGCGTCATGCCCTGTAAGTGGTCTAGATGTTTTTGACCCTTTACCGCTTTTTTGTGCTTTTTGCACTTGCGCATTTTGCAGACGTCTTTGGCGCGCTCTATCTTCGCGTTCTTTTATCTGTGCGCGTAACTCTTCAGCTTGTTTTTGTGAGTATTGACTAGTGATAAGGATTTGAGAAGCCTGCTTCTCCCATTTATCACGTTGGTCGGTTAGATCTGATAAACGTTCATCAGAAACGGAGAGCTGTTGTTCAAGCATTTTGATTTGCATTTTCATGCGTTCTTTTTCAACGGCGTCAACAATTTCTTGTGTGCCGGATGTTTGTGCAGATGGTGTTGACGTTGTTGTTGCTACGTTTTGTTGCTTAATGCCAAAAACGCGCTCAAGTTCTGATACATCAATGACACGGCGCTTATTTTGATCTAACTCAAAGGACAGTTTTCCGCTATTCATGGCGCGTTGTATCGTTGATTTTGATTTCCCAGTTAGAATAGCTGCTCTTTGCGCGCCTACTTTAGCCATGATTTCCTCGTTTGTTTTTTGAATTAAAAAGATTGACGGTCCGACTTTCGAAATGAAAAGACCTATGAATCTAAGTATCATGAGCAGGTAAACGAATTCAAGCGACATTGATAAAATGGGGGTATCTATCCACAATTCGTATCAAATGGCTGATGCGAGACAATAAAACTATTTAGATAGAAGGTGTTTCGAAACTATGCAGCTTCTTTCTCAAGACGTTGATTTAACAAGCGTGTCAGACGTTGCCATTGTGCACCGGAAAACAGGTGTGCATACAAGAATGGAAGCCAGCCTTTTTGTCTCCACTCAATGAATACTTTATCATCAAGTTCGGAAAGTTTCTTTTCGTCTATGATTCTAAAGCCCGAGAAGTTAATGCGGCGGTTTCCCGCAATGTTAATTTGTGCTTCTCGTTCAATCAGGAGGCCTTGCTGTGCAATGGCTTTGCTGAACGCCAGAGTTTGTCCCGCTGCTGCGTGGTATGATTTACAGAATTCAAGGGCATTCTTTGCAAGATCGCTTGGTGCGCCTTCTGCGTCAAACAGTGGGCGTTCTTTACTTTCTTCTGTGATGTCGTCTGTATGATCTATGCATAGTGTCAATTGATCACTGTCAGGAATTTCAGAGAAGATGAAAGGGTAACGACGGATATAGGCAGGGATATAGGCATTCACATCCCAATTGTCTTGAGCATCTAAGAGTAGGTTTTCATTGTCACGTAATCCAAGGATAGCAACCGGCGTTGCATTATCATCTGGGCTGAACGCTATGGGATAGAAATGGCATATTTGGGGCATTTCCACCATGTTCACGGGAACAGCGTTAATATCTTTTGTGAAAGAGAAACCAAAATCTTTTTTCAAAGAAAGATTTACATGCTTCTTGGCATCAAGGGGAGTCGGATTCTTATAGAAAAGAGGAAGCTGTGTGGTTTCTTTTGAGGCGCCGTTGCTTGTCTTTGTGTCTTTGTTTGCTGCTTCTGTATTCTTCGCCATCGGAATCCTCATATATAAATTTATTTCAGTATGTAACTATAACTTGGGGATCATATGGGAAAAATGTGGTTATTACCAATGGTTTTTAACGTATTTATTTGTCTTGTTTTTGTTCCGAGGCATAATCGGGCACGAGTCATGCTGCATGGGTGCTTTTTTGGCTTTTATTGATAGGAAAAATCGGTTAAGTTTTGGCATATCGGTAAAGTTTTAAAGAAGGGCGAAGTCTATGCGCATTGGAATGGTTGGAACGGGTTATGTTGGCTTGGTCTCCGGAGTATGTTTTGCCGAATTTGGTCATACTGTTATCTGTGTTGATAAAGACGAGAGCAAGATTGAACGACTGAAAAATGGTGAAATTCCTATTTTCGAGCCTGGGCTTGAGGAACTTCTGAAACGCCAGATTGATGCCGGACGTATCCAGTTTACAACGGATATCACAGAGGCTGTAAAAGGTTCTGAAGCTGTCTTTATTGCCGTGGGAACACCATCTAAGCGTTATTGTCGTGATGCGGATCTGTCTTATGTGCATGGTGCGGCGCGGGAGATAGCGCAAAATTTGGAAGGCTATACCGTTGTTGTTAATAAATCGACGGTGCCTGTCGGTACAGGCGAGGAGGTGGAGCGTATTATGCGTGAGGAAGCGCCTTCTGCTGATTTTGACGTGGCTTCTAATCCTGAATTTTTACGTGAAGGGGCGGCGATTGATGATTTTATGCGTCCTGATCGCGTGGTTGTCGGCACATGTGTCGAGCGTGCGCAAGAGGTTATGCGTGAAGTTTATCGTCCACTCTATCTGAATGAAACCCCTATCTTGTTCACCAAGCGTGAAACGGCGGAGATTATCAAATATGCGGCAAACGCGTTTTTGGCAACCAAGATTACATTTATTAACGAGATTGCGGATTTGTGTGAGCAGGTTGGCGCAGATGTGCAACAGGTTGCCAAGGGAATAGGGCTTGATGGCCGTATTGGCGGGAAGTTCCTGAATGCCGGGCCGGGGTATGGTGGGTCTTGTTTTCCTAAAGATACTTTGGCTTTGACGCGCGCAGGGCAAAAATATGGAGCGCCGCAGCGTATTGTTGAGGCGGTTGTCTCTGTGAATGAAGATCGCAAGGCGCGCATGGCGGATAAAATAATAGAGGCGTGCGGTGGTGATGTGCGCGGAAAGAAAATCGGCATATTAGGCGTAGCCTTCAAGCCGAATACAGATGATATGCGTGATGCGCCGGCCTTAACCATTATTCCGGTGCTTCAGCAAGCCGGTGCGCAGATATTGGTGTATGATCCGGAGGCCATGGAAGCGGCAAAAGAAATGATTGACGATGTATCGTGGTGTGATGATGCTTATGCCGCAGCTGCAGACGCTGAGGTTGTTGCAATTGTGACGGAGTGGAATGAATTTCGCGCGCTGGATCTTGATCGTCTGCGCGATGCAATGGCGGGTAACATTATTGTGGATTTACGCAATATTTATAAAACCGAAGAAATGCAAGGCAAGGGGTTCTCTTATATCTCTATCGGGCGTCCTCATGTTGATTTGAAAAAGGGAGCGTAAGTAATGGAAAATATACCGAAAATCCTGTCTCATCGCGCAGCGCTTTGTAATACGGTTCGCCGTATTGCGGTTGAGGCGGGCGCGCTGATCCTTGAATATTTTGATGGTGTAAAGGATATGGATATCGAGACTAAGGGAGATGGTTCGATCGTCACGCGGGCAGATCAAGAGGCTGAGCGTTTAATTGAAAAGAGGCTTCTCGAGATACTGCCGAATATTCCGGTTATTGGTGAAGAATCTTTTGCGTCCGGTGTGCGTGTTGATTTTTCTGCGCATGATTTCTTTTGGCTGGTCGATCCGCTTGATGGTACGCGCGCCTTTGCTGCAGGTAATCCTGATTTTACTGTGAATATAGCGTTGATTTACAAGGGCGATCCGGTGTTAGGGGTTATTTATGCGCCGGAAAGCGGGGAGCTGTATGCAGGGTATTTTGAGGAGGATGGTTCCTCTAAAGCTGTGCGCTATTTCGAAGATAGCGATACTGAAAAAGATATGCGCACCCGAGCGTTGCCGAAAAAAGGCCTTGTTATAATGTCTAGTGGTTATCATGGTTGTAATAAATCTCAGGAGGCGATGTTGGCTAATTTTAAGGTCAAAAAAATCGTTCGTCGTTCCAGTTCTATCAAAATATGTGTTATCGCCAACGGTAAGGCTGACCTTTATCCACGTTTTGGCCCCACATGTGAGTGGGATACTGCGGCAGGACATGCGATATTACGTGCTGCAGGTGGCGATATAAAGGATATGCAAGGTAACCCCTTAAAGTATGGCGGTGATGATCCCAAGCTTCTAAATCCAGAGTTTATAGCGGCTTCCGGTGAGTTTTTCAGATATGCAGAGCTTTGATGAAAAGAAAATTCAAAACTTGTCCTTTATCGGTGAGTGTGTGTATAATTCAGTATGTGTAATTTGAATATAAATATTTTCCGCGTTGGTCTTTTTACATTCCTTGTCGGAGTGTTTCTTGTTCCCTCTATTGTTTCTGCGCAAACAGTGAGCAAGGCTGATGCAACCAAGCGGGCAGGTGAAATTCTTCGTGATCTTGAAACAAGTATCTATTCTGATGATAAACAGGGGTGTGAGAGGAAGGCCGGTATGTTTGTGGCTTTCTCTAAAAGATACAAAGATGGTGAAAAATCCGAAGGGGCTTTTCAGTTAAAGATGCTTGATCCTTTGTCTGGTGCTGTCTATGCGCGTATTCGCGCGAAAGGTCTGGAAAAGGCGACTATTGATAATATGAAGGGATATTCGGCTTGTATTAGAGGTGCCGGTGTTCATAAAAGTCCAAAGAAAGAGCGGGATTTAACGCTTAAGCATACTGCTTGTGTAGTACTTAATGATATTATATTGGAAGCGATAGATGGCATTAAGAGAAGAAAAAAGCCCGGACCTTTGATGGCTAAGTATGAGCATAAGAGCCCTGATATGACTTGGACGAATTATGCAAGCACGCCTGAAATGGCTCTTTACGCTATTGCAACGTTGTATAAGACGTCGCAAACAGAAAAATACGAGAATGTTGTACAGGTGGCTTCGGATATTAGCGCCGGATGTTATCTATCGCGTTAAATTTGCATATATGCTGCTTTTCCTTTATAACCTATGGAAATAGGATATAATAGTAAGCACACGTATAAGTGTTCATAATTTTTGAAAGGGGAGTTTTCATGTCTTTAGGGGGATCATTAAAGAGTGCTTTAGCAGGGGTTGCTCTGGTAGTGGCAGGAGGTGTTACGGATGTTGTTGCGCAACAACCTGAGGGAAAAGAACAAGCGTCTTATGACCAAATACTGAGAACAGTCGATGAAGTTGAGGTTTTGCAATTAGAGCTTGAGCATCTAAAGTTTTATAATGATCATGGGTATGCTCAAGAAGTTAGGAAGAATGTTCGGGTGAATTTTGCTTCCCATTTTCCAAGTGGCGAAGCGATTACGCAATCTATGTATGAAGTTGGTGCGAGTCTGGCTAAAAAATCAACAGCCCCTCAGATCGTTATCTTGGTTGTAAGGGATCCCAATGAGGCGCTTACTTTGAGATCAGGAAATAGATTTTCTAATACAGAGTATGAACAAAAAATTGTAGATATGGCCAGAAATGTGAGCAATAGCTTTGAGGATCCTCAGGCTAAAGTTCTTTTGATGCTTGCTATTGCACAGGAAAGTAAAATTAACACACATCCTGGTGATATTCTCTTTTATATAAATGATCGAGTGAGCCATTTTTCTCCTTCGAGTGAAGATTATAATGGTCAAACTGAAGACCAGTTTATTAGAGATGTTGCGTTATCTCTTGGGCATCAATTCTCAACAGGGCATTATAAGCTTAGCCAAGCTCAGATGACAGATACATTGGATGTTGGTGATGAGGGGCGGGTGTCCCGTAATGATGCAGAGGGGAATAGCTTCTCTGCTGGTGATTCTGGCGATACCGGTGATGCCGGTGGCTCCGGTGATCAGACCGTTAGCGCGCCAATTCTTGCTGATAACAGTATATAGTTTTACCTTTATGTTATAGAGCTGGATCTTCCGGCTCGTAATTTTGAGGCACGATGCTTAGGCTTTGTGTCTCTTTTCTTTGTTGCGATGCTTAGTTCTGTATTTACATATTAAAAAAAATGATGATGAAGCAGGTTGGTACGCAGCAAAAACTCCGTAAAGCACATTACTGTGTATTTTACGGAGTTCTTTAAAACTGTGATTGTTTTTGTTGCGCTATATAGACATTGTGCTCTGTTGTTGCGCGGTGTCCTGTTGTGCATATTCTTCTGTGATCTCTGCTGTTGCGATGGTCTCTGGGTTTTGCGTTGTTGCCGGATCGCTAGCTTGTGAAAACATAGATGAAATACCAGCAACAACGGCATTTTTTGCATCGTCCAGTGCGGCGAATGATCCGAATGATCGTTCTGTTGTTTCTTCGGGCGCGGCGCTTGCTAGTGCCTGTGTTTCATCTATTGCTGTTTCACTATTCTGTTCATTTGCTGCAAGTGCTGGTTTTGCTTCCGGCTCATCACCAAATCCGAAAAAGGCTAATAGACCCATTCCTTCATCCGGTATTTCGTTATTTGCGGTTATGTGCTCTTGGGCAAGCTCTTGTTTTTCTTCTTCTTGCAAAAGGGCAGCCGGCCGAGCATCGTTATTTGTTGGGTCTTGAGCGAGTTTTTCCAGCGCCTCAGTGTCCCTTGTCTCTATGGCGAGTGCAGTGTCTACGCGTTTGTCTGCATCTGCTTCATTTTCGCTCGTTGCGATTTTTTCTCTTTTATCTTCTAGTGCAGCTCGTCTTGCTTGTTCAGCGGCGATACCAGCAGCTGTTTCTTCTTCCATGCGTGCAATGTCATCTTGTAATCTTTGTTGGTCAATGTCGCCGTTTTCGTCTTTATAGTCGTCCAGCGTTTTTCCGTATTTTGACAGAAGCTTATTTACTCTTCTGCGCGCACCTCTAGCTTCCGGTGACGATCCATCAAGGTCTTCACCGTTCTCCAGCATTTCCTGTATGGAGTTTATTTCACTTAATTGCTCTTCTAAAGCCGCTATTTTTTCTTTGGATTCCGCAATGAGCACATCAAGTTCGGCCAGTTGGCGCGTTATGTTGGCTTGTTCTGTTTGTTGGTTTATAAGCCTTAGGTCGGCAGTCATGCGCTTTTTGATCTTTTTGCCTTCATGCGCATCAGGATCTTGCATACCTTGTTTTAGGTATCCGCCAGCAGTTGTAAGGTCTTCGTCGGATGGTCCACCACTTTGCTCTGTCTTTGTGTCGTCAATGCTGTAGTTTTTGACGGTTTTAAACAAATGTTGAACGACGTTGTCTGTGTGGCCTATATGTGCATCTCTGACATCTTCCGGTTGGATGACGGCGTGGCCTAGATTATCTTCTGCGCGGAATATATGTGCCATAGATATGACATTGTCGCGCTCTTCTCTTAACGCATCATTTTGTGCAAGCAAATCGGCTTCTTGCTCACTGTTACGTGCGCCGTTGTTGTCTGATGATTGTTTTAGTGCTTCTTGTCCCAAGTCCATTACTCTATTTCCCCCGTTTTGTCATATTAAGTGAACAAAATGAAGAAAACCCTAATCTATATTTTTACTATGAGGAATCGATAGGAACTCAGATAAAACTAAAGCTCGGATCGTAACACCAATGGAGAAATATATTTTCCGCTGATGTAATCCTCTCCCTGTTTGCTGGTAAATCGTGACATTTATCGTCATCTCTGCATTACCAACTTCTGAAACTTACGCTTTTTCTGTTTGTAATGCAAACTTTTTTCTGAAAAAAAATAGATAAGTTAAGTATTTGATAAGTAATGATACTGATAGGTATTATGAAATACATAAAATGCGTACTAATATACATAATATTATTTACATAATGCGCAAGTACTTGGCTGTTTAACTTATCTATTGTTCTGAAATAGGCGATTCTTTGGTTGCTGGCGGGAGTGAATATTCGGTTTTACGTGACATAGTTGCGGATATGGCGGCCAAGAATATAAATTCCCCAAGCCACCAGCTTTGCCATAAACCATAGCCAATAGATGCAACGGAGAGTGTCGCAATGAACACAGCCATGATTGCTTTTCTATCGTGCATCGTCACATTATAAATATTTTTTATGATGAATATAAAAAAACCACTGGCAGCAATAAGGCCGACTATACCAAATTCTATCCAAATTTGAATTGAGAAATTATGCGGATGTAATACGCTCGTATCCGGGTGATAGATGTGTTTGTGCTGGAAATCTGTGATATAGCGTGTGGCTTCCATGCCATATCCGTGAAGTGGGCTGGCTAGGGCATAGCGCATTACAAAGTCCCAAATTTCCAGCCGATTTCCTGCATAGGCATCTTTGAGCCATGGAATTGTTTGTGCATCATTAATAAGGGCATCATAGAGTATGGTCACTATATAAGGTGTAAGGAACATTGTTAAGATAATGCCGAGAGCTAAAATGATGTATGAAGCTTTCATCTTGTGCGGGAAGAGCAGAAGCGTTAAGCCGCCGATCAGAAAGGAAAGCTGTCCTGATTGGCTTTGTGTCAGTGTAAGCATCATTATAACGCTGGCTGTCATTATAATAATCAGGCCGTTTTTTATGCGGTCAGAGCTTTCCATTCGGCGTATAAATAGAAACGCAGTGAAATAGGAAAGTATTGTGCAAACAACGCCTCTGTTCATGACTGAGGTGTTGACCAGAGAAGTCTCGTCGATGTTACGAATGACTCTATATATCGGCAAGTCAAAGGCCAAATCGAAGCTGCAAAGCAAGGCTGCTGATGTGACACCGATGGGGAATAACCACAGGAAAGGCTTTAAGGCGCTGACCTGTATTGCGCGGGCAAGATTAAACAGCGGGATGCTGAAAATTAATATTGCAGAGGACCTTAAGGCCTTGCTATATGCTTCTGTGGGCGAGACGGACCATAATGTGCTGATAATGCAAAGTCCGACAATACAGAAAATGCAAAGCATATATGGCATGCAGTGTTGAAGGCGGTTTTTTTGTATTAAAACCCACCAAAGACTCATGGCTAAGCCAATAACCAGTGGTAAGAAGCTCAATGCACGTGGCAAGTGAATAGACAATACCGGCACGAGTGATATTGCAATCATAAAGATAAGTGGGAAAATATTCTGGCGTGCCAAGATAGCCCTCAAGTGTTTTGGTTGTATTAACATCCGTATTTATCAGGTTTCTGTAAGATAAGTAAGAGGGTTTTATTTTTCACAAGAGCTGTGGAAACTATTGTACTTCGTTGAAAAGTCAGCTTATGATCCCATTTACTGTAGTTGATTGTTATTGAAGGATGAATCTATGATACCCGTTATTTTGTCAGGTGGCTCAGGAACAAGGCTGTGGCCGCTATCCAGGCCGTTATACCCCAAACAGTTTTTGGCACTTCATACGGATAAGACATTGTTTCAAGAAACTGTCAGTCGTTTAAAGCATTTGGGATCGCTTGATCCTATCGTCGTTTGTAATGATGAGCATCGTTTTATTGTGGCAGAGAATCTTCGCGATATTGGGTGTGCGGCTCAAAATATTATTTTGGAGCCTGTTGGACGAAATACTGCGCCAGCAATTGCGGCTGCAGCGTTGGTTGCCATGAAGGATGGTGATGATCCTATATTAATCGTGTTGCCTGCTGATCATATTATTGAGAATCTTGATGCATTTGGCTCTGCTGTAGAAATCGCAAAGAGATTAGCAGATGAAGGGCGTTTGGTAACGTTTGGTATTACACCGACTGAGGCGCATACCGGATATGGTTATATAGAGTTGGGTAAGTCACTTGAAACGGATGTGCACGAAATTGCAGATTTTAAAGAAAAGCCGGATCAGGAAACTGCAGAAGAATTTGTGAAGAGTGGTCAATATTTATGGAACGGGGGAATGTTCTGTTTCCGTGCGTCCAGTTTCTTAGCTGAATTGGAAAAGCTGCAGCCTGAATTATTGGAGCAGGTTAAAAATGCGGTTGATAAGTCTAAGGTGGATCTCGATTTTGATCGTCTTGATAAAGACGCGTTTGAAAAGTGTCTCGATATTTCTATCGATTATGCGGTGATGGAGCATACCAAGAATGGTGTAGTTGTCTCTTTGGACGCGGCGTGGAGCGATATTGGCGCGTGGGATTCCGTGTGGAATGTCTCTGCCAAGGATGTAAATGGTAATGTGTGCAAAGGCGATGTGATTGTGCGCGATAGTAAAGACAACCTGATTTATAGCCAGAATAAGTTGGTTTCTGTTTTGGGCGTTGAGGGGTTGGTTATTATAGAGACGCAAGACGCCATTTTGGTTGCGGATAAAAACAATGTTCAAGATGTGAAGAAGATAGTGGATACATTAAAGGCTGCTGGGCGTTCTGAGGCCAGACACCATCGCACTGTATATCGCCCATGGGGGCATTACGACTCTATATGTATGGGGGAACGTGATCAGGTTAAGCGCATTACGGTTAAGCCGGGCGCGAAGCTGTCTTTGCAGAAGCATCATCATAGGTCAGAGCATTGGGTCGTGGTGAAAGGGACTGCGCATGTGACAAAAGGGGATGAGCTCTTGACGGTCACAGAAAACGAATCGGTTTACCTACCCCTTGGTATAGTTCATGCACTTGAAAATCCCGGGAAGATTGATCTTGAAATTATAGAGGTGCAAACGGGTAGTTATTTGGGTGAGGATGACATTATTCGGCTGGAAGATCAGTATGGTCGGGTCTGATTTATCTGTGAAGCGCCATATTCAGTGCGCTTTTCAATTAGAGACGTAATTTTTTTTGCGCGCGAAAGTCGTGCTTACAGCCGTGTTTACATAAAACGTTAAAGCTTTCTTAACTATTTATTGCATTGTATTTGAAAAAATGTCATAAAACGCGAGGCATCTATATTCGTTACAAGTTTGAGTGATGGGATGGGGAGAATGCCATTTGAAAGAATGAAACGTAAAATCGTGGTCTTTCAATATGTGAAATAACTTAAAATTGAGGACACTAAAAGTGCGTATTAATTCAAAAAAACAAAATAATAGTCAAAACAAAATCCAGAAAAGATCCAGAAAATTTTTGATGTCAACAACGGCGTTTGTTGCGGGTGTATTAATGGTGCCTACATATGCACATGCAGACCCTGCAAACTCATGGGATTATGATGTCGTTCTTGATGGTAATGTTGGTAAAGATACTTCTGTTGCAGGGATTACGGATATTACAGTGACAGGCGGTAATGGTTTTGTTGAAGGAAACGCGGATATCTACACGGGTCATACAGTTAATGTGACAGGTGATGCTGGTGCGACGTTTGCTTATCGTGATAATCGCGATAATATTGAATCAACGCTGAATGGTAACCTTAATTCAAATATGAAAATTGTGATCATCGATAAAGATGGTGTGTTCTTTGGTTCAGAATTTAAAGCAGATGTTCAGAGCATCTTGGCAACAACTGGGCATATATCTGTTGCAGATATTATGGATGGCGGGCAGCTTGAAATAACAGATGTCGACCAAGGCGGAAACATTATTATTAATGGTGAGATCACAGTTGCTGAAGCTGGCCTGGCTGCATTCGTTGCGCCGAATGTTGAAAATAATGGTGTTATCAATGCCAAGCTTGCACGTGTTCAAATTGGTGCGGCAAAAACTGTGACCGTTGATTTATATGGTGATGGTTTGTTGGAGCTTACTCTGGTTGATCAGCTTGCAGATGCCTTGCTTGAAAATAACGGTGATATTCTTGCAGAGGGTGGCTTCGTGCAAATGACGGCTCTTGCTGCGAAAAACACTGTCGATAATATTGTAAATAACACAGGCCTCATTACTGTTGCGTCGGCAACGCAAGTGGGTGGGAAAATTATTCTATCCGGTGGTACGCAAGGTACGGTTGCTGTTTCGGGCACATTGGATGCAACGGGCACATCAGGCGGTGAAATTGAAGTACGTGGCAAAAGAATTGTTGCAACGGGTCCTGCGAATATTGATGCTTCCGGTACAGCGGGTGCAGGCGGGAAAATTACGCTTCAGACAAATAAAATATTCTTCCCTGTTGCTTCTTCGACCTTCATTAAGGCAAATGGCGCGGGTGGGACTGTTCAAATTGAACGTTTGACGCAAGGGCGTGTTTCCGTTGGTTATAAGAGTGGTGGTTTACGTGTTAGTCAGGCGACTATTAATAAAATAGAAGCAGAAAATCTGATTATCGGGAATGCTTCGGCGTCCGAAAATAACATTACTGAAATCAACGTAAGATCAATTGACACGACAGCGTCAATTTCCGGTTTGGTTCAGTTGAATGCTTTAAGTTCTATCCTTGGTGACGAAACTCATAAAAACGAGGGTGACGTTGAATTTGATAGTGGCAATAATCGTTTCAACACATTGGAAGTGAATGCAGCAGATGATGTGAATTTCCGTAAAAATGTGATTGTTGAGACATTAGTTGGTGACATGGACTTTAATGCCGATGTTGATGCAACTGACCTAACGGGTGATACAAATATTATTGAATTCCTTGGTGATAACGCAACACTTACTAGTGCAGGCGACATTACGTTCTCCGGTACTGATTACGTTGACGTTTATGAGGGAACATCGATCACTGCGAATACGGTGAATTTTGAACGTTCCAGAGTTGGTACAATCCTATTGGGCGGCGCTATAACAGAAGAGCCGATTTTCAATGACATGCAAATAGATCAAGGCGAGCTGGATAATATCCTCGCAAATGCTTTGGTCATTGGTAATCGTGATGCTGCTGAAAATAACGTATCTGAAATTAACGTAGATAATTTTGATACAACGGCATCAATTTCCGGTCTGGTTCAGATGAACTCTTTAAGTTATATCCCCGGTGGCGGACATAAGAACGAAGGTGATGTTGAATTTGATAAAGGAACAAATAGTTTCAATATCTTGGAAGTAAATGCACGTGATGACGTGATCTTCCGTACAAATGTGACGGTCGAGACATTGGTTGGTGACATGGCCTTTAATGCTGACATTGACTCAGATAATACGACAGGTGACACGAACATAATTGACTTCCTGGGTAATGGCGGTTCGACAATCAGCAGTGCGGGGGACATTACATTCTCTGCTCAAGATTACGTAGACCTTCATGATACGACGTCTGTTATTGCAAATGGTGGTACAGGAACTGTGAACTTTAAGTTGTCATCAAATGGCACAATCGCCCTTGGCGATATCGCTGGTGACATGCAAATAGATCAAGGTGAACTGGATAATATTTCTGCGGAAACTTTGAATGTTGGTAATCCTGTGGCTGTTGATTCAAATACAACTGATATCTATGTGAACAACGCTGATATATCACACATTAATAACGTTAACCTTTATGCCTTGGCTGCATCCACTGTGAACTTCTCCGGTGTTAATAGCTTCGTGAACCTGAACACAAATACAAGTTCGGCAACAGGTGTTATTAATGTTTTTGATGGTTTTGTAAATGCAACAAACAGCATTCACTTTAATTCACCACTTGTGAATTTGAATGGTGATTTGGATGCGCCTTCCATTACGGGAACGGCGACAATCGTTAACGTTCAAAGTGACGCTGCAGAAATTCAAGATGGTATAGATGTTGCGACTTATTACGGTGCGACTGTTAATGTTGCTGCGGGAACATTTGTTGAAGACGTTAATGTTTACAAAGAAGTAACATTGCTTGGCACGAATGCAGGTAATGCAGGATCTGGCCCACGTGCGCCGGAAAGCCTTGTGACACCGACAACTCTCGGCTTTAATATTACGGCTGATAACGTCACGC
Organism: Alphaproteobacteria bacterium; assembly: GCA_033851915.1. Classification (GTDB taxonomy): domain Bacteria; phylum Pseudomonadota; class Alphaproteobacteria; order Micavibrionales; family Micavibrionaceae; genus UBA1672. Next base: position 41,864 of record JAWSVM010000003.1, read on the forward strand.
TTGACGGTTTCAAAATTAAAGGTGGAGACACTGGGGTTCGTGTGGACTCTGCTGATCATGTATCGCTTTTGAATAACATTGTGACAGGTAGCGGCAAGCACGCGATTGAAGCATATGATGCATACGGTTTAAATATTAAACATAATAAAATCACTTATGCAGGTTGGGATGGTATCCATGTCGAAGGCGGCGCATTTGCTAATATCGTTGGAAACCATATTTATCATGTTGGTGCAGACGGTATTGATGTTGATGGTCATGACGTCCTAAACATCTCTTACAACACGATCAATAAAACCGGTAAGAACCATTGGATTAAAGATGCACATGGTATCGAAGTATCAGACAGCATTTTCGTTAATATCGCTCATAACCGTGTAACGAATGCCGCTGATGACGGTATCAATGTTGAATATAGTGCGGCCGTTGGTATCCACGGAAATACAATCAAGCGTTCCGGCGATGATGGTGTTGATGTCGATAGCAGTATCTTCGTGGACATTTCTTATAACAAAATTGATGGTACAGGTAATAGCCATTGGGCACGTGATGCGAACGGTATAGAAGTATCAAACAGTGGTCTTGTAAATATCAGCCATAACCGCATTAAGAATGCGGATGATGATGGTGTTGACGTAGGAACTAGTGCATTTGTTAATATCCACGGAAACACAATCAAGCATTCAGGTGATGATGGTGTAGACGTAGATAGCAGTATCTTCGTTGGTGTTAACCACAACACAATTATTGGCGCTGGTGATAACGGTGTTGAAGTGGTTAACAGCTTCGGCACAAACGTAATCGGTAACGGTATCTATCATGTGGGCGAGAACGGCGTATATGCGTATCAATCTGCCGGTACAAACGTAGCGTGGAATGATATCTATGATGCTGGTGCAAATGGTGTTTATCTATCAGGCAGTGACTTTTCATCTGTAAAATTCAACACAATCAGTAATGTTGGTGAGCACGGTATTAAAGTGAACCCATCTGACTTTGTTAATATCATTGGTAACAGCATATCTTATGCAGGTTGGGATGGTATTAATGTTGAAGGCGGTATTGGCGCAAACATCATTGGTAACCGCATCTATCATGTTGGTGCAGACGGCATTGATGTAGATGGTCACGATTTCCTGAACATTTCTTATAATACGATCAATAAGACAGGTAAAAACCATTGGGTTAATGATGCGAACGGTATCGAAGTATCAGATAGTGGTTTCGTAAATATCGGTGGTAATGTTGTTAAGAATGCTGCGGATGACGGTATCGACGTAGAATATAGTGGTTTTGTTAGTATCCATGGAAACACAATCAAGCACTCAGGTGATGATGGTATTGATGTGGATAGCAGTGACTATGTGAGTATTCGTCGTAATCGTATCTTTAATTCAGATGATAATGGTATCGAACTTGTTGATAGTTACGATGTGAATATTACAGGCAACAAAATCAACAAGTCTGAAAATGACGGCATTTTGATTTTATCCGGTGATAATATTGATGTTCGTCGTAATGACATCCGTAATTCAGGTGGCAATGGTATCGCCGCATATGATGTGGGTGGATATCTTCTGCCGGTATTTGCTAAATCAGAAATTTCTGAAAGTAGTGATTATGGATATGGTCTACGGATTGTAAATAATGATGTTTCTAATTCAGGCCATGATGGTATTCATGTTGAAAACAGTGCGGATGTTCGTATTCTGCGGAATGATATAGATGAATCAGGCAATGACGGTATTTATGTTTCAGGTACTGAGCTCTATTATCCTGTCTACTCACTACAGGATGGTCCTTCTACATCACGTATTACATCAGAATCTGGATATTCTTCAGTTGTGATTTCTGACAACGTTGTTTCTAATTCCGGCGGCGATGGTATCCAGACTGCGAATATTGATGATCTGATACTAACGGGTAATGACGTTAGCTATAGCTATGGAAATGGTGCTTATGTTTCCGGTGCTTATAACGGTAGTGTATTGTTCGAAGGCAACACACTGACAGATAATGGCCACCTTAGTGGTTCTGCCGGTGCGCGTTTTGAAAGCGGTTATATTGATATGAGTAATTTGGATAATCCGAATACTTTCGTTAATACAACAGGCCTTCCGGCAGTTGCGATGCAGTTTGATGATATTTCTGGTGGACTTGTTCTATCCAGAGATGCACGCAGCGAAGAGTTGAGTGAAGGTTCTTATTACAATGGTACTGGTCTTTATATTGTAAATGAAACATTGGGTTCTACGGTGTTTGATGGTTATACGCCAGAGCGTAGCTTCTATGTTCGTTTTGAAGATGGTGCTATATTGGATGATCTAACAGGTGAGCCGATTATTATTGATGGAACGAATGCGTCTTTTGACGGTATTATTCCTGCGCTTTCCGGTAATGTCCTGTCTGCAAGTGACCTAGACTTTATTGAAGAGCGTCTTTATGATGCAGATGATGAAACGATTGATGGTCGTGGTCAGATCTTCGTTGGTGAGTCAGATGATTTTCAAGGCATCACAAGATTTCAAGTCTTTCTCCCTGAAGAACAATCTGGTGATAATCCAGAAACGACTGGGGCTAGCCTAGAGATCAGAGGTCTTCCATCTGTTGGTGACTTCCCTGACTTGGGTGATATTGCACCAGCCGCAGGCGGTGGAAATGCACAAGACTTGGCGAATATCAATCCGGAAGCGGGTGATGGTGATTCAACTTCAAAAAATGTGACATGTCTGGGTGATGTTGTGGACTCTCTTTCAGGTGGTTCCGTTACATATAGCTTCGGTGGATCATTGGAAGACAGTATTGCTGGCGCGTCAGCATGTGCAACATCAGCAGGCGCATAACACGATACTGATCTAAGTTCGTTTAAAATAGTTTAGTAAAGCTCCAATTCTTTAGTTGGGGCTTTATTTTTGTCAGTCAGCTTGCCAAAGTATCGTGGCTACAGTATTTTGTTGCAGAATATAAGTTAGGATGAGACAAATGAAGAATACCCCCATGAAAGTTGCTGTAATACATGATTGGTTGCCCCTGATCGCTGGTGCTGAGCGTGTGTTGGAACAGATATTAAAGGTGTATCCGGACGCTGATGTTTATACGCTCTTTGATTTCCTAACAGATGAACAGCGTGAAATATTCGGTGATTGTAAAATTACGACGAGCTATTTAAATAAATGGCCAAAGGTCAGAAAATATTATCGAAAGTTATTGCCATTCTGCCCGCAAGCAATTGAGAGCTTCGATTTGTCAGAGTATGATTTGATTTTATCATCCAGCCACGCTGTTGCGAAAGGCGTTATCACAAGCGCGGAGCAAACGCATATATCCTACGTGCATAGCCCAACGCGTTATGCGTGGGATTTCATGCATCAATATCTAAGAGAAAGCGGCCTTAATAAAGGACTGAAGGGATATTTAGCGCAAAACTTATTGCATAAATTCCGTATTTGGGATTATAGAACAGCAAATGGCGTTGACGTCTTTATTGCGAATTCTAAATATATTGGACGTAGAATATGGAAGGTCTACCGCCGCGAGTCAGAAGTGCTTTACCCGCCTGCGGATATCGATTCATTTAAATATTGTGATACTAAGGATGACTTTTTCCTAACCGCGTCTCGCATGGTGCCGTATAAACGCATTGATTTAATTGCCGCTGCGTTCGCGCAATTGCCGGATAAAAAGTTGAAAATTATTGGTGATGGCCCTGAAATGCATAAGGTTAAGGCCATCGCAGAAAACGCGCCTAATATTGAAGTTATGGGGTATCAGGAAACGCCGGTTCTAAGAGATCATATGCAGCGTGCAAAGGCTTTCGTTTTTGCAGCAGAAGAAGATTTCGGCATCGTTCCTGTGGAGGCGCAAGCCTGTGGAACGCCTGTGATTGCTTTTGGCGCAGGCGGCGCTTTAGAAACAGTGATTGGCTATGAACAAGACCCAGAGCGTGCAACCGGTTTATTTTTTGAAACCCAAACGCCGGAATCACTTGTGAAGGCTGTGCAAAAATTTGACGATATTAGCGAGAAGATTAAATATAAAAACTGCCGTTTAAATGCAGAGAAATTCTCTCCTGAAGCATTCCAATCCCAACTGAGGGCTATAGTCGATCGAGAGATGCGTTAAGTTGAAAAAGCTGTTTCAAAATCAGGCTGTGATATCTTTGGTAACAATGGGGCTGCGTGGCTCTACGCTTGTTATCAAGTTTATCTTTACGCTCTTTATTGCACGCTTTATGGGGTTGGAGACTTTGGGGCTATACGGTTTGATTACCGCCTCAACAATCTTGGCATTGGTGTTTCTTGGTTTTGGGTTAACGCATACTCTAACGCGCAAGGCCGTGACGCAATCACCGGAAGAAATAACGCGAGAGCTTTGGTATTATGGCCGCTTCACCGCGTTAATTTACGTCTTTGTGTCTTTGGTCGCTGTCGCCGTTGGTGTTATTTGGGATCAGCTTCTTCTTGTTTTCCTTATTACGTTGTTATCTTTGTTAGAGCATATGAATAATAATTTTTATGTTCTGTTGCTTAACCGTTCACGCATTCTTTCCGGAAATATGCTGCATTTTATCCGCTCGGGGGCTTGGATGTGTGTCTTTATGGCGGTGTCCTTTCTTTGGCCATCATGGCTCTCGATGGAGGTTTTATTATCGGGATGGATTATTGGCAATGTGCTCGCCGTTGCAGGGTTCATATGGCTGACGCGGTCATGGCCGTGGTCTTTCAGCTTCTCCGGAGAGCCTTTAATGTCATGGTTCGTTAAAGAATTCGCTTATTCCAAAGTAGTCTATGCAGAAGGCATGGCGCGCAGTGCGAGCACTTATGTTGATCGCTATATCATTTTGCTGTTTCTAGGGCTGGAATTAACTGGGGTTTATGTGTTTTTCTGGTCGATCAGCAGTGCGCTCAGTAATTTAATTGCAACGGGAGTTATTCAATTCTCGCGTCCTAAAATGGTGCAAGCCTTCAAAGATAATAACCCTGCTTACAAAAATATTTTCAAATCATGCCTTAAGCAAACAACCGTAATATCGTTATGTATGGGGCTGATCGTCGGGGGGCTGATGTATTTTGTTTTGCCTCATATAAACAGACCACTAATTTGGGAATGGTATCCGGTGTTGTGGTTAGTGATTGTCGGGTTCGTCTTTAGCATGGTATCTCAAGTGCAAAACCTTGTGTTTTACAGCCAGCATCGAGATGATCTGACGTTGAAAACCTATCTTATAGTATTGGTTGGTGCAGTTGGTTTCAATTTCGCATTAATTCCTATTTTAGGAATTTGGGGCGCGGGTATTTCTGTTATATGTGTTGCGTTGTTAAGCATAATAATTCAGCATATTTATATAAAAAGGCTGTTTGCCGTACAGGAGTTTTAAATGTCTGGAACAGGTAATATCTCTATGAAAAAAATACTTTTTATAACGCATGTTGGTGAACTGGGCGGCGCAGAGCATGTGATGGTTAGATTATGTGAACCTCTTAAAGCCACATCGGAAGTTATGCTGTTCCAAAATGGCTCTTTGGAAGATGTTTTACAGGATAAAGGCGTACCTGTTTCTGTCTGTTCAATGCCTTCTAATATGCAGAAATTTAAGAAAGAAGATGGCTTTCTTGGCTTGTTGAGGGCCATTCCTGCAACTTTATCAATGGTTAAGAGTGTTGCACGTACAGGAAAGCGATTTGATATGATTGTCTGTATGTCTCAGAAATCTTTTATTTTGGCATCACTGGCGAAACCCTTTTCACGCAAACCTATTATATGGTGCATGAATGATATTTTGTCTAAAGAACATTTTAGCGGCTTCTTAATCCGGCTCTTAATTACGATATCAAAATACAGCGCCAATCATATTATTTTGAATTCGCAAGCCTCTTTGAATGCATGGAATGAGGCGGGTGGACAGAAGAATATAACGGTGATGTATCCGGGCAGTGATGTCGCAGAATTTGATAAGCAGCGTCAGGATAAGGAAACAATACAAGCCTATAAAGAAAAATTCAGCCCCGAGGGAAAACCTCTCATTGGTATCTTCGGCAGGATTAGCCCGTGGAAAGGGCAGGATGTTTTCTTGAAGGCCATTGCGCGTGTTGAAGGTGTGCATGCTGTTATTGTCGGTGGCGCGTTATTTGGCGAAGAAGCCCACGAAACGTCTTTGAAGGCATTGGCGAAGGAACTTGGCATAGAAGATCGCGTTACCTTTGCAGGGCATGTCAGTGATGTTGCGAAAGTAATGGCGGCGTGTGACGTCGTCACGCATTGTTCTACATTGCCTGAACCGTTCGGCTTAGTGATTGTTGAGGCCATGTTATCGCATGTGCCTGTTATTGCGAGCGATGCTGGTGGTGCAAAGGAAATTGTGATACATAATGAAACAGGGCAATTAACGCCTGTTTCCGATGTTTCTGCGCTTGCAGAGGCGATTCATAAATATTTAGATAGCCCTGATTGGACACTCGAACTGGTCGAAAACGCAAGAAAACGCGCTGTTGAACGGTTTTCCAGTGACACAATGAACGATGTCTTTGTAAAAATATTAAATAATAACGAGTGATGTTTCTATCATGAAAATTATACTTATAAATGCAAAATATAGCGCCAACCTAGGGGATGGAGCTCTCTCTGAATGTCTGGAAGACCAGATACAAAAGCGTATTCCAGGCTCCATCGTATCATCTATTGATATCAGTGGATCGGATGATTTTGGTGGTCATAACAGCATGGTCGCAGGAAGCCCTATGAAAGGCATTTTTAATATTGTGCCCGACTGTATCCAGAAACTTATCCGGTATACTCTGCGTCCTATTTTGGTGAGGAAAAGGTTTTCTCAAAAATGGAAAAAGCAGCTAGAGGGTGTTGATGCCATTGTTATTGGGGGAGGGCATCTCTTCATGGATGTTCAACGCTATTTTCCTACACGTATTTTGATTGCGGTAGAATCTGCGGCAAAAGGAACGCCGGTTTTCGTTCATGCCGTTGGGGTTTCCAAGAAATTCACGAAGGCAGGGCGGAAATATTTTAATAAAGCCTTCAATCATGGACGATTTGTTAGTGGATCTGTGCGTGATGTTGATTCACAACAGAAGTGGAATAGCCATTTTAATACGCAGGCTCGCATTTCATGGGATCCGGCACTGCTGGCGTTTGATACGTACAAGTACAGCTCTGAAGATAAAAGCCAAAGAGATCGTAAAGTTGTTGCCTTGGGGGTTTCTGACCCATCCGACATGATGGTTCATGCAGATAATCAAGATGATATGATCGGGACGGGAATTTCCTTTTTCATTGATACAGCCACTTTATTGGTAAAAGAGGGGTTTAATGTTTCACTTTTCACCAACGGCGCCGATCAGGATTATTTAGATCAGGTGGTAGAGGCCTTAACGACGTTGGATGATGATATAAGGCAGCATGTCAGTGTGATGCCGCGCGCATTGAAGCCCATTGAGCTCGTCAGGCAAATTGAACAGGCTGATATCCTTGTTGCACATAGGCTGCATGCCAACATACTTGCATACTCATATAAAGTGCCGAGTGTTGGACTGATGTGGGATCAAAAAGTGGCCAGCTTTTTCAAAATTACACGTCGAGAAGAGTATTTAGTTAATGAGAGCTCTCCCGCGCAAGTCATTGAAAAGGTTAAGAGTGCTGTTGTTGATGGTGTGGATGAGTTCTGGCATAAAAAGGTGATTTCTGATACAAGGTCTAGCATTGATCGATTAGTAGAAGAGCTATTGGATCTGAAGAAACTATAAGCTGTAGAGTTTGCTGAGGAAATAGGGACGCGTATGAGTTTTCAATTTATGAATAATTTTCGAGGTATCGCCATTTTAATGGTGATCTTGGCTCATTCTATGTCTGCTATTCCTGTCATTGATACATTTGGAATTGGGCTACTAAATCTTCATATAGATAATTGTACGATTCTGTTTGTAGCAATTGCAGGGTATCTTTTCTCTGTTTTATCAAATAATTTTAGCTACTTACCCTTTTTGAAAAATAAATTTAAGTCTGTCATAATTCCATATATTTTTATTTCTGTACCGGCCATCCTGCTCTATGTTCTTCAAATCAAAAATAATCACGGTTGGATAGACTTGGAGTGGTTCCACAGTAGCCTTAGTCCTATGGGGCAATATGTATATTTAATGGTAACAGGTGCGCACCTTGGGCCTTTATGGTTTGTGCCGATGATCGTGATCTTCTATGTGCTTAGCCCGTTATTCATTCTTATTCAGAAAAAAGGCGGATTGTTTATTGCGTTTTTTCTTAGCTTGGCTGTCGGCGCATATTTGGGGCGTCCGGACTTTAATTTTAATGCGCTGCACTCTTTTGCCTTCTTCCTCCCGGCCTATTTTTTAGGAATGCTGTTGGCTGAGAAAAAGGGTCTATATGAATCTGCGATGAAACATTGTGAATGGTTTCTGCTTTTGTATGTTGTATTGGCTTCGGCGGTTTATCTGACTATTGAGATCAACTCGTCTATTGATCTGTTTATTAAATTGTTTTTGACTTTCTTACTGTTGGCTTTTTGTAGGAAACGTATTAATCATAAAATTGTATGGCTTGATTTGTTTGCACGTTTAAGCTTTTTCCTGTTTTTCATTCATGGGTACTTTACTGGAATCGTAAGGATTACGTTTAGACGAACGGGAATTCAGCTTGATGAATATGTTGCTTTGGTTGGTATTTTTGCATTCACAGTCTTAATGTCACTCTCGGTTTATGCTGTATGCAAATTGGTTCTCAAAGAGAGAACCAAGCTTGTTCTTGGGGCGTAGCCTTTAAATTGTAGGTTTAATATGGGTCGAATTTCTTGGGTTGATAACGTAAAGACACTTGCGATATTTCTTGTAATTCTTGGCCATTTTCGTGGTCTGGATCCTACGGTAAAGAGTCTCATCTATTCCTTTCATATCCCCGTATTTTTATTTACAACCGGTTTTCTTCTAACATCTCGCATTAATGCCATTTCTTTTTCTGATTTCTTGAAAAAATACATATTGCCATATATCGCGGTCTATCTGCTGTTTAGTGCGGCAGCGATCTTGCTTTATATTCTGAATAATATTGGTGACGATATGCTTTCAACGGTATTCAAGACAATTTGGGGCACTCTTTATGGCGTGCATGGTAGTGAGAAAGCATTGATTCATAGCAATGGCCCTTTATGGTACTTTCCGTTTCTTCTGACGACATTGGTGGCTATGTATTTTATTGTGCGTTTGCCCACATGGCTGGGCTGGGGGGTGGCTTTAAGTTATTGTACCTTCAGTTTTCTTTATTCTGGTGTTCGCCTACCTTGGTGTCTGGATATTGCTGGTATCGGTGTATTGTTTTGCCTTATTGGTTATAGCTTTCGTACGCATTACGATGTCTTCAAAGGCGTTGTTGAGAGCCGTTGGTTGTTATGCTTGTTACCTTTCTTAGCTATTCTGCTTATGTTTTTAGTTGGAGTGAACGGCACTACAAATTTGAATAAAGCCATGTTTGGAGCGAGTGGTTTTATATATATAATCAATGCTGTTATTGGAGGGCTGTGCCTTTTGATTGTTGCTTTTAATTTACCGGTTACGAAATTCTCTCAAAAAATTTCTGTGAATATGATGACGATTTTCTGTTGTCATATTTACCTTGTTAAGGCGCTGAGAACTTTTCCTTATCCTGATGATGGTGTGATAAAGCTGTTCCTGATGTCTTACTTTGCTGTTTTTATCTTGATGATCTGTTTACTTTTTTCTGTTAAATTCGACCCTTTACTGAAGCGTTACGTATTACGTAGATAGGGTTTTGTTTTAGGGTTGTTTGTTTTTATTTATATTTTGTTTGGGAATAAAGAAGGTTTTTATGTTTTTCGATAGTCTGGAAAAGTTTGGGAATAATATTGCAGTTTATGATTCGAGTTCCGATGTATCGGTAACTTATCTTGAACTGGAGGAGCTTGTGCGCGAGCGTGTCGCACAATTTGGAGATGATCGAAAGTTAGTTTTCATTGAGGCTCAAAATTCTCTGCAGTCTGTGGTTGATTATATTGCCTGCCTAAGAGGGCGGCACGTTGTCTATCTTTTTGACAGTTTGAAAAACGAGAAGACCCAATCTCTGCTTCAATTGTATAAGCCCAATATCTTAATTGGAAAAGATGGGGAGCTACAGTTCTATAATGATAAGGCTTTAAAATTACATAAGGACTTGGCTTTGCTTTTGTCCACGTCCGGTTCGACGGGATCGCCTAAATTTGTGAAACTGTCTCAGAAGAATATCCAGTCCAATGCAGAATCTATTTGTGAATATTTGGAATTAACAGAAACGGATCGCGCTCTCTCTCATTTGAAATTACATTATTCATATGGTATCTCGATTTTGAACTCACATTTACAAGTGGGTGCCTCTGTTATTCTAACATCCCATACCGTTATAGATGATGCATTCTGGACGGTTCTAAACCAGTATGAAGCAACCAGCTTTGCTGGCGTGCCTTATACGTTTGAAACGTTACTGCATAATAAATTTGCGGTAGAGGATTATCCTAGTTTGAGATATGCCACACAAGCAGGGGGCAAGCTGGAAGCTGGCCTTGTGCAAAAAATGTCAACGCAGTTAAGCAAACATAACGTCAAGTTCTTTGTGATGTATGGCCAAACCGAAGCTGCGCCCAGAATATCATATTTACCACCTGATTTGGTTGATGAATTTCCGGGATCAATCGGAAAAGCTATTCCGGGAGGCGAATTATCTCTGATTGATGTAAATGGCAATAACATTACAGAAGAAGATAAATCAGGAGAGTTAGTGTACTCCGGCCCGAATGTGATGATGGGATATGCAACAAACCCTGAAGAGTTGTCTTTAGATGAGACACCGGAATGTTTGCTAACCGGAGATATCGCATGCCGTACGAAATTCGATCTTTATTATATTGTCGGGCGAACAAGCCGATTTGTGAAACCTTTTGGCATCAGGGTGAATTTGGATGAAATACAGAGCTATATAAAAACAATGCATGCTCAAAGCGCTGTCACCGGAGATGATAAGTTAATTATTATTGCACTCTTGAAAGCAGTGGAAGAGGAAACATCTGATATTATTCCAAGCCTTGCAGAGAAGTATGCATTGCCGGAGAATACATTTTCAATATGTTTCTATGAAGATATTCCTCTGCTATCCAGTGGTAAGTATGATTATAAGACGATTCTGGCGGATCAAAATGGTGATGAAGCCGAAAAGCCGTCTTTACTAAAACGCATGATCGGTAAGCTAGCGGATATTTTTGAGCTGAATGAGCAAGAATGGGAGACAATATTGGCGCTCTATCAGACAATTCTGCCTTCATCCACAATTTCTACAGAGGATAGCTTCAATAATCTGGATTCTGATTCGCTTTCATTCGTGTCGCTATCCATTGAGCTTGAAAACACTCTGGGGGCAGACCTTCCATTGGATTGGACAAAGAAAACCATAGCAAATCTGGATGATATATATAGTAAAGTTAAATACGGTTAAAAGTCTCAGTTTCTAATGATTTATTCTAATTGATCATCGTCAGATTGTTCATCTTCTTTTCTCAGATAGAGGAAATGTATTCCGGACGATAGAAATAGGGCATTTACATAGGTCATCAGGTAAATTAATCCGGAGACGCATAGCAGTGCAACAAAGACACTGTTTACTGTTCTCATGGAAAGCGACCTTATTGCATTATATATAAGCATGGATGTCATAATCGCGAGATAAAAATACCCCATATAGCCAAATCTTAAATTGAACCATACCCATGAATAATGCGCGTGTCCGTAGTTCTTTAGGTATTTATGTGTAAAGTGAACCCGATATGTTCCCCCGAAGCCCAAGCCAACCCATTGCATAGTTCTGCCACCAAGATCTAGCTTTGCGGCGACAGCATCTTGTTCTGCTTGCCGTTCTCCAACCGCACCTTTCCGAGAACTCAAATCTATTTCTGTGACTCCGACAATTCTGTTATAGGTCTTGGATCCTTTGGGCAGCGTCATCCATAATGAGGAGCACACAATGACAGCAGTCAGAATAAACAGGGACCCTCTGGATGGTGATTTGAGTATTTGTAAGAGTGCGTAGGTGAGAATCATTAAAATTATGAACAGCATGGATGTTCTGTTTATCTCTGTAATCGAAATGGCCAAAATGGTTACAAACATCGCTCCTATCAATTTGGGGAACGGCTTCACCATGAACAGGGCAGCAAAAAATATAGGGAAATAAACTTGCCCGACGGCAATTGTTGCAACAGAGGGCTTGCCAAGCATATTGGCGATTTCACCAAATATGCAGGTAAAGAATGCAAACCATGTTGTTGTGTGTAGTAAAAATTTAAAGTTTATCGGTTTTTTCAATTCGTAATGAGATTGCATGCGCAGTATGTTGAGCGCGATGAGAAGGAGAGGGATCGTGTCATTAAAAATTTTAAAAGGCGGATTGTGGTGTATTATGCCTACAAACAATCCTTGGGCAACCATAACGAAAAACAGCAGAGCGAAAAGGGAAAGCGGGTTTAGCGTTACTCTGATATTCAGCACTTTCCTGAAAGAGACGACGTAATCTAACGTGAGTAGAGAAAAGAACAACCATTGTTGATTCTGTGATTGTGCAAAATACCATTGCCCCATGATGAGTTCAAAAACGAGCTTTGAAATAAATATCGTCAGGAACAGATATATAATGATGCGTTCAAATAGGTTTTTATCAAAAAACTCTGACATGGCGCGTTGGATATGAGAAAACATTAAATTTCTTTTCTGTAAAAATACCCATATCCGCAGAACACAAGAATAGTGGCATGTTTTTTTAGGCTTGTTGATACAAAGTGATGACGTTATTATTCAATTTTTATTAGGTCTTCAAACTATGACTAAAAATGACAAGAGGCTCAATGTTTTTTTTATTGTGTTGGTAATATCCAGCGCAATTTTGGTTGCTGTGCCGATAATGCACTATCCAATTATTATATCCGAGGTGCTTATTCCGTTTAGGGTATTTACCAGCCTTATTCTCTGCTCTTTCTTTATTTTGTTCATTCTTGCGCGTGCTTATTGGGTAAGTATGGCGCAAATATTATTGGTGATCTGTAATATTTTTCCAGTTGTGAACGCTCATTCTTTTAAAGATAATGGCACCGTGTGTGTTTATAATAAGCAAGATAAGCCGCTGAGAGTACTTAGTTTTAATGTTTATTATAAAAATGAAAATTACGAGAGTGTATTTCAAATGCTGAAGGCCTCTGATGCTGATATTATTGTATTGCAAGAGGCACAGCCTGATTTTATGAAATATGGGCATGATCGTTTGGTGATGGCTTATCCGTTTTATTATCCTGAAATTAAAAAGGGAAAGCATGCGCGCTGGACGTTATATTCACGATATCCAATTATTGAAATTAATAACACCATAAAAAATATTCGCAGCGTAGCTCTCTATGCGCAGATCGAGGTGAATGGCCGTGTTGTGAATCTTATGACCACTCATGCGAAATCACCCAAAACATTAAGTCGTATTGAAACAAGAAATATGCGTCTTAATAAGTTGGGAAATGCCATCCGAGATGTAATGAGAGAGAATAAACACGTCATTGTTGCAGGAGATTTCAACAACGTATCTTGGCATCCGGCAATGCAAAGATTTAAGATGCACACGCAATTGAGAAATAATGATAAGGCCTCTAACTATTTTGGGACATGGCCTACGTGGATTCCATCATTTTTATCGACGCCAATTGACCATATTTTCTATGATCAGTATTTCCATCACGTATCATACTCAAGAAAACCTCCTTCTGGTTCTGATCACTATCCTATAGTTGCTGATTTATATTTTTGTGAATGATCTTGCGCTTCATGAAAAATAGGTTAAAATGCAGTTAGTTTAATTTTGTTTCCTAGCTCGACGTTTCTTTGTTGAGTTTAATCTAAAATCTATATTTCAATTTTTTTATAAAGGTTAGAGAGATACCATGTCTCTTAAGCGTCTGTTATTAAAGATATGTTTGCCATCTCTTCTGCTAGCTAGCTGTGGAGTGATGCCTGTATCCGGCCCTCAGGGCGGTATAGACAATGGCGCGAGTGTTCGTATCAAAGATAGGTCGGATTCTAAAGACAGCTTTCATTATGCTGTTGTTGAATTTAGCACATCTGTGATGGAAAAAATCACGGCGCGAACGTCTTCTGATTATGGGGATGTTAGTTGGCCTGCGAAATCTGTTCCTGAAATTGTGAAGGTAAATGTAGGCGACACAATTCAAGTTACAATTTATGAAGCACAATCCGGCGGTCTTTTTATTCCAAAAGAAGCTGGCGTACGCCCTGGGAACTATATCTCTCTTCCACCGCAAACTGTGGAGCGTTCAGGATATATAACAGTGCCTTACGTTGGCTTGGTTAAGGCTGCAAACAGAACAACTGTAGAGATAGGTACCTCTATTGCGACCAGTCTTTCTGATCGTGCGATTGAGCCACAGGTCGTGGTCTCGTTTAGTGATAGAAGCGGTTCAGAGGTAAGTGTGATTGGCGCGGTAGAAGATGCGACGCGTTTCTCCTTGAATTTTGGCGGTGACAGAGTGTTGGATGCTATCGCCAGCGCAGGTGGGCCTAGCGCACCGGGCTATGAAACATGGGTTTCCTTGCAGCGCGGCGATAATGAATATGAAATTCCATTCGATCAGCTTATTCTAGATTCCGAAAAGAATATTTATGTTCAATCGAATGATACTATTTATTTATACAGAGAACCTAAGCGGTTTACAGCGTATGGTGCGACTGAATTTCAGGGCAGCCGTTCTTTTGGTAAACGGAATTTGTTCTTGTCAGAGGCGTTGGGGCTGGTTAATGGCTTGAATGATACACAGGCTGATCCTGCGGAGATTTATATCTATAGGCATGAGAGTTCAGATCATTTAAGGGCTCTTGTTTCTGAAGACCGTGATCGCAAGCAATTAGAGCTTATAAAGGGGAAGACAGTGCCCGTCATATATAAACTTGATTTGCGTAATCCGAATGGTTTCTTTTGGGCGCAGCAATTTCCCATGCAAAGCGAAGATGTTATTTATGTGGCGAACGCAAAATCTGTCGAGTTTCTTAAGTTCATTAATATATTGAATCGCACAACATCTATTACGACTAATGTAAAGCGCACTAAGAATGCTTATTAGTAAATGTAGCGAACGTTTTTAATAGACAGAAAAGTAAGAGAAAAATAATGGGTAATGATGATATTTTAAGTTTACAACGTGTTTTCGCTGCAATCAAAAGAGGGCAGCGCTACATCGTGGCGAGTCTTGTTGTTTTTGTGAGTGCTGCAATTTTGTATGTATCTTTGACAACACCTCAATATACGACAATGACTTCTATTCTGTTGGATCCTGCGCAAGCAAAAACTGTATCGGAACTCTCATCTAAAGTACGAAGAGGGGCCGAAAAAGCCTCGATGTTAAGTCAGGTAGAGCTTGTTAAATCGCGCCGTGTTTTAAAACAAGCGTTGACGTATCTTTATTCTGATAAAAAACTTGCTGAAATTAATAGTGATACTCTTAAGCGTGAAAAAACTCTGGCAAGATTGAGGCGCGGACTGCGTGTATATCGGGAGGGGGAAAGCTATGTTCTTAATATTAGGTACACTGCAACAGACCCTAATGTCGCGGCGGATCGCGCCAATGCACTTGCGCAGGCTTACATATATGATCAGATAAATTCTTTTTCTGATGAATCTGAGCAAACGTCGAAATGGCTGCGAGAAAAAATTACAAAACTAAGACAGCAGAGTATTGATGCCAACTTGGAAATTCAAAAATTTCGGGTAAAGAACAATTTGATTAACACAGGTGGTCGTACTGTAACGGAACAACAGCTTTCTGGGCTGAATTCTAAATTAGGTGATGCAAGAGCTGCAACGGCGAGTGCTTATGTGCAGTATATACATAGCAAAGAAATTATCGATAGAAACGATTTTTCAGCAGCAGTGGCCGAGGCATTTGATAATGATGTTATTAATAATATCAGACGTGAATATATAAGTGATCAGCAGAGATTGTTAAAATTAGTGCGGACACTGGGGGTTGAGCACAGGGCTGTCATTGATTTAAAGCAAGAATTGGAAGAATCTCGGGATGTTATCTTTGCAGAGATGAAGCGTATTTCACAAAGCTATCAAAACCAATACGAGGTTATGTTGGCAAAGGAAAAATCTCTGGATCTGAGTTTAGATAAGCTTATCGATTTAAAGGTAAAGAATGATGGTCAGCTCTTTGAACTAGGGGCGCTGGAAAAAGAGGCGGATGTTCTTAAGAATCTTCATAATGATTACCTTGTTAAGTTAGAACGTGTTAATCAGCAGGACTCTTTTCCTGTCGCGGAATCTAGAATTATTACTAGAGCTGTAGCGCCCTTAAAAAGAAGCCATCCTAAATCTTTTATTATTCTCGGGATGTCTTTGATCTTGGGATGTGGGCTTGGTGTGTTCCTAGCATTATTAGCAGATAATTTTGATAAGAGCTTTAAAAGAGCAGGACAAGTTGAAAGCGCCGCGGGGCTTTTCTTTCTTGGCTTTTTCCCTCAAATGTCTGCTGTTGGTGTTGCGCGTGCTCGTCAGTCTGCTAACGAGTCACTCTTCTCTAATCCTGAATATGCGCAAAGTATATTCTCGCCGTTATCTCTGCAGGCGGAAACCTGCCGTAATATAATGACCACGTTGGATAAAAAATCTAAAGAGGATGAATGTAAGATTGTTGGTGTTGTATCGGATCTGCCTAATGTCGGAAAATCCGTTACCGCGAGTAATTTGGCTTTATTTCTTGCCCAGTCAGGAAAAAAATGTCTGCTGATTGATGCTGATTTGCGTAATCCTGTATTATCGAGCGGTAATTTTAAGCTTGGCAAAGGGTTGGCTTATGCTTTGTCTGAAAAGACTTTGGGCAAAGATGTATTGCATCAGGATCCAAAAACAAATTTATATGTGCTGCCTGCTGATAAACACGGGCAAGCTGTTGCTTCTGTTGATGCCGCAAATATGAAGGCCTTCCTTGAGTCTTGCAAAGGGACTTTTGATTATATTATTATTGATTTACCGCCGTTATCTGCAACATCTGATGCAGCTGGATTATCTATTTTTATCGACCATTTCTTGATTGTTCTGGAGTGGGGAAAGTCGCATCCTAACAGTTTAAATTTCCATCTGAAGCAAAGTGATATTTCAAAAGAAAAAGTTCTGGGTGCTGTTCTTGGTCAGGCTGATATGAAGCAGATGGTTAAGAATTATCATCATCAGATATATTCAGAATATACAACGGTTTAGGATTTATTTCCTAGTTATTTTGTGACTCAGTATAAGCCGTTGTTATATAATGGTAATAATGTTTTTCTTGGATTAATCTAAAATTTATTCTATCCTTTTACATATTGTTTTATTGATGTGTGTAAAAGGGGAAAAACATGACTGTAACTTTCTTATTGGGTACTTTGACCCATGTTTCAACGACTTTCATTAATCCATATACTGGCGAATTGCTGGCGATTGATGATGATTACTATATAAATGACACGTATGTTTACGGCGGCCCAGATGCCGATGATGCGTTAATCGGCTCGTCGCATGACCAGTTCTATAGGCTGGAAGATGATATGGGCAACCTATTGCTTGAAGGCTTTGAGCAATTCTATCCGTCATCCGGCAGTGATATCTTATTATTAGCAAGTACAACGAATGTGTTGGGTGATTTGTTCATTCAAGTTGCTGGTGGAGATGATATTGTTTGGTCTAATGCGGGTAACGATATTATCGGCGGTGATTTGGGGGATGACATTCTCCATGGAGGGCCGGGCAATGATACAATAGACGGCGGCGGCGATAACGATATTCTCATCGGTGGTCAAGGTAATGATACGCTAGATGGTGGTACTGGAATAGATGTCGCCATTTATTCAGGTGCCTTTAGCAATTATGTTATTACGGATAGTGGTGGAATATTAACAATCAATGATACCGTAGGAACAGATGGCACCGACACAGTAGAGAATGTTGAGCGCATAGAATTCCTTGATGGTTTCTTGGAAGGGGGCGTATTTACGGCGGTCTCAACTGATGACACATTTATCGGTACGGCTGCAGTGGAAAGCTTTGATGGCGGCTTGGGCACGGACACTGTTGATTACAGTGGCTCCTCATCGCGCGTGAAGCTTGATATGGCAACGGGGGGGACGTCGGGAGATGCCTCCGGTGATACGTATATATCGATTGAGAATATAATAGGCACAAATTCAAGGGCTGCCGATTATATTTATGGTGATGCCGGTGACAACTATATTCAGGGCTTAGCCGGTGGTGATGGCCTTGAAGGCGGTGCAGGTGCAGACACGATAGACGGCGGCAGCGGCAATGATTATGCCCGTTATACGCGCTCCGACTCTGGTGTTGATGTTGATTTAACCCGTGCTACCCAAATAGGCGGCGATGCTGAAGGGGATGTTTTGATAAATATTGAACATCTTAAGGGCTCGGACTATGACGATATTTTAACAGGAGATTCCTTTAATAACCATATTCGCGCCGAGGATGGCAATGATATCCTAAGCGGCGGAATTGGTAATGATCGACTCTGGGGCGGTTTAGGTGATGACACCTATATCTACAGCGTCGGTAAAGACAGGATTTCCGAGAAGGGTAGCGGCTACGACACTGTTGTGTTTGATGCAGCATGGTCACCTGAGGATGTTGTCATTGCGGGTAATATTTTAAGCTTTATCGGTAATACGTCTGATAAGATTACGTTCAATAATATCTCGTCTATTGAGGCCTTCGTGTTTGATGGTTATGCCGCGATGGATCTTGCGACATTGCAATCGTTCAGTACGCCTTTGTCTTACACAGGGACGGGGGCAGACGATGTCTTTGTCGGCACGGTCTATGCTGAAACATTTGATGGCGGCTTAGGCACTGACACTGTTGATTATAGCAGTGCCGCAGTCCGCGTGATGCTTGATATGGCAACGGGTGGTACATCCGGTGAAGCTTCCGGCGATACGTATATATCAATTGAGAATATAATAGGGTCGAACTCAAGTGTTGCTGATTATATTAATGGTGATGCCGGTGATAACTACATTCAGGGCATGGCCGGTGGCGATGAGCTTGAAGGTGGTGCAGGTGCAGACACGATAGATGGCGGTAGCGGCAATGATTATGCCCGTTATACAGGCTCTGATACAGGTGTTGATGTTGACCTGACCCGTGCAACCCAGATAGGCGGTGATGCCGAAGGGGATGTCTTGATAGATATCGAACACCTTAGAGGATCGGACTACGATGATGTTCTGACAGGCGATTCCTATAATAACCATATCCGCGCTGAAGATGGTGATGATATCTTAAGCGGTGGTTCTGGCGATGACCGATTATGGGGCAGCTTTGGGAATGATACCCTTTATGGCGGTGCCGGCAGTGATCAACTTGATGGTGGGGCAGGTGCGGATACCTTCGTATTTGAAGATACCACAGCATTTATCGGCATTGATGAAGTGAGGGATTTTTCCTTGGCGGAAGGCGACGTGTTAGATCTCTCGGATCTACTTAGTGGGTATGATGCATTGACTGATGCGATTAGTGATTTCGTTCAAATCACCGATAATGGCACAGGCAGTATTCTGTCGGTTGATGTCAATGGTGGTGCAGATAACTTTGTTCAAATCGCAACACTCAATGGTATTACTGGTCTGACGGATGAGGATGCTTTGGAGCTATCCGGTAATCTGATTACGGTTTAACAGCCGAACTGACTTATATTTTTTTCGTAATGGTGGGAGCCTTGATGATTTGTTGAAAGAGTTTTTCTCGGCTTAACGGCTTAACAACAAAACCATTGGCTCCCCCGCTTTTTATATCCATCACCATTTCTTTTTGCGTATCACTGCTGATCATGACGACATAGGCGTAAGGGTCAATTTTTGTTTTCAGTTCCTTTAAAATTTCATTGCCTCTTGCGGATTTCAGGTGGATATCCAAAAATAAAATGTCAGGCGCATATTCTTTATAGTTCTCGAAGAAATTATCGACTTCTTCCAGTGTAACGATATGGCCATATCCAGATATTATTTTTTCCATCTGTCTAATAATTATGGGGTCATCATCCAATACAAGAATGCTGTTTCCCAATCGTCTCATGCGTTTGAACGCAACGTGAGTAACGACATCATCTGCTGAAATCAGCGGTGCAATGATGCTTGAAAATTTTTCCAGCCCATCACCGTCAAATCCTCTGAACTGCATGCGCAAGACATTGCCTTCGAAATTCTCATTGGCTGCTTTTTCGAATTTGCTAAGAGCCAGGCTGTCATTCTTGTTGGTGAATAGAAGCAACTCTTGTGTATCGTATATTTTTAAGAGCCATGCATCATTATTCTCGATGTGAAAATAGAGGAATTGCTCAACTTCATCAATGCCCAATGCTTTCTCAGGATCTTCTATTTTTATATGAAAAAATTGCCAGTTACTGAGATGTGTTTTCTGTGTAGAAACGAAATGTAAGAAGTCAACGAGAGCTTTGCTGGAATCTATAACGTTCATGGTGTACTTTCATATTTATCAAGTGATTTGAAGTATTCGGACTCTAAGAGATTTAACAAGTAATAAGTATATAAAGCAACTGTGGCTCTTAAGTGTAGACCATCGTATGCTAATATACATGAATATGTCTATTAAGACAGTTTTTTTTACTTAACTATTCATACAGTAAAGATATGGTAGTTCTGTATCTACGAGCATAAATAGTTGGACTATTCTTCGTTTTTTATGTCATTATATGGGGGCACTAAAACATAAGTGCAAAAATAAGAAATTAAGGGTGTTTCACTGGGTATAGTTTTATACTTTAAATAAGGTTGATGAAGAGATGTTTTGCTAACATCTCAAATGATTGAGAAGCGTTGTCTTTTAACAATAAATTATCAAATAATCTATTGTGGCGGGTCGCTTATATTCAATTAAATTATTCTTTCATCCACAAACGTACAGACATCAGGAAACACAGGGTTTATTTGCAAACCTTACCCTAATATCTTAAAGAAACGCGTGATAACTAAGGCTGCATATGCATGCGTTATGCTTGCTGGATCAGTTGAGAATTAAGTAGAGGAATATAGTATGGATAAGGCAAATGATGCTTTTTCGAAAACGAAAGATGATGATCAAGAAAATGTTTTCCTAAGCACTGATAAGGGCGAAATTCTTGCCGCCTATATGAGCGTCTTCTCTCCGAAACTGGATGAAATTGCAGTTGATAATGTGCAGGCAGTTTCTTTATTTCGTTCTGATTATATGCAAGGTAATGAAAGACCAGAAGAATATGAAAACCTGAGCGATCAGGAACGCAAAACCTATAACGAAATTGTGATTTCTTACAACAAGGTTGTGGATTCCGCGGAGCGTAAGGCCTCGTTAAACCTATATTCAGATCCGGAAAATATTCCCTTTACCCTTGAAAACGTTTTTGAAATGTATCAAGAGGCAGGGATCAGTGCCGCAGAATTGGAAAAAGATGTGTTTGGCCTCATCCGTCAAAACCCAACGATTACGGCTCACCCAACTGGTGATTTGAACGAGCAACGCACAATTGATCTTTCATCATCGGAAGGGGTGATGAATATGGTTGATCGCCTGCTAAGCCAGAAAAATGCTGATCCAGTGCCGTTGGATGCGCAATCAACGGCCGTTGATAAAGTGCTGCATTTGGTCGATGCGCAAGATATGGAACAAGCCGAGCATGCCATCGACAAAATGATGGATCTTGATATGGCACCGACGCGGCGCTTGAATACGTTCGAGGAATTAGTGAATGCGATGAGTTACGCCGTGCGTGACCGGATTGCTACGGCGGATTTGCTGGAGAATATACATAGTGTTTCGCATGACGTTTATGATGTAGACAAGCACAGCCATCCTGTTAACGTTGTTGATGATAATTTCAACTTTGCGTCTCATATTTCATCATGGTCTGATGACACGGATGGTAAACCAAACGCAGAGCATGTGGCATTGCTTGCCTATGATACCTTGAATTTACTGATTGGCGCATCGTTCCATTTGGATAATCTACAGAAAATATTGAAGTTAGAACCCAACATAGAAATAAATGATTCATTTGATGATCTGCACAATTCATTCTTAACCATACAAAAAAGACTAGCACCTATCCTCAGTGAAACGGCGCAACTTTATAATGTATTGCAAGACCCTTCCTTGACTGCGGAACAACGTGGCGGGCTTTACCAAGAGAATGAAGAGAAGTTTTATGCACTGAATGAGAGGGCAAGAGGCGCGCTTGATAACATTGAGTTTGACGGGCGTTCTCTTAATAATCATGGCGTTGCTTTATTCTCTCGAACAGAACGGTTTTTCAGAGATCTTATAAAGGAAATAGGGGATAGCCCCGCACAAACTCTTGCGCGCCAATCGGCCGCTCTTATCCATAAGAATGGTATGGGCTTCATGAAGAGCGAATCCCGTACGGGGCGCTTGGTTGTGAACAGTGTCGTTAATAATTTGTTCGAGAATAAGGACTTTATTCGATATTTAAAAGATCAGGATGTTCTGACGCGAGATTCTCAGGCTGCTATTTTCCAGTTGGATGATAAGGGCGTCGCCGAGCTTGATAATCATGAATTAGAGCATATTTTCAGAGAAATTCATGATGCTGTTAAGCCGGAAACTTTATTGAAGTTTCTGAAAGAGTCTAACCCTCTTGTTCATAACCCTGATCACGGATTTCCTAATCAGGAATATGTTTTGCTTAAAAGGCTGGAAGTGAAAGCTAAATTCGGGCTATTGCACGGGCCGTTTATTACGGCTGAAGCCGATCATAAATCCAGCATGATCACACGGTTTTTGACAAATTCTTTGGGTGGTAAGCTTGATAAAGTGCCTGTGATGGATTTGCGTGAAGATTTGCATATTATGACAGATTCTACGGCAGGGGTGGAGCTTAACAAAGCCAGAATGCAACGGGCTTTGCAAAAACGTGCAGAGCTGGATAGCCGCGTTCGTCACCAGTCTTTGCCGGAAGGACAAATGTGGGCAAACTCTGACAGCCAAAAGGCTTTGGGGCCGCTTTCTTCTTTGATGATTGCAAAGCAAATCCAAAGTGACACGAATTTTGTTTTAAATAATTGGTTTAATGATGGTGAAATGGACGGCGATGTTCTGCCACTGCTTCAGAAAATCGGTTGCGGTCTTGACCCTCAACGTGGCGGCGGTGACCCTATGGTGACGGCGAGGTTGGTCGCGCGCACTATTCAGACTTTTATGGATGATAATGATATAGATGCGGATGATTTTCCGAATGAATTCTTGCGTATGGCACTGAACGTGGATTACACGGTTCAAGGGCGCGCAACGTACAGAACTGTTGATGAAATCCACTTGGATCGCGAACAGCAAGTCGCTGAATTTCTTGTTATCCATGCAGAGTTAAAAGGCATCGTAGAGCCGGGGACAGTCATTCCGCAAATCAAACCATTTAGTAAGGATATGGCGGCGTTCCTTGATGAAATGGTTGAGGAAGGTATGCAAAGCTATAACGCGGCGCGTACGGCTAAATTGAATCCAGAGGATGACCAAAGTGTCCTTGATTCCACAATTAACAAGACCTCACCGCGCGGGACTGTTGGTAAAAGCAATAATGCGGCCAGAATGCAGTCTAAAGGTGGTTCCGGCGCGACGGCGCATACGCAAGGGCGTGCGATTGGAACAAGAAACGAAATCGCCGCAGAGGGCGGGCATCACGATGCGTTCTACTCAGAGGGTGCTTTTATGAAGCAAATGCACACTGCGCTTCATGAGGGACATACTTTGAAAGATGGTCGAGAAATTAAATTGACCGACGATGATATTAACGATTTCAACAGTAATGGATTGTGGCGTTATCAGCTTATTACCCGAACATTGATGGATGCGGCGCAAACAGATTTCACACATGCTTTTGATAAGTTGGGCATGGATGGCTGGGGGCTGGATCGGTTGCACCGTGTATCTGAAGACACTAAATTTTCAGTGCATAAAGCTGATAACGGTATAATAACAAGCGTAGATTTTGAATGTCCTGATGATGTGGAGCCTGAACAAGCGTTGAAAGCGGTGTATTATACTGATTTCAGGAAATTTACTGCAGGGCTTAATGCGCTGAGTGATGGCAGTTTTCTGACAAATGAAAAGCTATATTCTGCAAATCCAAAAGGATTAAGCATGATGGCTGATTTCAATAAAGCCTGTGTAGAGAAATGTCCGTTCATTGAACAGATACGCGAACGTTCGACGGAAATGGAGCCTGCTCTTATCAATTTAAGAAAACATGATGAGCTGAGCGATACATCTGAAGAAAGCGATCGCGCTGCCGCCAGTGCTTGGCGTACAGGGTATGATAAGCCTAAGCCTGAGTTAATCGGAGATGGCCATAAATATGCCTTGGGCCGCAGGATTGAACCTGTTGATCTCAGGGAGTGCCTGAGCGAACGTTATGCTCCGTCTGCCGATATGTCTGATAAGCCGGATCTTGAACATTCTTAATATTGTAAAATTTTGGCAATATCCTTCCTTCTATAAATATACAAAACCGTGGTGATGTAAAAATTTCCAAGGTTATGCCTTCTCATCTCGTCTTATTGTTATAAGATGGGCAAAATGTCCTTGTTAAATGGTTTTAAATGATGCCGGAAACGCCGGAAGCAGAGAATAAAGATTTGATTAGTCGCGCTGTGCGTGGTGATGCCGATGCTTTTGAGTGTCTGGTCAATGATTATTACGAGGTCATGTTCAAAATGGCATATAAATGGTGCGCAAATCAAAGAGACGCAGAGGATATCACGCAGGAGGCTTGTATAAAGCTTGCGCGGGGGATATCAGGCTATAAGGGCTCATCGAAATTTACTAGCTGGCTTTATCGCTTGGTCATTAATACCGCGAAGGATTGGTACAAATCGCAGAACCGTCACCCTGACGGTGCAGAGCTGATAGATACATTTGCCGCCGAAGACACCAAGCTCGATGAGAAAATCTATGCGGCTCAGGTCTGGGAACAGGTGCATAAATTGCCCGAGGCAGAGAAAGAGTCACTGTTGCTGGTGATGGGGCAAGGGCTATCACACAAAGAAGCTGCCAAAATATCGGGCGTCAAAGAAAGCACAATATCGTGGCGTATCCATGAAGCACGTAAGAAGTTGCAAGCAATTTTCGGGAAGGAGCAAAACTATGGATGATAAGAAATTAGAAGAAATACTCTCCAAGGATAATGCACCCGAAATTGATGTAAATGCCCGCAAACGCGCGGTAAATCTGGCTATGTCCGAGTTCCAAGCCCAGAAACAGAAAAAAAATAAAAGAAATTCCTCCAATAATTTCCAAGGAGTTTCATTCCTCGCTCGTCTTATAGGCATAAGCAATTCAAAACGAGGAAATGAAACAATGGAACAGAAAACAAAAACAAAATTTATATATGGTGGCATGGCAACGGCGATGGCGGTTGTTCTTGTCGGTGGTTTAAGCCTGACACAGCTACAGGATGCTGTTCAACGGAATAATGTAGGACAAAGTGCGACAACAGCAACGTTGAGTTCTGTATCCTTTCGGACGGACGGAAACATAACAAGCGCGCCGGGCACGACGGAAAAACTTGCACCCGCTTATGTTGAGGCGGTGGAGGAACAAAATGAGGCCTCATCAATGCCAGTGCCATCACCTGCGCGTGTGGATGCCGAAGGGGCGAAGGCTAATCCTTTATCTGACTGGACGCGTAATAAAACAGTGCACGCTGAAAGTGAGATGAAAGTAAGGCAAAAAGCGAAGGCCGATAAGAGGCTGGCTCCATCTGAAAAAGATGCCGCACCTTTGAAGAAATGGAGTAGAACATCTGGAAATGCTCCGGTGGCAGAAGCTGTCGGTAGTTCCGCACCTTTGGACGAGATTAAAGAGAGCATAGGGGGCGTGAAGAAAAACATCATGCCGATGGCGCAAGACGCGAAAGAACCTGCCAGCCTTATGGCTTTCGGTAGCGTTAAATCAGAAAAGATGGTTATGGATGATGCGGTTACTATATCACCTTCCTATCAAGATGAAGGGCGCGATAAGTTCGAAGATTTTGAAGTGAACACGTTTAAATCGGTTGCCGCAGAGCCTGTCTCCACTTTTTCTTCCGATGTTGACACTGCAAGCTACAGCTTCATCCGTAGACAGCTTAACAGTGGTGTATTACCGCAAAAAGACGCCGTACGTATCGAAGAAATGGTGAATTACTTTAACTATGATTACCCTGTGCCAGCAACACGCGCAGAACCATTTAAGCCAACCGTAACCATTACCGACAGTCCATGGGCTGAAGGTCGGAAACTGATGCATATCGGCATTAAGGGCTATCAACTGGAAAAGGCAGAGTTGCGGAGCAACATTGTGTTCTTATTAGATGTGTCCGGTTCTATGAATGCACCTGACAAGTTACCGTTGGTCAAAAATTCAATGAAAATGCTGCTGAGCAGCCTTCATCCTGATGATACTGTGTCTATTGTGACCTATGCAGGGTCAACAGGTGTTGTTTTAGAGCCAACCAAAGCCTCACAGCACCGCAAGATCATGAATGCGATGAATAACTTGCGCGCTGGGGGCGGAACGGCTGGAGCGGCTGGAATTAAGCTGGCTTATGATATGGCCGAGCAGAATTTCGATGAGCATTCGGTTAATCGCGTTATTCTGGCCACCGATGGTGACTTTAACGTCGGTATCACCAACCGTGAAGAGTTGCAGGATTTTGTCGAGCGTAAACGCGATAAAGGCATCTTCCTGTCTGTGCTCGGTTTTGGTCAAGGGAACTATAACGACCACATGATGCAGACTCTGGCGCAAAATGGTAATGGCGTTGCCGC
Organism: Alphaproteobacteria bacterium; assembly: GCA_033851915.1. Lineage (GTDB taxonomy): Bacteria > Pseudomonadota > Alphaproteobacteria > Micavibrionales > Micavibrionaceae > UBA1672. The sequence continues at coordinate 68,776 of JAWSVM010000003.1, forward strand.
TTATATCGATAATTTGAACGAAGCGCGTAAAGTCTTGGTGCAAGAAGCCACTTCGTCACTCTTCCCGATTGCCAAGGATGTTAAGTTCCAGATTGAATTTAACCCAACGGCAGTGGCGGAATATCGCTTGATTGGCTATGAAACACGTCACCTAAACCGCGAAGACTTCAATAACGATAAAATTGATGCAGGTGATATGGGCGCAGGCCACACTGTGACCGCTATTTATGAGTTCACACCAGTGGGCAGCGAAGCGGTTAGTGTCGATGCATTGCGTTATACCACCAATGTTAAGAAGAAGGGTGTCGCTCCGAGTGATGAATATGCCTTCCTGAAAATCCGTTATAAATTGCCAATGGAAAGCAAAAGCAAGCTGATTACGCGCGCAATTAATGGTGATGATGTGGCTGGTTCATGTTCTCCAAGGACAAAATGCAAAATGCGTTCGCCGAATGCGGATACATCTTTTGCAACATCCGTTGCGGCGTTTGGTCAAATCCTGAAAGGTGGACAATATACGGGCGATTTCTCTTATGATGATGTGATTGCCTTGGCGCAACAAGGAAAGGGTACAGATCCATTTGGATACCGCGCAGAATTTATCAATATGGTGCGTTTGGCAAAGACACATGCCAGATAACTACATCTTTCGATAAATACGTTAAGTATAAGAAATATATAGAAAAAGTAGAAGGGGCTGGTTATTCAGCCTCTTTTTTATGGTAAAACAACAATAATTGATAGCTTTTCGTTGCATTTTATACTACATAAGCGGTTGAATTTTAAGAAGCGGGCGCGGCGTTGACCTGCTTTACATAGGAAAGATAGCAAAGCCATGAGTGATAAGATAAGAAACATTGCGATTATTGCGCACGTTGACCACGGGAAAACAACATTAATCGATTCGATTATGAAGCAAAGTGGTATGTTTCGCGACAATGAAGCTGTTGACGTTTGTGTAATGGACTCAAATGATCTGGAGCGTGAGCGCGGTATTACGATTTTGGCCAAGCCGACCTCTATTCAATGGGGTGATGTGCGTATTAACATTATCGACACACCGGGACATGCTGATTTCGGCGGTGAGGTGGAGCGTGTTCTTCACATGGCAGACGGCGTTATCTTGTTGACAGATGCGGCGGAAGGCCCAATGCCACAAACAAAATTCGTGCTTGGAAAAGCACTTGCACAGGGGCTGAAGCCGATTGTGATTATCAATAAAATTGACCGTCCTGATGGTCGTCCGGAAGAAGTGGTTGATGAAGTGTTTGACCTGTTTGTAGCGCTGGACGCAACGGATGCCCAGTTGGACTTCCCGATTCTATATGCGTCCGGTCGTGATGGTTGGTGTGTGAAGGAATTGGAAGATGATCGTAAGGATCTATCTCCATTGCTTGAACTTGTTCTAACACATGTTGAGCCACCGGCGTCTGATTATGATAAGCCTTTTGCGATGTTGGCGACGTTGCTTGACTCTGACCCATATTTGGGACGTTGCTTGACTGGCCGTGTAATACAAGGTCGCGCAAAGGTGAATGACACTGTAAAAGCGATGAGCCTTGATGGTTCAACTGTTGAAACAGGGCGTCTGACAAAATTGCTGATGTTTGAGGGAACAGACCGTGTTCCTGTTAAGGAAGTAAAAGCAGGGGACATCATTTGTATCGCCGGCCTGTCAAAGGCATCGGTTGCTGATACGATCTGTAATGCAGAGGTAATGGAAGCGGTTGTCTCAACACCAATTGATCCACCAACAATGGCTGTCACGATTTCAGTGAATGATTCTCCATTTGCTGGAAAAGATGGAAAAAAAGTAACATCAACAATGATTCGCCAACGTTTGTTGGACGAAGCCGAGGTGAATGTTGCGATTACGTTCAAGGAAAGCGACGGTAGAGATTCATTCGAGATAGGTGGTCGTGGAGAGCTTCAGCTAGGTGTTTTGATTGAAACAATGCGTCGCGAAGGTTTCGAACTGACAGTTTCTCGTCCAAAAGTTTTATATCAAACAGATGAAAATGGTGTGAAGTGCGAGCCGGTTGAAGAGGTGATCATTGATGTTGATGAAGAATATTCCTCAACCGTTGTCGATAAAATGAACCGACGTAAAGCAGAAATGACAGATATGCGTTCTTCCGGTGTTGGCAAAACACGTATCACATTCCTTGCGCCATCACGTGGTCTTATTGGTTATCAAAGTACCTTTATGACTGATACGCGCGGTACAGGGGTTATGAACCGTTTGTTCCATTCTTATCAACCATGTAAAGGCAATATTCCACAAAGACGTAAAGGTGTGCTGCTCTCCAATGCAACGGGGCAGGCCGTGGCTTATGCGATCTTTAATCTACAGGATCGTGGCATCATGTTTGTGTCGCATCAGGACCCGGTCTATGAGGGCATGATAATTGGTGAGCACAGCCGTGAAAACGATCTCGAAGTGAATATCTTGAAAGGGAAAAAACTATCAAACGTTCGCGCATCTGGTACAGATGATGCGGTAACTTGTACGCCGCCGGTGAAGATGTCTCTGGAGCAGATGATGTCCTATATAAACGATGATGAATTGATGGAAGTGACACCGAATAATCTACGTCTGCGTAAACGCCATCTTTGCCCGCATGACCGTAAAAAAGCGAGCCGCTCAGCATCATAATTTGGCGCTGATCCTGGCCGTGTGCACGTGTATATTTGCGCATAAGATATTGATTTAGGTCAAACCGTTGAGGATATTGGTGTGGTGTACTCCTGTTAGTTAAGAGGCTTTTTCTCTTGTGATAAGTTTTTTAAACTGTAACACTGCGGTATGCGATAATTTGGAGAGTTTAGATATATGTTAGAGCAAGTGGAAACACAACATTCAGAGCCTGAAGAAAATACTGAGGGCGTGAGCGTGGATGAATCACAAATAAGTCCCGAAGACAAAGAAAAAGTTAAGGGCTTCGTTAAGCATTGTGCAAAGTATCAAGCCGCAAATGATCGTAAAGCTGTATTTCAGATTATAAATACGCTAGTTCCATTTTTTATTGTCAGTGGCGTGATGATCTATAGCTTCTCCTCGGCTTATTGGCTGACGGCATTGCTGACAATTCCCGCTGCTCTTCTATTAGTACGTGTGTTTATTATTCAACATGATTGTGGGCATGGGTCATTCCTTTCATCGCGTAAATGGAATAACCGTGTTGGACAATTCATGAGCGTTCTAACATGGACGCCGTATGATTTCTGGCGCAAAACGCATAACATGCATCATGCAGGCTCGGGTAACCTCGATAATCGTGGGTTTGGCGCGATTGAAACGATTACAATCAAAGAGTATGAGGGCATGGATGAAAAGATGCGTTCATGGTATCGCTTATATCGTAACCCGTATTTTCTGCTTTTATTTGGCACACCGTTTTTCATTATGGTGGGGCAGCGTCTTCCAAAGGCAGACGCATTTCAGTTCTTTGAAGTTCGAAAATCTATCAATTTTTCACAAATATGGAAGAGTGTCCTTGGTTTGAATTTGGCTTTACTCGTCGTTTATGGTGGCCTTAGCCTGATGTTTGGGTTTGGAAGTGTGCTTTTAGCGTATATTCCAATCGTAATTGGAACATCGTGGGCCGGTGGTTGGTTGTTCTTTGTGCAGCACCAATTCGAAGAGTCTTATTGGGAATACCAAAATGAGTGGGATTATCATGAGGCTGCGGTTCTGGGGAGTTCTTATTATGACTTACACCCTGTATTGCAGTGGTTCACAGGCAGTATTGGGTTGCACCATATCCACCATTTGAACGCCAAAATTCCCAATTATCGTTTGCAGGAATGTATGGACGCTAATGATGACTTAAAAGATTTGAACAGAATTACTTTGTTTGAGAGCTTTAAGTGCGCAAAGTTGGCTCTGTGGGACGAAGATCAAAAGAAAATGGTGCGTTTTGCCTAAATTATTTTGTAACCTTTTTTAACCGCGTGCGAATATCAATCTACCGAGTTATAATGTTAAAAAGGAAATATGAATATGAATAAGAAAATCGCAACAGTTGCTCTTGCAAGTATTTTAGCTGTGGGTGCGCTTTCTGTAACACCTGCTTATGCTTGTTCAGGTGGCAAAAAATGTGGTTCTGAGCAATGTGCAAGCAAAGCAAAAAAGCAATGCACTAAAAAGCAGTGTTGTAAGGATAAAACATGTAAGTCAAAAGGCGGCTGTAAAAGCAAAGCCGGCGCACATCACAACGATAATAGCCGTTATAACGACTAAGATCGTAGAGATACATTACATTTTTAGAATGGGCTGGGTTTTATCCGGCCTGTTTTTATTTTAAGCCCCATTTTATTTTAAGCTTTAGCATGCGCCTTGATGTCTTCCAACTCCAACCAGCGCAGTTCGGCCGTATCCAGAGCATCCTTTGCTTCGGGCAGGCGCGTTGATATGCGAGCAAACTCGTCGGCATTCTTGGTGTAAAGATCAGGGTCAGCCATCAATTCTTCCAGCTTCGCCACTTCTTTTTCAAGAACCTTAATGGCCTTGGGCAAATTTTCCAGCTCATGTTTCAAGTTGAACGTAAAGGCCACTGGCTCTTTCTTAATCTGCGGTGTTTCTGTTTTTTCGCCTTTAGATTTACCGGATTTCTTCTTTTGAGCATCCTCTGATGTCTGCGTTTTCTTCCATGCGATATAATCACTATAGCCGCCAACAATGCCCTCAACTTTCCCGTCGCCCTCAAACACCAGCATTTTCGTCACAACCTGATCCAGAAAATCACGATCATGTGATACCACAAACAACGTGCCATCATAGCTTTTCAAGATATTGGTCAGCATATCCAGCGTATCCATATCCAGATCGTTTGTTGGTTCATCCATAATCAGCATACTGCCGGGATTAGCGAGGATTTTAGACAGCATCAGGCGGTTCTTTTGCCCACCCGACAAAGTGCTAACCTTGCGCCACGCATCATCGGGATCGAAAAGGAAATCCTTAAGATAACCACAGACATGGCGGGATTTCCCCCGTACATCCAGATATTCCGCGCCTTCGGGGCAGAGATTATCCTTCAGGCTTTTATCTTCTTTTAGCATAGAACGGTTTTGGTCGAAATAGCTAAAGCTTAAATTCTTGGCAATTTTAACGCGGCCGACATCGGGTATTATTTCCTTGGTTAGCATACGCAGGAACGTTGTCTTACCTGATCCGTTATGCCCTAATATGCCGATGCGATCTTGTTTTTTGATCCGCATGTTGAACTTTTCAAGGATCAGCTTCGTGTGTCCGGTCTCGTCATTGGTAAAGCTCTTCCCGACATTAAAAAACTCGGCAACGTTTCGTGAGGATTGTTCGGTGGTTAGAGGAGGAAGCTCAATAGTCGAGGTGACGCGGCGATAGGCTTTTTGATCCTTTTCAAATTGATCGCGTGCTTCAAAGGCTTCGGATTGTCTACGTACATTACGTTTTACGCGCGCTTTAACACCTTTATTGGCCCAGTCTATCTCTTGTTCGACTTTTTTAGCACGGTTATGAAGGGCGCGACCTTCTTGTTCCAGCATATCTTTTGACCATTGCTGAAAATGCGCAAAGCCTTTTGGTGCGGTTTTAAGGGAGCCGCGATCCAGCCAGAAAACCCGATCTGTTGTGTTGGCGAGAAATCTGCGATCATGGGAAACAATAACAACAGCGCCGCGATAATTCTTGATATAGTTTTCCAGCCACTCAATCAGTTCCAAATCCATATGGTTTGTCGGCTCATCCAGCAGTAGAATGTCCGGCTCTTCGACCAAGGCACGGGCGAGAGCCGCGCGGCGCAGCTGTCCGCCTGATAGGTTTTTTAGCTTGTCGTCAACATTCAGCAGTAACGGAGAGATGACCATTTCAATACGGTAATCGATATCCCAGTCTTCCAGTTCATCACTCAAACCTTCAAAGACATAGTCACGTACGGTTTTGCCTTCCGTGCCCGAAGCTTTTTGCTCCATATAGCCCGTGGTTGTTCCGGGATAGAGGAAACGTGTGCCGTCATCAATTTCACGATCTCCTGTGATGATATTCATCAGCGTAGTTTTACCCGCACCATTCTTACCCACAAGCGCGATTTTACGCCCTGCATGGATATGGAAGGTAAGGTTCTCGAAGAACGGCTTTCCGGCAATTAAAACACCAGCCTCTTCAACACTTAGCAGAAGGTCACTCATAAATTATTCTCTATATTAATATAGTTGCGTGTGTCTTGTAGCAGAGCAGGGTGCAAAGTGGTACTCTAATCTTCATTCTATCGCTTCAGGAGAATCTTCAATGGATAAAAATCAGATATATAATCAGCTCGGTTTGGACGAAGCGATGCTTGCTGGAGGAACGCTGGATGTGTTCAGCCCAATAGATGGTGCAAAGATTGCATCGCTTGCCGTTGATAGCCGTGCGGACGTTGATTTGAAGATTGAGCAATCAGTCGCCGCGTTCAAAGCATGGCGCGTTGTGCCTGCGCCGCGCCGCGGGGAATTGGTGCGGATTTTCGGTGATATCTTGCGCGAGAATAAGGAGGCGTTAGGCGCGTTGGTCACGCTGGAGTGCGGCAAGATTTATCAAGAGGGCTTAGGCGAAGTTCAGGAGATGATTGATATTTGTGATTTTGCCGTTGGGCAAAGCCGCCAGCTTTATGGTCTCACCATTGCCTCGGAACGTCCGCAGCATAAAATGCGTGAAATTTGGCAACCGTTAGGCCCTATCGGGATTATTAGTGCGTTTAACTTTCCTGTCGCCGTTTGGGCGTGGAATGCGATGCTTGCGCTTGTGTGCGGGGATAGTGTGATTTGGAAACCATCAGAAAAGACGCCAGTGACCGCGCTGGCGTGTCAGAAATTATTCAAACAAGCCTGCGCGCGTTTCGGTGATGATGTCCCTGAAGGCCTCTCACAGCTTCTCATTGGAGAGCTTGATGTTGGCGAAGCATTGGTCGATGATGTCCGCGTTCCGATGATCAGCGCAACAGGCAGCACAGCAATGGGGCGTATTGTTGGCCCCAAAGTGGCACAGCGTTTTGGCAGATCGTTGCTGGAACTGGGCGGAAATAACGCAATTATAGTGGCCAAAAGCGCCGATCTTGATCTCGCCTTTCAGGGCATTGTTTTTGGTGCAGTCGGCACATGCGGGCAGAGATGCACAACAACGCGGCGTTTATTCGTGCATGCAGATGTCTATGACACCCTGATTCCGCGGCTTAAATCGGCCTATGCGGGGCTATCAATCGGTAATCCGTTGGATGAAAAATCCTTGGTTGGTCCTCTCATTGATGAACAAGCCTATCTACACATGGAAGATGCGTTAAACACAGCGCAGCTTGATGGCGGGGTAACAACAGGTGGCGGCCGTATTCTAGGCGATCAACATCCTAATGCATACTATGTAAAGCCTGCGTTGGTCGAAATGCCTGATGGTTCAAATATTCAGGAAGAGACCTTTGCGCCTATCCTTTATATTTTCAAATATAGCGATTTGGATGATGCAATTGCCCGTCAGAACGGTGTGGCGCAGGGGTTGTCGTCCTCTATCTTCACCCGTGATGTGCAAGAAGCGGAGCTGTTCACTTGTGAGGCGGGCAGTGATTGCGGCATTGCAAATGTGAATATCGGCACCAGCGGCGCAGAAATTGGCGGCGCATTTGGCGGTGAGAAGGAAACAGGTGGTGGCCGTGAAAGCGGATCTGACAGCTGGAAAGCCTATATGCGCCGTATGACCTCAACGGTAAATTATTCTTCTGAGCTTCCTTTGGCACAAGGCATCACATTTGATACGGACGCCGAATAAGCGCAATAAAAAACACGCTTGGTAGAGCGCGCTTTTATTAGATGGTAAGTTATAAAGTGGTAAGTTATCCAAGCGTATTTAGCGTTGGGGTATTTGATATATCTGCCGTTTGTGTCGATTCCGGCTCAAAGTTCGGGTTTTCCGCTGTCATCATTGTGTCACCTTCAAAGACAGATACTTCACCTGGCGCATTTTGCGCGTTAAAGATGCTGCCTTCCTCTGTCATCATGGCGTTTATACCGCCATTTTGTATGTCACATTGAAATGTTCTAGCCATTTTCTTACCCGAATAATTCCTGTTCTTTAGGTGTTTCCTATCCTTAATCTATCCTGAAAATAATAAGGATTAGTTAATAATGTTTTTGTTTTACATAAAATTTTACCTAAATATGTAAAAAGTAACTGTTTGTTAAATGTTTATCTATACGTTTGGGTAATTCTATACACCTTTGAGGGAAGGGTGTTTGGCGGAGTGAAAATATTAAACAGGTAAATGTGGAGTATAAGAGCAAATGAGTTTTGATAATGAAATATTGGGGAATAGCGCCCAAGGTGACAATGATACACATTCGTCAAATGTTGAAACATTAAACACATCTTTATCAAACGGTGTTGAGCTGGCCTCCACTGTCATTGATCCGCAATCTGTCTTTAATGTTCAGGATAATGCGCAGGACAATACAATAAGTAATGTTGAAATTTCTGAGGACGGCAGTGTATCCCTCTCATTCTCTGCTGATGATATTCAAGATATGTCCCTTAATAGCGATGGGTCTCTAGTCATCAAGTTTTCTCAAGGCGAAGGCTCTAACACTTTGTCGATTCAAAATTTCGAAGATATAGCCAATGGCCCGGGATGCTTTAAGCTATCTGATGGGTCTGAAATTGATACGCAGGCTCTCTATACAGAGCTTTGCGATGATATGGGGTTATGTACAGTTGAACGGCCTGAGGCCGGAGATACGCTTGATGTGGCTCTGGAAGGCGATAAACAATATGACCTTAAATTTGATATAGAAGAGAGCAGTGAAATCGCCCAAACCGGTGATGATCTCGCACAGGAATTGACGCTAACATTTGATGATGGCGCGCAAATAAAATTCCAGACAGCACAAGATTTGGTCGAAAATGGTATGAATAGTGAACATGATGGTTTGTCTGAGGCTGGCACATCAGACTTTTTATCCGCTCTAGATGTCATTCAGGAATTATCAGCACGTATGGAAGTGCTGGAACAAGAAGTCGCAAATTCTCAAGGCGATAACCCTGATGCTATACAAGAATTAGCATCTTTAGAGGGCGATCTTGCGATGCAGCTTTCAAATTTAGAGCCGGCTTCCAGTGATGATATGCCGTCTTCTGAAGCAGATAGCACAGTAACCAGCGTGCATGATTCAACATATGCTTTGATGGGGCAGGCAGAGGGCAACGATGTGACGCCTGCACTTGCATCAGAAGATCAAGAATCTACAGACATGGCGGCATTGGCTGAGCAATTGGCAGAGGTTGCACCTGCTGCGGGTGACAGTGGCTCCGGCGGCAGTGCCTCCGGTGGTGGTTACGGTTATCAGAGTAGTTTTGATGCACGAGGCGTTATTGCGCTAGACGATGTCGGTGCGATTGGCCCGACACAGCTTCAATATGGTATAGAATTTAATCAAGATGATGTTCGCCCTGATGATGAGACGGGTGAAACATCTGTGACACCGCTTGATGATGCACCGGAAATTCTGGGTACTGCAAAAATTCTGGATGAAACAGATGGTTTTTCTTTGAGTGACAGCGGTACGCTTGACTTTGATTTTGGTAATGATGGCGGTGGTGCTATCTCTACGAATGATAGTTTCAGCTCTTCAGGTTCATTAACGGGCGGGGCTTTATCCTCCGGTGGTTCTGCTATTGTGGTTGTTGCGACGTCCACAGGGTATGTCGGTACGGCGAACGGTCAAACAGTGTTTACCTTCACGATTGATCCGCAAACGGGTGACTATACTTATAATCAAGTGCTGCCTTTTGACCATGCCGATGGCAGCGATGCAAATGATGCCATTATGTTAGAATTTGGTATTCAAATTGCCGATTCTGATGGTGATACGGCTGAAACAACGGTTAGCATCACAGTTTTGGATGATGCTCCAATCTCTATCGATGCCGATGCTTTAAGCGTTGACGAGACAGATCTATCTGCCGGTGCTTCTGCAACAGGGCAGGTTAATGTTGATTTCGGAAATGATGGTGCGGGCACGATTACCGGTAACGGTGTTTCCGTTGCCACTGGTCTAACGTCCGGCGGTGACGCAGTTAGTGTAACCTATGACAGTGCAACCAACACATATACGGGGAGTGCAAACGGGCAGTCTGTCTTTACGATGGTAATTGATAATGACGGATCATATGAATTTATACTGACAGGAACGTTGGATCACCCTGATACGAGTGATAATAACGATGTTCTATCTCTACAATTTGGTGTGATTGCAACAGATGGCGATGGCGATGCTATCGAAACGATGGTTCAAGTTGATGTTCTTGATGATGGTCCGATTTGTGTCGTGCCGCAAATTGCCGTTGTTGATGAAACAGATTTAGCGCCTGATACGTCCGTATCGGGGCAACTTGCCGCGCATTTCGGGCAAGATGGTATTGGTGGATTTTCTGCAAACGGAAACGGACCAAGCCAATCTTTAACCTCTAATGGTGATGCGGTTAGCATCAGCTTTGACCCTGCAACCAACACCTATACAGGAACAGCAGGCGCAGAGACAATCTTTACGCTATCTGTGGCTTCTGATGGTTCATATAATTTCGTGCTAAGCGGTACGCTGGATCACCCGAATACGTCCGATCCAAATGATGTTATTAATTTAAAATTTGGTGTAACGGCAACTGATTTTGACGGGGATTCCGTGGATGGGACGCTGACGATTCAAGTTCTGGACGATGGCCCGCAAGCCAATGATGATTGCGTATCTTTTGATACCTCGCAAAACAGCGTTGATGGCAATGTGGTTGATAATGATAATTTGTCACAAGACCAAGCCAACACGGTGACACAAGTGTCCTTTGAAGGAAATGCCGTTGATGTGCCTGACGTTGGCACAGTTTCTATTGATGGTGAATTTGGAACACTGGTTCTGGCCGCAGATGGGTCATATACTTATACTTTATTTGATAATGCAGGCAGTAGTTCTTCTACATCCTCGCTTGATCCGGTAGCAGCCGATGTCGCTGGTCTTCAATCTTCGCTAACCAAAGATGGTATTACCATTGAAGTTGCAAATGTCGGGAATTACGACCTCAGCTGGGTTGATACGTCCGATGGCAGTGGCCTTGGTATCGATAATCTGGATAGTGGTGACAGCCCTAAAGTTTGGCCAAAAGGCGAGACCTTTGATATCTCGTTCGATCAGGATGCAGACAGTGTCACACTGACGATTGCAGAGATTGGCAGTAACAATAATAATGGCCAATATGGTGTCGATTTCATCGTTACATTGGCTGATGGAACAACAGTGGCAGGTGAACAACAATTTGCCCCCGGTCAGATCGTTGACGGCGAAATTACATTCACATTGAATGCGTCTGACTTTGGCGGTGTTGAAATCTCAAGTATTGCTCTGAACTCCACCAATGGCGGGGATTATAAAGGCGCATCATTTTTGTTGAATAATGTTGTGGCAACATATGAACATTCATCTGATGTTTGTGATGCCTTTGAATATACATTAACCGATGGAGATGGCGACCGTTCCGTTGCGACATTAAAACTTAAAGGCCTTGATCCTGAATTGATCGTTGGTGAGAACGTTGATGATGCCGATACGTCTGATGTGCCGCACCATATTGGTGGTGAACAGGGCGCAATTATTGGCGGCGCAGTATCAGATATTCTGATTGGCGATGTTGGTGGCGCGTCACTGGAACAACAAACACAAGATTATAACTTTGTCTTTATTGTCGATGTGTCCGGCTCTATGGGTAGCGCAAATAATGCTAATTCTAAAATCTCACTCTTGAAAGATTCCGTTGAGAAATTGCTGAATGATTTTGGCAGCTACCAAAACGGCGAGATTAAAATTCATATAACACCCTTTGCATCGGATGTGAAGCCAAGCGGCACGTTCACGGTAACGGATATAGATGGTTTAAATGATGCGCTGGGTTATCTTGAAACCTTAACGGGCAGTGGCTATACGAACTACGAGTCTCCGCTGGAAGATGCGAATGATTGGTTGGAAAGCGGCGAACCATTGAGCGGTGATGCGATTACAACAACGTACTTCATCTCTGACGGGAATCCGAACAGATATGTTAATGCAGATGGAGATATAACCTCCGGCGGTGCAAGCACAATTATGGCGGAAATTACAGGAGCGGACGGCTCGAATGAGGTATCAACCTTGCAGAATCTAAGTGATAACGTAATTGCAGTTGGTGTGAATGCGTCGGATTCTGTGATGTCTCGTCTGGATGTAATTGATAGTGACGGCGATGCGATTAATATTGATGATCCATCTGATTTGTCCGTGGTATTCGAAGGTACAAGCCCGCTGAATAATCTGGCTTCTGTTGGTGACGATGTTATTGAGGGCGGCGATGGCGATGATATTATCTTTGGTGACAGTGTGAATACAGATGCGCTGGCTGATGACCATGATGGTATTGATGTTGCAGACGGCAGCGGTTGGGAAGTCTTTGACCGTCTTGAAAACGCCGAGAGTTCAACCGACCCTGATTGGTCACGTGATGACACGATTGAATATATTGAAAATAACCTTGATGAATTAGCCGCCGAAAGCACGGATAGTGCCGGTGATGGTCGCCAAGGCGGCGATGATACGCTGATCGGTGGCGCTGGTAATGACGTGATTTACGGTCAAGAAGGCAATGATGTGCTTTATGGCGGTGCTGGTGATGATATATTGATCGGTGGCTCGGGCGCAGATACCTTCATGATGGAGGCCATTGGCCAAGGCGTTGATGTTATTCGTGACTTTAGCGCAGATGAGGGTGATGTTCTTGACCTTGCCGGCTTGATACAAAACTACGATTCAACCCAACAAGCGATCGATGACTTTGTCTTCACTCGTGAAGTGAATGGCGGAACGATTCTGTCTGTTGATGCCAGCGGATCTGGTGACGCCTCGAACGCTGTTGATCTTGTGGCGCTGGAAGGCCTGCAAAACATGGATCTTCAGGCTCTAATCGAAAGCGGCAATATCAATGTATTTTAGAGTATAGCTCTGATTGCAGGGTTTATTTGATCTCTTGTAAAAACGCTCCTATAATGATGGCTCGCGTTTTTATATAGGGGAGTTCCGCATGTCTAAAATTAAAATCTTAATGTTTATGGTGGTTATGAGTGTTGCAGGGCTATCTGCATCTTATGCTTTGGCCGATGACAATGAAGCGATGTTCACCAAAATGCCGCCCATTGATTCTGGTCACACCAGTATGATAACGGTTGGCAAAAAAGCGCCTGATTTTATTCTGCCCAATGCGGATGGTGTAACACATACATTGCGTACGATCCTTGAAAGCGGGCCGGTTATTTTGACCTTCTATCGCGGCGGATGGTGTCCGGTTTGTAATGATCAGCTTTATGCCTATCAGGAAATTTTGCCTGAATTCGAAGAACTGGGCGCACAGCTTGTTGCGGTGACACCTGAAACACCCAGCAGTGTGCAAGATACGGCAACAAAAAATGCTATTACCTTTGAAGTGTTGAGTGATGCGGGAAATAAAATTGCTCGTGAATATGATCTGATTTGGGAAGTGCCGGAAGAAAAGCGTGAAGGTTTTTCAACATGGTTAAAGACCGAGACCGGAAAAACGTTGGCGGAGTTTAACGGCATTGATAATTATGAGCTGCCCATTCCTGCAACATTTGTAATCGCGCAAGATGGCACGGTTGTGTATGTGTTCCGTGATGAAGATTACAGACAGCGCGCAAAAAATGAAGATATTATCAAAGCTTTAGAAAATCTGGATGCGCATGCACCAAAGCCTAAAATGCTTTGGGCCAAGCCTGAATAAAACCCTTGCTTAGAAAGCTTAGCGACGTAAAACGCTAAGCCACTCTTTCTGCGCGTCGTTCAACCGTTCATCCGGTGTCATAACCGCGCCGTTTAAGGCGGTGCGGATATTGTCCGGTGTCTCTGAAATCCCGTTCTCCAGCACTTTCAAAATCAGTTGTTTAATCTTGCCTATATTCTCGAAATACACGGCAAAGACGGCTTCAACACTGACATGCTCGTCAGGGTCTTCGCGCCAGCAATCATAATCTGTGGCGATGGCGAGGGTGACGTAACCCATCTGCGCTTCACGTGCTAGAAATGCTTCGGGGACGTTGGTCATACCAACAATGTCACAGCCTGCTGCGCCGCGTAGGAAATTACTCTCGGCCTTTGTGCCAAGGCGCGGGCCTTCAACGCAGGCATATGTTTTGTCTGAATGCAGCTTAAGGTCAGTCTCCTTCGCTGCTTTTAATATATCAGCGGCCAAAGCAGGGCAGGTTGGCGCTGCCGTTGAGATATGCGCCGTTACGCCGCCACCAAAGAATGATGCCTCACGCTTGCCGCGTGTATGGTCGAAATATTGTGAGGCGAGTGCCAGATCACCCGGTGCGATTTCCTCTTGCAAAGATCCGGAAGCAGAGATGCTTAAAACCGTTGTTGCGCCTAGTTTTTTCAGAGCATAAATATTGGCGCGATAATTAACCTCGGAGGGAAGGAATTCGTGATTACGCCCATGACGCGGCAAAAACAGAACGGAAGAGCCAAAGGCTTTACCTTCGATAATCGGGGCGGATGGCTTGCCAAAGGGCGTGTCGATATCATGTTCTGCCACAACATCCAGTTCATCCAATGCATACAGGCCGGAGCCACCAATAATCGCGAGCATAATTGTATCTTTCCCTATAAATAATATCGTCCCCTAGATGTATCGTTTAATAGATAGGAAGAAAAGAGGGGGAGGTTATCTTTTCGCCATTTCTTTCATGCGCTGATCGTGTTTTAGCCCAATATGGTATGGAGCAGCTCTTCAAATATTGGTTTTATATCTTCAATAATGACATTAATGGATGCAACAAAGGCGAGAACAGGGGTTAAGAACTCTGCAAACGTAAAGACCAAGACCAAGAGACACGCCAAGACACAGATTAAAATCAACATAAATTTAGAGCCCATGAATTGTATCATCGGAAGAACCCATTTTGCGAATATCAGTTTTATATCCTCAATAATCATGTACAGGGATGGAATAAGGATTAACGTTAAAAATGTTGCAAATACAATGCCATAGCCCAATGATATTGCCATTGGAATCAAAAACCGTGCCTGACGCGATGTTTCAAACATCATCGGGGCAAGCCCAACAAAGGTGGTCAAGGTGGTCAGGATAATAGGGCGGAAACGCTGGGTTGCGGCCATCACTACGGCGGCAAATTTATCATGTCCTTCTTTGTGCCGCCTATTCGATAAATCAATCAGAATCAGGGAGTCATTTATCACAACCCCCGCCAGTGCAATAATGCCAAACATGCTGACGATGCTCATCGGGAAACCCATGATGTAATGCCCGATGATTGCGCCAACCATGCTGAACGGGATGGCAATCATAATCATTATGGGCTGGCTATAGCTGGAAAACAGAACCGCGAGTATGGCGTACATAACAAACAACACGCCGAACATGCCCATAAACAGGCTTTTCAGGCTGTCGCGCATATCAGCTTGTTCGCCTTCAAAGGAGAATGTTAGCCCCGGATAGCGCTTTTGTAAGGCAGGCAAGGTGTCATTGGTAATTGCATTGATAATGAGATTTGTCTCTGAGGGGGGATTCACATCGGATTTAACAGTAATTACCCGCCGACTATTCCTACGGTTAATGGTGGTGTAGGCGCGACCTTCTTTCATCCTCACAACATCACTCAGTAAAATATCCGCGCCGTTCGGTGCTTTTATCATCATATTTTTCATGAAATAGGAGGAGTTACGCTCTTCCTCCGGTGACATGACAAGAACACGTACTTCGTTGCGTCCACGTTGCTGTTTCAAGGCTTCGCTGCCGTAGAATGCACCGCGCACTTGCCGTCCGATTTCTAATGGCGTTAGGCCAAGCGTATAGCCAAGGTCGGTGACGGTAAAGTCGAATTGCCTTTTCCCTTGCGCCGATCCGTCATTGATATCCTGTGCGCTTGGGAAGTCTTTGAGTGATAAGGCAAGCGATGTTGCGGCCTCTTGCAAAATCTCGGTGTCATGATGGCTGAGTTCAACTGTTAAAGCCGCGCCATCCCCCGGGCCACCACGGCTTGATGAAAATGTGATGGATTCAAGACCAAGGATTGTCCCTGTTGTTTTACGCCATAGTTCGGTGAAGGCTTTCGTGCTGATGGGCCGTGTATCGACATCAGTAAGGAATGCTTGGACTTGCACGACGTTACTATTGATGTGTGAATAAACCCCGAAGGAGAGCTGCTCGCCTCCATTGCCCTTGATAATGTTTTTTGCCGCATCAATGACCTGTTTTTCCACAGCGCGGACATCTTTTTCAGGCGCACCAACCTTAAGGGTTGCCTCGGTATAGGAAAAATCGGACTCAACACGCGGGAACATTTGCATGCCTAAATGTCCGCCCATAACAAAACCGCCCATGCCAATCAGCACCAACAGGAACAGTGACAAGGAAACATAGCGCAGAGAAATGGATTTAATCAGGAAGGGCGCATACGTGTTTTGAACAAAGGAATCAAACCTGCGATTAAACCCTTTCTGGAAATTTATAATTTTCAGTAAAGGCCTATTTTTAATATTCTTGGCCTGCTTAAAAGTTAAATGCGCAGGCAGAATAAACAGGCTTTCAATCAAGGATAAAAAGAACGTTGATATCACAATGACGGGAACGATGCTGAAGATTTTCCCCATAAATCCGGGCATGAATAACATGGGCGTAAATGCAATAATATTGGTCAGAACACTGACAAATACAGGAATTGCCATCTCGCGCGCGCCTTCGACGGAGGCATGCAGAGGCTTTATGCCTTGTTCGCGTTTGTGATAGATGTTCTCGCCAACAACCACCGCGTCATCAACCACAATCCCCAGTGCAATGATAAAGGCAAACATCGACACCATGTTGATTGAAAAACCATCGGTCATGGGCAGTAAAAGAAACGCGCCCATATAGGAAATCGGAATCCCCATACTGACCCAAAAGGCAAGGCGAATATCAAGGAACAGTGCCAAGAAGATCACAACAAGAATAAGGCCGAGCAGCCCGTTCCTCATAAGAAGATTGGCACGTTGTTGGAATACGATTGATTCATCTTGAATGACAACCAGTTTCAAATCACCGGGAAAATGATTGTTTAGTGTTGCTATCTGATGTCTGACTGCCGATGAAATGCCTGTTGGTGTTTGGCTGCCAACACTGCGCACCGCCATTAAAATGGCAGGTTTATCATTAAAGCTGGAATATTTACTGGATGTATCAAAACCATCGCTGATTGTGGCAATGTCACCCAGATAGACGATGCTGCCATTCTCTGTTTTGATAATCGGGATATCTTTAAAATCCGTGGCGTAATTGCGGCGTTCCGTCATGCGGACAAGGATTTCTCCGGCAGCAGTTTTAAGTGCGCCGCCGCCAATCTCTATAGCTGTTCTTGAAACGATTTGGGCAATATCAGGAATATTCAGACCGTGACGCCGCAGATTTTCCTGCGATATTTCAATATGGATTTCATAGTCACGCACATTGGATAGCTCAACAATACCGATATCGGGGTCTTGCTCTAATTGTGCTTGAATACTCTCTGCTGTTTGTCTTAAGACCGTGTCATCTGTTGTTCCATATAAGACCAGCTCCATAACTTTTTGTTTATCTGTCAGGACGGAAACGGTTAAATCTTCCGCATCGACGGGGAAGGTGCTGACTTGGTCAATCGCGGTTTTAATGTCCTGAAAGATTTGCATCATATCATCGGCGTTATGCAGAACCGCATAAACATGACCTGCGCCTTCAAAGGCAGATGATTTTATATTCTTGATGCCATCAACGTCTTTGATTGCTTCCTCAACGGCCAGAATAATGCCTTGTTCCACTTCTTCAGGGCTGGCCCCTGGATAGGCCATTTGGATGAGAACGGCGTCAAAGTCAAATTGCGGGAAGACTTCCTTTTTGCTGTTCACCAGAAATAAAAGGCCACCCAAAAGCAAAACCAGCATCAGAAGATTAGCTGCAACAGGGTGCGCCGCCATATAGGCAATCGGACCCGGCGTTATATCTTTGAGTTCGTCTTCGTCAAAATGCCCCATTATCGCTATTCCTGCTCGCTATTTTTGTTGCTGTCAGGCGCGCTGTAAAGCACGATATCCATGCCGTGGATAGGGGTGATGATGTTCGATGTTATAATGTGATCGCCATTGTTTAGGCCTTTAACAACATAGGCATATTGACGATCTGCATATGCAATGATGATTGGCTGTATTATAAGTTTTCCGTTGCGCTCCAGCCACATGGTGTTGTTGTTACGCAAATATGATTGCGGAATGCGCGCAGTATTGTTCAGCTTTTTTCCCATCAGGGTTACCGCCACGTAATCGCCCAGGACCATCGGTGATTTAAGAGAACTTGTTTTTTCCAGCAACAAGGGATCGCGCACCGAGATAATCACTGCGGCAAGATGGCTTTGTTGATTGAGAGAACCTGTGGTTTTTATCAATGTGCCGGTGCGTTCGCCGCGTCCGCCATCAAGAGTAATGCGCGCGGCGGAGCCTGCTTTTTCACCCTGAGGCAGGATTAACCAGCGTAAATTATGAACCGGAATTTCAGCGTCAATCCAAAACTCATCGGTGCTGACCAAGGTGGCCAGCGTATCTTGCGGTGAAATAACATTGCCCTGATCTGTCGCACGCATGCTGACCAGCGCATTAAACGGCGCTTTCAGCGTTGTTCGTGCTAGGTTCAGGTCCGCCAGTGCCAGACTGGCTTTCGCAGACTCTACATTGGCTCTGGCTTGTGCCAATTGAGGCTTACGCAGAGCAAGATCGCTGTTTGCGAGTTTTCTGCCTGTGCTTTGTTCGATAATCTTCAATTCATCTTTTGCAATGGCCTGCTGCCCAAGCTCCAGCGTTAAGACGGCTCTGGCTTGACTGAGCGTGGCTTTTTTGACTTTCACGTCAAGGATATAGTCCGATGGATCAATATGCAGAATTTCTTCTTGAGCTTTCAAAAGCCCACCGGGTAGGAATTCATCAGATACTTTGATGATTTCACCTGATACTCGCGCTTTCAGGGCGGCTTTACGCGCTGCAACCACATGCCCCATGACTTCGATTTTTATGGGGTAGGTGCCTAGTGCAACCGGTGTGGTTTTAACAATAATGTCTTGTACTTTTGCGTCGTCTGTTTTCTCTGTGTGCGCTTCATTTTCGATGAAATAATAGGCAATCCCGCACGCCGCCGCCAAAATTATAAGGACGAGGATGGTCCTCGCGGCAACGGATAATGTCGAGACATGTTCTTCAGTCATCTTTTGCGTCTTTCACAATTGTTTCACTGTCACTGTCATTCTGTGTGAGGGGTACGTTTGCTGCCCAGCTTCGTCCACCAAGGGCGCGGTATAGGCTAACTCGCTCTTTCGCCTGTCTTAGGTGCTCTCGTGTGATTTGTTGTACCAAAGATTGCGTGTTATTGAGGCTGTTCAGAACATTAACGTAGTCACTGCTGCCGTTGGCATAGCTTAATTGCGCTTGTTTCAGCGTTTTATCAGAAGCCAGAAGCTGATTATTCAGGGCGGCTATTTTTTGGTCCTGATACATATTACGCACCAAGGCATTTTCCACTTCAACCACAGCATTCAGGACTGTTTCGCGATAGGCGTGATAGCGTTCATCGGCGATCGCCTCTTGGCGGAACTGTTCTGCTTTCCTGTTGCCACCATCAAAAACAGGGGCGGCGACGCTTGCGGCCAAATCAAGCAGCCACGTATTGAAGAGACTGTTGAGCGCGGTTGCGCCGGTTGTATATGTTGCCGAAATATCGAAATTCGGTAAACGGTTAGCCCATGCCGCTTTGGTTGCCCATTGTGCGGATCGCAAGCGCAGCCATGCAGCAATAATATCAGGACGATTTTCCAGCAAATCGGATGGCAGGCCCGCAAGAGGAATAGGTAGAGCCTCGGGCGATGTTTTCTCGCTTATAATCAAACCTTTATATGGGGTGTCTCCAACCAAAAGCGTAAGATTGTTAAGGGCTTGTTTTTCAGCCGATAGAATATCGGGCAATCCAGCCTCTGATTGCGCTAAAACCTCTTCTTGCTGAAGTACGGAAAGGGCACTGGATGAGCCCATCTCAAAGCGTTTTTGTTGCAATTCTAATACGGTGCGATTCACTTTGATTTGCTTGCGCAGCAGTATTTCTTGTTCCAGTAATGAAAGAATATCCAGCCAGTTTTCAACAATAGAGGCACTCAGCGTGATATGTGCGGTGTGCAGGTCTTCTGCGCTGGCTTGTGCTTCTAGTTTTGCCGCAGTGTGGCTGGCTCTGTTCTTCCCCCACAGATCAAGCTCAAAGCTTGCTGTGCCGATCACCGCATAATCGGAAGAGGGCTGGTTGTCACCTTTAAATGTGCTGCGCCCTCCTGTGACATCAAGGGTGGGCAGGCGTGATGCACGATCTTGCTTGGCTCGTGCATTTGCTTGATTTAAACGCGCGCGGATTTGATTGATGTCAGGGTTTTTGGCAAAGGCCTGACGCATAAGAGTATTCAACTCTTCATCCGCGTATAATTCCCACCAGCCAATGTTCACAGGTGGCTGTGATGGCGGCGTTGCATCGTTTGTTTTTACTTGAGTATTGTAAGGATGATTAAGATTAACTGCGGTTTTTTGGTCATACGTTGGCAGGTGCTGACACCCTGACAGGATGAAAACAAGCATAATAAACGCACGATGATGTGGCTTGCCTCGGAGCATTAACGCACCTGTATTTTGTTCTTTTGAGTAATACGTATGTTGTAGCCTGTATCCTGCGAAATTAAAATATTTAATTTGATGTGAGCGGCTAATTGTTTATGTGCACAACTATCCGTGCCCAAATTTAAAGAGTTTGTTGCAGTTCGTTGTGGCTTGTTTATCCTTAAGTCATCAGATTCTATTATGATATTTTGAAGAAAGAAAAACGATGTTCTCGCGTTTTATAATTTTGAGTTTATGTTGCTGTGTTTTAGGGAGTTGCGTTGCTGTAGAGCAAACGGAGCCAGTGAACCTATCAGAGAAGTCCTTTACGATAGAACCCGTTATCGTAAAGCGTACAGGTACGACATTAGAAGCATGGTGGAGCTTGTTTAATGATCCGGTCTTAGATCGTTTGGTTTCTTCGGCTGTAAACTTAAACATGCCGCGTCAAAAAGCCCCTGACACTTTATTAAATGATGATATTTCATACAGTGCGCTTCGTCGTTTCTATAGAGATCAGAAGGCGGTTTTGATTGCTGATGTTGCGCAGAACTATATGCTCTACCGTTATGTTCAAAACCAACACCAAACCCTTGATACGTATATCTCTGATCGTGATAAAATTATTGCAGTGTTTATGCGGAATAACGGGGATACAACAGACCCACACTTTATTCGCAGAAAATCAGAAAGTGATAGCTTGGGGAAGAAGAGCCTGTCTATCGACCGCCAGAAAAAGAAAATATCACGTGATATTACGAAATTAACCAAGTTATTGCCGGAATACGTATCTCAAGTTCTAAAACAGCACGTCAGTATCCCGCGTTCTGATATCACGCCTGTTCTGGTGTCTTCCACATCCATGATTGCGATGTCGCCTGATGTGGTTGCGGCGCGGTTTTACTTTACGCAGAAAATGAATAATGCTGTGGCATTCTCTGATACGGATGGTATTTTCCCTGACACGGCGATGAATGGCTTTTACGGGGTATCCGATGATGTGTTTGTGAACGCCAATGCACGGTGGAGCGTTTCAGTTGGCCATGCTGTGAAGACCATGAATTTACAGAGGTTTGAAGATCTTTATGCAGGACAGGAGGTTTATAATGATTTTCGCAACCATCTTTTTGATGCTGTTATGAATATAGAGCGTTTGATCGTCTCTTATGCCCATATTCAAGAGCAATATATTGTTCTGCGCAATGCCGCTGTTTCAACGGAGCATCATTATGCTGTGTTAGCCTCACCTGAAGGCAGAGCGGCATCTTCTCAAATGGCTTTATTAGCTGCTCGTGCCGATGCTTATGACGCTGAAATGGCGGCATTACATGCGGAACACGAAAAGGCAAAATTACTGATAGACGTGTATGAGAAACTAGGGGTGTATTAGAGTATGCCGCTTAGGAGTATTAATTATGTTTTGGTGGCAGTGGTCTTATGCCTTGGCATCGGGGCTATTTCTATGGCGTATCAGGCGACGAGCAATCAAGAGCCGATGTCCAAGCAAACAGAGATTGAGCATAAACAATTCCAGTCATGGGCATATGCATGTTGGCAACATGACGGAGCTGAAGAAAAATCGTGCAGAGCATCTCAAAAGATTACCGATGATAACGGTGTTACTGTGTTGCACGCAAAAATTTCCTTGGTTGAAAGGGATGGCGTAATGCTGCCGCGTTTGCAGGTTATTGTGCCTCTTGGCACGTTTCTGCCCTTGGGGCTTTCCGTGCATTTGGCGTCGCAAGAGCCTTTCACCGTGCCCTTCCAATTCTGCAATGAAGAGGGGTGCTTTATCAATCTGGATTTGGCGGATGATGTTGTGCAAATGTTAAAGCAAAGCCAAACACTGGATATTTCTTATCGCCATGAAAACCGTGAATTAATAAAGTATTCCATTGGCTTAACGGGTTTTTATGATTCTCTGTCTTATCTTATCGCTCGTTTTTAACCTGATTATAAGCCAGTAAAGCAAACAGGCACGTTCCGCCAATAATGTTGCCTAAACATGCAGCAACCAGAAAGCTTGCACCCTCCATAATCGTGGCTTGGCTTGAAAGGATGAGGATGAATGTTTCAACCGATCCGGCCACAATATGCGTGAAGTCACCAATCGCGATAATATAGGTCATAAGCATAATAACCCAAAATTCACCACCGCCATGTACACTGGGCAGCATCCAGACAAGGCAAGCAATCAAGAACCCTGCGGGAATTGCCATTTCAAAGACATGAATGAAATCCTGATGCACCGCATGACTTGAAATATCGATGAAAATTTCAAGAAGCCCCGGTGAGGTCATGTTAAATTTAGTGACTAGTAATGCGGCGATAAACGTACCGATGAAGTTTGTTAGGAGAACAACACCCCATAATTTCAGTGTGCGCATGAAATTACGTTGTGTGCGTTTTTCCAATAAGGGCAAAACTACGGTAATGGTGTTTTCTGTAAACAGCTGGAAACGCCCGATAATGACAATGAGGAAACCAAAGGTATATCCCAAATTTTCAATTAGGAAATAATCACCATCAGTAGGGAGGTGATGCCTAAGATATCCTTCACAAAATAAAGAAAAGCTGATGCATAATCCGGCAACAAATCCGGACCATCCCAAGGAAGGAAGTGATCTTGAAAGTTCTTCTTCACCTTCTGTTGATATAATTTCGTAAATTGTGGGTGAAGTTAAGCGTAACTTGTCTTCGATATCATCGGGGGAGATGCTCATAAATAGGCCTTATATTATAACGTGTAATGTTCTGTCTATTTTAGGTTGGGTAGGGCTATTTTGTAAACCATAAATAAAATATAGGAATCCAGATAAAGCTGAGCGTTAATGTGCCTTTGATACTTTGATAAGCAATCCACGCCCAAAACATCTTCTTCTTGTTGGGTTTTTTTAAAAATTTCCGAACATCAAATGTTCTTTTTTTCTCTTGGATATCAGTCATACGTGCTACCTTCGCAGTATTACTCACATAATAGCTCAATTAATGTCAATCCTTAGAGTGAAAGAAAGTTAAATGATCCGTATTAAAATATTGAAAAAGTCTTTTGTAATATTGTCTTTGTTGTTGGCATTTTCTGTAAGCAGTGTGATAGCGCATAGCGCGCATGCACAGGTGTTTAATTCCAGTAAGAAAAAAACAACGAATGTGTATAAGCCAATTCCAAAGAAGCAGCCGCAACCTCATCAAAATGCCGGTAATAAAAATAATGCTACACCGGAGAATGAAACTAAACCGGCTGCAAAGCCAGCTTCTAAAGCCCAAGCAACGCCGGCTCAGGCCGCCCCATCTCAAGCAGCAGCATTGCCTAAACTTAGTAGTGTTGTATTAGGGCATGTGAAGGCGGTTACATCAGCTTGCGTCGAGAAATGGGAAGACCAAGCTTGTATGAAGGCTTTGGCCTCTATGAATGTGACATTGGCTTCGACATATGCAGCGTCTTTGCACAGCTCAAATAAAAGATCATATATGGGACGTTTAAAGAATCATTGCGCGGCATCCACTGCAGCATTGCAAGTCTCTGTTCCCGCTTATGCGATGCGCAGTGCAATGACAGAATGTGTGAATTCTATGACAACGATTAGTCAGCAAACATCAGTGTTTCCTGATCCGTCTTTAAG
This sequence comes from Alphaproteobacteria bacterium, assembly GCA_033851915.1. Taxonomy (GTDB): domain Bacteria; phylum Pseudomonadota; class Alphaproteobacteria; order Micavibrionales; family Micavibrionaceae; genus UBA1672. Next base: position 93,141 of record JAWSVM010000003.1, read on the forward strand.
TCAGCTGGCCGTTAGTGCGGTTCTGTGTATTGCAAAGAACAAAGCTTGCAGCGAAATTGAGCAAGGCTTGCTTGCCGCAGCGCAAAGATAGGGGATACTCCATATCTCTTTATGAAAAGGTGAAGCTTTAAGGCTTTACCTTTTTAGATAGGACAGTAATTCCTGCGATGGTCTGCCGTTAACATGCAGGCCTGCTGCTGTCTGGAACGCTTTGATGGCATCCATTGTCATCGGACCACTCATTCCATCAACCGGCCCCGGATAAAGCCCGCGACGCATCAACTCTTTCTGGACTTGAGACGTCATATAGCTTTGCGCATTGGAAGATGCACTACCGCCACCGTAATTGATTTGTGCGTGCATGGGCGCTCTTTGTAAATTAGCGACAATACGGTTCACCTCGTCAATGCCTATCCCCAAAGAGGTTGCCAGTTGATCAAGTGCGGATTGAGCCTCGGGGCTGCCTTGATCTGCTGCGGCTTTATACCAGAGCAACGCATCCTCAGGGCGGGTTTCACCCAATAGGCCATTCTCGTAAATCAGGCCAAGATTATATGCGGCTTCTGTTACGTTTTTATTGGCCGCCATTTGAAAGAAATATGCAGCGCGTTTAGGGTTGTAAGAAACGCCAACCCCTTCGATATGTGCGATACCAAGGTTATATTGAGCCTCGGGATGCCCTAATTCCGCGGCATCTTCATATAAAGCCATGGCGCGGCTAATGCTTTGTGTCACGCCCAGCCCTTGATGATGTAAAACCCCAAGATTATATTTTGCGTTGGCAATGCCATTATTGGCGGCCTCTTCAAACCATAAGATGGCCTTATCCAGATTTTTTGGAATTTTTCCATGTCCTGCAACATATATGGCACCCATATCGTGCTGTGCTTCGGGGACACCTGCAAAGGCTTGGTTTTCGATCTTCTTGGCGATATCTGTCAAATTTCTGTCAGGCTTGATCCGGCGCTTGAGTGCAGCGATATACGCGTCATCTATAACGGGACGTATCTTTTCTTGAATTTGTATCGGGGCTGCCTCAGGCTGCTTGGGCGCTTGCTGAACAGCTTTTGGAGGGCTGCTTCTGTCTTCTATTTTTAAGCTTTCGGGCTCAATTTGGTTCAGGCGGCGTGCAACACGTTCGGGATCACTGTTGAGCGCGGCAAGCATCTGTGCATCATTGTGAATGTCCAGTGTTTCTGCGCCATCAATTGTATTATCAAAATGTGCGGTTGCTGCATTTCCATTACCATTGTCACTACGAGACATATCTTCATCGCTATATCCTTTATGGATAGTAATGCCATAGTCGCTGTCAGCGGCCGGAATTTCGGCCGCTTGTTGGATTGCTTTTTCGTAGATCTCTTCTGCAGTCTCTTCGTGCGTATAAGCCTGCTCCTGTATTGCACTTGTCGTATTCACATCATGAGAGGAGAAAGAAGAGCCAACCGCAGGCGTTACATCGTAAGGGTTTTCGTAAGATGTTTCACGGGCACTCTCATAAGCTTTGTCGCTATATTGCGTTGGTTGGGCGTAATTGGTTTGGTTCTGATCCTGTTCTGCGGGTGATGAGGTATGCAGAGAAATTGTTGGCGGCGGCGCGGCGCGGGAGTTGTCCGCTAATGTTATCGGGGCAGGGTGTTGCGCTTCGCTGAGTATCCAACCTAACAATAGAACCACGATCATCATCAGGGCTAAACTTGTTCCTTGAACACGGATAGATCGACGCCACCACGGCAAAAGGCTTTCTTCTTGCAAGCGCCTGTTCAAAACACTTGGATCTGTTTGCAAGATGTCATCATTAACTTGCGGCATGTTTACGCCAGCCACCGCACCTTGATCGGTCAACAAAACCATGGCTTTTGCATTCAGGGCGTCGCGAGTTTCCAAAACGGCTTGTTCAATGCGGTCAACCTTGCGTAAAATGCGGTTGCGATCTTCGATCGCTTTGTCGATTTTCCTGTCTAGCTTAAGATAATCCGATGTTGCGTCTTCTATCTTATTATCCAAGGCCTCATTACGGGTTTCCGTTTCACTGACGCGTTTGGTCAAGGCAACATAGACGGCGACATTATCAACCATCTTTTCACCTTGTGCTTTTTGTTGAACTTCCAGAGATTTCTGGCGTTTCAGCAGTGTATCGTCTTTTGATTTTTGTAGGGCTACCTTTTCTTTTAGCGTCTCAAAGGAGCCATCGCGTTCTGCATTTCTGCGCTCAAGCTCTTTCACGAGATTTTTTGCTTCCTCGATTTGTTTCAGTGTGTTCTTAACACTATTTTCAACGCGGCTTGTTTTCTTGCTGGCTTCACTTTGTTTGTTTGCAACCTTTTGTTCCAGATCAATATAATTACTTTCTTGCGCGGATGCTTTGTCTTCCAGAGTTTTTATCGTGGCTTTATATTGCGCCAACTGTTTCTTGAACGTCGCACCTTCTGCTTTGGAACTTTGCAGTTTTGTATTGAGCGATTTCAGTAAAAGCAAAGTTTGCATTTGCACATTGTCGCTTGGCATAACAGGATCTTTTGTTGGCTTTGTACTGCGTGTTTTCGGCAAGTCATCATTATCTGCATTTTTGAAAAAAACGCGCCCCTCGGATGTTTTTGTGAACCCCATAACTAACCATCCTTTCGGGAATTGCTTCCCAGAATCATAAAACTCGAACTTAATATGGTATATAGTTAATATGTTTTGGAAAATTAAACCAAGTATTTTGCCTCTCCCCCCTGTTTTATCTTCTGGATAAGTGGAGGAGGGCGCGCACTATTTAATCATAAAGGTTTACTTGGTCTTTATAAGTTCAGCACATCATCATGGGTGCTGGCGGCAATTGTCATGACTTCGCCGATAATATCAGCAGGTAAGCCCAGCTCCTCCAATGTTGCCTGAAGGTTCTCTGCCACGGCGGTGAAGTGGTTGGTGTTTAGGCCTTCTTCTTTAACCAAACGCTCATGTGCTTTACGCATTGAGGCACCGGAGTAATTGGGCGCACCGCCAAAGGCATAGGTTAGGAAAACCTTCTGCTTTGCGCGTTGACGCTTCATATCGGTGTTTTTGAAAAAATGCTTGATGCGGTCATCCGCCATTATTTTTTCGTAAAACAAATCAACAGCAGCCTCAACAGCAGGCCTTCCGCCAATTCGTTCGAAAAGTGTTTTTTCTGAATCTGTCACTTTATTTTTCACTTTTTTTTTGCGTCTGCGTTATCGTCACCACCCATGAATGCGGTTATTTGCCCATTCATATCTGTTGATCTGTCGGAAAGGTTTGCAGCCAGATCCAATAATTGTGTCGCGGCGGCCCCTGTTTCGCTGGCAGCTTGCTGGATGCCGGATGTGTTGCTTGAAACTTCCGTTGTCGCTTTCGATGCTTCTTGCACATTGCGTGATATTTCTTCGGTTGTAGCGGCTTGTTCCTGAATTGCTGCGGCAACTTCGGCGCTGGACTCTGATATCGTGCCAATCGTTTGCTGAATAGAAGCAATGGCCTCTACCGCATCTTTTGTGACTGTTTGCATGCTTGTAATTTGTGTCTGGATCTCATCCGTTGCCTTTGTCGTTTCAGAGGCAAGTGATTTAACCTCGCTGGCAACCACGGCAAAGCCTTTACCGGCATCGCCCGCTCTTGCCGCTTCGATCGTGGCATTCAGAGCAAGCAGGTTTGTTTGCTCGGCGATATCATTGATCATCTCAACAACGTTGCCGATTTTTTGCGATGCTTCACTTAGTTTCTGGATAACCTCTCTGGTTTCCTCTGCTTTTACAACGGCTTCTTTAGATGTCGTGCTTGCATGGTTGATTTGTACGGTGATTTCACGGATAGAGGCGGTCATTTCCTCGGCTGCTGCGGCAACGGTCTGAACATTGGTTGATGCTTCTTCGGCTGCTGCGGCCACGGCCACACTTTGCACGGATGTTTCTTCTGCTGCTGCTGCGAGAGATTGCGCAGTTGTTTTGACTTCCTCTGATGATGCGGATACAGCCTCGGATATTCCGAGAACATTTTTCGAGAGTTCTTCTTGCGCAGTTATCACAGACCAACTGGCCATTGCACCAATATAGTAACCACCTTTATCCAAAATTGCATCGACGTTAAGGTCTAGTGTCTCTGTGCCAACTTTAATTTTGCCTTTATATGGCAGGTTATTCGAGTCACCCAAGATTTTACGTTGATGCGCCGGGTCTTTGTGGAACACATCAATACAGGTTCCCACAAGGTCATCGGCTTTTATGGGTAATTGGTCTTCAAGCGTACGTAATGTATCAATACTTGTTTTGTTGGCGTAAGTGATGACAAGAGTTTTAGGGTCACACATCATGATGTTGATTGGCATGTTATCAACCATGATTTTCAGTTGCTCGCGCTCTGAGCAGATTGACCAGCTAAGTACCAGCTTTACAATTTTTTTACCGGAATACATTGCTTCGATATAAAGATCCAGCATGTGCGGCCCAAGGCGGATAATCGCATTATGCGGGAAATTCGAGGGGTCGGCCAACAAACCGCGTTGGTGGGCGGGGTTTTTGTGGAACACATCAATGCATTGTCCAATAATGCTCTCACCGTTGACACCACTGGGCAGATATTCTTGCACCAAATTAAGTGTATCGACGCTGGATTTGTTCGCATAATCAATGATAAGGGTTTTAGGGTCACAAGTCAGAACGTTTAAGGGCAATGCATCTAGTATTTCTTGATAATTAGACTTAGATGATAGAAAAGGAATTGATCCTAACATTGACGATCCCATAAAGATTCTCCTTGGGTAAATTTTTTTATTTTTATAAATACATTCTGTACTCTAATCATTTATTTGTAAGGTCGGGGTGAGGGCAAGTCTATGGTTTTTTTATTATGGTGCATAGGCGTTCTGGATAAATATTAAACATCTTATCTTAAGTAATTGAATTGCAATATTTTTCTTGTGGTTAATATGTTTGATGTTCTGGGGGTAACTGGCGTTCTTGCATACATTAGCGTGTCTTTTTATTGAATATATCAGGGTGTTGCACGTAATAATGGATTGCATTATCTTTTAAACTCGTTAATGATATTGCGTCTCATTCTTAATTGGGTGTCACGCATTTGTACTTTTTTGTACTATATGGTACATGTTTTGGCATGAATACTTTGTCGAAAAAGGGGCAGGAAACCCGTAAAGCTATTTTGGAATGTGCGTTTGAATTGTTTCATGAGCGCGGCATTCACGCGACCTCTGTTGATGACATCCTGAAAAAATCGGGCGCAGGGAAAAGCCAGTTCTACCATTACTTCAAAAATAAGCAGGACATCATTCACCAGCTTTTACAATTTGCGTATCAGGTGATTAAAAATGGTGAAATGCATTTTAAGCCGATCCACACTTGGGATGATTTCCGGAGGTGGCTGGATGATGCAACCGAGAAGCAAGAGGAGTATGGCTGTAGCCGTGCCTGTCCGATAGGGCAGATCGTCTGTCAGCTTTCGGATGACGATACATTATTGCGTCAGGATATTAAGCTTGTGTTTGATGCAATGAAGGATTATCCGAAAAATTTCTTTATTGGATTACAGGCACGTGGAGAGCTGATTGATGGGGCTGATCCTGATGAAATGGCTGATATGTGTATTGCCACAACGCAGGGGGCAGCGTTGCTTGCCAAGGCAAGTGGTAATATTAATGTAAGTAAAAAAACAGCGGATAATCTCTTTTCTTATATGCGTTCTTTCGCAAAATAATTTTATTGATACTTGACCTTTTTGTTTTAATGCGTGTAAGTTCTGTACTGAACGGTACAAAATAAAGTGCTGTTAAAAATTAAAGTGAATGGATAAGAATAATGAAACACGGAAAAATGGATCAATGGGTTCTGGGCTACGCGGACTTTATTGTTAAGTGGCGCATTGTTGTTATTGCCCTGACCTTAGGGCTTGTTGGTTATACGGCAACCGGAATGCCTAACCTTGGTTTTGCCAGTAATTACCGTGTGTTTTTCAGCGCAGATAATCCGGAGCTGAATGCGTTTGAATCCTTCCAGAATACATATACGAAAAATGACAATGTTATGTTTGTCGTGCAGCCGGCGGATAAAGATCTGACCACGGCTGAATTTGCCGCAGCGATAGAAGATATAACGGAACAAGCATGGCAAATTCCATTTGCTATCCGTGTGGATTCAGTCACGAATTTCCAGCATAGTTGGGCTGATGGTGATGATTTAACCGTTGATGACCTTATTCGTAATGGCGATAAAATGACCGCCGAAACTCTGAAAGGTAAGTGGGATATCGCCAAGGACGAGCCGATTTTATACGGCAATCTTCTTGCCCGTGATCGTGAAGCCACAGGCGTGAATGTGACGTTGCAATATCCGGAAGTCGAAATTGATGAAGTGCCGCGCGCCGTTGCCAAAGCTCGCGCAATTGTTGCTGATATACAAGCAAAGCATCCTGATTTGAAGGTCGCATTGACGGGCGTGTCGATGATGAATAACGCCTTTATGGAAGCGGGGATGAAAGATTCCGCAACCTTAACGCCGATTATGTATCTGATTTTGGTTATTATCATGATCTTCACGCTACGCTCTCTTACAGGAACGCTAAGCACTGTCTTTGTGATTGGTTTTGCCGTTGTTACCGCGATGGGCTGGGCAGGGCATGTCGGTATCCTTTTGACACCGATCTCTGTTACCGCGCCGACGATTGTGTTGACCTTGGCCATCGCAGATTCGGTGCATATTATGATTTCCATGTTGGCGAGTATGCGTGATGGGATGGAAAAGAATGAGGCTCTAAAGGACAGTATTCGCGTTAACTTCCTGCCTGTCAGTATCACCAGTATCACAACAATTGTTGGCTTCTTATCGCTGAACACTTTGGATACACCGCCATTCCATGATTTGGGTAACATCACAGCTGTCGGGATTTTGGCGGCGTGGCTCTATTCCTTAACCTTCCTTCCTGCAATCGTTAGCTTCCTGCCTGTGAAATGTCGTAAGCAAGAGGGCGGTGCAACTGGTCTGGCGAAGTGGTTGGAAAATTATGCAGATTGGGTAACGGCAAAACGCCGCGTTGTCTTGATGACTTCAAGTGTGGCTGCAATTGTTCTGATCTCGCTTATTCCAAGAATGGAAATCAATGATCAGTGGGTTGAGTATTTTGACTGGTCTATCCCGTTTCGCGCTGATGCTGAATTTGGCATGAATGAGCTGACAGGTGTTTATCTGATTGAATATTCAGTTGAGGCAGATGGCCCCGGCGGCGTCAGTGAACCGCTTTACCTACAAAAGCTAAGTGACTTTACCGATTGGTTGCACGAACAACCTGAAGTCAGCCATGTCTTCAGCTACAGCGATATTATGAAGCGTTTGAACAAGAATATGCATGGCGATGATCCTGCGTGGTACAAAGTGCCCGATCAGCGTGACTTGGCCGCGCAGTATCACTTGTTGTTCGAGTTGTCTTTGCCCTACGGTCTGGATATGAGTGATCGCGTGGATATTGAAAAATCGGCGACGCGTATTACCGCAACACTCGGGAATATGACGACTAAGCAAACACGTGCATTCTTAACCCGTTCGCAAGATTGGCTCAAAGAATATACGCCTGAATATATGCACGCTGTGCCAACAGGGCCGACGGTCATGTTCTCTTATATTTCAGATCGGAATATCAAAGGCATGCTGAAAGGCAACGCCGTGGCGATTGTGATTATCTCTATCATTATGATGTTTGCACTGCGCAGCTTTGGCATCGGTATGTTGAGCTTGATCCCCAATGCTGTGCCGATTCTAATGACATTTGGCTTATGGGCGGTGACTTTTGGCTACATTGGCATGGCGGCGGCAAGTGTGTCTGCGGTGGCTCTTGGTATTGTTGTCGATGACAGCGTGCATTTCCTCTCCAAATATCTCCGCGCGCGCCGTGAAAGAGGGATGGATAAACCAGAGGCTATTCACTATGCTTTCCGCACCGTGGGCATTGCGATGGTGGTGACAACGATTATATTGACCATCGGGTTCTTGGTTATGGCGACGTCATCATTCCAGATTAATGAGCAGCTAGGCCTGATGACGGCGGCAACGATGGTGATTGCGTTGGTTATGGACTTTACCTTGCTTCCAGCTTTGTTGCTGATTGGCTATAAAAAATCAGAATCATAATATGAAAGGGTTCTCTTATGATGAAAAAACAATCTTTTAAATTACTGGCTGGTATTGCTGTTTTATTGACGGTTTCCACACCTGTTATGGCTGAAACGCCGGAGGAAAAAGGCTTTAACATTGCGGCGCGCAGTGATCGCAGTGACCGCGGCTTCGTCAATAATGAAGTCACCGCCACCATGATTTTGCGCAATAACCAAGGGCAAGAATCTAAACGTATTTTATTACAGCGCACATTAGAGGTGCAGGACGAAAATGTTGGTGATAAAGGCGTTATCATCTTTCAAAGCCCCGCTGATGTGAGCGGCACGGCTTTCCTGTCTCACGCTAAAATTTTGAAGCAAGATGACCAGTGGCTCTATCTGCCTGCGCTTAAACGCGTAAAGCGCATTTCATCCAAGAACAAATCCGGCCCGTTCTTAGGCAGTGAGTTCGCGTTCGAAGATTTTACATCTCAAGAGCTGAATAAATACAAATATAAATGGCTGCGCGCCGAGCCTTGCCCGAATGCGCCATCTTTAACCTGTGACGTGATCGAGCGTTATCCGCAATATGAATTCTCCGGCTATACCAAGCAAATTGGCTGGGTCGATCAAACTGATTTTCAAAGCCGTAAAATCGATTTCTATGATCGTAAAGATGAGCTTTTGAAAACGCTGACACTTGGTGGTTATGAGAAGCACGAGGGTAAATACTGGCGTGCGCATGAGCTGAAAATGGTGAACCATGTGACAGGAAAAAGTACGGATTTCTTATTCTCTGACTTCAAATTCGGCCTAAAATTGTCTGACCGTGATTTCGAAAAAGGGTCTTTAGGCAGTGACTATTAAGCCACATCATATCCTGTTTGGCAGTGTTGCTTTGCTTCTGTCCTCTCTTGGTGGGCAGGCCAGTGCAGCCGAAATAGGCGGGGTAAGAGTTTCCGGCTTTATCGGCGTGGAATCGCGCGTCTTTACGCAAAACCCAAAGCATGCAGGGCAAAAAACAGGGCTTGAGGCTTCGGTTATCTTTAATCCTGAATTTCGCTATAGAACCGAAGACCGTGCTCACCGCTTTACCTTTATCCCGTTCTACCGTCAGGACAGCCGCGATGATGCGCGCACGCATTTTGATATTCGTGAAGCATATTGGCAATGGCGGGGCAACGAATGGGACGTTCTCGTCGGCATTAACAAGGTGTTTTGGGGCGTCACAGAGTCCGCGCATCTGGTAAATATCGTTAATCAAGTTGATGGTGTTGAAGATTTAGACGGCGAGGATTATCTCGGCCAACCGATGATTAATATCGCCACGCAACAAGATTGGGGACGTGTTGATCTGTACGTACTCCCCGGCTTTCGCGAGCGTACATTCCCCGGCACATCTGGGCGTTTCCGCGGGCCTCTTCCTGTTGATACGGATAACGCAAAATTTGAATCCGGCGCGAAGGAAAAACATATCGACTTTGCCGCACGCTATTCACATTATTTTGGTGATTGGGATGTCGGGCTATCTTATTTCTACGGTACAGACCGCGCACCTGTCTTCTCGCTTAGCAATGACGGAACGCGTTTTATTCCAACCTATAATCTGATTAATCAGGTCGGCACGGATATTCAATATACAACGGGTGCTTGGCTGTGGAAGTTCGAAGGGATTGTTCGCGAAGGGCAGGGCGATACGTTCGCCGCCGCTGTTGGTGGGTTCGAATACACATTCTATCAAGTCTTTGAAAAGAATTGGGATATCGGCGTGTTGGCAGAATACCAATATGATGGTCGCGATGCATCCGCACCCTTTAGTGCGCAGGATGAAGATATCTTCGCAGGGGTGCGTCTGGCCTTAAACGACATTCAAGATACGCAAGTGCTGGCAGGGTTTTCAATTGACCAAAGCAGCGGTGAGCAATTCTATAACTTCGAAGCAGACCGCCGTATCGGTGAAAACTATACGCTGGAACTTCGCGCGCGCTTTATTGCTGACTCTAATGCGGGAGACGATTCATTCGCACTTGAACATGATGATTATATACAGCTCCGTATATCGCGGCATTTCTAACGCCCGAAAATCTCAGCATATTCCGCGTCTTTGAAACCCAAAGTGATGTTCCCTTGATAAACAAGTAACGGCCTTTTGATAATGGAGGGGTTCTCCGCCGCAACCCTAAGCGCCGCAACATCATCCATTGCCTCCTTCACATCATCGGGTAATTTACGCCACGTTGTGCCACGGCGATTAATCACGCTTTCCCATCCATGCTGCTTTAACGCACTATTTATCACAGTCTCATCAATGCCTTGCTTTTTATAGTCGTGAAAGGTGAAGTCAACGTCGTTGGCCTCCAGCCATTTAAACGCCTTTTTCATCGTGTCACAGTTCTTAATGCCGTAGATGGTGGTTTTTGTCATTGCGGTAAATCCTTACTTTAAGAGGCGCTGTATGTCTATGCCCAGCCAGTCCGTGATGCCTTCGATTTTATGTTTTATAATCAAGTTTTTATCAATGATAAAGGTTTCGGGATACATGGTGGTTTCGAATAAATCTCGGGAGATACTCTTATCCGTATCCAGCCCGATAATCACATTATCCAAAGCCAAATGCGCTTGGCTTTCTGCGGGCAGGGTGTTGAGGAATTTTGTTATATCTTCGGGGTTATCATCAACCGATAAAGTAATGAGGGTGATGTTATCTTGCTCCCGACTGGCAAGTTCCAAAAGTTGTGGGAACTCTATGATGCAAGGCGGGCACCACGTTGCCCAGAAATTCAGAATAATGATGCGCCCTTTATAGTGATGCAGGGTATAGCTGTTGCCCTTTATATCTTTGAATGACGCATTGGCCGCCATTTTCATAGGCGCGGGGGTCTTTGTGCTGATCATGCCTTTGGGCGGCGCGAAACTGTCTTGAAAGGCGAAAAGCCCTCCTAAAGCTATAACGATCAATACGATGATGAGCTTAGGCATTGGATATCCTCCCTTTCCGGAATGGCAGCGTAACCGCAATTACAAAAACGCTTTCAATGCCGATAAACAGGCCGAGCGACCAAAGCGCAGAATCCATAAACCCATAAGCATGCAGGCCAACGCCCAATAGATTGACGCCAAACCATGACAAAGCAAGGATCACCGAAAGATAAGAAAACCCGCATAAAACGGCGTGTTTGGTCATATGCGCACTCACCCGTCCATGGATAATCCAAATCAGCCAAAGCACGATAAGTAATGCGCCATTTTCCTTTGGATCCCATCCCCAGAACCGCCCCCATGACTGATCTGCCCAAATACCGCCCAAAACGGTGCCTATCGTCGCAAAGAACAGAGCCAACAGCGCCGCCGTCAATGTGCTTTTGAACAAGGTGTTGTCAGAAGATTCTCCGCCATTCCATCGTGATTTTATCAACGTGTAATGCGCAAGAATGCTGGTTAACGCGCAAAAAGCATAGCCCGCCGTGATGCATAAAACATGGGTGGTCAGCCAGAAATTCGTATTAAGAACGGCGGTCAACATAACAAAACTGTCCCCGTTCAAATTGTGCGAAAACCCAAGGATATGCAAGAAAATCGCAAGACTCAGCCCCAGCCATAACCACAGCATTTTCTTGTCTCTACGATAGGCGATAAGCGCGTAGAGCGTGGTGATAAGACTGGCGAATAATATCGTTTCGTACAGCGTGCTGACGGGTGGCCTGTCCAGAATAAATATCCGCAATGCAATGCCACAAAGCTGGCATATGAAACTGACAAGTAGCGCCATAGAAGCCGCTGTCATTTGTAGAGCGTTGCTGCGGAACAAAGCCGTGATAAGCGCGGTCATCCCGATTAAACAGGCAATAAAGCTGATGAAAAACGGCGGGTATAGGTTGTAATAATACTCCGCATTCAGTGCTTTCGGGCGTATCTGCGCGGTGCTTGATGTGACATGCGTATATAAAGCACGCGCGGTATCATCCCATTTTTTCATGTCGCTGCCGTAATAGGCTGCACTTAAATCTTGCCAGTATTTCAGCTGCGTATTGTTATCTGCGGACAGGGATTCCCAAGGCGATAACCATCCACCGTTATCGGCTGGAATGACTTTGAAAACATTACTGTTGCGCCCTGTCTCTTGCAGTAGGCTGAGCGTGAAGGACAAATGCGCTAAGGCTTGTTCTTCGGGGGTATATGCCTCGATATTTTGGTCTTTTTCGGCGATAATATCTTTCAAGGTTGCTTGCAAAATACCTTGAAGTTCCAGCGTCTCGATAAAACTAAGTGTTCTTCCGGTGTAAGGCTTAAACGGCGCGGGCAGGCTGTTTGGCAATGTTGTGGAAAGCGGCAGGATCAGCGTTAAACTGCCGAGCAGATTTTGCAAAGACACAACGTTTTTCTGCAGGGTAATCAGCTCCCTTTGCTGCACAGACCAATCCGCCTCATCCGCGCCGACAATGCTGAGGATCATCTTTTGTTTTGTGCGCAGAACCTCGGATATCTCCTTATAGGAATAGAGCTTATTCTTGCGGCGTTCTAAATGCAGGATTGTGAGTATTTCGGGATTGATAATTTTCAGAACAGGGCGTGTTTCTGCGCGAGCAGGGTCAAATAATGTCTCGATCAGCCACGCAATTGCGCCGCTTTCCTTGCCTGAGAAGGTGCGCAGCTGTATGCGAGCAAAGCTGTCTAATGGCTTTATTCTGCCCTCATGCAAAATGGGAATCCGTGCGATAGAGGCGGTATCCAATTGCACAATATCTTGTTCTTGCGCCTGAGCGGGCATGGCAAAAAATAGGCAAACTACGGATAAAAGGATAAAAAATCTAGGCATGTTTATCCTTTCCGCTTTTGGGTTTCTTCTTTGGGCTGCGCCCGCGCATAAATAAATGCACAATCAGGCCAATACACATGGTCAGCCCCGAGATATAAGGAAAGGATCGCCCGACATTCCAAACTGCGGCCAGCACCGATACATCGCCCTGCGGCGTCTTAATGAACGAGGATTGAAAAAAGGTGTAGCCTTTATACCGCAAAGGCTCATTCATCGAAATAATGCTTTCCCATTGCATGTCACCATCTCTTATCAGGACGGTGGATTGATAGGCTTTGGCCATATCGGTGCCGGGGTGAATATCCTTTTTAAACGCCAGCAACGTAATGGAAAAGGGCAGCCTTCTATGTTGTCTGCGCAGTGCAAATTTATAGGTTTTCCCATCCACCGAAATCGCGGGGTATTTCGGAACATCTTCCAGCGAGACAAAAATTTCGTGCGTATCATCATAGGTGACTTGAAAGACCAAGCCCGCCATATTCTCTTCGTTGTTTTTCTTGGGCGGCGCGGTTTCTAACTGCATATGCTGCGCCATGCCGATATGGTGCTCTGTCTTGTTTTCACGCGCCACGATTTTGCAATTCTCACAGGCTTCATGAATATCGATGGCGAAGGGGAATTGTTTATCAAGGCTCAAGGGGCGTTGCGCTTTGATATCTTTGTGATTGAGCGTCATTAAGGCTCTGCCTTGTTCATCCATAATTACAAATTCGCGCATATGATAATCGGAGATGATGCTCTTTTGCTCACCCTCACCCAAAGCGATATAGCCCTCACTGCTGAATAATGCCGTAAACAATCCGCCCAGCAACAGTAACAGCACACTGATATGCGTCAGGATAATGCCTGAGTTGCGCACAGTCCATGGGCTTTTGAATACCAGCTTAAAGGTCAAATTAATGAAAATCAGCCCCAGAAATATCGGCATACCAGGCAGTGGAATAACACCGCCAACCCAAACAACAGGCGCAGCAAAGAATATATGTGTGGCTTGATACAGTCCGATATATTTTTGCGCAATTGTTCCCGTGACAAGATAGGCCATGACGATCGGAATCGTATAGTTTAACAACGTCGGTTTACAGAGCAGCGTAAATAATTTTCGTGTTACGGTCATGATTTGCGCATTCTAACCATTGCGTATGAAATCGCTAGTGCAAAGTTATGATTTTGTGATATGACCTGCATTATGAATGAAGATAAATTACAAGAGATTGAAATTGCGCTGGCCTATCAGGATCAGCAACTTCAAGAGCTGAACACAGTGATCACCGATCAGTGGAAGCAAATGGAGCTGTTAAAGGCGCGTCTGGATAAGGCGTTGTCTAAGATTGAGCGTCTGGAGGGTGGCGGTGATGATGGTGATGCATCTATGTCTTCAATGGAGCGCGCCGCGCAAGATAGACCGCCACATTATTAAATATGATTACGTTACGCCGCCTCAATAAACGGTGTAAAAAATGCGTGCAGATTATCGCGCACTTCATTAGGGTCTTTTAGTTTGTTGAGCTTAGCTCTGAATTCTGCCGCTCCCCTAAACCCCGTGCAATACCAAGACAGATGCTTACGCGCAAAAGGCACGCCCTTACGCTCTCCGTAATATTCTAAAATCGCGTCGTAATGATTTAGTATAAGGGCGAGCTTTTCAGCTGTGCTTGGCTCCGCCCCGATCTTCTCGGTTTTCAAATATGTCATAATCTGTTGCAGCAACCACGGCTTGCCCTGACATCCGCGCCCAATCATAACCCCGTCCGCACCTGATTGCGCCATCGCGTCAATCGCATCTTGCGGGGTGAGGATGTCTCCATTCACGATCAGCGGGATATTAATGGCGTCTTTTGTTGCGCGGATTGCCTGCCAATCGGCTTGTCCGTTATATTTCTGATCGCGCGTTCTGCCGTGGACTGTAATCATCTGCACGCCGACATCCTCCGCCATTTTGGCCAGAGTGGGGGCGTTGCGGTTATCATTATCCCAACCAAGGCGCATTTTCACTGTGACAGGGATTTTCACCGCCTTCACAGTTGCCGCCATAATCTCTGTCGCCAGTTTTTCATCCTGCATTAGCGCCGAGCCAGCCATTTTCTTCACCACCTTCTTAACAGGGCAACCAAAGTTGATATCGATAATCGCCGCGCCGCGGGCTTCGTTCATGCGCGCTGCTTCGGCCATAATATCAGGATCACATCCCGCCAGTTGCACTGCCATGGGAAATTCTTCGGCATAATTCTCGTTCATCTTCAAAGACCTGCTGGTCTCTTGGATCATTTCACGGCTGGCAATCATCTCGGAGAATACAAGCCCCGCGCCATATTTCTTAATCAGCTTGCGAAACGGCAGGTCGGTGACACCGGACATCGGCGCCAAAAAGACGGGGTCATCAATCGCAATGTCACCAATTGAAAATCCCATTTACGGCCTTTGTTGCAGCTTTAGCTTCTTGGCCTGCTTCTTATAGAAAACGCGTGGATGAACTTCGCCGTTCTCCTTTTCGTACTTCTCGTAATATTGCTGATGATACTCTTCACCCGCCCAGAATTTAACGGCCGCACTGACCTCGGTTACGATAGGGCTGCTGTATGTCTTTTGCGCATCCACTTTTGCGATCAAGTCCTCGGCAATCTCTTTCTGCACCTCGTCATGATAGAAAATTTCAGAACGATATTGCGTACCGACATCAACGCCCTGACGGTTCAGCGTGGTTGGATCATGCGCTTTGGTCAGGAAGAATGTGACTAATTGTTTATAAGATATTTTATCAGGATCAAAGGTGATTTCTATGGCTTCGGCATGGCCTGTTTGTCCTGTCGTGATGTCGCGATAGCCGGGTTCTTGTAAATCTCCGCCCGTATAGCCAACATTTGTGTGCAAAACACCGTCCAAAGCGCGAAATTCGCTCTCTAAACACCAAAAACAGCCTCCGGCCAGTGTCGCGAGGGGGTAATTATCGGGTTTATCTGTCATCAGGTCGCTTCCTTGTGCATCTAATACGCCTTCTACGGCCAAAGACGGTGTGTTTAGGGCGGCAAAGGTCAGTCCTGTCAGCCCCACGAATATAGCAATTATTGTAATAATACGCATTATTCTACCTTTTTTCATGTTTTAACGTTATTATATCTATATGAGACTATTCGCAAGGAATGAGAGAAATGTTTCTAAAAAAATCAAAATTGTTGAATTATGGCGATCGTCCGCAGGGTATAGAGCCGTCTATCATCCTGTTGCATTATACAGGGATGGAGACGATGCAAGCGGCTAAAGACCGCCTTACTGACCCTAAAATCGAGGTCAGCGCCCATTATTTGATTGATGAGGATGGTTCTATCGATAATCTGGTGCCCGAAGATAAGCGTGCGTGGCATGCGGGCATTGCCTATTGGGATCATGAAACGGATATTAATTCACATTCTATCGGTATTGAAATTGTTAATCGCGGGCATGAGTTTGGCTATCACCCTTTTCCGATAGAGCAAATGCAAGCGGTGGCGCAGCTTTGTCGCGAAATTATGGAGCGTCATGATATCGTCCATGTCCTTGGGCATTCCGATGTCGCACCGGAGCGTAAACAAGACCCGGGGGAGCTGTTCGAGTGGGAATGGCTATCTGCGCAAGGGGTTGGCCTTTGGCCTGACCCAACGGAAGAAGAGCTGGGGCAAGCCAAAAAAATTGCCCGTAATGATTATGAGGCCGGAAAGCTGTTCATTGCGCTTGGCTATAACCCTATGGCGGCTTACGTGGATATTGTAACCGCATTCCATCGCCATTATCACCCCAATACCTTCCTTGCCGAAGTAGAGGGCATAGCGCGGGAGCAATCTATTGCGCGGCTTTTATCGTTAATGCGCCAAAACCGTGAGCGTTAAAATTCCTTGATATTTATCTTTAAAACAATCATTGTGCCGTGGTCGAAGGAATCGGGTGGCCGCTATATGTCTTATGATGTGTAGAGGAAAGTCCGGGCTTCACGGAAAAACGACGCCGGATAACGTCCGGGGAGGGGGTAACCCCTTACGGCCAGTGCTGCAGAAAATAAACTACCTCTCTTTATCTTCGGATGGAAAGGGGAAAAGGTGAGAAGGTGCGGTAAGAGCGCACCGCGAATTCGGTAACGGATTTGGCATGGTAAACCCCGTCGGAAGCAAAACCAAATAGGAGCTGCATGTTACTTCGGTAACAGGTGTTTTTCGCACTGTAGCTCGGGTAGGTTGCTTGAGGTATTTGGTAACAGATATCCTAGATGAATGGTCACCCCTGATTTATCAGGACAGAACCCGGCTTATAGATTTCTTCGACATTTTCTCATTTTATGTTAAATAATGCATAAAAGTACATTATTTATGCACAGGCAGTTTTTAGCAATTATAAGAAAACCGCCGAAGGAGTGTCCGGCGGTTTTCATTGGTCTTCTTGTTCGTCTGTATGTTTATAAGAATCCCCACGAAACACACGGCTATAAAGGTTTTACGGTTATTTACTGGCGTGATATGTATACAAAATTGTACCCATATACAGGCCTCCGTTTACAGCAAGAACAAGCATTAATATACTCATAAGCATAATTTATTCCCCACACAGGTTAGTCATTACTATTTATTAAGTGAAACCAGTTTTAGCATATTTATTTCGTAAAATGCAAGGGTTTTTCTATGTTTTGCAGTAACTTAATTTTGTAAACCGCAGAATATAAGGGGTTTCGCATATAAAAAATATTCAGAAAAAGTGCATTTTTTATGCAAAATAGAATTTTTGGCAGAGCGTTTTTATCGAAAGTGGCGGAATTTGAAGCCATTTCTCTCATTTTACAGCATTATGAAAACATTTATTGGTCTCTGTAGATATTGGATGAAGTATTCATGTTCTCGTTACTACCGTCATTTACGCACATACTTATCCACAACTTTATCAACAGAATAAAAAATATGTTGTTTATTAGGGTATTACAATGAGTTCTTGTTGACGCCCCAAGTATTCCCATGATATCCCATATATATCCATAACGTGTCGCGAGTGGGCGTGTTTTGGTTTTCTTTTGGTTTTCATCTGGCTATCTAAGGGTTTTGGCTTCATGGCGCTGTTTTTGTCAACATTTACGAATAAGGTCGATAAAAAGGGACGGGTATCCGTGCCTGCGCCGTTTCGTGCGGCTTTGGCGGATCAACTTCATCACGGTGTTGTGCTGTTTTGTTCGAACCAGCATTCCTGTCTGGAAGGCTTTGATTGGGCGAAGATGGATGAAATTGGTGACCGCATGGATCACTACGATCTGTTTTCTGACGATCAAGACGATCTCGCAACCACTATTTTCGGGGAGAGTGTCCAGTTATTCTTCGATAGTGAAGGACGTGTAACCTTGCCCGCCGAGTTGATTGAAGCCGCAAGTCTTGGTGATCGTGTAACTTTTGTTGGTCTGGGGCGTAAGTTCCAGATTTGGAATCCTGAGATGTTTGCCCGCCGTAAAGCGCAAGCACGCGGCGCGGTGCAGGATCGCAAACTAACCGTTCCCAAAATTTCCGGTAATACGGGGGCTGCGCAATGACAGCCCTACAAACATCACCCGATACACATTACCCTGTGATGCTGCCCGAAGTTCTGGCGGCATTATCTCCTAAAGATGGTGGCGTTTATGTTGATGGCACGTTTGGGGCAGGCGGTTATACGCGCGCGATTTTAGAGTCTGCGAATTGCACTGTCTATGCGATTGACCGCGATGATAATGCGCGCATCACGGCGGATGGTTTTGATGATGAGTATGGTGATCGCTTTAATTTTTTACGAGGCTGTTTCGGTGATGTAAAATCATTGCTGCAGGCTGTGGGTGTTGAACGAGTTGACGGCTTTGTCCTTGATGTTGGTGTGTCTTCAATGCAAATTGACGAGGCGGAGCGCGGCTTTTCTTTTCGTTTTGACGGGCCGCTGGATATGCGCATGGATATGAAAAGCGATGGTCAAACCGCCGCTGATATTGTGAATACCTATGAGCAAGACGCGCTGGCAAACGTGATTTATGAATATGGGGGCGAGCGAAAATCCCGCCGTATTGCACGCAAAATAATCGAACTGCGCGAAGAAAAACCGTTTGAACGCACGTTGGAACTTGCGGATGCGGTGCGCTCTGTCGTGCCGAGAACACATAAGGATAAAATTGATCCGGCAACGCGCACGTTTCAGGCGTTGCGCATCGCGGTGAATGACGAATTGGGCGAATTGGATCGCGCGCTGGATGTTTCGGAAGACATCTTGTCAGAAGATGGTCGCCTTGTTGTGGTGGCTTTTCATTCTCTGGAGGATGGCCGTGTGAAGCGTTTCCTTAAAGAAAAATCCAACACACAGGCCAAAGGCTCTCGCCATTTGCCACAATCTGTTACCAGCGATGTGGAGCCGATCTTCACGTTGGTCTCCCGTAAGGCTATTAAACCGTCCGATAAAGAGGTCTCAGAAAACCCGCGTTCTCGCTCTGCGCGTTTGCGCGCCGGTATCCGTTGCCCTTTGAATGAAGAGGGGACGTGATATGAGAGGGATTATCCTGAAATACATCGTTGTTTCTGCGCTGGTGATTGTCAGTGGCGCAATGTTGATGGATGTCAGCCACCATGTGCAGCGCGCCGAGCGTGATATTAAACGTCTTGATCGCGAAATTGCGCGTGAAGAAGAAAGCATTCGTGTTTTAAAGGCAGAGTGGGCGTATCTGAATAATCCTGTCCGTCTCGAAGCTTTAGCCGCGGGTTATGTTGATTTAATCTCTCCCGAAGCCGCCCAGCTTATTTCCGATATGAGTGTCATTCCCGATAATGACCCTCAATCCTCGATCTTTATCCCCAAAAGGTCGCCTTTGCATCGTGATATCTCCTATGATGCATCATCCCCAAAGCCTATTCAGGCGACTTACCCCACTAAAAACACGAATAACACCGTTCCTTCACATACAACTGGAGGCGCGCGATGATTTGGAAACATGCACGGCGTCAAGCCATTTTGATTGATGGAGACCGCAGATCCTCAGTCTTTATGGCGCAGAGTCGTTTGTCTATTTTGGGTGTTTGCTTTGCCTTGGGCTATTTGCTGGTGATGGTGCGTTTGCTTGATCTTGCCGTTGTGCAAAATGAAGCCTTGTTCCAAGAGCCGCTGAACGCCGCTGTTGCAAGAGCGCAAGATATTAAATCTTTAACGCCACGTCGCGGTGATATCTATGATCGTCACGGATTTTTGCTGGCGACAACGCTGAAAACGCCATCTCTCTTCGTTGATCCGTCTTTGGTGTTTGATGAGGCATCCTTGATAGCATCCTTGGTGAAAATTATTCCTGATTTGAATCGCTCTAAAATGTCCTCTGTGGTGCAGGGCAAGAACCGCTTCGGCTGGATCGCGCATAATATCACCCCCGCGCAACAGCAAGCTGTGCTGGAAATTGGCGACCCCAGCCTTGGTTTTAAATACGAGTATAAGCGTGTGTATCCGCAAGGCTCGCTCTTCGCGCATCTTGTTGGCTATACGGATCGCGATGGTCTTGGGCTGGCGGGGATCGAGCGTGGATATGATGATGTGCTAAGCGCAGGCGAAGATGTGCATCTGTCACTGGATTTACGTTTACAACATGTTGTACGCCGCGAACTTGGCACCGCAATGGAAGAGTTCACCGCTAAGGCCGGATCGGGCATTATTCTCGATGTGCATACGGGCGAAGTTCTGGCGGGTGTGTCTTTGCCTGACTTTGATCTGAACGCGGCGGGTGATGCAGAAGACCGTGAAATATTCAATCGCCTGACCTTGGGCGTTTATGAGCTGGGTTCTATGTTCAAGATTTTCTCAACGGCGGCGTTGTTGGAATTGCACAATGTGCCGATGAGCAAAACATTCGATGCACGTAAGCCTTTGAAAATAGGGCGTTTCACGATCAGTGATTATCACGCCAAGAAACGCGTTTTGACAATTCCTGAAGTTTTCATGTATTCTTCGAATATCGGCAGTGCCTTGATGGGGCAGATGATTGGCGGCAAAGCGTTACGTGCGTTTTATGCCGACCTTGGTTTACTGGATGCGATGCGTTTTGATATTCGTGAAATCGGGCGGCCAATCGTGCCCAAGATATGGCGTAAATCAACAACCTTAACCGCATCTTATGGTCATGGCTTGGCGACAACGCCATTGCAGATGAGCGCAGCGGT
Organism: Alphaproteobacteria bacterium; assembly: GCA_033851915.1. Taxonomy (GTDB): domain Bacteria; phylum Pseudomonadota; class Alphaproteobacteria; order Micavibrionales; family Micavibrionaceae; genus UBA1672. The sequence goes on from JAWSVM010000003.1 coordinate 114,217, forward strand.
GGCCTCTATTGTTAATGGCGGCATGGCGGTTCACCCTGTATTGATAAAAGTTGATGAGGGTGCGATTGCGCAGACCGATGTGCGGGTGATTTCCGAGGAAACATCAGAGAAAATGAGAAAACTCTTGCGCCTTGTTGTGACCAAAGGCACAGGCAGAAATGCGGATGTTAAGGGCTATGCTCTTGGCGGCAAAACAGGTACGGCAGAGAAAAGCGTTGGCGGATATTACCGTCGTGACAAGCTGATATCTTCATTTGTTGGTGCGTTCCCGATGGATAATCCGCGCTATGTTTTGATGGTGATGGTGGACGAACCGCACGGGAATAAGAAAAGTTATGGCTATGCTACGGCTGGCTGGGTTGCTGCACCTGCGGTGAAGCGTATTTTGACATCTATGGCGTCTATCCTTGGTTTACCCGCGGATAAATATGATGCCGATAATGATATGGCCGTGAGTCTAGAGCCATATATCCACGATAAAAAGAAAAAGAAAATAGGAGAAAAAAGTCTTGTCTCATACTGAGTTTGATATTCAATCTTTAAAAGGTGTTGCGCAGGATAACCGTCAGGTTAAGGCGGGGTATTTGTTTGCAGCGCTTCAAGGGGAGCATGCGGATGGGCGCGATTATATTGATGACGCGTTAGAACGCGGCGCGACTGTGATTTTGTCTGATGAGGACGTGCTTTTACCTGAAGCCTCGAATGTAATCGTGATAATCGATGATGAGCCACGTAAAAAATTCAGCCATATCGTCGCGGAATTTTACAAAGAGCAACCAAAGCATATCCTTGCTGTGGGTGGTACAAATGGCAAAACATCTGTCGCGTATTTTGTTAATCAATTATGGACAGCGTTAGGTAAAAAATCGTTCTATTACGGCACTATATCTGGCACTATGACAACATTGCCGCCTGTTTTGATGCATGAAATGCTTGCACAATTGTCAGGGGATGGTGTGACCCATGTCGCCTTGGAAGCCTCCAGTCAAGGGTTGGAGCAATACCGTATGGATGGTGTACGCGTTAATATTGCGGCCTTCACCAGTTTCTCGCAAGATCATCTGGATTATCATATCAGTATGGATGCGTATCTGGCGGCGAAGTTACGCCTGTTCTCTGATCTTCTGGCTGATGATGGTGTCGCGGTTCTCAATGCCGATATCCCTGAATATGAGCCACTATTATCTGTATGTCAGGCGCGCGGCGTACGTGTGTTGTCGTATGGCGAAAAGGGCGAGGATATTAAACTCGTCTCTCGTCAAACTGTAGAAAATGCGCAGGATATAAAGATTGAAATTGCGGGGCAGAGCTACGCTGTTTCTCTGCCATTGGTCGGGCAATTTCAGGTGATGAATGCTCTGTGTGCGCTGGCCTGTGTTTTGGCGCAAGATTCTGAGAATGCTGAAGAATTAACCAAACTTCTCAGTAAATTAGAACCCGTTCCCGGACGCTTGCAAGTGATCACAAATGGCACGTTTCATGCTTATGTTGATTATGCACATACACCTGATGCGCTGGAAAATGTGTTGGCCGCGCTACGTCCACATACAAAAGGGCGTTTGCTTTGTGTCTTTGGGTGTGGCGGTGATCGCGATACGACAAAACGTGCGGTGATGGGGGAGATTGTCTCTCGTTTAGCGGATGTGGCCATTGTCACAGATGATAATCCGCGCAGTGAAAACCCTGCCGCCATCCGTAAAGAAGTTTTAAGCCAAATGGATGGCAAAGCTCATGAAATTGCGGATCGGCATGAAGCCATAGAATTTGCCGTTCAACAAATGAACCAAAACGATATTTTACTCGTCGCCGGAAAAGGGCACGAGCAAGGTCAGACCTTCGATGGGGTTACTCACCCTTTTGATGATGTGTGTGAAGTCAATAATGCATTGCGTAACGTTGTGAAGAGTAAATAAGGAATAAACTAAATGATTAAGAATAACCGCTATTACTGGTCTCATCTAAAGACAAAGACCGTGACGGTTCGGGTTGCACCGAGGCAAAAACAGCGCGGCATCGTATTTCGCGTGAATAATATGATTGATCTGGGTAATGGTCGCCAAACTGTTATGCTGGAGCATGTAGATTTCCCGCAAACCTATCACAGGCGTAACGGCAATAACGATGTCGCCGTGCCATTTCGCATGGGAAACATGGATTTCATCTATGCGTCACCCGGACAGCCGAAGCTACAGAATGTGCATAATTTACTTTCTACGCTTTACAAAAATGATGAAGTTGAGAAAATAGTAGCAGATGTTTTATCGCCGGGTGACTTGCTGATCTTTAAACAAGAGGGTAAGTCTATGAAGATCAAAATGATTGAAGCGTTAAGAATCGTAAAAGCAAACTCTTACAAGAAGAATAAATCCACACATGCTCTATAGTTTATTAACTCCATATGCCGATCAGTTCCTATTCTTTGACCTGTTTCGTTCCGTAACATTCAGGACAGGCATGTCGATCGGCACGGCGTTGATTATATGTTTCTTGATTGCCAAGCCGATGATTAAATGGTTGAAAATAAAGCAAAAAGAGGGGCAGCCTATCCGTGAAGACGGGCCGGAATCTCATTTTAAAAAGGCAGGTACGCCAACAATGGGCGGTCTTATGATCTTGATTTCTGTGTGTATCAGCACGCTTTTATGGGCGGATTTATCAAACCCGTTTGTTTGGTATGCGTTGCTGATTATGGTTGGATATGGGGCAATCGGTTTTGCCGATGATTATTTAAAGCTTACAAAACGCAACACAAAAGGCCTGTCGGGCAGAATTAAAATTCTGGCGCAAATCATTATCGGAACCGTTGTAACTGTAGGCATTATGGACGCTTTACCTGCGGATCTTTCAACGCATGTTGCGCCGCCGTTTTTCAAAGACGTTTTGATTAACCTGTCATGGTTCTTTATTCCGTGGTCGCTGATTGTGATTATTGGTGCGTCTAATGCGGTGAATTTAACCGATGGCTTGGATGGCTTGGCCATTGTGCCTGTTGCGATTGCGGCGGGCTGTTTTGGTTTGATTGCTTATCTGGTCGGGCATGTTGACTTCTCACAATATCTGTATTTGCACCGTGTGCCGGGCACTGAAGAACTCGCCATTATCTGTGGCGCATTGATTGGCGGAGCGATGGGCTTCCTTTGGTATAACGCGCCGCCTGCAGCCATTTTCATGGGTGACACAGGATCTCTTGCAATGGGTGGCTTACTTGGCGCAATGGCGGTGATGACAAAGCACGAGATTGTACTGGCGATTATTGGTGGCTTATTCGTTGTTGAGACGGTCTCCGTGATTGTGCAGGTGGTGTCCTTTAAGCTAACGGGGAAGCGGGTTTTTGCCATGGCCCCGTTGCATCATCACTTCGAAAAAAAGGGCTGGTCAGAGCCAACAATCGTTATTCGGTTCTGGATTATCGCCGTTATTTTAGCTTTGGTTGGACTCGCAACGCTTAAACTGCGATAATGACGTTATATTTATATAGTTGTGTGAGATGCATATGACCGAGATTTTAGATTTTGTCAAAGCTCTTTCCGGTAAGCCTATTTTGGTTTTCGGGCTTGGTCGTACGGGTATGTCCGTGATAAAGGCTTTGAAAAAAGCGGGTGCGACTATCGTTGCGGGCGATGATAATGCAGAGAATATCGCACTTGCCAAAGATATGGGCGTTGAGTTGCTGGAAGGTAATGATCGCGCTTTTTCAGACTATGCATTTCTGCTGCTTTCGCCGGGTATTCCTCTGACGCATCCACAACCTCATGATATTGTACTTAAAGCGCAAGAAGCCGATCTTGATATCATCTGTGATATCGAATTATTCTATCGCATATTCTCTGATCGCAAAACCATAGGCGTGACAGGCACAAACGGCAAATCTACATCGACAACGCTCATCCACCATATTCTCGAAGAGTGCGGTAAAACGGCGTTGCTTGGTGGAAATATAGGCACAGCAGTTTTTGAACTGGATGTTAGTGATAAGAATGCATGGATTGTGCTGGAAATTTCATCGTTTCAGATGGATCTCTGCCCGACATTCAGACCCGATATCTCTGTTGTCTTAAATTTAACGCCCGACCATATAGATCGCCATGGAGATATGGATCACTATATGGAAGTGAAAGAACGCATCGTTGAGCTGAGCAAAAGCAGCACTGATAACGTCGCCATCATTTGCAGTGATGATATGCATACGCAGCGCATATATGATCGTGCAAAAGATTTAGCGTTGCGTGATATCATCGAGGTTTCAACACTGAAATCTTTGTCTGATGGTGTGTATGTTGAGGATGAGTGGCTCTATGATACTTCGGAAGATGGTGATGTAAAGGTCGGCGATTTGTCTACAATCCCCAGTTTACGAGGGATTCACAATTACCAAAATGCGGCTTGTGCCTATGCAGCCTTACGCAAAATTGGTATCGCAGCAGAGGATATCTGGCGCGCGATGAATACTTTCCCCGGGCTTAATCATCGTCAATATCTTGTGCGCACGATTAATGGTGTGTCCTATGTGAATGACAGTAAATCAACCAACGCGGCGTCTGCTGCGGTTGCGCTTGGTTGCCGGCATAATGTGTATTGGATTGTCGGTGGACGGCAAAAGAAGACAGGCCTTGATGGGTTGGAGGAATTCTTCCCGCACCTCAAGCATGTTTTCTTGATTGGCGAATCAACAGAAGATTTTGCTAGCTGGTTTGATAATTATGGTCTGGATTATACGCGGTGCTATAATTTGGAAAAGGCGGTTGCCGAAGCACATGATATGGCGCAGGAAAACCGTGGACAACCGGGCGGTGCAGGGGTGGTTTTGCTTTCACCTGCTTGCGCGTCATTCGATCAGTTTAAATCCTTTGAAGATCGTGGTGATAAATTCACGGCTTTTGTGAAGGCTCTAGAAGAATAACCTCAAGAATAAATTCAGAATAAATCAAAATAATATGCCTGAAACAGATACAGCCCTCTCTTCCACTCAATCCCGATCACAGCCACAGGCGTTTTCACGGATGGATCGTTCCTTTCTGGGCGCATGGTGGTGGACAGTGGATCGTGCGATGCTTGGCTGCATCATGGCGTTGTTGGTGTTTGGCATTGCTTTGGTTGCAACCTCCAGCCCTGCTGTCGCCCAAAAAATAGGGGTGAGTGATTATCATTTTATCAAAAAGCACATCATATTTTTGGTGCCGACCTTGTTTCTGATTATTGGCGGGTCAATGTTAAGCCCGCGCTATGTCTGGCGTTTCGCCAGTCTGGTTCTGCTGGGTGGGTGCATTATGATGGTGCTGGTTCTGTTCTTCGGAGTAGAGGAAAAGGGCGCACGCCGCTGGATTAGTATTCTTGGATTTTCGCTGCAACCCAGTGAATTTGTGAAACCCGCCTTTGTGGTGGTTGCCGCGTGGCTGATCGCATTACAGAAGAAATCAATTCAGAAGGTAAACAGCTATCAACCTGATGCGAAAAAAGATGGCACTTTTCCGGGCTATTATATTGCCGTTGGGCTGTATTTTATTTTATTGGCTTTGCTGATTATGCAACCTGATCTGGGGATGAGCATTGTTCTAACCACAGTCTTCGCCGTTCAAATTTTTATCGCAGGATTGCGCTTTCGCTACATGGCGGTGCTGTTCGCCATTGGGTCGGCAGGGCTTGTCGCGGCATATTTCTCTCTCCATCATGTACGCAGCCGTATGGATCGGTTCTTTAACCCAGACAGCGGTGATAATTATCAGGTGGAGGCTTCTTTAGCGGCAATTAAAAAGGGCGGCATTATTGGTGTTGGGCCAGGGCAGGGCGTAGAGAAAATTAATTTACCTGATGCACATGCCGATTTTACATTCTCTGTGTTGGTGGAGGAAGGTGGCATTGCCTTTGCGGCGATACTTATCGCGCTGTTCCTGTTTATTTTATTACGTGGATTCAAGAGATTACAAGACACGCATGATGTGTTCTCAGTGCTTGCCGCGGGGGGCTTATTGGCGATGTTCAGCATCCAGTCCTTAATCCATATGGGGTCCAGCGTAAATCTATTACCTGCCAAGGGCATGACTTTGCCTTTTATTAGCTATGGTGGCTCTTCTATGATATCCATGGGGATAGCGATGGGGATGGTGCTGGCCTTAACCCGTCAAAAAGGGCGAACATCCATTGCGCGTAGTTCTATGACAATGCGCCGCAGCCTAAATAGAGACGCGGATAAGAGTGCAGAAAATGAGTGATAAGCAATATTTCGTTTTAATCAGTGCAGGTGGTACGGGCGGCCATATGAGCCCCGCCAGTGCGTTGGTCAGCGATCTGTTGGCGCGTGGATATCGTGTTGAGTTGATGACAGATAATCGCGGCGCAAAATTTTCTTCCATGTTTGAGGGGGTGAAAACCCATGTTGTAAAATCCGGCACGATTGGCGTGGGAATCATGGGCAAAATCAAGGGCGTTGTGAATTTGAGTCTGGGTATTGTTCATGCTCTGACGCTTGTCAAATCTTTGAAGCCAGATCTTGTGATTGGCTTTGGTGGCTATCCTTCTGTTCCGGGTGTATTCGCGGCACAAAAGTTAAATATTCTAACAATATTGCACGAGCAAAATGCCATTATCGGTAAGGCCAATGTTTTCTTGGCACCAAATGCAGAGCGTATCGCTTTGTCTGCTGATAATACAACAGGCCTTGATCGTGAAGAAACCTTTCGCAGTGTGATTACCGGCAACCCTGTACGTCCTGAAATATCAGTGCTTCACGATATTGAATATCCGCCTTTCTCTGATACGGATGATATGCATATCTTAGTGATGGGCGGGTCGCTTGGCGCAACAGTGTTCAGTGAAATTGTCCCCCAAACTTTGGCTCAATTGCCGGGGGAATATCGCAAGCGTTTGAAAATAGTGCAGCAATGCCGCGCCGTAGACATTGATAGTGTTCGCGCGGCTTATCAGGATGCAGGCATTGATGCCACGCTCGCCACATTTTTTGATGATGTCGCGGGGGAGCTGACAAAAGCGCATTTGGTTATTGCTCGTTCAGGTGCCAGCACCGTGGCAGAGGTCAGCGTTGCTGGCCGTCCTGCTATTTATGTGCCTTACCCGCATCATAAAGATCAGCAACAAAAAAAGAATGCCAACGCTGTTGCCGATGTTGGCGGCGCGTGGGTGATGACGGAGGCCGGCTTTACGCAAGAGGCACTCCTCACCAGAATAGAAACATTCTTTCAAAATCCGGGCAGCTTGTCTCGCGCTGCGGTGCATGCTAAAGAATGCGGGAAGCCCGATGCAGCGAAAAAGCTCGGTAATTTGGTTACCGCAATTATGGCGGATCTTTCAAGCTAACGAATACTCTAATGAAGAGGTGCACACCACATGCGTACAATGTCCCCTGATATAGGAACACTCCATTTCGTCGGTATCGGCGGTATCGGGATGAGCGGTATAGCAACGCTTCTCGCGTCTTTGGGCTATGATGTACAAGGTTCTGATATTGCGGAAAATGCGAATGTTGTACGCCTGCGTAAACAGGGCATACGTGTCGTTATCGGGCATGCGCCTGATCATATTCGCAGTGCTGATGGCGCATTGCCTGCCGCGATTGTGATTTCCTCTGCGGTTAAGGATGATAATGAAGAGCTGATTGCTGCGCGTGCCGCAAAGGTGCCTGTGGTGCAACGCGCCGAAATGCTGGCTGAATTGATGCGCCTGAAATCTTCTGTTGCGGTTGCGGGAACGCATGGTAAGACCACCACCACATCGATGGTTGGGCAAATGCTGGATCAGGCGGGGCTTGATCCAACGGTGGTTAATGGCGGTATCGTGAATGCGTACGGCACCAACACGCGCTTTGGTCAATCGGATTGGATGGTTGTCGAAGCCGATGAAAGCGACGGTAGCTTCATCCGTCTGCCGGCCACTGTTGCGGTTGTCACAAATATCGATCCTGAGCATATGGATCATTACAAAACCTTTGATCGGGTGAAAAAGGCGTATAAGCGCTTTGTTTTGAACTTGCCGTTTCATGGCTATGCATTGCTGTGTATCGACCACCCCGAAGTGCAAAGCCTTGCCGCGCAAGTGTCAGATCGTAAAGTCATCACCTATGGCTTTAACCCGCAGGCTGATGTGCGCGCCGAAAATATCAGACCGGGCGCAGAGGGCAGCGTCTTTGACGTGATCTTCGCAGGCTGGCTTTCGGATGATGGGCAAGAACAAGTGATTAAGGATATTCACCTCTCCATGCCTGGCGAGCATAACGTGCAAAATTCTTTAGTTGCGCTGAGCGTGGCAAAAGAAATGGGCGTGTCTGCGGATAAAATGAAAGCAGCAATGTCGAACTTTGGCGGCGTGAAGCGCCGTTTCACCAAAACAGGCACGGTAGAGGGGATCACCATTATTGACGATTACGCGCACCATCCTGTTGAGATCGAAGTGGTTTTAAAAACGGCGCGCGCGGCAGTGAAGGAAAACAATGGCAATGTCATCGCGATTATGCAACCGCACAGATATTCCCGCCTTCAAGATTTATACGAAGAGTTCTGCCGTTGCTTTAATGCTGCGGATCACGTGATTATCACAGATGTATTTGCCGCAGGTGAAGAACCCCTTGAGGGCGTGGATAAAGATTATCTTGTGCAAGGGCTGAAAACCCACGGTCATCGTTCGGCGCAAGCTTTGTTGGAGCAGGATGATTTACCGAGTATCCTTGCAGGGTTGGCGCATTCGGGCGATTATATCATCCTGATGGGCGCAGGAAATATCACCAGCTGGGCTTATGATTTACCGGATCAATTGGCGGCAGAAATTCAAAAAACACAAGGCGCTGTGGCGTGATCGATCAAGATGCTTACCGCGGGACATTCACCGAAAATGCACCTTTAGGGCAGAAAAGCTGGTTCAAATGCGGCGGAACGGCTGACCTTTTATTTGCGCCTGAAGATATCGACGATCTCGTAGTCTTCCTGAAGGAATATCCATCTGATGAGCCGCTTCTTGTTCTGGGCGGTATGGCGAATTGCATTATCCGCGATGGCGGTATTCGTGGCTGCGTTATTAGCTTGGGCAAACCGTTTTCTGAAATTGAAGTGCAAGGCACACGCATTATGGTGGGCGCAGGTGCGCTGAATGGCTCTGTTGCTGCTGCGGCAGCGAAAGCGGGCATTGGCGGGCTTGAATTTCTCTCTGGTATTCCCGGCACGGTTGGCGGTGCGCTGCGCATGAATGCGGGCGCGTATGGCACGGAGATTAAAGATATATTGATTGCAGCGATGGTTCTCGGGCCGCAGGGGAATGTTGCTTCTCTTGATCTTGAAGAGATGGATATGCGTTATCGTTATTGTGGCGCGCCGGAAGGCATTACCTTTGTGGGCGCAGTATTCGAAGGCAAAGCGGAGGAAACCTCAATTGTGCGGGCGCGTTTAAAAGAGATCAAATCCACCCGTCAATCAACACAGCCTATCTCAGAGAAAACAGGTGGTTCAACTTTTGCGAACCCGTCTGCGAAAGAGTTAGAGGCCGCTGGCTTGCCAGAAGGAACACGCGCATGGCAAATGGTTGAAAAAGTCGGTGGACGAGACCTTCAAATCGGTGGTGCACGGATGAGTGATAAGCATCTGAACTTTATGATTAATGCAGGCGAGGCCACCGCCGCCGACCTAGAAAATCTAGGTGATGAGCTTATCAAGCGCGCACACGATCAGTTCGGCCTAAACCTACACTGGGAAATCCGCCGCATTGGGGATCGTTAAATAAAAACACCTTGGGGGAGAAGAGTCCGAGGTGTTCTTAAGGGGTTTATTTATGACGATCTGTTTATGATTTAATCACAGCTAACAGATTTTCTTTATACTCGTCACATGCTTCTTTACCAGCCAGCTGATGTTGCATGCAAGCAAGAGCCGCATCAACGGCAAGTTCGGCAACTTTATCCATTTTCTCGCCGATTTTTTCTTCAAAGACAGCTTTCATCTTCTCTTTTATCAACTCTTTCTTTGCCTGCTTGGCCAGACAAACCATGTCTTCTGCAAAAGTGCAGCAGTCACTTTTCTTTGGTGTCTCTGTTGTGCAGGAATTTTCTTTGGTGTTGCAATCGCTCATATTAAGTCTCCTAAAGCGTTATGTTTTTAAGTGTTATGTATCTTATATAAACAGAGTATATTTTTGACAAGTAGGTACTATTTTGTTATATAGTCACCTTAATGATACTAATGAGGGAATATAACGATGAATCTTGAAAATAATATGCAGGACTGCCCAATAACAACGGCGATTACCATTATTGGGGGGAAGTGGAAAATTCCTATTTTATATAACCTTCGTGAAGAAACATTACGTTTTAGTGAGCTGAAGCGCGCTCTTTCAACGGTAACACAAAAAATGTTGACACAGCAGCTCAGAGAGCTGGAGAGAGACGGCTTGGTTTTACGTAAGGTCTATGCCCAAGTGCCGCCTAAAGTGGAATATAGCATTACACCGATGGCAAAAAAGTTGGAGCCTATTCTTGATGCTTTGTGTTGTTGGGCAAAAGAATATCAGGGAAGCGATTGTTGTAAATCTGCTCCGGATATGAAGGCGTGTGAAGGGTGATGTTATTGTTATTGACATAACGCTTCACGTGAAACAAAAGAGGAACATTCTTTAAATCTTTAATATTTGCTCGTAAATATCGGGAAGGTCGTTTTCCAGCAGGATGACATCGTCATTCTTCTTGTTCGCGAAAATCCATTCTTGCGCTTGAGCGAAGCTATCAACTTCCATCAAGATTTTACCACGGCTATTGGCGCGAAAAGCGTTGATGAATGTGGGAATACGTTTTGGATTAACGACGATGACAATATCACATGTTCCGGCAGCCAGCGTGCCTAAGGTGGTGTGAACCTCATCATGCGCTGAACCTAGTTCAACAATGCCGGGGGTAACCAAAATAGCGCGTCCACCTTGGTCTTTCGCCAAAACGCCCAGCACATGCAGGGCAGAGCGAAACCCCGGTGGGTTGGAATTATACGCATCATCAATAATAATCATGCCGTCATTTTGCTGTTTAACTTCCAGTCTATGGCGGACTTGCACGGTTGATGCCAGCGCAGTTTTGATGTCTTTCGCCTCCATGCCAAGGGTCATGGCGCACGCAAAGGCCAGCGCGATATTATGCCCGTGATGAATGCCATAAAGCGGTGCGCGCAGGGTATAGCTTTCCTCCCGCCACTCAAGCTTGATGCAAAGCCCTTTTGGTGTTTGCTTAACAGAGATGATTTTCAGATCATTCGGCGCGAGATAGCTGAACTCTTTCTGGGTTGTTGGGTTCTGGGTTTTGCTCGGCTCTCCGCAGGCGATGAAGTTATCCATGGCGCGATGGCGGATATTGCGGGAATGTTCAAATTTCAGGGTTTTCTCATGCACGATCATCGTACCGTTACGCGCCAGAACGGATTCGGCCAGCTCGTATTTCGCATGAACAACAGTGTTCAGAGATTTAAACCGTTCATAATGTGCATGACCGATTGAGGTGATGATCCCGATGTCAGGCGGAGTAAAAGCACATAACTCTGCGATAGAGCCGGGCCCATACGCACCCATTTCAGTGATGAAATATTTGTGATGGGGCTCAAGTTGCTCGCGGATGATGCGCGTAACGCCCATGATGGTGTTAACGCTGCCCGGTGTTGTGAGGGTCGGTGCGGAATTCTTCAGGATATGCCCCAAGATATGTTTCACAGATGTTTTGCCGTATGATCCGGTAATCGCGATCACGGTTGGATTAACCTCTGCCAGTTTGGCTTGAGCTTCATTATAGAATTTCTTTTGCACCGCCGCTTCATAAGGGGCGAGGGAGCTGTTCCCAAGTATCAACATGAAGGGGATCGCTTGCACCACGATAATCCATATGGCAGGAAACGAGATATAAAACGCGCCACTTGCACAGATTAATGTGAAGAGTAACGCCATAATCAAAATGCGTCTGGCACGCTTGGTAATGGCAAGCGCTTTCTTGGATTGTTTGCGTGGGTCTTTCTCGAAATAGGCAGCAAGAATAAAGGCTAGAAATATAAATATATTCAATATCGGCGCAGGGATCGCAGTGAATATTGCCACACCGCTCATCACGATAAGAAACTGGCTGACCCGTGAGTCATAGACCTTGTGGCGAACAACCCATGTCATCAAACGCCCGTTATCATAATCTTCTTGCTGCAAAGCGTGCAAGTAATTCATTAGGCGTTTCGTTGCAAAAGCAAGAAAGGCAATCAGGGTTATGCTCTGTATCGCGAGGTCTTCAATCATGCTTATCTTTTACCCGTTTTCTTTGATAAAGTCACTCAGGAGTTTGATAACTTGATGGCGACCATTCTGCAGGACGCTGTAATGATCTTGATCACTCAGGATATGTAATTGTGAGTTTGAGATTAATTGCTTCAGACGCGTGCCGAACTCAGCCGGAGTTTCTGTGTCGTTCTCGCCATAAATTAGCGTGACAGGGCATTGAATCTCCTGTGCTTGCGGGGTTAAATCTTCATTGACCACGCGGATAAATACTTTACGCATCGCGCCTGCATCTTTGTAATCCGCACTGCCGAATTTTGCCATGAGCTTATCTTTAAACGTACCTTCGGGGACGCGTTTTCTTAGCAGCTTAAACAGCTTTATCCTGATATAGAAATACAGTTTTTTAAGAGGCGAGCGTTTGCGTTTTAAACCCGCGCCGGAAATCAAGCTCATCGCCTTGATGCATTCGGGGTGGCGCGCCGCAATTTGCAAACCCACACGACAGCCAAAGGAATGCCCCATCCACAAAACAGGCGGAAAATTATTGTCTTTTAGCCAAGCGGCAATCGCATCGGCGTAATGCTCTGTCCCCCAATCTTCAGGTGGTGGAGGGGATTGCCCAAAGCCGGGGAGGTCAAACGCGATATGCTCGGCCTGTTGTTCCAAAGGCGTAATCAGGGGCAGCCAATTTTGATGCGTATGCCCCCATCCATGAGCCCAAATTATGATGGGCTTCTTTGCTTCATTATTTTGTTCACGAATATTTTTAAAAGGAATTTCATCAGGGAAATCCTTGTTTGTTGCGTGATAAGTGAATTTTGTGCCATGAATTTGAAAATCTTGCACGTGTGCCCCTTTAAAGAAACTCTGTTTCGTGATTAAATAGAAGGATTCAGTTACTCCCTTATACGATGATAAACGCATGTCTCAAACGAAAACTTCAAATGATGGTTCTATAAACAAAAAGAAGGTTGCTGTCTTCTTTGGTGGCCGCTCGCCCGAGCATGATGTAAGCGTGATTTCAGGCCTACAGGTTTTGCAAGCGATAGACGGCGCTCTCTATGATGCGTTTCCTGTTTATATTTCCCCGAGTGGCGCGTGGTATGTCGGTGATGTTTTGCGCCAACGGGTGAATTTTTTGCTGAGCGAGGATAATCTCAAAAAGGTTACGGAAGTGACGTTGGATGTGCACGGTACGCGTGGCGGTGTGTTATTGCCGAAGAAAACACCGTTTTTTGGCGCGGCAAAGCCTGTGAATTTTGATATTGCATTGCCTGTCTTTCATGGTTTATATGGTGAAGATGGTAATATTCAAGGGTTGTTTGAGCTGGCCAATATTCCTTATGCGGGAATGCGGACAAAAGCCTCTGCGATTTTGATGGATAAGATAACAACCAAATATTTCTTGAAAGCACTGGATATTCCAACATTGGATTTCGCCGTGCTAAGACGCCCTGATCAGGGCTATTTAATTCCCGAAGATCAGTTGAGCGAATTACTTGCCCCCGTTGGCTTCCCTTGTATTTTAAAGCCCGCCCATCTGGGCAGCTCCATTGGTGTTGCGAAGGCCAATAACGTGGATGAAGCCAAAGCATTACTGCCTGCGATATTCGAATTTGATGACATCGCAATTGCGGAGCCATTTGTTCAAAATCTGGTGGAATATAATGTGTCGGTCTCCAAAGTATCAGGGCGGGTTTTAACCTCGGCGGTTGAACGCCCTAAAACCAGTGATGAGTTGCTGGACTTTAAGCAAAAATATATGTCCGGCGGCGATGATAAGGGCGGTAATAAATTATCGGGGAACAAGACGTTTTCTCCGGCCAGTGAGGGGATGTTATCCCTAACGCGTGAGATTAACCCCGATATGCCGGCAGGGATGGAGAATCAAATCCGCGATTGGACGCAACGTTTGTTTGAGGCCATTGATGGCACCGGCGCGCCGCGTATTGATTTTATCGGCAACAGTGAAACGAACGAAATTTGGATGAACGAGGTGAACCCTTGCCCCGGATCATTAGGGTATTTCTTATGGGAAGCATCAAAGGGCGAGCCTGTGTTCTTCACCGATTTGTTAACCTCCATGATTGTTGAAGCGATATCAGAAAATACGGCGCATGCTTTGCCCTATGACCCTGTGCCCGCTGATGCGCGCCTACTGAAGAGAGGGTAAAGCATGGTTGCGAAGAAGAAAAAGACAAAAGCCTCCACCGTGTCCAAGTCAAAGGGAACGCGCCGCTCAACGCTGAAGAAAAAGCGGACGGTTAAAAGATCTGGTGGGTTTATTGAAGTGCTGGCTCTATGGGGCAGGCGTGCGGCGGTTATCTGTGTTGCGCTGATGATTATGCTTTGGGGCGGTGCTTGGTTCTTCTTAAGTGATGCGGATACAGATTCGGCAAATTGGATTAAGGATAGAAGCATCGCGGCAGCGGGGAGCGCAGGATATCGCGTTGAAAATATCTTGGTGGAGGGGCGTCAATATAGTGACGCCGACGCTTTACTCGCTTTAATTAATATTGAAAAGGGAGATTCGATTTTTCTGTTTGATCCGACCGATGCTAAGGCACAAATCGAGAAAATAGGCTGGGTGAAGTCCGCGCGTGTGGAACGTCGATTGCCCGATACGATCTATATAAAGCTGGAGGAGCGTCGCCCCTTGGCTTTGTGGAAGAATGGTAAGACGTTATCTCTGATTGATTCAAACGGAGCGGTTTTAACGCAAGAAAATCTCGGGCGTTTTAAAAACCTATTGATGATCCGCGGGAAGGGCGCACCTAAAAAGGCGGAGTCGTTGCTTGCTTTATTAGATGCTGAACAGGCACTAAAGCAATTGGTCGATCACGCCGTTTTGGTGGAAACCCGCCGCTGGGATATCTATCTTCAGGATGGAAAGCGTATAAAACTGCCGGAAACGGACGTTGGTTTGGCAATCCGTAATATGATGCTGCGTCATGAGCAGGATAATATTCTGGGGAAGGATTCCATTACGGTTATTGACGCGCGCTATCAAGGGCGGTTAATTGTTCGCACGAAACTAGGTAAGGTTCAGGATTATAAAGCAGGCCTCGTTGATGCCAGTGCCAGCCTGTAGGATGAAATTATGAGTTATAAAAAAACGATAAGACCGAAGGGATCATTGCTTGCTGCGCTGGATATAGGCAGCAGCAAAACCTCGTGTTTTATTGGTCGCATTGTTGATGATGAAGGCACGTTTGAAATCGTTGGTGTTGGCCATCGTCCATCGCAGGGCGTGAAAAATGCAACGATTATTGATATGGACGCTGCCGAAGCCGTTATTCGTCAAACCGTGCATGCGGCGGAAAATATGGCCGCCGAAGTGATGAAGGGTTATCCTCTGCGTGAGGTTGTTGTGAATGTTTCGGGCATTCATGCGCGTTCCTTCGGGCATAGTGTGAATGTCGACCTTGGCGGGCATGATGTTACAGATAATGATGTGCGCCGTGCTTTGGCAAAGGCGCAAGAGCGCGAATCTGATGATAATCTGGAGCTGATCCACACGATTCCAACATTTTTTCGTATTGACGGGCAGGACGGTATTCGCGATCCGCGCGGTATGTTTGCGGAAAGCATGCAAGTTGATATTAATCTGGTGACAGGGGACGCTGTTTCCCTGCGCAATATGGCTAGCTGTATAGAGCGCAGCCATCTTGATATCTCGGCTTTGTGTGTGGGCGTATATGCCTCCGGTTTATCATCTCTGGTGGATGATGAAATTGATTTAGGCTGCACGGTAATTGATATTGGCGGCGGCGTGACATCCTTTGCGGTCTTCCACAGTGGCTACATGATTTATTGTGATTCTATTCCTTTGGGCGGCAAGAGCATTACAAGCGATATTGCTAAAGGCCTGACCACAACTCTGGATCATGCAGAGCGTCTTAAGATTTTGTACGGCAGCGCAATGGCGTCTCCCACGGACGAGGGCGAGATGATCGAAGTGCCGCGTCTTGGCGAAGATGAGCGTGGAGAGCCAAACCATATTCCGCGTTCTTTCCTTATAGGCATTATTCAACCGCGCATTGAAGAAATTCTTGAAATGGTGCGCGGCAGGTTGGTTGATAACGGTTTGGATAAAGTTGTCGGGCGGCGCGTTGTTTTAACAGGTGGTACCAGCCAAATCACAGGAATGCGCGACTTGGCGGAACATGTTCTGGATAAGCAAGTGCGCCTTGGCAAGCCCATTCGCTTAACAGGTGTTCCTGATGCTGTCAGCGGCCCTGCATTTTCTACCGTTGCCGGATTATTAACGTATGCGGCAGAGCATGTTGACGAAATGCCAGCCGAAATTATGGCGCAGGCACGACCGGATTCTATGGTTGATCGTGCGAAGTTATGGCTTAAAGAAAACTGGTAGTTATCCCGGGTGAGTTATCCACAGCAATCCATTACGGTTGTGTGCGTTGCGTTTTATACCGGCATGCTTTGTTGGTCGTTTCCTAAAAACTGAATCAGTTGTGTGGGTTAGGCTGAGTCGCTGTGTTTGTGATTCAGGTTTGCCGGTTTGGGTGGTTTAAAAAATATGGGGGAAAACAATGGGATCAACGTATTTTATCCTATTAATCTGGTTTTTTATTATTTAGAGTCTTAGTTGTCCTTCCACGAACATCCCTTTTTCTAGGAGTTCCCCAAACTATGATTAATATTAAAATGCAACCAACTGAAGTCAGAAATATGTCCCCTAAAATTGCAGTAATCGGTGTCGGCGGTGCCGGTGGAAATGCTGTGAATAACATGATTGCCTCTAATCTTGACGGGTGTGAGTTCCTTGTCTGTAATACGGATGCTCAGGCCTTGGAGACATCATTGTCGGAAAATAAAGTGCAGCTTGGCGCGAATGTAACGGGCGGTCTTGGCGCAGGGTCAAAACCTGAAATTGGCCAAGCAGCAGCAGAAGAAAGTTTAGAAGAAGTTCTTCGTTATCTTGATGGTGCGAACATGGCATTCGTAACTTGTGGTATGGGCGGCGGAACCGGAACGGGCGCAGCGCCTGTTATTGCGAAAGCATGTCGTCAACAAGGCATCTTGACTGTCGGTGTTGTGACAAAGCCATTTCATTTTGAAGGCGTGCACCGTATGGAGCAAGCCGAAAGAGGCATCGAAGAAATGCAACAATATGTCGATACGCTTATCGTCATTCCAAATCAAAATCTATTCCGTATCGCGAATGAGAAAACAACATTCGCTGAGGCCTTTAAAATGGCTGATACTGTTTTACAATCTGGCGTACGCGGCGTGACTGATCTTATGGTTCGCCCTGGTATCGTTAACCTTGATTTTGCAGATATTCGCACCGCGATGTTGCAAATGGGCAAAGCGATGATGGGTACAGGCGAAGCAACAGGTGAAAAACGTGCGATTGAAGCGGCGGAAGCGGCTATTAATAATCCGTTGCTTGATGATGTTTCGATGAAAGGCGCAAATGGCGTTATTATCAATGTAACCGGTGGTTACGATATGACATTGTTTGAAGCTGACGAGGCTTGTAACCGCATCCGTGATGAAGTTGATCCGAATGCCAATATTATCTTCGGTGCTACATTCGATGATTCTATGGATGGCTTTATGCGGGTCTCTATCGTTGCGACGGGAATCGATAATGATGTATCCAAAGGTAAAATATTCGGAGGCAAGACATCAGGCGATGACGGTGGGCAAAGAAGTCCGTTATCTGTTGATCGGTCCATTCCTAATACGACGCCAACACCTGTGTCTGAGCCAGCTGTCGCCTCTTTAGGCAGCGGTGTTCAAGCAAGGCCTGCAACGGCATTATCTGGTCGTGAAGTTATGAAGGGGCTAACCGCGCCGACACCTATTTCTGAAACATTGCGGAACTCTAGTTCACCATCACTACCGAGTGTATCAGCGCCTGTTGAAACGGCAATGACCGCGGATGGTAGCTCTGTTTCTCTTGATATGTTTGAACAAGCTGAGTTTTCAAATGGGCAGGAAGAGATTGTGCAAGCACCACTACGTGGCCGGATGCATAATAACGCCTTTATTCCGCCAAAGCCGATGGAACCTGATGCTTCTATTCCTGAAAATGGAATTGGCTCGCATATATCAAGTTTCCATGGCGCGCATGTTGATGGGAAACCAAGTGAAGGGGATGCAACTTCTCCGGTTGGCTTACAATTAAATCCGCCAAAAGCAATTATGCCAACGCAGCCGGTGAAGCAAACACGTGCACCATCTTTGTTGGAACGTATTACAGGCACTGTGCAGCACCATATCGAAAATTTGCGTGACGGGGATGTTGTTGAAACATCATTGCCACCAACAGATAACGGTATTAAGCAAGCTGTTGCCACGTCATCTTCGCCTGCACAAGGCAGTTTGAATATTAGCGCTCCATCAGGGAAACCTGCTGTTACTCTTGATGATGAGCTTGATATTCCGGCATTTCTTCGCCGTCAGGCTAACTAAGTTTATCCTCCTCTACAGATAAAGAAGGGCTCTGATGTTTTCAGGGCTCTTTTTTCTTACTCTTGTACATCGTTATTCGCATCCTAACGTATTACTATACGTGTCGTCGCTCATGCCTTGTACAAAAGCAAGATAAAGGAAAAACTCTTTATGCATATTGTAACAAACCGCAACAAAGTGTGATTTGATGCAGCGCATCGTTTTTTGTATATTCGTAACATTGAATAAAAGGATTGAGAATCACCATATGATTAAGAACATGCAACACACACTTGAGAGCAAAGCGACAATCCGTGATATCGGGTTGCATTCAGGTGCGCAAATCACGATGCACTTGATTCCTGCCGAAGAAAATCATGGCATCGTTTTTATCCGCACTGATATTACAAAGGGCGATAACGTCATTCCTGCACGTTGGGACAGTGTTGTAGACACACAACTTTGTACGGTAATTGGCAATGATAATGGCGCGCGCGTTGGTACAATTGAACATCTCATGTCTGCGTTGCGTGGATGTGGTGTTGATAATTTGATTGTTGAGATTGATGGCGGAGAAGTGCCTGCTATGGATGGCAGTGCCATGCCCTTCGTCGAAGTGATTGAGAAATCTGGCCTTAAAGTGCAGAGCTTGCCCAAACGTGCAATCAGAGTTCTTAAAGAGGTTTATGTTGAAGATAACGGCAAAAGTGTAACCTTGAAACCTGACGAAGCCTGCGTCTTTGCAGGTGAAATTGAATTTGACCATGGTGACATCGGACATCAAAGATTCGAAACACAGCTTGTAAATGGTAATTTCAAACATGACATTGCGCAGGCGCGTACATTTGGTTTCCTTCATGAAGTAGAATATATGCGCTCTCAAGGATTGGCTCTTGGCGGGTCTTTGGATAACGCGATTATCCTTGATACTGACGGTGTTATGAACCCTGATGGCCTACGCTTTACGAATGAATTTATCCGTCACAAATTGCTGGATGCTATTGGTGATCTATACCTTGCAGGTGGGCATATCCTTGGCCTTTATGATGGTGTTAAAGCCGGTCATGCGATTAATAATTCTATTTTACATGCGCTTTTCGCTTCTGATGAAAACTGGGAATATGTTGACCTTCCTGTTGCAGAAGGCCAGACAATGCACGCGCCACGTGAAGACGTTATGGCGTTCGCTTAATAGAGCGAATTATCCGGAGCCGTTTATGCGCTCCATTTTTATCCTGATAGATTACGCAAAGAGGGGCTAACCCTCTTTCATTTTGTGCGCGTTCCGTTTATCTATAGATATACCTATTTTAGAATCGGAGTGAATTTATGTGTTTGAGAAAACCCCTTTTATCTGCGTTTGTTATATGCGCCCTAACGGCATGCTCCGGCAGTGGTAAAAAAGAGGTCTCAGTTGAATCCGCGCCCGTTGAAACGCTTTATGAACAGGCGAAAACCGCAATGGATGGTGAAGATTATGTCGAGGCGACAAAATACTTCGAAGAGGTAGAGCGCCAGCATCCTTATTCGCAATGGTCGACGCGTGCGCAGTTGATGGGTGCATATTCATCCTATTTGGATCAACGCTATGATGACGCTGTTATTTCTCTTGATCGCTATATCCAGTTGCACCCCGGTGCGGGGGATGTTGATTATGCCCATTACTTGAAGGCATTGTGCTTTTATGAACAAATTTCTGACGTCAGACGCGATCAAGAGATGACAATTCAGGCTGTTAAGGCATTGAATACATTAATTAACCGCTTTCCAAATAGTCAATATACACGTGATGCGATGCTAAAACGCGATCTAACCTTTGACCATTTGGCAGGTAAAGAAATGGATGTTGGGCGGTATTATTTGAACCGTGGACATGTGAATGCATCGATTAATCGTTTCCGCTCCGTTGTAGTAAATTTTCAAACAACCAGCCATGTGGCAGAGGCGCTTCACCGTTTGGTTGAGGCTTATATGACCTTGGGTTTACGCAATGAAGCATTGAAAGTTGCCGCCGTGCTTGGGCATAATTATCCGGGTAGTAAATGGTATGAGCGTTCTTACGCTTTGCTTGATGATGAGCAACGTCAACAAATTATAGATGATCGCGGCATTCTTGAGCGTACATTTGATTCGCTTTTAAAGCCTGATTAAATTCTTCGGCCTAATAACTATGGAGTAACATGATAAATGTTGATGAGCTTGAGCATCAAAAACGTTGTTCTGATCGACCAACTTGTTATCGAGTTTAAACATGGTTTGTGCGCTTTAACGGGGGAGACGGGCGCAGGAAAATCCATTTTGCTAGACTCACTTGGCTTGGCTTTGGGGGTGCGTGCCGAAAGTGGCTTAGTGCGTAATGGCACAGATTCTGCCAGTGTCACGGCGAGTTTTCAAATCTCTGAAGACCATGAGGCCTACCGTACCTTGGAAGAAGCAGATATCACCGTTGATGATGATATGTTGCTGATGCGCCGCATTGTTTATAATTCCGGCAAAAGCCGCGCCTTCATTAATGACCAGCCCGTAAGTGTAGGATTGCTAAAACGCGTGGGTGACAGCTTGGTCGAAATTCACGGGCAGTTCGAAACACAAGGCCTTCTCAATCCGCAGACCCATCGTTCTATGCTGGATGAATATGCGCAAATTAAGGGCTCTCTGGCGGCATTTTGGGATGGCTGGAAAGATAATGAACAGGCTCTTGATGATTTATATAAGATGTCAGAGCGCGCCCATCGGGAAGAGGAATATTTGCGTATTTCCTTGGAAGATCTGGATAAATTATCCCCTGAACAGGGCGAAGAGGACTCTCTGTCCACGTTGCGTGAACGTTTAAGACATCGTGAAAGTGTGCTCGAAGGGCTAAACGCGGCGGGCGTGATATTGGGCAATGAACATGATCCGGTGCAACAAGCGTGGGCGGTACTGGATAAGATTGCGGATAAGTGCGGCGATGAGATCGAAGGCGCGATTTCTGCATTGTCGCGTGCATCCTCTGAAATTGCCGAGGCTGATGCGGTTATTCAGCGCATATCCACGGACTTGCAGGACAAGGATGATAATCTGGAGGAAATCGATGATCGCCTCTATGCCTTGCGTATGCAGGCGCGTAAGCATCAATGCAGCGTGGATGAATTGCCCGAACTGCGCGAAGAAATCTCTAAACAGCTCAACATGATTGAACATGCAGATGATGTGCTGCGCGAACAGAAAGACAAATGCGCTGTTGCGCGGCGCGCTTATGTTGAACAGGCAGAGAAGCTCAGCAAAAAGCGGCACTCCGTGGCGGTGAAACTCAATAAATTGGTGCAAAAAGAACTCATCCCTTTAAAGCTGGAGAAGGCACGTTTTGTTACGCAAATTGAACCTCTGGATGAGGTGGAGTGGAACATGCATGGTATGGATCGCGTGCGGTTTTTGGTGTCGACCAATCCGGGGCGCGAACCGGGGCCTATTCATAAAATTGCTTCAGGCGGCGAGATGTCCCGCTTTATGCTGGCTTTGAAAGTGGTGATCGCGCAAGTTGGATCTACACACAGTTTTATCTTTGATGAGGTTGATACAGGCATTGGCGGTGCAACGGCGGACGCGGTTGGTGAACGTTTGGCACGTCTCGCCGATTCAAAACAAGTTTTGGTGGTAACACATGCCCCGCAAGTGGCGGCCCGCGCTGATAATCACTGGATTGTTAAAAAATCAGGTAAGGGTGAAGTGACCACGGATATTATTCCACTAACCTCCCGTAAACAGAGATGCGAGGAAATCGCCCGTATGCTGGCCGGTGCGGATATCACCGCAGAAGCCCGCGCCGCAGCGGATAAATTATTGGATGATGCGGCATGAATTTGGTGTGGGTGATGAAATATGGGTGAAATCTCCGAAACTAAATTTATTGCGGCGGTGCCTGTCTTGCCGTCTTTGGATGTTCTGAAAGCTGCGGCCTTTTATCGGGATATTCTGGGCTTTACTGTGTTGGCTGTGACTGAAACGCCCTATGCAATTTTGAGCCATGAAGGCGTAAACCTGCATTTGTGGCAGTGCGAGGATTCTAATCTGCCGCATAATAGTGGGTGTCGGTTTTTAGTGGATGGTATCAATGATCTGTTCAAAAAACTGGAACCCCTTGGCATTGTTAACCCTGATGCGCCGCTGGAAAAAAAGCCTTGGGGGATTTGGGAGTTTGGCATTTGTGACCTTGATAACAATTACATCACTTTCGTAGAGTTAGTGCCTGAAGGTGCGATATGAGTTTATTTGATTTACAGGCAGAAGATGCAAAAGCGCAGCATAAAATGTTGTCCGATAAGATGCGCACCGCCGATAAGGCGTATTATCAGAATGATGCGCCTGAAATATCGGATGCAGACTATGATAAACTGCGCGGCGAATTAGAGAAAATCGAGGCGGATTATCCTGATCTTATTCACGCGGGTAGCCCTACGCAAACCATTGGTACCGCCCCGTCCAAAGGATTCAAAAAGGTAAAACATGCGGTAGCGATGCTGTCTTTGTCTAATGTGTTTAGCGAGGAAGAGGCGCAAGGCTTTGTCGATAAAGTGCGCCGTTTCTTGGGGTTGGATGATGATGAGGTTGTCGCATTGGTGGCAGAGCCGAAAATTGATGGCTTGTCTTGTTCCTTGCGTTATGAGAACAGGGTGTTGGTGCAGGCGGCAACGCGCGGCGATGGCGCGGAAGGCGAAGATATAACCGCTAATGTGAAGACCATTGCCTGCATTCCGCAAAACTTACCCTATGATGCGCCCGATATTTTAGAAGTCCGCGGCGAGATTTATATGAGCCGTAAGGCGTTTAATGCTCTGAATAAAGCGCAACTGGAAAAAGGGAAAGAACCTTTTGCAAACCCGCGTAACGCCGCGGCGGGCAGTGTCCGTCAACTTGATGTGCAAGTGACGCAGGGGCGAGAGCTTGGCTTCTTTGGGTATGCTTTGGGTGAGGTGTCGGACAATTTTGCGCAGACTCAAGAGGATATCAGGAACAATTTGGCAGAATGGGGAATCCCCGAAACGCCTTATAAATTATGCAACTCCATCGAAGAGATCATGGAAAATTACGCGCATATCTTGAAAAGCCGCCCTGATCTGGATTATGAAATTGATGGCATTGTTTACAAAGTGAACAGGCTGGATTGGCAGGCGCGTTTGGGCTTTATTTCGCGCTCTCCACGTTGGGCGACGGCGCATAAATTTCCCGCCGAACAAGCCATAACCCGAATCGAGGCGATCGATATTCAGGTCGGGCGCACAGGTGCGTTGACCCCCGTTGCGCGGTTATCGCCGATTACCGTTGGTGGTGTGGTGGTGTCAAATGCGACGCTGCATAATGAGGATGAGATTGCGCGTAAGGATATCCGCATTGGTGATATTGTGGTAGTGCAACGCGCTGGCGATGTTATCCCGCAGGTGGTTGAGGTGATTACCGAGGAGCGTACGGGTGCGGAGGAAATCTTTAAGCCTCTGGATAAATGTCCTGATTGCGGTGCGCATGCCGTGCGGGAAGAGGGCGATGTTATTCGTCGTTGCAGCGGCGGCATGACTTGTCCGAAGCAAGCGATTGAGCGTTTGAAGCATTTCGTATCGCGCCTCGCCTTTGATATTGATGGGTTGGGCGATAAGATTATCCAATCTTTTTGGGAGGAGGGCTTAATTAAAAACCCTGCTGATATCTTTATGTTGGAAGCAGGCAATAAGGACAGCTTAACTCCTATTCGTGCGCGTGAAGGGTGGGGCGGTCTATCGGAGAAAAACCTGTTCAAATCTATTAATGATCGGCGCAGTATTGCATTAAATAGGTTTATCTATGCGCTTGGTATTCGGCAAATTGGTGAGGCAACGGCAAAGCGGTTGGCCTCTACTTATGCAACAATTGATGCGTTGACGCTGGCCATGGTGCAGGCGCAAGATAGTGAAGGCGAAGCGTATGCTGACTTGATTGCGGTTGAAGATATCGGCCCCGCGGCAGCGCAAGATTTGATCGCATTTTTTGCCGAAGCTCATAACATAACTGTCTTGGATGCCCTTAAATCGTATCTGGATATTCAGCCCTATGAAATGCCGCAAGTCAGTGATAGCCCAGTGGCTGGAAAAATTGTGGTGTTCACAGGAACGCTTGTGCAAATGACTCGCGCGGAGGCTAAGGCCAAGGCGGAAACTCTGGGCGCGAAAGTGTCAGGATCGGTCTCCAAAAAAACCGATTATGTGGTTGCGGGGGCGGACGCCGGATCAAAGCTGAAAAAGGCGCAAAGCCTTGATGTTATGGTGTTAAGCGAGCAAAACTGGCTTGATCTGATTGCTTAGACAGACCAAATACACGGCAAAATAAAAGGACGCAAAAGCTGCGTCCAATTTGTTAGGTATAATAGAATACGCCTGTTAAATGGCGTCTTGCTTATCACGTAAATCGTGAAGCTTGCTCATCGCGCTTTCAATTTCGGGCGGATAATCGCGGCGTTCAATAAATTCACCGCCACCTGTGTTACGTGTCATCGCCAGTTCCAGCGCGCGCGTTAGAAGCTCGGAAAGCTTATAATCGTCTTGATCGAGTGCCAGTTCAAGAGACGATAGAATTCTATCGCTCAAACGTATTTGCTCTCTGTTTAGTTCTTCGGCCATGGTTTATTCCTTCCGTTATTACGAATGTCTATTGTGCCTTGTTCTTAAAAAGGTTTCAAGGTTTCAGGTCGATCAATAATGTTTTCTTTTATTAAATTGTAGAATTTATTTAGAAAATCATCTCTTACGCCATCTGTTTCCATCAATATTTCATGAAAAGACTCAGGATAATCAATCGTTTGGGCGTTATCTATGTTGCCAATGACTTTTTTGGCCATAACATTGTCTACCAAATCATCATTCCCCGGTATTCCAAACAGGCAGGCGGTTTTTATTTGTGAGGTGAAGGATGTTTGCTGCACAGTGCGGCAGGATTTTTGTGCAACATTTAGCCAGCCAAAAGTTACTTCACCGGTTTGCAGTTCTGGATCGGTTTTGCACCACTGATTGTGAATAAGTTTTCTAATCGGATCAGAGGATAAACGCGCATGTTTCTTTTGCTTCCCCCAATCATCGCCGCCGGGGATATAGGATTGACCAACACATATGCTGCATAAGGCTGTTGCCATTTGCGCGATGCTTTGCGGTATTTTCTCAAAGACCTTAAGGCCAATCATGGGTGCGCTGAACGCCGCACATTCAAAAGTATCAGGGTATTGTTGTAAATAGCGCATCCCGAGATTGGCGCCCATAGAATGTGCGAGCATCGCCATGGGAATGCGGCCTTTATCGGTGTGGACGCTGGAATGCTTAATATATTCCATGATTAAACAATGTAGATCTTCGACATCTTGAGCAAAGTCACCGCCATGGCGTTTCTGCGGGTTGGGAAGATAGCGCGTTGATTTGCCCTGACCTGCCCAATCAAATGTCCAGAATGTTATGTTATTGGCATTACACCAGCGGGCGGTCTCGAAATATTTTTCGGAAAACTCTCTGACGCCTTGCAGACAGACAACGATGGCATCGGGAACGCTATCTTTGGGAGACGACGTGCCAAAGCGAAGTTCACGTCCGTTATGTTTGAAATTATGCCAGCGCCAGCCTTCGGGTTCTTTAAAGCGGTCTTCTAAATCCGGTGGTGTTATATCTGTACTCATTTAGTTTCTTTTCAAAATTTACGCCAGCCTCAACAGTATGCCGTAAACACATTAATAGAACGCAAAGATCGCGCGAAAGTATGAACAAAAGACGGGTTGTTTATTTATTCCATCGCTTTGATGATGTTTTCGGTCATTTTCTTGGCATCGCCCAGTAACATCATTGTGTTATCTTCGAAGAAGAGCGGGTTATCAATGCCTGCATAGCCGCTGCCCAGTGAGCGTTTCACGAATAGAACCGTTTTGGCATTTTCAACATCCAGAATTGGCATTCCGTAAATGGGAGAGCTTTCATCATTTTTTGCTGCAGGGTTGGTGATGTCATTTGCACCGATAACGTAAGCCACATCGGCTTGCGCGAAATCACGGTTGATATCTTCCATCTCGAAAACTTCGTCATAGGGGACATTGGCCTCGGCCAGTAATACATTCATATGCCCTGGCATGCGTCCCGCAACAGGGTGAATTGCGTATGTAACGTCAACGCCTTCTTTTCCGAGGATATCGGCGAGTTCGCGCACTGCATGTTGTGCTTGCGCCACTGCCATGCCGTAACCCGGCACGATGATAACTTTAGAAGCATTCTTCATGATATAGGCCGCATCTTCCGCCGCGCCGAGGTTGGCATTGCGATCGCCCAGATCTTCCGCTGCGCCTGATACTTGATCATCGCCGCCAAAGCCGCCCAGAACCACATTCAGGAAAGATCGGTTCATACCTTTACACATGATGTAAGATAAAATCGCTCCCGATGCACCAACCAGTGCGCCGGTTATAATCAGCAAATTATTATGTAGCGTGAAGCCAATACCCGCCGCCGCCCAACCGGAATAAGAGTTAAGCATAGAAACGATAACGGGCATATCCGCGCCGCCAATAGGGATAATCATCAACACCCCAAGCGCAAACGCGACCAGAGCGATCAGCCAGAACCAAAACGCGCTGCCTGTCCAACAAAGCAGAATAATCATCAGTAAGAGCGCACAGCCAAGCATGGCGTTTAATTTATGCTGTCCGACAAAGGTGATAGGCTTGCCCGATATTTTACCGCAGAGTTTCCCCCATGCGATAATCGAACCGGTGAAAGTGATTGCGCCAATGGCAAGGCCAAGGGACATTTCAATCAGGCTGGCCGTTTTAATGTCGCCGGGTGCGCCGATGTTAAAGATTTCAGGGTTATAAAATGCTGCGCCTGCAACACAAACGGCGGCCAAGCCAACCAAAGAGTGAAACGCGGCCATAAGTTCAGGCAGGGAAGTCATTTCAATGGTTTTGGCAATATGTGTGCCGATTGTTCCGCCAATCGCAATCGCGATAATAATCCAGACCCAACCGTCCACTTGTGGTGCGAACAGGGTTGTGACAATCGCCAGCCCCATGCCGAACATACCAAAATGCAGACCTCGGCGCGCCGTTTCAGGGTGTGATAATCCGCGCAACGCGAGGATGAATAGGACGGATGAAACGATATATGCAAGAGATGAAAGTGTAGCCATGATATTTTATCCCTTCTTCTGAAACATGTGGAGCATGCGTTTGGTAATAACGAAGCCACCGAAAATATTGATTGAGGCAAGGATAATGGCAATGAAGCCTAAAAAGCTGGAAAAGCCTGATCCCGACACTGCGCCTGTGGCAATAACTGCGCCGATAATGATGACCGATGAAATTGCGTTGGTTAGCCCCATTAGCGGTGAGTGCAGAGCAGGGGTAACGCGCCAAACAACGTGATAGCCAACAAAACAAGCCAGAATGAAAATTGTGATCCCTGTGATGATAAAGGGTTCTGAATGCGCGCCGCTTTCCGTGATGATTGCACCTGCCTCGTTTGCAAGTTGGGCAGCCGTGTCGGAGAGTTCCTGCAAGCGACTTGCGAGGTCTGCGGCACTTTCCGTTAATGTTCTTTCCTCTGTAGACATTACGTATCCTTATCTGTCTTTTTGTCTTTGGCTTTAGTTGTGGTCTTCTTCGCTTTAGGTGCGGTCCTTGTTGCCTTCGGCTTCTCTGTCTCGACTTTAGGCTTCTCTGTTTTGGGTTCAGCCTTTTTGGCATCGGCTTTTTCAATAAAGCTCGAATGAATAATCGCGCCGTCCTTTGTCATGCAAATCCCTTGTATAATCGCGTCATCCCAATCAATGGCAAGGGTTTTAGAATCCTTATTGATGATTAGGTTTAGCAAGTTAAACAAGTTCTTCGCATAGAGTGATGACGTGTCGGCAGCCAGTCTGCTGGGCACGTTAAGATGTCCGACAAGCGTAACACCGTCTTTATTGATGACTTCACCTGCTTTTGAAGAGGCACAGTTTCCACCTGCTTCAACGGCTAAATCAACGATAACCGATCCGTGTTTCATGGATTTTACCATCGCTGCAGTAATAAGTTTTGGGGCAGGGCGACCGGGGATAAGCGCGGTTGTGATTACAATATCTTGCTTTGCGATATGCTTTTCAACCAGCTCGGCTTGCTGCTTTTTATAATCGGCAGACATTTCCTTGGCGTAACCACCTGCGGTTTCGGCTTGTTTGAACTCGTCATTTTCAACGGCAATAAAGCTTGCGCCAAGGGATTCAACTTGTTCTTTCGCGGCGGGGCGGACATCTGTCGCGGAGACCACGGCGCCTAAACGGCGTGCTGTGGCAATTGCTTGTAATCCTGCAACGCCTGCACCCATGATAAATACTTTTGCCGGCGGCACTGTGCCCGCAGCGGTCATCATCATTGGAAATGCATGTGGGTAATATTCTGCGGCGTCCAAAACGGCCTTATAGCCTGCCAAATTTGATTGGGATGATAAAACATCCATGCTTTGCGCACGTGAAATACGTGGTACAAATTCCATAGAAAATGCAGTAATTTTCGCTTTTGCACATTCTTTGAGAATCGTTTTATTCGTGAACGGGGCAAGCATAGCAATCAGCAATGCACCATTACGGATATCTTTGAGCTCACCTGCATTTGGTGCTTGAACCTTTAAGATAATATCTGCGCCCTTAACCGTATCGGTAAAGCCTTTGACGATTTTCGCGCCAGCGTCTCTATAAGCCGCATCTGTGTAAGCGGCATGCTCGCCTGCGCCGGATTCAATTGTAATCTGACACGATAACGCGATAAGTTTTTTAACGGTTTCCGGTGATACTGCGACACGTTTTTCATGCGCGGCAGTTTCTTTCGGGATGGAAATTTTGAGTCCCACGATTTTTAATCCCCTATAATGAAAACATAGATATTAGGATGCCTTATTTCCGTGTTTTTGTGAAGAGGAATAATGAGAGAATATGGCCAGTATTTGAAAAGTAATAACATCAATCCTTTTGTATAGGTAAGTATTAACATGTAATTCGTAAGTATTGGTGTGCAATACCTTGAATTAATGTTGGTTTTTGCTAATATACGATGTCCTTAAGCGTGATTCTATCGCTTTTACTTTTCTTGTCGTGTGTGAATTTTGTATTTATGCGTATTAAACTTGGTTTGATGTTTGTTTCTATTTTGGCGTGTGCATGTAGCATACCCCTTGACGCGTCTGCACAAAACCTACGTGAGGCGGTGGTCTTCGCGCTGGAAAATCATCCCTCTGTTGAAGGCGCACGTTTAGGCTATACCGCCGCAGAGCATGGAAAAAATGCAACGTTCTCCGGCTTTTTCCCTGAGATTTCAATCGGTGTTACGGCAGGGCGCACCTTTCAAGATAACGCAACCAGTCGCGGTTTAGCTGTGACACGCGGCGCGGCATATTCAGGCCTTGGTGAAGGAAACATCACGATGCGTCAGATGCTGTTTGATGGGTTCGAAGTGCGCAATCGCGTTCGTTCGGCAGAAGCGCGGATGCGATCTCTGGATTATACTTTGATGGATGTTGAAGGGCTTGTGACGTTACGCGTTGTGCAAAGTTATGTTGATATCTTGCGGATACATCATGCTTTGAGAATATTATCGGAGCAAAGCACCAGCATTAAAGACTATGAAGAACGTATCACCGATATGGTTTCAGAAGGCGTCTCTGACGAGGTGGAGCTACAGCAAGCAAGAGATGTCGCGATGATTATTGATGGCGTGCGTTCTGAATATGACGGGCAATTAATCTCTGCGCGGGCGATGTATGCAGAGGCAGCGGGGCAGAAATTTATGGATGGCGCTGACCATACATTCGTATCACTGGCCTCTTTTATACCTGATGATGCCGCTGTGGCCGTGGCACTTTCCAAAGAAAATCATCCGGCGTTACAATCTGCGCGGATGGATTCCAAGGCCGCTCGTCATGATATGCGGGCAGAGCACGCACGTATGTATCCTGATATCAACGGAGAGCTATCTTATGCGAAGACAGATAAAAAAGATGTCATTGGTGGTGAGACAGAAGACGCACGCGCCGTTATTCGCATGAGCTGGAATTTCTCTACAGGCGGAAAAGAATTCTCCTCTGTTCGTCAAAAGCGGTATGAACATTATGAAATGGCTGCGAAGTATGAGGCTTTGGAGCGCGAAATAGAGCGTGACATATACCAAGCTTATGCAAATTATAATACCTTGGAACGCAAAGTCGCATTGGCGATTGACCGCGTGGATTTGAATGAAAAATTAATGGCTGCGTATGACGCGAAATTTGAAGGTGCCCGTATCAGTCTTCTGGGCTTGATGCGCGCGCAAAGTCAGCTCTTTAATGCGCGTTTAGCGGAAATCGACAATAAATATTACCTTTTATCGGCTGAGTATGGCGTTTTAGCGTCACTGGGAACACTGAAAGACATATTGGTATCTGAAAAAGACGAGAAATAGAATTATGAGCAAAGAAGTTGCTGTCGAAAAGAAAAATGAACGTGAGTTCAGCGGAGATTCGTTGCTGGATTGCCTCGTGTACTTATGCTCTCATTTTGGAAAGCCAAAATCTGCGGAGACGATTAAATCCGGCCTTGCATATGATGATAAGGGCTTTGATCCTGCGCTGTTCTGTGAAGCGGCGGCGCGTTTGGATTTAAAAGCTGAAATTATCAAGAAAACCGATATCACAAAAATCGCAAACCCCATTTTGCCATGTGTTTTGTTTTTGAATGGAAATCACCCTTGCGTCTTGTTGGAGATTTCTCCCGCGCAAAATAATGCGAAGGTGTTTTTGCCCGAAACAGGCGCTGTGCGTGATTTAACTATTAAAGAAATTATGGCGGATTACACGGAATACGCAATTTTTGTTCATCCACGCGCTGTCTTTAATGTGCCGGAAACGCCGCGCGTTATAACGGAGGATATGCATTGGTTTTGGGGGCTGGTGAAACAAAGCAGATCAACCTATGCCATGGTTATCCTCGCCTCTCTATTCATCAATCTTTTTGCTTTGGTCTCACCCTTATTCATCATGAATGTGTATGACCGCGTTATCCCTAATAATGCGATAGAAACGGGTTGGGCACTGGGTATTGGCGCGTTGGTAGCGTTTATGTTTGATTTTATATTCCGCACCGTTCGGGGTTATATGATTGATTTTGCAGGGCGGCGCACCGATGTTCTGGCGGCGCGGCGTATTTATGATCATGTTCTGGATATGAAACTGGCGGATAGGCCAAGCTCCAGCGGTGGTTTTGCCAATATGCTGCGCGATTTTGATTCCGTGCGGGAGTTCTTTACCTCGGCAACGATAACAACAATGGTGGATCTGCCTTTCTCCTTGTTGTTCTTATTTTTCGTGTATCAGTTGGGTGGCTCAATTGCTTTTATTCTGGTTGGGTTGATCTTTCTGGCTGTCTTGGCTGGTTTCTTTATTCAGTTAAGTCTGAAGCATTTAATCCGTAAGTCTGTGCAAGCGACTCAAACTCGCCACGGCTTATTGGTTGAAACCATTCATGGTTTGGAAACGATAAAGGCCAATCACGCCGACGGACGTTTCCGCGCCCGATATGGTGAATATATTGGCGAAGATGCGCTTTATGCCCAGAAATCACGGTTCTTATCGGCGCTTGGCGTTAATATCGCAACATTCCTGCAACAAATTGCCTCCGTCATTATTATCTTAAGCGGCATGTATTTGGTGCAAGATGGTGAAATGAGCGTTGGTGGTTTGATTGCGTGTGTGATTTTGGGCGGACGTGCCATTGCGCCAATCGGGCAAATCGCGAATTTAATTTCGAAATATCATTATGCAGGTGGTGCGCTGAAAACGCTGAACGGGATTATGGCTTCGGAGGTTGAACGTCCTGTCGGTCGTGACTTTTTGCATCGCCCCGATTTATCAGGACATATAAGTTTCGAGAACGTGTCTTTTTCTTATCCGCATACGGATGTGCCGATTTTAAAGGATGTTTCCTTTACGATTCAGCAGGGGGAGCGTGTTGGTATTATCGGGCGCGTTGGATCGGGTAAAAGTACCATTGCGCGCTTGATGTTGAAACTCTATGACCCTGATGAGGGTGTTATACTGGCCGATAATACGGATTACAGACAGCTTGATCCTGCAGATCTACGCAAAAATATTGCGTATCTGTCACAAGATGTTGTGCTGTTCCAAGGCAGTGTGCGTGATAATATTACCGCCTCTGCCCCGCATGCAAGTGAAGAGGAAGTTCTGGCTTGCGCCAAAGCGGCGGGGGTTGATGATTTTGTATCTCGTCATCCAATGGGCTATGACGCGCCGGTGGGTGAACAAGGCAGCGCACTATCAGGTGGGCAACGTCAGGCAGTCGCTCTGGCTCGCGCGATGATAACAAAACCTAATATCTTGATTTGTGATGAACCGACCAGCGCAATGGATGTGCAGTCGGAGAATAATTTCTGCAAATATGTACGTGAGCAAACAAAGGGAAAGACTTTTATTCTTGTGACGCATAAGCATTCCATGTTGACGATGGTTGATCGGCTTATCCTGATTCATGAGGGGAGGGTCGTTATGGATGGTCGGCGTGATGAAGTTATTGCGGCGTTGAATTCCGGTTCTATTAAAGTGAAAGGGGTGCAAGGGATATGAGTGTAAAAGAAACCGATTTCATGTGCACCTTAGAGGCGGCGACCAGAATGAAACTGGCGACACCTGTTCTTGTGATGTTTTTTACGATCATCGCTTTTCTGGCGTTCTTCTTTGTCTGGGCGGGGATTACCGAGATCGAAGAGCTAACGCGCGGGCAGGGGCAAGTTGTTCCGTCGAAAGAAATCCAAGTGGTGCAAAGCCTTGAGGGCGGTATCGTTAAAGAAATTTTGGTGCAAAAAGGTGATCTTGTTAAAAAAGGTCAGGTTTTATTACGGATCAGTGATGTCATGTTCTCATCGGAGAAACGTGGTACCGAGGCGAGGTTTTTGGGGCTGGAAGCAAAGAAGGCGCGCTTAACGGCCGAAGCGAACGGAACGGCCTTTTCTATGCCTAAGGAAATCACAAAGAAAGCGCCTAATGTTACAAAAAACGAGAAATCCCTCTATGAATCGCGCCAGAAGGAGCTGCACTCCGCTTATGCTATTCAAGATGATCGCGTGACGAAGGCCGAGGCTGATTTGGCAGGGGTGCGCGCCGAGATAAATGGATTTTCACAAAGCAAAAAATTATTGAATAAGGAATTATCCATTACCAGAGATATGGTTGCCAAGCGCGCAGTCCCTAAGATGGAACAAATCAGGCTGGAGCGGGAGCTGGCTGACATATCAGGTAAAATTAATTCACGCATTCAGGAGAAGAAAGGGCTGGAAGCGGCACTCAGTGGCGCGAAAAATGAACGTAAAGCGCAGGATAATAAGTTTAAGTCTCTGGCTTTTGAAGAACTGAGCGAGGTTGAAACGCAAATCTCCTCCCTTAAAGAGAGTTTGAAAACGATGGGGGATCGTGTAGATCGCGCAGAAATACGCGCGCCTATGGACGGGATTGTTAATCAAATTATGATCCAGACAATTGGCGGTATTGTTGAACCCGCAATGCGTTTGATGGAAATTGTTCCCGTTGGGGATGAGCTGAAGATTGTTGCGAAAATCCAGCCTAACGAGATTGCATTTTTAAAAATTGGGCAGCCCGTAAAAGTAAAAATTACGGCTTATGATCCACAGAAATATGGCTCTTTGGATGGCACGCTTTTACGCATTGCAGCGAACAGCGCGACAGATCGTGATGGAAATGTGCTGTTCGAAATTGAGGTGCGCACCGAGAGGAATTATCTGGGAAATGCAGAATATCCATTGCCTATTACATCAGGGATGATTGCCAATGTAGAGGTAATTACAGGCAAACGCACGATATTGAATTATCTGATGAAGCCTTTACGCCGCGGCTTTGATCGCGCGTTAAGAGAGCGCTAGTACGATGTTTCGAAAAATGAAACCAACGGGCTGGACCTATATTCATTTTGTGTTTCTGCTGTCTTTATTGTTGGTCAGTGTTGCTTTTAGTGATTCTAACCATCCTTTGCGTTTGGAATTGCAGCATGCTGTGTTTGACCAGTTTAATAAGCTGAATCCAAGGCAATCATCAGAGCAGATTATGATTGTTGATATTGATGAGGCCTCATTGGAACGTCTTGGACAATGGCCGTGGCCACGCAATATTATGGCGGATTTAACCAGAAGTCTGACAGAAAAAGGCGCGAAAGTAATCGCTTTTGATGGTGTGTTTTCAGAGCCGGATCGGACGTCACCACATTATTTTCTAACGCATTTATCAGAAGATCAGGAAATGCTGTTTTCTGATGCTCTTCGAAATAACGATGCCGCGTTGAGCGACTATGATGCAATTTTTGCCGATGAAATAAAAAAGTCTAAAATCTTTGTAACGGCCTTTACCTATGGGCGTAAGGATAGAAAGAATAATAAGCCCCGTCATAAAAACCGCATTTTGGCGCGCAGCGATGTAAAGGATGTGTTTTTGTCCCATGCCTCTCCTTTTGGTGCAGCAGCGATTAACTTACCGATTCTTTCCAAAAGCGCAGCAGGCAATGGAAGCTTTATGGCACGCCCCGATGCCGATGGCGTTTTACGGCGTGTAGGCATGATTTTTACGGATAAGGAAAAGCTTTACCCTTCGCTTAGTCTTGAAACTTTGCGCGTGGCTTATTTGGGGCGTAAGGGAACGGCGCGGTTGGCCGCCGTGCCGCACAGTAAACGCGGAGCAATTGATACAAATTACCGTATTCTGATAGGAGACAGAGCCATTCCCGTCGAGGATGATGGCATTTTATACGTGCGTTACCGTCATTTTTGTAATGCGCAAGATATGGATAACCCTGCGCTTGCTTGTTCTTCGAAAGATTATATATCTGCTTATAAGTTTCTTGACCCTGCTTATGTGCAAGAATCAACACAAGCCGTTGCCGGAAAAATCGTCTTGCTTGGCGCAAGTGCGGAAGGGTTGAAGGATCTGCGAAGTACAGCCTTGCGTCCGTTTAGACCGGGGGTTGAGGTTCATGCCAATGTTATTGAACAAATTATAACAGGCGAATATTTGTTGCGCCCATCCATTACCAAAGGGGTTGAAGCCTCTTTTATCTTTGTTGCGGGATTGTTATTTATCGTCTTTGCCTCTTTTATCGGGGTTATCGTTTCGGTCATATTGTGTATGTCTATTATAGGGTTTGCTGCTTTTGGAGCTTACTATGTTTATATAAATCACGGTTTGTTAGTTGACCCTGTTTATCCGTCTATTTCGGTTTTGATTATATTTATCAGCTCCACAGTCTTGTCTTACGCACGGGCGGAAGTGCGCAGGAAGCAAATCAGGAATGCTTTTGGAATGTATGTCGCACCAGCTGTTATGCGTGATTTAGAACGAAATCCTGAAAAGCTGACACTGGGTGGTGAAAACCGTGAGCTAACAGTGCTGTTTACGGATATCCGCCGTTTTACGGCCATTTCAGAGGGGCTTTCCCCCGAAGAGCTGATTGAGCTGATTAACGAGTTCCTGACCAGTATGACCGATATTGTGATGCTGCACGGGGGGACGGTTGATAAATATATGGGTGATGCGATGATGACATTTTGGAATGCACCCAAAGATGTTGAAAATCATGAACGTGCGGCATGTCTGGCTGCCTTGCAAATGGATTCGGCGTTAGCACCTATTAATAAAAGGGTGGCGAAGCGAGCAAAAGAATTAGGGAAAGAGCCTATATTATTGGCTGCAGGAATTGGGATTAATACCGGCCCGTGCGCGGTTGGGAATATGGGTTCGAAACAGCGTTTTGCTTATTCTGCGCTTGGTGATGCCGTGAATTTGTCCTCACGTTTGGAAGGGCAGACTAAATATTACGGGATTAATATTCTGGTTGGGGAGAGTACTTTTAATAAAGCATCCGATCTGGCCATGATCGAACTTGATTTGATACAGGTGGTGGGACGAGAGGGAGCTGTGCGTATTTATGGCTTGTTCGGGGATGAGGTTATGGCGCAAGATGCTGTATTTCTGGAATGGAAAGCTTTGCACGGTGAAATGTTGGAGCATTATAGAGCGCAGGATTTTGATAAGGCGGAGCGTGTGATGACGTTATGCGAAGAGGTTGCAGGTGCGCAAGCGCAGAAACTATATCCTATGTATCAAGAGCGTATTGAAACGTTAAAGCAGGCGCAGCTTCCTGATGATTGGGATGGTATTTTTGTCGCGGAGAGCAAATAGGGGTTGGTCACTATTTGCGACACGGCGCTTTATATCATGTTCGTATCCCAATTAGAGACACATTTAATGACGTCTTTTTCGCTCATTGGCTTGGCAAAGTAATATCCTTGCGCATAGTCACAGCCCATTTCTTTCAGAAGTTTGCCTTCCTCTATTTGCTCGACGCCCTCGGCAACGATCGACATATCAAGGTTTTTACCTAAAGAGATTATAGACTTAACAAGGGATTGTGAGTTTTCATTTTTGTGCATATCTCGAACAAAACTCTGATCAATTTTTAGAGTGTTGATAGGGAATGCGTGGAGATAGCTGAGCGATGAGTAGCCTGTTCCAAAATCATCAATGGAGATGCCCATACCTGCTTTACGGCACATATCCAGTGTTTCCTTTGCCTGTGCCGGTTGGTTCATCAGCAAGCGTTCGGTAATCTCAAGGTGGATATTCTTTGCCTGAACGTCGGTTTCGCTAATTGTATTGTAAATATTTTCAAGAAAGTCATCGGATGAAAAATCAGTGCTGGAAAAATTCACACTCATATTCAGCTCGTT
Organism: Alphaproteobacteria bacterium; assembly: GCA_033851915.1. GTDB lineage: Bacteria > Pseudomonadota > Alphaproteobacteria > Micavibrionales > Micavibrionaceae > UBA1672. The sequence continues at coordinate 151,652 of JAWSVM010000003.1, forward strand.
ATGATATCCGGTTTGTCCTTGAATACGCTTTAGCGCATTGCATGATTCTCTGAATGCCCATTTGCTGGCCTCTACGATTAATCCACTATCTTCGATGATCGGTATGAACACCCCGGGGGATATAAAGCCTCTTTCAGGGTGGAACCACCGCATAAGGGCTTCAAAACCATATACTGTACCGTCTTGCAGATTGACGAGGGGCTGGTAATGCAAACAGATTTCATTGTTGGATAAAGCTTCTAAAAACTCATTGGAAATTCTGATTTTATCAACTGTGTCGCTTTCTTGCAGATATTCACGCTCCAGATCTTCTGCCAGAGGGAAGGTAACTGTATCCTGACGAATGTCAGAGCGCACCAATGTATCGCGATATCGGGTTAGGATAACTTGCATGGTCATGCGTAAAACCGGATCAGATGCGTCCAGACGGCGCGAAAAGTCATCTTTTGTAATTTCAAGCAGTATACAATCATCTTTTGCTGTAACAGTGGCTGTGCGTGGCGCGCTGTCGATCAGAGACATTTCACCAATGATGGCACCTGCGCCGCGTGTGGCAACAACCAGAGAATCACCATCTGGCTTTTCCATCGAGATTTCTACGAGGCCTTCTTCTATAATATAGGCGCTTTCACCATGTTCGCCTTGGCGCATGATAACATCGCCTTCGCGAAAGGTTTTCTGTGATTTATCAGTTGTATGCATTGTTTTGGATCCCACACATAAAATTTCTACAAGCGTATTATGCCTGCAGTATATTAGCGTTTCGTTAATGATGCTTTTTTTTCTCATGTAATTAAAGTAGTTTTTTTTAATATCAATGCTTGACAAACCTTGCTGCTTCTCGCTATGTTCGCCGCTCAATAAAGATTTTAAAGTAGGAATTTGAGAAATGAAAGTTGTTAATTCTCTGAAAACATTGAAAAACCGTGATCGCAATTGCCGCGTTATTCGCCGCAAAGGTCGTGTTTATGTTATCAATAAAAAGAACCCGCGTTTTAAAGCACGTCAGGGCTAATTCTTATTTATTCAAATGCTATAATGTTGGAAAACCGCGGGTGATTTACTTGCGGTTTTTGTTTTGTTGAAAATTTGTGGGCAACAAAAAGAGATTGAGTGCATTCTCTTGTTCAGTCTGTTATACCCTATCTATCGTAATAATTTATCAACATGGAATGGACGGGACGATTTATGTTCTCCAAACTTTTTGGCTTTATGTCGGCTGATATGGCTATCGATCTAGGAACGGCGAATACATTGGTGTACGTCAAGGATCAAGGCATCGTTTTGAACGAACCTTCGGTCGTTGCCATCTCTATGGTTGGCGGAAAAATGCAGGTACTTGCGGTTGGCAATGAAGCCAAGCAAATGCTGGGCCGTACACCCGGCAGTATTATTGCAACGCGTCCCTTGCGTGATGGCGTTATCGCAGATTTCGAAGTAACAGAAGCTATGATTAAGCATTTTATTCGTAAAGTGCATAACCGTCGCTCTTTCGTATCCCCGAAAATGATTATTTGTGTGCCTTCCGGCTCTACCGCGGTGGAGCGTCGTGCAATTCAAGAATCAGCAGAAAGTGCAGGCGCTAGTCAGGTTTGCTTGATTGAGGAGCCTATGGCCGCAGCAATTGGCGCGGGGCTTCCTGTGACAGAGGCAACAGGGTCTATGGTTGTTGATATTGGCGGCGGCACGACAGAGGTCGCGGTTATATCTTTGGGCGGTATTGTTTATGCGCGCTCTGTGCGTGTTGGTGGTGATAAGATGGATGAGGCAATTATTGCTTATATTCGTCGTGTTCATAATCTATTGATTGGTGAGAGCACGTCAGAGAGAATCAAGAAGGAAATCGGTTCTGCGTGTGTTCCTGCAGATGGTGAAGGCCGCACGATGGAGATTCGTGGACGTGATTTGCTAAACGGTGTGCCGAAAGAAATTGTAATAACTGAGCGTCAGGTTGCCGAAGCTTTGGCAGAGCCCGTTGGCCAGATTGTTGAGGGCGTAAAAGTTGCGCTTGAGCATACCGCGCCTGAACTGGCTGCAGATATCGTTGATAAAGGCATTGTCTTAACAGGTGGTGGCGCGTTGCTGACCAATATAGACTTTGTCTTGCGCCATGCAACGGGGCTTGCGGTGACGTTGGCGGATGATCCGTTATCATGTGTTGCTCTTGGCACCGGACATGCTTTGGAGGCAGGTAAAGAGCTGCGCCATGTTTTGATCGGTACGTATTAATAATTTTATCCAATAATCTTTTAATTCAGAATAATTATTTTGAAACGACATGAAAAAGTAAAAAATTTAGCACGTACTATGCCATTCCCATGGGATGGTGCTTCTCTTTCTTCGTCTGCATTGATATTTCTATCAATATTGCTGATGGGTCTATCTGCCTTTAAACCGCATATGTTTGATTCGGCGCGCACTGGTGTTGCGGATAGTTTTTCTCCTATTTTGTTTTGGGTCAGCCTGCCATTTCAGCATGTGGCTATATTTTTTCATGATGTAACAGGCTTGGCGCAATTGCAGGCCGATAATGTAAGGTTAGAGCAAGAAAATATTAAGCTGCGAGAGTGGTATCAAACGGCACTGCTACTTGATTCCGAGAATAAGTCCTTGCGACAGCTGCTAAATCTAAAAGTGGATCCGCAATATAAACATATAAGCGCACGCGTTATCGCAGATGCCGGGAATACATATGTGAAGAGTTTGGTTGTTCCTGTTGGCATAAAAGATGGTGTTATGAAAGGCGCGGCGGTTTTGTCCGGCGATGGCTTGATTGGCCGAATTGTTGAAGTTGGTGAGGATACCTCGCGTATTTTATTGGTAACGGATATTAATTCGCGTGTGCCGGTTGTCGTCGAAGATACAGGGCAGCATGCCATCATGGCGGGGGAGAATACGTCTACGCCGATTCTTATTCACCTGCCGCAAGACAGTGAAATCGTGCAAGAGTCGCGTTTGATTACCTCAGGCTATGGCGGAATGTATCCGCATGGGTTGCCTGTTGGAAAAATTGTTACAGACAGTGATGATGTTATGGGTGTTGTTCTTTTTTCAGATTTTGACACAATACAAATTGTCAGGATTTTGCAAAAAGAGATTCCGCAAACGCAAAGAAAAGATAATTAACAAGGTTTAGGATTACCATTATGTCTGCAATGTCAGAACAGTTGGATATGTTTTTACGCATTTGTGTCCCATATGGCGTCATGTTTATCCTGTTTATCTTTAATATGGTGTTTTTTTCTACGCCTTTATCAACAACCATAGAAATTCCATTCGTGGTTATGGTTATTTATTATTGGTCGATTTATCGCCCGACGCTGATATCGCCGTTATTGGTTTTCATTGTCGGTATTTGCCTTGATTCTCTCAGTGGCTTTCCCCTTGGGCTTAGCTCTTTTGTGTTTTTGGTTATCCGTAAGACTGTTTCTGATCAACGCTTATTCCTAACGGGGCAACCTTTTATGGTGATATGGCTGGGCTTTGGTGTTGTTAGCGCGTTGTCTGCGTTGATACAGTGGATGTTGTTTGGCTTGATGCATATGCACTGGACACCAATTCAACCCGTAAATTTCACCATTATTGCAGGTATCCTGTTATTCCCCGTTATTGCCCTCCTGCTTAATCTATCCCATCGTGCTTTGCCATTATTACCTGACCAATACAGCGCAGTGAAGTAGAGGAAAAACGATGCTTCGCAGTGATTATGATTATGGTGAAAAGTTTTTCTCCCGCCGTGCTTTTTTTGTCGGTGGCTTGCAGCTTGCTGGTTTGGGGGTTTTGGGTGCACGTTTGGCTTGGCTGCAAATTGCGCAAGGTAAGCGCTATAAAACGCTTTCGGATAAAAATAGAATTAACATCAGAATGCTTGCGCCATCGCGCGGGCAAATCGTGGATCGCTTTGGTGTGCCTCTGGCGGTGAATGAACAAAATTACCGCGTCTTGATTATACCGGAAAAGGCGGACGACCTTAAAAAATCTCTTTCTATGCTTCAAAAGCTTATTTCTATTGAAGATAATGATATTAAGCGGGTTATTAAGGATGCTTCAACCACGGCAAAATTTTTACCTTTGATTATTACAGAGGATTTAAGTTGGACCGATGTTGCGAAAGTGGAGGTAAACTTGCCTGATTTGCCCGGATTGTTCATTGATACGGGGGAAGTGCGCACCTATCCATATAGGCATGCAACGGCGCATGTCATTGGATATGTGCGTTCGGTATCTAAAAAAGATATGACCAATGATCCGCTTTTAAAATTGCCGGGTTTTAAAATCGGGAAAACGGGCATTGAAAAGGTTTATGATCTTAATATGCGTGGTAAAGCGGGCGCAGCAGAGGTTGAGGTTAACGTTATTGGCCGTGAGGTGCGCGAATTAAAACGAAAAGATGCTTCTTCGGGGGTGCGTATTACTCTGACGATTGATGGAGAGTTGCAACGCTTTACGCAGGACATTTTGGCAATCCATAAGAGTGCCTCCGCCGTCATTATGGATGCGCATACAGGGGCAATATACGCTTTGGCGTCTCACCCGTCTTTTGATCCCAATATGTTTGTGCGCGGGTTTTCTCAAGAGCAATGGCAAATGATAATGGATGATCCGGGTCTGCCGCAAACAAATAAAGCGATCGCAGGGGTCTACCCGCCCGGTTCAACATTTAAGATGATTACGGCTCTTGCGGGGCTTAAAGCGGGGGTAATCAACAAACACACAACGGTGACTTGCCCTGGATATTATGAACTTGGTAGAGACAAATTCCATTGCTGGAAGAAATACGGGCACGGGAAGGTTAATTTGACCGAGGCTTTGGCACAGTCTTGTGACACGTATTTTTATAAAATGTCTACCGAGGTTGGCATTGATGCCATTGCCGATATGGCGCGTCGCTTTGGCCTTGGTGATAAATTAGGGTTTGAACTGGCAGAAGAAAAACCAGGCTTGATTACCGATAAGAAATGGAAGCGTGACCGCTATGGCAAAAGATGGTATCCGGGGGAGACTGTGGTATCCAGCATTGGTCAGGGCGGCATGCGTGCAACGCCGCTACAGCTCGCGGTGATGACGGCGCGTATGGTGAATGGTGGGCATGCTGTAAAGCCGTGGATTACGGGCTATTTGGGCGATATGTTCCTTGGTCGCACGGAATGGGATGACATGGGTATTTCGCCGGAGCATTTAAAGATGGTAATGCATGGCATGGATATGGTGGTGAACGGCAGAACCGGCACGGCGCGTAAATCCCGTATCGAAGATGATGGGCTGGCCATGGGCGGTAAGACAGGCACGTCGCAGGTGCAACGCATCACCGCAGAGCAACGCAGGCTTGGTGTTAAAAATGCAGATCTGCCGTGGAAGCAACGTCATCATGCTTTATTCGTTGGCTATGCACCGACGCATGCGCCGCGCTATGTTTGTGCGGTTGTTATTGAACATGGAGGAGGTGGCTCCAGTGCCGCTGCGCCTATTGCGAAGGAGTTACTGAAGCGCGTACAGGCGCGCGATCCCGCTATTACGAAAATGCAGCCTGAGTTAATAGAGGGGGAAGGCGTTTTACAGCCATGGCCGCCGAAAAAACCAAGCGATAATAAAGCATCACAAGGGGAGGCAGGGTAAATGGTTTCAGCTATGTTCATTGAAAATGATTTGACGCTTTCGCAAAAGATAGCATGCTTGAATTGGTGGCTTATATTTCTGATTTGTTGCGTGGCATCGGTTGGCATCGCATCATTATATTCTGCCGCCGGAGGATCTATGGAACCATGGGCATCACGGCAATTGATGCGCTTTGGTGTCGGTCTTGTCGGCATGATGGTTATTGCGCTGGTGAATATAAAGTGGTGGTATCGTTTGACGTGGCCGCTTTATTTTGTCGGGTTGATATTATTGTTGATTGTCGAGATCAAGGGCCATGTCGGCATGGGCGCGCAGCGTTGGATTGATCTGGGTTTTATGCAGCTTCAACCCTCGGAGCTGATGAAAATCGCTGTTGTCATGGCGCTTGCACGGCATTTTCATGGGGCGAACCCTGAACAGGCGCGGCATTTATCATTTTTGATTGTTCCCGCTTTGGTTATTGTTGCGCCAGTCGCTTTGGTTTTGTTACAGCCTGATTTGGGAACGTCCCTGATGATTGTTATGGCGGGCGCGGGCATGGTGTTTATTGCAGGCGCGCCGATATGGTTGTTCGTTGCTGCGATTATTCTAGTCGGGATTAGTATTCCCATAGCGTGGCAGTTTTTACACGCCTATCAAAAGCAACGCATAATGACGTTTTTGGATCCTGAATCTGATCCCTTGGGCGCGGGATATCATATTATACAATCCAAAATCGCGATTGGCTCCGGTGGTATTGAGGGCAAAGGTTTTTTGCAAGGCACGCAGAGCCATTTGAATTTCCTGCCTGAGAAGCAAACGGATTTTATTTTCACGCTGTGGGTGGAAGAGTGGGGTTTGCTTGGTGGGCTTGGTTTGCTTTGCGCTTTTTTGCTTATTTTTATATCGTCTTTGCGTACTTCTTTGAGATGTAAGCACAATTTTGGGAAGTATTTGGCTTTGGGTATCGGGCTGAATTTTTCACTCTACGTATTTATCAATATTTCTATGGTGATGGGGTTAATCCCTGTGGTGGGCGCGCCTTTGCCGTTGGTCTCATACGGGGGGACATCAATGCTGGCCGCGTTGATTGGTTTTGGTCTTATGATGTCGTGCGGCATTTATCGCCACAGTAAAGTGACGCGATAATATGTGCCTTTATCATTTGAATTTTCTTAAGCGGCGACTTTAATGCCGTTGCTTTCAAGCAGCGTTTTCAGTTCGCCCGCTTCATACATTTCACGAATAATGTCGCAACCACCAACAAACTCGCCCTTAACGTAAAGCTGTGGAATTGTCGGCCATTGTGTGAAATCTTTAATGCCTTGGCGCAGTTCGCTGTCTTCTAGAATATCGATGTCTTTGAATTGCACACCAAGTTGCGAGAGCACTTGCACCACAAGCGATGAAAACCCACATTGCGGATAAGTTGCGTTGCCTTTCATGAATAAGACAACATCATTTTCGGTGATATCTTTGCGAATTCTATCAAATAGGATATTTTCCATTGGTTTTCTTTCTTTTCTATCTTGCTTCTTTATTTGGGCACGGAGGTTTGCAGGGCTAGAGCATGCAAATCGCCGCCCATTTTATCTTTGAGTGCGCCGTAAACCATCTGATGCTGTTGCACCCGTGTTTTTCCTTCAAAACTGGGTGATTCGACGTATGCAGCGTAATGATCGCCATCTCCGCGCAAATCTTCTATACGCACTGTTGCATCAGGAATACCTTCGAGGATCATTTCCTCGATTGTTGCTGCGTCCATTGCCATATGCTTAACTTCCTTGTTTATTACGACTAATCGGTTGGGCTTTTGGCCTTTTTCAGACAAATATCTAGTTCGGCTTCCATTACATGATCAGAAATATCCAGATTCTTTTCGTCAAAATCTGCGCGCACTTTGCGGAGAATATCTTGAAAGCCTGGCTCTTCGAGGTTTGCTTCCACCACTTGCATGGCATAAGTCTGGGCATTTGCCCCGTCCAAGCCTAACTTCTCAGCAGCCCAAAGGCCGTAAAGTTTTGATAGGCGAGCTTCTATTGCAAAATCCAGTTTTTCATCATGGGCAAATTTATTTTCGAAAGCATTTTCACGGTTATCGAATGAGGTCATATTTTTATCTCCTGAGCTACGCAATTATTGTGCAAAAAAATCATTCAAAACGATTTCTATCATTTGAATCTTGTGAAATCCATTGTTATATGAACATATTACAAAAAACTTAGAATAAAAATCCGAGGAGATTTTGATGGTTAGACGCAAAATGATTTATGATGGCAAGGCAAAAACTATTTTTGAAGGGCCGGAAGCCGGCACGGTGATACAATATTTTAAGGATGATGCAACGGCCTTTAATGGCGAAAAACATGAGATAATCGCGGGTAAGGGCGTTTTAAATAACCGTATTTCTGCGCATCTTATGACGAAGTTAGAAGCCATTGGTATCCCCACGCATTTTATGCGCTCCATTAATATGCGTGAACAATTGGTGCGCAGCGTTGAAATTATTCCGATCGAACTTGTTGTGCGTAATATCGCGGCGGGGTCTTTGTGTAAGCGTCTTGGTCTGAAAGAAGGCGAAATTCTACGCAAGCCTCTTATTGAGTTCTATTACAAAAAGGATGAATTGGGCGACCCTTTGATCGGTGAAGACCATATCGTAACATTTGGCTGGGCTGATATGTATGAATTGGAAGAGATGGTGTCCATGGCGTGGCGTGTGAATGACTATTTGAATGGTTTATTCTCGGGCATTGGTCTGAAGTTGGTTGACTTCAAATTGGAATTCGGCCGTATTTGGGGTGAGCATGGAGAGTTGTATATTATTCTTGCCGATGAAATTTCACCGGATAATTGTCGTTTGTGGGATGCTGAAACGGGTGAGAAGATGGATAAGGATCGTTTCCGTCAGGATCTTGGCGATCTTATTGAGGGATATCAGACGATCGCAGAACGTCTTGGCCTTATTCCCGAAGGCGGTATTATCAAGGGTGGCAGCGTGAATGAAAAGCTGTTCGAAGATTTGGGACAAATTGAAAATGAGTTGTCGGAACGCCGTCGCTTAAAATCACTAGGTGGAATTAGACCTAGAAAAGTATAAATTGCGACGTTCCCGCCAGCATCATGGCGCGAACTGTTCTTGGTAAATACGTTCTTCCAGATGGTTGTCAGGATCGAACAGTAATGTTGCGAAGACATTTTTCGCCTGACAGACATCAACGCTGGCGATATCGCGAATCTCGGACGAATCAGCAGAGGCACTTATTGGGCGCTCCAGAGGGCGAATGACTTCAAAACGCACTGAAGATGTGTTCGGGATCAATGCCCCCGGCCAACGGCGCGGTCTGAACGCACTGATCGGGGTGAGAGGCAGGACATTGGCCGTTAATGGAACAATAGGTCCATTGGCCGATGAATTATAAGCCGTACTACCCACAGCAGTGGAGAGCATAATGCCATCGCACACAAGCAAAGGCATGCGCACTTCGTCATTAACGAAAATCATAAGCTTGGCAGAGCTGTGTGTTTGGCGCAGTAAGGACACCTCATTATAGGCAAGTTTTGAATATGTTTTACCATTTGTATCTGTGGCTTCCATACGCAGAGGGTGAATCTCATAGCTTTGCGCGGCGGAAATACGTGCAACCAAATCCTGGTTCTTATATTCATTGAGTAAAAATCCCAATGTTCCGAAATTTAAACCAAAAAGGGGGAGATCTATATCTGTGAATTTATGAAGCGCGCGCAGCATTGCCCCATCACCGCCCAAAACAACGATAACATCCGCTGCTTCAATGTCATGATGCTCATAACGCTCCGATAATTCTTTAAAGGCCGCTTGTGGGCGCGGGTTCTTCGATGCGTGGAAATGTATTCTCATCATTATTCTTTCATATTACAGAGGTATTAAGCTGCATCATATTCATCTTGCCATTTTACGGGGTCCTTAAGGAAACTTTCTACTGAATGCAGTGTTTCAGCGTCAAAATAATTATTGGCCTTTGCAACATCCAACACATCCCACCATGTGGTGAGGGCATGCAGCGTGATGCCCAGATCATTCATATTCTTTTCACTGGCATCGAATATGCCATAATGGAAGACAACAAAGGCGTGCTCAACATTCGCGCCGGCCTCGCGCAGAGCTTTTACAAAAATCTTTTTACTGCCACCGTCAGTTTGTAAATCTTCAATAAGAATCACGTTGGGTTTTTTGCCATGTTCATTTTTCTCTGGCAAAACGCCTTCAATTTGCGCCATACGGCCATAACCCTTTGGCTCTTTACGAACGTAAATCATGGGCTTGTTCATGCGGTCTGAAATGAAAGCACTATAGGGAATACCCGCAGTTTCACCGCCTGCCAGAATATCCAGATTATCTGCACCAATATCAGAGCACAGCATATGCGCCGCGTGATTCATCAGCTCATTACGTTCTTTAACAAATGAAACAAGGCGGCGACAATCAATATAAACTGGGCTTTTACGGCCGGATTTCAGTGTGAAAGGCTCTTTCGCGTTAAATAAAACAGATTCGGTTTTAATCAGTGCCTGCGCAGCATTCTGCGCGATTTGTTTTCTATCTTGCTGTGACAGTTTAGCCTGTGAAGGATTATCAATAAGGGACACAAAATCGGACATTGTTGAATTTGTAACCGCCAGAACCTTGGAGAGGCTTTCAGTGGATGGCCATCTCGGCTTACCTTCCGGACTGGTACGTTTGCTTTTATTGAAGGACGTCGCATCAAGCCCTGCAAGTTTCGCCAGCCCTGATGGGGAGTAGCCATGTGATGAAGCCAAGCGATCTAATCCTTGCCATATTTGTCCGTGCGTAAACATATGTTCATTCCCTTTGTTATCTTCGTATTTAGCCTGCGTTTATCTTACGCTGTGATGTTCTAGGATAGTAATCCCATTATTGTAGCGAAACGTAAACAGGAAAATAATCCTATTTTTCTCTTGACTTCGGATTTTCTTTATAGCATAAAAGAGAACATAAAGGGAACAGTTGCGTTCTTTTTTCTTACTAAAATAACAATAAATTTCAAGAAAACAGCAGAAGGGAATACCGATCATAATGAAAAATGAAGTAAATACAGAGGGTTCTAGTGAAATTAATGGTCAGGTTCAAGGCGCTATTCCTTTTGAAAGTGCCGAGGAAGCATGGTTTTGGTTCATCACCGCACAGCAAGCCCGTAACGATGGTGCGCGTTTTACGGCAGGTGGTGGATTATTACAACGTCCGTGCGAACCTGTTGATATTTTGAAGGTGCTGGATGGTTTATATCGCAAGCGTCACCTGAAACGGGATCACTTGCTGGTGCTGCGCCATTACGGCAGACGCAATATGCCGCCTGAACGTCGCCGCCAGAAAGAAGCACGTGCTTTTTATCTGTGGGAGGAGGCCTTAGAGCGCATGGAACCTGAATTAGAGCGCAAGGGCATTATTACCAAGCAAAGTTGGGTGACAAAGCATTTGGCGCAAACGCCGCCAAGCTCTTCCGAATTTCAAGTTTCACTTTTTGATCATGAATTGATCGCAGCACAATGAGGATAATAACGATGACAGATTCAAAAATCACAAAAACAGATAATATTGCAGATCTTATAGAAAGCACGAGACCTAACAGGCAAGCATGGGTGATCTTCACCAACCAAACGGAATTGCCGTGGGTGCGTATGCTTAAGAAGGGGTATCGGCATTGCTTTATCCTGATTAATGATGGCGAGCAATGGATCAGCATCGACCCGATGGCAAATTATATGGACGTCGTGGTTCATCATGTGCCTTGCGCGTTTGATTTACCGGATTGGCTGGCTGCACGTGGCCACAGTGTTATGCCTGCTTATCTGGATAATGAGGTGAACCGCGCCGCGCCGTGGATGTTGTTTACCTGTGTGGAGGCGTGCAAGCGTATCTTGGGTATTCAGAAGCGCTTCATTTATACGCCGTGGCAGTTATTCCAATATTTAGAACAGCAAAACGGGAGCGCCGCAGTGAAGCCTTCTCTGTTGTTCAAAATTCAAAATAGATTCAAGCATTTTTTTCAAAAAGGAGTTCTCTCATGGGAAGTTTAAGTTCATCACCTAAAGCACCGACACAATCACACGTCGTGTATGTGCCTGCATCTACCGCTGCGACGGCGACCACATCAACCACCGTAGAAAATAACGCCGCCAGTTTCGCCGCACAAGCATCAAAGAGCAGAACGCAAAGTCTATTGTCCAGAAGCCGCAGCAGATTCGGAACCATTGCCACAAGCTTTCAAGGGTTTCTCAGTAACAACAACGCCGGCGGTCGTAAGACGTTGTTGGGCGAATAAATAAGAGAAGAGGAATAGAAAAATGATTACAGATACAGATAATTTTAAACCTGCATTGATTGAGACGGAAGATGATGTGCTTAAGATGAAAGCATTATTGCAACGCTATGAATCCGCGAAAAATCGCCGCGATGAATGGACGGGGTTGTGGCAGGATTGCTATGATTATGCTTTGCCGCAACGTGGTGGGTTCAATGGGCCTCTTGCCGCAGGAAAGGCGCGCACGAACCAAGTCTATGACGGTACGGCGATGGACGCGGCGGAACAACTCGCGGCAAGCTTGCTGGGAAATCTAACCCCGACATGGTCGCAATGGTTTGGCTTAAAACCGGGGCCTGATTTATCATCTGCGGAGGCTGATGCGCTTGCCCCTGTGTTGGAGAAGGCAGGAAAAACAATACAGGCACATTTTGATCGCTCGAACTTTTCTGTCGAAATCCATCAATGTTATTTGGATTTAGTGGTTGGAGGTAGCGCAGCGCTTTCTTTTGAAGAGGCAGAGCCGGGCGGGTTTTCCGCCTTTCAATTTGGTGCAATTCCCCTGTCACAAGTGGTATTAGAGGAGGGCGTTTCAGGATATCTGGACGGCGCATTCCGCACCATTCCAATGACGCTGGAACAACTGACACACCGCTATCCCACCGCAGAAATGCCATCGGATGTGATTAAGGCCGCAATCAAAGATCCGCAATTACGCTTTGACGTGTTGGAGGCCGTGGTGCCCAATGGCTTGGTGTTTGATTATATGGCCGTCTTATCGGATGAACTGACCATGTATCAAAAAGAGCCGGTCATCTTGAAAACGGGGACGTTTAACCAATCGCCGATTATCGGGTTTCGCTGGTTAAAATCTCCGGGAGAAATCTATGGCAGATCACCTATTATGAAGGCTTTGCCCGATATCAAAACTGCGAATAAAGTGGTTGAGCTGATCCTTAAAAATGCATCGATTGCCGTGACGGGCATTTGGCAAGCCGATGATGACGGGGTGCTGAACCCTGCGAATATTGAGCTGACCCCTGGCAGTATCATCCCCAAAGCCATTGGCTCTAAAGGGTTGCAGCCCTTGGAAATGCCAGGGCGTTTTGATGTGTCGCAGCTGATACTGGATAGTCTGCAAACCCGCATTCGCCATGCTTTACTGACGGATAAGCTGGCGCCCGTTGCGGGCCCGCGTATGACCGCGACAGAAGTGTTGGAGCGTTCCGCCGAGATGTCGTTAATTTTGGGCGCGACTTACGGACGCTTGCAAACCGAGCTGTTAACACCGTTGATTAAACGTGCCTTCTCGATCCTGCGCCGTCGCGGGGAAGTGCCTGATATTTCGTTAGATGGGCGTTTGGTTGCGGTTGATTATCGCTCCCCCTTGGCGCGATCGCAGGGGCAGAGGAATGTGCAAAACACCTTGAGCTGGCTTAACACTGTTTTAGCGATGGGGCCGGAGGCGGCGCTGTCTGTTGATTTGCAGGCGGCTGTGCGTTTCCTTGGTGAAGCCTTGGCAGTGCCTAGTGACTTGATCCGTAGCGAAATATTACCCGAAATTCCACCAGAAATTGTGTCTGAAATATTACCTGAAATTGCCCCTGAGCTTGAAGGAGTGATAGAGGAGGTGCAGGGCGAAACCGCGCCGTAATGAACCCCTTATAACCTTATTTAAAAATTTAAAAACCGAAGGAGACTATAAAATGCATAACGATAAAAACGAGACCCCAAGCGAAGAAAACTTGCTGAACGCCGATATACCCGAAAAATTTAAACATCCCGAAACCGGAGAAGTGCAGATTGATTTGCTGATGAAATCTTATAAAGCGTTGGAGCAACGTTTATCCAAGAACCCAACCGCGCCGAAATCACCCGATGATTATTGCATCGATTGTTCGCACGGTATGTTCGAAGCGGATGCAGAAATTAACAGCCGTTTGCATGAAAAGGGCTTCACGCAGGAACAAGCGCAAGAGGTCTATAATCTGGCATCTGAAAAAATGGTGCCAATGGTGCATGAGCTTGCCGCGGATTTTAAGGCAGAGCGTGAAGTTGAAAAACTCGCCAATCATTTCGGCGGGGTAGAGCAGTGGAAAGAAATCTCGCGCCAGCTTTTGGCATTCGGGCGTAAGAACCTGCCTGAAGATGTGCTTGATAATCTATCCAGCTCTTACGAAGGCGTGGTTGCATTGCACCGTATGATGAGAGGTGAAGAGCCAAGTTTGCAACGTAATGCAAAACAAGGGCAACAGGGCGTGAATGATCTGGAGCTTAGCTCTATGATGCGGGACCCGCGTTACTGGAAAGATAAAGATCCGGCTTATGTTGCGAAAGTGACGCAAGGGTTTGAAAACCTATACGGCAAGTAATGAAGTGAGTAACACAAAAGAGAGCCTTCCTCATATATGGGGAAGGCTTTACCTTATTTATGTTTTCAGAGTAACTGCGTTAGCTTTGTGACTCGGCGAAACGTTGTGATACATAATCATCAACCACTTTTTGAAAGCTGCTTTGTGCATCTTTTGTAAGAGGGAGATATTGTAGCGCAATTCTATTCGGAGATTTGCGAATAACCTTTGCCTTATGGTCAATTTCCATCATTTCATCGCGAAGTTTGAATTTCAACGTGAATTTGCAATCTTGCCCAATGGCGAAAATCCGTTCATCAGCAGTGATAAGCATTCCGCCTGAACTCCAGTTCTCAACAGGGTGCATTTGACCGTTGATGATGCTTACGCAACGATCATCGGCTCTACGAGCATCTCTACGCTTTGTTTGCGCGCTGGAGTTTTGCTTTAAAACATCCGAAGATTTTATAACTTTACTAAACATGAGCTATTCCCATAACTATTTATTCGATTAATCTAATATTAATTTTTGTTTAAATTAAGGCAAAATTAACGATTTGATAAAAAATACGCAGTAAATGCAAAAAACAATTGACAAAATAGGAATTAATTCTTAATATAAGCACATCAACGCCACGAATGTCATTTTTGCATTATGAATCATTAATATCATAAATCGCGATTCACTTGAATGTAATTCGTAATTCTATACCGGATGGGTAACGCGCTTTGTCGCGTCCATGCGGTTTTTTTGTGCCAAAACGCAATAATTACACTGTATTCCACAGCGTTTTGGCATTCTCCGCCCTTTATTTGGCCTTAAGACGCTTTCATACGCTTGGATAACCAAAAGACGGCTTTTTTCTAAACTCTAAACCATCAGAAAGAGGTTTAATATGTCTACAACAATAGATCAGGCCTTCATTAAGCAGTTCGAACGCGAAGTGCATGAAGCCTACCAACGTCAGGGTTCGAAGCTTCGTAACACTGTGCGTACAATAACAGGTGTTAACGGTTCCAGTGCGGTTTTCCAAAAGGTCGGCAAAGGAACGGCCAGCACAAAAGCAACACATGGCATGGTGCCGGTGATGAATTTGGATCACTCCAATATTGAAGTTATCCTGTCCGATTATTACGCAGGGGACTGGGTTGATCGTCTTGATGAACTGAAAACCAATATTGACGAGCGTCAGATTATCGCCAACGCCGGTGCGCAAGCTCTTGGCCGTAAAACGGATGAACTTGTGATTAATGCTTTGGCCAGTGCGACTGCGAATATCATTGCGGATAGTAACATTGGTTTGACCAAGGATAAAATCCTGAACGCGTTTGAAACATTTGGTGAAAATGATGTGCCTGATGATGGGCAACGCTTTTGTATCGTTGGCTGGAAACAGTGGAGCGATTTGCTCGCCATTGATGAATTCGTGAATGCGGATTATATCGGTGCGGAAAACCTTCCGTTCTCAAGTATCACACAAGCGAAAATGTTCCTCGGTACGATTTTCATTCCACATTCGGGGCTTCCCGTTGATGGCAGTGATGTTCGTTCTTGTTACTATTATCACAAGACTGCCATAGGCCATGCCGCTGCCAGTGATGTGCAAACTGATGTTTCATGGCACGGTGATCGTGCGTCCCATTTCGTCAATAACATGATGAGCCAAGGCGCTGGTCTGATTGATGAGACTGGAATTGTTACAATCAATTGCGATGAAACCCCCGATTAAGAACTAGATTGGTTCTGGATTTTGCGCCTCGTATTTGAATATGCGGGGCGTTTTCCATTTCAAATTAAAGGGTTGTGACTGCAACCTCAGCGGTAATCCGCTGTTTTTTAAATCAAAAGGAGAATAGGGATGGCTTATATAGCATCTGACTTAAGCGTACTTGCGTATGCGAATAACTTTACTTTATGGCACTTCACCAGCGTGGACGCCGATATTACAACAGGTGGTTATTTCAACACCGCAGTGGATATGCTGCGCGTGAATGATTTGATTATCGCAAACATCGATACTGATGGTAGCCCGTCTACGACATTTTATGTTGTGACAGGCAATGACGGCAGCACTGTCACAATTACGGCTTATGCGTAAGGTGTAACGTTTTGTGTGCAAGGCTTGACGCGCTCCTCACGCTCGCCTTGGCTGCATGTTATACGGTATCGAATTGGCACAGCCCTGAGCTTTATGTAGTACCAAGGACGCGACCGCGGCCTCGAACCTTATGGTTCGTAAGCCACCGTGGCGTTTGAACGTATAGTAAAGGACGCGACCGCGGCCTCGAACCTTATGGTTCGTAAGCCTACGTGGCGTTTGAACGTATATTAAGGTTTCAGGGCTGTTGCTTTTTATTGAATTTTCATAATGGGTGTGATACCTAGTTCTCTGTAATAATTGCGGATATGAGAAATTCATTATGAGAAAAAAGCTGACAACTTCAGAAGACATGGTCGAAGAAGCCGAACGTTTTATCGATTGTTTTAATCATACATTGATGACGCAATTGAATGAAGCGGGCATGGTTTCAAAGGAAGATGGTTCGTTACGCCGAAAGGTAAGGGCGAACTTTAACGATATTGACGGTATAAAGATACATGTTGAAATTGCCCCTGATATGTCTGTTTCTGTTGAGAAGCTGGGGAAGACGATCGTTTTCGTTCCAAGCGAATCTGGTGACTCTTATGAATTTAAGAAATCGAGGCTGGTATCTGCAGAAAAAGCGCGTGATATGCTGCGCGATGTTAATAACCATGTCAGGACGCAGGGGTTATCTTTTATTTTTGCGGCGGGAGGGGCCGGAAAAGTTACGGCGGATAGTGTTGAGAGCATTAAAAATGCAGAAGTATTCTATACAACCCGAAAAGATCGCGCGACGAGTGATCATACGCATGCCGCGACAGAAGATGCGCGTGATGTTCTGGGGATAGACCCTCAATAAGTTTACAGCGTTTATAAGAATTTACAGCCCTGCTTATGCGGGGCTTTTTATGTTCACAGATTATAAAATTATCAGGAGAATTAAAATGGCATTATCAGATATAGGCCTTAGCAGCCGTGCGCTTATCAGAATAGGCGCAGCCCCGATAACAGGCTTTGACGAAGGCACAGCAGAAAGTGAGATTGCGGGTGCGTTATTTGCACAAGTACGCGATGCGTTGCTCTCTGCCTATGCATGGAGCTTTGCCAGCGGGCAAATTGTGCTTAATCAACTGGCCAGTGCCCCGATTGCGGATTACAGCTATGCTTACGCGTTGCCCAATGACTTCTTACGTGCGTTGAGTGCAGGCAGTGGATCGCGTGGGCGGGGGCTGAATTATCGCATTGCCAGTGGTGCTTTGCATACCAATGCGCCTGATGTGATACTGAGCTATATTTTCAGACCGGAGGAAGAATCTTTCCCGCCATATTTCGATCAGGCACTGATAACGCGGCTTTCAGCGGAATTTACCATTCCTGTGACGGAAAATACCTCACGTGCGGAAAGTATGTTTGCGATGGCAGAAAAGGAATTCCAGCGCGCTCGTCAAATTGATGCACAGCAAGATACACCGAATAAAATCGAGGATTTTACCCTGATTACGGTGCGGGATTAGACGGCTGTGTAAGGCGAATTAGGTTGTTTTCTTGACGCCGCGATATCTTTTAGTTTAATATAGAGGAAATGCGGATATAATTAATAAATTAGGTGAGAATAATGAGTTTAGATGATCAGAAGAATATTAGCGATGAATTTCCTGATAGTGAGTTAGGTGCGGAAGCAGGTATTCCTGCACAGTATCATGCTGCGCCAGTTCAGCCACCGGTTAAAGGGGTGCCAACACATCCTGTTATAAAGCCGAGCGAAAATGAAGAAGAAGTTCTAGGTATAGGCTGATTTTTGGCATTATAAAAGAATGATAAGAACCGTCCGTTTGGGCGGTTTTTTTGTGTTTCAGGGCGGATCATACTTAGAAAAGCACCGTATTAGGCGTTTTCTTGACGGCGCGGTGTGTTTTAATTTAACATAGAGTAGATTATCGCGTGTTATTATAAATTAAGGTGAGCATTTAGTGGGTTCGGATAAGTTTTTGCATAGATTAAAGAATATTGATACGGAGTGGCCGGAGAGTGATTTGGGCGCTGAGGCTAGCGTACCTCCGCAATATCACAAGAGTGCTGCTGATGTTAAGGTCGAGGCTGAAAAGGACGCCGAGGTGAATAAAGATGCTACTAAGGATGTTGAGCCTAAAAGATCGTCATATCCCACTGTGAAACCGAACGATAATATAGATGACATACTGGGTATAGGGTAACCCTGCATTCATAAATAACAGTACGAACCGTCCATTTGGGCGGTTTTTTTGTGCCTGAATTTAAACTTTGAATATGTACCAAGGACGCGATTGCGGCCTCGAGCTGAATGGTTCGTAAGTCACCGTGGCGTTTGAACGTATATCAAGGACGCGACTGCGGCCTCGAACCGAGTGGTTCGTAAGCCTACGTGGCGTTTGAACGTATAAAAACGTATATAAAAGAAAGAATAATCATGACTAGAATTAGAGATATGAAAACCACTTTCACGGCGGGTGAAGTCTCGCCTGAATTATTGGGGCGGGGGGATTTACGTGCCTATGATAATGGCGCTTTGGCGCTGCGCAATGTGTTTATCAACCCGACAGGCGGCGTAAAGCGTCGCTTTGGGCTGGGCTATATCGATAGCGCAGCGGGCGATGGTAAATTGATCGCCTTCGAATTTAATACGCAACAAACGGCGTTGCTAGTCATCACAGATAGGCAAATTGATGTTTATTCCTCCGGCGTGAAAGAGGCCACAATTCCCGCGCCGTGGAGCGAAGCGCAGATATCCCAAATCGCATGGACACAGAGCGCGGATACATTGCTGATGGTGCATCCTGACATATCACCTAAAAAGCTGGTGCGCAGTGGTATGGGCGTGTGGAGCTTAAGTGATTGGAGCTTTTTCACCGATGAGAACATCATTTACCACCCATATTTCAAATTCGCCGAGAGCGAAGTCACTCTGACCCCAAGCGCCACAACGGGCAGTATTACGCTGACCGCGTCTGCGGATGTGTTTGTGGCAGGGCATGAGGGCACGCGTCTGCGTGTTGGCGGCAAAGATGTGGAGATTACCGATTACGATTCGCCAACCGTGGTGACTGTGACGGTGATCGAGGATTTACTCACCACAGACCCTACTATTGACTGGTTTGAACAGGTTTTTAGTGCCGTGCACGGATATCCCGTAAGTGTGGCGTTTCATCAAGATAGGCTTGTGATTGGTGGCTCGCGTGATTTGCCGAACCGCTTATGGTTTTCCAAATCGGGGGATTTGTTTAACTTTGATTTGGGGGAGGGGTTGGACGGTGAAGCAATTGAATTTGCGATCCTGTCCGATCAGGTGAATGCGATACGGGGGATATTCTCCTCTCGTCATTTACAGTTATTTACCAGTGGCGCGGAATGGATGGTCACCGGCGATCCGTTGACCCCGTCTTCGGTGCAGATCAGACGCCAAACCCGCACGGGATCACGCATTGATCGCTATATTCCGCCTGTGAATGTGGATGGAGCGACGCTTTATGTTGCGCGCAACGCACAGGAAATTCATGAATATCTCTATACGGATTTAGAGGCCGCCTATACTTCCACCGATCTGGCATTATTATCGCGTCATGTGGTTGAAAACCCTGTGGATCAGGATTACGATCAGAAGAACAGATTGCTGTTCGTGGTGCGTGGAGATGGCAGATTCGCCAGCTTAACGGCGTTCCGCGCAGAAAAAGTCTCCGCTTGGACATTGCATGAAACCGATGGTCTGGTGAAGTCTGTCTCTGTGGTTGGAGATGATGTTTATATGCTGATCGAGCGTGATGGCGCGTTCCTGATTGAACAGTTTGATGTGGCGCTACATCTGGACTCTGCCTTATCGGGAGAAGTCGGCTCGCCAGCAAGCATGTGGTCGGGGCTGGATCATCTGGAGGGTAAAGAGGTCTCTATCGTTGCTGATGGTGCGGTACTTGCACCTCAAACAGTGATAGGCGGACAAATTACTTTGGCCGAGCCGGCCAGCACAATTGAGATTGGCCTACCTTATACCCATATCGTAGAGCCTTTGCCCCCTAATGAAGTAGGGCAGGTCGGATCGGGGCGAAAACTGCGTCTGGTTGAGGCAATTTTTCGTCTGAAAGATACGGCGGCTCTGCGCCTTGATGTCGGACGCGGCGCGCAGGATATATCGCTGAAACAATTTGGTGAGGATGATATCCTTGATGGCGCTGCGCCGATTATCAGCGGTGATGTGAAAGTGCGCAGCTTGGGCTGGCAAAAGGACGGGACGCAACCCCTCTGGCGGATAGAGCAAAGTGCGCCTCTGCCGTTCACGTTGCTCTCTGTTAGTTCGGAAATCAAAGTTAACGATTAATTGTGTTTATAGACATAATACAGTACAATAATTGGCATGATTGCTGAAATATTTGATAATGAGATAAAAGGTCGTCTTCGTTCGTCCCAAGATAAATCCGGATTAAGTTCTGATTTGTCCTTGAATGATTTAGCACCAATTTTTACCAAGATGCGATTACCACTTCCCGAAGATGGTGTGAATATATCCAGAACGAATGAGGGTGGATATAACTTGATGTTGAATCGTTATAGTGCGGTTTTGCGTATTTATCCAAATTCAAAAGATTCTGATGATGAAGGGAAACGCTTGGCACATTTGTATCACCCTGATGTTCTGCCGGCTATCGGACTTATACAGTCTGAAGGCTTTGCTATGGAGCTGATCGGTGGGAAACCGCATAGCCAAGATTCAGAGTTTAAGCGTTTGCTGGTCTCTAAGCGTATTGAGAGGGACACCGGGTTTTGGGAGCGTCCGTTGGTGTATAATTTTGCGGATGTTGAAGGCAAGCCCAAGAATTTGGATGTCGTTGGCGAGCATAAAATTGAAAATTATGAGAAATATGGTCAGCGCAGTCTTATTCAAAAAATGTTTGGTCAAAAGAGTTTGCTGGATAAGCTATTGGATGAAAGCAAACCATATGAGTCTTTACAGCAATCTTTCTATGAAGCATGGACGGATGAAATATCGTTCGATGATTTCTGGAAAGAGATGGAGGCAGCTAAAGCCTCTGGATTATTGTCTGATGGGTGGAATGATAGCCCTTTTTCTATGTCAGTCCCTTACAAAGGTGACATCATTGCTCTCGCTGATGCGTATGAAGTGCGGTTGAAGGTGTTCCATGGTGAACCTGTGACAGGGCCACAACATATAAATCATATGTGAAGATAATCGCTAATGCGATGTATCAGAAGCAGCCTTTATGGGCTGTTTTTTTATTTTTAAATCCATTCAAAAAAAGAAAAGGAATAGAACATGGCTTCTTTAGTGCCTATTTTAACTAGTACGATTGTGTCTCAAGGCGTAGGGTTTATCGCCAGTGAACTTTCAGGCAGCAGGTCGAGTAATAAGCAAGATGCAGCATTACAGCAATTACGCGCGCAACAATCCTTGCAAGAGCAACAGGCCGCGGCTGATGCGACGTTAAGCCGGCAAAAGATTGCACTTGATGCGGGAAATGCGGAAGAAGAGCGCAAAAAAGCTTTGCGCCGCGCGGTCTCTCGTCAACGTGCTAATTTCGGCGCGCAAGGAATCAGCTCCGGCGGTGGGTCGGCGCAGGCTGTATTATTGGGCTTGTTCGAAGAATCTGATGCCGAGAAGCAAAAGCGTGCACAGCTTGATGCGCTGCGCTTAACCTCAATAGATCAAGATTTGGGGCAGCAAAAATCTTTGAATGTTCTGCAACGCACGCAATTACAGGAAAAGCAAAAAATAACCCAGTTATCGGCGCGTGAACGCCTGTTTGGCTCTTTGTTTTAAGTATGTTTTTGAAGAGTATAATATAAATTATTTTTGACGTATTTGTTCGTTTTATGTAATACTTCCCAATGGATAAAAAAACACTAAGTCTATTAGGAAAAGATATAAATCAAGCGATGCATGGTGCGCAAACCAGTGCGTCAAGTGATATGAAGTATTGTGCTATTATGAATGTAGGAATGGTGCCTTTACACAAGGATGACCGTGCACAGATATTTGTTTCTAATTCCAAACTGGCGTCCACGATTGGCTTAGTACACTTTACAGAAAGCGGCTTGGACAACGATGATTTTGCGGCTGTTGTTGCTAATGTAATAGAGCCTCATTTGTTAATGGGAAAGGTTGCAGATTTAAAATTATTTTGTGACGGTTGTTTTTCTATGCGGATTGCCCCGGAAAGCTTGGCAGACTTTAATATGAATTTTTCACCTGAGAGGCTTGCCTTTATCAGCTATGATACACGCAGAGAGGCGGAAAGTATTATGCAGAACTATAAGTTAAAAAGCAGTTCTCCTAATTTTCCGAAAGAACGTCCGTATTTGGATGCCTAAATCTACAAAATTTGAAATTAAGACCATTATTTAAGCCGCATTGAGCGGCTTTTTTTTGTACCTGAATTTAAGGAGCTAACACTTATGCCCGAACATATAAAAATGCCCAGCAAAGCAAAACATCGTTTTGTTTGCGTATCAAATAATAGCCAGAAAGCAAGGAGCTAACACTTATGCCTGAACATATAAAAATGCCTGATATCACGCCGATCGTGCGTTATGTCGCCGATGGTATCGACACGAATTACAGCTATCCGTTTCCAATATTTGCCAGTGAAGACATGCACGTGTTTTTTGATGGCGCGTCGCAGGTTAGCGGCTTTATTATTGATGGCGCGGGGGAAACACTGGGCGGATCTGTAACGTTTGATGTTGCGCCGGATAATGGCGTGATTATTACCTTGGCCCGCGTATTGCCGATTGAGCGCGTGACCGATTTTCTGGAAGGTGGAGATTTTTCCGCGCAAAGCATTAATAACGAGCTGGATTATATCATCGCCAGCGTGCAGCAAGTTAACCGCGAGAATGACCTTATGTTGCGCTATTCGGATTATGAAACGCCGGGCAATGCGCAGTTACCTGATAGAGCAATCCGCGCGAATAAAGCGCTGGGCTTTGATGGAGATGGCAACCCTGTGGCAGTGTCTTTGGAGGGGGCAATGGCTGCTCCTGATTTTACGGCAAGTGGCGGGGGAGCAAGCACGCGCACATCGACGGATAAGCTGTCTGATATGATTTCCGTGAAGGATTTTGGCGCTGTAGGTGATGGCTTAGCCGATGACACAACCGCAATCCAAAATGCACTCACGGCGCATGACTCGGTGTTCGTTCCCGAAGGCGAATATCTGGTGAGCAGCACAATCCGCCTGAATGCGCGGCAATCTTTAATTGGCGTGGGGCAGACATCTGTATTGAAGGGCAATAGCAACAGCTTTAATATTATCGAAATTGTAGAAGATCATGTGGGTGTCGCAAATCTGCGTATTGAACAGGGCGATATCGGTATTAAGCTGTTCGGCCTTACCCGTCCTGTGGTGCAATGCGCGATTACCGATGTGACAATTGTGCAGCCTAATATCGGGGTGCAGCTTGATGGCTACACGGATACGGGGAAGCCTTGTTATTGGAATAACTTTACGCGCGTATTGGTGGAACAGCCCGCTATACACGGTTTTCACTTAACGAAATCAGGGGCAGGCGATACGCCAAATGCTAATAAATTTCATAATTGCCGTGCCTATTCGCTGGGCGCGGACATAACAGGAGCGGGTTTTTATATTGAGCATGGCCGTTTTAATAACAGCTTTATTGATTGTGAAGCCAACGTTAAAGGTACGGCGCAAGGGTGCTTTATTATCGGTGCGAATTCGGATAAAACCTTGCTGATTAACCCCTATGCGGAGAGCAATAACCTCGTCCCGAATGTGAAATTAGAAGCGGGGTCGATTGAAACCTCTATCTATAATTTGCTGTCGGTGAGCGATGGTTCGGCGATTTGGGATTTATCGGGCGGAGAATATAGCGCCTATAATGCGGGCTACCCTTACAAAAACCGCCTGCAAAAAACCACCGTGACAGATATGAACGCGACATTGCAACGCTACGATACTGAGTTTATAGATGCCAGCGGAACGGTTAGCCTTGATCTGTCGCATTCGGTGCATTTGGTATCCTCATTCGGGGGCGCGTTGAATGTAGAGCTACCCGCTGCAGGAGACGCGGTTGGCGTGATGATGGTGGTTAAGAAAACCGATAGCTCGTCCAATGTGATTACCGTCACCGAAGATGGCGGCGCAGGCGCGGATGGTAAAAACTTCTTCCTCGGCGCGGAAAATGACTATGTGATGATGATATCCAACGGCGCGGAGTGGTTTGTGATTGCCTCCAACAGATCGGCAGGCAATACACGCTATTTCGATGGCAGTGGCACGTATGACATTGATATGGCGGTGGATGTGTACTTGTTGTCCAGTTTTGGTGGTGCAATGACGGCGCGTCTTCCACCTGCAAACGCTGCCGAATCCATTGGCCGCACCATTACGATCAAGAAAACCGATGGTTCAGCCAACGTGATTAGCGTCACCGAGCAGGGCAGCACCGGCCCTGATAATTCCGCCCAACCGCTCAGCAGTCAATACAGCGCAATTACCGTTGTATCTGATGGTGGGCAATGGTTTATCATCAGCAAGCATTTATAGCGTGCTTTGACAGGCCAATATATTTTTTGTTAGAATGGTGTTTCAGCTGTTATGAGGGTATTATGAAGAACAAGAATGTTCAGAATGTAGAAGAAGTATTAAAATCCGTAGAGAGTAATTTCAATAACGGAAGTGGCGCCTCACCCGAAGGGAATCGCGTTTTGAACCTACCCAAAGGAGAGAAGATAAGAAATCCTTCTGTTGGCGGTTCCGGCATCAGTGAAATAGGTGAACGCGTGATTGAGTATTAGCTTAGTCATTGAACATTATGGCTAACGCTGACCGTCTCTATTCAGGGGCGGTTTTTTTATGCCCGAAGCACCGCAGTGCGTTGTTGGGTTCTTTAATAAATAAACTTAGAAGGAGATACTATGCCTCAAATCGAAGCAGGCACACGTGCGCGCATTGCCAAATTCCTACCCAAAGCATTAGCAAGAGCCATTGCCTCTTACCAGTTATTCTCGGAGCAAAAGCCCAAACAGGACTCCGTTGATTTTAAAAAACATCAAGATGCCTGTAAGGTGGCGATTGCACATATTGAATTGCTGGTGAAATTGGCAAAACGCACAGCGTTATCTGATGAAAAACCGGATAATAAACCATCCGAAAAAGAGATACTCGGCCTGATGGAAACGGCACAAGAGGAAATTGACGGCTATAAAAACATGATGGAAATTTGACTTAAATGACAGAACTCATGTATCTATGATACCATAGTTTCCTACGGGTTGAATGATAGGGGTGTGTCAGAGTGTCTGAAACACAAAAAACAATACCAAGAATAACGAATAATTTTGC
This sequence comes from Alphaproteobacteria bacterium, assembly GCA_033851915.1. Lineage (GTDB taxonomy): Bacteria > Pseudomonadota > Alphaproteobacteria > Micavibrionales > Micavibrionaceae > UBA1672. The sequence continues at coordinate 177,334 of JAWSVM010000003.1, forward strand.
TGTTTCAGCGATATCATTTTCGCTTGTCTTGACGCTGTCGGCTTGTTCCGGTGGTGATGCAAAAGAAATAGATATTGCGCCGACACAAGATAAAGTGTTGAGCGCCGAGTTGAACGAAATGCGCCATACGTTCCAATGTTATGATGGTCCTTACGATATAGATCGTGAAGAATTTAATTCTGTTGATGCGAATGTTCGGCAAAAGCCGTCATGGATTGATTCTGAAATTTGGAATAAATGGCAAGTTCGTCTTACGGGTGAAAATCTGGAGAAGGATCAGAAACATAATTCGAAATATTTCTTCGGCGCAGATGAAATAAATCATAGAGGCAGTCAGAGTACGTTAATAAAATCTTTCGAGAAATATAAAGATGAAGAGCAAATTGCGTTTCTTGTCGTTGGCGGCTCAGACAGAAATCAAACGCTTAGGAATGGTGCGTTAAAGGTTTCAATGCAACGTGCTGCCGGATTTCTTCCTGCTTTTGAAGAGGCGGGCATTCATCCTGACCGTGTTTGTATTATTCCCGAGGGAAGGGAATATGCAGGTGCAATAAAACCACATGAAGATAGACATGCCACCATAACGACGTTCTCCCTCGAATAAGCGAAGTATATGCCATATATTTCTATACCAAGCTCCGATTTTTCGGGGCTTTTTTTGTTCGATTTAAAAAGACTTGGAGGGCAGCGCATGGCGTTGTTCAGAGGCGCACGAATGTGCGTAAAATAAAAATAATAAGGAAACATCATGAATGAATACGCGATGAAAGATGCGGATTTCATGCAGTTTATCGTGCTGTGGAATCAGCAGCAAAATATGAAAACGCCGCTTTTACATATGAAGATTGCGCATTGGTTGGAAGGGCGTTGGTACAATGGCGATAGGGCGCTGTTACTCATGGCGTTCAGGTCGGCCGGAAAATCAACGCTGGTGGGGCTGTTTTGTGCGTGGTTGATTTATCGCGATCCGAATTTACGGATCTTGGTCTTGGCGGCGGATTTTACATTGGCCAAGAAAATGGTGCGCAATGTTAAACGTATTATAGAGCGCCATCCTTTAACCACACACCTAAAACCCGCGCGTGCTGATCAATGGGCATCTGATCGCTTTACGGTGCAGCGTGTGCTGGAACTTCGCGATCCCTCAATGATGGCAAAGGGCGTGGGATCGAACATCACGGGCAGCCGCGCTGATATTGTGATTTGCGATGATGTCGAAGTGCCCAACACGTGTGACAGCGCGGAAAAGCGCGCGGATCTGCGTGAAAGGCTGGCCGAGATATCTTATGTACTTACCGTTGGTGGAACGCAGCTTTATGTTGGAACGCCGCATCATTATTTCTCTATCTATGCGGATATACCGCGTAAGGAAGTGGGGGAAGATGTTGTGTTTTTAGATGGGTTTGCGCGTTTATCTTTGCCCATATTGGATGAAGAGGGCAACAGCGTTTGGCCGGAGCGTTATAGCGCTGCAGACATCGCACAAATCAAACGCAGTGCGGGGCCCAATAAATTCGATAGCCAAATGATGCTTCAGGCCGTGAATATTATGGAGGGGCGGCTTAACCCTGATTTATTGCGCTATTACGATGCGCCGCTGGAATATGCGAAGGAGATGAATACGCTGTATATCGGGCAGCATAAAATCGTGGGGGCGTCGTGTTGGTGGGATCCTGCCTTTGGTAAAGCCGGTGGTGATAACAGCGTCGTTGCAGTTTTATTCGGTGATGAAGGCGGGAATTATTACCTGCACCATATCGCCTATCTTAGTGTGGATGAGAATGATGATCTGGATGAAGCCAGCCAGCAAGCGCGGCAAGTCGCCCAAATAGCAAAAGAGTTCTATTTACCCTCCATTGCGGTTGAAATTAACGGTATAGGGCGGTTTTTGCCCAATATCTTGCGCAACACCTTGGTTAAGGCGCGTGCGCCATGTCGTGTCCGCGATGTATCGAGCAGCCGTAACAAGGATATCCGTATCTTAGAGGGGTTTGATGCGGTGATGGCGGCGGGCAGGTTGTATGTGCATGAAAGCATTGCCAAAACACCTTTTATCATGGAAATGCGCGAATGGAGACCGGGGAAAAGCAAAGGCCATGATGATGGTCTTGACGCGGTTGCTGGCGCGCTGTCTCTGCAGCCGGATCGTGTGGAACGTCTTCATGCTCAAGGCGGCCATAGCTGGATGAAGGGCGCAGGTGCGCACACAGCGAAAAGTGACTTTGATGTTTAAGGCAAAGTATAAGGAGAAAGAACAATGACAGATATTTCAAATGACCTTTTATGGTGGATTACGGTGGTTGATTTACCGGCGATGGCGGGGCTGTTGCTGATGATTTGGCGTACACGTAGTGACACGAACAAGGCGATTGACCATATTCAGGCAACGCTTGATATGCGGTGTGAACAACTGCGTGGTGCGCTGTTTGCATTTAAGTTGGAGGTGGCGAAAAGCTATGCCTCACAAAAGGATTTACGCAATGTAGAGAGCCGTATCGTCGAACATCTTTTACGGATTGAAGCAAAGCTGGATAAGACGATAATAAAGACGGCGGAACTAAAGGGAAAACGCAAAATATGATTTTATGTAAATATTGACAATTAAACTTATAATGGTGTAGAACATGTCCCATATTTAAGAAGAATGAAGGATTTGGACATGAGTGGGTTAGAGCATTACGCCAATGAAAAATTTGTACAACATGTAGCCAATGATCCGGAGCTTTTGGATGTTATGGCGGCTGGCTATTCTAAAAATATTGATGAGGGTTTTCAAAGAATTCGCGCAATGTATGCAGGGGACTGGCCACCGACGTTGCAAGAGGTTGAAGATGATAAGGACCTATCCAAATTGCTCTACGCATCCACATATGCGGTACGTGATTGTACGCTTAAAATGGGGCAATGTATTGAACGCATCGTCGAAGGTAAGGAAAGCATTGGTAAAGATACGGCGTTGAAAATTGCAGAATTTTTCTCTGAATGTAATGGTTATTATAACGAAGCCAGATCGTTGCTTGATGGATTTGATTATCAATTTGTTCCGGTGCAAAATGGTGAAGAGATTTCTGAATGGTATGATATTTTGGAAGAATTAGGGCTGAAAACATTGCTGCGCGCTGTTGATAAGAAAGAAACCTTGGCGTATCTCAAAGAATTTCAGGGCATAGAAAACGATAATTGGTCGGATGCGTATAGAGAAAAAGTCTCAACCGGCATGCGTTATCCCGATGATACGCCTGTCGAATGCATTTTAGAGGCGTAGGCCGACCTTGCTATCTATTGTTACAGAGCTCCGATTTTTCGGGGCTTTTTTTATACCTGAAAAGGTAATTTCAAATTTAAAGGAGATTTATAATGAGTAAGAAGCCAAAGCTGATTGCTGTGGATACGCTGTGCCAATCCGGCCATGAGTCTAGCGGCGAAAAAACGATGCAGGATTTCTATGATGAAATTACTGTTGATGTTTTGGCGCGCACCCTTTGGGGGGAAGCGCGCGGTGAGGGAACCCAAGGTATGAAGGCGGTGGCCAATGTAATCCTTAATCGCGCAGCCGTGGCGCAAAAGAAAGGTAAATTCTGGTGGGGAAATAACATTATTCAAATCTGCCAAAAGCCATATCAGTTTAGCTGTTGGAATCGTGCAGATCCGAATTTTCGTAAATTGCAAAATGTGGGGAAAGAAGATTTATATTTTGCCACGGCTTTACGCATTGCACACCGCGCGGTTATCGGGGCATTGAATGATGTCACAAAGGGCGCAACACATTATCATGCGGCTTCTGTTAGGCCATACTGGGTAAAGGGTAAAACGCCGTCTTGTGTAATTGGCGTGCATAAATTCTATAAGTTGGTTGCCTCTTAAATCAGGTGGTTATTGACATCAAATTTTAATTGTCTTAGCGTGAAAAAAAATGCCCATAAAACGCGTCTCTTAGACGTCAGCGCAGGATTAAAGGACGCATGATTCCCCACCGTACAGCTCTAATTTATCTGCATGTTTCTGTTTTATTGATGGGGGCATCAGGTGTTTTTGGCAAGCTGATCAGCACCTCTCCATTCTTTATTGTTTTTGGGCGGGTGATGTTTGCAGCGATGGCCTTGGCTATTGTCATGTGTTACCAGCGCAAAGTTTTTAAGCCACATAATTTAAAAGACGTATGCGCATTTGTTATGCTCGGCGTGTTAATGGCTTTTCATTGGTTTGCCTTTTTTCATTCAATCCAGATATCGAGTGTTGCAATTGGCCTGCTTAGTTTTTCAACCTTCACTGTAATGACAATGTTTTTAGAGCCGGCCTTTTTTAAAACGCGTTTGACGTTAATGCATATGGTAATGGCATTACTATGTTTTGTAGGGATTGGCATTATTGTCGCGGCAGGGGACGGCTTATCGGTCGATGGGGCAGGCATGTTTTGGGGGCTTTTGGCGGCGTTGAGTTATTCTTTTATGCTGCTCTTGAACAAGAACTATGTGAAACGGTATTCTGCTATAACGCTGACATTCTATCAATGTTTTGTAGCGATGCTGGTGTTCTTACCTGTTGTCCTGTGGATGCAGGAAACGGTTTTGCAGATTGATTGGTTTTACTTGTTTATTCATGGCGTTATCTGCACGGCGCTGGCCTTCACGCTGTATGTTGCCTCTGCGAAAGTGATTAGCGCACAAGTGATTAGTGTTGTCACAATGCTTGAGGTTTTATATGGCGTTATGCTGGCATATTTCCTTTTGGGTGAAGCATTGCGTAGCGAGATGATCATTGGCGGCATCTTTATTTTATCAGCGTCTTATCTGGCGTTACGCTCAAAAAACTAACACGCTATTTCTATTTATTTCATAACTTACTTTCATTAAAGGAGAGACATCATGTTATCTGCATTCTTATCGCAGGTGGGGCTACCTGTGCTTATCGCAATTGTTGGCGGCGCATTGAGCGTTTTAGATCATCCGGCTGCAAAAACTGCGGTGCAAGCTTTGGGCAAAGTTGAAAATGCTTTGAAAAGCGGGCAAATCACGCCGGAGCAACTTGCCGAGGCTAATCGTCACAGTGAAAAAATGGCCGAGATGGAAATTGAGAACTACCAAGAAAGTCTGTCCGAAATTAACAAGTCCCTGCGTGCGGAGATCGCATCGGAGGATAAGTATGTGCGCCGGATGCGTCCGACCTTCGGATATTTGATGGCGTTCACTTGGGGAGCACAGATGTTTGGCATTGCCTATGTGATTATATTTGATACGGATAAAGCGGGGGTCGTGATGGCCGCCATGGGGAACCTAAGCGCGATTTGGGCTGTTGGCCTATCTGTATTAGGAATATATGTTTATAAACGCAGTGAAGACAAGCGCGGAAATGTGATGCGTGATGTTATATTTTGGAATACAAAAAATATTTCTTAAGCTATTACTGGTGTTTATCATCAAAATACATTAGAATTTACTCTCTGTGCTTAAGTTATAGTAATGACATGTGCATGTATACTTAGACACAGCGGATGATACTCCATTATTACAGCGTTATTATTTGAACAGGACTTTATTTTATTATGCCAATTTTACTTTCTATTCTTGCCATTATGGTATTATTTCTACCGCAGGATTCACATGCACGAAAACTGGTAACTTCGGGTGCTAATATTGTTATGCCCGAATTGCGCTCCACATCTGTTGTTATTGATGATGATGATGAAAGATCTGTCGAACCTAATATGGGGATTGTAGACTATAGAAAACGCTCGCCTCTAACCAGCATGAAAGAGCGTGTGGACAGGTTAATTCAAGGTGTCAAAAAAGGGATCCCGCCTGAATTTGACCATTATGGTTACGAAATTCGTCGATATATGACACATGTTGGAAATTTAGAGATATTCGAAGATGAAGAATATTTGAAAGATCAGATAAAAAATACTCGGAAATCTGCAATTATTTACAGTTATTGGAAAAAAGTACTAGACCAAGAAGTTATAGACATCGAAGACATTATTGATGCAGATGATTCTATACCATCGACTGTGCGTACTGCATTTAAGCAAAATAAAATGACAGTTAGAACATTTTTAGTCAGCCTTAAAAGCTGGGTTGATTCTAATGAGCGGCTGTTGCTTCATATTTATAATAACCCGGGGATATTCGAAGTATATTATCCGGAGGTCATTATTGCCAGTCCGCAGGCGAATGTAGAGTTTTATAATCTCTTCGTCATTAGGCAAACGAAGCTGAAGGATATACGAGCTTATCATCCATTCAGCATAATGGTTTATTAGAAAACGCTGTTTACGGCGTCTTCAAATCAATGTTATTTTTACGAAAACTGGCGTCTTGCTTTGATTGTGTTGGCGAGTAGGCATGCAATTGTCATTGGGCCAACGCCGCCCGGCACGGGTGTTATCGCGCCAGCAACCTCAAGGGCAGCTTCATAATCCACATCACCACACAGCTTGCCGTTTTCCATACGGTTAATCCCGACATCAATGACACAAGCACCGGGCTTTATCCAGTCGGCTTTCACCATCTTTTCACGTCCAACGGCGGCAACAAGAATATCGGCATTGCGGCAAACTTCTTCGATGTTTTTGGTGCGTGAGTGCGCCATTGTTACAGTGCAGTTTGCTTGTAGTAACAATTGTGCCATCGGCTTACCGAACAATAGTGAACGGCCAATGACAACGGCGTTTAAACCGTTCAAGTCTTTAAGGAAGCTTCTAATTAATATCATGCTGCCTTGCGGCGTACAGGGCACCATGCCATCAACGCCCGCAACCAATGCGCCGGCGTTCAGCAGGTTTAAACCATCGACGTCTTTTTCGGCGGAGATAAGCTGCACCAATCTGTCGCTATCCAGATGTTTGGGCAGGGGCAGTTGAAGCAATATCCCGTCAACATCACTGTCTTTGTTCAGGCTGTTGATAAGCTCTTCAATGACTTGATCTGTAGTATCTGCGGGCAAACGGTGTTCGATGCTGCGGATGCCGGTTTTCTCGCATGCTTTGATTTTATTATTCACATAAACCTTCGAGGCAGGGTCTTCTCCAACTAAGATAACGGCCAGCCCCGGTTTGTGATCCATTTCGGAGACTTGTTGCGCCAGTTCTTCCTTCAACGTGTTAGAGAGGGCTTTTCCGTCAATAATATGTGCCATTGATGAATCCTGACTCTAAATAAAGAGAGAGAAAAACAGGGCGGGTATAATTTGTAGCCCGATAATCACGATAAGCGGCGTGAAATCCATGCCACCCATAGGTGGAATATATTTTCTTAAAGGGATAAACACCGGATCTGTCAGCTTTTTCAAAATAGTGCTGAGCCTAACCGCTGCATCATTTTCTGCATTGACGATATCAAAAGCGATAAGCCAGCTTAATGCGACTTGCGCGATAATAACTAAAATGTATAAATTGACTATAAACGAAATAATGGTAATGATCATCAAAAGAAGAAACATGCGAATATCCTATAATTTGCAGTTATTTTTACTTTTTATATAGGTTTTACATCTAAAGTAAATGATTTAGGGGCTAAGTTTAGGTTTTTTATGTTTGGGATTGATCCTGTTACAGTGTCATCATTACTGATTTTAGCGGGGAACGTTGCCACGTGTCCCGCGCATGCGCCTACGAAAATCAATATTATTCCGCGCACCGAAAAGGTTAAATATGACTATAGCCAGACCCTAAAAGAAATTCAGAATTACAGTACGGACACGGTTGATCCTTATGGTTTTCATGGCACCACAATAACGCAAGGCTTCATGAAGGGGACAGTCCAACTGGAGCATGGCATAAAATTCGCCCATTACGTTGATAAAAGATATGGTTTCGTTTGTATTTGGTATGATGAAATTACGGTGAAGCTGCATATTGATCCAACAATTGTGATAGCGAAGGAATTGTATAAAGATAAATGCATGCGTAAAGCGATTTTAGGGCATGAGTTGAAACACGTGCGTGTCGATCGTGAGATTGTAAATAAATATGCGAAATCGATGGGGGGGAAGTTGGTGAAAGCATTAACGTCACGTGGGTTTTCAGCGGGGCCGATGAAGATTGAACGTGCGAAGGAAGTTTCGAGAAAGATGCAGCGCGTCGTTGGGCAGATCCTGTCGCTGGAAGATCAGAAAATGAGTATTGATCGCCAAGAGCGTCAACGCGAAGTGGATAGCCTTGAGGAATATAACAGTGTAGATGATAAATGCCCCGGCTTTGAAAAGAAAAAAGAAAAGCTCTATTCGGATTTATTGAGATAGATACGGGTTATTCCGCTGTTTCATTCTCTTGCCCTATATTACCTACCTTCGTGATAAAATGCTGTAAATCAGCAATAAATGGCGCATCTTTAGGGGATACCGCCATCGCTTGCTTTAAATTCTCCAATGCAGCACTTTTCTCGTTATGTTCGGCATGGAGGAGGCCTTTTGCGAAATATGCGCGGCCTAATTGCAATGATATAGCCTCATTTTTCCCGTTTTCATCAAGAAACTGCGTTAAAAGCGTAATTGCCAGAGAGAACTCCCCTTGTTTTATATGCATTTCCGCCTGTTCAGGCGCAGACAGAGGGGCGTCGTTATGGGGCGGTGGTGTTTCCACAGGAAATACGGCAAACGCACCAGCAAGTGATGTCATGGGAATAAGCACCATAAGCATATAACACATGCGTGGTCGACTCTGCATAATCGGAGCAATCAAGAGCAGCGTTATAACGCCGCTGAGAACAACACAGATGATAATCGGGATCATTGCGATATCTTTTTGATAATAGGCAAAATAATCTCGTCAATATGTTGCTTGAGGATAGGGCCTCTATGACGATATCGTATTGTGCCGCTCGCATCGATGAGGAAACTTTCAGGCGTGCTGATCACTCCCCATTCATTAAGGTTATAAATAGCCGGTGTGATCATAATTTTTTTATACGGATTTTTAAGAGGTTTAAAATAGTTGGTGAGACCTTTTTTAGTATCACTATAGGCAATGCCATAGATAGGCAGATTGTGTTCTTGCGCCAGAGTGACGAGTTGTTGGTGTTCTCTGTAGCAGGCCATGCACCAGCTTGCGAAAATGTTAATCATCATAACTTTATGGGGCAGGTCTTCTGATGTTATTATTTCGTTTATTTTTCTATGTGTTACAGAATATTCTTGAAGTGAAAAATAAGGAATTTCCATGGAAATTATTCGTGTATCTCTTACCTTTTCCGCAGGCTTGGAAAAATGGAGATACCCCAGCCACCCTAAAATCAGAAGAGGGAGCATGTATATGAGCTTATTCATCTATTACCCTATCTTGTTTAGTGCTTGCTCTAGGTCGGTTTGCAAATCATCAATATGCTCTACGCCAACAGACAGGCGCAGGAGCTGATCCGTAACACCGGCCTTGGTGCGTGCTTCTTCGCCCATAGACACATGGGTCATGGACGCAGGGTGGTTAATCAGGCTCTCTGTTCCGCCAAGGGATTGAGCGAGGCGGAAAATCTCCAAATGGTCGACAAAATCAATCGTGTTCTGTTTTTCGCCCTTAAGCTCAAAGCTTAGCATTGCGCCGAAGCCATCTTGCTGGCGCGCGGCAATTTCATGCCCCGGATGAGCGGGTAGGCCAGGGTAGTACACGGTACTTACTTTGTCGTGCTGTTCCAGCATTTCCGCGATGACTTGCGCATTTTCCTGTGCGCGATGAATGCGCAGCTCCAGCGTGCGCATGCCGCGCAAGGTCATATAGCTATCAAACGGCGCGCCGATTAACCCTAATGAATTTGCCCAGAAATCCAAATCAACGAGGATATCTTTATCTGATGTAACAACACATCCGCCGACAACATCGCTGTGTCCGTTCAGGAATTTGGTGGTGGAGTGAAACACAATATCTGCGCCCAGTTTTAAAGGTTGCTGCAACATGGGGGAGAGGAACGTGTTATCAACCGCGACAATCGTGCCGCAAGTCTTCGCACATTTGGTGATATGGACGATATCAGCCGTGCGCATAACGGGGTTGCTTGGGCTCTCGATCAGCATCATTTTCGGCTTGGCTTTAAAAGCCTCTTCAACGGCGGTGGGATCGTATTGATCGATGAACTCTAATTTGAAATGCCCTTTTTCCGACAACGCGCAGAGCAGGCGATATGATCTGCCATAACAATCAAAGGGCGCAATGATTAAATCATCAGGGTTTAGAAGATGGATAATCAGGGTCAGTGCCGCCATTCCCGATGCAGTAACACATCCGCCGACGCCATGTTCCAACGCTGTGATCGCATTCACCAGCTCGTCGCGCGTTGGGTTGCATGTGCGTGAATATTCGTATTTTGAATGTTGGTCTATGCCATCAATCTCAAAGGTCGAGGACATGTATAGGGGTGATATAATGGCCTTATAAGCCTTATCTGTGCCGATTCCGGCCTGAACCACGGATGTTCTTCTTCTTTTATCTTGTGGCATCACGCACCTCTGTATAATCTAGGGAGGGCAAGCTTAACGCGTTATCGAGATAAAATCAGCAATAAAATTCTGACTTAAAGAAATATCTTTATAAAGAAAGGCCATGATGAGATGCTTGGTGATAATTTAGTAATTTGCACAAAGTGCCGAAAGCAACATTTTAAAGGTGAAGAGGTTTGTGTGCTCTGTAATACTAAGCTGCGTGAGAAGTCCGAAGATGATTTGTTGGAGGATGTTGCTTTGACAACACACTCGGATCATTTGTTTGTTCTCGTTATTATCAGGGGTTTGTGGCGATTTTTTACAAAGTTATTTTGCAAGGTTTTTCGACGAAAAAAATAATATCGAAAGAGTTATGGTGCTATCCCAGAATCAAAAACCGCTGCCTTGGTAAGGGGCAGCGGTATGAATAAAGTAAGTAAGCAAATTGGATGCTTCGAGGAAGAAATAAAATCTTTGTATGTGAAACTACTTCTTTAAGGTCTCAATTCATCTATGTACAGTATCTCCCTTAAATGTGGCAAAAAAAAGGGGATATCATGCCGATTTGTTACCTATATTTAAGCCATTGAAATATATGGTTTATTCTCTGTTGAAAACTTTGAGATAATGCTGCTGTGCGGTATATTCCAGATGCCATCGCCCGTAAACGCATATTTATAAATTCCTTGTTAATCTATTCCGCGTAATGATGTACACTACTCAACGTAGTAATCACTGCGTTTTAACCATTATTAACGAGGTTCCTCGATGACACGTACAGGCCATGATTCCCTAAATACTCGCCAAACATTAACCGTAGAAGGCAAAGAGTATGATTATTTCTCTTTAGATGCGGCGGCGAAAGAGATCGGGGATGTGTCACGGTTGCCTTATACACTCAAGGTTTTATTAGAGAATTTATTACGCTTTGAAGATGGGCAATCGGTTACGGTTGCGGATGTGAAGGCCTTGCAAGAATGGCTTGGGGAGAAAAAATCCAGCCATGAGATAGCCTATCGTCCTGCGCGTGTCTTAATGCAGGATTTTACAGGTGTTCCCGCCGTTGTGGATTTGGCGGCAATGCGTGAAGCGATGGTTGCCCTTGGCGGTGATGCACAAAAGATTAACCCGCTTGTCCCTGTCGATTTGGTGATTGACCATTCGGTGATGGTGGATGAATTTGGTTCTCCTAACGCATTTAAAGCGAATGTAAAACGCGAATTTGAACGTAATGGAGAGCGTTACGAGTTTTTGAAATGGGGGCAGGGTGCGTTTGATAATTTCCGCGTTGTGCCACCGGGCACAGGCATTTGCCATCAGGTGAATGTAGAGTATCTGGCGCAAACGGTTTGGATGGATAAAGATGATGCCGATCCAACGCGCACTGTCATTTACCCTGATACGCTTGTGGGGACGGATTCGCATACAACAATGGTCAATGGCTTGGCTGTTTTAGGTTGGGGTGTCGGCGGGATTGAGGCTGAAGCGGCGATGCTTGGCCAACCTGTTTCGATGTTAATTCCTGAAGTTGTCGGCTTTAAGCTGACAGGTGAAATGAAAGAGGGCACAACCGCGACTGACCTTGTGTTACGTGTTGTTGAAATGCTGCGTGGTTTAGGTGTGGTTGGTAAGTTTGTGGAATTCTATGGCCCCGGTCTGGATCACCTTACACTGGCCGATCAAGCAACAATTGCGAATATGGCGCCTGAATATGGCGCGACATGCGGGTTTTTCCCGATTGATCAGGAAACATTGGATTATCTTGCATTTACAGGCCGCGATCCGCACCGTGTCAAAGTGGTTGAGGCGTATGCCAAGGCGCAAGGCATGTGGCGCGATGCCAATACGCCTGATCCTGAATTTACAACAACAATGGAACTGGATATGGGCGAGATCGTTCCTGCGATTTCAGGGCCAAAACGTCCGCAAGATCGTATCTTGCTGTCTGACGCTGTTTCTGCTTTTGCAACGTTAGAGCCGGAAACAACGTCTCTGCCGGTTGAAGGCACGGATTACACATTGGATAATGGTGATGTTGTGATCGCTGCGATTACCAGCTGTACCAATACCTCTAACCCTGCTGTGATGGTGGGCGCGGGATTGTTGGCACGTAAAGCGCATGCGCTGGGCTTAACGGTTAAGCCGTGGGTGAAGACATCTCTTGCACCAGGATCTCAGGTGGTGACGGAATATCTTGAAAAAGCGGGGCTGAATAAAGATTTGGACGCGTTGGGTTTTCATACGGTCGGTTATGGCTGTACGACATGTATCGGGAATTCGGGGCCACTGGCCGAACCGATTGCGGCCGCAATAGATAACGGTGATATGAATGTCACAGCTGTTCTCTCCGGTAATAGAAATTTCGAGGGACGTATATCCCCGCATGTGAAGTCAAACTATCTGGCCTCTCCGCCATTGGTGGTGGCGTATGCGTTGGCAGGTTCTATGCGCATTGATTTGTATAACGACCCGTTGGGGCAAGATAAAGACGGCAATGACGTCTATATGAAGGATATCTGGCCGACAAATAAGGAAATCGCGGACACAGTGGCACAGTGCCTAACGCCGGAAATGTTTAAAGAGCGCTACAGCGATGTGTTTAAAGGGCCGGAAGAATGGCAAGCCATTGGCGGCGCAGAGGCCAGTGAGACCTATGATTGGAAGGAAAACTCTACTTATGTACGTAATCCTCCGTTCTTCACAGGAATGGCGGCGCAGGCTGGCGATGTTAGTGATATTAAAGGCGCGCATCTTCTTGTGATGCTGGGCGATTCAGTCACAACCGACCATATTTCTCCTGCGGGTGCGATTAAGTCAGACGCTCCGGCGGGTGATTATTTGAACGATCATAATGTGAAAACGGTTGATTTTAACTCTTATGGTTCGCGCCGTGGCAATGATCAGGTGATGACACGCGGCACGTTCGCCAACATTCGTATCAAGAATGAAATGGTTCCCGGTACGGAAGGTGGCATAACCAAGCATATTCCATCGGGTGAGGAAATGAGCATCTATGATGCCTCTATGCGTTATCAAGCTGAAGGGCAGTCTTTGGTTGTAATTGCAGGCGCGGAGTATGGCACAGGTTCCTCACGGGACTGGGCGGCTAAAGGTACGCGTCTATTAGGTGTGAAGGCTGTTATTGCTGAGAGCTTTGAGCGTATCCATAGATCAAACTTGATCGGAATGGGCGTTATCCCGTTGCAATTCAAGAACGATAAAACCCGTAAAACGCTTAATTTACGTGGAGATGAGACTTTTGATATTGTTGGTATCGCCGATGGTTTAAAGCCACAGCAAGATATAGATATGACGATTCACTATGCTGATGGATCAGAGCAGGCTGTAAAATTGCTTTGTCGGATTGATACGCTGGATGAGCTGGAGTATTATCTCAATGGTGGGATTTTGCATTACGTGTTGCGTAGCTTGGCCGCAGCGTAAGTCTTCGTTATTTTCGGTGATTAATCGATATAGACTTCGTCATCTTTGGTGACGAAGGTCTTTTCGGCATATTGTTCCGTTTTGATGATAAGGGTCTCAAAATTCGGGCGTTCCGGCCTATAGCGAACTTTGTATCTTCGTTCCATACTGCCGATTTGTGTATTAAGCTCTGTAAGGCGGGTTTTGGCTCTGTTCATCTGTTTTTCTTCATCAGAGTATTTCCCGATCATACCATGATTAAGTTTGTGAGATGTTAGCCCGACCATGTATGAGAGTTGTACCCCCTCCAGAAAATCAGCGGCAGTGCTAAGCACTTGAGGAATGTTCAGTTCACCTTCTTTTTTCAGTGGCTTTATAGAGTAATTGAAAGTGGTGGTGGTGTTTGGACCGCGAAGAACCATAGAGCACCGTCCATCACTTTTTCCTAAAACAGAGATCAGTGCAACGGTGCTGTCGCAGGTTATTTTTGTATCCTTACCGGCCTGACGGAAGGCTTTTTCTGCCATTCTCATAGACTTATCGTAATTCCCTTTATTAAGGACATCACATTTTTCAATCACATCAAAAAAAGAATGATGATCACCTGTTGAAAAAATAGGCATGCCTTTGTGATATATGGCAATCCAGCTGTTCTTATTGTGCATGCGATCATAGCTGCTGATCGAGCTCTCCCACAGTCCTGCCCAGTCAATGGCAACGGATCGGCTCATGATTGGGCCACTTTTCTCATAATCATTAATGATCTTGGAAACCATACGTGCAGAACTATGCATGTTATAGCTGCGTATAATGTATGTTTCTTTTGGTAATCCACCGGATTGCAGGCTGATAGGCATGCGGGTGCTGGGGCAATTAATTTTCAGCGCCTTATCACCTTGATGCTTTGTTTTCTCACGAATAACAAATTTTTCACGAAGCAACGATGTATCTATGTTCATTGATTAATCCAATTCATATGCCGTACATGAAATAATGCGTCAATTACTCTAGCATATTAGGATAAATCTATGAAAGTCTCAGATGTTTTTCTGTGAAGAATTGTTGTGTTCATACACATTCTTTATTGGATCTATGCAGTTGTTGATTTTATGCAGCGAAACGTGGCTTTTCTGTTTCATACTCAGGTCTTTGTGCATCAATCATTTCAAGTTGTTGCGCACAGTAAGCAAGGTCACGCTCAACTTTCATGCGTGTTGGCATATCATCCATGAAGTGTTGCATTTCAGGGCTGATTGCTCCGCGCATATTAAAGCTGGAAGAGATAGATTTACCTGAAAGGCGGGCAAGTGTTCCTTGACCGTGTGCTGCTTTTTGTTGAGCACTACCTTCTACATCGGTAATATATTCGCTGTAACATTCCAGTGCGCTTACTGCATCAAAGTTCTGGGTCCAGTCTCCAAATGTTTCGGACACCGCATCCAAGAAGGCTGTTCCCAGAATGCTTTCCAGTATCATACTCCCCAGCATACCATCATGATCGTTGGCTGCTTTGAAGTTAGGATTGCTTTTGATGAATAGAGGGCCGTTATTCTGAGGTTGATCAGGGTGTGGGGCCAACTTTTGCAAATCTTGCATTAAGCTCATAATGGTTCCCATTATTGCTTGGCGTTGGTTACTCTGATTAACTGTAAAACTCATAATATATTGCCTCTCTGTTAGTCCGATACTAATAGAGGCAAGTAAATACGGGTTTAATTATTGATAAAATTCGAAGTAATTCATAGTTTTACTTTGTTCTTTATTTGAACTGTATTTGTATAGAATTTTATCTATTTTAGTCATATCCAATAAAATCAATGGTTTATGATTTTTTCGCGAGAATAAGGAGTGCTTTTATTACATGAATACTTGGTGGTAAAACATGTGGCGTGGCTTATATAAAGGGAGATATAGCCTGCAAAGCTTTAAAGGAGCACGGGGTTTATTAACAAAATTAATAAAAATCCGTCTCTAAACGCAAGGAAATGCGCAGATATATAAGATTAATAGAGGGAGGGGTGATGGATATTATAAGGAAGAGGGAGGCTTAGTCGAACAAAGAATCGATATCATCCTGAGACGAGGCATCTTTTACTTTTTCTTTTATAACGTCTTTATTTGCCTTAACTTCTATGCCCAACGTTTCAAAGGTTGATTGAAGGCGATCTTCAATGCCGTGAAGGTCATCAAGTGTGTTGCGTATTCTCTGCCCTGTACGATCTTGAAAGCTACAAGCCATTAAGATGTCTTGAACTTCTTTTTCTATATTGGCGCGCAGGACGTCTCTTGTCTTTTTCTTGCCCCAATCCGCTTCGTTATTGACTTGTTCCATAATGTTGTCGGCGGCATCCATAATTTCATTCGCTGCAACTTCTGTTTCTTTTATAACGGATTCCAGTTCAACGCCGGAGTTGGCAGCAGAATCACCTGTGCCGCTGTAATTAATCGCACCAAGAACTTCCAGTATTTCAGAAAACCTACTGCTAATACCATCCTCGGCCATGTCTGCTTGTTGTGCCGTGGCATTAATCTCCATAGAAATTTCATCAAAGCGTCGTGCAATAAATGTTTCCAGAGTTGATAGTTGAGTATTAACCGTATCAACAGTTTTATAGATATCATCCTCTTGCTTTGATGGAATGGGATTGTTTTGTGCTGTTTCTGACATGACGCTCTCTATGTGTATTTAGTACTACAGGAAATTATAACAACGCAGTGGTTAATAAAGTACTACATTTAGGGCAGAAGAAAAAGACATCTCCTTATTTCCCATGAATGCTGGCCAGATATGCATACTTATGTAGATTGCGGAGGCTCATACAAGTCAAAAACGTCAATAATTTCCAGAAGCTGCTCAATCTCTTTTTTACATTGCATAGCTTGTGATTTGGTTGTGACCGGCACAAATAGACTCGAGGCTTCAAACATATCCGGTTCGTAGGGAATCATCATAAAGACATATTTTTTGCCGAATAACACGGCGGTTAAAGGTGAATCATCAAAAACCTCTGAGGCTTCTGATAGTTCTTTCAGCAAGCGATCACCAACAATAAGCTCGGCACTCTCAGGCTTTGTGGAATAGATATCGAACTTATCCCATTCAGGATCAGATACACTGATGTGAACTTCCTGCATGGTTTTCCAGCGTGTTTTTGAATAGGATTTTACCATTTTGCTATTGGCGGTGATAATTGTATGGCCGTCTATAACATTTCCCGGTGTTTCCAGCAGAACAAATATACCATCGAATATCGGATCGTCTTTTCGCTTTTTTGAATAAAGTCGCGCTTCAGAGAAAATAACTTTGACCCCTTTATATGTACCCATAAAGCAATCTTCGGCTTTATAGATGTCATGTGCAGGGATAACCGCAAGCTTTTCGATGACTTTTGCGCTAACGCCACGCTCAGGATGAAATTTTAATCCATTAAGCGTCTGAGCAAGTTTTGGCATGAAAATTGTTTTATGTTCCTGAACGTAGGCTTTCAAAGGTGATGTTGCCCAGAAATGTAAGAATATAGGCGGGATAAGCGATAGTGCCAAAGCTAAAAAAGCGGGCAAGATAACGGCTTCCATTAAAAAGAACCAGCCAAATCCCGCAACCCCCAACAGAACCGAAAAAATAGTGAGGTTCATTGCAATAAAGCTGCGTGTGCGGTGCTGTTTCATGCGGTTAAGGCGCATCTCTTCCGATTCAGCGATTAAGGCATCAAGTTTTTTGCCAAATTTTCTGTCATCAACACGACTTAGGTCACCATCGTTGCTGTGCGTTTTTCTTCGTTTTTCTTTGATTTTTCTGCTCATAAAGACCATCTAAGCAGTCTGCGTCGTAGAGTGCAAGGGTTTTAGTCTTACTGCGTGGTTTCTTCTGTCTATATTATGTCTGTATTGCATCTGCCAAGGGCTCATACCAATCGCGGATCATGCCTGCTTCTTCGCGTGAGGGGTGATTGAACGGACGTTTCAGAGCCGCTCCGAAATATGTTTTCACCAAATCTTGCCAATGTTCTTCAATATCGAGATTATGATAGTCACACCAGCTTTCGAACCAGCATGTGCCTGCACGGACATGTGTAATTTCATCATCATGAATGATTGTCAACATATTGGCCGTTTTATCGTCATTTTGCTTGTTCATCATAGCGATCATGTTTGGGGTGACATCAAGGCCTCGCGCTTCTAAAACCATAGGAACAATTGCGAGGCGCGCTGCAAAGTCATGTGCGGTTTTCTCGCTGGATTCCCACAAACTGTCATGGGCGGGTAAATCGCCGTAAGCGGCGTCGAAATCATTTAAACGCTCGACCAACATCAAAAAGTGCTTGGCCTCATCATCTGCAACTTTCATCCAGTCATCAAAGAAGGCTTTGGGCAGGGTAAAACCTTCAGCTTGGTTTTGGTCTGAATAATTGGAAAATCGCGCCATAATATCCCACGCCAAATCAATTGCATTCAGTTCTATATGCGCAATAGCATGAAGCAGGGCAACTTTGGATTTATCAGAGCCGGCCTTGCGGCGTTTCGGCATATCGTGAGGGGAGCGCAGCTCCGGCTTATCGGGGCGCGCGGGACGAGATGGAATGTTCGCCGCTGTTCCGATTTGTGTGATTTCACCATCGTGCCAGCTTTGTGCATGTATTCTCGTTTTGGATGCTTTTTCTATCGGGTCGGCGCATTGAAGTATTTCTATGGCGGCGGCGCATAATGTGGTTGTCGTCATGGTTGTTTCATTCTAATAAGTATTTTTTAAATTGTGTTATATAATTTCGCCTAGAGAGGGGTTTGCGTTCGTAAATGAGCGCTGCAAAAACGGCAAAGGTCATATGCAAAAACTCTATAGCATATTATGCATTTTTTATTGCTTTTCCTGATTTTACAGACTATAAAACAATCCTCTCCTGGCCGCTGATATCCCCCACACTCCCTTGGCGGTCGGGAGTTTCCTCTTAATCCAGAGCGTTTAGATTTTGTGCATCATTTAAATGCATGAGAGGGACGTTTTTCATTGCGCCGTCATCATTGAATTTTACGCCGCTTTTGATAATTCTAATGGGCAGTCGCGCAACCCCGCCGAGCAGTTTTCCTGTCGACCCGCAAGAACATAAAGAAAATGTGACGCATATTAGAAGGATAAATCGCATAAGCAGGGGAAACTTTCTTTTGTGTTACAGAGTTTGTTATTTAGGTGTCAACTTCTGAAAAATACTGGCGGTTTTCTTTGCGCCATATTTCTCTGCATGCTGGCAAGAGGATAGCGTTAAAAGAGTAATTAATAGGAGTGCGGTTTTCATTGTGCTCTCTTCCTTTAAGGTATGTGGTGTATCTCTCTTTTCTACAGGTTGATAACATTTAGATCAAGGGCGTTAAAGTTTATCTCTTTAAGCCGGAAACACCGCGCATTAATTCCAACTGCACGGCTCAAAGGAGAAGGGCCATCCTTCTTATCAATAACCCGCGGCGTAAACCCCCGCCGATACAACTCACACGCCGCCGTCAACCCAGTAGGCCCAGCCCCTATAATCAAAAGATCCATGACGGCAGTTTGGAGGAGTTCTTTGGATTAGGCAATGTGTTGGGTGTTGAATAGAAAAACTTATAAATCATATTGACGTACTGTCTTACGGTGTAGTACATTGCATTATATATAAAACATGAGGTATTTCTATGTCTACAAAAAAAGCAGGTGCAAAGGGTGGTGAGAAGACGACAAGTCTGACGGTGCGCCTTGATCCTAAATTGAAATATGGTTTGGAAATATTATCACGTAAACAGCATAGAAATTTATCATCTACAGTGGAGTGGGCTTTAAACATGGTATTAGGCAATGCGTCTGATGGATTACCCTATTTAGAAGAAATTTGGGATGTCGATGAAGCTGATCGTTTAGTTAAGTTGGCGTTGTATAGTCCTGAATTATTGACGTATGGAGAACAAAAAATATGGAAACTTATTAAGGAAAGTGGTTTGTGTTGGGGGATGCATTATGATTGTGCGGGGGTGTGTAAATGGGTTACCACTAATAATAATGTAGATTGGAAAGAAATAAGAGATAATTGGGATATTTTTGTGTCTGTTTCTAGGGGGGATGAAGATGAGTCTAAGCTTCCTAAGTGGGTAGATAAAAGAAAGGTGCTAGATGATGAAATTCCTTTTTAATTTTAAAAAAAGTTTATCAATAAACATTATTTTAGTTGCAATGATTCTTGTCTTTTTATTATCGTCAATTGTTATCGCGTCTAGTACAGGATACAGCTTTGGGGTTAAGACAGTTTTAGGTGAAATTAAATTCGAACCACCAGCTAAATAATCCCATCACTTATCATCGCCCATTTTAAGCGCAGCGATAAATGCGCTTTGGGGGATGTTGACGTTGCCGTATTGGCGCATTTTGGCTTTACCCTTTTTCTGCTTATCCAACAGCTTTTTCTTACGCGACACATCACCGCCGTAACATTTTGCAGTCACGTCTTTACGCATCGCCGAGACATTCTCCCGCGCGATGATTTTCCCGCCAATCGCCGCTTGAATGGCGATTTTAAACATTTGGCGGGGGATCAGGGTTTTCAGACGCTCACACAGGCCGCGCCCACGAAGCTCCGCACTTGAACGATGCACAATCATGGCCAGCGCATCGACAGGCTCGTCATTTACGCGGATATCGAGTTTAACCAGATCATTCTCGCCATAACCATCCAGCTCATAATCAAAGCTGGCATAGCCTTTGGACAGGGATTTTAGGCGATCATAGAAATCAAACACCACCTCGTTTAATGGCAAGCGATAAACCAGCATTGCGCGCGATCCCGCATAGGTCAGGTCAATCTGCACGCCGCGTCGATCCTGACACAGCTTTAACAGACCGCCGAGATATTCATCGGGTACAAGGATGGTCGCCTTGATCCACGGCTCCTCAATAGAGGCGATTTTAACTACATCGGGCATATCGACGGGGTTATACATTTCGACCACATCGCCGTTATTCATGTTCAAACGGTAAACCACACTGGGCGCGGTCGGGATCAGGTCGAGATCAAATTCGCGCTCCAGACGTTCTTGGATGATTTCCATGTGTAATAAACCCAAAAAGCCGCAGCGAAAACCAAGCCCGAGAGCTTGCGAGCTTTCCGTTTCATAATGCAGCGACGCATCATTCAAACGGATACGCCCCAAAGAATCGCGCAATTTTTCAAATTCGCTGGCATCTGCAGGATAGAATGAACAAAACACCATCGGCACGCTAGGTTTAAAACCTTTAAGGGCGATTTCACAGGGCTTGCGGTCATCGGTGATCGTATCACCAACATTTGTTTCACTAATATCTTTGATGCTAGCGGTGATAAAACCCATTTCACCGGGGCCTAGTTCCTCCAGTTCAACTTTTTTCGGGGTGAAGATACCAACGCGGTCAATATCGCGGGTTGCCCCGTTGCTCATAAACCTGATTTTCTGACCCTTGCGCAGCGTGCCGTCAATGACACGCACCAGCACAACAACGCCCAGATAAACATCATACCAACTATCAACCAATAGAGCCTTTGTCGGCTTTTCTATATCGCCTTCATGTGGCGGGGGCAGGGTGGCTACAATGGCTTCAAGCAGATCATCAATCCCTTCACCAGTCTTGCCGGAGCAAGGCACAGCATCACTCGCATCAAGGCCGATTACATCTTCAATTTGTCTTTTCGCATTTTCAACATCGGCGGCTGGCAGGTCGATTTTATTAATCGCGCAGACAATCTCATGTTCATTATCTATCGCCTGATAAACATTGGCCAGTGTTTGTGCTTCAACGCCTTGCGATGCATCCACCACCAAAATTGACCCCTCACAAGAGGCGAGCGAGCGTGATACTTCATACGCAAAATCCACATGCCCCGGTGTATCCATTAAATTAAGCTGATATTCAATGCCATCCTTCGCGGTATATTCCAGACGCACCGTTTGCGCCTTGATGGTAATTCCGCGCTCGCGCTCAATATCCATTGTATCGAGCACTTGCTCTTGCATTTCGCGCTCTTCCAAGCCGCCGCATGTTTGAATTAAGCGGTCAGCGAGGGTGGATTTTCCATGATCAATATGTGCGATAATGGCGAAGTTACGGATATTTTTTAATTTTTTGCTCATAGCCTTTCTTATAAAGGGGTGCAGGGGAAAAGGGAACGGGTTTTATTATCTTTTTATTGCTGTATAGATTGTTTATCTATGTTTATGATAATCTCGGGATAAGGAGAGCCTAATATGTCAGATGAACAACAACCGCGTGAGCCAATTCTAAAACCTAGGGATGAGGCAAAATTTAAAACTGTGAGTCGTAAAGTTCCTGTAAATCCGGAAGATTTTGAGCCGGTTTTGCTGGAAGAGGGATTCTATCATAAAAAAGTGAAGCCGCCATATCTTCTATTTATCCTTGTTTTGTGCGGTGTGTTGCTTGCATGTTGGAAAATGTGGATGTATGGAGGTATTGAGGAACTAGAGAAGAAGCATAAACTAATGCAGCTCAAGGCTCAGGAAATTGCAGTAGAGTTGCATCGTAATTAGAATTGCAATGGTATTGTGCTTGGGATGGTGTTGTTTTCCGCGGATAAAATCATTGTACGCGTGGCGTAAGATAAAGAACATTTTCATTGTCTTCGGGCATAAAAAATAGGCGAAAAAATCGCCCATCTTTAAAATTACAATAAAAATGTATGTTCTTACATACCTAGGCCGCCAATGATAGGGCCTTCGTTCGAAATGTTTGCTTCATTTTCAGCACCGGTTATGCCAGCTGTATCCAATGTTGCTGATACGCGCATATCTGCGGCAGTGAATAGACTTGCTAGTTCTGTCGCTTTAGTCGCTCCAAATGTTCCTGTTAAGCTCATTGTTTTTACACTCCTTTTATATTATTCAACCAATTTATTTTTGCCTACTATTATGCAGATCTTATATTTATTTCCCGTGAAGGATGAGGGGGACATAAGTACCTTCTTTTGCACCACCTGTATCATCATCCAGTAAAATCATTAACATTTGATGAGTATTTTGCATATATTTGGACATTTCCTTTGTAAGGTCAACCCCCGCATTACGCATCTCACCACAGTCTAAGACAAAATCAAGCTTGTAAGTGTCTAAGTCAAATTCAAGCCAAGCAATATCATTTCTAAACGGTTTATTGTAAAAAACGGCACAACGTCCATCTTCTTTTACCGCAACTTCGATATGAAGTTTGCTGTTTTCGTCAACACCATAAACAAAATCGGTTAGGTTACCATTGTCTGGAATTTCACCACTCTGTCTTGTATGTTCACTCATCGTCTCATTTCTTTTACTTGTTCTTATTATATAACGTTTTTGCTAAAAAAGCCCGATTTTTTTTCACTTAATTCAAAGTTTTTTGTATTTCCGGCTCTTTAATTTTCAGCGGAACTTCAAACCCGTCAATTGCTTCTCCATCTTTTGTTCGAATGATGAATAAATTTTGTTCTTTCGCGATATAAGGGCGAACGAGCCATTGAATTTTAGTTCCTAAATCAAAGCGTTGGCGGTCATTTGTATGAACCGTGATGCGCTGTGTTTCGTGATCATATTCCAGAAAATCAATAGTACAGTTCAATTCCGGCGCGTGAAAAATGTAGTTAATGCCGCGTTCTCTATCGCAGTAAATGTCAAAATCAGTAGGATTATCGAATAAGCGTGTGCGACCCGCACCAAAACCCGCGCCCCAATCATCTCCCATATTGGGAGGGGCGGTTGGTGTTTCCTTTTCTTTATTTTCTTCTTCCTCGGACATAATCAGACTCGCCAGAAATGGCATATTTGTGAAGTGTTCAGAGCCATCATAGCGATTAACACTTAACAAAATCATAACATTACTCCTGTGAAAGGGGAAGTCATAACCGATTCGTTCCGGTTATTATGATGCCATTGACTGTGCATCAACACTTCTATCTTTACCGTCCATATCAGGGAAGGTGATCAAGTTATCAGCACCGGCTGGTGTTTCGCCATTTGCAACAAGTCTCATTGCATTTGATCTGTTGTCAAAGTTGATGACATTGCTACCATCACCTTGTCCAGCTGAAACTGTTTGATCTGCAGTGTCTCTCGCGGTACGAGCTGTTCTAATATCAACCACATTATTCTGCGGTACGCCGCCATTTTCCCCTTGGGCTGTAATGGAACGTTGATTCGAAGATGGTAGTTGGTGTGTAACCGGATTACCATCTGCACCTGTTAAGGTAACAACTCTATCTTCTACTGTTGCGCCGTTTGTATTACCTGTTGAAGCACTTGTATCTCTTTGGACATTGCTTGGCAAATTATTACGACCGCGTAGGGATGGGTTGATTTGTGCAAATGGGTTACGAGCATCTGCGTTATCGCGCATTGCTTGTCCGGTTGCACCGGAACGGTGGATGAAATATCCGACAATACCGATCAATGCAGCGATTTTCACACCTCTAGACATTCCCGTCCATTCACCAATTTTGTTCAATGCAACAATTGACATGAATGCCAAGAACCCTTGTTCAGCTAAGTTATAGCCGTTCATTTCACCTTGTGTTCTGGCACCGCGTTTTGCTTCACTCCACCAGTCCATACCGTCTTTTAGCTTGCTTCCTGCCATATTGAAATAGCCACCAATAACACTTGTTCCACCAGCTTCGCTGCCAAGGAATTGGTTAAGAAGGCCATATTCACCACCACCAGCTGCGATTGCACCTCTTGAGAATGCACCACCAGTTCCGAAATGATGTTTTGCTTCAGGGTTTGCTTGTATTAGTCCTGAATTATCGGAAACAAGTTGTTCAATCTGCTTATGTAGCGTCTCTGAATCTTCTTTTATATCTTTAAGAGCATCTGTCTTACCTTCTAGCGTCGCAAGAAGGGCTTGTGCATTGCCTTTGCCTGAAAGGGCAGTAATACCTTGAATTTGAGTATTAAGGTCACTTACTTGTGTTTGCAATGCTGTCGCTGTCGCTTGGTTTGCAGCCAGTTGTGTCAATATGTCTTGGGCTGCGCGGTTATTACCGTTCACATTCGCGAGCAGCTCGTTAAGGTTGGTAACAGCGTTATGATCACCCTTGTCGAACATCTCTTCGCTAAGAGCTGTAATTTTATCCGCTTGCTGTGTTTTCATGCCAGCAACAAGGAACGCCGCACTGTTTGTTGTCGTGTCGGAACCATGTAGCTTTCCGATACGAGAGCTGAATGCTGTTGCTTCGGTTAAAGAAGATGCTGCACCTTTGTGCTCGTCATATAATGGGTCAGCGGCGCGTGCGGCTGTTACAACTGCTGCAGCCTCAGCTGCGCGTTGATCTGGTGTCAATGCTGCTAGTCTTGCTGCGTCTGCTGCTTTTGCATCTGCATCGGCTTTTGCATCTGCTGCAATTCTTGCATCTTCGACTGCTTTCAAACGCGCAATCTCTACAACGTTAAGAAGCTCAAAGTCTGCTTGTGCCTTCGCTGCTGCGGCTTGCAGGGCTGTATTATCAGGGTCGGCTGCTAAAGCTGTTTGTGCTGCTGTATTAGCGTCTTCTGCATTTTGTAGTGCCAGCGCAGCAGCTGCATCTGCTGCAATTCTTGCATCATCCGCTGCTTTTGCATCTGCGGCAATACGCACGGCATCGGCTGCTGCACGTTCAGCAGGGGTTAATACGATTGCAGGAATAGTGCCGCTTGTAAGAACACTTGCTTTTATAGCATCAAGTTCAGCCCTGATTTTCGTATCTGCACCGGAAACTTGTCCTGCCACTGTGTTAAGGCTATGGATGTGAACGGCTTGGTCTGACCATGCAATATTTGCAAGGGCTACAAGAGTATTATTGTCCTGAATGATAGCATCTTGTGTTTTTATGCCGTCAAAAGCTGTTTGAGCTAAAGGAAGCAATTGAGCGCCGTTTGTTGCTACTGTGGCATCATATGCGTCTAATCTTGCTTCCAAGGCTGTTTTAAGCGCAGTATATTGTGCTAAACGATCAGGGTTTGACGCTGAGTTATCAATAACATTTTGTATGCTGTTGATTTGTGCAGTTCTGAATGCAGCAAGATGAGCCGCAAGATCTGTCAGTGTCTTGCCAACCAGAGCATGTGCATCTTTAGCCGTATCAACGTTATCTTCTGATCCGCTTTGTAGGCCGCTAAGTGTTGTTGGTGTGGCGGCAGGATCATTTGATGGTGAGCTCTCTGTTTCATTTCCTAAGAAGTAGTTTACGCCGGAAAGAATAGTTTCACCTTCTGGAAGGTTTGCGTTATCGCGGATCCATTGTCCTATTTGATTATCATCGTCCATCGGCAGTGTAACAAGCCCTGTTAACGCGCTGATCCCTGTGCGAGTAGTATATGTCGCAGCATCTATCGGTAAAGACCATTCAAGTCCGGTATCCCAGCCTTCGCCGTTTTCACCCCATCCAAATTTTTCAGTCGCCCATTCAACGGCTTTTGCTCCACCAACTAACAGAGCTGTTGCTTCTATTGCTGCAACTGTACCCCAACGGATATGCGCACTGGACATGCCGCCAGTACTAAGGAATTTGATTGGCTTCCAAAGCCCGTCACGTGCAACATTTCCTAAGCCGCGTAGTGGGTTAGCACCTTGGCCTTCTGCATAGACTACTTTAAGTTCATCTAATTGTCCGGGCTTTGTCCCTGGAAGGTTTTCTGTTGTGCCACCCAGTAGATAAGCTTTTGCTTTTGTTTGTAAATTAGAGATGTACTGCGTACGATTCCATGCACCAGGAATACCTGACTGTGGAAGACCAAATAGGCGCGTATTGCCTTTTTCCGGCAGTGGAAACGCCCAACCATATGTGAAGTACTCATATGGATCAGCTATCATTTTCTCGGCATATCTTGGCCCGAATTTAAACGGAGCATCTTTGTCATCCAACCACGTGCGTTGCATGTCATCAACGAATTCTTTGTAGTGAGCACTGCCATCTTTTCTTGTATCGGTAACAGCTTTCCAAAATGCTTCTGTCATAGTATCGCTTGCGCTCATACCCATGTGCATCTGTGTAATTCTGATAGCTCTCGCTGCTTCGTGAGGTGAACCAGCTGTGTAAAGCGCTCTTGCATATTCTGCTAGTGTTTGGAAATCTTCAACATCCCAATCGATCCGCCCTGCAGCATCGCGTGGCTTGCCTTTATACATGCTCTCGAGTCTACCCATAGTAAGCTCAGCATTATTAGAGCCTGCTAAGGCAGTAAAGCGTGTATTACGTTGGTACATATTTATAGTAAGACTACGTTCCAAAGCTCTTTCGTCAGCAAGGCTTGGACGAGCTAAACCATTTGCAGGATCACCTTTCCAGCCAGCTAGTCTTAATTCAGGCATAGCACCTATACGAGACATTCTGTCGGTAGAGCCAGTCTTCAGAGCAATTTCGAATGCCCCTCTGTCATTACCAATGGCGTCTAAGTTTTCAAGGAAATCGACCAAGATTTCGTTTTCATCACCAGTTTTAGCCATAGTTCCGGCCATGCCATTAATATCATTAATGTATTTTATCGCGATCTCTTTTTGGTGTGCGCTGAGACGCTCTGTACCGTGGTACTTGTCCTTTGCAATTTCTATCGCTTCCAGTTCTTTCAGGCGAACATCAGTATTCTCCGCTAAACTGCTCAATTGAGTTTGGTTCTGTTCTGCAAAATTATCAAAAGCTTGTCTGATTTGTATTTTTGCCTCATCAATCTTCAACTTGTTATTACCAACTTGTCTTGCAATCTCTTGCAATTGATCGTCCAGGCTTTTAGCAGAACCTATAATACCAGAGTTTTTAATGCTGTTATCCAGGTCTTTAACGAGAGGTCTTATAAAATCTACCCCTGTAAAAATATTAGGTATTCCCTTCGTCAAATTACCAATGGCTTTAACACCAGGCATAAGTTTGATGTGAAGGTTAGCAAAACCGTCGCCCCATCCCCAATTTGAGTAATGTAATCTGGTTAATTGCTGAAGGAAATTACGATATGGTTTTGGTAGCACTGTTTCTGGTGCTTTGTATCCGCCACCAGGTGGAGGAGGTGTCGGATTGTGTCCGCCACCATCTGGGCCGTTACCATCGCCGCCATCGCCATTACGGGCGTTGTCTGCTTCATCTGTAACGCTTGCTCCTTCATCGGCAGTTGATGCGCCAGGTGTTGTTGTCGGCTCCGGAGTAGTCGGAGCGTCAACGTTATCTACGTTTCTTCCAGCATCAGCTGTGTTGTCTACCACAGATGTAGGCATGGCTGGCATAGCTTCTGTGAATGCATCACCAAGACGTGTTTTTTCTTGTCCCCAAACCCATAGCTCACGAGCATAGTCATTAAGCTCATCTGTGTTTGCATTTGGATATTTTTGAGTGAGAGTGCCAGCATAGCTGGTAATTGTTTCTTCTCTAAGGTCTACAGACTTCTTAAGGCTGTCAAAAACCTCATCGGAAACATTTGAATATGTTCCGCGTAATGCATCAAGGTCAATTGCTTTTCCTTGAGCGAGTAGCGCATTCCCATCATCCAAGAAACGTGTTCCATGGATCTGTATTTCCAGAGTTCTTTTGAAAGTATTACCTGTTAGGAAGCTTTTTGCTTGGTGCGTAAGACCATCTGCATCTGCTGCTGTTTTCTGGATTTGCTCAATTGCTTCATCAAGATTTGCAACATCGGCATTACGGATGGCATCGCTGAGTGCATTATCAAAGGCAGGGCTGGTCAAAACGGGTTCTATCGCTCTCACGAGGTCAGCCGCAATATTGTCACTTGCTTTGAGAAGTTTTAGTAGATCGTCAATCACACTCATGGAATTCTACACCCTTATCTATTTATCACTAGACTATTATTCTTTTTATGCTTACTCGAATAATAGCGGATTTATAGGGGATTTGTCAAATTTAATTTCGGTATCGGTTATTTGTTACTGCCAAGAGTGTCGCGCGCGGCTTGTGCTTCTTCCGGTGTATCGAATGTAAGCGTGAATACAGGGGCGTTTGCGGGGTCTAGTGTTGTGGTTGTACCATCAACACGGTTGTTGAACTCTGTGGACGTAAGGCCGCCATCACCATCAGTGGAATAGGGGGTTATAGCATTGGAAGAGCTATCGATTCGTGACGGATTAAACTGGTCGGTCAGTGGAACACCATTATTCAGATTGTTGAGGTCTTCCAGACTTAGTCCAATTGTTGCATTGCGTTGGCTCTGCTGATCAACAAGTGTTGTTGACGTGGCCTCACGCATGGCAGTATTGCCATCGACCTCTGCCGCTGTGTTCTTAAGCTCGGCATTCACGCCCATTCCAAACGCCAGTCCTGCACCACCGACCTCTGCCACAAAAGCGGTTTTGTCGAAGAATGGGTTAAGCCATCTGCTACCAGCTTTATAGAGGCCAGCGTCCCAACCATTACCAATGCGTTGCATGCTGGTGAACGTCTGATCAACTGGAGTTATACTTACTATCTTAGCGGCGGAGACTGTCTGTTCAAGTGCTTGTGCCGCTCTTGTCGCGGCGATTTCTAAGAATTCTTCTGCAGCGAGGGCCGCTCTTTGTGCTTGCTCAACGGCAACTTCTGCGTTTGCGATATCGTCAACAGATCCGCTCGCTGTTTTTAGGTTGGCTAAGTTAGATTCTGCGGCAGATAATGCTTGCGTTGTTTGTGTGGATTGGTTTTGTGCCAGTTGCCTTAGGGCTTCTTCTTTTTGGGCGATCGTACCCTTTTCCGCCAAATGTTGAACCAGTTCTTGCGCGGCTGTTTCTGTGTTTTTTGCTTGTTGAACGGCGAGCTCGGCTCTTGCTATATCATCAGCAGAGGCTTTACCGCCTGCTTTCAATGCTGCGAGAGCTTCCTCTGCGGAGGTGAGGACTTTCCCCGCTTCTGTTGCATTGGCCGCTGCTGCGGTTCCGGCAAGCCCGTCTGCCTTACGTAGAACATTTTGTGCTTTTTGAACGGCACTTTCGGCTTTTGTAATTCGGCTTAGGGACGCGCCTGCATTTCTAAGTTGCAGAAGCTTTTCTTCGGCCAAGGCTAGTTTTTGTCCTGCTCTGCCTGCTCTATCAACAAGCTTTGCCGCATCAGCAAGCATATCAATGCTTTTCATGACTTGAACAACTTTTTTCCCTACACTTGTTAAGCGCAAGGCTGCTAAGGCCGCGCCACCAACACCTGCTGTTACAGCGCCAACAGCCCAGAAGGCAAGCGCCTCTGCAACGGCTTGTGGGCCGTAGAGGAGGGTCATTTCTTGGCTCATAAGAGGGTTTGGAACCTCTTCACCGTTTTCATTAATGATCGTTGCCTGAATACGGCCAAAAGCTGTCGCCACTGATTCATTCTCGAAATATGAGCCTTCATCAAACAGTTTTTCTACCTGCAAGGTAGCATTGAGATCGTTTGTCCATTGAAAGAATGGGGTATCCGATAGCAAGTTTGCCTTCTCATCCTCGGCCATGCCTGTGTTATAGATAGCAACACCAACTGGGCGTGCTATGTATTCATAAACAAGATTACGACCAATATCACCAACGAAACCGACTGTGGAGGATGCACCGTTGACGATACCTTGCCCCATAAGAGCAAAGCCTCTTCCGGGGCTCTCTACAAACAGCTCCACCATTCCATCGCCCCATTCGCCAGCCTTGTGATGACGGTCTGCCAGTCCACTCATCCAGTCAGCGCCTGTCGCCTCCGCGATATAGCCAGCTGGTGTTGCTACGGCAATTACATAAGCACCGCCATTCCAGACTGCTGGTGCCGCGGTGTCGGCAATCCATGAGCCGGCTTTGCTATACCAAGCTTTTTGATCTTCTATACGTTCTTCGGGGGTCATTGCGGCGAGTCTAGTCTCTTCCGCGGCGGCTTCTGCTGCCTCTTCGGCAGCGTCCTTCGCGGCTTCCACGGCCTCTGCTGCTGTTTGTTTTGCTTGGTTTTCTTCGACCCACTCAGCATCAGAACCAAAAGTATCAGCAACATCAGACGCAATGTCTTTGCTGAAACTCCCTATATTCTCACCTACTTGTGTTAACCAGTCACCGAAACCCATTTTGTCCTAATTTCTTTTTGTCATCCGTCTTTGTTATTGTTTACAATTAGCCTATTTCAAAAGCAGAATTATCGAACGTATTGTCCTGATCACCACCTGTGAAATCATTCACTTTTTCCATGATGAAGCCTCTGTTAAAGAAGGCTAATGCGGCTAAACCTATCGTGATCGTCGTACCATTTATAAGGTCGAACCCACCATCGTTATCATTCTCGTCTTTGTCCCCAGTGAATAATTTAAATATTCCCATGAGTATGGCTCCCACAACACCTAGCTTGGCACCATCACCCCATCCAAATCCGTCATCACCGGAGAATGCGCTGGCTGCGCCTGAAAAATCACCTTTCAGCAACTTCCCGACAGCAGAGAATATGCTACCGCTTTCATTATGATTAGCTGGATTATTCGGATCACCATCGCCGTCCGGATTCATCACGCGATCAAACATTTCCCCCATTTTTCTGTCTGCAAAACCAGTAGGGTCGTTTACGACTTCTTTTGCTGTGTCCAGAGAGTCTCCTGCACTGCTTACCAAGCTGGTTGTGCTTTCAGCAATATCATTCTTAAGGGAGTTAACCGTTTCCGCAAGACCCTGTTCATTATACTGATCAACAAGCTGGTCTTTCTTTTCTGCCAGCGCATCTTTGTTCCAATAAACTGCACCTGCACCTACTGCGGTCAGTAGTTTGTTTTTGAACGGGAACTTCATAAGCCCCATGGCAGCTTTTCCTAACAATCCCCACATTACGCAATCCCCCTTGAAATATATCCAAGAGCACTATGTAATGTGCCAAAAATTTCTGAAACGTGTGGATTACCCAACATTCGCTTTTCCTCTTATCACCTTAATATAGCACATTTTCTGCGCTTTTTCTATCAACTTAAGGTCATTATAGGATAAGCGGAAGGGGCAATGCAAGGTTTTTTATAATTATAGTTGCGATATCGGTTGAAATCTTAATGCTTGAAGTGGCGCATACCTGTGAACACCATGGCCAAGCCACGTTCATTGGCGGCGTCAATAACTTCCTGATCGCGAATAGATCCGCCAGGTTGTATGATTGCGGTAACGCCCGCATCAGCGGCTGCAATAAGACCATCCGCAAAAGGGAAAAACGCGTCAGAGGCAACGACAGAGCCAGCTGTAAGGGCTTGATCCCATCCAGCGTTCTTGGCGGCTTCTTCTGCTTTCCATGCGGCAATACGCGACGAATCGATGCGGCTCATCTGTCCGGCTCCAATACCGACTGTGGCGCCGTCTTTGGCATAAACAATAGCATTTGATTTGACGTGTTTACTGACGCAAAATGCGAAGACTAGGTCATCCATCTCTTTTTTCGTTGGCTCGCGGTCTGTTACAGTAACCAGCGATTCTTTATCAAAAAGCACAATATCCTGATCCTGAACGAGTAGACCGCCTGCAATACATGTCATCATACGGCGTTTTTTCGATTCTTTTGGCATCTCACCTGTCGTCAGAACACGTATTTTGTTCTTTTTCTTCAGTACTTCAATGGCTTCGGCGTCGATGGAAGGGGCAATGATAACTTCGACAAAGCGCGTTATTATGGCACTTGCGACATCAGCGGTTAATGTTTTGTTGAGGGCAATAATGCCGCCAAAAGCGCTGGTTTGGTCGCACATAAGTGCTTTTCTATAGGCGCTCAGGATATTATCATCTGTTGCAACGCCGCAAGGGTTTGCGTGCTTAATGATGGCTATTGTGGGCTCTTCAAACTCGTTAACCAATTCAAAGGCTGCATCCGTATCATTCAAATTATTATAAGAAAGCTCTTTACCCTGTATTTGTGTTGCACGCGCCGCGCCGGGGCGCAGGCTGTCATCAACAAGGTATAAGGCGGCCTTTTGATGCGGATTTTCACCATAGCGCAAGTTTTGTTTGAGTGTACCTGAAAAGCTGATGCGGCGGGGGGATGCTTCTTCTGTTTGTTCCGCAAACCATCCTGCAACACTGGAATCATAGGTTGCAGTTAAAGAAAAGGCTGTAAAAGCGAGGGTTCTACGCAATTTCTTTGTAACACCGCCGTTATTATCGTTTAAATCATCAAGAACGCGCACATAATCTTGTGGATCTGTAATGATTGTAACAAAATCATGGTTTTTTGCTGCTGCGCGGATCATCGCAGGGCCACCAATATCGATATTCTCGATGCATTCGGCAAAATTCGCGCCACTATGTACTGTTTCAACAAAGGGGTACAAATTAATGACAACCATATCAATTTCTTGAATATCGTTGTCCTTCATAGCTTTTATATGGTCTGGATTATCGCGCTTTGCAAGGATACCGCCATGAATTTTAGGGTGGAGCGTTTTAACGCGTCCTTCCATTATTTCGGGTGATTTTGTGTGTTCTGATACCTCGGTGACTTCGAGACCGGCATTTCTCAATATTTTTGCTGTGCCACCGGTGGAAAGAATTTCAACGCCATGTTCTTGTAATTTTCGCGCAAAATCTTCGATACCGTCTTTATTTGATACAGAAATCAGGGCGCGCTTTATTTTGATGGCACTAGGGTCGTTAATGGTGGCTTTGCTCATTTTACTACTTTCCTTATCCCACAGAGCAATGAAGCGCTCCATTTTTTCGGGCGGACTATATATAAGCAGATTTATTTTTCAGTGCAATAGCTTACGCAGCATATGTTGGTAAAAATATTTAGGCAGCTTTAACATGCGTCCCAACACTCTTTACATAAAGCCCACGATTGTCCGGCATAGCCTTGAACTCGTCGGTTATGCCCAGAACAGTTTCCGCACCGCCAAGAAACAAGAACCCGTCATCAGGTAAAAGTTTATGCATGTTGTCCATAACCTCTTTTTTGGTAGGTTGGTCGAAGTATATCAAAACGTTCCGGCAGAAAATAATATCGAATCTTCCTAATCCGATCATATTTTCAAGTAAATTGAAATATTTGTATTGGACCATATCTTTTATGTCTTTATTAATTCCCCATTTATCACCATCTTGAGTGAAATATTTCATAAGGAGTGTAATAGGTAGGCCGCGTTGCACTTCAAACTGTGTGTATATGCCTTCTTTGGCTTGATCCAGAATGTCATGCGAGATATCGGTTGCTATGATTTCGAACGTCCAGCCCGGCATTTTGGCTTGCTCTTCTTTTAAGATCATTGCCAAAGAATAAGGTTCTTGTCCGCTGGAGGAGGCTGCACACCAAATACGCAATTTTTTTGAATGACCAACCTTATCTTTGAAATAGGGCAAAACAGTTTTTTTGAATATATCGAATGGCTTTGAATCACGAAAGAAGGAGGTTTCATTTGTTGTCATTGCTTCAACAATATCAATGACGAGCTCTTTAGGGGGGACGCCGCGTAAGATATTCGTCATTTCTGCAATATCACTATAACCCCATTTCTTGGCAAGAGGGTTGAGGCGAGACTCAATGAGGTATGTTTTATCTTGTGTTAGAACTAATCCGGAAGCATTTTTCAAGAGGTCTTTATATATATCAAAATCTGTAATATTCATTTTTCTATTCTAACGTTAAGAGTTAACCTATTATTTTCTTTATTGCCGACCCTATCTCGTCAAGAGGAAGGATTTTGTCGCATATTTCGGCTGTTGCAACGGCGCCGGGCATGCCCCAGACAACGCTTGTTTCTTTATCTTGTGCGATAATGCGCCCACCTTTTTCATGCAGGCTACGTGCACCAATCAGGCCATCTTGTCCCATACCGGTTAAAATGACGCAGAGAATTCTATTTTGGTATAGTTCAATGATAGAGCGCATCATAACGTCAACGGCAGGCTTACAAAAATTTTCAGGGGCGTCATCATTTAACTTAATGATAAGCTTGCCACCTTCCTTTTTGAAGCCCATGTGTTTTCCACCCGGAGCGACATAGATATGCCCATTTTCCACCACCATGCCGTCTTCGCCTTCTTGCGCAGGCATGCTTGCAT
The DNA here is from genome assembly GCA_033851915.1 of Alphaproteobacteria bacterium. GTDB lineage: Bacteria > Pseudomonadota > Alphaproteobacteria > Micavibrionales > Micavibrionaceae > UBA1672. The sequence continues at coordinate 212,108 of JAWSVM010000003.1, forward strand.
GCTGGGTAATATGTTCTGCCAATATCTTCGTGAATGTCGCGGGCATGTGCTGCGTGATGATAATCGGGATATTGATTGTCCCTATATTTTTCAGAACATTAAATAGAGCTTGTGGCCCACCGGTTGAGCTTCCTATAGCAAGAATTTCAGGTTGTGCAAAAACGCCTGATGGACTTGTTCGTGGAGAGGATAGAGGGCGTTGTTTCGGCGCGGCTACCTTGGCTTGGATATCCACGTGATGAGCATGTGCGTGTGGCGCGCTACCAAGTGTGTTAATCAGCCCAGTGATGTATCTGTGGAATTCAGATCCCGGCCCTGTATCTTGTGAACTTGAAGGCTTTACAATGCATTCAACGGCGCCAAGAGCCATTGCCCTGATTGTTATATCCGCGCCTTGTTCCGTTAAGGCAGAAAACATAACAACTTTTGTGTCCGGCGATTTTTCGAGAATTTTTGGCAAAGCCGTTAAGCCATCCATAACAGGCATTTCAATATCAAGGATCATAACGTCCGGTTTTTTATTGCCGGCCATTGAAACGGCCATTTCACCATTTGAAACGGAGGCGACGATTTCGATATTAGGGTCTGTTTCGATAATGCGTGCCAACGCACCGCGAATGACACTGGAATCATCAACTAAAACAACGGTAATTTTATTTTCTGTACTCATGTGTTTTTTTCCAACCAGAGAGGGGAGGGTTCCCTTCATAATATGCTATTTATTGAATATTAGTTTTCTTGTTCAAGTAATCCTATTTGGATAAATTTTGTTTGTATAATTTCGCTATCAAATGGCTTCATAATATATTCATTTGCACCGGCTTCCATCGCACGCTGAATATGAGAAATATCATTTTCTGTTGTACAGAAGACAACTTTTGGATAGTCACCATTCTCCATTTTTCTAAGTTTTTCAAGAAATTCTAAGCCGTTCATAATAGGCATATTCCAATCCAGAATAATGGCATCGGGCATAGAAATAGCACATGCTTCATATGCTTTTTGTCCATCTTCCGCTTCGGTACATTCGAAACCAAGGTCATGCACGATACGGCTTGCGACTTTTCTTACAACGCGACTATCATCAACGATTAAACAAGATTTCATTTTACTTCCTTTTATTGAGAATAATATGTATTGGGTATTACGAGACTATAATAGAACAGAATAGAATAAAATACTTAACCAAAGATGAACTGCCAGAGACTATATTTATACTTTTATATTTTCTAATAATTTTGATACATCCATAATGATTAAAAGATTTTCTTCAAGCTGGAAAATACCTGTTGATATATCCCTCCATGCAGGATCAAGCGTCCCGGGATTCTTTTCGAAATCATTCTTTTTCAGACGAAGAACTTCACCGACATTATCAATAACGAGACTGAAAAGCTCTTCATTATGCTCTACCACAACGCTCATGCTGCTTTGACATTCGTCTCTGTCAGACATCGAAAGGCAACGCCTGACATCAATGGCCGTAACAATGCGTCCTCTTAAATTAAGAGAGCCCGCAACCTCGGAGGAGGCCAGAGGGATCCTTGTTACAGGTTGTTCTCTCAGAACATCTTGTACTTGAAGAACCGGAATACCAAACATTTGATTCCCAACATTAATGGTCAGAAAATCTTCTGATAATCTTCTAAGAGCCTCGTCTTCTTCTACGTCTGCCATGATATGTGTTTACCTTGCTCTTTAATTTTTTGTAAGTGTTTGCGATAATGCGCTTAGTAATGTGTCTTTATCAAATTTAGCCACATAATCTGTAAAGCCAACCTGCATGCCACGTTCTATGTCTTGCGGTGTTGCATGTGATGACAGGGCGATCATCGGTATGTTTGCCCATTTTCCGTCACCTTGTTTGACTTGTTGTGCAAATTCAAAGCCATTCATGTCCGGCATTTCAATATCGCTGACGATGACGTCAAAGAACACACCGTCTTCACACATCTTCAGTGCTTCGGAAGGAGCCTCTAAAGATGTTACATCATATCCAGCCATGCTTAGAAGAGGGGTGAGCATATTTCTAAAAAATGCGCTGTCATCAACAAGAAGCAGGCGTGTTTTTGCTGCTTCGTTTCCGCCGTCAGTGGCAGAATTATATGGTGTGTCATCATGATCTTTGAACCAGTCATGATTAGCATTACGAAGGAAGTGGTTAATATCAACAATATCTGTCGCGATGCCGTTAATAATGGCGCTTCCCAATAGACCGCTTGTTTGTGTGCTAAGCTGGATATCCAGATGTTCTTCCATAATATCAACGATTTCTTCGACAATAATGCCCAAAGATTGATCCTTATCGGCAAAGACAAGAACCGGCTTATCAGAATCGTCTTCAATGGTTATCGAAGAATTAAATGGGATCAGAGGCATAAGAGCGCCGCGATATTGCACCGTCATCTGCCCACTTGAATACTCTATATCTTTTGTTTTTATATTTTCCAATCGTGCAACGAGAGCCAAAGGCACAGCTTTTGGTGTTTTATCGCCTGTAGTAAACAGAAGAAGAGAGGTTTTCTTCTGGGATGTTGACGTATGTTCATCTTGTCCCTGCATGGCGTTCAAATCTTCTGTGGAGGCGACATTACCCGTGGCGTTTGCAATGCCATTTGGATCAAGGATCATAATAACACTCCCATCACCAAGGATGGTGTTTCCTGAGAAAAGGGTCAAGCCTTTCAGCATTTCAGCAACAGGTTTAACAACGATCTCTTCAGTGTCAAAAACGCGATCAACGATAATGCCAAACTCATATCCACCAACCTCGGTAATAACCAGATAGAGGTTGTTATTCTCACGTGGGTCGTCTGATGATGAGGCCTTTGTCTCTTGAGAATCAGCTTCGGCTTCTTCAACGGATTGCGCTGTTTTCTCACTATCGGTTTCGCCTTTAGCCTCAGTTTTAACGTCAACTTCGGCTTTTTCAATAACGCCTTCTTGCTGAAGTATCTTTTTTTCACTTAACCCTAAAAGGTTGCTGAGCGAAACGAGTGGCAAAAGCCGATCGCGTAAGCGGAAAATAGGCGCTCCTTTTATGTATTCAACACGGTTATCGCCATGCTCTGACACCATAACAAGCTCACGAACCGCGAGTTGTGGTATGGCAAAGCGTTCGCCGCCAGCCTCAACAACCAATGCTGAAACAATTGCCAAGGTGAGCGGGATCTTAATTGTAAAGGTAGAGCCTTTGCCCTCTTCAGATTTAAGTTCAATCGCACCACCGATTTTTTCGATATTGGTTCTAACAACGTCCATGCCTACGCCACGTCCTGATACAGATGTGACGGCGGCAGCCGTAGAAAAGCCTGCAGCGAAGATGAATTGATGAATTTGCTGCATTGGCATTTCGTCAATTTCTTCTTGTGTGGCCAGACCGTTTTGAAAGATCTTCTCTTTGATTTTGTCTATGGAAAGTCCTTTGCCATCATCAGAAATTCTTATGATAATATGGCCACCCTCATGAAAAGCATCCAACCTGATTGTTCCGGTCTCCGGTTTCCCCGCTGCAATGCGGTCTGCAGGAATCTCTATACCGTGATCACCTGAATTTCTTACCATATGTGTAAGAGGGTCTTTAATCATTTCAAGAACTTGGCGGTCAAGCTCGGTTTCATTACCGGTCATAACCAATTCTATTTTCTTGTCGAGATCCAAACTCAAATCTCTAATGATACGAGGAAGCTTTGACCAAGCATTTCCGACAGGTTGCATACGCGTTTTCATGACGCCTTCCTGAAGGTCGGACACAACATGGCTAAGGCGTTGTAGAGGTGTTGAAAACTCTGTTTCACCCTGTGCGCGCAAAATTTGTAAAAGCTGGTTACGTGTTAAAACAAGTTCACTGACCATTGTCATAAGTTCTTCAAGAACATCAACATTGACGCGCAGTGTTTGGGTTGTTTTAGGCTTTGAAGTTGCAGGTTTTTTATCTTGCTCAGGCTTCGGTTCTTTTTTCTTTGGCGCACTTGGAGTGTCTGAAGGGGGTGCAATGCCATCCATTCCCGGAGCATTTGCGAAAGCGGCTTCAAGCTCATCTTCTGTGGCATCACCAGGGGCGACATTTCTTTCTTGCTTCGCAGGGGCGTCATCTGCGCTATCACTATCTGAAGGGTTTGCAATGCCATCCATTCCCGGAGCATTTGCAAAGGCGGCCTCAAGCTCGTCTTCTGTGGCATCACCAGGGGCGACATTTCTTTCTTGCTTAGGGGCATCATCGGAAGGGTTTGCAATGCCATCCATTCCCGGAGTATTCGCGAAAGCGGCTTCAAGCTCATCTTCCGTGGCATCACCGGGGGCTACATTTCTTTCTTGAGTGGGTGCTGCTTTAGTTTTTTTTTCTGCAGATGCTTCGCTTGGTGCATCCCCTTTATATGTTCCGTCATCAAGCAGAACTTTTCCCTCATGAGCTGCGTCCAGTTTTGCAATAAGGCCAGAATCATCACCATCGGGTTCTGAACCTGTTTCTTCAATTTCACCAACGATGTATTTAATTTGGTCAATAGATTCAAAAATTAACGTAACGTAGTCGGGGATCACATCCAAAACACCATCACGGAATTTACCAAGGACATTCTCGGCGTGATGCGCCACTTTTTCAAGGCGTGGTAAACTTAGAAACCCACATGTGCCTTTAATTGTATGCACCAGACGAAATATCTTTCCCAAAAGGTCGGCATCATTGGGGTTTTTTTCGAGATTAACCAGATCCATATCCAGCTCTTCAAGGCTTTCATTTGTTTCTGTTATAAACTCGACAATAAGATCGTCCATATTTCAGTTCTCTTTTTCTTCGTTCAAATAACCATTATTCTAATGGTAAACATACATAGCATGACCAAACTTTTCTTAAGCATGTATGAAAGGCGCTTAAGGGTTTAGTCGTAAATAATAAATATACGCAGGTATTAGAAACGCAGCATTACGCAGAGAGAAGTGACAAGAGAGCGTGTGATTAGAAAACACGCACATCTTTAGAATACAGTAGAAGATTTTAATCTCAAGCAAATAAAATTATCATCTGTGTTATCAGGTATAATTTCAAAACCGTAATTTTGTGCAAAGAGTCCCGTGACGTAGGCATGAACGTGTTTAGGGGAGAGGTCTTCCGTGCTTGTCTTCTGTTCAAGTGCATGCAGGAAACTCTCTTGGAAATTTGCATTCTCACCTCTGCCTGTCACCAGTATGGTGTTTGCATCACCGGCCTTTACTGAGATAACGCCGCCCTTAGGCAAGGTTTCCGAGACAAGGATGAGTGTGGAGAGCAGCATTTTTCCAAAGCCTGATTTCGGCTCTATTCCAAAATCATCATGGGGGTTCCAATCCTGCGAGAGACGTTTTTCGCTTTCTATAAATTCACCGAATAGAGTGTGGATATCTGCGATTCTTATATTACTATCTGCGCCACCAAGCCCGTAAACAAGGCGCAGGGTTTTTAATTTTGCATTCGCCTGTGTGGTGCTGGACGCAATCAGAGCTGTGACTTCGTCCCCCGCATCGGGGCCAAGCTCTTCCATAATTTCAATACCGTTTGAAATCGCGCCGACAGGGCTGATCAGGTCATGGCATATCTTAGAGGCCAGGAGTTCCAGAATTTTGATATCATTCATTATATGTTTTTACCTTCAGTGCGGGTTAAATCGGCGTGTGATTTGTATAGACATACAACCAGTGAACGACATAAGGCTCTGTTTAAAAAGACAGTATAAGGATTATGAATCAAATAAGCGTATAGATCAATAGGCTTAACGGTGATCTATTTGGTGTGTGGGCGTTGTTGTTGTGAACCACGCAGGAAAATATGTTCCCGCGCGGCTCTATTATTTTAGATTAGAAGTTAAAGCTATACCCTAGCTTTTTCACTTCATCATTGGCCATGTTTTTAAGACGGGTTAAGCCTTCTTCGCTATCGCTTTCCATGCGGGCGACAAGCACGTCTTGCGTGTTGGATGGGCGCAGTAACCACCAGCCATCTGGTGTTTTTACACGTACACCGTCAATATCATCCAGTTCAATTGTGTTGTCGTTTCCAACCAATATTTTTAGGCTTTCCAGTACACGTGGGACAAGGGAGAATTTTTCTTCTTCACTGACCTCAATGCGCAGTTCCGGTGTGTTAAACAGCTTCGGTAAATGCGCAGTCAGGCTGGATAATCCGCCTGTTGCTTTAGAAAGTTCGTTCAATAAACGAACTGAGCAATAAAGCGCATCATCAAAACCGTAATATTTATCAGCGAAGAAAATATGTCCGCTCAACTCACCTGCTAGAGGAGAGTTCAGCTCGCGCATTTTATCTTTCACCAAAGAGTGCCCCGTTTTCCACATCACAGGCGTGCCGCCCATATTGCGGATTTCATCGAACATAACTTGCGAACATTTAACATCGCCAATGATATGGGCTTTGGGGTTATTCTTAATGACTTCACGTGCGTAAATGGTCATTAAAATATCACAACGCAGCACGTCGCCATTTTCATCCACCACGCCAATACGGTCACCATCACCATCAAAGGCAATCCCTAAATCACAGGATTTTTCTGCAACAAGAGCTTGCAGATCAACCAGATTTTCATCAACTGTTGGGTCAGGGTGATGGTTGGGGAATGTGCCGTCAATATCTTCGAACAACAGGTGATGTTCACCCGGAATTTTTTTAACCAGCATTTGCAGAATTTCACCTGCTGCGCCGTTTCCTGCGTCCCACGCAATTGTCATTTCTCGCGTTAGTTCAAGGTCTTGGATCAGGCGATCAACATAAATTTCTTTAATGTCTTTTTCCTCAACCGAGCCTTCACCTTCGGCGAGATTACCTTCAGAAGATATTTTGCCGATTTCCTGAATTGTCTTGCCGAAGATCGGGCTTTTATTTGCAGTCATTTTAAAGCCGTTATAATCCGGCGGGTTATGCGACCCTGTCACCATGATTCCTGCCTCTGCGCCGAAATGCTTAACCGCAAAATACAGCATCGGTGTGGGGCCAAGCCCAACATTAATCACAGATATGCCGCACTCTTTCAGGCCTTGGATCAGGCTGTCTGATAGAGCAGGGGAGCTTAGGCGCCCGTCATAACCAACACATATTGTGTGCTTTGTCGCGTCTGCGTGTTCTTGTTTTATAAATGTCCCAAAGGCGCGTCCTAAGGCATAGGCATCTTTTTCGGACAGATTTTTGTCGATTTGTCCGCGTATATCATATTCGCGCAGGATAGTTGGATTGAATGTGTAACTCATGGTTTTTTCCCGTATATTTGTTATTCAGTGTTTAAGATATGGCTTATGTGTAGCTTGCAAGCAGAGCTTTCACACCATCTCCAATTTCTTCATCTTTAAGGCTGTAGGCAAGGTTCGCCGCGATAAAGCCAAGGCGGGAGCCACAGTCAAAATGTTCTCCCTTAAAGCGCAAACCGTGGAAAGCTTGTTTGCCCAGCAGTTTTGCCATCGCATCGGTTAGCTGAATTTCATTGCCTGCGCCTGTTTCAAAAGCGGCTAGGTGATCGAACACTTCAGGCTGCAAGATATAGCGTCCGATGATGGATAATGTTGATGGCGCATCTTCAGGATCAGGTTTTTCAACCAACCCTTTGATGGAAACAATATTACCGTCATCTTTATCAATATCCAAAATACCGTATTTGCTGGTTTCTGCGCGCGGCACTTCTTTCACTGCAACAACGTTTCCGCCATATTCGTTGTAGGCGTTAATCATTTGTGTCAGGCAGCCTTCCTGATAATTAACAAGGTCGTCAGGCAGGATGATGGCAAAGGGCTCATCGCCAATTAATTTTTGGGCACACCAAACCGCATGGCCAAGGCCTAAAGGTTTTGGTTGTCTGGTCAGGAATAATTTACCTGCAGGCATTTCGGAATTACGCACTTTGGCAATCATGTCGTCTTTGCCGCGTGCCTGAAGCGTCTGTTCTAGCTCCGGTTGATAGTCAAAATGTTCTTCCAGCATGTTCTTATGGCGGCCTGTCACAAAAATAAACTCTTCGATGCCTGCTTCGCGTGCTTCTTCGAAAACATGTTGAATCAAGGGGCGATCATTAATAGGCAACATTTCCTTGGGCATGGCTTTGGTCGCTGGAAGGAATCGAGTGCCCAGTCCCGCAACAGGGAACACTGCTTTTCTAACAGGTTTTATATTATTTTGTGTCATGTATATACGCCCTTACTCTTGTTCAATTTTGATTTAAAATCGTGGTAGAGGAATGCCATATTTAATGCTGCAATGCAAGAGGATAGGAGGTGTTCTATTCCTCATCCTGTTCGTTATCCTTTTGTGCCTTGCCTTTGAAGTGTGCAATTACAAATGGAACAGAAAGCAAGAGAAGGACGATTGAAATAATAATGCGTCCGGTGATGGCAAAGAATAATAAAATTAGGACATAAAGCACAATAACGCTGTAGAGGATAAGGCTGCGCACCTGCTCGGGGCTGGCCTTAATAAAAAATTTGTAAAGCGCATATAGTCCGGCGATTACTCCTAAAATTAAAACAAGATATGGCATGACGTTTTCTGACTAACCGTTTGCTACTGTTTTAACTTGGCTTTGTGGCGGCGTTGCATGCCCTTTTAGATGCTCTGGTGCGATCTCTATTATCAAATTACGCACTTCCTGACGCGCGGCAATTTGAGAGAGTGTTAAGCCGCCATTTTGATCCTCTTTCAAATCCAGCAACGTTAGCCCTTTTAGGAACATTTCCTTGAATACAACGCGTTCCCCAAAACCGGGTGCTAAACGGAATTTGGCAAGACGAGAAATCTCACCCAAAAGCCTTGTGATGATCTTATTATTGTTTGTGTTCAGGTGCGTCATGCGGTTGCGCATCACAATCCAGTCAATTGTGCCGCCATTACGTTGTTTTTTGACTTGGCGTTGTTCTTCAACCATTTGTGAATATATGGATGGGCCAACCACATCGTAATTCTTCATATCAATATCGGCGAGCAAATCCAGATCGATAAAGCTGTCATTCATCGGCGTGATCAGGGTGTCTGCGTGGCTGTGGGCGAGGCGAGAGAGGAATGAATCTGTTCCGGGGGTGTCGATGATTATAAAGTCACAAACATGTCCCAGCTCATCCAGAGCCATCAACAGAAAGGATTCTTCTTCGAATTTCTGTTCCGCAACGTTTTCTCTCTGGCTTTTTTGAATGGCCATATGGGCAGGGCTTGGCAGGTGCTCACGGTTGCGCGTGATATAATCAAAGCGTTTTTTCAAATAGCGCGTAAGCGTTCCTTGGCGCGCATCAAGGTCAATCGTTCCGACGCGGTATCCCAATCGTAACAGAGCAATGGCTGTGTGCATGGCCGTGGTCGATTTACCTGATCCACCTTTTTCATTGCCGAAAACAATAATATGCGCTGTCTTTTTCATGGTGATACTCTTATCCTTATATCCGGAGCATTACGAAATAGAGGTATAACATGCCAGAAAACACTACCCAATATCAAGATAGACTCGAAAAAATACGACAAGACATTGAAAAACAAGGGTTATCAGGTTTCATATTGCCGCGTACCGATGAGTTTCAGGGTGAGTTTCTGGCCGATTATGCGGAACGCCTCGCTTGGCTGTCCGGTTTTACGGGCAGTGCAGGTGCCGTTGTAGTGTTGCAGGATAAGGCCGTGGTGTTGAGTGATGGGCGTTATACTTTGCAGATGAAAAATCAAGTCGATGCTGATTTGTATATGACAGATGACAGCACCAAAACTTCGGTAGGTAAATGGCTGGCACAGAACGCAGGTGCAGGGGATAAAATAGGTTATGACGTTTGGCTGTTCACGCCTAAGCAGATAAAAGCGATAAGGGATGCTTTGGAGGATACCTCAATTACTTTAGTGCCGATGGATCATAATTCCATTGATGCATTATGGGATGATCAGCCCGCCAAGCCGAAACAGCCTGTCACGATTTTCCCAGATGAAATTGCAGGGCGCAGTGCGTTAGAAAAACGGCAAGATATAGCCGCGCAGATAAAAGATAAGGGCTGTTCTGTCTGTCTTTTGAGCTTAAGCGATTCTATTTGTTGGTTGTTGAATGTTCGTGGTGGTGATGTCGGATACTCACCGCTTGTTCTGTCTTATGGGTTGCTCTACGCGGATGGAACATTTGATTGGTTTGTGGATGCAGATAAAGTTTCGCAAGATGTCGCCGCGGCTTTGGGCACGGATGTACGTCTGTATGCAATCGAGCAGATGGATGCGCGTTTCGCGGAGCTCTCGGGCTGTATCTGGATGGATTGCTCTTCTGCGCCGATATGGTTCGAACAAGCGTTTAAGCGCAGGGGCATTGAAATGCTGGATCTTGATGATCCTTGTGTTGCGCCGAAATCAATCAAAAGCGTGACAGAGCAAGAGGCCGTACGCGCTGCGCATGTTCACGACGGTGTCGCGATTGTAAAGTTTTTGCACTGGCTGTCTGTTCTTGAGAACCACGTAGGGATGAGCGAGATATCTGCGGAAGAACAACTAGAGGCTTTCCGCCGCGAAAACCCTGCTTATCTGGAGCCGAGCTTTCCTACAATATCAGGCTTCGCAGGCAATGGCGCAATTGTTCATTACCGCGCTACGCCGCAGAGTAATGCGGATGTCGGTGGTAATGGTATCTTACTGGTCGATAGTGGTGGCCAATATCAATGGGGCACAACCGATATCACCCGCACCGTCGCAATCAACGCACCTACACAAGAACAGAAAGAAAACTATACGCTCGTTTTGCAGGGGCATATCGCTCTGGCCGATGCGCATTTCTCTAAAGGTACAATAGGCAAAGAAATTGACGCTTTGGCGCGTAAGCCTTTGAAAGATGTTGGTTTGGATTATGCCCATGGCACAGGACATGGTGTTGGGTGTTATCTGTGTGTGCATGAAGATGCGGCGAATATATCTCCACGCGGAGAAAAGGTGTTGGAGGCGGGGATGCTGATTTCTAATGAGCCGGGATATTACAAAGAAGGCGAATACGGTATTCGTATTGAAAATCTTGTCTTGGTTTGTGATGGTGAAGAAACAGACATGTTGAAATTTGAAACGGTGACTTACGCGCCCTATGACCGAAGTTTGATTGATTTATCGATGTTAAGTGAAACGGAGTTGTTTTGGCTGAAACAGTATTCACAAGATGTATATCGGAAGCTCGCTCCATTGTTATCGAGTGATGTTCTCGCGTGGTTGGAAAACGAAATAGAAGATTTTACGGCGTAGCTGTGGGGGAGGGCTTCGCTTCCTCTGTTTTTTCTTCCATAGTAGGTTTTTCAGCCTCTTCTGTTTCTTTTTTCATAGTAGGTTTTTCAGCTTCTTCTGTTTTTTCTTCAGCAGGCTTTTCTGTTTCTTTGTTGGCTTTATTGGGAACAGGGGCCTTTTTAGAAGCAGCCTTTTGTCCATATTTTTTAGGATGAAATTTAATAAGAGAGAAAAACGTTTTATCTAATCCGGATCTAGCGTGTTTCTTGCCGCTAAGAAATTCTTGTACAACAGCTATATTGTCTTTATAGCGCGCCTCTATGACGATTGTTGAAATACCAGGGTATCTATCTGAAGGGGTGATGACCAGTTTGGTTTTCAATACATCAAAGCCGTTAATTGAAGTACTTTTTATATTTAAACTATCTGCTGAAACATTCCTTACGAATTTTGAAACATGCTTTGAAAATATAAGTGCTTTTATACTGCTATACGAATACTTATGTTTGTTCTTATACGAGTAAACATTATATTTAACGCGATCCTCCGTTACAGGGTCAACAACGATAAAGCGCATAACCTCTGATGATTCTTTCGCTGAGAATTTGGGCGGAAAAGGTGTGTAATCCTTGTTTCTAGGCGGTAATTTTACAGTAAAGACATTGTTTTCTGATGTGTAGCTTTTCCAGCCATAGCCTGTCGGAACATCTCTTTTGGTCGTAATTCCATCATATAATGTCATCGTATCGAAAAAATCGTCGGAGCGATAAGAATACATCGTGTGTGACGGGCCACTTAAGACTTGCTCGACCTTTGAAAAATTTGTCATATAGAGCCGTATCCTCAGGCCATATTTTTCTTCTTTCATTCTGTAGGAGATGTAAATGTCTTTGCCAAAGAACCCTTTGTGTTTGAAATCTTTATTTGTCAAAACGGCGCCACCAATTGATTTTGCTGATAAAACATATCTTCTTGCGGCACGTTCAAGAACTTGTTTCATTTCTTTATATGTTAATTCGCTGCCAAATGTTTGTGTGACTTTCACAAGCAGACTTTTTTCACGTTTTGAGTCTACCTTACCATCCAGTGCAGAGATGATTTCTGCGGAGCTTGCAAAAGTATTTTGATTAAATTGAAAAGGGAATATTTTGTATTTGTATCTTTGAGGGAATTTTGTCTCGAAGACTCCTGTTATGGATTTGTGCAAGCGCCATTCAATTTTGTTTTCATCTTCTTTTAGGCTGTCAGGAACATCTGTACGGTCTTTTGTGCCTAGTTTACCAAATTGTCCGGCCTTTTCTGTTTTTTTGCTTTTGGGAGCTTTCTTTGTTTCTTTCTTGGTCTCTTGCTTTTGCGGTGTTTGTGCAAAAGAGGCTGTTGCTGCAAGGCCAATGCAAAGAACAGATAAAAGTCCCAATAAACGGAGCTGTTTCATTATTTTCATTGGGATACCTCTATAAAAGCCGAATTCTATGTGATCTTATCATATAAATATTAAAAAATAAGCACAAAAAAACCGCTGACTGGTTAGGGCAGCAGTTCTTTAAAATTTATAATCTATTCAGGAATTAATATCCGTCACGATCGCGACGTTTACGTTCCATCTTACGACATCTACGAACTGCTTCCGCATCTTCGCGCGCGCGTTTCTCGGATGGCTTCTCGTAATGACGACGAAGTTTCATCTCGCGAAAAATGCCTTCGCGTTGCATTTTCTTTTTCAGAACGCGCAAAGCTTGATCGACATTGTTATCTCTTACGTTCACACTGACCACAGTGTTCACCTCTTTCTAATTGTTTTAAAGTTTAAGCCTACCTATAAAAGGTTGAGAAGTGTTTAACATGGGTCGCATAGGTAAAGCAAAGGAAAAATAGGGCTATTGCGTATTTCTTGGGTTTTATTTTTTGTCTGGCCAGTGCCATGGTGGGGCGTTGGTCAAGGTCTGTCCTATGATTTGTGTTTGCCCCAGTTCTTTTTCAAGCTCAATAAGGTTGCATTCTTTATACTTACGTAGCGCTTTTACCAAGATGTCCGAGTGAGAAACAATCCACATTTGGCTATGTTTTGATGCGTGAATAATTAACTTTGCAAGCGCAGGAAGTAATTCAGGGTGAAGGCTTGTTTCCGGCTCGTTGAGAACCATGAGGGAAGGTGGTCTAGGCGTTAGAAGTGCTGCAACGAGAAGTATATAACGGAGTGTGCCGTCTGATAATTCTGCGCCGCTTAAGGGACGCAAGAGGCCATATTGTTTGAACTCTATTGAGAATCTGGAATCTTCTGATACTGCTATGTTAATATTAGCACCTGGAAAGGCATCTTCGATAGCTTGATTAAAGGCCTCTTTATTTCCAATTTCATATATTGTTTGTATTGCCGCCGCAAGATCATGCCCATTATGGCTAAGAACCGGTGTTCTTGTGCCTATTTGTGCTTGTCTAATCATAGATTCGTGATCTGTACGAAAGTGATCGTAGAATCTCCAAGACTTAATACGTTCCCTTACGCCAAAAATTTCAGGGGCTTTACTTGGGTCTGACAACTCTGACAGCATACTGTCGAAATGCTCTATACCTACATCTTGAACGTCCCATGATCGTCCATTTTTGATTTTTGTTGTGACGCCTGTTCTGTCAACAAGGCATGAGCTTTGGCGGTAAAACTCTCCTGCCCATATGCATTCCCGTTTAATTTCAGGATCTGATCCAAAGGCAGTCATCCCCGGTATTGGTAAGCCTAAAGATATTGAGTATCCAAAATCATCACTGGAAAACCCAAGGCGAAGGCGTTGTGCTTGTGTGCTAACAGTGCCTTCTACTTTAACCTCACCACTTTTCATCCTGCGTGATATATTCTCTGGCCCTGCCCAGAAAGAGGATTGAAGCCCGCCTTCTTTGGCAAGAGCATTAATAACGCCGCCTTGTGCGGTTTCTGCCAATAAACGTAAGGCGCGATACAAATTTGATTTTCCACAGCCATTTGCGCCTGTCACAACATTAAGACGCTGAAGGGGGATTTTTAGGTTTAGAAGTGATCTGTAATTTCCAATAGCCAGAGTATGGATCATCTATCTGCCTTTTACGCTGCTTTATGGGTTTTCAAGTTCATTGCTGCGTCTAGAAGGGCTTTGGTGTAGTCCTCTTTGGGGGCAGAGAATATGTCTTCCGCGCTGCCGTGCTCTATGACGATACCGTCTTTCATGACCAAAACATTGTGGCTCATCGCGCGCACAACGCGTAAATCGTGGCTGATGAACATATAGGATAGGCTGTGCTTTTCCTGTAGTCCGCGCAGGAGGTCTACGATTTCGGCCTGCACAGAAACATCTAGCGCACTTGTCGGTTCATCCAGTACCACAAATTCAGGGGCGAGCACCATGGCGCGCGCAATCGAGATGCGCTGCCTCTGTCCGCCGGAAAATTCATGGGGATATCTGTCGCGGGTATCGGGGCTCATTTGCACATCTTCCAAGACTTTAACGATAAGGTCGCTGCGCTGGGCATCGGATAAGTCAGGCTGGTGGAGCTTCAGTCCCTCGCCAATGATCTGTGCGACACTCATCCGTGGAGAGAGCGAGCCGTAAGGGTCTTGAAAGACAATCTGCATGCGCGAACGTAGCGGGCGCATAGCCTTACGGTTCAGGGCAGAGATATCTTGCCCGTCGAAGCTAAGTGTGCCTTGAGACTTTAGTAACCGCAGAGCTGCAAGCCCCAACGTACTTTTCCCCGATCCTGATTCCCCGACAACGCCAAGCGTCTCTCCGCGTTTGATCGTGATATCAATACCATCCACCGCCTTGATCCAACTGACCGTTTTGCCCATAAAATTTCTCTTATGCGGGAAATGCACTTTGATGTCGTTGCCAGACAAAATGGTTTGCGCATTATCTTTGATGGCTTTTACCGTGCCGTGCGGACGGGTGTTTAACAGCATCTTGGTGTAGTCATGCTTGGGCGCACTGAATAATGTCTTGGTCTCGCTACTTTCCATCAATTCACCATTGCGCATGACACAGATGTGATCGGCCATACGCTCAACCACGGAAAGATCATGGGTGATCAGCAACATCGCCATGTTTAACTCTTTCTGCAGCTCTTCTAGCAGTTCCAGCACTTGCGCTTGTACGGTGACATCCAGCGCGGTTGTCGGCTCATCGGCGATTAGTAACTCAGGCTTATTCGCCAGCGCCATCGCAATCATCACCCTTTGCCTCTGCCCACCCGACAGCTCATGCGGATACGCATTGAGGCGTTGTTTCATCTTCGGCAGGCCAACCATGTCCAGCAGCTCTAAAACACGGGCTTTGGTGGCGTCTCTGTCCATGCCTTGGTGAATTCTCAACACTTCGCCAATTTGGCGTTCAATTGTGTGCAGAGGGTTCAGCGCGCTTTGCGGCTCTTGAAAGATCATCCCGATTTGCTGCCCACGAATGCCGCGCATATAGGCCTCGCCCTTATCGATCAGCTCTTCGCCTTCAAATAGAATAGATGATCCCGCGCGATGCGATGCGACAGGATAGGGCAGCAGCTTCATTGCCGAAAGCGCGGTAACAGACTTCCCCGAACCTGACTCACCAACCAAAGCCATTGTCTCGCCTTTTGCAATGTCAAAACTTACGCCCTTAACGGCATGGAAATCACCCGAGGGTGTTTTGAAATCAACATGTAAATTCTTGATTTGCAGTATTTTTTCTGACATATAACACTCAAATAACTTTTCAGGGTTGCGACGGCAAGCCCGCAGTTCTGCTGCGAAAGCCTGCGTGGCGTTTGAACGCATAATAATAAGTATAAGGAAACCATAAACGATGAGCAGCGACAAGAGCGGAAGCCCACCATGCGGGATTTATATACGAATAGATGATTTTTCCAACATGTTGAATGTGATCGGTTATGTCCGTAAAATGGCGTTCACGATTAACCGCGCGTCGGGGTATAAGAAAAATATGGTGGTGGTGGAACTGGCCTATACAGATGATGTGGCGGAGCGTATCACCGATATCATTCCTGTTATCCGTGATCAGGGCTTTGTGGTCGTGGTCAGTGGTGCGGCAGATATGATGGGCGCAGATGGTGCGCTGCTCAGTGATGTTGCCGAGGTAATGGATATGCGCGAAAAGGGCGACGAGGACACAATTATTGGTCTTATCTGCGATGATTTGGACGCTGCGATATTGGCTGTAAAATATGATGTTGATTATGTTGTTTTGGCGGCTGACCCAATGCTAATCAGCCAGTTCAGCGCACAAAGCGACGTGCTCTGCGTGGCGCGCGGTAAGGCGATTACGAGTACAAATTGCGGTGCATTGGCGCAGGCCGGTGCGGATTTAGTGGATGTCGGTGCCTATATTATAGGGCATGAGAAAGATATAATGCAGGGTACTGTTAACATATTGCATGAACTGGACGTTGCGGCGCAAACGCCGAAGCAGGTGCATTAAATTTGTAAGCCTGATGCTGGCTGTGTACTTATTTCCGGTGTTTCCGGTTGCTCTGTTGGTTGAGGCTCAGGTGCGGCGGCGGCGTTGAGTGCTTTGCTGTAGTTATCGCTCGTATGTATTTTTTCTTCTGGGGCTGGCTGACTTCTCAGGCTATCCAATGTGTGCTTATCCGGATTAACTGTTACATCACCTTCGGCTGTTATATAGGCTTTGTTGCCGACTGTTTCATAGTCGTAACGCGTGAAATAATTGGAGCCATCGGGGGTCATAATGGTTGGCATTGTGTCACCTTGTAATTCGACACTCCAGACCTTTGCCCCTAATTCTTGTGTGTTCTCGTTAAAACGCTGTACATACTCTTCATCGCCATATGCAATTGTTCCAAATAAAATGATATTATTTAATTCGATGTGATTGTCATCGGTGAATAAACCTTCGGCTATTATTTCTCCTGCTGCCAGAGCCGCCTGTGCGCCGCCCTTGGAAAAACCGGTGAAGTTAACTTTTAGCGGTGTGTCTTGGTCGTAGGCGTGTTCATGAATGATGCCCGATATTTTATCAATCATACTGCTATTGTCTTGAGGACCTTCCTGAACCATGTCTCTGTATAGTCCTTTATGAACTTCTCCACCCAAAGAGTGATTCGTATGTCCACGGGCTAAATTATCCATTTTATCACTGTTTAATAAGACGTTATTTCGGTTGCTCGTTGGGTCAAAGGTGATTGTGACACTATGATCTTCGGGTGCGTAGGCCACGATTGCCGTTGTGTTTTCGAATTGTACAACTTTAATGTTGTCACGCACTTCAGGTGGAGCGGCTTCGATCATGCTGTTATATGCGGCTTTATTGGCGGCTGGGTTTTCTCCGTTCCATGCTTTTTTATCTCCAAGCGCAGAACCGCTCTGATGTAGCTCTTTTTCATAGATACCAGTTAGGCATGCAATTGCCATAAGGTCAGCAGCTTGCTGTGCAGGAAACTGCACATCTGATTGCATATCAAGAGTATTATTGTTATCCACGGTTCTTTTACCCATCACCACTTTTCCTTCATTATAAGGCTCTGTGGGCGTGGATGTCACGGTTTTTATAAAATTTCTTCGACTAACTCAGGTGGGCGGCAGAGGCGCGCGCCTTTATCTGTAACCACAATTGGACGCTCTAGCAGCTTCGGGTATTGCGCTATTCCGGCGAGCAGTTCTTCGTTGCTGCTGTCTTTGGTGAGGTTGGCTTCTTTAAATTCAGGTTCTTTGACGCGCATCATTTCCCGCGCACTATCCAGATCTAAAAGGCCAAACAGAATTTCCAACTCGACTAGCCCTAGTGATCCATCCAGATATTCAATGATTTCAGGATCAATACCACTTGCGCGAATAATTTCTAGCGTTTGCCGTGATTTAGAACATTTGGGGTTGTGATAAATTTTCGTCATTTCTTTACGCTCAATACGCCGAAAATTTCATCGGTGATGGCGGCGTTCACGGCTTGCATATCGGCGAGGTCTAGTTCATCCAGCTTACAGCCTTTATCTTCTGCCATCTTCACAATCGCACCTGTTGCGTGATGCGCATCACGGAAGGGAAGCCCTAAATTCATCACCAGCCAATCGGCAAGTGCGGTGGCTGTGGTATAGCCCATCTCTGCAGAGTTCAGCATCGCATCCGTATTGAATGTCGCTGTTTCCAACATGCCTTTCATGGCCTGCAAACACAGGGATAGCGCATCGAAATTATCGAACACAGGCTCTTTATCTTCTTGCAGGTCTTTGTTATACGCCAACGGCAGACCTTTCAAAACGGTCATCATTTGCACAAGATTACCGTTCATACGCCCTGTTTTTCCGCGCACAAGCTCGGCCGCGTCAGGGTTTTTCTTTTGCGGCATGATGGAACTGCCCGTGCTCCAGCTGTCCGATAATTGGATAAAGCCGAATTGCGGTGTCGCCCAAATGATAATCTCTTCCGCCAAGCGCGAGAGGTTCAGGCCGCACTGCGCGGTGATATATAGAAATTCAGCAGCAAAATCACGCGCCGAAACAGCATCCAACGTGTTTGGCATAGGGCCGTCAAAGCCAAGTTTTTCAGCCGTAAAGTCACGATCAATTGGATAGGGCGTTCCCGCCAAAGCTGCTGCACCAAGGGGGCATTTGTTAATTCGCACCGCAAAGTCTTGCAGACGAGATTTATCGCGCTCCAACATATGCCAATACGCATTCATGTGAATGCCAAGCGTAATGGGTTGAGCGGCTTGTAAATGGGTGAAGCCGGGCATGATGTCATTGCCGTGCTTTGTCGTCAGCGCATCTAAGGTTATTTGCAGGGACTCAACTTGCCCGATTAAATCGTGCGTTGCTTCGCGTGTCCACATCTTGAAATCTGTTGCGACTTGGTCATTACGCGAACGCGCTGTGTGCAGTTTGCCCGCAACATCACCGATCATCTCACGCAAACGGGATTCGATATTCATATGGATATCTTCTAGAGATGTTTTGAATTCGAATTCGCCTGATTTAATTTCTTCGGCGATTTTATTCAAACCATTAACAATCTGAACAGCGTCGTCTTTTGTAATGATATCTTGCTGTGCCAACATGGTCGCATGTGCAATAGAACCGCGGATATCTTGCCGCCACATGCGCTTGTCAAAACCAATGCTCGCGTTGATTTGTTCCATAATGTCGGATGGCTTGTCCTCAAACCTGCCGCCCCACATTTTATTGGCGCTATCTTTTGTCATTCTTGATGCTCTTTATGTTTTATGTCGCTGGTTCAAGAACATAATGGATCATAAGTGCCAAAGCAACTGAAACCCCAAGGCCTATCATCATTTTCAGGAAGTCTTTGCCAATTAATGGGAAAACGTAACCTGCCTTGTATGTGTCGCGATATGTTGTTGCAATCGCAAGCTCGCGTCCTGTCAGTAGGCCAACAAATACCCATGTTGTAGACATTGGAATGTCGTTCATTTGCTTGAAATAAAGCAGGATCAACGCATAAATAAAATCAATGATCGTGGCAGAGCGGATAAAGCGTGTGCCTGATTTTTCCAGAACGATTTTCTGAATTTTCCCGCCGTGGCTTCGGAAAATAAGAGCCAGCCAGAAACATAAAACGGCCATCACTCCGATTAACATCCAAAGTGGCAGAGTGCGGGGTAGGAATACGGCGATATTAGCCATGTCATGGCTAAGCCAGCTATACCAAAGAAAGCCTGTCGCGCTCCATTGCAGGATACGCCACTTCATGCGGTTTTCTTTTTTCACCATGTTGTATTTTTCATTCATAACCCGCGAAATTCCAAGCCACAAGACATAAGCCACAATGGCGGCCAAGCCATATCCGATAACACTTTTAACTAGCATTTTTTCCAGTATAAGCGTGCTGGCGAATGTTGAGAGAACAAGGAAAGTTGTGGAAACAGGAATACCGACTCGCGTTAATAAAACGAGGATAAGCGGCGCTGCGGCGTGATACCATTGAACTTCAATAGGGGGTATTTTGGATAGTCTGCCAAAGGCGATATCACCGTCATTAATGACCCATCCGTATGTTAGCGTGACGACAAGAACCAGTGAAGCCGCTGCCCACAGCCAATACCATTTCACAACCTTTTCATTGGAGGCAATAAATGTACCCAGTGTTTGCACCGCGTCATTACCAACAACTGCATAGGCCGCCAGCAAAAAGCCAACAATGGCATAAATGGTATGTATGTCCATGATTCTAAATCCTATTGGGTTATGTATGGCAAAGACATAGCAAAAGGAGTGATATAATGCGAGGAAAAACTTGAGATTTAGCGTGTTCGTCTAAGGACTAAATTTTCTTCACAAAGCAGGTTTTAAGAACAAGGCCTTTGACTTCTTTGGTACGGCAATCAATTAGCTCCGGATCATCGGTGAGTGTGATGTTTTTGACTGTTGTGCCGCGCTTCAGTGTAACACCCGCGCCTTTAACATCCAGATCTTTGATGAGTGTAACGGTGTCACCATTTTGTAACGCCGTGCCATTGGCATCAAGGGTGGGGGCTGTGTCACCTTCGCCATCTTCGTTCCAATCAAGAGAGCCTATGCCATAATCCGTGCTTGCTTGTTCCATCGCATCTTCTTTTGTCATATGCCATAGCTCTAATGTAGGGGCATTGCCGATTGCTTTATACCCATATAAAAACCAACCATCTGACGCAGGGTCAAATTCGATTACAAGATGTTCAATATCATCTTTGGGTGAGGATAGGGCGGCGGTTACACGTTTTGCAGAGGTCATAATAATTCCTTATTTCTTTACCTACTTTGTAATTGAGTTGAAAAGGGAAGGCTAGGACTAAATGTTGCTTTTATACATAAAAATGAGATAGAATGTGGAAAAAAGAATTTAGAGGTAATTGCTGGTGACCAATGATGTAACGGTCGATAATCTTCGTCTTTTAAAGTTTAATACGCGCTATTTGTCTGATGAGGTTCGATCCTGGCAGGAAGAAGCAGGCGTGCCTTTTGCTGAAAGTTGCGATAATCAAATTTGGTACGGCAAAAAAACTGATTTTGATGATTTTCCTTTTCCTGAGGGGCGCGGCGACGAAGTTAAGGTGATGGATGATGAGGATGCTTATAAATTCTTGTTGGACACGGTCTCCGGCTTTCGAAGTAAGCGCAAAGGTGAAACCCATATCAGACGTCAATTCACAGATGGTTTACATGTCCTGAGAAACGAACATCCCGAGAAAGAAAAGCATTACCAAAACCTTGTCTGTCATATAAAAAAGGATATTGCCTATATTCAGAACAATGTTTCGGTGGGGCATAAAAATACAAACAATATTATGATTGCCCGTGATTTATCCGGTCAGGTTAAAGGTGAGACGGTTCTTATCATCGGCAGCTTGGGAAGTGGTGGCTTAATTGGTGATAATACAAAGAAAATAATAGGGCTGTCCGAGAATAAACAAGATCCGAATGGTAAAATGCTGGGGCGCGATCATTTCATTCGTATAACTCACCCAGATCCTCTCGCTTTGGAGTCTTTAAAAACTCAAGTCGAGACTTTAAAAGAAAAGGGCATATTCAGGTCCAATATTGATTTTGTCGATTTTTCAGATATTAATGTTCATTTTGAAGAATGTGATCGCGCATATATTGATTTGCCGATGAAGCCAAATGACGTTATGGACGAGATTATGGCGATTTCATGGATGGATCGGGTGCGTCAGGATAATACGCTTGTTCATATGCGGGGTAACCCATTAACGCAAATGCGCTCTACAGATACTTGGAAACAAGGTGGCTTGACGGATTCTGGTTTTATTGCACCGGAAGATCTCATCGCGGAATGTGCGCAGAGAAGTCAGGATAATGCCCTTATATTGCAAAGAGTCGATAATGCATCGCGCACTCTTGCCGCTCTTCGTTTTGATGGCGTTGAATTTCCGGCCAAAGCGATAGAGGCTCAAGGGATTAGCCTTGATCCTGAAGATTTATCCCAGTCTTAGGCTCAGAGCCTTAAATAATTACGCTGCTTTGCTGGATTTTACGCTTAAAGGCTTACCATGCACTGCCGTATTATTTTTCAAACGCACAGCATTGATTTTGATGAAACCATCAGCATCTTTTTGGTCATATCCGCCTTCAACATCCATTGATGATTGCTCAGGATCATAAAGAGCAACAGGGCTTTTACGGGCAATTGGATAGGCAACGCCTTTGATTAGCTTGATTTGAACGCTGCCCGTGTTTGTTTCCTGCGCCTTATCCATGAAAGTCATGAGAAGGTCAAATTCAGGAGAGAACCAAAAGCCGTTATAGATCAGCTCGGCCACTTTCAGGGACATAAAGTCACGCAATTTCATCACTTCACGATCAAGGGTCAGACCTTCAAGGTCGCGATGCGCTTTATACAGGATCTCACCGCCCGGTGTTTCATACACGCCGCGGGATTTAATGCCAACAAAGCGGTTTTCAACCATATCCAAACGGCCAATACCGTGTTTTGTGCCTAATTCATTAAGGTATTCAAACAGCTCAACTGCACCTGTTACTTCTTTACCATCGGTTTGATTTGTGACTTTAACAGGAATGCCTTGTTCAAAATCAATCGTCAGAATATCCGCCGTATCGGGGGATGTTTCCGTACCGTTTGTGCGTGAATATACATCTTCATCTGCAGGGGCATTTGGGTCTTCCAAAACACCGGCTTCATGCGAAATATGCAGCATATTATCATCTTCGGAATAAGGCTTCTTACGGGTTGCAGAAACAGGGATGCCGTATTGATCGGCATAGTTCAACATATCCGCACGGCCTTCAAAGCGTGTCAGAAACTCATCCATTTTCCATGGAGCGAGAACTTGAATGTCAGGCTTAAGCGCGTAATAGGCAAGTTCAAAGCGAACTTGGTCGTTGCCTTTGCCTGTCGCGCCGTGAGAAACAAATTCTGCATTTTCTTTTTCAGCAATTTCAATTTGACGTTTTGCAATAATCGGGCGGGCAACCGAAGTGCCGAGTAAATAACGTCCCTCATAAATTGCTTGAGATTTTACGGCCGTGAAAATGTAATCACGTACGAATTCTAATTTAAGGTCTTCGACATAGACTTTCGCCGCGCCAAGCTTGATCGCTTTTTCTTCGGCGGCTTTGAAATCTTCTTCTTGTCCGACATCGGCGATATAGGCAATAACTTCATAGCCTTCTTCAATAAACCATTTCAGGATAATGGATGTGTCTAACCCACCTGAATAGGCCAATACGATTTTACCTTTGCTCATAATGCTTTCCTTATTCTTTGTACGGCATTGTTTTAAGAGAAAAACACTAAAATGTGAAGGTATTTCTTGATTTGTTTGATTTTTCTATCACTTTTGTTATAAGCTGGTGGCCTAAAAACAAAAAATATTATAATGGGGCTGAAGATGAACAGTATTATACAAAGTATATCAGACAAATTAAATCGGGCTATTCACCCTCCGGTGGAGGAAATCGGGCCGTTTAAGTATGAACCCGGAACGCTGTCAAAAAGATTTGAAGCGCCGACTCTTGAAAATCCGTTTAACGCGGATCAACTAAGGACCTTTGTCGCAAATCATACTGCAGTTGAGTCGTTGAGAGACCGTGACGAAGTTGCAGAGCGTTTAAAACATAGCGATGGTGATATGAATGCGGAACTTACGCAAGCAAGGCATAATTATTTCACATTGATTGATCAGGATGTTGTCTATGCGCAAGGGTTGATTGCGGATTATGATGCGAATGCTTCTGCGGAGCATGATGTTAATGAGCCGGGCTAAGGCTTTTTACGATACATCTTTTTAAGCCATATCTTTTTAATCAACGGTAGCGATAGCGTTGACAGGATGTACGCCATTGGCGGCACTAAGGCATGCAGCCACGCGTAATTGACGTCCAGAAGATTAAGATAAAACCCCACGACCAAATATGTGAAAGCCGCAATAATGCCGCGCCGTGTCAGGGATAGCTCCCATGCTTTATCAGCTTCGACGCGTTTGTTGCGGGTTTCCAGTTCTTCGCTCATCATTAAAACTTAACCTCTTAGGAGCCAGTTGGTTTTTGCAAGCGTACGCCCGCGCTTTCCAAGCTCCATGCTAAAATGGCTTTTTGTGCGTGGAGGCGATTTTCCGCTTCGTCATAAATCACACATGCATCACTGGCCAAAACTTCGGGCGTGACTTCCTCGTCTTTATGGATCGGCATACAATGCATGAATATCGCACTGTCTTTGGCGTGTGCCATAAGGTCCGCATTCACCTGATAGGGCATGAATTTATCGATGGTTTTGCCTTCTTCGCCCATGGAAATCCATGTGTCAGTGACAATAACATCAGCATCTTTCGCAGCCTCTTGCGGGGCAATGCTTTTGTCATACAAATCTTCGGGTGTTGAAATCACCAGCTCAAAATCAAACAGCATCGCGGCTTGTTCAAATGTTTTAACCACATTGTTATAGTCACCAAACCACGCCACTTTCTTGCCCTGAATATCGCCAAGTTTTTCTTCTATCGTCAGGATATCTGCCATAATTTGACACGGATGAGAATCGTTGGTCATGCCGCTGATCACGGGGATGGTTGTATTGCGGGAAAGTTCCTCCAACTGTGCGTGGTCGCTCATTCTGATCATAATACCATCAACATAACGTGACAGCACCGCGCCTGTGTCTTGCATGCTTTCTGCGCCTGTGATTTGCATGTCATCCATACTCATCACTAATGTATGTCCGCCAAGCTGTTTCATTGCCAGTTCAAAGCTCATCCGTGTACGGGTAGAGCGTTTGTCAAATACCATAGCCAGAGACAGCCCCTCCATAATCTGTGGAGGAGAGAATTTCTCGGCCTTAAGGGCATGTGCATGCTTTATGATGCCTTTTAGAGCATCTGAACCGATATCCGGTAAATTGATGAAATGTCTTATGTCGTTTGTCATGTTTAACGCTCCTGATATATGCGCTTTAAATTGAATTTTATGCTAAGGGGTTTGCCTGCGAAAAGCAATGCACACAAGGCGCGGGATGTTATAGCTCCGGCGCGTCGTGTTCGTTTGTTCGTCGCATTTGATTCACGCGGTTAACAAGGCAATGTGCACCGCCGCCGCCAAGCTCTATAAACTGGCTTAGATCGACCTGTGTAACATTATACCCGCGATCTTCTATAGATTGGCTAAGATCCTTGCTTGTTCGCGGCATGATAATATTTCTGTCATCCATAAGGATAATGTTACAGGCATATTTATCTGCATCATCTGCATTTACGCAAATCAGATTTCCTTCGCCTGCGCGTGCTTTTAAATCTGTGAAGGCATCGCTGGTCATACCATCTTGGAAGCATAAAATCTCTCCATTGGGAAGAGGGGCAAGACATGTATCAATATGAAAGAATTTACCATTCACTTCAAGAGGTTGCGTGCGCCCCTGCATGTCAAGTTTGTCTTCTAATACTTTGTGGAACTCGGGATCAGAACGCCCCGATGCCGGATCGAAATCACCGTTCTTGGGTTTAAATCCGCACCAGAAAATATCACGATACGGGTCGTAGACATTGTCTCCGGTGCCTTCACCATGTAACTCAGCGTGATATTCAAAATTTGAAATACCAAGGCCATATCGTTCTATCATCATATTTCTAAAAAACATGATGTCGCCCATTTGTGAGGTTACTTCGGCGTTTCTTGCATGATGGTAAAAGTTACTGGCAATTGTCTTAAGGTAGACGCTTTCCAATGTTCCATCATCTCTAAATGTAGGATTAGCAATGGTAAGCGACGGATCAGCCTTAAATACATTATCCAATATCCCCTCTGATCCGGGGTTCAGAATAATCGAGCCGCCTAAATCGAGGATAGCTTCACGTAATTTTGCATGTTGTTCTTTCGCAAGTTCGGGGTCAAAATCCTCGTTATTGCTGGTCTCACACATTTCGTTTTCAATATATCCATTAACCTTTGCGCGGGTCTCTTTGCGCGGGTCATAATATGTTGGTTCACACATCAGAAAAGCGGGGCGCAACATAACATCTTCGGCAGATTTAATGTCACTACCGACGGTTAAGGTTTGCACGTCCTTCGAAGGATCTCTGAAGTTTATTGTAGACATAGCAAATATTTACATAATTTATCTGTTGTGTTCAAGGAAAAACTATCTTGGCCTAGCTCATCTCCTTAAGAGTTTTGTCGATAATCTTAAGGGCTTCTTGGGCTTCTTCCATTTTTATAAGCAAGGGCGGGGTGAGGCGCAATGTTGCTTTACCGGCTTGCGTTGCCATCAATCCGTTTTTCTGTAATGCAGAGAGCAACTCTTTAATATCGAATGTTGTATCAATACCAATCATCAAACCTTTACCGCGGATCTCCGTGATTTTATTGGATGTACGTTGAATTTGTTGCAGTCCGTTAACTAAGTAAGCGGAGACGTCGTTGGCATGAGCCAAAAATCCATCACTTAAAATCTCGTTCATCACTGTTGCTGCAACGGCGCAAGCCAGAGGGTTTCCGCCATATGTTGTGCCGTGCGTGCCAACTGTGATTGCATCACCGAATTTCTTCTTTGCGACCATCGCACCAACAGGGAAGCCGCCGCCCATGCCTTTGGCAAGGCAGGCTATATCCGGTTCGGTTACGCCATCAGGTGTATCGAAGGCTTCGTAAGCGAAGAACGTTCCTAAACGCCCCATGCCTGCTTGAATTTCGTCAAAGATCAGGCATATATTATGTTTATCACAGATCGTTCTTAGTTCTGCGAGGAAGTATGGATTTGCTGGGGTCAAGCCACCTTCACCTTGTATGGGTTCAATAATGATTGCAGCAGTATTTTCGGTCACCAACGATCTGACAGAGCCTGCATCGTTGAATTCCGCGAAATGTACGCCATCTAAATAGGGCGCGAAGAAGGGTTGAACATTACGTTTTTCTGTGACGCTGGCCGAGCCGTATGTGCGGCCATGGAATGAGTCCTTGAAGGCGATGATTTCATTGCAATCA
Organism: Alphaproteobacteria bacterium; assembly: GCA_033851915.1. Lineage (GTDB taxonomy): Bacteria > Pseudomonadota > Alphaproteobacteria > Micavibrionales > Micavibrionaceae > UBA1672. The sequence continues at coordinate 239,211 of JAWSVM010000003.1, forward strand.
TGCCCTTTATTTTCGTATGCCCATTTACGCGCACATTTCAGCGCCGCTTCAACGCTCTCTGTTCCGCTGTTTGAGAAATAGACAAGGTCGAAGCAACCATTATCAATCAGGATCTGCGCGGCTTCCAGTTTTTCCTTCGTGGCATAAGAGGCCTGACACGTCATAAGGCGTTTGGCTTGCTTATTGATAGTTTTCAGCATCTTAGGATGCGCATGCCCAAGGGAGGCCACGGCAATGCCCGCCGCGAAATCAATATATTTCTTACCGTCCGTGTCGTAAGAATAAACCCCTTCACCGTGATCCATCACCACAGGCTGCGCGTTATAGGTGTTCACCAATATCTCTTCGGTTTGTTTGATAATGTCAGTTGCGTTTGTCATGTTATTTTCCTCCAATAGCTTTTTGTACTTCGACTTCATTCATATAATTTTCACGTTCTGACTCCCGCAGCAGCATCGTGCCGGGGCCAACAGATTCAAATATTTCCTTGGACAGTGCATTATCGCGCAGGCCGTTAATCAGGTGGATGCGACTAACCCCTGCATCAAGGGCGTCTTGGCAATTCTCCATCTTCACTTTCATGCCATCAGTGACCGTACCATCGGCGATATAACCTTGTATCTGCGCATCGGTAATCAGCAGAGCAGTTTCGCCCGCTACCTTCACGCCGTCAACATTACTCATGAATATCAGCTTATCTGCATCCAATCCGGCGGCAAGCTCGGTTGCGATGGTGTCGGCATTGATATTGCACAAATCACCATCTTCACTGATCGCGATACAAGGGCAGGCGATAAAGCCCGTTACCTTTAACTGGCGCAGAATAGGGCGGATATTAATGCCTTTGATATCACCGACAAAACCATAATCAACGGGCTTCTTCGGGCGTAAAACCACGTTCATCCAACCTGATGGAACAACGTTAAAGGACAGCCCCTCCAGATTATTACCATGCATCGCTTCAGATATTTTAAGTGAAAGGTCGCCGCCAATCACTTCGCGGATAACGCTCATTGTTGCTGCGTCTGTGATGCGTCTGCCGTCGTTCTTTTTAATCTCTACACCACGTTTTTCAAGCGCCGCGTCAATGGCATTCCCGCCGCCATAAATCAAGATCACTTTAATGCCGTGATGGGTTAGCTCTCTGATATTGGCGATCAGATTATTGCGCGCGTCTTCGTTTTCAATGACGCTGCCGCTGGCTTTGACGATGAAAAGATTGTCGCGGAACTTGCTTTCATAGAATGCATTTATAAAAAAATCAGGCAGTTTCTTTTTCATTGTTTTTATCCTTAAGGGTAAACAGGGCTGAGTGAGAGCAGGCCAAGCGTCTCGTCATAACCACACATTAAATTCATGTTCTGCACCGCGCAACCTGCCGCGCCTTTAACCAGATTATCAATCACGCCTTGAACGATGTATTCGCCTTCACTGACGCGTTGAAAACTAAGGTCGCAAAAATTTGATCCCACGACATTGGCTAGCGCAACAGTGTTCATAACGCGTACAAATGGGCTGTCACTATAGGCATTCTCGGTTTCAACGTCTTTATCGGTCGTAATAAACGCCGTTGCAAAAATCCCTCGCACAAATGGGCCCGAGGTTGGCACAAAATTAAGCTGTTCAGCTTTAATCTGCGCGCTTCTGCAAATCTCGGGAATATGTCTGTGCTTGTTGATGTTATAGCTTTTCATGTTATGCGAGCGCACAGGGTGGTGTGTGCCGTCACTGGCTGATTTACCCGATCCACTAGAGCCCGTAATCGCCATAATATCCACGTGTTTGATTGCCCCCGCAAAAGGATAGAGCATAAGCTGTGAGAGCAGGGCGAAGCACCCCGGGTTGGCCACGATATTGGCATTGGCAATTTTGTGATGCTCCACCAGTTCAGGCAATCCATAGACCGCGCTTTTCAGTAACTCGGGATAGATATGCGGCACGTTGTAATGCTTTTCATACGTTTCCACATCATCAAGACGGAAATCCGCCGATAAATCGATGATTTTCACCTTACCATGCAGCGCCGCCACCGTATCTTGCGCGGTTTTATGCGGCAGGCACAAAAACACAACGTCGCTGTCTTGCGCGATCACATCCAGATCAGGGTTACTGATTTTGATATCCATATGCGCAAGATGCGGGTAAACATCGCCAATTGGCGTGTTGTTATGTTGGCGTGACGTAACATGGGCGAGTGATACTTCCGGATGTGCATTTAACATCCGTAGTAATTCCAGCCCCGTATAGCCGGTTATGCCGATAATTGATACGCGTGTAACCATCTTGATATCACCAAATCCATCCATTCATTCGTCGGGTTAAAAGCATTATAAACGATCACATCCAGTTCGTTTTTGATAATGCCTTGTCCAACCTCGTTATCTGTTACAGGGCCACTGATCACGTCAATGGGCACGCCAATTGCCGCGCATCCCCGTGCCAAGCCAATTGCGCCAATCGGATCACCTGCACAGCCAATATGCAAACGCACGTTTTTCTGTATCTCCGGCGTTTTGAGGATTGCATCAACGCCGTAATGCCCCATTAATCCATCGCCAAATTCAACAATAATTGCGTCCGGTTTGTCTTTGCTCAAATATTCAATTGCGCCTTTGGTCATCTCGACCATCGCCGCATCATCAATATTCGCGGTGGAGGTAATCCCCGCATCAACAAATGATACCGCGTTATAAACGCCGTAATCTTGCATTTTATAAAGATCACGTAGCGCGCCAACCCCTGTCAACTTCGTTCCTGCCAGTTTCATGCCCATATGGGTAAGCGTCTTGATAATCTCTGTCGCAACCGTGGTCTTGCCGCTATCCATGCTCGTGCCTGTAACAATAATCAGCGGAATATCGCTCTTCATTGTGCTTGTTGGCTTAAACAGCATTTTTTGCTTAATGTTGAGCTGCTTACCTTTACGGGTAATACCACCCAATATACGGATGCGCATTGGGTCGCCAACTTCTTTGGTGTTGGCACTGGTACATTCGCCTGCCACGCCGCCAAAATTCAGTAAGTGGATAATATCTCCTGCTTTCAGAGATTTTGGTAAATCTCCGACAAAGCCTTTAAGAGCCCGTCTTTGCCCCAAAGCAACGGCAACAATATCACCCTTTTTCAGTTTCGACATCCGGCCGGAGGGCAATTCCATCTCGTTATAAATCGTCTTGTCATCAAGGATTTCCGCGGCCAAAACCGTTCCCATCTCGCAAGATAGGTTGGTGTTTGGATCATCAATGATGTGTTCGTTATGTTTCAGATCCAAATTCTTGGTAACGGAACTAATTTTGTCTATAAATATTTTCGTCATCTCGTTATTTCCATTTATCTTGAGGTCACGTTATTATCGCATGCCTCACGTATTTTTATACGCTTTGCCGTTTCTTAAACGACAAATATTGTTAACAATAAAATGCCCCAAAAAGGCGGCGTAAGCAATTGATTTTTTAAGAGAACAGGCCTGAATGCGGGGAATATGAAATGCTATAGGTTAGGCAACAAAAACGCCTCGCAAAGAGAGTGGCTCTAGCGGGTAAGTCGTCGTAATTGTATTGTCGCGTATCTATTCATGGGCTATGAAAACCATATATGAGGGCGCAGTGTCAAGGGAATTGTGAAAGGAAAAGGTTAGCCTTTCAGCGTATCTTCAACCAGCCGCACCCAGTATTCAGTGGCAATCGGTATAAGATCATCATTAAAATCGTATCCGGCGTTATGTAGCCCTTGAGAGCAGCGGTGTTCTGCATCACCTTCAATGGCTTGGCCGATTTTAATATAAGCACCGGGTCTTACCTGTAAAAATGCCCCGAAATCTTCACCGCCCATAGAAGGATTTCCGTCGGTTTTCACGACAGCACCTTGTGATTTTGCAATTTCCACACAAATTTTTGCATGTTTAGGATCGTTGACTGTTGGTTCTATCATGCGGGTATATTTGTAATGCGTTGTTGCGCCGTAGCTTTGGGCGATGCCCGATGATATTTCACCAATGCGCTTTTCTATCTTTGTTTTGAGTGTTTCGGAATAGGTGCGCACCGTTCCAGTGAGGGTAACTTGATCTGCTATGACATTAAATGCGCCTGTACCGCCATTGATGTTTGTGATGCTGAGCACCGCAGGGTCCAAAGGATCAGCTTCCCGACTGACGATTATTTGAAGACCGTTGACGATTTGCGCCGCGATCGTGATTGGGTCAATGAGTGTATGTGGCTTAGAGGCATGACCGCCTTTGCCCTGAATGGTAATCTCAAAAGCATCAACGCTGGCCATAGTGGGGCCTTCGTTAATATCGAATTGCCCGAGTGGTGCGTAAGGCCAGTTATGCATGGCGTAGATAGCATCACAGGGAAAGCGTTCAAACAGCCCGTCTTTCATCATGGCGCGTGCGCCTTCACCAGTTTCTTCTGCTGGTTGAAATATAAGATTAAGAACACCATCAAAACTATTGTTTTCTTTTAAATATTTTGCTGTAGAGAGTAAGCATGTGCTGTGCCCGTCATGGCCGCAGCCATGCATCTTTCCATCTATTTTCGAAATCCAGTCTTTATTCGGTGTTTCCGTGATATCCAGCGCGTCCATATCTGCGCGCAGAGCAATTACTTTGCCTGAAATGTTGGATTGCCCATGAATCGTTGCAACGATGCCCGTTTCCCCGCCAATGCCCCGTTCATGCTCAATACCCCAAGTGGATAGTTTTGAGGCAATAAAATCGCTGATAAAGCTTTCCTCAAAAGAGGTTTGCGGGTTTTGGTGCATTTCTCTGCGATAGGCTGCAAACTCATTTTTCAGAGCTTGGATAGAATTTCGGATTTTCATAGGCTTATAAACTCGTTTTACGTGGGTCAAAGGCATCGCGTACTGCTTCACCAATAAAGGTTAGCAGTATTAACATAACCGCTAATGATAGGAATGCGCAAATTCCAAGCCATGGGGCATGAAGATTGTTTTTACCTTGAGAGAGTAATTCCCCTAAAGACGGGCTGCCCGGTGGCATACCCAGACCCAGAAAATCCAACGCAGTAAGTGATGTAATTGCCGCTGTCAGGATGAACGGCATAAAGGTGACGGTTGCGACCATGGCATTGGGCAGAACGTGTCGCCACATAATCACGGGATCAGATACACCAAGCGCACCGGCGGCGCGGACATAGTCAAAATTACGGGCGCGTAAGAATTCGGCGCGCACCACATCAACAAGGCTAAGCCATTTAAACAGCAGCAAGATAAACAGCAACACCCAAAAACTGGGGGTAAAGATACTGGCGAAAATAATCAGGATGTAGAGTGAGGGCAAACTCGACCATACCTCAATGACCCGCTGCATCACCAGATCAACCTTGCCGCCGTAATAGCCTTGTATCGCACCTGCCGTGACCCCGATAACAGTGCTGAGCAACGTCAGAATCAGGCCGAATAATACCGATATCCGAAAGCCGTAGATAACCCGCGCGCTTACATCGCGCCCCTGATCATCCGTGCCCAGCCAATTGACACTGTCGGGCGGGGTGGGGGCAGGTTGGCTCAAATTATAGTTAATCGTGTCATAGTAAAATGGAATCGGCGGCCACAACATCCAGCCCGCTTTACCGTCTGCTCCTTGAATCAGCTCTTGCACAAAAGTGTCGCGGTACTCCGCTTCGGTTTCAAAATCGCCGCCAAATGTTGTTTCGGGGTAATTAACAAAAACGGGAAAATACAGGCTGCCCTTATAGCTGAGCATAATTGGTTTATCATTGGCGATCAGCTCCGCGCCCAAAGCTACCCCTAAAAGCACTAGGAATATCCATAGACTCCAGAAACCGCGCTTATTCGCACGGAACTGGGAAAGACGACGCTGGGTGATCGGTGAAAGATTCATGAATTCACTATAACAAAATCCGGATACGACAAAAGGGCTTAAGGATTCTTATCACCATCTTGTTGATGAGGGCGTTTTTCTTTCAGGCGAAATATCGAGGGCGCAAAATGTGCAGGCAGATGGACGAAGCTGTGTTTTCGTTCAATCTTTTCTCCGACAATGGATCTGTAAAACGCAATAATCAACAATATGCCCGTATACACGGCGAACATGACGAAAAACCATTCATGTCCTGCATATGCCAGTAAAAACCCGCCCGCGATAGGGCCGATGGTTGATCCGATAGAGTTAAACAGAATCAGGGAACGACTTGCCGAGACGATTTGTGACTTCTTGATTTGGTCATGCATATGGGTGATTGAAACGCTGTAAAGCGATGTAATCATCCCGCCCAGCAAGAAAATCAAGATGTAGTAATGCGTATAAACCGTAATTAAAACAGAGCAAATAATTGCAATGATAGTCGCTAGTTTGATGACTTTTCTGCGGTCTATTCTGTCAGATAATGAGCCTAGAAAGATAGGTAAGACGGCATTACCCAAAATATATATCGCCATGAAGATTGAAACCTCAGATCTGGACATGTCAATGGAGCTGGCATAAACAGGGCCAAGGCTGAGCATGGTGCTGCTGCATAATCCAGCGACAAACACGCCGGACATCGCCAAGGGAGATATTTTTATCATTTTCCGAAAAGAAATAGATTCGGGTTTTTGATAGCCTGGGGTGCGTTTGTTGGTCAGGGTTATTGGTGCAAGCGCAACGGAGATCAGTATTGAAACCAGTATAAACAGGTCAATCTTCGAGAGGGGCGCAAAATTAATCAGGAATTGCCCTGCGAAGAGACCACTATAGACAATCGAGACATAGGCGCTGAAAATCGTGCCGCGTTGCTCTTTGTTTGAAATCTTGTTGAGCCAGCTTTCCGCGATAATAAATATCCCCGAAAAACAAAACCCTGTCAGCAGGCGAATAGGAATCCATAGCCACGGATTAACAAACAGGCCATGCAGTAAAACGGTGGTGGACGCCATAGAAGCAAGCGCGGCAAAAACGCGGATATGCCCAACCGATGCAATCATCTTCGGGACATACTGACATCCAATCAAAAAACCCGCGTAATACATCGCCATAATAATGCCGGTGATCGCAACGGGGAAGCCTTCGCTGCTGGCACGTAAACCCAAAAGTGTACCTTGCAGGCCATTACTAATTGTAAGTATAAAAATCCCGAAGAGTAGCGGCCAGACGGCCATAAGACGCTTTAGTGTTGACGAGTTGGACATGATCGGCTCCGCTTTTTGCGGAAGCTATAGGCCTTATTTTTTGAGGCGTCAAGAAATATAATTCAGGAATATACTTGAGGATAGGGAGAGGCTATCCGCGGCTTTCAAAATCGATGCGCGGATCAATCCAGACATAGACCAAATCACGCAGTAAATGCATGACAAGGCTCATCAAAGAAAAAATATAGAGCGTGCCTAAAACCACAGGGTAATCACGGTTTATGATGCTCTCGTAACTCAGCAGGCCAAGGCCGTCGAGAGAGAAGATCACCTCGATCAACAGTGACCCCGTGAAAAATACAGAGATAAACAGTGCAGGAAAGCCTGCAATGACAATCAGCATCGCATTGCGGAAGATATGCCCGTACAGCACTTTGTTTTCGGGCAGGCCTTTGGCACGCGCGGTCAGAACATATTGCTTGCCAATCTCATCCAGAAACGAATTCTTGGTCAACATGGTTAGGCTGGCAAAGCCGCTGACCACCATTGCGGCGGTTGGCAAAACCATATGCCATGCATAATCCAGCGCCGCTTCGATCATGCTCATATCTTCCCACCCGTCAGAGGAAAGGCCGCGCAGAGGGAAAATATCCCAATATCGTCCACCCGCAAATAAAATGATCAGCAAAATGGCAAACATGAAAGAGGGGATAGCATAACCGACAAACACGGTCACGCTTGTCCATATATCAAAGCGCGATCCGTCATGGACGGCTTTCCTAATGCCTAAGGGAATGGAAATCAGATAGATCAGCAATGTAGACCATAAGCCAAGCGAGATAGAGACCGGCATCTTTTCCAGCACCAGTTCCAGCACCCCGACATCACGGTAATAACTATCCCCCAGATTAAAGGTGAGATAGTTTTTGATCATGGTAAAAAAACGCACATGCGTCGGCTTATCAAAGCCATACATGGCCTCTAATTCTTTGATGAATTCAGGATCAAGGCCCTGCGCGCCCTTATAGTTGCTGTTCTGTCGGGCAGAGCTTGACAGAACATTGCCCATATCACCGCCGCCGCCGCTCAATCGCGCCGTTGCCGATGTGCCGTGCCCTTGCAACTCGGCGATCATTTTTTCAACGGGGCCGCCGGGAACGAATTGAATGATAACAAAGCTGACCAGCATAATGCCCAACAACGTGGGAATCATCAAAAGACAGCGTTTAAGGATATAAGCAAACATAACCGATATGATATGGAGGATGCATCATCAAGTCCATGAACAAAAAACAGCATAAAGAAGTTTTACGCTGCTTTTCTTATATATGTTTTGATTTTGGCTGATTAGTGAACCATATCCGATGAGTCTGCACCACTGTGGAGGTTAAATTCCTCAAATGCAGATGGCGTTTCGGCCTGCAGCAGCAATGAATCGAAGTCTTGCAGCAATCTTGCCTCTTGCTCTTCAATCGCGGCCAAGCGTTGCGTCGCAGATACATTATAGGCATGCACCAATGTTCTTTCGCGTAAGTCATCGCGGCCAAGTAATTTGGCGATATAGGCCTTGTTACCCAAGATGTTCAAATTATCCGGATCAATACGCAACGCCATGTCAGCGACAGTTAAAGCTTCTTCTTCACGGTTAAGGTTCGCCAAAGCAAAGCCTTTATTAAGAAGAGCGTTAACATTCTGCGGATCATGTTTAAGAATTTTATCTTCTTTTTCCAGAAGTCTGCCATATTCCTGTTTCAGATTATCGATAAAAGCGCGTTGGAACATGGCCTTTTCACAATCGGGATTGGTATGTAGGCGATGTTCTATTAGAATTTCAGCTTCCTTATAGAATCCATCGACAATCATGATGTCAATTTCATCATCGCTTTCTTCCTGTTCGGAAGAGGCAAACGTATCGGGATCCATGAAATAGGAGCAATCGGAGCGTTTCATAAATGTCATCAGGTCATAAGCCAAGCGTGCACGCATTGATCCATCGTCGACAGGCGCGTGGTTCAGTGGATGCGAATACTTGAAGTGAGAAGTAGATTCACTATTGGCGTATATTTCTTCAGGTAACATAATAACAACCCCTTGTTATTTGGTTTATTTATTGGCTTTTATTTATTTAAGCCTTGTTTATTTATAAGATAGTACCGCTTTTGGAGGATGAAGGCAATTCATTTTAAAACTTTATTTAATGGCTATCCACATTCATTCAGAGATGGACGGACATTCCACGCTGTAACCCGCCATTTTCCTTGTGAAAATTTTAAAATACCAAGCGCGCCGGTGGATAGCTTTATCGCGTTATTTGCGGCAAAATCTTCGAAGTCATCGGTAATGTGAGGGGCAAAACGTGCGATTCCATTCGATGTAACGACAAGTATAGTTTCACTTAAATCCATTACATTGTTTGTAATCGTGTCATGGGTTTTTGAAACCTGATGGGCAAAACTGCGCCAGCTTTGAATAATATCGTCAGGGTCAACGTGCCAGCCTTCAGGTGCGATGGCGTGCTTGTCCCATTTTTCTATCGCGTCTTTACCGATACGGGCGATAACGGTTTCCTCTGTTTGATTCTCATCAACGCCGTAATCAATCTCGTTAAAAATACCCAGCTCATAGATATGCGTGCTTATCCCGCATGTCTGTAAAGCCAGCTTTGCGGTTTCCTTCGTGCGTTGTAGGGTGGAGCTGTAGACTGCATCGGGCAGAAGGTCATTGTCTTTCAAATAATGCCCAATTGCGATTCCCTGTGCTTTCCCTTTTTCAACAAGGGGAATATCCGTCTTCGCTCCAACGCGTGTGGGCGTGTCATCAGGGCCAAACGTGTTGCCGTGTCGCGCGATAATCAGTGTTGTCATTATATTGGCTCACCATGAGTTTTGATATAATTCTCTGCGCGCTCTATATCTTCGGGGCTGTCTATGCCTGATTGGATGAGGCCTTCTTCAATATCAATATTAACCGTTTGAATGTGGATACCATTTTCCAGCATACGCAGTTGCTCCAGCCCCTCCAAATTCTCGTAAGTGCCTTGCGGCAAGCCACAGAATTTCTCCAGAATGTCTGACCTGAAGCCATATAACCCGATATGCTGATGAATGGGCGAGATGTTACTCTGCGTTCGCAGCTCATCTTCTTTGCGGATGGCGGGAATGATGTTCTTGGAAAACCATAAAGCGCGCTTTTCATCGTTTATGATTGCGGTTGTGCCGCTGAACGGCGTTGTTTCTTTGGTTTTACGCAGCCTGTCCAAATCGTGCCAGCCTAGTTGATGGACGGGCGTGATAACTTCTGCGCGTGGGTTTTGTTTGAAGGCATCAAATATTTGCCTGATAACTGCGGGCGGGGTAAAGGGTGCATCGCCTTGCAGGTTGATAATAAAGTCCGGCCAGTCATTCAGTTGTCTAATCGCGGATAAGACGCGGTCAGATCCGGTGGGACAGCTTGGCGGCGTATTGATGCAAATGGCACCAAGTTCCGTGACATGTTCGGCTATGCGCTTATCCTCAGTGGTGACGAAGACGGTGATGTCGTCATAATGCTCGGCGGCTTTGTGGGCGACCTCCAAAACACGTTGCAGCATGGATTTCCCACTGATCATCGCCAGCGGTTTACCCGGAAATCTGGTTGATCCGTAACGCGCAGGAATGGCAATAGCGAGCTTCATAGTCGTATTTCCTTTACTTCGCAGTGGTCTTTTTTGTTTTCGCCGCGGCTTCTTTTTCTTCTGCCTCTGTTTCTGCCTTTGCCTCTGCCTCTGCCTCTGCCTCGCTTGACCACCATGTTTGGGTAATCATCGGGCTCATATGCGATAGAGTCTCGGGACGTTTTATTGTGTCCCAATAGGCTAAACGCCATTTCGGATAATGCCACATCGGAAGAACATAATGATTCCACAGCAATATACGATCTAAAACACGGGTTTTGGTGACAAGGTCTGCGCGTGATGTCGCGTGAATAATGGTGTTAATCAGTTCGTCAATCACAGGGTCTTTAATGCCGATATAATTGCGCGAGCCATTCATATCCGCTCTGTCTGCGCCCCAAAATTCACGTTGTTCATTCCCAGGAGAGGAGGATTGGCCGATGCCTCCGATGATAACGTCGTAATCGAACGTATCAACGCGACGTTGGAATTGCGCGCTGTCAACGGTGCGGAAAGTGGCTTTCACGCCGACGCGTTTCAGGTTTTTAATGAAAGGCAAAACCCAACGCTCATAGGTGCTGGAGTAGTGCAATATTTCAAACTCCAGCACTTGTTGTGTGCCATCTTCCAAAACCTTATAACGATAACCATCAGTGTTCAGGGTTGTATACCCTGCGGTTTCTAGCTTGCTTATGGCTGTTTGTAAATTCTTACGGTTATTGCCTGATCCGTCGGTGACGGGCGGGGTGTAAACGGTGGTAAACACGCTTTCAGGAATTTTATCGCGTAGAGGTTCTAAAATTATAAGCTCTGCCTCGCTGGGTAATTCCGTTGATGCAAGGTCGGAGTTTTCGAAAAAGCTGTCAGTCCTGATGTAATCACCATAGGCATATTGCTTGTTCGCCCATTCAAAATCATATGCATAGTTAAGGGCTTCACGCACCGCGGTATCCTGAAAAATAGGGCGGCGGATATTATAGATAAAGGCCGTCATGCCTGCAGGTCTGCTGTGATGAATTTCTTCTTTTGTCAAATGAGGTTTCTTTTTCTTCGATACTTTGTAGCCTTCATGCCATGTTTTTGAAGTATTTTCTTCTTTTACATCATAGTCTTGCGAGAGAAAAGCCTCATGCGCGACATTGTCATCCTTATAATAATCATATCGAATCGTATCGAAATTATTCATACCCTTGAATAATGGCAGGTCTTTGCCCCACCAGTCAGGAGTACGGACATATTCAATGGAGCGTCCTACCTCGACTTTGTTGATTTTATAAGGTCCACTGCCTAAAGGGATTTCCAATGTTGTTTCACTAAAATCTTTGCCTTCTTGTGTCCAGTAATGCTTTGGAAGGATGGGTAGTTCTGCAATGATAAGAGGGAGTTCTGCGTTTCCTTTAACAGAGAAGGTGAAGGTGACGGTTTTGTCACCATCGGCGGCAATAGATTCCACATCGCCCCAATAGGCTTTATAGAAGGGTTGCCCCTTTTGTGTCAGGGCTTCAAACGTCCAAATCACATCTGCAGCGGTAATTGGCACGCCATCATGCCAGTGGGCAGTCTCGTGCAAGTTAAACGTAACCCATGATTTGTCTTCTGCGATTGTGATGTTTTTTGCAATCACACCATAAAGGGAAAAGGGTTCATCCGCTGCGTTTTGCATCAGGCTTTCATAAATGAAGCCACTGCGGAGATAGTTTATGCCTGCAGCAGGACTGCCCTTTACAATAAAGGGGTTAAGCGTATCAAACGTACCGATTACATGTTGGCGGATAGTGCCGCCTTTGGGTGCATCAGGGTTAACGTAATCAACATGGGTGAAGTCCGCAGGATATTTCGGTGTACCGTGTAGAGCGATTGCATGTTGTGGCACTGGAGGGGATATAGGCGCATCGGCGTCTACAGGTGGATCAATTTCTATAGGTGGCTCAATTTCTACAGATAGCGCGGCGTCGGCAGATGGCTCAATCACCGTGCTTTGGCTTGCCTCAATCTCGTTCGCAACGTCTTCACTCGCATATAATGGGCTGGCTGCAAAGGTGATGGCGGTGCAGAGTATCAGCGCGGTATGTTGAAATGTGAAACGCATAATCGAATATCCTTTTTTAATATAGGCGCCATTTTAACAATGCACTGCACAAAAAGTCACGCGGAAAGATAAAACAGCTATGAAGGGAAGGAGGAAGGGCATTAGGCGGTATAGACCCCTTGAAAATCAGGGCGACCAAATAAGAATCCTTGACCGTATTTAATGTCAAAATCGAGGATTTCCTTTAAATCATTTTCACTTTCAGTCTTTTCAGCAATGATATCGATGCCGTTAACCTCCAGATTATGCTTCTTTTGCAAAAGTTCTGAAAAGCCGCGCTCGGTTTTGCCGTCGCGTAAAAGTGTTTTCGTTTCCATTTTCACAAAGCTAACATGCCGCGCTCGCAGATATTTAACATCGTGGGGGATTTTATCGACATGATCGACAGAAAAACGACATCCTGCTTTTGCCAGCCCTTCAAGAATTTTTTTCTCCGCGGGGGAGAGCATCAGAAAATCATTATAATGCATTTCGAAAACCAGCGTATAGGCAATGTTCTTATGCCGTGAGAGAAGCTGTAATAAATTATTCATAAAGACGCGGTCCCGCAAGGTATAGGGCTTTATATTGATAAAGCAGGGTGGCACGAAGTTATATTTTCGTTGCTGCTTTTTGATAACCTTTAAACAACTGGCAAACAGCAGAGTATCAAGTTGGTTAACGATATGCTCTTCACTGGCCAGTGCCATATAATCTTGCGCGGGAATATACTGTCCGGGCTTAATGCGTAAACGTCCGTAAAATTCATAAAACTTGATGTGGCGTTGGGGCAGACTCACTGTTGGCTGCATGAATAAATCAATATGTTCGTTCGTAACAGCGTTGTGAAGGCTCTCGCGGATAATGAAATCTTTAGGTTTCCCTAATGCGCTATTCTGTGCAGAGGCAGGCGTTTTATCGATAACGTCGATAATGTGCGGCGTATTGTTCGCTGCATTATCGTCTTTATTTTTGAGGTGTTCCGGCGTCAAAAACGCAGGAATTACCTCGTCAAAATAATGTTTGTCTCTATGTGTGTTTTGCCTATCCATAATAGGTAAGATGCAATATTCGTACCAAAACACTTAAGGTGCTTTGGTGTACGGGTTTTTATGCTCACAATCTGGGTTTATTTATGGTCAAGGCCAATCGCATCAGTGATAGAGGTTAAACCATCTGCTTCCAGCAAAGAAAGCAGCCCTTTATTGATGTTATTCGCAATTTCAGGGCCTTCATAAATCATGCCTGTGTAAAGCTGAATAAGGCTTGCACCGGCTTTTATCTTCTCATAGGCATGATCCGCATTTGATATGCCGCCAATACCGATGATCGGTAATTTACCCTTGGTTAGTTTATAGAAATTACGAATAATAGCGGTGGATTTATCACGCACCGGCGCGCCGCTGAGCCCGCCTTTTTCCGCATTGAAATCGGCGGGCAGGTGATCTGGTCTGTCCAATGTTGTGTTGGCTAATATTACCCCATCAACATTAGCCTGCAACAATGTCTCGGCAATTTCTTCCTGTTGCTGTTCGTTCAGATCAGGGGCAAGCTTGATAAGCAGAGCAGGGGCTTTGCCCGATGATATATCGCCGCAAGTCTCTTGGCGGGTTTTCATCATCTTGGTCAGCAGCTCAAGCAGAATGTCTTTTTGTTGTAAATCTCGTAAACCCGGTGTGTTGGGGGAGGATATGTTCACCGTTATATAATCGGCAAGCGGTGCCAGTTCACGGATAAGGGCGCAGTAATCTTCCGCAGGGTCGAGTTGTTCTTTATTCATGCCGATATTAATACCAACCACGCCTTGTGGACGATCAGGGTCGGCCATGAATTTTTCTATATTGGGTTTAAACACGCGTAAGCCACCATTGGGAAAGCCCATACGGTTGATAACAGAGCCGCTTTCAACATCGCGGAAAATGCGTGGACGCGGATTGCCGTTTTGCGGCTTTGGCGTAACCGTTCCAACTTCCGTGCAGCCAAACCCTATTTTAAGAGCAGGGGCGATAACCTCGGCGTTTTTATCAAAACCTGCTGATAGTCCAACAGGGTTCAAGAATTTTAGATTAAAGAGGTCTTGCTCCAATATAGGTGATTTCACCGTAGAACACGGACGGATTATTCCGGTTTTTAGAGCTTTAATCGTCAGCTTATGCGTGGTTTCAGGATCAATCTTGAAAATGGCGGGGCGTGCGTATTTGTACAAATTAAGCATGACTTACTCTTTCATGTATTTTAGGCCAACCATCATATAAGATATTCCGGTGAACAGCGTCAAGCCCGTCGCCAGCGCGAGCAGTACTTGTCCCAGTTCCAGAATATAGGGCGCATGTCCGGCGACAATCAAAAAGCCAAGGCTGAGCATCTGTAACATGGTTTTCCATTTGGCCAACTTGGTAACAGGCATGTGAACGCCTTTGGGGCTTAAAAATTCCCGCAAGCCCGACACCAAAAATTCTCGCGCAAAGATCAGAATAACGCAAACAATCCATAGTCCTTCAATCTTGCCAAAAGCCACCAGCAATATAAGCAGAGTTGAGACAAAAACTTTATCAGATATTGGATCAAGAAACGTTCCGAATTCTGTGATTTGATTGAATTTTCTGGCGATGTACCCATCGAAAAAATCTGTGATCGCAGCAATCGCATAGATCAGCAAGCATAACCATGCTGCAATGCCGCCCCAAGCCTCTTCTGCAAAGAACAGGGCAACAATAACGGGCAGCAGAAACAGCCGTGCCACGGTTAAAATATTCGCTAGATTATTCTTTATAATATCCATGGGAGGGAGTTTAGAACGCGCCTCTCAAAGTTTCAAGGCAGTATTACAGATGATTACATTAGTTTTCTTCGTGCGCGCGCCGCTTCGGTAACATAAATTCCGCGATGACAGGAAAGTGATCCGATCCCAAGTGAGGGCCTTTGTGCTTGCTTAACAGGCGCAAGTCGCCCTTATGCAAGATGTGGTCAATTGGAATTTGAAGGATAGGGGAAAGAAATATGGATGGCCATGTCGGCGGCGCATAGAATGAATTATGTTGGTTTTTTAGCCCCGTTTCTTTCAATATAGTCTTAAAATACGGAGAATACGGCGTGATATTCCAATCACCCATAAAGATAATGTTTGCAGTGCTATCGTTTTGTATAGCGTCAACCACCACGTTGATATCTTGATTACGCTGTGTTTGCAATAAAGCGCTGATCGGTGGTGGTGGGTGACTGGTGTAAATGGAAATATGCTGTTCATCTGGGAGTTGGATAAGCGTATGAACATAAATATTGTCTAATGCATAGCGGGTATTTTGATGTGTTACAGAATGCATGATTTTGTGTTTACTGGCTAATATCAGGCCAAAGGCATTTTTTCGTGGTTCATGGATTTGGTATGGATAGATATCTCTTAAGCTTTCAATAGCCTCTGAATGGGTTTTTCCTGCTTCTTGAATGACGAAGATATCTGGATTCTCTTTGACTAACCATTCTGTCATCGCGCGATGGTCGTATAAGTTATAATGCCTGTTGTAATGCACAAGTTTCAAAGTGCTTGAATCCGTTTGATCTACGGGCTGTATTCTTTCTGAACCGCTGTAAATCTCATAGGAACTAAAGCATAGAACAACAATCAAGGCGGTGCTTGTCAGAGGTCTTCGAAAGCAAAGCATGACAGGCACAAGAATGAGGCTGCCTATGAAATACTGATGCATAAAATGGCGGAATAGGTCAGGTATCCAGTTTATAGATGCCCCAAGAGATATCAGGCAAGCGCTTACAAGGGTAAATGCCAAAATATTGGCAATCCTGATCATTTCGCGTGGAATTATCGTGTTATTGGGCATGTTGGCCTTGGTCGTGACTACCCGTTGACGGCTTTCTTATCGTCTTCACGCGGGTCGCGCAGAACATATCCTCTTCCCCATACGGTTTCGATATAGTTTGTTCCATCTGTTGCATCGGCTAGTTTTTTGCGTAGCTTACAGATAAACACATCAATGATTTTAACTTCCGGCTCGTCCATACCGCCATAAAGGTGGTTCAGGAACATTTCCTTGGTCAATGTCGATCCTTTACGCAAAGAAAGAAGTTCTAAAATACCGTATTCTTTGCCTGTTAGGTGTAGTGGTTGTCCATTTGCTTCGATTGTGCGGCTGTCTAGGTTCACCTTGATGAGGCCTGTTTCAATGATGCTTTGTGCATGGCCTTGTGAACGGCGCACGATGGCTTGAATGCGGGCAACAAGCTCGCGCTTATCAAAAGGTTTCGTCAAATAATCATCTGCACCAAAACCAAGACCTTTTAGTTTATGGTCAAGCTCTGTCAGGCCGGAGAGAATAAGGATTGGCGTGTCAACTTTAGCGGCGCGGAAGGCTTTTAAAACATCATAGCCATCCATGTCGGGTAACATCAGATCCAGAATAATAATGTCGTAATCGTAGATTTTACCAAGGTCCAAGCCATCTTCACCCAAATCGGTGGCATCGATGATGTATCCTTCGGATTTGAGCATCAGCTCAATACTCTTGGCTGTTGAACTATCGTCTTCTACTAACAGAACGCGCATGAAATTATCCCTTATGAAATTGTTTAATTACAATAGGTTATGATTGGTAAATTAACCTTTGTTAATACATGTTAACAAATTTTGAAAAGGTTAACAAATTGTTTCATGCATTATCTTTGTTTTTTTTGGGAATGAGGGTAGAATATGGGCGTCAAATATCAGGATTATATTCATGGATCGATTATCAACGCGCATAGAGAGCGCCATTGCATCAGTGCCCAATCAAGAGCATTTCGGGCGGGTGACCAAGATCCTTGGCTTACTGGTTGAAATTGCGGGGTTTGGTAATGCTTTGACAATTGGCTCTATGGTGCATTTAAAGCCTTCTGATGAACTGGATATCCCTTGTGAAGTGGTTGGTTTCCGCGATGGTCAGGCCTTGCTTATGCCCTTTGGCATGCTGGAGGGGGTCGGCCTTGGGTGCATGGCGATTATACAAAAGGCCGCTCCTGCGATCCATCCTTCCGATAAATGGTTAGGGCGGGTCATTAATGGTATGGCAGAGCCAATAGACGGTAAGGGCAGCCTGCAACAAGGCTCTATCCCCATTTTGCTAAAGAATAAGCCACCTGCGCCGCATTCGCGCCAACGTTTGGGGGCGCAGCTTGATTTGGGTGTGCGTCCTGTTAATACGTTTCTCGCCACTTGTCAGGGGCAACGGATGGGGATCTTCTCCGGCTCTGGTGTGGGTAAATCTGTGTTGTTGTCTATGATGGCGCGTTATACTGCGGCTGATGTTTCGATCATCGGTCTGGTGGGCGAGCGTGGACGCGAAGTTCAGGAGTTTCTACAAGATGATTTAGGCGAAGACGGCCTTGCGCGCTCTATCGTTGTTGTTGCAACAGGGGATGAGCCGGCACTAATGCGGCGTCAGGCGGCCTATACGACGATGGCTTTGGCGGAATATTTCCGTGATCAGGGCAAACAAGTTCTCTGTTTAATTGATTCTCTTACGCGTTTTGCCATGGCGCAGCGTGAAATCGGCTTAAGCGCGGGCGAGCCGCCAACCTCCAAAGGCTATCCGCCCACCACTTTCGGGGAACTTGCCCGTTTGATGGAACGTGCAGGGCCGGGCGGGCCTGATCAAGGCTCAATCACGGGGCTATTCACTGTTCTGGTCGAAGGGGATGATCATAACGAACCGATCTCCGACGCCGTACGTGGTCTTGTTGACGGACATATCGTGATGGAGCGTGAAATTGCCGACCGTGGCAGGTATCCTGCGATTAACGTTTTGAAATCTGTCTCCAGATCACTCCCTGGTGCGATAAAGCCGGAGCAATTCGAAATCCTTCGTCGTGCAAAACAGGTGATTACAACTTACGAAGATATGGCCGAACTTATCAGATTGGGGGCTTATCGTAAGGGCAGTGACACCTCTGTTGATGAGGCGATTATGCTCTATCCTGAGATCGAAGCATTCCTCTCGCAAAATAAAGACGAGAACACCAGTATCGAAGATGGTTTCGCCCGTTTGGCAGGTATTTTAAATATGTGATAGGGTTATCACCATAGCGAACAAACAAGATGGAATACGGTGTGACAGGTTTGATTTTAAGTGATTACGGGAATGATGAAAGCGATATCCAGCGCCGCATGCAGGCGTTGATGGATCTTCCTAAAGCAACCTATATCGAAGATGCACGGCAAACCTTTGATCCGAAAACCGCAGTTGCTGTTGATATGCATGAAGGCGGCGTAACGTTGCCTGATGCACAATTTCCCGCGCTGGGCACTATGGCGCTGGCGACATGCCTTGGTGTTATGGTGCATAACCCCCAGACAAAGGCCACCGGGCTGTGTCACGTTGTATCCGACGGTGTAGAGCCGCGTCCATCACCTGATAGTCAATTGAGCTTAACCGCCATGCTAAGTAATGTGAAGAATGGCATGAATGAGCAAATTGAAGTGCGGCTGGTCGGCGCGCATATCGGCGGAGACCTGCAAGACGGCATCATTAATAATATTGTAGATTTTTTGGCAGACTATGACGCCGTTATTCTGAGCGCAGATATAAAAGGAAAGCCGGGGCCAAGCGCCGTCGCTGTCGTTTCTCATCGCTGGGATGACGGGCTAATGCGCGGGAAGGTTGATTCCATTGATATCAGAGGCAATCCGGATGCCATGGTCGATCAGATAAAGCAGGCGCGCACATGTGTCGATCTCAATAACATGGTGTATCTGGCGGATAATGGCAAAGACCTTATCTATGATGCAACGGTAGGGCACCCGTTTGGTTTAGATATAAGTTTGTAGCATTTGTGGTGTACGTGAACGGGTTAGAGCGTAAGGCTGCTCTCTCCCACAGATACTGTCATTTTCCCGTTTTCAAGGCGTGGAGCCGTCCATTCTTTCTGGTCTTTTAATGCAGAACCAAGATCGCCGTTGCTGGAGCTGGTTACAGAATATGACTGGTTACTGCCCAATGGAGCCGGTCTTATATTTTGTCCGAAGACATGCTTTAATTCGACTTGCACTTGTTCAACAGTTTCACCTTGTTCGTTTTTTGCCTCTTGTCTGCTAAAAGGCACTTCGCTGGCAAGATAGAAGTTCTCTGATACGAGATTGCCGTCTGTCTGTGTGACTTTATATAGGTTAATATCATCACCATGTTGGTCGGTGGCGGTCACTGTTTCTGGGTTCTGTCCGGAAATATTCTGTGTAGAAGTATCACCAGCCCATACATATTCAGTTTTCATTACATTATCTTCCCGATTATTTTTGCAATACATACTCACTAATGTAATTTATGTCAATTAAAATGCGGTTAAATATAGCGGCAAAACGAGGTATAGTTATTTATGGCGAAACTTGACCCCCTAATTCGCGTGCGTAAACACGCTATAGAACAAAAACAGAAATTTCTGGCATCATTATATGCGCTGGATGAAGAGCTGAAGAATCAGCGTGACACATTGGAAACGCAACTGGCCATCGAATCTGAAAAAGCAAAAGATTTAGGCGCAGGGATGATGGGTTATTTCGGGGCATATGCTGATTCTGTGCATGCGCAAATAGAACAGACAGAACAAAGCCGCGAACGTCTGGAGGGGCGCATTACAATGGCGCAAGATGATATGCGTGAAGCTTTTACAGAGCTTAAAAAAGTTGAGATCATCGATGACCGCCGCAAAGCAGAGGCTCTGGCCGAACTGGATAAAAAAGAAACAGCAGAGCTAGATGAAATCGCAATCAACATGTTTAAACGCAAGAATGAGGATGATTGATTATGAAGATATTGAGTATACAAATTCAACCTGATTTAGATTCTACTTTTTGTAAAGATAGAGTTTTATCTGAGTTAAAACTCATTGGCATAATACCAGAGGTTCAGGAGGGTAATGATAATGGCTCATATATTAACTTCCATGTCTCTTCGGAAAATTTAGCAATTTCATGGGTAGCAATTAAATCTCAATTATTCAATTACCCAGGTTTTATGAAATCATCGATAATCACTTGCGAAGGGGATAATGGTTGGGATGATTATTTTCTTTTGCACCATTTCAATGAAGAGGAAAATTTAGATATAATTGAATGCTAACTTTTGTCTGGAATAGGGCATTTATCTAAACATCCTCAATAAACGCCGCCTCCACGTCAGGGCTGATGTTCACCCAGCCGTCGATTTGCCCTTGGAAGGATAATTCCCCCGTGAAATTGGTATCGTCCAGCGCATTTTTATAGGCGATGCGCATGTCTTGCTTCATTGCTTGGCTGAAGCCTTGTTCGGTACGCAGGATTAAATCCAGCCGTCCAACCCCTTCGGGATTACCAATGAACAGGCCATCCAGTTGCACTTTCCCCATTTGGCTGAGGTTTACATCCATAATAAATCGGGTTTTCGTGCCCGTGCCGTTTTGTTCATTGTCAGCGCCATTTTCATTCTCTCTGCGATAATGCATAACCAATTTGTGAATGTCGTTTTGCCATGCCATGGGCAGGGATAGGGTGCGCCATTCTTGCGGTGCAGGCTCACTGCTGAGGCGCGCGAGGCTGGACATTTCACTGCCCAAACGATTGAGTAAATCACCTTTTCCTGCGCGTTTCAGCGTTTCAATCGCTTTGTCTCCGACCCAACTTTGTAAATCGCCGGAGCGTAAGGCCGCGATAAAAAACAAGGCCGTGGCATTGAGTTGCGCGGGTGCGGCGGCGTTGGGAATGATATTGCTGAAGGCTTGTGCGACTTGCGGGTTGGCTTGAATGAGGGTGGCTTGAATTTCCTGCATGATCGGCCAAATCTCGGGCGTGAAGAATGATGCCGGGCTCAGTGAAGGCAAAGGCGCAGTGATAGGCGTGCTTAGCGTATTCTGTGCGGCAGGTGTAAGCGTTGTGGTTTGGGTGATATTCAGCTCAATTTGCGTCCCCACGGGAATGTCAGAAACGGGAACTTGCAGCGTATAATGTTGGTCAGAACGGCTTTCCGGCGCTGTGATGCGGATAATCGGCAAGTGCTTATTCTCTGTAAAACCAACAAGGGTAGCATGCGTTTCGCCCGCTTTTTCGCTTGGCTGAGGATGGCGTTCACTCGTCGTTAAGCGCGTTTCAGTATGCCCCTCAGGGTGTGTGGGTGCATGAAGTTCTGCCAAAGGCGGGGTAATATCAGTGACTTTCACTTCTGATAATGTAGGCAAAGAAAGCGTTTCAGGTGATGTCTTGCTAATCTCTATCGGAAATTCTGCAGGGGCTGAAATCGTTTTTGAGGCAATGAAATAGAGCGGTATCTCTGTAACTGGTTGCTGCAAGGATATGGACGAAAGAGGCGCTTCGGGGCTTTGTCCTGTTTGTATTGGTGGCGGTGCTAATATTGTTTCTGACAGGCGGGGTAATTCGGGTTGGGCAATATCGGCTAATAAAATCTGGAGCGGTAATGGCGCAGTTGGTGCATTCTCGATTATGAGTGGTAAATTCGATATTAAATTCACATTAGTCGTGATTATTTCACTGCTAAGTTGTGTAAGCGTGGGAAGCTGCTGCGTAGGGAAAATCTCGACTTTGATTGGTGCGCCGTTAATCAGCTCCAGCGCAGATAAATTCGGTGGTAAGCCTATGTCAGCAGTGATTTGAGTGTAATGCGCCGCAGGAATTTGTGGTGTTTGGACTGTCGTTTGAGAAATTTGTTTTGGCGCGGGGCGAATATTTGCAGTTTGCGGCGGGTTACCTTGCTCAATTTTAATCTCAACAACATCGCCTTTTTCTATCACCACGCGTTGCTCTGCTTTTAGCGTGATGTCGCCCTTATCGGTGCGAATATGGATGATGCCGTCATTATCTTTCTGCGTAACTTCACCGCGGAGTTTTTGCGGATGATCATTACGTTCCAGAGATTTCGGGATTTTGACGATCTTTAAATTAGGTGTTGCAGAGTCATCTGCATTATTCGCGTTTACACGTTGATTAAGAACAGAACCTATGGATGTTGGATCACTCATATTTAAAGTGTAGCGCAAAAGGGCAGTAGAAGTGTAGCGTAATTATTATGCTTGATATCACCTTTGCGCGGCACGGCGTCCGGAATTTTGTATATTTCTCCAAACGAGCTTTGCAATTTTTTCGACATCAACCGCTGCATCCGCATTGGGAGAGCGAATAAGAATAGGCGTTTGAGAGCGGATAGTGTCTCTGACTTTATTGTCCATGCGGATTAGGCCGGCAAGGGGCGGAGAAATACGCAAGAAATTTTCGCACGCTTTCAGTAATGTTTTGTAAGTTTTTTCACCCTCAGTCACACTGGAGGCCATATTCACCACGATATTTATGTTCTTTGACAGGCCCGCTGCACTGCCTAGTTTGATAAAGGCATAGGCATCCGTCAGGGATGTCGGCTCGTCCGTTGTGATCAGTAAAGTGCTGCTCGCTGTGGCGGAAAGCATACGAACGGTGCGGTCAACACCTGCGCCTAGGTCGGCAATCACAACATCATATTCAGAGGCCACATCCAGCAATTGATCTCGCAATAAGGCAAGGCGTTGGCTGGGCAGGGCAGAGAGTGAAGCCTGACCTGATCGTCCTGCTACAATATCAAAATTCCCGTCTTCATAGGTCTGGATAACTTTATCCAATCCTAAACGTCCGCGGATAACGTCATTTAGGTCGCGCTTTGGCATCAGGCCAAGTTGCACATCAACATTCGCCAGCCCTAAATCACCATCAAATAATAAAACGCGTTTGCCCATGTTGCTGAGCGCATTTGCGAGTGTTATTGAAAACCATGTCTTACCAACACCGCCCTTACCACTGCCGACGGCAATGATGTTTGTGCCACGTTGAAATGATGGATTGCCCGTACGTGGCTCTGTGTTTGGCGTGATTTTGTCAGCGGACGTGTCTGTCATTGTGTGGTTCCTGTTTTTCGAGCACCGGTTCTTGATGTTCCGGATGGCAGTATAACATTTTTTTCAGATTGATATAGTCGTGGCACTAATAAATGTGAAAGAGATTTCGGTGTCAGAGGGCTGAGGCCTTGCGCAACTTTCGGGGTCATGCTGACATCGGAAAAACTTAAACTGCCTTGATGCGCAGCGGCCAGAAGGCTGCCCAGTCTGCGGGCGATATCAACGCGGGTAGGCAGGATTTCAGTTGCGCCAATCGCGGCAAAGACCCGCGCCATTTCACCGGATTCATCAGCATCAATACCGGCAGGTAAAACAAGAACAGGGCGCACATCAATCGCGCCAATCAGTTTCGCCAATATTTTAACATCACTTGTATCAAAAGGGTTTAAACCCGATGTATCGATAATCACCTGATCGTTATGGTGCTTAAGGTCTTCGGTTATGCTGCGTAAATCTTGAGGGCTTTTGGCTTTTTGAAGATCTATTTTAAGTAAATTGGTAAAGGCTTGTAACTGTTCAACCCCGCCAGCGCGTACTGTATCTGTTGATATAACGCCGATGTTAAGGCCGTTCATCGCACCGCGTGCCGCCATTTTTGCAACGGCCAGTGTTTTACCCGACCCTGGCGGTCCAATCATCATAATCGGCTTTGCATGTGCCTTAACAGGGAGTGGACGGAAGGAATAAAGTTGCCCCAAAGTGGAAGACAGCGCCGTGCCAAGATCATCAAAGCCCATTACGGTTGCACAGGAAATAATATGGTCCATCACGTTTTCAGGCACACAATGGCGCAGCATAATTTCGGTTAGCTCTTCGGCAACGGCGTCTGAATCTTGCTCATCATCATATTGAAGCCAGCTTTGCACGCCGGCAGGGCCTTCATCACCAATCTCAAATGACGGTTCAACAGCAGCTGTGACGCGCACACCGCCGCGGGCGCGTTCTTCACCCGTCGCAACGATAATGGCCTCATCACCTAAGGTCTCTCGTATCATTTGCATTGCCTCTGTCATAGTATTGGCATAGAAAGTTTTTAGCCGCATGGAATAAATATACTCGAATCAATGGTAATTATAAGACTTATTATTAACATATACCAGAGTTAAACCGCAAATATATACGTATTATTTGCTCTGATGATGTGTTCTTAAAATGAATATTGTAAATATATGTTCTAAATTTGCCCAACAGTTTTTATTTTTGCTTTCGCATGTATTTCATTTTGCGACATGACAATTGTTTGCGGGCGGAAACGTTCAATCACTGATCTGACATAGGGGCGGATCATGGGGGAGGTTAACATCACCGGTGTTATACCTTGTGGTGAGAAGGCATCATATTGATCGCGCACGGCAGAAATGAAATCTTGTAATTTTGTTGGTGGCATAGCCAGTTGCTTTTCTTCTCCCTCACCGACGAGTGCTTCCATAAAGGCTTGATCCCAATCGGGAGAGAGCGTGAGGAGGATTAGCACACCGGAGGCATCAACATTTGTATTGCAAAGCTGGCGCGCCAAACGCGTACGTACGTGTTCTGTAATTTTGGATATATTCTTGGTATAGCTGGCAGCCTCGGCAATGCCCTCTAGAATTGTGGGGAGATCGCGGATGGAGACACGTTCGGACAGGAGGGATTGTAAAATACGTTGCAAACTGCCGACAGTGATTTGGGCGGGAATAATATCTGCGACAAGTTTTTGATAATCCTTGGGCAATTCATCCAGCAGTTTCTGCGTTTCGGCATAGTTCAGAAGATCAGGCATATTATCTTTGATGACTTCAGTGATATGCGTGGTGATAACCGTTGGAGCATCCACAACAGTGTAGCCCTTGAAATGTGCTTCTTCTCTATATTGATCGTTGATCCACATGGCGGGCAGGCCAAAGGTTGGCTCAACCGTGTTTTCGCCGGGCATAGTAATGCTCTCACCCCCCGGATCCATACACAGCAGCATATTAGGACGGACATCACCGCGGCCTGCTTCGATTTCCTTGATGCTGATAATGTAATCATTGGCGGCAAGCTGCAGGTTATCCTGAATACGTACAGCAGGCAGAACATAGCCCATATCCTCAGCCAGTTGGCGGCGGAGCCCTTTAATCTGATCAGTTAGCTTGTTGCCGCCATCGCCTTGAACAAGAGGCAGCAATCCATAACCCAGCTCAAGACGAATAATATCCATAGCCAGAGCTTTAGAGATTGGCTCATCCGCAGGGGCAGGGGCACCTGATGCGGTGATTGCGTTAGGGTCTTCTGCCTTTTCTGCTTCTTCTTTTGCTAAACTACGTTGATAGGACAACATCGCCATGCCGCCCATAATGGCAGAGAGGGTAAAGAATGGAATGAAAGGCATCGCGGGGACGAGAGCCAAAACAAGCATAAGGGCAGAACTCATCCCCAGAGCCATAGGGTATCGCCCCAGTTGCCTTAATAAGGCTTGATCGGCAGAGCCTTCAACACCGGCTTTAGAGACGAGAAGACCTGCCGAAATGGAAATGATAAGGGCGGGTATCTGGCTGACCAGTCCATCACCAATGGTTAGTATGGTATAGTTTGATGTGGCTTCGGCCAGAGTCATGCCCTCCATCACGGTGCCGATAACAATGCCGCCAATGATGTTTATGAACACAATGATTAATCCGGCAACGGCGTCTCCACGCACGAATTTTGCCGCGCCATCCATGGCACCGAAAAAGGTGCTTTCTTGTTCAAGATTTTTACGTTTTGCCTTGGCTTCTTCCTCTGTAATCATGCCTGCGGATAGGTCGCTGTCGATGGCCATCTGCTTGCCGGGCATTGCATCCAATGTGAAACGGGCGGCAACTTCGGCAATACGCCCTGAACCCTTTGTAATAACAATGAAATTTACAATAACCAAAATGGAGAAAACAATTGCGCCAATAACATAATTGCTGCCGATGATGAATGTGCCAAAGGCCTCAATTACTCCACCTGCCGCACCACTGCCTGTGTGGCCGTGTTCAAGAATAAGGCGTGTTGAGGCAATGTTTAACCCCAATCGCATCGAGGTTGTAATCAGTAAGACGGTTGGAAATGTCGAAAATTCCAGCGGTGATTGAATGAACAAGACTGTCATCAGAATCAAAATTGAAAAGGTAACGGAGACCGCCAAACCGCCATCAAGCATAAAGGTCGGCATTGGTACCAACATGAACAGGATAATAAGAACAATGCCAAGTGCAAACAAAACATCTGTTCGCAAGAAGCCAGCTGCGCCGAACGTCGCATCAGAAGCCGCACCTGTTGCGGTGGGGGACGCGGTTTGTGTCGATGGTAAATTATCAGCCATAGGGTTCTATATGAAATCTCGAAAAGAGTGGTCAGCAATAAACGCCCCATACGAATGATGAGGGCATTGCTTATGATACATCCACCTTGCTTAACATGCAAATGATTAGAACGCAGGACGATAAATACATGCGCACATAAAAAAGGCCGGAAATATCCGACCTTTTATGAATTATATAATGGTTTATTTTCAAACCTTGAATGTATTATCAACGTCTACAGCAGGCGCTGGTTCTACTGGCTCAACATACGGTGTGCCTGCATTGTTCCCGAAGTTATCGCTAAGCTGCGCGGCGTCTTCGTTCCAATCAACGTCGATATCACCATTTTGTGCCACTTGCTGGTCATCCATTGTATCGGCGTAACTTGCGTCATCGCCTAAAGATGCTTGAGGGTCTGCTGTGCGCGATGCTTCGGCGGCTTCTTTAATAGCTTTTTCAACAGGGCTTGCTGTTAATCCGCCCATGCCTCTTTCTGACTCGGCGAGCATAATAATGAATTGTTTTTGTCCGTCCTCGCCTAGAGCATTGTAGGCGGCAGAAACACCCGCACCACTTTCATTGGTTTTAAGGTAATCCTCAAAGCCGGTCTTTAGAGCGTCAAAGTCTGCCTTGGAAAGGCCGTGATCGGCATCTGCCATATTCAAGTCCTTGGCCAAAGCCCCCATTTCTTGAACGATGTCTTTATTTTCAAGGTCTATAACCTTTTTTGATGTATCAACCCCAAGCTCTTCGAGGTCAGACTTTAGATCTTTATCATCCATCATGTCCCGGAGGTTTTCCAACAGGTCTTGCGGGCTTGAATCGCCGAACAAAAAGTCTTTTGCTCCATCTGTTACTTTTTCAGTAGGAACCTTCTTGAGCAAATCTTCACCTAATTTTAGCCAATCAGTCATTTTATCACCTTTTATTTTATCTAATTTATTGTTCGATTATATGCGTTTTATTATGAAAACACAATGTAATTATTAGCCACCCCCAACCGCGGGGACGCTAACGCCTGCATCTTTATATTGGTTAAGTTTATTACGCAAGGTTCTAATTGAAATTCCTAGGATATTGGCGGCATGTGTTCGGTTGCCAAGGCAATGATCCAGCGTGTTGAGAATCATGTCGCGTTCAACATCGGCGATGGTGCGCCCAATCATCGATTCTACGCTGCTTTGGTTTTGAAGGGTTGGTGCATCAACGCCTGTTGTTTGCGCATTTGACACGCCCGCAGGGTCAGGCGCATTGGCCGCAGGCGGCGTTGGTGGTGCCATGCTCGCAGATAGGCCGTCGCTTTGAATGAATATGGCCTCGGCCTCGATATCATCTTGCGTGGCCATTAAAATGGCGCGATGCATGGTGTTTTCCAGCTCTCTAATATTGCCGCGCCATGAACAGTTCAACAATTTTTCTTCGGCTTCTTTAGAGACAGCTTTGCGATCAATGTCGTTGGCCTCGGCGTATTTATCGGCAAACATTTGCGCGAGGCGCTTAATGTCGGAGGGGCGATCCCGCAAGGGTGGTAGAGGAATGTTCACAACATTCAGACGGAAATATAAATCCTCTCTAAACTCACCTTTTCTGACAGAATCTTCCAAATTACGGTTTGAGGTTGCCAAAATGCGGACATCCACTTTTATCACATCATTACTGCCGACGCGGGTGATTTCCTTTTCCTGAATGGCGCGTAAGAATTTTGCCTGCAGTAGGGGGTGCATCTCACTCACCTCATCCAGCAATATTGTGCCTTTATGGGCTTCTTCAAATTTACCGATGCGCCGCGCCGTTGCGCCCGTGAACGCACCTTTTTCATGGCCGAACAGCTCTGATTCCAGTAAATTTTCAGGAATAGCCGCACAGTTCACCGCAATAAAGGGGCCGCCGCTGCGTTTTGATTTATTATGGACATACCGTGACATAACCTCTTTACCCGTACCGGATTCGCCGGTAATCAGGATGGTCGCATCACTGGGCGCAATTTTATCGGCGAGTGTGAGAACGCTTTTCATCGCTGGATCATTGGCGATCATTGCGTTGTTTTCTTCTGTCACAGCCGCTAAAACCGCGGCAATCAGCTCAGCATCCGGTGGCAAAGGGACATATTCCTTCGCGCCTTGTTGGATCGCTTTTACCGCAGAGCGCGCGTCTGTTCCGATGCCGCATGCAATAACAGGCATATGAATGCGCTCTGTTTTCAGGCGTTTAATGAACTCACCCAATTTTTGTTTCACATCGACCATGGCCAGATCGGCACTTTTTCCATTCAGTAATGCCCCGATCGCTTGATCCGTATCCTCGCAATGCACCACTTTTGCGCCACGTTGCAGCGCAATTTTACCTGCTTGAGAAATATGTCCATCCAGACGACCGATAATCATTAAACGCATAGGGGATATGCTCCTGATAAAAATATATTGTGTTTACTCTTAAACAACCTTTTTAGGGTATAATGCCATCTTATGACAGAACATAATTATATACCAGAGGGTTATGAGCGAATAAAGGTCGTTGGGGATTTGTGTGCATTTTTGGAAGCAGATTTCGCGCCAACGGCTAATGTCGTGCTGTTACAGCGGAGATTGAAAGGCGATTTCGATGCGCTGGCAAAAAAAATGGCAGCGTATTTCGAGCTCGGGGAAGATGAAATATTCATCAAATATAGTGAGCGTGATAAAATCGAGGCGTTTCAAGAGACATTGGATGATTCTGCGCTTATGCGGTGTGTTGATACTATTTTACAAGACATGGAGTTTTTCTATTCCGCGCGAGTTAAAATTCACATGCGATTATTGACGGGCTATACGCAAGATATTCGCACGCATGATTTTCATGTTGATGGGTTGGAGCAAGATTTTGATCGCTTCATGACTTGCTATAACGATCCTGTCACACAATTTATCCGCAATGATGACGTGCTTGATGTGTCCGGTCACGATGTTGTTTATCGTGATGACGCGCCAATCTATCAGTTCTGCGCAGGTGATATTTGGAAATCGCGCGTACGGAACAAGCCCAAGAGTAGGGCAGATATGGTGTTTGAACGTATTATGAAGGTAAAGGAAAAGCGTGCCTTTGTGCATCGCGCGCAAATATCAAGCACGCCCAGATTGATGGTTGTTGGTGATTTGCGTTTGAGTTAGGGGGAGTTAATTATCTTCTATATTGAAGTAAAACCCACGTTCTACAGAATAGGAAATTGTATCTTCATTTTCTTGCGTTTTATAACAATAAAATAACTCGTTCTCTTTTTCATAGAAATCTAAATCAGCTTCCAATACGACGTGCCAATTTTTGCTAAATGATATTCTAATAGTTGTTGTATTAACTTTTTTTATTTTTGTAATTTGTTGTTCAATAAGATTAGAAAAAACGGTCTCATAAATATTATCATCTTCACAGTAGCTATTTAAAACTTCTTTATCGTCATCAAATAATTTCCAGTGACACAAATGAACTACCAATATTAATTTTCCAACATAATGAGATGGTCTTTGTGGACTCGTAACCTCAACTCTTTCGCCCATATTGAAGTAAATAAAACTGCCTACACGTCTGTAAGCCGCCCATATAGGTGGCGTTGGTAAACGTGAGTGTAGAACTGATAAGGCATCTTTCATTCCTTTATACATACAATATAGCTACGTATAATTCTAGATGTATTGAGGGATATTAGTATCATTGGTTAGTCGAAATAACGAATACGTTGTGATGGCGGCAGCAGAGCATTAATTAACATTTCAAGATTACGTGGGTTTTCTTGTTTTATAATGGACATTGCTGTTCTTAAAACCATGGTCTTTGCGGTTACTTCATCATCTGCATTCTTCTCGATTTTCGCGGCGAGGGGGGACATAACAATGGACCCTAATATCGCGCCATAGAATGTGGTCAGTAATGCAACGGCCATTGCCGGGCCGATAGTATCCGGATTTTCAAGATTAGCCAGCATTTGTACAAGCCCCACCAATGTCCCGATCAAACCCATTGCGGGCGCAACTTCCGAGGCGCGGCGCAGGATGCTGGCAGCGCGTTTCTGGCGTTCTTCTTCCAAATCAATATCTTGTTGTAAAATGCGCCTGACATCATTCTCGCTATAACCATCAATAACGATACCCATAGCATGCTTTAGGAAAGGCTCTTTTGCTGTTTCTTTTTCGTAGTTGGACAGAAATAAAAGGCCTTTTTTACGGGATATTGTGGCTAAATCCATCATGCTTTTGGCCAGCAAAGAGAAATTCCTAACCGGACGAACGGCGGATCGGGCGATAATTCCTCCTGATTGCGCCAACTCAGAGCCGGTGTAGGATGTGCATGTTGCGGTAACTGTTCCTAGAATAACAATGAGAACAGATGGCAGATTAAAGAATTGAGCATCGCTCTGTCCCATGGCAATCGCGCCAATAATTAAACTGAATGAGAGGAATAGACCCAAAATTGTAGCAAAATCAGGGCGAGAAATTGCCACAGGAACCGAGACTTTCGGTAGTTTTGCATCTATTTGTGTGTCGGCTGCTGCCATTTTTTAAAAACCTCGTCCTTTTCTAGGATCAGTCATCTGTATTTATATGTGTGTTATGTGCGGTCGGATTTTACAATTTCAGTCATTGTTATACCCAGCCTGTCTTCGACAACCACCACTTCACCACGTGCAACCAAGCGGTTATTGACGTAAATATCGATGGCCTCACCGACTTTTCTGTCCAGTTCAATTACCGCGCCACGACCAAGTTTCAAAAGCTGGCTAACCTGCATGGTTGAGCGCCCGAGAACGGCAGAAACGTTAACTGGAATATCGTAAATGGCACTAACATCATTTGCCATTGGCTCTCCGATTGCAAATTCGGGGCCGTCTTTATCTTGTAGCTCAGGGGCTTCTGTTATTTCATCAAGGTCTAAGTCTTTACCTTCTGGAGCAGCCGTTTCATCATTTTCTGTTTCGTCACTCATTTAAGTCTCTCCTGACACATGTTGCTCGTCTGATTTATCTGATTTTGCGGGCGTATTTTCAGATTGTATTTCATTCTTTGGCTCATCCTCATCATGAACGCTAACGCCGCGCTCTGCAAGTGCCTCTTTCATAATGCCAAGAGTTTTCTCTGCAATAATATTTCGATTACAGATAACGCCGCCATCGGGCCATAATATATGGCATTCATGTTGCTGTAACGCCGCATTCGCGGTGAGGGTTATATGTTTATCCAGTGTGCCTTCCATCTCTTTTACGTATTTTTCTAAAGAGGGTAGGAGGCTTTCGGGAACCTCGATTTTGACCTTCTCGGGGGTATTGTTGCTGGACAATATGTTTTTAAGTGTTGATTTTAATTCTTCCTCACCATATTCCGCCATATAGAGGGGGAATATTTTACGCATGATGGAAAGTGTCAAATTGACGGCTTCTTCTTCATACTTCTCTTCCCGATCATTTTCGGCGGCAAACAGAACAGTCATATCACGCTCTATTTTTTCAAGAACAGAGAGTATGTTTTTTGTTGTGCTGGTCTCGCTTTCTTCGAAGCCTGCGCGTTTGCCCTTCTCAAAAGCTTCTTTTTGTATGGATTCCAGCTGAGATTTTGTGAATTCCGGTTTCTCCAGCCCGTCAAGAGAGGCTAAATCCTCATCATCAAAGAGGTTGTTGTCGAAAAAAAAAGGTTGTCCGTTCATCGTCATTTTTCTGTCCTAATGCAGGTTAAGCCGTCTTGAAATGGGCTTATCCGATCATTTCTTCTTCTTGCGCGCCACTGGAAATTACAACTTCACCGCGTCCTTCAAGGTCTTTTGTTACTGTTACAATATATTGTTGTGATTCTTCTACGTCTTTCAGTCTGACAGGTCCCATCGCTGCCATGTCTTCTTTCATGATTTTTGCAGCACGTTCCGACATGTTGGAGAAGAACAGCTCTTGCAGGCTGTCGCTGGCACCTTTGAGAGCCAAGGGTAGTTTTTCTTTGTCTATGGCTCTGATAACCGTTTGAATTGACGCCGCATCAAGGGTTGATAGGTCATCAAATGTAAACATGAGGCTGCGGATTCTCTCAGCAGCTTCCGGAGCGCCTTTCTCGAGGTCTTCCATAAAGCGACTTTCAACAGCGCGCTCCATATTATTGAAAATTTCGGCCATTAATTCATGGCTATCTCGACGCTGCGTACGTGATAGATTTGTCATGAACTCTTTACGGAGCGTTTTTTCAACTTCCTCAAGAATGTCTTTTTGCACGGTTTCCATTCTCAGCATACGATTGATAACTTCCAATGCAAACCCATCAGGCAAGATGGCCAAGACGCGCGCGGCATGCTCGGAATTGACCTTTGATAAGACAACAGCCACGGTTTGCGGGTATTCTTTTTGTAGGAAAGAGGCGAGTATTTCCTCGTTCACATTTCCCAGTTTTTCCCACATGGTACGTCCGGCAGGGCCACGTATTTCTTCCATGATGTTTTCAATTTTGTCTTGAGACAGGCCGGATTTAAGAAGCATGCGTTCTGTACTGTCTTGCGAGCCCACGAGTGTGTTTGACGAACTCATCTGCTCGGCAAAATCAACAAAGAGGCGCTCGACAATGGAAGGGCCAATTTTCCCAAGGCTGGAGATGATCTGTGATAACTCAAGTATCTCTTCATCATCCATCATTGCAAAAATTAGGCTTGTGCGTTCCTCGCTGAGTGACAGAAGAAAGATCGCGGCTTTCTCCGGTCCCGTCAGGGTTCTGTAATCATCTCTGACTCGCATGTTCATTTGGGTTAACTCTCCTGCGTCATCCAGCTTCTAATGACTGAGACAGTCTCTTCCGGATAATTATCTACAATTTCTTCAACTCTTTTGACTGTTGAGGCTTTAACGCGGCCTTCAATGCCCCGAATATTAACAAGGTCTTCCTCGTCGTCATTGTCGTTGCTGTTTGTTATCGGTTGCCCGTCTGCACCAATCTGCACGGCGCCTGTTGGTGGCGGCGCAAGGGCAGGGTTTGCGGGGGAGGCGGCAAGTAAGTCGTGTTGCAACATATCATCAAGCCCGGCTCTTGGTGATAATTCAACATTCATCAATTTTGTGACCATTGGCTGCAATATAAGAAGGACAACCAGAATAACCATGATGGCGACAACCATAATCTCTGCCGCGTCGATTAAGTCGCTTTTCTCAAAGCCAAACAGCATACGCTCATCAACCAGATCTTCCGCAGCGTCCAGCACGGCAAATTGTAAATTGATAACTTCCAATGCGTCACCGCGATCCTCATCAATCCCGATTGCAATACGAATAAGGGTTGATATCTTACCCATCTCTTCGGTGGAACGGGCTTCATAGGTTTTCACACCTTCTTCGTCTGTAACATAACGCCCGTCAACCAAAACGGAGACATGAAGTTTTTCAACACGCCCAGATTGGAAAACAGTGTTTCTTATTGTTTTGCTGATTTCGTAATTGGCCACTTCTTCGTTGCGGCTGCTTTCTGCGGACGGCCCTTGATCCGCTAATAAATCACCGCCAATGCCGGGTAAGTTATTACCGATGGAAACATCGTTGCCAGCAGGCTCTCTCTCGGTACTATTTTCCTGCGTAGATTGGGTTGACCTTAGAACCTGACCTTCGGGATTATATAATTCTTCGCTTGTGTTGATCCGGTCAAAATTCATGTCCACGGTTACAATGGCGGTTACTTTTCCATACCCGACAATGCGGCTGACTTGCTCTTCAATCTTGTTTTGCAGGCGCGTCTCATAATTTTTACGCATATCATCGGCTTTTAATGACAAAAGCTCATTATCTTCACTGCCGCCCTTGGCCAGCAAATTACCATTACTATCAACCACAGAGACATTCCTTGATTTCAGTGCAGGAACAGCAGAGGCGATAAGGGATTGCACGGAGACAATTTGTTGGCGATCAATCACAGACCCTGAGTTAATACCAAGAACAACACTGGCGGAGGGCGCGCGCGTTTGGCGGCTAAATTTTTGTCTTTGCGGCAAAACGATATGAACGCGAGCGCTGCGAATATTGTTGAGCGAGCTGATGGTTCTGGCCAGTTCACCTTCTAAGGCGCGTACCTGATTGATGTTTTGTACGAAATTTGTTGTGCCAAAACCTGATTGTTTATCAAACAGTTCATAACCGATATTACCGCCATTTGGCAAACCTTCCGCGGCAAGCAGCATGCGCGCACGACCAACTTCGTCTCCGGGAACTAAAATACGTGAACCGTCTGATGAAATTTCATAGGGGATTTGGCTCTCTTCTAATTTGCTGGCAACAGCGCCTGAATCTATAGTGGAGAGGTCTGTGTAGAGCAGTTTCATTTCCTGTGTTGTAATCCGCATGGAAATAAAGACGAAAAACATAAGGAGGCCAAGGAGAATGGCGCCCATAACGCCTAAGCGAGCAGGGCCTAATTGTTGTAATGTCGCGACAAAACTATTCACGTTATATACCTTATATTACACATTAAATAATTACGCTAGAACCCCAAAGAAGGTAGGGGTAGCAATAGTATAGCATAAACACCCCCATCAAGACGAGGGGGTGATTCGCCTTTAAAGCAAGTCCTTGCAAATAAAGTACTGTAATTTTTATATTCTGGCAAATGGCAATGTTGTATAAGGTTGATTAAAGGGCGTACGGCGTGTTTCGGTTGATAAAGGGTTAATAACGTGAGGATATCAGCGCTTATCCACCGTGAATTTATGCGTTTTCTTGACTTTTGCATAAAACTGGACTATAGTGATAGTAGGGTAGTATATCTTGTTTGCATTGTGTGAGCAGGGTTTTAATAAGAAAGGTTAGGGATTCACCATGATTGAAGCGGTGAGCTCATCATTGGTAAGTGCACAAGCTCTACGTGGAAACGTTAGCGCGCCTCCTCCTGCAACAGTGCGGGAAGTGCCGAAGGCACCCTATATCAGCCCTCATATTTCTATAGATATAGCGCATAACAAAGTGGTTCTTCAAATAAGAGATAGCGACACTGGTGATGTGCAGCAACAATTTCCTACGGAAAGTCGCCTTGTGCAACTTAGTCAAGCGCAAGCAAGGCTAGAGCAACAGCAGGCTGTTCGCAGTGCGGATATACCTGATGCGCCACCACCACGTCAGGGCGCTGCGCCTGAGCCAACATCAATTCCTGTTCCAAGTGTGCAGTCTTCCGATATTATTACGGTGCAAGATGTGACGTCTTCTGCGTCGGCGAATGTATCACAGCCGTCACCGCAAGTTGCTGCCGCTGCATTATCTGCAAGCGCACAATCAACTCAGCCAAGTACAACGGGCGTGAGTGTCCTCGCATAATTTTCAATATATAGATTTGACGTGTATCTGCAGCGAGACGCTGCATTTTTTTATCCTGAGATATCAGTCGTTGATCCGGGCGGGCGTTGCTCAATAGGGGGTGCGGTATGTTCTTGCACTTGATTATCCTGATTTTCCTGAGCTGTCATAAGGCCTGCGGAAATTTCCCGATTAATACTAATCAGAATATTGAGTTTTTCCTTTTTCGGAGCAGCGAGGATATCAATTTCCCGTTTGAAGATGAAATTGGCCAGATTAACGATATTGCTACGCAGATCGTTTGGTCTGCCGCCATCTTTGTTTTCTAATGCGGTGTCATAGAACAAAACCCATATTTGGCGGTTATAGGTCATCGCGTCCTCAAGGGCGGCTCTCGGGCGGTCATCCCAATTATCGATTAAGGCCTGCATTGTGCGATTGGATTTTAAGAGAATGCGTGCTTCCAGCTCTCTTTGGTTTGTTGTGTGTGCTTGCGCATTTGTGTCATAGGCATTGGTTGCCTTGGCATACGGATTTTTATTATACGACATGTTCAAGTAACTCCCGCTCATGCTCAATGAGTTGCTTCGCAACTTTCATGGCTTTGTAATAAGCGCCATCCATTATTTTTTCATTGATTTGCATAAAGAAAATTGAGCTGGAGGGAGATGCTTTTTGCACTTCATTGACGGCCAGAAAATAGCGGTCATGATAGTCCTTAGGATCGGGGGATATATACATGCACTGAATGATGAAGTAGATGCCCTTGCAAGGTGTGTCTGCATCTTCTTCTTGCATGATATCTTTTTGACGGATGATCGGGGCGTCGCCGGCAATGTGAAGGCGGGTGCGCTGTGAGCTGTTGGTTATAACAGCCTCGCCGATAAGAATTTTTTCTTGGGGTTTTAAGTCTATTACAAGAGCCATGGATTTCTTCCTTTCTACGTATGACATCGCCTTCTGCGAATACTCTAGCTTAATTATATCATAGATGGGTTTGTAAAAGGAAGGATAAAAAACATTGTATAGACAAAGAAATATGGCGGAGAATTTCTTCCTCCGCCATGTCTCGAAAATATGTAAGTAATTCTGTTTGTCAGAATTAGAATAGTCGTAGAACCGCTTGCTGCGATTGTGACGCCAATGATAGGGATGTAACACCCAGTGTTTGACGTGTTTGCAAAGCGAGTAGGTTTGCACCTTCTTCATTTTGATCTGCAACTGTCAAGTCATCAGCACCGGCTTTCAGCGTGTTGATCGTAGACTTTGTAAAGTCTTGACGTGTCTGAATGATAGACAAGTTATTCGCCAAAGATGACCCAAAGCTACGAACTGCTCCCAATGCTTCACGTGACTGTGTCGCTGACAATTCAATTTCAGTTGAGCTTCTGAATGTTGCTTCTGTCAGGCCAAGTCCATTTGCTGTAAAGTTTGCACCATTTGTAGTTAGCTGGCTTGTGTTGGTTTCGTTAAAGAATGTTGTGAGGTTATCACCATTCAATAAGTTCACACCACGATAACTTGCATCTACAACTAAGCGATCAATTTGCTCTCTTAGTGCATTGTAATCAGATGCTAACGAATCTAGGGATGATGTACTGCTGTTAAACACGAATGTTTGATCAGCGGTATTCGCCACAGTTGTCACCAATGGATCGAGGTTACCGGTTGGATCGCCTAAACCAATATTGAATGATGATCCAGCTGTACCCGTTGTACGCAATTGAACATTGTCAACTGAGTCATCGAGTGATGTGATGCTGAACGTACCATTACTATCATCAAAGTTCGCTTGGATAAGCTCATTCACTGACGCATTTTGGTTAATAGAATCCACAAGATCTTGGAACGTTGATGTTGCACCTGCTGTAAATGTAACGGCTGTACCATTGTTAACGGAAATTGAGATGCTTGTGTCTATACCTGTGATGATAGTGTTACCATCCCCATCAAGGTAGTCACCTTGAATTAGGTCACCAGCTTCTGCGATATTCCCTGATCCTTCAAAAATAGATATTGAAGTTAGGGTGTTTCCTGCAACAATTGTGGCTGATGCAAGGTCAGATGTACCTGTACCATCATTTTCTAATTCAAGAATATCGCCAAGACCCAAGTCACCAAAACCAGCGATAGATAAAGTGTTCGCTGCCGTTGTTGATATACGGAAAGATCTACCATCACTACTTTCAATGGATAAGAAGCCTTCTGAATCTATGGAGGCTAAAATTTCACCACCTTGAGTGTCTGAGAAGCGATCAGAGATGCTGGCGGCTAAGCTGTAAGCTGTACCTGTCCCAACAGTAAATGTTTCTGAAATCTGTGTTCCCGAATCGTCTGTTGTTGTTATGACGATGTCTTCTGTACCAGCGATGTTTGCTAATGTGCTTAGGTCAGCTGTTGTACTTAGGTCAATTGTTCCAGTTATACGTGCTTCACCTTCTGATGCAGCCAATTCGTCACGTGCAGAAGATGCAATGGATTGAGCTTGTTCAACAAGGGTTGTCAACGCTGTGATACCATTGTCGGCAGCTTCAATCGTACGGATTGATTGGCCAATACCATCAAGAAGACGGCTAAGGTCTGATGCACGGTTATCAAGTGATTGTGCGGCGAAGAAGTTAGAGGGACTATCGAGCGCAGAGTTAACCTTCAAGCCTGTTGCGAGGCGAAGTTGCGTTGTATCGATAAGATTTTGAGTTGATTGCAGCGATAGAAGGTTGTTTCTAAGGGCTGCGGTTAATACGACATCTGAAGACATTGTATATTCCTTTCCTAGGTTTGTACTACCAGAATATCCTATTCCAGCTTGATACACCATCATAGTAGCACAAGCGTTAACAAACCGTTAAATTTATTTTTTTGTTGGTCTTATAATCTTGTGCATTATATAGGTAAGCCGCACCGTTATTGGTGTTCCACGGAATAGTTATGTCTTCTCGATAGTATTAAAAAAAGGGACGTATCAGGTATGGTTTTCTACCAATTCTTCCTGATACGCCCGAACTGTAAGGCCGTTCACGCTTCTGCATGGTTTGCTTTACAGTGATTCGGATACTGGGCTTTAGGGGTTAGGGATGCAGGGTAGCAAAGTCCCAAAACTCAATATCCTGAATAGTCGCTGTTCTTGCCTCCCTGTGGGAGAAAAGTTCTTAAACTATGTTCTTATTTGTTATCTCAGTTGCAACAGCTCCTGCGTCATTTGGTCAACGGTGTTGATAACCTTCGTACCCGCGGAGTAGGCGCGTTGTGAAACAATCAGCAGGGCAAATTCATCGGCCAGATCGACGTTTGAATTTTCCAGTGTTGAGGGTTCGATAAAGCCCGCACCACCT
This sequence comes from Alphaproteobacteria bacterium, assembly GCA_033851915.1. Lineage (GTDB taxonomy): Bacteria > Pseudomonadota > Alphaproteobacteria > Micavibrionales > Micavibrionaceae > UBA1672. The sequence goes on from JAWSVM010000003.1 coordinate 278,800, forward strand.
GATCCTGCTTCACGAAGGTTTTCCTCACCAGAGTCTTCTGTTTCGGTGTAAGCCGTTCCCGAGACCTCTGCAAGGCCGTTGGAATTGGCAAAGGTGATGAGTGGCAGTTTATAGAGAACCGAGCTGGCTCCGTTGGAGAACTGTGCAATCACAAAGCCTTCACGGTCAATTTGTATCCCTGTTCTAAGGCCGAGTTCTGCACCATCCTGATCGGAGAACAAAACACTGTAATCACTTGAAAACTGGGAGAAACGTGAGACATCGATGTTGATATTCTGAAGATCTGCCCCGTTATTCCAGTCAATCTGGCTAAGTTCGATGTCAATATTACCGGAGGCATCGGATAAGGAATTAATCGTACCGTCTCCTCTAAAGCTAATCAGCCCTTGGCTCAATGTATTGTTGTTAGGATCAAGGATTTTCATTGACCACCAACCGCGTGAATTATAACCGGGGTCGCCGGGCAGGAATTGCAGGGTAGGGTACTCACCCGAGCTGTATGCCGGTGTATCACCTGGTAAACCGTTGGAGAAAGTACCGCCGGACAGGTTATCCGATGTATAGGTGGCGGGGGTAAAACCAACGGATGCTAAGGCTGTGCCTGCACCAATATCTGCGAGGGTGAAGTTTTCTGTTCCTAAAACGAAGTCGTCATGCTCAAGAACAATTTCACCATCATTTCCTAAAAAGGCGTGAAGGTCTGTTACGTTGGAGTTGATATCATCAATGAGATCACCAATATTAAAAATCATAACATCAACACCGACAGGAAGAGCCGCGCCGTCTATGGCGCTGATTTGATAGGTGCGTATACCACCGCCATCAACATCGATTGAAAATTGATCACCGTCGGTCAAACCCAGATCATTTACCATTTCATCTGTGGTGGTTAGCTGTGTTCGCGTCGTTGCATGTACGGCTTGCGGGCCGTAGACTTTTGTGAATTGGAAAGATATCGGTTGCGGGTTTCCGAGTGTGTCAAAAACCGTTAATCCCCGTGTGAAATCCGAATTTGCCGTGATCGCATCGGCAAGCAAAGTGTCGCCCTCTGCCGAGTCAAGGTTAATAGAAAGTTCGGCTGTATTTGTCGGACGTGTCAATCCGCCCAAAAAGGCAACATCAATAGGTACAAGAGAGGTCAGATCTCCTTGGTTAGATGGCAAGTTTCCTTGTTGATCCACAACCCAGCCATGAAGATAGAAGCCGGCAGAGTTTCTAAGGAACCCTTGTGCATCTTCACTAAACTGGCCGTTTCTGGTGTATAGGAATTCTGTTAGAGCGGAGTTATCCGAGTCTCGTTTGACGGCGAAAAAGCCTTTACCTGATATTGAGGCATCGGTTCCTGAAACAGACTGTGTGATTGGCCCTTGTTGGTCAACACGTTGAATTCTATTTGCGGTCACTGTACCGGGGGAATAACGGCTTGTGTTACCACTTGTCGTGACAAGAGAGAAAAACGATGCAGACGACCTTTTAAATCCTGTTGTATTGATGTTAGCGATGTTATTCGCGATGATTGCCACGTTTTGCGATTGGGCGGAAAGGGCGGAAACCCCTGTAAATAATGCTCCAAATAGTCCCATAGTCTTTCTCCTTATATTACGCATTCAATGTTAAATTTAAGTATGTGTGTTTATTCGTATAGTTATGTTGTGCTGCCGCCTGAGCCACCGGTCGTTGATGTGACCGCCGGTTCAACAACGTTAATAATGTTTCCAAGTGATACGGCGCGCGATCCAACCAGCAGGAATGTTGAACCGTTTTGCGTTTCAATACCGCTGACATGTCCTGTAACAACGGTTGTTACAGTTAATGCGCTATTCTGCCCGTCCAGTGCGTCCACTCTGATTTCATATGTGCCTTCAGGCTGAACGATACCGTTATCGTCTTTGCCGTCCCATGTGAATTCTGTGGCGCCGCCTGATACATCTTCGGAGTAGATCAATGTGCCGTCTTCATCAAAGATGTTAATTGTTGTGTCTACAGAATCGCCGTTAATCGCATAGGCAATTTTCACGGGGTCTGTGCCGTTGAAATGCCCTTCGGAGCTGATGTAACTGATGTCTTTCCCAACATAATTCAGCGCAGAAGAGAACGAAGACCCTAGGCTTAGAGAGACTAGAGCATCCAGTTTTTGATTGGTGTTAATGGATTGTTCAACCCCTGCAAACTGAACCAGTTGGCTGGTAAATTCGGATGAACTTGCAGGGTCTAACGGATCTTGATTTTGCAGTTGTGTGGTCAGCAGAACCAAAAAGTCATCAAAATCTCCCGCTAATTGTGCTGATGAATTCGCCGTGTTTTCTGCAAAATTTAATGCATTATTTATCGTAACATCACTTGCCATTTTTTTCTCCTAATACCTCGTTAAACCAGCACGTTATAGTGCATTTGGCCTGTTTGTGGGTCGACCTGCCAGTCCATTGAGGTTTCAATAATGTCCTCATCTGACATGTCGTTTGAATTATCTTGTTTGCTGCTGCGCCCTTGCTTGCTGTCTTGACCGAAATCATGGTCTTCACTCGCCAGCTCGAAACTTAAATCGCCATTGGTGTCTAAGCCTGCATCGTTAAGCGCGCGTTCCAGCATTTCTGCATCTTGCTTTAACATCATATAGGTCTCGGGTTTTTCAGCCGTCAGAACGATTTTCGTGACATTGTCCTTATCAATGCTCATCTTCACCTCAACGCGGCCAAGTTCCGGCGGGTCGAGTTTAAGTTTTATCGTCGTGTCTTCACCCGCTTTTACGGCTTTTTGAATAGTTGCGGACACCATTTGTGTTGCCGGATGAGCCTGCGTGGCACTTTGTGATTGAGTTATCACGTTGGTCAGGCTGCTTTGTAGAAGGGATTGCACCGTTGTTGCCGTTGTGGCGGTTGTTTCAGCTGCCGCTGTCTGGCCTTGCGTTGCCAAGCCAGCCGTTTGTAGGAAACGCTGTCCTGCACTTTGTGTATTGTCACTTTGTGCCGCTGCTGCTTTACCACCGGATTTTACATCGGCATCTTTAAGTGTGGCTTTAAAATCAGCTGTGCTTGTTTCATCTGTGTTTGTGCGCGCCGTTTCACTGTTGCCGTCATAGCGTGCATCATAACGCCCATCAAAGCGGGTTTGCGTTTGCTGATCTTTTGCCTTTGGCGTGTCTGCTTTCGTCGGGATGATTTGCATCTCCTGATTTTTGCTATCCTGAAGGGCTTCTTTTACGGTCTCTTTCAGCGTCTCTTTTGTAGGTGGGTTAAGGGATACCCACTGGGCGGCCAGTGCTTCTAACACGTCTTGGTCACGTTGTTCTAAAACACCCTCCACATAATCTTGCATATAGTCTTGCAGCGCGGTGAGTTGTTCAGGTGTTAGGCCACTGGTGATGGCAATGGCATCTTCGGATTGTGCGAGTTCCTGAATCTGTGCCAAAACAGAGATAAATGCGACATCAGGTTCACCATTCTTAATCTCCTCGTCACCGTCATGACTAAGGAAAGAGGCGAGAAGGGCAAAAATGCTTTCCACTTTTTCAGATTTGGTTTCCGCTGTAACGACGATGTCACCTTGTATAGTACCTTTTGTATCACTGTTTTGTGACTGCTCTTCTATCAAACGCTGTATTTCAGCGTTTAGAGCCGCGATATTGGCAAGGTTCACGTCTGTACCCAGCACCTTAACGTCTGATTGAACTGCGCTTAACTCTACGGGCAGGGCAGCTTCTTCGGTTTTAAATAGACTTATTTCGGCGGTTTTGATAGCAACATCGGCGCGTATTTCCGCCCCTGTCTTTGCTTCTGCTGTCGAGGGTGTCTTATCGCTATTTGTTGTTTTCTTTTTCAGACCCTTCATCATATCGGCAAATTGTTCATTTTGCTCTGATTGCTTGAGGTCACTGTTTTTCGAACGAGAGGTGCTGAATTCTTCACGTTTTAGGGATGTCGTATAATCCTTCTTTGTTCCAATCGATGATGATGGATCAATAAGGGATTTTTGAAATCCATTCTCTGATGTGAAAAAATTTAACGTCATAATTTATATACCTTAATTATATAATTCTCTGTCCTACACTGTTTCACTAAGACCGGCTGAAACAGCCTTTCTTTTCGCGGCGTTCGATATCGCGCCATTTTCACCATAGCTATAGCCATTTTCCTTTTGCGCGGCGTGAATAGCGGCTGTTCTTATCGTATTACCTAGTTTCTCGGTGCAGCGTTGCATGCGTGAAATAGCTTCCATGTTTTGGCTGGAAATTTCCGCGAAGTCTGCTTGCATCTTTTTCAGCTTTTCCTTCATCGCAGGGTTGGCACCGGCCATTTCGTTCTTGCGGCCAATCATTTGTCCCATGTCGTTCTGGTATTCCTGTGCAGTCAGGAACTTCTTTTCCTGTAGCGCAATAAATGCATTTCTGTCCGTCGCATTCAGCGCGTCGGTTTCCTCAACAAAAACTTTGCTCATTTTGTTGATTGTGGATGCAACTTCGCGCAGCGCTGTATTTGTATCTTTTGAAAGCGTTCTGAACTGTATCTGTTGTGGCTGAACGGTATTCTCCGGTGGAGGGGGCTGTTGCTTATAACTCATGATGCGACCCTTTCTTCTTGGTTTGTATCTTTCAGGGCAGCGTTATCAGGCAGGCGTACGCGTTGTCCCAATTCCTGCACTGTGAACAATGTTGATTGTGTGTTCGCCGCAGCGCGTGTTTTAATCTGGTTTATCAAAACATTATTATTCTGGGTTTTTTCCTTCAGCTCGGTCTGTAGCTTCTCAAGCTGCATCAAGATGCTTTTATCGGCATGGCGGAAATCATCAAGGCGGGTTCGGAATTCTTCCGAGGCTTGCATATATTGGCGCGCCAGACTCTCCTTGTCCTGTTGGGTAAATGCAAAGCGCATATGATCGCTTGTCACCAGGCTTTGTGTTTCCTGATCTGCAAAGTCTATAAGTCTTTTATTGAGGCGTACAAGCTCACGCAGGGCTTGATTAACATCTTTGCCAAGAACTTTTGTGCTTTGTTTTTGCGTTTGTCTGTTCATCTTGTTGTGCCTCTATTTCTCTATAAGTTTTAAATCAATTATTTTTGCGTCTACTTCTGTATTGGCATTACTCTGATCTTTTTGGATAGCGTCTGCCGTTCTGGCGGATTGCATCTCAATCAATTTGTTTGCGACTTGCGTTTGAATACCAATCACATTGAGGGATGCAACATTCTTGCCATATTCATCCAACATAATGCCGCGGAAGATTTCTTCACCCTTACCGCCGCCAAAAGGGCCATCGGTTTCAATGCCGTCAAACATCGGTTTCATCATCTCGGTAATAAAGACTGCCTCGAAATCACGGGCGCTTTCTTCAACGCGTTCACGGTTTTTCACCATATCTGCAGTTTGCTGATTTAATTGCGCCTCCTGCATAAGGGCGAGGGATGTTTCTGCGGTTAATGGAGAGCTGTTCATTACATCACCTCTATTTCCGCCTGCAACGCGCCAGCTGCTTTTATGGCTTGTAGAATGGTGATAACGTCGCGGGGTTTAACGCCCAGTTGATTTAATCCTGTGACAAGTTCTTGCAAGGTTACACCTGATTGAAGAACAGTCAGTTTCACATCTTCACCAATATTGGCGGAAACATCAGTGCGCGGCACAATTACGGTCTCGCCCTGATCTGCGAAGGGGTTGGCTTGTGAAACTTGCGGAGTCTCGTTAATTTTTAATGTCAGGTTGCCTTGTGCAATCGCAACACTGCTGACCCGCACATCTGCGCCCATCACCACAATGCCTGAACGCTCACTGATGATAACTTTCGCAGGTTGGTCAGGTTGAATGGGCAGTTGCTCTATATCTGTAATAAGGTCAACAATCGTGCCGTCATAATTGCTGGGGCGGCGCAAGACAACACTGGCAGAGTTTTCTGCTTTGGCCAGCGTGGAATTGGTGAAGCCGTTAATGGCTTGTGCAATGCGGCGCGCCGTGGTGAAGTCGGGGTTTCTTAAGGCCAGACGGATTTGCTGTAAATCTTCAAGCTGGAAATCAATTTCGCGTTCAACAATCCCGCCATTAGGAATACGTCCTGCGGTTGGAATATTTTGTGTGATAGAGGCAGCGTCTCCCTCAACGGAGAACCCGGCAATACTTATCCCGCCTTGTGCTACCGCGTAAACTTCGCCATCTGCTGCAATAAGAGGTGTCACTAATAATGTACCACCTTGCAGGGAACTTGCATCGCCAAGGGCTGAAATATTAACATCAATCTTTGAACCTTGATTGGCAAATGGGGGCAGGGTGGCTGTCACCATTACGGCGGCAACATTGCCCGTATTCACGTTTTCGCCGCGGATGTTAACGTTCAAACGCTCCAACATCGCAATCAGGCTTTGTTTTGTGAAAGGTGAATTATTAAGGCCGTCACCTGTGCCGTTTAAACCAACCATAAGACCATACCCAATCAATTGGTTTTCGCGGACGCCTTCGATGGAGACTATATCTTTAATGCGTGAGGTCTTTGCAAAAGCAGGCGAAAATGACTGAAGCAGTAATGCTCCGGCCGTCACTACAACCCCTAAATTCTTTAGGAATGACGACCGGAATACCACCGAAGTGTTCGCTTTATATGTTTGTCCAAAACTTAACATTCTTACTTTCTACTTTAACTCTACTTTTCTCTACTTTTACGCTTTTGAGGAAAACCTTTGTTGAATTCTCGAAATAGACGTTGCGAAAGCTGTGCCAGTTTTGAAAACCCTGTGTTTCTAAGCTTTATGGCGTTTTACGGAGGAGGTAACATTGCGCCAGCCCTCTGAATGATAGGAAGTTTTTGTCTGCTGCGGGATTGGGCTAGGCAATTCTTACCGACTTGATCGTCTTGTTTGATAGGGCGTATAATTAAGACTATGGATTCGTAAGTAGATAAAGAAAGGCGTATGTTATGAAAGTCGGTGGTTCTAAAGGCCCTAAGTCAACATCCGGTACGCAGAAGTCATCATCTTCTGCCGGTGGAGATAGTAATGTAGATTTCTCTCAATATATAACAGGGGGTGCCAGTGAAACGGCCAGCGCCTCTGCAACGCAGAATATAGCGCAATTGGACGCTTTGCTGGCGGTTCAGGAAACTGAAGATCCAACACACGGCGCGGCTAAAAGGCGTGTTCAGGTGCGAGCGGATAATATTTTGGAAAAATTGGATAACATTCGTTTGAAGATGTTGAGCGGTGATTTAACGGTTGGACATATGATTGATGTGGCTGATGTTGTTGCATCCCATCGTGATAAAATTGATGATCCTGCCTTGACCGCGATCATGGATGAAATTGACCTGCGGGCACAAGTTGAGCTTGCCAAGATGCGTTATGCGATGGACCAAGGATGAATTAAAAACAGCCATTTTCCTTAAAAAGACTCAATTTTCTTGTTTTTAAGGGATAACACACGTATATTCTCTGATCTTTAAGAGAGTATGTTCAGTTTATAGGCTCTATTATGAGTAAAAAGGACACAAAAAATGACAACATCAAGTAGCGTAACTTTACCCCCTGATTATGATCCTGAGAAGGATAAAGGCGAATTCATGAATCCCGTTATGAGGGAATATTTTCGTCAGCAGCTAATAGCATGGCGTGAAGAATTATTGAAAGAGTCCGAAGCGACTATTCATGACACTCTGCAAAGCACAGAATTGCAAAAGCCGGATATGGCAGACCGCGCATCGGCGGAAACTGATCATGCGCTGGAACTGCGCACCCGTGACAGAGAGCGTAAGTTGATTTCCAAGATTAATTCAACGATCCGTAAGTTGGATGATGATGAATATGGATATTGTGATGAAACGGGTGAGCCGATTGGCCTTGGTCGTTTGAAAGCCCGTCCTATCGCATCTCTGGGTCTGGAAGCGCAAGAGCATCACGAACGTATGGAAAAAACACAAAGAGATTCGTAAGTCTTTGTAATTCCAATAAACAAATTAATAAAAGAGGGTGTTTAGACCCTCTTTTTTCATGTGATATTCTCTCTAAGCTCTAAAATGGGAAAAGGATATCGTAGAGCTGTTGACCGTATCTTGGTTGTTGCATATCTGAAATTTGGCCTTCGCCGCCATAGATGATGCGCGCTTCAGCGATCTGGTCGTAAGATATAGTATTGTTAACCGAGATATCTTCCGGACGGATAACGCCATCAACTTGCAAAATGCGTTTTTCAAAATTCACCAAAACTTCCTGTTTTCCGTGAATAACCATATTCCCATTGGGCAGCATCTGCGTGATTAGAGCGGCCATACGCACTTTAATTTCGTCCTCGCGCTCAATACTGCCGGAACCGGTGTGTGACGAGTTTGAATCAAAGCCTGTTAAATTTGCATTATCGACATCTTGCGGCAATATGCGGTTTAGGGCGGTCTCGTATCCTAAGAAGTTATCCAGCCCGGCGTCTTCATTGCTGGCGCGGGTGCGTGATGATTCATTTTCTATTGTAGCTTCGTCTTTGATATCAATTGTAACGGTGATGATATCACCCACATCATTTGCGCGTTGATCTTCAAAGAAGGTGACACGATTGCTCTGCCATAGAGAATTATGCTGTTTTACGAATTCTTTTGGTGCTGGCATCGGCAGACTGACGGGCTGATAGGCGGGATCTGTCATTGGGTTTGCAATTGTCGCCATTTCGGGCGCTTTGCCAATATTTGATATCCTATCCGCGGTGGAGCAGGCGCTGAGCATACTGCACGCCATAAGGGCCAGACCAGTCGATTTTATATTGATTTTAACGTTACGCATAATATGAACCTCATATGGTTTAAATGTTCTAATGTTGCAGGATAGAGACCTGATTTGTGCCGGTTATCACGGCTTGTAATGTTTTATTGCTTGCCGTATTCACAACGCGAATGATATCGCCTTTCGCACCATCTTGCAGAGCCTTCGCCTGTGTGGTTAAGGCCATGGTGCCGATGTTTAAAGATAATGTAACGATTTCTCCACGTTCTATTAATCTGGGGGCGATCATTTCAGATGTTTTGATAGGACGTCCTGCAAGGATAACGCGCCGCGCTGTCATGCCAATTAAGATAGAGGCATCGGCGATGGTGTCGCGCGTAAATTCACGTTCTTTGATTTTAATATATTTGATGTCTTGCTGTGTAATAATGCGCCCTGATTGCAAATTTCCAGCAAGAACCGGAACCGTAATAACGGCGTTCATATGGCCCCTAACCTGAAAGTGCTGGATCGGGTTTTCGGCAGAGGGCGCGGCAATTGTTGCTTCAAATGTTTTGTTGTTTGCATCTGTGGTAAAGCGCGTAATCACCATGCTGGCCGGTTGATCGTGCGGCAGGATAATTTTGTGATATTGCGCAGGAATGCTGAGTTCGTAATCGCCATAGACTTCTTCATCATATAGGGCGGTATAAAGTGCTTCTTTAATTTGGTCATATTCGATAATTGTTGCATCACGGCGCAGGACGACACTGTCTGTTGCGCTGGAGGGCCTCCATGGCAGGTCAAGTGCAAGGGCAATGCGCAGAAGGGTTTTAGCACTTAAAACCATATCCTTACCCGGGCGCGGCGCGTTGCCTAAGACACGTTCCTCATCACGCGGCAAGTCATAGAATATATCGCCTAATGTGATGGTATCACCCGTTAGAACACTATGTTCTTTCAGGCCAATCGCCTGCGCAGAATAGGAGGAAAACATAACGGCGCACGCAAGAGATGCGAGGATGAAATATTGCCCTGTTCTTTTTGCTGTATGTGTCATGTTTTCTTATCCTGTCCTAAACTCGTTTCTATTAGCGAAGCTGTGCCACTGTGCGGAGCATTTCGTCACTTGTTGAAATGACATTTGAATTCATTTCATAGGCACGTTGCGCAGCGATAAGAGATGTTATCTCTGATACGACATTGACGTTGGACTGTTCCAATGCGCCTTGTTCTACGCCGCCGAATTGCCCTTGTCCTGCGATGCCCGTGACGGGTGATCCTGATGCCTCTGTTTCAAGCAGGAAGTTATTACCTATGGCTTCCAGACCTGTCGGATTCACGAAATCTGCCATCTGTAGCTGGCCGAGATTTTGAATAGCGGTTTGTCCTTGAATACTGGCAAGAATTTCACCTTCGGCATTGATGTCTATACCTGTGGCATTATCCGGAACCGTGATGGATGGAACAACTGTGTAACCCTGTATGGTAACAATTTCACCATTTTCGTTAATCTGGAATGTTCCGTCACGTGTGTAGGCTGTTGTGCCGTCAGGAAGGTCAACTTGAAAAAATCCGCGTCCCAATATTGCCAGATCCAGTTCATTTTCTGTGATTTGGATAGGCCCTTGTGAATGCATGCGGTAAACCGCGCCGGTTTTAACGCCAAGCCCGATTTGTAAACCTGAGGGAACTGTTGTTCCTGAGTCCGAGGATGTAGCGCCGGGGCGTTTAAGGTTTTGATATATTAAGTCCTGAAACGCAGCGCGCTGTCTTTTATATCCGGTTGTTGTCATGTTGGCGATGTTGTTGGAGATAACATCAACATTAAGTTGCTGTGCCATCATGCCTGTTGCGCCGATATCAAGTGATCTCATGATTTTATGTCCTTCTCTTAAATTCTATTTTATGCCCTAAACACGGGTTAATTTCTGTATGGCTGAACGCAGGCGGTCATGCTCGCTGTCCAGTAGTTTCTGTGTGGTTTGAAAGTCGCGTAGAATCTCGATCATGCGGGTCATTTCAACCACTGAATTGACGTTTGATCCTTCCAAAAACCCTTGTTGCGCTGTGGTTTTTGTTGCGGTGGTAAAGGCACCGTCTGTTGTGTAGAGGTTATTCCCTCTGGCTTCCAGCTCTTGCACATTATCGAACTCAACAATCTGTAATTGCCCGATTGTGCCGTTTTGATCAGAGATCATGCCGCGCTCATCAATTGATATCTCTGTGGAGCTTGCCGGAATTGTAATCGGCCCACCTTGTCCCATAACAGGCCATCCTGATGAATTGACCAAAGTGCCATCGGCGCTTTTTTGGAAGTTACCATCGCGTGTATAGCCTATTTCACCACCGGGCATTTGCACCCCCATGAAGCCGGGGCCGTTTAAGGCCACATTTAAAGGATTCTCGGTTTGGCGCATTGGTCCGGGACTGGTCATTTGGTACTGGCCGTAATCATAGACAAATGATAATTCATCATCGCCATAGCGTGGGTCGGACAGATATTCCTCAAACACCGGATTTTGTCCGCGGAAACCACTGGTATTCATATTGGCAATATTATTGGCCACAATGTCCATATTGGTTTTCAAAACCATTTGTCGGGATAGTCCGAGATAAATACTATTTTCCATTATATATTTTCCTATTCTTCCGATCTGTACAATGCGAAGACCATGCCAGAATGTAAAAACGTTTGTTTTCAATTGTTTATGGTGGTTTTGGTGTGGGCTGTTTTTTCTACTCTGGATGTTTTGGCCTGTGGGTAACTGCCTTGTTATGGTTATAAGGGCAAAATTTTCCGTATTCGGCTTTGTCACAAATATAAACTATGGTGTTGATAGTTCTCGTTCCTAGTTAGACGTGGGGCTTACTTTGTTTTATAATCGAAAAAATTTCTTGGGTTTTAAATCAAAAACAACATCCAAATGAGACGGAAAAACAATGGCAGACGAAGAAGATCAAGTCGAAGAAGGTGCAGAAGCCACAGAAGATGGTGAAGATGGTGAAGGTGAAGAGGAAGGAAAAAAAGGCGGCAAGAAAAAGCTGCTGATGATTCTTGTTCCTATTCTGCTGCTTGGCGGCGGCGGCGCGGGTGCTTACTTTATGGGTATGCTTGATTCTGTTTTGGGCATTGAAAAAGAATGTAGTGTGGATGAGGATGGTGATCACGAGGAAAGTGGTGAGCATGGTGATGACGAAGAAGTTCCTGAAGATTGTGAAGATGAAGAGGGCGATCATGAGGAAGAAGATGATGGTCATGGTGGTAAAAAGAAGAAAAAAGGTGATAAAAAAGCAGCCGGCGGGCATGGCGGCGGTGATGGTGATGGTGAAGGGGGCGGCGAAACCGCTTTCTTAGCAATTCCAACGATGATTGTGAATTTGAACACAGAGGACGGCACACCGCGCTATCTGCGTTTAACCGTTCAATTGGAATTAGAAGACCCAAGCGAAAAAGCGGAGGTTGAGGCGATTATCCCCCGTGTCATCGATCAGTTCCAAACCTATCTAAGAGAGCTGCGCGTGCGTGATTTAAGAGGATCCGCGGGAATATATAGATTGCAGATGGAATTGCTGTGGCGGGTGAACCAAGCCTCTGATCCTGTAGAAATAAAAGATGTTTTGTTTCAGGAAATTCTTATACAATAAGGCACTATTTGACTCAATGTATAATTAAACGGCACGCATCTTGCTTATATAATGATCAAGATGTGAATGCATGATGTAAATAAACAAGGTAAATGAAACTATTGAAATGAGCGATACCGACGAAAAAGAAGAAATGAGCGCAGAAGAGCAGGCCATGATGGATGAGTGGGCTGAGATGGCTGGCGACGACGAAGAGGGCGGAGATGATGCCGTCAGCGCGGATGCTGAGGGCGAGAGCGAAGATGATGAAGATGAGAACGACGGGGATAATGCTCGTATTTTGAATCAAGATGAAATCGATAGTCTTCTTGGTTTCGATGATGATGGTGATGATTCCGGCGAAAATTCCGGTGTTATGGCACTTATTAACTCTGCGATGGTTAATTACGAGCGCTTGCCGATGCTCGATATCGTGTTTGATCGTCTTGTGCGCTTGATGTCGACGTCTTTACGTAATTTAACCAGTGATAATGTCGAAGTAAGTCTGGATCAGGTCTCGACAGTGCGTTTTGGTGATTATATTAACTCAATTCCTTTGCCTGCTATGTTGTCTGTTTTTAAGGCGGAGGAGTGGGATAATAACGGCTTGATGGTGACGGATAGTGCGCTGATTTACTCAATTGTTGATGTGCTGCTTGGTGGACGTAAGGGGGAATCTTCTATTCGTGTGGAGGGCCGTCCCTATACCACGATTGAAAGTAAACTGGTTGAAAAGATGATCCATGTGACGTTGACGGATCTGTCAACGGCCTTTGATCCGTTGTCTCCGGTCAGCTTTAATTTGGATCGCGTTGAGACAAACCCGCGTTTTGCCACAATCACGCAAAGTGGTAATGCTTGTGTATTGACACGCTTACGTGTTGATATGGGAGATCGTGGTGGTCGTATGGAAATTCTAATTCCTTATGCGACGTTAGAGCCTATTCGTGAACTTCTCTTACAGATGTTTATGGGGGAAAAATTCGGGCGTGACTCTATTTGGGAAACCCATTTGACCGAAGAACTGCATAAAACGGATATACAGTTGCAAGCTGTGCTTGGTGAATTGGCTGTGCCATTGGGAGAAATGCTAAACTGGAAAGTTGGTGATCAGCTGATGCTGAACAGGTATACGAATGAAGATATTGAACTGCGTTGTGGTCAATTCCCGATGTTTAAAGGCCCTGTCGGCCAGCGGCAGGGGCATATTGCTGTACGTATTGAAGAGTATATAGAGCCTGAGGAGGATAGTGCAAATTCATGAGTGGTGAGTTAATTGCGTTATTGTTAGATATTGTTATTTTGGTGTTTTTAGGGGCAACCATATTCTATGTGATGCGCCTATCGAAGAATCTTAACACCTTCAAAGCGCATCGTCGTGAATTTGATAATGTCATCACCAGCTTGCTTTCCAGCATCGATCAAGCGGAGCGTTCTGTCCAAACATTAAAACAAGTAAGCGCACAGGAAGCCGGAGACTTGGGAGAGTTGATTCGTCAATCAAAGGCTATGTCGGAAGAGCTTAGAATAATAAATGAAGCGGGCGAAGGCATGGCGAAACGTCTCGAAAAATTGGCAGAGAAAAATAGAATAGCGGTACAGGCGTCTCACCCTTCGGCGCAATCATTCAGTAGGAAGGTATCGCGTATTCCAACACACAGAATACAAGAGGACCCTGTGCATGACAGCCGTAAACAGGATTATACCTCAACATTAAAGAATGTTGAGAAATCTGAAGAGGATATGGAAATGCCTTCTTTCATGATACAGGATCGCGATATTGCAGATTTAGACACGCTGGAAAGTCACTTGGATTCCTCGGTCAGTAATGATGCCTTTGATGATGATAATAATAATGATGTTATGCCGAAAGATTTGCAGAGTCAGGCGGAGAGAGAGCTTTTTGACGCTTTGCGTGCAAGCAAACGTAATATTCCACGGCGAGGGCGATCATAGATGAAGGGCTCTTTTAAATTATTGCCATTACTTCTTATTGTTGCCGCACTGTCATTTTCTGTGCGCTTAACGGAGGTATTTACCGGTGTATCCAACTTATCAGGGGCGGCTTTTGCGGAAAGCAAAAAGGATAAATCTGATGATCCTGAGATGGATAAAAAGCACGATAAAGCGGATAAAAAGAAGAATGACCATGATGAGGGTGTTGAGGTTGTCGATGATAAAAAGGGCAAAAAAGCACCAAAGTGGCGCGATGCTAGTGATTCTGATTTTGATGTCAGCCATGTAAAAATGGAATTGTTTGAAGATTTGTCTAAGCGCCGCAATGATTTGGATAAGTATGAAAAAGATCTCCATATGAGAGAGGCTCTTTTAAAGGCGACGGAACAAGAGCTTGATCGTAAATATCAGGAACTCACAAAACTTCGTAAGGAAATTGAAGGATTGCTTGATGATCAGTCTGAAGAAGAGGCAAAACGAGTTGAAAGTTTGGTTAAGATCTATGAAGGGATGAAGCCAAAGGACGCAGCGCGTATTTTTGATACCCTGGATCTTGATGTGCTTATTGCTGTTATCTCCGGAATGTCAGAGCGTAAAGTTTCTCCTGTCTTGGCTGCAATGAATCCAGAGCGTGTGCGTACCATTACCATTATGTTGGTTGAGCAAAAGAAATTACCGATACTGCGGTAAGCTTTTAATTATATACCTATGTATGTTTAGTCATTGTTTCGGGGTGTATCTAAGAAGAGTAAAGTCTTTCTCCTTTTCTTTGTGGGCGGTTCGTATAGTATAGTCGGCAAGGTGCATTATTCTTTTTGTCCTATGGTTACGATGTCTTAACTATTTGTGCTCATAATGCTTTCTTGTGCAGATGCAGAGGGGTGATAACTTCGTCTTGTGTCTGTTTCTTGAGTTTTTATATATATTAAATATGTTCGTTAGAATGATAAGGAGAACGCCGTGGCTGTAGATATGAATATGAATGTCTTGATTGTCGATGACTACACAACAATGTTGAGGATTATTAAAAACCTGCTTAAGCAGCTTGGTTTCAATAACATTGATGAGGCAACAGATGGCACAATGGCTTTTGAAAAAGTCAAAATGAAGAATTATGGTCTTGTTATCTCTGACTGGAACATGGAGCCGATGAGTGGCTTTGAGTTTTTGAAGAAAATTCGTGCTTCGGAGGAAGCGTTTAAAACTGTACCGTTTATTATGATTACAGCGGAAAGCAAAACCGAAAATGTGATTGCGGCAAAGCAAGCTGGTGTTAATAACTATATTGTGAAGCCATTCAATGCCGAAACGCTGAAGGGGAAAATTACTTCAGTTCTGGGTAGTTTTTAAATAAAAGTATAATTTATTGTATGTGTAAGGGGACGTAAATGTCTGATGTATCTGTAGAAAAAAGTGATGCAAGTGATGGTAAAAAAGATCGCATTGTCGCGATAATATCATCGGTTGTTAATAAAGTAGGTCAAGATGAAAAAGTGTCTTTAAAGGCAATTATGACAGAACTTAGAGATCTGTTACTTGTTATTGAAGAGACACGTCAGGATCTTGGTATGGTTCGCCCAACCGGTATTACGGGGGAGGATATTCCTTGTGCAACGGATGAGCTTGATGCGATTGTAACTGCGACATCCGAGGCAACCGAGACGATTATGGATTGCTGTGATGTTATTCAGGAAAAAGCCGGTGAAGTTGGTGGCGAAAATGCGGATGCTATTGTCGCAGAAGTGATGAAAATTTTCGAAGCGTGTTCATTTCAGGACATTACCGGACAACGTGTTTCAAAAGTGGTGAAAACATTTAGAGATATTGAGGAAAAAATTGATAAACTCGTCACTGTTCTTGGTGTTAAAACCTCTGATGTTCTTGCCAAGGATACCAGAGAGGGTGATGAAGCCTTGATGAACGGTCCGCAATTGGCGAGTGAGGCCATTTCTCAGGATGATATTGATAAGTTATTGGCTGAACTTGACGGGGTTTCCGACTAGAGTTTAAGGTCTGTATATTCATTTATAGAAGCGGTAGGCTGTCCTATCGCTTTTTATTTGTTTTTAGAGTAGAATATTGAAGTAGAATACACATCTTAAAATAGAATATTTTGGTGATATGGCAAATCAGTTCCTTTCCTTGGCTTTGTTCCTTATGTTGCTGTCATTTTTCATTGTGATGAATGCAGTTTCCAGCTTTGATGACTCCAAGACAAGCCCCGTGATGAGCTCTCTATCTTTGGCTTTTTCTAATCACATCCCTGAAAAAACAGAAGATCCGGTGATGGAAAAAACGCCACGTGTCGCAAGTGGTGAGGGCGATACGCTAGAAGCTTTAGAAGGTTTGTTTAATGCCCATATTTCCGGATTTCAGGCGACACGAAATCGACTTGGCACGGTGATGCATGTGCGCACAGATGTCGGGGCATTTGAAAATGCGATTGATACATCGGGCATTGGGTATGACGATGTGTCGATGGATGGTCGTGGCTCTTTCGTGCTTTCTATGATTTCGATTCTACGTTCAGAGGAAAAAGGGCAGGCTTACCGTGTGGATATGATTCTAAACCTGGGGGAAGACCCTGCTGTTCTTCAAAAAGAATCTCCGGACGAGTTTATGCGTGATTTAAAGCGCGTCAGCGGTTTCGCGGAAGACTTGGAACGTTCAGGCTTACCTAGGAAAATGATTAGTGCAGGGGCAGGAAAAGGGGATGTTGGCTTTATTGATTTATATTTTTATCGCTATAGGCCTTTTGATATGCTTGCTGAAATTAATAGCGAAAAGCGCAAGAATGGGGCGCTGTGATGGTTGATAATCCTAATGCAGGTGACGGTTCTGAGGCGGGTGAACATGAAAAGGAAGAGATAGAAGCTCCTCCTATACCAAGCCCTTCTTATTATCCGTCAATTGTGCGCAAACAAGATGATGCGGCGCAGGCTGTGCCATTGTGGCTGATTACATTTACGGATGTGATGGCGTTGATGCTGACTTTTTTTGTTTTGCTGTATTCGATGTCCGTGCCAGAGGAAGAAAAGTGGAAGGAAATAGCAGATTCTTTCAGCAGTAAATTTAATTATGAGGAGGCAAGACCTCATAACGCCGGATCGCAGGATGTGATCAGTATCGACAGAATTGATAAATCCCGTGCATTGTCTTTGCGGTATTTGAAAGCACTGGTCAAAAATTTATTGAAAACCAATGGTGTTAAGGACGTTATTATTTTTGAGAATGATAAACGTTTGGTTATTTCTTTGCCTTCGGAACTTCTGTTTAAAAGCGGCAGTGCCCAGATTAATTTGAAGGGTAAAAAGGTTCTTTTTGCGCTGGGTGGCGCGCTTTCCCGTGTTAAGAATCGTATTGAAATTGCAGGTCATACCGACCCCAGACCAATAACAGGAACAAATGGCCCATACCGCACAAATTGGGAATTATCCTTGGCGCGTAGTGCTTCTGTTTCTGTCATGTTAAAGGATGTCGGCTATTCCCGTGATATTACAATTCGAGGGTTATCCAGTGCGCGTTTTGATGAAATGTCAGAGGATGCCTCCGTGGAAGAACGCTATGGTCTTTCCAGGCGCGTCGATATTATCTTGATGGATGATGATGGCATGCGTATCAAATTTAAAGGTTTAAAATAAAGCCGGATAAAGAGCCGTATAATAAGAGCGCAGTGCGTGACTTCTCACTTTGGCTATGGCATTCTAAAATCATGAAAAGATATTTCTTCTTAACGTCTTTGCTTCTGTGTTTTTTGTTCGCCGCTCCGCTATATGCTCAGGATAATGTTCCTTTGCGTACAGGGGCGCGCGATGGTTATTCACGTGTCACGTTAGGATGGACAGAGAAAGTTACCTATTCTCTGGACGAGACAGGCGACGGTGTTCTGATCATTACGTTTGATCGTTCGGCAAAAATCGATACAACGGAGGCTGATTTTTCAGTTTTGGATAATGTTTCCGCTATAAAAGTGGTCTCTACGAATCCCTTAACATTATCGCTGAATGTGCCTGAAAGTAGTAAGGTAAGAGGCTTTAAAATCGGCAAGCGCATTGTTTTGGATATATATGATCCAAGTGATCCTAAGGAAGCGAAGTCCTTTAAAAAAGCGCATTCTAAAAAAACGGAGAATGATGATCCGAAGATAGAAAAGGCAGTGGCTAAAAAGCCTGCATCAAAGAAAAACTCCCCGCATAGTGAAGTTAAAAAACTTGCAGCAACGCCGCCTGCTTTTGTTTTAGTGCCCGAGAATTTGCCGGAAAGGTCAGAACCGGATAAAGAACATAAGAAGGCGGAGAAAAAACCTGAGAACAAGCATGCTGCCCCAGAGCATAATACGGAGCATAATACTGCGCCTTCACCTGCCGTGCAGAAGAAATTAGCGAGTGCGGTGCAAGAGGAGCATCACGTTATTTCTTTGCGCGCTACGAAAAGTATTGATATGGCGGTGTTCGAGAACCACGGAGAGTTATGGCTGGTGATGGGGGGGCTGTCCTCTTATGTTATTCCGGGGTTAAACAGCGCAACGCCCGAGATATTTTCGCACTTCCAACCAGTGTCGATGGAAGATGGTATGGCATATCATATGACGATGCCTAAAACGCCTTTGCGTATCAAAGCAAAGGGCGGTGGGCTGATCTGGGATATTATTATGGGCGCCAAGGTGAAAGAGGCAAAATCGATTAAGCCTGTGCACCGCACAGAAAATTCACCTGATTCTCATGGAAAAAAAATATTCTGGCCATTGGAAGCTGTACGCAATATTGTTGATTTGACTGACCCTATAACTGGAAAAATCCTGAAAGTGGTTCTGGTTGAAGATTCTACGCAATTTACCGGCGCATTGTCCTCTTATGTTGATTTTGATGTTTTAAGATCACCTGTTGGTATGGTTATTCGCCCTAAGGTCGATGACCTTCATGTCGAAATGACGGGCGATGGTATAGAGATTTATAGATCGTCCGGATTAATGCTGGCCTCTTCCAAGGATACGGATGAGGCGCGTATGTTCTCTGAACGGAATGAAGCAAAAGCGAGGGCGGCATCTCACGGGGGAAGTGGTCACGCTGGTCAAACGCATAAAAATAACTTTTTCCGTTTTGATGAATGGCAATTAGGCCCGGCGCGCGACCTTGGTCGTAATGAAAATATTCTATTGGCAGGAATGAAAGGTAAATCGGATTCCAGAAGGATAGAAGATTTATTGGCGCTTGGTAAAATGTATCTCTCCCATGGTCTTGGAGCAGAGGCTTTGGGATATCTGAATTACGCGGGGGAGGAGTTGCCGGGCTTGAATGAAAGTCCGGAATTTGTCGCTTTACGCGGCGTAGCCAAAGCTTTGGATTGGAAGAGTGATGCGGCATTAGAGGATTTCTTGTTTGAAAAATTAGATAATGAAGATGAAGTGAAATACTGGAAATCCTTTGTTTTGGCGGATCTTGGCGATTGGCA
This sequence comes from Alphaproteobacteria bacterium, assembly GCA_033851915.1. GTDB lineage: Bacteria > Pseudomonadota > Alphaproteobacteria > Micavibrionales > Micavibrionaceae > UBA1672. Next base: position 298,496 of record JAWSVM010000003.1, read on the forward strand.
ACAGGCGGCGAAAACCTTGCCTAATCATTATAAGCCATTGCACGATTATCCCCATAATATCGGGTATCGTCTGGCTTTGGTTCTGGCAGAGGTAAATCTGCGTGACGGAAAAGTGCATGCAGCAGAGGGCTTGATGGCTTTGGTGGAACAACATGAGTCCGAGCTATTATCTCCGATGAAGGCTTCTTTGAAATATCTGCGTGGTGAGGCATACAGGCAGAAAAAGCAAAAAGATAAAACCAAGAAACTATGGAAAGAGCTGACACAGGATAAAGATGATTTGTATCGTACCAAAGCTGGACTTGCTTTGACTATTTTGCTGGAAAAGGACGGTAAGATTACAAATGATGAAGTGATTGATCGCTTGGAACGCCTTCGATATGCATGGCGCGGCGATGAATTGGAAGCACAGGTCAATTACTGGTTGGGCGATGCCTATTTCAAAGATAAAAAATTCATCAAAGGGCTGTCTATTATGCGTGATGCGGCGGCGATTGCGGGAGATACCGCGCTGGGGCAACGTATTGCCTCTTATATGGGGAAGACTTTCACAGATCTGTTTTTAGGCGAAGATCTTAAGACAATATCTGCGGTTGATGCGGTTTCTCTTTACGACACGTTCAGCGAGCTAACCCCTGTTGGTGCGCAAGGGGACACGCTTGTCCAAAATTTAGCAGAACATTTGGTGAAGGCTGACCTCTTAGGGCACGCAACAAAACTATTAGGCCATCAGGTGGATCATCGACTTGAGGGGAAAGAAAAGTTGCGCGTGGCTATTCGGTTGGCGGCGATTGAGTTGATAAATAAAGATCCGCAGAAAGCAATGAATGCACTTGGCAAGGCTACGGATACGCTGAATTTCTTGTCAGATACACCGGAAAAAGAAAAACGTAAAGGGGAAATCGCTTTACTTAAAATCAGAGCCTATTCGCAAAATAAACAATTTGATAAGGCTTTGTCTTTAATCAAAAAACTAGACCCTAGTGAGAATGCCAGTCGTCTAAAGGCTGATATTGCATGGCAAGCCGGTTATTGGGATGAGGCGGCAGAATCTTTGAATGATGTTCTCTCGGATGAAAATATTTCCATGACCCGTCCCTTGTCGCAGGAACAATCAGATCTCATCCTTAATCGCGCCATTGCGCTCAGTCTTTCCAATGATCGTATCGCTTTAGGGAATATGCGCGCGAAATATAGCGATTTGATGTTGCAAACCCATAAAGCACATCAGTTCGAAGTTATCACACGCCCTCGTCAAAGTAGCGCTCTCGCAGATAGAGAAACCTTGCTCTCCGTTGTGTCCGAAGTTGATCTGTTTAAAGATTTCCTAGACAGCTACCGCGCTGCTCGCCCGTAACAAACGACGAGGGGAGTGGAGGCTATAATGAACAGCATAAATGAAATATTCGGCATTTATTTCTATCGAAAGCAGTTTAATGACCTTGTGCAAAAGCTGCGAGACAAAGGCTGTCTTAATGAGGAGAGCTTAGAGAAAGTTATTAAGTATAGAAAACGTAGTATTATTTTTTATAGAGTGTGTCTGTATTCTTTAGTATTTCCGGCGCTATTTTTTTTAGGTTACTTGTTTTATTTATTCCTCACTAATTTTGATGGGCTTATTCGGCAGGGCGTAGCGAATATCTGTATACAGGTTTTCGGTGCAGCTTTTATTGTGTGCTTATATATATGGGGGAAAATAGAATGTGTACAAAAAGAATGGAGGTATGTGTATTTGGCTACATTAGGCAAGCGGAATACAGGAAGGGTTTTATCTTTTGTTGGAGTGGGCGGAGGGGGCTTTTTTGGTGATATAGAAAAGCTATGTGTGTATGATTTTTATGATGAAAATGGTCATAGCTATATTGTGAAATCTCGGCAACCGACAGAGTTTTATGAGAGTATTGCTTACCAAAAGGGCGATCGAGTTAATATCACTTATGATCGTAAAAACCCTAAAAACAGTATTGTTGTTTCCTTAAAGATGGAGATGTTTAACCTGCGGAAGAGAAAGCTACCCGCCGCCACTGACCGTGGTGAAGCTCTGGATCAGGGAGCCGGAGATTAAATACCAGCCATCAACCAGAACAAAGAACATGATTTTAAACGGCAGGGATACGGTGACAGGGGGCAACATCATCATACCCATCGACATCAAAATCGACGCGGTAACAAGGTCGATAATCAAAAACGGCAGGAACAGCATAAACCCGATTTCAAAGGCGCGGCGCAGTTCCGATATCATGAAGGACGGAATAACAATTTGCAGCGGAATATCAAGCGCTTCATCATAGCTTCCAGTATCACTCAACTCCACAAACAGTTCAAGGTCATCATCACGCACATGTAGAAGCATAAAGCGTTTAAAGGGCAGTGTTGTGCGCTCAAAAGCTTCCATTTCGTCAATTTCTTCATTTATCAACGGGGCAATACCCTCATCATAGGCTGATTGCAGAGTGGGGGCCATAATAAAGAATGTCAGGAACAATGCGAGCGAGATCATCACCGTGTTGGGTGGCGTTTGCTGTATCCCGATGGCTGTTCGCAAGAATGATAAAACCACAACGATTCGCGTGAAAGACGTCATCATAATCAAGATGGATGGTGCTAATGACAAGACGGTCATAAGTGCGACCATTTGCACGATGCGTCCTGTTACTGTGCCGTCACTGCCCGCGCCAAGGTCTATCGAGATGTTTTGTGCCAGAGCAGGGTGCGCGAACAAAGCGACCAGAAAAACGGTCGCAAGGCTTAATGATAATCTACTGAATATTTTGTCACGCATATTTTTATCATAGCGCAGGAGCGGGGCAGAGCTTAAGACCTTGAAACGGAATTATTCGAACCATCCACAGATGGTATATCCTTATCGACAATAATTTCGCTGTTCGCGCCAAGAATAACCAGATGTTCTCTATCATCACATTTAAGGATCACCAGCCGTCTACGCGCATCAAGGGGCGTAGATTCTACAATTTTCAGGCGTTTTTTATCGCCACTTTTTATTGTGCTGCTTGTTGCAAGGCCAAGCTTTTTTAAGGCAAATGCCAGCCCGCCCATAATAAGAAAGACAATACAAAGCGCAATAACAAGCCGTAAAGCTTGTGGTAATTCTGGTGATATAGCAACATCCATAGCCATTATGTATCACTCTCTACCTTGGTATTGAAAGGATCTTCTTTGCCGTTGGCTTTATAAACATAGGATAATATTTCACCCACCGCCATGAAAGCCTCGGATGGAATGGGGCTGTCCAGCTCAATAGAGGTGAGAAGCTCCGCCAAATCGCTGTCTTCACGCACTTTAATGCCATTCTCAAAGGCCAGCTCCAGAATTCTCTCGGCAACTTTGCCCCGTCCGGCTGCGGCAATACGGGGAACTTTTTTCCCACCCTCTGAATCTTTTAGGGCTACAGCTGTCTTTTTCTTAGGAATTACCTTTGTATTTAAAGGGGTTAAGTCTTTTTCCTTGCTGTCCTTATATCGATCATCAAAGCCATCGCTCATTGGCATGTTTCCTGCATCGTTCTTATCGGAACTGATTATACAAGGTTATAAAGCATGACGATACAAGATATAGGACTCTTTCAGGCACTGTCGGCGAAAATGGGCTATTTGAACCAACGTCAGAGCATAATCGCGCAAAATGTTGCGAATTCCGATACCCCCGGATATCGTCCTAAAGACCTCGTCGAGGTAGATTTTTCTTCTATGTTAAAGGCGCAAATGGGCGGCACAAAAACAGTCGCCGTTGCGACAACAAATGAAGGCCATCTGCCAAATGCAAACAGCCAGATTAATGTGAATGCGAAAAAGCAGAAAGATACATATGAAGTCGCGCCAAGTGGTAACGCGGTCATCATGGAAGAGCAGCTGATGAAGGCCGGACAAAATAATATGGATTATAATTTGATGCTTAACATCTATCAAAAGCAAGTCGGCATGATGCGCATGGCCCTAGGCAGATAATTTATAGAGAAGGATTAAGATTATGAGTGGTGATATTGCAAATGCTTTAATGGCTTCTGCCAACGGAATGCGGGTACAGGGCGCACGTATTCGGGTGATCTCGGAAAATATCGCAAATGCGGATACAACGGGTCTAACCCCTGGTTCTGACCCCTATGAGCGTCAAACGATCAGTTTTAAAAACCATCTTGATCGTGAAATGGGCGTCAGTCTGGTTGAGGTTGATAAAATAAGTGTTGATTCTAAAACACCGTTTACACTGCAATACAGCCCCGATCATCCTGCGGCAAATGCAGATGGCTACGTTAAAATGCCGAATGTGAATACAATGTTGGAAATGATGGATGCAAAAGAGGCTCAGCGTTCATATGAAGCGAATTTAGGGATGATTGAACAGTCCCGCGCAATGATTTCACGGACAATCGATTTGCTTCGTAACTAAAACAAGGATAAACTGAGTAATAGGAAAAGGTAATAAATCATGGCAATGAACGGCATTAATCCAAACGCAGCGGCAAGCGCGTATTCGAACTCTCAAAAGATTACAGGCGCGGGGTCAATCACCGAGCTTGGCTCTGAAATTAAAGGGTTGGGGCAGGGCGCAGATAACGGCGTTGAGTCTTTTGCCGATTTCATGAAGCAAAATATTTCTCAAGCCGTCGATACTTTAAAATCCGGTGAGGAAATGTCCGCCAAAGCCATAACAGGCGAGGCTTCTGCTATTGATGTAGTGCAGGCTGCAACATCTGCAGAGCTTACATTACAAACTGTGGTGGCTGTGCGTGATAAAATGATTAACGCCTATCAAGACATTATGCGGATGCCGATTTAAGGCGTCCTTTTTTGGCTTATATCGCCCCCGCAACAATATTTCATGTGGTTTACTTTAAAAACGTGGTCGATCGGTATTCTTCACAAGGTATTGATCTGCTAGGCTCGTGCTATGAATGATACAGAAGTCATAGAAGTCGCCCGCCAAGCATTGCTTATTACAATGCAAATCAGTGCGCCGATATTGATTGTTGGGCTGGTTGTCGGTGTTGCCATTGCACTGTTACAGGCTTTGACGCAAGTTCAGGAAATGACGCTGGTTTTCGTGCCTAAAATTATGGCAATTTTCTTTTCAATGTTTTTCTTCCTGCCGTGGATGATGAATACGCTGGTCGTATTTATGGAAGCGATTGCTGATCGCATTATTAGCGGCGGCGGAGGATAGGTATAAGCGTATGCAAGGCGCTCTTGAAACCTTCCTCGCCAGTGGTGTTTTGGCATTTTTGCTGACCTTCACTCGCATCGGCACTGCAATGATGATTATGCCAGGGCTGGGTGATTCTTTTGTGTCTCCACGTGTGCGTCTTCATATGGCGCTGGGAATTAGTTTCGTTTTATTTCCTGTTGTCTTGCCCTATATGCCCTCCCCCATACCGCCGACATTCGCTTTGGTTACGCTTATTATTATGGAACTGGTGATCGGTGTTTTGTTCGGCACTGTGGCGCGGATTTTTATGATTGCTCTGGATACGGCGGGGATGATTATTTCGATGCAATCAGGCCTTGCCAACGCGCAGGTTTTTAACCCGTCTCTTGCAACGCAGGGCTCTATCATGGGGGCGTTTTTGTCTATGACAGGGGTTTTGCTGCTGTTCACTTTGAATTTGCATCACTTGCTTATTATCGGCGTGGTTGAGAGCTATGAGTTGTTCCCCCTTGGCTCTATTCCCGATACAGGCGATATGGCCGAATTTGTATCACAAGCCGTTGCTTCCAGCTTTCTAGTCGGGGTAAAACTCGCCAGCCCCTTTATCGTTATGACGTTGTTGATTTATGTCGGGATGGGCGTCTTGTCGCGCTTAATGCCGCAAATTCAGGTGTTTATGGTGGCCTTGCCGCTGCAAATACTATTATCCATTATGCTGTTTTTCCTTGCATCTACCGCAATATTTTCCTATTGGGTGGGTGAGTTCGAAGCCAGCATGCTGTTTTTCCTTTCTAGCGGCGGTTAGGGTATAATAGCGCTATGGCAGAAGATCAAACCGACGATTCCCAGAAAACCGAAGAACCCACCCCGAAAAAGCTGGAGGAATCCAGAAAACGCGGGCAAATTGCCATGTCACGCGAGGTTAATAATTGGGTGATGCTGTTTGCCGGAACGATTTTTATTGTGGCGTTTGTCGGCCCGATGATGAGCCAATTGGCAAGTATGCTGCGCGTTTATATTGAATTTTCTCATGCTCTTCCGGGGATGCCGGGCGGCCTTGGTGTTGTTCTGGGGGAGGGCGTTAAAAAAGTTATGGGCATTTTATTGCCGCCGCTTTTGCTGTTTATGTTTGCCGCCTTTGCCGCGCCGTTTTTGCAGATTGGCCCGCTTTTCGCGCCCGAAGTCATAAAACCGGATTGGAGCAAGGTATCAATCAAAAAGGGTTTCGGTCGTCTTTTCTCAATGCGTTCGGTTGTGGAACTATTGAAAGGGATTGTTAAAATCGGTGTCATCGGCATGATCGCCACTATTATCATCTATCCGTATTTTTATGGTTTTGAGCATTTCGTGAATATCTCTATTGCCGCTGTGATGATAGAGCTGCGCGCGCTGGTGATTAAAATGATGGTCGGTGTTCTGATTGTTCTGATGGTGATTGCCATGATGGATTTATTGTATCAACGCTATGAATATAATAAGAAAATGCGGATGAGCCGTCAGGAAATCAAGGACGAGTATAAGCAAGCCGAAGGTGACCCACATGTGAAGGCAAAGCTGCGTCAATTACGTGCGCAAAAAGCGCAGCAACGTATGATGCAAGCCGTACCGGAAGCAGATGTGATTATCACAAACCCGACGCATTATTCCATCGCGCTGAAATATGATCCTGATGAAATGCCCGCGCCGATTGTTATTGCAATGGGGGTGGATGAAACTGCAATGCGTATTCGTGAGGTCGCGAAGAAGCATGATATTATCCTGTATGAGAATAAACCGCTTGCCCGTGCATTGTACGATGTTGCCGTCATAGACGAGATAATTCCGATGGAACATTTTAAGGCCGTCGCGGAAATAATATCTTATGTTTTCAAGCTAAAAGGCAGGTTGAACTAGCCGATATTACTCTGTCTTATCGAATGGCTTCAGCTCGTCCAGTTCTTTGCGTAAATTGGCTTTACGGATACGGGCTTTCAATGCGCGCTCTTCCTTGTCACCGCCTTTACGCAGGGCAAGGATGGATAATATGGGTGGAGTAAGCAAAATCAGAGCCATGCGCGCTTCCCCTCCATAAGAGTTCGCAACAATAAACAATGTCACAATAATCATGGCAACGTTGGCCAATATAGTGAGGCAATAGAAAATGCAGCTGGTTTTCTTACAATGTGTCATGATTTAAATCCTTTTGAATCCGTTTGAATTTACGTGCTATAACCATAGCGTATATTTTCGAATTTTGAAATGATCAGGAGAATTCTTCATGCGCCAGCCTTTTTTCGCCCTTATGGTTTTTACTGCTTTGTCCCCCGTATCCGTATGGGCAAAGGATATTCCGGTGGAAAGCACAATCCGCGCCGCAACAGTCTATAGCGATCGCGCGACATTGACCCGCACTGTGAAAGTTGAAATTCCAGCAGGGGCGCATAATCTGGTCTTTACGGGTTTACCCGTTAGTTTGTTCGCCGATTCTCTGCGCACAGAAGGCCGCGCCAAAGCAAATGTAACATTCGGCGCATTGACGCATAAACGTGAAAGCCATGAAGATTACGTTGTGCCAAAGGAAAAAGAGCTGAACGCGCAATTGCTCGTATTACAGGATCAAAATAAACTCTCTAACGTTGAGAAAAAGGCTTTACGAGCAGGACAAACTTTCCTTGAGAATATCGGGAAGCAAGCCGCTCTGCGCACGAATGAGGATATCGCCAAGATTGAGCTGAATTCGGGGAGCTGGTCTGCGGCGGCGGATAGTCTTTCAACAAAGATGTTGGAAAACATGAAGGGTTCACTTGCGCTTGATATTAAGATTCGTGACACGAATGCGAAAATCCGGAAAATCCAAAATGAATTGCGCGGCTTGCGTACAGGGCAGAAGCAAACGTACAGCGTAACAGTGCCTTTTGAGTCCGATAAGGCGACGACGCTGAATATTGATCTCAGCTATCAATTACCGGAGGTCAGTTGGCAGCCGATTTATGACGCGCGTCTGGATGTTAAATCTGGGAAATTGGAGTTGGTGCAATATGGCTCTGTCTGGCAACGTACAGGTGAGGATTGGACGGATATCGAATTAACCCTTTCTACCGCTCAACCAAGCCGCGGCACAGGCTTGCCTGATCTGCATCCAAACTGGATCGCCATTATCAATCACGTCAGACAAATGAAATCCCGTGGTGGGAATTTTATGAGCATGAGTGCGAATACAAGTGGCATGTCGGCACCTATGGCAATGGAAATAGCGGTGATGGAAGAAGATATGGTGATGCATGACGAAGTAAGAGCAGAACGCGCCGTCTCTTTCCGAGCTGCACAAATAAACACAGAAGGCTTTGTTGGCGAATATAAAATAACCGGCCCTGCAACTGTGAAATCTGATGGCACGCACTCTAAATTGCTCGTCGGTGGTTTTGAAACCGAGACATGGAAGCAAGTGCAAATCAAACCGCAATACGGCACAGATGCCTATTTGGTTATAAAGACCAAACTAAAGGGCGATGCGCCGCTTTTACCGGGGCAGGTTAATTTGTTCCGTGATGGTGCGTTTATCGGTAAAACACATCTGCCGATGCTGCGCCCCAATGATGTTGAAGAATTGGCCTTTGGCATTGACGATAACGTAAGGGTTAAGCGCAATACGCTTAAGGACGAGCGCAGTGTAGCAGGCATGATTACGAAGGAAAGTGTGGTCGAGCGCCAGTTCGTTACAGAAATCCAGAACCTGCATAAAGAGCCTATCGATATAGCCGTGCTGGAGACCGTTCCTGTTTCCAGAGATAAAAGGCTGCGTGTTGAGATCTTGAAGGATAAAACCACGCAAGGCTATGAGGTTGACCTGCATGATGTGAAGGGCGTAACGCGCTGGACACAGACATTAAAACCGCAGGAGAAAACCAAGATTATGTTGGGATGGAAAGTTACATGGCCAAAGGGTGAAAACGTTTCCGGCCTTTAGAAAAGCATATGTTAAGTTCAGTGTATAAATAGATCTCTAAGTCATGCGTGCCCTTGTTCTAAGTGGGCTTGCATGCGAGCATTGCGTGTTATGAATAAAATTGACCACTCGGAATTTATAAATCGCCACCACACTAGGGAGGCGCCCATTCATGGGAAAAGCAAAAGCCTGAGTGCCGCGGTGATTGCTTCCATTCTGTCACTTTATTTTGTCGTGATGGTGTTCATTGTCCATATGGCGCGTGCGGATCAAACAACTATTGTTATTTCTGTTCTGGTTTTCCTCACTGCGACGTTGGTTGCTTTTGCTGCAAAGCGGGCTCAATATCTGCAAGCTAAGCAAGAAAAAGAACTGATCCTTCTTAAAGAAGTGTTGGAAGGCAGCCGTGGCGGGCGCCTGATTACCGACAGCGTCGATAACACCCTCTATTATAACCAACGCTTTGTAGAACTATGCTGCCATGACGTGAATGAAGATATTAGCTACACGCAATTGATCCAGATGTTCTCCGATAATGATAAGGCAGCATCCTTGTTTAATGCCCTGTCAGATCAGGCGCATCGCGGCCTTACTGACTCGATAGAGCTTTATTGTGAAAAACAGGATTATGAGGGCTGGTATTATGTGACAGCGCAGCCTGTTTCTGGCCATGCAGGCATTATTCACTGGCGTTTGGATAACGTAACAGAGAAATACACCGCTGACCGCGCCATCAGGGAAGAGCGGGAAAAGCTGGTCGACTTTACAGATAACGCGCCTGTCGGGTTCTTCTCGGTGGATGAGCAAGGGCATTTTGTGTTCGCAAATGCGACGTTTGCCCGATGGTTGGGGATTGATCTTGAACGCTTGTTAAATCAAACATCCTTGCACACATATTTTGTAACGCCTCCTGCCAACGCGAAGCCTTATGATTTGATGGATCACGGTAGTGAAAAACAGATTGTGGAGTTGGAGATGAAGGGCGCAGCAGGGAAAACCTTTCGCGCCTCGATTAACCAAAGCATTGTTCATAGAGAAGATGGCAGCGTTCGTACACGTGCGGTTGTGCATGACCTAACCTCTGAACAGGAAATGCATCGCGCCTTGAAGGCTTCGGAAGACCGCTTTAAGCGTTTCTATGAAGACGCGCCGCTGGGGATTGTTCTGGTCAATAAAGACGGCTTGATTGAAGATTGTAACGCCCAGTTCGCACAGCTTATGGGGCGCAAGACTAAAGACCTTGTCACAAAGCATTTCAAACTATTGATTGGTGATGAAGACAGAGATGCTGTTTCCGCCATTATCGCCAAAATAGAAAAAGGCGAGGATATACTCGATTCGATCGAGGTGACTTTGCATGGTGATAATGAAGAGGTTAAAACCGCACAGCTTCACGCGCGAAGAACGGTGGAGGGAGAGGGCGTCGTTCTTCACTTCATTGATATGACAGAGAAAAAATCTCTGGAAGAACAGTTCGTCCAGTCGCAAAAAATGCAAGCGGTAGGGCAACTTGCGGGCGGTATCGCGCATGACTTTAATAACTTGCTGACCGCGATTATCGGGTTTTGTGATTTGCTGTTGCTGCGCCATAAGGCTGGCGATCCGTCTTTTGGCGATATTATGCAGATCCAGCAAAACTCGAACCGTGCCGCTAACCTTGTGCGCCAGCTTCTGGCTTTCTCACGTCAGCAAACCTTGCGTCAACGTGTTCATGACATCACAGATATCCTGACCGAGCTTTCCCATCTTATGCGTCGCTTGATTGGCGCGAATATAGAGCTGGACATGATTCATGGCAGTGACCTTGGGCTGGTTAAAGTTGATGAAGGGCAGATGGAACAAGTTTTGATTAATCTGGCTGTCAATGCGCGTGATGCGATGGATGGCGGCGGCAAGCTGACGATTACAACGGAAAACTATACAAACCGCAAAACCAAAAAGATGATGCAGGAAAAGATGCCGCCCGGGCATTGGGTTCTGATTAAAGTAAAAGATACAGGGTGCGGTATTCCCGCCAAAAATATGGAGCGTATTTTAGAGCCGTTCTTCACCACCAAAGACGTGGGTGAGGGAACGGGGCTTGGGTTGGCTACGGTCTATGGTATTATACGTCAAAGTGGCGGCTTTCTTGATATAGACAGCAAAGTCGGCAAAGGCACAACCTTCCTGATTTACTTGCCAAAAGCAAACGAGATTGACGTAGAAGAAGATGAGCCGGTGGTGGAGCAGGTCGTGCCCAAAGACCTGACGGGAACAGAATGTATTATGCTGGTTGAGGATGAGGACGCCGTGCGGACATTCTCGCAACGCGCGCTGGCCAATAAGGGGTATGACGTTATCTCTGCGGAGCATGGCGAGGCGGCACTCGAACTTTATGAAATGGACGGGCAAAAGCATATTGACCTTCTGATTACTGATGTTGTCATGCCGGGGATGGATGGGCCAACTCTGGCGCAACGGATTCGCCAGCACAGCCCCGATTTAAAAATCATCTTTATGTCCGGTTATACGGAAGATAAGCTTAAAGATTATATGGGTGAGAACACCTATTTCTTGCCGAAACCTTTTACCTTAAAAATCCTCGCGGCCAAGGTGAAAGAGGTTTTGCAAGATTAGTGATGGTCTTGGTTTTTTAGTTTGTTTTTGTATATAATTGTATATTCGTTCCTTTTTTGTTCTTTTTGCTTGACGGGAGAATAAAACGAGAACATGATGTGTGTAGATAAGGTGGTTTTGCCCCCTCTAATCAATTGCACATAACTATGAACTATGCGACAAAGGGATATAAAGATATGAGTGTTACGCCGTTACGTAAAAAGAAGGATAATGATATGGCTCAGAATAATACTGAGAAGCAAAAGGCTCTTGATGCCGCTTTGTCGCAGATTGAGCGCGCCTTTGGTAAGGGTTCTATTATGAAGCTTAATGATGGCGCTAATCTGATGGAGGTCGAAACGGTGTCAACCGGATCGCTTGGCCTTGATATTGGTCTTGGGATTGGTGGATTACCGCGTGGCCGTGTTATTGAGATTTACGGGCCTGAAAGTTCCGGTAAAACAACACTTGCATTGCATGTTATTGCCGAGGCACAAAAGACGGGCGGAATATGTGCAATTGTGGACGCGGAGCATGCCCTTGATCCGGCATATGCGAAAAAGCTGGGCGTTGATGTTGATAACCTTCTAATCTCACAGCCTGATGCGGGGGAACAAGCCCTTGAAATTGTTGATACATTGGTGCGCTCCGGTGCAATTGATGTTTTGGTTATTGATTCTGTGGCGGCGCTTGTGCCGCGCGCGGAATTGGAAGGTGAAATGGGGGATAGTCATATGGGCTTGCAGGCACGTTTGATGTCTCAAGCTTTGCGTAAGTTAACTGGTTCTATTTCTCGTTCTCGCACAATTGTTATCTTTATTAATCAGTTGCGGATGAAAATCGGTGTTATGTTTGGTTCACCTGAAACAACAACAGGCGGGAATGCGTTGAAATTCTACGCTTCGGTTCGTCTTGATATTCGCCGTATTGGTGCGATTAAGAACAAGGACGAAATCGTTGGAAACCAAACCCGCGTCAAAGTCGTGAAGAATAAAATGGCACCACCATTCCGTCAAATCGAATTCGATATCATGTATGGTGAAGGGATTTCCAAACTTGGTGAATTGATTGATTTAGGTGTGAAGGCCGAATTAGTCGAAAAGGCAGGGTCATGGTTTTCCTATGATGGGCAACGCATCGGACAGGGGCGTGAAAATGTTAAAAAATTCTTCAAAGAAAACCCTGAAATGGCGGATAAATTGGAACAGCAAATTCGTGTGAATGCCGGGCTTATTATTGATGATATGCTCACTGGTTCCAGTGGCGCAAAAAAGGCAGCGGACAGCGCGGCGGAAGATGTCGCAAACGATTAACTTTTCAGATATATAATGGAATATTAAAGGCAGGCTCGGTTCTGCCTTTAGCTTTTTGTGGAAGCGTTGTCTTATTTAATCGCGCATTTTGAGAAGGCGTTGTTTTTGCTTTCCCCAGTCGCGTTGCTTTTCGCTCTGCCGTTTATCATGTTGTTTTTTACCCTTGGCTAGCGCAATCTCAAGCTTCACTTTGCCGTGTTCATTAAAGTAAATTTTCGTCGCAACAATGGTCATGCCTTGGCGCACAACCGCGCCCATGATTTTATCAATTTCACGTTTATGCAGCAATAATTTCCGCGGGCGCGTTGTGTTGTGTTGTAAATGTGGGCCTGCTTGTGAATATTCGGAAATATTAGCGTTAAAAATCCAGATCTCAGCACCTTTCGGGCCAACATAGGATTCTTTAATGCTGCATTGCCCAAGGCGTAAGGATTTAACCTCGGTGCCTTTCAGCATGATGCCCGCTTCAAACGTGTCCAGAATTTCATAATCAAAGCGTGCCTTTTTATTCTCGGCAACAGTTTGGCTTGTCGAAATCAGACCAGTCTTAGTTTTCTTTTTCTTTGCCACAATAAATCACCAACAACCCATTTCTTATCGCGCTTTAAGGCCTGCGAATTTAATCGCGGCATCAACTTTTTCACGTGCTGCATCGGTCGCAGGCAATATTGGTCTACGGACATCTTCTTCACAGATACCTAAAACTTTGGCTGCGTATTTCACAGGTGCAGGACTGCTCTCGCAAAAGAGGTCGTGTGATAATGGATCAAGCCTGTCACGTAAGGCTTCAAAGGTTTCGCGATCATTCTCCGCCCAAGCATTGTGCATGTTTGCGCATTCTTCCGGTGCAATATTGGAAAGCACAGAAATACTACCAACACCGCCTTGCGCCAAAAATGCCGCAACAGTTGCATCATCGCCGGTAAGTTGGCAGAAGTCGTCACCAATGGCTAGACGCGTTTGAATAGGGCGCGATAAATCACTGGTAGCATCTTTTACGCCAACAATATTGGGCAGTTTTGCAAGCCGTGTCATTGTCTCTAAACTCATATCCACGATGCTTCTACCCGGAATATTATAAATCACAATCGGCATTTGTACGTCATCATGGATGGCGCGGAAATGTTCATACAGCCCGTCTTGGGTTGGCTTGTTATAATATGGCGTCACAACAAGCGCTGCATCTGCACCTGCTTCTTTCGCGTGAGATGTTAGATAAATTGCTTCTCTTGTGGAATTCGATCCCGTTCCAGCAATAATTGGAATTCTTCCCTTGACCACATCGACACAACGCTTAACAATGGCCATATGCTCATCATGAGATAACGTTGGGGATTCCCCCGTTGTGCCACAGGGAACTAATGCATGCGTGCCTTTTTCAATTTGCCATTCGACAAGATTATCAAATGCAGACCAATCGATATCGCCATCTTTAAATGGCGTGATAAGGGCAGTGATGGAGCCATGAAACATAACGTATCTTTCTTTTTATCTTTTTTGAAAACGGATGCTAATCTATCGCGTACCAAGCCTTTTGGCAAGAATGCTCGTGCTTTTATTACTGCGGCGCTGTTTTTTATTGGCTTTGGTATGTTATTTACACCGTTTTCTTGCTTTGCAAAGGCAAATCCGGTGAACCGGTTGCAAAGTGCACATGCAAAGGTGCTAACAACACAGGCTTTGCAGGATATAGAAAAGGGAGATTGGGACGCAGCGCGTAAGAAAATTGCACAAAGTAAGGATCCACTGGCGTCAAAGATTTATCATTGGTTGCTTTTGGTTAATACAAAAAAAGCGGATTGGACAAACCAGATGTTTATTCGTCTGTCGCATTTTATTCGCCGCAATCCCGAGTGGCCTGAAATTTCAAAAATGAAGGTACATGCCGAAGGGGTTATGCCGGAATCGCTGTCTAATGCGGAAGTCTTGGCATGGTATAATGATTTTCCGCCTAGGACGCCTTATGGGATGGGGCGATATATGGATTCTTTGATTATAGAAGGAGAGAGGGATCAAGCGCGTTTGTTCCTTGTTGATTGGTGGGCAAGCACCCTAACGTCGCGTCAGCAGCAAAAAGGCATTTTTAAAAAATACGGTAGTTTTCTAACGCTGGATGCGCATAAGAAGCGCTTTGATATCTTGCTTCATAGAGGATATTATGACAGTGCGCGCGCCATTGCCGCGGTTCTGGGGCAGGGCTATCCCGCCTTGGCAAATGCGCGTATCGCCTTGATGAAGAAAAGAAGCAGTGGGTTAGGCGTTTTGATCGGTAAAGTGCCGAGTTATTTGCAAGATGATCCCGGGTTGCTTTATGAGCGTTTGCACTGGCGGCGGAAAAAGGGATTTCATGATGGTGCGTTAGAGATATTGGCAAACTCGCCTGATGCGTCGAAAATATCAAATCCAAAGAAATGGTGGGTAGAACGCCATATTATGATTCGTTATCTGCTTGGTAAGGGGCAATATAAGGGCGCGTATGCGTTGGCACGTAGGCATGTGCAAGAGACAGGGTTTTCATATGCACAAGCAGAATGGCTTACGGGGTGGCTGGCACTACGCTTTATGCATAAACCAACTGAGGCCTATGAGCGTTTTACCGCGCTTTATCAAAAAGTGAAAACACCGGTTAGTAAAGCGCGTGCGGCTTATTGGGCGGGGCGTGCGGCGCAAGGAATGAAGCAAGAAGATCTTGCGCAACGCTGGTATAAGAAGGCCGTTGAGTTTCAGACCGTGTTTTATGGGCAGCTTGCCGGCGCGGCGCTTTCACGTCGTAATCAGCTACCTCAGAGCAAGTTGCCGCACTTATCGCAAGCTGAACGGCGTGAATATAAGAAAAATGAATTGATTCAGGTTTCGGGGTTGTTTAAAGCGGCAGGCATGAATGATCGTGCTGATGATTTCCTCTATGCTTTTCTTAATGATGATGAAACGCCAAAATCTTATCGATTTGCTGCGGAATTGGTCGCTGGCCATGGTGATTTTTATAGCGCTGTTAAAATCGCAAAGAAGGCAACGCGCAAGGGCTTATTTCTGACAAAACAATCATATCCGACAATTACAAAGCAATTAACCGCGATTGATTCGGTTGAGTGGGCTTTGGTTCATGCCTTAATCAGGCAGGAGAGCATGTTTGATTATGAAGCTAAAAGTCCGGTAGGTGCACGGGGGTTGATGCAACTTATGCCAGCAACAGCGCGCGAGACATCAAAAAAACTAAAAGTAGCTTACAAAAAGGGGTGGCTGACCTCTCGTCCTAAATACAACATTTTATTGGGTTCTGCATATATAGAGCGATTATTAGAACGTTACGATGGAAGTTACCCACTTGCTATTGCGGCGTATAATGCAGGGCCGGGGCGTGTGAATTCCTGGCTGAAATCTTATGGTGATCCGAGAAGTGCAAATGTTGATTTGGTTGATTGGATTGAGTTGATTCCAATTTACGAGACCAGAAATTATGTGCAACGTGTGTTAGAAAACGTATACATCTATAGGTTGAGGTTAAATAACATACAAAGGCAACCAAAAGAAAGGCTTCATGTTGCTATTCACGCCAAAGAGTAGCAGTATTTCTTGGTTAGGTTCTTTTTAGTTTGTAATTGAAGAACTTAATTGTATACTAAAGTACATGTAACATTCAGCGTTATATGTAATGTGTGTGTGGAGAAAAATAAAAATGAAACTGTTGATAGCAGATGACCATGCGTTATTTCGTGATGCGCTTGTTCAATATATAGAGAGGGCAGACCCCTTATCCTCTATTACCCTCGCGAAAGATTTCCATCAAGCTCTCGATATCTTGGAGCAAAATCCACATCAAAATCTGGTCGTTCTGGACTTAAGAATGCCGGGAATGGATGGCCTTAATGGATTTAAAATAATGAAACAACGCTTCCCGAATGTGCCGGTTGCATTAATGTCAGGTTTGGCTGAACCCGCAGATGTAGAGGAGGCACTTAAACTTGGAGCCGTAGGGTATTTCCCTAAAACTATGTCTGGTAAGGCATTGCTTAGCGCAATTCAGCAAGTGATATCAGGTGAAGTCTATATTCCGGAAGGAAAGGGCGGCGAGAAATTTATGCCGTCCTATTATGCTGATGATGTGGATATTCAACCAAAGTCGAGTAGCGGTAATGTGACGTCACTTGAGAGCCTGCATTTAACCCCTCGCGAGGGTGAGGTTCTATCGTTTCTTGTTGAGGGGGCTTCGAATAAAGATATTGCGCGCGCCTTAAATTTGCAGGTTGTTACAGTAAAACTGCATGTTCGTGGTATCTGCCGTAAAATGGATGCAAAAAACAGAACACAAGCCGCGTTGATGGGGAAAGATATGGGGGTTAAACCCATTTCAGAGGCAGGGTAAACACTATATCAGTATTTAACTTTAACATAAGGTGAACTGTGTGGCCGTAGTGCGTGAGAAATATTCTAGAATTCTAACTCATCTTCCGGGGATGATTATTCTTATCTTTGGTATTGTTGCCCTGTATTCATCTGTATTATTGATGCAGTCACGTGAAAATTTGAATGCGATGCATAATAATTATAGCCGTGATATTATCGCCCTTCAGGATAATGTGGATGTGCTTGATCAAGCCTATATTGAATTTATTGAGGGTGCAGAGCAACGGGATGCCTCTAGTGTTAAGATACATCTTGATGCTGTTAATGGTAGTTTTATCGCCATACAGAAATATAATTATGCATCACTGGAAAAAAATACCCAAAAACAAGATCAATATAAAATTTTCCAATATGAAATTCCGCAGAGTATAAAAAGAATTTCGGATGCTCTTGCCACTTATGAAGATAATGTAATAAAAGCGGGACAAACGTCTCTGCATATCGAAATCAAAGATATGGATAAAGCCGTACATGGTTTGCAACGCCTTGTTTCTACCAGTTTTAAAAAGATGGTCTTTTCCGAAGATATAGAAAAAAAAGAAAAATGGCTCTATTGGTCTGTGATTGCTATGGGGTTATCAGGGTTCATCCTTATTGTTCTTAATTCCGATAAATTGGGAGAGTTGAAGCGTGTAAATAGTGAAAGAATTCATGCGATGGAGACGTTGAAAAACCGTCTTTCTGCATTGGATATGGCGCAAGATGGTATTCTAATTATCGATAAGGAGGATAATCTTTCTTACATCAATAAGTCATTGTGCCAAATTAACGGGATAGATATCGAGAAAAGGGATTTGTTTATAGGCAAACCCTGGTTGGATATTTTTTCTGACTCTGATCGTGAAATCATAGAAGAAGAAATATTACCGGCTCTTATTGAAAACGGTCATTGGAAAGGGCCTTTTTCATTATATAGGTCTGATAATTCTGTTGTGTATGCTGATATTTCGTTCACCAAGCTGCCTGATGGTGGAGGCATAGGAACGATACAAGATATTTCAGATCAGCAAAAATCAGAAGATGAAAAGAAGGTCTTGGAGGAGCAGTTCTATCAAGCCCAAAAAATGGAAGCGATAGGGCGTCTTGCAGGCGGTATTGCCCATGACTTTAACAATATCCTTGCCGCTATGAATGGATATACTGAGTTTTTGATTGATGATTTAGAAGATATGCCGGAACAGCAGGGCTTTGCGCGAAATATACTGCAAGCAGGCTTGCAAGCTCGTAATTTGGTTGACCAGATGTTGGCCTTCTCAAGACGCGGTGACAGCACTTTGGAGCCATTGGATATTGTGGAATCCGTATCCGAGGCTGTCTCTATGTTGCGCGCAACATTATCCAAGACAATTGAATTACGCGATAATTTCCACATATCTGATGTCTGGATGATAGGCAATGCAACGCAAATATCTCAATTGGTTATGAATTTATGCGTGAATGCGCGTGATGCGATGGAGGGTGATCACGGATATCTTGATATTGAAATTAAGCAGGAAAATGCAGAAGATATTGGTGATTCCAGTATGCTGCAAGATGAATTACCTGACCCTAAAGATACGCCGACATACAGAATTATTGATTTGGATGCCGGACATTCGAAACTAATACTAGGCCATCTTGCAAGAGATAAAGCTTACGTTAAACTGAGCGTTCGTGACACAGGCAGCGGTATGAGCCGCGTTGTTATGGAACGTATTTTTGAACCGTTTTTTACAACAAAAGCTGTTGATAAGGGAACGGGCTTAGGGCTGGCAACTGTGCTGGGGATCGTGGCCATTCATCAAGGGTTTATGGTTATTGACAGTACTTTGGGGAAAGGAACCTGTTTTGATTTGTATTTCCCTTTATCTGATGATGTGGAGAAACGTAAAGCCCCCGCAAAAGAGAGTGTGACAAGGATAGATCCTTCCACGAAAAGTAAATCAGTACATATTTTATTGGTAGAGGATCAAGAAAGTGTCCGTGGTGCGATGGAGGAGGTATTACGCCGCATTGGATATGACGTTTCCTCTGTTGAATCCGGGCTAGAAGGGCTGGATATAATTCGCGAAAACCCAACGCGTTACGATTTAATTTTAACGGATCATAATATGCCAAAAATGACAGGCCTTGAATTGGCACAGCAAGTTTATTTGGATTTGCCGCATTTGCCGTTTATTTTGTTGTCAGGATATAGTGAAGAGAAATTAACTGAAATCATTAACGGGCATCCGGCGATTAAGGCTGTGCTGCATAAACCTGTTTCCCGTGAGGATCTTAAAGATAGTATCCGGAATGTCTTAGAAAAACGTACGCACTTGGCAGCGTAATGCTGGTGCTTTTAGCCATCTTTCCCTTCTCTATGCCATAAAAACAAAAGTGCAGCCAGCAAAGAAAACAGAACCATCCATTCAGGCAAGATAGGAATATCCTTAACGCTTGTCACTGTGTGGTCATTATTTCTTTTTAAAGCGAGCCAGTTAGAGCCGCTAAAACGACGTGCATGTTTAGATGTGCTCACCTTTGGCGTTGGTGTTTTGTCCAGCCATATTGTTGTGCCGTGTGATGCAGCAACAAGGGGGGCTAGTTTTTCTTGCGTTGTTTTAACGCCGCGTAGCTCCGGCGGGTTAAGATCGCCTATAATCGCAAATTTTCGTGCACCGTTTACATCTTCAAAGGCATAAATACCAAGCTGTTCGGCATGGTGTTTATATTCCAGAAATCCTTGGCCATTATCATACAGGTCAGCCGTTATATGCTCACCATTGGGCAGGGTTATGGCGATGGTCTCTTCCTTGGTTTTCATATAATTCTGTTTGCGCACCGTAATGTCATTTTTATGTGTGGTGATGTTTAACGCGCGTTCATCAAGCTCCGGCTCTTTCATCAACCAATGCACAATACGGCGTAGCAGTTCCGCATGCGGACCTCCTCCTTTATAACCGCGTGACCACAGCCATATATGGTCGCTGGAAATTTGTGCAACACGCCCTTTTCCTACACGATCCAGCAATAAAAGCGGCCAGTCATTTGTGCTGGTCATCAAAGTGTCACCACGGACGGGATCAACAATAACAGTGCGCAACCATGGCCCCCAAGGCGGAGACTTTCCCTGTTCGGATACGATATTGTTCCAAACCAGACTTTTAGTAACTGGATGCACATGCCCCAATTCTGTTATTTGCGGTGTGAAGGATTCTTCTAAAATGCGTCCGGTTGCTTTGCCAGGTAAAATATCGCCAATCGCAGTGTTATCGATAGAGCGTCTTGTCGAAAAGGCAGGGCCACTCGCCTCAAGAAATGCGCCACCTTCACGAACATATTTTGCAATATTTGCGAAATAGTGCCGTGGCAGAATTTGATTAACGCGATAACGATCAAAAATAATTAAATCAAAGTCATAAAGCTTGACCTCGAATAATTCTTGAAACGGGAAGGCAATCAGGGACATCTCTTTTTTCGGGGTATAATCGAACTTTTTAGGCTCTCTTAGAATTGTGAAATGCACCAAATCAACGCCGGGGTCAGATGTCAGTAAATCGCGCCATGTTCGCTCCCCTGTATGTGGAATACCGGAGACGAGCAACACTCTCAAGCGATCCCGTACGCCATTAATAATGATGGCACTCTTATTATTCGCCAGCGTAATTTCATCTTTTATACCCTCGGTTTCCAGTGAAAAAATATTTTGCGAGGGATGCCCAAGGGGCAGGGTAATTTCTTGTTCCTGATTAACCGGAATATCAAATGTGCGCTGGATGCCGTCATGCAGGGTCAGAGTGACAGTGGCATAGGGCTGGTTGATGTTTTTTGTGTCTTCGACGCGGTATTTAATTGTGACATTCTTTCCAACCAAGCCGTAAGCAGGTGCATGGGTTATCACAATCTGTCTGTCTTTTTCACCCTTATGTCCGCTGAGCAGATTATGAACAGGGCCGTAAATATTGAAGGTTTCTTCGTTTTGCGGCACATCATGTATTTGCCCATCGGTCAGAAAAATAACACCTGCGCGCCGCCTTTGCGGCACATCACTTAAATTCTGATCCAGCATTTCAAAAAGATCTGTACGATTCGTCAGGGCACTGTCTGTTGGTGCATGTAGGATGCGCAAATCAAACATATTCATATCTTCAATTTGTTTGGTTATGGATTTTAGGGCTGTGCTTGTACGTGTCTCGCGTTGCCCTATTTTCTGGCTGCTGCTTTGATCGACAACGATAACGGCAACATCCTTAACATAGCTGCGCTCTTCTTTTAAAATAGACGGGTTAAGCAGGGCAAGCATGAACGCCGTAAAGGTTAGGCCGCGCACAATTATACCGCGCCGATAATAGAAAACAGACAGAGCCAGCAACAGGCCGCCCACGATCGCAATGGCCCATAGATAATGCGGCTCTAAAATCGGCGTGAAATGCAACGTGGTTGAAAGGCTAGATTGTGCGCTCATATCATTTCCCCAATCGTTTTAGAATATGGGGGATATGCACCTGATCGGCTTTGTAATTACCGGTTAAGACGTACATCATAAGATTAACTCCAAAACGCAAAGACATTTCCCGCTGTCTTGAATCATAATCATTCTTATAGCGGTCATAGGCCTGATTTTTCGATGTACTCGCCCATGCGCCGATCCAGTTATTACTGCCAATCAGGATGGATGATACGTTGTCGCGCCCGCTGGTGCTTTGTTGTTCCACCCATAATGTGCCCGCAGAAAACTGCCCGGGATAGTCTTTTAGAAGGTAAAATGAGCGCCCTAAGACATGATCATCCGGGATGGGAATGATAGGCGGGATATTGAGTGATGCGGTGATTGCGCGTAATGCCCGTGCATTTTCTGTGTTTGCAATACCACCTGTTGAACGGTTTTGATCGCGTGTATCGAATAAAATTGTTCCACCATGATCCAGATAGAATTGAATGTTCTTGATGGCCTTGCTGGAATAGTTATTTTGGCTTTCGCTGATTGGCCAATAAATAAACGGGAAAAAGGCCAGTGGGTCACTCTCCGGATTAAGGCCAACCACGCCAACAGGCTCAACGGATGTTCTGCGCTTTAATGTGCTGGATAGCGCTTCCAGCCCACGCTGGCTTAAGGCGTCAAGAGCTGCATCACCCGTTTTGATGTAGGCGATGTACAATCCTTTGGAAAAGTGCAGATCCTGCGCGTCAGAGGCTTGTACGTTATGAGGCATAATAAGAGTACATAAGATCAACAGACCTAGGGTTTGCCTGCGTAGAGGCATAAAGCTGCTGCCCGCGATCATCACCATAATCAACCAGTCCAAACAAAATAAAACCAAAGCACTGTACAGAATATAAGGCATAATATCGATTTCGTAATCTTTCTCGTAATGGCTGTGTGCAACACTTAACGGTAAATTTTTAACAGGCGTAAGTGCAGGCAGGTTCGTGCCGATATTCAGTGCATATTGCGTTTTCCCGCGCCCATAAATGCCAGGAGGGTGCATTCTGCTTGGCACAAGTTTATCCAGATTTTCAACAGGAATGGGCAAGATAGAGGCCGATGGTGAAACCATAGAGCCAAACCCATCCATAATCAGCAGTGGGTCAAGCGCGGTATAAGAACGCTCAACAGATAAATTTGTTAAACCAGACAGCCTGATAATGCGTTTCAAAACAGAGACGTACAGCCCTGATAATGCAAAGTCAGACCATTGTGTATTCGCGCTGGTGTGGATCAGCACGATTAACCCTTTGCCTTCGGTATTGGCGGTGATAAACGGTGTTCCGTCATTTAATTGCGCCCATATTTTATGCTCCATATCTTGATCGGGGTCAGCAAGAACTTGCTGTTTTATGGTGACATCATCGGGAATTTCTAAACCGTAGAAAGGGCTGCTCTCAGCGAATGGTTTGATGGTTTGCGGTTCATCCCATGATAATGCCCCTGACAGAGATCGCCCGCCTGCCCGTAACGTCACAGGCAACAGGAATTGTTCACCCTGTAATTCAGCCATATTAGGCCCTGAAAAGCGCAAAAGTAAGCCGCCTGCGCTGACCCATTCTTCCAATGCATTGAGGGTTTCTGCCGGCATGGCGGCAATATCGGGCAGAACGATGACAGAGACTCCGGCCTCAATCAGCGTTGTAATTTCCCCCGCAGTGATATCGGCATATGGCTCTAACGCGCGTTTAATGAAATAACTGGCCTCAATGAGTGGGGCGGAAAGCTCTGCTTGCGCAGGGGCGGCGATTCCGACTTTACGTTTTTTGAACTGATCGTCTAATAAAAACAAGCTGCCTGCGCCTTTACGTCCGCTTAGGCGAAATTTCGTGATCTTACTTTCCATCATTTCGGGCATATCGAACGAGATTGTTTTGGGCAACTCTGTATTACTCAACGTCGCCGTTTGTATGTCGATGATATTCTCACCCTGCGCCAAGGCCTGCACCATAACGGGCAGGGCAGTGGCGATATTATCAGGCGCATCGATATTAATTTTTATATTGCCGCGTTGCTCTTTGTTTTTTTTCTGCGTCAACTTTTTGCTGGGGCGTAGAAGTAAGGGTAATTTTTCCGGCGCAGGCGAGACATAGCTAAGCCCCCCTTGGTTTTGTAGAGTGCTTATGACTTTGTAAATTTGCCCTTCATCCAAACCATGGGAAAGCCACAAACTGTGAATGGATTTTCTTTCTTTAGTGTCATCCAGATACTGCGCCAGAGCCTTATAATCCGCAGGCCACGGGTTAGGGCGCAAACCGCGCAGAATGGACAGCGCAGTTCCCGATGATAATGGCCCGAATTGTTCCAACATGGCTTGTCCGGTATTTATGGTCGTGGGCAGAATATATATTTCACGGCTTTCTCGTCCTGCTTGGGTGATGGCTTCCTCGGCTGCGGTTATCTGCATGTCCCAGTTCTGCGCGCTGGCCCAGCCATTATCAATAACCAAGCGCAATGCCCCTTGCCCCGGCAGGCTTTGTGATGGGTTAATAACAGGGCGCGCTAAAGCGATGATAATTAATGTCACCATTAATAAGCGCAATAGAAAAATCCACCATGGTGTTTTGCTTGGTGTTTGTTCATCGGCGACAAGCCCTGCCAAAAAACGCGTCGCGGGGAATATGATTGTTTTTGGTGCGGGCGGGGTAATACGCAATAAATACCACAGCACAGGCAAGGCCAGTAATGCGGAGAGGATAACCGGTTGCATGAATATCATTTGTGAGAAAAACGCGATCATGATTGCACCTGCGTACTGTCCATGAGCTGCCAAATATTTTTCAAAGTATCGGCAATGTCATCGCTTGTATTATGCAAGATATACGACCAGTTTTGTTCGTGACACAGCGCCTTCACTTGATCTGTGTGGTGTTTGATGCGTTGCTTATACTCTTGGCGAATGGAGGCCACATTATTGACCAGCTCTAATTCACTATCTTTAATGCCTCGGAAGCGTACGCGACCCTTATAACTTAACTCAAGCTCCGCGAGATCGAGAATCTGGATGAGCAGCCCGTTTTCTGCATTGGCGGAAACACTGGCCATGCTGCGCGTGATGTCCTCTATAGGAGACAGAAAATCTCCTATGCCGATAAAAGAGGCATGGCGGGGCAATGCAAAATGCGTTGTATCGGGCAGTGGCGCATTGACCGTGGATTGTTGCAGTAATAATTGCCCTATATTTTGTATTTTATCTTCGCTATGGCCTGTTTTAAGGTCGCCGAACAGGCCAATTTGTTCTTCGGATTGACGCAGTAATAGAGCAAGCGACAGGGCGATAATATGCGCGGTATCTTGCTTTGTGTAATGTTTGGGGCTTGATGTGAAATCCATTGACGCGCCGCTGGCACACCATAGATAGGTTCGCTGCGTGGTTTGCCATTCTCTTTGCTTAACCAGTACTTGATCGGTCTTTGCGGATTGTCTCCAATCAATATCTTGCGGGCGGTCTGTTTCCTGATATTCACGGAATTGCCAGAATTTCTCGCCCGAACCGGCTTTTCTTTGGGCGTGCATGCCGTGCATAATATTGGCCGAAATCTTCTCCGCCTTAATCATAAGGGCAGGCAAGTCAGAAACATGGTGTTCTGCTTCACGACGTAAATGCAATATATCGGATAATCGTTCCAAAATCTGCCCCTATATATTTTGTACGATTTCTAGGATTAGCGTATCAACAGTGATGTTTTGCGCGCGTGCCTTAAAGTTCAACGCCATGCGATGACGCAGAACGGGCGCGGCCAAGGCCAGCACATCTTCTTCCAATGGGGAAGCGCGTCCTTGCAACAAGGCGCGGGCACGTACAGCAAGGATAAGCCCTTGCGCACCGCGCGGCCCCGGCGCCCATGTCACATATTCATTAACCAAATCAGAGGCGCTTTCCCCCGGTCTTAAACTGCGCACGAGTGCCAGTATCATATCAACGACACCGTCACTGATGGGCATATCACGCACGAGATGCTGGATTTCCAGTAAAGCCTTACCATCCATGATGGTCTGTGTGTCCTGCGTTTTATTTGTCGTGGTACTGAGGATGATGTCGCGCTCTGCCGTCGCGTCAGGGTAATCAACATTGATCTGCATCATAAACCGATCAAGCTGCGCTTCGGGCAGGGGGTATGTGCCTTCTTGTTCAATTGGGTTTTGCGTTGCCAGAACATGAAACGGCGCAGGCAGCGCTCTGGTTTTACCGGCGATGGAGATTTCTTTTTCCTGCATCGCTTGCAACAGTGCACTTTGCGTACGTGGCGAGGCACGGTTAATCTCATCTGCCATAAAGAATTGCGTGAAGATGGGGCCTTCAATAAAGCGGAAGGATCGTTTGCCCTTTGCCCCTTCCTCCAAAACTTCGGAGCCGATAATATCCGCAGGCATTAAATCCGGCGTACATTGAACGCGGCTTGAATGCAGCCCTAAAACCTTGGCAACTGTTTCCACCAACAATGTTTTCGCCAATCCGGGGACACCAACCAGCAAAACATGACCGCCCGAAATCAGCGTTGTCAGCGTTTGATCGACAACGTCATCCTGCCCAATAATAACTTTCGTTATCTCGTCTCTGGCGGCATTTAGGTGCTTGTGCGTATTTTTAAATGTATCCACGGCCTTATCGCTCATAGCATTTAGTCCTTCTCAAAAGATTCGCGTAAGGTATAATACGAAATATCTGCATAAATGCATGCTTTTTAGAATGAAAATCGAAAATGTCCCTAAATAATATATTAAAAATAAAGCGCCATGTTGTTCGGCCTAATTGGTTGCTCGCCGAGGAAACACTACGGTTATTCAAGGCTTTACAAGGGCGCGTGCCCGAAGATGAACCACAAGTTCTGTTCGTTGGCGGCTGTGTTCGTAATGTTTTACTGGGCAGGGACGTTGATGATTTTGATGTCGCAACGCCGCTTCCTCCTGAGGAAGTGACCCAGATTTTAGAGGCTGCAGATATAAGAGTGATCCCCACAGGCATAGATCACGGCACGGTGACGGCGATAATCGGTGATTATGCCTATGAAATTACAACGCTGCGCCATGATAAGGAAACGGATGGTCGCCATGCGGTTGTTGCTTATACCGATTCGTGGGTTGAAGATGCGCGCAGGCGCGACTTCACTATGAATACGTTGCTGATGGATTTGAAGGGCAATGTCTATGACCCTCTGGGAAATGGTCTAAGCGACCTTGATGCCCGCTGTGTACGTTTCGTTGGTGAGGCCGCACGTCGTATTGAAGAGGATCATTTGCGTATTCTACGGTTCTTCAGATTTACTGCACAATATGGCGGCGCAGAGTTTGATGCTGATGGCTTGAGTGCTTGCAAGGCAGGGGCTGAAAATATCAAGAACCTGTCAAAAGAACGTATAACCCAAGAATTTTTCAAAATTATAGCGTCCGAAAAGCCATATGAGACGATTAATGTGATGTTTGAGCATGATATTCTCAAGGAATTGATGTTTTCGAATGAAACGCCTGAATTTTTGGAGCATTTCTGCAATTTTCAGGCACGTTACCGCTTAAGTGCACTTTCCTCACGGCTTTTCGTGTTTGCCGCAATGGATTTCGATAACGTAAAATCTATGGAATCGTTTATCATGTTCCCTAAAGTGTTCTTAAAGGACATGAAGGCCATCGCAGGTGCATTGAATTTACCTGACCTGTCATGTGACCATGCTGTGCGTGAGAGTATATATCGGTTTGGGCGAACTATAACGGCGCAAGCTTTGATGATTGAACTGGTTCAAGATCGCGTCATGAACGCCTATGCGCCGAACGCTTTGGAGATTATCCAGAATTGGGATGTGCCCGATTTCCCTGTAACGGGGAATGATTTGATGGCAGATGGCATGAAAGCCGGCCCTGAAATGGGCGTCGCGCTAAAACGCCTTGAAGATGAATGGATAGCAGGCGGTTTTAAAGATCGTAGTGAATAGCGTCTTCCAGGCAATCTGCAAACTTGTCGAGCATAGGCGCGACGCGATCATCTATCCCTAGCTTCCGTACGAGAGCACCATGGCCAGTGTCTTCGCCTTCAGTGCTGTCAAATTCAACGTGCTTTTGAAGGAAATGGCGAAACGCTTGCATACCATTGGATTCCCAACAATCCTGAGGGGATGTCAGTATATTCGTATATATTTTTGAAGAGCCGCCATCCTCAGAGCTGACAAGGCACATAGCTTTAACCTCATCTGGCATTTCTGCCATGGAATCTAGATAGTCTTTCCCTAGATTTTCTAAATATTGCCGTTTTTCAGGGGTGATGGGATGTGTTTCAATGATTCTTTTCAGGAATACGTCATGATCCAGATATTCTCCTTCAGCGGCTATACCGTCATATGGAGAAAGATTGTTCGTATGCAGTTCTTCTCGTGCAAGTGTACGTAAATCCTGATCATCGGGGTGCAGTTTTATGGCGGCTTCCAGATTTTCACGGAACTGCACCGATCTGAAGTAAAACATCCAGACAGCACTTGTCATTTGCTGCTCGTTTAGCGTTTCCCAATCAATGTCGCAAACCCGATCAATTGCGGAATTTGCTTGAAAACATTCTGATAAGCCCATTATACACCCTATTATTTAGCGTCACTATAGGAGGATACTGATATAAAAATCAAATTGATTGGTGTTTTAAGGCCATTTTACTTCCGGTGGCATGGACATCAGGATTGCATCTGTATTTCCACCGGTTTTTAAGCCAAATTGCGTGCCGCGATCATAAAGCAGGTTGAACTCAACGTAACGTCCGCGCTTTACCAATTGATGCTCACGTTGTTCCGGCGTCCAGTCTTTATGCATGGAACGACGAACAAGGGTGGCATATATATCCTTAAAAGTTTTGCCAACATCTTGGGTAAAGGCAAAATTATCATCCCACTCTTTACGATCCAGATAATCAAAGAATATGCCGCCAACGCCGCGTGGTTCATTTCTGTGGGGGAGGAAGAAATAGCGGTCACACCATTTCTTAAATTCGGGGTAGTACTCAGGGTCATGCTTGTCGCAGCAGGTTTTGAATGCTGCGTGAAAGTCTTGTGTATCTTGTTCATCAGGGAACATCGGCGTTAAATCTGCGCCGCCGCCGAACCAGCTTTTGGAGGTTGCGATCATCCGCGTATTCATATGAACAGCAGGAACAAGCGGGGAATGCATATGTGCAACCAGCGAGACGCCTGATGCCCAAAACTCGCCATTACTTTCTTCTGCACCCGGAATTTGCTTTGCAAACTCTTCGGAGAATTTACCGTGAACCAATGAATAGTTCACACCAACCTTTTCAAAGACACGCCCGCGCATAACCGCCATACGTCCACCGCCAAGCAGTACAGAGCCTGTGGCATTGTCTTTGTCTGTGTTTTCGCGCTCCCACTCGGTTTTTTCAAATACGCCTGCGGGCAAGTGCGCCATCTCTCCATCGGATAGCTCTTGCTCTATATCTTCAAAAACAGTGCAGATTTGGTCTTGCAGGTCTTTAAACCATGCGGCGGCGGTTTGTTTTTTCTGATCCATCATGTTGTCCATTCTGTCTGTCTAAGCGCTTCACCCAATATCATGGATGTAGCATTTACTATATTTAAAGAGCGAAGCCCATGCTTCATTGGAATACAAATGCGGGTATTCACGCTCTCATGCACATTTTCAGGAACGCCTGCGCTTTCTCTTCCTGCCAGCAAAATGTCGTTTTGCTGAAATTTAAAGTCGGCATAGGGCGTTTCTGTCTTTGTAGACATCAAAATTATGCGATGCTTGCCTTGATATAAGTCAAAAAAATCATTCCAGCTATTATGGCGCGTTATTGTTATCTTGTCGTAATAATCCATTGCAGATTGCCGAATCTTTCTCGCATCCCACAGAAATCCACAAGGCTCTATAATATCCAGCGAGGCCCCCATACAGGCACAAAGACGCATCATAGCGCCCAGATTTTGGGGGATGTCGGGTTGATATAGGGCTATTTTCAATGTCTTCTCCTATGCAATATGGCTCACATTTATTAAACTTTATTGCATAAGATTACAATTTTCTTTTAAGGGCTGGAAAGGTTGGGCTTGATCTATTATAAAGAGGGGGCTAAAACACTGTTTCGAATATTAGATTCTACATAAATTTAAAGAGGTTCAGACGAAAATGTCAACCGAGACAAATACTACAAACGATAATACGCCCAATTCTGCTCCTGAGGCAGAGGGGGAAACCCGCCGCGATTTTATGCAATTGCTTGCCACTGCCTTTGGTGTGGTTGGTGGTGCGCTTGCCGCGTGGCCGCTTATTAATTCCCTAAACCCTGCGAAAGACACCTTGGCACTGGCCACGGTTGAAGTGGATATCAGTGGTATTCCAAAGGGCGAAGCAAAAACAATTATGTGGCAGGGAAAGCCTGTCTTCGTTCGTCACAGAACCGAAGAAGAAATTAAAATGGCCGAGGCCGTGGACGTACAATCCTTGACGGACAAACAATCCGATAAAGAGCGCGTACAACGCCCTGAATGGCTTATAACCGTTGGTGTGTGTACGCATCTTGGCTGTGTACCTGTCGGACAAAAAATGACAGATACACGCGGCGATTACGGTGGATGGTTCTGCCCTTGTCATGGATCGCACTACGATACATCCGGTCGTATTCGCAAAGGCCCTGCGCCCAAAAACTTGGCTATACCGCCTTATGAATTTATTAACGATACAACAATCAGAATTGGATAAGAGAGATGGGACACGGACCTCGCGATGGATTTGATAATCCGATCATAGAATGGGTCGACTCACGTCTACCGATTTTTACAATGATGCAAAAAGAATACGGGGTGTTTCCAACGCCGCGTAATTTTAACTGGTTCTGGAACTTTGGCGCGATTGCCATGTTCATGCTAATCACGATGATTGTTACCGGAATTGTTCTGGCGATGCATTATACGGCCGATACAAAGCTTGCCTTTGATAGTGTTGAGCGCATTACGCGTGATGTTAACGGTGGTTGGTTGTTGCGTAATCTACATATGAACGGCGCGTCCTTCTTCTTTATTGCTGTCTATATCCATATGTTCCGCGGTATATATTATGGCTCCTACAAAGGGCCACGTGAATTGTTGTGGATTTTGGGTGTTGTTATTTTCTTGTTGATGATGGCAACGGCGTTTATTGGCTATGTTCTTCCTTGGGGGCAGATGAGCCTTTGGGGCGCGACTGTTATCACCAATTTGTTCTCGGCAATTCCCTTCGTTGGTGAAAAATATATCATGCCTCTTCTCTTAGGTGGTTTCTCGATTGATAATGCGACTTTGACTCGTTTCTTCGCACTGCATTATCTGCTGCCGTTTGTGATCTTTGCCGTTGTGTTTTTGCATATCTGGGCATTGCATGTCACAGGATCAAACAATCCTTTGGGGATTGAGCCAAAAGGCCCGCAAGATACATTGCCGTTTCATCCTTATTATACGATGAAAGACTTCTTTGGCATGATTATCTTTATGATCCTGTATGCATGGTTCGTGTTCTACGCACCTGATGCAATGGGACATCCGGATAACTATATTCCGGCCAACCCGCTTGTTACACCGCCGCACATTGTGCCGGAATGGTACTTCCTGCCGTTCTATGCGATTTTGCGTGCGATTACGTTTAACTTTAACATCTTTATGCTGGCTGGCCTTGGTTTGTTGGCTGTGTTTATGGTTGAGTTTATCTGGCGTTACAAGCCTAAATACCTTTCCGGTGCGCAAGGCATATGCTTGCTTGTTGCGGGCAGTGGTTTGGCTGTGTTTGGTTTGCTGGCTGATTTTAATCAGACTTGGGCGATACCAATGACCGCATCAACTGACGTGCCGATTTCTGCGAAGTTTGGCGGCGTTCTGGCGATGTTTGGATCAATTGGCTTGCTGGTGGTTTTGCCATGGTTGGATAGCCATCCAATCCGCTCTGCGCGTTTCCGTCCATTGTTTCGTATTGCTGTTCTCGTCTTTACATTATCCGTTTTTATCTTGGGGTATGCAGGATCACAGCCATCAGACAAAGTCTATTTGTCAGCATGTTTAGGTGATGCACAGGCGTGTGAAGCCATTGAACATGGTAATGCAGATCATATTGAAGCAGGGCATGAACCTATGGTATTGGCGCTTGATAATACAATGGTTGCGCAAGCTTTCACGGCGCTGTATTTCTCATTCTTCCTCATCATCTTGCCACTTCTCAGCCGATTTGAAAAAGGGCGGGAACTGCCGACCTCTATTCATGAAGCGGTTTTGGCAAAAAAACAAAAAGCAGGAGCATAGTTCATGTTTACTCGTAATGTCTTAGCGACACTTATTATTGGTCTAACGCCTGTTTCTGCGGCTCTTGCCAGTGGTGATGGTCCTGCCATCCCCTCACAGGATTGGAGCTTTAGCGGCGCATTCGGAACATATGATAAAGCAGCAATGCAGCGCGGTTATAAAATATACCGTGAAGTGTGTTCCTCTTGTCATGCGATGAAGCGCGTGTATTTCCGCAACTTGGAGGCTTTGGGGTATAACGAAGCGCAAATCAAGAATATTGCGGCAGAATATACCGTTATTAATAAAGAGCCAAATGATGAAGGCGAGATGTTTGAACGCCCAGCACTACCAAGTGATGCTTTTATCTCTCCGTTTGCGAATGATAATGCTGCGAAATATGCCAATGGCGGGGCTTTGCCACCTGATTTATCTTTGATTACAAAGGCGCGTAGAAACGGCTCTAACTATGTCCATGCTTTGATTACGGGGTATGTTGAACATCCGCCGCATGGTGAAGAAGTCGCTGACGGACAATATTGGAACACATATTTCCCGGGGCATAAGCTTTCCATGGCGCCACCCTTGATGGAGGGGCAGGTCTCCTACGAAGATGGAACGCCTGAAACTTTGGATCAATATGCACAAGATGTTGTTCAGTTCTTAACATGGGGTGCTGATCCGCATATGGAAGAGCGTAAATCCACAGGGTTTAAGGTGATTATTTTCTTATTGATGTTTGCCGGTGTTATGCTGTCAGTGAAACGTAAAATTTGGTCTGATGCGCATTAGCTAAAGGCGCAATAAGTAAAGTTTTGAAATGCGTCTGTTTGTTTATGCGGGCGCATTTTATCTAGGGGGAATAAAAAATGCGGGATACAAAGCAGGAAGTTCTAAAGTTTTGGTTTGAAGAAATTTCGCCGCAACAATGGTTTCAAAAAAACGGTTCTTTTGACGACGATATCAAAGAACGCTTTATGGTGACCTATGATATGGCGCGTAAAGGGTTATGTGCTGATTGGGCGAATGATGCGGAAGGGGTGCTTGCACTTTGTTTGGTGCTGGATCAATTCCCGCGTAACATGTTCCGTGATTCGCCCAAGGCGTTTGAAACGGATGATAAAGTCCTGCTTGTCGTAAAAGAGGCTCTCCATAAGGGGCTTGACCAACTTTTGTCACCGGTAAA
The DNA here is from genome assembly GCA_033851915.1 of Alphaproteobacteria bacterium. GTDB lineage: Bacteria > Pseudomonadota > Alphaproteobacteria > Micavibrionales > Micavibrionaceae > UBA1672. The sequence goes on from JAWSVM010000003.1 coordinate 331,764, forward strand.
ACGCAGATTTATTTATATGCCATTTATGCATAGTGAGAATGTTATAGAGCAAAGGCGCAGTGTTTCGTTGTTTGAAGCTATGAAAAATGATGACCCGCTCAGCTATGATTATGCGTTAAAGCATCTTGAAGTAATCGAAAAATTTGGACGTTTCGCCCATAGAAATAAAATTTTAGGGCGTGAAAGTTCCGAAGGGGAACTTGAATATCTTGATCTACCCGGCGCAGGGTTTTAAGAAAACGAATCACTTATGTGGTGCAAATATAATGCCCGCTGATTTAATCCATTGATTCTAAATACGCATTCAATAACCTTGTATCCTTTCGAATATTCGTTATATCCTGAACCCATAACATAAGTTTTATAGGAGGATGTGTATGTCTGTATCTGAGGTTTCTGTTAACACGCGTATTGAGGCTCTTCGTGCGAAGCACAGGGGGTTATCCCAAGAAATTGAACAAGCTCATAACAACTTATCGACAACAGATTATTATCTGAGTCAGCTTAAAAAACAAAAATTGATTGTTAAGGAGAAGCTGGAAAGCGAAGAAAAACGCATCGCCAGTTAGTTTCCGTTTAGTCTGAGCTAAGCTAAGCTATACCCAAAATAAAAGCCGGAGGCATTCTCCGGCTTTTTTAATGCGTAAAACTAGTATTTATTATTCCGAAATATCAGATTTATCAGGCATAAAGTTTGAAAAATCAAATCCACCTGTTGGTGAATTACTGCTTTGAGCTTCAGCAGATGCTTCTAGTTCTTGTTTTTGTTGTGCTTCTAGCTCGGCTTTAACGGCCTCAGGGTCTTTTCCTATTGATTTCAGGCCTTTATGATAGGCAGCTTCAAATTCTTGATAAGAACACAAACCCAGCTCCGCAGGGTGGCGCGGACGTAAATTTGGTGTGTTTGGATGGGTGCGCTCACGAACAGCCATAATTGTTGGCTTTGTTGTTCCAACAAGTTTACAAATCTGTGCGTCTGAAATCTCAGGATGATTTTTAACAAGAAAAGAAATTGCATCTGGCTTATCGCCGCGTTTTGACACAGGTGTATAACGTGGCCCTTTTGAACGTGATTTAACCGCAGGAAGGTCTCTTTTCGCGATTTTAAGATTTGCTGCCGGATCTGATTCGCAACGCTCTAATTCTGTTTTTGTAAGTTCACCATGATCAATAGGGGAGCGCCCAACAAGACCTCTGCCGATTTCTTCATTGGCCAAAGCCTCGATTTCGATTTCTGTGATATCTGTGAAAATTGCGATCTGTTTAAATGTAAGCGCAGTATTTTCGATCAGCCATACAGATGTTGCCTTTGGCATAAGCAGTGTAGGTGTTTGTGCGACGGCCTTGGCCATTTTTTTCTCCTGAAATAATATTTCAACAATTGTAACATCGAAACCCGTCCCTCGGTTCAATGTGGTGTTTAAACAAAATGTTTAGGGAACGAGCAGAATATAAGCGAGTTTTTTCACAAATGCCAGCTTTTTATTAACGAAGAATTGTATATAATTGATGTATCTTGATGCTTACACTATGGAGCAATACCACAATGTTCAACGATGATCTTCCCAAACCCAAGGCGGAATCAATATTTCCGCGTAATATTGAGTTTTTATCGGTTACTGATTTGGGTAATTATGTTGGTGAATTAGAAGCGGAAATTGAAAGGGTCAAGCAGGATATGAAGGTTAAAGAGAAATCTAAAAATGCCGCTGACTCATTTTTTAAATAATTAAATTACAAAGGAAAAACATGCGTATAGAAGAAGATGTTAAACTAGACTTTAAAGATGTTTTGATCCGTCCTAAGCGCTCAACGCTGGCCAGTCGTAAGGATGTTGATATTACGCGTAATTATCAGTTTAAGTGGAGTGGGCGTACCTACGATGGTGTTCCGATTATTGCGGCAAATATGGATGGGGTTGGCACGTTTGATATGGCGAAGGCTTTCTTGCGTTCTCAAAGTGGTATGAGTGTTGCCCTGCATAAGCATTATCCATTGGAGCAGCTCATAGAGTTTTTTGATGAAAATGACCCATCTTCAGTTTGGTACAGCATTGGTATGGTCAAAGCAGATCAAGAAAAATTAAATGAATTTATAAAACTGCGTCCTTCGAAGATAGATAAAATATGCCTTGATGTTGCCAATGGCTATAGCGAGCATTTCCTTGATTTCGTAAAGCGTGTGCGTGACATGGTGCCTGATATAACTATTATGGCGGGTAACGTTGTGACTGGTGAAATGGTGGAGGAGCTTATCCTCTCTGGTGTGGATGTTGTAAAAGTTGGTATTGGGCCGGGCAGTGTGTGTACGACACGTAAAATGACAGGTGTTGGTTATCCGCAGCTTTCTGCGATTATTGAGTGCGCGGATGCGGCGCATGGTTTGGGTGGTTTGATTTGTGCGGATGGTGGTTGCACGGTTCCGGGTGATATTGCAAAGGCTTTTGGCGCGGGCGCTGATTTTATTATGTTGGGCGGTATGCTTGCCGGTCATGATCAGGCGGAACTTGAGTTGGTTGAAGAAAATGGCGAAAAATTCATGACCTTTTACGGGATGAGCAGTGACACTGCCATGACGAAGCATAAAGGTGGCGTTGCGGAATATCGCGCCAGTGAAGGTAAAACAGTGAAAATACCGTATCGCGGTGATGTTTCGGGAACGCTGCAGGATATTCTTGGCGGTGTACGTTCGGCTTGTACTTATGTCGGGGCAAGGCGTTTGAAGGAGTTGCCAAAGCGCACAACCTTTATTCGTGTGACACAACAGATTAACAATATTTTCGGTAGTAGTTCGTAAATAGAGATAGAAAACTGTAATATAACGATAATACCATAACTTTTATTTTGCGAGTGACTTGCGTATAGTGCGCCAAATGGATATGGTGTGCGCTTAGTACTTAATTTAGAGGAGCCTTTATACATGGACGATATTCAAACACGATTGAAAGAAACGTCGAAGAACTGCTTAGTTGCCCATGAGGCATGGGATTCGAAACAGCAGGACAAAAAAGCGCAAGAGGAATTGCACTCTGCTATACATGAGTTGCGTAAGGTATCTTCCCGTTTAGAAATTGATCTGGCCGTAAGTGAACGTGATCAGGCAACATCAAAGCCACTGCCGATTCCTTCGCATAAATCCAGTAACAAAAATTCAGGAATTTCTGTTCTTGATAGTAGTGAGGCAATTAGTAATGATGGGACACAGCAACCTGTTATTCAAAAAGCTGCTCCACGTCGTCGTCGTGCGCCGCGTAAAACGCAAACCTAATCTATCTTTAGAAATTATCTTTCTTAAGACGAAGCGCGGCGAATTCCTCCGCGCTTTTTGCTTGCATAAAGATGTTTGTTTTCTTCTCTAGGGCCAATGTTGTCGGAATTGTTGGCTGCCCGTCTGCGCGTAGAGCTTTGATTTCTTCTATACGTTTCTTTAAATCTTCATTGTCGCGATCATTGGCAAGGCAAAACCCTGCATTTCCGCGTGTATATTCGTGCCCGCAATAAATTAGGGTTTCATCGGGCAAGGTCATGATTTTTTGGAAACCGTCAAACATGTCTTGTGCAGTGCCTTCAAATAACCGTCCACAGCCTAAGGAAAACAGTGTGTCTCCAGTGAATATGGCTGCGTTGTCTGCGAAGTAAAAGCAAATCCCGCCACGTGTATGTCCGCGTGTTTCGATGATTTGTGCTTGCTCCGCGCCTAACATGAAAACATCACCTTCTTTTACGGCTATATCAACGCCTTTGATAAGCGAGGATTCCTTTTCAGGGGCAACAATTTGTGCGCTGTATTTGCGTTTTAACGCGGCGTTGCCATCTGTGTGATCCCAGTGATGGTGGGTGTTTAAGATGAAATCGAGCGTGAGGTTCTGTGCGCTTAAAACCGCTATAACCGGATCGGCTTCACCCGGATCAATAACAGCTACCTTTCCGCAAGATGATTGCAGAAGATAGGCGTAATTATCTTTTAGAATAGGGATGATTTGAATATCAATCACGGCGCGGCTTTCTCTCCGGTTTTTATTTCTGTGGAACCGAGGGCTTCGGCGAGGCTGTTCTTTGCACTTCCCGGGCGTAGAGGTTTTTGCTGTGAGCTGTGCGGCGCCCAACCATGGAGGAATATAATCTCAAAGGAGGCGACAATACGCCCGTCTTCTTCGGCGAAATTTTCATGATATTTTTGAGCAAGACGCATAAAGAATTTTTTATTAAGCGGGGTCTTGCTTCTTTCGATGATTGTGTTGCCTTCACCCATGCCACGGATGTCATGTAATAGTTTAAAAACATTGTCATAGGTTACTGTAATAACATCGGAATCAACAATTGGTAAATTAAGTTTCGCACGTTGTAGTAAATCACCCATTTGCGGCTTATCGGCAAAGGGTGCAATGCGGGGGCTAACACCGCCCAGCATAGAAAGTTCAACTTCTGCTATGGTTTTTCTAAGTTCATGCAGGGTTTCACCGCCGAAAATAGAGGCCATAAATAGCCCATCATCTTTAAGGCTGTTACGGATTTGCAGCAAAGCACCAGGCAAGTCATTCACCGTGTGCAAATTCAAATTACTGAGGATTAAGTCCATGCTTTTTGGGGCAATGGGCAGAAATTCTTCAGAGGCTTGAATATAGGGCGCGCAAGGCTCTACAGGAGTGTTCGGTAAATCCAACGTGAACATTGTGCCAATTTTATCATGCTGTGCCGAGAGAGGGCTGCGCGATCCGATATGCAGGGCAGTATCAAAAGAGCGGTTAATGTCGTGCAAACGTTCGTAGAGTTGGTTTCTGCTCCATTGAAACAGGAAATCATGGTCAGAAAAATTACGTGCCGCGCGTTGTCTCTTGTGTTTGACCAATGCACGATCAAATACAAAGATATCATTGCTTTTCTGTGGCGATGCTACCATTTTTCCGGCTTAGGCTCGTTATCTTGCTCTTCTTCCAAGGCTTCCCTGATGGCGTCTATTTCGTTCTCGAAATCTTCGATTAAGCTGATATCCAGATACTTTGCCGCTTCTCTTTTCTTGTTTTCTTCTTCAAGACTTTCCGGATCGCCTGCTGTGTCCGCTGTGTCCATATCCAGATTATCGTCTTTTGCACCGCTTAGACCCAGCTTCTTTTTCTTACGTTTTTCTTTCTTCTCTTTGTCTTTTTTCTTTCCCTTTTTCCCTTTACTTGCTGATGTCGGTGATGCTTTTGGTTTCACACTGTCATCGTCATCATCTGCATTTTTCTGTGCACGAATACTTTGTGATTCTGTTGGCGGGATCGCATCAGGCATTGACCAATCAGGCTGCGCGGTTTTGAAAATATCATCCAGTATAATTTTAACATCGCGCTTGGCCTGCAACTTCATATGGCCGGGCAGATAACGATAAGCACGCGCCAATATTGTCATGAAATGCTGTTCCTTGGAAATCGATTTCCAGAGCAACATATATTGATAAATTGGAATAAAAATTATGCCCGGTGTTTTGAATATTTCAGGCGGGGAGGTCACCGCAAAGGGGTGGATACGTTGTGGAGTAATCCCGATATGGCTGAAATAGCTCTCCCCTAATTTTATAACTAAATCAGGCGTGACACCAAATTTTTCGGCTATGAATTGTTTAAGCATTTTATAATTGGTGATTTCTTTGGGGATATTAAATTGCGGTGCGCTGACGCTCAGGCCATTGCCTTCAAAGCGTTGCGGTACGGGCATATGCTTTACCATGAAACCGGCATGAATATCGCCTTTCAGGCTTTTTGTCAGGGGAAGAACAACCGCGGTATTGATGGTTTTCTCGTCTGATAGGACAAAATCAACGCTTTCAGATGAAATGCCAGTTCGCCCGCCCTGACTTTGGCCTTCTTCCACAAAGATAGAATTTATCGTCCGTAATTGTCCGGCAGAGCCTTTAACTTCTTTAAAGCGTTTGTCAGAATTACTGATTTGTTTCAAGAAGTTACGTACTTTAAATGTTCGTGTAACTTCACCCGCAGCGATGTTGATATCTCTGCTGATCCAGTTTTCTGCTTTCACTTTCAGATGCTGCATCAATGAAAGGATTTGCAGCTCCAGCCGTGAATTTGGAATAAGACCAACAGCAATCGCATCCAAAACATTTTGCGCGCTGAATTCGCGGATAATACCTTTTGCTTGAAAACTGTGGGGCTCAAGAATTTTTCGCTTTGGGGCTAGCTTTTTATTACTGTCTTGCACAGGTAAGTAGAAGGTGTGCACGCGCTCATCAATATAATTTGGATCAGGATAATAAAATGGCCCTGCTTCAATCAGGCTCTTCTTCTTTGCCTTAAGGCCTATATATGATTTTGCAAAGTCCCTTGTATTTTCAGGGGTAATCACTCCTAAATCGAGAATATCCTCATAATCGGTGGTGATGGCCTCTAACATATGGCCTGACCATTCGCGTCCGTCGATGTTAATGCCGCTGCGTCTGACTGCGTTGGTGATGCCGCGCACAACACCGTCATGCAGATAGATAAACAGGCGCTTTTCTTCATCAAGACGATAGGGCAGAATTTCGGCAAGCTCTCTGTTACGCGTGATAACATCGGTTAGCGTGCCGTCTTTTTGATCGCGTAATGTTTTAACTTCTAATACGCCTGTTTCATCTTGCGTAATGCGTCTTTCTTTTATGTTCAAACTGGCACGTTCCGGCTGTTTTCGAGCCACTGCGATAAAACTGGTTGGCGGATCGCCCAGAGGCTCACCATCAAGCTGCAGCAACCTGAAATGTCCGTCAAAGTTCTTTTTGATGTGCTCATCATCCCAATGCGGCGCGGAATATTGTACGCGTGCACCAAGCGCGCGCAGCTCTCTTCTGAATTCCTGAACGGTGAAATATGTATATTCAAAGGGCAGGCGGCTTTCCCAAATCTCGCGGTTATCTTTGCGCATGATAAATTCATAGGCCCATTTATAGGGCAGGCGGAATAACCGTGTGCGCGGAAAGCGTGGAGGAAGTTCTTCTAAAAAGAACCCACCACAGCCTGGATCTTGTTTCGGGCGTGCATGCTCCGAATACCAGACGAGAAGATCAGCTTCACACAAATCCGCAAGGTCATCACTTGCGCTGTCTTCGTCATGCATTTCCAGCAGAACGAAGTCAGTTCCATCGGGTTTCGTGTAATCACGGATAAACATCGTGCCGTCATTCTTCAGCATCGTAAATTGCTTGCGCAATGTGTCGGTGATAATGCGTTCATTATAACGCGCATTGGAGAATACCTGATGCAAAATATAGGAATTTATGATGGCATCAATTGATTCCGCTTCAAACAGATCGCTGGATACATCGCCGATTTTGAATTCCAGATTATGTGTTTGGTATTTCTCTTTGGCAACGCGGATGGTTTTCTTACTTTTATCAACGCCAATAAAACGTATCTTCGGGCTTAAAACCGCCATCGCATAAGTCAGCTCGCCATCACTGCACCCCATATCCAGAACCTTTGCGCCCTCATCAAGTAAAAGATGCGACAGGGTGAACCATGCGCGATGCACAACGTCATAGGATACATCTTTGAGCATATAATTACGCTCTTCAATATAATCTATTGTTTTGTCTTTAAATGGGTCGGTATTATCTGTCTCTGTCATGAGCCTTAATTCTTTTTTTATCCCGCTTTTATATATGGTTTTTTTTGCTTTTCCAAGCGATGCATCATACAATTGTTGGAAGAAAAACGCACGAATTATATATTAAGTCCATTAAATATGAAGCATCTATGCGCGCAAGCACAAGCAACATTGAAGTCTGTTCTTGAGGATGGCCTTAACCTGATTCTGCCACCGCGCTGTCCGGTGACGGGGGATATGGTCGATGCGCAAGGCATGATTTCATCCGATGCATGGCGGGAACTTGTGTTTATTACCGATCCGTTATGTGCGCATTGTGGCGTGCCTTTAGATTTTGAAACTGAAGAAAATGCGCGATGTGTGATGTGTTTGGAAACACCGCAGATTTACCACTCTGCACGTGCCGCTCTTCAATATAACGATATCAGCCGTGATCTTGTCTTGGGGTTTAAGCGTGGTGATAAAACGCACATTATTCAATCATTCGTGCCGTGGTTAAAGCAAGCGGGAAAAGAAATGCTAGGGCAGGCGGATTACCTTATCCCTGTGCCGTTGCATCCTGTGCGCCTGATACAGCGGCGTTATAATCAGGCAGCTCTTATTGCTGGCGCTCTTTCGAAATCAGTTGATATCCCGCATCTACCTATCGCGATGAAGCGTGTGCGTGCAACGCCGTCTCAGGGGCACTTAACCAGTGATGAGCGCACCAAAAATGTGCAAGAAGCCTTCGATGTTCATACCAAATATCGAGAGATGATAAATGGCAAATCTCTTATCCTGATTGATGATGTTTTAACAACGGGGGCAACGGTAAATGAGTGCGCGAAAGTGTTGTATCGCCATGGTGCACGGCAGGTGGATGTCCTGACTTTGGCGCGCGTTGTTTTGAATTAGTGATGCGCAGAATATTAATCACTATATTTCTGTCTTTATGTCGTGTTAGAATCCATCGTTATTCGTAAGCGTAAGGAGATATATAAATGGCAAAAATAGAAATCTACACATGGTCGACCTGTCCGTATTGTACGCGCGCCAAGGCGTTGCTTGATTCTAAAGGGGTGGCTTATACCAATTACGATATTACGGGCGATGATGCAGCGCGCGCCAAAATGATAGAGCGCACGGGCGGGCCGAAATCCGTTCCGCAAATCTTCGTGGATGACAAGCATTACGGTGGTTGCGACGAGTTGCATGACTTGGATGCGCAAGGGAAACTGGATGGAATTTTAAATGGCTGATATTTTAAAGGTGGCCTGCGTGCAAATGACAAGCGGCACCGATATTCAGGAAAATTTGGAAAAGGCGGCGCATTTCATTCGTGAAGCCGCAGCGCACGGCGCGACCTTTGTCGTAACGCCCGAAAACACCTGCCATATTCGCACACCATCAGAGTTAAAGCTGGGCAGTGCAAAGTCACAGGACACCCATGTTGGTGTGCCTTTCTTTGCCGCTTTGGCGCATGAGCTTGGGATTAAGCTATTGATTGGCTCTATGGCGATGAAAGAGGAGGGAGAGAAGCTTCTCAATCGTTCACTTTTATTCGCGCAAGACGGCACTATACAAGCTGCTTACGATAAAATTCATTTGTTCGATGTGGAACTGATGAACGGCGAGGTTCACCGTGAAAGTGATGTGATGGCGCCGGGGAATATGGCGGTTACTGCGGCTGTTGATGAGAGTTTTACCGTAGGTTTGAGTATTTGTTATGACCTTCGCTTTGCTTATCTCTACCGTTCCCTTGCACAAAATGGTGCTAATATTCTTTGCATTCCTGCGGCGTTCACGATTCCTACAGGGCAGGCACATTGGGAAACATTATTGCGTGCGCGTGCCATTGAAACAGGCAGCTACGTCATGGCCTCTGCACAAGTGGGCGAGCATGAGGGCGGGCGCAAAACCTATGGGCATTCGATGATTATTGACCCATGGGGCAGCGTCATTGCCCAAGTTGACGAGGAGGAAGGCATTATCCTTGCCGATCTTGATATCGAACTGGTTAACAAGGTGCGCGATGCTATTCCCGCGCTGAAGCATGACAGGGATTATACGATTTAAGGAAATATAATGAGTAACAAAAAGAGTTATTATAAAGAAACAAAATTAATGCATGCAGGGCGTAATCCTGATGATTATTTTGGCGTGGTTAATCCGCCGATTTGCCGAACATCGACTATTCTTTATAAAGACTTAGACGCGTATTTCGACCCGAATACAAAGTTCCGTTACGGGCGAATCAATAACCCGTTAAGCGATGCTTTTGAAGAGGCCGTTTCTGAGCTTGAGGGCGGGTTTAACGCCATTACGGCCTCCAGCGGTATGGCCGCGATAACAACAACATTACTATCCTTTGTAAAAGCAGGGGATCATGTGTTGATGGTCGATAGTTGCTATCCGCCGACGCGGTTTTTTGCGAATAAGCAGTTGCGTGCATATGGCATTGAGGTTGAATATTATGATCCGATGATCGGCGCGGGCATTAAAGATCTTATCCGTGAGAACACATCCGTTATTTATTTGGAATCGCCGGGATCTGCAACGTTTGAAGTTCAAGATGTTCCTGCCATTGTCAAAATTGCGAAAGAGCGTGATATTATCACGATCATGGATAACACCTATTCCGCAGGCGTGCTGTTTCGTCCGCTTGAGCATGGGGTTAATATTTCCGTGCAATCGGCGGCCAAATATCTTGGCGGGCATTCAGATGTGAATTTAGGTGTCGCGGTTGCGGATACTGAAACGCATTACAAGGCGTTAAAATCGTGTGCGATGAATCTCGGCACATGCGCAGGGGCAGAGGATTTATATCTATCGTTGCGCGGTTTCCGCACGTTGGAAATGCGCATGAATTACGCGCAAAAGAATATGCATTCCGTTTTAGCATGGTTCGAAAAACGTAAAGAGGTGCAGTGCCTCTATTCTCCTGTTCTTGAAACCAACCGCGGGCATGATATCTGGAAACGTGATTTTTCCGGCGCAAATGGTGTGTTTAGTGTGTTATTCAGGCCTGAATATCAAAGAGAAGATATTACTCGCTTTGTCGATTCGTTAGAGTTATTCCCTGTGGGCAGCAGTTGGGGCGGGTATGAAAGCCTGATCCAACCGCAAGATATGAAATCCTATCGTTCTGATTGGAAGGAAGAAGGTTTCTTTTTGCGCTTTCAAATTGGGAATGAGAACCCAAAAGACCTTATCGCGGATCTGGAGCAAGGCATTCTAAACTTAAAGGCTTAAGTTTGGTTCTCTTACCATTGGTATATAATCTTCACTCGGCGGTTTGAACGTATCTGTCTCTGTGTAGCCAAAGCGCCCATAAAAATCATAAGCAGGGTGGGTGTTCGACAGGCTCAAAAATGATTTTGTGCATGTTTCGTCTAATAACTTTGTGACTGTTTCCATCATTTCGCTACCGATTCCGTCATCACGGTAATCAGGGTGAACAAACAATCTTGCGAGATGTTGAGACCCATCACTATTTTCTTCTAATATAATGATTCCAAGGACTTCTTCACCTTCGATGGCGCAAAAAACTATTTCTGATGCCAGATATTGTTCTATGATTTCTGCGCGAAGGGGTGTTGCATCATCGTTCCACATTTCGGATAAAGCAATGACTTGATCAAGATTAGATATGTCGGCTCTTACGATGGGCATGTGTTGTTACTCAGAGTGTTGATTAAGTGGGCGCGGGCTATGTAATGTCGCCAACTGTAACGCCCAGCCCTTCGGCTAAAGCTTTTAAAGCGCGGATAGATCCATCCTTTTTCCCTGTTTCAATTTCCGTCAAATAGGGGCGGGAAATGCCTGATGCTTCTGCTAAATCCGCTTGTGTCATCTCGCGGAATTTACGGATAATTCTGATCGGATGTGTTTGTCGCGCTGAAATTTCGTCAAGAACATTATTGGGCAGTGCGCTGTCCGACCCTGTGGAGCTTATTTCACGGTAATCATGTAATGGAACAAGGACGTAAGGTTTTCCTTGGATGTGTAATAAGTCATACTTCATGGCGATTAAATCCTTTTCTTCGGCGACATTGTATCAATATTTTTACAAAAATCCATGAGAAAATAATGATTTAAAATCGTTTGGTTAGAGTAATGGAGCCAAAAACGCTTTCTTCCTCTTGTCCGTCAAATTCTTTGCTGCGCGCGTTTAAGGTGTAAGACAGGCGGTAATCATCATAGGTAAAGGATACGCCGCCGCTGAGATCCCCGACAAGATATTTCTTGTCAACGCTGTGGCTGTCAGAGAATGTATTCCCATCCAAAAAGATATCGCGTGCGACAATTCGTGCATCTATCCCTGCAAAGATTTGCCAGTTCAACTTGTTCTTTTCGGTGAAGAACACACCGGTTCCGGGGATGGCAGGACGTACGCGTTGTGGTGTGTCTTGATGTTTGGATGAACCAAGGATAAGCGTTGCCCCTGCGCTGACATTGGTGCGGATATTGCCGAGCGTCACAGAAAAATTTGGCTCTATACGGGCATTAAAGTAATCAAAATCATGAGACACGGCATAGGGAATGCGTCGTTGCCACGAAACCATAAAGCCCGGTTCAAAGTTTAACTGATTCCTCCAACCTCGCGGTTTTGGAGAGTTTGATACATATTTATGGACAAATTTTTGCGCTTGTTCGCCCAATGCTTCCGGCCCAATAACCCCAAGAGTGAATTCTAACTCATCAACATGAAAAGGTTTATCGCCATTTTCCGTGATATTGGCGAGGCCGACAGAGCCATAAAGAAACGCCGCCCACGGACGATCCTTGGCTGGCTGGCTTGCAATACGGATATCTTCGGGGCTGTAAATATTATGCCCGATCGTATAGAAAGTCGCGGTTTTATCGTTAAAATCAAAAGTCGGGATTTTATCGGCCAGCACGTCAATCACAGGGGGAACTTTGATGTCAGTATCAAACCACGTGACACGTACACCGCTGGTATAATATCGATCCGTGCCGCCGCCGAGGCTATCATTTTCTATAGAGAGACTGAGGTAGGAAGTGCCGTTCTCTTCATCTGCAAATGCAGTGCAGGGAACTGTTAGGCAGAGCACAGATAAAGCCGCGTATTTTAACCACATCGTATTGTCCTTTTATTACTCTCTTTTACTACCTCATATGAATGTGTTGTGCTACATATCTTTCTATGAGTATTTCAAATTTTTATGAACACGCACCGCAAAGCGGTAAAGTTGAACGCCTTGTTATTCTTTTGCACGGTGTTGGGTCAAACGGGCAAGATTTAATATCTCTGGCGCCGATTCTCTCACAATATGCACCCAATACGATGTTTATATCGCCTGATGCACCATTTGCATGTGACATGATGCCTGCAGGCTATCCCAACGCATATCAATGGTTTTCTTTGGCTGATCGTGACCCGCATGTAATGTTATCAGGGGTGAAAAGCGTTTTTCCCTTGGTGGAAGAGTTCATTGAGGCACAGTTAGAGCGTTATGACCTCGCCGCTGATAAGCTGGCTTTACTTGGGTTTTCGCAAGGAACAATGACCAGTTTGCATGTTGCACCACGCTTAAAATCAAAAATCGCGGGTATTTTGGGGTTCTCCGGTGCTTTGCTCTGGGATGAAACGGTTAAAGACTTGCAGACAATGCCTATATGCCTAATCCATGGGGAAGCAGATGATGTTGTGCCTGTGCAGGCATGGTCTCTGGCAAAAGAGACACTTTCGGCGCATGGGTTTGAGGTTTCAGGCCACACAAGCGCAGGTTTAACGCACTCGATTGACCAGCAAGGAATCGACGCTGGTGGCGCATTTTTGAAGAAAATATTCAATCTTTGATATTTTTATATTGCGCAGCAGCAAAACCCCATTACTTCTCTTTATATTCCATAGAGCATTGAAAATAAACAAATTACTGCAGTTATGTAAAACAATGCACCGCAATAAATTGTGGAGTGCAGCAACAAAAATTGTATTTCTTGTAATAATGTTACTTAAACTTATGGTACAATAGCTTTATGAGATGCGAGGCCTGCAGGCTATTATAACGCCTTCCTGTGCAGACTTCCGACATGCATTTTGTCATGTGAAGCGTTCTGTTTCTTATTGGCAAAGTCAAACCGATAAGAGAGGAGAGTCTTCTTATGAACACAGCAATAACGCCATTAGATATACCTTTAGAGAGGTGCCACGCCTTAATTCTGAATGCGGATTTTAGGCCGTTGAGCTATTTCCCTCTATCTGTATGGTCTTGGCAGGATGCTGTTAAGGCTATTTTTCGAGGGAGTGTCAGCGTGGTTCATGAGTATGAACGTGTCGTGAGATCACCGGAATTAGAGATGAATTTGCCATCTGTACTCGCATTAAAGGAATATGTGCCGACCACTAGAAGTCCGGCATTTACGAGATTTAATTTATTTTTGCGCGATAAGTGGCGATGCCAATATTGCGGCGATAATTTTAAGACCCATGATTTAACATTTGATCATGTGGTGCCCCGCTCAAAAGGCGGACTGACGAATTGGGAGAATATCGTGGCGGCATGTCAGTGCTGTAACACGAAAAAGGGAAATAAAATGCCGGACGATATAGGGATGTACCCATTGGTAAAGCCACGGCAACCTTCAATTTACGAGCTTCAAGATAGAGGCCGAAGGTTCCCGCCAAACTTTCTACATGAGAGTTGGGAAGATTTTCTGTATTGGGATGCAGAACTGACAGAGAAATAAGAAGCTGCCACCACTTAACTGTGGACGTTGTTAAATTGCAGCTTACGTATAAGAATACGCTTCGCTTTATTTGCCTAGCCACATCTAAGTGATGTTTGCTTTTAGGGCTGCGAAAAAACGTAGGAATAGCGAAGCTAAGCTTTTTGGTATGCAGAGGGAGTAATCCCGAACATGCCATTAACCAGCGCAAATACCCATTGATACGGGCATGGTGTCTATTGAAAAAGGGAATGCGCGAAGTGCAACGAAAGGAGTACGTTATGTTTACACATATCACAAATCTTGCACATCTACGCTCAATCACGCAGGCCCTCGGGTTCTTCCTGTTCTATACGGTCTTGCTGGTAGGGTTATCAACCTTCCTTGGCCACTATATGGGTGTGCTTGGCATGGTTGATGGCACAGTTGGAACCTTCTTCGAAGGCAGCCACTGGCATACTTTGATCGGAACAGGCTGGACGCTTATTATATCCAGTATGATCTTGTCAGGTAAAAAACTGACCAATGATCTAATGGCAGTTATCGTGTCACTTGTTGGCGTATATTTGTCATACAAAGTTGATATCGTTTTAGGAATGGTTGTGGTGTCATACTTAACCACGCTTGAAAAAGGTAAATAAGCCGAGAATATATTTAAAGACCAAGAGAGCCGGGGCTTTATGCTTCGGCTTTTTTGTGTGACCTATGCTTCAAATACAAAATCATTGTCTAGGTCTTGATTCCAGCTATCGTTACGTATTTTTCGCGCCCATGTATTTTCAAAATCTTGTATGAATTCAGGTGCAATTCTTTGGTTTTCCGTCATCTCTGTACTCATTGTATTCATGATGCCTAAAAGCTTTTCTTGGCTGCGTTCTTCTTCCGGAATCTCTGTCGCTTGATTTTGGAAAATGACCT
Source organism: Alphaproteobacteria bacterium (assembly GCA_033851915.1). Lineage (GTDB taxonomy): Bacteria > Pseudomonadota > Alphaproteobacteria > Micavibrionales > Micavibrionaceae > UBA1672. The sequence continues at coordinate 346,931 of JAWSVM010000003.1, forward strand.
GTAATATCTCATTCGGGCAGTCATCATTTGAGCGTTTTGTGTGGGTGCGTATGATGTTCATATCTTCGGGCAAAATGTATTTGGATTGTTCTGTATTATTCATAGTTATTACCCTATTTAATGGTTTTGTATTTTGGGAATATTATAAATATTAATGATGCATGTGTCAAAATAACAGAAAACTTTGGCTTTTTGCTTAGAATTTGTTTTGTTCTATACGTCTGTACCCCGCAAAAACCTTGACTTTATCGAGGGTTCGGAATAAGTCTATCTGCATATTGAGAAAATATGTAGATGGATATGTTCGTTATGTTTGATGATTTGTTTGATTTTGGGAAGAAACGCACACTGAAGCAATCCGTAGGGTTCTTCTTGTTTCACGGTGGTTTGGCTGTTGGTGTTATGACTCTTCTGAGTGTAGCGGTTTAGTTTTTGCGACCATCACTGCGCTGACAATACAGAAAATAAATAAGCCAAAACAAAGGGCTATATTGTAATTTGCCATGGATAGACCAAGGATAGGGTCTTGCCACGGGATCTTGCTGCAATCGCCCATGGGCGCACTCATGATGTTTTCAAGGATGCTTTTGCTGTTGCTATCATCCAAAAACACGACGGAGCATCCCTCTACTGCGGATTTCCACCAATGCTGTTCAACACCTGTGTGATAGCTGGCGATGAGACTGTTGAGTAGAAAATTTATGCCGCAAATGCCAAGCAACGCTGTGGTGACATTCTTTTTCTTACGTAAGCCTAAGCCGATTAGCCCTAGCAATAGTCCAAGGGCAAAGGGGTATCGTTGATAGATGCAAAGAATGCAAGGCTCTAATTCTAGCAGCCCTTCAGCGATAAAGGCGGCGGCCAAAGATGCGAATGATATAAAGGCAATTAAAGAAAAGGATAATGTTGGGTTTGAAAAAACAGCCTTCATTGTATGATCCCCTTAATGCCTTCCTTTATTAAATCGATGCCTTCAAAGCCAACGAACAGTAATATACTATATAGTAAAATCACCCATATTATACCGATCAATGCTCCTGCTAAAACCGCAATCCCGTCACGCATTAGAATACCGACAGACATTAAGGCAATGCCAAAGCTGGGCACTGTATTGGTAAGTGGCAATGGAACGCAAACGGAAAGCGCCATTATAAAACCACACACACCAATCATTCGTGAGAAAGAGCCTTGCGTTACAAAGTTTAAACGTGGCTTGATAAATTTTTCAATACGTATCGTCCATGGCAACGCTCTATCAATTAGGGCGAGGAGGTTCTCGCGTTTCATGCTTTTTTTTCTAAATTTTTCAGGAAACCAAATCGTGTGCCGCCCGATTGCCTGCTGCGCCGTAAGGAACACAAGTGGAATGCCCAGAATTGTTCCAACGCCAATGGCAGGCAGGGGGAGTGCTGCGGGCAGGGCAAAGATAAAGAGGAAAAACCCAAAGCCCCTTTCATGAAAGGCTTCAAGCAAGTCATCTATGCTTATTCTTTCACCATCGCAAGCGGTTTCTATGTCTTTAAGGATGTCGGAAATTGTCTTCATAAACATTTGGATACCAGAGTTGTCGGCATTTGACGAGGAGAAAGGTGTTCTGTGTAACTTTTTTCACTAAATTCTTGCAGAATTTTTCTAGATCGCTATTATCTCGCTCACGCCTATTATGACATTGCCCCTGTGGTGGAATTGGTAGACGCGCCGGATTCAAAATCCGGTTCCTTCGGGAGTGCCGGTTCAAGTCCGGCTGGGGGCACCATTTTAGTTTTCGCGCGTACGGCGTTGAGCGTCTTTTATCCTTTTATTCCACAGGTAGGGCAACTTCTGACTTAATCCAGTCGATGTTCTTTTGTCCCCACGGCTTTACTTTTGTGGGTGATATTGATTTATCTTTGATGCGTGTGCCGTCTCCGGCTTTTAATATCCGTGTGCCGGCATCGTTGAAGACACGTATTTCGCCTTCTTCCAGATAAATCCAGCATTCGTTATCTTTCATGGCACGTAAAACTTTAGTGCCTCGCACGCCGATGCTTCCGAAATCCAGATCAATTTGAACGTTTTCGGAGTCTCCTTTGTCTAAAAGTCCGCCAACAAACTCAAAGCTACCTCGTAAGATTCTGAAATTTGCTTTGTTTCCCGTCAAATTAGCAGGGTCAAAAATATATTCATCAATAGTTAGCTCTGCATCCGTACCGTTCATTGTTATGTTTGTTCCATCAATAAAATCAACGCGAACGAAGCTGTCATCGTTTTTGGTGCTTATAACGTCTCCAAGGTAAATAGAGGTTTTCTGTTCCGCTTTTTGTTCTGCGTTATCTATGTGCTGTATTTCAACATCACCAATTACAATAGATATATTTCCTATCGATTCTTGTGTTGCTGCATTTGCGTGGGTGTTTAAAGCACCGAAGATAAAGAATGATGTGATGAGTAAGAAAATATATTTAAAATTCATAATGCTATCTTTTTAGCCGGAAGTTGAGGGGGGGGCGTTTTATTGCTGCGCTCGTTGTATCTGATCGTAATATTATTATATGAGATTGTAAATATTGTAGCGTGATGTTGTCGATCTGCATTGTGGTTTGGAAGGGGTGGACGCCCCCCTTGTGTGTGGGTAAGAGGGGCGCCCGAAAGAAACAACATGCTGTTAATATGATTTATCACACGTTTAGCATGCCCTGTCAATGGGAATTTTCACCCCGATAAATTTATGCGCAGGAGCGCAGGGAAATAACACAGCCTTTATTGTCTGTGAGGCTGTGCTGAAGAGGGGGGGGTGTCTTTGTTTTGTTAGTTTTTGTTTGAGCGCGCTTTGGCGGCTTTGCGCAGGTCATCCATGCTGGAGAACTCTTGATCGGCAACTTCTCTTAAGAGAGCATTCTCTTCCTTGAGCGTGGCCAGTTCTTCGTAGGATTGGTCGATCATCGATGGAATCAGGCGGTAAACAGGAATGTTCAGGCCTTTTGCAATTTTCTCTATGGTTTCCAGTTTCGGGCTGGCCGATCTGTTTTGCAGGATGTCGCGTATTGCGGTTTCACCCAAGCCTGACGCTTTCGAGAGCTTCTTCGGGTTTGTCTTGCCCTTACGCTCTTTTAGAATCGTCTCTAGGTTATGTTTAAACTCTGCTGTGAGTTTGTCGGTCAGCTCTTTTTTCATGCCCTTATAATGACGGGTTTCTAACGATTTTTAAAGAGGGTATGTTTCACAATCATCGTTTTGGTGTGTTTCAGGCAAAATAAAACGCCTCGAACAGGAGGCGTTTGTTTTGTTTTCGCAGTGCTGAGGGGTTACGGTGCTGGTGCCATCCACCCTGTAAGAAGATCTCCTGCACCACTTAAGTTATGTGCAAAGCCATTTCCAACATTTGCGAGCATATCCATGGGGGTGAATTTTATGGCTTCACCTGCCGCCATTGCAGCGTCTGCTGTAAGGCTTAGTCCGCCTGTTGCTGATGCTAGTAATGTGCTGACTGTCGCTGTCGCTAGAATACCTTTGGACGCGTTCCATATTGTTTTAAGTACGCTAGTTCCTGCGTTTGCGACGTCGTTTACTGCGTCTACTGGGCCTGCCATAGTTTTATTCCTCTAATTATCACCAAATTATTTTTTTAATTACCTAATGTTATCATGTTTATTTTACAAAACACAAGGAATTTATTCGGCTGCAAGGTTTTCTTGTTTATAAAGGATTTCCTTAAGATATTGCCCTGTATAGCTCTTCTTTACCATGCAGATATCTTCCGGCGTGCCTGTCGCGACTATTTCCCCGCCTTTATCGCCGCCTTGGGGGCCTATATCAATGATGTAATCCGCGGTTTTTATGACATCCAGATTATGCTCGATAACAACGATTGTGTTGCCTTGTTCGACCAATCTGTGCAAAACCTCCAGCAATTTGCGGACATCTTCAAAATGCAGGCCTGTGGTCGGTTCATCCAGAATATAAAGCGTTTGCCCCGTGGAACGCTTTGACAGCTCTTTAGCCAGCTTTACGCGCTGCGCTTCGCCGCCGGAAAGGGTGGTTGCTTGCTGCCCGACTTTGATGTAGGTCAGTCCAACTTCCTTCAATGTCTGCATTTTATCGCGAATCGAGGGGATTGCATCGAAAAACTCAACGGCATCCTCAACGGTCATGTCCAGCACATCGGCGATAGATTTACCTTTGTACTTAACCTCAAGCGTTTCGCGGCTGTAACGCTTGCCTTTGCAGGTCTCGCACTCGACATAAACATCTGGCAGGAAATGCATTTCGATCTTGATGACGCCGTCACCGGAGCACGCTTCGCAGCGTCCACCCTTTACGTTGAAGGAGAAACGGCCTGCCTTATATCCGCGTGCTTTTGATTCGGGTAAGCCTGCAAACCACTCACGAATATGAGAAAATGCGCCTGTGTAGGTCGCAGGATTGGATCGTGGTGTGCGCCCGATAGGGGACTGATTAATATCGATGACTTTATCAACGTGCTCAAACCCTTTGATTTCTTTGTGGGGGAGTGGGTGTTCTTTTGATCTCATCAGGGTTTTACTGGCGGCGCGATAAAGCGTGTCGATTGTTAGTGTCGATTTTCCCGATCCCGAAACCCCTGTAATACATGTAAACGTACCAAGGGGAATCTTCGCGTTGATATTTTTCAGGTTATTGCCGCTTGCGCCGATAATCTCGATATGTTTTTTGCCTTTGCGGCGTTTCGTCGGGATAGATATTTCTCTTTCGCCGCGCATATATTGGGCGGTGATGCTGTCTTTACATTGGAAAACCTCTTCGGGCGTGCCTTGTGCAACGATTTGTCCGCCATGTGCGCCTGCGCCGGGGCCCATATCAATTAAGTGATCTGCACTGCGAATGGCGTCTTCGTCATGTTCCACCACAATCACAGTGTTGCCGATATCGCGTAGTCGTTTCAGCGTTTTAAGCAGCCTGTTATTGTCCCGTTGGTGAAGGCCAATAGAAGGTTCGTCCAAAACGTAGAGAACCCCCGTTAAACCCGATCCAATTTGTGAGGCCAATCTGATACGTTGCGATTCGCCGCCTGATAATGTGCCTGACGCACGAGAGAGGTTCAGGTACTCCAGCCCGACATTCACAAGGAAGCTAAGGCGATCTTCGATTTCCTTTAAAATTTTCTCGGCAATTTGCTGTTGTTGCTTGGTTAGCGTGTCAGAAACCTCGCTGAACCATTGATGTGCTTCTTGGATGCCTAATGCGCTGATCTCGGATATTGTTTTCATGTCGATTTTAACAGCAAGGCTCTCGGGCTTTAGGCGTGCACCATGACACGCGTCACACGGTGCGCTGGATTGGTATTTTGATAAGGCTTCGCGTACACCATTGGACTCGGTTTCGATTAAGCGGCGTTCCATATTGCCGATCACCCCTTCAAATGGCTTGGTGTTCTTCCATGTGTTTTGCTTGCTTTCGAAAATCAATGACACCTTCTCTTTGCCTGACCCATAAAGGATAATGTCTTTGTTCGTTTGCGATAGGTCGCTCCATGACACGTTCAAATCAAAGTCAAAATGTTTGGCGACGCAGCGCAGGGTCTGCATATAGTACCCCGAAAATGCACCGGCCTTTGACCATGATACAATTGCGCCATCTGACACCAGAACCGATGGGTCTGGAATGATGAGGTCAAGATCCATATTCAGCTTCACGCCCAATCCATCACATTGCGGGCATGCGCCGTGTGGGGAGTTGAAAGAGAAAAGGCGCGGCTCTATCTCGGGGATTGTGAATCCTGAAACGGGGCAAGAGAAATTCTCGGAAAATAACGTCTGATCACCTGACTTTGCGTCTTCGGCAATAACGAGACCGTTCGCAAGGTTCAGTGCTGTCTCAACAGAGTCGGCGAGGCGCTTTTGTAAGCCTTCTTTCGCGTTGACCCGTATCACAAGTCGGTCAATAACCACTTCTATATCATGTTTAAGCTTTTTATTAAGTTCCGGTATCTCATCGATTTCATAAAGTGTGCCGTCTACTTTAACTCGCCCGAAACCTTTTGCCTGTAACTCCTTGAATTCTCTTTTGTATTCGCCTTTGCGTCCGCGCACAATAGGGGCGAGGATATAGAGCTTCGTCCCGTCTTCCATGTCCAATATGCGATCAACAATCTCGCTGACAGTCTGACTTGTAATGGGTAATCCGGTGGCAGGGGAGTAAGGCACACCCACACGCGCCCACAATAAACGCATATAATCGTAAATCTCCGTCACTGTCCCAACGGTGGAGCGTGGATTTTTGCTGGTGGTTTTTTGTTCGATTGAAATGGCGGGGGAAAGCCCCTCGATGCTATCAAGGTCAGGCTTTTGCATCATTTCCAGAAATTGGCGCGCATAAGCGGACAAGCTTTCGACATAACGACGTTGCCCTTCCGCATAGATAGTATCAAACGCGAGCGATGATTTTCCGGAGCCGGACAGCCCCGTAATCACCACAAGTTTATCTCGTGGTATATCAACGTCAATGTTCTTTAAATTATGTTCTCGCGCACCGCGCACACTTATCTCTGTCAGCATGCGCTATTTATGGCCTAAAAGTCGGGGGGAGGCAATGTTTATTCTGGTTCCGATAGTGTCAGAACTCTAGTTTCTTCTAGCTCTTTGTGTCGGGCTTGCTTTGCTTCGTACATAAGGTGATCAGCGCGCGCTATCGTTGCTTCTGCTATTTCTCCTTCGGCGACAATGGCAAGGCCGATATCTCCACCAATAGGGTAATCACCATGCACGGCATCTTGATAGACGATGTTACCATCAAAAAGGTTGATGAGATGCTGTCTTTCAGCGCTGAAATCATGTTTAGGGTCTTGATTGGCCATCACAATAACAAATTCATCACCGCCAACACGGCCTACGATATCACCATCGCGTACAGTTTCCAGTATTTTTTCGGCGACAAGTTGCAGGGCTTTGTCACCTTGTTGGTGTCCAAGTGTATCGTTGATTGGTTTGAATTTCGTAAGATCAATAAAGAATACTGCCACGGCACTGTTGTCGCGTGTACTTCTCGCAATCATGTCTTCTGTCGCGGAGGTTGTTCCCGCTTTATTGGCGAGTTTGGTTAGGGCATCAACGCGTGCGAGCTCTTCGTTTTTATCAGCACGTATCCTTTGTGAATCTTTGTTAACCAAGCGCATTCCCGATATGCCCATGGTTTGAGCATAAGATTTAAACAACTCGGCCATACCTGTTGCGGCTAATATATTCTCTTCTGTTGGCGTCCCATGGGCGCGGTTGAGGGCCGCACGGGTGCTGTCTATATGGCGTTGAACAGATTTACTGCTAATCTTCCCGCCATCAATATCTTCAAGATCCATGATGTGCTTTGCGAGATAGTTAAAAGTCTCTTCTGCATTTATCAGTTTATCAACACTAGCCATTTATTCACTCCATAACTTTTTTATGGTATCTATTAAGGCATAATGAAACACCTTGTCAAACATTCAGCCATTATAGATGAATTTGAATTATTTTTCAAAAATTGAATGATAGGTCACCTTTTGTGGTTTTTTGGTGAAGAATTTCACATTATTTGCATAAATAATATGATTAAGGGCTTTAGAAATCCGTGGGTGGAGGCTATACTCCGATTCTTTGTGAAACTTGTATATGGAGTGCGCCTGTGGCTGGTAGTGTTAATAAAGTTATTTTAATTGGAAATTTGGGCGCAGATCCTGATGTTCGTACAATGCAATCGGGTGATAAGGTTGTGAATTTATCTATCGCAACGTCTGAAAGCTGGAAAGATAAAGCGACGGGGGAACGTCGTGAGAAAACGGAATGGCATCGTGTTGTTATCTTTAATAAGGGGCTTGTGACTGTTTGCGAAAACTATCTTAAAAAAGGCGCGAAGGTTTATATTGAAGGCCAAGTTGAAACACGCTCATGGGAGCAGGATGGACAAAAGAAGTATACAACTGAAATTGTTTTACGTCCTTTCCGTGGAGAGCTAACCATGTTGGATTCTCGTAATTCCGGCGGCGATGGCGGTGGATATGGTGGTGGCCAATCTTTCAATGATGGTGGCTCCAGCAATTATGGCACCGGCGCACCGGCGCAGTCACAGCAGCAATCATCGCCTGCACCAGTTGATGCAATGGATGATGAAATCCCATTCTAGAATTGAGCATAAAAGAAGGATATATAGAAATGATCTGTCTTAAAAAAATTATGATATTTTCGCTTGTTGTTTGCGGGGGGGCACTTCTCATGTCTTCTCATGCTTCCGCACAAGGTGAAGCCGTGAACGCGGATGAGTTCTTGCAAGGGCAAACAGACACTGGCGTAGTGGTGCAAAGCAAGGCAGTTACAGAGCAGCCAAAAGAATTAACTGTTGTTGAAAAAGGTATTGCTGAAGCCAAAGCCGAATTGAAGGACAAAGCTGTCTTGGCGAAAAAAATTGCTTTAGCAAGGGAAATGCATAAGATCCGCCCAACACGTACACAAATTGATTCAGCTATTCAGCGCTCATCATTTGCATTACCGGCGCGTGATCGTCGGGCTTTTGTCGATGCCATGAAGGGGATGTTGAACTATAATGCGATAGAGCGGATTTCAGTTGATGCTATGATCGAGACTTATACTCTGAAAGAGCTTGATGCGATGGTTAAATATTATAGTAAGCCTGAAGCGAAGAGTGCTTCGGATAAAGTTGTTAGTTGGGCAAGGATTGTTCAGCCTGAAATTGTGAATATGATTGATAAGGCAATGATGCGTATTAGAACCGGGCAATAATATAAATATGCCCTTACGCGTTTCGTTGAATAAATAAAATTGAAATAGAACCAAAGTAGAACTATGAGCGAAGACATTACATCAGATAATACAGGCGAAACTTTCCCCAAAATTGCATTAGAAGAGGAGATGAAGCAATCTTATCTTGATTATGCGATGAGCGTGATTGTCTCGCGTGCGTTGCCTGATGTTCGCGATGGGTTGAAGCCCGTGCATCGTCGTATCCTTTATGCGATGAAGGTTGGTGGTTATACCTCTGATAAGTCTTATAAGAAATCTGCCCGCGTGGTTGGCGATGTGATGGGTAAATACCATCCGCATGGCGATCAGGCGATTTATGACTCTCTTGTGCGCATGGCACAGCCTTGGTCCCTTCGTCTGCCGTTGATTGACGGGCAGGGGAACTTTGGCTCTATGGATGGTGATTCTCCCGCTGCGATGCGTTATACGGAAGCGCGCCTTGAAAAAGCCGCCGAATCCGTGTTGGCTGACCTTGATAAGGGAACTGTCGACTTTCAGCCTAACTATGATGAAAGCGAAACCGAACCAACTGTTCTTCCATCCCGTATTCCTAATCTATTGGTTAATGGTGCCGGTGGTATTGCCGTTGGTATGGCAACCAATATTCCGCCGCATAATTTGATTGAGGTCGTTGATGCGTGTTGTGCGTTCGTTGAAAATCCGGATATGACAACAGAAGAGTTGATGGCAATTATACCGGGGCCAGACTTCCCGACAGGTGCACAGATTTTAGGTCGCGCAGGTATTCACTCGGCGTATCACACGGGCAATGGCTCTGTGAAAATGCGGGCGAAAACCTCATTTGAAACAATAGGCAAGCGTGAGGCGATTATCGTTCATGAAGTGCCGTATCAGGTTAATAAAAGCAAATTGATGGAGCGTTTGGGCGAAGTTGCACGTGAGAAAATCGTTGAAGATATTCATGAAGTACGTGACGAATCTGACCGTGATGGTGTGCGCGTTGTTATTGAACTGAAAATTAGTGCGAATGCAGATGTTGTTTTAAATCGATTGTTTAAATATACGGCGCTGCAAACGAATTTTGCTTGTAATATGGTTGCTCTTCATAATGGTAAGCCGCAAACAATGCTGATCTTGGATATGGTCAAGGCGTTTGTAAAATTCCGTGAGGAAGTTATCACCCGCCGCACGATATTTGAATTGGGTAGGGCGCGGGATCGTGCGCATCTTTTGGCTGGTTTGGCTGTTGCTGTTGCGAATATTGATGAAATTATTGCCCTTATCCGTAATGCTGCTAACCCGACGGACGCGCGTGAAAAATTGATGGCAAAGCGCTGGGATACCCATGATATTGCGCCTTTAATTGCGTTGATTGACGATCCAGAACATCAAGTTGATGATGCGGGGACATATCAGTTATCCGAATTACAAGCTAAAGCGATCCTTGATCTGCGCTTGCATAAGTTAACAGGGCTAGAGCGTGGGAAAATCAGTGATGAACTGAAAGAAATAACCAACTTGATCGCAGAATTGCTCGTTATTTTGGGTGATCGTGATAGCTTGCTTGAAGTTCTTGTTGAGGAACTAGAAGAGGTTAAAGAACGTTTCGGTACGCCGCGTCGCAGTGAGCTGATTGAAGGCGAATTCGAAGTTGATATGGAAGACTTAATCCAGCGTGAAGATATGGTTGTAACCATAACCCACGGTGGTTACGTGAAGCGTGTGCCTTTGGATACCTATCGTGCGCAACGTCGCGGCGGTAAAGGGCGCTCCGGTATGTCGATGAAGGATGATGATTTTATCTCTGATTTGTTCGTGGCTTCTACCCATACACCGATCCTGTTTTTCACATCCCGCGGGATTGTGCACCGTATGAAGGTGTATCAAATTCCTCTGGCGACACCGCAAAGCCGTGGTAAGGCTTTGGTGAACCTGTTGCCTTTGGAAAAAGAAGAGAACGTGAATGTGTATTTACGCATGCCGGAAGATGAAACTCTATGGGATAATTTGGATATTATGTTCGCGACCAGTCATGGTTCTGTGCGCCGTAATAAGCTCTCCGACTTTAAGAATATCCGCTCTAACGGTTTGATCGCGATGAAGCTGGGCGAGGGCGAAAGCCTTGTCTCTGTTGCTGTTTGTACGGAAGATGATGATATTATGCTCGCAACCCGTCTGGGTAAAGCGATCCGCTTTCCTGTAACGGATATCCGCGTTTTTGCTGGTCGCACCTCAACAGGTGTGCGCGGTGTTAAAATGAAGGAAAAGAATGACGAAGTTATTTCTATGTCTGTCTTGAAGCATATCGATGTCACACCGGATGAGCGTAATGCTTACCTGAAAATGGCCAGCCAAATGATTGACGCTGAAGATACCGAGGGTATGGATATCGAGGAAACAAGTTACCAGCTTTCTCAGGAGCGTTTCCAAGAAATGCTGGAGAACGAGCAAGTCGTTCTGACTGTGTCTAATAAAGGCTTTGGTAAGCGTACATCTGCCTATGAATATCGTGTTTCCGGGCGTGGTGGTATGGGCGTTGCCAATATGTCATTGACGTCTAAGAATGGTGGAGAAGTTGTCGCAACGTTCCCTGTGACGGATTCTCATCAAATTATGTTGGTGACCGATGGTGGGCAGCTAATCCGCACTCCCGTTGAAAATGTCCGCACAACAGGGCGCAGCGCGCAAGGCGTAACTATCTTTAAGGTTGGTAAGGATGAAAATGTCGTTTCCGTTGCTTGGCTGGTTCAAGAGGATGATGAGGACGAAGCAGATGATGCCGTAGACGCTGCAACTGATGCTGATGCGTCCCCTGAGGATGTGAGCGCAGATGATGCCGCCGCAACTGTGGAAGCAGAAGACACGCCTTCAACGGAAGAGTAAATCGCGTTTTTATAAGATAACAAAGCTGATCCTGCGCCCGATATAAGGGGCGCTGTTAAAGGGCTTTGAATAGTATTTTTAAGTAATAGGGATGTGATTGAGAATGTCGCGCAGTGGAAAATTTATAACCGGTATTTACCCCGGCACCTTTGATCCTGTAACAAAAGGGCATTTGCACCTGATACGCCGCGCTAGCCGGATGGTGGATAAGCTGATTGTTGCTGTTGCTGATAGCCCGAAGAAAGAGCCTCTATTCACCTATGAACGGCGCATGGAAATGCTTCAAATTGATATTGATAATTTGCCTGAAAAGGGATGTGAAATAGAGGTGCGTTCTTTCAATAAGCTACTCGTCCACTTTGCCCGTGAGATTGATGCGTCTTTTATTTTCAGGGGGTTACGTGCTGTTTCTGATTTTGAATATGAGTTTCAAATGACAGGAATGAATGCAAAGCTAGACCCTGATATCGAGACCGTATTTTTGATGGCGGCTGATAAGTGGCAGTTTGTATCGTCCTCCTTTGTAAAAGAGATAGCCGCCCTTGATGGCACGGTAGATGAGTTCGTTACGCCCCAAGTGGCACAGAAATTACAGAAAAAGTTTGAAAAACAAGATTGAATGCTTGACGTGGCGGTGCGAAATACATATTGTGCAGCAATTCAAACGGTGCTCATCTTTTTTGAGCCGTTAAAAACATGGTAAGATCGCTTAGCTCAGCCGGTAGAGCAACTGACTTTTAATCAGTAGGTCGAGGGTTCGAATCCCTCAGCGATCACCACTTTTTCCAAACAAATACAATGCCTTAGGTTTCTCGAGGGCTTTCAATAATTCATAAAAATATGCTTGGGCTACTCACTGGGCTACTTCTTAAGCACGCGCAGGGCATTTAGGTAAATTGCGGTCCGGAGCGTCTAAAAAATAAATAAATCTCCGTTTTTTATGCTTTTAAAACAATAGCTTATTTTTTTGTATTCTAGGAATAGTCGCTATGGTCGGTTGTAAAACAGTAAAATGCTCAAACATTAGTAGGGTGACAAGACAGTTGAAAACTATCCCTTTTTAGGCTAAATTAATGATATTAAGATAAGGTGATAGATGAATGTCATACAAATACGGATACGCTTGAGAAAAATTCAGCAGAGCAGTCTATAGCTTAGCCACCGGCAAAGGTGATGTCCGTCAGCGACTTTTACCAATATTTCAAGGTGATCTACTCTGCATTGTCTCCAAACATTTACCCCCACGTTTACAGGAGGATTATCGATGGATAATGAAGCAGGTGAAAAAGTTCGACGAGATGTATCCAGGGTATAATGAGAATTTCAAATCAAGCGATGGACGGTATGATCTCTTATGCCTACAAAGCTGGAAGCCACTTTGTTTCGAATTAGGAACGTCACTGGCGCTAAAATTGCAGTCAAAATTTTTGATATATGGTCTGTCTTAGATGAAGAAAGTCGCATGTAGCTTAGTCGACCTTTGATATAAAATGATCAAGTATTTCATAGTTTGTATCAAGAGATTTTTTTATGGCATTGCACGCGTCATGGCTAAAATTTGCTTGAAATACATCCTCGGAAGTTTCTGGGGCGTAAATTAACACCCCCTTAGCTCCATTTTCAATCCAAGTTTTTTCTTCTTTTCCAATTCCAGCAATAATAAGATACTTGCTCCCCATAAACGAAGCCCATCTAATAGCCTTAATATTTCGACTAATTAATTTTTTGTTGGCACAGACGTTATAAAAGCTTGCCATTGAAATTAGGTTTTTTCCTACTGCTCTTATCTCTAGCCTAGGCCATTCTTTCGACATCACGGTTGTTACCTGTTCTTTGGAAATGCCTTGCTCAAGGTAGAGATCGTCAAGAAATTCTGTAGACCGTTCCGTAGGTATTTGTTGCTGGGTGAGGTTTTGATTCAATGTTGCCCTTGGAGTAATCAAAAATGAAGAGACATACGCAAAAATCGATATGGCAAAGTAAATATATAAAGCCTTTCGCCCCCGTGATTTAAGTTTTTCTTTTGACAGAAATTTACCTGAGAACCATAGCCAGCTTCCCACAAAAACTAAACCGACTAGCTTAAGGAAGCTATTAGCAATTAATCGCGGCTCCAACATTTGTTCTTCTTTGAATAACTCAACCAAAGCGAATAGACCAAAAAACAGTATGCAGAAAATTACGAATGAAATAGCTCCAGCAAGAAGAACCAGTCCTATTTTTTTAAAATGCTTCATAGGCATTACCTTCCATCATCTTTTATTCTTGAAACGTTATATTGCCATGCTAACAGTATAATTTGAATTAGTTTCCGGTCTCTGTACCAAATTTCAGATTTTTCATTCTGGGAGGGGTTAGATTTTGAGGCGTGTTAAGCGATTTTAGACATTTGACGCTATTTTAGAGAGGCTCCCTAAATCTCTTATAGAAAGGATTTTAAGAGATCGGCCTATGAATGAGAAACTATCAAAATCTCCAGAGGGGTTTGCTATCAGAATTTATCTATATTTTTCAACGGCATAAAGCGTTTTACGGGGTGCGTAAAATCGCAGGTAAATGGCGGAGAGACAGGGATTCGAACCCTGGGTGGGCTATAAACCCACGCCGGTTTTCAAGACCGGTGCATTCAACCGCTCTGCCATCTCTCCAGATTTGCGCGATTATACATTCGAGGTTCATTTTTTAGCCATTTTTGTGTATGTATGTCTAGTGTTAAATTAAATTTCTTCAGGTTTTATTCTTAATGTTTGTTTCTCAACTCCTTATTGGCGCGCTATTAATCTGTGTAACCGTTGTTATACATGCGGTTTTCCTAGATCACTTAATCGGTTGGATGGAAAGGTCGCGAAACAGTGCTCGTTTGATTTTGCGACGTTATTGGAAGGTACCTCTCCTTGTTCTTGTCGTTTTGGGGATTTTTGCGGCTCATATCGTGGAAATATGGGTTTGGGCGATCTTCTACTTATACATAGAGGTTTTGCCTGATTTGGAATCAGCTCTATATTTTTCCACAACAACATTCACAACGGTTGGTTACGGCGATATTTTTTTGGGTAAAGACTGGAGACTTGTGAGTGCTTTTCAATCTGCCAATGGTTTTATCTTGTTTGGTTGGAGTACAGCCTTTATCTTTGAAGTCATGTCTAAACTATATGAGAATGATTCCCGCGATGAAAATTAACTTTAAAATTCTGGCTCTGGCAGCCACCATTATATTCACGCCTGTTATGGCGCAAGCAGATGATAAATTCGATGCTTGGGTTGTCGATTTCAAAAAAGAGGCCGCGCGTAAAGGCATCTCTGAAAAGACAGTTAATCAAGCGATGGCAGGGGTTAAGCCTATCCCACGCATTATAGAGCTGGATCGTAAACAGCCCGAAGGTACAATGACCTTCGCCAAATATCAAAAGCGCGTTATTAATGATGCGCGTGTGGCGCAAGGCCGCAGATTATATAAAGAGCATCGTACATTACTGGATGCGACGGCAAAGAAATACGGCGTTCCTGCGCAATATATCGTTTCTCTTTGGGGCATAGAGACCAGCTACGGTAATAATACGGGTGGTTTCGGTGTTGTGCCTGCTTTGGCGACGCTGGCCTATGACGGACGACGCAGCAGCTATTTCCGCAAAGAACTTATTAATGCGTTGAAAATTATTGATGCAGGGCATATATCCCACAGCAAAATGAAAGGCTCATGGGCGGGGGCAATGGGGCAGAATCAATTTATGCCCTCCAGCTTTCATGCTTACGCTGTTGATGGCAATAATGATGGGAAGCGCAATATCTGGACAAGCCTGCCTGATGTTTTTGCCTCAACTGCCAATTACCTCAGTAAGAGCGGTTGGAAAGAAGATCAGAAATGGGGACGCCGCGTGCGCATTCCTGCACATTTCACAAAAGATATGATTGGCTTGAAAGTTAAGCATGATCTGAAAACATGGAAAAAACTTGGTGTGACATTACTTGGTGGTCAGGATATTCCTGTTGTTGCGGGGATGAAAGCCTCCATCGTTGCGCCGGATGGTGTAAAGGGCTCAACTTATTTGGTTTACGGAAATTACCGCGTGATTATGAGATGGAATAAATCAACATACTTCGCCACTTCCGTTGGTTTACTTGCCGATCAGATAGCGCAATAAGGGTTAGAATAATGAGTGTCTTAAAATCTGTTAGAGTTTTTCGTTATTTTACTGTTATAGCGTATTTATTTACGATTTCTGTTACCATGACAGGGTGTGCAAAAATTGAGTTGATGTCGCATTTCGGTAAGAAGCTTGCCGGCACAACAGGGCAGAGCAAAGGCCGTTATAAAGTTGGATCGCCTTACACGATAAAGGGGCGTAAATATTATCCTGCCGTCAATTATAACTATAATAAAACCGGTGTAGCATCATGGTATGGGCCAAATTTTCACGGTAAAAAAACCGCAAATGGCGAGATCTTCTATCAAAATGAATTAACTGCCGCGCATAAGACATTGCCTTTGCCCAGCATTGTGCGGGTGACGAATTTAGAGAATGGTAGGTCACTCATCGTTCGCGTGAATGATCGTGGGCCTTATGCCCATAATCGCATCATTGATATGTCTAAACGTTCGTCAGAGTTACTTGGGTTCCGAAAACAAGGGGTTGCCAAAGTGCGTGTTCAGGTTCTGGAAGCTGAAAGCCGCATGGTGGCGGAGGCTGCGCGTAATGGGCAGGATACACGCGGGATGGAAGTTCCGATGAATAAGTCGGGCTATAAGGCACCGGCTATCGTTGAACAACGCCCACCTTACCCACCGCAAGCGGTTGAGCGTGACGTGCTTGTAGCGAAGCCCCGTAATCTTCCGGGGCATATAAAAGATGGCGTTTTCTATCCTGATCCTATGATCGCAGAATATCCTATAAAAGGGCATCGTATTTTCGTGCAAATGGGGTCTTTTACCTCTCGTGAAAGTGCCATGAAATATGCGAGTTCTCTAGAGAACTATGGGCGCGCGCAAGTGCACACCATTGTCATTGACGGTGCGAAATATTACCGCGTCCGCTTGCCAAATCAAAGCATTCCTGCAGCGGATGCTTTGCTGGAAAAAGTAAGCGCGGATGGGCATCAATCGGCGCTTATCGTTGTTGATTAGTTCACGAGAGAATAATTGATAGATTAAAAGGCGCTCCCGTGTTTGAATGGGGCATATATAGAAAATTGTGAGGTCTTAACCATGAAAAACCGCCTATCTTTTGCATTTATAGCGTTCTTTTCTACGTTTTGTGCCCTTATATCGCCTGTTTATGCAATCGACACCGCTGCAAAGCAAGCCATTGTGATTGATTATAATACAGGCACCGTCTTATTCGAGAAAAACGCAGACACGCAAATGCCTACATCCTCCATGAGTAAAGTCATGACGATGTATATGGTCTTCGAAGCTTTGAAAAAAGGCACACTATCACTTGAAGATACGATGATGGTCAGTGAAAAAGCGTGGAAGAAAAAAGGCTCCAAGATGTTTGTCCCCGTGGGGAAGAAGGTTAAAGTCGAAGATTTAATCCGCGGTGTGATTGTGCAATCGGGCAATGATGCCACAATTGTTTTGGCGGAGGGGCTTGCGGGCGATGAAGATGCTTTTGCCTCGGCTTTGAACAGAAAAGCTCAAAGCCTTGGAATGAATAATTCTCACTTCATGAATGCCAGCGGTTGGCCTGATCCTGATCATTACTCAACGGCGCGGGATCTATCGATCCTTGCCAGCGCAGTGATTAAGAACTTTCCTGAATATTACAGCTATTACGGAGAAAAAGAATTCACTTACAGCAAAATCCGTCAGGAAAATCGTAACCCTTTGCTTTATCGTAATGTCGGTGCGGATGGTCTGAAAACAGGGCATACGGATATTGGCGGCTATGGCTTGATCGGGACAGGGGTTAAGGATGATAGGCGCGTTATTATCGTTGTTAACGGCCTTGAGAGCAGCAAAGAGCGCGCAAATGAGTCCGCCCGCCTTTTGGCATGGGGGCTTAATTCCTTTCGCATCCTTTCCTTGTTTGATGACAAAAAGGATTTAGAGCGTGCGCCTGTATATCTTGGCGTAAAAAGCACAGTTGGTTTGCAGGCTAAAGAGCCTCTCAGCTTTGTTGTTCCTAAGTTATTTGAAAATGATTTAGATGTTAAAATTCGTTATAATGCGCCCTTAAAAGCACCAATCACAAAAGGGCAAGAGGTTGGAATGATTACAATTTCAGTTCCTCAGGGTGAGGTTGTTGAAATCCCACTGGTGACGACGGAGGCTGTCGAGGCTTTGGGTACGTTTGCTAAAGTTGTCGCAAAGGCACGTTTGTTGACTACAGGGCAGGGACGTTTTGATTAATGAGCACCGACTTACCAAAATCGATGGCTAGAGGTTTTTTTATCTCGTTAGAGGGCGGTGAAGGCTCCGGCAAGACAACTCAAATCAATCGATTGGTCGATATGCTGTCTGATCGCGGTTATGACGTTATTATTACACGTGAACCTGGTGGCACACCCGAAGCAGAAAGCATCCGCAACCTTCTTGTGCAGCGTGATGGTGGTGATTGGAACGCGATGGCGGAGGTTCTTTTACTGTTTGCGGCGCGATCTATGCATATTGAAAAGCTGATAAAGCCTGCCCTTAATGACGGGAAGATCGTGATTTGTGATCGTTTTACTGATTCTACTCTTGCCTATCAGGGGTTTGGCCGCGGCTTGGATCTTGATAAGATTAAAGAGATAGAACGTATTTCAATCAATGAATTCAAACCTGATTTGACTTTTATTCTCGATATTGATGTGCGTTCGGGGCTAAATCGTTCCAATGCGAGGCTATCCGAGGATGATGCGGGAGAGCAAACAGAAGATCGGTTTGAACGTCTTGATATAGATTTTCATGAACGTTTGCGCGAAGGCTTTCTGGAAATAGCGCGTCAGAATGAAGGGCGGTGCTATATTCTAAATGCCGCGCAAAGCATGGATCATCTATCCGATGAAATTAAGAACATCGCTTTGGCGAAGCTGCAGGGGGAATAAGAATAAATTATGAACCTGTTTGGTGACGAAGATATAATTTACGACGATGATATGGACGATGATGTCGGCGCCGCGCATTTTCCTGTGGTAGAGGATCATGAAAAACTGGTTGAGCCGCAAGCCATGTTCTTTTGCGCTGGTCATGAGGAACAAGAAAAACTCTTCCTTGAGCTATTCGAAAAGAACAGTATGCCTCATGCAATGATTTTTGCAGGCACGCAAGGCATCGGTAAAAGCACAATGGCGTTCCGTCTTGCGCGATTCTTATTAAAACACGGTAAAGTAGATACAAATCAAGACAGCCTTTTCGGTGGCGAGGAAACGGCACATGATATCTCTTCGCTGGACGTTGCGGCGGATGATCCTGTTTTTGCACGCGTTGCTTCCGGTGGCCATGCGGATTTCCTTTATATCAGCCGATATTACGACGCGGCAAAGGGTAAGCAGGATGCCAACTTGAAAGTTGATGCTCTGCGTAAGATAGAGCCCTTCTTGCGCAAAACTGCATCAGAGGGTGGTTGGCGCATTGTGATTGTTGATGATGCTGACACCATGAACCGTAACGCCCAAAATGCTATCCTCAAAATTTTGGAAGAGCCGCCTGCCAATGTGTTGATTATTTTAATCGCCCATAGACCGGGAATGCTGATCCCGACGATACGATCCCGCACGCGCTTTCTTCAGTTTTCGCCTTTATCGCATGAGGTTTTGAATGATTTGTTGAGCAAGCAACAAGACCATCCTGCGCTTTCAATTGATCAGTTAGATATCCTCTCGGCTCTTTCAGAAGGCAGCATCGGCAGAGCGTTGCACTTTATTGAAGGAGGCGGGTTTGACAGTCTGTCGCAAATTCTTGATCATCTGGATGATGCACCAAATTGGAATTGGGTGAAAATACATCAGCTTTCCATGTCCATCTCATCACCAGCGCAAGATAAAGAATACCGCATGTTTGCGGAGCTATTACAATGGATCTTTCGGCAAATGCTGTTCATCAAAGCCAGAGGCGGGCAGGACTTACCCGCGTTCTTACAACATGATGCATTACAAAACATGATGGCGAGCCACTCTCTGGAAAAACTCATTTCTATAACAGATGGGCTGAAAAGCCATTTTGAACGCGTAGAATTTTCAAATCTTGATCGGCGTGATGCTGTACGCGGGTGCTTTCTTGTGATAAGCCAATAGCTGTTATTTCGACAGGAGAATTAGTTTTGAGTACGAAGCCACCTTTTTATATCACCACCGCCATTTCATACGTAAATGGTGTCCCGCATCTGGGGCATGCTTATGAATCAATACTAACCGATGTATTGGCGCGTTTTAAGCGTTTGGACGGGTATGACGTTATGTTTTTGACCGGAACGGACGAGCATGGCGAAAAGGTTGCGCAGACTGCCGAACAAAACGGAATGGAGCCACGGGCTTTTGCCGATAAGAATGCCGCTACATTTGTTGAAATGACAAAAAATCTTGGCATTTCGAATGATGATTTCATTCGCACAACCGAAGAACGCCACCGTATATCCTCACAAGCGATCTGGAAAAAGTTGAATGATAATGGCGATATTTACCTTGGTAAGTATGAGGGCTGGTATTCCGTGCGTGAAGAAGCTTACTTCACAGAAGATGAGCTAACCACCGCCGAAGACGGACAAAAATTCACGCCTCTTGGTACGGAAGTCGAATGGGTTGAAGAGCCTAGCTATTTCTTCAAGCTCTCCTCATATACAGATAGGCTGATCGAATATTACGCCGCGAATATAGACGCGGTGCAGCCATCATCACGCATGAATGAGATCGTCAGCTTTCTAAAGCAAGAGGGCGGCCTTAGAGATTTATCAATCTCCCGTCATAAAAGTCGTTTGAAATGGGGGATCCCTGTTCCGGGTGATGAAGATCACGTTATGTATGTGTGGCTGGATGCCTTAACAAACTACATTACCGCGCTGGGCTATCCCGATGAAAACACAGAAGACTTCAAAAAATTCTGGCCTGCTGATTATCATGTGATTGGTAAAGACATCACGCGTTTCCATGCGATTTACTGGCCGGCCTTTTTGATGGCCGCAAACCTGCCTTTGCCCAAAACAATTTTTGCCCATGGATTCATTAATGTTGGTGGCACTAAAATGTCGAAATCCATCGGTAATGTTTTGTCACCTGATGATTTGATTGAAACATATGGTCTGGATCAAATTCGCTATTTCTTGATGCGTGAAATACCGCACGGGCAGGATGGGAATTTCTCGCACGAGCAAGCCGTACTGCGCATTAACGCTGATCTGGCCAATGGGCTGGGCAATTTGGCGCAACGTACGCTCTCTATGGTCTATAAGAACTGCGATGCCAAAATCCCTGCGCCGCAAGCTTTCACGGAAGAGGATAAAGCCTTATTACAGCAAGCCTATGCTATGCCCGATCAAATTCGCGCATCATTTGAGGCCTTGAAAATCAATCGTGCGCTGGAACATATCTGGAGCGTTGTGAGTGCGTGCGATGTCTATATTGATGCACAAGCCCCATGGACGTTGAAGAAAACAGATACAGAGCGTATGGAGACCGTGCTTTACGTTCTGGCAGAGGTTATTCGTTGTCTCGCAATCATTGTGCAGCCTGTTGTGCCGCACTGCGCGCCAAAAATTCTAGAGCAGCTTAATATTTCCGAAGATAAACGCATGTTTGAACATATGCATACTGACCATGCTCTGAAATCCGGCACTAAAATTGATAAGCCGGAAGGTGTCTTCCCGCGTATTGTCGAGGAAGAGGGCACGTAACACATGTGGATTGATTCTCATTGCCATCTCAATCATTCAGGAATCACAGAGAAAGGCAGCGCGGCTGACATTATTACGGCTGCCAAGGCTGCGGGTATTGACGGCATGATGACAGTGTGTTGCCGCATGTCAGAGGAAATCGAAACGCTGCTCGATATAGCAAATAACAATGACAATGTCTGGTGCAGCATCGGCACGCACCCTCATGATGCAGGATTAGAGGCGGAGCAAGCCTATTCACAAGCTGACATCGTTAAAATCGCAACTGCGCATGACAAGGTTATTGCGCTGGGTGAGACGGGGCTTGATTACTTCTACGACAATTCCCCGCGTGAGGAACAACAGCAAAGCTTCCGCAAGCATATCCGCGCCTGCATTGATGCAAAACTGCCCATGATCGTGCATACACGCGACGCAGAGGATGACACCGCGCGCATTATGAAAGAAGAGGGCGAGGGCACATCGTTGACAGGCGTGATGCATTGTTTCAGCTCCGCACAGGAATTAGCCGAGAAATCACTGGAAATGGGCTTTTATGTCTCTTTTTCGGGTATTATAACGTTCAAAAAGGCCGAAAGCTTGCGTGAAACCGCAAAAATAGTGCCATTAGACCGCGTTTTAGTGGAAACAGATGCCCCATTCCTTGCACCCGTACCATATCGCGGCAAAGTCAATGAACCTGCTTTTGTAACGAAAACCGGAGAATACCTAGCCGAGCTTTACGGCAAGACACCCGAAGAGTTCGCAAAAATAACCACGGATAACTTCTTTCGCCTCTTTACCAAAGCGAAGCTGATATGAGCGTTAAAATAACAATGCTTGGCTGCGGTAATTCATCCGGCGTTCCTGCTGTTGGGAATTATTGGGGCGTTTGTGATCCGAATGAGCCAAAGAACCAGCGCACGCGGTGCTGTCTGGCTGTGCAATCTGACACAACAACCATTATCATTGATACAGGCGCAGATTTCCGCCATCAAATGAATAAGTCTGATATTAATACTCTGGACGCTGTCTTTTATACGCACCAACATAGCGATCATTGTCATGGTATTGATGATTTGCGTCCATTCTATTTCAGGCATGACCGAACGCAGCTTAAATGCTATGGCAAGAAAAGTGTTCTGGAAGAGATAGAAGGGCGCTTTCATTATCTCTTTTCAGGGGGCAGTCATAAAGATCTCTACCCTCCTGTTCTTGAGGCGCACCCTTTTGATGAAAAAGACTACTGCGCGCCGCAGAACTTTGCCGATATCACCTATACGCCCTTCAAAATGGATCATGGCACATGCACATCTGTTGGCTATCGCTTTGGCGATTTATCATATTGTGTTGATATGAAATCACTGGATGATAAGGCATTAGACGTCATTAAAGGCTCTAAAGTCTGGATTGTTGATGGTGCCGGCTATCATGACGCAGATAACAGCGTCCATGCCGATCTTAAAATACTTTATGAGTATAATAAGTATATAAAAGCCGAAAGTGTTTATGTGACTTGCCTGTCCACGATGATGGACTATGATGTACTCAGTAATGAATTACCCGATGGCTTTTATCCTGCCTATGATGGGTTGCAGTTTATTGGTCTTCCGTAACTATTTGCCAGAGTGTGTGTGCTAATTGTTTGGTTATAATAAATATCCTGAGCTTGAGTGCTTGGGATACTAGTTTTAGAAAAGGTGAGAAGATGAAGAAAGTTGCTTTAATCACAGGAATTACGGGGCAGGATGGCGCGTATCTTGCAAAACTTTTGTTGGATAAAGGCTATGATGTGCATGGTGTTGTGCGGCCTATCTCTCAGCCCAATGATATGCGTTTGCATTATCTTCTGGGAGAACGTATCAATATGCTGACCCTTCATCATGGGGACCTTACTGATGGGCTAAGTCTTTTGCGTATTATACAAAAGACACAACCTGATGAAATTTATAATCTTGCCGCGCAAAGCCATGTGAAGGTTAGCTTTGAACAACCGGAATATACCGGTAATGCCGACGGGCTTGGCGTTTTACGGCTTTTGGAAGCTATTCGTATTGCAGGGTTGGAACATAAGACAAGATTTTATCAAGCCTCAACGTCTGAGCTGTATGGCAAGGTGACGGAAATCCCCCAAAACGAAGAAACCCCGTTCTATCCGCGCAGCCCCTATGGTGTTGCTAAGCTCTATGCTTTCTGGACAACAAAAAATTACCGTGAATCGTATGACATGCACGCTTCTAACGGCATTTTATTTAATCATGAAAGCCCGCTACGCGGTGAAGCATTTGTCAGCCGTAAAATTACAAAAGCCGTCGTTGAGATACAGCAAGGGTCTTTGGATAAGTTAACGCTTGGAACGCTTGATGCTCAACGTGATTGGGGGCATGCACGTGATTATGTTGAAGGTATGTGGCTTATGTTGCAACAGGATCACCCAGATGATTATGTCTTTGCAACGGGGAAAACATATACGGTGCGTAAGTTTGTGGAGCTTGCCTTTGGGTACTTTGGTAAAAATGTGCGCTGGGATGGGGAAGGTATTGATGAAAAGGGATATGATGCAAAAACAGGACAATTACTTGTTGATGTTAGTGCTGAATTCTTCCGTCCTGCAGAGGTAGATGTCTTACTGGGAGACCCAACAAAAGCCAAAGTGAAACTTGGCTGGGAATTAAAAACATCGCTTAAGGATCTTATAGCAGAAATGATAGAAGCCGACCTTAAGGCGGAGCTACGTAGAGCAGCCTAGACTTACGTTTGCTGAAATATACGATATATACGATTTCTATATTGTTTTTATATGGTTATCGCGCCATAGTGCCAGTCTATGTTTGAATATGGGGCGTGATAATGGCTGAATCAGAAAATAAAATACCATCGGATAAGGATATCGTTGACGATGCGGGCGCACCTGCACGTGGGCTTTCTGCACGGCTTCGCGGGTATTTATTCGCTGGTATTGTGGTAACCGCGCCAATCAGTATTACCCTTTATCTAACTTATGTATTTCTAACTTTCGTTGACAGCAAAGTGACAGGCCTGTTGCCGCGAGATTGGTATGATGCACTCTATGGTGCAACAACATTCCCCGGAATTGGGCTGGTTATATCGCTGACTGGTTTTATTCTGATCGGGTGGTTCGCAACCAACTTTCTTGGCCGTCTTATTATTCGTATTTCAGAATATATAGTGGATCGCATGCCTGTTGTGCGTACGCTTTACAGCGCCATTAAACAGATTTTCGAAACAATCATGGCCAGTCAATCCAGCGCGTTTCGTGAGGTTGTGATGTTGGAATATCCACGTAGAGGCGTATGGTCCATCGGTTTTATAACCGGAACATCAGAAGGGCAAATTCAGGAATTTACCGAAGCCGAGACAATGAATGTTTTTGTGCCAACCACACCAAACCCAACATCCGGTTATCTTTTATTTGTGCCGCGTGATGAACTGAAATTCTTGGATATGAGCGTAGAAGAGGGCGTTAAGCTTGTTGTTTCTGCGGGCATTATTACACCGGAAGATCATACTTCTTCTACATCTTCTGCGAAGAAGAACGGTAAAAGAAAAAAGAAATAGGATGCCCTTATGTTTGATCTCATCAAATCTATAAAAGCGCGTGATCCCGCAAAACCAAGCTTCGCAGAAGTGTTCTTTGCCTATAATGGCTTTCACGCTGTTACGTTGCACCGTATGAATAATTTTGTCTGGCATTTGGGCTTGCGTGCGTTGGCACGTTTTATGGCTAATATCACACGTTTCTTAACGGGAATAGAAATCCACCCTGAGGCGCAGATTGGTAAGAACTTCTTTATTGATCATGGAACGGGCGTTGTGATTGGCCAAACAACCATTGTTGAAGATGACGTCACGATTTATCACGGTGTGACCCTTGGTGGTGTCGGGCGCGTTGGTCAAGTGGATGAAAAGCGTCACCCAACGTTAAAAGAGGGCGCAATTATTGGCGCGGGGGCACAAGTATTGGGGGATGTTACAGTGGGGGCGCATGCCAAGGTTGGTGCAAATTCTGTCGTAACATCCGATATTCCAGATGGCATGACGGCCATTGGCATTCCTGCACGCGTGATTGGCGGCGATAATAGCGCGCGTGCCTACGGTATGCCGTCTCGTAAAGAGATGGAGGATGTGACTTTCACAATTGATTGTATTATCCGTGAAATGGGTAAGATAAAGAAAGAGCTGAATATTGAGGGAAAGCCTTGATTCGTTTTGTTATGGTAAGATACAGTACAGAAAGTTGAAGTTTTTTTGAGAGTCTCAAATGGATGCGCATGAATTATCTAAAAAGAAATGGTTAAATCAATACTTTAGTGGTGTTGCCAGTGTCGCGTTAGTGGGCGGTGGTCACAGAGCTTTTATGTTGAATGCGTTCGAGATAACAAGGCACGAACGATTGGATGGAAAATTTACAACGCCTCAACCGATTTTTGGCGTGGGTGATACAGAAGAAACCAGCTACTCTGCTTTATTTGATCGTGTAGCCGTTGATATGGTGTTAAGAGGAAAATTTGTTTGTGTGGGGACACCAAAAAAGGAGCAAGTTTTCTCTATTATCCCGGGGCAAGAGTACGAAATGATTGAGCATGAAGATAGGCGTCATAGTCATAGTGATCCAACATTACTTGATTTTTCTATGCTGAGTGTTGATGATGATCAGTCTGTTACGTCCTATGATTTTGACTTCATTCATTGTCATTTGTTAGATTCTGCTGACCACCACTAGGCAACATTCAAAAATACCTGCAAATGATCTACTTGTGGTTATTGAGCGGAGGTATCGTTATTCGGGAATTTGGAAGGTACGTGATCTTCGCGAGAATCCAGACGCTTGTTATCCCTGTGTATTTTAAAATAAGCTCTTTCAATGAGTTTATTTGCCTTACGCTTTATTTTGCTGCAACGCGCTTCTAACAGCATCAGCTTTTTATAAGCAATTTTCATGTGCTTGTTTTTGATTTTTCCATGCTTTTTTTCGTGCGCAATGCTGTGTTTGAATAGGGCTTTCCATTCTTCCTGTGCTGTTGGTGGTGCCGTCTTTTTCTGTTTCCATACAGGAATTCTATAGACAACATCCGTTATTAACTTCAGCTTCCCTATGCGGCAAATCCCCATTCCAACTTTTTTTGGATCATACGTTATGGTGTATGAAGCGGATGTGCAGGCGAAAACACGATTTTTTGTTTCGCAATCATCCTTTATAAGGCGCGAAATTGAGTATAATAGCTTTTTTGGATCAGGCTGATTAATCGGATAATATTCTGTTTTCTCATTAAATGAATACCCTGCATTTGCCGCAGCAGGGCAGCAGGCCAGAATGAAGATTATTGATACTAAAAGTCTCATGTTTCTAACCGCCTCTAAAATACTGTATCGCTTGGTCGCATTCAAATAGATAGAGCAGGGTTTTAAGAGCTGTACCGCGCTCGGTTTCCAACTTCGGATCTTTTGCGATAATCAGTTTAGCATCATCCCGCGCTGCCGCCAATAAATCCCCATGCGCCGCAAGGTTGGCGAGTCTAAATTCAGTTATGCCGCTTTGTTTTGTGCCTAAAATGTTACCACTCCCGCGCAGTTCTAGATCTTTTTCAGCAATGATAAAACCGTCCTCGGTGTCGCGCATAATGTTCAAGCGTTCTTTTGCGGTTTCACCCAAAGGCGCGGAATAGATCAGAAAACAATAAGATTTCTCCGCCCCACGCCCCACACGCCCACGCAATTGGTGCAGTTGCGACAGGCCAAAGCGTTCCGCATGTTCGATAACCATGATGGTGGCTTCTGGGATGTTAACACCAACCTCAATGACGGTGGTGGCGACCAGAATATCCAGTGCGCCACTGGCGAATTTCTCCATAACCGCATCTTTTTCTGCTGGCTTCAGGCGCCCATGGATCAAGCCAATACGTTCCCCGAAGGTGGCTTGCAGTATGTCATAGCGTTCTTCTGCGGCTGCAAGGTCAAGCGTCTCGGACTCTTCAACCAGTGGGCAAACCCAATAAGCTCGCACACCTTCGGCAACTTTGCGTTTGATACCGGCTACAACTTGATCCAGCTTATCATTCGAAAACAGCATCGTATCAATGGGTTTACGCCCCGGGGGCTTCTCATCCAGCTTCGAAACCTCCATATCACCATAAGCAGTCAGCGCCAGCGTCCGCGGAATAGGGGTCGCCGTCATCACCAAAATGTCGGTGCCTTTATTTTTGTTGGATAGCTCAAGGCGTTGATGAACGCCAAACTTATGTTGCTCATCAATTACCGCCAGCCCTAAATCCTGATACTCCACGTCCTTTTGGAAGATAGCATGCGTGCCGATAATGACCTGTGCGGTGCCATCCTTGATTTGTTTTAAGATTAAGTCACGGCTTTTGCCTTTATCGCGCCCCGTCAGAGTAACAAAGCGTATACCCGCCGCATCCAGCCAGTCTTTAAAGCTCACTGCGTGTTGGCGAGCGAGGATTTCCGTCGGTGCCATAATGGCGGCTTGGGTGTTATTTTCGATGGCGCTGAGCATCGCAAGGCAGGCAACCACGGTTTTACCACTGCCGACATCCCCTTGCAGCAGGCGGAGCATGCGGGCGGGTTCGGCCATATCACTATCAATTTCGACGAGGCTGCGTTTCTGCGCGCCCGTTAATTCAAAGGGAATAACCGCCATGACCTTATCGCGCAGGGTCATGGTTGCAGGGAATGCACGCCCGTTAATCTTGCGTTGCCTGTCGCGGACAAGGGCTAGCGTTAATTGGTTGGCAAGCAGCTCATCATACGCCAGACGCATTTTGGTGTCATGCATCGGGTCAAGCGCCTCCTCGCTCATCGGGGTGTGCAGAGCGTGCAGACATGTATGCCAATCGCCCCATTTCTCGCGCTTTTTGCGGGCATCGTTTAACCATTCGGGCAGAACAGGGATATGCGTTAACGCGGCGGTTACCGCTTTACGTATAACCTTATTTGTAACCCCTTGGGTCAGCGGGTATATCGCCTCCACAGTTTCCAGTGTTTCGCGCTCATCGGGCGCGGCAATATCGGGATGCATCATTTGTGGTTGGCCTTGGAAATACTCGATCTTGCCACTGATAACCACTGGTTTCCCAGGGGGCAGCAGCTTTTCAATCCAACCCTTATTCGCATGGAAAAACACTAGTGATATCGCGCCACTATCATCTGTTGCTTTAACGCGATAAGGCAAAGATTTCCGTGCATTGGGGAAGTGTTTCTCAATGCGCACCTCCATCGTGACGACTTTGCCATTGGGACAATCCGATATCGGGCAAGAAAAACGGCGGTCAATAAAATCAACCGGTGCATGAAACAGTAAATCGAGGATTTTTGGCCCCTCAATCAGCTTTTCCATCAATTTACTGATGCGCGGCCCCACACCGGGCAGAGTGCTTATGCTCAAGAATAATGGGTCAAGGTCAAAAGGCCGTTGGGACATGTTTGAAAAACACTCTTTCAAAATTTAAATATGACGCTATTCTAGCTTCTAAAGCGAAGAAGAGCGAGAATATTTAATGACTATATTTATGGAAGTTGTCGGCAAGGCAGATGAACTGATCGAAAATAAGCGCAGACGCTTGATTTTCAGGTCGGCGCATCGCGGTATAAAGGAAATGGATTTGATTATGGGGGCTTTCGCCACCGCGCACGTCCCTGATTTCACGGAGGAGGAACTGGCCGAATATGACACTCTGATCTGCAATAATGACCCTGATTTATATAACTGGATCACCGAAAAAGAACCCGCACCGAAAGAGATTGCCGAAATGGCGGTTTTTGTGAAGTTATTGGCCCATCGGTTGGTATAAGGGATGGGGGATTTGAATTATAAAAACTCCAACAAATAGCTTTACAGGCATAACTGTTAATGCAAGTTTATTGTACAACTATAGGAGAGAGTTATGAAATTTAGGTTTGTGTCAGTATTAATGTGTGCATCGTTGCTTGGATGTGCTACGTCACCTGATAAAATTGGAAGTTCATACGTTTCTCCTATGCAATATGCCGATTATAGCTGTAAGCAAATCTCACTTGAGATGACAAATATTTCGAGAAGAGTTAGTGAGTTGTATGGGCGTCTTGATAAAGAAGCGGGGGCAGATACTGCACAAATGGCTGTCGGACTGATACTTTTTTGGCCAGCTTTATTCTTTCTTGAGGGGGGCGATGGACCAGAGGCTGCAGAATATGCGCGTTTAAAAGGGGAAAGAGAAGCTCTTGAGACTGTTGCTGTTCAAAAGGAGTGCGATCCTTCCATGTTGCCAAAATTTGAAGATCCTAAGAAATCTGTTCCAGTAAAGAAGCCTAGTAAACCCAACGATTAAGTACTAAACCTTCTTAAACACCGCTCTATACGTATAACCCTTATAAAGATGGGTTATATCCAGCGTGCCTTTTTTCTCGATTTCCAGACGTTTGAGGTAATCAAGGATTTCAGGCTTATAAAATACATGGAACATCTTTAACCACCAGAAGATAAACGCGCTGAATGCTTTGGGCAGGTCATCCTGTCCACCGAAATCAACAATGTGAATCTCGCCGCCTTTGGGCAACAGCTCCAGCGCGTGATCAATGGATTTCTGCCACGGCGGGATGATGGAGAGGGCATAGGAAAAAACTATCTTGTCCAATGGTTTATCGATGCTAAATAATTCATCAGGTCGAAAGGATTGGGAGTAGGCTTGCTTGAGTGTAATGGTCTGCGCCATCTTGGCATTTTCCAGATTATGTCCCGCAGTTTTCAGCATTTCATCTGATGCATCCAGCCCGTAAAAATTAGCCTTCGGGTAACGTTGTGCAATCTTGATTAGGTTGCGTGCCGTACCACAGCCAACTTCGCAAATATTCTCGCCTTCATTTGCATCGACGTTCTCAATCAGGTTATCACGTCCTAAGAGATAATATTTGCGGGTAATATCGTAAATGTGGCGCGTCCAGCGATACATTTTATCCATATTTTGTTTGATTTGCTCTTCACCGGAATTCTGCCCAGAATTTTGTCCAGAATCTTGAACGGTGCTTGCTGTCATGTTATGCGGCCTTTGTTTTTGCATTTATTTTAGAGCGATCCAGTGTGTAGGTGTGAAATCCACCATAGATGGAGGAGCGATCTTCCTCGTTACGCGGTGCGGCGAGGCTTTGATCATAATCCCATGGGGAAAGATTATCTTCGATTAGCCCTTTGGTCAATGGGCTGTTATCGCCGGCTGTGCGGAAGATAACACGCGCGCCATCGCTGGCAGAGCGTAAAACCGCGCTCCACAAGTCATTAAGCTGGTCAGCGTTCATCCAATCCTGTGCGTCTAAGAAGACATAGCAATCAACGCTATTTTCGCCCTGTGCATCCAGATATTCTGTGATGGTTGAGTGAATAACCTGCGCTTTATCAATATTAGCCTTCAGCGTTTCGTAATTCTCTTCCTTGAGATAGCGCGGGATAGCACGTTTATTCTCGCGGTCATAACCACGGTTGAAGGCTTGCCATGCAAAGTAATTATCCTCAATCGGGAATTGACACGCCATGCGCTCTAAACGCGCCTTAAGCAAACTCGCCATATTACCGTCAGCAGATTCGTTTAATTCATCAAATTGTGATGGAGGAATGCCTAGGCCATATAGTGACTCAGGGTTTCCGCAAATCATACGGATAAGTTTTTTATCGAATAACGGGCCTAATGTGCGGTCAAATATCTCTTTTTGCTCTTCCAGTGATTTTGCCTTTAGAAGGTCACGTGGGTTTTGTCCGTAGAGTTTTGCGACAAGGTGAACCATGCCAATAGACTTGCCCAAAAGGCCAAATTTATAGAGGTTTTTCTTGAACATATTAATGCGGCGACCATGCGGGAATACAAACTTTTCCCAATAGTCTTTTGTATATTTATCAAGGTTTTGTGCGATGTAGCGGTCATAATTTTCGATATTCTTAGGTGAGTCGGCACAACCAAAAAACAAAAAGAAACTTTCATAATCAGGCAAATGCTTTAAGGCCGCGATCTTCAAGCGACCCAACGCAACATGGTGCGGATTAAGGTCAACGGCTGTCACTGACGCAGGGGATTCGGTCAGGTAATTCATCATATTACAGCCACCTGAACAAATCGTCATAATGCGTGATGTAGAGTCGATCTTCATGGCCGGAATATCCACTTCCGGATCTTCCCAGATTTGTGGGTATACAAACCCGCTAAACACGGCTGTGAACATGCGTTCTTGCAAGCCGCGTTTCGACGTTGCTTTATTCTCGTGTACCGCGCCCTTGAGCAATTCTTTGTTTGCTACTGTCTCTGTTTCGCTCATATTACCTAATGTCCCTTGAAATACACTGAAACCTATATATAAAAAGCAATTCAAAGGCAAACAACTATTTACTCTAAAAAAAGGCAAAATTGTGCACAGCATAGCGCAAAACGAGAATATGACGCAGATCGGGAATACTATATATGGCGCGCCTGAAGGGCAGGATGCAAGGGTTCTAGCTGATAAAGCACGCGCGCTGATGCCTGATGACCGTGTGCTCGTTCATGTGGCGTTGGATGATGCGCGTCAAAGCACGCTGGAAGAGCTGCTCAAATTCTTTGCACCCGATGTGCGGGTGCTTGTTTTGCCCGCATGGGACTGTTTGCCCTATGACCGCGTGTCGCCCCATGGTGATATCGTTGCTGCGCGTGTGGCAGTTCTGACGCAATTAATGGTGTGGGATCACGAGAAAGAGCGTCACCCCCGCATTCTACTGGTCAGTGTGAACGCCGCGATGCAGCGCGTGATGCCGCGTGAGGTTCTGCGTGAGGCGAGTTTTAGCGGAAAAGCAGGCGCACAGGTCGACCTTGGCAAGCTACAGCTCTTCTTGGCGCAAAATGGCTATATACGTAGTGAAACCGTGCGTGAGCCTGGCGACTTTGCCATACGTGGCGGGATTGTTGATATCTTTCCTGCGGGCTATAAATTGCCGCTGCGCCTTGATTTGTTCGGGGATGAGATTGACACCATCAAGGATTTTGATCCGATAACCCAACGCACACAAAACAAAGTCCGTGAATTCTCTCTACAGCCCGCCTGTGAGTTCTTTATGGATGATGAGTCGATTGCGCGTTTTCGCTCCGGCTATCGTGAGGCTTTCGGCGTTGCGCGCAGTGATGACCCTCTCTACGAATCTGTGGGTGAGGGGCGGCGCTACAACGGAATGGAGCATTGGCTGCCCTTGTTTCATGACCATATGGACACAATCTTTGATTACACGCCCAATGCTGCCGTGACGTTTGATTTTCATGTGCATGAAGCCTATGCGGAGCGTATGGATCAGGTGCGTGACTTTTTCAAGTCTCGCCAAATTCTTGAAAAATCAGCGCAGGAATCCGCCAAAAAGAAGGATAAGAACACGCTTTCGGGCTCTGTTTATCATCCGCTGGCTATTCAGACGCTCTATATAGAGACAAGTGAATGGCGCACATTAACCGATGGTGTTTGGAGCTTGTCGGGCTTCGGCGCACCGGAAGATACAGGGTTTGAGGATAGCGGCGCACGTAAAGGGCGTGACTTCTCCGATATCCGTAGCCTGCCCGATGGTGACGTTTTTGCGGAGCTTAAGAAGTTTATTGCGCTGCAACAGGCAGAAGGCAAAAAAGTCCTCGTTGCAGCTTATAGTAAAGGATCTGAAACGCGCCTTAAGGGGTTGATCGAAAATGCATCTATCAAAGATATTGTCGCATTGCCGGACTATCGAAATATTAAAAAATTACAACCGCATCAGGTCGGTTTATGTGTGCTTTCATTGGAGAGTGGCTTTAACGCTACGGATCTAATCGTATTTACTGAGCAGGACATTCTAGGCGACCGCCTCGCCCGTAAAGCAAAGAAGAGCCGCAAAGCCGATAATTTCCTGACCGAAGCCTCCGCTTTGGCTGCAGGCGATCTCGTGGTTCATGTGGATCACGGTATCGGACGCTTTATCGCACTTGAGACATTACAAGCCGCAGGGACGCTCTATGATTGCCTCAAGATAGAATATGCGGGCGGCGATCGTCTGTTCGTGCCGGTGTTGAATTTAGAAGTGCTGTCGCGCTTTGGTTCGGACGAGGGCACGACGCAGCTTGATAAGCTGGGCGGTGCAGGATGGCAGGCGCGCAAAGCCAAAGCCAAAAAGAATTTGATGGAGATTGCTGACAAGCTTCTCGGCATTGCCGCCGCGCGTCAGCTTCAGAAGGCCGATAAGCTGCAAATCGGGCCAGAGCTGTATAATGAATTTGTCGCGCGCTTCCCTTATGCTGAGACAGAGGATCAGGAACGCTCTATCAACTCTGTGCTGGAGGGCATGGCAGGGGATTACCCGATGGATCATCTTGTCTGCGGTGATGTTGGTTTTGGCAAGACTGAAATTGCGCTGCGTGCGGCCTATGTCGCTGCAATGTCGGGGGTGCAGGTGGCGATTGTGGTGCCCACAACGTTGCTGGCGCGCCAGCATTACAACAATTTCCAGCAGCGTTTCTTAGGGATGGGGATTCGTATTGAGCAGCTTTCCCGCATGGTGTCGGCAAAAGATGCCAAGCGCACGAAAGAGGGGCTGGCCGATGGTTCTGTCCAAATCGTCATCGGGACGCATGCTTTGTTCGCTAGTTCGATGAAGTTCGATAATCTTGGTCTGCTGATCGTTGATGAAGAGCAGAAATTCGGCGTGAAGCAAAAGGAAAAGCTCAAAGAGCTTAAAAGCAATATTCATGTCCTCACTCTAACCGCAACGCCAATCCCGCGTACCCTGCAAATGTCTTTGACGGGTGTGAAGGAAATGAGCCTGATTACCACGCCGCCCGTTGATCGCTTGGCAATCCGCACCTTTGTGATGCCGGTGGATACTATGGTTATCCGTGATGCCTTGCTGCGTGAACATTATCGCGGCGGGCAGAGCTTTTATGTTGTACCACGCATTAAAGACCTGAAAGAGGTCTCCGATATGCTTAAGGACATTGTGCCTGAAGTGAAATTCATCGATGCCCATGGTCAGATGACCCCGACTGAATTGGAAGATCGTATGACCGCCTTTTATGACGGGCAATATGATGTGCTGCTCGCCACTAATATTATCGAAAGCGGTATCGATATTCCAACGGCCAATACGATGATTATTCATCGCGCTGATATGTTCGGCTTGTCGCAGCTTTACCAAATTCGCGGGCGGATCGGGCGGTCAAAAGTGCGTGCCTATGCGTATCTGACCTATAAGCCGAATGTGAAGTTGAACGATCAAGCCCAAAAACGCCTTGAGGTGATGGAAACGCTGGATACGCTAGGCTCAGGCTTTCAGCTTGCTTCTCATGATATGGATATTCGTGGTGCGGGGAACTTGCTGGGTGACGCACAATCAGGTCATATTCGCGAGATCGGGGTGGAGCTGTATCAGCAAATGCTGGAAGAGGCCGTTGCCGCTGCGCGCGCAGGTGTCACAGAAATCGAAGATATGCCCGAAGAACAATGGTCACCGCAGATTAATCTGGGTGCATCTGTTCTTATTCCAGAAAGCTATGTCGAGGATTTAGGCGTGCGGATGAGCCTTTACCGTCGTCTCAATGATTTGGTTGAAAAAGAGGAAATAGAGGGTTTCGCCGCTGAAATGATTGATCGCTTTGGTGATTTGCCGGAGGAGGTCGAAAACTTGCTTGATATTCTCGCGATTAAGCAGTTGTGTAAAAAGGCAGGCGTTTCGCATGTTGATGCAGGGCCAAAGGGCGCAACGATAGCGTTCCATAAGAATGCGCCGCCAAATGTTGATGGTCTTATGACATGGATACTCACCAAAGCGGGCAGCGTCAAAATTCGCCCTGATCAGAAAATATCCGCCATTCGCGCATGGCCAAAAACCGCACAGCGCGTTAAGGGTGTTCAAAACCTAATGAAAGAATTGGCGGGATTGTCTGGATAGTTCCGCGGCAAAACCTATGAATTATTGTAAAGGTATGGCACACTTATTGCTTGAATAGATTCGTAAAGGAGTACTTTACATGTCCAAAGAATATGCTGAAAGCAAGATTAGAGAAGCTTTAAAGGCGCACGGCGATAATATTGGCCTCGCGCGCCAGCAAATTGTGACGATGGCGCAAACAGACGCCGCGTTAATGCGGGCTTTGGCGCGACCTCATCTGGATGGAATTGTGGCCTATCAGGTGGAACGTGTGGCATCAGGCAGGGCAGAGATGGAAAAAAGACACCCTAAAGAACCGACGCAAAACAAAATTGATAATTTTGGAATGGAGCTGTTACGCGCTGTTGCCGCCAGTGACGCGGAAACTTTTGGGCAGGAAGGCATGGGCGCAAAACGCAAAGTTGCTTCAAAACAACATATTGATGCGATTCATCAAATGGCCTCCAAATCCTCCCTTTATAAGCCTTCAGATAAGAAATAATGAGTATTGATTGTGGTGGATAAGACTTCTCTCGCACATAAGATTGGTGTGGACGTATTAGAGTCTCTACCGCGTGATGTTTCACCGCGTGAGTATTTTCGTGGGCGCAAAGATGATCGTGACTTTATCCTCATGCTCTATCCGGAGGCCAGTGCGCCGCACCGCGAGGAAATGCTGGGCTTTATTCGTCTTGGCGCATGGCTGGATCAGCAAGGCATTAAGACACCGGCGCTGTATGAGAAAGATGAACAGCAATGTTACGCTTTATTCGAGGATCTTGGTGCGCAATCCTTTGGCGCATGTTTGCGGGATGGTTCTGTTGATCGGGATGAATTATATACTCTGGCTACGGATGTGCTGAGCACTCTGGGAAAAGCGGAGACATTGCCTGATGGACTGCCCTTATATAAAGATAGCCGCATCCATGAAAATCGCAGGCAGGTCGTCGATTATTACATGACCCTGTTGCGCAAAGAACGCCCCGATGATCAGACTGTGCAATCTTATTTATCTGTGTGGGATGAAATTGAATCTGCTTTACCACCATGCCCGCAAGGCTTTGTGCACGGTGATTACCATCTTGAAAACATGATCTATGTTACACATGAAACCAGTGTAAAGCGCTGTGGCTTGATTGATTATCAGGATGCATTACATGGGCCATT
Organism: Alphaproteobacteria bacterium; assembly: GCA_033851915.1. Classification (GTDB taxonomy): domain Bacteria; phylum Pseudomonadota; class Alphaproteobacteria; order Micavibrionales; family Micavibrionaceae; genus UBA1672. The sequence continues at coordinate 383,380 of JAWSVM010000003.1, forward strand.
GCCTTATGACCTTGTGAACCTGCTTGAGGATGCGCGTATTGATGTGCCGCAAGACCTGCGTAAGGCGATGATTGATCGTTATTGTGTGGGGATGAGCGCGCCGGATAAGGCTGCATTTCTTGATTGGTATCGGGTGCTGGGAACGCAATTCCATTGCCGTGTACTTGGCTTATTCATTAAGTTATCGGCGGAACAGGGGCGCGATTCATATCTTGTTCATATCAATCGTTTGCAAAACTATATTAAGGACGCTTTGGAAACCCCAATCCTTTCACCTTTAAAGGTATGGTTTGAAAAAGAAGGGGTTGATTTTAGCCCTATAAAGGCTTTAGATGGCGATATAATTCGCAAAATTTTTCGAAACACATTGTTTTGATATAAACTTATCAGGAGCTAGAGTCATGTCCATTGTTGCTAACCGTTTGAGCCGTATTAAACCATCCCCAACGATCGCTGTAACGAACAAGGCTAAAGAGCTTAAAGCCGCAGGACGTGATGTTATCGGTCTTGGCGCGGGTGAACCTGATTTTGATACCCCTGACTTCATAAAGGATGCAGCGTGCAAAGCCATCGCTGCGGGCGAGACCAAATATACGGCTGTTGATGGAACGCCTGCCTTAAAAGACGCAATTATCGCAAAGTTCAAGCGTGATAATGACCTTGACTATGCGCGCGATCAAATCACTGTTGGAACGGGCGGAAAGCAAGTGCTTTACAACGCGTTGATGGCTTCTGTTAATCCGGGAGATGAGGTTCTTATTCCTGCGCCTTATTGGGTGTCATACCCTGATATGGTTCTGTTGGCGGAAGGAACGCCGGTCATGATAGAATGTAGCCCTGAAAATAATTTTAAATTGACTGCTGAGGCATTGGAAGCGGCGATTACACCGAAAACTAAATGGCTAATCTTTAATTCGCCTTCAAACCCAACGGGCTGCGCATATACACGGGCGGAGTTGAAAGATCTAACCGATGTTTTGGTAAAGAATCCGCATGTCTATATTATGACCGATGATATGTATGAGCATCTGGTTTATGACGATTTTGAATTCTCTACACCAGCGCAAGTGGAGCCAAGCCTCTATGATCGCACATTGACCTGTAATGGTGTGTCCAAATCCTATGCGATGACAGGATGGCGTATTGGCTATGCGGGTGGGCCGAAAGAATTGATTAAGGCGATGTCTAAAATTCAAAGTCAAAGCACTTCAAATCCGTCTTCCGTGTCACAAGCTGCGGCTTTGGCTGCGCTTGAGGGGGATCAATCCTTCTTGGCGGAGCGTAATGAAGTCTTTAAAGAGCGCCGTAACATGGTTGTTGATTTACTGAATGCCGCAGAAGGCCTTGAATGTTTAAAGCCTGAAGGCGCATTTTATGTGTATCCGTCCTGTGCGGGTTTGATTGGCAAGAAAACACCTGATGGTAAGGTTATCGAATCTGATGAAGATTTCGTGACGTATTTGCTGGAAAGTGAAGGGGTTGCTTGTGTGCAAGGGGCAGCGTTTGGTCTGTCACCGTATTTCCGCATTTCTTACGCAACAAGCACAGAAAACCTCACCGAGGCCTGTGCAAGAATTCAACGCGCGTGTGCCGCTCTGTCATAATTTATAGCTGATATTTTGATACTGCGGGGGAGTGTTTCCCTGTGGAATTAGGTGGTTTTAACCTACGCGTTCCTTAAAAGAAAAAAACCGAACCCAAAGGGCTCGGCGAGTTGAACAGGGAGTTTAACGTCTTGGGAGACGCAAGGATCTTCGCTTGGAAGAAACTTGAATATAGCTTTGCGGCTATGCTTATACTTATACGAATATTAGAGAAACATAACAAACGCGATTATCGCAAACCATCTATGCGTTTTTTGCATGACATATGCGCGTATGGTATGTGAATTAATCAAGTGGTGCTTATTTGTCGCTGTTCTCTGTGTTTCTAATATACTCAAAGAGGAAATCTTTCAACACAGCGATACGTTTGGAATTGCGTCGTTCCTGTGGATAAACAAAATATAAGTCTACACTCGGAATTTCCAGATCAGGGAAAAGAATTTCGAGATCATCATCCTGACGAATTATATAGCGGGGAAGTGCGGCAATACCAGTGCCACTTTTTATGGCGGCATAGCGCGCATGCATAGAGTTAATCAGTAAAATTTTAGGGTTATTTTGCACTTCTATATCAAAACGGTTGAACGCCCAATTAGGTTTTAAAAATGGTGTTTGTGTGTTGGGCGGATAGGCAATCATCACATGGTTCTTAAGGTCTTCCAGTGTTTTCGGTCTTTCATTTCGTTCCAGATACCGTTTGGAAGTACATAACGCAAAATCAATGGTCGTAATATGCTTTTCGATTAAGTCACCGTGGTCTGCCCGTTGCAAACGCAGTGCGACATCAGCTTCCCTTTTTCTTAGGTCAAAAACCCGATCATCCAGCAACATCGTCACCTGAATTCCCGGAAATTCTTGGTGGAACTTGCCGATTTGCGGCGCAAGCCATGTTGATGCAATGAACTCCACTGTGGTGATTGTGAGTGGGCCTTCGGGCAGCATGCGCGAGTCAGAAAGTTGTGCTTCAACCTGTTGCAGGCGATTAAAAACATCATTGGTTGTCTGGAGCAGCATGTCGCCTTGCTCCGTTAAGATTAACCCACGGGCATGACGATGGAATAGGGGCAAGCCAAGGCTGCTTTCAAGAGAACTTATCTGTCTGGAAATTGCGGATTGGCTAAGGTTTAATTCATCACCGGCATGGGTGAAGCTACCCGCTTCGGCGACAGCTTTGAAAACACGTAATTTGTCCCAGTCCATAACAATTCCCTTGTGTGATTAATTTCTCTTATTCGGAAATTTACTCAGCAGCATGAACCTTCTCTGCTTCGCTGTTCTTTTCATTAGCAGCAAGGAAACGATCCGCTTCTAGCGCAGCCATGCACCCCATACCCGCAGCGGTGACCGCTTGGCGATAGGTGTGGTCGGTGACATCACCTGCGGCATAAACACCGGGGATTGATGTCGCCGTTGAATCACTGGCTGTGATCAGATAGTTATTTTCATCCATTTCAAGCGCATCTTTGAATAATTCTGTTGCCGGGTCATGACCGATGGCAATAAAGACACCATCTTTTTGAATATCGCTGACGTCTCCGGTTTTGGTGCTTTTAATGCGCAGCCCCGTCATGCCAGTTTCATCGCCAAGTATCTCTTCAACCGTATGATCCCAAAGTGTTTCAATTTTTTCGTTATCGAAGAAACGCTTTTGCAGAATTTTCTCGGCACGCAGTGAGTCGCGTCTATGGATCAGGGTCACTTTAGAACAAAAATTGGTTAGGAATATAGCTTCTTCCACGGCTGTATTTCCGCCGCCGATAATGGCAACTTCTTTACCGCGAAAGAAGAAACCGTCGCAAGTGGCGCATGCTGACACGCCTTTGCCTTGGAATTTTTTTTCAGAAGGCAGGCCAAGCCAGCGCGCTTTTGCACCTGTCGCAATGATAATCGTGTCACCCGTATAAACGGTTCCTGAATCGCCGATGGCTTTGTATGGGCGGGAAGAAAAATCAACTTCGGTGATGTAATCTGTAATCAGGTTGGTGCCAACATGCTCTGCTTGCGCCTTCATTTGCTCCATCAACCATGGCCCTTGAATGACATCCGCAAAACCGGGGTAGTTTTCAACTTCCGTGGTGATCATAAGTTGCCCACCCGGTTCCATTCCTGTGACCAACGTTGGTTCAAGATTGGCGCGCGCGGCATATATCGCAGCGGTGTATCCTGCGGGGCCTGATCCGATAATAAGAACCTTTGTGTGGTGCGTCTGTGTCATTGCTCTATACCTTAGATTTATGTGTAGTCGCATTCTAACTATTCGTTAGGCCGAGTAAAGTCCCAAAGCGTTTTTTAATCTCTTTCGCAACCATTTGAGCATCATTAAGTGGTTCATAAGAAAATGTTTCTAATGTGCCGTTAAATGGTTTTAATGCGCCGTGATGCATGATGTTGTTATGAAATGCGGAAATACGTTTTGAACCGCCTTCAAGGTCAATCATGTAAACGGGTTTTCCTGTGGTGCAACTCTCTGAAATCATGGAAGCACTGTCGGCAGTCACAAGGATATAGTCGGCGTAGCCAAGCATTGCCAGATAGGGATTGTTTCCTTGTCCGTCCCAGAAGTAATTAGCATTATTTTTGAGACGTGCCTCTAGAATGGCTTGGTTCTCTGCGCCGGTTCTGCGAGAGCAGGTAATCATGAGTGACGCATTTAAGTCCTCATTCAAGTGGCTCAAATCATTGGCCAGTTTCTCCGTGATGGAACGGGTCATTTGATAGGCTCTGCTTGTGCCGCCAATCAGAACGGCAACGCGCGGTGACGTCAAAGACCCAAGTTCAGGGAAGTCTGCTTTGGCATCATTTATGCTGTTGATCGTGATTTTATTTGGGCTGCCTTTGGTGACAATAACATTATCTCCGCGCAAAGGGTCATGCTCCGGCACTGCAACTAAATCAAATCCATGTGCAGAAACTCTGGGGTCTTGAATATGAACCAGAATGGTTTTTTGTTGGCTCATCTTTTTAATGTAGCGCGCCGCCGCGATGCTTTTGCGACCACTGGTGATGAGGAGGTCAGGCCATGGTGGTGTGAGAGTAGGGGTAAAGCTGCTCTTCCGTTCAAATCCTAAATAGGGGGAAAGGCTTTTCCATGGCTCATTTAATGCAATACGTTTTATATCAGGATTCAGCCCCAATGCGGCCGCAACGCCTATGCATTGGTTCTCGGTTCCGGCGATTCCTTCGGTGATAATCCAGCAGGAAGTTTTATAGCATTTGTGTGTCATTTTATGCGTACGTGTAATTTTATTTCAAAAGTTCTTGCATATCTTATGCGGTAATCTTATACAGCTCTATCATCATTATCAACGACCTGACAAGTCGCTGTATTTATCCGAAGGACATTAATAAAAATGAAAAAAGCCCGCCTTGATAAAATCGACAGAAATATTCTGAAAAGATTGCAAGATGATGGGCGTGTTACAAATGTCGAATTGGCTAAATCCGTTGGTATGTCCGCGCCGCCTTGCTTACGCCGTGTTCGCGCATTGGAAAATGCAGGGTACATCAAAGGCTATAACGCGCAGATTAATCACGATACGATGGGGTTTGGTGTCACAGTTTTTGCTATGGTGACGCTGAAAAGCCAAGTAGAGAGTGATCTGGTTGAATTCGAAGAATATATCGCGAAAATACCAGTGGTTAGAGAATGCTACATGTTGGCGGGTGATGTTGATTTTATCCTGAAGATTGTTGCGAAAGACTGGGATGCTTATCACGATATCTTTAGAAAAGAGCTGAGTGCTGCGCCGCATGTAAATTCAATTAAATCGTCACTTTCTGTCCGTGCAGCAAAAAATAAGCCCGGTATTCCAATCGAGCTGGTTTAACAAAACGTTTGCGGCGTTGCTTATTGCCTTAGGGCGTCTTGTTCGCATCATGGTCGAATTTATTGTGCTGTAAAAAGTGCAGAGCTTGTGCCATGACATCCCCATTAAACATCATAAAGCTGTGTGTCGCTGCCATAACGATATGATCGGTCATGCCCTCTATCTTTGTGCGTTCAACGGGAACAATGCCATCATGCACCCCCTCTAATAACCACGGTGATAACGGGTTAACCGACATATTTCCGGCAATAATACCAAGGGGGTAGGTTATGTCGCCATCGATATGCTCGTAATCTGTGGTTAACTGATCGCTGGCAGGGCCGAAAATAGTTCTGAAGATCGGGGCGATGATTTTTGTATCATGCAGCCAGTCGGCAAGCTCACTACCTGTATTTGGCGGCCCTAACATAACGACTTTCCCCATATTCTTCGGTTTGTATTTTGCAATATAATATCGGGTAATCAGACCGCCCATAGAATGCGTTACAAAATTAAGCGTCGTATCATCATGATAGTCAGGGCAGTTTATAATCTTGTCATGCACAAAATCTCTAAGATCTTCAAGTTCAAATTCCCGTGAAGGATAGAGAATGTTTAAAACAGCATAGCCGTTCTTTACAAAGAACTTTTCCAAGAAGAGCATGTCTGTTTTGCTGCGCAATATTCCATGCAATAAAACGATGAGTTCTTTGTTTTCTTGATGTGGAGTACCCATGTTGCTCAATACTTTCTGGTTTGTTGTGCAAGATGTTATTAATGAAATTATACTTAAATATAAAAGCAATGTCTTGCTCAAAGCATTATGCCGCATCTTTTTTCTCGTTTAACCATATGCCAAAATCACGGCGCGCTAAGTCAGTGTAAACCTTTTTACGGTCTTTACCTTTAAGCTTTCTGCTGCGGCCATTTTCTTGTTTTGGGCGCAGCAATTCATCGGGTGGCAAAGGGAATAATCCGAAATTGATGTTCATTGGCTGGAATGTCTCTGCATTCGCGCCGCCTGTCACATGATTAAGCAATGCACCCATCGATGTGGTTTTAGGAGGCGATGTTATCTCCACCCCCAATATTTCCGATGCGGCAAAACGTCCGGCCATTAAACCAACAGAGGCACTTTCAATATAGCCCTCACATCCAGTGATCTGTCCTGCAAAACGAATACGTGGCTGAACCTTCAGGCGCAATGTTTCATCAAGCAATTTAGGAGAGTTGATAAAAGTATTACGATGCATACCACCCAAACGCGCAAATTCTGCATTTTCTAAACCAGGGATCGTTTTAAAGACCCGTATTTGCTCTGCATATTTCATTTTGGTCTGAAAACCAACAATATTATAGAGCGTACCTAGCTTGTTATCCTGACGCAATTGAACCACGGCGTAGGATTTCTCCTCTGAGTTCGGATTTGTTAAGCCCACAGGCTTCATGGGGCCAAACCGCAGCGTTTCGATACCACGCGCGGCCATCACCTCAATCGGCATACACCCTTCGAAGTAGGGCGTGTCTTTTTCCCATTGCTTAAAATCTCCGTATTCGGCGGTAATCAGAGCTTCGATAAACGCTTCATACTGTTCCTTATCCATGGGACAGTTCAGGTAATCTTTCCCCGTTCCGGCGGGGCCGATCTTATCATAGCGCGATTGGAACCATGCGATATCCATGTTGATGCTGTCTGTGTGCACGATAGGTGCAAGTGCGTCAAAGAAGGCGAGTGCATCTTCACCGGTTAGTTTTTGAACCGCTTCTGCAAGGGGCGTTGATGTTAATGGCCCTGTCGCAATAATGACGTGTTCCCATTCTTCAGGCGGTAATCCGTCTACTTCTGCGCGTTCCAGTGTGATGTTAGGGTGGCTTTCCAGTGCTTTAGTGACCCCTTGCGAGAAGATATTACGATCCACCGCCAAGGCGCCGCCCGCGGGAACGGCTGCACTATCACCTTCACGCATGATAAGTGAGTCCAGAAGGCGCATTTCCGCGTGGATCAAGCCCACGGCGTTATGTTCCTGATCATCAGACCTAAAGGAGTTGGAGCATACAAGCTCTGCGCAGCTATCAGTTTGATGTGCGGCAGTCTTAACAACAGGGCGCATTTCGTGAAGCACGACTTGAACGCCCATATTGGCCGCTTGCCACGCAGCTTCGCTGCCAGCTAGTCCCGCACCAATAATATGTAGAGTTTCTTTTTTCATGGGTAAACCTCTAGCAAAAAGGCAGCTTGAGGGCAATCCAAATGTTTTTTCTGTTGGTTTTGTGTGCAGAAACAGGCAGGTATTGCGCAACATTGCATCAGATTGCTTTAATAATGTTCGAAAATATGTTCAAATGGTAGGGTAAGTTAGAAATCTGTTTGATGAGGAAATGACTTAAATATGGCCGAGGATGATAATTTAAAAGGCGAAGTGAGCGAGAGCCGTTTCTATATGTGGCGGACACTATTCTCTGTGGCGCATGCTGATAATGTTGTTACGGATGAAGAAATAGCGTTTATGGCGCATATCCTTGAGGATATAAATTTTACAGACGAGCAAACTACTCTTCTAAAAGATGACATCATAAATCCTAAAAATGTTGAGGACATGTTCCGTGGAGTGACTGACCAACATGACCGTAAAGAGTTTTTCGGCTTTGCACGTGATCTTGTCTGGGTTGATGGTGATTTTGGTGCGCAGGAACAAAGCGTTATGATTAAATTACTCCAGAATCATTTTGAAGACATTGATTTTGATGAGCTAGTCGGTAGCGTTGCTCTGGAATTTGAAGAAGACACGCCTCGTGTTGTTGATGCAAATGCTTCACAGAGTAATCAAAGCAGTACGATCAGCACATTCTTCCGGCGCATCTTAGGTAAAAAATAGCATCTTATTTTCATGAATACCTTGGTATTCTAAGGGAACGCCCGCATGTGAACAGGGTGCAATATCTGGTTTGTTGCAGGTAATGTTGCAGCATTACTCTGATATTCTATTCCATCGAACCGCAAAACAACATTTTTTGCCTTCTCTGCACGCCCAGATACCCGCACGATAATATTTCGCCAGCCATCGCTTAATGTATCACTGATATAAAAGGGCGGACGAATCGGCGATATTTCACCGGCTATCGTAAAGCCATCTTCTTTGGCATGAAGCACGAGCACAGTGCAGCCATTGGCATCACACCACTCTCCATAAGGCGCAGTGATATAGATTAATGCGTCTAGCCATCCATCTTGATCTAGATCCACACGCATAAAGTCATATTGAGAGAAGGGCGGTGCGTGTTTGTGCTTTAGATAATCATGAACCGCGGCAGTGACATGTTTATTATCCAGATCAAGGCGCTCTGTTGGTTCAATAATAGGCAATAAAGGCGAAGCTTGCTGATGTGCTAAACGGTCATTATAACCACACCCGTTAAGAGAAATACTTGTGAGGGCGAGTAAGCAATAATAGCGAAGATGATGTCTCATGCACCGCATTCTATGCGAAGACATACCTTAATCATATAAATTACGTGTTCCTATGCACATTTTTCCGATAAAAGCGGGTTGCCTTATGAATGGTGGCGAATTAATGTGTCCTACGATTTGAGACTGTAAAGAAGAGTAATATTCACATGACATTTGTCGTTATAGATGCATGCATTCGCTGTAAATACACTGATTGTGTAGAGGTCTGCCCCGTAGATTGTTTCTATGAGGGGGAAAACATGCTTGTGATTAACCCTGAGGAGTGCATTGATTGCGGTGTGTGTGAGCCGGAATGCCCGATTGAGGCAATTTTACCTGACACGGATGAAAAAGCTGATGATTGGGTTGAGTTTAATCAGAAATATTCAGATGAATGGCCGAATATAACGCTTAAAAAAGATCCAATGCCCGAAGCAGAGGAAATGAAGGGCAAAGAAGGCAAGCTTGAAACAGATTTCAGCAGTGAACCCGGCGAGGGTGACTGATTTTTGTTTCAGTAGAGCCTAAAGGCTACACTTTTCTAATACATAATTTATTCGTTCACGCCCAACTTACTCTGCAATGAAGAGCTGGATGTTGTGTATTCAAAACGTAGCTTTGCATCAGGGCGGCAATATTTGAACGCTTGACGCGCCATCAGAGCGGCTTCATGAAAACCTGATAGGATCAGCTTTAATTTACCCGGATATGTATTGATATCACCAACAGCGAAGATGCCCGCCTGCGATGTTTCGAATTTCTCTGTATCAACGGGGATAACATTTTTATCCAGATTAAGGCCAAACTCTGCAATAGGGCCCAGTTTCATGGTCAAACCAAAGAAAGGCAACAACGTGTCACATTCCAATGTTTGCATCTGCTTATCCGCATCCAACATTTCAACCGCTTGTAACTGGCCATTTTCGCCAATCAGCTTCTTGATTTGACCCATGTGGAAGTTCATCGCGCCATCAGCAACCATTTTGCGCATTTTAGATACACTGTCAGGTGCAGCGCGGAATGCATCGCGTCTGTGAACAAGGCTGAGGCTGTCTGCGATTGGTTGCAGGTTCAAACTCCAGTCCAGCGCAGAGTCACCACCACCAGCAATAATGATTTTCTTGCCCTTGAATTGATCCATTTTACGTACCGCATAGAACACGGATGTGCCTTCAAATTCTTCTATACCCGGAATAGGGGGCTTTTTAGGGACAAAGCTGCCGCCACCCGCGGCGATGATGATGCATGTTGCATCGAAAACCGTGCCAACATCTGTGGTTAAGCGCCAGCGCCCATTATCCAGTTTCTCTAGCCCTTCAGCCATTTCCTGAAAGTGGAAGACAGGAGAGAACGGTGCAATCTGTTCCATCAGACGATCCGTTAGGTCTTGTCCTGAAATGCTTGGGTATGCCGGAATATCAAAAATAGGCTTCTCGGGGTATAGCTCCGCGCATTGCCCGCCGGGGCGGTCAAGTATATCAATAAGATGGCACTTCATATCCAGAAGCCCCATTTCGAATACAGTAAACAGGCCACAAGGCCCTGCACCAATAATGACGGCGTCTGTTTCAATAGGTGTGTTTGTTTCGCTCATGTCTTTGTCTTAAAATATTATGGGGTGTAAGTAAATATGCTTATAATTTTAATCGGCCTTTAAAGTGTTTTTCAACGCGTAAAGAATTTCTAATGCATCGCGGGGGCTTAGTGCGTCAGGGTCAATATCGGCAAGTTGTTGCTCTAGTTTGGATGGTTCGTGAACCTGCGTCTCTTCTGCCAGAATGACATCAAATAAAGGCAATTCATTCATGATCTCTTGCGGCGTGTTGGTGCGCTTATCTGATTGCAACATCTCTAATATCGTGTTGGAGCGCGAAATAACAGCCGAGGGAATGCCCGCCAATTGCGCGACATGAATACCGTAAGAGCGATCCGCACTGCCTTTTATGACCTTATGCATGAATATTATCTCATTGTCCCACTCTTTGACTTGCACCGTGTGACATGACAGCGTGTTGAGGGTTTCCTCTAACGTGGTCAGTTCATGATAATGCGTCGCGAACAGGGATCGGCACTTGTTCTTGTTATGCAGATATTCAACGCAGGCCCATGCAATGGATAGGCCGTCATATGTCGCTGTGCCACGCCCGATCTCATCCAGAATGACTAAGGATCGATCCGTCGACTGGTTCAAGATAGACGCGGTTTCCACCATTTCGACCATGAATGTGGATTGTCCGCGCGCCAGATCATCTGATGCACCAACGCGACTAAAGCATTTGTCAATGACACCAATATGCGCGGAGGTTGCAGGCACAAACGAGCCTGCCTGTGCCATGATGGCGATTAAAGCATTCTGACGCAGGAATGTTGACTTACCCGCCATGTTCGGCCCCGTCAGTAACCATAGTTTCTGATCGGGGTTCAAATTACAGTGATTAGGTATAAATGCCGTGCTTTGCTTTTGCAGAACCGTTTCAACAACAGGGTGGCGTCCCTCTATAATATCAAAATTTAATGATTGATCGACGTTCGGGCGCACGTAATTCATGTTTTGTGCAAGCTCAGCCAGTGCAGCAGAAACATCAATCGCTGCAATGGTGCGGGCAATGGTACAAATTTCTTCGGAAAGGCCAGTGGCACTTTGCACCATTTTAGCGAAAATATCGTTCTCGATAGCAATGATTTTCTCCGCAGCAGAGGATATGTCACGCTCCAGCTCTGAAAGCTCCACTGTTGTAAAACGCACGACATTGGCAAGCGTTTGACGATGCACAAATTGATTGTTTTGCTGCGCATCATTGCCGTTCTCTCTGGCCTTCAGCATAAGCTTGTCGCCATGCTTTGCGGGCACTTCAATGAAATATCCAAGGACGTTGTTGAACTTTATCTTTAACGCGGTTACGCCAGCGTCTTTTTGGTATTTACCTTGTAATGCTGCAATCAGTTGACGGCTTTTATCGCGCAACAAACGTAAATCATCCAGCTTTGCGGAATAGCCTGTGCGGATAAATCCACCGTCTCTGGCTAGGGCAGGTGGGTTTTCCTCTAAGGCCTGTTTTAGCTGGTCTTGCAGGGTTGATAAGGCAGGTTTTTGCTGCAGGTTTTTCAGAAGGTCTTCAAAAATATTGCGGCTGTTATTGTCATCTTGTATCTGCGCACGAATGATTTCACTTTGTGCCAGTCCGTCACGGATCATGCAGAGATCTTTCGGCCCACCGCGATCAACACTTACGCGGGAGAGGGCGCGCGCCATATCAGGGCATCCTCGTAGGAAATCACGAATAATGCTGCGCATGTCGGCATCATTAACGAAGTACTCCACGCGATCAAGGCGGCGGTTTATCCGTTTTATATTGGCCAGTGGTGCAGAAATATAGGACTGCAACATCCGTGCACCTGCACCTGTTATTGTGCAGTCTATAGTCTCCAGCAAGCTGCCTTTGCGTTCCCCCGATAATGTGCGGATTAACTCAAGACTCTTGCGCGTTGCTGCATCAATTTCCATCACGGAATCGGATGCCATTTTCTCCGGATTGCTGATATAAGGGATTTTCCCTTTTTGCGTGCGTAGAACGTAATCAATCAAAGATCCTGCCGCAGATATCTCTGCGCGGTTAAAGTTCCCGAAGCTTTCCAGCGTATCAACATTGAAGAACTTCTTTAAATGTTGCGCCGTATTCTCACTATTAAACAATGATACGGGCTGTGGGGTGAGTTTATGCTCCGATAGTGTCAGGATTTCGTGATATTTACTGACCAACTTGTCAGAGAGCAGAATCTCACTGGGGTCAATGCGTTCCAACACAGCACGTAGATGCGCAACGGGCGTTGTTTGTACCATAAATGCACCGGTGGATAGCTCCAACCATGCAACGCCGCATTCACCTGCTACCTCCGATAAAGCGCAAAGATAGTTATTCTGACGCGCATCCAGTAAATTATCCTCGGTCAATGTGCCTTGGGTCACAATTCTGACCGCTTCACGATTAACGAGGGTCTTTGATGTGCTTCTGCCTTCGCGTTTCGCGCGAGCCTTTGATTGTTCAGGGGTTTCGGTTTGCTCACAAATGGCAACTTTGCATCCTGCACGTATTAATTTTGCTAGATATGGTTCATAAGCATGAAACGGCACACCGCACATTGGGATGCCATTTCCTTGCGCCTTGCCGCGTTGCGTCAGGGTGATGTTCAGGATTTCAGAGGCTTTGACTGCATCATCATAGAACAGCTCATAAAAGTCACCCATACGATAGAATAGCAAGCAGCCAGGGTGGTCGGCTTTTAAAACATGATATTGCGCCATCATTGGCGTATGGCCCTGCTCCAGATATTCACCCATTCTCTCTTCAACCGTCATGGAGGAGGGCATAGCTAAGCCATTTCCAGTCTTTTTTGCAGCCTGAGCCATTGAAGCGTTACTCTTTTCCTGTTGACCCAAAGCCGCCTTCACCGCGTTCTGTGTCATCGCCCAGTTCGCTAACAGTTTTCCAGTTCACGTGAGTATAACGCTCCACAACCATTTGGGCGATGCGCATGCCACGCTGAACCGTGAAAGGTTCTTTTCCGTGATTAATCAGGATAACTTTAATTTCACCGCGGTAATCGGCATCGATTGTTCCCGGCGTATTCAAAACGGTGACCCCATGATTTATCGCAAGACCGGAGCGCGGACGTATTTGCGCCTCAAACCCTTGGGGCAGGGCAATAGATAGACCTGTCGGGATAAGGGCACGATCCCCTGAACCTAGTTCCAGTGCTTCATCCAGTGCCGCAGTTAAATCCATACCTGCGGATTGTGTCGTTGCATATGTCGGTAACTTCAGGCCGACAGCATGGCTTAAGGGCAGTAGTTCAACCTCAATGTCATCTTTATTAATTGTAGTCTTATGATCCATTATTTTTATCCATATGATTGATTATTTGTTGTATTAATTTTCGAGCGATAGCATCTTTGCTGGCGCGCGCCCATTTTTCATTTTTATCTTGAGTAATAAAATGTATTTGATTTTCTTCTGAACCGAAAGTCTTTTCGGTGCCATTTGCATCTATTCCCACTTCATTTGCAATAATCCAGTCACATCCTTTTTTCTTAAGCTTTGCTTTTGCGTTCTTTTCAAGGTTTTGCGTCTCTGCAGCGAAGCCAATCACCAATTGTGGTCGGCTTTTAGAATGCGTCGATATCGCCTTTAATATATCCGGTGTTTGTTTTAGCTGCAGCTTGGGAATGCTATTGTCATCTGTTTTCTTGATTTTCTGCGTGTTCGGTGCATCGACGCACCAATCACTAACCGCTGCTGCGCATACAGCGATGTTCACGGGTAATGCGTTGGTGCAGGCCTCTAACATATCATTGGCGGTCTCTATATTGATGACTTCCATATCTTGCGGGTTAGGCAAATTGGTTGGACCAGTGACTAAGATAACATTGGCGCCTGCATCGCGTAGCGCTTTAGCAATTGCGTGGCCTTGCTTCCCCGATGACCTGTTGCCCAAAAACCGAACAGGATCTAGTGGTTCATAAGTCGGCCCACTGGTGACAAGGGCGGAATAGCCTTTTAGAGGTTTTTCAAAAAAAAAATCAGTGATCGCGGTGAATATTTCTTCCGGTTCACTCATGCGCCCTAATCCGGTTTCGCCGCACGCCATCTCACCATTGTTAGGGCCTGTAAACATGACCTTGCGTTGCTTCAATGTTTCTATGTTGGCTTGCGTAGCGGGGTTCTCCCACATTTCAGGGTTCATGCCCGGTGCAAGCAATATAGGTTTATCTGAAGCCAATAACGTTGTGGAAGCCAAGTCATTCGCCAATCCGTGTGCCATCTTTGCCATGATATCCGCACTTGCAGGAGCAACAACGATGAGGTCATTTTCTCGGCTGAGGCGAATATGTCCCATTTCTGATTCGTCGTTTAATGACCATAGCGCACTGTAAACTTTATGACCCGATAGGGAGGAAACGCTTAATGGTGTCACAAATTGTGAACCGCCTTCCGTCAATATACATTGAACCGTGCCATTGTTCTTCCTAATCAAACGAATGAGTTCAAGCGTCTTATAGGCGGCAATGCCTCCTGAGATGATGAGTAATATTTTTTTGTCTTTAAGCATGGCTCATTATTACGTTCTTCATCTGGGCATGTAAAGAAAAAGCCTCGCTCAAATGGCAAGGCTTTAAATTCTTATAGAGTTAAGGAGGGGTGGATTAGTGACCCATCATGTCTTTAGCAGCATCTTTAGTTGCTTCAACAGCACCTTCAACGCTGTCTTCTGCTGTTGCTTCAACTGCGTCTGTTGCTGTTTCAACAACTGCGTCAGTCGCGGCATCGGCTGCAGGCTCAATAGCGTCTGCTGTATCGTCTGTTATTGCATCATCAAGAACATGTTGTGCATCATCCGCTGCATCTTCGGCAGGAGCAATAGTTTCTGCGATAGCATCAACCGCACCATCTACTGTTTCAGAAACAACGTTTCCGGCAGATGTTGCAATGTTGTTCATTGCTTCTGCAGATGTTTCAGTTGCTTGTTGCGCTGTTTCCATTGCAGACGCCGCCGTTTCACTCACTGTGTCACTTGCTGCTGCCGCTGCACTTTGTACCGCTTCAACTGCATCGGAAGACATGCTTTGAACAGATGCTTTGGCGTTGCTTATTGTTTCGCCGAAGTTAACACCCAATGAACTATCACCGGATGCCGGTGCGATACTGGCAACAGTTGTGCCATCTTGAGATGTTGTAACATTGTTATAAATTGCAAATATCGCAACAAGGCCAGCCGCCAATACTGTTGTCGAATATAGGATTGATTTTGTGAAGTTGCTCATTTTCTAGTCTTCCGTTTATAATTTTTATTTTCAATTGTTCATATATTTTGGCGGATAATGCATCAGAACAGGAACGCCTGTCAAATGAAATGCGACGCATGACCCTTATATGCACATTTAGTTTAACCTCTAACGCTTTGTTCCTTGATGTATAGCAACGATTCCAGCGGACATATTGTTATATCTCGTGCGTGTAAAACCTGCATCTTGAATGCGCTGTTGCAAGTGTTCCTGCGTCGGGAATTTGCGGATGCTCTCAACCAAATACTGATAACTGTCTGCATCATTGGCAATTAATTTCCCTAAACGCGGGATGACATTATAAGAAAATAAGTCATATGCTTTGGCAAGTGGTGCAGGTTGTACATGGCTGAATTCAAGGCAGAAGAACTTCCCGCCCGGACGGAGCACACGATAAGCTTCAGCTAGTCCGGTATCTATATGTGTCACATTGCGTAAACCAAAAGCGATAGTATAGACATCAACGCTGTTATCGGGCAGGGGCAGTGCTTCTGCATTGCCTGTGACCCATTCAAAATCATTGATCCAGCCCTTATCAATGGCGCGATCCCTACCAACGGAGAGCATGTTATCATTCAGGTCACATAAGGTGATATTCGCGCCTGCGCCTATTTTCTTGCGGATGCGAAAGGCAATATCACCAGTGCCACCAGCAACATCAAGATAATCCATAGGGCGTCCTGAAATTGTTTTACGCGGACGGATCATACGGATAAGTTGGTCTTTCCACAGGCGATGCATGCCACCACTCATCAAGTCATTCATCAGATCATATTGATCGGCAACGCTATCGAAGACACCGATAACGCCTTTTGTTTTTTCTTCAGGAGAGACTTCTTTTTCCCCGAACCATGATTTTTCTGGATTTTGCATGCTGTTATTCTTTCTATAAGCCCATCCTACCGGATGCCCTAAAACAAATCAGAGATTTGTTTGTTTCTCTAAAACGAACAACGCGATGCGTTGCTTCGCACCTGCTCGGTACAATTTGTATTAATGTTAAAACGTTAATGCAAATCACTATAAACGGTGATAATAGTTATCACATGAATTTGATGAAAGCTATGGCTACTGTTGCAGGAATGACGGGTTTATCACGAATCGCCGGATTCGCGCGTGATATCCTGACCGCAGCCTATTTAGGGGCAGGGCCTGCGGGGGATGCATTCTTTGTCGCGCTAAAGTTACCCAACTTCTTTCGCCGCGTAACAGCCGAGGGCGCATTTAGCATCGCCTTCGTTCCAATCTATTCCAAAACGATAGAGCGCGAAAATAAAGAGACCGCCGACTTGTTTGCCAGCAATGCTTTTATGGTTATGCTCAGCATATTATCCGTGGTGACGCTTCTTGCGCTTATCATGATGCCTTATGTGATCCAAGCGATTGCGCCGGGCTTTACGGGTGATCCTGTGCGTGCACCGTTGGCGATTGAGCTTGCGCGGATAACATTTCCTTACCTTCTGTTGATGTCATTGACGGCTCTTTTAGGGGGCGTGTTAAACGCAGTGAACCGCTTTGCACCTTTCGCCTTCGCACCCGTATTATTTAACCTTTCTCTCATCACATCTTTGTTCTTAAGCGAGCATTTCGAAACGACGGGGCACGCTTTATCATGGGGCGTGTTGGTTGCTGGGTTTTTGCAACTTGCCTTTTTATGGTGCTGTGCAAAACGCGCAGGTATAAAAATTACTCTTGGATTGCCAAGAATAAATGCCGATATTCGCAAATTGTTGAAAATTATGGGCCCCGCAGTTCTAGGCGCGGGTGTGGTTCATATCAATTTATTTGCCGACCTTATATTAGCGTCCTTTCTGGAGACAGGTTCTATTTCCTATCTCTATTATGCGGATCGTTTAAACCAGCTTCCTCTTGGTGTGGTTGGTATCGCAGTGGGCACGGCGTTATTGCCGATGTTATCACGCGCCATGATGAACGATGATAAGCAACACGCGCAGGACTTGTTTAACCGTGCCTTAGAGATTTGCTTGTTATTGGCACTGCCCGCGGCGATTGCCTTAGCGATCATCCCCTTATCTCTCGTTAGTGTCCTGTTTGAACGTGGTGCCTTCGACGCCGCAGACAGCCAGATAACCGCCAATGTTTTGATGGCCTACGCGCTTGGTTTGCCTGCCTATATTGCAATAAAGGTGTTTTCAACGGCGCATTGGGCGCGCGGCGATACAAAAACGCCCGTGCGTATTTCGATTGTTGCCACTTTGTTGAATATCGCCCTGAGCATTGTTTTGATTCAATATATAGGTGTCGTCGGAATTGCACTTGCAACGGGTTTAACGGGCTGGTTGCAGTTTTATCTACATGTGCGAGCTTTGCGCGATCACCCATCGGCGAAATTCGATAAACGGTTCTTGATGAATATGCCGAAAATCATTCTGTCTTCTTGTATTATGGGAGGGGGCGTGTATATACTCGCCGCGCTTTTACAGGGCTTTATATTTGACGGAACGACGTTATTTCAGGTTATCGGGCTTGCGATTATTATTTGTTCCGGAGGCGTGTTATACGGTGCATCTATTCTTATAACTGGCGTCGTTAAGCCGCAGGATATAAAGAAGTTTTTACTTAAGAAGGGTCAAAAGACATGAAACGCATTTTTTCAGGCATGCAACCAACCAGCCAGCTCCATTTGGGGAATTATCTGGGCGCGCTAAAAAATTGGGTTAGTCTTCAAGATGAGGCTGATTCCGAATGTTTGTATTGCGTTATGGATTTGCATGCTGTGACGGCGGAGTATGATCCTGCAAGGTTAACCGATGCGACGCGTGAAATCGCCGCGGCTTATATCGCCGCAGGCATAGACCCCAACAAGTCCTCTGTTTTTGTTCAATCCTCAATCCCTGAACATTCGCAACTTATGTGGTTGCTGGCCACGATGGCGCAAATGGGCAAGTTGGAGCGCATGACCCAGTTTAAGGATAAAGCAGGTAAGAACCAAGAGCGCGCAGGGCTGGGGCTGTTTGCTTATCCGGTTTTGATGGCCGCAGATATACTTATATATAAGGCGACACATGTTCCTGTCGGTGAAGATCAAAAACAACATCTTGAATTGGCGCGTGATTTGGCAGCGACATTTAATACGCGCTATGGCGTTGATTTCTTCCCGCAACCGGAGCCGGTTATCACGGGGCCTGCGCCGCGTGTCATGTCCTTGCGTGATGGATTGCAGAAGATGAGTAAGTCCGCAGAATCAGATATGACACGGATTAACTTGACTGATAATGCCGATTTGATTGCTAAGAAAATCAAAAAAGCAAAAACCGATGCAGAACCGCTGCCTGAAACTTTGGACGAACTAAAAGGGCGCCCCGAAGCGCTAAATCTTATTACGTTATATGCGGCTTTGGCAGAAATCAGCAAGGAAGAGGCACTGACTTTATTCACAGGAAAGCAGTTCGGGCAGTTCAAACCCGCCTTTGCCGACTTGGCTGTGGCAAAATTATCGCCAATTACGACGCGTATGAATGAATTAATGGATGATCCTGCGCAAATTGACGCTATTCTTGCCAAAGGTACGGAAAAGGCGCGTTCTATTACCTCTCCTATACTCTCTGATGTGCAAAAAATTATGGGTTTTTACGCGTAAAGCGGGGACTTACCTTAAAAATATGCGCGGGCGTTAAGAAGATGTTTGCATTTTTCGTATTAAAATAGCACAATGTTGACGAGTTAACTTATTGGGACAGCGTAATTATGCACTCTTTTTTCAAATCATTTCTTCTTGGAGCAGCGTTCTGCTCTATGGCTATATCATCTGCACAGGCAGAGGTTTTCTTTATTGAGGATCAAAATGATCGCTTCACGGTAACATTTCCGGATTTGTGGAAAAAAATAGGTAATCAGAAACCTGATGATAAATTGACAGTTGTCGGCCCCGGAGAGAATGCCTTTGCGAATTGTCGTGTGCGTGTACGTAGCGATCGTCGCTATGTGATTTTCCCGAATAAATTCGGGAATGCCATACAAAAAGTGTCTTTCAGTAAAGAATTCTGGAATAACTATCTTGGCGAATATGATGATGTTTCCGTTGATGCATTCAAAGATGACGCCGCATTAGGGCTTGGTCATGCCAGCATGGTTGAAGTATCCTATGACACGGCGGAAGGCCCGCTCGTTCATAAACGCGGTCTTATGTTTGCATCACTCTATTATGATCAACTCTATGTTGTTGATTGTTCCACAGAGGCAAGCGTTTATTCAAAATGGCGCACTGAGCTTTTGGGCATTGTGAAATCTGTTGATTTTAAAAAGATGCAGTTTGAAAAATCGAGCGGTAATTACAGAGACTTTCAGGATGACGAACCTGTTGAAGTTGTAGGCCCTAAAGAACTTGATGTTTATAAGTTCTAGACTTTATAACAAGAAACATTGTCATAGTCTTATCACTATCATATAAGAATGATGCGCGTTACCTTTTGGCTATTGCTTAAGAGGTGGCATGTTTTCTGTTGATGATTTGGTCGCAATTTAATGCGTGTCAATTGTCTTTGGGGTGGTCATGCAAATCTATTTGCCTATTGCAGAAATGAGTATACCGGTAGAGATGATTTTTCTACTGGGGGCTTTCGTTGGTTTCGTGTCCGGCGTTTTCGGTGTTGGTGGTGGTTTCTTAACAACACCTCTTTTAATTTTCATGGGCATTCCCTCTGCAGTGGCTGTTGGAACGCAAGGTTGCCAGTTGGTGGCTTCAGGCGTTAGTGGCGTGATGGCGTATTGGCGTCGCGGGCATGTTGACTTCATGGTTGGAACGATCATGCTTGTCGGGGGTATCGGGGGCTCTCTCGTTGGAATTGTCTTCTTCCAGTTTATAAAATATATGGGACAAATGGATTTAATTATCTCTCTGCTCTACATTGTTTTGCTCGGATCAATCGGTATTATGATGTTATTCGAGAGCATTTTCACAATGTTTCGCAAGAAAAGTGTGAAATCAGAATTTAATCGTCTAAAAGCCCCATCTTTAATCTCGAAACTGCCATATAAGATGCGTTTTCCACGCTCCAAGCTGTATATTAGCGCCCTTGTTCCTGCCGCAATAGGTTTTGTGAGTGGCTTTCTGGTCTCAACAATGGGTGTTGGTGGCGGATTTTTATTGGTTCCCGCGATGATTTATATATTAGGGATGCCGCCGTTATTAGTGGCGGGGACGTCACTTTTCCAAATTATATTTACCAGTATTTTTGCCACAATAATGCATGCAACGGTGAGTAATAGCGTTGATATATTATTGGCTATATTCTTGATATTAGGCGGGGTAATCGGCGCGCAGTTTGGCGTTGTCGTTTCCAAGAGAGTAACAGGCGCGCGTGCGCGGATTATTCTGGCGCTTCTCGTGCTGTGTGTTTGTACGCAATTGGGGCTACAGCTATTTTTCCATCCTTCTGACTTGTTTGTGATGGTGATCCAATGAAGCTGTTGCAAATATTGGTGATTTTATTGATTTCTATGGTGTTGCCTTCTGCCGTGCGTGCGAAGACAGGTGATTTGGTGATTGGTGTGGCAAATAACCACATTGATGTAACTGTTGGGTTCTCAGGATCTTCCATTGAAGTATTTGGTGATCGACGTGATAAAGAGACTGATGTGGCCATTGTTATGGAAGGGCCACGGAAAAATGTCACGATATGGCAGAAGGACCGTATCATTGGCACTTGGGTAAACAGATATTACATGAAGTTTAAAGACATACCGACATATTATAATTATGCAATCAGCGTACAGGGTTTTTCTTCCTCATTACTAGAGGCTATGCAGGAAAATGGTATAGGCCATGAGGCATTATTTTATAAAACGAAAGCTGATACATCCCGAAAACTGAAAGATGAAAGAGTTTATAAGGATGCGTTGTTAAGGAAGAACCAAGAGTTGGGCGTCTTCTTTCAACAACCCGCAACGATAAAATTTATGAATGATAATTTTTTTCGGGTGCGTTTTGATCTGCCTCCATCTGCACCAACGGGGGAATATAAAATTCACAGCTTCCTCATCAAAGATGGTAAAGTTATTGGCAAAGCCCTTGAGTTGTTAACCGTTGAACAGGTTGGCTTAAATGCCTTTATATATAAGGCCGCACATGAATATAGCTTGATATACGCGCTGGTATGTATATTTTTAGCCCTCTTTTTTGGGTGGTTAGCGGGCGCGATAAGAGTAAAGCCATAATTTTGAAGTACAGGAGGATGTGTGGTGAGTGATAAAATGGTTATAGAAAAGCGCAAAGGTGTTTTTCTGGTTATTGTTGATATGACAGAAGAATTTTTGGTTGCTGTGGATTACGCATCACAGTTTGCGAATGCGGAAGATGGCTATGTCGCTTTGCTGAATGTCATTGAGCATTCCTACGTTCAAAACTGGAAGAATGTAGAAGATCGCGTGCGCAGTGAAATGCGTGGTCAGGCAGAACAAGCAACATGGGATGCCGCAGGGCGCGTCATGGAAAATACACATAAAATGCCTATGATCTGTATAGAAGAAGGCGATCGTGTTGATTTGATTATCAAGACGATTGAAGAAAACAATAATATTGCGGCGCTTGTTTTGGCGTCTGCAAATGCGTCAAAACCGGGGCCGTTGATAACCTATTTCTCCGGTAAAGGCTTGTCACGTTTGCCAATTCCTTTAATGATTATTCCAGGGCATTTGGAGCCGTTGGAAATTTGCTGATGGGTTACACTATTTAAGAAAGACTTTTCCCTATGTTTATACAAACTGAAGACACGCCCAATCCGGCGACTGTAAAATTTATACCGGGGCAACAGGTGTTGGAGTCCGGCACCTTGGACTTTGCCTCACAGGGAGATGCCTCGCGATCTCCTTTAGCGGCGCGTTTATTTGGTATTGTCGGTGTCGCACGCGTTTTCTTAAGCACAGATTTTATATCGGTTAGCAAGGCCGATGATACGGATTGGTCTATGCTGAAACCGATGATATTGGCGGTGTTGATGGAACATCTATCAACCAAGCAGCCTATCTTGGATGAAGGGTATTATTCCAAAGAGGTATCTTCCGAGGATGATGATGAAATCACGAAACAAATTAAAGAATTGCTTGATGAGCGCGTTAGGCCGATGGTTGCGATGGACGGTGGTGACATCGTTTTTGAACGTTTTGAGGATGGTATTGTGTATTTACAAATGCATGGCGCGTGTTCAGGCTGCCCCAGCTCTACGGCGACTTTAAAGGTGGGGATCGAAAATATGCTGCGCCATTATATTCCAGAAGTGATTGAGGTTCGTCCCTCTGCCGAGTATTAAAATGATTACCCTTGCTATTGATAGCACCATGAGCGGCTGTTCTGCTGGATTATATCATGATAAGATAGGCCGCATGGCCGAGGATGTCATGGAAATGGCTCGCGGGCAGGCAGAGCACTTAATGCCGATGATTGATGGTGTTCTTGATGATGCAGGCATCGCGTATGATGAGATTGGATTAATCGCGGTAACGAAGGGCCCCGGTGCATTCACGGGGATGCGTATTGGTTTGGCCACGGCCAAATCTTTGGCACTGGCGCTGAATGTTCCCATTGTTGGCGTGTGTACGTTTCGCGCGGTTTTGCAGACATATTTGAATGATAAAGCGCCGTTGGATCATGACTTCTATGGTGTATTGCTTGAAACAAAGCGGCAAGATTATTATTTCCAGATGTTCGATGGCAAAATGTTGAAGCCATGTACGGAGAAAGTCTCTGCGTCGGCTCAAGATATTGTTGATTTAATAGGCGGGCGGGGCTGCACTATTTTGGGCGATGCATCACAAAGGTTCAAAGCTGAAGTAAGTTCGGAAGAAGGGCTGTCGTTTTACGATGTAAAGCTGCCATGTCCTGCTATGGTTGCTGATTGCGCCGTGCTTGATGATATTGAAAAAGGGTGCGATCCTGTTTATTTGCGCGCCCCCGAGATTGGCACGCCAAAGAATCCGCCAAGGAAAATGAAATCTTAAGCATTGTTTTTCGAATTAAAAACAGTGTTTATGGGTTGAGATAATATTTAAAATGTGTATTTTGTAGGTCTTTAAAAATTAAGTATAGGGTGAATAATAATGAGTGATGAGATTAGTCGTGAAGAGCTGTTGGTTTTAACAACGGAGGTCGTTTCGTCTTATGTCGCTCATAACACGGTTGCCGTTGCAGAAATACCGGATGTTATTGCACAGGTGTTTAAAGCATTATCTAATGTTGGTGGAGATAACATGATGACCGGCGATCGCCCACAGCCGGCTGTCCCGATCAAAAAGTCCATTTCAGAGGATTACTTGATCTGTCTGGAAGATGGTAAAAAGCTGAAAATGTTAAAACGCCATCTTAAGACAGCCTACAACATGACGCCGGAAGATTATCGAGAGCGTTGGGGCTTGCCTGCTGATTATCCAATGGTTGCGCCAAGCTATGCAGAAAAGCGCAGCAGACTCGCAAAAGATATAGGGCTTGGAACGCGCAACTAGCTTAACTCTTGCGAACGTTTCTTCGCAGCATTTAATGCTTCGTCCAGTATGGCTTGAAACCGTCCATCCATCAAAGTTTCTAATGCGGCCTGTGTTGTTCCGCCCGGGCTGGTTACATTCTTCCTTAATGTCTCGGCGCTGACGTTGCCATCATGTTCGGCGAGGGCAGCACTGCCGATAACAGTCTGCCGTGCAAGAGACATGGCTAAATCAGCGTCTAATCCTAATTTTTTTCCGGCATCTGCCAGTGCTTCTATAAAATGAAAGATATAAGCGGGACCACTGCCTGATAAAGCCGTAACCGCATCCATTAAACCTTCATCTTCGATCCATTTATGTTCACCTGACGCACGAAGCAAGGTGTTTGCGATCTCTTTCTGCTCTGGTGTAACGTGTTGATTGGCAATTGAGACACTGACCCCTTTGCCAATCGCAGCAGGGGTGTTGGGCATGGTTCTGATAATGGGTTGATCTGAACCGAATATGCTTTCCAATGTTGAAAGACGTTGCCCCGCAGCAATGGAGAGCAGCACAGTTTCAGAACTAATATCATTGGCTATTTTTTGCGATGCTTCTTTCAGGATTTGCGGCTTTACAGCAAGGATTAAAATGTTTGAAGCAGCTATATCCTCTTGATAAGATGGGTAATAATGCACCCGTGGGTCATCGGATAAATGCGCTGGTAAAGGGGAAGGATCAACAACGCTGACACGTGAGACAAGGCCATTTTCGAGCCATGATGCCATCATAGCACCACCCATTTTCCCGCACCCGATCAGTGTCGCACAGTATGCTTTTGCGTCATGTGGGAGGTGAGGTGAGGGCATGTCTGCGTTCCTTATGATTCTCCGAGTGTTTCCATCATCGCCAGAGATAATATGTCGGCATTAACGGCTTTGTCGTGGGATAATAACTGAAATACAGTTTGATATCTTTCGCATTGAACCAAAGAGATATCAACAAGGTCTTCAATATAGTTTTTTCTCTGTTGATGCCCGTGAATCAAGCATGTTTGACGGAATGAAGGCGATAGACTGCCTTTTGTGATTTCAAAATGACCCATCCATAATTCTGCATTCATATCCATCAGGGCAGTTGCTGCAATGCCCATATTCTCGGGTTTGATCTTCATATTATATTGGCAGCATAATTGAAGGGCGTTCAGATGTTCTTGCCAAACAAACAGCAAGCGATATTCACATGATGTTCCCGCAATTTCAACAACCAGCTCTTGATTATTCATGCGGCTATAAACCCAGTTATTATCATGCAGAACGTCTTCTACACTGTCTAATGGGTTTTGAATGTCATCGTGGGTATTAGCTTGATCTCTCATTATGACTTTGCGCCTAACCGTTTTTGAATTTGCTTTAAAATGTATATTGATAAGGCGGACTCCTATCACAAGGTGTGAGAGTCGACAAGATGATTCGTTGCAGTGAAAGAGAATAAATGTGCATGAATTTGTGATGCGTCAAGATGCATCGTTTCCACTAAAGGGGCTATCTATGTATTAATGAAAATATGGGGTTTAATTTTTCTAATCATCAGGGTAATAAATAGATATGGATTTTAGTTACTTTCAATTTGACCCTGTCGCTTTTGCGATTGGCCCCTTTGTGGTTCGATGGTATGCATTGGCATATTTGGTAGGCTTTATCGCCGGCTGGAAATATTGCCTTGGCTTGGCTTCACGTCGTGAAAAGGATGGCCGCCCGAATGCAGTGGATATTGATGACTTCCTGACATGGGCGGTTATTGGTGTGCTGCTTGGGGGGCGCTTGGGCTATGTTTTGTTTTATCAGCCAGCCTACTATGTGAATGAACCACTCGAAGCCCTTAAAATCTGGAAGGGCGGCATGTCGTTTCATGGTGGCCTTCTTGGTGTCGCAGTGTCTATGCTGGCGTTTAGTAAGGTGCGGAAAATCAATGTGTTCCGCTTGTCTGATATTATATGCGCCGCTGCGCCGATTGGCTTGTTCTTTGGGCGGATGGCTAACTTTGTGAATGCAGAGCTGTATGGCAAGGTCACAACGCTGCCATGGGGCATTAACTTCCCCAATGTGGTTGGCCCGCGTCACCCAAGTCAGATCTATGAAGCGATATTAGAGGGCGGCGTATTATTCATTGTGCTGTTCTTCCTTATCCGCTCTCCTAAAGTTAAAACAGGCGTCATTACGGGCGCATTCTTGCTGGGCTATGGGATATTCCGTGGCTTGGTTGAGTTTGTCCGTGAACCGGATGTGCAAATCGGCTTGGTCGGCGGGTTTATTTCCATGGGTCAAATCTTATGCCTGCCTATGATATTTGGTGGTGCAGTACTGATTTTTCTTGCAAAACAAGGAAAACTGGCCAAAATTAAAGACGATGACTGACCCTCTAAAAGAAATTATATTGAACGACATTAAACGCCATGGAGCAATGAACCTTGGCGCATTCACCTCTATGGCTTTGTGCCATTCTGAACATGGTTATTATATGAAGTGTAACCCCTTCGGCGCGGAAGGTGATTTCACAACCGCGCCCGAGATATCCCAAATGTTTGGCGAGGTCATTGGCGCGTGGGTCATTGATGTGTGGATGCACATGGGTCAGCCTTCATCTGTGTACCTGATTGAATGTGGGCCGGGGCGCGGAACATTAATGGCGGACATTATGCGCGCGGGAAAATCTGTTGATGGGTTTGCCGCAGCGGTTCAAATTCACCTTATCGAGGCAAGCGCAAAATTGCGTCAAAAACAGGATGAAGCTTTGAAGGGGTGCAACGTCTCATGGTACGATGATATCTCTGAAGTGGATGGCAACGCTCCATGCATCATCTTAGGAAATGAGTTTCTTGACGCACTGCCAATTGAGCAATTGAAGCGCGGTAGCACAGGCTGGCAAAAGCGGGTCTTGAGCATGGATGACGCAAAAGACTTTGAGTTCACGTGGGCGGACGCAGATGCGGAACTCAAGCAATGCTTGCCTTCCAAAACGACGTCACACCAAATATATGAGGTCGCACCAGCGCGCAATCAATTCATATCATCATGTGTTGATGTATTAAATGCATCGGGCGGTGTGGCTCTGTTCATTGATTATGGCTACAGAAAGTCACATTACGGTGACACGTTGCAAGCCGTGAAGAAGCATGAATATGTTGATGTGCTTAAGGATGTTGGTGCATGCGATATAACCTCACATGTTGACTTTGATGCTTTGTCGCGTCATGTGCGAGAGCTGGGCGGCTATGTTGAACCAATTGCACCGCAAGGTGCATTCTTAACAAAGTTAGGGATAGAGCATCGCTTATTGGCGTTAAAAAACACTGCATTAAAAACCAAGCCATTGGATGATGCGACGGTTTTTATAAAGACGATGGAACAATCTCTGGATCGTTTGGTTGATAATGCGCAAATGGGTGACTTGTTTAAGGTCATGTGCTTTCATAATGGTGACTCCCTAAAACCCGCAGGATTTTGACCTATGTCTTCAGATCTTAAGTATTATACAGAAAACACATTTGTGACCCCCGAAAACAATAATGTGTTTCATGGTTTTTTCACAAGGCAGGGCGGTGTCAGTGCATCTCCGTTTACAGGGCTGAATTGTGGTTTAGGGTCAGATGATAGTGAGGCGAAAATACAAGCCAATCGTGCGTTGGTTACAGGTGAGGCAGGCTTATCTTCCTCTAAAAACCTTTTATCTCTCTATCAGGTTCATGGTGCAAAGGTGGTTTATGTTGATAAGCTGTGGAGCGCAACTGATAGGCCAAAAGCTGATGGCTTCGTGACGGATCAAAAGGATATCGGCCTCGGTATCCTAACGGCGGATTGCGCGCCTGCGTTATTCTTGGGGCATAAGGACAATGGTGCCCCTGTCGTGGCAGCTGCGCATGCAGGATGGAAGGGGGCACTTGGCGGCGTTCTGGGTAATGTTGTTGAAGCTATGGAGGCTCTCGGTGTTTCTAAAAGCAGCATTCACGCCTGTGTAGGGCCATGCATCAGTAAGTCATCATACGAAGTGAACCTTGATTTCATTGATCCATTTATAGAAGAAAACGAGGAAAGTGAACGGTTTTTCTTTAGTGGTTCAAAAGAGGGGCACGTGATGTTTGATCTGCCTGGCTATTGCGCGTGGCGCTTGTTCCGCGCAGAGGTGAAAAATATCTCATTGCTTGATAGAGATACATACAGCGGTGAAACCGACTTTTTCAGCTATCGCAGAGCGACGCATCGTAATGAAGAAGGCTATGGACGACAAATTTCTGTGATTTGCATTAACAAATAAGTGCGCTAGTTCACTATTTACGTACT
Source organism: Alphaproteobacteria bacterium (assembly GCA_033851915.1). Taxonomy (GTDB): domain Bacteria; phylum Pseudomonadota; class Alphaproteobacteria; order Micavibrionales; family Micavibrionaceae; genus UBA1672. The sequence continues at coordinate 411,834 of JAWSVM010000003.1, forward strand.
AAACACCTTGATTTATCGTTCGTATTTCTTATAGTGCGCCTATAGCAAATATTAAAAACTGAACACAAGGGTATGACACCATGAAATTGATTTCTGGCAACTCCAATCAGCAATTGTCTGAACTCGTTTCTTCCTATCTTGATGTCCCCTTAACCGAATGCCGTATACAGCGCTTTTCCGATAATGAAATTTTCGTTGAAATCATGGAAAATGTCCGTGGTAAAGACACATTCTTTGTGCAGTCCACATCATATCCTGCAAATGACCACTTGATGGAATTGCTGATCGCTATTGATGCTTTGAAAAGAGGGTCAGCCAGCCGTATCACTGCTGTCATGCCGTATTTTGGCTATGCCAGACAAGATCGCAAAACCGGCGGGCGAACACCTATTTCTGCGAAACTTGTTGCGAACTTGATTACAGCCGCAGGTGCAGACCGTGTTTTGACGCTGGAACTTCATGCTGGTCAGATACAAGGCTTCTTTGATATCCCCGTTGATAATTTGAGTGCAGCGCCCATTTTTGTTCCTTATATCGAGAAAAAATTTAAAGGTGCAGATATCTGTGTGGTATCACCTGATGTCGGCGGCGTTGTCCGTGCGCGTCAATTGGCAAAGCGTATAGGCGCGGACTTAGCAATCATTGATAAACGTCGTGAAAAAGCAGGTGTGTCAGAGGTTATGAATGTGATTGGTGAGGTAAAGGATAAGGTCTGTATTCTTGTCGATGATATCGTTGATTCCGGTGGCACGCTTTGTAATGCTGCGATTGCTTTGGAAAGCCAAGGCGCAAAAGAAGTTCATGCTTATGTTGTTCACGGTGTTCTCTCCGGCTCAGCGGTGGAGCGTGTGAGTAAATCTACGCTTAAAACATTGGTAATTACGGATAGTATTGCCGCCACTGAAGAGATGAAGGCTGCCCCTAATATTGAACAGGTAAGCATTGCACCTTTGATTGGTGAAGCGGCTCGCCGTATCAGTGAAGAGCGCTCAATTTCAGAGTTATTTCGCTAAGAAGTATCTTTACGCAGTAAATATCGCTCTATTCAAAGAATTTACTTGAAAAAAAGCGCCAGATTTGGTTTATCTGTGGCTTCGCACATATATGTGTAAAACGGACCAACACCCCTGGAGGTTGGCCATAACGAAAATGTAAGGAAATGCTATGTCTAATAACTATGCAATGAAAGCGGAAAAGAGGGATCGCGCCGGTAAGGGGATTGCACGTTCACTTCGCCGCGCTGGTCGTTCACCGGCCGTAATCTACGGTGATAGTAAAGAACCTGTAAAAATATCGATTTCAGAGAATGAAGTTAATGTTGAATACAACAAGGGCCACATGTTTACAACATTGTGCGATCTTGATGTTGGCGGCGAAAAGAACCTTGTTCTTGCCCGTGATATTCAACTTCATCCGGTAACTGATGTTGTGGAGCATGTAGATTTCCTACGTGTAACCAAGAAAACTAAGATTGCTGTTAACGTTCCTGTTAAGTTTACAAATGAAGACAAATGCCCAAGTATTGAAGGCAAAGGAACTTTGAACGTTACACGTTATACTGTTGAACTTCTTTGTGGCGCAACAAGCATCCCTGATGTTATTGAAGTTAGCGTAGAAGGTAAAGAGCATGGCGACTCAGTTAAGTTGAGCGATGCGACGATGCCTGAAGGCGCGTCAGCTGTTATTACAGATCGTGACTTCACAATTGCAACATTGATTGCACCGAAGACAGCTGAACAGGAAGAAGCTGAAAATGCTGCTGCTGTTGAAGCTGGCGACGGTATTGTTAGTGATGAAGATGCCGCGACTGATGGAACTGAAGAAGGTTCTGAAGAAGCGACTGAAGCAAAATCAGAAGACTAATCAATGCTACAGTGGTTTAAATCACTGGTTCGTATATTTAAGAGAGAGCCTTTATTTTGTGAAGGCTCTTCTTTGTATTCAAAAGGGAATGAAGGTATGTGGCTCTTTGTTGGTCTGGGTAATCCGGGACGTGAACATGAACGTAATCGCCATAATGTTGGGTTTATGGTTCTTGACGCTGTTCAAAACGAATTTCCGGTCTTTGGCGCGTATAAATCAAAATTTCAGGGGAAAATATCGGAAGGGCGTTTGGGTAATCAAAAAGTCTTATTGCTGAAACCTGAAACTTATATGAATAACTCTGGCCAATCTGTTGCGAAGGCGGCGAACTTCTATAAGATTGAGCCTGATAATATTATTGTCTTTCATGATGAGTTAGACATCGCGCCAAGTACTGTGCGCGTGAAACTGGGCGGCGGTAATGCGGGTCATAACGGGCTAAAGTCAATCCAGGCGCATTTGGGAACGGCAGATTTCTGGCGTGTGCGTATCGGAATTGGTCGTCCTCACCCTCAGGCAGATGTCAGTAACTATGTTTTGGATAATTTTTCAAAGGCAGAGCAAGAATGGTTAACGCCTTTGATGAGTTATATGGGGGATAAGTCAGATATTATTATCTCTGATACTCCAAAGGCTTACGATGTATTGATAAAAGAATATTTTAAGAAATAAAGGAAGAGTACTATGGGATTTAATTGTGGAATTGTTGGGCTGCCGAATGTTGGTAAATCGACACTATTTAACGCGTTAACCGCCACCGCAGCAGCGCAGGCAGCGAACTTTCCGTTCTGTACAATTGAACCGAATGTGGGTCGGGTCGCTGTTCCTGATGATCGCATGGTAAAAATCGCTGAAATTGCAGGATCAATCGATATTCTGCCATCTCAACTTGAATTTGTGGATATTGCCGGTCTTGTTAAAGGCGCGTCCGAAGGCGAGGGGCTTGGTAATCAGTTCTTATCAAATATCCGTGAAACCGATGCGATTATCCACGTGATCAGATGTTTTGAAGATGATGATGTTATTCATGTTGAAGGCAATATTGACCCTATTCGCGACGCCGAAACCATTGAAACAGAGCTGATGCTCTCTGATTTGGAGACTATGGGCAACCAAATCACAAATATGAGTAAGAAGGCACGCTCCGGTGATAAAGAGATGTTGGCACAAGTTGATTTCCTAACCCGTATTAAAGATGCTCTCGATGCCGGAGAGCCTGCGCGCACAGTCGCACCTTCTGATGAAGATGAAGAGCGTTGGATGAAAATGACGCAACTCATTACTTCAAAGCCTGTCCTCTATGTGTGTAATGTGTCGGAAGATGATGCAGCACAGGGCAATGATTACACCGCACAAGTTGCAAAAATGGCAAAAGAACAAGGCGCGGAGGTCGTTATTATTTGCGCCTCTATCGAGTCAGAGATTGCACAGCTTGATAGTGATGAAGAAAAGGAAGAGTTTCTTGCATCAATGGATCTTACCGAGCCGGGCTTGAACCGTATTATCCGTGCAGGTAATAAGCTGTTGAAACTGCAAACATATTTCACTGCTGGGCCAAAAGAAACACGTGCATGGACGATTCCCATTGGTGTAAAAGCACCGCAAGCGGCTGGCGTTATCCATACGGATTTCGAAAAAGGCTTCATCAAGGCCGAGACCATTGCTTATGAAGATTATATTGCTTGTAACGGTGATATTGGCGCAAAAGATGCGGGAAAAATGCGTCAAGAGGGTAAAGAATACGTCGTGCAAGATGGTGACGTTATTTTATTCCGCTTTAATGTGTAAATGGAAGCTTATTAAGGGTTATTTGTGGTGGGGCCTGTGTTGTCCAAGCCATTATCGCAATTGCTGGTGATCCCGTCTTCCACAAAACATCCATAGTCGTTGCCTGTTGTGCTTTCCGCATTGGATTCAATGGCGTCGTCTATGCTTTCATCTTGTTGTGCCGGGTCCTTAAAGGCGTCACTACATGGGCCTTTGCCAACAACACCTTCAACAGTACAAAGATCACTATCGGCAGGCGCAGCGGGCTTGTTATCGCCGCACGGGCCGTCACCAACCATGCCTTCAACGGTGCAAGGCGCATCATTATCTTGTTCGTGTTCTTGTGAGTCACCGCATGTTCCACCATCTGCGTAGAAATCGGCAAGTCCGGGAAGGAAGCTTTCTTCGCGCATCCGTTCATATGGTGTAAGTGCTGCTGCTGCTGAAACGCCACTGTAAACTGCAAAGTATGAAGCAGGCGATTGATGAATGTCATCTGAAAAACGTATTCCATGAAGGGGGTCTTTTGACCCAAGAGAGTCCAAGAATGCCTGATCAATTGTTCCATAACGGTCACCAAAGCTGCTTGATTGATGTTCCCATACTGCTGATCCGGTATTGTGACCATCAGGGAAGCCAAAACCTCTTTCGACAATAAGAAGGTCTGTCAGGTTTGGCATGAATCTGCCACTGTGGATGGCGCGGTTTATATCCGGTTCATCAATACAAAGCAGTTTGGCTTGGTGGGTCAACATTTCGGCTGCGATTTTACCAACCTCTACTTCTGAAAAGAATCGTTTATTCGTATCCAAGCCGATATCTTTCGCCATTTGCTTTAAAAGCTCGGCATTCGGGTTAGATGGGATTTCGGCGAATAGTGTGGCTGTGCTGACTTTTCCAAGGCTATTCATGGATGTCGTGCTTGATAGAGCCGCATATGTTTGCGTGCTGAAGAACACGTCAGGCGCTGCATTATTGGTCCAGTCCTGATCCCAAGGTGCATCTGCCGCGGGTCTTGCCGCTGATCCACCACTTGGCAGTGTGCCGTTAACCAGTAATTCCATCATGTTCCGTAAAGAAACAACAGAGCCTAAGTTGGTTTGCACCTGACCGGGCATTGGTTCGGCGTCTTTTTCTAATGCCCAGAGATGAATGAGTGTCTGGTTAATATCTCTTGGATCTGTGCCTGCACTTCCCATTCTTTTCTGCGCGAGGGCATTTAAGAAGTCGATTGTACGGCTATCATTATTCTGAGGAGAGAATTCAACATTGATATCGGGGTTCTGACGTTGTAACTGCTCCAGAGTCTTACGGAGCGCGCGTCCTGTCGTCTCATCAATTTCACCGTCGCTGGTTTCTTCAACGTTTAAATAATCCTGCGCCAAGTTAATAACAGCCTGTGCTTGACTTGTCGCCGTGATACCAGCCGTTGGTCTTTCAAAAAAGGTGCGCTTTATTTCAATAGGTGTCCTGATTGATTCGGGCAACGTATTATACTGATCCAAAAGTTCTTGTAATTCAGGTCTTTGCGCGATCTTGTTTGGGTCAAGAATGAAATTGTTCAGAATGTAGAGATAACCACTGTCGAGTGGGTCAGATGATTCATGAACCAAGTGTCCGCTTTCATCTTTCCAATTGGCTGTTTCCGGCGCTAGCTCAGGTAAGCGCGCGTTTATCAGTTGTTTGAAAGCAATCAATGCTTGATCTGATTCATTGTTTGAACCAGACGGATTTCCTGCGTTTGATGTGTTAGTTTCTGCCATTTTCACCCTTGGTTATTTTTATAACCGTACATTTTTTTATAATTAAGGTGAATTATAAGCGTTTTTACCAGCGAAGTCAAATTTCAAGGTGTTACAATCGACACTAGCTGCGCACAAGTGTTTCGTAAGCTTCCCGCAGTTTTTTCGTGATTGGGCCAACGCTGTATTTATGATCGTCAATTTGCCCAACTGCTGTGACTTCCGCGGCGGTTCCGGTAAGGAAAATTTCTTGAAACTCACTCAGCTCTTCCGGCTTGATATGGCGTTCCTCAAAGGGGATACCCATATCCTTCGCCAAAGCAATAACAGTCTGACGTGTTAAACCATTCAAAAAGCAATCAGGTGTTGGTGTGATAAGCGTGCCATCTTTAACAGCAAAGAGATTGGCGGCAGAGGCCTCGGCAACATATCCACGATAATCAAGCATCAATGCGTCATCAAAACCGTCATCTTCAACCGCATGTTTGGACATTGTCGCAATCATGTACAGGCCAGCGGCCTTGCTTTGTGTTGGCGCGGTATCTGCCGCAGGTTTGCGCCATTGTGATGTTTTTAGGGAAATGCCGGTATTGCGCTTTTCTGCATCAAAATATGTGCCCCATGCCCATGCAGCAACAGCAACATGTGTCTTGGTTAGCTTTGCAGAAACACCCATTTGTTCACCGCCGCGCCATGCAACAGGGCGTATATAGGCACTGGTCAGGCCGTTTCTCTTGCAGATATCATATTTAATTTCCTCAAGCGCATCAACACTGAGCGGGATTTTCATGCCCAATATTTCGGCTGACTTGTGAAAACGTTCTGAATGTTTGCGGCTTTCGAATATTTTGCCGTCATACATGCGTTCCCCTTCAAAAACGGAGCTGGCATAGTGCAGACCGTGGCTAAGGACGTGAATTTTAGCCTCTCTCCATGGTTTGATTTCACCATCAATCCAGATAAATCCGTCTCTTTCATCAAAAGGAAGTACTGACATGTTTTGCGCCTTTCCTTGTTTACGCGATATTCTTTACCAAGTAAGCTATATTTGAAAAATAATTTTGTGTAAACATAGATCATGACAAATTTGAATAAAGTAGAGGGCAAAAAAGCGGAGAAGTCACATATTCTTGTGGTGGATGACGATACCCGTATCTGCGATTTGGTGTCTCGTTTCCTGCACGAGCATGACTTTGTTGTTCTGACCGCAGAGGACGTGGCACAGGCAGAAGATATGCTTGTACATTTTGAATTTGATGCATTGGTTGTTGATGTGATGATGCCCGGAAAGACGGGCACTGAGTTTGTACAGGATTTGAGAGCGCGTGCGCAAGAGATACCGGTGTTGCTGCTAACGGCATTGGGGGAGGCGGAAGATAGAATATCAGGGCTAGAATCCGGCGCGGATGATTATTTGTCAAAGCCGTTTGAGCCGATGGAGCTGGTGTTACGTTTGCGAGCAATATTGCGTAGAACGCAAAAGCCACAACGTGACAGGGTTCTATACAAAATAGGCGTATGGCAATTCGATATCAAGCATGATGAGCTTAAAAACGGACAAAATGTGCTGCACTTAACCTCTATGGAGGCGAGTTTGCTGCGCGCTTTGGCTGAATCTTGTGGCGAAGTTGTCAGTCGTGATGACCTTGCGCAGCGATCAGGCTTGAGTACAGGGGGGCGCACAATTGATGTTCAGGTGACGCGCCTACGCCGCAAAATAGAAGAAGATACGAAAGCACCAAGATTTCTGCAAACGGTACGGGGCAAAGGGTATTTGCTGCGCGCGGAGAAGGTGTAGGGCATGAAAAATCATCTTCAGCATGGTGTGGATAACACCACATCGAAAAAGAAAGGGCGTTGGATTAAACGGTTCGTACCACGGACATTGTTTGGTCGATCTCTGCTGATTCTGATTTTGCCGATCTTGATTATTCAGGCGATATCGATGTTTATATTCTTTGATCGCCATTGGAGCAAGATGACCTCTCGTCTCGCCTTTGCTGTCGCAGGTGAAATCTCTGTTTTATCATCCTATATTGATGAAGCTGACAACGATGAAATGGTGCAGAAAATTATTACTCTCGCGGAACAGCGGCTTGAGTTTCTGGTTACATTTGATCGTGGAGAAATCCCCCCTCCGAATGTCGTACCTTCTAACATTCTTGAAGGATGGGAGGGCATGGTGCGTAACTCTTTGATGCATGAATTGGATGACGCATTAGACTATCCTTTTACTGTCGATGTTGATTTTAAAGAAAAGTGGGCAGAGGTGCGTGTGCAGCTTTCAGGCGGAGTTTTGAATGTTGCTCTGCCGCAACGAAGATTGTTTTCATCAACAACATACATCTTTTTGATATGGGTGTTTTTTGCCTCGACAATATTGCTGGTTATTTCGATTCTATTTATGCGCAATCAAATTCGCCCAATAAGGCGTTTGGCTATTGCTGCGGAACGTTTTGGCAAGGGGCGTAAAGTTGATAATTTTAAGGTTGAGGGCGCGAAGGAAGTGCGCCAAGCTGGGCAAGCCTTCCTTGATATGAAAATAAGGCTGCAACGACAAATAGCGCAGCGCACAGATATGCTGGCTGGCGTTTCCCATGATCTGAGAACGCCTTTGACGCGTCTGAAATTACAAGTCGCCATGATGGGGGATAGCCCTGACATTTATGATATTAAAAATGATATAAATGACATGGAAAAAATGATTGAAGGATATCTCAATTTTGTGCGCGGAGATGGCCGAGAAACCACAGTCTTAACAGATATTGCTGCGATGCTGCGTGATGTGACAACATCAACAAAACGGCAGGGGTGTGATGTTGCGCTAATTTTAAATAATGTTTCTGATTCTATTCCTCTACGTCCGACGGCATTTAAGCGTTGTCTTAACAATATTCTCAGTAATGCTGCTAAATATGCTGATTTTATTTGGGTGACGTTGGAGCATACCGGCGATGATGAAATTCACATTTTGATTGAGGATAATGGACCGGGAATAGAAGACGATAAATTGGAAGAAGTCTTTCGTCCTTTCTATCGTGTAGACAGCTCGCGTAATGCCAGTACCGGCGGTGTTGGGTTAGGTTTGCCTATCTCTATGGATATTGTACATACACATGGCGGAAAAATATGGCTGGATAGAAGTGAACATGGTGGGCTTGCCGTTCATATTGTATTGCCAATCTAGGGACATACCACAGCGTGTGGTGATGTCTATCTTTTCTGCTTGTGCATGAGAATATAGAAAATTATCAGGGTTTTAATTGATTTTTCTTAAGTTACGTGTGGCGTATATTAGCATTTAATGTAAACTAAATGAGTGTGTGCATTCCAATTCAAGAGAATCTTGATTTAAAAATATGAATAGAGAAAAAGGTAAACGGCGCAATAAGCCGAATAACAAATCCAGATCGTTGTGGCTGAACTCAGGTTTAGCGCAGGCGATGGTGCTGATGAACGGCATCATTGTAACGGTAACTGCTTTCTTGGTCTTTAATCACTTCATTAATGCTATGTCCGTAGAGCAATATAAACGGACATCGGAAGATGCCGGCAGGGCCTTGGTTGAAGGTGTATCCAGTCTTGAAAATTCAATGCGTTTAGTGACAAGCATTATCTTATTATCAGAGAGCAATGATAAGGATGCTCTTGTCTTGCAGCTTCGGCGTAATGTTCCTGATTTGAGTCGTTTTGACCAAATCATATGGCTTTTTGAAGATGGCCCCGGAAATTGGCAATATGAAACGATATTTGAAACAACGCAATCGGGTTTGATATCAGCCGCACAATATCATCTTATTCCGGATCAGAAATTTATAATGAGGCTGATTAAGAACGGTGTGTTTAAGAATGATACCTTACATATCATTTCGGATTTCAATGGAATGGATTATGTGCAGGAAAAGACAGAACCTTTAACGATGGTGCGTTCTTTCGCGTTTGTTAAAACGGTAAAGGCAAATCAATCTTCTCGTGGCGTAGTTATTGGTGTGAGTCGCGCCGCTATGATTTTTGACCAAAATGTTATCTCGGAAAATAATGCTGTAGCCAGATTGACGATTCGCGATCTTGATTCTGGAAATCGTATATACCACATGGATCGCAATATTAAGGATGAGCATAAAGTAGAAGAAATCACACAGAATTATAGTTTCTCTGTAGGTGATAGTGAATGGCAGGTTCTTCTTGAGTTTTCGAAAGGAAAGAACGCCATATTGTTGGAAAAAGTGCCCTACATTATTTTGTTCTTTGGCAGTGTCCTAACAGCTGTCGGTACGTTATTTATTCGCAACAATCACAGGCAGTCAAAAAAACTGGCTGTCATGAACTCTGCTTTGGAGCAAAAAAACTATGAACTTCTCTCTGAGGTGAGTGAAAGAGAACGGCTGAACAGTGCTTTGGCCGTCGCTGAGAAGGATAATAGAGCTGTTATCGATTCAGTGCGTGATGTTATCTTTGAAACCGACACAGAGGGGATTGTGTTGTTTCTGAGCGCAGCATGGCACCAAATAACAGGTTTTGAAGTTGAGCGCTCAAGGGGGAGTGATTTATTCTCGATACTCTATCCTGAGGATCAGGAGAAGCAACGCCATGATTATGCTTTGTTTATCAAAGGGCAAAAGCAGGCTTACAATACGTTTACACGATTGCGTATTTCTGATGGAACATTCAGAGCGGTTGAGCTTTCTATATCGATGATCCGTCGTGATAAGAATAACAATTTGCGCGTAGTTGGAACAATCACGGATGTTGAGGAACGCCGCAGAGCAGAGCGCGCCTTGGCCGAAGCAGAGAAAAAGTACCGTATGATCGTTGAAAATGCGGCAGGCGGGTTGTATCAATTAACTCCCGAAGGGATATATCTGAGTGCAAACCCTGCGATGGCGCGTGTGTTAGGATATGAAAGTTCCACGGATATGCTGCGCGCTATTAAGAATGCACATGGTTTTGTTTATCCGGACAAGGCCGAGCGTAAGAAATTCATGGAGATGTTGAGGGCACAAGGGCAAATCTTTGGCTACGAGATACAGGTCCTAACCAAAGATGGAGCAAAGATATGGGTGCGCGAGAATATCCGTCTGGTTAAGGATGAGCAAAATAATGATCTCTATTATGAGGGCTCTATGGAGGATATCACGCAGCGTAAAGAAGCAGACATCGCTCTCCTAGAGGCTAAAATGCAATCAGACATGGCCAACCGTGCCAAAACTGAATTTATCGCAAATATGAGTCATGAGTTAAGAACACCGCTTAATGCCATTATCGGGTTCTCCGATATTATGAAGAATGAGGTTATGGGGCCTTTGGGGCAGGACATGTATAAAGATTATGTCACTGATATTCACAGTAGCGGTGAAGGGTTGCTTAAAATTATCAATGAAATCCTTGATATTTCGAAAATTGAGTCAGGGGATCGTGAGCTGAATGAAAGTGAATTCTCGGCGGCAGATGTTTTGAATACTTGCCTCGAACTCTTCGATTCTCGCGTGCAGGAGAAAAATATAATATTGATGAATGAAGCGAAAGATATACCTCATATTCTGGGAGAAGAGCTCTCAATCAAGCAGGTTATCAGCAATATCTACACAAATGCCATTAAATATACGCCCAAGGATGGGCGCATCACCCTATTTTCAAACTATGATATTGACGGCGCATTCCGTTTGTCTATCACGGATACGGGGATAGGAATGAGTGAACGTGAAATTAGCAAAGCGTTATCGCCCTTTGGGCAAGTTGATAATTCTCTGGATCGCACCGGTGCAGGGGTTGGCCTTGGTTTGCCCTTGGCGCAGGCAATCATGGGCATACATGGCGGGCGTATAGAGATATTATCTGAAAAATCGATAGGAACGACAGTGACACTTTTCTTCCCGAGCGAACGTGTGATTAGGAAAAAGAATAAGGTAACAGGGGATGTTGAGGCTTAAGTCAGGTACTTGAAGCCTTAGAACATGCTGATATTCATCTCTTCAAGATCATCATCATCCATATCCAAAACTGATTTTGCGACTTGGTAAGAAAACCCTGCGCGGGCAAATACACCGAGAGCTTTCTTCATATTCTGTTCTTCACCGATAAAATAGGGGCCGAGCTTTTTCTTTCTGGCAAGGCGTAGAGCGGCGGTCATCTCTGCGCTTTCTGCGTTATCGTGTGATTCATTATCGAGCTTTTCCAAAGTTTCTATCGTTTGATCCGGCGCAATGCCTTTCATGCGCATTTTGTTCACGATCGCGCTGCGTGACTTTCCTTTGCGTCGCAGCGATGTGACAAGCCCATTCGTGTAGACAGTGTCATCCAGCAGGTTTGTGCGCTCAAACTTATCAGCCAGTGCATGAACCATGATAATGCATTCATCATAATCTTGATCTGTGTGATGCATGCAAGAACGCTTTACCTTGCGCGACATAACGAAAATGAAATGCTTTTTACTTGCCGCAAAGCGTTCCAGATAATATAAGCCGGAATTATGGAGATAGCTCTCACTGATCTTTCTAGGAGGGCGTCTTTCACGTTGCCCCGCATTTTTATAATTTTGTTTATTCGTGCGCTTTTGTGGTTTGATCTTTGTTTGATCTGATTTATGCTGAAACATATTCAAAACTCCATAGAAGCAGTGTTACAGATACAGCTATGACAAATCAATTCCCGCAGGGGCGAAAAATCCAAGGTATTAACAAAATAGGCCTGTTTACGCTCATCCGGCGTGAGGTTTCCAGGTTTTTAAATGTTTATACCCAAACTGTATTGGCACCCGTGGTGACAACATTGATGTTCTACACTGTCTTTGCTTTGGCTTTTGGCGGAATAGGGCGCGAAATGAACGGTATATCGTTCTTGGCGTTTCTTGCGCCGGGGTTGATTATGATGACCATGGTGCAAAATTCTTTTGCGAATACATCCTCCTCGCTGGTGATCTCGAAAGTGCAGGGGAACATTGTTGATGTTCTTATGCCGCCCTTATCGGCAATGGAGATCTATACAGGTTATGCAACCGGAGCTGTTATTCGCGGCTTAACCGTTGGTTTTTGTACAACAATAGTGTTAAGCATTTTTGCGCCAATACAAATACATTCATTGTCTGCGATTATTGCTTTTGCATTCTTAGGAACCCTAATGTTGGGTAATCTTGGGATTGTTGCAGGGATTTGGGCTGATCGCTTCGATCACATTGCTGCAGTAACCAATTTTGTTGTGATGCCGATGACGTTCTTATCAGGCACATTTTATAGCATAGATGTTCTGCCGGGAATGTGGCAAAATCTCGCGCGGTTTAACCCTTTCTTCTACATGATTGATGGTTTCCGTTATGGCTTTACCGGACAAACAAACGGGAATGTTATTGTTGGGCTTGTTTTATTGTCATTGTGTAATATTGGATTAATCGCTTTGGCTTATCGAATGATAAAAACGGGCTATAAAATAAAATCGTAGAGAACTGTTTGAGAATAAACATATGAGTGAAGATAATTTCTTTCAAATATTCCAGCTTGAAACGTCGCATATCAGAGGGCGCATCATCAGAATGGGCAGTGTTCTGGATGAGATACTGGATGCGCATGATTATCCGCTGCCTATCGCGCATTTAGTGGCAGAAACCATCGTGTTATCTTTGGCGCTGTCTTCGATGCTGAAATATGAGGGGATATTTACATTACAGGTGCAAGGCGATGGGCCATTGAAAATGCTGGTCTGTGATGTGACCAGTGCAGGCGTTGTGCGTGCGTGCGCTTCGTTTGACACAGAGCGATTTCAAAATTCGAGAGAGCAGCTCGCCGCGCTTAAAACCACTGAAAGTTCGCAAAATCATCTCGCGCAATATTTGGGAAAAGGCTATATTTCCTTTACGGTTGATCAGGGAAAGCATACAGATCGTTACCAAGGCATTGTTGAGCTTAAGGGCTCTTCCATGGTCGATTGTGTGCAGCATTACTTCGTACAGTCGGAGCAAATTGGCACAGGCATTAAAATGGCCGTTGGCAAGCGTGACGGTAAATGGCGCGCCGGTACAATAATGCTGCAGCATATGCCTGAGGACGAAAAAAATATTCAGGCCGGTTTTGGTAATCTCGGTGAAGATGATTGGCGTCGTGCGATGATTTTGCTCGATAGCTGCACGGAAGATGAATTTCTTGACCCTTCCTTGAGTACCGATGATTTGCTTTTACGCTTGTTTCATGAAGAGGGCATTCGTGTCTATGATCGCCATGAGATCAAGAAGGGATGCCGTTGTGACGCTGAACGTGTTGAAAACATCCTCTATTCCATGACGGAAGATGATATTGACCATATGAATACTGATGGCAATATAGAAATGACCTGTGAATTTTGTAGCCGCATTTATACCTTTGATACAAAGGATGTTCTGCGTAAAATAAAGAAATAGAAATGATATAATTCGTATGACCTATAGAAAGAAAATATTTTGAAACGCAATATTATACTCTTTAGTGCTTTGGTGCTTGGTGCCTGTAATCCAATATATACTGGAGGCGGCGAGCCTTTGGCACAAATGACATTCGATCATGTAAGGACTTATCCTGTTTATGTGGCTTCATATGAAGCTGTAGCACTCGTTAGATCAGGAGAGCCTGACTTGCCGGAAGGGTTTGTTGCTGACCCAGCAGAGTTGGTGCATGATTATCTGAAAAGTCGTTTTGAAGCATCTGGTTCACAAGGGAAGTTACGTGCAGTCATTAACGGTGTTTCTGTTAAACATGAAGTTGTACGCTCAAAAAACAAATTGGGGGCGGCGTTGAACGTCGCTAATATGGATCACTATATGGTTCGTGTGGGCATTACTTTAGAGAATTTTGGAATTGCCGAGCAGCCAAACCAAAGCATAAAATTGACGGCATATCGGAACCTTTATATTTCAGAGTATAGTTCTCTTGTTGAACGAGAAAAGGCACAAATGATGGTTTTGGATAAGCTAATAGATGATCTGGATAGATCTATTCGTGCGGTGCTGAAAGATAAACTCAATATTCTATAAGCGTGGTTAAGCTTTCCAGAATTGCGGAGAAAACATCACAAGGATCGCGAACAGCTCCAAACGCCCTAGCAACATACCTAAGCATAACAGCCATTTGGCGCTGTCCGGAAGAGATTGGAAGTTACCCGAAGGGCCAATGATTGGGCCTAAGCCCGGTCCAACATTAGATATTGATGTTACGGCGCCTGACATTGACGTGATAAAATCCAAACCCGTATATGATAATGCAATGGCCAGAAACGAGAACCCAAGCGCATAAACAAAGAAGAAGCCCATGACGGATGACGGAACGTCTTTTGGCATCGGCTTGCCATTATAATGCGGTATGAATACGCCATTAGGGTGCAAAAGTTTGCTGATTTGAATCTTAGTAACAGCGTATAGAACTTGAAATCTAAAAATTTTAATACCACATGATGTTGAGCCCGCACACCCGCCAACCACCATAAGGAAGAAGAACATACTGACGGCAAAACCACCCCACGCATTGAAATCGCCATTTCCGTAACCTGTTCCCGTCATAATGGAGACAACATTGAACAGAGAGAGTAGTAACGCCTTGGAAAAAGGCACGTCTTGCTGCGCGGTAAGATAGGAAATTGTAATAATAGTCGCAATCGCAATAATTGATAAAAACCATCTGACTTGGGAATCTTTAAAGAGGGGGCGCAGGTTTCCTCTAACGGCTTTTAGATAAAGAACGAACGGTATTCCGCTCATTATCATGAAGATAATCGCCACAATGGAAGTACTGGCGGTTTCGAAATGGCTAAATGAAGCATCAAATGTTGAAAACCCACCTGTTGCAATCGTAGTCATAGCATGTACCACGGCATCAAACATTTCTAAGCCGGTCAGCATATAGCAAAACGCACAGATTATTGTAAGGCCAACATAGATAATCGCGATAGAACTTGCCAGCTGCGCTGTGCGTGGTAATGCTTTCTCGCTTTCTGACAGCTCAGTTCTGAAAATTTGCATTCCCCCGACTTTCAGGAAAGGCAGAACGGACATTGCCATGATAATAATACCAATACCACCCAGCCACTGTAATATCGCGCGCCATAGCAATATTCCTGCCGGAGCATAGTCTAATCCGGTGATAACGGTTGATCCGGTTGTTGTGATGCCTGACATGGCCTCAAAAAAGGAATCCGTGACCGACATATCAAGGGAAGAAAACCAAAATGGCAGAGCCCCGAACGTTGGAAGGATCAGCCATGTTGTGTTTGTTAGAAGGAAGGCTTGGCGCGTTGTAATATTAAACTGATGCCCAGTATTGCTTAATATCAGCGCCCCGCCGAAAAAAGCAGTGATGATGATGCAAATGAAAAACACTTTCCAATCATCATATCCGAAATAGAAGTCAGCCATCATGGGCAGTATCATGCTGAGGGACAATACAGATAACAACACACCATTAATGTAGAGAATTGGACGGAAATCCAAGGGCTTATTCCTTTTATAAATTCTGAGCTCAGAGTCTAGACCAGGATAGGGACCTTTTCAAGCTGTCTTGTTATCTATTGGCAATGTATAAACCGTGAAGGGGATGTAAAAAGGAGCGCCAAAAAGCGCTCCTGAATAATTATTCTATAGTGTGTAAACAAACTCTATTTGAAAGAGATATTCACACGACGGTTTGCAGGTTCACGCACATCATCTGATGTCGCAACCAATAGCTCTGTTTCACCATGGCTCTCAACAACCAAAATGTCTGCGCTAACGCCACGTTCAACCAATGCATCACGAACCGCATTCGCACGTTTAAATGCTAAACGCTTGTTGTAAGTGTCTGCACCGGATGTATCGGCATGTCCGCTTACTGTGATTTGTGATGGTGTGTTCTTCGCAACTTCCGCTGCAACAGCATCAAGCACATTCTTCGCACCGGCACTTAATGTCTTTGAATCCCAGTTAAAGAACACAAGATACATCGCTTCCTCAGGAACCATAGGTGCAGGTTCTGCAATAACGTCTACAGGTTGAGGTTTCTGTTGTACAAGACCTTCAAGCTCGGCCATCGCGTTAAGATATTCTGTTTTACAACGTAGTATCTCTTCTGTTTTCCAGTTTTCTTCTTGTTGCTCAATCCAGCAATCAAATTTTGCTTGGGCAAGAGCCGCAGTTGATGGAGCAATTTCACGTGCACCCATGTCGAATGCCACAACAAGACGTCCGCGCGCTGCGCCGAGCTCTTTAATGTGGTTTTCATCCAAATTCCAGTCACTGACAGGCTCAGGCATTACAGCTTCACCAGAAGCGGCGGCCAAACCTTTACGAGCAAAATGTAGAGCATCCGGATAATCGAACATATCTTCAAGCTCTGTATTGGCGAAGGTCTTATACTCACCGGCCAAAGCCTGTGTGAATGGACTGCCGACAGGTTGTGCTTCGTTAAGCGCATCGACTTCACTATATGTATCAAACATTGTACAGCCACTAAGTGCGACTATGCCGACTGCTAAAACTAGGTTACGCACGGATTTCATATTTTTTGCTCCTTAAATAAACGCGTATTAATATTACTACTTCAGTTAAAATTATTAACTTCACTTTTGTCTGTAAGAGGCCGAAATTAAAATCACGATTCTCAAACATTCCCCTAATCTTCTATAGTTAATAGAGGCAAATGTAAAGTTTAGTTTCTGTTTTGTAATGACTTTTTTGTAAATAAGCAAATAATTTTGTAAATAAGTAAATAATATTTTATTGCGTTGCACAAAAAAACATAATTGTATTATACTCCCAAACAAATCAGGAATTGTTGGGAGTAATGTAGAAATGAACAAGACACGTATAGTAGGGAAAAAGGCTGCGATCCTTGTTGCAAGTGGCTTTTGTGAGCGTGAGCTTGTGCAGGCACAGGAATCTTTAAACGCCTTAGGTGTTGATTGCCGGCTGATTTCGCCCGAAAATTCTTTGATTAGAGGTTGGAACGAGAATAAAGCGCCTTCATCTTCTTGTTGGGGGGCTGATTATGCGCCTGACAGAGCGTTGGATAAGTCCATCGCTGGCGATTACGACATTCTTGTTATTCCTGGAGGGATAAGAAGCATCACGAAACTTAAGTTAAGTAATAATGTTAAACCCTTTATTTCTGCGTTTGTGCAAACAGGTAAGCCTGTGATCGCTTATAACCAAGCCATTGACCTTCTTTTATTTGCAGGATTGGTTGGTGGATATTCCTTGGCGGCTAAGAGTGACCTATGTGACTCTGTTAAAGGTCATGGCGGACGATGCGCGGCATCCGAATTCATTGTCAGCAAAAATTTGATTACAATGTCACGCTTTAGAGATGTTGATGACAGGCTGCAACGCGCTGTATTGTGTGTCTTAAATGGCGAACGCTATATAGAGAAAGAAGTTTCTTCTGATAATATGCCTTACGCCTCTAAAGTGGCTTGATTTCCAGAGCATGACTTTCTAGGGTTATTTCTGGTTATTTGAATAGGAGTTTAATTATGCGCGCAGAAATTGAAACGATGATGAGTGAAATCGAAAATTCATTAACACTCATTCGGAGGCATCTTTGACTGGGATGTTGCAACTGCGCGTTTAGATGAACTTGATGCCCTGTGTGAAGATCCTGACTTATGGTCTGACGCATCCAAAGCGCAGGAACTCATGCGTGAACGTACCTATCTTGAACAAAGCATAAACTCTGTCCGTGATATTGAAACATCATTAAATGATAATGTTGAGCTAATCTCCATGGGAGAAGAAGAGGGCGATGACACTATCGTTAAAGAGGCAGAGCAAGGCATTGAACGCTTGCAGCGTTTAAGTGACCGAAGACGTCTTGAGAGTTTGTTATCAGGAGAAGCCGACAGCAATGATGCCTATGTGCAAATTAATGCGGGCGCAGGCGGAACGGAAGCCCAAGACTGGGCCGAAATGGTTTTTCGCATGTATTTGCGTTGGGCAGAAAAACGCGGCTTCAAATGCACCACTTTGGAACGCAGTGAAGGCGAAGAGGCTGGTATAAAGTCTACCACCATCAAAATTGAAGGGCATCAGGCCTATGGCTGGATGAAAACCGAAACCGGGGTTCATCGCTTGGTTCGTATTTCACCATATGACTCCAGCGCACGGCGGCACACAAGTTTTGCCTCTGTTTATGTTTCTCCCGTTATTGACGATACAATTGATATCCAAATCGAGGACAAGGATTTAAGGGTCGATACTTACCGTTCAAGCGGCGCGGGTGGTCAGCATGTTAATAAAACCGACAGTGCTGTTCGTTTGACCCATATTCCTACAGGCGTTGTGGCAGCATGCCAAAATGGCCGCTCTCAACATCAAAACAGAGCAACAGCGATGGAAATGCTGAAAGCACGCCTCTATGAAATTGAATTGAAAAAGCGTGAGGATGATAAAGCCAAAGAACATGGCGAGAAGACCGATATCGGATGGGGGCATCAGATACGATCATACGTCTTGCATCCTTACCAAATGGTCAAAGATATGCGTACCGAGTATGAAACCTCCCAATCTCAAGCGGTTTTAGATGGTGATTTGGACCCATTTCTCGAGGCATCCTTGGCGCATATCTCAGGGCAATAAAGGGATGTGGGTAACTCTTTGGATAAAATAGGTATAACGCCAGTTTTCTCGTGTTCACCTGCTCTTTTTACTTGTATTTTCCATGTTGACATAATATCATTCTTGCGACGTTTATTAGGAGGATTATATGAACGCTCGCAATCTTTTTGCTTCTGTTTCATTGTTAATGTGCTTATCAAGCTCGGCTTTTGCGACGGATTACCGCGTAGAGAGTCTTTTTTCGCACTCAAACATGCATAATATTGGCTGGGATCAGCAGTCTTTGGAGGCACAAATGCAAGGTGCTGTTTATCTTCGTGCACAGATTAAGAAACTGGAGCAGCAAAATGAACAATTACGTAATAGCCTTAGTCAAATGCGCAATAAAGCGAACCAAACCGCTCCTGTTGGGCGTGATCCACGCCTTCAGGCTTTAATTGAAGAGAATAAAAGGCTGTCCAATCAAATACTGACTAGTAAAGCGCAGAATAATGCAAAACAGAGCGGTATATCTGCTGATGTGTATATGCAGAAGTTATATGTTCTTGAAGCTGAAAATCAAAAAATAAAAGTGAGTTTGGCGCAAGCGCTTACACAATCCGGCGGTGAATCTGCGTTTTTAAAGCAGGAAAATGTGCGTTTAAAGTCTTCTCTTTCGACCCTGTCTTCCTCTGGAACAGGGTACCAAGGCAGGATTACCACTCTGGAAAAAGAGATAAGAAGCTTAAAAGGGCAGAATGCAGCTTTGTTGTCATCGTCATCATCCCGGACTGGTGAAACATCAAAGGCTGCGATGGGTAAAATTATTGCCTTACAAAATACAGTTCAAGAATTACAGGGTGAAAACAGAAAACTGGCACAGACACTGGCCGCTTCATCAAATAAATTATTGGGCTTGCATGAACGTGCGGATCTTGCGCGCAACGAAAAAGATGTTAATGCACGTAGCGTGGTGACGTTGAAAAGCACCTTGGCGCAGGCGAAAAAAGAAAATGCATCGCTAAATCAAACAATTCAAAAGTTGAAAACGGTAAAATCAAAGCCTGCGGTTGTTGTGAACAGCAGTGGTATCCAATCACTGAAAAAGCAAAACCAAAGTCTGCGTGAGACGATCCGCGCGCAAAATGAGGTTCTTGTCTCTGCCGATAATGCAACGAAAACGGCAGAGCGCTTACTGACGGAAAATGCGATGCTGAAAAGACAGCTGAAGCTTGCCGGCAAAGTAGGACTCTCTAACGGTAAATCAGCCAAAGAGCTTTTTGTGCGTAATACAAAGCTGCAAAGTGAAGTTAAGCAACGGGATAATTATATACAACAATTGGAAGGCTTGAAGTATACGGTTAAGCAGTTACGTTTAGAGAATGATAAATATGTGATGGGTAAAGCCACGAGCAGTAACGTTAAAAAGCGCTTTGCTGCGTTAAGAGTGGAACAGAAAAAGTCAGATAATCTGCTGAAGAAAGAACGCGAAAACGCTACCCAGTATAAAATAAAGATCAGAGAGTATCAGGAAGAAATCGCGGGTATAAGAAATGGCCAATCTAAAAAAATGGCAAGCAAGATCAGTGACTATAAATCTCAAATGTTGCTTTTGGAACAAGGCCAAGAGAACCAAAGTGAAGAAATAACAGCGTTAAAACTTGAAAATCAAGAATTGAAGGCACAAATTAAGCTGTCCTCTGAAAAAGCTAGCGTGGAAAAGGTAAAGAAGGTCAAAGAAGCGAAGCACACACCGAAGAAAAGTACAATTGTTGCGCGGGCTCATAACATTGAAAAATTGGCAGAAGTGGCTACGTTCGTTGAAACATCTTACCCACCGGTTGAACAGATTACACCATTATTGGATCATGAGGGTGAGCACCGTTATAATAAAGAAAATACATTAGATGGCAGCCGTGTCGGTCTTCTGTCAGAGACATTGCTTTCTCAGGAACTTAAACCATTGCCTGAGCGGTGATCTATTAAGACGATGCATAAATAACAGACGCAAAAACGGGCATGATATACACATCATTGCCCGTTTTGCTTTGGTTATTTGAATTTGGCTACTTCGTTTTTTCTTCTGTGCTGCTGTTATAGCCCATATTAAACGGAGGCATCATTTTCATCGCGCGTTCAAACATTTCCATGTTCTTGCGTGCCAGCTCTTCCATATTGGCATTTTGTGGAAACATGCTGCCGTCCATTTTAGGCATTGAGCCGAATGACTTGGAAAACTTTTCCTGCATCTGTTCTTGATTTTGTGCAAACATTTTCATTGTTTGCTCCAGATATTTTGGCAGCATATCTTGCGCATTATTACCGTAAAATCCGATAAGTGTGCGCAAGAAACTTGTAGGCAACAGCGTTTCATCGCTGGCTTCTTGATCTGCAATAATTTGCGTCAAAACACCGCGCGTCAAATCTTCACCGCTTTTTGCATCAATAACAATAAAGTCATGCCCTTCTTGCACCATTTCGCAAAGGTCATCAAGGGTAACATAGCTACTCCGCCCCGTGTCATACAGACGACGGTTCGCATATTTTTTGATTACAGTCGGCTCGTCTTTACCGTTTTTTTCTTTGGCCATGTTGCACCTCGTTCTATAAATTTTCTTTGTGGATGATTGTCATTATGCACAAAATAAATATAAAATAAAGTATTCGATGGAAAAATGCGCATGTTTTTTTTATGCTGCATCATCAAAGTGAATGAAAAGTGAGCGTTTATGCGTAAAGGACCACACCCTCTGCCTGTCCATTTAGGAATAGCAGCAGCAAATATGAAAAGCATACAGGACTATGCATCAAACTTTCCAGCATCCTTAACGCAGAGTGATGCAGTTGAAATGGTGCGCGGTATAAAGATGTATCAAGAGCATGCCTTTACGCCGAAAGAATTGCCGTTGGAAACTATTTGGCAAGAGGGCGGCACGAGTGTTAAACGCCCGATTATGGCGCAAAAAAAGGCGGTGGAGGTGAATAGCTGTCCGCTTCTAATTATCCCGTCTTTGATTAATAAGGCCAATATCCTTGATATATCAGAGGAACAGTCGATGTTGCGTTGGTTTAATACGCACGGCATTGATGCTTATATGCTTGATTGGGGTGATTTCAGTTCTGATCAGGAAAAAGAAATTGATATGGAGGCTTTAATACAAGAAAAGTTTATCAAATCAATACAAGCCGTTTCGAAAAGTACAGGGAAGAGCGTTGATGTCGCCGGATACTGCATGGGGGGAATGCTATTACTGGCAGGCTATGTTCATGCGCGGGATCATATCAGGCGCATGGTTCTTCTTGCGTCACCTTGGGATTTCCACATTGGATCGTCTCCCTTGGCGCGCAATGTTCGTATCTGGTCACCAACAGTCTTGCCTATCGTTAAGGAAAGAGGCTGTTTGCCGGCTGAGTGGGTGCAGGCGTTATTTGCCAGTCTTGACCCAAAGGGATCGGCGCAAAAATTTATTAGGTTTGCATCTGCGGATCAGAGCAGTTCAGAGGCAAGACTATTCGTATCGGTGGAAGATTGGTTGAATGATGGCGTTGATCTTCCCGGTAATATTGCACAACATTGTATTCAGGATTGGTTCGTTGATAATAAACCTGCCTTAGGGCAATGGTCTGTTGCGGGAAAGAATGTTGATATAAGTAATATTCGGAGTGATGTCCTTATCATAGCATCTAAAAAGGATATGTTGGTGCCCTATGATTGCGCCCTCAGCATAAAGAATAGCTTGAGTAACGCAAATATTAGTGTGATTAGCCCGACATGTGGGCACATCGGCTTAATTGTCGGCAGGCAAGCCAAAGATGCGGTATGGCAGCCTATGTTGGATTGGCTGAAAAAATAATAATTATAATGCAGTGTAAATTCGTGCTTGATAATTTCGCGCGGAAGGATATCTTGTGCACATCATTAACCTTTTGAATATTGAATGGATGTCTCTATGGAAGATCCCGTTGTCATTGTTGCAGCAAAAAGAACCGCAATTGGTACGTTTGGTGGTGGGCTTTCCACTGTTCCTGCAAGCCGTTTGGGTGAGGCTGTTATTCGTGCTGTCTTGGAAGATTCAAAGGTTAGCCCTGATGATGTCTGTGATGTCTTGATGGGGCATGTGTTAACAGCGGGCTGTGGCCAGAACCCTGCACGTCAAGCGGCGCTCTATGCGGGTGTTGATCGCACGGCGACGACGGTTAACCAAGTTTGTGGATCAGGCTTACGTGCTGTCGTCCTTGGTATGCAGGCTATCTTGACGGGGGATGCTGATATTACGATTGCTGGTGGGCAGGAGAACATGAGCCTTTCACCACATGTGATGCACTTACGTGAAGCGGTTAAGTTTGGTGATGCTCAAATGAAGGACACGATGGTTCAAGATGGATTATGGGATGTCTTCAATGATTATCATATGGGTATTACGGCAGAGAATATTGCAGAGAAATATGCTATCACGCGTGAAGAGCAAGATGAATTCGCAGCACTCTCTCAGAATAAAACGGAAGCTGCGATGAACGATGGCAAGTTTACGGATGAAATCGTACCGGTAGATGTTCAGCATAGAAAAGAAACCATCACAATAGATACGGATGAATTCCCGCGCGCAGGCGTTACAGCCGAGAAATTAGGCAAGCTTCGTCCTGCGTTTAAAAAAGATGGAACAGTGACCGCTGCAAATGCGTCAGGCATTAATGATGGTGCAGCAGCTGTTGTTTTGATGCGCGAAAGCAATGCAAAGGCACGGGGCTTGGTTCCTTTAGCAAAAATTAAATCATGGGCACAGCGCAGCGTTGATCCATCTGTTATGGGCACAGGGCCAATTCCGGCCTCGAAAGCAGCTCTTGAAAAAGCAGGGTGGAGCGCAAGTGATCTTGATTTGATTGAGGCAAACGAAGCATTTGCGGCGCAAGCGCTCTGTGTGATGAAAGAAGCAGGCTTTGATCCGGAGAAAACAAATGTGAACGGTGGCGCGATTGCTTTGGGGCATCCAATTGGTGCTTCAGGTGCGCGTGTTCTTGTTACGTTGTTGCATGAAATGGTGCGTCGAGATGCGAAAAAAGGTCTCGCAACATTATGTATTGGCGGCGGTATGGGCATTGCTATTTGCTTGGAGCGTTAATACTTAAAATTTTGATTTTAGTTTGAGAAGGATAATGGAATGACACAAAAAGTGGCAGTAGTAACAGGCGGAACTCGTGGTATAGGGCGCGCGATATCAGAATCATTAAAAGATGATGGTTACCTCGTTGTGGCGGTTTATCATGGGAATGAAGAAGCGGCAAAGAAGTTTAAAGACGAAACATCTTGTGCGGCGATTAAGTTCGATGTTTCAAATTTTGACCAATGCCACGATGCTTTGGAGAAGATTGAGAAAGATTTCGGCCCGATAGGTGTTCTTGTGAATAATGCGGGGATTACACGCGATGGCGTGCTGCACAAAATGCCACTTGAAAATTGGAATGATGTCATACAAACAAATTTGACATCATGCTTTAATATGTGCCGTGCGGTTATTGCACAAATGCGCGAACGTAAATTTGGGCGCATCATAAATATCAGCTCAATCAATGGACAGAAAGGGCAATTCGGGCAAGTGAATTACTCAGCAGCAAAAGCAGGTATGATAGGATTTTCGAAGGCTTTGGCGCTGGAATCTGCTATTAAAAATGTCACTGTGAACACCGTTTGCCCCGGCTATATTGAAACGGATATGACGGCCAATATTTCTAAGGAGATATTGGATAATATTATCAGCCAGATCCCTGAAATGCGTATGGGTAAACCCGAAGAAATCGCAGCAATCGTATCGTTCTTGGCATCTGAAAAAGCGGCTTTTGTCACAGGGGCTACAATTTCTGCAAATGGCGGGCAATACATGGTTTAGTGGATATGATTTGATATTCACGTCTTTGCTCTTGTGAAAGAGGATCTCCAGTCTTAGGGTGTAGCTACACTTTTTAAACGTATGGGATATCCTGATGAAGCGCGCCGTTTCCGTTGTTTTTGCTATTCTGATTCTGTGTCTGGTGGGTATTATACTTGCCCCATCTTTTATTGATTTCAGTGTCTATAAAGAACAAGCTGTACGTGAAGTTGAAACGCGCACCGGGCTTACGCTTCAGATCGATGGTGATGTTGAATTTACGATATTACCAGCCCCCCGTTTTAGTGTCAGTGATGTTTCTATACGTGCTCCGAAAGGTTCAAAGCGTGAGTATTTGGCGCAGTTCGCACGTCTGGATGTTCATGTCGCCCTTGCACCCTTGTTTCAAGGGCAGGTTTCAGTGTCTTCCGTGACGTTGGTAAAGCCTGTTATTGCTCTTGAGATGTTGAAGAGTGGACAGTTGAATGTCTTAACGCAGGAAATACAGGCCATGTTGTCGCCAAAAGAGGCGAAAGGCTCTTCATCTTCTGCTGTGCCTGCTATTTCATTAGAGAAAATCAGAATAAAAGATGGGGCATTCTCTTATTTAGACCATAAAAGCGGTAGTGACGTTACGATACAAAACATAAATACGGATTTGAGTGCACAGAGCCTGTTGGGGCCTTATCAGGCACAAGGATCCTTGTTCTATGATGGCTATGCGTTGAATTTTGAATTTGAAAGTGATGCTTATGAC
This sequence comes from Alphaproteobacteria bacterium, assembly GCA_033851915.1. Classification (GTDB taxonomy): domain Bacteria; phylum Pseudomonadota; class Alphaproteobacteria; order Micavibrionales; family Micavibrionaceae; genus UBA1672. The sequence continues at coordinate 437,346 of JAWSVM010000003.1, forward strand.
GCCGAGAATAAAATTTTATCACCTAAGATAAAGCTTGCGCTCCAGCCCGGCGATGTAATTTTGGAATATGGCGGTGTTGTTAGTTTGGCGGAGGAGTTCTCTGTTCAAGGGCAAACCAGCCTGCGTATCGAAAATATAGGGCAAACTCTGTCACGTTATGGTGTGCAGAATGTAAATGGCCTGAATACCACTCTGGTAACTAAGGGATTGTTGAGTGCAGATGCAACAAAACTGGATTATAAGAACTTCGATATTCAATTGGGTCAAGATAAAGCCAGTGGGTCGGTGCGCATTGATTTTGCACCATTCAAATATAATGTTTCATTAAAAAGCACTGGTGACATTGACTTTGAGGCAATCGCAAAAGGGCTTGTGCCTTTTAAGAAAGGGTCGTTCGATTTAGCTTTTTTCGGAAATGCTGCGGAAATGACATTGAAGAAGACAACATTAAAACTGGATAAGCATGTGTTTAATGTATCAGGGGATTATAAGGCAAATAATAAGACAGGTCGTTCCGAAATAGGCTTAAATATTAAATCTGCACTTATTGATTATGATAAAATCGTTGCAGGTCTTCCGAAAGCCTCTTCTTCGAAGCAATCGGTGCGTGAAATGATATCATCATTGGCTTTGCCCGTTGATTTGGCTTTGAGTATTTCGGCGGATAAGGTCATATGGCAGAAAAAGAATATAAGTGGATTAGGTCTGTCGGCGAAGTTTTCTCGTAATGCGGTCACATTATCTGATCTATCAGTTAAGAATATCGCTGGTGCATCCCTTAAGGCATTCGGTGCGATTAAGAATATTAGCAATGCATCGGGCATCACCGCGTATATCGATATGAAGTCGCCTGATATTCATAAGGTCGCGCAGTGGTTCAGCATAAACAGTGACGAATGGCCTAAAAATCTGAAAAAAGCGAATGTGAAGGCTAAATTTTCAGGCGCTGTAGATTTGATGGATGTGACAGCGAATATCTCTGCTATGGGTGGCGAAGTCATTGCACGGGGCAAGGTCAGTAAAGCTCTGGAAAATCCGGCTATCAATGATCTTGTGCTGCAAATCAAGCATAGGAACATGTCTGATGCGGTTAAAATATTGACCGGTTCAGCGCTAAATGACAAAAGCCTTAAGAAGTCACTGGATATTTATGCACGGGTCAATCAGTCTGGGCAACGCTATAGCTTGAAGGACATTAAAGGGGATTTGTCGGGAATTTCTGTTCAGGGTGATGTTGATCTTAACTTAGGTGGTTCAGTGCCAAAACTTAAAGGGAATTTAGTTTTTGGTACAGTGAACCTTGCATCGATTATGACCCAAAGCGGTAAAAAAGGTTCAAACTCGCAAAAAAGCAACGGTGGTTCAAGCTCTGCACGTTGGTCTAAATCTCCGATTGATACCAGTGTCTTACACGCGATGAATATTGATTTGGCTTTGCGCGCGAAAAAAATTGAATATGGTGCATGGCCGCTTATGAAGCCCTCATTGACGTTGAGCTTGAATAATGGTGTTTTAAAAATTGTTGATCTTAAGGCCGGATTATTTGGGGGGGACATCAATTTTTCAACCACAGTTCAATCTGTCGCAAAACAGCGTCAACCTGTTCATTTCGAGAGTAGTATGAGTGTTAAGAATGCCAATCTAGGGCGTTTATCTGCTGCATTGCTTGGCAAAAAGCTGCTGAAAGTGTCAGGGAGTGGAAACTTGAAGATGAATTTGAAGAGTGCAGGGGCAAGTCCCGCAGCGCTTGTTCGTGATCTTTCAGGGCAGGGAAGTATTACCGGTCGTAAGATTGTTCTTGATGGCATAGATGTTGAACGTTTTGCACGCGCTCTGTCAGAAGATAGCAAAACCGGTGACACAATTTTGGGCCTTTGGAACGGCGCAAAGCAGGGCGGAACGAGCCGATTTGATACGCTGGATGGTGAATTCACGATTAAAGAAGGCGTGGTTCATCTGAATAAGATGGATCTTGATGGTGCAAACACTGCGATTGAGACAAGAAACGGAATAATTAACTTGCCAAACTGGACGTTGGCCACAAAGCATAGAATTATAGTGAAGGGCATTGATGGCGCACCATCAGATGTGCCACCATTTGAGATATCATTCAGTGGTTCACTGGATAATCCTGCGCAAACATTTGGCCAAGGGTTGTTGCAAGATTATTTGAACCGCAAGATACAACGAAAGCTGAATAAATTTTTGTCTGATAAATTGGGGCTTCCGTCTAATGATAATAATCCACCAACAGGCACGCCGCAGAATGCATCAAACAACTCAAATGCTCCCAAACCTAAAAACATAGATATTGAGGATGCCGCAGAAGATGCGATTAGAGGCATTTTAGAAGGTTTGCTGCGCTGATTTTTCTTGGAAATACTGCAATATATAAACGCGAAGGGCACTGGATAGATTGCCCTCGCGGTCTTTGTCGATGTCAGACATTAATTGATTAATGGAAGTGCCTTGTTCCTCGGCAATATCGCGTAAAGCCTGCCAAAAAGGTTCTTCCAGAGTGATGCTGGTTTCATGTCCCGAAATGCGAACTGATCGCTTCTTTGGTGCAGCATCCCGAGACATCTACCTTATCTTTCTCTAATCACGTGGCTTAATCATATCCAAAGGCTTGATCCAGTCTTTAAACTGTTCTGCCGTGAGCAAGCCAAGCTCCAGCCCAGCCTCTTGCAAGGTTGAACCATCGGCATGTGCCTTTTTTGCAATTTTTGCGGCATTATCATAGCCAATATGTGGATTAAGGGCGGTGACCAGCATGAGGCTCTCATTCAACAGCTTTTCAATGCGCGCTTCATTGGCTTTGATGCCGACAACACAATTATCTGTGAAGCTGTTACAGCCATCGGCGATCAGGCGGATGGATTGCAATACATTGTAAATCATCACAGGTTTAAATACGTTCAGTTCGAAATGCCCGTTTGAACCGGCAACCGTAACGGTAACATGATTACCCATGATTTGCGCGCAGAGCATTGTCATGGCTTCACATTGTGTCGGGTTTACTTTTCCCGGCATGATGGATGAGCCTGGCTCATTTGCTGGTAAGTCAATTTCACCGATGCCGCAACGTGGGCCTGAACCTAGAAGACGCAGGTCATTGGCGATTTTCATCAAGCTTGCAGCTAAAACATTAAGTGCACCCGATATTTCAATCAGTGCGTCATGCGCCGCCAATGCTTCGAACTTATTTTCGGCAGTGACAAAATCAAGGCCTGTGATTTGTGCGACGTGAACCGCAAATTGCTCTGCAAAACCTGCTTTGGAGTTGATACCTGTTCCGACAGCCGTGCCACCTTGCGCCAGTTGCATCAAACGCGGCAAGCATGCTTGAACGCGGGCAATACCGAATTCAATTTGCTTGGCATAACCAGAGAATTCATGACCCAGTGTCAACGGCGTTGCATCTTGTAAATGTGTGCGTCCAATTTTCACAATTTCCGCATATTCTTTTGCTTTTGCATCAAGCGCATCATGTAAATGCTGTAGAGCAGGAATAAGTTCATGGTGAACTTGCTCCCCTGCGGCGATGTGCATTGCGGTTGGGAACGTATCATTTGATGATTGCCCCATATTCACGTGATCGTTTGGATGTACAGGAGTCTTACTGCCGCGTTCTCCGCCGAGCATCTCAATGGCACGGTTCGAAATAACCTCATTTGCGTTCATGTTACTCTGCGTACCTGACCCTGTTTGCCACACGACAAGCGGGAATTCTTCCAATAAAGTGCCATCAATGACTTCGTTTGATGCGCGCACCATTGTTTCACCGATTTCTGCGTCTAGGATACCTAAATCCATATTGGTAAGAGCCGCAGCTTTCTTTTGAATGCCAAGCGCGCGGATAAGTGGCGCAGGCATAAGTTCACCGCCAATTTTAAAGTTCTGGAGCGAGCGTTGCGTTTGTGCTCCCCAGTAACGGTTCGCGGGAACGTCGACGGAGCCAAGAGAGTCGCTCTCACTGCGTGTTGGTTCATCTGTAACTTTTTGTGCTGCTTCACTCATTTTGAAAGCTCCTTTTGCTTTGTTATGACTTTGATATTGGTGTTATAAAATTAATATGCCCCATTTTGCGCCCCACGCGCGCCTCTTTTTTACCGTATAGATGCACGCATGTATGTGGAGCGGCTATATATTGGTCAATATTGTTGATGTCATCACCGATAAGGTTCAACATTCTCGCATCGCTGTGGCGCTCGGGTGAGCCAACGGGAAGGCCGCAAACGCTGCGCACGTGGTTTTCAAACTGGGATACGGCGCAGGCATCAATGCTCCAATGGCCGGAGTTATGGGTGCGCGGCGCAATTTCATTCACTAAAATCCGTCCATCAGGGCACACAAAAAGCTCTACGGTCAGGACGCCGATTAGATTCACTGATGTGGCGATGGTGTTGGCAATGTGAATGGCTTTATCTTCTACATCTTGCGTAACGCCAGCAGGCACTGTTGTTGTGTGAAGGATGTGATTTTTATGTTCGTTCAGCATAGGGCCGTAAATGGCTGTTTCACCTGATGTATCACGGGCAATAATGATGGATAACTCACACGTGAAATTAACCAGCTCTTCCATAATCAGAGCGTGTTCCTGTGTTTCCTCTAAAAACGCGGAGATACTATCGATATCTTGTGTGTCGAATTTACCTTGCCCTTTACCATCATATCCATCACGCGTTGTCTTTAGGATGAATGTGTTGGTCTGCCATTCCTTCAGGGTATCTTGAATATCATTGATATTAGAGACCGCTTTCCAACGCGTTGTTTCGATTCTAGACGTATTGATAAACGTTTTCTCTTTTATACGGTCTTGAGACACATTCAGCAGAGCCTTGTCAGGAAACACTGAATTCTTTTTTAAGGTCTCGATGTATTCTATTGTTTCAACAGGGATATTCTCGAATTCATAAGATATAATATCAGTCTTCTCGGAGAATATTTTCAGCGCATCCTTATCGTCATAAGGTGCAACAATTGTTTCTGATGCAACGTGGGATGCGGGTGTGTTTTCCTCGGGGCAGAATATAATCACGGAGATACCAAGACGTGCCGCAGCCATTGCGCTCATCCGGCCAAGCTGTCCGCCGCCTAAAATGCCGAGTGTTAATCCATGCGTGAGATTATTCATGTGCTTCTAATCTGTTGGTGTCTCGGCAACGCTTTGTGTTTGTTTGGCTTTATAGTCTTTCAGGCGCGATTGTATGTCCGCATCATGTGTTCCTAAAATTGATATAGCTAGCAAAGCCGCATTCTTTGCGCCTGCATCGCCAATGGCCAACGTTCCAACGGGAATACCACCGGGCATTTGTGCGATAGAAAGCAAACTATCCATACCGCTGAGAGCTTTACTTTCAACCGGAACGCCCAAAACAGGCAAGGGCGTTAAGCTGGCCACCATACCGGGTAAGTGCGCCGCGCCGCCTGCGCCTGCGATAATAACCTTTATGCTGCTGTCTTCTGCGGCTTTGGCATAGTCGAACATGCGATCCGGTGTGCGATGTGCAGAGATGATTTTACATTCGTGTGGAATGTCTAAATCGTGCAGGATATCATGCGCATTTTTCATGGTCGCCCAATCTGATTGGGAACCCATAATGATGCTAACAAGCGGGTTTGTATCTGAATGTGTCATGGGTATATTTTATAAGGAAGATATGCTGGCAAAGCAAGAGGGGAAATCAGGCTATTCAAGCGATAATATCGTCTATCAATGCGCTTTCCAGCTTGCGAATAATGTCTTTCAACCACAGTTTCTTTTTCTTGAGCTGTTGCATGTGCAAGAGGTTAACAGGGGCGTCACCACTCGCCGCGGTTTCGATAAGCGCGTCAAGGGCTTGGTGTTCACCCCTATATTCTGTCAGCTTCAGCTGTAGCTCTTCCTGATCTTCTTGCATATTATAGATAAACTTTTCAACAACCCGATTGTATAAACAAGCATAAATAATACCACATAATCCGTTGTTTGGTAATAGAAAAATGCATTGCTTTACCGAATATTGTGCAGAGCATTAAAATTAGCGGCTTTTGAAAACGGATATCCATGGTGTATCGTAATGAAATTAAGGATGATTCTAGTCCATAAGCTAATCAACATCAGAAGAATGAGTTAAATTATATGTCCAAACGAATAGCAATTTTTACAAGTGGTGGCGATTGTGCCGGTTTGAATGCAGTGATGCGCGCAGCAGTTTTGCGTGCAGATGCTTTGGGATGGGAAGTTATAGGGATTGAAAACGGAACGGCAGGGCTGTTGGATAATCCCCCGCGTTATAAGGTGCTTAGCCCTGATGATTTTAATGGGACGGTGATGCGTATGGGCGGAACTATATTAGGGACAACAAATTCCCGTAATCCGTTTGCTTATGAAATGCCTGATGGCAGCATCAAAGATCGTTCGGATGAGCTGATCTCCGCTTTAAAAGCGCTGGATATAGAATCTTTGATAGGCATTGGCGGCGATGGCAGCTTCGAGATATTAGGACGTCTTGTAAAACAGGGCGGTTTGAACTTTGTTGGCGTGCCTAAAACCATTGATAACGACGTTCATATGACAGATTTTGCCGTTGGGTATGATACTGCCGTCGCCGTGGCAACAGAAGCCTTAGACAGATTACAGCCCACCGCGGCCAGTCATGATAGAGTTATGGTGTTGGAAGTTATGGGGCGTGACGCGGGGCATATTGCTCTAACCGCAGGCATCGCAGGAGGCGCGGATGTTATTTTGATTCCTGAAATCCCTTATGAAATTGAAAAAATAGCAGAAAAGATCAAGAGCATTAAAGAGAATGGTAGAAACTTTGCATTGGTGATTGTATCAGAAGCGGTCAAGACCCCTGATGGTAAAAAACACGAGGTTGTTTATCATGGCGGTGAGACGCGCTATGGCGGGATTGGTGATTTTCTGGGCGTTAAGATAGCCGAGGCAACAGGCTTTGAAACCCGTGTCACTGTTCTTGGGCATGTTCAGCGCGGTGCAGAGCCGACATATAATGATAGACTGTTGGCATCAGTGCTTGGTGTTAAGGCGGTTGAATTGTTGGCGGAGGGAACGTATGGGCGTATGGTTGCCGTGCAAGGGGGCGATGTCGTTGATGTTGCGATTGAGGATGCAATTAAAGAATGTAATATCGTTGATGTGAATGGAAAACGTGTGCATACGGCGCGGTCTTTAGGGATATCTTTCGGAGATTAAGGCGATAATACCTTGTTTTTGATAATATATGTGTACTCTTGGCTGTAAACTCTTCTTTGAAACTTGCAGCTTTCGTAGTGTGACGTTAGTATGCTTCATGCATGTCTTTGATATGTTATGTAATAATTTTTTATAAGAGTGATTAATCTATGCTTTATATACAACAATCTTTAGGTCCGAATGAAGAGCTTGTCCATATCGGAAAATTCCACTGGATGTATACTGTCAGTTCTTTTATGTCTATATTTTGGGGGCTTTTTGGCGCTATCGTGGTGGTGGTCATGGCGCATCATGCCTATATCTTTATGGGTAAGTTACCATCTGACATTGGATATATGGAATCAATTAAGTATCTTCATCCTGGGGTACGTATTTTTTCATTTATGGTTTTTATTTTCGGGTTAGTTAAGTTTGCGCAAATGATGGTGATTAAAGCAACAACAGAGATTGCGATTACGAATAGTCGTTTGGTTTATAAGCGTGGCCTTGTTGCACGTCACGTTGGTGAAATCAGCATTGATAGAATTGAAGGTGTAAACGTATTGCAGCCAATATTGGGGCGTATATTTAATTACGGACGTATTATGATTCGTGGTATGGGGGTTGGTGAGGTGTTATTACCACCAATTGAAGACCCCATTGCATTTCGTAGAGCAATCGAGGAGGCGAAAGAAAGATGACAAACAATACTGCGTCAGGTAGTTCGGAAGTGAGACAGCCCAAAACTTTTCAAGATCAAGAAATTGAGAAAATATTGGTGAAGGGAGAAGAAATTCTTCTGCGTGCAGAGCTTCATGGTGCATTGTATTGGAAATCGGTAGCGGTTTTGATTTTTGCTCTAATGCTTGGTTTGATGATTCCTACATTGGGGGTATTGCTTGGTGTTGTTGGTGCGCTCATGCTTATCGTTGCGATTTTGACGCAGCACTTCTTATTGTTAGCTGTTACGAATAAGCGTGTACTTGCCAGATATGGATTGTTGCAAATGGATGTTGTTGATATCCGTTTAAGCAAAATCGAGAGTATAGATTTAGAGCGTATGTTGCCTGGGCATATATTTGGCTACGCCAATGTCGTTGTGATGGGAACAGGCCAACGCTTGATCCGTGTCCCTTACATAGGCAATGCGGATAAGTTTCGCCGCTTCTATAATGAAATGGTTCTTTCCGAGGAAGGAAACGAAGAAGCAGAAGAAGAAATTCGCAAAGTGAAGGCCGAAAGTGCAGCTTCTTCCGGTAAGAGTTCTAAGCATCGGTAACGGTGTTTTATGGCTCTTTATTTGATTAAAGAGAGTTTTTTTATATTTTTATTAAAAGCAGGTTGAAATACCTGTTTTTTTGTTGTGGTATCGTCCCGTTATTATTAGGGCATTAAAATTAAGGACAGACGTCATGGGTGACAAAAAGAATGTACATTCGAATGGTTGGAATAAAGATAAACTGGTTAGTCGTTATGTGACCGAGGGGGCAAAATCTGCGCCGCATCGTTCTTACTATTACGCAATGGGGTTAACCGAAGAACAAATTCACCAGCCTTTGATCGGGGTTGCAACATGTTGGAACGAAGCCGCGCCATGTAATATTTCTTTAAGCCGTCAGGCCCAGGCTGTGAAAAAAGGCGTTGATGCAGCTGGTGCGACGCCGCGCGAATTTACAACAATCACAGTGACAGATGGTATTGCGATGGGGCATGAAGGTATGCGCTCGTCTCTGGTTTCACGTGAAGTCATCGCGGACTCTGTTGAACTTACGATGCGTGGGCATTGTTATGATGCGCTTGTCGGGTTGGCAGGATGCGATAAATCCTTGCCCGGTATGATGATGGTTATGATCCGTTTGAACGTGCCAAGTGTGTTTATGTATGGCGGCACGATCCTTCCGGGTAAATATAAGGGCAAGGATGTTGATGTTGTTAATGTGTTTGAAGCCGTTGGTCAGCACGCAACAGGCGCGATGAGTGATGAAGAGTTACACGAACTTGAATGTGTTGCCTGTCCTTCCGCTGGGGCATGTGGTGGTCAGTTCACCGCCAACACAATGGCTTGTGTAAGTGAAGCGATTGGCCTTGCTTTGCCAAATTCTGCCGGTGCGCCTGCGCCATATGAAAGCCGTGATGAATATGCCTATGCCTCGGGTGAGGCGGTGGTAAACCTTATTCGTAACGGTGGCCCGCGTCCACGTGACATCGTAACGCGCAAATCATTAGAAAACGCGGCGGCTATCGTTGCGGCAACAGGTGGTTCTACAAATGCGGCGCTTCACTTGCCCGCAATGGCACATGAAGCAGGGATTGATTTTAACTTATTCGAAGTTGCGGAAATCTTTAAGAAAACCCCGTATCTGGCAAACCTCCGCCCGGGCGGTAAATACGTAGCCAAAGATCTCTATGATGTTGGTGGCGTTGGCGTTGTGCTTAAGGAGTTACTTGATAATGGCTATATTCATGGTGATTGTATCACGGTGACAGGCAAGACGATTGCAGAGAATCTGGAGGGTGTAACCTTTCCGGAAGATCAGGACGTTATTTTCCCTGTGAAAGCACCGATTTATCCAACAGGCGGCGTTGTCGGTCTGAAAGGCAATTTGGCACCAGAGGGTGCAATTGTAAAAATCGCTGGGCTGGAAGAACTTGTTTTTGAAGGGCCTGCACGAATTTTTGATGGTGAGGATGCTTGTTTCAAAGCTGTTCAAAACCGCGAGTATGAAGAGGGTGATGTCATCGTTATCCGTTATGAAGGGGCAAAAGGCGGCCCCGGCATGCGTGAAATGCTCTCAACAACGGCGGCGCTTTACGGGCAGGGGGCTGGTGGTAAGGTTGCTCTGATCACGGATGGTCGTTTTTCCGGCGGTACGCGCGGCTTTTGTGTCGGGCATGTTGGGCCGGAAGCAGCCGTTGGTGGCGCGATTGGCTTGATAAAGGATGGTGATATTATCCGCATTGATGCCATTGAGGGCACGATGGATGTTAAGTTATCTGATGAGGAACTTGCCGAACGTAAGAAAAATTGGAAGCCGCGCAATACAAATTACAATTCAGGGGCGCTTTGGAAATATGCACAAACGGTTGGCTGTGCGCGTGATGGCGCGGTAACGCATCCCGGTGCGAAAGAAGAAACGCATGTGTTCGTTGATCTATAAGGTTTAGAAGATATTTCTATGAGACATCCAATACAAGTTTTCTTGTTCATTCTATATGGCACAGTGCTTCCCCTGCTTATGCTCGGCGGGTATGTGCCTTGTGCCAATGCCGCCACGTTGCAGAACCAAGGCGCGATTGATGCCTTTTATCTTAATAGAGGCGGAGAGCCTTTATGGTTTAACAGCACGCGCCTTAATCAAGCGGGAAAAGATGCGTTGGAGGTTCTTGAGCAATCATGGATGAATGGTCTAAACCCTGAAACATATCATGCCCAACAAGTGCGCGGACTGTTCGATTTTAATCGGCGTCTGGATGAAGATGAAACCTTGTTGGCTGAAATTCTTTTGACGGACGGGGTCGTTCGCTATCTTCGTGATGTGAGCGGGATGCGTATTGATGCCCGCGATATGGGGTTGCGTTCAAAGCATTGGCGTCAACAGATGAGCGCGGAAGAGGCTCTGTCATATTTATCAACAAAACGCGACATGAAGGCGTTTATGCTTTCGCAAGAACCACAGGGTGCAACGTATAAAACGCTAAAGGCCACGTTGGTAGAACTTGTTGAGGATATAGAGAAGGATCAGGGGGCATATAATACAACACGCTTATCTTTCAATGTTCTTGTCCGTCCGGGACGAGGGTATGCTGATATTCCAAAGCTAAGGCAGCGTATGGGGTTGGATGATGTGGCGGTGGAATATCGTTATACATATGATCCGGAGTTGGTGGATGCTGTAATGCAGTTTCAGGCTTCAAAAGGCTTGAAGGCAGATGGCTTGATTGGCAGGCAGACCTTATATGTGCTTAATCAGACCCCGCAGGATAAAATCAGGCAAGTCATTGCGAATATGGAGCGTTTGCGCTGGGTTGCGGATGAAAAACCCCCTCGATTTATTGTTGTAAATATTCCCTCTGCAACGTTATGGGCGGTGGATAATGGCGCTGTTCGTTTCGAGATGCCCGTTATTGTAGGGCGCAAAAAGAGGCAAACAAACTCATTTGTAACGGAAATACACGGTGTACGCTTTAATCCGACATGGACGGTTCCGCCCACGATTAAAGAACAAGATATATTGCCCGAGCTTATCAAAGACCCATCCTATCTCGCTGATAAAGGGATGGAGCTGTATGATGGTTACGGCAGGGATGCGCCAACTATTGATCCTGCTGTGATCGATTGGGCTTCGGTTACAGAGGACGAGTTAAAAATGTTGCGGATGGTTCAAATCCCCGGAGAGCATAATCCGCTGGGCTTTGTTCGTATTTTGATGCCCAACGAACATAATATATATCTCCATGATACAAATCACAGAGAGCTATTCGCGCGAACAAATCGTGCTAAATCATCAGGTTGCATCCGTTTGCAGTCTCCCGAGAAAGTGGCTGCGTTTGTTTTGGAGAGCCGTAAAGGCTGGACTGCGGATAAAATGCGCAAAATTTTGGATAAGAAAAAGCTACGCGATATTTATACTTCCGAAAGAATGGCTGTTTATATTTTATATTATACGGTGTGGCTTGGAAATGAACGTCAGATTGTTTACGGCACTGATTTGTATGACCGTGATAAGAAATTGCTGCAACTATTAGAAAAACTTGACGGATTACCTGTTTTAGGTAAGTATGACAATATGGTTGTTGATATTGTGCAAAAGTAGCAATAAGCAATTCTTATCTTTACTCATTTTCAAATTTATTGTAGAACTCTGTGTTCTACATGGAGATGGTTTTCTATAATATCCTTCTGCGTAGCGTATTTAAACGAGGATTTGTATGACAAACGGTTTTTTTAGTAAAAACGCAAGTGACGAACAACTAAAAGTACAGCGTCGTGATTTTATAAAAATGGGGCTTGCCGGCGTTGTTGGCGCGATGGTTCCTTTGATCGGCGCGCGCAGTGTTTTGGCTGCGAATGGTAATTCAACATGGAAAATTGCTTTTAGACATGCTCACACGGGCGAGAGTTTCTCTGGCGTATATCGTGTTGGTGATAAATATCTTCCGGAAGCGTTCGAGCGTTTAAACTATGTGCTACGTGATTTCCGTACAGAAGAAGTCTTCCCGATGGATCCGCATGTAATTGATATTCTATCAATTATTCACCGTAAAACGGGCGCAAATGTTCCATTTCAAGCTTTATCCGGATATCGCAGCCCGAAGACAAATGCAATGCTGGGTAAGAGAACCCGTGGCGTTGCTTCGAATTCATTCCATATGTATGGGCAGGCGATTGATGTGCGTATTCCTGAATACAGCACCAGAAAGCTCCGTAATGCTGCAAAATCACTAGAAGCTGGTGGCGTTGGCTATTATCCACGCAGTAATTTTGTGCATGTTGATACGGGCAGTGTCCGTACGTGGATATCATAAGCATTGTGACTTTGTGCACAATATAAGATGAGTGGAGCCTGAGAGGCTCCATTTTTATTAATAGGAATAGAGTGATGATATTAATTGGCCTTGGTGCAAATCTTGATGGTATTTACGGCGCGCCGGAACAATGTTTACAGGCTTGTTCTGAGTTATTGGCGGATGCCGGTGTTTATATTGTGCAATCTTCTAATATCTGGATGTCTGCGCCTGTGCCTGTTTCCGATCAGCCATGGTATCGCAACGCGGTGTGCATCGTCGAAACGATGTTATCACCACAGCAGTTATTGCTCGCCCTTGCCACAATTGAAAATGATACAGGGCGAGAGCGTCTTGAAGCGAATGCTGCGCGTGTTTTAGACCTTGATATACTGTCCTATAATGACGTGATTATTAATGAACAGCATTTAACTGTTCCACACCCCGCGCTGCATGAACGTGCTTTTGTGCTTTACCCGATGCAGGAAATTGCGCCGCATTGGGTGCACCCACAACTGGATAAGTCTGTGGATAAAATGATAGTAAATATCCCAAAGGGGCAGCAAATACAGCGTATAGAGAACAGCCAACTACTATCCACATATGTGGATAAACAGGCCGCTTCGTCATGACGGGGCTTATTGATAAATGCAGAGAAGATGCGCCTCTGCTTATGGGCGTTGTAAACGTGACACCGGATAGTTTTTCTGATGGCGGAGCATATCTGGCCGCCGATAAAGCGATAGAGCATGGGAAATTATTACTGAAAGAGGGGGCAAAAATCCTTGATATTGGTGGAGAGTCCACCCGTCCCAATGCTGAAACTGTTTCCATTGAAGAGGAAATTGAGCGTATTACGCCCGTTATCGAAGGGCTGGCGGCACATGCGCCCTATATTTCCATCGATACACGTAACGCCGCGACAATGCAGGCTGCCATTCAGGCGGGCGCGAATATTATAAATGACGTTAGTGGCTTGACGCATGACCCTGACGCCGCAGATATAGTGGCACAGAGTGGCCTTCCTGTTTGTATTATGCACATGCAAGGCAATCCGCAAACAATGCAAAATGCGCCTGCCTATGAGAATGTTATCGATGAAATTATGGCTTTTTTTGAAGAGCGTTTGGATTTTTGTTCTAGACGCAATATAGGGTCAAAAAACATAATTCTTGACCCTGGTGTAGGCTTCGGAAAAACGCTGGAACATAATCTCTCTATCATAAAAAATATCAATAAATTCAAAGTGTTTAACTGTCCTGTACTGCTCGGTGTGTCCCGAAAAAGTTTCATCGGCGACCTTTGTGATGAACCAAATCCTGAGGGGCGCATTTTCGGGTCAATATCTGCTACTTTATACGGCTTGGAAAACGGTGCGGATATATTCCGCGTTCACGATGTGAAGGAAACAAAACAGGCCTTTATAGTGCATCGCGCTATAGCATCGGCTCTTTAGAAACTTCGCTATCATGAAAGATGGTGCATTTCTCTCTGGTTTGCTCGTCTTCATGTGTCCAAACCTCCCAAGGGAAATGTTTATCATCCGGCGCAGGCTTAAATTCATAGAGATGGCAATTCTTGAAAATAGCTGGTGTTCTGAGGTTATATAACCCGCCCAGCCCTCTAAATACGCCGCCATGACACACAATCAGAATGGGGGTATCATGTTTGTTAAGGTTATGTGTTTTACCTCTTTGCAGGCGTTTACAAAATTGCGCGAAAGACTCTCCGTTTGGCGGTGTAGCCCAGCCTCTCAGCAATTCACGGCACTCATCGTATGAAACACCTTCCCAATCGCCCGCATGTAATTCGGCAACGTCTTTATCCTCATATAGAGGCACATTGATGCCCTCATTAATAATCATCGCTGTGTCCCGCGCACGTGAAAGGTGGCTGTGGACAATGACTTTTGGTTTTATATCGAGAGCCTTTACGATGCTTTGAACCACTTTTGCTTGTGCTCTTCCTTTTTCCGTCAAGGGAGAGTCCATGCTGCCTGCCATGATTTCCGCTTTATTGGCTTCCGTTTCGCCGTGGCGGATCATGTAGAAATGTTTGGCTGGTAACATTGGGTGGTATCCTTCGTTTTTACTAAGTCATTACAATGGCACTGCTCATATTTCTGAGCGTTGCTACAATGCTTTGCGCTGCAAGAATAGAGCTTTTTGGGTTCATCGGGTCAGGCATGTTCTCGATTTTCGAGATAAGCGTGGAGTATTCACTTTTGATTGTTATTTCATGGGCATTGCTGACAGCTTGCGGATCTGCCCATATTTCAACGCGGGTATCTTCTGCGCCAATGCCTGCTAGGCTTAGGGTCGCGGCGACATTGACGTTGGCGGGGAATCCTTTTGAGGCTTCAAGGGCATTGCCCTCAAACAGCAATGTTTTTTCCTTTATATCAGTGAGATCAATATTATTCTCGATAATATATGGCGCATCCTTGAACCCAAGTGGCGGTTTTGTTGAGGCAATCTTCGCGCTTGTAATGCCCAATTCCTTGATAGCGCGCACCCCGTCCAAACCACATAATGCACCGGAAGGAATATAGACACGGCTTTGTGAATTCTTATAGTTATCCGCAATCTGTGGATAAAGAAGCCATGCGGCGGCGCTGATAAAAATAATATGAGTATTAGACTTAAATGCAGCTTCCGCCAATGCCGGAACGACGGAGGCAGGTAGGCATTCCACCGCTAAATCACAGCGGGTCATTAACGTATCAAAATCAACATTAGGCACATCAAAATCTGCTTTTGCATCGGGGTCTGAAATGCAGTCCAGAACGTAATTGTCGATGCCTTTTTCGCTGGTTAATGTACGTGCCAGAGCACTTCCAATTGCACCGACACCGGCGATTCCTATTTTTACACTCATGCTGCTAAATCCTTTAGGTCTTGATAGACTGTGTCAATGATATCAATGGCTTCACTGTTTCTTCCGGCGCTGTGGAAGCGTTCTGATCGTTCCCCCGGAATAAGTATTTCCGATATTTCTGCATTATGTCGTGATGCTTTTACCTCTTGCAGTAAGGCTTCAACATGTTCTTCAAACTGTTCCTGCCCGACCAGCATATCAGGGTTGATTGTGATGAAGAATATACCATCACTTCCGCTGACGGCATCGCGCCCTGATTTTGCGCCTATAAGAGCTCCACTTAAAATTTCGATGGCCAAACCGACGGAAAAGCCTTTATAGCCATTCATTGGTAACATCGCGCCATTCATGGCATCACGAATGTCTTGCGATGGTTTTCCATCTTTATCCACAATAGCATCCACAGGTAAATCCTGACCTGCCTTATGCAGTTGCAGAAGTTTTCCATACGCCCATTGCGCCGTTGTTATATCGATAACACAGGGCGTTTTCTTTGATGGAATACCAAATGAGATGGGATTCGTGCCAATAACAGGATCAAACCCTTCCGGATGACATACGAGTGCTTGTGAGTTACAGCCCGCAATGCCGATCAATCCATGTTCAACAAACAGGCGGTTATAATAATTCATTGTGCCTGTTGTGCCAAAATGGTTGCGAACGCCAACAAAGCTTATGCCGTGCGCTTTGGCTTTCTCTATGGCTACGTGCGCCCCGTGTTCTGCGGCAACAACGCCAATGTTATTCTGTCCATCAACAATGGCTAACGCACCTAAATCCAGAGCCACGGAAGGCTTTGCATCCGGAACGCCCTTCTTCTTCATCGCATCAATGCACCATTTTATGCGCAATAATCCATGAGACTTCTTCCCTGACATCTCATTATACATCAAGTGGTTATAGATCGTCTCTATAGCATTACCATCACTTAAACCCGCGTTTTCAAATGTGCGCTGGCAGAGGTCTCGAATTTCTGACTTGGGGATAGTCACCATTATTTTGCATATCCTGCTGGAATCATGTGTTGTTCATTGTGATAATAATAAACTATGGAACAATGGCAAGATCAATCAATTATATTGGCGGTGCGCAGGCATGGCGAAAACGGTGCAATTGTATCTTTACTGACGCGTGATAACGGGCGACAGGCAGGATATGTGCGCGGTGCATTTTCTGTGAAAAACCGCGGTACGCTGGAGGTTGGAAATCTTGTCGATGCAAATTGGCGCGCCCGTAACCTTGATGATCTGGGCGCTTTAACGCTGGAGCTTTCAAGGTCAACGGCAGCGCGTATTATGCAAGACCCTCTGAAATTGGCTGCGTTACAGGCTGCGTGCGGGCTGTGTGATCAGGCTGTGCCTGAGAAAGAGGGGCATAAAGGCCTCTATGATGGATTACAAGCTTTACTGAATATATTAGAGGGCGAGGTCTGGGCAGCGGGCTATATTATGTGGGAAATCGCGTTACTCAGAGAGTTGGGCTTTGCATTGGATTTAAGCCGTTGCGCGGGCGGCGGTGATGACAATGATTTGGGTTACGTTAGCCCGAAAACAGGGCGAGCTGTTAGTTACAGCGCAGGCGAGCCGTATAAGGAAAAGCTATTACCTCTACCAGCATTTCTGAAACCTGGTGGCGGTTCTGCAGAACTTGTGGATATAATTACAGGCTTACAAATGACGCATTTTTTCCTAGAACACTGGGTTTTTGTGCATCATAACCGTGGATTGCCTGAGGCGCGTGAAAGGTTAGGCTTGCGTTTTGCCGAACATTTTGCCAAAACAGAGACCTCAGATAATATTAGAAATACAAATGAACTAGGTAGAGAACTCTATGGCTCAGGATAATGAAGAACAGAAAATAATCGATCAGCCAATGACCGAGATCCTTTCGGATCGGTATTTGTCGTATGCGCTGTCCACGATTATGAGCCGTTCCTTGCCGGATGTGCGTGACGGGATGAAGCCCGTGCATCGCCGTTTGATGTTCGCGATGTATCAGCTAAAACTTGCTCCGACGCAACGTCCGAAAAAGTCTGCGCGCGTTGTTGGTGATGTGATTGGTAAGTTTCATCCGCATGGTGATACCGCCGTTTATGATGCGATGGTGCGCTTGGCGCAGGACTTCGCGCAACGCTATCCGCTTGTGGATGGGCAGGGGAATTTCGGGAATATCGATGGCGATAACGCCGCAGCGATGCGGTATACAGAGGCGCGCTTAACTGATGTTGCCCTGATGTTACTGGATGGAATAGAAGAAGACGCGGTTGATTTTCGCCCGACTTATGATGGTTCAGAGACCGAGCCTGTGGTTCTTCCCGGTGGATTTCCAAATTTGCTCGCCAATGGGTCGAGCGGTATTGCCGTTGGTATGGCAACCAATATCCCGCCGCATAACGTGGCGGAGCTTTGCACCGCGATGGAGCTGATGCTTGAAAAAGACCCAACCATTGCCGAAATTGTCGATATTGTGCAAGGTCCTGATATGCCAACGGGCGGTACGCTGGTTGAGAAGAAAGAAGATATTATCCGTGCCTATGAAACAGGTAAGGGCGCTTTCCGTATCCGCGCAAAGTGGGAAAAGGAAGAACTGAAACAGGGCATGTACCAAATTGTGGTCACTGAAATCCCGTATCAGGTGCAAAAATCAAAGCTGATTGAGAAGATCGCGGATTTAATAACCCTAAAGAAACTACCGCTTCTTGATGATGTGCGCGATGAATCTGCAGAGGATATCCGTCTTATTATCGTGCCAAAGAACCGTAATGTCGAAGCCAAAATTCTGATGGAAGCTCTGTTTAGATCATGTGATCTTGAAACGCGCTTTAGTATGAATCTTAATGTGCTGGACAATGGCTTGGTGCCGCGCGTGATGAACTTGAAAGAGGTTCTCCAATGCTGGATGGATCATCAGCAGAAAGTCCTCGTTCGCCGCTCCAGCTTCCGTCTTGCGAAGGTCGTACATCGTTTGCAAGTGTTGGAAGGTTATCTGGTCGTTTTCTTGAATGTGGATGAGGTAATCCGCATTATCCGCTTTGAAGACAAGCCGAAAGAATGCCTGATGGAAACGTTCAGTTTGAACGATATTCAGGTTGAGGCGATCTTGAACTTGCGCTTGCGTCGCTTGCATAAGCTGGAAGAGATGGAAATCCGTACAGAGCATGACGCGCTTGAAAAAGAACGTGATGCGCTTGAGACGCTCATTGGCTCTGAAGCACGTCAATGGACACGGATTAAAAAGCAAATCGCGCATATTAAAAAATTGTTTGGTGAGGACACTGTTCTTGGTAAACGCCGTACATTAATCGGCGCTGCGCCTGCACCAATGGCGATTGATCTGGATGCGGTGATGATCGAGAAAGAGCCGATTACAGTGATTTGCTCCTCCCAAGGGTGGATCAAGGCCTTAAAAGGCCACGGGCATAATGGCGCGGACATCAAGTATAAAGACGGTGATCGTGGACAATTTATGATTGAGGCGCAAACCACGGATAAGCTGGTTATTTTTGCAACAAACGGACGATTCTATACGCTCGGCTGTGATAAATTACCCGCTGGCCGCGGCTTTGGGGAGCCTTTGCGCATTATTGTTGATATCCCCAATGATGCCAATGTGATGATGATGACCTTGCATCAACCTGCGCGGAAGATGCTGCTGGCCTCTACGGATGGTCGCGGCTTTGTTGTGAATTCGGATGATATTCTGGCGCAAACCAAGACGGGTAAACAGGTTTTGAATGTCTCGGGCAAGGTTGAGGCTGCTATTTGTCGCTATATGGATGATGGTGACGATCATATTGCGGTGATTGGTAAGAACCGTAAAATGCTGGTCTTCCCATTGTCAGATGTTCCTGAAATGAGCAAAGGCAAGGGCGTTATCCTGCAGAAATTCAAGGATGGACAATTATCAGATGCCAAGAGCTTTAATCTGGAGCAGGGCTTGTCCTATAAATATGGATCAGGTTCAACCATTGTGGATGATATCACCCCTTGGATCGGCAAACGCGCCGGTGCAGGCCGCTTGCCACCGAATGGCTTCCCGAAAAGCAACAGGTTCGATTATAAATTTTAGAGAGTTTATTTATGGAGGATACTCAACATTCTTTTAGAAAGCTTTCTTATATATTTTTAATTCTGAATAGTTGTTTTTCTATAACGTTGTTGGCACCAATATTTTTGATATTTACACACACTTCCTTTAGTCTTGATAATGTTTTTACAGCATTTAGGCATACAATGCTGAATGATCCTGAACTTATTGTTCTTCCATTTATTACTTTTATTTCTGTTAGTGTTACTTTCCTTTTCTTATATTTAAGAAAATTTACGGTAGCTTTGGTGTGCTCATTGTTTCCTGAAATATTTGTGGGCGTGCTGTTATTGTTTTCTATGGGAATCAGTCTGTTATAAGTTTTAAGGATGTGGTGCGTTTTGAACGAAGCAAGAAATACTTGTCTTGTAAGAGGGGTGCGCACTCTATTTTATAATTAAAATAACGGCCCCCGCGGCCATTATCAATCCTATGATTTGTGTGGGTTTAAGGGTTTCATGGAAAAAGAAAACGCCTAAAAATACGGCAAGGATGGCAGGAACAAATCGTGCGATTGGCGTTGCAAGGCTAATCGGTGCGCCGGTTTTAAACATATAGAATATGCCGACATGCGCGATCGTAATACAAAATCCAACCAACATATAAAGTAGTATGCCCTTACTGGAAGATGTGGCTTTAACAATGCTTTCTTGTGCGAACGGTAAAAAACATAGCGCAAGAAAGAGGGCGGATGTCATCGTGATGACTAAGGCTACCAGTGGGTCTAAAGTGCCTTTTGCCAATTTTGCAAAAAAGTGGATACCTGTTGCGGCGATGACGACAATTGATGTGAAATGATACCATAGCATAACGTATGTATAGAGTTCTCAGTCTATAAATGCAATATGCTATTCTTTCGGAATATTCCCTAAGGGAATTCGACTGCGCCCGGAGTTTTTTGGTAAGGATTGATCTGGATAATGGGGCGCGGCGGTGCGTGTTCGATGAGGATATCTTCATCCTCTATTAAGCCGCCATCACCTTCAAGAGCGGGCGGAGCTGTTAGCGCTTCATTAAGTAGAATCAGAGTGATACGGCGGTTTCTGGGGTCAAGTGGGTCATCCACGATCAAGGGCAGCGTATCTGCCTTCCCCATCACATTATTGAGGCGTTCTACCGGTATACCTGCGGCCAGCATGACGCGGCGCGATGCATTGGCGCGATCTGCCGACAGTTCCCAGTTCGTATATGTTGCCCCCTTGGCATAGCGCGTAGCATCGGTATGTCCGCGAATAGATAGTTCATTAGGCATATCGAGAACGATTTCTGTAATTTTCTCTAACAGCAGCTTTGTTTTACCAAACATCCGCGCGCTGCCCGGTGGAAACATAGATTCGCCGTCCTGATCAATGATTTGAATGCGCAGCCCCTCCGGCGTTACATCAATCAGCAAATTTTTAGCAAGCTTGGCAAGGGCTTTGCTTTCTTGAATGGCTTTTACTATCTTCTCGGCGGTCTTCTTAAAGCGCTTCTTCTCGGCGGCTTCACGTGCTTTGGCAACCGTTGATTTGCTTGTTGATCCACGTTTGATTTGCTTGGTAACTTGTTGCTTAATAATAGGGCTTTTATTGGAGGCCATCGCGCCTTCCGGTGACATGGTTAAGCCGCCCATAAGGCCGCCCGCACCACTTTTGCTGTCTGATATCATAGGGTGGCTGGGGTTAAAGTAATCAGAAATAGCATTTTTTTGCTCTTTGGTTGTGGCATTCAATAGCCACATAAGCAGGAAAAACGCCATCATCGCTGTCACAAAATCGGCGTAAGCCACTTTCCATGCACCACCATGATGAACATAGGGCAGCTCGATAATTTTAATGTCTATATGGTCTGATTGAGACATGTGTTTTCGTTTATCTTTCTATTAACCTGTCGGTGGTGGTGGCAATTCGTTCAAGACTTCTTCCAGTTCGGCAAAACTTGGCGCAATGCCATGGGGCAGGGCTTTTCGGGCAAATTCAACGGCCACTTGCGGCGCAGCACCACTTAGGAAGGCAACAATGCCCGCTCTCAAAACTCTGTAATACATAACTTTAGAATCGGCTTTTTCTTGCATTGCTTCTGATAGAGGCCCAACCATACCGTATGATATCCAAACACCAAGGAACGTACCAACAAGAGCCCCCCCGATTAGTTTACCCAAAACCTCAGGCGGCTCGGCGATTGAGGCCATGGTCTTGATAACACCAAGCACCGCCGCAACAATACCAAGAGCTGGAATACCCTCTGCCATCATGTGGACAGCGTGAGGTGGGTGGTTGGCATGATTTGCAATTTCTGTGATTTCTTTGTCCATTAAGCCGCCGATTTGTCCTGGGTCTTCGTTGCCCAAAGAGATAATGCGGAAATAGTCACAGACGAATTCTACTGCGTGGTGATTGCCGTGGAACTTTGGGAATTGGCTGAATAACTCACTATCATTTGGGTTTTCAACATGTTGCTCCAGTGCCAAAAACCCTTTGGAACGCGCCAATTTGAACATGGTGAACATCATGCTGAGCAGCTCTATATAGTCGTCTTTTTTATACTCAACGGGTTTAATGAGAACGTTACAGCCCTTTATAGAGGCTTTGATTGTATCCATGGAATTGGAGATCATAAACGCTGCAAACGCACAGCCCATAATAATCACTGTCTCACCGGGGGCGGCAGGAACAATAACGCCCATAAGAAGGTGCATCGCCTTTTCGAAGCCAGCCGTCATAACAAGACCACCAAACGTCGCTCCGAAAACCATAAGAAAGCCGAGCATTTTCATTGTCTGATTTTATCCTTTTCATACTGTGTTGCAGCGCAGACCGCTTGCACAGGCAATACTTGCCCAAAAAATAAATTAGATGACTGTAAAAGTACGCAGTGAACATATGACGCGAGAGAATCAAAGAAGTGTCATATATGAAATATATATCCCATTATGCTGCTTTTTCCCTTAAAAATCAAGAAACTGGATATAATTTCTAACAGATATAAACCATTAATTTTGCAGGGCTTTGGCTAAGTCCAGCGCAGCATAAGTCAGAACGCCGTTTGCGCCAGCACGCTTGAACGATACCATCGTCTCCATAATGGCGGCGTCATAGTCTAACCACCCATTATCACAGGCGGCGCGCAGCATCGCGTATTCACCACTGACATGATAGGCAAACGTGGGCACTTTAAATTCATCCTTAACGCGCGTGATAATATCCAGATAAGGCATGCCGGGTTTAACCATAATCATATCCGCACCTTCTTGTAGGTCCAGTGCAACTTCGTGCAATGCTTCATCGCTATTGGCGGGATTCATTTGATATGTTTTTTTATCACCGCTTAAACATCCCGAAGATTGAACCGCGTCACGGAACGGGCCATAGAAAGAGGATGCGTATTTTGCCGCGTAAGATAGAATCATCGCGTTGCTATGGCCGTTTTGATCCAGCGTATTCCTAATCGCGCCAATACGCCCATCCATCATGTCAGATGGGGCAATGATGTCTGCGCCGGCTTGTGCCTGTGTCAGGGCTTGCTTGCAAAGTATTTCAACAGTGGGGTCATTTAGGATTTCACCATTCTCGATTAATCCGTCATGCCCGTGGCTTGTGTAAGGATCTAACGCAACATCCGTGATAATGCCGATGTCGGGAACCGCATCTTTGATGGCTTTAATTGCGCGGCACATTAAGTTGTCAGGGTTATATGATTCACGGCCATCTTCTGTCTTTTTCTCTGTCGGGGTAACAGGGAAAAGGGCGATCGCAGGAATGCCAAGTGCATACGCCGATATGACCTCCTTGACTAAAAGATCGATAGAATAACGACTAACGCCCGGCATGGAGGCGATGGATTCGCACTTATTTTTTCCATCTATAACAAAAACCGGCCAAATAAGGTCTGTGATATACACATTATTTTCTTCTACTAAATTTCTGACCCATGTGCTGGAACGAAGTCTACGCAGGCGTTTCGACGGGTATGATGCATTAATCATGGTAAATTCTCATGTTTTTTACGTTTCTTTAAGTAAAAGATATATAAAATTACTTTGAGGTTAGATCAACTTTAATTATGATCGGCAAAATGAATAGTTCAGAAAAATATCCGGAGATACCATTGTGACCACACCATATTATGAGTCAATTCAGTTAATTGAACGATTACACCGTCATTTTCTGGACGTGTTGAAAGTCGAGCTGGAAAAAAAGAATATTCAGGATATTAACAACGTGCAATGTATGATTCTGTACAATGTCGGTGAAGAAGAGATGACCGTTGGCGAGCTGACAATTCGCGGTTATTACCTTGGTTCGAACGTTTCTTACAATGTTAAGAAGATGGTTGAGAATGATTACCTTATTCAAGAGCGTTCTGTACATGACAAACGCTCTATCCGCGTAAGATTATCCGAAAAGGGGATCGAACTGTGCGGTATGATTTCTGCCATGTTTGATCGTCATGAAGAGCAGATAAAAGGCTCTGATATTACAGAAGATCGCTTGGCTGATCTGAACCAAACCCTTAAAATGTTAGAGCGTTTCTGGGCACAGCAAACCAATTTCGGCAGTGGGTTTTAGTCTGCTTAATTTGCTTTCCTGACAGCGTTACTTCTTTCCTCACGTATTGTAAATACGCTTCGTCTTTTGTGCCTTGCAGGAAAACAAATTACTTTGATTAATGCTGGTGGATTATTTTAGGAGGCGCAGTATGTCTGATAAACTTCAAGGGCGCGAAATCATTATCGAGTTTAACCCCATAGGCAATGTGGTTAAAGTTTCGGCTATGGATACCCAGTCTTTAGTCGAGGTTTCCATACAGGGACCGACCAGCACATTGAAAGAAATTCTCAAGCGCAATGCCTTAAAACGTCTGGAGTATGTTTTGAAAAAGAAAGGATTGATTTAGGGACATTGCGACTATATATTATTTTCTCTTTATAAAGTTGATATGCGTTGTGCGTAAAGGATTCTAAATGGAAAAGCTCGCGATAGCTTGTGACCACGGTGGTTATGCTTTGAAAGAGGCAATAAAAGCGCATTTTGCGGATAAAGTCGACTTCATCGATTTCGGCGCCCATTCTACTGATTCTGTTGATTACCCCGAATACGGTCAAGCCGTTGCCAAAGCTATTATTGATGGTGATGTGACGCGCGGCATACTGATCTGCGGAACAGGCATTGGCATATCAATTGCAGCCAACCGTTTTCCTGAAATTCGGGCGGCTCTGTGTGTGGATGTAACAATGGCGCGCCTGACGCGATTGCATAACGATGCAAATGTTCTGGCACTTGGTGCGCGGATCATTGGTGAGGAAGTGGCTTTTGATGTCGTTGAAGCATTTCTAACAACGGAATTTGAAGGCGGGCGTCATTTGAACCGCATTAAAAAATTATAGGTAAAACAAATTAGATAACGAATTGATTTTCAAAGTAAAAGGATATGAAAATAATGGGTAATGCAGCAGAAAAACTAGACACAAATGATAATGGTTTCTTCACTGACGATCTTAAAAATGTGGATGTGGATATATATAACGCCATTCAGGGCGAATTAGTGCGCCAACAAGATGGAATCGAACTGATTGCGTCTGAAAACATTGTGTCTAAAGCGGTTTTAGAAGCTCAAGGCTCTGTTTTCACAAATAAATATGCAGAAGGCTATCCGGGGCGTCGTTATTACGGCGGTTGTGAGTTCTCCGATGTTGTAGAGAATATCGCCCGTGATCGCGCGAAAGAGTTGTTTGGTGCGAAATACGTTAATGTTCAGCCAAATTCAGGTTCACAAGCGAATCAGGGCGTTATGATGGCGTTGCTGCAGCCTGGTGATACTATTTTGGGGATGAGCCTTGCTGCTGGTGGTCACTTGACTCACGGCGCCGCTCCTAATCAGTCCGGTAAATGGTTTAATGCTATTCAATATGGTGTGCGCGAGAGCGATTCACTGCTTGATTACGAAGAAGTCGAAAGACTGGCGAAAGAACATAAGCCGAAAATGATTGTAGCAGGTGCTTCTGCCTATCCACGTCAAATTGATTTCAAACGTTTCCGTGAAATTGCGGACAGCGTCGGTGCTATTTTGTTTGTTGATATGGCGCATTATGCAGGGTTGATTGCGGCGGGGACATATCCTTCACCTGTTCCACATGCGCATGTGACAACAACAACAACGCATAAAACATTACGCGGCCCGCGTGGTGGTATGATCTTGACCAATGATTTGGAGATTTTCAAGAAATTGAATTCTGCGATTTTCCCGGGTATTCAGGGTGGTCCATTGATGCATGTTATAGCTGCTAAAGCAGTTTCTTATGCAGAGGCTCTAAAGCCTGAATTTAAAATATATGGTCAAGCTGTTATCGATAATGCGCGTGCGTTGGCTGAAGCTTTGAAAAATGGTGGCTGTGATATCGTTTCAGGCGGTACGGATTCGCACATTGTTCTTGTTGATCTACGCCCTAAAGGCCTGACAGGTAAAGATACGGAAGAAGCGTTAGAGCGTGCAGGCATGACCTGTAACAAAAATGCTGTGCCATTTGACCCTGCGCCACCAATGGTAACCTCAGGCGTGCGTCTTGGTACGCCAGCGGCAACAACGCGTGGTTTTGGTGTTGAGGAATTTAAACTTGTTGGTGAATACGCAACTGAAGTTCTTGATGGCTTGGTTGCGAATGGTGCAGAAGGAAATGCCGCCATTGAACAGGCTGTAAAAGCCAAGGTTGATGCTTTGTGTAAGCTTTTCCCGATTTACCCTGACCAATAATCTATTAAGTAGAGGGCTTATATGCGCTGTCCATTTTGTGGAAATGAGGAAACTCAAGTTAAAGATTCGAGGCCGACGGAGGATAATTCAACAATCCGTCGCCGTCGCTCTTGCCCTGAGTGTGAGCAACGCTTCACTACGTTTGAGCGTGTTCAACTTCGCGAAATGACAGTGTTGAAGGAGGGCGGCCGAAAGCAGCCCTTCACCCGTGACAAAATTATCCGTTCTATGCAGGTGGCTTTGCGTAAGCGTCCTGTTGATCTGGATGAAATCGAGCAAGAAACCAATAAAATCGTGCGCATCCTTGAATCTCAAGGCGAGCCGGAGATTGTCTCCGATAAAATCGGCGCACTTGTGATGGAAGCGTTAACGCGGCTGGACGCAGTTGGTTATATTCGCTTCGCCTCCGTTTATAAGGATTTCCGCAATCCCGAAGACTTCAATGACTTCTTGAATAAAGTCAGTCACTTAAAAGATAAATGAACCATGGTTCAAAACTCTGACATTCACCACATGAAATCTGCCTTGTCCTTGGCACGCAGAGGGCTGGGGCGTGTCTGGCCTAACCCGAGTGTTGGCTGTGTCATTGTGCAAGATGATTGTGTCATTGCACGGGCACGCACCGCCGATGGTGGCAGACCGCATGCGGAGACGCAGGCATTAGAACACGTTGGTGCATTGGCAAAAGGCGCAACGCTCTACGTCACGTTAGAGCCGTGCACGCATCACGGGCAAACCGCGCCGTGCGCGGAGGCCATTATTGCGGCGGAGGTGGCGCGTGTTGTGATTGGAACGCTGGATGTTGACCCACGCGTTAGCGGAAAATCCGTTGCCACCCTCGAGGCGGCAGGGATTAAGGTGACGCAGGGCGTGCTGGAAGATGAATGCCGCGACCTCAATATAGGCTTTATAAAACGCATCACGGAAAACCGCCCGTTTGTAACGCTTAAAATGGCGTGTACGCTGGATGGTAAGATTGCTTGTGCCTCAGGGGAGAGCCAATGGATCACAGGTGAACTTGCACGCCGTCATACGCACCAAGTGCGCAGTCGCCATGACGCTGTCCTCATTGGTTGTGGTACGGCGTTGGCTGATGATCCTGCGCTATCAATGCGCCTTGATGGTGTAGTGCATACACCTGTGCGCGTTGTTCTGGACAGCAAGTTGAGGATTTCACCCAATAGCCAGTTGGTGCGCACGGCAAAAGATGTTCCGCTATGGGTTTTTGGTAATGGAGACGATGAGCAAGCCACTGCGTTGAAACAGCGCGGTGTTGTCATACATCATTGTGACCCACATGATTTAACTTCGGTGCTGGAAGTATTGGCAAACCAAGGTATAACTCGTGTACTTGTTGAAGGTGGCGCAGAGACGCATGCATCATTTTTGCGTCAAAGTTTATGTGATGAATTGCTTATCTATCGTGCGCCGACTATGCTGGGTGGAGATGGCAAATCTATGGTCGGGACATTAGGTGTTGAGGCTCTGGTGCAGCGCCATGACTTTGCACGGTGTTCTACTCAGGCATTGGGTTTGGATATGTTAGAAATATATAAGCGGAAAGGTTAATGTTAAATGTTTACAGGACTTGTACAAGAAATTGGTGTTGTTCGCTCTATTGTTAAATCACGTAGTGATTTACGGATCGGAATTGGCACGATCATGAACCTTTCTGAGGTTCAAGTCGGTGCGTCCATCTGCTGTTCAGGGTGTTGTCTCACTGTTGTGGATAAGACAGAAAATTCTTTTTCTGTAGATGTTTCTAGTGAAACTTTAAGTAAAACTATTATTGACGCATGGCAGGTCAAGACCCGAATTAACCTTGAGCCATCCTTAAAAGTCGGTGACGAGCTGGGCGGACATTTTGTGTCAGGTCATGTTGATGCTACAACCAAAATTCTGAAGATTACGGAAGAGGGCGGATCGTATCGTTTAAAGATTGCAATACCGCAGGCGTTAGAAATATTCATCGCGGCAAAAGGGTCTGTCACGCTTGATGGTATTTCCTTAACAGTGAACGATGTTGATGATACAAGCTTCAACGTCAATATTATTCCCCACACTTGGACAAAAACGACGTTAAGTGATCGCCGCGTAGGTGATGACGTTAATATAGAAATCGACTTACTCGCGCGCTATGCAGTGAATATGTTGAATAAGAAGGATACGGCATGAGCAATAAAGCCACGATATCAAAGCAAGACGTGCGTGATGCGCGCTTAGGCACAGAGGATCAGAAAATTCTATCCTCCATCGATGAAATTATCGAGGATATGCGTAATGGCAAACCTGTGATTATCGTTGATGATGAAGACCGTGAAAATGAAGGTGACTTGGTGATTTCCGCGCAAATGGCAACACCGGAGAATATTAATTTTATGGCTAAGGATGGTCGCGGCTTGATTTGTTTGCCGATGGAAGAGGCAATGGTTGATCGTCTTGGGTTGCAGCTTATGGGGCGCGGCAATAACGCGCAGCACCGCACCGCCTTTACAGTGTCTATCGAAGCAAAAGAGGGAGTAACCACCGGAATTTCTGCAGCAGATCGCGCAAAAACAATTCAAACGGCCATTAATCCGCAAAATGGCCCGAACTCTGTGGCAACGCCTGGACATGTGTTTCCCTTAATGGCGCGTGAGGGTGGCGTTTTGGTGCGTGCAGGGCATACGGAAGCTGCTGTGGATTTATCTAAAATGGCAGGGTTCAGCGGCGCAGGCGTTATTTGCGAGATTATGAATGACGACGGCACAATGGCGCGTTTGGATGATCTCGTCGGCTTCGCGCAGCTCCATAATCTGAAAATTGGAACAATAGCGGATTTAATTTCTTATCGCCGCCGTAATGAAGTGCTGGTTGAACGTATTCATGAAACCGTAATATCATCACAATATGGCGGTGATTTTAATCTGTGTCTTTACGCCGCGCAAATTGAATATGCGGAGCATGTAGCCTTGGTTAAGGGCGATATATCTAATGCGGATGAACCGGTGTTGGTGCGTATGCATGCAATGAATATCCTTGGTGATGTCTTGGGTATGGACGGTGATGCGACGCTTCAAAAATCTATGGAAATCATTGAAAAAGAGGGGCGCGGCGTGATTGTGTTATTGCGCTCACCCAATGCGACCAGCTTATCAGAACGCCTTTTAAAGAAACAAGAAAAGGCGAATTCCAAAGCCAACCCAAAACAAAATGAAAAAGTTTTGCGTGATTATGGTATTGGAGCGCAAATTTTGCTGGACTTGGGGGTTAGGAATATGGTTTTACTGTCCAACAGTCCGAAAAGTGTGATTGGTCTTGATGGATATGATTTGCATATACAAGGCCATCGGGCAATATCTTAAAGTTAAAGAGAGCGTTCTATGCCACATATTATGATTGTTGTATCGCCTTATTATGATGAGGTAGCAGAGCATTTATTAACCGGCGCGAAGGCGGCTTTGGATAAAGTGCATGCCACCTATGAAGTGTTTGATGTCGCGGGTGCATTTGAAATTCCGGCAGCAATCAAGCTTGGCTCTTTGCGAGAGGAAAAACGCAGTACAGATCATCGTAAATTTGATGGCTTCGTGGCTTTAGGCTGTGTCATCCGCGGTGAAACAGCGCATTATGATATAGTTAGCAATGAAAGTGCCCGCGGGCTTGCACAATTGTCGCTGGATTACAATTTATTGATCGGTAATGCGATTTTAACATGTGACACACATGAACAAGCGATTATACGCGCAAATCCAGCGCAAAAGAATAAGGGTGCGGACGCGGTTGCGGCTGTATTATCTTTGTTGAACTTAAAACGGGCATTGTATTCATAATGAAAAAGAATAATCAAAAAAACAGCCAAAAGCTGGATAATAATAAAGAGCTATCTGCACGTTTTCTGGCGGTTCAGGCCTATTATGAAGTGCTGCACAATGCAAAACCTGTACGCCTTGTGATAGAGGAATGTTTGGAGCGTGGCCTGCAACTGGACGATAGCGATGATTTGGCGCAGCCACATGGTGGGTTGTTCAAGAAAATCATTACATCGTTGGATACACGTCTGGCAGACATCGATGGAATTCTCACCGCGCATGTTCACAAGAAAGAGGCCCCCGCGCCGGCTATTGTCGCAGATGATACCGAGAAAGACGATAATACTGAGAAAGATGATGAGGCCGAAGGCGATACGCAAGATGTAGAAAAAACGCCTCATGAAGAACCTGCGCCACCACCACCACCTGAGAAAGAGCTGGAACCGTTGCTAAAATCTATTCTTCTTTGCGGTGTTTGTGAGTTGCTGGAACATCAAGACATTGATGCACCGCTTATTATCAATGATTACTTAAATGTAACCCACGCCTTTTATGAGCAACAGCAAGTCAATTTTGTAAACGGTGTTCTTGGTAAAATTGCATCTGTTGTGCGTGACTAAGTCCCGCGAATATGTCTCAAATTGTATCTATCCCTAACGCCCTATTAATCAATTTTTGATAGGCTGATCTGAATGGTGTTTTGTAAACAGGGATAACGATAATGCATATAACAAAATTAGTTTTAGCGGTGATAGCGGGATTTTTTATCGCGGGGAATGCGTATGCATCTTCTTCGGAAGAAAAACCTGAGGGTAGTGTCGAGTATGTAACGCTTGATCCGTTGATTTTGCCGATTATCGATCAAGACGGCGTCTATCAGGTTTTAAGCCTTGCTGTTGTGATTGAAGTTAACGGTGTTAATGACGCAGATAAAATTAAAGCAAAAGCGCCACGGTTAAAGGATGCTTATATTCAGGATATGTACGGTATATTGAATGAAAATGCCGCGTTAAAGGGCGGTGTCGTTCAGGTTAATATAATTAAGAAACGTTTGAACCGTATTACAAACGAAGTCATGGGCGATGACATTGAAACAGAAGTCCTCTTGCAAGTCGTGCAGCAACGCCCAATATAGATACCGATATTAGAATTGGTCTGTTGCACTTGAACTGTTCGGCGTATTAAAGCGCCCCATATTCCCCAGTAGCTGCTGCGTAAAGGTTAACTCATTCCCGTGTGTTGGTGTCTTTGAACGTGCATAGGGGATCTGAAGTCTTTGTGTATCTTGATCTTCAATTGTTTTTACAATGCCTTCTTCCGTGAAGGATACAATGACAATACGCTCTTTAACAACTTCATCATCAAGAATGCCGTGCTTTTCTGTTTCCTGCCCAATATAATACCAAATATTGATGTCAAAGGTTGATTGCGTTGTTGGTGAACCTAATACGCGCAGAACATCTGATCTTGTGTGCTGTCCGGCAATGATATCATTCACTTGATAATCTTGCAGAAGGTTGCCGCGCTGCGCCGTTACGGGGGAACATGCGATGATGTTTGCAGTAACAAGGCAACAAAAAATGATTTTTAAAAACTTTTGCATAGCATTCTTTTGTAATAATGGTATTTCTTACGGACTGTAGAGATAATTTTAGAAAAAACCTAGAGCTAAAATCGATGTTGGGCATGTTATTCAAACAAAAATATAATACGAAAAGGCATAATAAGAAAATTGCCAAAGACCTATATGCGTGCGCGTTGGAAAATACGCGTAAGGAGGCCTTCTATACTGAATATGGGGTGCCTGACAATTTTGATGGCCGGTTTGATTTGCTGTTGCTGCATATCTTCCTGATTTTGCACCGTATTATGGATCACGATGATTATGAGGCAATCTCTCAGGCATTGTTTGATGTTATGTTTAAGGATATGGATCAAACGTTGCGGGAAATGGGGATCGGCGATGTTGGCGTGCCCAAGCATATGAAGCGCATGATGAAGGCGTTTAACGGACGTATGTATAACTATCAGGTTGCCCTCGCGCCCGAGAGTGTTGAGATTGAAAATGTTGAGGGCTTGGTTGTCGCAAATCTTGATGATGTCCTTGCACGTAATATTTATGGCGGAAGAGACCACGATAAAGCGTGCCTTGCCAAGATGTCTGCTTTTATACAAAATAATATCGCTCACAATAAAATGAGCGTTGAAAAGATAATGAACGGGCAGGCGTATTTCGTGAATGATGCTCCCGATACTGTTGGAGAGATAAAGAATGTCGGATAAAGATTTTGAAATATCAGGCGCTGATCAGGAATGGTCGCATTTTATTGAGACAGATGATGTCGGCGCGGGATGTAAGCGTGTAGACATCTCACCGGAGGAAAAAATATTTGCTGTGCTTTCTCGGCGCTTAGGCATTTATTCCATTGAATCGCTAAAGGCTGGTTTGGAACTGCGGAGAAACAGCATCAATAAGGTTATCCATATAAAGGGCAGAATTTCGGCGAAGATTCATCAGAAATGCGTTGTTACGGCAGAACCTGTGCAAGAAACGATAGAAGATACATTTGACGCATGGTTCGAAGATCCTAATCAAACTGTTTCTTTCGAAAAAGCCAAGCGTGAGCGTATGAGCCGTAAAGAACAAGATAAGCAGCCAATGATTGATGAGGCGGATGACCCTGAAGCCATTATTGACGGGAAAATTGATTTAGGCGAGTTGGTTATGCAGCATTTATCTTTGGCTCTTGCCCCTTATCCGCGTATTGACGGAGCAGTGTATGAGAGCGATGATGCCGCATTAAAAGATGCGCCGGAGGGAACATATGACAACCCATTTGCCGCGCTGAAAGACTGGAAAAAGAACGAAGCAAAGAAAGATAAATAGTAGAGCATAAAAAAAAGCAGGTGTTTTTTGTATAATTTCCTTGCTTTGGGGCTGAATTTTAGGTATTACCCACTCTCGTTTATTAAGAAAAATTCATAAAGGGAATCGGACTATGGCCGTACCAAAGAGAAAAACAACAAAGTCAAAGCGCAACATGCGTCGTGCACATGATTCACTTACTGTAGAAAACTGGGTAGAAGACAGCACCACAGGTGAGCCTGTGCGTCGTCACCACGTTGATCTTAAAACCGGTATGTATAAAGGTCGTCAGGTTATAGAAGAGCGCGGTTAGTCGCTTTATATTCTGACTCTTGTAATATCATCGTGTTTTATGCACCGTTCATTGTAACGGGTTCATTTTAGGCATAGCGCGTTTAAGATATTTTCGTTATATAGTATTTATATGGCCGATAAGCGTAGCTCTATTGGCCATGTTCTTTTTAATAGATAAGGCTTGTTCTTTTGTCTGACTCAAACTCTCCTGATATGATACGCATTGCAATTGATGCAATGGGCGGTGACTTCGGCCCCAAAGCGATAATTCCTGCTTTGGATATGGTTCTGAAGGGGCGTCCCGAAGTTCATTTTCTTGTCTATGGAGATGAAGCGAAGATAAAGAAGCATTTATCCAAATACACATCGCTAAGCCAGCACGTCACAGTTTTTCATACTGATAAAATGGTTCAAAATGACGATAAGCCATCTGCTGCTTTGCGTGCCAGCAAGGGATCAGGCATGCGTATGGCGATTGAAGCAGTCAAAAATGGTGAAGCCGAGGCCGTTGTCTCTGCGGGGAATACCGGTGCACTCATGGCTATGGCGAAAATTGTTTTAAGAACAGTGCCGGGCATTCATCGCCCCGCTATTGCATCGGTAATGCCGGGTATTCATGGTGATACGATTATGCTTGATTTAGGCGCGAATGTTTTGGTTGATGCCGATACATTGGTGCAATTTGCCGTTTTGGGGGCAGTGTTTGCGCGGGCAAATAAAACGCGTGACCAGCAAAATGCACAAGATGATAAGCCGCCAACTGTTGGGCTGTTAAATATCGGCTCGGAAGAGACCAAGGGCCCTGAACATGTGCGTGAGGCAGGCGAGATACTCTCCCGCATTGACTTCCCTGGTGAATATAAAGGTTTTGTTGAGGGGAATGACATCACAAGAGGCACCGTTGATGTTATCGTGAGTGATGGCTACGCGGGGAATATTTCTCTGAAAACGGCAGAAGGTGTTGGGCATCTTGTCAGGACATATCTAAAAGAATCATTCCAATCGAGCCTTCTTTCCAAAATTGGTGCTTTCTTTGCTTATTTTGCTTTAAAGAATTTGCGTCAGCGTATGGATCCACGTCGTTATAATGGTGGGGTATTCCTTGGGCTGAATGGCGTTTGCATCAAAAGCCACGGTGGGGCGGATGCTCTGGGTTTTTCCAGTGCAGTTATTTTGGCAGTGCGTTTGGCACGTCAGGGATATATTGAACAAATCGCACGCGATATCGGTCACTTAAGCGATCAGGAAAATTTTCTCTCGGAAGATCGCTAATACAAAAAGGGTTACTTAAATCATGTCGACAAGGTCTCATATTCTTTCAACGGGTAGTTATCTTCCTGAAAAAATAATGACGAACCATGATTTATCGAAAATCGTTGATACATCGGATGAATGGATTTTTCAGCGCAGTGGGATAAAGTCGCGCAGGATCGCTGCGGATGATCAATCAACCTCGGATATGGCGATTAAGGCGGCAAAGGCGGCAATAGAGCGTGCTGGTATTCAGCCAAGCGATATTGATGGCATTATTGTCGCAACGACAACGCCCGATCAGACCTTTCCATCTGTTGCTGTCAGTGTGCAGGCTGCTTTGGGCGTTCCTGTTGGTATTGCCTTTGATGTTCAGGCCGTGTGTACGGGATTTATTTATGCGCTGAGTGTTGCTGATAACTTTATTAAAGTTGGCCAGCTTAAGCGCGTGCTTGTGATTGGCGCGGAGAAGATGAGCTCGATTCTTAATTGGGAAGATCGTACAACCTGTGTTTTGTTCGGTGATGGTGCCGGCGCTGTTATTCTGGAAGCGCATGAAGGGGGGGGGGATGGCGATGATACAGGCATTCTATCAACCCATCTCTACGCAAACGGAACGATGCGCGATTTGCTCTATACTGATGGCGGTGTGAGCACAACAGGCAACAGTGGGCATATCGTCATGCAGGGGCGGGAAGTCTTTAAACATGCTGTACGGCTTATGGCAGATGCAGTAAATGCGGCGCTTGATGCGAATAATTTATCGGCAGACCAAATTGATTGGTTAGTGCCGCATCAGGCAAATTTGCGCATTATCGAGTCTACGGCCAAAAAACTCTCTATGCCGATGGAGCGCGTTATCGTAAGCGTAGAAGAGCATGGTAACACCTCTGCTGCGTCTATTCCTTTGGCATTTGATGGTGCTGTGCGCGATGGCAAAATCAAGAAGGGCGACCTTGTTCTCTTTGAAGCTCTGGGCGGCGGATTAACGTGGGGCTCTGCTCTCTTGCGCTTATAGAACCTCAACACCTTCTTCTTACCTATTGAATTGAATCATTTTTTTGTGGTTATTCTTCTTATCGAGATTGACGCGGGGATGAAGAATCATATACTCTCAATTTATACAATATGGAGTTATTTGGTATGGAAAGTCGCACAGTGACCCGCGCGGATCTCGCGGAAGCCGTTTATGAAGAAGTTGGATTGTCTCGTAATGAGTCATCTGATTTGGTTGAATCTGTTTTGGATGAAGTGTCTAAAGCATTGATTAGCGGTGAAAATGTAAAGATTTCATCATTCGGGAGCTTCACTATCCGTGAAAAGGGGGAGCGTATTGGTCGTAACCCTAAAACGGGCGTTGAAGTTCCTATCTCACCAAGGAAAGTTTTGGTATTTAGGGCATCACATGTCTTAAAGGCGCGTGTAAACGAAGGTAAGTAAGTCGTTTATTAATAAGAATAATATTGGAAAGTAAGGTTTTAAATGGGAACGCACGTGGAATCAGCAGAAGATTTATTTCAAAAGAAAAAAGATGCGGTCGCGCCTGATACATCTTCCTATGAGAATAAAAGTACGCGCCAAGCCGGAGCGGCTCAAAAAAGCGCACGCCCTCGCAAATCTGCAACAGCTTTCCGCACAATCAGTGAAGTTGCGAACGACCTTGGTGTACAACAACATGTTTTGCGTTTTTGGGAAACCAAGTTTTCTCAAGTTAAGCCATTAAAACGTGGTGGTGGACGTCGTTATTATCGCCCTGAAGATATCAGTTTGCTGCAAGCGATCCATTGCTTGCTTTACGTTGAAGGTTACACGATTAAAGGTGTTCAGAAGCTGTTACGTGAAGTTGGGAAGAAGCAGATTGTTGCTAATTTCTCCGGTGATGCGTCAAAAGATCCTGCCGCGTCACGTCGTAGTACTGGTGTTTCTGCGCTGGATATTTCGGTTGAACAGCCTGCAGAAGCAGGAACAGAGGCAAAAGAAAGTTTAAGCGATCCACAACGTGATGCTTTAAAATCTGTATTGGCCGAGCTTAAAGAATTACGCGGAATGATAAAGAAGCGCGATTAGATCTATTTGGCATAAAATGTCGATTGATTTCTGTTTTCATATCCTTTAAAAATCACACAAATAATATGTCGGAGCGTAGCGCAGTCTGGTAGCGCACTCGCCTGGGGGGCGAGGGGGCGGAGGTTCAAATCCTCTCGTTCCGACCATTATTTCTGGGGTATCTAAAATATCACCTTGGTAATTCACCATTTCCAGTCCGATTTGTGCTGACCGGGGTACTATTTGCATAAATTTCAGAAAAGCTTTATAAAGGCGCATAAAATATTTATTATAATATAGAGGGTTAAGATCATGGATTTAGGGTTTAGAGGATTGGGCAAACAGTTTACGAGTGCTCTTCAAGGGACTTGCGATAAAATTGGCGACGGCTGTGATTTTACATATAATACGATATTTGCAAGACAGAATGCTATGCGCGCGCAAACGACCTATGATAAAGCCCTTGAAGGAATTAAGTTTTTTCATAATGATCCTAGCTCGCCAGAAACATTCGATCCATCATCAGATGAAGGTAAAGCGATTATTCAAAAGGCTGCAGATAGGCTTGAGACCTCTCTTGAAATTGTTGCCGACACTTCTGCACGGTGGGACCCCGTCTACAAATATTTCATTGGAGACCCAGAAGGCATGGATGGTCAGAAGCCTGATGATGACGGCGCATCGCCATCATAAAATCTGTTATTGATAAGCAGTATCATTGCTTTGATATTAGCGTAAAACTTCATTCTTATCTAACTCATTAAAGTATAGCCCTGCCGTAAATAGACCTGTAATTAACCATAGGCAGCATAACTGAAAGTGAGTTAGGATTTTATTCCTTTACATCCTCAGGTTTCTGTGTATTATAAAAAACAATCAACGCAATGATTCTATCATTTTTGGGTTCGCACTTAGCGAGCCTTTTTCTTTGCGTGCATTTAATCACATCATCGTTAAAAGTTAAGGAATTCATCATGTTAATGAAAATTGGCGGAATGGGCGGGGCACAACCCGCCGTTAGTAATAGCAGCGCACCAACGGCGCATTTGTTTTTGATTATAGGCAATAGCCATAGTATAGGGCGTGACGCTGCCTTGGGCGGAGATCTATTCCCCGCGAATGTCTGGCAATGGACGCAGGGAAATGTATTGGCACAACCGGCTGCTGCGATGCTGGATCATATTGATGACGTAGCAACGGACTTTACACCTGATATCAGCTTCTCACAAGATTATGCCGTTGCAAACCCTGCAGTAGATCGCATTGTTTTTGTTCCTCATGCCGGTGGTACAACAGGGTTTGTAACGGGTGAGTGGGCCTATACAGATACGCCAAACCTTCTAAGTGCAGCGGTTACAAGATATAATGCGGCGTATGCTCAACTGGTTGGTGATGGCTTTGCGGTGACAGCGGCTGGTGTATTCTATCATAATGCTAATCTGGATTATGATAGTTCTGATTACGATACCCATCAAAATGATATTGACGGCCTGATTGCGTATTTACGCGCAAATCTTATCGGTGGTGCATCTGTTCCCCTTGTTATTGGCGGGGGTATGAACAATACACAGCTCAGTGTAAGAGTGACAAATGACGCATTGTTCCAAGCGAATTTGCTTGGCGCGGAATACAGGAATGTAGGCGTTGCATCATATGACACTATTAATCCACGCTATGGCTACAGTGCAGGGCTTCCGGTTGGGCAATCGGATAGCATTCACGCAGACAGAGCGGGGGACATAATAAAGGGACATTTACGTTATAATGCGTTGTTACGCGCGGCTGTAAATACTGCGCCAAACGATCCATTCCAAAGCCTATCACGTTGGACGAACTGGGATGCCTTTATAGATTTTCGCTCTGGTACAGGCAGGGATATGACGGGTAATGATAATCACACAACGCGAATTGGTGTTCCTTTGATCCGTTTTGACGCTGTTACAGAACAATTGGTTTATGATCGCCCCGGTGGGAGTGACCGTTATATGCGCGCAGGATCAACGTTAGGTGTGAGTTACACAAAGACTGTGTTTGTGAAATTTGATACCTTGGTGACCCAAGGCCTGATGATGGATAGCAACGGTGAGACGCGATTCTTCCTGTCTAATTCCGCCAATCAGGTTCGCGCCTACCATTCTAGCTCCTCAGATCGTGTTAATTTTTCGCGGGGAGATCTAACTTCTGGCCAATATTACCTTATAACAGTAACCTATGATTCCGCTTCAACAACAATGAAGATCTATCTGGATGGGGTATTGAAAGATACAAATACCAGTGTCGGTGTGCACAGCTTGTCAGGCGGTGAATATATTGGCGCACAGAACGGTGTGGCAGGCAATCCGCTGGATGGTGATATTATCTTCGCTGCTTATTCTGATGTCGTTTTTGATGGTTCTGCGGTTTCTGCCCTGAATACTGCCGCTCAAGAGCTTGTTGTTTAGTGTGTTGGTGTTATAGTACCCCGTGCATACCTTATTGTTTTTATTGAAAGAATTTGTTGACACTGCACGTTATATACTCCATAAAGCCTCATCTTTTAAAATATAAAAGCAAATGAAAGTCTAATAGAGATGAAAACATATTCTGCAAAACCTGCCGAGGTAGAGAAGAAGTGGATTATAATAGATGCAGAGGGCGTTGTTCTTGGTCGCCTTGCAAGTATTATAGCACTACGTCTTCGCGGCAAGCACAAGCCTGAATTCACACCACATGTGGATTGTGGCGATAACATTATTGTCATTAACGCCGAGAAAGTACATTTGACTGGCCGTAAACGCGAAAAGTCAATTTTCTTCTGGCATACTGGTTATCCGGGCGGTATCAAGCAACGCACTAAAGGTCAGATCCTTGATGGTAAACACCCTGAGCGTGTTGTCCAAAAAGCTGTGGAGCGTATGCTTCCTAAAGGGCCTTTGGGACGTACAGTATTCAAAAATATGCGCGTATATGCCGGAACTGAACATCCGCATGAAGCACAAAAGCCGGAAGTTCTGGATGTTGCATCTATGAACCCGAAAAACAAAAGGTAGGGCATAATCATGGCTGATAAAAAAGACGAAAAAATTACAGATCTTAAAGACATCGGTAGCGCCGTTGCAGAAACGAAAGTTGATGCGCCTGCTGCTGATAAAACTGAAGAAGCTGAAGTTACTGCTCCTGTTAAGAAAGAGCCAAAAATAGACAATTTAGGTCGTGCATATGCAACAGGTCGTCGTAAAGACGCGGTGGCACGTGTATGGTTGAAAGTTGGTTCCGGTAAAGTCACCGTGAACGGTAAAGATCAAACTGATTACTTCACCCGCACAACTCACCGTTTGATTCTAAATCAACCGTTCTTGGTTACAGACCGTGTTGGTAAATTTGACGTTATCTGTACTGTTAAAGGTGGTGGTCTATCCGGTCACGCTGGTGCGGTACGCCACGGTATTTCACGTGCGCTTGAAAACTTCGAGCCAACATTACGTCCGCCTTTGAAAAAAGCCGGCATGATGACACGTGATGATCGTATTGTTGAACGTAAGAAAGTTGGTAAGCATAAAGCTCGTAGAACTAAGCAGTTCTCTAAACGTTAATCGTTTCACTGTGGTGTCGTCAGATTGCGGCTTACGTATTTCAAATACGCTGCGCCTTATCTTTCTAACCACATTAAAATATAGCTGACTTAATATTATAAAGAATTCAGAACGTCCCTTTGGAGTATTTCCATTGGGGCGTTTTTTCGTTATGCTGTTTTTATGATGAACAAAATATTGAATTTATGCGCTGTTGTTGCGTTTTGCATGGTTCCTGTTTCGGCGCGGGCGGCGCAATGTAATCAGGGTGATTTGATGGTTGATTTCGTGCAGGTGCAAACCTTCGCGCCAGAGGATATGTATACCGCCAATATCATAGGCACACTTGATATGCCCAATCCGAATTATAGCTACACTCTTGAGTTTCCCTCGTCAAGCGCTGATTTTAAAGCCGGTACAATGCTACGCGGCGCGCTTAAGCTCTATGAAACCAATCCTGATATGATGAGTATTCAAGTCATCACCCCAATCACAATCGAAAATATGATTAAAATCCCGTTTGATGCCACAGGAATTTTTATTGATGTATCTAAGCCGTTCAGTGGCCAACCTGAATATTTCATGGTGAAGTTCATTGAGAGCTTCAACGGCACAAAATCCCTATGTATGTCCCCTGAAATGTATAAATAGAAAAACAATAATATGAGCAATTTCATTCTGCCCTATAAGGGCATATCCCCCCAAATTCACGATAGCGCTTTTATTGCGCCCTCGGCCTCCATCATTGGTGATGTGCAAATCGGGGAGGACAGCAATATTTGGTATAATTGCGCCCTGCGCGGCGATGTGAATGACATCAAAATCGGCGCACGCACCAATATTCAAGACGGCACAGTTATTCATGTCACTACCGATTTTCAAGGCACTTACGTTGGTGATGATGTCACCGTGGGGCATTTGGCCATTTTACATGCCTGCACCATAGAGGATTTCGGCTTTGTCGGGATGCAAGCCTGCGTCATGGACGGCGCAGTGGTGGAAAGCCACGGTATGCTTGCCGCAGGCGCATTACTAACCCCGAATAAACGCGTGCCTTCGGGTGAACTGTGGGCAGGCAGCCCCGCTAAATACATGCGCGACCTAACCGATAAAGAACGCGCCTACCTCAAATGGTCTGCTCCTCATTATGTCGAATTGGGCAGGGAGCATAAGGCAAGTGTTGGGTGATGAGTGATACTGGTTCTTTTAAAAAACCGGCTGGTTTTACTCCATTTTTTGTTGCTAAATTAACGCAGAAAAAAAAGCTGTTCTGGCCCTGTGTTATTCTGTTGTTTTTTATATTCGGTGCGAATAATGCTTTTCTTGAGGGGGATAGTGATGTTGTTGGTCTTCTAATTATTGTTATGTTTTGTGCAGCTTATATTTTATATGCTCGTTATTTGAATAAGAATCCTAATATTATTGAGGTGTCGGATAAGGGGATTTGGCTTCCATTGCGTCGGATATTTATTCCCAAGGATAGGTTTTATAAAGCAATTAAAGTGCAAAGGATCAGCCATAGCCAAGTGGGGGATATGACTATCCAAAATGTGGATGTTTTCTTTAAAATATCACGTAATGAACGGCGATCTTTATTTTGGAGGCTTGTGGCCACTAAAAAAGAATATGAAATTTCGCCAACGCAGTATCAGGTAACAGTATCCATCCCGTATACGGTGGGGCACGGCGATGATATTCTGTTGAATGTTTCCAAAACCGAACTCGTCAGGATTCTAAATAGCCTCAAGAGTAAGCCGTAGGTACAGTTTACCGCCGCACCTTCACATAACTCCCCGGAGCCGCCTCAATTCCTTTAGCGACTTTACGCGCCGCCACTTTACCGCCGCCAAAGTCACTGACCCATTTATCCCACGCAGGCCACCATGAACCCTCATGCTGTTCGGCATTGTCCAGCCATTCATCGGCTGCTTCAGGTGTCTTATCATTCGTCCAATAGCAATATTTGTTCTTATGCGGCGGGTTCACGACCCCTGCAATATGACCTGACGCAGCGAGAGTAAAGGTCACGTTGTTACCACTCATCAACCCAACACCCTCATATGTCGCTTTCCACGGTGCGATGTGATCTTCGCGGGCGGAGATGAAATGACGCGGTGTTTTGATGATTGATAAATCAACAGGCGTGTCATTCACATCAATGCCGCCGGCCTCAATCAGTTTGTTATTTTGATACATATTGCGCAGGTAAAAGCGATGCATCGCGGCGGGCATATTGGTGCAATCATCATTCCAATAGAGCAGGTCAAAGGGGAATGGCTCGCGCCCCATCAAATAGTTATTCACCACAAACGACCAGATAAGGTCATTGGCGCGCATCAAGCTGAAGGTCTTTTGCATTTCCTTACCGTCCAGAACGCCGTGCTTATCCATCATTTTATCCAGAACATCCAGTTGCGTGTCATCAAGGAACAGCTTCATATCGCCAGCATGTTCAAAATCCAGCAAGGTGGTTAAAAATGTTGCTGATGCAATACGGCTGTCTTGTTTATTTTGGGTCAGATAGGAGAGGGTGGTCGCTAGCAACGTCCCGCCAAGGCAATAGCCAACCGCATTGGTTTGTGCCTCACCTGTTATAGTCTCGATTTGAGTAAGAGACTCCAATATCCCTTCATTCATATAGTTTTCAAAATCCTTTTGTGCCAACGCTGCATCTGGGTTGACCCACGAAATCACGAAAACCGTATGGCCTTGCGCAACCGCCCATTCAATTAAGGAATTATCAGGGCGCAGATCAAGAATGTAATATTTATTAATCCATGGCGGTATAATCAACAGTGGCGTTTTATGCACTTTATCGGTTGTCGGTTCATATTGGATCAACTGCATCATGTCGTTTTGGTGAACCACTTGTCCTTTTGACATGGCTATATTCTTGCCCAGTTCAAAAGCCGTATTATCAGTGGTGCGAATGTTAAGCTTCCCGTCTTTGATATCACGCATCAGGTTTTCAAACCCTTTGACCAGATTTTGACCGCCTGTTTTCATGGTTTCATTGAGAACCTCGGGGTTGGTCATTAGAAAATTGGTTGGGGACATCGCATTTGTGAATAGTTTGGCTTGGAAATTCAGTTTGTCTTTTTGATTTTTGCTTAAGCCGTCAACATCTTCGATGGTTTCTTCCATGTGATTACAGGTCAGAAGATAGGATTGCTTTATAAAGTCAAACAGCGCATTTTCTTGCCACTCGGGCGCTTTAAAACGTCGATCGCCCTTTTCAGGGGTTATCGGCGTATGTGCGGTTGCTTGACCCATGAATTTGTTGATGCTGTCCTGCCACAAATTTACCCAGTCTTGTGTATATTGAGCTTGAACCTCCATAAATTTACCGGGGTCTTTGGCTATGCGTTCCATAAACGCCTTATAGCTGTCTTGTACATTCATCGGGTCAAAATTAATGGAGGAAAATTGTTCCATAGTATCCGCACTG
Source organism: Alphaproteobacteria bacterium (assembly GCA_033851915.1). GTDB lineage: Bacteria > Pseudomonadota > Alphaproteobacteria > Micavibrionales > Micavibrionaceae > UBA1672. The sequence goes on from JAWSVM010000003.1 coordinate 480,970, forward strand.
CCATATTTGCCGATATAGTCGTTAAATATGGGCTGCGCTTTTTCATATGCGTCAACCAACGCTTTCCCCAGAGCCGCAGGATCTGGCATCTTAAAGGCTTGTTCGTCTGATGGCTTATTTGAATTTTTGGCATTGGTCATGATGTCTGTCCGATTGTGGTAGGGTATTAAAGCATTATGGTGTTGCAAAAAGCAAGCCAACTCTCTTGCAACATATCGCAAAGAAGGCTAAGACCATTATTCAACTTTAGACGTCATTAATAAAGGGTAATAGCAACATGAATAAACCATTTCGCATCGGTATCGCCGGATTAGGAACTGTTGGTGTGGGGGTAATTAAAGCCCTTACAAAGAATGCTGATATTATTACTCTGCGTGCGGGGCGTGAAATTGAAATTGTTGCAGTCTCTGCGCGCAATAAAGACCAAGACCGCGGTGTGGATATTTCAAGTTTTGAATGGGTAGATAACGCTGTGGATCTTGCGAGTTATGGCGATCTTGATGCTGTTGTTGAGTTGATTGGTGGATCAGAGGGCGTGGCAGCAGATCTTGTGAGTGGCGCGCTGGATAATGCCCGCCATGTTGTAACCGCGAATAAGGCATTGTTGGCGCATCATGGTTATGACCTTGCGCTTAAGGCAGAAGATAAAGGCGTGTCCTTGGCTTATGAAGCAGCCGTTGCGGGCGGTGTTCCGATTATAAAGGCATTACGTGAAGGGCTGGCGGCCAATAAGATTCATGCCGTCTATGGTATTTTAAACGGAACATGTAACTATATCCTGACCATGATGCGTGAAACAGGCCGTGATTTCGCAGAAGTTTTGAAGGAAGCGCAAGAGCTTGGCTACGCCGAGTCTGATCCAACCTTTGATGTAGAGGGAGTGGATGCTGCGCATAAGTTATGCTTGATAACCTCCATTGCCTTCGGGGTTAAGCCTGATTTCGGCGCGCTGCAAGTTCAGGGAATAACCAACATTAACGCGACGGATATCGCATCAGCGACGGAGTTCGGTTATCGCATTAAATTGCTGGGCATTGCCCGTGATATTGATGGTGAAATCATGCAAAATGTTGAGCCATGCTTGGTTCCGATCCATTCACCAATGGGTATTATCGAAGATGTCTATAACGCTGTCTATGTGGAGGGTGATTCCGTAGAAAGTCCTCTGTTCACAGGTAAAGGCGCGGGCGAGGGGCCAACGGCGTCTTCTGTCGTGGCTGATATTATTGATCTGGCGCGCGGTATTCAAGTGCCAACCTTTGGCATTGCGGCAAAGAATTTAAAAGAAGCCCCGCGGATTTCAATGGGAGACACGCGCGCACGGTATTATTTGCGCTTAAATGTAACAGATCGCGCAGGCGTAATTGCGGATATTGCCTCTATCTTGAAGGATAATGAGATATCCATTGAGAGCTTGGTACAGCATGGACGAGATCCTGAACAAGTTGTGCCAATTGTTTTAACATGCCATGAAACCCGTCATGCCTCTATGATAGAGGCAGTTTCCCTTATAGAAAACTTAGATTCTTGTGCGGAAAAACCTTGTCTCATGCGCATTGAAGAGCTATAGGATAGACAGCAAAACAGGATCAATCAAAATGACACAAGCGCGAGCAGATAATATGACACAAGATACAAACGCAGAATTAATGGATCGTAACCTTGCAATGGAAGTTGCGCGTGTAACTGAGGCGGCAGCACTTGCGGCATCTAGGTTGGTTGGTCGTGGCGATAAGGTTGCTGCAGATCAGGTTGCTGTTGATGCGATGCGCTCTGCGCTGAACACGCTCCACATTCAAGGGCGCGTGGTTATTGGTGAAGGTGAACGTGATGAAGCGCCAATGCTTTATATTGGTGAAGAAGTCGGCGCAGGCAATGGTGGCCCGCGTATTGATATCGCGCTTGACCCATTAGAAGGCACAGATATTACAGCGGCTGGTGGGCCAAATGCTTTGGCTGTTATTGCGCTGACAGATGAAGGTGGGTTTTTGAATGCACCGGATGTTTATATGGATAAAATAGCGGTTGGCCCGGGTATTGATGCCAATATTCTTGACCTTGATGCACCGATTGCTGATGTGTTGGCAAAAGTAGCAAAAGAAAAGGGCGGCAGTATTAACGAGCTAATGGTCTGTATTTTGGATCGTCCGCGTCACGAACAGCTAATTGCGGATGTGCGTGCATCAGGCGCGCGGATTAATTTGATTGGTGATGGTGATGTTAGTGCGATTATCGCAACAACTGACCCTGATACAGGTATTGACCTTTATGTTGGTTCAGGCGGCGCACCGGAAGGTGTTTTGGCTGCGGCGGCGTTGCAATGTATTGGTGGTTCAATGTTGGGTCGCCTTACATTCCGTAATGATGATGAACGCGGCAGAGCAGAACGTTGGGGCATTACTGACCTGAATCTAATTTACACAACGGATGATCTTGCAAAAGGCGATAACGTAATGTTCGCGGCAACGGGTGTGACTGATGGTTCAATGCTTCGCGGTGTGCGTCGCTACCCAGGTGGTGCAAAAACATCAACGATTGTTATGCGTTCCAAGTCCGGCACAGTGCGCCGCATTGAAGCAACACATAATCTAAACCGTAAAAACTGGTTGAAGTCCATTTAATAGCTTCTCGTTTCTGCGCGAATCTTTTACTCTGTCTGTATGTCAGAAAATATTGTTTCACATTCCTTAAATAAGGCGCGTTGGGTTATTCCCGATGTGGCCATTGATGACGTTGACCTTTTGGTGCGCCGTCATGATGTTCCCGAAATCGTGGCGCGTTTATTGTGCCAACGCGGCGTTGCACCTGAAGATGTGGAAAGTTTCCTCAACCCGACACTGAAAAATGACTTTCCTGATCCGTTCTCTCTGAAAACGATGGGTGATACGGCGGAAGACATAGCGATAGCCATTGAAAACGGAGAGAAGTTCGCCATTTTCGGTGATTTTGATGTTGATGGTGCAACCTCATCCGCAGTTCTTTATCGGTTCTTAAAGGCTGTTGGCGTTGATGCGCCTATCTATATCCCTGATCGTTTGAGCGAAGGCTATGGCCCCAATATTGACGCACTGAAAAAACTGAAAGAGCAGGGCGCAGATATTCTGATGATGCTCGATTGTGGGACGACGGCCTTTGATATTGTGAAAGAGGGAACGGATCTCGGCCTCAAAATTGTTATTCTGGATCACCATGAGGCAGAGGATCATTTGCCTGAATGTTGGCACGTGATTAACCCAAAACGTAAAGATGACACCTCTGACCTTGATATGCTAGCGGCTGTCGGTGTGACTTTCATGGTGTGCGTCGCAATTAATAACCGTCTGCGTGAGCGTGAGTTTTATACGAATAAGGGAATTAGTGAACCGAATTTGAAGGGCTTGCTGGATATTGTCGCGCTTGGCACTGTTTGCGATATGGTGCCGTTAACAGGGGTGAACCGCTTGTTTATTCGCATGGGTTTTGCCGTGCCTTATGACCAAATGAATATCGGGATTAAGGCATTGATGAGTGTCGCAGGAATCACGCCGCCAATATCGACATATGATTGCGGGTTCGTTCTGGGGCCACGTATTAATGCAGGCAGTCGCGTGCATGAGGCTGATTTAGGCGCACGTCTTTTGACCAGTGATGATGCAGAGGAATGCAAAAACATCGCTTGGACTCTGAATGATTGCAACGACAAACGTAAAGCGATCCAAAAAACCATGGAGGAGCAAGCCATTGCCATGGTTGAAGACCTTGGCATGCAAGATGACCCGCTGATTTTACTGGATCATGATGATTGGCATCCGGGGTTAAGCGGCCTCGTCGCGGGGCGCATTAAAGAGAAATATCAAAAACCGGCCTGCGTTGTGACTTATGCGCATAATCTCTCGGGAGAGAGAGAAGGGCGCGGGTCAGGGCGATCCATTCCGGGCATTCACATCGCGCAAAGCTTTATCAATGCGCGCCTTGCGGGGATACTTGAGAAGGGCGGTGGTCATGCAATGGCGGGTGGTTTTACCATGAATCCCGATAAATTGGATGATTTACGCGTCTTTTTGAAGGAAGATATCGCAAAACAGATGGAAAACACCGACACCAACGTTGAAACCGTTATTGACGGTGTGTTAACGGTGCAGGGCATTACCCTTGATCTGATTGATTTACTGCAAAATAGAGTAGGGCCATTCGGGCAAGAACAGCCGGAGCCTGTCTTTATGCTGAAAAATGTCCGTATTCATAAGTCTGATGTGCTTGGCGGCGCGCATATTCGGGTCATGATTAGTGACTGGGAAGGCGGTACGCGGGTGAAAGCCATGGCGTTTCGCAGTGTTGATACGCCGCTTGGTGATGCGTTGCTCAAAAGTGGCACGCAGGCCTTTCATATCCTCGGGCAGCTTAAAATCAATGAATGGCAAGGCCGTAAATCCGCCGAGATGCATATCGTTGATGCCGCGCAAGCATCCTAAACACCACGCAAATCAAACTATTATGTTATAATGTATCATTATTTCTTTGCGTATTGAGCGCAGGGCGGTTATAAAGCCATTATCAATTGATAATTAAAGGCAATAAACATGACACAGATAAAACGCGTGCAAGGCATATTCTCTTGGGTTGTTGTCTTATCCGAAGTTAGCCATGTTTTTTGCTGTGTGTTGCCAAGCTTGTTCAGTGTGTTAACTGTTTTTGTTGGTATGGGCGTTATCGGCGCGTTGCCTGTATGGATGGAAAGCACGCATCACGTTATGCACGATTGGGAAATTCCATTAATCGGAATGTCCGCATTTATTCTTGTGCTTGGCTGGGGTTTGCATTTTATCAGCAAGCGCATTGATTGCCATGATACCGGATGTGGCCATGGCCCATGTGGTACGAAGAAAAACAAAACGGCAAGGACATTAAAAATCGCTACGTTTCTATTCGTAATTAACGTGATAATTTATTTATCCGTGCATTATTCCTTATAGACATCATCAGGGTTAAAGAGCTTCTTTTCATCAATAAATGTCATTTTAACTTTAGCATCGCCTTGTATCTTTCTGTAAAAACACGATTTTCTTCCTGTATGGCATGCGCCCTCATCCGTTTCTACCTTAATCCAGATGCAATCTTGGTCACAATCCGTGCGCATTTCGGTAACTTTTTGAATATGACCACTGGTCGCCCCTTTATGCCATAAAGATTTGCGGCTGCGAGACCAGTAATGCGCCTCACCCGTTTCGATGGTTTTCTGCAAAGCCTCTTCATTCATAAAGGCAAACATCAAAACATCACCCGTTTTGTCGCAAGTCGCGACACATGGGATTAATCCCTTTTCATCGAACTTTGGTGTGAAGTCTAGGCTTTCTTCCATTTCATGCTTGCTCATGTTTTTAACCGTGCTTCAAAAGCATCCCAAAGCTGTGCTTCCAGACAAATCCCGTCCAGTGCGTTGATTTCTTGTAAGCCCGTTGGTGATGTCACATTGATTTCAGTTAGGTAATCACCGATCACATCAATACCAACAAACACCAGCCCACGTTTTTTAAGCTCAGGCGCGATTTCAGCGCAAATTTCTTTTTCTCGCTCGGTTAGTGTTGTTTTCTGTGCGCTGCCGCCGGCATGGAAATTTGCACGTGCATCATCCGCCGCAGGAACACGCAAGACCGCGCCCGCAGGCTCTCCATCAATCAGAATAATGCGTTTGTCACCTTTTCGCGCCTCTGGCAGGTATTTTTGTATGATGATGGGCTCTTTGTAAAACTCTTCGAACATCTCCAGCAAAGTGTTGAAATTAAAGCTGTTCTCATCAATGTGATAGACTTGCGCACCGCCATTACCGTAGAGCGGTTTAAGAATGACATTGCCGTGTCTCTTATAGAAGTCACGCAAGGATGCTCTGTCTGATGTAATAAGTGTCGGTGGGGCAAGATTGGTGTAGTGCGTAACTAGCAGTTTTTCCGGTGCATTACGCACCTCTGCGGGGTTATTCATCACCAGCGTATCATCCACAATATGATCTAAAATATGTGTGGCGGTAATATAAGCCATGTCAAAAGGCGGGTCTTGGCGCATTAAGACCACATCAATATCGGTTTTAAGGTTGATAATCTCGCTTTCACCAAGGGTAAAGTGGTTGCCCTGCTCGCGCCGCACTTCAAGTTTGTTGGCGCGAGCGCTAACGTGCCCATCCTCAAGGCATAATGTAGGTGTAAGATAGTGATACAATGTGTATCCACGCTTTTGAGCCTCCAAGGCAAGAACGAACGTGCTGTCCTTTTCAATGTCGACATTTTGGATAGAATCCATCTGAATTGCGATTTTTAGGCTCATTTGACTCACTTTTGTTGCTTTTCTCCCGTATTTATAATAGCTATTCATACGAAAAGAAATATAGAGATTGAAAAAGAGTAGATGAATTTTGAAGAGTTAGGCCTCAGCGCCCCGATATTAGAAGCGATTAAAGATTGTGGATATGACACGCCAACCCCCATTCAGGAAAAGGCAATTCCGCATATTTTGATGTCGCGCGATGTCGTTGGATTGGCGCAAACAGGTACGGGAAAGACGGCGGGCTTTACTTTGCCGATGATTGAGATTTTGGCAGGTGGCCGTGCAAAGGCACGTATGCCGCGCTCTCTTATCCTTTCTCCCACACGCGAACTTGCTGCGCAGATCGCCGAAAACTTTGATACATATGGTAAAAATTCCAAGCTGACGAAGGCTTTGCTGGTTGGTGGATCTTCTATGGCCGAGCAAATCAGAATTCTTGATCGCGGCGCGGATGTGTTGATTGCAACGCCCGGACGTCTTATTGATTTGTTTGAACGCGGCAAAATTTTGCTGACTGATATTAAAATTCTTGTGATTGATGAAGCAGATAGAATGCTGGATATGGGGTTCATTCCTGATATCGAGAAGATTTGTTCTCACTTGCCACCTATTCGCCAGACATTGCTGTTCTCTGCGACAATGGCGCCGGAAATTAAAAAGCTAACCGAGAAGTTTTTGAGTAACCCTAGAGAAGTGGCCGTTTCTCCGCCTGCTTCGACGGCTGTTACCGTTCAGCAATTTCGAGTGAATGTATCTCCAAAGGGCAAAAATGCTATTTTAGAAAAAATTATCAAACAGGAGAAGGTTAAAACCGCATTTATCTTCTGTAATCGCAAGCGTGACGTTGATGCCTTAAGTAAATGGCTACAAGGCAGAGGCCATGACGCTCGTCCATTGCATGGTGATATGGCGCAGGTTTCGCGGACGAAGACGCTGGAAGAATTCAAAGCCGGTAAAATACCATTGCTTGTGTGCAGTGACGTTGCCGCGCGCGGTATTGATGTTGCGTCGGTTTCCCACGTGTTTAACTATGACGTGCCTGGTGCTCCTGATGATTATGTGCATCGTGTTGGGCGGACAGGCCGCGCCGGTGAAACGGGACGCGCATGGATGCTTGTAACGAAATATGATGATAAGCAATTGAACGCAGTGATTAAGCGCATTGGCAAGGACATTGAAGTCGTTGATATGGGCGGTGAGCGTTCTGAAACAAGAACAACATCGAAAGACGGTTCAGATTCAAAAGATGGTTCAGGCTCAAAAGAGCGTTCAAAACCTCAAGCAAATTCAAAGCCTTCGACTTCAAAACCGTCACATTCCGCGCAAAAATCGCCGAATGTGACGCAAAAGAAAGCGCCGCGTACACATAATACGTCGAATGATCGCGCCGACTCTGCCGGTTTTGGTGATGATGTTCCTGCCTTTTTCAAATAATGATAAGGCTGTGAGTATCTGTGTGGGTTAATCATGCCCCTCTATTGACTTTATGGGATGAAAACTCAAAACTATATGTAGATTCCAATATAGATTCTAAGGACATACTGGCTGACTCTAATGATACAAAAATCACATATATTCTTTTCTGCGCGCAGGCTTCTTATTACAGGGGTAAGCTGTTTTGCTCTTCTGTCTTTATCGCATGCTGTTTCGGCGGCCGAGGGCAGAGAATCACCAGTTGATTTACAGGCAGACAAACTGGTGCATGATGATGGCGGACAAATTGTAACCGCGTCCGGTGATGTGGTTTTGATACAAGACGGCAAAACCGTTAAGGCCGATAAAATTGTTTATAACCTAATGCAAGATACCGTCGTTGCGACAGGCAATGTTGAATTTATAGATGCCAATGGCGACAAACATTACGCGGATCGTGCAGAGTTTAATAATGCGCTGAAAGATGGTTTTGTTGAGGGGCTTAAAACATTTCTGGTCGATGGCTCGCGGTTCAAGGCATCAAATGGCCGTCATGTCGGCGGTAACTCTACGATTATGAAGGATGCTTTTTATACGCCATGTGATTCTTGTAAAGATAATCCCGATGAAGCGCCTTTGTGGCAGATACGCGCGTCAGAGGTGGAGCATGATAAAGAAGGTAAAGTTATTCGTTACCGCAATGCCCGTTTCGAGGTGAAGGGTGTGCCGGTTGCGTACTTGCCTTATTTTGCGCATCCTGATGGATCTGTGAAGCGTAAAAGCGGTTTTCTAACGCCCTCCGCCGGATTTAAAAGTGATCTGGGAACCTTCGTGCAGAGCAGCTATTACTGGAATATCGCACCGAATAAAGATTTAACCACTGGGCTAATGGTGATGACGGATGCTGCACCGATGGCAATGGCACAATGGCGTCAGCGTTGGGCAAATGCGTCTTTGATTGTGGATGGTAGTGTTACCTATTCCAAGCGCACTGAAAGAGACGCAGGGCAAAATGTTGAAAAAGATAAGGAGCTCAGAGGGAATCTTTCTGTCGATGGTGTTTGGGATATTAATGACAAATGGCGCAGTGGCTTAAAAATTGATGTTGCTTCGGATGATCAGTATTTACGCCAATATGATTTCGATAGTGATGATGTTCTTGAGAATGAGCTCTATATTGAACGTTTTTCAGGGCGTAATTATGCTGTTGGACGTTTGTTGGCGTTTCAGGACTTGCGCATTGAAGAAAATCAAGAAGATCAGCCACACGTCTTACCCGAAATACAGGCTAGTTTCTTAGGCGAACCGGGGCAAGTGCCCATTATCGGTGGGCGCTGGAGTGTTGATGCGTCTTTGCTTGGTTTGTTGCGTGATGATGAAAAGCAAGATATGAACAGGGTGCATACTGCACTTGGTTGGAAAAGACGTTTTGTCTCTGATTATGGGTTTGTTTCTGTTCTCGATGCGAACGCACAAGGAACACTTTATTACGTGAATGACCGTACAGGCTCTGCTGGTAGTAGTCTGATTGAGGGGCATTCCAGAGAAGCCAGAGCCTTCGGCTATATAAATTCTTTCACCAGCTATCCGATTGCAAAACAGTTCGAGACATCGCAGATGGTGATTGAGCCTATGGTGTCTCTAACCTTCTCCCCTAATATTAGTATTGATGATGATATTCCGAATGAAGACAGTCAGGATGTGCAAATTGATACGTTAAATTTATTTGAAGCAGATCGTTTCCCTGGGGTTGATGGGGTTGAGGATCAATCTCATATCACATACGGTTTAAGAACCGGATTATACGGTGATGGCGGAAGCTATGGTGAGGTTTTCCTTGGGCAGAGCTATCGTTTTGAGGAAGATGATAATCCGTTTGCACGGGGATCAGGGTTAGACGGTCGTGACTCTGATGTCGTTGGGCAAATCTCAGGGAGTTATCAGGGGGATTATACGCTGGATTATCGCTTCCAGTTGGATAATGAAAGTCTTCATTCTCAACGTCATGAGGTTGATGCGTCTGCAAATATTGGTGATTTAACATTGTCGTCACGTTATCTATACGCAAAAGGATTGGGCGGGACTGATATTAATGAAACTCGTGAACAAATCCGTAATTCCGCATCCTATTATATAAATGATAATTGGCGTATTTTCGGTTCGGCGCGCCATGATTTGGGTGATAACCCCGGTCTTCGTAAGGCTAACTTTGGCGTAGACTATATCGGACAATGTATTTCCCTTTCTATGATTGGCCAGAGAACACTTACTGATGATTCATCAGGAGACAGCGGAACGGAAGTCATGTTTCGTATAGGGCTTAAAAACCTAGGTGAATTTGAAACTTCGGGGGTTCAAATTGGCGGTGGTGAAGAATAAACCCAATTTAGATTTTCTACATTTGCTCAAAATAGAGTATACTCCTGCTTCGATAATGTAATGAGGAATAGTCTTGGGCTTTGTAATCGATTCCAGTTTTCATATGTGGTTTATGTTGTGCCTTACAGGATGCGCGGTGTATGCATTCGTTCGCGAGAAATTCCCATTGGAAGTGACCAGCGTTTTCCTTATGACGATTTTGTTGCTTTATGGGCAAGTATTCTCGATTGTTGATGAAAATCAGAATAATTTGTTGAATCCGAGTACTATTTTATCTGGCTTTGCAAATCCGTCACTGATTGCCGTTTTGGCTTTACTGGTTATGGGCCAAGCGATGATCCACACGGATTCCTTGCGTTTTCTGACCAATCTCTTCGTTTTTGAAAATAAAAAATATGCATGGCTATCTGTTTTTGCGATTCTGGTCTTCGTGATGGTTCTCAGTGCTTTCATGAATAACACCCCTTTGGTTATTATTGCGATACCGGTGATGCAAGCGGTTCTACACTCTGTCGGGACGCCAGCCAGCCGGATGATGATGCCGCTCAGCTATGTCGCTATTTTGGGCGGTATGGTGACTTTGGTGGGGTCTTCAACGAACTTACTTGTCTCCAGCTCTATGGTTGAAGTCGGGTACGCGCCCCTTGGTTTCTTTGATTTTGCTATCCCCGGTGCAATGTTGGCCAGCGTCGGTTTTATCTACGTTATTTTAGTCGTGCCCCGCACTTTGCCAAATCGTGCATCAATCAAGGAAGAGCTCGTCGGTGGAGAAACTGAATTTGTTGCTGAACTTGATATTGCAGAAGACAGTAAGCTTGTTGGCGCGGAATGTGTCGATGGAAAATTCTCTGCGTTAAAGGATATGAATGTGAAGCTGATCCAGCGCGGGGGGCATTTGATATTGCCGCCATTCGAAGGGCATAGCATTCACAGTGGTGATATTCTAATTGTTGCCGCAACACGTCAGGCACTGGGCTCTTTATTGATGCAGTATCCCGGTTTCTTATTGTCAGAGGAAGAAGCGGAGATCATCGATGGTGATGACAACCTTGATGATGAAGATGGCGAAGGCGCCGCTATACAAGCTGCGGAAACACGCGTTCTTGCAAAGATAATGATTACGCCGGCATCGCGTATGGTTGATATGTCACTTGATCATGTGAGCTTTCATAAAAGGTTTGGTGCTATCGTTTTAGGAATACAACGTCGTGCGCGCGTTGTACGCCGCCGTTTAGGGCGCATCAGGTTGGAGGCCGGTGATGTTTTGCTGATTGCGGGAAAGCATAACCGCATTAATAATTTGAGGCGCAATCCGGATTTTATCGTTCTATCAGGATCTAAAAAAGATTTGCCGGTTCCGGGGAAAGCACCCATCGCTATTATTATTTTTCTTGCAACGATTAGCAGTGCTGCCCTTGGCTTTTTGGCAATTCCTGTCGCTGCGTTTGCGGGGGCTGTCGCAATGATTGGAACGGGGTGTTTGAATATTCGTCAGGCGACGCGTGCCATTGACCGTAAGATATTTTTATTGGTTGGATCGATGCTTGCACTTGGCGGTGCATTGCAAGTGACGGGCGGCGCAAACTATATTGCTGATTTGATGTTGCATTCTCCGTTTTCTTCTTCTCCTTTATTGTTGGCATCGTTACTTTTCATCATTGTAGCCATTACGACGAATGTTTTGACTAATAATGCATGTGCTATTTTATTCACGCCGATTGCGTTGAACCTTGCTGCGCAAATCGAGACGCCTCCGGATCTTGAGTTTGATTTATCTTATATTTTCGCGGTCACTGTTGTTTTTGCTGCAAACTGTTCTTTTGCCTCACCTATTGGTTATCAAACGAATTTGCTGGTTATGGGGCCGGGTCAATATAAGTTTAGAGATTTTATCAAAGCAGGCGTTCCCCTTGTTCTTATTATCTGGGTTGCGTATATTTTTGTTGCGAAATATTATTTTGGACTTTCTTAGAATGAGGTAAGACGGAAATTTATGAGTTTCTCCAGTTATAATCCTAATGACCGATATCGCCAACGGAGCGCACGCCGTACTAGTAGTATTCTGACATTTATGTTTGTTTTCTTTGCTATACTTGGCACAGGATATTGGGTTGGCGGTGTGCGGTCACAGCAAAGAATATATATCTTACAAGAGGAAAAACGTATCCTTGGCGAAGAGAGTGCTGACGGACAGAATGTAATGATTGAGCTGCGTGCAGAAGCACAAACCGCAAGTGTTCGCTTGGAACAGTTGCGCGCAAGCTATGATGAATTGTTATCTGATGGGCCTATGCGTGATTTGGTGACCTTGGTTCGTAAACAAATAGATCAGGGCGTCGATGCTGATCGCCTTGAATCGGTGATACTATCTGCCCGTCCGCCGCAAAATTGCAGTGATCCGGAAAATAAGCGTTTTGTTGTGACAACACCGGTTTATAACGGGCCAAGCAGTAAGGCCTCTATACGTGGTGGAATCTATGTCTTTGGCAAAGGTGTCTCCTCCAAAAACAGTAAAGGTAAAAGAGAAGCATGGTTTGACCCAAGCCAACCTGTCGAGGTTACATTTAAGGCAAAGGGGCAAACGTCAACAACGAAAAAAGGAATTCTGCCTATTCATAATTCTATGGTTGTCGGGAATAAAGAGTATCGCTTTACGATAACGGCGGGCGCAAGATCATTTGTTAAAGTAACGTTTGATCATTGTGATTACCCTTAAAGGATATCCTTTATTTCAGAAGGTTTTTAAAGAGCAGAGAAATTTGCGTTTCAATTTGTAGACTTAAATCTACAGGTTCTTTGTCACTGCTTAACGGGTCGTAACCTTGAGCTTTCAATGTCATCATAACGCGGCCATTCAAATCACCATCAAGACGGATTTCGAAATATTCATAGTAATAATTTTCAAGGGCGTTCCTTATACGAAACATCTTGCGGCTTTGCCCGGGAAATAATCCGGCAATCACATTCTTAGGCAGCTTAATAACGCCGCCACCTTGGCTTTGTAATATACCGCCATTAACAGTCATTTTCCCTTTGTCCATTTTCAGGGGAATGACACCGCCCAGTTGCCCTGTAATGAGGATGTTCCTAAAGCCGGAATCATGAAAAAGCTGTGCGATATTAATATCTGAAACAATTAACCTATTCTCTTTTATCAACGCACCATTTTTTGACAGAGGCGCCTGTGTTTTAATTCGTCCGCCGTAAATATCCAGATGTATTGACTTTAGAAGCGGTGAGCCTTCGTCAAATAGATTAAGGTTAATCCGTCCCTTTTGTAAAATATTGTTTTTTAAGGGCAGCTTGAAATTTAAGTACTTTCTGGTTTTCTTCGGTGTTTTCGAATCATACGAAAATTTTGCATGTATGTTGGGTATTTTCAATGCGCCGTAATCTAGAACGCCATCATTTATTTTTGTGGTAACAGACCATTCCAATGCAGGCATCGTTGACATGTTATCAATGGTGAACTCACCTGAAGTTGTTATTTGAAATTGTGTAGGAACATTGTGTGTTTGTTCGTCATCTGCAGAAGTGACTTGTGTTTCGTTAATGGAGAAAAGCCCCAGAACATTTTCACTCTTATTCATTGTTGAAAAACTGCCCCCGATTTCAAAATTAGGCTCGTTAATGAGCAGCTTAAAATTGCCGTCAGTGACATCTTTATTCGCCGTGGTATTGATGGAAAGTGTCGGTTGCTGGAAGTTTAAAATAAAAGCGGGAAAGTTTTTTTGTTTTTCTAAATGGTGATTTCTTTGCAAAAAGGAGAATAACTCCGCGATACTTGTTGGTGTTATTGTGCTTTGGGTCTCTGTTATGCCGTCAACGCGGCTGATATGGGTTTCCCAATCGATTTGTTCTGCGCCAAAAATTTTCCCATATGCCAATAGAGTGTAATTATTATTGTCACTTTTCTCTAATGTTGCGTGGACATCACGCAAAGGCAGGTTTTGCCAATTCACCGACGCGATATCTGTTTCAACAGACATGTCTGATGTTGAGTCTTGTGTGTTATGGGTGAAATTTAGTTTTGCCGCGCCGCGCCGTACGCTTATATCGCTATGCGTGATGGATATTTGCTCCAGCTCCGTTTTCACGGATAATTCACCGGAGGCAGATAATGTGCCGTCTATTTTGGCATGAAACTTCAAGTTCTTTTGCTTACTGTCTGCGCGTGCTTTAATGATGATGTCTTGAGCATTGGATAGCTGCACTTGCGCGTCAAAGCTAACTTTGATTCCGCCAAATTGGTCGGAAAGAAGGTCGATGCTGCTATCTTCTATGCTAATCATTGCCGCGGGGATGCTTCTGAACTTTTGCAAGAAATCCTTATCATCAACCCAACCTGAAATCGTTAGCTTTAAATCGTCGGACAATTCACCCGTAAGATCAAGATGCCGAATAGATATTTTCTGCGCGTGATCGGGGTTAAGCAGGAACTTAAGCAAAGAGAAACGGACACTTATTTCTTTGATTGTGCTGAAATGTTGTTTATCCAAAGAGATATCAGAAAACAGGATCTCACCGCTTTTGCGTGTTATTTTCCCGAAGCTGGGGTTTTCAAAACCAAAGGCGTTGAAATTCTCTATGATTTTTTGTTCCATTTTTTCAGGAATATAGATGAAATAGGCGTAAGATCCTGCACCCCCTAGCATGAGGGTAAGAACAACAACGAAAATGGATAGTAATGTTTTCATAGTCTTTAGTTTGTGTTCTTGAAATTTTGCTTATGCTTATACGTCGATATCTTCAACAAATTGGGCATTATCCTGAATGAAACGATATCTGGCATCTGCATTTTTTCCCATCAATCGCTCAACAAGATCGTCGACTTCTGATAAGGGAGATGGCGCAGTTTCACCTTCTTCTTCCATCAATTCATCTGCATTCAGTCCTAATGCTGCCATGGCGTCGGGTAATGTGACGCGCAATAATACACGGGACGCAGGGTTCATCGTTGTTTCTTTAAGCTGCGCCGCGGGCATTTCTCCCAACCCTTTAAAGCGGCTGACTTCGATTTTGCTCTTTCCTTTGAACATTGTATCCATCAGTTCGTCTTTATGCTGATCATCGCGTGCATATGCGCTTAATGTGCCGCTGACCAGCCTGTAGAGTGGGGGCTGTGCGATGAAGAGGTGACCACTCTCGATCAAAGGCTTCATCTGTGTATAGAAAAATGTGACAAGCAACGCGGCAATATGCGCTCCGTCAACATCCGCATCCGTCATGATGATGACGCGTTCATATCTAAGGTTATCAAGGTTAAAATCCTTACCTGCGCCGCAGCCAAGAGCAAGGATAAGATCCTGAATTTCATTATTGGCGCGAATTTTTTCGCGTGATGCGCTGACAACGTTCAGGATTTTCCCACGTAAAGGCAATATCGCTTGGGTTTTACGGTTGCGTCCTTGTTTGGCTGAACCACCCGCACTGTCTCCCTCAACAATGAATATCTCTGTGTCGCTGGCATCTGTTTGGCTACAATCGGCGAGCTTACCGGGCAGGCGCAGTCTTTTGGTTGCGCTTTTACGTGCCATGGCGCGGTCATCCTTGCGGCGCAAACGCTCTTCTGCCTTTTCGATGATGCTGTTCAGCAATTTTGTGCTGGATGCAGGGTCTTTCGACAGCCAGAGGTCGAAATAGTCCTTTACCGCGGTATCGACCCATTTTGTAACATCTGTGTTAACCAGCTTTTCTTTCGTTTGCCCTTGGAATTGCGGCTCGGAAATAAAGACGGAGAGTAAAATTGTTGCGCCGGCCATTATATCGTCAGCTGAAATCACAGAAGATTTTTTTACTCCCGTCATGTCACCATAACCGCGCAAACCCTTTGATAAAGCAGTGCGCAGGCCGCTTTCATGGGTTCCACCCAATGGCGTCGGCACAGTGTTACAATAAGAATTCACAAAACCATCGCCGTCTTCAGGCCAATCAATGGCAAGTTCAATACGCCCGAGATTATCAGGCAGCTTTATATTGCCTTGGAATGCATTGCTTGTGATTGTTGGCCTGTCTTTTAACGTTGTCTCTAAATAATCCAGCAGCCCCTTAGGGAATTTAAACACGGCTTCCGGTGTGACAATGCTGTCTGGTTTTATAAGTGCTGGGTCGCACTTCCATCTTATTTCAACACCTGAATAGAGATAAGCCTTGGAGCGTAACATCTGGAATAGCCATGCCGGCTTAAATCCAATTTTATCTCCGAATATTTCAGGGTCAGGATGAAAGCAAACCGTTGTACCGCGGCGATTATGAATTGCGCCAAGGTTTTCCAGTTTTGAAACTGCTTTTCCTCTTGAAAAGTTTTGTTTGTATAATATTTTATCACGGGCAACTTCGATCCACATCACATCGGAGAGGGCGTTCACCACAGATATACCAACACCGTGCAGGCCACCGGACGTTTGATAAGATTTGTTAGAAAACTTTCCACCCGAATGGAGCGTTGTCATAATAACTTCAAGTGCGGACTTTCCGGGAAATTTAGGGTGCTCGTCAACAGGGATACCGCGCCCATTGTCACGAATGGTAATAATATTCCCAGCATCAAGAGAAAATTCAATCCAATCTGCATAACCGGCAACGGCTTCATCCATCGAATTGTCGAGGATTTCGCCGACAAGGTGGTGATAGGCGCGTTCATCCGTTCCGCCGATATACATACCGGGGCGCTTACGGACAGGTTCAAGTCCTTCTAGGACTTCAATATCAGAGGCATCGTAATTGGACATTTCGTAATACTAATCTTTTTTTATCTTAAAATAAATATCTATAGCTTCTATTCCTTAACGTTATGCACGGTTTGAATCAATTTATTTATTTTGCTTAAGGCAAAACAATACTTGTCTGTTTTTGGTAATAAAGGATATGATGGTGAGTGGATGTGTTTTAGGTGCATTTACACAATATGTTTCTTTTAGAAGAGAGTTCGGTTTTCTGATGATGGTTAAAGTTTTTTCAAATCTTCGTTTCCTTGTATTATTCTTGACGCTGGTTTCCTTTACGTTGCATTCGCCGCATACCTTTGCTGCGGGAACAGAAGATATTTTCACGCGTTTTAAAAAGGCTCTGCCTGAGGTTAATAAGCTAAGTGATGAAGATTTCGAGAAAGCTACAAAGTCCGTTAAAAAGAAACCTTACGGGGATAATGCCCTCGCTTACAATCTCAGGATACCAAATAATTGGACCGAAAAAGACAGCGGTAGTTCTAGTAACTTTGTGTTAAGTACGAAGCTGTTTCTGGAGCTTAACGTGTTCTATGGCAAGCCAACAGTTTATGGGCGTAGCCGCTTGGAAATTAATGTGCTGAAGCTAGAGGGGAACCTCACAGCAGAACAATGGTATTTAAAATATGTTCTTGAGGGAGGCTTTACGACTGTAGGGTTTGTTGTCCACAATGAGAGCAAAGTAGAATCTCTTATGGTTATTTTACAAAAAGACAGGTCTTTTTATGTTAGGACGGTTGTCTTCTTCAATGGAGATAATGTTATTATGGGGCGTTACTATGTTCCGGTTGCCAACATCGCGGTAGAGGCGGCGATGCAAGCGCAAGTGATTGAATCTTTCAACTTATTGTATGAAGTGGAAAGACCCGTCGAGGAGATGATGACATATAGCTTCTTGGATATTATTGATTTGAAATATCCAAAGGGGTGGAGAGTGTATACAAAGCCTGTGCGCGATGTTGATCGTATGGCTATTACCTTGATGAATACGAAGGAGTTCATGGACCGTTTCGGAATGCTCCAGTCTTCCTCTACTGAAGCAAAAATGGATGTTACCGTTGTTTCTTCTTCGTCTGAAAACACATTGGTTGAAGAGGTTGCCAAGTATAAGCAAAAGATGGAACGTGACGGCATGCTTATCGGTAAGAAAATAGAAACGGATGACAAGTTTTCTTATAATGAAAATATCGACTTTGCTTTAACGGAAATTTATGAGGGCGGTGACGCTAAAAACCAATTCAATGAATATGAGTTCTGGTTTACCGTTATGGTTGGTGGAAATTATTATTACTTTCTGATGTTATTGACGCCGTCCCGAAACGATAGGTTTGGTATATGGGCGGAAAACACACAGAATTATAAAAGAATTGTTGAAGAAGTTGCCCCGATGGCGGGTGCCTTTCTGGAGAGAGATTACTAATAATCGCTCTGTTGCCTTTCTCAGTGTCTAAATATTATCCGGAATAATACATATCGACTTCAACCGGATGCACCATCGTTTCATATTGCTCAATTTCTTGTGTCTTCAATTGGATGAATGATTCGATCAAGTCGCGTGTAAACACATCACCCTTTAATAGGAAATCATGGTCACTATTCAAGGCGTCAAGAGCTTCCTTTAAAGAACCACATAGCTGCGGGACTTTAATTTGTTCTTCATCTGAAAGCGTGTAGAGGTCTTTATCCATGGCATCACCGGGGTGGATTTTATTCTCTATACCATCAAGCCCGGCCATTAGCATCGCAGAAAACGCCAGATAAGGGTTCGCTAACGGATCAGGGAAGCGTGCTTCAAAACGGCGTTCCTTGGGGGTGTTCGTGTGCGGGATACGGCATGCAGCAGACCTGTTTAATGCGGAGTAGGTCAGTGATACGGGGGCTTCAAACCCTGCAACAAGGCGTTTATAGCTATTCGTTGTTGGGTTGGTAAATGCATTGAGCGCACGCGCATGTTTCAGTATGCCGCCAATATAATAGAGTGCAATTTCTGAAAGATCAGCATAGCCCTTGCCCGCAAACAGAGGTTTCCCCGCCTTCCATAAGGATTGATGCACATGCATGCCGGAGCCATTATCACCATTAATCGGTTTAGGCATAAAGGTTGCGGTCTTGCCATAGCTGTGCGCAACGTTGTGTACCGCGTGTTTGTAAAGCTGCACATTATCCGCAGACGTTAGTAATGATGAAAACTTAATGCCAAGCTCACATTGCGCGGGGGCAACTTCATGGTGATGCTTTTCTACAGATACGCCCATGCTTTCAATAACGGTCAGCATTTCTGCTCTGATATCAGACAGGCTATCAACCGGACTTTCGGGGAAGTATCCGCCTTTAGGCTGTGGGCGATGTCCCATATTACCAGTCGGGTAATCACGACCTTTATTATAGGCACCTTCTTCACTGTCCAGCATATAGGAAACGTGGTTTGCTTCTGTATGAATACGTACGTCATCGAAGATAAAAAATTCCGGCTCTGGTCCGAAATAAGCGGTGTCACCTAATTTTGACTTCCTTAAATAGGCTTCCGCCGCTTTGGCAACGGATCGTGGATCGCGGTTATATGGTTTTTTAGATATAGGCTCATATATATCGCAAAATATCTTGATTGTTTTTTGTGCGGCAAAGGGGTCGTAAGTGACGCGCGCAATATCCGGCTTTATAATCATGTCGGATTTCTGAATATCACACCATCCGGCAATAGATGAGCCATCAAAACTGGCGCCATCTTCTATCAGCTCTTTTGTAAAAGCACTGGCATGTTGGGTTGTATGTTGCCATTTACCGCGAATATCTGTGAAATTAAGGTCGATGAACTGAATATCTTGCTCTTCGATATATTTTAGAATTTCTGCAGGAGATTTAAATGACAATGCATATTTATTCACGTGGAAGCTTTCCTCTTATATAACCTAGTTCAAGTTCTATCATGGGGGAATTAGTGCGACAAGTTCTGATTGTTGTAGAATTTGTTTATAATATCCTTGACCAGAGTGGATGATATATTATAGACAATACTACCTGTTCTTGTGGCGGTCGTAGCTCAGTTGGTAGAGCCCTCGGTTGTGATCCGAGTGGTCGCGGGTTCAAATCCCGTCGATCGCCCCATTTCCCCCATGTTTGTGTATCTTAGAAATATTTGCCACGAGTGCGGTGGAGTCCACCCGCGTTTATAAATACATTCGCGGAAGCGAATAGGGTTCAAATCCCGTCGATCGCCCCATTTTTCTTATGTTTAGATATCTTATAAATGTGTCCCGCCAGCGCGGTGAAGCCCACCCGCGTTTATAAAATACATTCGCGGAAGCGAATAGGGTTCAAATCCCGTCGATCGCCCCATTTCCTTCATATTTATGTATTTGCAAAGTGCTTACCACAAGCGCGGCTATGTGTATTATGGCTCTCCTTGAAAAAAAATGTTTATTTTTAAAAGAAACACTTGGAATTCGTGAAAAACTAGGGTAGAAACGCGCATTAAGTCCGAATGAGGGCTGATGAAATATACCTGTGCGGATGTGGCGAAATTGGTAGACGCGCTAGATTTAGGTTCTAGTTTCCTTTGGAAGTGGGGGTTCAAGTCCCTTCATCCGCACCATTTTAAAATTTAAGCCGAATGATACGGCTTTTTTTTTCATTAGAATTTTTAGATTATAAACAGACATAAGATTAGATTATAAACAGACATAAGAGAAGAGCAGCACAATGCAAGTAAAACAGCTTAAGCAAGACGGTCTAAACCACGAACTTGAAGTGACTGTGGGCGCAGATGAAATCGCGAACCATGTTGATTCACGCTTATCAGAGTTGAGTAAGACAGTTAAAATACCAGGTTTCCGTCCAGGTAAAGTGCCGATGTCTCTTATGAAACAAAAATATGGTAAGGCCGTTATGGGCGAAGTGCTTGAAAGCGCAGTGAATGACAGTTCGCTACAAGCCATGAAGGATCAAGAGATCACACCGGCGTTACAGCCAAAAATCGAAGTTAAATCTTTTGATGAAGGCAAAGACCTTATTTATACAATGAACATCGAAGTTCTTCCGAAAATAAAAATCAAAGATTATAAAGGCTTTAAACTAACGAAACTAATTGCCAAGGCAGATGATGCGGCAATTGATGAAGCGTTAGGGCGCATTGCCTCTATGCGTAAATCAAGCAAGCCAATTGAAGGTAAGCGCGCGGCAAAATCCGGCGATACTGTTGTAATTGATTTTGATGGTCGCACGGCTGATGATGATGTGAAGCAACCGGGTATGGCTGCAGAAGGCCATAGTTTGGAACTTGGTAGTAATTCATTTATTCCAGGCTTCGAAGAGCAACTTGTTGGCAAAAAAGCCGGCGACAAAGTTGAAGTAAAAGTTCAATTCCCTGAAGAATACGGTTCTGCAGAGCTTGCAGGGCGTGATGCGATTTTTGATGTTGAAATTCACGAAATCCGTGAAACAGTTGACGCAGAAATTGACGACGAGTTCGCAAAATCTTTAGGTATGGACGATTTGGAAGCCCTTCGTAAAGCCGTTGCCGAACAAACAAACCAAGAATTCGACAGCCATAGCCGCTTGAAGTTGAAAAAAGAATTGCTGGATCAGCTTGATGAAGGACATAAGTTCGAAATTCCACAAGGTATGAAGGATCTGGAATTACAAAATATCCTTCAACAAGTGAAAATGGATAACCAACAACGCGGCGTTGATGAAGAGCCAACAGAAGAAGAAACAGCCGAGCTGACAGACATCGCAGGTCGCCGTGTTCGTCTAGGTCTTGTTTTGTCTGAAATTGGTAAAGAGAACAACATTCAGGTTGCAGATGCAGAATTGCAAAAAGCTGTGATTACCGAAGCTCAAAAATATCCGGGTCAGGAAAAAGAAGTTTTTGATTACTTTGCGAAAAACCGTGAAGCATTAGAATCACTTCGTGCACCGATTTATGAAGATAAAGTTGTTGATTTCATTCTTGAGCTGGCAACAGTAACGGAAAAAGAAGTCACGGTTGAAGAGCTGACTGCCGATGAAGATGCAGATGACGCGCCAAAGGCAAAGAAAAAGCCAACCGCGAAAAAGAAGGCTGCACCGAAAAAAGATGAAAAAGCATCTGACGACAAGCCGGCGGCCAAAAAAGCGCCTGCTGTGAAGAAAAAAGCGCCTTCTAAGAAAAAAGCATCTTAGTAGAAATAAAATATTTATATAAAATTCTTGAACAAGCCGTGCACAGTGGGTACGGTTTGTTTTGACTCTTGCGTTCAGGCGTGTGAGTCGTATTCAATCGAATAACCCTGTAATTTAGAAACTGTGAGCAAATATGTTTGATTCAAATCCAATTGATACCTATATGAACCATCTTGTCCCGACTGTGATTGAGCAGACGAACCGCGGGGAGCGTGCATTCGATATCTATTCGAGACTATTGAAGGAACGTATTATCTTCCTGACAGGTGAAGTGAATGACTATGTGTCTTCTGTGATCTGTGCGCAGTTCTTGTACTTGGAATCAGAAAACCCAAATAAAGAGATTTCCTTTTATATTAACTCTCCGGGCGGCGTTGTTACGGCTGGTTTAGCGATGTATGACACGATGCAATATATCCGTCCTAAGATTTCAACCGTGTGTGTAGGGCAGGCGGCATCTATGGGCTCTCTCTTGCTTATGGCGGGAGAAGATGGCATGCGTTACTCTTTGCCGAACTCACGGATTATGATTCACCAACCATCAGGCGGCGCGCGTGGACAGGCCACTGATATTGAAATTCAAGCAAGAGAAATTTTGCGTTTACGTCAAAGCTTGAACGATATCTATGTAAAGCACACAGGCCAGAAATTGAAGGTTGTGGAAGATGCAATGGATCGTGATAACTTCATGAGCGCGGAAGAAGCCAAAGACTGGGGGCTTATCGATCACGTCGTTGAATCAAAGCCTGTTCCGGATGATGAAGATGATAAGAAAAAATAAACTTTTATCTGCGTAATATAGAAACGTTGATATTTTGCATTCTTATTTTTAAGGTTTTTTCTTATATTTTAAGAATGCTTTCAACATTATCAGCGTAAGATAGGTGAAACCGTCTTTAAAAAGGCGTTTTTCCCTGTATAATAGACGCATTATTGAAATGTAAGGACTTATTGAATGTCAGACACAAAGAACACTCTATTTGCTGTTCTCCCTCTAAGAGATATCGTTGTTTTTCCACATATGATTGTACCGCTTTTTGTTGGGCGCGATAAATCCGTTCAGGCGCTAGAGCATGTGATGCATGCCGACAAGAAAATTGTTTTGGTAACGCAAAAAACACCATCGGAAGATGATCCCGGACCGGAAGATCTTTATTCTGTTGGAACGATTGGAACGATTCTTCAGCTTTTAAAATTACCTGACGGAACAGTGAAGGTTCTTGTTGAAGGTGGAGAGCGTGTTCGCCTTTCCAATTTAGTGGATACTAATGGTTATGTTGAGGCAAATGTAACGGAGATCGTTGATACAACTGTTGGTGATGACGAGTTAGAAGCGCTATCTCGCGCTGCAATGACGCAGTTTGAGCAATATGTGAAGCTAAATAAGAAAATTCCACCTGAAGTAATCGTCTCTATTAATCAAATTGATGAACCTTCCAAAATGGTTGATACAATTGCCTCTCACTTGGCATTGAAAATTGACCAAAAGCAGGATTTGCTTGAGCTGGCCACAACGGCCGAGCGATTGGAACGTATTTATTCCTTCATGGAAGGGGAAATTGGCGTTCTTCAAGTTGAGAAGCGTGTGCGCAGTCGCGTGAAACGTCAAATGGAAAAGACACAGCGCGAATATTATTTAAACGAACAAATGAAAGCGATCCAAAAAGAGCTGGGCGACGGTGAAGACGGCCTTGACGAATTGGGCGAGCTTGATAAGAAAATTGAAGAAACTAAAATGCCTAAGGACGTGCTCGAGCGTTCCAAAGCAGAAATGAAGAAACTTCGCCAGATGAGCCCGATGTCCGCAGAAGCCACTGTGGTGCGTAACTATCTTGACTGGATTTTAAGTGTGCCGTGGCATAAAAAATCTCGTGTGAAGAAAGATATAAAGGCAGCGCAAGCAATTTTGGATAAAGATCATTATGGCTTGGAAAAAGTTAAAGAACGTATCTTGGAATATCTCGCGGTTCAGCAGCGTACGAAAAAAGTGCGCGGTACGATCCTTTGTTTAGCAGGGCCACCGGGTGTTGGTAAAACATCTTTGGGTAAATCCATTGCCAGAGCGACAAACCGTAATTTTGTGCGCATGTCTTTGGGCGGCGTTCGTGACGAAAGCGAAATCCGTGGGCATCGACGCACCTATATTGGCGCAATGCCGGGGAAAATCATTCAAGGTATGAAGAAAGCGAAAACAGTCAATCCACTATTCTTGCTGGATGAGATTGATAAACTTGGTTCTGATTTTCGCGGTGATCCTAGCTCTGCATTGCTGGAGGTTCTCGATCCGGAGCAAAATGATAAGTTCCAAGATCACTATCTTGAGTTAGATTATGATTTATCCGATGTGATGTTTGTGTGTACGGCGAATAATATTTCGAATATGTCTCGCCCATTGCTCGATCGTATGGAAATCATCCGTATCTCCGGTTATACCGAGGATGAAAAAGTTCAAATCGCAAGACGGCATTTGTTGAAAAAGCAAATGAAAATGGCGGGGCTAAAGCGTAATGAATTTACCATTAGCGATGCGGCTATCCGTGATCTTATTCGCTATTATACACGTGAAGCGGGTGTCCGTGGATTAGAGCGTGAGCTAGCCAATCTTTGCCGTAAAGCGATTAAAAATATTTTGATGAAGGGGAAAGAGAAAATCTCAATCACCCCGCGCGGTCTTGAAAAATATGCCGGTGTTAAAAAATGTCGTTACGGTGAAATCGAAGAATTTGACCGCGTTGGCGTGGTGAACGGCTTGGCCTATACGGAAAGTGGCGGTGACTTATTGTCTATCGAGGCTGTAACGATGCCGGGTAAAGACTGCAAAGTGTCAACAACGGGTAACTTGAAAGACGTAATGCGGGAATCTATTACCGTAGCGGAGATGTTAACGAAATCTCGTGCGGCGCAATATGGTCTGGATTATGAAATTCTGAAGAAACAGCAAGTCCACGTGCATGTTCCGGAAGGGGCAACACCTAAAGACGGGCCTTCTGCCGGCGCGGCGATGGTAACTGCAATTATATCTGCATTATCGGGCATTGAGATTCGTCGAGATATCGCGATGACAGGTGAAGTGAACTTGCGTGGTAATGTTACAGCAATCGGTGGTTTAAAAGAAAAACTGCTCGCGGCACTTCGCGGGGGCATAAAAACAGTTTTGATTCCCCAAGATAATGAAAAAGATTTGGCTGATATTCCGAAAAATGTTCTCAAAGGTTTGAAGATTATTCCCGTCCGAACCATAGATGAAGTGCTTTCACACGCCCTTCTACACATGCCGGAACCTCTGGAATCACTAAAAAATGGAGAATTAGACAAAATTTCTTCAGAAACTGCAGAAAACAAGGGAGAAAGCGTGATTCACCATTGAACCTTTTGCAAAAAAGGCTTACAAAGGAATCACTTAAAATGATTGCAACCGCGCACTGAGTAAGTGTTTCGCATTTTATTATGTATATGGCTGTAATTGTTTTTCAGACTGTTTTCGGAATGGTTTCGGAGGCAGTATGGCTTTTAACTTAAACGTAAAGGGAATTCCTTATGAACAAGCAAGACCTTGTATCAAAAGTAGCTGCTTCTGCAGATATGTCTAAACAAAAAGCAGCATCAGCTGTTGATGCTGTTATTGAGGCAATCAAAGGCAGCCTTAAATCTGGTGAAGATGTTCGCCTAGTTGGTTTCGGTACTTTTTCAGTATCTGACCGCGCTGCGACAACTGGCCGTAACCCACGCACTGGTGAGCCACTACAAATTCCAGCATCTAAGCAGCCTAAATTCAAGGCTGGTAAAGAGCTTAAAGAAGCTGTAAACGGTAAAAAGAAGTAATTCTACCGTTTCAGGTTTGTAAATATTCTGTTTGGCCGCCTTTATTATATGTGCGGCCGAATTTTTTTTAGAAATATTGAATTCTGTCCTTGCTTTTTGTCGCGGGACTTATTAGATATATGCCATCGATTGGTTAGGGTGATTAGCTCAGCTGGGAGAGCATCTCGTTTACACCGAGAGGGTCGGCGGTTCGATCCCGTCATCACCCACCAATCGCTTCAATGACTTAGCCCATATTTCAAAAAACAAATTCCCTTTTTGGGGCAGTCTCTGGGGCAGTTAACCAAAAGCATCCATAACTTCATCTAAAATTATCTGACTTGCCAAAAACCCACCGATTTTATTGAAAAACATCGGTTAAGGGTATTTTCAACGTGGCTATAAGCTGTTAGAACTTAGAAGAAGAATCGTCTTGAAAGAATAATACTTATGGCGCCGCAAGAATTACTCATTGAATACCTTCCCATCCTTATTTTTATAGCCATCGCCGGAGGCATGTCTGTTGCGATGATCGCCGGATCGATTTTGGCTGGTGTGCGCAGACCGGATGCAGAAAAGCTATCTGCCTATGAGTGTGGCTTTGATGCGTTTTCTGATGTCCGCGGTAAATTTGATGTCCGCTTTTATCTGGTCACGTTATTATTCATTATTTTTGATTTAGAGATCGCATTTTTATTTCCATGGGCTATAACTCTCGGGAAAATTGGTGTCTTTGGCTTCTGGTCTATGATTGTCTTCCTTTCTGTTCTGACGGTTGGTTTCGTCTATGAATGGAAAAAGGGCGGACTTGAGTGGGAATAGGGAAGCGGGAATTAAGGGTAAGAGAGCTGTAATATGAGCCACGATAAGAAAATTATAACCGCACCGGAATATACGCAGGAAATGCGTTCGCCATTTCCGCCAGCGTTGGAGCAGGATATTGTGCCTGCGGCTATCTCAAAAACACTTAATGAAAAAGGTTTTGTCCTGACAAGTACAGACAAGCTGTTTGATTGGGCACGTACAGGTTCACTTTGGCCAATGACCTTCGGTTTGGCTTGTTGCGCGATAGAGATGATCCACGGCTATATGAGCCGTTATGACCTTGATAGATTCGGTATTATTCCACGCCCCAGCCCGCGTCAGTCCGATGTGATGATTGTGGCAGGGACGTTAACCAATAAAATGGCGCCTGCTCTACGCCGTGTTTACGATCAGATGCCTGAACCGCGTTGGGTCGTTTCTATGGGGTCTTGCGCGAACGGTGGCGGGTATTATCATTATTCCTATTCTGTCGTGCGTGGGTGCGATCGTATCGTGCCTGTGGATATTTATATTCCCGGTTGCCCACCAACAGCAGAAGCCATGGTTTATGGCTTATTACAGCTACAGAAAAAAATCCAAAGAGAGGATACACGCATTGCCCGATGATTCCCTCAAAGACCTCGCCGATTATATATCGGAGAAAATGGAAAAGTATGTAATCGGACATTCTTTCGAAAAGGATGAGCTTGTTATAAGTGTAAAGCCTGATGATATCGCGGCGGTGTTACAATTCCTTCGTGATGACCGTGAATGTGAGTGTACGACGCTGATTGATTTATGTGGTGTTGATTACCCTGAACGCCCTGAACGTTTCGAGGTTGTTTATTGCTTACTGTCCATTCGTCAGAATCACCGTGTGCGCGTTAAAATCGCCATTGAAGAGGATCAAATTATTCCGACGGTTACAAATGTATTCAGTGTTGCTGGCTGGTTAGAGCGTGAAGCATGGGATATGTACGGAATTTTGTTCGCTGGTAACCCTGACCTTCGCCGCATCTTGACGGATTATGGCTTTGAAGGCCATCCGCAACGTAAAGATTTCCCGCTGACGGGCTATGTTGAGTTGCGTTATGATGAAGAACAAAAGCGCGTGGTTTATGAACCTGTAACTTTGACGCAGGATTATCGCTCGTTTGATTATCTTAGCCCGTGGGAGGGTATGACCGATATGCAAATACCTGGTGATGAGAAGGCCGCTGTGCCGCCGCACGGCTGGAAAGGCCCGGTAAAAGAGAATGATGAAAACGCAGGAGGACAAGATAATGCCTCTGAAGGATAGAATAGACACACCCGATGTCGTTATCGGTGAAGAAACACAAATCAAGCCCTTCACAATGAATTTCGGGCCACAGCATCCCGCCGCGCATGGCGTGTTGCGTTTGGTGCTTGAGATGGAAGGCGAGATCGTTGAGCGCGCCGATCCGCATATTGGCTTGTTGCACCGTGGCACGGAAAAGCTAATCGAATATAAAACATATACGCAGGCTTTGCCGTATTTTGACCGTCTGGATTATGTTTGCCCGATGAATCAGGAACATGCTTTTGCGATGGCGATTGAAAAGTTGCTGGGCGTTACTGTGCCGCGCCGTGGTCAATATATCCGCGTGCTATTTTGTGAATTGGGGCGCGTTTTAAATCATATTTTGAATATCACAACCTTTGCCCTTGATGTTGGTGCGATTACGCCCGCGCTTTGGGGGTTTGAAGAGCGTGAAAAAGGTATGGAGTTTTATGAGCGCGTTTGCGGCGCGCGGCTTCACGCTAACTATTTCCGCCCGGGCGGTGTAGCGCAGGATATGCCTGCTGGTCTTGCCGAAGATATGTTGGATTGGTGTGACAGTTTCCCTAAATTTTTGGTCGATCTCGAGAGCTTGCTGACCGAAAACCGTATTTTCAAGCAACGCACCGTGGATATTGGCATTGTATCACCCGAAGATGCACAGGATTGGGGGTTTACCGGCGCGATGTTGCGTGGTTCGGGCATCGCTTGGGATTTGCGTAAGTCACAGCCTTATGAAGTTTATGACGAACTTGATTTCGATATTCCAATTGGTAAGACGGGCGATTGTTATGCGCGTTATCTTGTGCGGATGGAAGAAATGTATCAATCCATCAATATTATGAAGCAATGTTTGGCGAAGATGCCTGACGGGTATGTGCGCTCCAATGATTATAAAGTAACACCGCCTCCGCGTGCAGAGATGAAAAGCTCTATGGAGGCTTTGATCCATCACTTTAAACTCTATACCGAAGGGTTCCATGTGCCTGCGGGAGAGACTTACACCGCCGTTGAGGCGCCTAAAGGTGAATTTGGTGTGTATCTGGTCAGTGATGGTACGAACAAGCCTTACCGTTGCCGTATTCGCGCTCCGGGATTTCCGCATCTACAAGCCCTCGATTTTATGAGCAGAGGTCATCAATTGGCGGATACTGTGTCTATTATCGGATCGCTCGATATTGTGTTCGGGGAGATTGATCGATGAATAAATTAGGACTGTTACTTTCTGCTGTTATAATCTGCGCATCTTTTTCGGTGCAGGCAGATGATAAGCTGGATGCTTTTGCACAAGATATTATTCATGTATTTGCCTCCGGTGATACGAAACAATATATCGAAATACTTCATCCTGATTGCCCCAAGCCTAATCCTGTCCGTCTTGCGTGGCAGATGTCGAAGACATGGCTTGCCGATAAGGTGGATATCCGTTTTAAGGATGTCGCAGAATCATATGACCGTACGAAACTTGATTTTGCGGTAGAGCCTGAGAGCGTTATAGAATTCCAAGTCTGGACAATTGATCGTGATGGTGAAAAGAGTGAGCTTGTAACCTCTTATCCGATTGCCGCACATGAAACAGGCTTTAAAATTTTAGACTACTCGTGTTTTAAACTTAAATAATGATAACTAATTGAAAATACAATGAAAAAACCATTCGATTTACATGCCGATTACCAGCCGGAGAGTTTTGAGTTCAACAAGACTTTCAAAAAAGCTGTGAAGGAAGCGATTGCCCGTTATCCGAAGGGAAGGCAACAATCTGCCGTTATGCCGCTTCTGGATCTGACGCAGCGTCAGGTCGCGGAAGAGGGCGCAAAGCAACACCCTCCTTATGGTGGATGGGTGCCGCGCGCAGCAATGGATCATATCGCTGAAGTACTGGGTATGCATAAAGTTAAAGTCTATGAGGTTGCCAGTTTCTATTCCATGTATAACACCGCACCCGTTGGAAAATATCTGGTGCAATGCTGTACTACTACGCCGTGTTGGTTGCGTGGCTCTGATAAAATTGTTGAGGCAACCAAAAAACATTTGGGCATCGGTATGGGTGAAACTACGGATGATGGTAAATTCTCTCTCATGGAAGTTGAGTGTCTGGGTGCATGTGTGAACGCCCCTATGGTTCAGATAAATGATGATTATTACGAAGATTTAACGCCCCAAAATATGATGGAAGTTCTGGATAATCTGTCACAGGACATGCAGGCGACTGTCGGCTCTCAAACAGGGCGTAGAGATTCTATGCCAAGTTCCGGTCCCACAACAATGAAAGATCGTGCGAAGAAAGCGAAGGTTGTTTGATGCTTAGTGATAAAGACAGAATATTTACAAACCTCTATGGCTGGGAGAGTTTCACTCTGAAGGCTGCGCAAAAGCGTGGGGATTGGGATAATACCAAGGCTATCCTTAAAAAGGGACGTGAATGGATTATCGACGAAATGAAGGCCTCAGGCTTACGTGGTCGCGGTGGCGCGGGTTTCCCGACGGGGCTTAAATGGTCGTTCATGCCCAAAGATATCGGTGATAAACCGCATTATCTGGTGATTAATGCCGATGAGTCGGAGCCGGGCACGTGTAAAGATCGTGAAATATTGCGCCATGATCCGCATAAATTGATTGAAGGTGCGTTGATCGCGGGCTTTGCGATGGGCGCGCATGCTGCCTATATCTACGTTCGTGGTGAGTTTTATAACGAGAGTTCATCTCTATGGAAGGCAATCCATGAGGCATATGATGCAGGGCTGCTGGGTAAAAATGCGGCGGGTTCCGGTTGGGACTTTGACGTAATTGTGCATCGTGGCGCAGGTGCATATATTTGCGGCGAAGAAACCGCGCTGATCGAATCAATAGAAGGTAAAAAAGGGCAACCGCGTAATAAGCCACCTTTCCCTGCTATGGCGGGGTTGTATTCTTGCCCGACCACTGTGAATAATGTGGAGACCATCGCTGTTGTTCCTACGATTTTACGTCGTGGTGGCTCTTGGTTCTCCGGTCTTGGCCGTGATGATAAAAATGCGGGAACGAAGTTGTTCTGTATTTCAGGCCATGTGGAAAATCCCTGTAATGTTGAAGAAGAAATGGGTATTCCGTTAAAAGATCTGATCGAAAAGCATTGCGGCGGTGTGATTGGTGGTTGGGATAACTTGCTGGCGATTATTCCAGGTGGATCATCCACGCCGATGCTGCCCAAAGAAACATGCGATCATATCCATATGGATTTCGATTCGTTGCGTGAGGTTGGTACAGGCCTTGGGACTGCAGGCGTAATTGTGATGGATAAATCCACTGATATTATTCAGGCAATTTGCCGTTTATCACAATTCTATATGCATGAAAGTTGCGGGCAATGTACGCCATGTCGTGAGGGCACAGGTTGGCTTTGGCGAATGATGAAGCGCATGGTGCAAGGCAATGCAACTGTTGAAGAAATTGACCAACTATTTGAAATTACAAAAGAAATTGAAGGGCAAACCATTTGCGCTCTTGGTGATGCGGCGGCTTGGCCGGTTCAGGGCTTGATTAAGCATTTCCGCCCTGAAATGGAAAAACGCATCATGGAATATCGTAAAATGGCGGCATAAATAATGGCCTTTATCATTACGGATATTTCAAATATTGATCCCTGTGCGATAGAGTTCAGCGGCGATGATGATGTCACCGTTCACCCAACCGCGGCTTATGAAATTGTGGGTACATTGGATGGTAAGAAAATTGAGACCTATGGCGTTGTTTGGCAGAGCGGTGATCAGCCACCCGGCTGTTTTTTAAGTGAAGAGCTTGATGAATTCCTAAGCGAAAACCATGCTGATCTTTATACAGAAAAAGCAGCCCATAAAATATCATCCCTCATCTTCCAAAAATTCATGGGTGAAGATGTTGATTTTCCTTTGGTTATTTGGGATATTTAGGCCTCTATTCTTTTGACATAATTTATGGGCTGGGGTATTCTGCATTATGGCTAAAGACATTAAAGATATTCAAGAAGAGATAGAGACATTGTTCAATGCACGCGTTGAAGAGTGTGCCTTTACCCGCAATTTTGTTCTTGAGGTTAAGTTTGCGGAGCTTACTGATATATTTGATACAACGATCAAAGATTATCAACAGGCTCTCTCTGCACAAAACACGCAGCCTGGTATCTTGGATCTGCAGGCCAATGCGCCCGTCATCATCCTTAAAAACTGTTATATATCTTCTGTGGAAGCGGAAAATAACCTGAGTGATAATCCAGATGATAATCGCAAGATTGGTTCACATTTCTTTCACAGAG
The DNA here is from genome assembly GCA_033851915.1 of Alphaproteobacteria bacterium. GTDB lineage: Bacteria > Pseudomonadota > Alphaproteobacteria > Micavibrionales > Micavibrionaceae > UBA1672. The sequence goes on from JAWSVM010000003.1 coordinate 513,119, forward strand.
ATTTCTTCGATTTTGGCAAGGGAGAAGACGCGCCATCAACTGTCTTGTTTAACCCTCTGAACGTTGATCGTGATGCGCCAACATATTACGCATTAGTTGATAGTGTCCAAAATTCTGTTGAGAAACTCGCGTCAAATCCTGCTTATGGCAGCGGAAAGGATCAAGTTGGTTTTAACGGGTTGGCTGTCTATCAATATACGACTGTGGATGAGGATTATCAGATTATGCACACTGTGAATGCAACATTGGGGCATAAATTTACGCAGGCTGTTTTTGATGACATAAGCGATGAAGATAAAATTGCGATCGATTGGAAAGAAGACGGGAATGTCGTTATTTTGCATTCTAATCTTTCCACTGTTGCCCATGCGCGTCCGGCGATGGGGGATAACATAAACGATATGTCGGCGATTGATCTGGTATAAGCAATTTTGACATTATTGAAATAAATTATTAGAATAGAGTTATGAGTATAAGCCAAAAACAAGGCAATCCGCGGGATCGGGTCGAAGATATATTTCAAAGCCCTGTACTATCATGTGATGTGATAAAGGGTTTTGCTCTGCGCGTGGAGTTTGAAGATAAGACAACCATATGTGATGCTTTGGAACGTTCTCCCTATACCAAAAGCTATTATAATAGATCGCTTTTTGATTTGTCGAAGGATTGGCCTTTGGTGGTGTTTGAAAATGCGACAGTTAATCTCAGACTGAATACGCCTTTATCATTAACCAGAAACAGTGACCATATTTTAGAACAAGACCCATTCCATTTTGATTATTTGGGCGCAGAAAAAGGCGACAGAGAAGATAAAGCAACGCTTTTGTACAATGGGGATAATGTTGCGAGGCAAGCGCCCACCTATTTTGCTTTACCGGACGATGTTAAGCTCCACATTCCTGAAATGCATAAACTTAACCTTTCAGAGGAAACGTTGGATTTGTTGAAGAAGATGGGCGAAAGAGATTTTTCCTTCTCTTTACTTGATTCTGAAAAAGACGTACGTAGAGCGATAAGGAATTCTTATCCGCAATTTACGGATGACCTTTTTGAAGCACTTCCCATTGATTCAAAGTTTTCGCATACATGGCATAAAGACGTTGATACCGTGACGATGCACAGTAATGACGGGGCAAAATTATTACACGCCAGAGGGGCATCAACGACTGATGTTAATAATAAAATAATGGCCTGTGATTTATATCCTAGCTAGAAAAATACGCCGCTGCATTTTTGAATATTTCTAGACCGTCTGATTCATCTGGTAAATCAACACCTTCGCGCTGTGCGGCATCCTTCAGCTCATGATAATCATCGCGTTGCCATGTGAACATACCGCGTTCAGGATGAGGCATTATCGCCAGAATACGCCCTGTCTTGTCGGTCATCGCAGCAATATCGTATACAGAGCCATTAGGATTATGCGGGAATTCACCGTCTGCTGCCGCGCCATCAGGTGTTACAAAGCGTGCAGCAATTTGGGCGTTGTCTTTCAATGATGCCAGCGTATCTTCTTCCATCATGAAACGCCCTTCGCCATGTGCCACGGGAATGTGCAGAGCCTCGATACCTTTGAGCCACGGAGAAGTACTCTCCACCGCCAAATCGATCCAGCGACATTGGTATCGCGCGGAGGCATTGTAAGTGACTGCGACATCGCGTTGCCCATATTCATTAAGAGCAGGAACAAGGCCGAGGTTTACTAATATCTGACAGCCATTACAAATTCCGATGGTCAGCGTATCACGCGCCACAAACTCTTTCAGCGCATCCCAAAGGGCGAGCTTCATTTTCTGCGCAAACGCATTACCTGATCCAGTGTCATCACCATAAGAAAACCCACCGGGAATGGCAAGTATGTTATAGGCGCTCAGCGTATCAGGCTTTTCGATCAGGTCGTTAATGTGAATAATATCACCCTCAACATCGCTTTGTTCAAAAGCGTGCAGTAACTCTTCTTCCGAATTCAGGCCATAGCCACTTAAAACGATTACTTTTGCACTCATGATTAGTAGTCCCTCAATGGAGCTTTGTAAGCTTCATCCAATGTCTTAATGTCGAGCGTTAAGATGTCGCGAATAAACAGATTTTCGCTATATGATACACTGCCGATATAATGGCATTGCTCAAACCCTTTGAAGTTTTTCTCGAATGCTTTTTTGTTCTTCGGCGCAACGGTTACCACAATACGGCCTGTGCTTTCGGAGAACAGCATTTTATCACTGCGTAATTCAAAGCCTGAAAGGTCGATATCCAAACCAAATTGCCCTGCAATGGCTTTCTTCGCCAGTGTCACGCCAAGGCCACCATATCCAACAGCCAGCGCGGAAGATATCAAGCAATCACGACTTGCGCGGGCGTAGAGTTTATAGAGGCGTAAATTTTGGTGCGCATCGGTTTCCGGCACGTTTGAGCCCAGATGGCCAAGCTCATCATAATATTCGGAAGCGCCAAGCTCATCCTTGGTTTCGCCTAAGACATAAACGCTGTCACCTGCGGCTTTCGGCGCAAGAGATATGGAGTGTTTCGTATGCGGCATAATGCCGATACTGGAAACCAACAAAGTAGGCGGCGCAGAAATTTTAATCGCCTGACCGTTCTCATCATAGCCTTTAAAGTCGTTGAACATACTGTCTTTGCCGGAGATGAATGGTGTTTGATATTTAACGGCTATATCATAAATAGTTTCAACGGCGCGCTTAAGCTGGCCTAAACGCTCTGGCTCATCTGAAGAACACCAGCAGAAATTATCCAACAAGGCGAGGCGAGAGAAATCAACACCCGCCGCAACCGCGTTACGAACCGCCATGTCCATTCCTGCTGCTGCCATTGCCGCCGTATCAATATCACTGTAACGGGGGAATAGCCCTTGAGACAGCACAACGGCTTTCGGTGAATCCAGAGCAGGGCGCGTCACACTGACATCGCCATAAACGCGGCCTTTACCTTGTAATGGGCCAAGCACAGCCGTGCCTTGAACGTTATGGTCATACTGCGTTGCGATGAATTCTTTGGAACAGATGTTCAAACGCCCTAACATGCTCAGCATTGCGTCTTCGTAACTGTCAGGTTCAGCCAAGTCAGGCTCCGCCTCGCCGCCGCGTGTGAATGTAGTGGTCAGCGGTGTTTCAGGGTTCCCGTCATGAAGGAAATCCATTTCAAGGTCCATAATCACATCATCATGCCATGATATTTTTGCACGTCCTGAATCTGTGTATGTGCCGATTACCGTTGCTTCAACGCCGCGCTTGGCAAAAAATGCGATTAGCTTGTCTGTGTTTTTCGGTGGCACAGAAAATGTCATGCGTTCCTGACTTTCAGAAATCCAGATTTCCCATGGGGATAGCCCCGGATATTTCAGTGGCACTATTTCAAGCTCTAAATGAAAGCCGCCTGATCCTTCGGCCATTTCTCCAACGGAAGAAGACAAACCGCCTGCGCCATTATCTGTAATTGCGCTATACCAGCCAAAGTCGCGAATCTCTTTGATAATCGCGTCGGACATTTTCTTTTGCGTGATTGGATCACCAATTTGTACCGCAGTGGCAGGAGAACCTTCATCCAGCGCAACAGAGGAAAATGTAGCGCCGTGAATACCGTCCGCACCAACGCGCCCACCTGCAACAACAATTTTATCGCCGGGTTGTGCACATTTCTCATGGCTGGGTTTGCCGTTAATCTCGCGCGGCATAAGGCCAATCGTGCCAACAAAGACAAGCGGCTTACCTGCAAAACGATCATCAAAATACACAAAGCCTGAAGGCGTTGGTATGCCGGAGCAATTACCGCCCGCTTCAACACCTGCAATAACACCGTTCATGATGTTGGAAGGCGGCAAAAGTGCATCCGTACATTTCGCATCACGGAAATAATTCGGTGTTTTGCGCGGATCAGCAAGGCAAAACCCATAGCGGTTCACCACAGGCTTCGCGCCTTGACCAAAGCCCATACAATCGCGGTTTACACCAACAATACCTGTAATCGCGCCACCAAAAGGATCAAGCGCAGAAGGGGAGTTATGTGTCTCCACCTTATCCGTTATCAGATAGTTATCATCAAAGATAATCCCACCCGCATTATCGGAGAACACGGATACGCAAATATCCTGATCACCGCGCGCGGCGCGTATTTCTTTGGTTGCACGCTGAATATAATGTTTGTAAAGGCCTTTTGCGACATCATCGATTGGTGAAGCAAAAATCGTGTGTTTACAATGCTCTGACCATGTTTGAGCTAAAGTCTCCAGTTCAATATCCGTGGCCTCACGCCCTTCTTTTTTGAAGTACGCTTGTATGGCTTTTAGATACACAAGAGGCAGCCCCAACGGCCCGCGCTTTGAACCATCAGCGTTAGAAATACCATATTTACTAAGGGTTTCCAGCGCCGCATCATCTATATCAAGATTAACGTTATCGGCAATAACATCATTTTGTTCCAATACGACTTTTGGAATAACAACATCCATACCGCCGTCACGTGTGTATTCATCATTGCTCTTAATAGAGATTCGTTGAATCAGTTTATTTGAAATGATAGCGGAGAGTTTTTCGATATCGCTGCGCTGTGCTTTGCCTTTGATTAAATATAATCGTGAGGAAAAACATTCCTGATCTGCGCCATCATTATCATTCTGCGCGGAGAGTTTTAATAGCTCGGACGTGGTGTGTCCGACATTATCTGTAACACCGGGAAGGAATCCAATTTCCAGTGCCCAATCAAAATCTGTGGGTGTTTGGTTCACTTTTTGGGTGATGGGGTTGGCTAAGCTCTGTGCAAAAGAATCTTTTTGCGCATCTGCACTGGCTGACGAATACACGTCAACGGCGCGGACACAGGCCTTTACCCCCATAGAATCTAGGGTTTTTTCTATCTGATGTGCCCGACCATCATCTTTATGGGCTAGAATTTCTATTCGAGTATGCATATAATTATCAAGTAACTGTTGATCTTCATCGTCGCGCAGATTAAATAGTAGTCCGAGATATAATTCAATACTCTAATTTACCGATTAACGCGGAAATAGAAACAAATGCCTAAAATTACAATCAATGACATGGAAATCGAAGTCGAAGCAGGAACCAGTATCTTGCAGGCCGCCGAGCAGCTAGGCGTTGAAATCCCACGCTTTTGTTACCATGACAAGCTATCCGTTCCGGCGAATTGCCGTATGTGCCTTGTTGAAATTGAAGGCGGTCCACCAAAGCCTGCAGCATCCTGCGCGATAGCTTGCGGCGATGGCATGGTTGTTCATACCGAATCAGAGATGGTTAAAAAGGCGCGTAAAGGCGTTATGGAGATGCTTCTCATCAATCATCCACTTGATTGTCCGATTTGTGATCAAGGTGGTGAGTGCGATTTACAAGATCAAGCCGTCTCTTATGGTTTTGATCGCTCCCGTTATCATGAGGATAAGCGCACAGTTTCGAACAAAGATTTCGGCCCTCTAATCGGCACGGAAATGACGCGCTGTATCAATTGTACACGCTGTGTTCGCTTTGCAGAGGAAATCGCAGGCACGCCCGTTCTTGGCCAGTTCAACCGTGGTGAAGACACGGAAATCGGTACATTTATTGGTGAAATCGTCGATACGGAGCTGTCCGGAAATCTCGTGGATATCTGCCCTGTTGGCGCGTTGACCTCTAAACCCTATGCGTATACCGCTAGAAGTTGGGAGCTGACTAAGACTGAGACCATCGATGTGCATGATTCTTTAGGCTGTAACATCCGTGTTGATTCGCGTGGCCGTGAAGTGATGCGTATTTTGCCGCGTTTGAATGAGGATATTAATGAAGAGTGGATCGATGATCGTGCGCGTTTTTCTTGTGATGGCCTAGCGGCAGGACGAATTGACCGCCCTTATATCCGCGATGAAGAAAGCGGCAAACTGTATGAAGCCGAATGGTCTGAGGCTTTCGCACATATCAAAAAGAAGCTGTCAGGTGTTAAAGGCGATAAAATTGCTGCACTTGCAGGTGATCTTGTTGATGTCGAAGCCATGGTCGCCATGAAGGATTTGATGACGGCCTTGGGCAGCCCGAATATGGATTGCCGCACAGATAGCGGTGTATTCAACACGGATAACAGAGCGTCATATTTATTCAATTCAACAATCGCAGGCATTGATGAGGCGGACGCCATATTGCTGGTCGGTGTTGATCCGCGCCACGAAGCAACAATGATTAATGCGCGCATTCGCAAAAATTGGCTAGAAAAGAAAATCCCGATTTCATTGATTGGTGAAGCCGTTGATTTGACTTACCCCTATGAACATATGGGAACGGGGCCGAAAGATTTAGAAAAACTGGTCAAGCAATATGCCGGTAAAGTGAAAGCCAAAAAGCCAATGATGATCGTTGGTTCAGGTGTTTTTCGTCGTGATGATGGCATGGCTATTCACGCGCTTCTCCATGAAGCCGCAGAAGCATTGGGCATCGTTAAAAAGAATTGGAATGGCTTTAATATTTTGCATGGCGCGGCATCACGTGTTGGCGGCCTTGATGTTGGGTTCTTGCCGCAAAAGAATGGTTTGAACTTTTCCGATATTATTTCCGGCACAAAAGACGGCTCGATTGAGGCTTTGTTTTTACTCGGTGCAGATGAATTTAATGCGCGGGTGCATATCGGATGGAAAACATTCGTCGTTTACCAAGGTCATCATGGCGATCATGCGGCAGAGCGTGCTGACGTTATCTTACCAGCCGCGGCTTACACTGAAAAAGATGGCTTGTACGTGAACACAGAAGGCCGTCCGCAATTGGCGAAACGCGCGGTGACACCGCCGGGTGATGCGAAAGAAGACTGGGCGATTTTGCGTGCGATGTCAGAACATATTTGCAGAAAGCCATTGCCGTATAACTCACAATTGGAATTACGTACGCGTATCCAAAAGGAATGGCCGATCTTTAAGAAGATAAATGAAGTTGCGCCTGCCAAATGGGTGAAGCCTTCCATGAAGGGGCGAATTTTAAAAGATTCGTTTATTCTACCCATGCCCAATTATTATTTAAACAACCCTATCTGTCGTGCTTCTAAAACAATGAAAACATGCACTGAGGCATTTACAAACCAAGGTGACTTTCAGGAGGCTGCTGAATAATGAGTGATAAAACAACATTAGACCAAGTTCAAGAATTCCATGAGACATATGGCTTACCCGTTTTAGACGCTCCCCATATCTCGGATGAAAAGACCAATGAGTTGCGCATAAATTTACTGGCCGAAGAGTTGGATGAATTAAAAGAAGCCTTAGAGCAGGGCGACATGGTGGAAACGCTGGATGCGCTTATTGACCTGCAATATGTGCTGGATGGTGCCTTCTTATCCTTAGGCATGGCGCATTTAAAAGCTCCGGCTTTTGATGAAGTACATCGCTCTAACATGAGCAAGCTGGGTGCGGATGGTAAGCCAATCCGCCGTGAATCCGATGGTAAAGTTTTAAAAGGGCCTGATTATTTTAAGCCCGATATGGCGCAGTTTGTTACGAATAAAGAGGAAGCCGCCTAGATGGAGCTTTTATACGAATTTTTATCAGACCCATGGAGCTTTTGGATCCTTAGAACTGTGGTCTACACCTTGATCGTTGTGATTGGGCTGTTGATTGCCGTTGCTTATATGACTTATGCGGAGCGTAAGGTTATGGGCGCGATGCAGCGCAGGCAAGGCCCGATGACCGTTGGGCCGTTTGGTTTGTTGCAGCCGATTGCGGATGGTATCAAGTTGTTCTCCAAAGAAACTATTATCCCTTCACAGGCGCACCGCATTGTGTTCTTGCTGGCACCGATGATGTTATTTGCGCTGTCTTTGATTGCGTGGGTTGTTATTCCGTTCGATAAGGGCTGGGTTCTGGCGAACCTTAATGTTGGTATTTTGTATATATTCGCAATTTCGTCCATGGGCGTTTACGGCGTTTTGATGGCTGGCTGGGCGTCTAACTCACGCTATGCTTTCCTTGGAGGGCTTCGTTCTGCCTCGCAAATGATTTCTTATGAAGTGTCTATGGGTTTGATTATTGTCTGTGTTCTGCTTGTAACGGGGTCGTTAAATTTACAGGAAATTGTTTTGGCGCCGCGTCCTGTATGGGTGCAAATTATGTTGTTTCCTATGCTGATTGTATTTCTGATCTCTATTTTGGCGGAGACTAATCGCTGTCCTTTTGATTTGCCGGAGGGCGAATCAGAGATTACAGGCGGGTTTATGGTGGAATATTCTGCCATGACGTACGCGTTGTTCTTCTTAGGTGAATACGCGAATATGATTCTAATGAGCGCATTGACGGCTATTTTGTTCTTGGGCGGTTGGTTACCTCCATTTGGATTAGAGCCGATTAGCTTTATCCCCGGCATCTTCTGGTTCGCTTTGAAGATATGCTCTGTGTTGTTCTTCTATATTTGGGCACGGGCAACATTGCCACGCTTTAGATATGATCAATTAATGCGCCTTGGCTGGAAAGTGTTCTTACCGTTCACCTTGGCTTGGGTTGTTTTTGTCGCGGGGATGCTTATGACGTTTAACGCTCTGCCGGGGCAGCGTGATGCCGCTGCTGCCGTAAAAGCCGAACATGTTATTGTGATGAATGCTGTTGTTGATGTCACGGAAGTGGATAAGGCAGAAGCGGATAAGAAGGAGGTCGAATAATGGATAGACTTGCACGTGCGTTTTTCTTAACCGAAATTGTAAAAGGGTTCTTATTAACCCTGAAATATATGTTTTTCGTGCCCAAGGTGACGATTAACTACCCCTATGAAAAAGGCCCGATTTCCCCGCGTTTCCGTGGAGAACACGCTTTGCGTCGTTACCCCAATGGTGAAGAACGCTGCATCGCTTGTAAATTATGCGAAGCAATCTGTCCCGCTTTGGCTATAACAATTGAAGCAGAGCCACGCGAAGATGGTTCTCGCCGTACAACGAAATATGATATCGATATGACTAAATGCATTTATTGCGGTCTATGTCAGGAAGCTTGCCCCGTTGATGCAATTGTCGAAGGGCCTAATTTTGAATTCGCAACAGAAACCCGTGAAGAGCTTTACTATAATAAAGAAAAGCTGCTGGATAATGGCGATCGTTGGGAAGCACAAATTGCGGCAAACATCGTTGCCGATGCGCCATATCGTTAGTTCTATATAATCGGTTCGTCTAGGAATTCGAAGGTCACCGGCTTTTGAGATTCTCTAATACCGACTTCTATCTCTTCGTTAGGAATGCCATATTTTTCCATGTTTTCTGCATTCGTGGCTTCTAGGGCTTGTTCGGCTGCTTCGAATGTCAACGTAACAGATTGCTCAACTGCATCTGATGAAAATACAATATCATTGCCGGATGCTTTTTGTGTTGCAAGTTGGTTATACTGTAACGTGCAGGCTTCTCTTACCTTGATGTGATTTTCAGCTGCTTCGTACTCATCCATATCAATTTCTATTACTTCTATTTCGCTGTCTTGCTTATCTACCATTATCTTTTCCCTATTCATTTTGCCCAAAGATTAAACATAAAGTTGCAAACTGTCAAATATACTATTCTTAGAGTATAGCACCGAACAGAATGGTAATGATGAGCGACGTTCTAAATACTTTACCCTGTAGAAGATTTTCAAGGAAATAGAACGAAAAAGAGGGGTGTATTTATATAATCAGTGAGTATTAAGAAAATACCGAGTCTTTTTACTTGATAAATCAACATAAAAAGCAAAAATAGATAATGTTTTTTGATTTCTGACCTTGCAGTAACGTTAAGAAAAGATTAGAAAATAAGACGAATAAGAATAGAGACATTTCGATGGTCATACAGGCACTCGCCTTTTATTTATTTGCAGGAATTTTAGTTGTAAGCGCTTTGATGGTTATTACAGCGCGTAATCCTGTACATTCCGTCTTGTTCTTGATCCTCGGCTTTTTTAATGCTGCAGGGATATTCATTCTTTTAGGCGCTGAATTTATCGCGATGATTCTTGTGATTGTCTATGTCGGTGCGGTTGCCGTGTTATTCCTGTTTGTTGTTATGATGCTTGATATTAATTTTGCCGATTTGCGAAAGGGCGGAATGCAGTATGTTCCTCTGGGGATTATTATTGGTGGAATATTGTTGTTTGAATTCGTAACTATTTACACTTATTGGCAGTTTTCTCCTGAGGCTGCGCAGAATGCGGCTCTTCCAATAGCTTCCTTTGGTGATGCACAAAATTCAGAGGCTTTGGGCTTGGTGCTCTATACAGATTATATTTTCCCATTCCAAATGGCCGGCCTGATATTGTTTGTCGCGATGATTGGTGCAATTGTTTTGACGCACCGGACACGACCAGGGATTCGCAAGCAAAAAGTTTCAGAGCAGCATGCAAGAAAAGCATCCGATGTTTTGGAAATTAAGAAAATATCATCGGGAACAGGGGCATAGATATGGAGACGCTTGTAAATATTGGTATGACGCATTTCCTTATTCTCGCGGGGATTATCTTTACGATTGGTGTGTTCGGAATATTTTTGAATCGAAAAAATGTCATTGTTATATTGATGTCTATTGAGCTTATGCTGCTGGCGGTTAATATAAATTTCATCACATTCTCTGCTTATCTTGATGATTTAGTGGGGCAGATTTTCGTTATGTTTATCCTGACCGTCGCCGCTGCAGAAGCCGCGATTGGCCTTGCTATATTGGTTGTATTCTTCCGTAATAAAGGCTCTATCGCCGTGGAAGACTTATCAGAGATGAAGGGGTAGATTATGGAACTATTTGCTGTTTTCCCTCCTTTGTTCGCCTTCTTGATTGCGGGGCTGTTTGGTAAGAGTATTGGTGACAAAGGGTGCCAGTTTATTACCTGCGCAGCGGTCATCGTTGCGGCGTTGTCTTCTATTACGCTGTTCTTTGAAGTTATCTTGACTGAAAACATGGTGGATGGATCGTATTCAACCATTCTTGCTGATTGGATAACATCAGGTGATTTCAGTGTGCGTTGGGCATTAAAGATTGATCAGCTCGCCATTGTAATGATGTGTGTCGTCAATATCGTTTCTGCATGTGTGCATGTTTATTCCGTTGGATATATGAGCCACGACCCCTGTAAAGGGCGGTTCATGGCGTATCTTAGCTTGTTTACATTCGCGATGTTGATGCTGGTGACGTCTGACAATTTGTTGCAGCTTTTCTTTGGTTGGGAAGGTGTCGGTGTTGCATCTTATCTTTTGATTGGTTTCTGGAACCATAAGCATTCCGCCAATGCCGCGGCGCAAAAAGCATTCGTTGTGAACCGTATTGGTGACTTCGGCTTGGCTCTGGGGATTATGGCGATTTTCGTTGTGTTCGGCAGTATCGAGTTTGACACTATTTTTGAAAATGCGGAGCAGCATGCCGCAACGACTATGAATTTCCTTGGTTTTGAATTGCATGCTCTGACTGTAATTTGCTTGTTGCTGTTTGTTGGCGCGATGGGTAAATCGGCGCAGCTTGGTTTGCATACATGGCTTCCTGATGCGATGGAGGGGCCAACGCCTGTCTCCGCGCTTATCCACGCCGCAACGATGGTGACGGCAGGGGTGTTCCTTGTTGCGCGGTTCTCGCCGGTGTTTGAATATGCCCCGATTGCATCAATGGTTGTGACTGTTGTTGGTGCAACGACCGCCTTTGTCGCGGCAACAATTGCTTTGACGCAAAATGATATTAAGCGCGTTATTGCTTATTCAACGATGAGCCAGCTTGGCTATATGTTTTTTGCGCTTGGTGTTTCTGCCTATGGCGCAGCGATTTTCCATCTGATGACCCACGCGTTCTTTAAGGCATTGCTGTTCCTTGGCGCAGGTTCGGTTATTCACGCAATGTCAGATGAACAGGATATGCGCAATATGGGTGGCCTGTGGAAAAAAATCCCCGTGACCTATGCGATGATGTGGATTGGTTCTCTAGCGTTGGCAGGTGTGTGGCCGTTTGCGGGTTATTTCTCGAAGGATATTATCCTTGAATCTGCATGGGCGGATCATACTTGGTTTGGTAATTATGCCTATTGGATGGGGATTGCCGCTGCGTTTATGACGGCGTTTTATAGTTGGCGTTTAATTATAATGACGTTCCACGGCGCACCGCGTGCCAGTGAAAAAGTGATGAACCACGTGCATGAATCACCTTCTATTATGCTGATGCCTTTGATTGTTTTGGCAACAGGTGCGATGCTTGCAGGTGTCGTGTTCCATGGCGGTTTCGTTGGGTCATCAATGGAGCATCACGCCTCGGCCGAAATTAACGCAGAGATAACACCCGCAGCAGGCGATGAACATGGCCCTTCTGCTGAGGTGGATGATCATGCCGCTGCTGATACCCACGAAGGTGATGCTCATCATGCCTCATCTCTGGATGTGAATGTCTGGTCAAAAGAATATTTCTGGCATGACGCAATCAAAGTATTACCACATAATGACACAGTAGAGGCCGCACATTCCGTGCCGTTCTGGGTTAAAAAAATGCCGATGGTTGTTGGCGCGTTGGGTATCTTCTTGGCCTATCTGATCTATATGGTGAAGCCGGGCAGCGCCGCGATAATCGTGCGTATATTTAAGCCACTGCATATTTTGTTCTTTAACAAGTGGTTCTTTGACCCTATTTATCATTGCCTTGTTGTAACAAAGTCTTTGGCTTTGGGGCGTCTTTTCTGGCGCAGTGATAAGGCAATCATTGATCGCATAGGCGCAGACGGTGTCGCCGCCTTTTCCTTGCGCTTTGCGAAGGGGCTTTCCAAATTCCAAAGTGGCTATGTTTACCAATATGCGCTTGTCATGATTATTGCCTTTATTACGATTATCACATGGTTTGTGTTAAAGGCTGACCCGTCATTTTATTCCGTAGCTAACATACAAAATGTGGAGGGCTTGATACGATGAATATGCCTCCTGTCCTCTCTATTATGATTTTCTTGCCGCTGATTTGCGCCGCGATGGTGGCGTTGGTGCGTGGTGAGAAAGGTGATGAGGCCATTGTCGAAAAGAATATCAAACATCTATCCTTGTTTGGTTCGCTCTTTATTCTCGCTTTTGGCCTGTTCATGTATCAAAATTTTGATCCCAAAGCATCCGGCTTTCAATTCGAAGAACAATACACATGGTTCCAAAGCGCAGGGATCAGCTACCACCTTGGTATTGATGGTATCTCTGTGTTCTTTATTTTGCTTTCGGTCTTCCTGACACCAATCTGTATTTTGGCCAGTTGGAACAGCGTAAAAACTCGCATCAAAGAATATATGATTGCCTTCCTTGTGCTTGAAAGTTTCATGATCGGAACGTTCGCGGCATTGGATTCTATTCTATTCTATGTATTCTTTGAGGGTGTCTTGATTCCAATGTTCTTGATCATCGGGATTTGGGGCGGGAAAAATCGTGTCTACGCATCCTATAAGTTTTTCCTCTATACGTTGTTAGGCTCGGTTTTGATGCTGTTGGCGTTATTGATGCTCTACGTACAAACAGGCACAACAGATATCCCGACTTTGATTGCAAACCCTGTTGGCTTCGAGATGCAAAAATGGATATGGTTGGCGTTCTTTGCGAGTTTCGCAGTTAAAATGCCGATGTGGCCGGTTCATACATGGCTGCCTGATGCCCATGTTGAGGCCCCAACTGCGGGGTCTGTGATATTGGCGGGTGTGTTGCTGAAAATGGGGGGCTATGGATTCCTGCGCTTCTCTGTGCCAATGCTGCCTGAGGCCAGTATCTATTACGCCGAATTCGTTATGTGGTTCAGCGTGATCGCTATTATCTACACTTCTTTGGTCGCACTGGTTCAAGAAGATATGAAGAAGCTGATTGCTTATTCTTCTGTGGCGCATATGGGGTTTGTTACGCTTGGTATTTTCTCCTTCACGCAGCAAGGTCTTGAGGGCGCGGTTTTTCAAATGATTAGCCATGGTGTTATCTCTGCGGCGTTATTTCTGTGTGTTGGCGTTGTTTATGATCGTCTGCATACACGTGAGATTGGACGTTACGGCGGTCTTGTTAAAAACATGCCTGTCTATGCAACGTTCTTTATGATCTTCACCCTTGGTTCTGTCGGTTTGCCGGGGACGAGTGGTTTTGTCGGTGAATTCCTGTCATTGCTTGGTACGTTCCAAGTGAACACAGTGGTCGCGGCCTTTGCGACAACGGGTGTTGTGCTGGGCGCCGCCTATATGCTGGTTCTTTATAGACGCGTTATATTTGGTCCGCAGGATAATAAAGATGCAGCCGAAATGAAGGATTTGACCACGATGGAAAAGTCGATTTTCATTCCTTTGGCAATTCTTGTGTTTTACCTAGGTGTGTTTCCGAATGTTGTCCTAAGCAGGATATCGCCGGCAGTGACTGAAATTGTATCAATTTATGAAGCCGTAGAGGCCACACCGGAACAAGCCTCTTTTGGCCCTGAAAACACAAATACTGAAGAAGAGGAGGGTGAATAATGGGTGATTTAAACATCATGTTGATTCTGCCTGAGATTTTCCTTGCTCTGACCGGTATGGGCTTTTTGATGCTCGGCGTTTTTCAAGGCAACCGTAGTACGGATGTTATCTGCTGGTCGGCCTGTGTCAGCTTTGTTATCGCGGCTGTCCTTCTAATGAAGGGGGATTGGAGTACACAATATATTCTCAATGATATGTTGGTAATGGATCAGTTCGCCGGTGTTATGAAGTTGTTGATTTTATTAGGGTTAATAGCATCCTTGGCTTTGTCCGTTCAGTATTTATATCAAGAGCGAATCGCCCGTTTTGAATATCCGGTTCTGGTTGTTTTTGCCGGTATTGGCATGATGCTTATGGTTTCTGCAAATAATTTCCTAAGCCTTTATATGGCATTGGAGCTGCAATCTTTGGCACTTTACGTCCTCGCAGCATTTCATAGAAACTCCTTGCGCTCAGGTGAGGCCGCTACAAAATACTTTATTCTAGGCGCGCTTTCCTCGGGAATGCTGTTGTTCGGAATATCGCTGATTTATGGTTTCGTCGGTTCTGTAGATTTTACAACGGTACAAAATACTCTGGCTAATCTGCCGATGATCCCACCGGGCGTTGTTGTCGGAATGGTGTTTGTGCTGGTGGCAATGGCGTTTAAAATATCTGCCGTTCCGTTCCATATGTGGACACCCGATGTTTATGAGGGCGCACCAACATGTGTAACGGCGTTCTTTGCGATTGTTCCTAAAATTGCGGCATTGGGCTTGTTAATGCGCTTGCTCTTCGGCCCGTTTGCACCGGCAGCGGAGCAATGGATGCAAATATTGTACTTCATGTCGATTGCCTCACTGGTTGTCGGATCGTTTGCCGCAATTGCGCAGGATAATATTAAACGCCTGTTCGCATACAGTTCGATTGGGAATATGGGCTATGCGATGATTGGTATTGTTGCCGGAACATCGCAAGGCGTAGGCGCAGTGATTGTGTTTCTCTTTATCTATTTGGCGATGACGGCGGGTTCTTTCTCTATCATTTTGTTCATGCGCAGGAACGGTCTTGCGGTTGAAAAAATCAGTGATCTATCAGGATTTTCTAAGAACAACCCTATTCTGGCCTACTCAATGGCTGTCCTAATGTTCTCGATGAGCGGTATTCCACCATTGGCAGGGTTCTTTGGTAAGTTATTCATTTTCCAAGCTGCAATCGAAAGTGAGCTTTACGTGCTTGCAACGCTCGGCATATTGGCCTCTGTTGTGGCGGCGTATTACTATCTGCGGATTATCAAAGTGATGTTCTTTGATGAGGCTGCTGACCCATTTGATGAAGGCATGAATTTAGGAAAACGCGTTGTTCTTCTGATTTCAATGTTGCTGGTCTTTGGCTTTATCTTCTCCCCGAATACGATTTTAGATGGCGCGATGATTGCGGCGACGTCCTTGTTTTAGGAATGCTTGCCCATGGCACTTGACTGGCTGATCCAAACATATGACCAACTTCCTTCTACGCAAGGGCGTCTTAAAGAGGCTGTTGCGGATAATTTTGATTTAGCCGAAGGAACGGTTATTTACGCGCTTCATCAAGAAAACGGTTATGGCCGCCATGGCCGCGTTTGGCAGAGTGATTCCAATAACCTGACATTCTCTATCCTGATAAAACCAGATTGTGCGATTGAGCATATAGGACAAATCGCAATTTTAAGCGGTCTTGCCATATCTAAGGCCATTGATGATGTTATTGCACCGGAGCATAGCAGCATTCTAAAATGGCCGAATGATATTTTAATTAATGATCGAAAGTGCTGCGGTATTTTGATTGACGCCGCGCCGATAAAGGATAATAAAGTCCCGTATTTCATTATCGGGATCGGTATTAATATTGCCTCCGCACCGCTAGAGACTGCGACGTTCTTGCAAGGTTACACAGATGTTACGATTGAGCGTGATAAATTTATGAAAGATGTATTGTCTTCTTTTTCTACCCTTTATACGCAATGGCAAAAGGACGGGTTTGAAGATATTCGCACGCAGTGGCTGGGCAAGACATATGATGTTGGCTGTGACATCGGCGTTAAAATAGATAAAGATCACGTTCAAGGCAAATTCAATACGATTGATATGTTGGGTAACTTGGTTATAACGTGCGGAAAAAACGATGAGAAAAGGAAAATAACATCGGGCGAGGTGTTTTTACTGTGATAGGATTAGGCTGTGTATAATAAAGAAGATGAGCAAATGCTGCTAGCCATTGATGTTGGGAATACAAACACTGTTTTTGCGCTGTTTAAGGGTGATATCTTGCAGCATTCATGGCGTTGCGCCACAGAGGCTTCGCGCTCCGTTGATGAATACGCGGTTTTCCTGAAACAGTTATTTGATTTGGAAAACATAAAGTGGAGCGATATTGGCGACGTTATTATCAGCTCCGTTGTGCCCGATACGGATTTTCATTTGACGGAATTATGCCGCAAATCTTTCAAGATCGAGCCATTATTTGTAAGCGCCGCCTTATCCAACATCAAGACCGACCTTGAACAGCCAAACGAGATCGGTGCAGACAGGGTCGCCAGCGTCGTCGCAGTGATCGCGCATTATCAATTGCCAGCGGTGGTTATAGATTTTGGCACGGCAACAACATTTGATGTGATTGACGATCAAGGTGTTTATCAAGGGGGGGTCATTGCCCCCGGTGTTCGCTTATCGGTGGAGGCTTTAACATTGCGTGCGGCGAAACTACCCAAGATTAAAATAGAAAAGCCTGATAAGGTTATTGGCAAGAATACGTTGCAAGCCATGCAATCAGGCATGTATTGGGGCTATATCGGTGTGATCGACACAATTATCGAGAAAATTCAAAGTGAACTGGGCAGCGATGTTTTCGTTATTGCTACAGGCGGTTTAGCGCCCCTGTACACGCAGAGCACAGATAATATACATGAAGTTGATGGTGATCTGATTTTAAAGGGTTTGTTGGAAATATATAAAAAAGAAAAAGCTGATGCGTAATATTTTTAAAAATAATGAATTTTACTTTGTCCCTTTGGGCGGTAGTGAAGAATTTGGTGCAAATTTTAACCTCTATGTTTGTGATGATGAATATCTTGTCATTGACTGTGGCATAGGCTTTGCGGATGATCGCTACCCTGGAATAGACTTGTTGCTGCCTGATCCGTCTTTCGTTGCTGCGAATAAGGATAAGCTGGCAGGTATGGTGATTACACATGCGCATGAAGATCATATCGGCGCGGTGGCCTATCTGTGGGAACGCATGCAATGCCCGATCTACACAACCGAATTTACCGCCAATGTTTTGCGCAAAAAATTAAAACAAGAAGGTGTAGAAGGCGTTCCGATCCACATCATCGGGCAAGATGAAACCGTTGAAATCGGCAACTCGTTTGCGGTGGAGTTTATTCCTGTATCCCATTCTGTGCCTGATAGTTCGGCTCTGCTTATTCAAACAAAATACGGTAATGTCTTGCATAGTGGTGATTGGAACCTTGATCCTGCGCCGGTTATTGGCCGTAAAACCGATGAAGCGCGTTTCCGTGAAATCGGGGAGCAGGGCGTTCTCGCCTATGTTGGTGACTCTACGAATGCGCAAGTGAACGGCTTTTCTGGATCAGAAGCAGATGTTGCGAAGGGCTTGGCTGCGGAATTCAAGAGTTGTAAGGGCAAGATTGCTATTACAATGTTCGCCTCTAATATTGGGCGACTGGTGAGTATTGCCAAGGCCGCCAAAGACGCAGGGCGCAGTGTTGCCATTATCGGGCGTTCATTGCACCGGATGAGCGGCGCGGCCTATGATTGTGGTTATATGGATGGTGTCGCAGATTTTATTTCTGATGATGAGATTGCCCATATCGCTGATGAAAACCTAGTTCTTGTTCTGACAGGATCTCAAGGGGAGCATCGTGCCGCTCTTGCCAGAGTTGCGCGCGGCGATCATCGCGGGGTAAAGCTGAACCGCGGAGACACTGTTATCTTCTCTTCTCGCGCCATTCCGGGGAATGAACGTACAATCAACACCGTTAAAAATAATTTGAGCGCAAGTGGTGTAAACATCGTAACACCAAGCGATACAAAGAATATTATCCATGTGTCAGGGCATCCGTGTCGTGATGAAATCAGTGCGATGTTACAATGGGTTAGGCCAAATTGTGTAATTCCTGTTCATGGCGAAAGACAACAATTAGACGCGCAGGCGGCTTTGGCAAAAGAATGCCAAGTGAACCAAATATTAGTGCCCAAAAACGGGTCAGTGATCCATCTTGCGTCTGGTGGTTCTAAAATTATAGATCATGTGGAAACGGCTCTGTTGGCGGTAGACCAGCGACGGATAATTCCCGCGACCCACCAATCGATCACCGCAAGACGGAAATTACAGTACTCAGGCGCGGTTCATGCGTCACTGGTTTTGGATGATGATTTATGCCTTCTGGGCAAGATTAAAATCGATACCATTGGTTTGACCTGTAAACGCAGTGATGATTGCATTGCCGCCGAGCTGGAAAACAACATTCTCGAGACGTTGGATAATCTGGATGTTGATATTACATTTAATGAAGATGAAATCGCACGCAAGATTATGAGTGCTTTACGCAAATATGTTCAGGACATGCTGGGCTTGCGCCCTAAAACGACTGTGCATGTGACTTTACTCGATATATAAGGAAGAAATATGCATCCGGTATCCGCATTTGTCGTATTTATCATGGTCTGGTGGAGCGTTTTATTCTGCGTTCTGCCTTTTGGTCTATCCACAACCTATGAAAATACCGATGAGGGTGAGGAAAACAGCGCCCCCGGTGCACCCAAAGCCCTGAACATGAAAAAGAAGCTCAAGATTACGACCGTGATTTCTTTTGTTTTATGGGTTATCATTTATTTTATTATTGAATCCGAGATTATTGATTTCAGAGCATGGGCACTGCAAGAATAATTTGGTCAAAAAGGTGAATAAAATGAAGGGCTTATTTCGAAGTATAATGCTTGTCTTGGTTTTCGCCTCCCCTGTTTGTGCCGCCGATAAAACCGATATCTCCGCACTTTGCCGTCAGATGAATGACCTTCAAAACAGCGCCGAATATGTGCCCAATGTTGATGTTCACGGAAAACACGTTACGCCCGCAGATGTCAGCACAAGCGCGTCCCGATACATAAATAATCCCATCGTTATTCCGATAGAAATAGACCTTATCGACCGTTTTGGCTTAAGTCTGCCTACGGAAATATCGTTAAAGCCAACAATTGCCAGCTTGAAAATATACCAAGACGGACGGGTAAAATATAATGATGAGGACGTGACTGAGCGCACCTTGTCTTTATGCAAAGACAAGCAAGAAATAACACATATTCCGCAATCAGAGCATGGACACAGCGCGCACAATCCCTTACCCTCTAGCGACAAAATTGAAGGGCAGTATCCCGATGATCGCAAATCGCATACGCCGCATTATAATGAATAATTCTACGGAGTATAAAAGACTATGGGTAAAAAGCATCGCACCGCAATAACGCCAACACGCGCGGAAGATTTTCCGGAGTGGTATCAGCAGGTTATCAAGGCCGCTGATATGGCTGAAAATTCACCTGTGCGCGGGTGCATGATTATTAAACCCTACGGTTTTGCTCTATGGGAAAATATCCAGAGTATTTTTGACGGCTGGCTTAAGGATTACGGCGTACAAAATGCCAGTTTTCCTTTGCTGATCCCACTCTCTTTCCTTGAAAAAGAAGCTGAGCATATTGAAGGCTTTGCGAAGGAATGCGCGGTTGTAACGCATCATCGTCTGGAAGCTGGTGAGAATGGCCTTGTCCCTGCGGGTAAGCTGGAGGAGCCCTACGTTATTCGCCCAACATCGGAAACCATAATCGGTGATGCGATGTCACGCTGGATACAATCTTATCGCGATTTACCTATGAAATTAAACCAATGGTCAAACGTGATGCGTTGGGAAATGCGTACACGTTTATTTCTGCGTACGTCCGAGTTCTTTTGGCATGAAGGGCATAACGCATTTGAAACACCGGAAGAGGCAAAAGAAGATTGTCTGACTATTCTGGGGATGTATGAAAAATTCTTTGAAGAATATCTCGCTTTTTCAGGCTTTACAGGCATAAAAACCCCTGATGAGCGTTTCCCCGGCGCATTAGAAACTTACGCTTTCGAAGCGGTTATGCAAGATGGTAAAGCGTTACAAGCCGCCACAACGCATGATTTGGGGCAGACCTTCTCGCGCAGTTGCAATATCACATTTCAAGGGCGCGATGGTACTGAACAGTTAGCACACACAACAAGCTGGGCCTTTTCTACGCGGGTTATCGGTGGGATGATTATGATCCACGGGGATGATGACGGCATGATGATGCCGCCGCGCATCGCACCACAGCAAGTGATTATATTGCCTTTCATTAAAGATGAGTCTACCGGAGATGACATTTATAATTTTGCTCAAGACGTGGCGGATAAGCTAAAGGCGCAAGGTGTGCGTGTTCATATTGATAAACGCGATATGCGCAGTTCCGATAAAATGTGGGATGCGGTTAAAAAAGGTGTGCCTGTGCGCGTCGAAATCGGTGGCCGTGAAGTTGAAAAAGGTGAAGTGACCTACGTGCGTCGTGATATTGGCCGTGACTCAAAAGAAACGCTTTCTGTTGATGTGTTTTTGAAAAAGCTTCCAACAGTTCTGGATGATATCCATGATTCAATGCTCGCGCGGTCTAAAGCCTTTAGGGATGAGCATACAATTGACGGTGAAACAGTAAAAGATATTGATGATTTCTTTTCCGCTGACCGTATTGGTCTTGTCAAAGTACCTGTCAGTCTTCTGGATGATGCTGACCTTGAGGTCGTGATGAAGAAATACTCTCTGTCAACGCGCTGTATGCCGTTTGCAGATAAGGGTGAAAAAGTTCTGATCGGAAAGGCTTACTAATTCGATGATATCCAAGTTCGAACGTACCGTTGCATGGCGCTATTTGCGCTCTAAAAAGGCAGAAGGCTTCGTCTCTGTTATTGCCGGATTTTCGTTCGCGGGTATTATGCTGGGCGTGGCAACTCTGATTATCGTGATGAGCGTTATGAATGGTTTTCGACATGAATTATTTGACCGTATTTTAGGTATGGGCGGGCATATGAATGCATACTCGCAAGTCGGTGAGTTGTATGATTATATGCCATTGAGCAAAGCCATCAAGTCAGTGCCTGGCGTTGCCTCTGTTACGCCGGTGATTGAAGGGCAAACTTTATTGTCTTATCATTCCTCTGCCAGCGGGGTGATGGTGCGCGGCATTTCACAGGCAGACTTTATTTCACGTGATATTTTGTATAACGGTATTCGTCAGGGCAAAATCGAGGATTTTAGAGGTTTTAAAATCGCCATCGGCAATGTTCTGGCAAAGCGATTACATATCAATATTGGCGATAAAATCACATTGACCTCACCCAAATTAAAAAGCACACCTTTTGGCACTGTTCCGACGCAACGCTCTTTCGAGATTGCCATGATATTCGATGTAGAAATGTATGAATATAATAATGGATTTGTGTTTATGCCCCTGCCTGCTGCGCAGAAATTTTTTCAATTCAAAGATAGCGTCAGCGCAATCGAGATATTCTTAAGCCAGCCTGATAACATTGATGAAATTCGCCGCGCTGTTGAGATTGAGCTGAATGGGCGCGCGGGCATATATGACTGGCGTGACATGAATAAAAGCTTCTTTAACGCGCTGGAGGTTGAGCGTAACGTGATGTTCTTGATTTTGAGCATGATTATTATTGTTGCGGCGTTTAACATCATTTCCTCCATGATTATGCTGGTGAAGGATAAGGGGCACGATATCGCGATTATGCGAACGATGGGTGCGACGCGCGGTAATATGATGCGTATCTTTATGCTAACGGGCGCGAGTATCGGTTTTATTGGCACAATACTAGGCGCAATATTGGGTATTTCCTTTGCCCTTAACATAGAAACCGTACGTAAGGTGATTGAAGGGCTGACAGGCACTATTTTATGGGATGAGGAAATTCGTTTCTTGTCTGAAATTCCTGCCGAGCTGGACTGGAATGAGGTGTCAACTGTGGTTCTTATGGCGTTTACGCTTTCGATTATTGCGACGATCTATCCGGCGTGGCGTGCGGCGCGCCTCGATCCAGTAGAGGCTCTGCGTTATGAGTAATTTGATGAATAATAATGACAGATATTGATAATGGACATGCGATTAATGGATATCTTTGAGAAATATAGTTTCCCGGATGCTGATGCAGCTTCTGGTAAGGATAACTATTTCATGCCTGTACCTGAAGCATATGAAGATGAAGAGGACGACTTTGCCCTTGATGAGAATGATGATCTTTTAGATGATCCTGCCGAAGAAAATCTGGAAGAAGATGACGCCGATTTGGGTGCGCTATCTGATGATATTCAAGGTGATGAAGATTTACGTGCAGAAGGCAACCTTTTGCTGATGGTGCGGGGGTTGAACAAGCATTTTATTCAAGGCGGCAATAAACTACAAATCCTCAATAACGTGGATTTACGGCTTTATTCAGGTGAAATTGTCGCTCTTATCGGGCCAAGTGGTTCAGGAAAATCAACATTGCTTCAGATTTTGGGGTTGCTGGATGCCCCGACATCAGGACAAATTATGATGTCTGAGCGTGAAAGTTCCCGACTTTCTGATCGGGAGCGTACAAAGCTGCGCAATGAGCATATTGGCTTTGTGTATCAATTCCATCATCTCCTACCGGAATTTACAGCATTGGAAAATGTTGCTCTGCCACAGATTATTGCAGGTGTTAAACAAAAAGATGCCGAGGATAAAGCCGCAGATTTACTAGAACAACTAGGGCTGGATCATCGCCTGAAACATCGTCCTGCAACTTTGTCAGGTGGAGAACAACAGCGCGTGGCCATCGCCAGAGCATTGATAAATGATCCTTACCTTTTATTCGCGGATGAGCCAACAGGAAATCTTGATCCGGAAACGTCGGAAGAGGTCTTTGAAATATTGCTAAAGCAGGTGCGTAACCGCGGCATCGGTGCATTAATCGCAACCCATAATATGGCGCTGGCCAATGAAATGGATCGCATTCTGGAAGTTAAATCAGGCCGCGTCCTGCCTTATTAAGGCAACCCTTATCTTTGCTGTAATTTGACAGGTTTGTTGCTGATGAGGTAACTATATTATAGTTGATTCTTTGGTGGGATAAAATTAATGGGCTCAAAAAATTATATTGATGAAAATACTGCAGGTAGTGATATCTCTGAAAGTGGTGAAAGAATATCCCCTATGGGGCAAGAAAGAGAAGTTGTAGAAGTACTTCATCGTATCATACATTCTCATTCAAGCCTTTTTGGTGAACTTTACCTTGATCCGGATAATCGTAAAAATGGGCCTGTTACGCATATAAAACCGGATGAAAATGGTAACCTTGTTCATGCTGGCACTATTGAGGTGGAAGAGATATCTCGCCGTGAAGAGGCGCGCTCCAAATATTCTTTTAATCAAATGTCAGGGGAGGCCGACGATACGGTAGGGGTATTAAACTACTCTGATGAAGATGATGGTGTCGAGATCGAACACGATAATGATGTAGAGTACGGTAGCAATATACCGCCCGTTTCATCGCTTGATTAATATCCCTAAATATTTATACAGACGAAAAATATTTTCAGCGTGAAAAGATATTTTTTAACTGCTAATATTTGCGCATGAAACAACAATTTGTGCATCTCCATTTGCACTCTGCCTATTCTCTGGCGGAGGGGGCAATCAAGGTTAATGATCTTATCGCTTTGTGCGTGGGGCAATCAATGCCAGCGGTTGCTGTGACGGATACAAATAATCTTTTCGGCGCAATGGAATTTGCGTTAAGTGCCTCCAAGGCTGGCGTACAACCAATATTCGGGTGTCAGCTCACCGTGGGCAGTGATGAGCATCAGCTGGTTCTGCTCGCGCAAAGTGAAATTGGCTATAAGAACCTCTGTAAAATTGTCAGTGCCTCATACATTAATGATAATGAACACGCAGAAGTTACCGCAACCTATGAAACGCTGGAAACCTATGCAAAGGGCATCATTTGCTTGAGCGGCGGCATGAAAGGCGCGATTGCGCAGGCTGTATTACATGGGCAAATAGACAAGGCCGAGCAAGAGGTAACGCGTCTCAGCAAGATATTTAAATATGCCTTCTATATAGAGCTGCAACGCCATGGCCTACCTGATGAGGATAAAGCGGAAGAGGGGCAGATTGATTTGGCCTATGCGCATGATATTCCTCTGGTTGCGACAAATGATTGTTATTTCAGGGATATGGGTGCATATGAAGCGCATGACGCGTTGCTCTGTATCGCGGAGGGGCGCTATATCAGTGAAGAAGATCGCCGCAAAGTCACGCCGCAGCATTATTTTAAATCCGCCCGTGAGATGATTGCTCTGTTCGAGGATATCCCTGAAGCGATCCAGAACACTGTAGTGATCGCGCAGCGTTGCTCTTACCTGCTGAAAACCATTGATCCGATCCTGCCACCCTTTGAAACAGAGAGTAAACGCCCTGAAACAGAAGAATTGGCAGTTCAATCAAAAGACGGTCTGGAATGGCGGTTAGATAAATTTGTGTACAAAGAAGGCATGAGTAAAGCCGAGCAAAAAGAGGCGGCTAAACCTTATTGGGATCGTCTGGATTTTGAGCTGGGTATTATCAATCAAATGGGCTTTCCGGGCTATTTTCTGATTTGTTCCGACTTTATTAAATGGTCCAAAGAACAAAACATTCCTGTAGGGCCGGGCAGGGGGTCTGGTGCGGGGTCTATCGTGGCTTGGTCATTACAAATCACCGATCTTGATCCCTTGGCGCTTGGCCTGCTGTTTGAGCGGTTTTTGAATCCTGAGCGTGTGTCTATGCCTGACTTTGACGTAGATTTTTGTCAAGATCGCCGTGATGAGGTGATTAAATATGTGCAGGAACGTTACGGTCACGATCATGTTGCTCAGATTATAACTTTCGGAAAGCTACAAGCGCGGGCGGTTGTGCGTGATGTCGGGCGGGTGCTGCAAATGTCGTATGGGCAGGTGGATCGTATTGCCAAGATGATTCCCAATAATCCTGCCGCCCCGATGACGTTGCAAGAGGCTTTAAACGCCGATCCTGACTTGCGGCTAGAACGTAAGAAGGACGAAACCCAAGGCAAACTCATTGATATCGCGCTCCAGCTCGAAGGGCTTTACCGTCATGCCTCAACCCATGCCGCGGGCGTTGTGATTGGGGATAGGCCATTGGATGAGCTAGTGCCGCTCTATCGTGATGCGCGCTCTGACATGCCAGTGACGCAATATAACATGAAATATGTGGAGCAAGCCGGTCTTGTAAAGTTCGACTTTTTGGGCTTGAAAACCATGACTGTGGTGCAAAAAACCCTCAACATTATCAAGGAGGAAACAGGCAAAGAAATTGACGCGCTGGAAATTCCCATTGATGACCCCAAGGCGTATGAGCTGATGGCGCGCGGCGATACTGTCGGTGTGTTCCAATTGGAGAGTGCGGGTATGCGTGACATGCTGCGCAAGGTGAAGCCAACACGATTTGAAGATATTATCGCCCTTGTTTCCCTTTATCGCCCAGGCCCGATGGATAACATCCCGAAATATATCAGCGTTAAAGAAGGGCGCGAAGAGCCTGATTATATGCATCCTGTTCTGAAACCATTTTTAGAAGAGACGTACGGCCTGATGATCTATCAGGAGCAGGTGATGCAAGCCGCGCAGAGCCTCGCCGGTTATACGCTTGGCGGGGCGGATTTACTGCGTCGTGCAATGGGTAAAAAAATTAAATCGGAAATGGATGACCAGCGTAAAATGTTTGTTGATGGCGCGAAAGAACATCATAACGTGCCGGAGAAAAAATCGTCTGAAATTTTCGATCAGATTGCCAAATTCGCGGGCTATGGTTTCAACAAATCCCATGCGGCGGCCTACGCGTTGATTGCGTATTGGACGGCGTGGTTAAAAGCGAATTATCCCGTTGAATTTATGACGGCCTCTATGACACTCGACCTTGGTAACACTGAAAAGCTGGGGATTTTTAAGCAAGATATTGATAAAATGGGGATGGAGCTGTTAACGCCGGATGTTAATCAATCTTATGCTGATTTCAAGGTGGAGAAGGGCGCTGTACGTTATGCTCTGGCAGCGTTAAAAGGCGTTGGTGAGCAA
Source organism: Alphaproteobacteria bacterium (assembly GCA_033851915.1). Classification (GTDB taxonomy): domain Bacteria; phylum Pseudomonadota; class Alphaproteobacteria; order Micavibrionales; family Micavibrionaceae; genus UBA1672. Next base: position 539,734 of record JAWSVM010000003.1, read on the forward strand.
GCCATGGAGCAGCTGATCGAAGAGCGTGAACGTAACGGTACGTACAAAAGTCTGGAAGATTTTGCACAGCGTCTTGATTCTAAGGCCATGAATAAACGCCAGTTCGAGCAATTGGTCTGCGCTGGTGCTTTTGATAGTTTACACGAAAATCGCGCAGAGATGAGCGGCGGTGCAGAGGTCGTCCTGCGTTATGCGCAAAGCCTGCAAGAAGAACGTAATTCGGGTCAGGTTAGCCTGTTTGGTGATGAAGGCGGTGGCGGTGGTTTGGGGCTGCCTGATTTGCCTGTGGCGAAGAACTGGGATCCTTTGGAAAAACTGGCGCGGGAATTTAAGGCTATTGGCTTTTACCTCTCTGCTCATCCGCTCGATACCCGTCAGGCGCAATTTGAACGCATGAAAATCGTTTCTTTGTCTCATGTGGAAGAGGATATCAAGAATAAGCAAAAAGCAGCATATTTAATGGCAGGCGTATTGCTGAAAAAGCAGGAAAAAATGTCGCAAAAGGGCAATAAATACGCCTTTCTTCAGCTTTCCGACCCCACAGGAATTTTCGAGGTTACGATATTTTCGGAGACGCTGAATAACGCCAGAGAATATCTGGTAGCAGGGACTGCATTGCTTTTAAATGTTGAGGTTGAACAAACAGACGACCAAATGCGCTATACCTCACATAAATTACAGCCTTTAGAGGACGCCCTGGAAGGAAAAATTCACGAGATCCATATCCATTTATCAACGGGTGATTCTGCGCCAAAAATCAAAAAATTCATGGATGAGAGCGGCAAAGGGCGTTCTAAAATCACTATTTTTGCGCATCTGGATGATGACCGACGGGCGCAAATTGATATCCCCGGATACTGGTCTTTAAATGCTGCGGCGCGCAATGAAATACGCTCTGAAAAAGGCGTTATTGATATATCAGAGCTGTAACAGGCATTTTTATGCTATTTTTCCTTGCAATCCCTAACGTTTCCCTATAAAAATCACCCAACTTAAATTCACATGTAAGTTCCTTAACCAGTGTTTGATGATCAAACCGAGGCTTACAGAGGTATAACTGGAAATATAGGAGAATTAAAATGGCAGTACCTGAATTCACAATGCGTCAACTACTAGAGGCTGGCGTTCACTTTGGACATCACACACGTCGCTGGAACCCGAAGATGCGTCAATATATCTTTGGTGTACGTAACGGCGTTCACATTCTTGACCTACAACAAACACAACCGATGTTGGCGACTGCGTTGACAGAGATTCGTAATATCGTTTCTAAAGGTGGTCGTATTCTTTTTGTTGGTACGAAGCGTCAAGCACAAAATTCTATCGCAGAAAGCGCAAGTCGTTGCGGCCAATATTATGTTAATCACCGCTGGCTTGGTGGGATGATGACAAATTGGAAAACAATTACATCATCAATCAATCGCCTGCGTGAACTTGAAAAAATCTTTAAAGGTGACCAATCCGGTTTCACTAAAAAAGAACTTCTTATGATGACACGTCAACATGACAAACTTGTTTTGGCTATCGGCGGTATCAAAGACATGGGCGGACAGCCTGATGCGTTGTTTGTTATTGATACAAACAAAGAAGAAATCGCAATTAAAGAAGCAAACAAACTCGGTATTCCTGTTTTTGCTATTGTTGATAGTAACTCTAATACGGATGGTATTGATTACGTTATTCCTGGTAATGACGATTCATTGCGCGCGATTGATTTGTACTGTGAACTTGTTTCCGGTGCGGTTCTTGATGGTTTGCAAGCTGAGCTGAAATCTGTTGATCATGATGCTGGTGCGAATGTTGATGTAAAAGTTGACCTTCCGAAAGAAAAAGCATCTAAGAAAGACAAAAAAGAAGCTAAGCCTGTAGCCAAAAAGGATGAAGCAAAAGCAGCAACAAAAAAGGACGAAGAAAAAGCGTCTGAAAAGCCTGCTGAAAAAGCAAAGGCCAAGCCTGTTGCTAAAAAAGCTGATAAAGCCGACAGTAAAACAGAAAAAAAGGCAGCATCGGCATAATCGCCGGTGCTCTGCACTTCTGATTGCTTTTCATTATAAAACTTACGTTTAATTATATTAAGAGGATATAGATATGGCTGATGTTACAGCATCAATGGTTAAAGAACTTCGCGCAAACACAGGCGTTGGCATGATGGATGCCAAAAAAGCGCTTGTTGCAAATGATGGTGACATGGAAAAGTCTGTTGACTGGCTCCGTACACAAGGACTTTCAAAAGCAGAAAAGAAAGCTGGCCGTACTGCGGCTGAAGGCTTAGTCGGTGTGGTTACGGAAGGTACATCTGGTTCTGTTGTTGAAGTGAACTCGGAAACTGATTTCGTTTCTCGTAACGAAGAATTCCAAAGCTTTGTAAGAGAGATTGTTAATGTTGCTAAAACTGTGGACAGCGTTGAAGCGTTGGCTGCGGCTGACCTTGGTGGTAAGTCTGTAGAAGACGCTATCACAAGCAAAATCGCAACAATTGGCGAGCATATGTCTCTTCGTCGCATGACCACATTGAAAGTGTCCGAGGGCGCGGTTGTTGGTTACGTACATAGTGCATTGGCTGACGGTCTTGGTAAAATCGGCGTATTGGTTGCACTGGAATCTTCTGCAAGTGATGACGCGCTGCAAGCTGTTGGTAAGCAAGTTGCAATGCACATTGCCGCATCTAACCCACGTTTTCTTGGTAAAGATGATGTTGATGCAGAGGTTCTTGAACGTGAACGCGCGGTTTTGAAAGAGCAAGCAATTGCATCCGGTAAGCCTCCTGAAATTGCAGAGAAAATGGTTGATGGCCGTATCCGTAAATTCTACGAAGAGATTTGCTTGACTGAGCAAACGTTCATCATGGATACAGATAAAACTGTTGCTGAAGCTGTCGCTGCGGCTGGTAAAGATGCTGGTGCAGAAATTAAGCTAGTTGCATTTGCCCGCGTTCAGCTTGGTGAAGGTATCGAGAAAAAAGAAGAAGACTTTGCTGCTGAAGTTGCTGCTGTTGCAAACGGCTGATAACTCTTGGCTATAGCAAAAATCTTGTTTTTGTCCGTTTATAAATAATAGGAACAAGCCCTTTGGGCTTGCTTCAACGTGTGAGTGTCACTATATTCAATGGCAGTCATTTTAGTAGAGTAGAAAAATGGAGCCCGTGGGAATGACCGTCCTCAAAAATGCAAAAAATCAAGATCCAGACCTTGCCTCAAAGAACCCGTACAAGCGCGTTATGCTTAAAATGTCCGGCGAAGTTCTTATGGGTGATAAAGAATTCGGGCTTGATCCTGATACAGTGAAACGTGTGGCCAATGACATCAAGCAAGTCGTTGATTTGGGCATAGAGGTCTGCGTCGTTGTTGGCGCAGGGAATATCTTCCGCGGCGTTGCAGGTGCGGCAGATGGTATGGATCGCACAACGGCGGATTATATGGGCATGCTTGGCATTGTTATTAATGCACTCGCCCTTCAAAATGCGCTGGAGCATATGGACGTTGATACACGCGTGCAATCTGCCATTCGCATGGATGCGATTTGTGAACCCTATATTCGCCGCAAGGCGATGCGTCATATGGCAAAAGGGCGCGTGGTTATTTTTGCTGCGGGCACGGGTAACCCTTACTTCACCACCGATACAGGCGCGGCATTGCGTGCGTCCGAAATGAATTGTGATGTGATTATGAAGGGTACGAAAGTTGACGGCATCTACAGCGCCGACCCCAAGTTAGAACCAGATGCAGAGCATTATGCGCATATCACATATATTGATGTTTTAACCAAGGATCTTAAAGTGATGGATGCCACGGCGATTTCTTTGGCGCGTGAAAATGATATTCCAATTATTGTGTTTTCAATCATGGAAAAAGGTAATTTTGCAACAGTTGCACGATCCGGTGGGAAGTTCACCGTTGTTACAAACTAAACAAGATAGAGGTATTTGATATGTCATATGATAAAAAAGATATAAAGCGTCGCATGGATGGTGCACTGGATGTTCTTAAGAAAGAATTCTCCGGTTTGCGCACTGGGCGTGCCTCCGTAAATCTTCTTGATACTGTTATGGTTGATATGTACGGCAGCAAAATGCCTCTTAACCAAGTTGGTACGGTCAGTGTGCCGGAGCCGCGCTTGCTGTCTGTTCAGGTTTGGGATGGTGATGCGGTGAAAACTGTTGAAAAAGCGATCCGTGATGCAGGTTTAGGGCTAAACCCTATGCCTGACGGTAATAATATACGCATTCCGGTGCCTGATCTTAACGAAGAGCGCCGCAAGGAGCTTACCAAAATTGCCGGAAAAATATCAGAAAACACGCGTATATCAGTGCGTAATGTTCGACGTGATGGCATGGACAGTATTAAAAAGATGGAAAAAGATGGTGATATATCAGAAGATGATCTTAAGCGTTTATCTGATGAGATCCAAGCGTTGACGGATGAGGTTATAAAATCCATTGATACGTCTCTATCTGGTAAAGAAAAAGACATTATGACGGTGTAGTTTCCTATGATGAATTCTTCCCAGACACAGAAAAAAGATAATGTACCGGCGCATGTTGCCGTCATTATGGATGGTAACGGCAGGTGGGCACGCAAACGTGGCCTACCAAGAAGCCTTGGCCACAAAAAAGGCTCGGAAGCGGCACGCGATATCGTCACGAATGCTGCAAAGGCGGGGATAAAATATCTCACGCTTTTTGGCTTTTCATCAGAAAACTGGAATAGGCCGCAGGATGAAATCAAAGAGCTGATGAAGCTCTTGCGTCATTATCTGCGCTCCCAAACCGCAGACCTTCATAAAAATAACGTCCGCCTTTCCGTTATTGGTGAGCGCAGTGCGTTTGATGATGACATTGTTGCTCTTATTGATAATGCGGAAAACCTAACCAAAGATAATGATAAAATTCACGTTATTATTGCCCTTAATTACGGTGGGCGAGGTGATATCGCACAGGCGACACAGAGGCTTATTGAACAAGCGCTGAAAACAGGCAATGTTCCTGATGCTAACGGTATTGAGGCAGAGATCTCAAACGCATTGCTGACTGTTGGCATTCCTGATCCTGATCTGTTAATTCGCACCAGCGGGGAACAACGCATCAGTAATTTCCTTTTGTGGCAATGTGCCTATACGGAGATGGTGTTCACGCAAACATTATGGCCTGATTTTAATGAAAAAGACCTAAATGACGCGCTTAATGAATATGCCGGACGTGACCGTCGCTTCGGCGCCCTAAAACAGTCCGAAGGCTAGGGTGGGTGATTAAAAACATGTCATCATCATTACTCAAAAGAATTCTGTCCGCCTTGATCCTTGCGCCATGTTTCATTTTCGCGATTAAGTTTGGTGGCACTCCATTACAAGTTTTGCTATTTATCGCATTTCTTATCTCCTTGTATGAATGGTTCTTCCTGTCTAAAAAGCTGGAGTATTTTGCGCCAACAATGCTATTAGGCTTGATTTATATGGCTATATCTTTCGGCAGTTTTCTGGCTCTGCGTGATGTTTATTCAACCAATGTCCTTATTATTTTTATTGGTATGATTTGGTCCAGTGATATTGGTGCTTACTTTGTTGGTAAAACCTTTGGCGGCCCTAAGCTTATCAAGGAAATAAGCCCGAATAAAACGTGGTCGGGCTTTGGCGGCGCGCTGTTTTTCCCTGCTTTATTTGCCGTTATATGGATATGGGCGTTTGGGTTTCATGACGTTTTCAATCATAACCCTTGGTATGTATTATTGCCAATTGCCGCAGTTCTCGGTGTGACGATAGGGTGCGTCGGGCAGGCGGGGGATCTTATGATTTCCTTCGTAAAGCGTCTGGCCGATGTAAAGGATACTGGCACACTTATTCCGGGGCATGGTGGCTTGCTTGACCGTATTGATTCAATGTTGCTCGGCGCTCCGGTTTATTTAATTCTGATTACGTTGCTATCTTATGTCTTCTAAAAAGAAAATCACGATACTTGGTGTGACCGGATCTATTGGGCAGAGCACAATGGATGTAATTCTATCTGCCCCCGAGATGTTTGACGTGCAGGCCATCAGCGCCCATAGAAATGTTAGGCGTTTAGCCGAAGCCGCAATAAAATTACAAGCTAAACAGGCTATTATTGCGGATGAAACACAGGAATCCGCGTTACAAAATTTATTAGAATCACATAATATTGAGGTTCTTACTGGTGCTAAAGCCATAGAAGAGGCGGCGCGGACACCTGTTGATTTGCTTATGGCGGCTATTATGGGGTTTGCAGGGTTGCGCCCTATCTTACGTGCGTTAGAGCAAGGAACAAATGTTGCCATCGCGAATAAAGAACCGCTGGTTGCCGCGGGTGCGCTTATCATGGAAACCGCGCGAAAGAATAACGCAAAAATCATTCCTGTTGATAGTGAGCATAATGCGATATTTCAAGTGCTGGAGGAACATAACAGGCCAGCCATTGATAAAATCATCCTGACAGCATCGGGTGGCCCTTTCCTGAATTGGAGCGCAGAGGACATCGCCGCCGCAACGCCGGAGCAAGCAATTGCCCATCCAAACTGGACAATGGGCAAGAAAATCTCCGTAGACAGCGCAACAATGATGAATAAAGCTTTGGAGGTTATCGAGGCCGTACATCTGTTTAATATGCCGCCTGACATGATAGGGGTGTTGATCCACCCGCAATCGACAATCCATTCCATGGTGTCTTATATTGATGGTTCTATCCTCTCGCAAATGGGGGCGAGTGATATGCGTACACCAATCGCTTACGCCCTTGCATGGCCGCAGCGCATGGACAGCGCAGGCAATAAGCTTGATCTGAAAACCTTATCCGAATTAACCTTTCAACAACCGGATTTTGAAAAGTTTCCTGCACTTAGCTATGCTTATAAATGTATAAAATTGGGGCAGGGTGCTTGTATTGCTCTGAACGCCGCGAATGAAGTTGCGGTTGATTTGTTTTTAAACGGTAAGATAGGGTTCTCCGATATTATGAAGAGCGTTGTCTATGCCGTTGATGAATTCTATCCGGAGATATCGACAATTACGCTAAAAACGGTTGAAGATATAGAAGAATTAGATAACACTGTGCGACAAGCTGTCGAACGCTATAATCAAGTATAATTATAAGGGAATAAATTAAGCCATGGATGTTTTGAGTCTTATTCAAGAAACTGGTCAGAATATATGGATTTACGGCGGGGCGTTTATCATCGTTCTAAGTATTCTCGTATTTGTACATGAGTGGGGGCATTATATCGTCGCGCGTATGTGTGGTGTGCATGTGAACATGTTCTCGATTGGCTTTGGTCGAGAGGTTTGGGGATTTAACGATAAATCTGGTACGCGGTGGAAACTGTCATTAATTCCTTTGGGCGGCTACGTACAGCTTTTTGGGGATACTGATCCGGCCAGTGCGGGGCACAGTGATTCCGTTGAGGGTGAGGACGGTGAAGTCCGTGAAATGACGCAAGCGGAAAAAGAAATGGCTTTCTTCACGAAACCATTATGGCAACGTGCAGCTGTTGTCTTTGCTGGACCTGCGATTAACTATATTTTTGCAATCATCTTGTTGACTGGCCTATATGTCGCACATGGTAAGCCTGTCTCACCGCCAACTGCCGCCGCCATTATCGGGGGAAGCAGTGCAGATAAGCATGGCTTTATGCCGCATGATATTATTATTTCCGTTGATGGTAAGCGTATAGATTCCTTTGGTGATATCCGTCGTGAAATGATGGTGGCTTTGGATGAAGAAAGACATTTTGTTATCCAACGTGGGGATGAACGTGTCGATATACATGCAAGACCGGAACGTCTGGCAATAGAGGATCGCTTTGGTTTTAAAAGCTCTATTGGTCTTCTGGGCTTAATCAGCGCAGAGCAAGGCATCTTGATCAGCAGGGTTACACATGTGAACGGTGTTGCCGTTGATAGCCCCGAAGCGGCTTTGATCGAAATTGAAAACCGCTTGGATACGACCTTCATGATTAGCATGAAGCGCGGTGACGATACGCAGAACTTAACTATCAGCCCCGTTTCCAGCATGAACCAACATTTGGGAACTGCGCCAAGTGTGGAAGAAGAGGCGCTCTATCTTTCCAACTTGCCAGCCAAGACATATTCCGCTCATACCGTGATGACCGCAATACAAGCGGCTGTCAACGAAACATACGTTATGACCCGCAGCTCTTTAGAAGCATTATGGCAGATGGTTGTTGGCGTTAGAAGCGCGACAGAGCTTGGTGGTATTATTCGCATTGGCGCAATCGCTGGTGAGATGGCGCAACAAGGTCTTGTTCCGTTGATTTTGCTTATGGCCCTGCTGTCTATTAATCTGGGGTTTATCAATCTGTTGCCCATTCCGATGCTCGATGGTGGGCATCTGTTGTTTTATTTCTTCGAAGCTGTGTTAGGCAAACCCGTGCCGGAACAATTCCAGGAATACGCATTCAGGGCGGGGTTTGTGTTCTTAATTGGTTTGATGGCCTTTGCAAACTTAAATGATCTCTATCAATTGCTGATATAGTTTAAATATAAGCCTTTAGGACGATTTATGGATCCGGTATTACTTCTTACTCAAAATGCTGCAGAAAACGTGTTTTTCTATGGTTTTATGTTTGTGGTAACACTCGCCGTTGTAATCATTGTTCATGAGTTCGGGCATTATTGGGCAGCGCGAAAATGCGGCGTCCATGTTGAACAATTCTCATTTGGCTTTGGTAAGGAACTATTCGGCTTTGGCGGTGGTGATTTTAAGACGCGGTGGTCATTCTGCCTTTTTCCTCTTGGCGGCTATGTTAAGTTGTTTGGTGATGTTGATGTAAATGATCCGATCGTTTGGGATCATAAAAACGATTGCACACGTACACTAAGCGAAGAAGAGCTCAAGCATGCATTTTGCACCAAGTCCGTTTGGCAGCGCATTTTTATTGTTGCGGCGGGGCCTTCTATTAATTTTCTTCTGGCGTTCACCATCTTTCTCCTGGTTTTTGCAACATATGGGCAACGCTCAAAACCTTTAATTATTAATGGTTTAGCTGTTGATTCTCCGGCCTATGTCGCTGGTATTAAAACGGGCGATGTTTTTACCGAGATGGACGGAAAGAAAATCCGTCGTTTGGAGGATGTCTACGATCTGACATGGTATGAACTTCCGCCGAAGCCGCATGAATATACGATATTACGCGGCGATCAGGTTGTGAATATAGGCTTTACGGCGCGGCATATCGAATACATAAACAAAAAAGGTGTGGCAAAAAGTCATGGGCAAACCGGAATGATCCGTTTGAATGCCATAAAGTTTGAGGAGATAGTGTCTGTTGAAGGCGTACCAACAGAAGATCAGCCGGATAAAACCAGAGAATTACTTTTAAAAAGCATGGATCGGGATATCTTGATTGGATTACCCTTTAAAAAGGATCGGATTGATGATTACATTATCCATATTCCTTCTGCTGTGAATGACCACTTAAGCGATCCGGATCATGAATATTATAATCGCGTGTTGCTTTCCGATCCTGATAACCAATACTTTTTGCGCTTAAGTCCCCTAGAGGCTTGCGGGCGTTCACTGTTTTTGATTCAGAAAATCATGGTTGATGGTTATAAATTGATTAGCGTTGCCCATAAAGGCCTGACGGATGAGCCGCTTCTCGGCGGTATCGGTAAAATAAGCCAGCATACAGCAAGAGCTGCAAAAGCAGGCTTTTATGACTACATTATGTTTGTTGCGGGGTTCTCGCTGATGATTGCGGTTATGAACCTGTTGCCCATTCCTGTGCTTGATGGTGGCTTCTTGATATTTCTGGCTTATGAGGTGATCAGAGGAAAACCCGTTCCTATGCGTGTGCAAAACATCGCAATGATAATAGGACTGGTAATTCTTGGGGGAATCATGATAATTGCAAACGTTAGTGACTTGATTTCTATGTTAACTGATATAGAATCAAAATAAGAATTTTATTAAAAACAGGCTCATCATGAAATTTTCAATACATCCTAAATTATGTGCTCTTCGTTCTGCTGTGATAATGGCGGGGCTTATTATGCCAGCGAATGTTTACGCCGCGCAAATGGTCAAAAAAATTGAAATCTCGGGTGTGCAGAGAATTGAAGAATCAACCATTGCATCTTACATGGATCTAAAAGTAGGCGACCCCGTAGACAACACTGCGACGGATAGAGCGTTAAAAAGCTTGTTCTCCACAGGTTTATTCGCCGATGTTAAAGTTCAGCAATCCAATGGTATTGTCTCGGTTCAGGTCGTTGAAAACCCAGTGATTAATGTTATCCGTTTTGAAGGAAATGACGCTATTAATGATTCAGAGCTTCTGGCCGAGGTTCAGTTGCGTCAAAGACAAGTGTTTACCCGTTCTAAAGTCCAATCGGATGTAAGCCGTCTTTATCAGGTATACAGAAGGCAGGGGCGTTTCTCTGTTCTGATCCAACCGCAAATCATACAGTTGGATCAAAACCGCGTGAATCTTGTGTTTGAAATACATGAGGGCGGCGTTACGGATGTTAAAAGTATAAAGTTTATTGGTAATAAGAATTACAGCGACGGAAAACTTCGCAGTATTGTCAGCACGAAAGAAAGTGCATGGTATAAGTTCTTATCCAGCAATGATCGCTTTGATGCGGATCGCTTATCCTATGACCAAGAGCTTTTAAGAAAATTCTATGAATCGCAGGGCTATGCGGATTTTAACATTCTATCCTCTGTTGCCGAGCTTTCAAATGATAAGGACAGCTTTTTCATAACCTTCACGGTGGAAGAAGGCAGACGCTATAAATTTGCCGGAACAGAAATTTTGGCTAGTATCCCGAATTTTGATGAAACAATTTTAAATGATTCTATAACGTTTGATGCGGATGATTGGTATGACGCCGATGAAGTTAAATTAAGTGTTCAGAAGATGACTGACCAGCTTGGCGATCTTCAATATGCATTTGTTGATATACGTCCGGACATTAGAAAAGATCGCGAGAATCAAACCATAACAGTTGTGTTTGCGATCAGTGAAACACCGCGTGTGTTTGTGGAGCGTATTAACGTTAACGGGAATATCCGTACTCTGGATAAAGTCCTACGTAGAGAGCTGGAAGTGGTTGAGGGCGACCCCTTTAATCGTTCCAAGATTGCGAAGTCCGAGCAAAACATTAAAAATCTTAATTTCTTTGAGAAAGTAAACTTAAGAGTTTCTCAAGGCTCCGCCCCTGATAAAACCGTCATTGATATTGATGTGCAGGAAAAATCAACGGGCGAGTTATCCATCGGTGCTGGTTTTTCATCATCTGACGGGCCTTTAGCTGATCTTCGCATCAGAGAGCGTAACTTGTTAGGGAAAGGGCAAGACTTGTTAGTGTCCACTGTTCTTGCCGGTGAGAAAAGCCAAATCAATCTTTCTTTCACAGAGCCATATTTCCTTGGACGCGATATTTCCGCAGGAATTGATTTATTTCACGTGACCCGTGATTTGCAAGACGAGAGTTCATACGATCAAAAACGTTCGGGGGGAGGGCTGCGTATTGGTTATCCTCTGTCTGAACATTGGAGACAGACCGTTCGCTATAATATCACGCGTAATGAAATTACGGATGTTGGCAGTAATGCGTCACGTTTCATTAAAGATCAAGAAGGGCAACGCACAACCCTCGCTCTTTCACAGCGTCTATTCTATGATACGCGTGACAGCTCCATCCTAACCACAAGTGGTATGACATATTGGCTTGATACTGAAATTGCAGGTTTGGGAGGCGACGCTAAATATGTCTCTGCTAAAACTGGAGCATCCTACTTCCGTCCATTGGCAGATCAGTGGAATGTTAATATATTGGCAGAAGTCGGTGGTATTCAAGCCTATGGTGACGCTGATGTTGAAATTAATGAACGTTATTTCTTGGGTGGATCGACGCTTCGTGGGTTCGAAAGATCAGGTGTTGGTCCGCGTGACACTGACACGAATGATTCCCTTGGTGGAAATTATTTCTATCGCGGAAGTATTGAAACATCATTCCCTCTTGGATTACCAAAAGAGCTTGGCATAAAAGGGCATGCATTCAGTGATTTTGGATCGCTTTGGGATATTGATGAATCTGGGGCGGATATTTCAGAAGAAAACTCCCTCCGTGCGACGGCTGGACTTGGCTTGTCATGGAAATCACCATTTGGCCCCATACGTATGGACTTTGCAATTCCATATCTGAAAGAAGACTTCGATGAAGAAGAAAATTTCAGGTTTGATTTTGGCACTCGTTTTTAATAGAGTTGCTAGCAATAATATATATATTTAAAAAAATAGGGATTTAGTATGAAGTTTGGTTATGTACGAACTATGTTTTTCGTGGTTGCTGCGGTGTTGTGTATGTCTTCTACGCATGCTTATGCGGAAGTTAGTATTGCTGTTGTTGATATAGATATGGTTATTGTAGAATCTAAAGCTGCAAAATCGATACAAAAGCAAATTGCGGAGAAACGTAAAACTTTTCTTGCAGAAATTAAAACAGCAGAAGATAAACTTCGTGCCGAACAGAAGGCTTTGGAAAAACAGCGTGGTGAATTATCAAAAGAGGCGCTTCTTAAGAAAGTCCAAGAATTTGAAAGTCGCCGCATAACAGCGCGTAGCACTATTCAAAGCAAGAAGCAAAAGCTGGAAAAGGCTTATGTAACCGCGATGAATTTACTGACCAAATCAATTTACGAAGTGTGCCAAAAAGTTGCAGCGGAAGATAAAATTGATTTGATTATCACACGCCAAAATATTGTAGTGGGCAGTATGTCTTTGGATATAACCAAGACGGTGATGGAGCGATTGAATAAAAAATTGCCTACATTGTCCCTTAAAGTAAAATAGATTATACGCAAATGGCTGATCCTCGTTTTTTCAAAAAATCCAAGGGCTTTTCTATTTCTGAAATAGCAAAGATATCCGAGTGTGCCTTTTCCGATTCTGTTGATCCTAATTTTATTTTGGATGATGTTGCACCATTGCATAATGCAGAAAAAAACCATCTCTCCTTTCTGGATAATGTGAAATATAAAGATGATTTTTTAGGCACAAAGGCTGGTGCGTGTTTTATTTCTCCTGCGATGGAGGAATTTGCCCCTGCGGATACGATTTGTCTTATCACTCCAACGCCATATAAAGCTTATGCCTTGGCAGCACAGGCTTTTTATCCGGAAGAATATCCAGCAGATAGTGCTTATATTGCCGATACGGCGGTTATTGATGAAACTGCAGAGATTGGTACATCTGTTGCAATTGGCCATCACGTTACAATCGGTAAGAATGTATTGATTGGCGAGCATACACGCATTGAATCCAATACGGTTATTGAAGATAATGTTCAAATTGGTGCGCATTGCCGCATCGGCAGTAATGTAACCGTATCTCATGCACTGATTGCGGATCATGTGCGTTTATACCCCGGTGTTCGTATTGGTCAAGATGGCTTTGGCTTTGCAATTTCGCCGACAGGGCATGTAAAGGTGCCGCAATTAGGGCGCGTTATTTTGGAAGACCATGTTGAAATAGGAGCCAATACAACAATAGACCGCGGCGCAGGGCCTGATACGGTTATCGGGCAAGGCACATGGATTGATAACCTTGTGCAAATTGGCCACAATGTAACAATAGGTCGTGGTTGCGTTATTGTGGCGCAGGTTGGTATATCAGGTTCAGCAAAGATAGAAGACTATGTTGCAATCGGTGGGCAAGTCGGCATAGCAGGGCATATAACACTTGGAATGGGGGCGCGAATTGGCGCACAGGCCGGTGTAATTTCGGATGTTCCAAGCGGCCAAGAATATCTGGGATCTCCTGCATTCCCCAAATCACAATTCTTCAGACAGGTTGCGGCGTTAAATCGCTTGATTAAGAAGAAAAAACACGATTAACTGCGGTTATTATGCGCGATATACAAAAATAGAAGGTGTAAAGATGAGCGAAGACAACAAAACCCAAATTGATATCAATGGAATCATGGATATGATCCCACATCGTTATCCTATGTTGTTAATTGATCGCATTCTTGAGCTAACGCCGGGAGAAAGTGCAATAAGCCTTAAAAATGTTACAATGAACGAGCCGCATTTTACAGGTCATTTCCCCGGATTTCCTGTAATGCCTGGTGTATTGATTATTGAGGCAATGGCACAGACTGCGGCTTTGGTTGTTGTGGATTTTCTTGGTAAAGAAGCCGAAGGAAAGGTTGTGTATTTCATGACGATAGACAATGCCCGTTTCCGCCGTCCAGTCACACCAGGCGATAGTATGCATGTGCATGTTGAAAAAATACAATCACGTGGCCCTGTTTGGAAGTTTAAAGGTGTGGCGACTGTTGATGGTAAAGTTTGCGCCGAGGCAAAGTTCAGTGCGATGATTACAGAAACAGAATCTACAGTTTAATAGATATCCTGTAAGCCTGAAATTTTTCGTAACAAAGCGTGATTTGTTCTTTCACGTAAATATATTATTATGGTTAAATATAAAGAGATAACCACCTAACCTTCAAAGATATTCCATGCCTTCACAAATTCACTCAACTGCAATTATTCATGATGGCGTCAAAATTGGCGACAATGTTGAAATTGGCCCTTATTGCATCGTCGGAGAAAATGTCAGTTTGGCTGACAATGTCACACTCCGCTCTCATGTGCATATAGAGGGGCTGACATCCGTTGGCGAGGGGACACAAATTTTCCCTTTTGCATCTTTAGGCACACCGCCGCAAGATTTGAAGTTTGCCGGTGAGAAAACCAAACTTGTCATTGGCAAGAACAATACTATTCGAGAGCACGTTACCATGAACCCCGGCACGAAACACGGGGCGATGGAAACGGTTATTGGTGATAATTGCCTGTTCATGATGGCGGCGCATGTCGCACATGATTGTATTGTGGGCGATAACGTCATTATGGCGAATAACGCGACAATTGCCGGACATGTTGTCGTTGGTAACTTTGTCGTTATTGGTGGTCTCTCAGCGGTGCATCAATTCGCCCGTATAGGCGATCATGCAATTATTGGCGGTATGTCAGGCGTTGAAAACGATGTTATTCCTTATGGTCGTGTAAAGGGAGAGCGTGCGGCTCTTGCAGGGCTAAACTTAATTGGTCTGGAGCGTCGCGGCTTTGAAAAGGCTGAAATAAGACAGCTTCAACGCGCGTTTAATCAGTTATTCGGTGATGAAGGGACGTTGGAGCAGCGCCTTGATATGGTTTCCACAGATTTCTCCGATGATAAATTGATCATGTCGATTGTCGACTTTGCCCGTGCAAAAAGTAATTTTCCGTTATGCCAGCCACGCAAGAAATAAACATTCAAAAATTGGGTCTTATTGCGGGCGGTGGAAACTTGCCTGCTTATCTTTTGTCTATCTGTAAAGATAAGGGAATAGAGCCATTTATTGTTGGTTTTGATGGGCAAACCGATGCGGATCTTATGAACGGGCATAACCATCAATGGGCAGAATTCGGTGCTGTAGGCAAAATAATTTCATTCTTTAAATCTAATGGGGTAACAGACCTTGTTATGATTGGCGGAGTTAAACGCCCGCCATTGACAGAAATAAAACCTGATTTGAAGGCCGTTAAAATACTGTCCCGCATTGGCCTTCGCGCATTGGGGGATAATGATCTCCTCAGTGTGCTAAAAGAAGAGCTGGAGAGCGAAGGGTTCACGCTTCACGGTATACAAGATTTTTGTGATCGTTTGCTTGTGGAAGAGGGGTCGCTTGGGCGTTTTAAGCCCAAAGATGATGATTGGGTTGATATAGAATTCGGCCTAAAGGTGTCACAAGAGATAGGCTCTCTTGATATTGGGCAATCTGTTATTGTTCAAAATGGTATGATCGTTGGTGTTGAGGCGGTTGAGGGCACGGATGCATTAATTGATAGATGTTCTGCGCTTCTGCAAAAAGGACGTGGTGGTATTCTTGTTAAAACCCGCAAACCGCAGCAAGACAAAGCGTTGGATATGCCAACAATTGGTGTGCAAACCATTATAAACGCTCATAAAGCCGGATTAGCAGGCATTGTGCTGCACGCCGGTAATGTTATTGTCGTTGATATAAAAACCGTTGCTAAGTACGCAGATAAATATAAACTATTTGTGATTGGCGTGCCCATCGATGAGAACATAAAATCCGAAACAGAAAGAACCCCAAAAGCATGAAACTCTTTTTTATTGCCGGAGAAAACTCAGGAGATTCCTTGGCGGCTCCACTTATTAAGGCCTTGAAAGAACAATATGGTGATGATGTCGAATGTTTGGGGGTTGGTGGCCCATTGATGACGGCAGAAGGCTTTGATGAGCTTTTACCTTTGGATCAGATTTCTGTTATTGGTATATGGGAAGTTCTCCCCAAAATCCCGAGATTACTGAAGCTAAATAAATCAATTGTTGAAGAGATTGAAAAGCAAAAGCCTGATGCGGTCATTACGGTTGATTTTCCTGATTTTAACTTCATATTGGCAAAATCGCTCAAAAAACGAGGCGTTTATAAAGGAAAACTTATTCACTATGTTGCGCCAAGTGTTTGGGCATGGCGTGCTGGGCGTGCTAAAAAAATAGCAGGCTTTATGGATGGCATGATGTGCCTTTTCCCCATGGAGGTTGAGTATTTTACGAAACACGGTATGAAGGCCGCGCATGTTGGGCATCCTCTTGTGATGAGTAATTCTCGTGAAGCCTCCGGTGATGTATTTCGAGAAGAAAATAATATTAAAAAGGATGCCAAAACCATCGGTTTGTTTTTTGGTAGTCGCGAGGCGGAGTTTAAAAACCTGAGTGGTGCTATTAAAGAGGCGGCTTTATTGGTTAATGATATTGAAGCAGGCATTCATATTATTGCGCCGACATTACCTGATTTAGAATATAATGTTCAAAAGCTTTTGGAGGACTTTAAGCTACCTATTTATGTTGTGGCGAATCCGGGAATGAAATGGGAAGCGATAAAGGCATGTGACGTTGCTGTCGCGGTGTCAGGAACAATGGGATTGGAACTCGCCTATGCAGGTGTTCCGCATGTTATTGCGTATAAGATTAACCCGATAACCGCCCTTATTCTGCGTGTTCTTGTGAAAGTGAAATATGCGCATTTGGCTAATATTCTTCTTGATAAGGGGATTGTACCGGAGTGTCTGCAAGGAAAATGTTCGTCTGATAATATCGCGAAAGAGGCACTGGAGTTATTACAGAACGAAGAAAAAAGGAATGAGCAGAAACAAGCATTCCTTGCCTTGGGGAAAATCCTTGGAGCTGAAAATGCTATGTCTCCGTCACAAAGAGCGGCAGAGTTTATAACCGCGACAATAAAATCATAGTATCAAGCTATCTGTTATAAAAAAATAAAGAGGGATTTTTATGTCCCTCTTTTTCTATGTATCGATATTGTTAGATATCAGCTCTATCTGTCATCAATATCAACATAAGGTCTCTGTGTCGGGCCTGTGTAGAGCTGTCTTGGGCGACCAATACGCAAAGCAGGCTCCTCAATCATTTCTTTCCATTGTGAAACCCAGCCAACAGTACGTGCGATGGCAAATAAAACCGTAAACATACTCGTTGGAAAGCCCATAGCTTTTAGGATAATACCGGAATAGAAATCAACATTCGGGAAGAGTTTTCTTTCAATGAAATAGGGGTCTTCTAATGCTATTCGTTCAAGTTCCATCGCCAGTTCAAGTCTTGGGTCATTGATGCCAAGATCTTCGAGAACCTCATCACAGGCGGCTTTTAAAACATTTGCGCGTGGGTCAAAGTTCTTGTAAACGCGATGTCCAAAGCCCATAAGGCGGAATGGGTCATTTTTGTCTTTTGCACGCGTAATAAATTCAGGAATATTCTCAACAGAACCAATCTCGTCAAGCATCTCTAAAACCGCTTGGTTTGCACCGCCATGACTTGGCCCCCAAAGGCAAGCTATTCCCGCCGATACACAGGCGAATGGATTTGCTTGTGATGATCCGGCCAAGCGCACGGTTGATGTTGATGCGTTTTGTTCGTGATCTGCATGCAGAATAAAGATCTTGTCCATTGCTCTGGCAAGAACAGGGTTCACTTTATAAGGCTCTGCCGGAACAGCAAAACACATATAGAGGAAATTCTCGGCGAAAGATAAATCATTACGTGGATACATAAATGGCTGACCAACAGAGTATTTATGGGTCATAGCGCCCAATGTCGCTACTTTTGCAATCAGGCGGTGCGCGGAAATTTCGCGTTGCGCAGGATCATGAATATCCAGTGAGTCATGATAGAACGCTGATAATGCCCCAACAACGCCACACATAATCGCCATCGGATGTGCATCACGTCTAAAGCCGCGGTAAAAGAAGTTGACCTGTTCATCAACCATCGTGTGATAGGTGATTTCATGCTCGAATTGTTCTTTTTGTTGTTTGTCGGGCAGGTCGCCATTAAGTAATAAATAAGAGACTTCTAAAAAGTCACTCTTTTCTGCAAGGTCGGCAATGTCATAACCGCGATGTTGCAGAATGCCTTTTTCGCCATCAATGAATGTTATTCTGGACTTGCAGCTTCCTGTTGCGGTAAAGCTTGGGTCAAAGGTGAAGTGCCCTGTTTGGGCATAAAGCTTGCGGATATCAAGAACCGGTGGCCCTGCTGTGCCCTCCAATACAGGGAGCTGAATGGCCTCACCTGTTTGGTCATTTGTCAGAGTGAATGTTTTATCTGTCTTAGGGTTCTGCGTCATTATGCGATCCTCGAATATAGGGGGCTATAGAAAATTGATATGTACGCAGCATTATAAATTGGGATTATCATGATGCCAAAGAACTCGGCAACAGGTGGATACCATAAAAGGTAAAGAGATTGTAGTATAAAAAACAATCCTTATCAATGATTTAGTGTGGATGACTGCGTTTTTTATCGATCCAGCGCTGCCTGAATACGATGGCACACCTCTTCAGAGCCAAGAATTTCGGCAGCATGGAAGATAGAGGGAGATACTGTTGTCCCCGTTAATGCAGCACGTAATGGCATAGCAACCTTGCCCAATTTACCATTCATATGTTCATCGGCAACGGCTTTGCAAATCTCTTGTACTTTATCCGCATCAAGCGTGTCAGCGGCTTCGAATGCTGTTTTTAAGGCGAGCAATATATCTTCAGCACCATCAAGGTTTTTAAGCGCTTTCTCATCAAATGCTAAAGGTGTGGACTTGGCATAAAACACAGATTCATCAACGAATTGCAACAATGTCTTCGCACGCGACTTTAACTCGTCAATACCTTGGGTGATGCGTTGCTTTCCGAGATCATCAGGGGTTATACCATGGCGTTCTTGATAGAAAGGCAAGGTTTGGATAAGTAAATCCTCCGCGCTGGCTTCGTTGATATAATGTGCGTTTAAGCTATCTAGTTTTGCAAAATCGAATTTTGAAGGGGCTTTGCCGATATTCTCCAGATTAAACCACTCAATGGCTTTATCGCGCGGAATAATCTCGTCATCACCGTGTGACCAACCAAGACGCAGCAAATAATTGAGCAGAGCCTCAGGCAGATAACCCATTTCTCTGAACTCTTGAATGCTTTGTGCACCATGACGTTTGGAGAACTTTCCGCCATCTGCACCATGGATTAATGGCGCGTGCGCAAATTCCGGAACATCCCATCCCATGGCATCGAAAATAACTTTCTGACGGAAGGTGTTATTCAAATGGTCATCGCCGCGTATAACGTGTGTGATGCCCATGTCATGGTCATCCACAACAACGGACAGCATATATGTTGGCGTGCCGTCACTACGCAGAATAATGAAATCATCCAGTTGATCATTGGCAACGCTGACTTCGCCCTGAACCTTATCTTTAATAGTTGTTTGCCCGTCCAGTGGCGCTTTGATACGCACAACAGGTTTAACATCAGCAGGCGCAGTTGCAGGGTCAGCGTCTCTCCAGCGGCGATCGTAAAATGTCTTCTGGCCTTCTGCGCGCGCTTTTTCCCGCATATCGCTCAGTTCTTCGGGGCTGCAATAACAGTGATAAGCCTGCCCCTTGGCAATCATTTCTTCTGCAACGGCCGTGTGACGGTCACGTTGTGCAAATTGTGAGAGCACCTCGCCATCATAATCAAGGCCTAGCCATTCTAAGCCATCCATAATCGCGGCGACGGCTTCCTCGGAGTGGCGTTTTCTGTCTGTGTCTTCGATGCGCACAACAAATTTCCCGCCATTGCTTCGCGCATATAACCAATTAAAAATCGCTGTGCGTGCGTTACCAACATGCATAAAGCCTGTAGGGGAAGGGGGGAAACGTGTTACAACAGTCATTATCTTTGTGCCTTATATGATACGAATTACAGAATTTGGGACACTACCATGCAAATTGCGTCACGCATAGATCAGACAGAGAGAGACCCACCATTTTCCCCGCGTATCTCCTCTGTTTTTGAATGGTTGGAGTATAAATTTTTTGTGCAAAAGGAAAATTTATTCCTGTGGGTGCCCGTGTTCTTTGCTTGTGGTGTGGCGCTTTATTTCTCTTTGCCGTTTGAGCCACCTGTCGTTTTATCTGTGTTTGCGATGTGCTTCTGGCTGGCTGTTCATTTACTGATCCGCCCGATTGCAGCGCGGAACATCTTAGGAAAGGGGATTGTAACGGCCTCCTTTGCTCTTTTGTTGGCCTTTTCGGGCTTTGCTGCGGCAACCATTCGCACGGCTAATATCGCAACGCCTGTTCTGGCCAAGAAACTTGGTCCTGTAACGATTAGTGGCACGGTTTTATCAATTGAAAAAATGGAGGAGGGCGATGGCAGCAGAATTACATTATCTGGTTTAAGTATCGAAAGACTGTCACCGGAGGAAACACCACGCAAAGTCAGATTACGTTTGCGCAAGGATGGTAATGTTAAAATCGGGCAAGATATTAAAGTGTTGGCGTTACTAAATCCTCCATCGCCGCCGTTGTTTCCCGATGGCTTTAATTTCAGGCGTTATCTCTATTTCCAGAGCATCGGCGCGGTGGGGTTTATTTACAATGAACCTGAACTCATTTCAGATGGTGGTGTAGGTATTTGGAGTATAGAGCCTCTGCGCCACAATATTGCAACCAGAATTACGCAGAGCTTAGACGCAGAGCAAGCCAGCATCGCCCTCGCCCTGATCGTAGGACAGAAAAATGCGCTATCTGATGCGGATCGCAGCGCCATTCGTGATGCAGGGTTGGCGCACATGCTGGCGATATCGGGTTTGCATGTTGGGCTGGTGGCGAGTGTCCTGTTTTTCTTTCTTCGCTTGATTTTGGTGATGATACCAAATTTTGCACTACGCTATCCTGTCAAGAAAATGGCCGCGGTGTTCGCATTATGTGGCGCTATATTCTACATGTTGTTGGCTGGGGCAACAATTCCGACGCAGCGCGCGGTCATGATGATCGCAATTGTGTTTCTGGCGATAATTTTAGATCGTTCACCTATTTCTTTGCGGTTGGTGGCATTATCGGCTCTGGTGGTTTTGATTATTGCTCCGGAGAGCTTGATGTCGGCGAGTTTTCACATGTCTTTTGCTGCGGTGATATGTTTGATTTATTTCTATGAAGTAACAAGGACGTTCTGGATGTCTTGGTATAAGAAACGCGGATGGCATAGAAAATTCTTACTCTATTTTATCAGTGTTTGTATGACGACGTTAATTGCCAGTTTTGCCACCGCGCCCTTCGCACTCTATCATTTTGGACAAGTTTCTTATCTGGGGTCGCTTGCTAACTTTGTGGCTGTGCCGTTATTAGCATTTTTAATTATGCCCTTCGCATTATTCAGCCTGATTGCAATGCCTTTTGGCTTGGATTATTGGCCACTTCAAATTGTTGGGCTGGGGGTAAGTTATATATTGGAAATTTCCTATTGGGCGGCGTCATTGCCCGCGGCGGTCATCCATGTTGGTTCATGGGGGTTTCCTTCTTTTGTTCTCTTGGTGCTGTCCGCCTTGTTTATGGTTCTGTGGAAAGGTTGGGGGAAACTTTTCGCTGTGCCATTTGTTGTACTCTCAGTTGTTCTTACTCAGGCACAGATACAACCTGATATTTTGATATCTTCATCGCATAAGTTGTTTGGTTTTAAAGATCGTGGCGGGGCGCTGTATGTTTCTACGCGGCGAAGTGAGCGTTTTGTTCTGAAAAATTGGGAAAGGTTTTATGGGTTGGAAAAAAAGTCGTCTCAATTACTGCCTTACAAGGGTGCTAAAAAAGATGTGAATGATTTTTATAGCTGTGGAGCAGATGGTTGTCGTTTTACGATTAATGGACAAAATATTTCATTTATTCGCAATCCATATATTCAAAATGATGAGTGTGGCTGGGCGGATATTATAATCTCCACCAAGCCTATTGAAAGAATTTATAAACGAAAAAATCACTGCAAAGCGCGCATTATTATTGATAAGTTCGATAGTTGGAGAAACGGTGCTCATGCAATATGGATAGGCCGTGATGGCAGCGTGATGGTCGAAAATGTTGCAGAAACAACATCAAACCGCCCATGGTCTGCATACCCGCCAAAACCTAAAAAACATTGATTAGTGGTATGTGCGCAGCAGGCTTGCCAAGCGGCCTTGTATTTTTACGCGCTCCGGCTCTAAAATACGGGGTTCATAAGCATCATTCTCAGGTTCGAGAACTATTTTACTTCCTGCGCGGCGTAAACGTTTTAAGGTAACTTCCAAATCATCAACCAATGCAACGACGATCGTGCCATTTTCTGCGCTGTCACAGCGTTTAATGATAACAGTATCTTGATCGTGTATGCCGGCGTTAATCATGGAATCACCGTCAACAATGAGGGCATAGTGATCTCCATGCCCAACAAAACCTTGTGGAACTTGCAACATCTCGCCCTCATTACGAATGGCCTCTATTGGTGTGCCTGCAGCGATGCGGCCATATAAAGGCACTTCATCCAGTGCAGCAAAGCCTGCGGCTTCGTGTGTGGCAGTGATTTCATTTGATAATTTTACGACTGCACTTTGATTATCTTTGGCGGATTTAAAACCCTCCGGCAGACGTTTAATTTCAAGGGCGCGTGCGCGGTGTGGTAATCGTTCGATATAGCCGCGCTCAACCAAGGCTGATATGAGGCGATGAATGCCGGATTTGGATTTTAAGCCCAAAGCATTTTTCATTTCCTCGAATGATGGTGGAATATCATCTTCGGACATTTTCTCGTGAATATAGAGGAGTAAATCTTTTTGTTTTCTGGTCAGCATTTTTAATAAATCCCTATTCTAGGCATTGATATACACTATTTGTTCTATTTTAGTTCACTGTTTGTGTCAATAGGAAGGTTTATGTTCCTAATAAATCATAAACTGCCGCCTGTATATCATCCTGACGCATTAGGCTTTCACCAACAAGAAATCCTTCATATCCAACGCTTTCAAGTTTCTTTATCGTTTCATTGCCACCGATACCGCTCTCCGATATTTTATACGTTGAGGAGGGGATGTTCATGGAAAGTTCAAAAGATGTCGTTATATCGACCTCTAATGTCTTTAAGTTGCGATTATTAATGCCTAGCATCATCGGGTTCAGCTTTAATGCGCGCTCAAGCTCGGCTAAATTATGTACTTCGACCAGAATATCCATACCAAGCCCAACGGCGGTTTCATAAAGCTCCCGCGCCATCGTATCATCCAGCGCGGCGATGATTAGCAAAATGCAGTCTGCACCCAAGGCGCGTGATTCGTAGATCTGATAGGGATCAACCATAAAGTCTTTACGCAACACCGGAATATCAACGGCTTTTTTGATGTCTATCAGGAAATCATCATGGCCTTGAAAATATGGCTCATCGGTTAAAACGGAAAGGCAACTCGCACCTGCTTCTTTGTATATTTTAGCAATTTCTACAGGATCGAAATCTTCACGAATAATACCTTTGCTGGGGGATGCTTTCTTAACTTCTGCAATCAGAGCTGTTCCTTTTGTCCGCTTCATCTTACTTAAGAACCCGCATGGAAGAGGCTGCTCGGAGGAGATGTATTGTAAATCTGCGAGAGAGCGTAGGGACTTCTTGTAGGCAATATGTTCTTTCTTTTTATTACATATTTTTTCTAAAGTATTCATTAGGCGGTGGCTCCATGCTCTTGTGTGAAGGCTTTGTATTCGTTGAGTAATTTTAGGGCGCGGCCGTTATCTATGGCTTGCATTGCTGTCTTTGCGGCGTGGGTTAAGTTATTCTCTTTGCCTGCAATAATTAGGGTCGCGGCAGTGTTGGCAACGACAATGTCTCTATATGCATTCTTTGCGCCACCCATAATATTGAGCAAGGCTTGCGCGTTAATCTCCGGCGTGCCGCCAATAAGATCATTGGGATTGCTTTGTGGAAGGCCGAAATCACTTGGTGTTAGCGTTGTTTCGGTAATCTCACTATTTTCCAGCTTGGCGACATATGTTTTGCCCGTTGTTGTGATTTCGTCCAACCCGTCAGAGCCATGCACCACCCATGCGCTTTTCGTGCCTAAATTTTGCAAAACCTGCGCAATGGGTAGAACCAAAACCCGATCAAACACGCCGAGCAATTGATGTTTTGTTTTGGCAGGGTTGGCGAGTGGCCCCAATATATTGAAAATCGTTCGCGTGCCGAGGGCTTTACGCGCAGGCGCAACGTATTTCATCGCTCCGTGATGGCGCGGCGCCATAAGAAAAGCGAAGTTATAGAGCTTTAACGCCTCTTCCAGCTTATCTTGCTGCACATCCAGATTAATGCCCAGAGCCTCCAGCACGTCCGCCGCACCTGATTTTGAGCTTGCACTACGGTTACCGTGCTTTGCAATCGGCACACCGCACGCCGCCGCAACAATCGCCACCGCCGTCGAGATGTTATAAGTGCCTGATTTATCTCCACCCGTGCCGCAGCAATCAACCGCGCCTTCGGGGGCATTTATGGGCAAGGCTTTCTCGCGCATAACATTTGCAGCGCCTGTGATTTCCGCAACGCTTTCGCCGCGTTTGGATAGGCCAACAAGGAATTCTGTGATTTGCGTATCGCTCCATTGGCCTTCCATGATGCCGGACATAGCCGCGCGCATCTCATCCTCGCTAAGCGTTTTGCCGCTTTGGATTTGCTCTAAAACGCTATCAATCATTGGGTTAGTCTGACAAAGTTTTTCAGCAAAGCATGGCCATGTTCGGTCGCAATGCTTTCAGGGTGGAATTGTACGCCGTGGATTGGCTTTTCCTTGTGGGATAGCGCCATGATAACGCCATCATCAGTTTCTGCCGTAATCTCCAGACAATCTGGAAAGCTTTCTCTTTCTGCCGTTAGGGAATGATAACGCGTCACGGTGTAGGGCGAAGGAATGCCTTCAAACATCTTCTTTCCGGTATGGGTAATTACAGATGTCTTTCCGTGAAGCGGTTCAGGTGCGCGGATAATCTTGCCGTCAAAGGCTTGCGCAATAGATTGATGCCCTAAACATACCCCGAATAAAGGCACATTATTTTCCGCTGCCAGTACTATTGTATCCAGACAAATGCCCGCATGGTCAGGGTCGCTTGGCCCCGGAGAGATAAGGATTCCCGATGGTTTCTCGTCTATAATATGCTGCGCTGTAACTTCGTCATTACGGTATACTCTGACCTCTGATTTCAAATCGCCGAGATATTGAACCAAGTTATATGTGAAGCTGTCATAGTTATCTATTAATGTAATCATGGATTTGTTATGCCGTTCTGTGTTAGAAAAAGCAAGCACGCAGGCAAACCTTATTTCAATGATCTGCGTTTAATGAGTAGTGTAGCACCATGGACCATCAAGAACGCAACAGCAACCCATTCAAAATCATAGTCTTCCTCTTAATTGGTGGAGCTTTGGTCATTCTGACTGATTTATTTATCCTTGATAAGAATCACACTGTGTTCAACAGTTTTGTTTCAAGCGATGCGGGTGAGGCTCTTGTTATTTCAAACCTCAAAATACAGCATAAATCCTATATGGATGAAGGGATAGAAATAGAGGCTGAAATTTTATCTCTCGCGCATGCTATGCCGCCGCCAATCATGGATGAAAATGTAGAGATTGTTGATATCCGCGCGCCGGTTATGGATGTGCAGGCCACAGAAACCCTTCTTGCCGAAATTGCACCTGCTGTTGGTGTTGAAAGGAATACGCAAGATATAGAACGCTATTTCAAACAAAAGCCTTTGGTGGAAACAGCGCATTATAAAGAAGAGAAAAGCGTTTCAGATATAATTTCAGCTCTTCATATCCCGGAAGAGATGGAAGTGGAAACAGCTTCTATTACATTGGACGATGTTATTTCGGCGGTAGAAGATGTTGATACGCCTTCTGAAAGCCTCGTAAAACATCATTATAACGAGCCACAAGGGTCGGGTATGGTGGTTATTATTATCGATGATATGGGCATCACTTTGCGTAGCAAGCAAGTGGAGGTTCTGCCCGGGCCATTAACTTTGTCTTACCTGCCTTACGCAAAGAATTTGAGCGAGCGCACAAAGCGTGCCTCCGCAAATGGGCATGAGCTTATGCTGCATATGCCGATGGAGCCTCTGAACGGCAGTCTTGATGGCGGGCCTCATGTTCTAACAACGAAGCAGGGCGAAGCTGCGTTTATAGAGACACTACAATGGGGGTTGGATAGCTTTGATGGCTTTGTCGGGGTGAATAACCATATGGGCAGTCGTTTGACCAAAGATGCGCTCTCTATGCATCGCGTGATGGATCATCTGAAGAATAAAGACTTGTATTTCATCGATTCAAAAACGATAGGCTCTTCTGTGGCGGCGCGCATTGCCCGCGATACAGGTATTCCTTATGCAGTGCGCGATGTTTTTCTGGATCATGAGATTAATGCGGAATTCATAAAGAATGCTTTGAAGCAACTGGAGCGCACCGCGCGCGACCAAGGCTACGCCATTGCGATTGGGCATCCGCATAAGGAAACAATCGCTGCGTTAAAAGAGTGGCTGCCGACATTAGAGGAAAAGGGGCTAACCCTTGTTCCTGCCAGTCAGGTCATAAAATATCCCGTTCAGGCGGCGGGTGACATCGCATCTGTTGAATAATTAAATTCAAAATATCTAATATACAATACGTATCGGATTTTATAATTTGTTCAGTATTTTCCGGTGTTCTAACGTGTGCGGAACTTTTGAATAACCAATTCAGCAGCATGAAAAACGGCCTTCGCTTTGTTGCAACATTCTTGGTATTCAAATTCAGGGTCACTGTCAGCAACAACGCCGCCGCCAGCTTGCACATAGATTTTACTATCCTTTACCAGAGCCGTGCGCAGTGCAATGCAGCTATCCATCGCATTTTCGGAGAAGTATCCAACACCGCCAGCATATGTTCCACGACGGCTAACCTCTAATTCATCAATGATCTCCATGGCACGTATTTTTGGCGCGCCGCTGACTGTACCTGCCGGAAACCCTGCGAACAGAGCGTCAACGATATCAAAGTCTTTGCGCAATTTCCCCTCCACATTGGAGACGATATGCATAACGTGAGAGTATAGCTCTATCTGGAATTGATCAGTGACATTGACGCTGCCAATTTCTGCAACGCGACCAACATCATTACGTCCGAGGTCTAGCAACATCAAATGCTCGGAACATTCCTTTTCATCACTCAGTAAATCATCTGCCAGTGCTTTGTCTTCTATCGCATTCTTGCCGCGTTTCCGTGTGCCTGCGATGGGGCGAATTGTCACCATATCATCGCGCACGCGCACTAATATTTCAGGGCTGGAGCCAACAAGGGCAAATCCTTCAAAGGATAAATGAAACAAGAAAGGCGAGGGGTTTACGCTACGCAGTGACCTATATAGTTCAAACGAGGGCAAATCAAAATTAATAGAAAATCTTTGAGAAGGAACAACTTGGAAAACCTCTCCCGCATGAATATATTCCACAGCCTTCTTGACGGCGGCTTTATAGTCTTCTTTTGGTGTATTTGATGTGATTTTCTGTCCGTTTTTTAACAGCGTTTTATGATCCAGCATTGTTCGGTTAAGGGGCGAATTAATCGATTTTAAAGCATTTTCAACGCGTGTGCGTGCATCACTATAAACCATATCAACGGGGAACTTTGAATTCCCTGCATGGGCATAGACGGGCGTTACAACACAAATCATATTTTTAACATTATCAAAAATTGCCAAAATAGAGGGGCGACTCAGAATACTGTCCGGCACTTGTAAATCATCGGGGTTGTTATCGGGAATATCTTCGACCAAACGGATCATGTCATACCCAATATAACCAAACAGGCCAAGCCCGCACATTGGTGGCAAGCCTTCAGGCACAATATCAATAGAACTGGCTGCTATATTCTCTTTTAGGGAGGCTTTTGCGCAAACGTCTTGGGCAGCCCATATACTGCCTTGGTCGGCTTTGATCTCGACTTTGCCGCCTTGAGAGCATTTCCATAGGAAATCAGGGTTCGTGCCAATAACCGAATAACGCCCCAATGTTGCGCCGCCTTCAACGGATTCCAGTAAAAAGGAGTAGGCCGTATAACCGCATAGTTTCAAATAGGCAGAAACCGGCGTTTCAAGATCGGCGGAAACCCATTCCCAGATAAGCTGCGTTTTATGATCTGCAAAATTTTGTCTAAAGACATCAGGGTGCGGATTAAAACTATGCTCGTTCTGTAGGGGCATTATAGGGTATTCCTAATTCTCATCATTTTGTTGGCCATAGGCACGTTCTAACAATTGAGCGTTGATTGTCGCGTTATATTTATTGCTCAGCATATGTAGGTAAGAAAGAAGAGCTTCTTCCTTGGCTTCTAAAGCAACTCTTTCTTTGACTGTCGCGAATGCTTCTTCGTCACCTTCACCCATTTCAGGGATGTCATAGCCTGCAACTTTCATCAGCGCATATTGCCCGTCAAGCAGAAGGGCTTGATAACCGCCAAGTTCTGTTTTGAATATCATGGGGCGATTACTTGCCACGAGAGGAGCAGGGATATCACCTTCTATCTTAATGGCCTTTATCGTCTGGATTTTCTTATTGTTCTCTTTTGCGATGCTTTCAAAGGTAGAGCCTTTTACATCAAGTTCAGCAAGGTATTTATCCATGCGTTTCTTGTTTTCCATGCGTTTTTGATCTGCCATAAATTTATCGGAAATCTCTGTGCGAACACTTTCAAACGGTTTGTATGTCTTATCTTCTTTGGATTGAAGGCTAACACTCACAAATTTACCACTTGGTAATTCTTCCAGAATAGGTGGTGTATCTTCCTCTAGTGCAAAGGCCATTTCAACCAATGCTGCTTTATCAGCTCTTTCAAATGCTTCAAGTCCGGATTTATCCGCTTTATCCGCGCCTGTCGCATCAATCAAACCAATTGAGGATATAGAGACATCGATTTCTTTTGCTATATTTTCAAAGCTCACTTCATCATTAAGCAGCTCTTCAAATGTTGTTGAAATGCCAAAGAGGTGATCTGATTCTTTGGACTCCAGCAGATCTTTCTTAATCTGCGCAGTGACACTTGTAAGAGGCTGCGTTGACGGCGGTAATACTTTCATCAATTTTATAACGTGATAGCCAAGTGTTGTCTTGACCGGGGGCATGACTTTGTCAATTTCCCTGTCTTTTACAGCTTCAGCCAAAGCAGGTAACATCATCGCGGTTTCGAAAGGAATATTTTCGATGTATCGTGCATTTTTGTCCATAATCTGCGTTGTTGCCTCTTTCAGGTCTATTCCTTTTTCAACAAGAGCGTAGATGTCGTTTGCTTTTTTCTCGTTATTTAAAATAGTTTGTGTGAGTACAAATTGTTCACCAACGGCAAAGCTTCGTTTATTCTCATCATAGAATGTTTCTATTTCTTCTTCGGAGATAGAAAATTCAATTTTTACACTCTCGGGGTCGAAAATAGCAATATTGACGCTGCGATATTCGGGGATTTCGTATTGCGCGAATTTCGTAGATTCATATAGGCGCTCTAACTCTTCTGTTTGAGGTTCGGGAATGTCTTTTATTTCGCTGTCCTTAAATAAAATAAGGTCAACATCACGTGTTTGCGTTTGAAATGCATAGAGATCCTTCGCAAGTAAATCTGTGGCAGGAGTGAAGCCCACCTGAATTGCTGTGCTTATGATGTCGCCGGATGCTTCGCGTTTGATGCCGCTTACAAAGTCTTTCTCGTTCATCCCTTGGCGGCGCAAAATGTCTTCTAAAGCATCTTGTAGAGTTTGTCCTTCTTGCCTATGCGGAGCAATAACTTGCCCAATGCGTTTTGCAAGTTGCTTCTTATCAATTTCTATTCCCAGATTTTCTGCTTCTTTCAGCATGAAGTATGAACGGATCTCACCTGATAGAACATCTTCTGCCATGCCAATTTTATAGGCTTGCTGCGTCGACATATTATACCGCGTCAGGGTGCGACGTAATGTAAGATCAAACTGCCTGATTGTGATGGTTTTATCTTCTATTCTCGCCACATCGTTGCCACCAACGCTTCCGCTGCTAAATGATCCACTTAAGACCAAGCCACCAACAGCCATCCCAAGAAGGCCAAAAATAACATATTTCAAAAAACCGCCGACTTTTCCGCCGCGCATAGATTTCATAACCATACTCACTCAAATCCAATATCTAACAATTTCACTTCGATCAAGCACTATAAGCAGCTCATACCAAGGGGGCAAGTCTTCAAATAGGGGGTGTTATAAAAATGAGTATGAAAAATTGCTTTCCACGGCAAAGCGATATAGATAATGTCACTACGTTGATGCGTTCGCTGCATTAAAATACAAGGATACAGATATGAAAAAGTTGATTGCCGGAAATTGGAAAATGAATGGAGACCTAGCGCAGGCCGAAGAACTTGTGTCTTCTATTGCTGCAAAAATTCAGGAGCAACCAAGCATAACAGATTCGTATGAATTTTTAGTTTGCCCGCCATCTCTTTATATATCAGCGGTTAAAGATATCTGTGCAAAACACGGAATTTCTTTTGGCGCGCAGGATTGCTCTGTGCATGAGGCCGGTGCTTATACGGGTGAAATTTCAGCGCAAATGATTGCTGATTGTGGTGGAACTTACGTTATTCTCGGCCATTCAGAACGCAGACAATATCATGGCGAGACCAGCGCGCTTGTCGCACAAAAAGCCAAAGCCGCACATGATGCAGGTTTGGTTGCCGTTATCTGTGTTGGGGAGACGGAAAGCGACCGTGATGCAGGAAAAGAAAATGAAATCGTTGGGGTGCAGCTACAGGCCTCTTTCCCCGAAGGTGCTAACGCCGAAAACACAGTGGTTGCGTATGAACCTGTCTGGGCAATCGGCACAGGGAAAACCGCAAGCAGCGACGATGTTGCAAACATGCACAGCTTTATATGTGCTCAATTGAAAGAACAGCTTGCAGATTCTAAAAAT
This sequence comes from Alphaproteobacteria bacterium, assembly GCA_033851915.1. Lineage (GTDB taxonomy): Bacteria > Pseudomonadota > Alphaproteobacteria > Micavibrionales > Micavibrionaceae > UBA1672. The sequence goes on from JAWSVM010000003.1 coordinate 571,072, forward strand.
TTGCGTATTTTGTACGGCGGTTCGATGAAGCCTGAAAATGCGCATGCTCTTTTGTCCACGCCTCATGTTGATGGTGGTTTGATTGGGGGCGCAAGTTTGAAGGCTGAACAATTTGTTGGCATTGCTATTGCTGCCGAAGAGGGCTAGGCCAAAAAGTGACATTAAGTTAATTTTATCGCTGGTCTTTGAAGGCAATAAACCGTATAAACTGTGTTAAACACACAAAGAAAAAGTATTTAGACTATGGAATCCGTAATTCTTGTAATACATCTTATTTTGGCGTTGCTTATTATTGCGCTCGTCCTTCTTCAGCGTTCTGAAGGTGGTGGCCTTGGTATCGGTGGCGGTAATGGCGGGCTTGGTGGTTTGGCTTCTGCAAAAGGCACGGCGAATGCTTTGACCAAAATGACAGGTTTATGCGCAACTGGGTTTTTCATTACCTCACTTACTCTAGGTGTTTTGGCAAGCCAGCAAAGCCGCGTTAATCAGGGTATCCTTGAAAACGTCAGTGCAGCAGAGATACAAGCGCCGGATATAAGTGCGCCGACAGGTATCACCTATACACCGCCGATGGAGATTCCATCTTTGGACGTAGAGACAAAGAATATCGAAATTAAAGATGTTACAGAAACGAAGGGTGTTGATGTAGCCCCCCCGACAACCGAAAACACGCCGGAGCCCTCAGCACCGGTAGAGTAAAGTTATGACACGATTTATTTTTATTACAGGCGGCGTTGTTTCCTCATTAGGAAAGGGCCTCGCCTCCGCTTCGCTTGCCTCGTTATTACAAGCCAGAGACTATACTGTCCGCCTTTGTAAGCTTGACCCATACCTGAATGTTGACCCCGGCACGATGAGCCCATTCCAGCATGGTGAAGTTTTCGTCACCGATGATGGCGCGGAAACAGATCTTGATTTCGGACATTACGAACGCTTTACAGGTGTGCCTGCAAAAGCGACGGATAATACAACAACAGGGCGCATCTACACCAGCGTTCTTCAAAGAGAGCGCCGCGGCGAATACCTAGGCGCGACAATTCAAATTATTCCGCACATCACCAATGAAATTCAAGACTTTATTCGTGAAAAAGAAGGCTCTGCAGATTTTGTTTTATGCGAGATTGGCGGAACCGTCGGCGATATCGAGAGCTTGCCTTTCCTTGAAGCAATACGCCAGTTTGGTAATGATGTTGGCCGCGAACGTGCAATTTTCATTCATGTGACTTTGCTGCCCTATATTCCGGCGGCAGGTGAGCTGAAAACCAAGCCAACGCAGCATTCAGTTAAAGAGCTGATGAGCTATGGTATTCGTCCGCAAATCCTTCTTTGTCGTGCTGATCGTGAAATTGAAGCAGATGAACGTCGCAAGATTGCGCTGTTTTGTAATCTGGATGAGAAGAAAGTTATTCCTGCGCTGGATGTGGCGTCAATCTACGAAGTGCCGTTGACATACCATGCCGAGGGGTTGGATGTTGAAGTAATGGATAGCTTTGGTCTTAAGGATGATTTTGATCTTGATTTATCAAAATGGGAAAAAATCGTGGAAACGATTAAAGCGCCGGAAGGCGAAATTACAATTGCGATTGTTGGTAAATACACTAATCTAGCGGATAGCTATAAGTCCTTGAACGAAGCCCTTATTCATGGTGGCATCGCCAATAAAGTTAAAGTGAATTTGAAATTTATTGAGGCCGAGGTTTTTGAATCCGAAGATCCTGAAGTTTATTTGTCCGGTGTAAACGGTATTATTGTTCCCGGTGGTTTTGGTGAGCGTGGTGTTGAGGGTAAAATTCTTGCCGCGCAATATGCTCGTGAAAAGAAAATTCCGTATTTCGGCATTTGTTACGGTATGCAAATGGCTGTTATCGAAGCGGCGCGTAATCTCTGCGGAATTAAAGGCGCGGCTTCCAGTGAATTCAAAGTCTGTGAAGTGCCTGTTATTGGTCTGATGACTGAGTGGGTGCAAGGCAATGCAAAGCAAGAGCGTGGCTCGGGTGGTGATCTGGGCGGAACAATGCGCCTTGGTGCATATCCTGCAGCGTTGAAAAAAGGCTCTAAAGTTGCTGAAATCTATGGAACGCAAAGCATTAGTGAACGTCATAGGCATCGCTATGAGGTGAACACGAATTATATTGAGCAACTGGAAGAGGGCGGCCTGAAGTTTTCCGGCATGTCCCCTGATGGGACGTTACCCGAGATTGTCGAATATGAAGATCACCCGTGGTTTATCGGCGTGCAGTTCCATCCTGAGCTGAAGTCAAAGCCGTTTGATCCGCACCCGCTGTTCATTTCTTTCATTGCTGCGGCGATTGAACAGGAAAGATTAGTGTAAAAGGTTTCTTTTCCGCTTGCATCATCCTGCATATAAAAATATCTTTGCCGTATGGAAAAAATCGTAAAAGTTGACCAGCTTAAAATTGGTAACAAGCAGCCCTTAACAATTATTGCTGGCCCTTGCCAGATAGAGAGCAAAGACCACGCTTTTGAAATGTGTGAAGCGTTAAAGCAATTGACGCAGAGCATGGGGGTTCAATTCATCTTTAAAAGTTCATACGATAAAGCGAATCGTACATCAATTTCCGGTATCAGAGGCGTTGGAATTGATAAGGGGCTTCAAATTCTGTCCGATATTCGTGAGCATTTCGGCGTGCCTGTGATCACTGATGTTCATACGGAGGAACAATGCACCCGCGCAGGCGAGGTTGTTGATGTTCTCCAAATACCAGCATTTTTGTGTCGTCAAACTGATTTGCTGATCGCTGCGGCGAAAACCGGAAAGGCTATTAATATCAAAAAGGGACAATTCCTTGCGCCTTGGGATATGAAGAACGTCGCTCAAAAAGTTGCGGATAGCGGCAATGACAACATTATGTTGTGCGAACGCGGCGCGAGCTTTGGGTATAATACATTGGTTTCTGATATGCGCTCCTTACCGATTATGAAGGAAACGGGCTACCCTGTGATTTTTGATGCAACGCATTCTGTGCAGCAACCGGGCGGACTTGGTGGATCATCAGGCGGTGATCGCACGATGGTGCCTGTGCTTGCGCGCGCGGCTGTGGCGATCGGTGTGGCTGGTGTTTTCATTGAAACGCACCAAGATCCTGATAATGCGCCTTCTGATGGCCCGAATATGATCACGTTGAGCGAAATGCCTGCGCTTCTCGAAACATTGATGAAATTTGATAAGCTGTCTAAATCGTGTTAGAATGGTAGTATCAATCAGCAGGAGGCTGAAGTTATGCCGCGTATAGCCGGATCATCGCAATACCTAAATCAAGCGACCCTCGCGAATAAGCAGGGGTCTACCTACGTGCCTGCGGATATTCTGTCGTTGAGCAGTTCTGCCAGTTTATTGGATGCAGGGCGGAGAACAGCCGTCTCCGGTATTGGTATCTCAGCAAGAGCGCGTCAGCTTAATAATCAGATTATAGCCAATAATTCATCATCCTATAATAAGCTTTTTTCACTTGCAGGTGGTGCAAGTGCAACAACCGCTGCTGCGCAAATACAAATTGCAGGTCTTGCTTCAACGGCATTAACCTCACGTAGCGTCACACTTCAGGATGATGGCTCCTTCTCAAGTAGTTTCTTTGATGTTGATGATGGCTCTGTCGCAAGTAGTGCTCTTGGCACAGAAGTTGATGAAACGGCCTAGCCTCCGTTCTTGCTTTCACAAAATAAATCTCTCTTTTCCCTTTATTTTTCTGCATTTTTCGCTAAAACATCTTACATAAGATTTTTGCTCGTACTCGGAGCACCGCAAAAGGACAGAAAATATGACCGCCATTATTGATATTCATGCACGCCAAATCCTCGATAGCCGTGGAAACCCAACTGTTGAGGTTGATGTTCTGCTGGAAAGCGGTGCAAAAGGGCGCGCGGCTGTGCCTTCAGGTGCCTCTACAGGTGTGCATGAAGCGGTTGAGCTTCGTGATGGTGATAAGAATATGTATCTTGGTAAAGGCGTTCAAAAGGCCGTTGATTTCGTGAATACAGAAATTTACGAGAACCTTATCGGCGCAGATGCGGAAGAGCAAATGCACATTGATCAAGATATGATTGATCTGGACGGTACAGAAAATAAAGGCCGTCTTGGAGCAAATGCGATCCTTGGTGTTTCTTTGGCGGTTTCCAAGGCAATGGCGGATGAACTGGATATGCCGCTCTATCGCTATATTGGCGGTATATACGCACACACATTACCAACCCCGATGATGAATATCATCAATGGCGGCGCGCATGCGGATAATCCCGTTGATATTCAGGAATTTATGATTATGCCTGTTTCCGCGACAAGTTTCAGTGAAGCTCTACGTATTGGCTCAGAGATTTTCCATGCGCTTAAAAAGCAACTCTCCGATGCGGGCTATAACACTAATGTCGGTGATGAAGGCGGTTTCGCGCCTGCGGTTAAATCTTCTGACGAAGCCCTTGATTTCATCATGAAATCTATCAAGGCCGCGGGATATAAGCCGAAAGATGATGTGGTGATTGCACTGGATTCTGCGTCGACTGAATTCTATAAGGACGGTAAATACGAATTGGAAGGCGAGGGAAAATCCCTGACCTCCGCAGAGATGATTGCCTATTATGAAGACCTCTGCGCGCGTTACCCTATTGTTTCTATCGAAGATGGTTTGGCCGAGGATGATTGGGACGGCTGGACGGCTCTAACCGCTGCGCTTGGTGATAAAATCCAGATTGTCGGTGATGATTTGTATGTTACAAATGCAAAGCGTCTAAAGCGTGGTATTGAGGAAAAAGCAGGCAATGCGGTTCTGGTGAAGGTTAATCAAATCGGCACATTGACGGAAACGCTTGAAACAATCGAAATGGCGAAAAAGGCTGGTTTTGGTATTATCCTTTCCCATCGTTCAGGTGAAACGGAAGATTCAACAATTGCTGATTTGGCTGTTGCGACAAATGCAGGTCAAATCAAGACAGGTTCACTTTCGCGTTCTGACCGCGTTGCCAAGTATAACCAGCTTCTCCGTATTGAAGAGCAATTAGACTCATCAGCCAAATATGAAGGCAAGGGTTTCTATCGCGCAGACTTAAAATAAAAAATATACGTGTAATCCGAATAAACGTTTAATTTTTTGCTATAATCTATTCTATGGATATGCAGAGATTAAAAAGCGCAAAAATATATTTTCTGTTGGCGATGCTCTTCTTCGCTTTGCCTAGTGTTTTGGGCTTTTATAAGGGGCATACCGGAAAAATACTGATTGCGACGGAGCGGTTAAGCGATGACCCGCATTTTGAGCAAACTGTTATCTATATATTCGATCACTCTGTTTGGGGTGCGCGGGGAATAATTTTAAATCAGGCTCGACCATTGCCTGATTTAAAGGAACGTTTGTTTAAAGACCAAAATGTCATGTTTTATCAGGGCGGTCCGGTTTCGTTTCCTTCAATGCGCTTTGTTGCCGTGGATAGGTTGAGGGCAATATCATACTGGCGTACTCAAAATTTATATGTTGTTCCATATAAGAAATTTAAGAAATTATTCCCTGAGCATGCTGAACGCGGTTTTGATATTTATCTGGGCTACGCCGGATGGCGCACTGGACAATTGGAAAAAGAGATACGTAACGGGATGTGGCGTGTTGGCGAGTATTCCCCTGAGATCCTTGATAGTGCGATGAGGCAAGGCCTGTGGGCTGACTTGTCGAAAAATAATTAGAAAAATGGCAATATTAAAAAAGTGAATCAAATGAGTCACTTACTTCACCTTGTTCTTTTTATGTTCACGTTAAGCTATTGACACGAATAGGTTTTTTAACTTGATCCACAGGGCAAAATATGATTCTATACGCCTATGGATACTTTAAGAGACATTCGAATGACTTTGCATGGCAAAATACCGCTTTTTGTCGGGCTTTGCTTGTGTCTTTATTTCTCTTATCACACCGTTTCAGGGCAGCGTAGTTATGCACGTCTTTCGACGTTAACGTCTGTGTCTCATGAAAAGCAACAAACATTAGGTGTCTTGACGCAGGAAAAAGAGGCGGTTCAGGTGAAGGTTGTGCGGATGCGCCCAGGCTCTCTTTCCGCTGATATGCTTGAGGAACGCGTGCGTTTTGTTCTTGGTTATAAGCATCGAGATGAGATCGTAGTTCTTGGGCATTAAATGCTACAATGTCTTAAAATTTCTTTATATTACAATATGTTGCACCGCACAAAAACGGCTTTTTTCACTAGTAATGCCGTGTAAAATGGTGTAGCACATTCTATATATATTCGAATAGCTTTGATGTGTTCGGCATCAGGAGGAAATAAATCTGTGGTAGCATCTAAAACAAAGAAAAAATCGGCACCTAAGAAAGCCTCTCAAAAGGCTCCGAAAAAGGCCTCTGGTAAAACTGATAAGGCAGCATTAGAGCAACTTAAAAAGTTCTATTACGATATGCTTATGATCCGTCGCTTTGAAGAAAAAGCAGGGCAGCTTTATGGCATGGGCTTGATTGGCGGGTTTTGTCACCTTTATATCGGGCAAGAAGCCGTTGTTACAGGCATCAGCTCCGTACAGGAGCCTCAGGATACGGTTGTAACCTCTTATCGTGATCATGCGCATATGTTGGCGTGTGGGATGGACCCCAAGGGGATTATGGCAGAATTGACAGGACGCATTGATGGATATTCCCGCGGCAAGGGCGGTTCCATGCATATGTTTTCTCTGGAAAAGAACTTCTTTGGTGGCCACGGTATTGTGGGCGCGGGGACATCTATTGGCGCAGGCCTAGGTTTTGCGCATAAATATAAGGGCGATAACGGTGTCGCCGTTGCTTATATGGGCGATGGAGCCTCTAACCAAGGGCAGGTTGCTGAATGTTATAATATGGCCGCATTGTGGGATCTACCTGTTCTGTTCGTTATCGAAAATAATCAATATGGTATGGGAACAAGTGTCTCTCGTTCTTCTGCTGGCCAATTATACCGCCGTGGTGAAGGTTATGGTATTCCGGGCGAGCAAGTGGATGGCATGGATGTCTTCGCTGTTCAAAAGGCCGCGGAACAAGCGTTGGGCTATATTCGTTCCGGTAGCGGGCCTTATATTCTGGAGGTGATGACCTATCGTTATCGTGGTCATTCCATGTCCGATCCTGCGAAATACCGCAGTAAGGAAGAGGTTTCGACCATGAAAACGGAGCGTGACCCGATTACGCAAGTAAAAGATATGTTGCAACAGCAAGGTATTGAAGAAGCGGAACTTAAGCAAATTGATAAGGATATCAAAGCAATCGTAGGTGAAGCGGCTGAGTTCGCCCAAGCAAGTCCCGAACCGCATATTGATGAGCTTTGGACAGATATTTTAGTGGAGAGAACGTCGTGACTAATAAAGGCCAACCCTTGCAAGGTGAGTTTATTCCTGCATCAGAGCCAGATGAAGACGACGCCGTTATGAAGAGCGTTAAGCGTATGATCCAAGAGGGTGAAGCAAAAGAGAATGCCATTGAAGGTGAATTTACGGTTCTTGAACCCGATGCGCCACAGTAATTGATATTAGAAATAGGTTTTATAACATGCCAACACAAATTTTAATGCCCGCACTATCGCCAACAATGACCGAGGGGAATTTGGCCAAATGGCTAAAATCCGAAGGGGATGCCATCGAGTCCGGTGATGTGATTGCGGAAATCGAAACAGATAAAGCCACGATGGAGGTCGAGGCCGTTGATGATGGTATCCTTGGTAAGATTCTCGTCAGTGAAGGTACGGAAGGTGTTCCTGTTAATTCACCAATCGCAATTCTTTTGCAAGAGGGCGAAAGCGTGGATGATATTGGTGATACGTCTGCTGCTGTTATTCCTGCGCCCTCCAATGATGATGCTGTTGCTGAAGTGGTAAGTGCGCCTGTTCATACATCTGCCGATGTAGAGCAAGCCGCGGGTGCGATCATTGAAAATCGTGATATTCTTTATGCACAAGGCAAAGTGATTGAGCCACCGCCCTTTGATGAAGCATCCTTTACTGACACAATTAACCAAACTGTCCGTGACGCGTTGCGTGATGCTATGGCGGAAGAAATGCGCGCCGATGATCGTGTTTATCTGATGGGCGAGGAAGTCGCGGAATATCAGGGTGCATATAAGATTTCCCAAGGTCTATTGGATGAATTTGGCGCACGCCGCGTGATTGACACACCTATCACCGAGCATGGTTTTGCCGGTATGGCTGTTGGTTCTGCGATGAACGGTTTGAAGCCAATTATCGAATTCATGACGTGGAACTTTGGTATGCAGGCGATTGATCACATTATCAATTCTGCGGGTAAAACGCTTTATATGGCGGGTGGAAAGCTCGGTTGTCCGATTGTTTTCCGTGGGCCAAATGGTGCTGCATCTCGCGTGGGCGCACAGCATTCCCAGTGTTATGCCAGTTGGTATGCACATGTGCCGGGCTTAAAAGTCGTTGCTCCATGGTCGGCTGCAGATGCGAAGGGCTTGATGAAGGCCTCTATCCGTGATCCGAACCCAATTATTTTCCTTGAAAATGAAATGATGTATGGGCAGAGTTTTGACGTGCCGACATCTGAAGATTTTGAAATTCCGATTGGGCGGGCAAAGATTGAGCGTGCAGGTGCGGATGTAACCATCGTTGCTTACTCCATTATGGTTGGTAAAGCATTAGAAGCCGCCACTGAACTTGCGGAGCAGGGCATTGACGCGGAGGTGATAAATCTTCGTACTATTCGTCCGCTTGACCGTTGGACAATCCTTGAAAGTGTCAAGAAAACAAATCGTATCGTATCAGTGGAAGAGGGCTGGCCTTTCGCGGGTATCGGCGCAGAAATCGCTGCACTTTGCGGAGAACATGCCTTTGACTATCTGGATGCACCTGTCACACGTGTTTGCGGTGCAGATGTGCCAATGCCGTACGCGGCTAATCTGGAAGACTTGGCCTTGCCGAAACCTAAGGATATCGTGAATGCAGTAAAAAAAGTTTGTTATGCTGATTAATAAGATTAAGTCTGGAGATATTATGACTAGATTACTTAAATATACATTATGCCTTATGCTGGCATTTTCTGTCTTTGCACCCTATTCGTATGCGGAAACTGCGGGATCACTCAAAAAAATGAGAGACAGTCAGGTGGAAAGAATAGAAAAAATGAAGGCTGATCGTTGCAAAAAGCGTGAAAATGCAACCCTTGGAATTAGGCTTACTCGCACAGCTGGCAGTTTTAAGGAGCTAAGTGATTATGTTCAAAAGACAAAAGATACTGTTGTCGAAAAGGGCAAATTGTTGGGTATAGATGACCTGTTTTCTAGAAATGAAAACTTTTCCATACGTTCGGCGAATAATTATCGTTCTACGGGGAATGAAGGTCAGTATAATTTGAGCGGTAATTTGAGTTTTGAAACAAAGATGATTGATAAGGCGATTGAGCTGGCAGAATTAATGAGTGAAATGGATTATAATACGACCTATAATCACACGATGAGCCAGCCGCGTTGTAATTAATATTTTGAATTAAACTATGATTAAAACTTTAGAATGAACGGGTATCACTAATGCCAATAAACATTACTATGCCGGCTTTATCGCCAACAATGACGGATGGAACGCTTGCCAGATGGCTAAAAGCCGAGGGTGACACTGTCGAATCCGGTGATGTACTGTGCGAAATTGAAACGGACAAAGCCACTATGGAAGTTGAGGCTGTTGATGAGGGGATACTCGGGAAAATCCTTGTCGCGGGTGGAACAGAAAATGTTCCTGTTAATGGTGTAATTGCGGTTCTTCTGGAAGAGGGTGAGAGCGCGAATGATATTGGTGACGTGTCCGCCGCGCCTGTCGCTGCGAAAGCGGCGCCTAAGGTCGAAAATAAACCACAAGTAGAAAAGCCTGCACCTGTGTCTACATCAGCTCTAGCTCCAGCTCCAGCTCCAGCTCCAGCTCCAGCTCCAGCTCCAGCTCCAGCTCCAGCTCCAGCTCCAGCATCACAAAGCCCCTCCGGTGATCGTGTATTTGCTTCACCTTTGGCAAGACGCCTTGCACAAGATGCAGGGATTGATTTGGCAAATATTAAGGGCTCCGGCCCGCATGGACGCATTGTTAAAGCAGATATTGAAAATGCGGGAACGGCATCTGCCGTGCCGACTCCGGCAGCAAATGCAACGCAAGCCGTCACCTATGATGATCCATCAATTAAAACCAATGTCTTTGGCATGGCCTATACGGAGATTCCGAATAATAATATCCGCAAAGTTGTTGCAAGACGCCTTTCGGAGTCCAAGCAGACTGTGCCGCATTTCTATCTAACCGTAGAATGTATTCTGGATAATTTGTTAGCAGCCCGTAAAGAGCTGAATGATGCGGCGAACGGCGCATATAAGATTTCCGTGAATGATTTTGTTATCAAGGCAACAGCAGCGGCATTGAAAGCGTATCCTGCGGCAAATGTGTCATGGACGGATGATGCTATTCAGCAATTTGTAAAGGCTGATATTTCGGTGGCTGTCTCAACGCCAACAGGGCTGATCACGCCGATTATAAAGGCGGCAGAAGATAAAGGCCTGCGTGACATTTCAGTTGAAATGAAGGATTTGGCAGGACGTGCCCGTGAAGGTAAATTGAAACCTGAAGAATTTCAGGGGGGATCATTCTCTATCTCTAATCTTGGTATGTTTGGTGTGAAAGAATTTGCCGCAATTGTTAACCCACCGCAAGGGTGTATTCTTGCTATTGGCGCGGGTGAGCCACGTCCTGTAGTGATTGATGGTAAAATTGAAATCAGAACTGTGATGAATTGCACATTATCTGTAGATCACCGCAGTGTTGATGGCGCTGTTGGTGCAGAATTCTTGAAAATCTTTAAGCAATATATTGAAAACCCCGTAGCAATGCTCGTATAGGAGAATGTAAATGGCTGTAAATAGATATCCGATTATCGGTGTAATGGGCTCGCATGAGAAATCATGGCATGACTTTTCGTATCCGGTTGGTGAATTGCTTGCTAATAACGGTTATAATCTTTTAACAGGCGCAGGCGGTGGTGTTATGACTGAAGTTGCACGCGGCTTTACAGAAATTGAAGACCGCAAAGGTGTTGCGATTGGTATTTTGCCTGCGGTTGATTATAGAGGCCAGCATCTGGACACAGAAGAATATCCAAACCCCTATATTGAAGTGCCGATGATCACACCTTTGAGTGCTAAGGCGCAGAGTGATCAAATGCCGTTTAGCCGTAACTTGGTTAATGTGATGACGGCTAAAGCGCTGGTTATTCTGCCCGGTTCGCATGGAACGCGCAACGAAGTTTCCCTCGCGCTGATGTATAACAAGCCTCTTGTGCTGTTCGGGCCTGAGGAAGAATTCACAAAATTTCCCGAAGACCCTTTACGCGCGCAAACGATTGAGCATGTAGAGCAGTTCCTTGAGGATGTATTGAGTAAAGGATTATAGAAAATGGCTAAGGATCTTAAAGCAGCAGTATCAAGTTTGGAAGAAGCCTTCTTTGCGGTCGCAGATGCTATGAAAACAGAACATCCTGAGGTGTGGGATAAAGCGAAAGAAGTCTTCGGGCATGAGGATATTAAAATCGCTGAATGGTTGGCAAGCAGTTCGCCGGCTTTAGGTAACAAGTCACCTTGTGATGTTTTGTCTGAATCTGATAATGGTGAAGAACAAGTTATGGACATTATCGGGCGTATAGAGCACGGCCTTTTTTGAGTGCAGCCGGTTCGGTGTTTTATAGTAATAAAAAAATATTCTTTAATAAATTTTCAGTCAGGATTTCAATAAATGAGTAAAAGTTTTGATATTGTCATTATTGGTGGTGGCCCGGGTGGCTATGTTGCAGCAATCCGTGCGGCGCAGCTTGGCATGAAGACCGCCGTTGTTGAAGCACAGCATCTAGGCGGTATTTGTTTGAATTGGGGCTGTATCCCGACAAAGGCTTTGCTACGTTCCAGCGAGATTTACCACATGCTGCATAATCTGGATGAGTTCGGCTTATCCGCAAAGGATGTTAGTTTTGACCTCGATAAAATTGTTAAGCGTTCGCGCGGTATCGCAGGGCAGCTTTCGGGCGGCATTAAGCATCTTCTAAAAAAGAACAAGGTTACGGTTTTTGACGGCTGGGGCAAGTTGCAAGGTGGCGGTAAAGTTGCTGTTGAGAAAGACGGTAAACTTATAGAGACGTTATCTGCAAAGCATATCATTGTTGCTACAGGCGCGCGCGCGCGGGTTTTACCGGGTATTGAGCCGGATGAGAAACTTGTCTGGACGTATAAAGAGGCTATGGTGCCTAAAGAAATGCCTAAATCACTGTTGGTGATTGGCTCCGGCGCAATTGGTATTGAGTTCGCAAGCTTCTATCGCTCTATGGGCGCGGAGGTTACTGTTGTTGAGGTGATGGATCGCGTTTTGCCTGTTGAAGATGCTGAGATATCGGCTCTGGCGCATAAAGCTTTCAAAAAGCAGGGTATGAATATCCTGACGAATGCGAAAGTTTTGAAGTTGGATAAATCAAAAACCAACGTAAAAGTCACTGTGGAAACGGCTAAAGGTAAGAAAGAGATTACCGTTGATGTTGTGATTTCCGCCGTTGGTATCGTGGCAAACATAGAGAATATTGGCTTGGAGAAAACGAAAATTAAGTTGGATCGCGGGCATATCATTACCAATGAGTGGCTGGAAACCGATGAAAAAGGGATCTATGCGATTGGTGATGTTACGGGCGCGCCGTGGCTTGCGCATAAGGCATCGCACGAAGGCATTATCTGCATTGAGAAGATAGCAGGGCAAAAGGATGTTCATCCGCTGAATAAAGCGAATATTCCGGGCTGTACCTATTGTCATCCGCAAATCGCTTCCGTTGGTATGACGGAGCAAGCGGCGAAAGATCAGGGCTATAAAATCAAGGTTGGTCGTTTTCCGTTTATTGGTAATGGCAAGGCCGTTGCTTTGGGGGAGACGGATGGTTTGGTCAAAACGATATTTGACGAGAAAACGGGAGAGCTGCTCGGCGCGCATATGATTGGCGCAGAGGTAACGGAAATGATTCAGGGGTATGTTGTTGCCAAAACGATGGAAACCACGGAAGCAGAGCTGATGCACACAATCTTCCCACATCCAACATTATCTGAAATGATGCATGAAAGCGTCCTGGACGCCTATGGAAAAGCTATACATTTCTAGGCTTGGCGAAGATAAATTGACACAACTGAATACGATCTTTAAAATCTACCAAGAGACATAAACCAGAGGAATAAAAACATGACAGTGACACAAGAATTTTATGGTGCAGCGGAAGACGAAGCCAATGAGCAAGGTAAGGTCTTAAAGTTCGGGCAAAACCAAATAGAGAGTATGCCTGTTGACGGTGGCTTTGTGCATTATGGCCCCGGCGAAAATATTGTAGGGAAAACATCTGTTTCTGATGGCGGGAAGCCTGAGCACACATTTGAAGAAATGTTTGTTGCTTAAGTCTCTATTACAAAACGGGCATAATGCCGATAAGGGGTATTTATGGATTTAAAAGAAGAAGATATTCTAGGTGATAAGATTCATGACCATTGGTATTATGTATCAAAGGGCAAGGCGATGCGCAGTTTTCTGGGCGACATAAAGGCCAATGAGGTTCTGGATGTTGGGGCTGGGTCAGGCATCTTTTCACGCCAGTTGTTGGATCATAATATCTGCCAAAGCGCGGTTTGTGTTGATCCGAACTATGCTGAGGAAAAAGAAGAAAGCCAAAATGGTAAGTCTATTAAATTTGTAAAAGCCATTGATAAAACGACTCAAGGCCTAACCTTGATGATGGATGTTTTAGAACATGTAGAAGACGATGTTGCGCTGCTTAAGGAATATGCTGATACAATGCCTGATGATGGAAAGGTTCTAATTACCGTTCCTGCTTTTCAATTTATGTGGTCAGGCCATGATGTGTTTTTAGAGCATTATCGTCGCTATACAATTGAAATGATGGAAAAAACTATTCGTGATGCGGGGCTGCGCCCTATAAAAAGCCGTTATTTCTTTGGCTCTTTATTTCCTGTGGTTGCGGTTATTCGCTTTGTTAAAAAGATATTGTTTAACCAAGGGAAAATTGAGGGAAAGAGCGAGCTAAAGCTTTATTCTGATGGCGTTAATAACACGCTGATTGCTTTACATGATGTAGAGCGTATGAGTTTGTTTTCGTTTAATAAATGGTTTGGTCTTAGTGTCTTTTGTTTATGTGAAAAAGTTTGAAGGAGAATATTATGCGTTATATAAGCCTTGTGTCATGTGTGTTTATGATGATGTTCGTGTCTCTGCCGTCATATGCAGAACATATTAGCGGTCTGGATATAGAGGCACTCTTTCGTAAGTCAGAGAAACTCTATACGCAAGAGACACTGGATATGGATGAGCTTATAAAGCTTACAGCATTTCATACGACCGAAGATGCGATTGTGACGCAGGAAACAAAGTCTAATAAAGGGTCGCGCATCATTACGGAAGTACTCACGCGTGATGAAATTCTGGCGAATATGAAAGAGGAATCTGGAAAGTTTTTTGATTCCAGCCTTAGACGTACGATTACGAATATTGAGTATTCAGAAGATAAAATGAGTGCGAAGGTTGAATATACGGCGCTTTTCATCGCAACGGTAATGTTATCAGAAGAAGCAAAGGAGTTGCCTGAATATATAGGACAGTCCGTTCTGCCATTTAAATCATTGTCGGTGTGCAGCGAAGAATTCAAACTTATCGATGGTGTCTTGAAAAGTTCGGTAACGGATTGTAAAACAGAAATATTATATGGCAAAGCCCGGGCAACTAAGTAAGATTAAATATTATGACTTATAATCCAAAATTATTAGATAAGGCCAAGCGCCACCCTGAAAAGCAGAAAAATCCTGACCGTCCCGCTGGACGTAAGCCGGATTGGATACGCGTTCGCGCGCCACAAGGGAAAGTCTATGCCGAAACAAGAGACATTGTACGCAAGCAGAGATTGACGACAGTGTGTGAAGAAGCCGGATGCCCGAATATCGGCGAATGCTGGCAGCAAAAACACGCGACGTTCATGATTTTGGGTGAAGTTTGCACGCGTGCCTGTGCATTTTGTAACGTTGCAACAGGAAAACCCGATGAGGTTGATAAGCTGGAGCCTTTGCGCATTGGCGTGGCAACCATGCAAATGGGGCTAAAGCATGTGGTTATCACGGCGGTTGATCGTGATGATTTAAAAGATGGAGGCGCAGATCACTTCGCCAAAACCATTATGGCGATCCGTATGAAAACGCCTGATACCACGGTTGAAATCCTCCCCGGTGATTTTAAGGGTAACATCAAAGATATCGACCATGTCATCGCCGCGAAGCCTGACGTGTTTAATCATAATCTCGAGACCGTTCCACGTTTGTATCAATCGATTAGACCGGGAGCGCGTTATTTCCGCTCTCTGCGTTTACTGGAACGCGTTAAGGATGTTGATCCATCTATATTCACAAAGTCAGGCATGATGGTTGGTTTGGGTGAAACAATGGAAGAAGTTTCACAAGTGATGGATGATATGCGCGCCGCGCGGATTGATTTCATTACCATTGGGCAGTATCTGCAACCAACGCCAAAGCATGCACCGATTATGAAATGGTGGACGCCTGAGGAATTTGAGAAGTTGACTAAAATGGCGAAAAGAAAAGGCTTCCTTATGGTTTCCGCTTCTCCACTGACACGTTCATCCCATCATGCCGGTGATGATTTTGAAAAGTTAAAAGCTGCACGTGAAGAAAAATACGGAGCAATTGCCGCCGAGTAAATTTATTTTCCTATGATCCTATGACAACACACGCCGAAAAACGAAATCTTCCTTACACGCCGGAGCAGCTTTTTGATCTGGTCGCTGACGTTGCACGCTATCCCGAATTTTTGCCGTGGTGTATCAGCAGTCGCATCACAAAACGCGAGGGCGATGATGTCTTTTATGCTGATCTGGTTATCGGCTATAAAATGGTGCGCGAGAAATTCGGCTCAAAGGTGGTTTTGCACGCGCCCGATCATCTGCATGTTGAATACCTCTCCGGCCCTATGCGGTATTTGTCCAATCACTGGAAATTTATCAGGGAAGAGGATGGTTCCTGCACGATTGATTTCTTCGTTGATTTTGAATTCAAGAACAGATTACTGCAAAATCTCATCGGCGTATTTTTCACCGAAGTGATGCAGCGTATGGTTGGTGCGTTTGAAGAGCGTGCAAAGCAGCTATACGGTGAGAGTGGTCTCGATCAAAAGACTTAAGGCTTTTTCGCAGGCTTGTTTACGTACATCATGCCGTTCACCCGAAAAGTGACATTCCGTGACCTCTGGCTCTCTGCCGGCAACGGCGACACCAATATAAACAAGGCCAACGGGTTTATCATCCGATCCGCCGCTTGGGCCTGCGATGCCTGTGACGGACACAGAAATATCTGCTTTACTGTTTTTTAATGCGCCTATCGCCATGGCATCTGCACATTGCATGCTGACTGCGCCGTAATTATTCAATATATTTGGTGAGACGTTTAAATGTTCTTGTTTCGCCGTGTTGGAGTAGGTAACAAAGCCGCGATCAAAGACAGCGGATGATCCTGCGCGTTCTGTCATTGCTACGCTTATCATGCCACCTGTGCAGCTTTCAGCAGTCACCAGCCTTAATTCCTTTTCCAGAAGGGCTTTGCTTAATGTATCAACAAGGTTATCCATAGAGTTATTCCTATAAAAAAGAGCTTACAAAATAGTCGAGATGCCAATCACACAAATTGCGGCAAAAAGCCCTGCGAGGATATCATCCCCCATAACGCCGAGTGCACCAGGCACTTTTTTATCAATAAAACTGATCGGCCATGGTTTAAGGATATCAAAAAAACGGAATAAAATAAAGGCAATCAGAATCAGGACAGGGTTCAAAGCCGCAGGGATAAGGGCTATCCATTGTCCTGCCACTTCATCAATCACAATCATTTTGGAGTCATGACCATCCATTGCTTTATCGAATTTATCAGCAGACCATAGGCCAATGAGCGTAATGATTAACGCCGCCACAGCAAGGCCTGAGGCGCCGCCAACCATGTAAAGGATAATGCCGAAAGGCAATGCACCCAAGCTACCCCAAGTGCCGGGGGCGGGATTAATGAAGCCGCAGCCAAACCAACTGGCGAGCCAAACATAAGGCTCTTTCGTATCAAGTTGTTCAGGGACTTTGTAATTCAATTTCATGTGTGTTTAATCCTTGTCCAAAGATGGCAGAGAAACGGAAACCGCAGCTTGTGCGGCAATCCCTTCTTCACGCCCCGTAAAGCCGAGCTTTTCGGATGTGGTTGCTTTAATGTTAACCCGTTTGGGGGATACATCAAGGATTTCTGCAATACGGGTAACAATCTGCTCACGATATTTTCCGATTTTCGGACGTTCACAAATCAGTGTGATATCCGCATTAATCAGCGCACCACCTTTATCACGCAGCAGTTTCATTGCATGTTCCAAAAATACGGCGCTGTCCATATTCTTGAAATCCATATTGCTTGGCGGGAAATGCAGGCCGATATCGCCTTCACTAATTGCGCCTAATATTGCGTCGGTTAAGGCGTGCAGCCCGACATCAGCATCAGAATGCCCCTTCAGCTTTCGGTTATGGGCAATATCCACGCCGCATAAACGTGTATGAGTGATATCTTTCGCCTCATCATCAAAGGCATGAACATCATAGCCCAAGCCTGTGCGTATATCTGTGGATAACTTCGTGGATAAAATATGTTCTGCCAATGTTAAATCCTCAGCCAATGTGATTTTGAAATTACTTTTGCTGCCCTTGATAAACTTTACGGCAATATCCAGCGCGGACACAAGGGAGGTGTCATCCGTATAGGGTTTATCATCGCATTGCTCGTGCGCTTGTTTCAGTATGCCATAATGGAAGGCTTGCGGGGTTTGGACGCTCCATAAATGCTCGCGGGAAATGCGGGAAGTTGTTAAATTATCCTTATCGCAATAGCTTAAACTATCCGCGACAGGGTGAGCGAGGCTTGCGGCTTTATGGCTTTTCATGGCGGTGAGTAGCGTTTTAATCTCTGCTTTTTGCACAAAAGGGCGCGCCGCATCATGTATCAAAACGATATCGTCATCTTTTAAAAGAGATAAAGTTTTTAGTCCATTATAAACACTATCTTTTCGTTCATCTCCGCCATGGCAGAATGTGACGTTGTTTAGGCCATCAGTTGCGTTTTGGAACAAGGCCTTATGCTCTGGGTTGATAACCACGCAAATCTCTTGCAAAGCGTCCATTTGCACGAATATATCAAGCGTATGGCGCAAGATAGAGCGTCCGCAAATCTCTATATATTGTTTAGGGATATAGCCGCCCAGCCGCGTTCCACTGCCCGCAGCAACAATAATAACACTGAATTGGAGAGTGGACTGCATAGGGGCTATACCTTTGAAACGCCGAATTTTGTTGTCTTTTTATGTAATGCGTTGTAAAAATGCAACACTCTTAATGTGTACGCATCTAAACGAAATTACTTATAGCAGGATCACTTTTGTCAATACACATAAAAAATACAGATCCGGTCGTCGCGCAGGACATTCAGGGAAATCGGCTCACATTTAGAGAGATGGTTTTTAAGGCGTTTTCCGGCATGCATTTTTCGCGTTTGAAGTATCGGTCATGGCGTACAAAGGTTGGAATATTATTGGTGATCGCATCGGTAGTCACCGGATTCGCAACATATGGAGCATTAACAAAAACGCCGCCTTTTGGTGACGATCCGAATTTGGTCATCACATTATTGAACATCGATCTTATCATCCTACTGTTGTTAGTATCGCTTATTGCGCAGCGTATTGTTAGCGTGTGGAGTGGGAAAAAACGCGGCATTGCCGGATCTCATCTGCATGTCCGGCTGGTTTATATTTTCAGTCTTCTTGTTGCCGTGCCGACAATCTTAATGACGGTGTTCTCCGCCTTTTTCTTCCATTTCGGTATAGAAGCATGGTTTTCACAGCGCGTTCAAACTGCAATTCATGAATCGCAAGCGGTGGCAGAATCGTATCTGGAGGAACATAAGCAGGTTATTCGCGCGGATACTCTTGCAATGGCAAACGATTTAGATCGGCAGGCTGACTGGTTATTATTAGATTTGGACGTATTTTCAAAGGCAATTGATACCCAATCTTTCTTTAGAAATTTATCCGAAGCCATTGTGATAGAGAAGAGTGGTCGTGTTTTAGCGCGCTCCTCGCTTAGCTTCACCCTTGAGTATGAAATTCCGCCTGATTATATCTTGGCACAAGCCGATCAAGGTGACGTCATTTTGATGATGGGCGAAAATCAAGACAGAGTCAGGGCGTTGGTCAGGCTCAAAAACATGGCTAATACGTATCTTTTTGTCGGGCGGATGGTTGACCCGAAAGTCTTGCTGCACCTGAATGCGGCGAAGATGGCCATAGAAGATTACGATAATCTGCAAGCGAGATATTCGGGCATGCAAATCACGGTGACAATGATTTTTGTTGTTGTTGGGTTGCTGCTGTTGCTTGCTGCTATTTGGTCAGGGCTGTTGCTTGCACGACAACTTGTAACCCCAATTGGAGAGCTGATTAATGCAGCAGACCGCGTGAGAGCGGGGGATTTGACATCACGTATTCCCAATGCAAAACGCTTGGAAGAGTTTGAGTATCTGGCGCGTTCCTTCAACAGAATGACCAGCCAAATTCAAAGCCAAAGAGATGAGTTGATTGAGGCAAACAGGCAACTTGATAGCCGACGTAGATTAACTGAAACGGTTCTTGCAGGCGTATCGTCTGGCGTTGTCGGCGTTGATAATAGTGGAAACATCAATCTTGCCAACCAGTCTGCTTTGAATCTTCTCTCTATAAAGCAGGATGAAATAACAGGGCATTATATTCTTGATGTATTGCCGGAGTTAAAGGTTGTCTTGGATAAAATTGCCTCTAACCCGAAAAAAGCAATAAAAGAACAAATTCAGGTTTTATCGAAGAATGGTAATCAGCGCAGCTTTCTGTTTAATATTGTGATTGAGCAATTAGAAGAAAACACTACCGGTCTTATTATCACCTTTGATGACATCACTGAATTGCAAGCCGCGCAGAGAAAAGCCGCATGGTCGGACGTTGCACGCCGTATTGCACATGAAATCAAAAACCCTCTAACGCCAATTCAACTTTCTGCGGAGCGATTAAAGCGTAAATACCTTAAAGAAATAACGGCAGATCCTGAAACTTTTGCACAGTGTACGGACACCATCATAAAGCATGTTGGCGATATTGGCCGTATGGTTGATGAGTTTTCTTCCTTCGCGCGAATGCCTAATCCGGTATTAAAGGCAGGGGCTTTGAGCAAGCATATCGAAGAGTCTCTCATTTTATCGAAGCAGGCACATGATGATATCCGCTTTAACTTTATCAAAAGCGATAATGATATTATTGTCAGCTTCGATGCACAGCAGCTTCGTCAGGTTTTAACCAACTTGCTACAAAATGCGATTGATTCAATTCATACAAAACATGGTGAGTCTAAGGATGACCCGGGGGAAATAGATATTCTGATTGGCCCGCATAATGACAGCGAAGTGTTCGTCTCAATCACAGATAATGGCATGGGCTTCCCTAAAGGGGAAGATGTCGCAAAGCTGACAGAGCCCTATATTACGCATAAACCGAAAGGCACTGGCCTTGGCTTGGCTATTGTTAAGAAAATCATGGAAGACCATAACGGCGATATACTTCTGGGCGCGCCTGAATGGTTGTCTACGACTTCAAATTGGAAGGATAGAGGCGGCGCATGCGTTGTTCTAACCTTTCCAAAGACGCAAATTTCATCAAAGGATAAAATAAAAAATGCATGAAAAAATACTGATTATTGATGATGAAAAAGACATCTGTATGTTGATACAAGGCTTGCTGGAGGATGAGGGCTACACAACTCTTGCCGCGCATAACAGTGATGAGGCCTATGCCATTATTGATAATGATGCACCCGATCTGATTATTCAGGATATCTGGCTACAGGGTAGTCAGGATGATGGTATCAAGATACTGAAAACGATTAAAGAAGCCTATCCGATTTTGCCTTTCATCATGATAAGTGGGCATGGAACGGTTGAAACGGCGGTCTCTGCCATAAAACTGGGTGCGTATGATTTTATTGAGAAGCCTTTCCAAAGTGATCGGTTGTTACTCATGATCCATCGCGCATTGGAAAATGCAACGCTGAAGCAACAAAATAAAGATTTAAAGCAACGCACAGTGCAACGTGGCCAAAACTTTACAGCAGAAATACCGGAGCAAATTCGCCAAACGCTGGATAAGGTTGCCCCTACAAACAGCCGTATTCTGATCACAGGTGAAGCGGGCAGCGGCAAGAATATTTCCGCGCAATACATACATGAAAAATCCGCCCGCGCGGCTATGCCGTTTATGGTATTAAATTGCGCCAGCATGGATTTTGAAAAACTAGAAATAGAACTGTTCGGAACGATACAAAACAGCGGTGATAAAGGCGTTAAATCCGGTTTGCTAGAGCTGGTTGACGGAGGAACGTTATTGCTTGATGAAGTGATGAGTTTGCCAATTGAAACGCAAGGCAAGGTTCTAAGTTTTCTGCAAGATGTGGCTTATCATAAAGTAGGGTCAAATCATAAAATTCCCGCAGATATCCGCATTATTGCTACAACCAGCGCAGATGTTGATGAAAAACTCACCAGCGCTGCTTTCCGTGAGGATTTATATTATCGCCTTAATGTTGTGCCCATACATATGCCGCCCTTGCGCCAAAGAAAGCAGGATATTGTAGAGCTGATTGCGCATTATTCGCCCTATACGTTTTCGGAGCTGGCTGTCGCTAAATTACGGGCATATCAATGGCCGGGTAATATCAAGCAATTGCACAATGTCTTGGAATGGATATCCATTATGAATGAGAATCTTGATAAGCCCATTGATATAGAAGACCTTCCTCCTGAATTTGGCGGTGGTACTGCAAATAATGGAGCCGAAGATGAGGATGATGTATCTTTGTTTGTCGATACAATGATGCAAATGGGCTTACGTGAAGCCAGAGAATGTTTTGAGCGGCATTATCTGCTGTCTCAGGTGAATAAATTTGATGGCAATATATCAAAGACCGCCGAATTCGTCGGAATGGAACGCTCTGCCTTGCACAGGAAATTGAAGTCACTGGATGTTTTTTCTAATGATAAACAGAGCGTAGCATAGTACACTGCTTTTCAAATCAAACTCGGGTTTTATCAAGCCCCCGCACATGAGAGAAAAATTATGAGAGTTATTATTTGTGGTGCTGATTTAGTTGGCTCAAGTATCGCGGCATATCTTTCCAAGGAAGATAATGATGTCACCGTCATTGACCCTGAAAGTGATCGCCTTGTTCAGATTCATAATATTATGGATGTGAATACGGTGACAGGGCATGCCTCTGATCCTGATATTTTGAATGCGGCCGGTGCAAATGATTGTGACTTGATTATTGCGGTGACCGAGAACGACGAAATTAATATGATTGCGTGCCAAATCGGGCATTCGCTGTTTGGTATTCCAAAGAAAATCGCCCGTATCCGCAGGCAAGCTTATCTTGACCCATCATGGTCAAACCTGTTCAGTCGCGCCCATATGCCCATTGATGTTATTATCTCTCCAGAAACTCTTGTCGCGCAAAGTATTCTGCAAAAACTTGCCATTCCGGGCACAACAACCGCACTTCGCCTTGCAGAAGGTAAGGCTTATCTAATCGGTGTTGTTTGCATGGAAGATTGTCCGGTTTTACATACACAGCTTGGGCAGCTTGATAAGTTATTTCCCGAGTTATCCTTTTCTATCGTGTCCATTGCCAGAGGGCCGCAAAATATTATTCCTGATGAGAATGATATGCTGGAAGTTGGTGATGAAGCGTATATCGTGGTCGATAGCAAGCATCTTCGCCGTGTTATGGCGGCCTTTGGCCATTTAGAAAAAGAAGCGCGCCGTATTATTATTTCAGGCGGCGGGAATATCGGGCTTTCTTTGATTAGAAAGCTTCAAGAGGAAGTATCGGGGCTTCAGTTGAAAGTGATCGAGCACAATGAAAAGCGGGCACAATATTTAAGCGAGCAGTTGGAAAACATCATCATTCTAAATGGAGATACACTGGAGCGCGGTATTATGGAGGAGGCTTCCGTTGCCACGGCTGAAACATATATTGCATTGATGAATGATGACGAAAGCAATATTCTCGGCTCATTGCTGGCAAAACAATATGGATGCCAACGTGTTATCACTTTGGTTAATAATCATGCTTATTATCCTTTGGTTGGGCCACTTGGTATCGATGCAATGATTTCCCCCAAAGCCATCATTGTTGCCAGCATCATGCAACATGTCAGAAGAGGGCGCATTAAAGGCATTCACAATATCCGTGATGGTGAATTTGAACTCATGGAAATCGAGATTTCTGATTCATCCAGCATCGCAAACAAGAATATACAAGATTTGGATTTGCCCTCAGGCGTTGTAATCGGTGCCGTTATTCGTGATGGCGAGGTTATTATTCCCAAGAATAATTGTAATATTATCCCTAAAGATCATATCATTATTCTTGCGTCATCAGAAAAAGCGCGTTTGGTTGAGAAGATGCTCTGTGTGCATGTCGATTTATTCTAAGGGTGTAAAGGCATGAAACTCGGTATTTTTGATTCAGGTTTGGGTGGCTTATTGATTGCAAAATCAATTCGCGAACATCTGCCTGATATCGATATTATATATTTCGGCGATACGCTGCACTTGCCTTACGGCAATCGTTCAAAAGAAACAATTTATGAATATAGTAAGCGCGGGGTTGAGTTCCTATTCGCGCAGGGCTGCAATTTGATTGTAACAGCGTGTAATACGGTTAGTGTTTCTGCTCTACGCACCTTGCAGCAAGAATATTTACCCACCAGCCAATACTCAAATCGCCGTATTTTGGGCGTTGTTGTGCCAACACTGGAGTGTGCACGGGATGACGGGTATAAACGCCTTGGCCTTATTGCAACCAATTATACGGTGCATTCCAATGTCTATGAGGATGAGCTTCAAAAGCTGGAACCGGATATCAAAATCTTTCAGGCGCAAACACCACTTCTCGTTCCTTTGATTGAGCATGAGGGCATGCCTTGGGTTCCATCGGTGTTGGAGCATTACCTCCACCCGTTATTGAGCAATGATATCGAGTGCCTTATTTTAGGCTGTACTCATTATCCATTCCTGAAGGATGAAATCCGCAGCATTATCGGCGCGGATATTGCTTTAATTACGCAAGATGAGATCATTCCGCAAAAGCTGAGTGAATATCTTGGTCGTCATCCTGAAATTGCAGAGAAAATAACGTATAAAGGGCAAGCAGAGTTTTTAGTTAGTGATATCACCGAAAGCTATAAGAAGACCGCCTATAAAATATATGGTGATGTCATCGATATCGAACATATCAATTTTTCGCTAAAGAAAAACCGCTACATACGGGATAATAAAGAATGAGTTTAGAGCAGAATATCCAGCGACCTGACGCAGTATTTTGGGATTGGGATGGAACTTTGGTGGACAGCTATGGTTTCTTAAATGATGCACACAGCCATACTCTGATGGCTTTGGGGTTCAAGCCATTTAAGGATGGAGAGTATAAACAGTATTTTGGTAAGCCAAGAGAAACATTGTATCCAGCAATTTACAAAGATAAATGCGAAGAAGCAAAAGAGATCTTTGGAAAATATGTTGTAGAGAACAGCCATAAAATCCCAATCATACCGGATGGAAAAATTGTGCTGGAGTATTTCCATGCGCAAAATATCCCTATGGGCATTGTCAGCAATAAAAAAGCCGAGCTAATTACATTGGAAGTTGCGCATTTAGGTTGGCAAAAATATTTTCCGACAATTGTCGGGGCAGGGGATGCAGAGGCTGATAAACCCTCGCCCACACCGCTGTTACTTGCCTTAGGACGGGCAGATATTGACCCCAAGACTAGTAATGTCTGGTATATTGGTGATACGGAGAATGACCTTGCTTGTGCGCAAAGTGCGGGGTGCGAGTCTTTGTTCCTAACAGGGCATGACGATACGCAGGCATTGCTTCAAAAATACGCTCCAATCATAACTTTTGAGAATTATTCTCAATTAAAAGAGATTTTGGTTGCAATCTAGATGAATTGCTCTAAGAATGTGGTGTGCCTGACATTGGTGGGGCATATAATTAAATTGTAGAATAACAAGAGCTTAGGAAATTTAAAATGGCCGATAAAATACAAAATGTACAAGATGTCTTTCTGAACAAAATTCGTAAGGAAAAAATGTCTGTCACAGTTTTTCTTGTGAATGGTGTAAAGCTTCAGGGGATTGTAACGTGGTTCGATAACTTTTCAGTTTTATTGCGTCGTGATTCACATGTTCAGCTTATTTATAAGCATGCTATTTCTACGATTATGCCGGGTGGCCCACTAAGCCTTAATGACGAAGATGATACACCATCCGAGTAATGCTTAATTGCGTACCCTTTGAGGTCTGAACTTTTGGCAAAAAAAGATAAAATGCATATTGGTACTCAGGCGCAAGATCCTGATACCGCGTATATTCTACAACCTATTGATAAACGCGTCTTCGCACAGCGTGATATTGAAGATGTTCTCGTGGAAGCTGAAGGGCTGGCGAGGGCGATTGACCTTGATGTTATTCAAACGCGGGTCGTGAATTATTCCAAAATTAATGCCGGTAGTTTCTTTGGTAAAGGAACACGCGCGGATATTAAAGCGGAAATTGCCGAACTTGATCCTGCCATTGTGATTATTAATTGTGCTTTAAGTCCAATTCAACAACGCAATCTTGAAAAAGAGTGGGATGCGAAAATTATTGACCGAACGGGTTTGATTCTTGAAATTTTTGGTGCGCGCGCGCAAACAAAAGAGGGGCGTTTGCAAGTGGATCTTGCGGCACTGGCCTATCAAAAATCTCGTCTTGTCAGGTCTTGGACTCACCTGGAGCGTCAACGCGGCGGTTCTGGCTTTATGGGCGGACCGGGCGAGCGGCAGATTGAACTTGATCGCCGCATGATTGCTGATAAAATTATCCGTCTTAAAAAAGAGCTGGAAAATGTGCGCAAAACTCGTGATTTAGGGCGTAAAAGCCGTGAGCGTGTGCCTTTCCCGATTGTGTCTCTTGTTGGTTATACCAATGCAGGAAAATCCACTTTATTTAACAAGATTACCAACGCCGATGTCTTTGCTGAGGATTTGCCCTTTGCCACGCTTGACCCAACAATGCGCCGCGTGACATTACCACAAAATCAGGATGCTATTCTGGCCGACACCGTTGGGTTTATCGCCGATCTTCCAACTCATTTGGTAGCAGCCTTCCGCGCAACGTTGGAACAAATAACCCATGCCGATGTTATTGTGCATGTCATTGATATATCACGTAAAGATTACATGGCGCAGAAAAATGATGTCATAAAAATTCTGAATGATTTGGGTGTGGAATATGAATCTGATGATCGCATTATTGAGGTTTATAATAAAGCCGATTTACTGGATGAAGATGCTTATGCTGAATTCTCCAGACAGCATAAAGTCTCGACAATTCCCATGGCATTAATTTCTGCTTATAGCGGGCAGGGAATTGATGATCTGTTAGAGCAAGTTGTTGAAAAAACGGCCAAAAATCGTCAGGATATTATATTCAAGGTTGATATTACAGATGGCAAAGCCATGGCGTGGCTTTATGCGCATGGTGATGTGTTGGAACGCGAAGACGGGGAAGAGTATGTTGTGCTTTCTTTACGTTTAAGCGCGGCTGATCAGGAAAAATTTCAAAAAGAATTCGGCTACAAAGTCTCTAAATAGTATGAATTTTCCATCTTATCGGCCTTTTTCCAAATCCTTCTGTTTATTCCATGCCTCTTCCATCTCCTGCAATGATGCATCGGCAACGCAAGAGCCATTATCCTTTATATCTTGCTCAAGTCCTCTAAAGCGACTTTCGAATTTATTGTTGCATTGTCGCAAGGCTTCCTCACTGTTGATACCTAGCATCCGCCCATAATTGGCGAGCAGGAACAGTAAATCTCCCAATTCTTCCTGCTGGTTTTCCACGTCTTTATTGGCAATAGCGGCGCGCATTTCTTGTATTTCTTCTTCCAGCTTATCCAGAACATGCGACACATCCGGCCATTCAAACCCAACCTTAGCTGCTTTCTTCTGTAGTTTTTGTGCTTTTAGAAGGGCAGGCAGTGCCGCCGTTACACCGTCTAAAGCACTTCTAGTCTCGTCATCATCTTGCGTTTTTTCAGCTTGCTTTTGTATCTCCCAAATTTTATCAACATCCGCAGCAGAGCTTGCCTCTAGATCACCAAAAACATGTGGATGGCGTGATATCATCTTTGCCGTTACATCATGGATAACATCGTGAATATCAAAATGTCCGGCTTCTGATGCCATTTGCGCGTGATAGATGGATTGAAACAGTAAATCACCCAGCTCTTCTTGTAGATCAGGCATGGAGCCACGATCCACCGCATCTGCAACCTCATACGCTTCTTCCAGCGTGTAGGGTATAATGGTTTTAAAATCTTGCTCTATGTCCCAAGGGCAGCCAGTGTCAGGCATTCTTAGGTCTTCCATAACCTTGATAAGGTCGTGAATATCATGTTTTTTTTGATTGCTCATTAAAAAGACATAGCATATCTGCGCTGCTGATCCTACTCAAACAACATGAGTGCGTTGCTCATCCATACCCATCGCATAGAGAATAGGGTTTTTCCCTTTTTGTCTTTCGATAAAGTCGGTTTTGCAATGCAGGTCATCCCACCCGATTTGGATAAGGCTCTGCGCGATGGCCCCACCTAGTGTTGTGCCTGGGCCAAGGACGATAATACAATCAGGGGCAAACTCTTTCATACCAACCTGAATAGCGCGTGTGAAATCATAATATTGGCAAACCTGATGATTAAAGGTGTAGCTCTGTATGTCACCTCGGTCTGTAGCATGTGGTTGCCATATATGCCCACGTCCATCAATCAGGGGAACAGACGGTGCGGCAAATATATCGGCAGAGAAAATATCTAAGGCATTGTTTGATATAGGTTTTTGCAAAGATGTATGAAACGCCGCATGATTAGGCAATATAAGCGGGAAGCGCTCTTGCACCGTGGGTAAACGTTTATGCAGTTCTTTAATCGCCACGTCATTGCCGCCATAAACGACAAACCCGCCTAACATGATGGAAGTATGAAGCTCACATCCCTTCACCGCATTAATATCACCAACAATATTTTCCAGTTCCGCTTCTTTGCCGTCAATAATATTCCAGTTATCATCAACAATCGGATAGATAAGCTGCCCGCCGATAAGGGAGTCCTGCATCATTGTACCCATCGTGTTAATAACATCGGTTGTGCTGGTCTCGGACAAGGCTTTGCCACAGCCAAGAGCAATATACCAGCCCATTGAATTTCCCGTAATAGCGACAATGTCGAATTTATCTTTGTCGATAGAGAGGTAATCGCCATAAGCACAAGCATAAATGAGGGGCGAAGCATTATCGCCGCGCGTATGTTCCTTCAAGCTATAGTTCGGTTTGCCATCAAGGTCGGATATTGTGATTTGATCCTTCGATGTTCGGTACGTGTCAATCATAGAGATGAAATCAGCTTTATCCGCGTGATGTTTTTGTAAATAACCTAGCTCTGCCTTGTTATAAGTTCCTCTACCGGGCGCGATGACCAAGGCTCTTTTCTTTGATACGGGCATGCTTATTCCTCACCTAACAGTTCGAGTGCGCTTTGGATAATTGAGTCTTTACTGGGCAACGTCACGGCATAGGCCTTGCCCAAGGGGATGAAACAATCATCCGCAGTTAAGCGTTCAGTCTTGGGCATTGGCGACATATTTTCCATCACCATGCTCATCAAGGCCTCGCTGATTGAACCACTGCGCCGACACTCATCAACAATCAATATGTGTTTGCAAGGTTTAAGAGCTTTCAAGATGGCAGTTTCATTCAGTGGAGCAAGCCAGCGCAAATCAATTATGCGTAGCTTAATTTTATGCTCTGTTTCCAATATATGTGCTGCTTGGCGAGATAAATAATAGCCATTGCCGTAGGTAAGAATACAAAGCTCCGTCCCTTTACCGTGAACATGAACATCACCGCAGGCTATCGGTTTTGCCTTTTTGGGCTCTTGATAGGGGAATGTCCAAAGCCCGTCTTTTTCGCTGTGTAAGTCACGTGCCATATAAAGGGCGATAGGTTCCAGAAAGATGACAATGCGTTGTTCTTCGCGCGCCAACCTAACGGCTTCGCGCATCATCTCTACTGCGTCCGCGCCATTGGATGGGCAGGCGATGATAATGCCGGGGATATCGCGCAAAATGGCAAAGGAATTATCATTGTGGAAATGCCCACCAAAGCCCTTTTGATAGGCCAAACCAGCCACACGGATGACCATTGGGTTGGTATATTGTTTGTTCGAGAAGAAGCTGAGCGTTGCGGCTTCGCCTCTTAACTGATCCTCCGCATTATGCAGATAGGCGAGGAACTGTATCTCGGGAATAGGAAGAACGCCATTATGCGCCATACCAATCGCAAGGCCGAGGATGGTTTGCTCATCCAGTAATGTGTTGATAACGCGATGCCCGCCAAATCTATCATGTAGCTTAGAGGTGACATTGTAGACGCCACCCTTTGGCCCAATATCCTCACCTGCCATGACAATATTATCATGTGACAGCATAAGGTCATGTAACGCCCAGTTGATAAGGCGCGCCATATGTTGTGGCTGTTCCATCGTTTGAATCTCGCGGCCAAAACTTTTCTCTCGGGCTTTGGTGGTTGGCAAAGCCACAGGCGCAATATCTTTAACCACATCAGGGATAATGCTCTCTTGCACCCCCAAGGAAGTGGTGAGTTTAGGGCGTTTGATGATGTGGCGCGCTGCACTTTCAACGCGCACGCCAATTTCACTATAAATATCCAGAATTTGCGCTGAGGTCAGAATATTATTCTGGATCATTAAGCTAGCGGTATGCAGGAGTGGGTCTTGCGCCTCAGCGTGTTCAACTTGCTCTTTGCTCATATAAGCGGTTTGCACATCTGGCCCTGCGTGACCATATAGGCGCACACATTTTTTATGGAGGAAGACGGGCGATTTTTGGCTGCGTGCATAGACTGCGGCCTCTTGTGTCACCTGATAGGTTTCCAGCGCGTTCAAGCCATTACAATAGAAATACTTTAACCCTGGGCGGTTCTTGAAATTATTATACACCCAATTTTTGGGTGTTGGCGTTGATATGCCGATATCATTATCTTCGCACAGGAAAAGCAGCGGTAGGGCAGAGCCTTTATAAGACGCCCAACCTGCAGCATTAAACGCCCCTTGCGCGGTGGAGTGATTAACCGATGCATCGCCGAAGCTGCAAAATATAAGGGCGTCGTCGGGAATTTCGTTGTGCTTATCAATCAAGGTGTTCAACCTGATACTGTGCGCTGCGCCAACCGCTTTGGGCAAGTGTGATGCGATGGTGCTGGTCTGCGGGGGAATATGCAGAACTTTGCTGCCTAACACCTTATGCCGTCCCGCAGAGATAGGGTCTTCACTGGACGCGGTAAAGCTGAGCAACATATCCCACAGAGGCGTTTGCCCCGCCAACTTTTTGGAACGTTGAATAAAGAACGCGGCATCGCGGTAATGTAAGAATGCCATATCATCAAGACGCAGGGCGGCAGATACGGCGGCATTTCCCTCATGCCCTGAACTGCCGATGGTGTAGAACCCCTCGCCAATGGCTTGCAGATTGCGCGATTCCATATCAAGGCGGCGACTTAGGATTTGGCTTTCGAATATCTCGACAAACTGTGCGTTTGTAAGACCCACGGCATCAGGAGATATGAAATCCGTATTTGGTAAATCCTCGTCCTGAATACGGCGAAGAAAATTTTCATGAACAATTTTAGCGCGGTCTTTCATAGGCTGCACTTTATCATCGGGGGGGAGTGATGTATAGTTCCCACCAGATATAAAATAAGGAATATACGTTATGAGTAGCTCTGTTTTTCAATGGGAAGATCCGCTGTTATTAGAGACATGTTTAAGCGATGATGAACGCGCCATACGTGATGCGGCGCACGCTTACGCGCAAGATAAGCTCGCCCCCCGCGTGCTGGATGCCTACAGAGACGATCACTTTGACCCCGATATTCTAAAGGAAATGGGTGAACTTGGTTTGCTAGGTTCTACCTTGCCGGAGAAGTATGGCGGGGCAGCTGTGAATTACGTATCTTACGGCCTGATCGCACGTGAGATTGAACGCGTGGATTCCGGCTATCGTTCGGCCATGTCGGTGCAATCTTCACTGGTGATGTATCCGATTTATGCATGGGGTTCGGAAGAACAGCGTATGAAATATTTGCCGAAACTGGCCAGCGGTGAACATGTCGGGTGCTTCGGTCTGACTGAGCCTGATGCCGGCTCTGATCCTGGGGCGATGCTAACCCGCGCCGAAAAAGTTGATGGCGGCTATAAGCTGACCGGTTCTAAAATCTGGATTAGTAATTCGCCCATTGCCGATGTGTTTGTTGTGTGGGCTAAATCTGTGGCGCATGACAATAAGATTAAAGGCTTCATCCTTGAGAAAGGCATGAAAGGGCTGTCTGCACCTAAAATTGGCGGTAAGCTTTCATTACGGGCCTCAATCACGGGCGAAATCGTGATGGACGGCGTTGTTGTCTCGGAAGATCACCTCCTATCCAAAGCCGAAGGGCTGCGCGGGCCGTTTGAATGCTTGAACCGTGCGCGTTACGGCATTGCATGGGGCGTTATGGGTGCGGCGGAATTCTGCTGGCACGCGGCGCGGCAATATACGCTGGATCGTAAGCAATTCAATAGACCGCTTGCTCAGACGCAATTGGTACAGAAAAAGCTGGCTGATATGCAAACCGAAATTACTCTGGGGTTGCACGCAGCTCTGCAAGTTGGGCGTTTGATGGATGATGATAATTTCGCGCCTGAAATGATATCTCTGATTAAGCGCAATAACTGTGGCAAAGCCCTCGATATTGCGCGTATGGCGCGTGATATGCACGGTGGTAATGGCATATCGGACGAGTTTCATGTGATGCGCCATATGTGTAATCTAGAATCTGTGAACACTTATGAAGGGACGCATGATGTTCATGCTCTTATATTAGGGCGCGCGCAAACAGGGCTGCAGGCATTCTTTTAATTGCCACGCCCTGCGTTTTATAATACAAAACCTCTATGGTCGCGATTTCAGAAATAAAACGTCACAAAACCCACGCCGTAAAAGTCAGGCATATCACCGTTGGCGGTGGTGCGCCCGTTGTTGTGCAATCCATGACAAACACAGATACGGCAGACCTTGATAAAACGTTTGAGCAAGTGAAGCAGCTGTACCTTGCAGGTTCAGAAATTATCCGCGTAACGGTGAATAATGATGAAGCCGCAATAGGTGTTGCAAAGTTGCGTGATCGTTTGGATAAAGAAAATCTGGAAGTGCCGTTGGTTGGGTGTTTTCATTATAATGGGCATACACTGCTTAATGACCATCCCTCAATGGCGCAGGCGTTGGATAAGTACCGTATTAATCCGGGGAATGTTGGTTTTGGTAAAAAGCGCGACTCGCAATATGAGCAAATGATTGAAACCGCCATAAAATACGATAAAGCGGTGCGTATAGGTGTAAACTGGGGCAGTCTGGATCAGGCTTTGGCCACCAAGCTGATGGATGAGAATGCCAAGTTCGATACGCCGCGTTCCTCCGATGAAATTATGCGCGAGACTCTTGTTGAGTCTGCTTTGATGAGCGCAGAAAAAGCGCAGGAAATTGGGCTGTCTAAAGATAAAATTATCCTCTCCGCAAAGGTAAGCCGCGTACAGGATTTAATTGCCGTTTATGGCGCGTTGGCTGATCGCTCGAATTATGCACTGCACCTTGGCTTGACCGAGGCTGGGATGGCATCCAAGGGCATTATCGCTACTGCGTTGGGTGAGGGGATCTTGTTGCAACAGGGAATAGGGGACACAATCCGCGCTTCTCTAACGCCTGAGCCGAACGGTGACCGTACGTTGGAAGTACGCGTTTGTCAGGAAATTCTGCAATCCTTAAATATCCGCTCATTCATGCCCGAGGTCAGCGCATGCCCCGGCTGCGGACGCACAACCAGCACATATTTCCAAGAGCTTGCCCAAGATATTCAACGTCACCTTGATATTAACATGCCGATCTGGGCAAAGGACTATCCGGGCGTTGAAACCATGAAAGTCGCGGTTATGGGCTGTATCGTCAATGGACCGGGGGAAAGCAAGCATGCGGATATCGGTATCAGCTTGCCTGGCACAGGAGAATCACCTGTTGCGCCCGTATTCACAGATGGCAAAAAGACCCACACACTGCGCGGTGATAATATTGCGCAAGACTTCCATGATTTGGTTGATAATTACGTGAAGAGCCGTTTTGGCAATGCAGCATAATTTACACTGGATCGTCCATTCTTCTTATCGTAGACTGCCCACAAATATATAACAGAGGAGTCTTTTATTATGCGCATTGGTGTTCCCAAGGAAATAAAAACGTTAGAATATCGTGTTGGGCTTGTGCCTTCATCGGTTAAGGAATTAGTGTCTCGCGGGCATGATGTTCTGATTGAAACCAGCGCAGGTGAAGGAATCAACTTCAGTGATGCGGATTACGAAGAGGCAGGCGCGACAATAATCGCAACAGCGCAAGAAATTTTTGATAAAGCCGATATGATTATCAAGGTTAAAGAGCCACAAGCGCAGGAATGTAAGATGCTGCGTAAGGGGCAAATCTTGTTCACGTACCTTCACTTGGCGGCAGATAAGCCGCAGGCCGAGGCTCTGGTTGAGTCTGGCTGTGTCGCGATTGCCTATGAGACCGTGACAGGGCCAAACGGATATGGCTTGCCATTGTTAGAGCCGATGAGCGAGATCGCAGGGCGTCTGTCCATACAGGTAGGTAGCTTCTATCTTCAGAAACATATGGGCGGCTTAGGGCGGCTTATTGGCGGTGTCCCCGGTGTAAAACCGGCAGATGTACTGATTCTTGGCGGCGGTGTCTCTGGGTTTCATGCAGCGCAAATGGCAACGGGGCTTGGTGCTAACGTAACTATTCTGGAGCGGTCAAACCCGCGTATGCGCTTTTTGGATGAATATTTCCATGGTCGTGCAAATGTTGTTTACTCTAACCTTGATACGTTAGAGCGCGCGATCGTCGAAGCTGACCTCATAATTGGTGCGGTTCTTATACCCGGCGCCTCTGCGCCTAAGTTGATTACCAGAGATATGCTTTCTACGATGAAAAAAGGTGCGGTGATGGTCGATATTGCGATTGACCAAGGTGGTTGCTTCGAAACCAGTAAAGCCACCACACATGCAGAGCCAACCTACGTTGTGGATGATGTTTTGCATTATTGTGTAGCGAATATGCCGGGCGCAGTGCCTCTGACCTCTGCCTTGGCGTTAAATCACTCTGTGTTGCCATATGCTTTACGTCTTGCGGATAATGGGTGGAAAGAGACATTGAAGAATGATCCGAATTTCCTAAATGGCCTTAATGTCTGTGATGGTAAAATTACAAATCAGCCTGTTGCAGAGGCTTTGGGCATGGAAAGTGTGTCAGCAGAAAGTGCTCTGAATGGCTAAAGGGCGATGAAGTGTTAAATAAGATGCATTATTTTACGTTTTTAGCGATATGATGCTTGACGAAAGATACACATCCTAATATAAACTCTTCATCTCAAATGCGCGGGTGTAGCTCAGTTGGTTAGAGCGCCGCCCTGTCACGGCGGAGGCCGCGAGTTCAAGTCTCGTCACTCGCGCCATTGGAGATTAAGGAAATCCGCAGAAATGCGGCTTTTTTTATGCCTGCTAATACCCTCAATTAGATGGATACTGTGAGTTCAAGTCTTGTCACTCTCCCTATTTGAGATCTTAATTTCAGTAAGTGTGCTTTTAGAAAAACCTAATCATGCGATTACCCACCAACTGACAAAAATAAAGCGCGCAGGCTTTATACTGCTTTCACAATACTCTGTTTAGGTTTTTTTCTTGTTTTTTTTATTAAAACAGCGCACTATGAGGAAAATATTTTATATAAAAATAAAAAGGGTAGATTTTTATGGGTGCTTTCTTAGATAGAATTGCAAGTTTAACAGGTAAATTTGGGGCTTCCGGCGGTGAAAAGACTGCTATGAAGGCTAAAACGCACGAGATTGAAATGTCTCTGGGTCAGCTTGATGAATGGTTGGATGATAACGGCCTTAGTGTAGAAAAAGAGATTATGGGACGGGGATATGTTATTTCCACGGCGCATGTTACTGGTGTGAATCGCGAAGATGGGAACTTTTCGTTGAGTGATTATATTGGTAATAATGATGCCGGTGAGGAGAAATACCGTATTCATTCAGGTTTAAAAGACCCGCAGCAAGCGGCTTTGGAAATTTTCGAGAAAATTAGTTATAATCGTGCAGAGGAAAATCCTGTGCAGATTGTTTCTCGTAATGGTGAAGTACAGCAAATTCCACGTGATTCAGATCTTGAAGTTACGAAGGATGCTACGGGTGCTGTTCCCATTGATGTTCGTTTTATGGGTGTGGATGCGCCAATACAGATTAAAGCGCCGGATCCTGAATTGCAGGCGCATGAGTTTTATTAAGAATATATCGTTTTCTTCTGCTGTGCCTATTGATAGGTAATTTTAAATCAGCGGAGGATGATGTGAATTTTAAAATGATTTAAATTTTTATTTAAGCCCTCTCTTGGAGGGCTTTTCTATGCCTACGATTTACCCACCGTTACCACCCAAAAACCATCACACCAGCATAATTTTCGTGTTGAGATGTGTTCATGTTTCAGAGGATATTTTCTATAAGTATTAAGTGACAACGGTCGTTGGGGCGCTTTCTAAGCCCCATTCGCTCCATGATCCATCATAAACCGCCACATTGCCTTTGTAACCGACGTTATGGAGGGCAAGCGATAGAGCACACGCGGTAATGCCGCTGCCGCATGTTGTGATGATTGTCTCTGGTTCGTTTTTGCCGATGCTGATTCCAATATCTTCAAATAGAGCACCCAGTGTTGCCGTATTTTTGAATTGTCCTTCCTCGGTCACGAGAGAGGAGCAGGGGAGGCTCATGCTGTTGGGGATGTGTCCACTGCGCATACCTTCCCTCGGTTCAGGTGTGGAACCGTCAAAGCGCATAAATGGACGTGCATCAATAATAGGGTGCGTGCCTTGTGCAGAGATCTCGATTAATGCTTTCATATCCATCATCATAGTGCTTTGAAATTCAGAGGCTGAATATGCTGTTTTGTTAAAATGTTGCGGCTCTCCCGTTTCAGTTTCGTAACCTGCTTTTCCCCAAGCTGGCAGACCACCATTTAAAACCATTACATTTTGGTGCCCGAATCCTTTAAGCATCCACCAAACGCGCGCAGGCCCCATAATCATGCCGTGTTGCCCATAAAGTATTATAATATCATCATTTTTTATGCCCAGAGCGGAAAGAGCATTCTCAAATTGTTCTTTACTAGGCAGCATATGGGGAAGGGGGCTGTCTTTATCCGCAATATGCTTGATATCGAAAAAGACAGCACTCTGAATGCGTTTTTCATTAAAATTATCAGCTATGTTTTCCGCAGATGTCGGTAGAACAAATGTTGTATCCAAAAATATTATTCGTTTATTATCATCTTCTTTAACATATTGTTCTAACGTGGTGATATGTTCAGGATCAATAATGCCTGCATGTATAAATTGCTCAATCATATTGAGAATATACGCTATTTATGCTTATGTTGAAAGTGAGTAGTATTATCATTATTCCAAAGAGAGTGACATTATAATGGAAGTAACAAGAGCAGGGGTAGATAAGACTTTATCTGTTTTGATAAGGGGGCTGTTTGGTTGCTTAATGGTCTTGATGTTTCTCGCATTTGTTTCGATAGAGGCTAATAAAAAGCCCGATGTTGAAATTGCCAAAATTTTAGAAGAGCAAAAAAAAATGCGCATTATTTTGGCAACGGCAACCAAAGGCAACGAAAACCTTCCTGAAGTATGGCCACCGAAAATGAATGCCGTTTATCCGGATTTTGAATTATTTGACCAAAAAGGTGAGAAGTTTCTTTTTTCCAGTTTGGCTGACCGCGTTATTATTCTTGAATATATTGATATTTCTTCGCCGATATCACAAGCTCAGTCCGGTTCGGCCACTGCGGGCGTATATTTTGGTGCGAAGTCTCAGGAGCTTAATGAGGAAGCAAAGCCATTCTCGGATGTTATCAAGAAGATCACCAACGGTGCATTTGCACTGCCGAATGATAATATATTGGAGCTTAAGATTATTGTGTATGGCGCGGATGGTGCTCCTGGTTCTCGTGATGATGCTGAGCAATGGGCGCAGCATTTTGGGTTAGAAGCATCTGAGAACGTTATTGTTGCTGTGCCTTTGTTGGATATGCGCAGTGAGGAGAGCCAGTCACTTGTCAGAGGCTTTCAATTGCTTGATAAGAACATGATCTTACGTGTTGATTCCTCAGGTGTCATGCCAAAGCATAATCTTAGAATGACGCTTGTGCCGCTTGTGCCTAAACTTATCCATTAGCTATGCTGCAAATAGACAAGCCACAATTTTCCATAACCTGTATTGTGGAATTTTTAGTTTTAAGATACGATGTCTCAATAATTTAAATGCGATGAATGGAAGGTTTCTGTATGCGTTTTTTGTTAATTTTAGTTTTATTTTGTGCTGTGTCCTTTGCGCCGGCTTATGCCAATAAGGCTGTTGCTGAAGTGAAGGCAGTGTTCGCTACGAAAGTTTCTGGCGCATCATCTAAGCAAATTGCGGTAGCCAATGAGGCGTATGAGAAATGTAGCACGCGTCCAGAATTCCATCATGTTTATGATTGTTCCTGTTATGCAGAGGCTTTTTTAAGTAAAATGATTGATGTTGGTTATCAATCTAATGCTCATGCTGATGTCATTGAGACAGCAATAGTGAGCCAGTGTTTGTCTGTTAGTGAGGCTGGATATAAGTATGAGCATTCGGTCTGTATGACCCGTAATTTTGCCTCTAAATCTGATGTTACAAGAATAACGCCCCAAGAATATTGTACTTGCTATGCTGATAGATGGTCGGGGCTCGTCGATGCTTTCACAGGTAAAATTAGTTTTAATCAACAT
Source organism: Alphaproteobacteria bacterium (assembly GCA_033851915.1). GTDB lineage: Bacteria > Pseudomonadota > Alphaproteobacteria > Micavibrionales > Micavibrionaceae > UBA1672. The sequence continues at coordinate 609,302 of JAWSVM010000003.1, forward strand.
AGCTCTATGAAATCACAGGCGCGTGGTCAGTGCAATGATTTGTGGCGCGGTAAGTAAAAAGTTGTTTTGTCTCAAAGTCTATTTAGTACAATATTTCCCATAATCTATACTTTATCACACGTTTAATTTATGAATAGAATCTGTTTGTATGCCTCAATCAATACTTCTCTTTAAATTGCGTTTGTTAAGATAGAGGCAGAAAGGTAAAATTCAGTGCAGTTTCACGTCGCAAATGATACTCCTCGCGCTGTTGCCTT
>JAWSVM010000013.1:0-2652 GCA_033851915.1 Alphaproteobacteria bacterium
GCTCTTTAACAAGAAGAAAGAATAATTTAGGCATATGCATTGTATGCAAATTGAGTTTTATTCAAGTTGTATCGATGCTCATGAAAGCGATATATTCGTAAAGGATAATCAGCGTTGATTGCTTACTATAAAGGGTAAGTGATCATTTAAATCAAAGTGGTATATTTAATTATTTATCGTGTAATGCGGTGACGTCAGTCGCTTGTGTTATATGGTCAAGTGATTAAGTGCACACGGTGGATGCCTTGGCAGTTGAAGGCGATGAAAGACGTAGGAGCCTGCGATAAGTTTGGGGGAGTTGGCACACAAGCATTGATCCCAAAATTTCTGAATGGGGAAACCCACTTTTGCTATGCAAAAGTATCTGCACCTGAATACATAGGGTGTAGAGGCGAACCCGGGGAACTGAAACATCTAAGTACCCGGAGGAAAAGAAATCAACCGAGATTCCCTTAGTAGCGGCGAGCGAAAGGGGACCAGCCGAGAGTTATTAAATTAGTGGAAGTGTTCTGGAAAGGCACGCGATACAGGGTGATAGCCCCGTACACGAAGATTTAATAGCTCCATATTAAGTAGGTCGGGACACGTGATATCTTGACTGAAGATAGGGGGACCATCCTCTAAGGCTAAATACTCTCAACTGACCGATAGTGAACCAGTACCGTGAGGGAAAGGCGAAAAGAACCCCTGTGAGGGGAGTGAAATAGATCCTGAAACCGTGTGCATACAAGCAGTAGGAGCTCTTCGGAGTGACTGCGTACCTTTTGTATAATGGGTCAGCGACTTATTGTTAGTGGCAAGGTTAAGCGTATAGCGGAGCCGTAGAGAAATCGAGTCTTAATAGGGCGTCGAGTCGCTAGCAATAGACCCGAAACCGAGCGATCTATCCATGGGCAGGTTGAAGGTTGAGTAACATCAACTGGAGGACCGAACCGACTAATGTTGAAAAATTAGCGGATGACCTGTGGATCGGAGTGAAAGGCTAATCAAGCTCGGAGATAGCTGGTTCTCCCCGAAAACTATTTAGGTAGTGCGTCGTATCTTACCCTCGGGGGTAGAGCACTGTTTGGGCTAGGGGGTCATCCCGACTTACCAACCCCATGCAAACTCCGAATACCGAGGAGTACAATTACGGCAGACAGACAGCGGGTGCTAACGTCCGTTGTCAAGAGGGAAACAACCCAGACCGCCAGCTAAGGTCCCAAATACCAGTTAAGTGGGAAACGATGTGGGAAGGCTTAGACAGCTAGGAGGTTGGCTTAGAAGCAGCCATCCTTTAAAGAAAGCGTAATAGCTCACTAGTCGAGTCGGCCTGCGCGGAAGATTTATCGGGGCTAAAACTGGTAACCGAAGCTGCGGATGCATTTATGCATGGTAGGGGAGCGTTCTGTAAGCCTGCGAAGGTGAGCTGTAAGGCTTGCTGGAGGTATCAGAAGTGCGAATGCTGACATGAGTAACGATAATGGGAGTGAAAAACTCCCACGCCGGAAGATCAAGGTTTCCTGTCCAACGCTAATCGGGACAGGGTTAGTCGACCCCTAAGGTGAGGCGGAAACGCGTAATCGATGGGAAGCAGGTTAATATTCCTGCACCGACTGTAACTGCGATGGAGAGACGGAGAAGGCTAGACGAGCGTGGCGTTGGTTGTCCACGTTTAAGCCCTTAGGTTTGGGACTTAGGTAAATCCGGGTCCCTTTAAGACTGAGAGGTGATGACGAGTTCCTTTATTGGGATGGAGTCGTTGATGCCATACTTCCAAGAAAATCTTCTAAGCTTCAGGTTACAGTCGATCGTACTCTAAACCGACACAGGTGATCAGGTAGAGAATACCAAGGCGCTTGAGAGAACTCGGGTGAAGGAACTAGGCAAAATGGCACCGTAACTTCGGGAGAAGGTGCGCCGGCTTTGGTGATGGGACTTGCTCCCTAAGCTGAGGCTGGTCGAAGATACCAGGCCGCTGCGACTGTTTACTTAAAACACAGCACTCTGCAAACTCGAAAGAGGACGTATAGGGTGTGACGCCTGCCCGGTGCCGGAAGGTTAATTGATGGGGTTAGTCTTCGGACGAAGCTCTTGATCGAAGCCCCGGTAAACGGCGGCCGTAACTATAACGGTCCTAAGGTAGCGAAATTCCTTGTCGGGTAAGTTCCGACCTGCACGAATGGCGTAACGATGGCGGCGCTGTCTCCACCCGAGACTCAGTGAAATTGAAATCGCGGTTAAGATGCCGTGTACCCGCGGCTAGACGGAAAGACCCCGTGAACCTTTACTATAGCTTTACACTGAACTTTGAACCTACTTGTGTAGGATAGCTGGGAGGCTTTGAAGCGTTATCGCTAGATAGCGTGGAGCCAAACTTGAAATACCAGCCTGGTATGTTTGAGGTTCTAACCTTGGTCCCTTATCGGGATTAGGGACAGTGTATGGTGGGTAGTTTGACTGGGGCGGTCTCCTCCTAAAGAGTAACGGAGGAGTACGAAGGTGCGCTCAGCATGGTCGGAAATCATGCATTGAGTATAAAGGCAAAAGCGCGCTTGACTGCGAGACTGACACGTCGAGCAGGTACGAAAGTAGGTCTTAGTGATCCGGTGGTTCTGTATGGAAGGGCCATCGCTCAACGGATAAAAGGTACTCCGGGGATAACAGGCTGAT
>JAWSVM010000001.1:0-1046887 GCA_033851915.1 Alphaproteobacteria bacterium
GCGTCGTCTTACCATGGTCAACGTGACCACTTGTTCCGATCTTACGATGCGGCTTCGTCCGCTCACACTTTTCCTTTGACATGCTACTGTCTCCTTTTCTTTGTATATTTTACAGCGCTTACGCACCTAAACTTTCTTTAACTTCCTGTGCAATTTGCTCAGGAACTTGTTCATAATGATCAAACTGCATTGAGTAATTCGCACGACCTTGTGACATAGAACGCAATGTATTGATGTAACCAAACATATTCGCCAATGGAACCATTGCAGTAATAACTTTCGCATTACCACGATCATCCATAGCATTAACCTGTCCACGACGTGAATTCAAATCACCAATGATATCACCCATATAATCTTCAGGTGTAACAACTTCGACCTTCATCATAGGCTCCAGCAATTTAGCACCGGCAGCAGCCATACCTTCTTTAAAGGCCGTTTTTGCCGCAATTTCAAAGGCCATAACAGATGAGTCAACATCATGATACCCACCATCGACCAAAGTCACTTTAAAGTCCAACACAGGGAAACCAGCAATAATACCTGTTTCCTTAGCAGTCTTAAGCCCTTTTTCAACACCCGGGATATATTCCTTAGGAACGTTACCACCAACAACTTTGGATTCGAATACGAAACCTTCGCCTGGCTCGGATGGTTCAAATACAAGCTCGATTTTTGCGAACTGACCGGAGCCACCTGTTTGCTTCTTATGTGTGTAGCTGATTTCTGCTCTTTTCGTAATTGTTTCACGATAAGCAACCTGCGGCGCACCAATGTTTGCCTCAACTTTAAACTCACGTTTCATACGATCAACAAGGATATCAAGGTGAAGCTCACCCATACCGCGCATAATCGTTTGACCTGATTCATGATCAACAGAAACACGGAAAGACGGATCTTCCGCAGCCAAACGCTGTAGCGCAGTTGACATTTTTTCTTGGTCAGCCTTTGTTTTCGGCTCAATCGCAATTTCAATAACCGGCTCAGGGAATTCCATGCGTTCAAGAACAACCGGATTTTGTATATCACAAAGTGTATCACCCGTTGTTGTATCTTTCATACCTACGAACGCAACAATATCACCAGCATGTGCTTCTGCAAGCTCTTCACGATTATTGGAATGCATAAGAAGCATACGACCAACGCGCTCGCGCTTATCCTTCACAGAGTTCTTAACGTAAGAACCGGATTCAATTGTACCTGAATAGATACGCGCAAATGTTAGTGAACCAACAAATGGGTCGTTCATAATTTTAAATGCCAAAGCAGAGAACGGCGCATCATCGCTAGGAGCACGCATCTCTTCTTCATCAGAATCAATCTTCATGCCCTTTATTTCGCCGATATCAAGTGGTGATGGCAAATACTCAACAACCGCATCCAACATAGGCTGAACACCTTTATTTTTAAATGCAGACCCGCAGATAACAGGAACAAAATCACCAGCAACAGTACCCTTACGGATACACGCCTTCAATTCTTGCTCCGTCGGATCCTTACCGTCAAGATAACTCTCCATCAAGGCATCATCTTGTTCAATCACAAGATCAATCAACTTTTCACGGTACTCTTTAGCCTTTTCGACCATATCAGCCGCGATATCTTCTTCATGATATGTTGCGCCAAGATCTTCAGAATCCCAAACAATTGCTTTCATTTTCAACAAATCAACAACGCCTGCAAATTCATTCTCTGCGCCGATTGGCAATTGAACAACACAAGCAATCGCACCAAGACGCGTACCAATTTCATCTACCGTATTGTAGAAATCCGCACCAATCTTATCCATTTTATTCACGAAACACATACGTGGAACAGAATACTTATCAGCTTGACGCCAAACAGTTTCAGTTTGCGGCTCAACGCCTGCATTCGCATCGAAAACAGCAATCGCACCATCAAGAACACGCAATGAACGCTCAACTTCGATTGTGAAGTCAACATGTCCCGGTGTATCAATGATGTTTAAACGAAAACGCTCGCCCGCATACTGAGAACCCTTTGGCGCATCCCAAAATGTTGTTGTCGCGGCAGACGTAATAGTAATACCACGCTCTTGCTCTTGTTCCATCCAGTCCATAGTCGCCGCACCATCATGCACTTCACCAATTTTGTGTGACTTACCTGAATAGTACAAAACACGCTCAGTTGTTGTGGTTTTACCCGCATCAATGTGAGCCATGATACCAAAGTTACGATAATTTTCGATTTTATGTTCGCGTGCCATAATCTTATTCTTTCCCTACTACCAGCGATAATGTGCAAACGCTTTGTTCGCATCAGCCATTTTATGTGTATCATCGCGTTTTTTAACCGCACTGCCACGTTCATTCGCTGCATCATACAGCTCAGCAGCCAAACGATCCTTCATTGTATTCTCACCACGCTTACGCGCTGCATCAATAATCCAACGCATTGCAAGAGCAAGCGAGCGATCAGAGCGAACTTCAACAGGGATCTGGTAGGTTGCACCACCAACACGACGTGAACGAACCTCAAGACGAGGCTTAACGTTTTTCAATGCGTCATGGAAGAAATGCAAACCAACGCTTTTATATGCGACAGCCGGAGCATCATTCTCAGAAGAGTCATCTGACTTCTTATTTTCGTTAACAGGCTTCTTACCATCCAAAGTCTCAAGCGCACCGTAAACGATACCCTCAGCAGTAGACTTTTTACCAGCCAACATAACATTGTTGATAAATTTAGACAAAATAAGATCACCAAATTGTGGATCCGGCAGAATAACGCGTTTCTCAGCTTTACGACGACGTGACATTATATTTTTTCCTTACTTCGGACGTTTCGCACCATAGCGCGAACGTGATTGTTTACGATCTTTAACACCTTGCGTATCCAACGTCCCACGGACAATCGTATATCGCACACCCGGCAAATCCTTAATACGACCGCCACGCACAAGAACAACAGCATGCTCTTGCAAGTTATGGCCTTCACCAGGGATATAACAGATAACCTCTGCACCTGTTGTCAAACGAACCTTAGCAACCTTACGCAAAGCAGAGTTAGGTTTCTTTGGTGTCGTTGTATATACGCGCGTACAAACGCCACGACGCTGAGGATTACCCTGTAGCGCTTTAGTTTTCTTAGCTTTCACAGGCTTCTTACGAGGCTTACGAATCAATTGTTGAATGGTTGGCATATCAAACCTTCTTAAATTCTTTTATCATTTCTTTAGACGGAGGCATTTAGCGCGGATTTACCACTCTTGTCAAACACTAAAGCGTGTTAACAGAGGAAAAATTCCGCAGAGCATCTGATAAGTTTTAAACCACGCTAAAAATGTGAAATTAAAACTCTTTATTTTCAGATGTTGCACGCCCTTACTACTCCTAGGGAACTCTCGGGACGCCCATCACAATGGCGCGGAATATAGGGGAAAGATTCTCTTTCGTCAAGAAAAGTTTTAATAAAAAGTAAATAAAATCAAACACTCGGCAAAATTTAAGGTTTTAAACAATCTTTACTTGTAAAAAATAGGCCTGTTTCAATAAAAAAGGGAGCCTTACAGCTCCCCTTAAATAAGATATATAACTATCGAAATTAACCGTTTGCAGCTTCTTTTCCGTCGTCACCGCTTGTTTCAATTTCAACGCCTTCCGGCAGCGCATCTTCACTTGGCGCTTCCAATGCTTCAGGTTTTGGCATACTCGCAATCACAACCTTATCACGATCAGCAGCCAGACGTTTAATCGTATTAACAAACGCTCCGGTACCGGCAGGGATCAAACGACCAACGATCACGTTTTCCTTCAGACCATGCAGACCGTCAACCTTACCATTCACAGCAGCGTCCGTAAGAACGCGTGTTGTTTCCTGGAATGACGCCGCAGAGATAAATGAACGTGTCTGCAATGACGCTTTCGTAATACCTTGCAAGATCGGCTTACCTTCTGGTGGTGTTTTACCATCTTCGATATGCTTGCGTCTTACAATGTCAAACTCTTCACGATCTTCAGTTTCGCCAATCAAGTACGTTGAATCACCAACAGATGTCACTTCAACTTTTTGCATCATTTGATGAACAATCACCTCAATATGCTTATCGTTGATTTTCACCCCTTGCAGACGGTAAACATCTTGAACTTCTTGCGTTAGATATTCAGCCAAAGCCTCAACACCTAAAATATTCAAGATATCATGTGGGACGAGCGCACCATCAAGAAGCGGATCACCTTTACGTACAAAGTCACCTTCATGAACAGCCAAATGACGGCCTTTAGGGATCAAATATTCTGTTGCCTCACCATCTGTAGGACGAACAACGATACGACGCTTGGATTTATAGTCTTTACCAAATTCAACATAACCGTCAATTTCAGAGATAACCGCAAAGTCCTTCGGAATACGTGCTTCAAACAATTCAGCAACACGAGGAAGACCCCCTGTAATATCGCGTGTTTTCGACGTTTCGCGTGGAATACGTGCAATGATATCACCGGCTTTTACTTCTTGTCCGTCTTCAACAGACAAAACAGCATCAGCAGACAAATAGTAATTTGCAGGCATTGTGTTTTTCAGTGTCAGAACCTCGCCTTTGCTATCAAGCAAAGAAATACGTGGTTTCAAATCGCCACCTTTAGGCTGTGAATGCCAATCGATAACCTTCTTCGAAGAAATACCAGTTGCTTCATCAACGTTATCGGTAACAGAGACACCCTCAACCAAATCGAAGAAGCGCGCAACACCATCTTTTTCGGTGATAACAGGCAATGTGTAGGGGTCCCACTCGGCCATTTTCTCGCCGGCTTTAACCTTACCTTTATCCTTCACGAACAAACGAGAACCATATGGCACACGCTGCGTTGATTTTTCATCGCCGTTTTTATCCAGAATAACAATTTCTGAATCTCTACTCATGACGATTTCAACACCTTCAGAGTTTTTAACGACATTCTTGTTACGAATTTCAACTTTTCCGTCAATGTTTGCTTCGATGTGTGAACGCTCTACGCTCTTCTGCGCTGCACCACCAATGTGGAATGTACGCATGGTAAGCTGAGTACCCGGCTCACCGATAGACTGCGCCGCCATAACACCAACCGCTTCGCCAAGGTTAACCTCGGTACCGCGTGCAAGGTCACGTCCATAACATTTACCACAAACGCCGTGTTTGTCTGCTTCACATGTTAGAACAGAGCGCACAAGAACTTCTTGAATGTCTGCTGCATCAATGCTTTCCGACATTGGCTCATCCATAAGCTGACCGGCTTTTATAAGAACATCACCAGATGACGGGTCAATAATATCAACCGCAGCGGCGCGTCCAAGAACACGCTCGGATACCGGAACAGAAACATCTGTACCATTCATAACCGGACGCATACTGATACCGCGTTCCGTACCACAATCAAATTCTGTGATAATTGCATCTTGCGCAACATCAACCAAACGACGTGTCAGATAACCGGAGTTCGCTGTTTTAAGCGCCGTATCGGCCAAACCTTTACGCGCACCATGGGTGGAGTTAAAGTATTCAAGAACCGACAGGCCTTCTTTAAAGTTAGAAATAATCGGGTTTTCAATGATTTCACCGGACGGCTTAGCCATCAAACCACGCATACCGGCAAGCTGGCGTATCTGCGCAGCAGAACCACGCGCACCGGAATGTGCCATCATATAAACGGCATTCATCTCACCTGTGGTATCGGAAATTCCGTCCATCATTGCGGTTGCGACATCATCCGTACAGCGTGACCATACATCGATAACCTTGTTATATTTCTCGCCTTTGGTAATCAGACCATCCATATATTGCTTTTCGAATTCTCCGACTTGCTTTTTCGCTTCCGCAACAAGTGTTTTCTTCGCTTCAGGAATAATCAAATCATCCTTACCAAAGGAAATACCGGAAATACACGCATATTTGAAACCAAGTTTCATCATGCGGTCACAGAAAATAACTGTCTTTTTCTGACCACAGTGACGATAAACAATATCGATCATGTCAGAGATTTCTTTTTTCGTAAGAATCTGATTCAACAACTCAAACGGAACCTTTGGATGACGCGGCAATAATTCCGAAAATATCATCCGTCCTGGTGTTGATTCAACGATTACTGTTTCGCGATCACCATTGGCATCAACGCCATGGTAACGACACTTAACTTTCGCATGTAATGAAACCACATTATTTTCAAGCGCATGCATGATCTCACCGACACCGCGGAAAATCATACCTTCACCTTTTTTACCATCTTGTGCGATGGATAAATAATAAAGACCCAAAATAATATCCTGAGACGGCACGATAATCGGCTTACCATTTGCAGGAGACAGAATGTTATTTGTCGCCATCATCAAGCAACGTGTTTCGATTTGCGCCTCAATAGATAGTGGCACGTGAACAGCCATTTGGTCACCGTCAAAGTCAGCATTAAACGCCGTACAAACCAACGGGTGAAGCTGTATCGCTTTACCTTCGATCAATATCGGTTCAAACGCCTGAATACCAAGTCTGTGCAATGTTGGTGCACGGTTAAGCATAATTGGATGCTCGCGGATAACTTCTTCAAGAATATCCCAAACTTCCGGACGTTCCTTTTCAACCATTTTCTTAGCGGCCTTAACAGTGGAGGCCATGCCATAGATTTCAAGTTTATGATAGATAAACGGTTTAAACAGCTCCAGCGCCATTTTCTTCGGCAACCCACATTGATGCAGCTTCAGCTCTGGCCCAACAACGATCACCGAACGGCCTGAATAATCAACACGCTTACCAAGAAGGTTTTGACGGAAACGACCTTGCTTCCCTTTAAGCATGTCTGACAGAGATTTAAGCGGACGCTTATTCGCGCCTGTAATCACACGGCCACGACGGCCATTGTCAAACAATGCATCAACAGATTCTTGCAACATACGTTTTTCGTTACGCACGATAATATCAGGTGCACGAAGCTCCATCAGGCGTTTCAAACGGTTGTTACGGTTAATCACGCGACGATATAGATCGTTAAGATCTGATGTCGCAAAACGGCCACCATCAAGTGGCACAAGTGGGCGCAACTCTGGCGGAAGAACAGGAACAACATCCAAAATCATCCATTCAGGGCGTGTGCCGGAATTGATAAACGCTTCAAGAAGTTTAAGGCGTTTCACAAGTTTCTTACGCTTGGCTTCTGAATTTGTCTCGCGAAGATCTTCTTCAACTTGAACAAGCTCAGCTTCCATATCCATGTCGGAAAGCATTTCCTTCATGGCTTCTGCACCAATACCAGCGCGGAAGTTTTCTTCACCGTACTCGTCTTGAGCATCGTAATATTCTTCTTCAGACAATAGCTGGAATGGCTTCAGAGGTGTCATGCCCGGCTCAATCACGATGAAGTTTTCAAAGTAAAGAACGCGCTCAAGCTCTTTCAGCGTCATATTCATAATCAGGCCAATACGTGATGGCAATGATTTCAAGAACCAGATATGTGCAACAGGAGAAGCAAGATCAATATGGCCCATGCGCTCACGACGCACTTTGGTCAATGTCACTTCAACACCACATTTTTCACAAATGATACCTTTATATTTCATGCGCTTATATTTACCGCACAAACATTCATAGTCTTTTACAGGGCCGAAAATACGTGCACAGAACAAACCATCTTTTTCAGGCTTAAATGTACGATAGTTAATTGTTTCCGGCTTCTTCACTTCACCGAAAGACCAAGAGCTGATCTGTTGTGGTGACGCGATAGAAATACGTAAGCTGTCAAAGCTTTGTGGTCCTGTTGGTTGACCAAATAGGTTCATCAATTCATTCATTACTTTTTTCCCTTTAGTTTCTTGGGGCTATATTCTTCAAATAATCAATCCGATTAGGACTTGCTGCTTTGTTTCAAATCAATATTCAGACACAAGGCTCTCAGTTCTTTGGTTAGAACGTTGAAACTTTCCGGAATACCGATTTCAAAGTTGTCTTCACCGCGCACGATTGACTCGTACACTTTAGAACGACCAGCAACATCATCAGACTTAACCGTCAGCATTTCCTGCAAGGTATATGCAGCGCCGTACGCTTGTAGAGCCCAAACTTCCATCTCTCCGAAACGCTGTCCACCAAACTGGGCTTTACCGCCGAGTGGTTGTTGCGTCACAAGTGAATATGGCCCGATTGAACGTGCGTGAATTTTATCATCAACCAAGTGATGAAGTTTCAGCATATACATCACACCAACAGTCACATCACGGTGGAAGTATTCACCGGTACGACCATCAATCAAACGCATCTGACCTGATGTATTCAGACCTGCTTTTTCAAGAAGCTCAGAAATATCATCCTCATTCGCACCATCAAAGACCGGCGTTGCCATCGGCACACCTTCACGAAGGTTATTGGCCATTTCAACGACTTCTTGGTCATCAAGAACCTTAACCTTGTTTTCGAATTCACGATCACCGTAAACGCCTTCAAGTTTATCATCCAGAGTTTTACGCTCATCAGAGGTAATGGCTTTTTGATCTTGGAACGCATCGATGATCTCACCAATTTGTCTACCAATATTCAAAGACGCCCAACCAAGATGCGTTTCTAGAATCTGACCAACGTTCATACGCGATGGAACACCAAGTGGGTTCAACACGATATCAACAGTACGACCATCTTCAAGGTACGGCATATCTTCTTGTGGCATAATACGCGAAACAACACCTTTGTTACCATGGCGACCAGCCATTTTATCGCCGGGTTGCATCTTACGCTTAACCGCTACGAAGACTTTAACCATCTTCATCACGCCCGGTAATAATTCATCACCGCGCTGAAGTTTTTCAACTTTGTTTTCGAAACGCTCTTTAAGGTCATCAACAGCAGAGTCAAATGTTTCTGACATTGCTTCGATTTCCGACATACGCGTTTCATCAGCAACCGCGATTTGACGCCAGTAGCCACGTTTAACATCATCAAGAACAGTGTTTGTAATCACATCGCCCTTCTTAATGCCAACATCTTTCTGCGCAGAAGCCGTTTTCTGTCCATCAAGCATTTCAGCAAGACGACCATAGAAACCATCTTCAAGAATACGGCGCTCATCATTACGGTCTTTTGCAAGACGCTCAATTTCATCTTGTTCAATCGATAATGCACGGGCATCTTTATCAACACCGCGACGGTTAAAGACGCGAACCTCAACAATTGTACCTGATGCACCCGGTGGGAGACGTAGAGATGTATCTTTAACATCCGCCGCTTTTTCACCAAAGATTGCACGAAGCAATTTTTCTTCCGGTGTCATCGGGCTCTCGCCTTTTGGTGTCACTTTACCAACAAGAATATCACCTGGGTGAACTTCCGCGCCAATGTGAACGATACCGGCTTCATCAAGATGTTTCAGTGCTTCTTCACCAACGTTTGGAATATCGCGCGTAATTTCTTCTGCGCCCAAACGTGTGTCACGTGCCATAACATCGAACTGCTCCAAGTGAATGGATGTATACACATCATCACGAACAACGCGTTCATTAATAAGGATTGAATCCTCAAAATTATAACCATTCCAAGGCATGAAGGCGACGGTCATGTTACGACCAAGGGCCAATTCACCCATATCAGTTGACGGACCATCAGCAATAATGTCACCACCGGAAACCTTATCACCAACACGCACAAGTGGACGTTGATTGATACAAGTATCTTGGTTCGAACGTTGGAATTTTGCGAGTTTGTAAATATCAACAACCGGCTCATCCGCGCTAACGATTTCAGTGGCTTGAACAACGATACGCATCGCATCCACTTTCGTTACCACACCAGTGCGGCGCGCAACAACAGAAGCACCTGCATCACGAGCAACTGTTGCTTCCATACCTGTACCAACGATTGGTGCAGATGATTTAAGCAACGGCACAGCCTGACGCATCATGTTCGAACCCATAAGTGCACGGTTCGCATCATCATTTTCAAGGAACGGAATAAGAGACGCCGCGACAGAAATCATCTGTTTTGGAGATACGTCCATAAAGTCAACATTATCGGGCGTTGTAATAACGTTTTCGCCTGCCTCACGACAAGAAATCAGGTCAGCTTCAAAACCACCTTCTTTCGTCAAGACAGAGTTTGCCTGCGCAATTGTGTATCTTGCCTCTTCCATAGCCGGCATGTACACAACTTCCGCTGTTACCTTACCGTTCACAACACGTCTATACGGGCTTTCAATAAAGCCGTACTGGTTCACTTTTGCAAAAGTCGCAAGAGAGTTAATCAAACCAATATTCGGTCCCTCAGGTGTTTCCACAGGACAAATACGACCGTAATGCGTTGGGTGAACGTCACGTACTTCAAAACCAGCACGTTCACGCGTTAGACCACCCGGTCCAAGCGCAGATAAACGACGTTTATGTGTAATTTCAGACAATGGATTTGTTTGATCCATAAACTGTGACAACTGAGATGAGCCAAAGAATTCACGCACAGCAGCTTGCAAAGGCTTGGAGTTCACCAAGTCATGCGGCATGTATGTATCAATCTCAACAGAAGACATACGCTCGCGAATTGCGCGCTCCATACGAAGCAAGCCAACACGAACCTGATTTTCCATCAATTCACCAACAGAACGAACACGACGGTTACCAAGGTTATCAATATCATCAACCTCGCCTTTACCATCTTTCAGATCATGCAGGTACTTAACAATCGCCAAGATATCCTTCTTACAAAGAATACGGAATTGATCATCAGCATCCAGTTCCAGACGTGAATTCATCTTCACACGACCAACCGGCGATAAGTCATAACGCTCAGCATCGAAGAACAACGAGTCGAACAACGCTTGCGCAGAGTCAACTGTTGGCGGCTCACCAGGGCGCATAACGCGGTAAATATCGATCAACGCTTCTTCACGTGTGTCACATTTATCAGCCATCAAAGTATTACGTAGGTATGGACCAACATTTAGGTAATCAATCGCAAGAATCGGTAGCTCTTTTACGCCCGCTTCCGCAAGTGTATCAAAGTCAGCTTCCTCAAGCTCATGACCAGCTTCAAAAAGAACCTGACCAGTTTTTGCATCAAAGATATCACTCGCAAGGTATTGACCGATAAGATATTCCGTTTGCAACAGGATATCTTTCAAACCAGCTTCTTCAAATTTTTTGGCCTTACGTGGCGTAATCTTGGAACCCTCTTCCGCGATAACATCACCAGTTTTAGCATCAACAAGATCGTATGGAAGCTTCAGGCCGCGCAGACGCTCGCCATCAAAGGCTGTTTTCCAGCCGTTCTTATCTTTCTTGTACGTAATCGCATCATAGAAAGTGCTCAAGAGCTCTTCATTAGACATCCCTTGAACCATCAACGGATCGATTTCTTCATCATTTGCAAGGGCCTCGGCGCGCAACGCTTCTGTCTCCGCACTATCCAAACAACGCAAGAAAGTTGTTAAAGGTAATTTACGGCGACGGTCGATACGAACATACATTTGATCTTTTGCATCAAATTCAAAATCAAGCCATGAACCACGGTAAGGAATAACACGCGCAGAGAATAAATATTTACCGGATACGTGTGTTTTACCCTTATCATGATCAAAGAACACGCCGGGGCTACGATGCATCTGGGAAACAACAACACGCTCTGTTCCGTTAATAACAAACGTTCCGTTTTTCGTCATCATGGCCATATCAACCATGTAGACATCTTGCTCTTTAATATCACGAATAGAGCGAAGACCCGTTTCTTCATCAACATCAAAGACAGACAAACGAAGCGTCACACGAAGTGGCGCCGCATATGTCATGCCGCGCTGGCGACATTCCTCAACATCATATTTAGGATCTTCAAATTCATATTTAACGAAATCAATTTCGGCTTTATCGCCAAAATCACGGATAGGAAATACTGATGCTAAAACCTCTTCCAAGCCTGTCATTTCACGCTCTTCTGCAGGAATATCTTTCTGCTGGAAGCGCTCAAATGATTCATATTGAAGCTCAATCAAATTTGGCATTTCTGCAACAGATTCAATACGCCCGAAATCGCGACGAACGCGCTTACGACCTATGAAACTTTCAATACTATTAGCGGGGTTAGTTTTTTTAGATGTTTTAGCTTTTGCTGCGCACATATTTGTCCTACCTTTGTCTTATTCCAAAGCAAAATGAACCGCTTTCCCCCTTCTATATTCGAAGGCCGAAGCAGTATATTAATTAGCGTTTTCCGCCATTGCGGATTGACGTTTTTACTATGAGTGTCACGTTCATCCCAGAAAAGTTTTATGCTATATGGCCTACGACAAGGCACTTGTCAACCTTAAACGTCGCATAGACCGAAAAAAGCATCCCCCACTTAAATACAAATGGGAAATGCTTGAGAGTATTATACGTGAATTACTTAAGTGAAACGGTCGCGCCAGCGGCTTCCAATTTCGCTTTGATTTCGTCAGCTTCAGCTTTCGATGCGCCTTCTTTAACGGCTTTACCACCAGCTTCAACAAGATCTTTAGCTTCTTTCAAACCAAGGCCCGTGATTGAACGTACTTCTTTAATCACAGCGATCTTAGTTGGACCAGCAGCTTCAAGAATAACATCAAAGTCAGTCTTCTCAGCAGCAGCTTCACCACCACCAGCAGCAGCAACAGGTGCAGCAGCAACGGCAGCAGTCACGCCCCATTTTTCTTCAAGAAGTTTAGAAAGCTCAGCAGCCTCCAAAACACTCAATTCAGAAAGTTGATCCACAATTTTACCTAAATCAGCAGCCATAATATTTTTCTCCTTTTATAAACTAATTAGCCGAAATTTAATTCAGTCGCACCACCATGTGATGGCGCGCCTAAAAACTTTTTATCTTACTTCTCACTATACGCTTTGGTAACACCAACAAGCTCACGCGCAGGCGCGGCTGTAATGCTAGCAATTTTCTGCGCAGGTGCTTGCAACAAACCAACAAGCTTGGAACGAATCTCATCAAGAGAAGGCAATTTCGCAATCTCTATAACGCCCTCTGCATCCAACAGCATATCGCCCATTGCGCCGCCGATAATAATCAACTTGTCATTATCTTTTGCAAATTTATAAGCAACACGTGCCGCAGCAATTGGATCTTGAGAAGATGCAACACCGGTTGGACCAGTAAACATGCTTTCAAGTTGCTCAAACTTTGTGCCTTTAAGCGCAATCTTGGTCAAAGAATTTTTTGTTACCTTGAATGAGGCACCTTCTTTACGAAGATTAGAGCGAAGTTCCGTCAATTCAGTAACGCCCAAACCTGAATATTGCGTCACAACAACAAGCTCGTCATTCGAAAAACGCTCATTCAACGCTTTGATTTCTTCTTCTTTTTCTGCTCTGCTCATAGCCATGAGTCTTACTCCTAAATTTTGTTAATCCAATAAAATCCCAATAAAAAATGGCTTTGCTCTTTTAATGTCTGCAAAACCACCCATCCAATATAACTAAAACATCATCACCTTAAACCAAGGCTTTGCGTTTTACTCTATCTATGTAGGGCTTACACATACGCCTAACAGTCTTGGACAGGTTCTTAATTTCATGCGCTTTATAGATTGGTTATGCGTAAGCGTCAAGAACTATTTTAGAAACAACCCTCATACCAAGAAAAAACAGCCTCACATTATATGCAAGGCTGCTTCCTATATTCTTTTATGTCCGCTGACTAAGCAGGTTGAACGGTATCAAAATCAATTTTCAAACCCGGACCCATCGTTGACGTCAAAGAAACCTTATTAATATAAGTTCCCTTTGAACCGGCAGGCTTCGCACGTTTAATTGCATCAACAAACGCAATTACGTTTTCTGCCAACTTCTTATCATCGAAAGAAAGCTTACCAACGCGGGCATGTATAACGCCTGCTTTTTCAGCGCGGAACTCAAGTGCTCCGGCTTTTGCGTCTGTAACAGCCTTTTTAACATCAGGTGTCACACTACCAAGCTTAGGGTTAGGCATCATACCTTTAGGACCCAAAACTTTAGCAACACGTCCAACCAATGCCATCATATCAGGCGTGGCGATACAGCGATCAAAGTCAACTTCACCTTTTTGAATTTTCTCAACAAGGTCTTCCGCACCAACGATATCCGCGCCAGCTGCTTTCGCTTCTTTTGCTTTTTCGTCTTTTGCGAACACGGCAACACGCACAGTTGCGCCCGTACCATTTGGAAGAGACACCATGCCACGAACCTGTTGGTCCGCATGCTTAGGATCAACGCCCAAGTTCATCGCAATTTCAACTGTTTCGTCAAATTTGCTGCCTTTACTTGCTTCTTTCAGTAAAGCGATCGCATCATTCAAAGCATAAAACTTTTCACGATCCACTTTTCCGGCCAATGCTTTGGCTTTTTTTGTCAATTTTGCCATGTTTTTAACCCTCCACGACTTCGATGCCCATAGAACGGGCCGAGCCTTCAATAATTTTCATTGCCGCATCAATATCATTGGCATTCAAATCTTCCATTTTCTTTTCCGCAATCTCTTTAACCTGAGATTTACGAACCTGACCAACAACTTCACGGCTAGGGTTATTCGCGCCGCTTTTAACCCCTGCTGCTTGCTTCAAGAAGTAACTTGCAGGTGGAGTTTTCGTGATGAATTCAAAAGAACGATCTTCAAAAACCGTAATTTTAACAGGGATAGGAATACCTTTACTGTCTTCTGTTTTCGCATTAAATGCCTTACAGAATTCCATGATATTCACACCATGCTGACCCAAAGCAGGACCAACTGGTGGGGATGGGTTAGCAGAGCCACCCGGTATTGTCAGGTTAATATAACCCGATACTTTTTTTGCCATTTTATTTCTCCTTCAAATAGCTTTTTAAATACGAAGCATGCTACTCGCATGACTTCGTAGGAGTCTGTGGTGCGGCTCTTATATGGTCTTATAACAAGAAAACCTTCCACATCGTGCGCGGAACATAATACAAAATCACCATACAAAGCAAGAGAAAACTATAATGGGTCTTTGTAAAAATAACCTTATATCAGAATTGAACCCAAGTTGAGAGCCTCTGTTTAAAGATATCAATATCAAAAGGCTTACTAATGTAAACATTCATCCCAATATCCAGACATTTCTTCTCAGTCTCGGGCATCGCATCAGCGGTCATCGCGATAATAGGAATATGGCGATCATGATTATTCTCATCCAAAGATCGTATCGCTTGCGTGGCATCAAAGCCGTTCATTTCAGGCATATGGCAATCCATTAGTACAATATGATACCCACCTTTTTTGACTTCTTTTACGGCGTCCGCACCATTTTCAACAAGCGTGTAATGCTCAACACCGATATTTGTAAGTAATTTTTTCATAAATATTTGGTTCATAGCCTGATCTTCTGCCATGAGGATATTCACATCACTTACAGGAATTAGATCACCGCCTTGCTCCAGCATGATCGGCGCACTATCTTGCTCCACAATAGCCTCTTCATCTGTCGTCTCTAAACACACAGAAAACCAAAAGGTTGATCCCTTGCCCACTTCGCTACGTACACCAATTTCACCGTCCATTAACGCCATAAGCTCTTTACAAATAGCCAGCCCTAGGCCGGTTCCACCATATTTACGCGTTGTCGAATTATCGGCCTGCGTAAATTTATCAAAGATAGTGTCTAAGCTGCTCTCGGCAATACCAACACCGGTATCAGTAACCTCGCACTGGATAGACACACGCCCCTGCTCTGTCGGCTTTGTTCTTATTTTAACGGTTATGGTTCCTGCTTCTGTGAAGCGTATGGCATTGCTCAGAAAATTCGTGACCAGACTGGCACAGCGCAGAGGATCACCCAAAACATACAAGGATTTCACATCAACATCATACAAGAGAGAAACCCCCTTCTGACCAGCCATTGGCTTCATGGCATTCAGCTCATGCTCCATCACCTCAATAAAATTAAAAGCAACATTTTCAAGAAAAAGCCCGCCGGATTCTATCTTTGATAAATCCAGAAGATCATTCACAATATCAAGCAATGCCTGAGATGAATGCTTTATGCTTTGGAACATATTCGTCACTTCATCATTTAAATCATGTTGCCGAATAAGTTGGGACATTCCAAAAATACTATTAAGCGGCGTTCGAAGCTCATGGCTCATATTGGCAAGGAATTCACTTTTGGCCTGATTTGCCATTTCTGCTTGATCACGCAGAATAGCCGTCTTCCGAAAGACTTTCAGCGCTTTAATCATTTGCCCCACTTCATCATCGCTATCTTCGGGAAGCGAAACATCAAGATCACCGCGCGCCAAATCCATCATGGCCTGCGTAACATTTTCAATAGGCTGCAACACCAACCGCATTTGCATACGATACATTAGAAACAAAGCCACAATAGAAATAACGCCCAGAATAATAGCCCCCAAAAGCCACAGAAATTCTATTTGTACTTTTTCTGACAGCACCGCATTTGCAGGCTGGATAATGATGTCGAATAGAGTGTTCGTGGCTTGTAACACAACCTCAATTCTATCTGTCCAGTCTTGCGATGAAATACTTGGCACAGTTCCCAGCAAACCTGCACTATAGATTGATCGGCGCGCATCCTCTATATCACGTAACGCTGTTTGCATCGCTTCATAAGCTGTGAGCAGCTCTTTTTGAAAATCTTCTTTGTAGTGACGATCTCCGGCTCCCGTCGCTAACTGCACAAACGCACCGAAATGATGGTTAATTTGTTCCATTTCCTGACGAAGAACAGCGAGACGCGCCGAAATGTCATCGTTTATCGTTGCTTGCTTATAAATAATATAGCCAAGAATAGTACTCTCTTCTGATAAGAGCGCGCTAAAACGGTGGCTATCTTCTCCCAAAGTTAAAAATTGACTAAGCGCAAAGGGTTCAGGATCATCGACATAGAGAATTTGTGAACGAAACTCATCAAACGTCACAACAAAATCATTATAACGCTCAATAATCGTAAAAAGATTGAATGTTTTTTCCTTAGCCAATATGTCTTGGCGCAAATCTTTTATCCGGCGATATGCCTTAAGCAGTGAACGCTTGGAATAATCAGCATCGTCCCCTTCCAAGGTGTCCAAATATTGATCGAATAAAACATTATTCTCTGTAATCGTCTTTCTGAATTCTGCGCTATATTGAGGAAGATCACTATCTTCATCACGTGTATTAACCTGAACGGCAGCCTTCATTTCGGATAATATACCATTATCCAATATATATGTATTCTGCCAGTTTTGGCCACTTTCCTGCAAATGGGAGGCGCTCATATAAACGGAGAATGCTTTATATCCTAATATCCCGATAATGGTCGTCACAAGAATAAGTGCAGCAATAATAAACGTTAGAAAATAGCGCCTGATTGCCCGCGAATACCCATTCTGTAAATCAATATTTTCATTATTATCCATTATAATAACCCCCTAAAACTTAAACTTCAAAGAGCTCCAGATCGTCGCATCTACTTCTGCGTCAATGCTTTGCTGTGTATCACCGAACAAACTTGTGCCGGATACAGACCAACTCACAGTATCTGATATATCATAGGCAACATTCATATTAGCAACAAACTGACCGGAAATATCTTCTTGCACCAATTTTTGATTAACTGTTTGATCCGGCACAAGGCCTTTGGATGGCGCCCTATATTGCAAGAACAAACCCGCACGCCACTTATCATCATGATACCCGATACGCGTATTAATAATATGCTCAATATTAGATTCTTCATACTCGGTGGCGGTAGAATATGGGAATGAACTTTGCTGATTACGCAAATTATCATTGATCTCAACAAAAGTATAATTTACACCCCAATTCCAGTGCTCCTTATACTGCCCTTCAAGAGATAATTCCAAGCCATACATCTCGGAATCACCAATATTCCCTAGAAATTCGCGATCAAGGTTAAGGCCGGCTCCGAAAAAGTTGTCTGTACGTGAGAAGCGCGAAGAAAAGCTCTGCATTTCATCATTATATTGATAAAAAATGGCTGAACGGAACAAGCCATTTATATCTTCAATTTTACGATCATATCCAATTTCAAAATTATGCACGATGGAGGTCTCGGTCTCGGGATCACCCAAATTGGCCGCACCATCTAAATTTGCAGCTGTAGGTGCCGTCAAAAATTGCAAACCAAACTCCGTAAAGCTAGGGAGATCTGCGCCCCGAGAAACAGACGCGCGCAAGGTGTCTTGAGGTGTTAATGCATAGACCGCCCCTATATTATAGCTATATTCTTCACGCCTTTGAGAAAAATCATCGTTTGTATAAGGGGTTACCCCTGCAGGGAACAAAGTAGACAAATGCTCACCGCCATCAACACCTAATGTAAAGCTATCAAATCGCGCACTCACACTTGTTCTCAGTTTGTCATTAACGCGCCAATCCCACAGCCCTGACCCACTCCAAATATCATAAACCAAATCTTCGTTATCGACCGGTTCAAAAATATTACTGGCATTTCTATACTCACCGCTAACGCGGAATATATGATCTCTTTTAAAATTGAACGTGTTACTGATCTTAGCAACTGTAATGGAATTATCGGAATATAACCGCCCCACACCGGTGATCAAAGCAAGTTCGAGATCCGAACGGGTTTGATTATGGTAGACATCAACCTCCCATAGCCCCAAAGACGTATCCGCAATAACACGCCCGCGAATAGAGCCCGTATCATATGTTGTATTAGCATTTGTTGACGAGGCGATGATAAAATCATTGCGCTGGTTTCTATTCTTCGTCACTTCAAATTCAGCTTGAATATAACTGTTAATTTGCGCCCAAAGATCAAAGCTAAACGATAGACGTGATGGATCGCTTAGAACAACACGCTCCACATTATCATGTGGATCTGATGCCCTATATCCTCCCGCTGATACCTTGAAAGCAACCTTATCATTGATGCGATGCGAAAACACACCGGAAACCTCTGCAAACTCGTTATTGCCTACGCGAAACTCTACGGTCTTCGCTGTGTCATATAAGGGATTAATTGTAATAATATTCACAACACCAGAGACGGCATTAAACCCGAACAGCGCAGTATTCGGGCCTTTTACAACCTCAATCTGTTTAATCTCGGATATTTCCACCGGAATATTATCCCAAACAACCTGACCAAAGAAATCCGTATAAACCTGACGACCATTCAGCAGAACCAAAATTCGTTCCGCATTATTTTGATTATACCCCCGTATAGAAACCTCGGTCTGCCCAAAGGTTTTTTGCGTCACATTCAGCCCGGGTAAAAACCGAAGGGCTTCCGGAATACTACGCGCGCCGCTGCGCTCTATATCCTCCGCTGTCAAGATCTCCATATTCAAGAAAACTTCACTTTGACGTTGTGGTGAACCATTGGCAGACGTTGTAATAGGCTCACCATAAAGGCTTTCCAACCCCTTATAATCAACACTTTGGGCAAAGCCCTCTGATATCGGCAAGATACATATTGCGGAAGAAGCCCCCATCAATAGCCATTTTTTAACACTCATCGTTTAAAACTCCCTAAAGCCTTATTGCCAAATACCGGAACGTTGAATCAATATCGTGCCCCATCTCTTCCAAAGCATCTTCATTCAAATAAATTTTCACACCTGACTCAAATTCCACACAGATCGCGCAGGCTTCTGCCCGTGCACATGCAGCATCGAATCCCAAAGATAAAATATGATTTTTTTCACTTATACGTTTAATGTCCGGATAATTTGTTTCCAAATCGCCCACAACAAAATACACATTGAATTGTGCATTTTTTTCAAGAGTATTTACGGGAACGAGAAACGATTTAATATCATTTTTCAGTGTATCTTGAAGCATTTTAGCATTTTTAGAAGCAACGATATCAGATGAATTATAAACAATGCCGATGTTGAAATCATTGCCCCGATCAAGGCTACGAACATATTCTAAAGCCTTTATCGCCACGGGCACAGCATCTATGAAATTCTTTTCTGCGTACGCCTGTGATGTAAAGAATGCAAAAAACATCATCACAAAATATATAAGCTTAAGAAATGCTTTCATATCACTTACTGCACATCATAAAAAATATCACATAAAATAGAAACAAAGACACAGATGGTTTTTAAACCATGGATTACCATCGTAATTTTAATAGGGAGATAAGTAAACACTGGTGGATTACTATAGTATGCGCAATATCATTATTTTCTAATATACAGGAAATAACAAGGGTCTGTTTATTGCTTTTTATC
Source organism: Alphaproteobacteria bacterium (assembly GCA_033851915.1). Lineage (GTDB taxonomy): Bacteria > Pseudomonadota > Alphaproteobacteria > Micavibrionales > Micavibrionaceae > UBA1672. The sequence continues at coordinate 20,140 of JAWSVM010000001.1, forward strand.
AATACAACACCCCATAACATTTTATAAATTGGTGGTTTGTCCTGATAAGAGCATTCACTTTTATTCGCTTACGTATTTCTTCTCTTGCGCAGGATAGGATGGGCTAAATTTTTTCTCGTTCTGGATTTTATCGTAAATTTTACTGGCAAGTCGGAGAGCTTTCATTTTCAAATCTTCCGTATTAAAAGCCCTTTCAAAATACTCGACCTCTCCTTTATATGTTTTCATACGACGCCAGTTTACTCTCCTTTGTTTAAATAGAACATTTTTATCTAACATATCCGCGGCGTCATTATCAAACCCCGACCTGTTATACGCTCTATATAACTGGCTCATGATAACGTAATCATAATTGTCTCCTATCGCTAGAAAACCCCTAATATAATCTAGTATTATTTTTTTATCTTTCATCGTTATTTCTGCAGACTGGTGCTTTAAAATACTAAGGATTCTACCGACTAATTTACGAGTATCGTCCCTAGGTAAATCATAGGAAATAGCCTGCAAATACTCGTAAGCGAGATGTGGTTGATATTGTAAACGTTTAATCAGCTTCTTTATGATTGCTGATTTCATATCACTGTCTTTTTCGAGAATATCTTTGTATTTCGAGTTCGTAATCAAGCATTCAACAGCAATACCTCTTTCTTCCGTAACATTGCCTGATGGCATAGATGTTAAAGTGATGAACTCTTGTATATATTGGCCCAAATATTGGTCGCAACTTTTGTTATGTCTGGCAACAACCAAACTTGCAGGCAGGAGTTCATTGCTTTTAGTTTTAGTGTGTAAGAAAGCATAATTGGCCATAATAGCATTTGCTTTGATATATTTATTCTCGATTGCAGAGTTATTAAAATTCAGCCTAAATATACTCCTTGTCGCTTTATATGCTTTTGTGATTTTAGTGAACACGCATTGTTTATAATTTAGCCCTTTACACATAGCCGTCAGATGTTTGAATTCTGTCTTATCACCTTCACCCCGCATAATTATATTCGAAAGAAACTCAACGAGAAATTGGAGTCTAATTTCAGGCGTCTCCAGAGCATTAATAATAAGAAATTTGACTTCAGTTGAGCTTTCTATTGAACGGCGCATCGTTCGAGGTTTCGGATCAATTGGTTCAAATTTTTTCTGCAACAAGAATATTGAAAGCGGCGGCGTCACCTTTGGCAAACCATGGTGACGACTGACATTATCAGTCTGTTTTTCTTTCAGCCATTCTTCACGAACATCCCAATATTTAATATTAGATAAATAATTTCTGTAAAGCTGAATTGCAGCTTTATCATTTTGATTGATAAGAGACCATATTACTTTTCCTGCCACTTCACCCTTAATCGAGGCGTCTTCTATTAAAGCAAGTTCACTTTGAGCAATTTCTAAAGAATTGTCTCTTATAAGTATTTCAATAAGGTATTTTCTGAGCTTATAATCAATGATAATTTCTGCATCATTCAACATCTGAACAACACCACTATATGAGAGTGGCTTGCGATTCTTTCTGTATCTATCTGATAGGCTGTAAAGACAGTGAAGTGCTTCATATTGATAAATTTTATATTTATCAGAACCTCTGGAATCACCATGATAGTAAGTACTCAAACGCTTGAACAGATTAAATACTTGCTGTTCATCAACATAGGAACAAATGGAATGCACATTTGAGACTGAACAATCGCTTTGTTTCAGCACTTTAAATAGTAATGAATATTCCTCTTGAAAACTTAACAGCTGAATTGCAGCATTACATCTTTGCATGCTGTCAGCTTCATTTAGATACTTTAAAATATCGTCATATTTTTTATAATAGAGCATTTGCTCAATCACTTCACCTGTTGGCCACTGCCCCCCCCATGCAGAATACGGTTTATCAGCATATTTAGCCGCAGGAACAAAATAGCGTTCTGATTTATTGAAATCACCTAATGCCGCATAGCCCAAGAATAGAGATCGTGCCGCCACCCCAACAAACCTTGTCTCGTCTTCGGGATTTTCGTTTAACTGATCATAAAAGCCCTGAAGCTCTTCGACAACACATTCTAATTCAAATGCAGGATTACAAGGCACATTTGAAGCTTGAACGCTTTGCGAAGACACAAAAACACAAACAAACAAAAGGTACTTTAAAAACAATTTCATACTTTAATTTCCATACCGAGCATTATAACGCGTCCATTAAATATTAAAAATCTTTTTTATTTCAGATAGTTAGAGGATAAAACAATTTCGAAACAAGCGCCTACATCGCTATCAACAGCCCTTATGCTGCCATCATGAGCATGCAGCAGAGATTGAATAATGCCCAGCCCAAGACCTGTTCCGCCGTCTTGTCGTCTGGTTGTGAAGAAAGGCGTGAATATCTTATCTTTATTGGCGCTGGATATCCCCCGTCCGTTATCTGATATTCTAATGAATATCTCCTCACCATTCGGTTTAACATCGATATGAAGCGTGCTCGCACCATGCTGTAACGCATTATCACAGAGATTAGCAAAGATAGTCTCAAGGTGTTCTCTATCAATTCTCAATTCATATTCCGCATCCAGATTGAAAATAATCTTTAGCCCTAAGTCAGCGTAACGCCCTTTCAAAACATCCAGTAATTGATTAATTGAACAGCTTTCCTGAGTGGATTGAATATTGTCTGCCTTGGCAAGATCAAGAAGCCTATTTACCAAACGATTTAAGCGGTCACTATCAGCGATGATGTTCGAAAGAAATTTACGTTTTTTAGCCTCCTCCATATCATCCATATGTTCAAGTAGAAGCTCGGCCGAACCCTGTATAGACGTCATCGGTGTTTTGAATTCATGTGACACATGCATGGCGAAATCACGAATATATTCTGAACGATCATCTAGCGATTGCGCCATATCCGAGAAGCTCTGAGAGAGCCACTCAATTTCTTGAACACCCGAGGAATGGCGCTGGCGTATAGCTTCCTTATTTCCTTCGGCGAATTCTTTGGTTCTTTTAATCAGGCTATGGATAGGTTTTGATATTGTATAAGAGGTCAGCATCGCAATAATGAGGGTTAAAGCAATGAGCGTCATCCCTGCCAATATGGCTTTTTCTTTTTCCGCATACAGATGTTTTAAAATATTTTGTGGCGTTCGGGACAAATAAACAACACCCCAAACACGACCCTCATTAATAATTGGAAAAGCAGAAAATAAGCGCACACCCGTACCACGGCTAATCGAAGCCATTGCAGGCGGGGGTTCATCCGAGATACGTTGGCGAATAACGCTGCTGTAATGCCCCGATAACGCCCGCTCTATTTCGGGTATGGTTGAGAAATCATGGCCAAGCTCCGCGCGCCCAGCGATCACAACACCATTATAATCCAGGACCCGAACACCTGATAAGGTTGTTCTTTTTGCGTCTTCCAAAATTGGGGACAAGAACATTCCGGCTTGTTTTGCGAGAATATCAGCGTCTCTGCCATTCACTCCATCAGGGCGAGATGGATATAACTTGGCAGTTGAAAAATCAATTTGTGGCTTTATCGGCGTATAATATTCATCAACATTGATAATGTTCTGCGGATTAACAGCAATGCCATAGAGAGCATCCGATGGCAGGGTTTTTTGTATCTCATTTTTATATGTCGCAGAAATTACAGCGCCTTGAGAGATAAGCTCGCTCTCCGTTTGTTGAATCAAAACATTCTCATAAAACCGAAAAAAGAACAGCCCAATAAGAGGCAAAAGCAACACAGCTAAATTGACGACAAGCAGGATGCTCCTCAATTTAAACAGCGATTTTATCTTTGGCTTTTTTTTGTTCATGGCGTCAATTTATACCCAACACCATGAACTGTTTGAATAAGAGCATCACAGTTCAACTCCATAAACTTTTGGCGCATATGCCGAATATGGCTATCGATTGTTCGGTCACTCACATTGATATTGGCATCATATGCCATAGACATAATCTGGTCACGATCAAATACGCGTTCCGGCTGTTGCACCATCCCTTTCAAGATTGCAAACTCTGTTGCTGTTAATGCAACCTCCTGATCATTCCAGAACACTTTGTGCTTATCCGGCTCTACAGTCAGTAAGCCAACCTTATACAGTGTTTCACTATCATGACGTTTTACAGCCGGATAAGCACGTTTTAGGATAGCTTTTACGCGCGCGACAAGTTCACGCGGGCTAAACGGTTTTGTAATGTAATCATCTGCGCCTAACTCAAGCCCGATAACACGGTCTATTTCATCATCTCTGGATGATAAAAACAAGATGGGTACATCAGACGTCTTGCGTATTTCCTTGCACACATCCAGTCCATCCATTTCCGGCATATTAATATCAAGAACAATTAAATCTACAGAGTATTTATGAAAGATAGATAAAGCCTCTGCCCCATCGGAGGCTTCGGTGATGGCCATGCCTGCTTTCTCTAGAGCAAAAGCCACCACTTCTCTAATATGCGGATCATCATCGGCGATTAAAATTGTTCTACTCATTCTGTGTACTTTCCAATGATTGTAGCAGGCGATACTCACTATACGTCCAGCGACGCCAATCGTCCATATTATTACGAAGCTGACGTATAAGATCACTCGTCACATCACCACCCGTACGCGCTTCAAACTCTAATAGAGCGGGTATAGACGCGCTGCCGATATTTTGAAGATAATACACATCTAGTGAAATACCCGCTCCGGACATAACTTTCGAATGTGTCACATTGTAATGCGCAATCATTCCGCCAACATTAACAAAGCTGGTCACATAAAGAACAGCCAGTAATGTTAGAACATTTGCATTAATCAACCACGTATTAGATTTCCCCAGAAGCCCACGTAAGATAATCCATATCAATCCGCAAGCGACCAACCCCATCCAGATAAAGGCCGCGATGCGCCAATATGTCAGTGCGTATATTTCAACATACAAGAATGTTCTATATATTGAAGATAAGACGAGGAGAATATTCTGAGAAATCCATAAATACATTAATTGCGTAATAAGCTTGGATTCCGATATTTCTTTCTTTGCACTCTGTGTCACCAGCACAAAAATAGCAGCCAGCAATGCCGTGACAATAAGCGGGTACGCGCCTTTATGTGCATAAAGTGCGTATGAAACACCATCAGGAAGAGTACTATTCCCCCACAGGTAATTCATATCCATCATCGTCTGGAGCGCAAACATCAGATTAAAAATAATAAGAGAACGACGCACGGCATCCTTTGAAAAGGCCCATTCTGTGAGGCTCATTTTCTCTGATTTTTTAAAATATGCAGGAGCTCTTTTACGTTTTATACGGAATTTAAGGCGTGGTCGAATGATTGCAAACATCAAAGAAGACATAATCACCCAAAATGCAAAGCGCCAACTTGATAAACCTGCAAACATCCCTGAAATATCAATGCCACTAAACCAGTTCATCACAATTGGGTTAGCGTTTGAAAATAGGTATAGAAACGTAGATGACAGAACGATAGGCAAAAACCAACCACGAATGACCGTTAAAAATACATTGGATCTCGTATATTGGTTTAGAAAACGTTGATACCCCGTTATAACCTTATGCAATGGACCTATAAAACGCATCAAAGAGGACATACATAGCCGCAGCCAAATAGAGGCATCATGTTGCCAATCATCACGCCTCATAAGCGATAGGCTAATCAACCCCAAAACCATTAAAATGAATGACAAAAAGCTCAATTTATCGATTTGAACCAGACATTGCCCCAGCGTAAGGACAACCAACAATTCTGCTATGTTCGATTTTAGCAATACTGCATTATGGAGGGATACCGCTCCAACAAGGAGGAAGCCAAAAAAACCGATACTCCACCCAATAGATTGATTATAAAACAAAAAATCAGCAATTATGACTAAAACTAATGTAGAAAATACCTTAAATTTTGTTGATGTTTTGGCAAAATATAAAGCGGCATGAATGTGACTATTTATCATTTTGTGTTCCTTTATTGATCGGGGGAAGTATTAAATGGGCAGAAAGTGTCTGCGGCTCATCAGTGAACCACCATGCATCACGTTGAATGCTTCTGGGCACAACAAAGGCCTGCTCTAATACAGGATGTTGCGACTTTCGTTTTCGAAGATGGGTAATGCTGTTTGTTTTTCTCATGCTTCCTTTATGAACGAAGGACATGCAGAGTTTATGGCGGTAATTCGTAATATTTCAGGATTTTATGTGCAGATTATGTGCAAAGAAATTTCTATATTCTCACTGCAATACTCCGTATGTACTTTACGGTAAATATTTGTTACCACATCCATAAGTATGCTATGGGTAGTTTTGTGCCAGTGTGAAATGATTTTCAGGAGAGGGGGAGAGTAAGATATGAAATTTTTAATACTCTCAACATTTTTTCTACTGTCTTTTTCAAATCCCGCAAAAGCAGACTATATATTTAATGAAAGCATCGAATATCATCCTATTGATGAACCCAGCCCCAACAAACTTCTTTCTAAAATATCAAAAGAGTTAAAAAAGAAGCATAGAACAAGCGGGCGGCTTTTTGCTTACATGGCAGGCTCTGTCCAAATAAAGCCTAGATATATTGATCTCGGAAAAGGTAAGTGCGGCATATCGAGTCTAAAATTCACAGCCAATAGCATCTATCATATTCCCCAATGGAAGCAGAAAAACAATGCATCCCAAGAAATACAGCTAAAATGGCAAACCATCTATGACAATCGAGTGTCCCATGAAAAACATCATGGTGAAATCCGTAATAAATATATGCAAGAAGCCTACAATAAAATCCTTAAACTAGAAAAACGCTGCAAAAAAATACATCGCTCTGTTTCAAAGATAATTGATAGTATGAGTGACCAAGAAAACAGAGCGCATAGATCATTTGACAAGCATGATGGTAAATTACCCACGAACTTTCCTAATTAACACTATTACGTTATTCAACCGCCTTCAAAAGGCGATCCCAGACTTTTGAATTTGAATAAACATACCCGCCAATGCCATGCCCCTGCCCTTTTAAATATTGAACTGCAATCGGCTTTTTTAACGCCTTAGCCGCTTGCTTTATGTTCTTGGCATATTGAACAGGCACAGCGGTATCATTCGTTCCATGATATATAAATAACGGTGATTTTATGTGTGAAATTTCGTTCGGACTCCACGCGCCCGATGAGGCTATCCCCGCTTTAAAAACATCAGGATATTTTTCCAATGCGCCAATAACACCAGACCCACCCGCAGAGTGTCCGGTAATCATTATTTTCCGCTCATCAATGACATAGGCTTTCTTAATATCATTCACGCCCTCTATAACATGCGGCAAATTATCTGGATACGGAATGCTCTGCTTCATACGGTAAGCTTTATCTTTTGGTGAAGCCCAGAATGCGCGTTTCGGCGCAATTGGAACCATAACAAAGAACGGGTATATATTTCTAAACTTAGAGTTGGCGAGGGCTTCCGCCGCATAGGCATGTGTACTCACACCATGCAAAACCACCACCAAAGGGTAACTATATTTCGGATTATAGTTTTTTGGCTCCATCAGGAAATAGCTTCCAATGAATGGAAAGGTTGTTGAAAATGTATAATGGCGTTCGTACAAATCCGGCGCAGCTTTGATAGTGGCGAGCGAGCGATAGAGATGTGAAAACTCATTAACCGCAAAAAACAAAACAATGACAACACAGACGATGTTTATCAATTGGTCGAATATGCTGCTTTTCTTTTTGGTTTTAGCCATTATGTTTTTACTTCCGCTTTGTGGGTGTGGTTAACATATAAAATACTCATACCTCATCTGGCTCATCTTCACCATAAAATATGCTTTGAAAACCCATCATCATTTGCCGATAACGATCCGTTAGATGATATATTCTTCTTCCTATTTTCCGTGAGTATTTTAAACTTCGCAAACATTGCGGTAAAAACGGAAAGTGACATTTTAAACTTGAAACGTTTCATAAAAAAATGGGCTCTCAGTTCACTCTTAAAGAATTTAGCTATATAGTTAAAGTTATTGTCGATCTCAATAATAATAATAAAATCATAGTCAGGAATATGATTTCGATCTGAAAGATTATTTATAGTGTAGCTATAATGTTTATTTTTATGCCCATTTTGTAAAGTATAACGACAAAAAAATGCAGTATCCAACCGTCTTCCGCCTTTACAAAGTTTCCCTAATGCGTGTTATCGGCCTAGAGTCCATAAAATCCGCCATTTTTTGTTAATGACAAATTACAAAATGCAGTATATTAATAAATCGTTTTTTCTTGATCGTATTTTAAGAATACATGCAAGAAAACGCAGGCGCAGCCCTTGTTACGTACCGCAAAAAACAGACGCAGTATTTATGACACACGGAAATTTTAAACGTTGAATTATAGAAGTGACATTCAAATCCTTCGAGGAATCGCAGTTACTGTTGTGGTTTTATTTCACCTTGGGTTACCCCAGCTTAGGTTGGGTTTTCTCGGTGTCGACGTATTCTTTGTGATCAGTGGTTTCCTAATGGCGATCCTTTGCGGTAGAAGTACAGCGCGCACATTCCTTGAACGCCGTGCTCGCAGGTTATTACCCGCCTATTTTGCAACGATTATTATGGTGCTGATTGCGTCCGCCGTCTTGACACTGCCCGTTGAAAACAAGCAAGTCATTGAAAGCTCTGCTTTTGCTTCAATTTTTGCGTCCAACATAGGATTTTGGTTTCAAAATTCGTATTTTAGCAAAGCTGCTTTTGCGCCACTTTTACATCTATGGTCTTTGGGTGTAGAAATTCAATTCTACCTTATCGCCCCAATTTTATATATTTTGGGACGACGGTGGAATTGGGTTCTTCCCATGTTCTTGGTCGGTAGCCTGGTCCTTTGCTTTTTGATCCTCAATGTCAGTCCCAAGACATCCTTCTTCATGATGCCGTTGCGCGTTTGGCAGTTCCTTATTGGCTGGTTAATTGCTTGGCATTTAACAGATGACGGAGCATTAAAATACAATATACGGAATTTACCAATAGGTCTTCTATCGGTGGTGGCATTCCTTTTAATTTTGTTTCTGCCCCTGAAGATAGACGCCCCTAGTTTCATAAATGGTCACCCTGGACTTATTTCACTTCTTGCTTGCCTAGCCACTGGCGGGGTTCTTGTCTTTGGTTTCCCTCGCTTTATCGAACGGAGCTATCTGGGTAGATTATTGGAGATTATTGGAAATTATTCATACTCCATTTATCTGGTTCATTTTCCAATAATTGTTCTTGTTCTGTATGTTCCTTTTAGTGGCACCAAATTGAACCCTAATAATGTAGCGGACATTTCATTAATACTTTTGTTAGTTTTTGTAAGCTCTGTGCTGTTGCATCACTTGATAGAGAAGCAAGGCCGCCTTCTGTTTTCCAAGAGGAATACTTTGGGCGCTGTTATTCTGATTTTACTGATGGCGATGCCGTTATACCATTTGAACAACTTAAAATTTTCGACATTAGAGAAGAATATTTTTGAGGCATGGACAGACAGATCCCCCTATCGCTGTGGTAAAATAAACCGTATTATTAATCCAACCGCAACCTTCTGTGATATAACAGAACTCCCCCTAAAAGTAGATACATCAGCGGTCATGCTAGTTGGAAACAGCCATGCTGATAGTATCAAATTGTCATTTTCAAGAGTAGCGGCGCAGGCGGGGTATCGCACTTTTTTCGCCGCTACGAATAGCCCACTTTTATCCCCGAATTTCGACCATAACTGGCTACTTAAGAACGCTAAGAGATTGAATGTATCCGCTGTTGCTTTTCACTATTCACCATCTGTTTCTCTTCGAGAAGCCCTTGGTGACTTACCCTCAAAATTAGCGTCGGAGAATATACAAACACTACTTATCTTTTCTGTTCCTACTTATCTCCAACATATACCTTCAGCGTTATACTTTGATCATACTTCCAATTCGGGGGTTCCTGAAATGAATCTTTCCGGATATTATTTAGCTAACAGAGATAATATTTCCTATGCGAAATCACAGGGCGATAGTAGTTTTTCATTCTATGATACAGGTGCCGCTTTATGCAATCCAGATTGTCTGATAGTTAGGAGCGATGGGAAGCCATTCTATTTTGATTCCGGTCATTTGACACTAACCGGTGCTGAATTTTTAGAAAAATTTTTAAAAAATGTTGTTGACCACATATCGGATTTTGATTCGAGCAAGTAATCTACTCAGGATGAAAACAGAGCATGCTAAGCGATCATTTTTCCAAGGACGTTTGAGTAAGAGAATTCAGGGACGGCATCTAAAATGAACACTGCATTCAGATTTCTAAACTCTGAAACATTACTTTGTAACACTACAAATATTCTTTAAAGCTTGCCATTGATGCTTGTTCAGTGCGGGAAGATATTGGGCATTACTTTCCATTTTTTTCAAATTTTTGATACGCATTTCTGTGTCTGGGTGAGTGCTAAAAATATTCCATAGTGGGTTTTCCATGAACCTGAAAATGGCATTTTCATCTTCTCCCTTACCGTTTTTAACTGTCTTCTTATTCCCTTCTTTAATATCACCTAATACCCCCCCTTCCCATAAATGCACATTTTCAAAGAAATGACGTATGCCTTTGGGGTCCATGTTTGCTTTCACCATAATGTTTCTACCGCGCATGTCAGCAGCACTTTCGTCATCACGGCTATAACTCATTTGGCTAAAGAAGCCTGCCAAGTTGTCTATCGAGTTTCCACCTGTAATCATTGAGAGTACAAATTGCATGCCTATACTGCGGACTATGCCTTTGGTGGTATGATAAAGTTCAACATGTGCTATTTCATGAGCGAGAACCCCGACAACCTCATCCGGGGTTTTTGCACGGTCAATAACACTACTGAAAATGATAATATAGCCACCAGGTGCAGCGAATGCATTAGGCATAAAATCATCTTCTACCACACGGATCTCATAAGTAATTTTACGCGAGGTTTGTGCTTTTAATTTTTCAAATGCATAAAGAAGTGCTGCCCTGCCCTCGATGGAAACACAAGTTTTCTTTCCCCTCGTCATAACCTCTACGGCCTGACGACCGATAGAGCGCTCTATCTTATACGGTATGAGATAAGCTGTATTTTCGATTATTTTGGGAAACAATAAAAATAGAAAAACCAGCGATATAACAGACATCGCAGCATAAAGAATAAATGACAACCAGTTGGTCGGAAGTAAAAAATTTCTTTTTGAGGACTTTGGAAGACGCGCATAAAGTGTCTTCCATTCTTTTGCGCTATCGATATAAAGACGCGCCTCCTTTTCCTTAGCATGACCATAAATACCAGGGACAGGTGGTTCTGGTTGGCTAATGACAACTAAGTCATGAATATCCCATGTTTCAATGAGGACTTTATCAGATTCAAGCAATATAGACTTGTTTGTCAGGGTCAGGGAAACCGTATGAGGTTGCCCCGTTTTCCCGTCATAAAACTTTGCATTTTGGGATAGATATATCGACATGAAATCAAATTATATGAAACCAACATCAATATCAAACGCATCTTCTAAGCCTTCGCCAGAGGTAATGCCATCATCTTTACCTTGCATGACACGTGATGTATCCAAATTACCGCCAATAATCGTATTTGCCGCAAAAAACATTGCATTACGTTGTATTACGTGCGGCGTTGCCAAACCAAGTGTAAAAATGATCCATAGAGTATTCCCTAGTTTGTGGCGAGCAAGTGACCATGTATCAACTTTTGATTTGAACCTTAGGTCACCAATCACTAAGCCGCGCATTTGTTCACGCATTAACGCGGCAGTGTACATGCATCTAGATATTGGAAGCAGTATAACAGCCGTGAATACACCAAGCAGATAGCTAATAGCAGCGATAAACCCAAAGAAGGAACCTGAAGAATGCTGAATGTCTTTGCTCGCATCTTCGAAATCTATGGGAGCAATGGGAACAGGAGTAACGCTCTCAGACATTACTTCTAGAATAATAGGAATGGCAAAAAATATGGCAGGAATGATCATCACACCTAACATCATAAAAAGCGACTTAATATAGACACTATATATATTTTTTACGTTGCCCTTATATTCTGCTTTTACGTTACCAAAATATATATTTTCGTACATATATTTTGTTTTCTTGATATCAGAGTGGGGAATTAAGAAACCTAATGAAACAGCATTAAGCACAACTCTAACTATTGAAATATTTGCATATTCGAACGCAGAGCCACCAAGACGTGCTCGTATACCACGCCAACGAGTGCGGCTAAAGCGATAGCGCATTGCACCGTAAATAGCCACACCAAAAAGATAGAACATCGGTATGTAAAGTAGTAATAGCGCAGGGTATTGCTCCCCCCAAATTGAAATTGGTCCAAAAAGAATAACTAAAATGGGTAGTACTTTTAGAAATCCTTTGAAAAGCTCACCGCCTGTACCCGTATATTCAAAACGATCGCCATCAAGAGAGAAAAGGCCATATACGTATTTACGTAACCTTGTTTTCCCCCAAAAGGAGTGAATACCGAGTGTAATGATATCCAAGAATATATTCATCAGCCAAATTTTGTATATTTGCCCGGTTTTCCCGTCATACTGAATTTTATTAATTTTTAGCTTTTCTTTGGACACATGGCTTTCATTTTCATCCTGTGTCTGATTTTCAATATTGGTATTCTCTGCCATACTAATTTGCTTCTCTAAAATTTATGGTTTTATGACACACTTTTACCATAATGAACAGTTGTAATTACTTGAAGATCACCTAACTGTATAATAAAAGTAGCTATTGAATTTGGCCTTTAATTTATATGCTATAATGCAGATTATAGAAAATTATGGCCGTAATGATAGCGTATTGAAATATATCCTTTTCAAGCTTATTCATTATGGTTTGGACGTGAACTGACTTCCAGCCATCCAGATTACGAGCCGTACGGGAGCGGAAACATACCAATCCATAAAAACTAAGTGACTGTTTAAATCATTTGCAGGGTTGAAATCATAAAAATTTCTCAATGGGCATGTAATAATTGGCAAGAAATTTTTATCAAGAGAGATATCTTGAAACCCATAATGATCTCTTAGGGCTAGAAGTAATGCTTGCTGCCGCTTGGCCAAACCTGCCTCTCGTTCACCTGCCAGATAAAGAGTCGCAGCCTTCTTAATTGGAATCCCTACTTGCGGGTTGATAGCACACAATTCATGGCTATCATGAATAAAGCGACGACCATTTGAAAGGATACTGGCGAGGAACAGCATAAGAAATGATTTTCCGATCCCGGGTTCAGCGACTAAAAAACCAATGCCAGATTCAGGGATCATACCATTTATAAGATCGCCAGATTTAATCTGTGCGGGAACGTTGTGCCCTACAAATACTTCATAAGGAAAATTTTGATTATTCATTTGATCTGCACCTCGGGTCTGTAAAGCCACTGCGCATGCTTTGCCAAAGCATTGATAAGCCTATTTTCTGTATCTTCATTTCTAGGGCTAGCGTTAACCTTTTTGACCAGATTTAAAAGGTCATCTACTATGTCCCATTCTTCCAAATAGGCAGCTCTAACTAAAGATTTCGAAAAAGTCCAAGCGAGCTCTCGGGAAATGCCGCACGCCTTCTGCCAAAATAAAGGTAAGTCTTTTCTTGCGTATTTATCTGAACCCATTTTCCAAGATAAAAGATTAATATCCCAAATACTTACAAAGTTAATCTTTCTCATATCTAGCTCAGCCATTATGAACTGGCTTTCATTTAGCTCATGTCCGCCACCTATTTTTTGAAGTAATTTTATTCTTATTTCCTTACGTTTAAATTTAAGAACTGTAGTTTCTGCAACGCCAACCTTAATAATCTGATTGGTGCCTGTTGGTACATTAGTGGGATCATAGACAGCAAAGGGAGTAAAAAAATATTCGTGAGCAGGCTTTCCTGCATAATTATCGCTGCCTAACCCGACATTAAAATCAACTCCATCTATATGGACTAAATTATATATTGTCATGATTACGCTCCTCCATCATTTATTGAAAGCTCGCTTATAAGCTCTTTAATATCTTCGACACGCCATGCCGTGACCCTTTGGCCTATTGTTACGGGCTGGGGATATATGCCATCCCTTACCCCATTCCACCATGAACTTTTCCCAATAGGAATTAACTCAAGAACGGTGTTTAGTCTTATAAACCCAGTTTCTGGAAGAGAATGTGTAAATTGTTTCATGTTATTTGCTCCAACATTTTTAAGTTTCAATGGATGCAAATATGTCTGATTAAATTGATTTATTCTTGGTAAAAAAATCACCTATAAGTAAGTGCCTACAAGGTGAACCTAATGGGTACCTATAGCAACCTACAGGGGAACCTATATGAATATAAAGAGGCCAAACATTGGAGTTGAAGGAGGTGAATTATCACTTAACATCAACCATCTCACCAGCGTCATGTTGTTTCCACCCTTTAGAAAATTTACGTCGGAGCCTATCAAATTTTGTAACCTCACAACCCGTATGTTTGCCAGCGTCATGCAAGAGCTTGTGTGCACCATCAGAATAGCCTTTATACTCACCAGAAAGGCGTCCAACAATGTACCGTCTGACTAATTCGCTCTCATCATATTGCTTTCTACCGCGTGTTTCTATGATGGGAGTATTGCTACTAATTAGATAAGAATCCCCTCGGCCTTTCCAAATATTAACTTTACCCATTACTCATTTCCACTATGCTTGTTGTTGAAAATTCCCGTTAATCACTTTGCCACCCTGCGCGATATTATCTAAATAATTCGCCCATTCCTGCATCATCTTAATGCGATCAGGCATGAATTTAGCCCTATCATAGGCTCTGGCAACATCTCCGCGTTTGGCGTGCGCTAGCTGCGCATCCGGCACTTCATGTCTATAATGCAGCTTTTCCATGATAGTGCTCATAGCCAGAGCGCGGAAACCATGGCCTGTCATCTTTCCTCTATAGCCCATGCGATCAAGAGCCATAAGGATTGTATTATTGCTCATAGTATTATTATGATTTGTACGGCTTGGAAAAACATAGACAGGATGATTATGTAATTCCCTAAGCTCTTCCAAAATTTCAATGGCTTGCGATGATAACGGAACGAAATGCTCTCTTTTCATTTTCATGCGACTAGCAGGGACGAGCCACATTTTTTCTTCAAAATCAAATTCATCCCATTGCGCACCTATCATCTCACCTGTTCTAACAAAGGTAAGCATCATAAATTCAACAGCCAAATATGTTTGACGGTTTAAGCGCGCCTTATGGCTTCTTAAGTCTGCCATAAATTGCGGTATGTCTCTTGCTTCGATAGCTGCAAAATGCCCTTTAGGCTCCGACTTAACCAAGCCTTTCAAATCTGACGCTATGTTTTTGTCTGCACGGCCCGTTACAATGGCATATTGATAGATATGTGCACTCATCTGAATAATACGCTTTGCAAGCTCATGAGCACCCCTCTCTTTAACAGTCTGCGCTAAACCCAAAAGCATCTTGTGCGTAATGATTTTGATTGGATACTTACCAATTATTGGGAAGACGTCTTTTTCCAAACGTTTGAGTGTTGTTTCAGCGTTAACCTTTGACCATTCCTGTTTCTTATACTCATGCCATTCACGGGCGATGGCCTCAAAGGTATTGCCAGCCTCCTGAATACGCTCCTGCTTTATCTCTTGCTTAACAGTGGATGGATCAAGGCCATTTATAATGAGCTTCTTGGCATTCTCTCTATGATCTCTGGCCTCGGCCAAAGTAATTACTGGATAGCTACCAATACACAGCTTCTTCTCTTTGTTAAGGAAGCGATATTTCAAGCGCCATAACTTTCCGCCCTTTGGCGTAACCTCCAAATAAAGGCCCCCACCATCAGAGAGTTTATAAGATTTTTCTTTAGGCTTAGCATTTTTACAGATTTTGTCGTTTAGCTTCATTTGGGGGCCTTTTTAATTCCGTATTTTTAAAAAGCCCCTTTTAAAGCCCCCATATTTTTTAGACACTATAGGACGGCAAAAGACAGCTTTAAGCGCATATTAGCTTAAAACCGTTGATATTACTAGTGTTTTTGAACTGTATTGGACGGTGCAAAACGTCGCGCTGGTATCCCGTACGAGATTCGAACTCGTGTTGCCGCCGTGAAAGGGCAGTGTCCTAGGCCTCTAGACGAACGGGACATAAAATAGCGTGATGTCGCATAAGGCGTGAGGAGTTATAGTCTTTTCCGCTATAAGAAATCAAGCCTTTTTTACAAAAAAATAAACATACTTTATTTGCCCTCTATCAGGCCAGCTTTAGAATAAGAACAAAGCCTATCAAGGCCGCACAGAAAACTTAATAAAAACAAGCATTACAGAGCGTTTTATTACCCCCTATGCCGCGCCTTTTTCCAAGGGTAAGTCCATGAAAACAGGGTTATCACTCTTACCATCACACACTTTTGCAAGAATGCCACGTTCAGTAATATAGCCCGTTACAAGACGCGCTGGCGTGATGTCAAACGCCGGGTTAGAGGCACCAGAGAGCGTTATCTTGAACTCTTCGACTTTGCCGCTTTGCTCTGCCAGCCCCGTCATATGCGTTACCTCGCGCGCGCTGCGCCCCTCGATAGGGATCAAGTCACCGCTTTCCATCGAATAATCAATGGTTGGATAAGGCAGAGCGATATAAAACGGGACATTATTATCTTTCGCGGCCAGAGCCTTCAGATATGTCCCGATTTTGTTACAAACATCACCATTACGGGTAACGCGATCCGTTCCAACAAGGCAGAGATCCACTTCGCCTTGCTGCATTAAATGCCCACCTGCATTATCGGCGACCACTGTGTGCGGCACGCCGTGCTGCTGTAACTCATAAGCAGTTAACAATGCTCCCTGATTACGCGGGCGAGTTTCATCAACCCAAACATGAATATCAATGCCTTCATCATGCGCCATATAGATAGGAGAGCTGATCGTGCCATAATCCACCGTTGCCAACCATCCGGCGTTACAATGGGTTAAGATATTAAGTGTTTCACCACCTTTATCCTGTGACATTTTACGCAGCAACGGCAAACCACTGAGGCCGATATTGCGATTAATCTCTACGTCTTCATCACAAATTTCACCTGCGCGTTTATAAGCCGCAGCAATACGATCATCCCCTTGGAAATCTTTAACCGCCGCCACCATTTCATCTAAAGCCCAGCGCAAATTTATGGCTGTTGGGCGGGTTGCGTGCAACGTCTTATAAGCATGATCCAAATTTTCATCCGAAGCATCGGCCCGCAACGCCAAGCACATACCATACGCCGCGGTTGCAGAAATCATCGGCGCGCCGCGTGTCCACATCTCGGAAATCGCATTTGCCGCCATCTCCAGATCAACAAGTTTCACATGCACCAAATCCCAAGGTAATTTCCGTTGATCGAAAATCCGCACAGACCAGCCATCATCATTTAACGCGATTGATCGGTAATGTACGCCCCCAATTTTCATTATGCATCCGCCATTTCTTTTAGAATATCATCAAAGTTCTGCACGATGCTGTGCCCAAGAGGATCAATTAATGTTTCATCACGATCCAGAATAACAACATTCATTCCCGCCGCGGCAGCCGCAGAAATCTCCTCAACACAATCAGATAAAAAGAGTACTTCTTGTGCCGGAAAGCCTGTCTCCGCAGCAATTTTAATATAAGATTCCAGATCTTTTTTCCCGCCCGTCGTCGTATCGAAGTAACCAGAGAACAGTTCATTAATATCGCCAACATTCGTATGCCCGAACAACATCTTTTGCGCCGGCACAGAACCGGAAGAATAGATATATAAATCAATCCCTTGATCCTTCCAACGCTTTAGACCGACAAGCGCATCATCATAAACATGCCCCACCAGTTCGCCGGCTTTATAGCCCTCTTTCCAGATCATGCCTTGCAATGTTTTTAACGGCGTAATCTTTTGATCCTCATCAATATAGCGCAACAAAACCTCGATAACCTCTTCTATACTGAGGTCAGGGTTTCTTTCAACGTCACGCACTTCATCCAGCAATGCAGAGATCTCATCTTCATGATCCCAAACGTAATCAGGCAAATTCTTATAGGCATAGGGGAAAAGTGTGTCCTTCACAAAAGACAGAGAACTTGTTGTGCCTTCAATATCTGTAACAATAGCTTTAATCTCTTGATTCATGCTGCACTCGCTTTCTGTTCAAATTTAGGGAATTTATCGGCAATGGCATCGCCCGTGTAATCAGCAACCCAGCCAGCCTTTGATGTGAAAAGGCGAATGCAGGTTAAATTTGGTTCTGCGCCCATATCAAACCAATGGCGTGTATCCGTTGGCACACTGATCAAATCACCGCGCTCGCACAATGTCATATAGACACGCCCTTCAACGCGTAAGTAAAAGATACCTGCCCCCTCAACAAAAAAACGCACCTCATCTTCACTATGCGTATGCTCGCTTAAGAATTTCTCGCGTAGCTCGGTTTTTTGTGGGTGATCTGCGGTCAAGCGAATGACATCAACGGATTGATACCCATTTTCTTCTTTAAGGCGCTGTATATCGTCGGCATAAGCATCCATCACCGCGTCATTATCCGCATCTGCGGCCAAAGGTGATTGCGTTTTCCATCGTTCGAAACGCACACCGATATCATTCAGCTCTTTCGTGATAACCGCGCCATCATCTGTGTCCTGTGTAATATTTTCGGGGTGTTTATCAGGATAAATTGTTAAACGGCTCATTGCGTGCCTCCTATTTGCTTTATATGCATTTCACAAGACAACAGCATTTCCGTCGCTTCGATCACGCGTTCTGCCTCTGCCATATTGCGACCCCATCCATATAGACCATGCCCGCGTATCAAATAAGCCGGCGTTTTAGGGAAGGCTTTAAGAACCTCTAGGACGGTCTCGCTCAACGCGCCCATATCTTGAGTATTCTCAAATATCGGTAATCTTACAGACGCCTCATGTGTTTCAACACCCGCATACGCCTTCAGCATTTCATAGCCTTCCAAGACTAGAAATTTATCTTGCGGCATCAAACGCGTTAACACGCTGCATGCAATAGAATGTGTATGCAACACAGCATTCACTTCAGGGTATAGCTGATATAATACAGAATGCAGCAACGTCTCTGCTGAAGGCTTTTTATCTTCCAAAGGCGCGCCTTCAAGATCTGCGCGCATAATTTGATCCGCTTGCAATTGCCCTTTATGTGCGCCCGAAACCGTAATCGCCATTTCACCATCACCGGTGCGCATTGAATAATTCCCGCTTGTTGCGGGGGCAAGCTGCATCCGATCAAGACGATTTCCCGCCTTGATGATATCGCTTACTGCATTTTCATAGGATAATCTCATAGGGTTTTTATACCCACAGGTCAGGAAATACGCAAACCTAATCGCGCCCTAATCCATAAATTTCTCGATTGTAACTTCACTTTGAAAAATCGTTGCAAAGGAATTATCAGGAATTTCATTCCATTTATTATCATAACGATCCAATGGCTCCGAAACCACGACGATATTATCCTCTGCAAAATATGCTGTGCCGTGAGCATCCGGATTAGTATCATGAACCCAGCCTGATTTAGAAGAATAGAATTGTGTTTTACTCTCCGCATTATGCGCATAGCGCAGTGTATAAACCGTCTGCCCGTTACTCAAGGCACAAGACAGGTTCAAATGCCCGTCAATACCATTATCGACCATAGCCTTCTTCACACGCTCAACCATTTTTTGCAGCCCCTTCTTCGGGTTTTCCTGCAATCCATAGGTCAATGCCAGTAAAAAGAAGGTCTCGCTATCTGTTGTGCCTTTTAGCTCTCGATGAAATTCCGGCGAAATATCCATCTGCAAATCACGACGGATTGTCTTAAAATCAGTCACATCACCATTATGCTGGAACAACCAGTTCTTATATTTAAATGGATGACAGTTCGCACGCTGCACTGCACCTGTTGTTGTTGCACGAACATGCGCAAAGAAAATACGCGCACGGATCTGCCGACATAATGCATGCAAGTTATTATTACTCCACGCTGGTCTGTCATCTTTGTACAGCCCAGGCTCCGGACGCTCTGCATACCATCCTATGCCAAAACCATCTCCATTTGTGCTCATCAAACTTCCATCGGTACGGAAATTCATTTCCGTATGCAGGCTCTGTTCAACCAGAGAATGCTCCGGCAACGTAATAAGCTGCTCAATAAAGATAGGTTGACCACTATACGCAATCCATCGACACATAATAAAACACCATTTTCTTCTAAAAATTTAGCCCGCCGGACGGCGATACAAGGAATGAAAAGTTATAAAAAACGCAGTATCTGATAGATAATATAGCCTAATATATTTAAAAATCGTTAACACCGTTTGCATCATACAGAAAAAATCAGTATAGTGCGGCATATTTTAAATAAAGCACGTGAAGATATCGATCCCGCCGAAACGCAAGATCGAGAGGGTCTCTGCATAAAAAAAATGGAGAATAGAATGCCGTTGAAAATTGGAATCCTGACAACACAGGACGTAGAAGAAAACCGCCTTTTAGTAAAAGCAATAGAGAAACTCGGTCATCAGGCAACACTACTCTATCACACAAAATGCAGCCTAAGCATTTGCCAAAATTCACCAGAGATATACTATGAAGGACAACCGATTGGTAAAGAATTCGATATCATTATCCCACGTGTTGATAAGCCACACCCTGAATATGCATTAGCAGTGTTAAGACAGTTCGAATCCATGCATATTTTCACATCAGAGACTCCGCGATCAATCAGCATTGCACGCGATAAATTACTTTGTGCACAGCGCTTGATGAAAGAGAACATTCCTTTCCCATCAACAGGGTTTGCTTATTCAAAAGAAGATTTTGACAATATTATCAATACAGTTGGTGGTGTTCCGCTTATTATTAAACTGGTTGAAGGCACAGAAGGCGTTGGCGTTTTCCTTGCCGATGATATGAAGCATGCTGTTAACCTTCTAAAGACATTCAAACAACTTTCAACACCTCTTATTGCTCAGAAATTTATCGAAGAATCTTCAGGAAAAGATATTAGAGCTTTTGTTTGCGGAGGGCGCGTCATGGCCGCTATCCAACGTGAATCACAAGATAATGATTTCAGAGCGAATGTTTCTCAAGGCGGTATAGCAAAGGTTATCCAATTAACCGAAGAAGAAGAAGACATCTGTATTAAGGCCGCACGCGCCATTAAAATTAATGTTGCAGGCGTCGATCTTATACGTTCAAACCAAGGGCCTCTGATTATTGAAATCAATGCATCACTCAACTTTGCCAGAAAATACATGGAAGATGCCGGCGTTGACGCAGCAAAAATTATTGTCGAGTTTGCAATCAATCAATATGAAGAAAGTCTAAAAGCTGCCTAAAAACACGCAGCACGACTACACACAATAAAAAGCCCCTGTCACAATGCAGAGGCTTTTTTTATTAATACTTATTATTCTAAGCTATTAAGCAGCCATAGATTTTTTCGCTTTTTGCATGGCTTTTTGAACTTCCTTGCTTACCGGCTCAGAGCTTTCTGTCAATATTTTAGTACCGATCTCAGACATCTTGTTTGCGCCCTTCATGAAATCATCAAAACTCTCACGAGCAATCTTACTCTGCATTTCAGCAAATTCATTAGGTGTTTTACTACTCATCACCTGCTTTACAAAATCAGCCTGTTTTGCTGCAGAGTCTTGCGTCAAAGACATCATTGTAGAGACCATGTCTTCCATGCCCTTCTTAAATATCTCACCAGACTTCGCACAAGCATCAGAATATTGCGTTCCAAAGCTTTGTGTATCTTTCAGGATTTTATCAAACTGTGTTGCTGATTTGCTCATAACTATCTCCATAAATTTTATAACCGCGAATGCACACTAGAAAAACTCAAGACCAAACATACCAAATGTTTTTGCATCGCACAATACAGAATATACATCTACGCCTTTCCTCAGACAACGTCAAGTAGTTTTGTGCGATGCACAAAAATGCACTATATATTACATTAATTAGACAAAATCTCCCAAATAGAGTATGATGTCTTCCTATATGTAGTGCGGCGTTATCGTACTTTTAATCACCCCACCTTAGGCTATCGGATTTTTTAATGTTGAAAGAGAACCAGCAGAACTATCGGCAACAAAAAATTCACCCTACAGCCATACTGCGTACCTATGTACTCATGCTGACTTTGCTTATGTTCGTTTGCACCGCAACAAATGCCCACGCCAAAGCAAAAGGCAAAAAATTTAACGAGAAATATGCTGCATTTGTTATGGATGCAGATACGGGTTTAATCCTGCATCGCGAGAATTCTGAAAAGATCCTGCACCCTGCATCACTCACAAAAATGATGACGCTTCTTATGACGTTCGATGCGTTGGATCACGGCGCTCTACGCCTGCATAGTCGTATTCGTATATCGCAGCATGCGGCAAATATGATCCCGAGTAAACTGGGGCTAAAGCCCGGTTCAACGATAAAGGTCAAAGATGCTATCTATGCTCTATCTACAAAATCTGCAAATGACATTGCCGTTGCCTTAGCCGAAAAACTGGGTGGAACAGAGAAGAACTTTGCCATTATGATGACAAAGAAGGCACGCGCCCTTGGCATGACAAAGACCCGCTTCAAAAATGCATCCGGCTTGCATGATCCACGTCAAGTCAGTACTGCACGCGATATGGCCAGATTAGGGCGTGTTCTTGTTACAAAATATAAGAAACATTATCATTATTTTTCAAAAAAGAGCTTCACCTATCAGGGTAAAGTCTATCGCAGCCACAATAAGCTTATGGATACATACGCAGGTATGGACGGTTTAAAGACAGGCTATATCAGACAATCCGGATTTAACCTTGTCGCCTCTGCCGTGCGTGATGATCGCCGCCTTATTGGTGTTGTGTTCGGTGGAAAGACCGGAAGATCCCGTAATGCGCAAATGAAAATATTACTGGATAACGCCTTCGCCAGAATTGGGGCGTTCCATATCGCCAAGAGCACAGTCCCTGTTCCGCAAAAGAAACCCGAGGGCTTGATTATTACTGCCGCTTTAAGCATTGAGCCATCACTGCCATCGCCTGAGCAAAAACCTGCCATAGAAGAAACACATGTGGGGCGCGTCAATATTTCACGTTGGGCGATGCTAAGCTCTATGTATGAAAACTCCATGTTTAACCGCATGATTGGCCAAGGTGATTATGATATTGCTGTACGCAACCGCATTGAAACCGGCTTGATTGCCATTTCCGCACATATGAACGAACGTATCCCTTCTTATATTTTCGATGCGTCCGATGCACAACCCATAGCACTGGCCAGTACTCCGAAAAAACCTCAAACACAAAATGGCGCATGGAGCATTCAGATTGGTGCTTTCACAAGTCGCACACGCACAGATAAAGCCCTTATCGCCAGTCTAAATCAGCTGCCGTCAGATTTACGCCATGAGCGCAGCACAATCGCGCCCTTACAAACAAAAAACGGATGGATTTTCCGCGGACGGTTACATGGCTATACAAAAGCCACAGCAAAGGATGCATGTAAAATCTTAAATGATTGCATCGCCATTGCCCCACATGCCTACCAATAAACACATGTCACAAAACGCACATCACAACAGGCAACATGAGAGCGGGAATGTCCTGATCATCATTTTGTTGGCTGTTGCATTGATTGGCGCATTAACGGCGGCGATGCAAGGTACTGCACAACAAAGCGCGCATATTGACAAAGAAACCCTAATTTTGCGCGTTTCAGAGGTGCAACGCTATGCCTCCGAGCTGGAACGTGGCGTTAACTATATCATGCAAAATGGCTACAGTGAAAATGACCTACGTTTTGCCCACCCCAATGCACATAGCGACTATGGAGACCTCGGCGCTGACAGCGATAAAAGCGACCAGATCTTTGACCGCCTTGGCGGCGCGGCACATTATGGCACGCCACCCAAAAACATCAATGACGGCAGCACGTGGGAATTTTACGGACACACCGCCCTGCCGCACGTCGGCTCAGACGCAGCAGACCTGATCGTCGTTTTACCAAACGTCACGCAAGATTTTTGCGAAAAAGTAAACAGCATTATTGGCTATGACAACAACCAGCCAACAGACAGCAGCACCTGCATTCATGGCGGTGCAAGCCAGCGGTTCGATGACACCACTCAATTCGATTCATCACCCAACACAGTTGCCGATGCAACATTTTCAATCAAGCCATCCATGCAAGGATGCGTGCAATGCACCAATGACAACAGCTATCACTTCTTTCATGTTTTAATGGCGCGCTAATCAGCCCGATTATTTCGAGACACGGAAAATCTTGGTCTGGGTTTTGGATAGCTCTCGCACTTCTCTTGACAGTAACAAAGAGTAATCAAAATTTGCAACAACAGCGCCTGAGCGCACATCAATCATGCGTAAGAACACATCAACATCTTTGCTGCTTGGCAAATACGTGCCCTTCAATATAAAATCAGGATTTACGCCTTTTGGGGGCGCCTGATACAAACCGGCGTTACCGCCCATCGCAACCTCATGCAATTGTACATTATAACCTAACTCGCCCAAACGCAGGCCTATACCTTCGGGAATAAAGGCACCTA
The DNA here is from genome assembly GCA_033851915.1 of Alphaproteobacteria bacterium. Classification (GTDB taxonomy): domain Bacteria; phylum Pseudomonadota; class Alphaproteobacteria; order Micavibrionales; family Micavibrionaceae; genus UBA1672. Next base: position 44,726 of record JAWSVM010000001.1, read on the forward strand.
GAGGTGAAGAAATGCCCGCATGGTCAGTTTCTTCCAGTGGCATCGCCAAAATGATCTGATCTTGACGCACGCGATTTTGGATTTGCCCGGCAATAAAATCAGCCGCAGCATAATTCTTTTCTTTCAAATTAACATCAGGGCTGGAAAAAACACCGTATGACGTCGCTGCAAGTGTCGCAGCAACCGTTTTATATGTAATAATTTCACCACAGGCGGCCAAAACGGGCAGAACCATTAAAACAACAAGATAGCGAAAATATTTTTCTAACATCCCTCAATCACTCCTCAGCGATATCGGATGTGCAAGATAACGGAACCTCGAGCTTGATATCGCCTTTGTTAACGTAGCCATAGGTAGGCACTTCATAAAACCCGCCGACAAGATCTGATGGAATGCCATCAACGGCGTCAATCACCAAAGCAAGGTACATGCGTTTATACGCGCTATCCTGTACATCAACATCACAAGGTGCTGATTTTTTGGCAACGAAATCGATACGCACGCTATCTTCTGTATCGCTGTGTGTCAGCAAATACCCCTGACGCGTCATCTCTTCACGAAGAAGATGATCGAAACTATTATAAAATGCTGCATTACTGGAGTTTTGCAAATATATCTCATCCACACTGAAGGAAAGCTTGCCATCCATTCTTTCAACCAAATCACGCGCAGCATAGCGCATATCTTCGATAACAGCCTTATTTTTCTCTTCACTGTAATTATAACCAATATTACGTGCTTCCGGCCCGGGGGCAGACTTGAATTCTTTATCGTAAGAACTATAACCGCGCGCCATAGGTTGAGGCGCACCTGTATGGCACCCCGCCAAAACTAAAGCTGAAAGACATATTGAAACAGAGAAGAAAGAACGCATATCACTAAATCCTGCAAAAACAAAAAAGGAGAGCTTTCATGGAAAGCCTCCAAGATTCTATCAATTCTTTAAGGGCGCGTACAGCCTTAATCCATCTTACACACCGGCACAGCACACATTACATGGCTTTATGCCGCCCCGCATCAGATAACCAGCACAAATCGCGTCCGCAATCAGGGCCGATACAAATCTTTCGTTTAACCAGATATCCTTGATTAAGCGCGGAACGTACGCTGTTTTCACCATAGCGTTCCAAAACTTCCTCGATAGAACAGACCGCACCCGTTCTACCGTAAAAATTTTCCAAGGATAAAAGATCTGACAACATTCATAACACTCCACATGACCATCAACTTGATATTGATAATCATTCTCAATTATAACACATGTCTTTGTCAAGAAGAACAGGGGTGCACAATAAAAGATCTGTGAGTATGAGCTTTATTCACCTGTATATAAGGGGATCAGCCCTGCATTTTTCGAATAGAGTTGGTGGTGCTGTGCCCGTCATAGACAGGCATCACATCAACGATTCCACCATGTTTCTGCACTGTAGGCGCTTCAGGAATCTGGTCAATCGTATAATCGCCACCTTTGAAATAGATATCCGGCTGCAATAAATCCAGCAAATCACAGGCAGTATTATCCTGCCCCGGCTCTTGCGCGCCAAATAAAACAACCATATCAACCGAACCAAGCGCAGCCAAAACTGCAGCGCGAGATTGCTCATCATGCACAGGGCGCGTTTCTCCTTTTAAGATGCGGACAGATGAATCACTGTTTAGGCCAACAACCAAACGATCGCACTTATGACGCGCATCGTTCAAATAGGTCACATGACCAAAATGCACAATATCAAAACATCCATTGGTAAACCCGACCTTAAGACCACGCGCCTTCCAACGCAGAATTTCTTCACGCGCTTCATGATCCCCTAAGACCGGAGCCTGACGTGTGCGTTCAATACGTGGCGCACGCGCATTATCAGCCGCATCACGCGCAACGATATCCGCGGCAGGATCATGGTGACGCAAAACATCCAGTAATTCCTGCGCACGGATTGGCGCAGTGCCCACCTTCGCCACAACAATACTGCCCGCAACATTGGCCAAAGACGCCGCCGCAACGATATCCGCACCCGCCGCCAAAGAGGCTGCAATTGTGGCAATAACCGTATCGCCTGCGCCCGAGACATCAAAAACCTCAATATCTGATGCGCTTCTAATATGGGTAACATCTTGGCCTTGGCCTGCAATAATACTCATCCCGTCTTTAGAACGTGTTGCAATAACGGCGTTAATACCACTAGTGTCAATCAAGCTGCGCGCTGCGCTAATCACTTGTTCGTCCGTATCAACGGCCAAACCGCCAGTAGACTCCGACAATTCTTTTCTATTGGGCGTTACAATATCCGCGCCTGCATAAATGCTGTAATCCGTGCCTTTCGGATCAACCAGAACTGTCACATTTTTATCATTTGCCAAAGCAATCAAAGACTTTAGAAGTTTTGCTGTCAGTATCCCTTTGCCGTAATCTGACAGGATCATCACTTTCACATCAGATAAAAGAGCCGCCGCCTTTTCCAACAACTGATCAGCCAGCTTATCCGAAATATCTTCGATACGTTCAAAATCAGTGCGCAAAAGCTGTTGGTGCCCTGCAAGAAACCGTGTTTTAACAATGGATAAGCGCTCTGAAGACTGGATTAAACCGGACACATCAATGCCTTGCTGCTGTGCAATATCCTTGATTTTCGCGCCATCTTCATCATCGCCGATAATAGACAGAATTTTCCCCTGACATCGCAGATGCATAAGGTTAGAAAGCGTGTTTCCAGCCCCACCCAGCATCATATTCTCGCGCGTCACAGATAGAACAGGTACGGGGCTTTCCGGTGATATACGCTCCACTATGCCATACACGAAACGATCCAGCATAATATCCCCGACAACAAGAATAGGCACGCCTTCCATCGCATTGACAATATCCGTATCCTTGAGGCTTTTACCCGACATATTATGAAAATCCGTTATTTTATTAAAGAATATGCACTTTTATGGGCTTTTGTTAGTAATTCGTCAATCTTTCTCGTGTCTAATAGAGCTATGTAAATTAGGACAAGAGGCACGGATAAATAAAAAAACTACAGTGCGTAACACTAGGGTAAACAATATGAGTAACATGAAAAACACTGGAAATACGGGTATTTTCAGGCATATAAAGAATTCATTACGTCGTAATAAGCTTGGCGAAACACTCGTCTTAAAAGGATATATCTCGTCCTATGAGCTTAAAGACGCCCTTAAGAGTCAAAAAGAAACAAACAAGCCCCTTGGGCAGATATTTATAGAGCAAAGCCAAATCACCAAACAACAACTTACACGTCTTCTATTCCGCCAAAAAATGATGCGTTTGGCCGCAACGACCATATTATGTATGGCGTCTTTAGGTGGTATGACAAAAAGATCGCATGCCGGCGCAATTAAAGATGTGCCTGCGCGTATTATGCTGGCCTCTGCAAGTGATACAAATTTTCAACATATCAACCAATATCCTGAGCTGTTCGGCGCAAAAGAGAAGCGTTCAACCAACCTTAAGGCCTTTACAAAATGGACAGATATGTTTGACCGCTTTGATAAAAGCCTGAATAAATCCAGCTCTAAACGGATCATTCAAGATCTACAGATAGAATTGGCAAAATATAAATCATCTTCTATTTACTCCATGGCAAAACAAGTAAATGCCATGATGAATCGCCAGAAATATATTGGTGATAACAAAAACTGGGGTAAATCTGATTATTGGGCAACACCCATCGAATTTATGACACGCGGCGGTGACTGCGAAGATTTCGCGATTGCAAAATATGTTGCCTTGCGCGCTCTTGGCATTCCTGAAGACCGCATGCGCATTGCCATTGTGCAGGATCAGAAGAAAAACATGCCACATGCTATTTTGATTGTGTATTCCGAGAAAGGCGCCATTGTTTTGGATAACCAAATCAAAGAAGTTCGCCGCGCAGACAACATTGCGCATTATAAGCCTATCTTCTCAATCAATCGCGAGGCTTGGTGGCTTCACACAACACAAGAAAAGCCAACAACAATCATTGCAGCTGCGCGATAATATCAAGCAAAATCAGGCAAATTATTTGACCGCTTATGCGAAATAGTCTACGGCTATTGGCATGAATACGCGCGCACCAGACCTTATTGTCGGACATCATTACCCTGCGTTAAATGGCCTGCGTGCGCTCGCCGTTTTAGGTGTTTTGATTGCACATTGCGCCATGATCGCCGCCGTTGGTGCGCCTGCGGAAACGCTTTACCAATCCTTTCACCTCAAAGTTATGGGCGTTGGCTGGGTTGGCGTTGATTTATTCTTCATCCTATCAGGGTTTCTGATTACCGGAATATTGCTGGATACCTCTGAAAAGAAGAACTGCCTGCGGAAATTCTATATCCGTCGAACGCTTAGGATTTTCCCCTTATATTATTTCGTTTTACTCTTGTATTTTTCGATTAGCTATCTCCTTGGCAATCTGGAGCAGTTCGGCGCGGCAGACATCATGTATTTCCTGTATGTTGGCAATTGGGATGAATGGGCAGGGTTTGAAAGACCATACGCCCTGCGTCACTTATGGTCACTGGCTGTGGAAGAGCAATTCTATCTTATCTGGCCTGCATTATTTATGATCTCCAGCAAATACAACATGGCAAAGCATGTCTGTATTATCACAATCATCGCCACGATTATTTTCCGCATTGCCTTTGTCTGGTTCGACTATCACGACTATATCTATCACATTACCATCACACGCGGAGATAGCTTACTGGTTGGGGCACTGCTCGCCATTATCATCAAGGAAAAAGGCCTGCATTATTTCAATATATCGAAATCCCTCTGCGCTTTAGTCATCGGCTGCATTATTGTAGCCACCCTTGCCTATATCAATGGCAACTTCAGCGGGAAGACACCGCTGATTTTGATGTTCGGTCTACCCTCGCTGTTCCTGATTTTTGTGCCAATTATTCTGCTGACCTTCCTGCTGCCACGCAGCCATATGTTCCAACGCGTCCTATCATCACCGGCCCTGACATTCATGGGAAAGATAAGCTACGGCATGTATGTGTATCACTGGTTCGTGATTATTCTGATTTATAACCTCAACCTTATACCCATTGAGAGTTACAGCTTTTGGCCACGACAAGCCCTGTTCCTCGCCTATGCAACGCCTGTCACCATTATGCTTTCATGGATCAGCTATGAGTATATAGAACGCCCGATCTTGGGCTATAAGGATAAATGGGCATCCTATAATGATTAAATATGCACGCCTTTAACGCGGTGACGCGCATCCTCGGTGTAGCCTTCGGGATCAATATGGATGAGGACTTCTGCCGCAGGATAGAGCTTTAAGATACCCTCCTCCAGATCTTTGGCAATTTCATGCGCCGACCATAATGTCATTTCCGGATCAACTTCAATATCAAAAGACATCACATAATCCGCGCCATTACGGTGGGTTCGTAAATCGTGCCACCCTGCAACACCGTCATGGGATTCAATAACCTTAATAATACGGGCACGATCATCATCAGACAATTCACGATCAAGCAGCATATCCAGAGATTTAACCGCAATACCACGCGCCATATAAACCATAAAGCCCGCAACCCCCATGGCGAATACACCGTCAAGCCAGACAGGCGCACCATAGAAACTCACCGCCAAAACGATTAATGTCCCTATATTAACCAGAATATCACTGCCGTAATGAACGCTGTCCGCCTCCACCGCTAGCGAGTTTGACTGCTGTAATGCACGACGTTGAATGAAGACAAGCAATCCGGACAAGACAATAGAAACCCCCATTACATAGATCCCGATCATATGATGGGTAATAACAACCGGATGCGCAATGCGATCAATGGCTTCAAACACCAGAAACACGCCACCACCAACAATAATCGCTGATTGGAACAAGGCCGAGACAGCCTCCATCTTCCCATGTCCCCAGCGATGATCGGCATCAGCAGGTCTGCGCGCGTAATAAATGCTGCTCAACGCCATAACGGAGACAAGCGAATCGAGAACAGAATCGATCAGAGAGGATAGAATACTAACCGCGCCGCTTTCATAATAAGCGTAGCCCTTTATTACAATCAAAATTATAACGATGAAAATCGCCGCATATCCTGCAAAAACGGCAGAATGTGTTTTAGGGATACTATCGGCTATCGGTTTTGGTGGCGCATCGTTCATGGAGACATTGTGAGATAAAACACGAGAGAAAACAACAGAGCTTATAAAGAAGTAAAACTCTCCAGAACTGTATGCTTTTGCAAGAAAGCCGTGAAATCGAAGGTTGGGAACGCGGCCATAGTTTTTTCAACCGCATCACCCAACGGCACTTTATCTTGCAGCAAACGCAGCATCTCAAACTCATCTTCCGGTAAAGAGATGATATTCACCTCCAGAGCAGGACGTACGATAAGAAGGCGGCAGGTATGTTCTTCCGTTAGATCAGGCGCGGGGTTGTTGTCCGCATCCAGACAAAAGCTCCGTATACTCTCTAACGGATAGGATGAAGCAATAAGCGTCGCTGACGAGCGTAAGTTTAAAACCACATCCCCCAGCGTTTCAGGCGGTATCTGCGCCAAAGCATCAGGGGCAAGTGCAACATCATCAGGCGCGTAATACGCCGTATTCAAGGCAAGTTCCAATGTCGCAACATCCGCAAGATAAGGCAAAGACTTTGCGAGTTCATAAGTCTTGATAAAGTCATCAAAGCCCGCGCCATACATATGCACACATGCGCTTGTGGGCGGGTTTTCAAAAATGAACTCACGGGACATAGCCCTTAGGAAATCCTCACCAACGAGATTTTCCAGCAACGGAAATGTCACACGCAAAACCTCAGACAGGCTGCCCACAACATTATTGTGATACACCTTTAACCGTTCATCCAGAGGGATATCGCCCTCAGAAAACAGGGCTTTAAAATCAGCTTCACAATCTTGTATCTCGCGTACAGGGCGGAACATTGTCTCTTTGAATTTCTTTTGGAATTTAGCCAGCTTCATTGCTCTGCTTTCCGGCGGTGACGCGCTCAATAATACTGCGCGCACGACCTGCTTCTTCAACCAAAGTTTCTAAGGGCGGAAAATCCTGATCCCATTCTATTAACGTCGGGATAGAGCCTATGCGCTTCACTGCATATTCATACAAGTCCCACACCTCATTGCGCACCAATTGGTTATGGCTGTCTATCAGAATTGTATGCTCACCCGCATTTTTCACGATGTGGCCAGCCAGATGCATTTCACCAACAGTCTCGGGCTTTATGTTGTCGATATATTCAATCGGATCGATACCGTGATTATGGCTTTGTACGTAAATATTATTAATATCCAGCAACAAACCACACCCTGTTTTCTCGCATAGCGCATTCAGCAATTCATATTCCGGCATTTCGTTGTCGTTAAAGGCCAGATAAGTGGACGGGTTCTCAACCAGGATTTTGCGCCCGAAATAACTTTGCGTCCGGTCAATATTTTCGCATAGGCGATTGAGCGTTTCTTGCGTATAGGGCAAGGGCAGTAGATCGTTTAAGTGTGCATTGCCACTGGCACTCCATGATACATGGTCAGAAATTACGAACGGCTCGAATATATCTATCAGCTCTTTAAACTGGCGTAGATGCTCTTCATCAACACTCTGGTCAGAGCCAAGCGATAAACCCACGCCGTGCATGCTGATCGGGAAATCTTGTCTGATTTGTTTTAAATAGTGACGATGCATTCCACCGCCAAAATAATTCTCGGGGTGAACTTCAAGCCAACCAAGGTGCGGCGGCTGATCTATAATTTCTTGATAATGAGGGGACCGAAGCCCAATACCCACCGGATCATCTATTGACAATTCCGGTGGACAAAAAGGAACAGCCCGTGGCACCTCATGACTTGTGACGAGCTTATTCATGGTAAGACTTAATGCGCTTTTTTCATGTCATCAGCTGCATGGAACTCTAGAGATCCACCAACTAATTTTTCACATGTACCTGTTGGAACAGAAACCCATTCAGCGGCTCCGCCATCAGCTTTAGCCATACCAGCACAGCTGTGTGACTTGTCTGCTGCGCCACAGCCATTCATGCCGGCTTTAACAACGCCATAGCATTTTTCTTGACCGTCTTTCATTGCGTGTGCAGATGTCGCCATGCCGCCCAATGCCGTTACAGCAACCGCACCAGCCAAAAGTGTATTCAATGTTTTCTTAGTTGTCATAGATCTATTCCTTCCAATCTATTCGTTAAAAAATTTAACTCAATTCACCAGCACCAAGAAATAATCCTATAGCTGATGGAGTTATATCCCCTTTCGGACGATACAAAAACAAAGTTACATTTTCGGACAAAAAAAATCAGATAAAAAAGCAAAATAAAAAGATTGAGTCACAAAATAATTTAATGTGTATATAAATACGATATACATAAATTCAAACACAGATAACAATTTAACCCTATGCAGCTTTTCGATACCTATAAGAACATCCCATCTAATGCACAAGAGTGCGTAGTTATCATCGGAAATTTTGATGGTGTCCATCTGGGGCATCAAGCATTGATCGACAAAGCACGTAAGGTTTCACAAAAATCCGGCAAGCCATTAGCCGTTCTTACGTTTGAACCACACCCAAAGCAGCTTTTCCGCCCTGATGAGCCGCCTTGCCGCATCACGCCGCAGCTTTTAAAAGCCGAGCGTTTGGCCTCTCACGATGTTGATTATGTGTTCTCACTGCCCTTTGATTGGGATTTCGCCAGCCAATCGGCGGCGGATTTTGTGCAAAACATATTGATAGACGGTCTTAACGCCTCACACATCATCGTTGGCGATGACTTTAAATTTGGCCAATTACGCAAAGGAACGCCGCAAACCATCCTTCATGCTGGGCTACCCACAACCGTTATAGACAAAGTCAAAGGCAAGGATACTTGCGATTTATCCTCCTCGCACGTGCGCCAGCTTTTAAGAAAAGGCAAAATAGACGATGCCAATGCAATCCTTGGATGGAATTGGGAAATACGCGGTAAAATCTTTAAAGGTGACCAACGCGGACGTGAGCTAGGCTACCCCACCGCAAATATGAAACTGGATAACATCATTCACCCTGCCTATGGTGTGTATGCTTGTCTAGCGCGTATAGAGGGCGAAGACACATGGATGCAAGGGGCGGCCAATATCGGTATCCGCCCTATGTTTGAAGTGCCTATCGCGCAGGTCGAAACCTTTATCTTTGATTTTGACCGTGAAATATACGGAGAGACCCTCTGTGTACGCCCCGTACAACGTCTGCGCGGAGAAGCAAAATTTAACTCTCTGGATGACTTAATCGTTCAGATGGAGAAAGACTGCACCCAAGCCAAAGAGATACTGAAAGATATAGAATGAGTGTTTTCCTCTCTCTATTCGTTAATCTCTTGCCGCTCTACGCCCTTATCGGCTTGGGGTATTTTGCGGGGCGCGTGTTAAAAGTTGACCGTCAGAGCCTCGGCTCGCTGGCAATTTACCTCTTTATGCCCGTTGTAGTGTTCGGGTTTGTGGCCGATTTAGAATTTCATCCTGCCTATATAGCACTCCCCATCTTTATATTTATAGCCAGCACCATCATCGGGCTTGCCTTTTTAGCAATCGGTAATCGTGTTTATAAGGATAACCAAGCCAATTTACTGGCAATGTGTACCTCCATGGGCAATACAGGATATTTCGGATTACCTCTGGTTTTGCTGTTCTTCGACAAAGACCTTGTGGCGATTTACGTCTTTATGATGCTGGGCGGATTGGTTTATGAAGCCACGGTTGGCTATTACATTGCCGCACGCGGGGCATTCAACGTTCGCCAAAGCGTTATCAAGCTGCTGAAATTCCCAACGCTATACGCAATGACAGCGGGCTTTTCCATTAATTATATGGAAATAGAATTACCGGAACTATTCTGGACATACTGGACGCATTTCAAAGGCGCATATGTGATTATCGGCATGATGATTGTTGGGGCGGCACTGGCGAATATTGATAAGTTTGTATTCGGGCCACGTTTTATTGCGCTTGTCTTTGCAGGGAAATTCATCGCGTGGCCTGCTCTGGCCTTTGCGTTCATCGCGCTGGATCAATATTTCCTTAAATGGCTAACACCCGATTTACATCATTTGGTTATGATGATGTCGATTGTACCCCCTGCGGCGAACATTGCGACCTTCGCAACCCAGATGAATTTAGAACCGGAAAAAGCCGCAACCACGATTTTAATCGGAACCGTCTTCGCCCTGATTTACATCCCTGCGATGATTTGGCTGATCGGCATTTAACGCCCGCGCATTTTGTGCATAGCAGCAATGCAAACATTACGCTTCTCTTTTTACAGAACACGCTCTAAAAGTCGCCCTTATTATTTACACCCCAAATTATCAAAGATATTTACACCCTCTTATCATTTGATAATTCACTTTATGGCAAGGGCTGCGTTACGTGGCTCTTGCCATTTTTTTCACCTGCACCTTAAACCGCCTTTCATAAGCACACGCTTGATTCTTCACGGGATTATCGCCATAGTGCTTCGCATAAGCGAATGTGCGTAAAGAAGGCCGTAAAGAAACTATGACACAAGATAAAAAAGACGATTACAGAGACACCGTATTCCTACCCAAAACAGATTTCCCGATGCGCGGCGGTCTGGCCAAGAAAGAGCCTGAAATTATGGCTGACTGGGATGAGATTGACCTCTATGCACAACTTCGTAAAAAAGGTGAAGGACAGCCGAAATTTATCCTGCATGACGGCCCACCATATGCCAATGGTGATATCCATATGGGACACGCGGTTAATAAGATCCTGAAGGACGTTATTGTTCGCTCGCACACCATGGACGGTAAAGACGCGCCTTATGTTCCGGGTTGGGATTGCCACGGCTTGCCAATCGAATGGAAAATCGAAGAAAAATATAGAAATGCAGGCAAAGATAAAGACGATGTTGATATCCTTGAATTCCGTGAGGAATGCCGCCAATTCGCCCGTAAATGGGTTGATATCCAGAGCAAGCAATTTCAACGCTTGGGCGTTAGCGGTGATTGGGCAAATCCATACCTAACACTGACCAACCGCGCAGAAAGCAAGATCGCGCGCGAAATCCATAAATTCGCCACAAACGGTTCTCTCTATCGCGGTAAGAAAATCGTGATGTGGTCAGTGGTTGAGAAGACCTCCCTCGCCGAGGCCGAAGTTGAATATAAAGAACATAAATCCGTCACCATTTGGGTGCGTTTTCCTGTTAAGACAGCAGGCAATCCGTTGCTTGAGGGTGCAGATATCGTTATCTGGACAACCACACCTTGGACGATCCCCTCCAACCGCGCTTTGTCCTTCGGCGGAAATGTTGAATATGGCGTTTATGAAGTTAAAGCCGTTGCCGAAGACAGCCCCATTGAAGTCGGCGCGAAGCTGGCTATGGCGACATCCTTGACAGATGATGTGATGGCGCAAGGCAAAGTGACAGAATTTGAATTGCTCGGCGCATTGGCTGGCTCTGATGTTACAGGCACGATCTGCCAGCATCCCCTTGCTGAGCTTGATGCACATTATAATGAATTTGATGTTCCTATGCTGCAAGGTGATTATGTTACCGATGATGCGGGAACGGGCTTTGTGCATATCGCCGCCGACCATGGTGAGGATGACTTTAACTTGGTGCGCGCAGAAAATGAAAATCGCGCAAACGACGAGCAAATAGAAATCACAGACAACGTTACCGATGATGGGAAATTCCGTGAGCATGTCGGCCTGTTCGCAGGACTGGAAATCTATACCCAAAAAGGCAAGCTGGGTGACGGGAACTTCGCCGTTCTGCGTCAGCTTACAAATGCCGGTAAATTGCTCGGCAAAAAAACGATTAAGCATGACTACCCGCATAGCTGGCGTTCAAAAGCCCCGATCATTTTCCGCTCTGCCAGCCCGCAATGGTTTATTGCGATGGACGGGGTTGAGAAAATCCGCGAAAAAGCCCTGCAAGCCATCAAGGACACCAACTGGTATCCTGCGAAGGGTGAAACACGCATCAATGCGATGATAGAAAGCCGCCCTGACTGGTGTATTTCACGTCAACGTGCGTGGGGCGTGCCGATTGCGCTGTTCCTGAATAAGGACACGAACGAGGTTTTAATTGATGAGGACATCTTCACACGCATCACCGAAGCCTTCGAGGCTGAAGGCGCAGATGCATGGTGGAAAGACGGCGCAGCCCAGCGTTTCCTTGGCGATAAATACAACGCCGATGATTACACCCAGATTTTTGACATTGTCGATGTCTGGTTTGAATCAGGCTCTACCCATAAATTTGTCGTGGGTGATACGCAGACATGGCCGTGCTATGAAGGTGTAGAGAAAATTGATCTCTACCTTGAAGGCTCTGACCAACATCGTGGCTGGTTCCATTCCTCCCTGCTGGAAAGTTGTGGCACGACGGGGCATGCGCCTTATAAGAATGTGATGACACATGGTTTTGTGCTGGATGAAAAGGGCTATAAAATGTCCAAGTCCGTTGGAAACGTTGTTGATCCACTGAAAATGATGAACCAATATGGCGCGGATATTATTCGCCTTTGGGTGATGCTGTCCGATTATCAGGAAGATATCCGCATCGGTAAGGACACGCTGAAAAACACCAGTGACCTGTATCGCCGTATCCGTAATACATTGCGTTTCTTGCTGGGCGCGTTAGAGGGTTTTGATAATGACGAGCGTATTGAACGTGCAGAATATAAGGATATGCCTGAGCTAGAGCGTTATATGCTTCATAATCTCGCCGAAATGGATGAATTTGTCCGTGACGCAATCGAGAATTATGAATTTGGCAAGCTGGCCAAACGTTTACATGATTTCTGTAATCAGGAGCTATCAGCGTTTTACTTCGATATCCGTAAAGACCGTCTCTATTGCGATCGCGCAGATATGTTCGAACGCCGCGCGTGTCGCACGGTGATGGCAGAAATATTCAGTTGTTTAAATGCGTGGCTTGCGCCGATTTTATGTTTCACCGCCGAAGAAGCGTGGAGCCATAGACCAGAAGGTGCCTTTGATGATGCGAAGTCTGTGCATTTACGCGATTATCCTGAAGTTCCCGCAGAGTGGAAATCCACAGAACTAGCAACCAAGTGGAGCGCGATTATCGAAGTCCGCAAGAACGTCTCCGCCGCGATTGAGCCATTACGCGCTAGTAAAGAGCTAGGCTCTTCTCTGGAAGCTGCACCTGTGGTTAAAACCCGATCCGTAGATATCTTATCCGTCACATCCGATATGGCAGATATCTGCATCACGTCAAATATCACCGTAGAAGAAGGCGATGACGATATTACAATCTCTAAAGCCGAAGGCTCTAAATGTGATCGATGTTGGAAAGTTTTACCGGAAGTCTCCGCAGAGACACAGCTTTGCAACCGTTGCACCGACGCCGTTGATGCGTATAAAGAAAACAGCAAAGCGGCTTAATTCAAAATTGCCTTCAATATTCCTTGCGCAATTGGTGAGTTGGAATCGCCCATGGCTTGGCTCATATCGCCGTGGCTAAGCCCTTGTATAACCTGCATGGTTGAGCGCGTGCCCACATTAATCAAAGCCTTATTAAAGACGGTGGTTTGGGCAACTGCATCGGGACGCTCCGAGGTGACAAACATCATAAAACGCGGTGCATTTTTGCTATCCACATGAAAGAGTGGCGAAGCGGCCTTCAGCTGTGCGATGCTTGTTCCAAAGGTTTTATCAATAATTTCCGGCAAAACCCGCACCCCTTTCCCCGTTGGAGGCGTTGTAAAATCATAGCTCGCCGTATCAACAGAAATAATTGTTTTCAAAACAGATAGGGGTAAGCCATAAGCAGCTAAATAAGAGGGTTGTGTTCCCAGCAAGGCAGAAAGATGCGCCCCCGCAGAATGGCCGGAGATATGAATATTATTCACATCACCCCCATATGCACCGATATGATCATAAACCCATTTTACCGCACGCGCACAGTCTTCAACTTGCGCCGGATGTACGTTTTTAGGAGATAAGCGATAATTTATGGATATAAAGATAATGCCGTTCTTCGTATTGAGCTTTGCGTGCCTTGTAAAACGTTTCTTATCGCCAATTGTCCACGCACCGCCATGAACGAAAATATGTACTGGACGTTTCTTTATCTTAGAGCCCAGTGGCAAATATATATCCAGCTGTTGCAAATTATCGGTGCCATAAGCAATGTTTTTAAGCGGATCGCGCGCTTTGCCCCACCATGTTCCAGCATCAGCTGCCGTCACATAAAAGACAGACCCACATAGGATTAAAAACAACATTATATTTCTATGATAAACGGACATATAGCGCCTCCTGATTGAACGATTATACATTTCATACGCATGAACATACAGAGTTCCTTCTACAATTCTTTCGAAAAAATTATATTTCCGCTTTGTAACCATAACGACAGCATATACGAAAGATATACAAATACATAAAAGGCGGCAGACATATAATGAAACAACTTTGCACTCTCTATTCACGGCTCGTTAAAATATCCAATAAAACCTTGTCTCCATTATTAGATTTGGGGATACGGTTATTTATGGCGAATATCTTTTTCACCTCAGGAAAGTTGCGCCTGAACGATTATCTTAACGGTCAGTGGGATAACCAAATCACCGCGTTCACCGATTACCACCCTATTCCCGGTATTCCCGGTGATATTGCCGCAATTGCGGGCACTACGGGTGAAATTGTGCTGCCTGTCCTTCTTGCCTTTGGCTTATTCACACGCTTTGGTGCGGCTGGCTTACTGATCATGACCATGAGCATCCAGTTCCTTGTTCCTGCCGAATATGAGATTGCTAACCCTGATCATTATATGTGGATGCTACTATTGGCTGTACCGCTTTTAAAAGGCAGCGGTATGCTGTCAGCAGACTTTATCTTATGCAAATTTTTCTGCAAAAAAGGCACACGCTAAACACACGCATATAAAAAAGGCACTTGATTGTGCGGTGCAAAGTATTACCCTGTGCTCCTTATAAAAACTAAGGTCATAGGATTCCTTTTCAAATGGATGAACAAGAGCAAACAGAACAGCCCACGGTGGATAGCCCAAAGAATCAAGCTAGAAATCGCCTCATTTGGCTAGGGCTTTCTCTTGATGTTTTAATTCTGGATCAAATCAGCAAATGGGCGGTCATGGAAATGATTATGCGCCCGAAGTTGCAGGATGGAAACAGCATCAATATTTTAGAATGGTACACAAATACACCCTCTCTGCTGCCCTATACATACACCGAAATCACCTCATTCTTTAACCTCGTTATGGCGTGGAATACCGGCGTCAGTTTCAGCATGTTCAGCGGTAACGGCGCATATATGCCCTATATCCTTCTGGTCGTTGCCCTTGGTATTACGGTTATGTTTGCAACATGGTTGTGGAATGCACCAAACCATCTCTACGGGATAAGTTACGCCCTTATCATCGGAGGGGCGCTCGGCAATATTCTGGATAGATCCAGATTCGGCGCAGTCATAGACTTTCTTGACTTCCATGCCTTCGGGTATCACTGGCCTGCCTTTAATATTGCGGACATGTCCGTTGTTATCGGCATCAGCGTGTTGATTATTGTGTCATTATTCTTTGATATTAAAGCCAAACGCCTATATTCTAAGAACAGAAAATAAAAAGACGAATACCATCAAAACAAGGCACCATAAATTATGAAGAAGAATGCAGGATTATCGCTTCTATCCCTTATGCTCATTGCGTCACAACTCAGTGGATGTTCCAATATTAAAAATTCTCTCGGACTGGAGAAAGAATCACCTGATGAATTTGCTGTTATCACGCGTGCACCATTGGAGATGCCCTCCAGCCTTGCTTTGCCACCTCCAAATTTAGGTGCCCCCCGCCCGCAAGAACAAACCACAATAGAACAAGCAAAAGAAACCGTTTTTGGCGCCAATAAAGTTACGAACAATGCGACAAGCTCTGCCGAAGCAGACCTACTGGCAAAAGCGGGTACTCAAAATATAGAAGCAGGCATTCGCAACACCATCAACAAAGAGACAAAAGAGTTACAAGACCGCAACAAACCTGTCATGAAAAAGTTATTAAACATAGCCAAAAGTGATGAAACACCATCAGCCACGCTTGTTGATGCTCCAAAAGAATTAGAGCGGATACAAAATAATAAAAAAGAGGGTAAAGATATTACCGATGGCAAAACGCCTGTTATCGAAGAATAAAACCAGAAATTCCAGACACATATAAAGGTATCCTCCCATGCAGAAGTTCATTCTAACACTGTTATCTGCAGCCACACTATCAGCCATAATCGCTTATGCACCTGTCATATCCACCGCGCAGGCGAAAGAAACAAAGGCCGCAATCGAAAAGGTTTTTGATGCAAAATCTTATAAGCTGGATAATGGCCTGCAAATTGTTGTTGTAGAAAACCACCGCGCCCCTGTCATTACCCACATGATATGGTATCGCGTTGGCGCGGCGGATGAGCCACGCGGAAAATCAGGTATTGCACATTTTCTTGAACATCTCCTGTTTAAAGGGCAGAAACATAAAGTTCTTGGCAACCTTAGACCGGGTGAATTCTCCAGAATCGTACGCTCCTTAGGGGGCGAGGATAATGCCTTTACCTCTCAGGATTACACCGCATATTATCAATCAATTGCCAGTGAACATCTCGAAAAAGTAATGCGGATGGAAGCAGGACGCATGCGTGGCATCAACATTCCCCTGTCAGAATTCGCATCAGAAAACAAAGTGATCCAAGAGGAGCGCCGCCAACGCACAGATAACGACCCACGCGCGCAAATGGCCGAGCAAATGACAGAAGCCCTCTTCCCCAATCACCCATACAGCATTCCTGTTATCGGCTGGATGCATGAAATTCAGGCACTGGAATGGGCGGATGCCAAAAAATTCTACAACCAATATTACGCGCCTAATAACGCAATCCTTATTGTGTCAGGCGATGTTAAAGGCGAAGATGTTCTTGCAATCGCAAAACGCACATACGGCATTATAAAACGGGCAAAGACACCGACTAGAAAGCGCACGACGTCTCCGCCCTTTATTTCCCAAACCTCTGTTACGCTGAAACATGAAAGTATAAAAGAGGCTCAATTCCGCAGAACATATCGCGTCCCCAGCTATCGTCAAAATGCGCAAGCCTCACTGACGCTAGAAGTTTTGGAAAACATTATTGGCGGCGGCTCTACATCCCGTTTTTATAAGTCTTTGGTTATTGAGCAAAAACTGGCAACCAATGTTTCTCTATCCTATAACTCTGCTGCGTGGGATGATTCAACGCTATCGATTGTGGCAACCCCCGTTTCTGTCGATAAAATGAATGCACTTCAAAATGCAATCGACAGAGAGCTTCGCAAACTCGTTATGGACGGCGTTACGGATCAGGAACTCGGCGATACAATTTCACGCATGCAAGGTGCAGCCATCTACGCCCGCGACAGCCTTAGCGGGCCTGCCATGGTGATTGGTTATAATCTGATAACAGGCGCAACGCTGGATGATATTGAATATTGGCCCAAAAGAATCGAAAGTGTCACCAACAAGCACATTCAAGATATTGCCAAAACATATCTTAACCCCGACCAACCCTATAAAACACCCTATGTCGAAGGTTTTTTATTACCCAAAAATAGCAGAGGGAACATGAAATGAGTATACGCATCATATTTTTCGCTCTCGTCTGCGGATGGGCTTTATTACCTTCCGGCGTTTTCGCCGACGAGGGTCAAAGCAAATATCTGAACATTCAAAGCGTTGAAAGTGCGGGGCATATAAAAGCATGGCTGGTGGAAGACCATACAATACCTGTAATCGCCCTTCAGTTTTCGTTTCGCGGCGCCGGCTCAAAAACCAATTCTGCTGATAAGCAAGGGCTGGCACAGCTTGCATCCAACACCATGGACGAAGGTGCAGGTAATATCCAAAGTCAGGAATTTCAAAAAATCCTAACCGACAAATCTATTACTTTACGTTTCAATGCGGCGCGCGATCATTTCGGCGGACAAGTCAAAACCCTCACCCGTCATAAAGACAAAGCCTTTGAGCTTCTAAAGCTTGCACTCACCAAACCACGCTTTGACGCGGAACCCGTTGATCGCATGCGTGCCTCCAACCAGAGCCGTCTCAAATCATCATTATCCAATCCTAAATGGATGGCAGCGCGCCTTCAAAATGACCGGATTTTTGAAGGTCACCCTTACGCCCTGAACAGCGGCGGCACACTAACATCTCTTGCGAACATAACACCGGATGATTTACGGGCGTTCCACAAAACACTTGGCAAAAATAAACTCATCATTGGTGTGGCTGGTGATATAACAGCCCAAGAGCTTAAAATTCTGCTCGACGATGTTTTTGGTGACATGCCCAACACCAAGACATCAACACCGAACCCATTTACGCTCAAAAATTCAGGTAAAATTTATATGTATGAGCAAAATATTCCGCAAACCATTATCTCGATATCGCAAAGAGGCGTTAGACGTCAGGATGCAGATTATCACGCTGCAAAAGTCATGAATTTCATTTTAGGCGCATCAGGTTTTGGATCTCGCCTTATGGAAGAAATTCGGGAAAAACGTGGCCTGACATACGGCATATACTCATACTTTCGCGAATATAAAGAAACAGAAGTCATGCATGTTTCAACATCCACCGTGAATGAAAAAGTGCAAGAAATGATGGGGCTTATCTATGAGCAATGGGACAAGATGAAGAATGAGCCTGTTTCCGAAAAAGAACTGCAAGATGCAAAATCCTATCTCATCGGCTCACTCCCGCTATCACTCACTTCGACAGACTCTATTGCAAGTATTCTGCTATCTCTGCAACGCAATAACCTGCCGATAGATTATCTGGATAAACGAAGTGCAGAAATAAGAAAAGTCACCGCAAAAGACATCAAAAATGTTGCAAAGCGCATATTGAATAAAGACAATTTCACCACGATTCTCGTCGGCAATCCGCAAGGGTTTGAAAAAGCTGAAATTATAACCCAATTACCAAATGTAGAATAACGAGTACATCATGATGTTTAACAAATCAAACAACGTATCAAGATCACAGCTGCCGGAATGGAAGGCGTTATCTGCGCACCATAAAAGCCTTGGCCCTATTCATATCAAAACCTTATTTGAAGAAGATCAGGCACGATTTGACAAATATCACCTGCATCATGAAAATATTATGCTGGACTATTCCAAACAGCCAATAACACCCGAGACCATCGAGAAACTTATGGCACTTGCCAAAGCATGTAATATTGAAAGCTGGCGCGAGAAAATGTTCACCGGCCAGATTATAAACACATCAGAAGGCCGCGCGGTTTTGCACACTGCATTACGCACCCCCGATGACACCCCTGTTATCGTTGAGGGCGAGGATATCATCCCGCAGATCAGAACATCTTTAGCGCGCATGAAGAAATTTTGTGACAAGCTACACAAAGAAAATAAATTTACCCATATTGTAAATATCGGCATTGGCGGCTCTGATCTCGCCCCCTCCATGGTTTATGAAGCCCTGAAGCATTATTCTGATCGCAATATTCATTTACATTTTGTATCCAATATGGATGGCACCAACTTGGCAGAGACCTTGCGTTTGGTCGATCCGGAAAAAACATTATTCATTGTCACATCAAAAACCTTTACGACCCAAGAAACCATGACAAACGCCCACAGCGCAAGAACATGGCTTCGAGAAAAACTTGGCGTTGAAGATGTATCAGATCACTTCATTGCGGCGTCACTAAACATTCCGGCGACCAAAGAATTCGGCATTAATGAAGATCACGTCTTTCCAATTTGGGAGTGGGTTGGCGGGCGCTTTTCCCTTTGGTCAACCATTGGCTTATCTTGTTGTATCGCCATTGGGTTTGATAATTTCCAAGCTCTTCTTGATGGTGCTCACAGTATGGATCAACATTTCCTAAATGCACCGCTAGAAGAAAACATGCCTATTTTAATGGCTATGATTGGCATATGGCACAGGAACTTCATGGATCTGCCCGCGCTTTCCATTACCCCTTACGACCAATATCTCTGGCGTTTTGTTTCCTATATGCAACAGCTGGATATGGAATCAAATGGTAAAGCCGTTGACCGTAAGGATCGCCCCGTCACATACAAAACCGGCCCGATTATTCTGGGTGATATCGGCACAAATGCACAACATGCCTATTTCCAGATTTTGCATCAAGGCTCCACAATCGTGCCATCTGATTTCATTTTAGTTGCGAAGACCCACAACCCAATTGGCCAGCACCATAAGATGTTGATATCAAACGCTGTTGCACAATCCAAAGCCCTTATGGAAGGGCAGGAAAATGACGATCCACATAAACATTTTGACGGAAACCGCCCAAGCAACACCATTGTTCTTGATGAGTTAACGCCCTATTCACTGGGTATGCTATTGGCGCTCTACGAGCATAAAGTTTTCGTTCAAGGCATCATTTGGAATATTAACAGCTTCGATCAATGCGGCGTTGAGTTGGGTAAAACCCTCGCCAAGCAAATTATTGATGGCTATGATAAAGAGGATGCCAGCCCGAACACAGACTCATCTACACATGGTATTTTAAGCCATATAAAATCTCTATAATACTTCATCTGCGTTAAAAACTAAGGAAAAAAGTCCCATTTTAATGTACACTGTATAAGATGTTACTCACGATAAATAAAGATCTACCCTCCCCCAAAAACCTCCCTGTTGTAACGCAAGCGGAGCTTAATGAAGCATTGGATCGTCACGCTATGTTTTTGCGCGGACAAACGGGCGGGCAACGGGTCATTCTGCAATATAAAGATTTATCACATTTAGATTTTTATGATCGTGACTTATCACACGCCGATTTCACGGGGTCTATGCTTGCACATACTGACTTGTCACTTGGTATATATAAATGCGCATGCTTCTTTGCCTGTGACATGACCAATGCCGACCTATCACATTCAGATTTTTCACGTAGCGATCTGCGCGGCTCCTATCTTGCGGGCGCGAATATGTCCGGAACAGATCTGACCGACGCCGATCTGCGCGAAGGCAAAATCATGGAAGATGATGCTGAAGGAGGGCTAGTTAATCGCCTTCGCACCGGCGGTGAAGGTACAAAGACAATCCTGACAGGCGCGCGCCTGACAAATGCAAACCTATCAAATGTGCGCGCACATTCCGCTGACTTTACAGATGTTGATCTTTCCGGAGCTGATATCAGTGATGCGCATTTCAGCCAATCTATATTTCAAGGGGCGAACCTGACAAACACAGATTTCACAGGAACAGACCTCTCCCAGACCAATATGAACGATGCCATTTTACTCGGCACAATTATGAAGGATACAGAGCGTCAGGGTCTCAAAAACGCCAATGCAATAACAGATAAGACTCTGGGCGAAAAAATAGAAGATAATGAAGAGACACTGGAAGAACTTCTCAAAGAACATAGCATATGGATAAAAACGGCAGGCAAAGAAGGGCGGCAACTAAATCTAAGCCATTATGATTTACGTAGCGCCACCGATTTGAACCTCTTGCCGCTGACAGCTATTCGCGCCACCGATGCATGCTTTTTAGGAATAGATTTATGCCACGCTTCAATGCAAAGTACGACGCTCGACAGATCTGACTTTCGTGATTGTTACATGGAAAATGTTGACTTACGCGGCTCCAGTTTAATAAAAGTCAAAATGACGCGTGTCATTCTGCGCGGAGCGCGGCTAAGCCCTCTGCAATTTGGTGATGAAGAAAAGAATAGTGCGCGTTTACATCGTGTAGATCTTAGTGGGTCAGACCTACGCTTTGCCAACCTGCAAGATATAGATTTACGGGACGCAATCCTTATGGGCGTTGACTTCACCCATGCCGACTTAACAGGCGCCGATCTTAGACGCGCGGACTTAACAGGGGCAATCCTCAAAAATGCATGTCTGGATGGTGCCAATCTAAAAGACGCAATCATCGATCTCGATAGCGTTTAAAATTTACTCCACCTTATTTCATACATTTCCAGCACAGTTTTGCTGACTCCTCTAACGTATGGATATATAGTCACTGCTATGCGTATACGATATTTACCTGAGAACTTGATAAATCAAATTGCTGCCGGCGAAGTGGTAGAGCGTCCTGCCGCCGCGATTAAAGAGCTTATCGAAAATGCAATTGATGCAGGTGCGACAGAAATCAATATTGATATTCAAGCAGGTGGAAAAAGCAAAATTGTAATTTCCGATAATGGCTTCGGCATGAATGCGGAGGAACTGACCGCCGCACTGGACAGACATGCCACATCAAAGCTGCCCGATGATGACCTTCTTCATATTGCATATTTAGGCTTTCGCGGCGAAGCATTGGCCTCAATCGCAGCCGTATCGCGCATAAAAATACAAACTCACGATGAGGAAACAGGCGAAAGCTGGGAAATAAATTGCGAAGCCGGTAAAAAATCAAAAGTCACCCCATGCGCCCATCCCAAAGGAACACGGATAGAAGTGCGGGATTTATTTTATTCAACGCCCGCACGTTTAAAATTCCAGAAAACAGAACGCGCCGAATTCATGGCGATAAAAGATACAGTAACCCGCCTTGCGATGGCATACTCAAATGTCACCTTTAAATTAACGCATGATGGAGCGAAAAAATTAAACCTGATTGCGGTTCTTGATGCACAGAGCAGATTATCCTCTATTTTAGGCAGAGAATTTGGTGAAAACTCTATGGAGATCACAGCAGAGCGCGAAGGCGTGAAGCTCTCCGGTTTTGCAGCACTGCCAACATATCATCGCGGAACATCGCAATATCAATATCTGTTCGTTAATGGGCGGGCGGTAAAAGATAAATTGCTGCATGGCTGTGTGCGCGCCGCGTACAGAGACGTATTACACCGCGATCGCCACCCTGTTTTGGCCTTATTCATTGACCTGCCCGCAACCGATGTTGATGTGAATGTGCACCCCGCCAAAACGGAAGTACGCTTTCGCGACCCACAGCTTATCCGCGGCATGATCATCAGCGCCTTAAAGCATGCCATCCATGAAGGAGGCTTTCAAACATCCAGCACAATATCTGCCTCTACGATTGGCGCGTTCAGGGCAGGAAACCACAATGCGCCTTCATTGCCTATGCATCGTGGCAATGCCCCCGCCGTTCCATCTTCCTACGCCTATGGGAATCTGGCAGAAGCACAACATCAACTGTATGCGCCGCAAACATCTCTGGCACATAACATGGCGCCTGCAGCAAAATTTGAGCAAGAACATATCCATGCCCCTGAAACTCAATCTGACCTCGCACAATATCCATTAGGCGCAGCGCGCGCGCAAATCCACGAAAATTACATCGTGGCGCAGAGCGAAAATGGCTTGGTCATCGTCGATCAACACGCCGCCCATGAACGCTTGGTCTATGAACGCTTTAAAGCGCAGATGGCAGAAACAGGCGTTATCAAACAAGGGCTACTCACCCCCGAAATCATTGAGCTGGATGATGTGCAAGCCCAGCGGCTTTTGGAGCATGCCCCAAGTCTGGAAAAGCTCGGTCTGGAAATAGAAGCATTTGGCAATGGCGCGGTGGCCGTGCAAAGCCTGCCTGCACTTTTGGGCGCGAACGTTGATATTAAACGCTTGATCTATAATCTGGTGGATGAGCTTCTCGAAGATGACCAGTGCAATGTTTTGGAGACTAATCTGAACAAGACCTTGTCCACAATGGCGTGTCACGGATCTGTACGATCCGGACGACGGCTAAACGTAGATGAAATGAATGCATTACTGCGCCAAATGGAGGAAACACCATTATCAGGGCAATGCAATCACGGCAGACCTACCTATGTCGAATTATCACTAAAAGATATTGAACGCCTCTTTGGGCGGCGCTAAACTCTACTCTACATAAACAAGGAATAATTATGGATGAAAATATAACAACGAAGCTGAAAAAGGAACAGAAGAAAATACTGACCTTTTATATCATATTTTTTGTATCAGTATTTATATCCTTCATTCCTGTGAATATAGCATCTCTTTTCGCAGCCATGATCTGCGTATGTACATTATCCGCGATTTATTCCGTGCGCAGCACCGCCGAAGAAGATGGCATAACCGAAAACCATATGACATACCTGATCAGAACATTCTGGCGGGCTAACCTTTATGTTTTGATAGCAACCCTAGGCAGCCTCCTCTACCTTACTATCTTTATAAATTACGTTACGCTTCACCCCTGTATCTCGTATATTTCAGGTCATTGGACATATATCGTTCGTCAGGGTAACTTCGATACAATATCTTCAATCATGAAACCATGTGGAAGTGTGTTTTATAGCAAAAACTATCATCACCTTATTATAGCTGCTTTTATTGCATTTTCACCTTCATTGCTCTACCTTCTACTGCGTTGTATCAGAGGGTGGCGGTTCATTATAAAAAATGAACGTGTTCCGGCCAACAAATTATAAATTGAGATTAGGGCAATAAAATAATGAAAAACCAAGCAGTTTCATTCTATACGGGTGTATTTTTACTATCGGGGTTGGTGATGGCCTTGCAAATTCTTCAATCACGTATTTTTTCCGTAACCTCTTGGTATCATTTATCATTTCTAGTCATCAGTATGGCCATGTTCGGCCTGACAATGGGCGCGCTCAAAATTTATAGATCTCCTGAAGAAGAACAGCGAAAGCATTACGGTCTTATTGCCCGAAAGCATGCTATGGCCTTTGGATTTTTTATTCTAATCGGCCTCGTTGCGCAATTGTTCGTTCCTATTATATCACGTAATGCACTCCAAACTTTTGCAACACTTCCAATTGCCGCCATCGCGACAAGCATTGCCTATTACCATGCGGGTATTGCAATCACTATATCTCTGAC
The DNA here is from genome assembly GCA_033851915.1 of Alphaproteobacteria bacterium. Classification (GTDB taxonomy): domain Bacteria; phylum Pseudomonadota; class Alphaproteobacteria; order Micavibrionales; family Micavibrionaceae; genus UBA1672. The sequence goes on from JAWSVM010000001.1 coordinate 69,582, forward strand.
ACGTGCACCTTTTCCTGTTGGGAGAACCTATGGCATAGATCTGTTAGGCGCAGGACTTGGCTGTATCGGCGCACTGTTCCTCATGGAAACAATTGATACGCCTTCTGCTATTCTATTTTTATCTGGTACGGCCTTTGTTTCTGCATTATTTTTTCCTGTTTCAGACACAGATAAGACAGACATTACACTTGGGAATTCAACCATTAACCTCAAGAAAACTGCATTTCTATTTTGTATCGCAACATTCACAATCGGCACGCTCAATATTGCTGGTACAAAGCCTTTCTTATATCCGCTATGGGTTAAAAATAAAATTATCAAAATGTCTTATATCGATTACGAAGAATGGAATTCTATTTCTCGCGTAACTGTTCTAAACGAAGAAGTCGATATCCCCCCTTATGTTTGGGGCCCATCACCACTCATGCCAAAGGATGCGAGAGTAACCGGAAAATACTTGGTTATTGACGGAGATGCCGGTACGCCTATTACAAAATTTGATGGTGATTTCACAAAACACGAATACCTTGAATATGATGTTACCAACATTGCTTACAACCTACCCAACATTAAAAAAGCAGCCATTATTGGTGTTGGAGGTGGACGTGACTTGCTCTCCGCAAAATATTTTGGCGTTGAGGAAGTGACTGCGCTGGATGTTAATCCGGTTCAAATCAAGCTGCTAAAGGATCATCCTGAATACAGGGAATATGCCAATCTTTACAACCAGCCCGGTGTTAAAATTATAAACGAAGAAGCCAGAAGCTGGTTCCGACAAAACACCGAGAAACTTGACCTTGTTCAAATGAGCTTAATCGACACATGGGCAGCAACAGGCGCAGGTGCCTTCGCACTATCAGAAAATGGTCTCTACACAGTCGAAGCATGGACAATATTCATGAATGACTTAAGTGAAAACGGCGTATTTACAGTCAGCCGATGGTCAGCCGATGTTATGGATGATACCGGACGCACTCTATCCGTTGCAATGGCGACATTGCTAAAACAAGGCATAAGCAATTTTCGTGATCATATTATTATGATTAACTCAGCTGCGATTGCGACAACGATCATTTCAAAATCGCCTTTCACGCCTGAGCAAATTGCCGCGCTTGAGGAAACTATAGAGGCTAAAGAATATACAATTATTATTATGCCAGGATACCCAATCAAAAAAGGTATCCTACAAGAACTGATCGTTGCCAAGAATCTTAAAGAAATTAATCAAATCGCAGACAAGCAATTCTACGATGTTTCACCATCAACAGATATGCGCCCCTTCTTCTTTAATCAGGCACGTATTACAAAGCCATGGGCGGTCATGAAGATGGTGTTGTTTCCGGAAAAAGAGGGACATGAAGTCTTTCATGGGCAAGCAAAAGCAACGTTCAACCTCTATACAATCATTATCTTTTCTGTGTTTATGGTCGCCTTTGTTATTGTTATGCCACTTCTGAAAACAGTCGAGGATAAAAACAGTACATTCATAAAGGCAGGAACGTTATACTTCATGCTCATTGGCTTAGGCTTTATGTTTATGGAAATTTCTCTGCTTCAGGCGTTCGGTGTATTCTTGGGCCACCCAATTTACGGCCTTAGTGTTGTCCTGTTTAGCCTGATAATTGCGGCGGGTGTAGGTAGTTTAGTGTCTGAAAAATTACCGCTCAACACCCTTCCCAGACAAATAGCATGGTGTCTTACCACATGCGGATATGGCATATTATTATCCTGCATTTTGAGCGATGTGTTCTATAGCTACGCAGAGGTTGATATTATAGCCCGCATCTTGGTCAGTATCGGGCTGATCGCGCCGGCAGGTATCTTGATGGGCTTTGGCTTCCCTACAGGCCTCAGCCTGACAGAGCGCTTTGATACACGAGCAACGGCATGGTTCTGGGGCATTAACGGTGCAGCGGGCGTATTGGGGAGCTCTTTGGCTATCGCTTTGAATATTGCCTTGGGAATCGATAAAACACTGGTCGTGGCCAGCGTGTGTTACGCGTTGCTTATCATATCGTTCGTCACCTTAGCAAGATGTCAGCCAAAATCATAAAAATATTATAAGAGACCTAAATAGTCTTCTGCGGCACTGAAATCTAGCATCGCAGATTTCTTGGATTTTTCCAGCATAGGATCACTACCGTACTTTTCAGCATCATAAAGAACGTCCTTAAAGCTTTCCTCGATAAAGCAAGCCTCTAAAACAGAGGAAGCAGAAGCCGCGCTACGCACCATTGCCAAAGCAAGAATAAGCGAACCACTTACCGATGTGACAAGTTGCAAAATTGTAAAATGGGCATCATCAAGGCCATGCACATAATGCGCCACGACCTCATGCGCCTCAGCAGGATGCTTTACCGCTTCTAACGTTGTTGTTGTGCGCAAAGCATATCCAAAGTCTGTCTCGAACCCATCAAGGAATGGCTGCCAGCTTTTATGTTGTAATGTTACAAGTTCCTCCGGCGTATCGGTGGGGTAGCACAATAGATCTGTATCCAGATATTTTAAAACGGCCGCGCTCATCACATCGCGCTCTGCTGATACGCGATCAATTTGCGTATTTAGAATCTGGGTAAAGGGCATGGTATCGGGCACAATCTCATCCGTTTGTTCCTCCCACTCCTGCATCAAGCGCGCAGAAATACCCTCATTAACCGCACATAAAAATGCCTTGGCTTTGGTCTTTACCGGACGTCCATCCAACAATATATGATAACCGCCCTCAACCTTTTCGGTAGAGACGAGCTTATAGAAACGCTTCATTATTCTTGCGCCTCATCACTTACGTCAACAGTCTCTTCATCACTTTCGGCTATTTGAGAGATATAAGATGAACAAGGCGACGCCTTTGCCGCGCTTTGAAGGCTGGATTGCACAAAATCATACGCGTCCTTATCCAGCTCCATCATTTCAAACTCGACTTTCTTGGACGAAACATAAAAATCAAGATCATCAATATTCTGTTCACTAGTAAGTTTAGAATTGCGCACCTGAATAGAGCCTTGCGCCATATTTATCGCAAACCCTTGGATCGCTAAATCTCCACCATCATGTACGAACGTAGCAAAACCACATTCAGTATCCACACGATCATCCAATTTGGCAGGAATATTCTTTAGCCACTCTTTCAGGAATAAGATATCCAACGCGCCATCTTGCAAAACAACATGGATGTTCCCCGTATCTTTTTGCACCACGAACATTAAAGACGGCATTATCTCCAAATCGCTTTTAATCGGGCCAAGCTTAATGCCTATATTTTTCTGAACGATAGGAAACTTTAAATTATTAACGACAGTATCTGCGATTTCTACATGCTTCAGATCAAAATTTACATCCATATTATACTGCCCGATAAAGGATGCCTTCCTTCCTGGCATCGCACCATAACCAACAATTTCGCGTAATCTCGTAAGAATAGAAAGTGCAGAATCCTCACCAACAATATCGCTATACACAAGGTTATCTGACAAAATATTACCGGATATTTTAACCGGAGACTGGGCATAGTCAAAAATCACATCCGGTGAAATACTGCTGTGACCACCGGAAGTTTCTATATTACCCTTCATCTTTAATAATTTTTTACCCAGCGCAGATAAAGTAATATTCCCCTGCAAAACTTTATCACCAGAAGATAATTTAAAGTTTTCCAACTTATAATAATTACCTTCAGGCTTAAGGAACGCACCTTCAAAGTGAATATCTGCAATATCGAAAACCAAAGGAACTGAACGCTGGAACATATAGTTATAGCTTCCCTTTTTCCCCAAAATCTCTATATCCAAAACAAATGACCACGGGTGCACGCCAATTGTTCCGTTGCCCCGCATTTTTGCAGTCTCCGTTTCAACATCATGGTCGATAAATATCTTTTCAATATGAAATTCTTTCGCGCCCATCACCCCTTTGATAATCGTGAGGTCTTCTATATAAAAATTTGTAATTTTAGGCGTCTGTGTTACAACATTCCAAAATGTCATAAAGGCTTGCACCTTACCAATATGTGCAATGATATGGCCATCTTCTCGCCTGGATAAAACGTTAACACTCTCTGCATCAAAGCCAAGGCGCGGAAAAAAGCTCATGTAAACCAATTTTCCGACAACAACCTTTTTACCACCGAACAAATCACCTACAAATCGCTCAACTGAATTTTTCAAATCATCGTTCGAGCCGCCCATATTCGACAACACCGTCATGCCAATCAAGATGAAAGCACATATAACAAAGATCACCTTCAACAATCTGGACAACCAGTTTTTTTCTTTTTTATCCAGTAAGTAAGATTCGTCAGTCATTTAGAACTCTCTTATCGATCATTATGTTGTGCCTCATTTTATTAAGTATAGGGGCTAAAGCCGTTCAATCAAGGTCTGCGAACGGGTCTTGCTTATATTTATGATTAAAGCCCAGACTTTTCCAGCTTTTCACAAGATCAGGGGCAAGCGGCGCGATAATATCCAGTGTTTGCCCGCGCTTCATCGGGTGCGGCAGGATCAAACGCTGCGCATGTAGATGCAGGCGTTTTGCCAAATCCATGCCTTCCAGATCGTCCTGCATCAATTTACATTCTTCATCTTGAACGGCGCGATATTTCCGGTCGCCTAAAACAGAAGACCCCAGTGCATCTGCCGCGTGAACACGAATTTGATGCGTGCGGCCTGTACGCGGCCAAAAAGCAACAAACGCCGCGGCGCGTCCTGCGCTTTCAATGACCGTATAGTCAGTCAACGCAAATTTACCCTCTTCCTCATCAATGATCATTTTCTCATAATCACCTTCGGATTTGATAAGCGGCGCTTTGATCGCGCCCTCCAGACGTTCAGGCGTAGGCGTCACAATCGACCAATAAATCTTACGCACCTCACGATTTTTAAAGAGAAAGCCAAGTTCCTTCGCCGCCTTGGCAGAACGTGCCAACAATAATATACCGCTGGTATCCTTATCCAAACGATGGACAAGACGCGGCGAAACGCCTTCTTTATTTTGAAAAACCTCTAACATCCCGTCAATATGGCGTTTGGTATTGGTTCCACCTTGCACCGCTAAGCCATAGGGCTTATTCAGGGCAATAACATCCTCATCCTGATAAATCACCAAGGACTGCATAAAATCCACATCATCTTCGGTAATTTCATATTTTTTCGGCGGACGTTTTTGATCCGACACAGTAAAAGGCGGGATTTTTATTTTCTGACCACCGCTAATGCGCGTATCAGGCTTTGCGCGTTTTCCGTCAACGCGAATTTGGCCTTTACGCAATAATTTTTGCGCAAGAACATAGGGCATGTCCGGCACATATTTCTTAATCCAACGCTCTAAACGTTGGCCGTCATCATCGTCTTTTACCGTAATAAATTGTAGTTCGCTCATGATGCGATACCTCTCATAATCCAAAGTGCTAAAAATAATGCTAAAATAGAAACGACAACAGACACCAGCATATAGCCCAGTGCCTGCACCATTTCACCGCGTTCCCACATTGTTACAAAATCAAGTGAGAACGTCGAGAATGTTGTAAACGCGCCTAAGAACCCTGTCATGCAAAACATGCGCAGCTCGTGCGAAACCGCGTTCATCTGTGAAAATTTTGCGATCATCAATCCCATAAGGAACGAGCCGACAATATTCACAACCAAAGTCGCCCAAGGAAAGCCATGCCCGATGAAGTGCACCGTGCCGACATTCACACCATAACGTGCCACCGCGCCCAACGCGCCGCCTAATGCCACTATTCCTATTGTACCAATCATATAGACCTCTTTTAAAATACGCGCCACTTGCAGCGGATCGTTTTTACGATCTTAAGCCGATTATAAATATAGGAATATCTCTATTCGGCTATGTCATTGAATAGCTTTATACTGTATTCATTGACCGATGTTAAGCTCTTTAAATACAACACAAAAGGGAATTCTGATCGCATTTTGCGGTTTTACCAGTTTTGCGACGGCAGATGCCTGTGCAAAATGGCTTGGCATACATTATGACGTCCTGCATGTGATTTTCTGGACGTATTATGTATCTCTGGTTATAGGGCTATGTTTTTCGCGGTTTTTGGGCGGAATCAATCAAACAATCAGTACAAAAAAATTAGCCCTCCATATTGGGCGCGGGGTCTGTGCTCTTGGCATTGCCCTCTGCGTTGTTAGCGCCTTGAAGGGAGAAAACGCCCTGCCGCTCTCCACGCTTTACACCATTTTATTTCTGGCGCCGTTTCTCATCACCATCGCCGCGCGCCCGATTTATAAAGAGCGGGTCTCCCTCAAAAACTGGATCATTATCGCCTTTGGCTTTACAGGTATTTTGGTTGCCTTTCGCTTTGGGCTAACGACTATATCCATTGAAATGCTCTACGCGTTTTTGGCGTTGATTTTCATTGTCGCACTCAGCCTGTTTGCACGCCCGTTAGATCATCAGGAAACATTGCTATCCTTATCATTCTACCCCAATATCACAATTCTATTCTTACTCGGCACCTACTTGTTGCCTGATATTCCCCTGCCACACCCCGATCATATGCTTATTTTTCTATTGAACGGCTTGTGCGTCACAATAGGGCTAAGCGCCATTGCTTATGGCTTTCGCATTGCACCTTATTCAATTATTGCGCCCATCCATTATAGCCAAATGGTGATTGCACTGGCTGCCGGATATATCGTCTTTGGTGATGTTCCGGATTTATGGATGGTTGCGGGCGCGGCGATTATTATTGCCAGCGGTATTATGCTTGTCTTAAGCGCGCCCAGTAATCAAGACGCTTCTTGATATCACGCTCAAAACCACGCTCCACCGGTTCATAGAATTTGCGGCGTGGTAGATCATCGGGAAAGTAATTCTGCCCTGAAAAGCCTTCGGGCGTATCATGATCATATTGATAGCCAAGATTATACCCCTCTGCCTTCATCAGCTTTGTCGGGGCGTTCATCGCATGTTTCGGCGGCATCAATGATCCCGTTTCCTTCGCCGCACGCTTTGCCGCCTTCAACGCCATATAGCTGGCATTGGACTTAGGCGCAGTTGCCAGATACACGCAGGCTTGCGCCATGGCAAGCTCGCCTTCGGGCTGCCCCAAACGTTCATAAGCTTGCCACGCAGCGATCACCAATGGCAAGGCTTGCGGGTCAGCCATAGAGACATCTTCCGAGGCCACGCATGTCATCCGCCTTAAAATATATTCAGGATTTTCTCCCGCTTGTAACATCCGCGCCATCCAATACAGCGCGCCATCAACATCAGATCCACGCAAGGATTTATGAAATGCGCTAATCAAATTAAAATGCGCATCATTGCCCTTATCATAGAGAGGCGCACGCCGTTGCATCATGTTTAGCAAGGCCTCGCTATCCAACGCTGTATCACCATCAACTTGCGCGAAAATTTGTTCCGCCATAGACAGGATATAACGCCCGTCCCCGTCAGCCATCGTTTTCAACAAATCACGCGCTTGCCCGTCCATAGGAAGCGGACGTTCTTGACGTTCCTCTCCGCGGTTCAATAATATCTCCAGCCCGTCTTCATCAATGCGCTTTAACACGAAGACCTGTGCACGGCTTAACACCGCAGCGTTCAGCTCAAAAGACGGGTTTTCCGTTGTTGCACCGATCAGGGTAATGGTTCCATCCTCCATCACGGGTAAGAACGCATCTTGCTGGGATTTGTTAAAGCGATGGATTTCATCGACGAATAATAATGTGCCCTGCCCGTTGGTTTTGCGAATCTTTGCCGATTCGAACACTTTTCGTAAATCCGCCACACCCGAGAAAATCGCAGATATTTGTTCAAAATGTAAATCGCTATGCTGCGCCAAGATCCGCGCGATTGTCGTTTTCCCGCACCCCGGCGGCCCCCAAAGAATCAACGAGGATAGCGCGCCCGCTTCCACCATACGCCGTAGCGATCCTTCCACGCCCAGTAAATGATCCTGCCCAACCACATCATCCAGCGCATCGGGGCGTAAAATATCCGCCATTGGCCTGTTTTGATGCGCTGCACCAACATTTTTCTCGCTTTTTTCTGCAAATAAATCCGTCATTGCCTTGACCTATCCCTGTTGAGTGTGAAATATAGCGTCATTATTCACTGCCTGTGAAGGGTTGAAACAAAATGAGCACGCAAACGCTTGCCTATACAGATGAAGTTGCCGCAGAAACCGCGCCACTTTTCGAAAAACTATCAAAGCAATATAAGCGCGAGCACTGGGAAACCATTGCGCCTTATATATATGAGATTAACCGTCTGAAACGCGAGAAAAACGCGGTGATTCTGGCGCATAACTATATGACACCGGATGTTTTCTTTGGTGTTGGTGATATCGTTGGCGATTCACTGATGCTGGCGCGAAAAGCGGCGGAAACAGACGCGGATATTATCGTTCAATGCGGTGTGCATTTCATGGCCGAAACGGCAAAAATGCTCTGCCCCGAGAAAAAGATACTTATACCGGATATGAAGGCGAGCTGCTCTCTTTCTGAATCTATGAGCGCCGAAGATTTGCGCGGTTTAAAAGCCAAGCATCCGGGCATTCCCGTTGTCACATATGTTAATACATCTGCCGAAGTTAAGGCCGAAACCGATGTATGCTGTACCTCTTCTAACGCGCTGACCATCGTCAATGCTTTGGGCGCACAGGGGCATGACACTGTGATTATGGCACCTGATATGTATTTGGCGCAAAATGTTGCCGCGCAGACGGATGTTAAAATCATCTATTGGGAAGGCAGTTGCATCGTGCATGAACGCTTTACCCCGCAAGATATTATCGATGCGCGCAAAACCTATGGCGAAGATCTGGTTGTTCTTGCCCATCCTGAATGTCCGCCCAATGTTATGGCAGAGGCCGACTACGCCGGATCAACCGCGCAAATGGATAATTACATCAAAAATAAGCAGCCCAGAATTGCCATGTTAATGACCGAGTGTTCGATGAGCGATAACATCGCCGCGAATAACCCGAATGTCGAGATGATCGGTACATGTCAGATGTGCCCGCATATGAAACGCATTACCCTGCCGAAAATTCTGGAGGCTCTACGAACCGAGCAACCGGAAGTGTTGATCGACCCTGAAATATCTGCGCGGGCGCGTGTTGCTGTTGAACGTATGTTGGAGATGAGTTAAATGTCACTCTCTCCGCTTTTGATAGAACATATAGTACGCGCCGCCTTGCTGGAAGATTTAGGCCATGGGCATGATATCACCAGCCAATCCGTTATTCCTGCAAATGCGACTAGCCGCGCCGTTTTCCGCGCCCGTGAAGAAGGTGTTCTAGCGGGGTTAGATATTGCGATCGCCTGTTTCAGCCATACTGCTCCCGATTTCACCTTTGATATTCTTGCGCAAGATGGCGAAGTTATCGAGGTAGGGCAAGAAATCGCCATTATAAAAGGGCCTGCAGCGGCACTGCTGACTGCGGAACGTTCCGCGCTTAATTTCCTGATACACCTATCAGGCATTGCATCCCTCACCCGTTGCTATGTTCTGGCGGTTCAAGGCACAAATGCCAAAATATGTGATACGCGCAAAACATTGGCTGGCCTGCGCGCACCACAAAAATATGCGGTGCGTACTGGTGGTGGACATAATCATCGCTTTGGCCTTGATGATGCTATTTTGATTAAAGATAACCATATCGCAATTGCAGGCGGGGTTGACGCCGTTCTAACCCGCGCCAAAGACAATGCAGGCCATACGGTTAAAATTGAAATCGAGGTTGATACACTGGCTCAACTGGATGAAGTTCTTGCGCATGGCAGCGCAGATATCGTGATGCTGGATAATTTTGCGCTGGACGATCTTCAGAAAGCTATTGATATTATTGATGGTCGTCTAATCACCGAAGCTTCGGGCGGGGTGACACTGCTTAGCGTTGCTGATATTGCCAAAACCGGTGTTGATTATATCTCGATTGGCGCGCTAACACACTCCGCGCCTGCACTTGATATCGGTTTGGACATCGAATAATTACAGCAACCCTGCTTCACGTAATTCTTCTTCCATTTCGGGGGAGAGACCTTCCGCGACATCACCCGTATACGCACCGCGATCCGGCGGAGCGTCACAGGGCTTTAAATACCGCCAGCCTTGAAACGGGCGGCGCGGCATATGTACGGTTTCAATCATGTTCGCATCCTGCAAAATCATACAGCGCATTCCTTTATCCTTGGTCTCCACCATTTCAAAGCCAAGGATACGGTGGCGGCACTGAATACGGTTTTTAATCACACGATAAATCGAGCCACCCTCACGCAGGATTTCATCCGCGCGCTTGGCCTTATAGCGTGTCCAGCACGGCACAGCAGGCTGCCCGTGATAATCGATAACCTCGCATCGCTGCAGCTCGTAAAAGCTTTGTAAATCCGCAACGCCAACGACGAGTTTTATAAGATGTATACTGCTCATGTCGCTATATAATCATGATTAAACGCTATCGTCATGCAAAATCCCCTGTTATTCTTTATCCCTATGAGCACAATACAAATCACAATCCGCCTGACGCCATGCGCAAAGCAGAATGCTATTATCGGGTGGGAAGAAGATTTATTTGGAGAGCGAACACTAAAAGTTCAAGTCACTGTTGTGCCTGAAAAAGGCAAAGCAAATAAAGCGCTGATCGCTCTGCTCTCCAAAGCGTGGCGTATCCCTAAAAGCGCAATTACCATTAAGCGCGGCGATAAAAGCCGTACGAAAATTCTAGAGATTGAAGCGTTAGACCCTGAATACTTGAACTAAACCTATTATGTTCTGGCGACCATCATCTTTTTGATCTCGGCAATCGCTTTCGCAGGATTCAAGCCTTTCGGACAGGTGTTCGTGCAGTTCATAATCGTGTGGCAACGATAAAGACGGAACGGGTCTTCCAGCTGATCAAGACGTTCACCTGTTGCATCATCACGACTGTCAGCAATCCAGCGATAGGCTTGCAACAAAACCGCAGGCCCCATAAACCGATCACCATTCCACCAATAAGACGGACAACTGGTTGAACAGCAGAAACACAAGATACACGCCGCAGGGCCGTGACCGTCAGAACCATTTAGAACTAGCGAATTTTCTTCGGATTGCAAACGCTCTCTGGTTGGTGCGGCAGTATCGGATTTCATCCATGGCTCAATCGAGGCATATTGCGCATACATATGATTTAAATCAGGCACCAAATCTTTAACCACTGGCATATGCGGCAATGGCGTAACCTTCACATCGCCTTTTACATCACCAATATCCTTGGTACATGCCAGTGTATTCGTGCCGTCAATATTCATCGCGCATGATCCGCAAATTCCCTCACGGCAAGAACGACGCAGCGTCAAAGAGCTGTCTACATTATCCTTGATATACAGCAACGCATCCAAAACCATGGGGCCGCACTGATCCAAATCAATGGTAATCGCATCAATGCGCGGGTTCTTAACCTCTCCCGCCTCATCCAGATCATCAGGCGACCAACGGTAAACATTGAATGTCTTGGGGCGCGCGCCACCGTTAGACGCATCAATCTTCTCGCCTTTTAGAATTTTAGAATTTTTGGGAAGCGTAAATTCAGCCATTGTTATTGTCTTTCGAAACAAATTCTTATTGCGGGAAAATGATAAACGTTTTTATGTATTTTGTTAAGGCATTATAGCGAAATATAGTCGTTTGATTTTACTTTTACAGCAAGCGCAAGTGACGATGAGTAGTAACACCTACTTTAGACACGCAGCAACGCACGGTAAAAGAAAAAGAAAATGACTATTCCTGTTTATTTTTTGTTCATAATAGATGAGTATATTGGGTAGCGAAGCAATACGAAAAGGAGCTTTCCCAATGAGTTTAACAATTGTAGATATGACAGGTGACGGCATATGGCCGGAGATGTCCCGATTGATAAGAGACGAACTGATCGCTCCGTTTTTCGATATTGAGTGGAAAATTCATGACATCAGCTTGCCCACGCGTGATAAGACAGATGACAAAAATTTAAATGATGCCATTGCCGATTTAAAGAAATACAAATCCGGCGTTAAAGGCCCGACCATTACGCCAAACCCGGCGCAGACCAAAGAGATGGGACTGAACAAACAATGGGGATCACCCAATGGGATTTTGCGCCGTGCGATTAATGGCGCGGTGATTATGCGTACGCCTTTGATGGCAAGCAACCTATCAACAAATGCACCTGCGATGGCGAATGTAACCATTGCGCGGCAAGCCGTTGGCGGCATATACGGCGCGCCGAACGAGATTATCCCGTCCAAGGGCAATATCAAGATGATTCATATTGATGAAGCTGGCAAGGAAACTGTGCTGGCAGAAAAATCGGTTGAACAGGGCGTTGCGATGCTTAGCACTGAAACAGATTCATCCATCCGTGACTTTGCACACGCCACATTCCAACAAGCATTAGCAATGAATAAATCAGTTATTTTTGCGTCCAAGCAAACGATTTTACCGACTTATGACGGACGTTTTGTCGATATTTTTGAAAATGTGTTCAAAGAGTATAGCGCAAAATTTAAAGAGCAAGGGCTGGAGCTGTATGCGAGTGAGCTTATTGACGCCGCCGTATCCAAAATCCCGCAAGGGAAAACTAACGGCTTTATTCTGGCGCTGAAAAACTATGATGGTGATGTGACGTCCGACCAAGTGGCCGGTGAGCATATCTCTTTGGGCATGATGGACTCAACATTGATTAGCGCCGATGGAACGTTGCTGGCTGACCCACCGCACGGCACCGCGCCTGATCTTGATAAATTCTGGCATGAAGAGGGGAAATTGGTTGCCAACCCAACCGCTTATATCTTCGCTTATGCTGAAGCTATTCGCCATAAAGCCGAATTGGAAGGCGATGCAGAGACTGCGAAAAAAGCACTCGCGCTGAAAGATGCTACGCTTAAAACGATTGAAGCTGGCTATATGACGGGCGATTTATCAAACGCCGCAGGTGTTGAGGCAATCACGGGGCAAGAATTTGTCGCGCATGTGAAAGACACAATGAACGAAGCTCTAAGCAAAAATAAAGCCGCGTAAATATATACGAGGCTTTATCAAAATCTATGGATCAGGCGCGGATTAATAAACGCGCTTTTTCGGTGGGAATGGCTCAATTTCATCAGTGAGCGTTGTCATGATAACAGGGCGATACGTAATATCTGTATTCCCCTTCTCATCAATTGCAATCACAGTATGCTTCATCCACTCTTTATCATTACGATCGGGAAAATCATCACGTGCATGCGCGCCGCGTGATTCCTCACGGTTCGCTGCCGCGTGCATGGAAACAACCGCTTGAGAGAGCAAGTTATCCAGCTCCAACACTTCGACCAGATCCGTATTAAATATCATGGAGCGATCCTTAATTCCGAGGTCAACCTTTGCGGCGAAGCATTCATTGATCTTGCCAACACCAGCGTCCAGCACATCACCCGTGCGGAACACAGCCGCGTGATCTTGCATTGTATGTTGCATTTGATCGCGAAGCTGCGCTGTTGAGGTGCTGCCATCTACATTACGGTAATGATCCAAACGCGCAACGGCTTTTGATCCATCATCGCTGCCGAATGATCTGTGCGTTTGCCCCGGTGTTACGGTTTCCGCGGCGCGGTTCGCAGCCGCACGCCCAAAGACCACAAGGTCAAGCAACGAGTTAGAGCCAAGACGGTTCGCGCCGTGAACAGACACACATGCCGCCTCACCGATCGCCATTAAACCCGGCACAACTGCGTTCGGGTCTTTCTTGGTCGGGCAAAGAACTTCGGCATTATAATTGGTGGGAATTCCGCCCATATTATAATGCACTGTCGGCAAAATCGGGATCGGCTCTTTCGTCACGTCAACACCTGCGAAAATACGCGCACTCTCGGCGATACCGGGCAAGCGTTCTTGAATAATTTCAGGCTCTAGATGCATAAGATTCAGATGCATATGATCTTTTTTCTCACCAACGCCGCGGCCTTCTTTGATCTCCATGATGATGGAGCGGGACACAACGTCACGGCTGGCAAGGTCTTTGGCACTTGGCGCATAACGCTCCATAAAGCGTTCACCCTCGGAATTAGTGAGGTAGCCGCCTTCGCCGCGTACACCCTCGGTAATCAAACAACCTGCGCCATAAATACCTGTTGGATGGAATTGTGTGAACTCCATATCCTGTAGAGGCAGACCTGCGCGCAAGACCATCGCATTCCCATCACCCGTACAAGTATGAGCAGAGGTACAAGAGAAATAGGTACGCCCATAACCGCCTGTCGCCAAAATAACCTGATGCGCACGGAAACGATGCAATATGCCCGTATCCAGATCCCACGCCATCACGCCCAGACATTCGCCTTCATCCGACATAATCAGATCCAGCGCGAAATATTCGATAAAGAATTGCGCGTGGTGTTTTAGAGCCTGCGTATAGAGCGTATGCAAAATCGCATGGCCTGTACGGTCAGCCGCGGCGCATGTGCGTTGCGCAGTACCTTCACCGAAATGCGTGGTCATGCCGCCAAAGGCACGTTGATAAATTTTACCTGCGGCGGTACGGCTGAAAGGAACACCGTAATGCTCCAGCTCGATAATCGCGGGAATTGCTTCACGACACATATATTCAATCGCATCCTGATCGCCCAACCAGTCAGAACCTTTGACCGTGTCATACATATGAAATTTCCAGCTATCCTCACCCATATTACCCAGCGCAGCAGAAACCCCGCCTTGCGCCGCAACGGTGTGAGAGCGCGTTGGAAACACCTTTGAAATAATCGCAGTATTCAGCCCCTTTTCCGCGCAACCAAAACCGGCACGTAAACCCGCACCACCTGCGCCGACAACGACAACATCAAATTCATGATCTATAATTTCGTAAGAGTCTATCATGTTATTATCTATCCTAATTTTATCTTTAAATACCCGCAGTAAATGCGATTTTTAATACACTGAAAATACACGCAACAGCCAGACCAAAGAAGAATATCTTCATCCCGATCAGCTTTGCCATTTTAAACCATTCGGTCGAAATATAATCCTCAACAACAACCTGTGCGCCCAATTTTGCGTGCAGCATCACAGAACTGATAAGAATAATCATCAAAATCGCGTTCACTGGTTGCCCCATCCATGCGGTGAACTCGGCGTATGATGCGCCTTGCAAGCCAATGATTGAGTAGATCAACCACAAAACCAATGGAATTTGCGCCAGTGCGGTAATTTTTTGCTGTAACCAATGCTCTGCGCCTTCGTGAGCAGAACCATGGCCTTTTGCAATTTTCAGCGGTGCAACAAATTCATTATTTTTATGTCCCGACATTATAATATTCTCCTATCCTGCCAAACGGCCACAAACCGTTACCCATGTAAGTACCGTCAGAGTAAAAGCCCCGATCAATACATAGTAATTTGAACGATTTGCATCGGCTTTTTTAAAATTCTTGCCTATATCCCAAAACATATGGCGCACACCATTGCACATATGAAAGTACAAACCGGCAGACCACAGGAACAAAACAATTTTCCCCGGCAAGCTCGTCGCAAGCCCCATAACGTAATCATATTGTGCTTCACCACTTGCCGCGGCGACAAGAAACGCGGTGACAAGAAACGTCCCCATAATAAGGCCCATACCTGTAACGCGATGTGAAATAGACATCAGCGCAGTAAGCGGCAATTTATAAACTTGTAAATGCGGCGATAATGGTCTTTGGATTTTTGCTTCAGACATATTCTAAAGAGTCCCTCTTCAAATTTTTATAGAAACATCATACGGGCTATGTTCCGAATTTTAAAGAGAGAACTTTACTCTATTCTTAATTTTTAGATGCTATAAAATACATTCGTTCGATTTGTACAATGATACGGGAGACAATTTTACGATGACACAGGAAAATATCGAAAACAACAAAGTTAGCATCGGCAAGTTTTATATGCTTCGGTGTCTCATCGTTATGGCACATGTTGACGGCAAAATATGCGAGGATGAACGCACCTATATGTCGGCTCTGATGAACCGCTTATACCTGAAAGATGAGCAGCGCAATATTCTGGAAGATGATTTTGAAAACCAACAGGATATAGGGGATTTATTCCGCCATATTAACGATCCCCGGTATCGCGGACAAGTCGTCTATTTTGCACGATTAATGGCGCATAAGGACGGTATATTAGCTCCCTCGGAACAAGATTTACTCGATCACCTTCACGCAATGGCAACTAATGGGCTTGATATTGAAAGCATTCGCGCAGATGCACAAAAAGCGACGGCGGCAGAACTTCTGATACATGATATAGAAATCAACGAAAATCGTCCAACCAAACACGGACACTTTATTCCGTACTTACAATGGCTGGACGAGATACTACTTTCTATTGGTATTGATTTTATGGATTGAGAGTAAGAGTTACTTACTCTTAATCAATAGCTCGGCAATCTGAATAGTATTCAGCGCCGCACCTTTGCGCAAATTATCAGTAGTACACCAGAAGTTCAGGCCGTTTTCAACGCTGATATCTTCACGGATACGTGAGACATAGACATCATCCTCGCCTTGCACTTCCAGAGGCGTAACATATTCAAGGTCTTCATTATCCAGATCAACAACTGTCACACCATCAAATTCACGCCAAAGAGCGCGCGCTTCGGCGGCAGAAAGTTCATTTTCCAACTCAACATTTATCATTTCAGCATGCCCGACAAAAATCGGTACACGCACACAAGAAGCACAAACTTTAATGGACGGATCGAGAATTTTCTTCGTCTCGACAATCATTTTCCATTCTTCTTTGGTCATCCCGTCATCCATAAATGTATCAATTTGTGGAATAGCATTAAACGCAATTTGCTTTGGGTAAACAGATGGCGCATTTGTATTATTCATGTAAACGCTTTTAGTCTGGTTAAACAACTCATCCATGGCGGCTTTGCCTGACCCCGAAACAGATTGATAGGTGCTGACAACGACGCGCTTGATTATCGCGGCATCGTGCAACGCTTTTAACGCCACAACCATTTGAATGGTGGAGCAATTCGGATTGGCGATAATGTTACGTTTTGTATGCTCGGCAATTGCCTCGGGGTTAACTTCCGGCACGATCAACGGCACGTCGGGGTCCATTCTGAAATGGCTGGTATTATCAATCACAACCGCGCCGGCTTTTGCCGCAATCGGAGAATACTGCGCAGACACTGCGCCACCGGGAGAAGATAAAACAATATCCACACCTTTAAAATCGAACGTGCTTAAATCTTGCACTTTCAGATCTTTATCTCCAAAAGACACTTCCCGTCCAACCGAACGGCTAGACGCCAATGCAATAACATCATCAACGGGAAATTCCCGCTCATCTAAAATGTTCAAAATTTCATGGCCAACATTACCTGTTGCACCAACAACTGCGACTTTATACCCCATATTAAGCTCCTTCTTTATTTCCTGCCTATGGATACCCAAGTGATTGTGATAATCTAAAATCCACACCTTGTGCAAGCATGTTCTTCCTTTTCTTTATAAAATAGATAAAAATTCCGCGCTATGGCTAAAAAATCACCTGCAACAAAGCATTCAAAGAAAACACGGAAAGAGCTTGAAACCGCAATAGAGCAGGCTGATGCTCTAGCCGCGCAAAAATCAAATTTTCTGGCCACAATGAGCCACGAAATAAGAACACCCATGCAAACCATCTATGGTCTTTTGGAACTCATTGCGCTGGAAAAACCCGATGAGAACATCAGTTCCATGGTTGAGACCGCGCAAGGCGCAGCCAGCAGTTTACTTGAAATTCTTGACGATGTTTTGGATGTCGCCAAAATGGACGCCGATGCGATGGAGCTGGATATGTTTGAAGTTCCCGTACGGCTGCTTGTCCGCGGCATGCTGGAGGCTTTATCGGTCAAGGTGCGGGGCATACGCGTTAAGATCATTGATGACATTGATACGGATGTCCCCTTCGTGATCACCGGCGATCCCAAACGCTTGCGTCAAATTTTAATGAACCTGTGCGGCAATGCGTTAAAATTTACACATGAAGGCACAGTTACCGTTCATGTCAGCACAAAAATGCAACACATAAACATACCGGAAAATGGTCTGGGGTTACGCTTTGAAGTGATTGATACCGGCATAGGGATGAGTCAGGATGTCTGCGATAAGTTATTCCAATCCTTCACTCAAGCCGATAACACAACATCACGGAAATATGGCGGAACTGGACTGGGGCTATCCATTGCAAAAAAGCTAGTCAATTTGATGGATGGCGAGATCGGAGTCACTAGTATTGAGGGCAAAGGATCAACATTCTGGTTTGAAATCCCGACAATAGAAGTCAGCACAGATGAAAGCACTATAGACTTGCCAGACTTGGAAGGTATCTCCGTTTTATCCGTTGAAGATCACCCACAAGGTGCAAAAGAAATCCAAAGCTCCTTAAAATCAATGGGTGCAAAAGTTGAAAGCTGCGCCACATATGCTGAAGGCGTAGAGTTGGCCACACGCTATCCTTTCGATGTTGCCGTCATCGATCAAGGATTACCTGATGGGCTTGGCCTTGATTTGATACGCGATATTTTAAAAGTGCGCCCCTTCACGGGAATTGTTATGTATACGGTGCGTGACGATATCGGCCTTTCCCACAGCTTAAATGCTCTAGGCGCAACCTACCTTACAAAGCCAGCTAGTCGCGCAGGACTTGGTGAAGCAGTCAAAAGTTCTACACGACGCGCCCCCCAGGACACCAATATCGCAGAAGGCCCTACCCGCTTACTTATCGCAGAAGATACGCAAAGCGTGCGGGATATTCTACAGATTCAACTATATAAACTGGGCGTTAAGGCTGATTTCGTTAGTAACGGTAAAGAAGCTCTGGAAGCTTTCAATACCGGTAAATACGGCATATTAATTACAGACCTGCATATGCCTGAAATAGATGGATATGATCTGGTTAGAATTCTCAGAGAACAAGAAGAGAAAACCGGCACAAAAGCCCCTATTATCGCCCTCACCGCAGATGTACAGATGGCACAACGCGAAGCCTTTACAAAACACGGGTTTGACGAATGTTTACTAAAACCCGTATCCCTTGGGCAGTTACGCGGCTTATTGATACGGTGGCGGTTGCTCAACGAAGACAATATCCAAACAGATCACAATCCAAAACCACTGAAAAACGATACAAACGATAATGCCGTCAGTCGTAGCTGTCTGGTTAAAAATTTGGGGGCAATTGACAAAGGCACAGTTGATATGATGGGGATTTTTGTGGAATTAACAGCCCCTCTTATCAAGGCAATAGAAGAAGCATGTTCCGAAAATGATTTTCATGAACTTCTGGAACTTGGACACAGCCTAAAAGGCAGTGCACGCTCTGCCTGTTGCAATGCTTTAGGGGATTTTGCCAGCGATTTACAAGATATAGCAGAACAGAAAGGAAACTGCACTCCACTGGTCAAGCATATCGTAGAAGAATTTGAGCGCGTTATTGATGATGTGAAAATACTCGTCCCAGAATAGAAACATCGAACATGGATATTACGGGCAAGAAGCCTCGTCACCATCCGCATCACCATTATATTCTGCGCTAGGTTTCGTTGTCATACGAACACGAAAACACGTATAGCCGCTTGAACATCTCACTTCTGCCGGCGCATCACTATCCAAATCAACCACACCACCGGAAGCATCAATAATATCTGCCTCACACTCTCCGAACTGGTCATCCAACTTTTGCAACGCCGTATTAATAAATGCATCAGTTTTATTCGTTTGAATCCAAAAGAATATGCCATCTAAGCCATTGTAATATTGCCAATCTTCGAATAAATCAGGTGCAGGTGGTAAAAATTTTCCAGATGCCCCACTAAAGACCAGTTCATGATTTTCATCACCATTCCCCGGGTTTCCCGGACACCTTATATCCCGAACAAACTGCCCTGCCGTTGGGCCAATTGTTGCCGAATTATAGTGTCCAGAATTGGGTTTAATCGGAAAATTACGCCGTGCATCGGGATCAGTTCCACCACTTGCGATATCAATACTTTTATCGCCTCTTTTGTAAGAAACAACACATCCCAGAATTGCAGATCTAATCGTATCAACTTGGCTTTTTATATTTGCAACGGTGCGAAAACTGCTTTGTGATGAGGTTTGCTGGCTTGATGGCTGCATAAATGTCACGGTCAATGCGGCAAGCAATGCAATCGCGATCAGAATATAGACAAGCGCACTGCCACGCTGATTATTATGATTTTTTTTATCGCGCAAAATTGTCAAATTATCGCTCTCTTATCTTTCAACAACAACGTGATAATATACGTAATCACCGCCACCAGCATTTTGGAAACAACCAAAAGGCTGTCCGTCAAAGCTACCCGCGCCATCATCAATATCAGGCACATCAATAACAGGCATAATGTAATCTGTTGAACCATCGTCATACATACGATCAGTGTAATCACTGGAGCGATCCGCACTTAACACAGGAATAACCGCGCCCAAGCCATGCTCCTTGTTAATTCGAGTACAGATGGATTTTTTAATGCCAATCAAGTAAGCAATAATATCATTGCCATCCACACCAGCTAAGCCAATATCAGGCACTTCCAGCTCTGCATTAAAAATCCACTGTCCTGCATCTCCCGAAACCATAATATCCGCAGGGGCAGGAATATATGTCGCACTACCGCCGGATGGGTGAAAAACGCCAAGGTCAACAATATCCAGCTCATCAAATTCAGATGGACGATTAAACCGCACTTCATCAATTGATGTGCCTGTCATAATCATGCGAAAAATTGCCGTGTTTACAGCCGCGGGATATTGCGTAATTTGCGCACTACTAATCAGATCAGTTTCCCCGCTTGCATTACCACCACTTGATCGTGTTGAAGACGTAACCGCATAGGAAAGCGCGGCAAACAAAGCCACCGCAATAAGAATCAAGAACAGAACATTGCCATCCTCATTCAATTTTTTATTGCCAAATTTTTGGCTAACACACATTCTAAAAACTTTCTTCATCACAAATATACGCACTAATTCGTGGATACTTTCTCTACAGAAACACTGTTAATTTTTAACGATGCCGACAAAGGATATTGTTTACACTCTTTGCCAATACATAACTTTTCTACATCGACACGCCATCCTAAACCACCATTTTGTACATGCCCGATTGCCTCACGGAACTGGCCAAATTGCGCAGTCGACTTCGCACGTATGCTTATATTGGATGAATTCGCCTTGATTTCAAGGCCTTTATAAATTTCCTGCAACTCATCCACAAAGGTTTTGACATCACGCGCACCCACGGGTTTATCCTGTATTTTCGGAACAACCGGCACAAGGGCTTTTGCCTCATCACGCTCCATCGATAGCTCTGTAAACTCCTGCATTTTAACCGTTGTATACAACCCCAAGGAAGCGGCACTGCCCCAAATAACGGCTGTCATAATCAAAAGAGATTTACTGCTATTTTGCGGGAGTTGTTCAAGGAATGCATTCAGATCATCCATGGCCTTAGGGCTCATGAATTTATTCAATGATTGATTGAAATCTTTAAATGTTTTTAGTTGCACAAATTATCTCCAAAATACAATCTATAGTGTAGCAGCGTTTTCCAGAAAACACTACCGTCGCCCCTCAAGCCTGACATTATTACCATCCTCTTTTGTAAGCTTAGGAGCGAATGCCCGCGCCCGCCCGTTTGATATCTCTCTCAACGTTGTATCGATCTTTGCCGTATCACCAAGCGATGTGGGAACAATCGCATTCCATTCCGTTCTTTTCCCCGCAACCTCATAACGCACAAGATAACCATTGGACAACGCCACCTTATCTAAAAGCTGCTGTATACGAACCATATGCCTGATGGCATCGCTTTGCATTACATTTGCAGCGCTTTCAACCAATTCATGCGCAGCCTTATCCGCCTGAACCTTTACATCTGCTAAATCACGACTAACAAAACCGATAGAAATAATATTTACAAGCAAGATAAGGATAGCAATCAGATTTACGACTAAGCCCGAAAGAATGAGTGTACGAATAAGCGCGCGTGATAGTTTTTCAGTGCGTAAAGCCCGATTGCGCCATGGCACAACATCAGCTACATCCGCGTTAATTGTCACAAAATTTGCGTCCATGCTTTGAACCCGAGGTAAAATTGTACGCGATGCGCCTAGGAAGACTTGCATACGTCCTGTTTCAGGGTCCCAACGAAGCGCGGAGGCCAAGCCTTCTTGTTCATAGAGATAAACCGTCTCGCGATCCCAATATTCACTATTACCCGGTAATGCCGCCGCCAACGGGCACCAACTATCCGGATTGGAGGCCAACGATGATGCAGGACAAGACAGATACCATACCCGCCCCTCATCAATCGAATAAACATAATTTACCCGCTCTGTTCCACATGCTTGAGAAGCCGCATTCCAGACAGCCTCATCTTCAGTACCCGGAATATGCGGTAAGGAACCACCAATCAGATCCTGCGGCAGATAGGGTTGTAAATTCGCATTGAATTCCTTTGCCTCACCAGCCAAGAAATCAGACAAGCCCGCCCGCGGACGCAAAGGCGCTTTATCTTTGCCCTCTACATCAGAATCAACAGTACTGTGTTTAATTAGTGTCAACTATATTGCTCCCTGCATAAGACCACCCATCATAGAATCCATACTCATATTCATCACCGTCAAGGCATAAATTGCACTACCAAAAGCAACAGCCAAGAACACGCCCGTGAAAAGAAATGCAATCCAAACAATAAATTTATGTCTGGTTTTTGCAGATGCGGAACGCATTTCAGCAATCGACTCCATCACTGTAGCAACTTGTCCCAAGTCAGACAAGCCTGCAATTTCAAGGCGTTCACTGCGCGTCAGTGGTGCACGATCAAGCGCCGCCCCTAATCCGATACCACGCCCAAGATTATAAGAAACTTCCCGCCAATAAGCGGCAACATCCGGTGAAGACGATGCATCTGCAGATTGCTCTAAGGCATCATCAATTGGCACTTTCCCTTGCAACATTCTGGCCGCTGCCATCATGGAATCGGCAAATGCCAAATCACGCAAATACGACCCAATCAAAGGGATTTTCCTGACAATCCGCGCCGTAGGCCAGTCTTTTTTACCGCGATTAAGCCAGAAAGACGCAATACACCACACCAAAAACACACCGAACGCCACGGATGTCCAAATTAAGACATCCCAAGTTAATTCCAAATTATTCACGACATATTCGAATTTTTCCCGCTCAGCTTCTTCTGTTGGTTTATTATCTCTAAACCAGCCAAGCACCATATCTTTCCCTGCCCAAAGGGATGTCACAATCGAAAACACATCAAACCCCAGCCATGACATCGTCCCGACAATCGCACGGGTGTTCTTTCGTTTTTGTGTAATGGATTGGATGGCGTGCGGTATACCTTCTACCAATTTATTGGCACGTTCTGATCCTGCCAAAATCGCAAGTGTTCCATGATCGAAAATATTGAGCGCCTTTAACGCCTCAATCACACTCAACCCACGCGATAAAGCCTCACGCGCGGGGGCTAGAATATTTTGACGACGCGGATTGGTTTCAGCCTGAATAATCTTCCACAGCGCAACACCGGGTGAAGTAGACGTTGAGCGGAACTGTATTCCGCGTAATAGCTGCACCTGCCACCATGTCGAGCGCGCAAGAATTCTTTCTAAAGGAGAACGCGCATATGGCCGCACATTCAAAACATACCCGCCTTTTTTGGTAATCGCGTCACGGACATCCTCCATTGTCGGCAAATAAAAAGACTCCGTGACCTTTTTAGGACCGGATGTTGATTCATATGCTATCTCTGCAATCCATTGCTGCATAAAGTGAGTACCAATTCTAGATTATTAAATAACGCAACACTTACCCTTCAAGATAAGACAACGCCGCTTGTGGATCCACAAGCCCCGACAAAACAAGATCAACCAGCCCCTCACGGCGCGTATGAACAATGACCCCTTCTTCTTGAAGAATATCATTCACATTGCCTACAAGTGATTCATAAATACTATTCCGCTGCCCCGGCCCTAAAGTAATAAGCAAAGCATCCAGCAATAAAGTCCGTCCTGAAATCCCCG
This sequence comes from Alphaproteobacteria bacterium, assembly GCA_033851915.1. GTDB lineage: Bacteria > Pseudomonadota > Alphaproteobacteria > Micavibrionales > Micavibrionaceae > UBA1672. The sequence goes on from JAWSVM010000001.1 coordinate 93,643, forward strand.
TACGGCCACATAAATCACAGCCACTTACATTATGCTTTCTGACGTCACAATCTTCTTCAATGCCCAATTGACCTAGAGACTCTGCATCCAAAACATCTGATACTTTCGCTTTATGCGCACAACCCTGACACAGAGTACGAACCAAACGTTGATTCAAGATCGCACCAACTTGTTGCGCAAGGGTATAGGTTGAGGAACGCTCGCGCTCACTCGGCATCAAAGAGCGTAACCGCTCAAATGTTTGCAACGCCGTATCCGCATGAACGGTTGATATCACAGTATGGCCGGACTCAGCCGCGCGCAGAGATGTCTCCACCGTATCCGCATCACGCATCTCCCCAATCACAATATAATCAGGATCATGACGCATCGCCGCACGGATCAAATCCGCAAACTCACCGCCCGCCATACCAGGGCGCACTTGCCACTGTGTCGCGTAACGAAGTTCATATTCTATAGGATCTTCAATTGTTAAAACATGTCTGCGGCGTCTATCAATTTGCTGCACACAGGCATAAAGCGTTGTTGTCTTACCCGAACCAGTTGGGCCGGAAAGCAAGATCAAACCGCCGCCACCCTTTATTTCAGGAGACAATAATTTGGATAAGAAATCAGCAACATCTTCATGGCGACGAAACAAATCATCAAAGCCTTTCAAAGCTGCCCGATCAAGCAAACGTAGCGTTAACTTTTCACCATCTTGCGCATGCGGCCCTGCGGCAACACGCACATCAATCGCACGCCCCTGCCATTGAAAACCAAAACGTCCATCTTTCGGAGTTACGCGATCACCAAAGTTCAAGCCCGCATCACGCTTCAACAATGTCGTTAAACGTGCCATCGCCTCCGCCGGCAATAAATGCATGGGAATCAAATCACCATCAACCCGGTATTGTATCCAGTTCGGCGCATCAGGGTTATTATCCTGCACAAGATGAATATCAGAGGCACGCATTTGCAAGGCCTCAGCCATCATATCGCGTTGGAACTGATTTAACAGCAATCCATTATCAATATCAGCAATCCATAACGACAATGTTTTTTCACAACGTTCTGCCGATAAATCATGAACAGAGCGCAATGTATCAACGAGTTCTTTACGATCCCAAACTTCACTTTCAACACTTTCGACATGAAAGCCACTTCGGTTAGAGGTCGATATCAGCGTTTGAATTTGTCTGTCGCTTAACTCATCCAGTGGTGCAATACGCAAAACACTATCTTTAAGCGAAATAAGATGAACACTGAGGGGTAGCCAAGCTTGCACAGGCAAAACCGCACGTAGCTGGTCTCCCGTTGCGCGATCCTTTATACTTTCATCATCCAAATCAGATAAAATCGCCGCACCAGCCATATCCAACAACTGCTCGGTGGAACGGGAAATGCCTTGTTCCAACATCAACGCACGCTCTCGCTGAACCATATCAAGGTAACGCTCACGCCCCTCGCTTAATCGTTTACGTCTGCGTTTAAGGGCGCGATCCTGAAGAACGCCTTCCGAACGCTCGTAACTATCTGCTGATGACACGTTATCCGTCATGTACTAAACCTACACTTATTTTAAAATTTCTAAACCTTAATTGGCGGAATCAGAATTGCCCGAAGAGGCTGAACGTGTTGATTGTGCCGCAATACGGTTAAGAGAAGATAAAGATCTGTCAAAAAGAAGGAGAATACGATCTGCACCATTCTCGAATTCAATACCATTTTTTTGAATATGAATATCCCAGACCACACCACCCAGCATTATTTGTTCATTATGATAGATCAAACGACTACCACCCGGCCCATTAACAATCGCGCGCGTCGCCGCAAAAGATGTAATTCTCAGCCCATCCAGTGCGCTAGCGGCATTCGCCATTGCCACAGGCTCTGGTTTCGCAGCCTGCCCCACAGAAGAACGCGATCCATTCGAGCTGACCGTCACATCATCGCGCCCAATAATACGCGTAGGCTTTGCCGTCGTTAAGACAATAGCTTTCTGATTTTGACTAACAACATCATCCGCATCACCACGCATCGGAATAATCAGAATTCCGCGCGCACCATCATGCAAGATCTGGACATCATCCAACAATGCACCAACACGCGTTGGAGACCACGTCAACGTCAATGGGCAAGCCTCAATCGGTTCCAGAATAAGCCCTTCGGTACATCCGTTTATACCCACACTTAAACCATTATTCGAACCTGACAGCTTAATACCAGTCAAGGTTAAAGCAGAATCACCAACATTTACCAAAGACACCGCAATGGTGGATGCCGAAGAAACAGCACTACCAAAACTAACCTCTGTTTGTGATGAAACTAATAATCCTTTACCCGGAACCGCGTCAGGGAAAATCTCGGCTTCATCAACCTCATCAGGTGCATAATCCCCCGACAAAGACACACTCGCAACCCCTGTCGCGCCACTATGCTTAACAACGAATACACCTGTAGCAGGCCCTTTTTGCTGCGGCGACCACGTTACCGTTGCGATACATGCCTCACCTGCTTGCAATTCCTCACAATCAGCATCAACCGTAAAACCCGCATGTGCCGATGCATTAACAAAAATATCAGAGATAGAAATTGGGTTGGACGTAATATTGCGCAAAACAATCGGCTCAACCAACGCCTGACCAGAAGCCAATGAACCAAAATCAAGCTCATCGGGAATTGTTTCGATATCACTGGATAATTTATCTGCTGAATCGCCATTTGCCTCAATCAACCCTGATACCGTTGCCGTCACCAAACGCGTGCGACCACTATGCAGCATCAACATCTCAAGACGCCACGCACCAGCTTGCAGAGCTTTAACAGAGAGTGCCACAGCACATTCTGCGCCGGAAGGAAGAGGTTCAACAGAACACTGATTTAAAGAAATACTCGCCGCAACATTGGACGATGGGTAAAGATTAATTTTCCCCGTTTCCACAGGCCTTGCACCTTCATTACGGAATAAGACGACAACTTGCGCACTTGCACCCATGGGAATAGTTCCACCGTCAATATTATCTTTCACAGGCACTAGACCAACAGCACCGCCGCCGGAAACACGAGAGCCCGGCGCTTCAAAACCCGGATACTGCGCATAAGCAGAAATACTGCCTCCTACCAAAGCAAGGACAGTACAAAACAAACATAAATATTTAAACCAATGCGAACGCATCATCATGAACTTTAAAATAACACTCTCTGGCAATAAAATAAAAGATAGAACTATCAAGAAAAATATTTAAATATACCGAATCATATTCTACATGTTTTTCTGAAAGAAAACGCTTGAAACGTTAAAAAAACAACCTAAAGAGACACTTATCCCCTCTTTATTTTTTTACGTATAAACAGTTTGGCAAACTTGAGGAATCTACCTCTCATCATCCGTATAAACAATCACCCGTGGCTTCAAAAGAAACACTAGCTCTGTATTGGATGTCGCTATCGCACGTGAGGTAGGGAAAAATGGAGAATCAAAACCTGCGCCCGACGTGTCGAACTCATCATTCTCTCGTACCAACCCTGCAATTAACAAAGAATCTCCGGGGCGAATACGAATTTGTGTCGATAACTCACGCTCGGTTGTCCGAGGTAATTGCAACACAGTGCCGTCGGCATCAAAATTCTGAAACCCCTTAAACTCCTCCAGCTTGATATCAATCTCACTATAGACCGTTGCATTATCCCAGTGACTGGCTATGGTCAGCGTAAAACCAGTATCAACAGAATCCGTTTCTGTAGAGACCGTGGTTTCCCCATCTTCAATAGAACGCGTCAAGGAAGAGACATAGTTAACAGTGTCTGCGGCGCGCAAACTTGCCGTTGCCCCCGATAGAACCGTAATCTGCGGCTGGGAAATTGTTTTAACTGCACCATATTCTGAAATAAACTGGAACACATCATCAGACCCAAACGTCACGCCGCCTGTTGTCGGCAGCCCAATACTAATCGGGTTAAAGTTGGCACCGACACTCCCCGGCACAGAGATACCGGCTGCAAATTTCCCGAAGGCCTCGATCCCCTCCCAATCAATACCCGTAGAATTCCCATTATTCAAAGATACTTCCCAAATATAAACCTCGAACACAATCAAAGCCGTGCTGGCGCGCACGCGTTGAAAATAACGCTCAGCCATCTCGGAGGTTCTGTTTGTTGCCTCGTAAATAATCGTACGTGTTGCATTTTCGGTTATAGGCGTCGTCCCCGTAATTGCTTGAAGCCCCTTCGCAATGTCCGAAAGAATGTCATTTTCCCCACCTATGGGCGGCACCGTCACGGTAAATATTTGCGTTTCCTTTACGATAAGCAAGCCATCTTCGAACGCACAATATAGATCAGCTAGACCACAGACCTTACTAACAATTTCATCAAGAGGACCACGTAAATTGGTCACAGTTACAGTGCGCTCAAATCCTGCATCTGTTTCAAACGCCATTGGAATTTCATAATCAGCAAGAATCAGTTGCAGCGCCCCAGCCACCGTTTCCGAGCGCAATTCAAAAGGACCAACGATCTCTTTTGGCAAACCGGCAGATCCTGAAGATTTTGGAACGAGAACATCACTGCCCAGCGGCAGATAAATAACACTGTCCGGCTTTTCATTCACAGCGCTCTTTCGTTGAGCCGCCATAGCCGGAGATGGCACAGACAAATTCCGCGCAGCAGGAACATTCACAGGGGCACATGCCGCCAAAAGAAAAGAAGCAGCAACCACTGGAAAAAATCCCAGAAATCCTACACAAATAGCAGATAAATTATTCAAAATATTCACAAAATTATGATTTTAAAATTAATGTACGGTGAATCGTATCATCTGGTTCAGTGCAGTTCTACATGTAAAGCTCTGGAGACCACTTTAATCAACCGATCTTTTTGCACAGGTTTTTTAAGCACAGCACAGACACCAAGCTTTGATGCCTCACTCAAAAGATCAGGGTTTTCATCACCGGTGACAAGAATAACAGGCGTATTCATATCATCACCGCGAATCGCACGAATAAACTCAAATCCGTTCAACGGTTCCATACGGACATCGACAATTGCCAAAGCAATATCTTCAGAAACAACCGTCAGCGCTTGCTCACCATCAGAAGATTCACAAGTTTCATAACCGTCATCAGTCAAAAAACGACAAATCTGCATACGCACAAAATCGTTATCCTCAACCACCAGTATTTTACATTTCTGTTCCATCTGAATAAGAACCCGCCTCAATCATCTATTTACTCACGATTACTGTATATGGAAAATATAAAGACCATCCTAATATTGTATAAAATGTGATATAAACGCGACCATGACAATCGTTATTACCATCGCATGTTTATTCTGCACTTTGTGCTTACTTGGAATTCTGACATTTATTGATTTAAAGACCCGCTTGCTGCCAAATAAATATGTCGGCGGCATTTTTGTGTTGGGCATTATATTCCAAACCGTAACACAATTTCATTTTGCAGCGCCTGCAGAAGTGATCCTTGGTGCAATTACGGGCGCAGGGCTTCTTCTGTTTGTGCGCTATTTTGCAAATCGCATTTACAAACAAGATACATTAGGGCTTGGCGATGTGAAATTAATGGGCGCGGCAGGCATTTGGCTTGGAATGGATCATATTTTACTGGCCATTTCACTGGGCGCATTCGCAGGATTAATTCACGGCCTTATTTATGGCTTTATCATATCCCAAAAGACAGGTGAGAAAGTCAATTTTTCAACGCTCTCCATTCCCGCAGGACCGGGCTTCATTTTTGGCATTATCGCCATTGGTATTTTCAAATTTCATACACTGCCTATCTATATAGGAATATAAAATTCTTCTGGACTTACAAGATAAGAAAGTGCATTTCATGGTGTTATGAAACATTTACTTGGCATTGATGAGCTATCCTCTGATGAGATTCAGGACATATTGAATCGCGCTGACTATTACGCCAGAGCCTTAAAAGACGGGCGTTGGGATCGTGATAAATTAAAAAACAAGATTATCCTCACACTATTTTTTGAATCCTCAACGCGGACATTAACTTCGTTTGATATTGCAGCAAAACGCCTTGGCGCGGATGTTGTGAACTGGAATGCGGAGTTAAGTTCCCTCAAAAAAGACGAAACATTCTCTGACACCATCGATACATTAAGTGCGATGGAGCCTGATTGTATCATTATAAGGCACAGCGAATACGGCGCACCTGGCTTTGTGGCAAATCGAGTGAATTGCCCCGTTGTTAATGCGGGTGACAGCTGGCGCGAACATCCATCACAAGCTTTGCTGGACGCGCTGACCATTATACAGGAAAAAGATAAACTGGATGGCCTAACCGTGGCGATTTGCGGAGATGTAGCACATAGCCGTGTTGCAAGCTCCAACGCGAAGCTGCTCACCAAGATGGGCGCGCATGTGCGCTTTGTTGCGCCGGAATTCCTTATGCCGCAAAAACTGCCTGTTGAGGGTATTGAATGTTTTGATACTCTGGAAGAAGGCATTAAAGACGCCGATGTCGTGATGACCTTACGCATTCAAAAAGAGCGCATGGATCGCGGATCAATTCCAAGTGACGCGGCATACTTCAACAATTACGGCCTAACATTAGAACGTTTGGCCTTTGCGAAGAAAGACGCGCTGGTGATGCATCCGGGGCCGATGAACAGAGGCGTCGAGATTGCCGATGAAGTCGCCGACGATCCAACGCGCAGCCTAATGAAAAAACAAGTCGCCAACGGTATTCCAACGCGTATGGCGATACTGGATATGGTTATGGGTGGGTGATGTATGCTATTCGATCCTAATATCATTAAAATAATCCCTAACATGTTTAATATGGACCCATTTTTCATAGCTATATTGGTGACACTCATAGCAACTGTACTATGCTATTTGATTGGCTCCATCCCTTTCGGTTTGCTCCTAACTAAAATGTCAGGATATGGCGACATACGTTCAATTGGATCGGGAAATATTGGAACAACGAATGTTCTGAGAACCGGAAATAAAAAATTAGCCTTACTCACGCTCATACTAGATGCAAGTAAAGGCTCGTTTATGATTTTTTTAGTAATCGGGATTCCTAATTTTACAGAAACATCGGACTTAACAGTTTCAGCGTCACAATTTGAAATGGCACTTAGCCTAGGATACTGGACTATACTCGGTCATTGTTTTCCTATCTGGCTAAAATTTAAAGGTGGCAAAGGTGTGGCGACGGCGCTTGGAGTGTTTCTTATCGCTGTGCCTTATGCAGGGCTTGCGGCGTGCGCGGCGTGGATACTGACGGCGAAGTTCACAAAGATATCTTCCCTCTCTGCACTGGTCGCCGTTGGCATTGCACCGATTGTGACACTCTTTATATATGGCGTAGCACCTGCGGGAATTTGCGCTCTGATTACTTTATTGGTATGGATACGTCATAAAGACAACATCAAGCGCTTGTTAAAAGGTGAAGAGCCAAAAATCGGCGCGGGTAAGAAAAACAAAGAAGAGGCACACGTTGAATCTGTTTCAAAGTAAATCACAGATAAAAGATTTAGACGAGACCGAACGCTTGGCGGCGATGCGCCTTTTCCGCACTGAGAATATCGGCCCCATCACTTATTACCAATTGATTGAACGCTTTGGCAGCGCAGGCGAAGCCCTGACGCAATTGCCTGAACTAGCCAAACGCGGAGGCCGTAAAAAGCCACTCACCCCGCCCTCCGAAAAAGAGATAGAGCGCGAATATAAAGCGCTGCTAAAACTTGGCGGGCAAATTATCACCGTGCAGGATAAAGCTTACCCCCTCGCCTTAACCGCGACAGAAGATGCGCCGCCTGTTCTAAGTGTGATTGGCAATGTCAGCCTGCTGAATAAATCTTGCGTTGCCATTGTCGGCGCGCGTAATGCCTCCATCAACGGACGGAAATTCGCACGCAAAATCGCGCATGAACTGGGCGCACGCGGGCAAACCATCACATCAGGGCTTGCACGCGGCATCGACACCGCCGCGCATGAGGGCAGCATAGACACAGGCACAATCGCCGTGGTCGCCAGCGGTATTGACGTGGTCTATCCCGAAGAAAACCAAAAACTCTATGAAGAAATCGCAGAAAAAGGCCTAATCATTGCCGAAAACAAGCTGGGCGCGAAACCCTATACTTCGGCTTTCCCCAGACGTAACCGCATTGTATCGGGCATATCCAAAGGCATTATCGTGGTTGAGGCAACGCGGCGTTCAGGCTCTCTCATCACTGCAAGAATGGCGGGTGAACAAGGACGCGATGTTTACGCCGTGCCCGGCTCGCCCTTTGATCCACGCGCCGCAGGGCCAAACTATTTAATCCGTGAGGGCGCGACACTGGTTCGTAACGCCGATGATGTCATGGAAATATTGATGGATTTTTCAGGAAATTCCTTGCGCGAACCACCAACAGCTGTGATAAATTTTATACCGCATCTGCAAGAAGTACAGAACAAAGACAACGAGGAAGCACTCGAAATCAGACAGGAAAAGATACTCTCTCATTTATCTTTTACACCAATTTCTGTTGACGAATTGCTCAGAGCATGTCATTTGACTATTTCCGCTCTCCAGACAACTTTGCTGGAATTGGAGCTTGCAGGCCGCGTAAAACGCCTACCCGGAAACAGGATTAGCCTGCTTGAGAACGAATAAAAGATAGAGGAACACACGTGAGCAAAAATCTCGTAATTGTTGAATCACCCGCAAAAGCAAAAACCATCAACAAGTATCTCGGCTCTGATTTCGAGGTGCTGGCATCCTATGGGCATGTTCGTGATTTGGTGAATAAAGACGGCTCTGTTTTGCCGGATGAAGATTTCGCGATGAAGTGGCAACTTGGTGATCGCGCTGAAAAAAATGTCAAAGAGATTAAGAAAGCTCTGAAAAAAGCCGATGCATTGTATCTCGCACCTGACCCTGACAGAGAAGGAGAAGCAATTGCGTGGCATATATATGAGTTACTGGATGAAGATGGCTTATTAGAAGGCAAAGAAGTTCACCGCGTTACGTTTAACGAGATTACAAAAACCGCCGTTAAAACCGCTTTTGAAAATGCCAGAGAATTGGATCAGCCATTAATTGATGCTTATCTTGCACGCCGTGCGCTGGATTATCTGGTTGGCTTTAATATCTCCCCTGTTTTGTGGCGCAAGTTGCCCGGTTCACGTTCTGCGGGACGTGTGCAATCTGTTGCTCTGCGCCTTATTTGTGAGCGCGAGACCGAGATTGAAATTTTCAAGCCACAGGAATATTGGAGCATCGAAACCCAGCACCGCACACCAGAAGGTGCGCCCTTTGTTGCGCGTCTAACGCATTTGGCAGGCAATAAACTGGGTAAGTTCGATATCCCGAGCGAAGAAAATGCAATTGCCGCCGTTGAGCGCATCAAGAATAAAACGCTCTCGGTTCAGAAAATCGAGAAAAAGCAAGTGCGCCGCAGCCCGTCCGCGCCGTTCATTACCTCATCCCTGCAAATGGAAGCCTCGCGCAAGCTAGGCATGTCAGCTTCAAACACGATGCGCCTTGCACAAAGATTATATGAAGGCGGCGAAGATGGCGGTCTGATTACTTATATGAGAACAGACGGCACGACCCTGTCCGAAGATGCAGTCAAGCAATGCCGCAGTGTGATCGGCAAGGATTACGGCGATAGATACCTACCCGATGCACCGCGTCTCTATAAATCCAAAGCCAAGAACGCGCAAGAGGCGCATGAAGCGATCAGACCCACTGAGTTAAGCCGCACCCCTGCCTCACTTAAAGGCAAGCTAGAGCACGATCAATGGCGTCTTTATGATTTGATCTGGAAACGCACAATTGCATCCCAGATGGAAAATGCGATCATGGATCAGATGAAAATTGATTTATCGGATGGTACAGATGATGTTATCTTGCGCGCCAATGGCTCTGTCATTGCGTTTGACGGTTTCTTGACACTGTATCAAGAAGATACGGATGATGATGAAAACGTCAAAGAATCAGATCGTCGCCTGCCGGCTATGAAGCAAGGCGATGCAGCCAAACTGGTTGATACAACGCCAAACCAGCATTTCACACAACCACCGCCGCGCTATTCCGAAGCATCTTTGGTTAAGAGAATGGAAGAGCTTGGCATTGGTCGCCCATCAACTTATGCCTCTATCATGCAAGTGTTGCGTGATCGTGATTATGTGGTGATGGATAAGCGTCGTTTTATACCCGAAGATCGCGGTCGTCTGGTAACAACGTTCCTATCCAAATTCTTCACCCGTTATGTTGATTATGATTTCACAGCCAATCTGGAAGAAGAGCTGGATGCAATTGCATCGGGTAATCTACCATGGAAAGACGCGCTGAAACTCTTCTGGAAAGATTTCAAAGTTGCCGTTGATGGCACAAAAGAACTCACCATTACCGAGGTTATAGACCATCTTGACGCCGAGCTTGGCCCTCACTTTTTCCCCGAAGGTGATGACAGCAGATGCTGTAAGGCTTGTACGGATAATAAAGAATTGGACGCTGGTCGTCTTGGCTTGAAGTTGGGTAAATTCGGCGCATTTATCGGCTGTTCGAACTATCCTGAATGTAAGTTCACACGTCCGCTTGTTGTGCCGGATGGCACAGAGGATGACCACGCAGCTCTTGCGAATGAGCCAAAAATTCTAGGTGAAGAAGAAGGCACAGGGCGTTCAATATCACTACGCCGTGGCCCTTATGGCCCGTATGTGCAAATCGACCCACCACCAGAGGCCATCGCCGAAGTGGACGCGATTAATAAAGAGTTTGAAAAAGAATTTGAGGCCAAGGTTAAAAAAGCCGAAGAAAATGGCAAAAAGCCACCGAAAAAGGCCAAACGCAAAGCGCAACCAAAACCGAAACGCCAAGGCCTGCCCGCAGGTACAAATGTTGAGGATGTTACATTGGAAATGGCGATTGGCTTATTGGCCTTGCCGCGTGATGTCGGTACGCACCCTGAAACGGGTGATATGATACAGGCCGGTATTGGTCGCTTTGGCCCGTTCTTGAAACATGAAGGCAAATTTACATCTCTACCTAAAGATGATGATGTGATGCATGTCGGTATGAACCGCGCGGTTGAAGTGCTGGCTCTTGCCGCAGAAAAACGTGCCGCGAAAGACGCCGCAAAGCTCATAAAAGACGCCGAAAGAGAAGAAAAATCAGTAGAAAAGAAGAAAGCCACGAAAAAGAAAAAATCCGCGGCTAAAAAGAAAAAGACTCCGGCAAAGAAAAAATCGGCAGCTAAAAAGAAAAGCGCATAAATATGTCGACCTTAAACAAAGAAGCAATTTTCGACTTTATACAATCTTCCACCACACCTGTAACCAAACGTCAGGTTGCCCGTGCATTTCATATTAAAGGCGGTGAAAATCGTGTCGCGCTGAAACAGATTCTTAAAGCCCTTTGTAATGATGGAACAATCACGAAACAAACCGGCGGCGTTTATAGCGCACCGGATGGCTTACCTTCAGTCTCTGTGCTGGAAGTATCAGAGATTGATCTGGACGGCGATGTCTTTGCCGTACCGTTGGAGTGGGACGAAAACTTAAAAGGCCCACCGCCACGCATCGAAATTGTTCCCGACCAAAAGAACTTCAAGAATATTCGCGAGAAAAGCCGCGCTTTATGTCGTATCTCCAAGCAAAGTGACAATGTCTATGAGGCACGTATTATTCGCCTGATTGATGAAGGATCGCGCTATGAGGGCGGCAGCGTCATTGGCATTATCCGCATACAGAAAAACGACGCAATTTTGCAGCCCACAAATAAACGCGCAAAATATGATTTCGATATTTTGACCGGTGATCTAAATGGCGCAAAAGATGGCGATCTAGCCAAGGCAGAAGTTCTGCCATCTCGCGGCGTAAAGCGTAAGCGCGTGCGCATTGTCGATGTGCTTGGAAAACAAGATGATCCTAAAGCTATTAGTTTGATCTCCTTGCATGAAGCAGGGCTAAGTGACACCTTCCCCGAGGCCGTCATAAAAGAGACAAACGGCCTGAAAGTGCCTGATATAAAAGGCCGTGAAGATTTACGCGATACACCGTTGGTCACTATTGATGGCGCGGATGCGCGTGATTTTGATGATGCGGTCTTTGCGGAGAAGCTGGAAGACGGCACATATCACCTGATCGTCGCCATTGCCGATGTGGCGCATTATGTCCGCCAAGGTACTAATCTGGATGACGAAGCACAAAAACGCGGGAACTCAACCTATTTCCCTGATCGCGTTGTGCCGATGCTGCCCGAGGCTCTGTCGAATGATCTCTGTTCACTGCGTCCGCATGAAACACGCGCCTCACTTGCCGCTCATATGTGGATTGATGCACGTGGCAAGCTCATACGCTATAAAGTCGTACGCGCCCTGATTAAATCCCATGCTCGCCTAACCTATGAACAGGTACAAGCCGCGCAGGACGGTCAAACTGATGAAATCACCGCGCCGCTGATGAAGGACGTGATTACACCACTTTATACGGTTTATGAAGTGTTAGACAAAGCGCGCCGTGATCGTGGGGCACTTGATCTCGACCTGCCCGAACGCCAGATCCTTATCAATGATAAAGGCGAGATGACGGGCGTTACAACGCGCATGCGCTTAGACGCGCACAAGCTGATTGAAGAGTTTATGATTCTGGCCAATGTTACGGCGGCCTCAGCCATAGAAGCCAAGATGCGCGGCACGAAGGGCGATTACCCGTGTGTTTACCGTGTTCATGACAAGCCCAGCTATGAGAAATTAGAAGGCGCGCGTGACTTTATCGAAAGTTTTGGCCTGTCCCTGCCGAAAGGTTCATCCATAAAGCCGAAACAGATCAATCATTTGCTACAAGCCGCAGCGGAACATTCCTATTCCCATCTAATTTCACAGATGGTTTTACGCACGCAAAGCCAAGCGATCTACTCCACACAAAATCTCGGGCATTTCGGGTTAGCGTTAGAGAAATATGCGCATTTCACTTCCCCTATTCGCCGTTATGCGGATCTACTTGTCCATCGTGCCTTGATCGGTGCTTACGGGCTTGGTGATGGCGGCTTGACCGAACTGGAGAGGTCGCGCATTGACGAGATTGCACAACACATCTCCGAGACCGAACGTACCTCTATGGGCGCAGAGCGCAGCGCGGTTGATCGCTTTACCGCCAGTTATCTCTCCGAGCATATCGGCGCGGAATTTGAAGGTAAAATTAATGGCGTGACCCGCTTTGGCCTTTTTGTGACCTTAAGCGAGAGCGGCGCAGATGGCCTTATCCCCATGCGCTCTTTGGGCGATGATTACTATATCCATGATGAAAAAGCACACGCCCTCGTCGGACGTAAGCATAAGCAAGTTTACCGTCTTGGTGCGCCCATGCGTATTGTCATTAAAGAAGCAAATGGGATTACCGGATCGTGTGTTTTCGCGCCTGCTCCGGGGCAACAAGGCGCAGATATTCCGGGTATGGCTGCACCGAAAATTTCCGGTGGTCATGATGGTCGCAAACATAGCCGTGGCGGGCATAAATCATCAGGAAAACCGTGGGAAAAGCCAGATGGAAAAGACCGTAAAAAACAACGACATTCTGGGAAACGAAAAAAACGATAAAAGTTCACGCTGAAATGCTTGACAAACATCGTAAAACCCTTCATAAAGCCGACTTTACAAGTACTGGTCATTCATATCTTTATCTGGACAAGGCATGAGTGACGAAGCGTAGCTTACTACGTAAGAATAATGATAATCCAGATAAGTAGAGGAATGACCGATGGCAAAATCGTCACACGTAAAAGTAAGATTAGAAAGCGAAGCCGGTACAGGATACCGTTACTACGCAAAACGCAGCACACGCGCGGAATATAAAATCAAAAAGAAAAAATACGACCCTTGGGCTGTTAACCCTGAAACAGGGAATAAAGGCATGCACGTCATGTTCGTAGAAAAGAAAATGCCGCCTTCCAAAAAGTAATTTGGCTCAAAAGTAAGGCAGAGCAGAATTTTAAACCAATACCAACGTCCGTTTATCGGGCGTTTTTTATTATCTGAAGCACAACGAAAAACCATTAAAGGTTGTCTTGTAAAAGCGTATCATGCAAAATTGTGCTTACGGTCACCAATTTCTAAAGGATAAATCAATGAAATGCTTCGCCCCATTATTTTCAATAGTAGCAGCCCTTTGTTTATCATCCTGCGTCGCAGAAAACCAAATTCAGAAGCAACTTGATCTGCTAACGCCTAATATGTCCGCATTAAATCCGACAATCAAAGAGATGCATGGCATCGTTCTTAAGGTTAAGGGCTGTCAAATTTCCAATACACGCATTGCTACATGTCACTTCACCGCCACCAGTAAGTACCAAGATCGCACGCTTAATCTGCTTGGTGGGAATTATACCAAGATTCAAGATGATACAGGTGTGTCATATAACACCATGATCGCTTTTGGCAGAGATGCGACAGACAAGACCCAAAGATCAACAACATTAATTGCAGATACACCGTATAATTTCACGATGATGGCACAAAATATTTCAACACAGGCAACAAAGGTGCGCGCTGTAACCATTAACCGTATGGATGTGACAGGCACAAGCACCGTCGCCAGATATATAAGAACAAACTTTGCGCATCCACCTGTAATGAGTAGTGCAACTATGCAGCAGCCCATCCAAACCAAAGTGCACTACACAGCGCCAATAGCAAAAATACAGCAGCCAAACCTGATACCTCATGAAACAACACCATACACTTACCTATTCGCAAAAATTGTTCCAATTAATGAGCATGTTCCAATAGATGCCGGCATTAAAGCTTTCTGGGGTAATGGTGCGTACTTATACTTAAATCCTAATGGTCGCCTTGGGCATAATTGGTCAAAGCCCGGCCCTTATGCCTATGTGCCAAAACAAACATGGCATGTTAAAAATAACCTCTTGGTCATTGTCTTCGACCAAATCAGTTATAGCTTTGATTTAAGCGAGAAAGCATCACCTATGGTGACATATCTGGATCAAGGCGGTGCATTCAAAATGAGCGCTTATCCGAAAGTGAAAAACCAAAAATAGCACATAAAGGTCAAATAGACCCTGTCACTGTGCCAGAGCTATCACCATTTTCCGAAAGATCGTCGGTATGAGTAGCGCAGGCAGCCTTAAAAGAACGCTCGACTTGTTTGTGCTCATCAGGGTTCAGTTTGCCCTTATTTTCAAACACCGTACAATTTCGTCCAGCGTGCTTGGCATCATATAGACATTTATCGGCACGCTCCAAAATTGCAGGAATAGCATGCCCGCCATTATTAATAATCGCACCACCAACGGACGTCGTAATAGTCAGGCTTCCGCCTTCAACACTGCATGAAATCGGCTCATCCGCAATCGCGCAACGCAGACGTTCCGCAACCATATAAGCACGTTCAGGCGATACATCAGGTAAAATCGCAACGAATTCTTCTCCACCAAGGCGTGCCACCAAATCAAAACTCCGCAGATTATCTTTCATGCGGTCAGCAAAGACTTTTAACACCTCATCACCAACTTTATGCCCATGAGTATCATTAACAGCTTTGAAATGGTCGATATCCAGCATAATAACGCCCAACGCTTTATTGCTTTTTGCATTATTCTCAATCAATTTTTCAAGATGAACTTCCAGATAACGGCGATTATAAAGCCCCGTCAAACTATCTGTTAGTGCTAAAGACAGGCTAATTTCATATGTGGAGCGCAAGCGCTCTTGAAATCTTTTACGGCGAATTTGTGTGCGCACACGGGCAAGCAGTTCATTTTTCTCTAAAGGGCGAAGAATATAATCATGCGCACCGATTTCCAAACCATGTGCCACCCGCTCCATATCATCCTCTTCAGCGATCATCACAATCGGAACAGAGCGCGTGCGTTCGTTCGAGCGAAGATGAGAACAAAGGCGTAAACCGTCTTCATCTTCCAGATTTAAACTCACCATTAAAATATCAAAATCATGTGCCGCCGTTAATTCCATCGCTTTCATGCCATTCTCAACACTCATAACAATATTAAGATCCTTGGATAAGGCTTCGGTAATTTTTTTACGCTCAAACTCTTTATTCTCGATTAATAAAACGCGCGCACCCTCAACAGGTTCATTCATGAGATTTGTTCTCTCGCTGGTCACGCCAAATTGGATTGCTGCATTTTCACGAATGCGCCATTCATCCAGCGCCATCTTCAAACGCGCCAAAGACCGAACACGCGCCATTAAGGCAATATCATTGATAGGCTTGCTCAAAAAATCATCCGCGCCGGCCTCTAATCCACGCACCTTATCCTGCACATCAGTCAAAGCCGTCACCATAACAACAGGTATATGTGCATGATCCGGATTGGCTTTAATACGCCTGCAAACCTCGAACCCGTCCATTCCGGGCATCATAATATCCAACAGGACAATATCAGGGTTTTCACTTTCGACTTTATCCAACGCCTCTTGACCACTGGTCGCGGTAATAACCTCGTAATATTCACAAGTTAACTTTGCTTCCAACAGCTTTACGTTAGGCAAAATATCATCAACCACAAGAACACGTGCGGACATTATACAATATCCTTTTGCTGCTTCGTCTCTGACACTGTCTCTGGTGCCGAAAGTTTTTCTTCGGATTCAGCTTCAATGTCACCCTCAACATCAGGATCAGTATCAGTGGCGTTCAAATGCTTTTTAACTACCTCGATAAAGCGAGCAACGGAAATGGGTTTAGAGATATAATCCTCACACCCGCCCTCACGAATTTTCTGTTCATCCCCCTTCATCGCAAACGCCGTTACGGCAATGACGGGAATAGATTTAAGCTCTTCATCTTGTTTTAGCAGCTTTGTGATCTCTAAACCTGATATTTCAGGCAACTGAATATCCATGATAATAAGATCAGGTTTATGCTCGCGCGCCATACCGAAGGCAAGTTTTCCCTCTCTAGTCGACACAGTATCAATATCATGTGCCTCCAAAAGATCATGGAAAAGTTTCATATTAAGTTCGTTGTCTTCAACGATGAGAACGGTTTTATTCATATTATATATCTATTATCCTGATTAGGATTAAACTTATACTCTGCATCCTAATCGTCAGGGGTTTCTAAAACGTTAAAATTTACGCGCTATTTATCTAATGTTGCCATGTAGGTTTAAATCGCGCGGCCTTAATATTATTTTGCATTATCGCGCCCTTCCGATGCGCACGTACTTTCCAAAGGCTCCAAGGCGCGCAATGTCTGCGTCACAGAGAAATCCTTATAATTCACTTCCATATCGGTAATCACACCATTTTCATGCACGATCAATGACATTTCATAATCAGCAGCCTCTTCAAAATTATTTAACGGGAAAAAGGCAAGATGCATTTTCCACCCTTGCGCAGCGATCAAATTCTTATCTATGTATTGTGCATACTCTTTAGGCGGCATATACGTCTCGGCTTTTCCGATGAAGCTATTCACATCAACGGGGCCTTCTTCGTCACTCCCATCAAAAATCGTGGCGTTATAGAATTTTTTTCCCTGCTTAATATTTTCCAACACCGATAGAGTATGCGCCATCGGGAAAAGAGTGCCTTCGGGCAAATGGAAACTCACATCTCTGGGAATGGAATACACAGCTTCATCAGGGTAATCTTTACCCTCTTCTTTTACACTGCTGCCGCGTATTTCCTCATAAAGGATACCACCACGCTTGCGCTGCATCGTAAAAGTAAACGTCGCGCCATCAAAAGACTCATAGGTTGAAAAATCGCTGGTTATGCGCACAGGTGGCACTTCTGGATATTCATAGGTCATATCAAAGCGATGGGTTGAAACCCATGCATCGCAAGATGGTTGCCACTCATAAAACATCGTACCGCTGATATTAGAGATATTAGAACCGCTCTTTTTCGCTGATAAACGAACATCATATAAGGCTTTATGCGGCATTAATCCGGCAGAACGCGCGCGATCAAGAACAGCTTCCGCAGGTGTTGACCACCCGCCCCATACACCTAGGAATACGATAAGGAGAAATCTACTCCTACATTTATGGCTTGATATATTCATTCAGATAAAACCGCCCTTACGCGCAATATGAACCCAATTAACCTCTTTGATATTACCCTAAACACAGCCAAGCCGAAAGGGTAATCCCCAAGACTGGGCAAACTCTTCCCGATAATGAGGACAAAAATACCACTTATGGCAAAAAACACACCCTATCCTTTTGCATATAACATTAGATGAAAACAATATAACCTACTGAATTGAATATATATTTCATTGTTTTACCATAACTGGCATATCCCTCGCATAGCTTATATCAGGAACATGGCATGAACATGAAAAGGGTAGTAAAATGACAACGAATACAGCACAAAATACAATTTTAGCGAAACAAACAAACAAAAGTGGTCTTTTGGGTGGATCTCGGGATCTATTTCATTTCCTAAAGAAAAGTCAAAATACACCACCTTTACGAACAAATACGGAAGACTTGCTAAAATCTGCATATAAGATGCTGGAGCAGGCTGAGCGCAACCTACAAGAAAGAGATCAAAGAATAAATGCGTTGGAAAACATCATCACAACAGATGAGTTAACACGTCTTACAAATCGCCGTGGGTTCTTTGCTTCTTTTAAAAGTGAGTTAGATCGCACAAACAGAGAGAATAATAAAGGCGGCCTCTTGATTATGATTGATTTGGATCACTTCAAAACAATCAACGATACATTCGGCCACCTTGCAGGAGATGAAGCCCTGAAAACAGTGGGTGCTTTCCTGCTTGGAACCGTGCGTGACATGGATATCGCAGCACGCATTGGCGGAGATGAATTTATTATTCTATTTTCCAACACATCAATTGCCCAAGCTATGCAGCGCGTTAAAAAGCTGGGAGAAGAATTAAACGAGCTATCCTTTGAATGGGAGGGAAAGACAATCAAGCTACAAGCCAGCCTAGGTCTTAAAGAATATAAGCAAGGCGATACCATAAACGGCATCATAGAAGATGCGGATAAACGTATGTATCAGGATAAAGAAAACAAGAGACACACAAGACATTAACCTTAAAACCCTATACCTGCCTCTCTTCCCTTAACTCAATGGCAGGTAAACCCTCAGACCCGGATGCGCACCCTCCACACTGCGTATTCGGGCTTTTCTTTTTAAGAACATAGGAACGTAGAAACGCTAATCATCCATCATATCAGCCAGGACTTTGCGCATTAACGGCACAGAAATACCGCGCTTTTCTGATAGAGCAAGGCGATCCGCACGCTCCACAACATCACGGGCAGCCGCAAAGGAGCGCTCCATCCGCGGTAATAAGTATGAAATCACATCATTGGACAGGCGTAATTGCCGATCACGGAACAACTTAATCAGAACGGACGCCAAAAGCATATCATCCGGCGCATGAATTTGAACACTGGGCGCAGCGCGAAAACGCGAGGCCAAATCAGGCACTACAAAATCCGCATGAGTTGGCGCCATACGCATAGTCACCATCATGGTTTTCTGCTCTTCCTTCAACATATTATAAAGATGGAATAAGGTCGTCTCCGCCGCACGATCACCCAACCACGGATCAAGCGCATCAATAACAAAACTATCGCCCAGCGCGAATAACTCCTCGGCATTATGAGTGGTCAGCATTTCAGGCTTAATGACGCTCGCGCCTGCTTTATCCTGCCATACCGCAGCCAAATGGCTTTTCCCGCTTGCAGCCAGCCCTTGCAAGATCAACACAGGCGCAGGCCAGTCAGGCCAACGATCAATCCAGCCAACCGCGTCACGGTTGCTCTGCCCAATATGAAAATCAGAACGCCCGAATGCATGACGAAAGCCAAGATCAAGGGGCAACTGTTGCGCTTTTTTAGAGAGATCGGATGACATATTATTTACGCTTTACTCTTTTTAGGCTTGCTTGTATTAGCCGATTTTTTTGTTGCTGTTTTTTTCACTAGCTTCTTCGCTGGCTTTTTGACGACAGCCTCAACCTCCGTATCACGATAATAAGCACTTTCCTTATATTTTTTTATCGCGAAAGCAAGAAGAACACCAATCACCGCAGCAACTGGCACCGCAAGGAACATCCCCAGCACGCCGAGCAAACTACCGCCTGCCAACAACGCAAAGAACACCCACAATGGATGCAAGCCGACACTATCACCAACCAGTTTAGGGGTCAGAAAATTTCCTTCAACCAATTGTCCGCCAATAAATATCCCACCAATCAGCCCAACAAAGCTGAGATCACCGCTTTGGAACCATGCAACAGCGACACTAACAATAAGGCCAACCGCAGATCCCACCATCGGAATAACGGAAAGTAGCCCCGACATAAACCCGATCAAAATACCGTATTTCAACCCTGCCAACGACAACATAATTGCATAAGCCACGCCCAGAAAAACCGCCACGGTAATTTGCCCGCGTACAAAACCGGATAATTTCTGATCGATTTGCTTCAACAAGCCCATAATCACATCTTCCGAATGACGCGGCATAAGATCGCGCACCCATTGGGTTACGAATGGCCATTCCTTCATCATGAAATACGCAACAATCGGCATGAAGATAGCAACAGAAAGCATATCCATAACCGCTTGGCCACCTGATGCGATTTTATGAACAATATAATTCGCCGCACTGGCTGCTGAACCTGCATTCTTTTTCAGCAGTGTCTCTAGACTTTCTCCATTTTCGCCGCCAATATATTGGTCAAGACGCGCAGTAACCGGACTCATAAGCCCCCAAAACTTCTCGATATATTGCGGTAAATCTTCGGAAAACTGCGATAGCTCCCGATATAAAATCGGTGATAAAACACCTACGAAACCAAGAATAAGAATTAAAAACCCGCCCAAAATCATCATGGCCGCAGGCGCGCGAGCAATACCGATATGCCCCAATTTATTAACCGTCGGGTTCAGTAGATACGCCACCGCAATACCTATAACGAAAGGCAACAACACCGCTTTAAACAAAATAACAGTGAACAGGAACAATGCGCATGCGCAGCCCCAAAAAATTAAATGTGTTGTTGGACTTAGAGGTTTAAAACTCATTCTGCTCTGCTCCCGCGTGAAAATTAAAACGTATGTACCATGCCGGTATTTTCAGTAGCCGGAGCACTTTCAACACCACGATAGAAACTATTAGACTGAATTTTCGGAGCGCCGCGATATGTAAGGTCATACATCATTTCAGGAGCGCCACGTTGATTATCCGTAAATTTATGCGCCGAGCCATTAGAATAGCCCTGCCCGAGAGACATACTCGCACGTGATAAATTATCACGCAGATGCTTAATGTCACCGCGATATTTAAACGACAAACGTGCTTCGACTTTTCTCATCGAAAGAACCGATAGATCATTAAGCCCGGAAATATTTGTTAATGCCTGCCTAACCTGCACCCACTGCTTCACATTGGAAAGAGGAACACGAACATAAAATAACTGACTTTGCGCAGCACTGGCCAGTGTTTTGCGTTTCCAATCTTTTTGTAGAGCTTCATATGCGCTGGCTACGCCGCGATCATAAATGCCTTTTACCGTTTCCTTGCCATCAGCCTCCAGAAAAATATCCTGCACATGCTCTGCGTTTGCACGATCTGTGCGGTAAATACTGATCCGTAAACGACCGAGCGCAGCACCACTATTATAATCCATACCCGATAATGTTTTGTCAGGCACTGCAATCATAATTGCAGCTTCCATAGCATCATAACGCCCCAACATCCGGTCCAGCTTACGACGTTCATAACTTAAAGCCTGATCTTCATCAATATCAGCCATATCCATCAAATCACCAATCGGCACTTCCACAGGCACCAACCCGCTGGAGAGTGTTGCGTGGCTCCATGAGTCCATCCATAAGTTCCCTTCCGACCAAATCATATTGCTGCCATTACGTTGAAAAACCGGCAGTATCAACAAAGTTTTACTACCCACATTTGTAAAGGTAACACCCGACACCGAGAAAAACTTGCTAACCGCCGCCTCACGAAAGCGGAAGGTGTAGGTTCCAACATAACGCACTGCGGAAAGCTGCTCATCGGTCACTTCATAATCTTTCACAAGCGAAGATATCGTCAAAGCATTGGGCGTTGATACAGACGCGGCCTGCGCTTCAATCACCATTCGTTGTGCGAGAATCCGAAACGCTTTATTTTGAGCCTCATCAAAGGCCTGATTTTGCGCCGCGACCGAGTTTCCTGCCGTCACATCGACCTTTACGCTTTCAACAACAAACAGCGAATCATACGCCATTGCTTGCCCTATATTTAACCAACATAAAAATATAAAACCAACGGTGAATATTATACGCTTGCAGTTAGTAGCCTGATAAGGTATGCCCATGATGCCTCTGAATATTTATAAGTGAATAACTAGTTTTATAACGACATGAGCATAAGAGCAACATGAAAGAACAAATACAAACAAGTGCGTATAAAGAAGCTGGCGTTGACATCGATGCGGCGGCGGATTTAGTTGAACAAATCAAACCATCTATCAAGAAGACAATGCGCGAAGGCGTCATGAGTGGCCTTGGCGGATTTGGGGCTTTGTTCGATCCAAAAGCAGCAGGGTATGACGATCCCATCCTTGTATCCTCAACGGATGGTGTTGGCACAAAGATTAAAATTTCCATTGATTCGGACACACATGGCACAATTGGCATCGACGCCGTTGCTATGTGCGTTAACGATCTGGTCGTCCAAGGGGCGGAGCCATTATTCTTCCTTGATTACTTTGCCACAGGAAAATTGGAAAACACTGTTGCCAAAGCCGTTATTGAAGGCGTGGCGAGAGGGTGCGAGATATCAGGATGCGCTTTGATCGGTGGCGAGACAGCAGAAATGCCCGGACTTTACGCCGATGGAGATTATGATCTGGCCGGCTTTACAGTGGGCGCAGTTAATCGTGACGCTCTAATCACCGGAGAAACGATCACAGAAGGCCACGTTATTCTAGGCCTCGCATCCAATGGTGTACATTCCAATGGCTATTCATTGGTGCGCAAAATCATTAGGGATTCCGAAGACTTTACTTATGAGAGTCCAGTTCCCTTTGACATGACCATTACAGTGCAAGAAAAAGATATTACGAAGCAAACGACACAAAAGGCAGAGACATTAAACGATGCCTTGCTTGCACCGACCAGAATTTACGTTAAATCGTTGCTGAAGGCGCTGAAAATAAAGAGTGATGACGCAACGCCTGCGATTAAAGGCATGGCGCATATTACAGGCGGCGGACTAACCGAGAATATTCCGCGCGTTCTGCCAGATGGCTTTGCTGCACATATTGACGCAGCAGCATGGAAGCTGCCCGCTATTTTCACATGGCTGAAAAAGCTGGGTAACCTTGAGAACTCTGATCTTGCCCGTACCTTAAATTGCGGTATCGGCATGATTGTTGTTTGCGACCCGAAACATGTCGACGCAATCGAAAAATCATTGATCAGCACAGGTGAAACCGTTTACAAAATCGGTGAAATAAAGAAACAAAAACAATCAGATATCAGCATTGTCCTCAATAATCTCACCGCGTCATGGGGATAAATAAACTAAAGCTCGCCATTTTTATTTCAGGTAAAGGCAGCAACATGCTCTCCATCATGGAGGCCAGCAAAGCCGCTGATTTTCCAGCAGAAATATCCGTTGTTTTGTCCAACCGCCCTAACGCCGGCGGAATCGCATTGGCACAAGATGCTGGAATTGCGACAGAAATAGTCGATCATAAAAAGTTCAAGAGTCGCGAAAATTTCGAAAATGAAATACAAAAACGCCTTGAAAATTATGATGTTGACCTGATTATTCTAGCAGGGTTCATGCGTATACTAACGCCATCTTTCGTTGAAGGGTGGCCGGATCAAATGATTAATATTCATCCTTCTCTATTACCCGATTATAAAGGGCTGAACACGCATGCACGCGCAATCAATGACGGCAAGACAGAATCAGGCTGTACCGTACATTTTGTCAGTGAGGATCTAGATAGTGGAGCGATTATTCTGCAAAAACGCGTCGCCATACACACAGATGATACACCAGAGACGCTGGCCGCCCGTATATTGGAGCAAGAACATCAGGCTTACCCCGAAGCGATAAGAATCATCGCATCATCGCTGGTAAAATAGATATAGATTCCTTCACAAAATTTCCGTACAATAGAGCAGTATTAATTATGATCTTAAAATAATTGGATAGCTAAAAAATGGAAAATCACACCGTCGTCGATGTCACCCCGCAAGAACTTGAAAAGATAGAAAACACTTGGCATCTTTTTACCATAATAGGAAAATATTCTGTTTTATCTATCTGCGCACTTCTTGCAGCTCTTGCCGCAGCGTTCGTGCCATTTTAATGGCTCCTCTCTTAATATCCCGTTTTATAATAAATCCTTAACTATTTGT
Organism: Alphaproteobacteria bacterium; assembly: GCA_033851915.1. Classification (GTDB taxonomy): domain Bacteria; phylum Pseudomonadota; class Alphaproteobacteria; order Micavibrionales; family Micavibrionaceae; genus UBA1672. Next base: position 118,013 of record JAWSVM010000001.1, read on the forward strand.
GATCATAATCCTGCGTGAGCGAGCAATTCGTCCGTCATATTCGAAACAGGAAAGAACTCCGACCAGAGTCATGTTGATACAGCAAGGTTTAAAAACGAGAAAACTATATCGCGAGCGCACTCATATCGTTGCGCTTGTGCTGTTGCTCACGCTCTCCTGTCTTGGAATAATCAGAACAGCAAATGCACAAAGCCAGCAAGTCTTAACGCTTGAGCAGCACACAAAATCGTTATCCATCGCACCTTACAGCTATGTCACTTTAGATAATGAGAAAATCTTAAGCCCAGATACAATTGTTGCCCGCCATCGCAATAACCTGCGCGGTGAACGAAAAAATACAGATACAATCAACCTTGGTATAAATACCGCACCCTCGTGGATCTTATTCACGGTATATAATAAATCCAATATCGATGACTGGATACTGCATTTCGGGAATACATTGGATGGCCGCATTGGCATGGTCAAAAAAATTAATATTATGGATTACACCACCAAACAAACCGTGATGTACCCCGCACCAAAAGACTCAAAAACATCATCGCCCTTTTTGGGAAATATATTGCCTTTAAAAATAAAACCAGGCACACAAGTTACCTATATACTTTATATCGAAGCCGATAACGGCCTGCCCTTGGTTCTAGCACCCAGAATTATGCCGCAAAAAATATATATGAGAAATATGCTCAGTGTCGGTGCAAAAACCATCATCACATCTATACTCTTCATAGGCCTTATCACCTTTTTCATTATATCTTATTATATAGGACGCAACGCAGCATCCATTGCTTTAGCCTCCTATTACACCTTGCTCTATGCCCTATTTTTCAATCTGGACATTCATTTCCTATCACATGGCCTTATCAACGGCGCCACATTATTCACCCTGTATATAGCAAGCTTTATCCCACTATTCCTTGCCATAAAATTCTTTAATAGAATCACTTATGATCAAAGGCCAATGGAAAATATGGCGCTCATCGCCTTAGGGATCTTCATTGTTGCCATATCCCTTTTATACCTTGTCATTATAGGCATGAGTAATACCGGCCTGATCGCCCTTACCGGCACGATATGCATAAGTTTTGTCTCGCTAATTACGATTACGGCTTTAACCGGAACAAAAACACCGATTATCACCACATTATTTTGCTTAGGCTTAAGCTTTGTGCCTTTATCTTTTTTGGTCTTATCCCTCGCCATTATCGATATTATTCCTGCATCGTCTTTTACAATAAACCTATTCTGGTTTTTACAAATCCCTGGCGCGGCATGCTTTATCGCATCCTATGTTAAGTCGAATAAGCACAGACACATACGTAAAGAACAAGAACACCTACACCAAAAGCACGAACAGCAATCTCTAGCTCAATTACAAAAATCAAAAGACTCTGCTGATCAGGCGCGCCTTTTGCGTGTTATTGAGCGTGAAAGAGAATTAATGGCAGAATTGCGCGAACGCGAGGTTAAAAGAACAGAAGAAATGCGCCAATCCAAAGATATCGCAGATAAAGCAAACCATGCAAAATCAGCCTTTCTTGCTGTGGTTAGTCACGAGATAAGAACACCAATGAACGGTATTTTGGGCATGGTACAATTGCTACAAAATACCAGCCTGACAAAAAGCCAAAATGAATATGTCGATATCATGCAGAAATCCGGCGATACCATGATGGCTTTGCTTAACGATATTCTTGATTTTGAAAAAATTGAACGCGGCAATATGGAACTGGAAAGCATTGATTTCAACCTCCACCAACTGGCCAAAGATATTATTATTTTAATGTCCGGTCATGCTGCGCAAAAGAATATAGAGATCAAAACCAGCATTGCCGATAATGTCCCCGTAACTGTTACGGGTGACCCGACACGCTTGCGTCAGGTTCTGCTTAACCTTGCCAATAACGGCATGAAATTCACGCAAGAGGGTCATGTTACAATCGAAATTACTATGCCCGAAACCGCGGAAGAGTCCATTATTCACTTCGCCATTAAAGATACGGGTATTGGTATTTCCGAAGAAGCACAAAGCAAGCTATTTACACCCTTTAAGCAAGCAGAAACCAGCACGTCACGCCGATATGGCGGCACAGGTCTGGGTCTTGCGATTTCAAGTCGCTTGATTGAAGCCATGAAGGGCAAGATAACTGTGAGCAGTGAAGTCGGCGTGGGTAGTACATTCTCCTTTTCTATTAAGCTAGAAGCAAAAGACACCCATGATGGTGATGGCGCAACTCAAAACACATCAAAGGAAAATGTAAGACAAGCAAGACCTCTGAATATCCTGATCGTCGAAGATAACGAAATGAACAGGAAGGTTCTGGAAGGTTTCCTCTCATGTGACGGGCATACTTTATCAATGGCTCAAAACGGAATGGAAGCGCTCGATATTTGCCGTACCACAAAGTTAGATCTCATTTTAATGGATATCCAGATGGATGGATTATCTGGGCTGGAAACAACTACCAAAATACGTGCCAACAGCAATAAAGAAATCGCAGCAACGCCAATTATTGCTCTAACAGGAAATGTTATGCTTGAGGATATCGAAACATTTTTTGCCGCACACATGAACGGTTTCATTGCCAAACCGATTGACGCCAGAAAGCTCCGCGATGTCATTTATAATGCCTCTGTCGGAAAATTTGAAAATGACTTACCCAAAGATTTCTTTGATACAAATGAAGGACACAATCCCATGGATATTGAAAACATAGACCATAACCTTAGCTTTGATAATCGCGAAGATTTCACAGAAGGGACAATACAAACACCTGTGACAAAAGAAAGCGACCCAATTCTACACCAAAAAGTAAATCTAACGTTTGATAGTGATGACAGTGCAGCAACACCTGTTCCAAAATCGATAACACCGGAACCACCTTTGCCGAAATTCAAACCAACGGATAAAAGTGATGACGAGCTAACCGAAATTCAAAAATATCTAATGGAACAACATTCCGACAACACGAAGACCAGCGACAAGCCAGAAACGCAAAGCCAAGCACCGGTTGCAAAAGCACCCGCAGTCGAAGCACCAATGGTGGAGACAACAGAACCAGCTATAGAGACAAAAGAAAAAGACATAGCCGTCGTCGCGCCAGCAGCAACAGAAAAAGAAGAAATCGCCAGCGTAATAGTGACAACAAACACAGAAGAAGAAAAAACAGTGCCAACAGAAACGGCAAATACCAGCACAGCTGACTTTGATATAGATGACATAGAAGACATCCTTGATACAGCAATGCTTCAAAGCCTGATCGATACACTCGGCGAAGAACAGTTTATGAATCTCTTGGATGGGTTTTTAGAGAAAGCCGCCGAAATCATCGAAAATATCGATAGGATAATAGCGGAGGGCGACATCCCTTCACTGGGCGCTCGTGCACATGAGTTAAAAGGCATGTCCGGTAATTTCGGTATGAAGCAAGTCAGCGCCATTGCCGGAGAAATAGAAAAAACCGCAAAAATGGCTCAAAAAGAAAATTCCCTCTCCGAGGCAAGAAAACTAAACGCCGCAAATGAGCAAACAAAAGCGGCGTTTCAAAAATGGCGAGTAAATCTCAAAGCTTAATATTATTAGCCTACGATTTCATCGTTAGAGAAAAAATATTCAATTTCAATTTTTGCATTATCTGCAGAATCTGAACCATGCACAGAATTTTCGCCAATATCAATCGCATGCTCTTTACGGATTGTACCTGCATCAGCCTCTTCAGGGTTTGTTGCGCCCATCACTTCGCGATATTTTGCAATAGCATTCTCGCCTTCCAACACTTGCACAACTACAGGCGCAGAGGACATGAACTCTGTCAATTCACCAAAGAAAGGACGCTCGCTATGCACTGCGTAAAAGCCTTTTGCTTTCTCAAGGGACATATGAATACGTTTTTGCCCGATAATGCGTAAACCCGCAGCTTCGATTATTGTGTTAATTGCACCTGTCAGGTTACGACGTGTCGCATCCGGCTTGATGATAGAAAATGTACGCTCAATGGCCATAACTTTAATCCTTATACCCTTAAATATTATTTGAACATCTATATATCCACCCCGCGCGACAGATGCAAGGGGGAATATAGGAAATCACAAGGCAAAAAATACAAATCATTGCAATTCATGGCCATATTACGCTAGAATAGAGCATAAAAAATAAAAGTCCAACAATGGGCTATAGAATACGGGTGTTAAATTAGATGGCAGAACAAAGCAATATCAGCATTTCATTCAATGATCGCGGCGATTTACGCCAAGTTATGGAACTTGAAGAACTATACGATACATGCGAAGAAACACGCCTAAAACTTGGACGTTTCCTCTTGTATGTACTGGACAAATCAGAGGCAACCGATGCCTTTATGGGGCCGAACAAAGACAAAGACTCTGCCATAAGAAAAATAAATCAAAGATATGATGGGGATTCCCGTTGCCTTACTGACGTTGTCCGCGGAAAAGTCATTGTCGATAGCTCCGAGCAACTTGGCGCAGTGATGGATATGTTTAGAAATGCTGATTCAGGCCCATTACAAGAAGCCGGCATTAAAGTTGAACTTGAAAAAAATAACTTTGAAGAGCCAAAGCCCTACACAGGATACAGGGGACTATCATATAAGCTATCTGTTCCTACAGGAGATGAGGGCAAGCCACATGTTGTAGAACTGCAAATTGTATCTACTGCTATGGAATCTGTTTATGATATGACCCATGAACATAAAAGAGCCGCAGAAGATATATATCGGGATGCCGCCCGTGATTTTAAAGCAGGACTACGTGAAGAATCAGCCCTAACAGATGATGAGCTGGAACTGGCAACATATCATTACGCCGTTTGCGAATATTATAATTCAAAAATAGCGCACGAAGAGGGCTATGATCGTTTCTTGAAAGACCCAGACAGGCATGCCTTCACGCCGGAGAAAGAGGCAGAGCTTGTTGCACATATGGCAGAAATTGGCGTAGAGCCTTAATTGAAGAACAAGATTAATGATTTTAAACTTGCATAATGATACACTTTTAGAGTACGACATCTAGAATATGACAATAGATTGGTGAAATGTAATGGCTGACAACGGCTTGGAACACAAAGATTTATCAAAGGCATTTGCCGAAATACCCAACGAAACTACACGTTTTGGTATTTGGGAAGGTGAGAATGACGTCAAAAGATTTATAAAAATCGTTGAGTCATCCACAGAGACAACCAAAGCCTCTACTCTGCCATGGATCCCTCGCAGCATAGAGGAATATGATTTCGTAGAACGAGATTGGACACCGAACGAAGATCTCATGAATATTATAAACAGCAATCGGTTTGAATTCTTCGAGACACCCCAAGATTGCCAAAATGCAATGGTGGAACATACACAGAAATTCTTAGATTCACCGGATATAGGTCAGGTAATACAAGAACTTGATGGAGTATAAATATTATGCCCTCAAAGGAAAGAGTTTACCATTATTACCTTCTGGGCGATCGCCCAATCAAGGTAACGTGCAGTGCGATGGAAATTCCTATTAATGTCGAAATCGTCGATTCAAAGACAAAGGAATTCATCCCCGACCTATCACTCGTCCCTGTCATCACGGATAGCGTGGATATCATAAAAATCGATGAAACTGAATTCCGCAATGCTTGCCTTGCAAAGGGTGTGAAGCCTATTTAAGGCTCCCAGTTTTACCCCACACTAACCCGCCAAACTCTTTTCAATTGCTGTTACCGCATCATTCGCCGCGCCTGCATCAGGCCCACCAGCTTGCGCCATATCAGGGCGGCCACCGCCACCTTTACCACCCAGCGCAGCAGAACCGACACGCACCAAATCAACCGCACTGATTTTCGCAGTGAGATCAGCGGTCACACCAACCACGATAGAGGCTTTACCTTCATCGGTAGAAATCAGAACAACCACGCCGGAGCCAAGCTGTGTCTTTAAATCATCGGCCATAGGTTTAAGGTCTTTGGGTGGAAAACCCTCAAGCACTTTAGTAATAAACTTCACACCGCCAATTTCTTTTATATCAGCCGCATCCGTCTCTGCCCCTTGCGCGCGGCGCTGCACCGATATTTGTTTTTGCAGCAGTTTCTTGTGCGCGACTAAATTATCTTCGGCATCATCTTCCATAGTGATTGAATCTTCATCACCCAACGCCTTCAGTTCAATGCGTAAGCTTTCAATTTCAGCCTTTAATTTATCAATTTTATCTTTATGAGCCTGCTCTTGCCCTGCGAGATACGCATCAACGCGCATACCTGTAACGGCCTCAATACGGCGAATCCCCGATGCCAAAGCCCCCTCCGACTTAATTTTAAACTTCCCAATGTCGCCTGTACGTTCCACATGCGTACCGCCGCAAAGCTCTATCGAGAACGCGCGATTGCCTTCCTTCGTACCCATAGAAACAACGCGCACCTCATCATCATATTTCTCGCCAAACAGAGCCATCGCGCCCATTGCACGTGCCTCATCAATGGGTAAAGACAGTGTTTCAACCTTCTCATTCGCAGCAATCTGTTCATTGACTATGGCTTCAACTTGCGTGATTTCATCTTTGGTCATGCCAACAGGTTGGGAGATATCAAAACGCGTACGATCCGCATCTTGCAATGATCCCTTCTGCGCAACATGATCGCCCAGCACTTGGCGTAGAGCTTCATGCAGTAAGTGTGTAACCGAATGGTTGGATTGGATGGCATCACGACGGGTTGTATTGACCTCCATTTTTAAAAAGTCACCAATGTTCACAGCACCACCTATAACTGTGACCATATGCAGCCATAATGAACCAACTTGTTTTTTTGTATCACTAACAAAAAGGTTTGCACCATCCGACATAAATGTCCCTGTATCACCTACTTGACCACCGCTTTCGGCATAAAATGGCGATTGATTTGTTATAACAATCCCCTTCTCGCTCTCCCCCCTCAGAGTATCAACACGCTTACCATCTTGAACAATAGCCAGAACTTTGCCCTCGGCTTGATCTTTATCATAACCAAGGAATTCCGTTGCGCCGACTTCGTCCAAAATATCGAACCAAATTTTCTCGCTTACTTCACCGCCTGCGCCAGACCACGCGGCGCGGGCTTTGGCTTTTTGCTCGGCCATACAGCTATCAAATGCGTCGGTATCAATCTCGATTTTCTTGGCGCGCAGGGCGTCTTGTGTCAGGTCAAGGGGGAAGCCAAAAGTGTCGTGAAGTTTAAACGCAACAGCACCCGAGAATTTTTCACCCGAAGCAACGTTCGCCGCTTCCTCATCCAGCATCTTCTCACCACGATCAAGCGTAACTTTAAAACGTTTCTCTTCGCTCTCCAACGTTTGTTTAATCAAGCTTTCCGCACGCTTCAGCTCAGGATAGGCGTCGCCCATTTTCCCAAGCAAGGTTGGAAATAATTTATGCATGATCGGGTCTTTTGCGCCCAATAGGTGCGCGTGGCGCATACCGCGGCGCATAATACGGCGCAGGACATAGCCGCGCCCCTCATTACTCGGCATAACACCGTCAGCCAGCAAAAAAGAACACGCACGAATATGATCGGCAATCACCTTATGGCTTGCCGCCATATCGCCATCGGCTTCAACGGAGGTTAAGTCGGCGCTATGCTCAATCAACTCGCGCATAATATCAATGTCGTAATTGTTATTTGAACCCATCAAGGTCGCCACGATACGCTCCAGCCCCATGCCGGTATCAACGCTTTGTGCGGGTAGATTAATGCGGGTATCGGCATCTATTTGCTCATACTGCATAAAGACGTTATTCCAAATCTCTATGAAGCGATCACCATCTTCTTCCGGACTCCCCGGCGGACCACCCCAAATATGTTCACCATGGTCATAAAAAATCTCAGTACAAGGGCCGCAAGGCCCCGTGTCGCCCATACGCCAGAAATTATCATCTGTCGCTATGCGGATAATTTTATGATCGGCAAAGCCTGTGACTTTTTTCCAAATCGCGGCGGCTTCTTCATCTGTGCTGTGCACCGTAACGCAGAGCTTATCAGGATCAAGCGCGAAATTCTTTGTTACCATTTCCCACGCAAAGGCAATGGCATCTTCCTTAAAATAATCACCAAAGCTGAAATTCCCCAGCATTTCAAAAAAAGTATGATGACGCGCGGTATAACCAACATTTTCCAAATCATTATGCTTGCCGCCTGCGCGCACGCATTTCTGTGAGGTTGTCGCGCGGGTATAGGGGCGTTTTTCCTTGCCCGTGAATACATCCTTGAACTGCACCATGCCTGCATTTACAAACATCAGGGTTGGATCATTATGCGGCACCAGCGAGGAGGATGGCACAACGGTATGGCCATTTTTCTCAAAAAAACCTAAAAATTCACTACGGACATCATTGACTGTTTTCATCGCTTCACTCTATTCTTCTTATGACTTACGTTTTGGAGGTATATTTATGGACGAATTTGTAGCACTTGCCAATAGGATGGCAGACACAGCAGGTAAAATTATTCAAAAATATTACCGTCAGCCCTTTGATGTTGATAAAAAAGCCGATGACAGCCCCGTTACAATTGCTGATCGCGAGGTGGAAACAGCCCTGCGCGAGATCATAGCGAAGAAACGCCCCGGCGATGGCATCTTTGGTGAAGAATTTGGGCATCAGGAAAGCGAAACCGGCTTCACATGGGTGATTGACCCGATAGATGGCACAAAATCCTTTATGATTGGTCGCCCGACTTTCGGCACATTAATCGCGCTGTGTGAGGGAGATGTGCCAAAGATCGGCATTATCGACCAGCCAATTTTAAAAGAACGATGGGTTGGTATTGAAGGGAAAACAACAACAATGAACGGCAAGCCCGTCAAGACACGCCAATGCAAAGATTTTGATGATGCAAGAATCGGCAGTACAACACCGATGATGTTCGATAAATTAACCGACTATGACCGCGCCTATCACATCTTTGAGCGTGGAACTTCCAAAATGGTATGGGGGGGCGATTGCTATATGTATGGTCTAATCGCCAGCGGATATATGGATGCGGCCTTTGAGCAAAACCTCTCGCCCTATGATTTTGCCGCACTTGTGCCCGTCATTAAAGGCGCAGGCGGACATATCAGTGATTGGCGCGGAAACGATCTGACCCTCAACTCCGTCGGGAAAGTCGTTGCATGCGGCGATCCTGATTTATGGCCAATATTAGAACGCATGATACTCAAGTCACCATATTAGGATCAACGCTATGGATGAAAACGAAGAAAAACAGCTGGAAGAAAAAGCCCTCAGCAATATCGAAAAGAATGGCTGTCATATTCTGCATATAACAGAGGATGAGGACTCACCGTCTTTCACCTATTCAATCGGTATTCAAAAATGCACGAACGCACCCGAAGTCATCGTCACCGGCCTTGATCGTGATATGTCGCATTTTCTGATTAACGAATATAATTACCGCATAAAAGACGGTGAAACATTCGAGGTCGGTAAATTTTACGATGAATTTCTGGATGGCGCTAAAATAACATTCAAGGAAGTGGAGCATAAGCACTACCCCAGTTATTTTGGTTGGGGGCACTGGCTTTATAAAGGGGATGATTTCAAAGTCCTGCACATGATTTGGCCTGATACAAATGGCGCATGGCCGTGGGAAAAGAAGGCATCAAAGGGTTATCGCTGGCATATGCCACCACTTTATGCGCGTAAATAATGTTTGAATATTACTGATTAGCAGCCAATTTATACGGATATTCCGCCTGCATCACATGCGCGTATTTCGGTGCTTTACCATTTGCAAGGGCAACCAAGCTCGGCAATTCAAGGCCTGCACGCAGACGATAAATCCAGTAATTCGATAGAACACGTTCTACATAGTCACGGGTTTCATGAACGGGCATCATCTCGATAAACAAGAGTGGGTCTGTGTTATCACCCATACGCTTGCGCCATTTTAATAGATTTCCAGGCCCTGCATTATAAGAGACAAGCAAAGATACTACGTCGCCCTTCACATAACGGCCCTTAAGAAGATATTCCAGATAGTCCTGCCCGACCTTCATATTCATTTCAGGAAGACGAAGCTTCGACATATCTAGTTTTTCAGGATAGTTTCTTGTCTCCGCAACATATTGCGCCGTTTTAGGCATAATCTGCATCAGGCCAATTGCGCCGCTATAGCTGGTTGCTTGCAAGTTAAAGCGTGACTCTTGACGGATAACAGCATGCACAAGCGCAGGATCAAGACGATATCCATCTTTCGGCGCCCATGGGCTAACAGGATATAAGGCACTATCATAATATGTGTCTTTCCCGCGTTTCACCATATTGCCAAGACGCAACGCGACACCAGGCAAACCAACATGCGAAGCATACGCCAAAACCGCACGGGATAATTCTGGATTACCTTTGTAGTTAAGGCGCATCAACTCGCCCTCGGCCAAATCATATTGCCCTGCCGCAACCAATGAAAAGACGCGCTTACCAATGTCACTATTCAAGATCAAAGCTTCATGCTCATTGCTATATTCAGGAACATCCCAGTTGAAATCCAGCTTTTGCTTCAACGTGTGTGCAGCCATAAGCCCGTAAAATGTTCTGGAATGTTGTGCTGCTTTTACCAAAGAGGAACGATATGCACCTTGATTATTGCTGCGTTTATAGCTGCGCGCCGCCCAATATGATCCGGCAGACGCAAGCCAACCTGATGCATAAGCAGAGCTGCCTGTCTTTTCAAAATACGATGCAGCCGAGACAAATTGCCCTTGCTGCCATAAGGCTAATCCCGCAATCCAGCTGGCATGCGGCACATATTCACCTGAACGATCCGCGCTTTGTCCGGCCAGTTTATAAGCAGACTCAAATCGCCCGCGATACAAGAAGCTTGCAGCAATTTTTGCCTGAAGCGTGTCATGTTCTACTTCGCCCATGAACGCCCGTGCAGGAGATGCTCTGAAATGCGTTAAAGCCTCTAGAGGCCCGCCGGAGCGCACTAACGCATGTACCTTTTTAGATAAAACACGAACGGCCTGCGCTTGTGCATCAGAATAGTTGGTTTTACTAACATATCGCTTAGCGTGATAAATAGTCGGCTCATTAATCTGTGACAAAATGCGACCGTTTCTGGCCTTTACAATAACAGCTTTACTATCTGAACCCTGCTTGGATACAGCCAGTTTATAAATTTTATCCGCACCTGGATAATCTGCATACTTCACCATCCAGCTTTGTAATTCAGCAAAACTGCTTGTATATGATGGATGCATATAACGTTGATACAGCACATGCCCCATCAACCGTTTATCATTAATTTTATGAAGCAATTCATCCGCACCACTTATATTACCCAATGCCTGCGCTTCAAAAATGCGCGCGTAACGCTTCGCTTCCTTACCTGAAAGAGCCGTATAACCATAGGGATAGTTTTTTGCCTTCTGCCCAGAGAACAAGTTTTCTGTGGAAAACAAGCTGGCCAAATTCAATGTCATAGATTTGAATGTAACCTTATGCGTGGCACTCAACGTTTTCTCAATGCTGGTCATCGGCTTCACTGATGGCACAGGAACCTGCGCACTGCCAAGCGTAATAGGCTTTGTCACAGGAACAGGAACACTCTCCGATGCCTGTACGGGCAACAGTAAAATGCTCATCATGAGAGCGCTCACACAAAGCTGTGCGCTTTTCTTTCCAACGTAATTCATGTTCATAATGCAGAGATAAATACACAGCTATGATGCATTTGTCCAGCTTTTTTGCATTATTATGTAAATTTTATAGCATTTCGTGCTTTTTTTGCAGCATCAGCATATCCGCCCACACCGCTTTCTTCTGCTGTGGCGTTTTTAAAAGGTAGGACGGATGATACGTCGCCAGAGCAGGAATGGTTAGATCTCCGCCATTACCTGCCAAGCCATCTGTCTGCGCAGAATAATCGTGCCAGCTTTTGCGTAAACGGGAAATACTCTCGGTTCTGCCGAGTAACGCTTTCGCCGCAACGCCGCCCCATAAAACCACTATTTTAGGCTGAACAAGTTGAATATGGCGTTCAATGAAAGGCAAACTTACTTCTATTTCCGCAGGGCTGGGCGTGCGGTTTCCCGGTGGTCGCCAATTCAGAATATTAGAGAGATAAACCGCATTTTGTGAGTCTTCCTCTTCCCTGCTTAAACCAATACAGCCAACAATCTTATCCAGTAACTGGCCGCTGAGACCGGCAAAAGGCTTGCCCAGCCGATCTTCATCCGCGCCTGGTGCTTCACCAATCAGCATGATAGAAGCCTTGGGATTACCATCGGCAAACACCATATTGGTAGCCGTCTTCTTAATCGCTATACCATCAAAATCGGCAATGGCTTTGTGTAACTCTTCTAATGTGGTGGCACCTTTTGCGCATTTAACCGCTTCTTCATACGCATCTGACGCGCCCAAAAATGCAGGTGCAGCGTCCATACCGCGCGCAGCGGTCTGTGCAGCGGAAGCAGGCGCAGATGAAACAACAGAACCCGCAGACATAACAGGCATAGGCGGTAAATCCGGAATAACCGTGCGATCGACCACTTGGTCAAGAACAACATCACACACGCCTTGGTCAACATACCATTCCAGCGCGGTCAGAAGTTCCTTGTGCGTTACAGCGTTTTCCAAGGTTATTTCCCTGTCCTGTTAAGAGATTTTCATATAAAAATAGGGTAGAATAGTTGTAGGGAAAAGAAAAGAGGAGAATCCATTTATGCCAGAGTCGCGCAGATCTGATCGAGAAAACATGGAATATGATGTTGTCATTATTGGCGCGGGCCCTTCCGGCCTGTCTTGTGCCATCAGATTAAAACAACTGGCTGCCGAAAAAGACACGGATTTAAATGTCTGTATTCTTGAAAAAGGCTCCGAAGTTGGGGCACATATTTTATCAGGTGCGGTGTTTGAGCCACGTGCATTAGATGAACTAATCCCCGACTGGAAAGACAAAGGCGCACCGCTGACCTGCCCCGCGACAAAAGATAAATTCACCTTTTTGACCAAAAACAGTGCAATTCCTCTGCCCGCACCGCCGCAAATGCATAATAAGGGCAATTACATTATATCATTGGGAAATCTATGCCGCTGGCTTGGGGAGCAAGCCGAAACGCTTGGCGTCGAAATTTTTCCCGGTTTTGCCGCCGCAGAGATCCTCTATGACGACCAAGGCGCGGTCATCGGCGTTGCGACAGGTGATATGGGCATTGATGAACATGGCGAAAAGACCGATCAATTCGAACCGGGCATGGAATTACACGCCCGCCAGACGATCTTTGCTGAAGGTTGTCACGGATCACTGACCAAGATGCTGATCGAAAAATATGATCTGCGCGCCAACAGTGACCCGCAGACATATGGCCTCGGCATCAAGGAAATATGGGAAATTGACCCTGCCAAACATAAACAAGGCCTGTGCCAACATACAATCGGCTGGCCGATGGATAAGCAAACTTATGGCGGGTCATGGATCTATCATATGGAAGATAATATGATCTCTATCGGCTTTGTTGTCGGGCTGGATTACAAAAACCCGTATCTCTCCCCTTATGAGGAGATGCAGCGTTTCAAAACCCACCCTAAAATTAAACCATTATTAGAGGGCGGAAAACGCATTGCTTATGGTGCACGCGCATTGGCAGAAGGCGGATTCCAATCCTTACCAAAGCTAACGTTTGGTGGCGGACTGTTAATTGGAGATACCGCAGGGTTTTTGAATGTTCCGAAGATCAAAGGCAATCATACGGCAATGAAATCCGGAATGGTCGCCGCCGAAAGCGTCTTTGCACATCTTGGCGAAACGCAAAATTGGGGCACGGAATGCGCCAGCTATACAGACAACCTCAAAAATACATGGCTATGGGATGAACTAAAATCTGTGCGCAATATTCGCCCCGGCTTTCATAAGGGATTGCTTGCAGGCCTTATCAATGCGGCAATTGAAACTCTGACAGGTGGGAAAGGGTCACGCACGCTAACCAATCACGCAGACCATACGCAACTTGATAAAGCATCAGCGCACACACCTATCGATTATCCAAAGCCTGATGGTATTATTACCTTTGATAAACTGACCTCTGTGCAGCTATCCAATACCAATCATGCGGAAAACCAGCCCTGTCACTTAAAATTAAAAGATCCCTCCATCCCAATCTCGATAAATTTACCCGAATACGCCGAGCCTGCGCAACGTTATTGCCCCGCCGGCGTTTATGAAATCATTGAGCAAGAAGGCGCGGAACCGAAACTGCAAATTAACAGCCAAAACTGCGTGCATTGTAAAACTTGTGACATAAAAGATCCGTCACAAAACATCACTTGGTGCGTGCCACAAGGAACAGATGGGCCAAATTATCCCGGTATGTAATTTTACACTGGTATAAAGCGAAGAATCTCATCTATAATACGCACCCAAAGCAAAGGAATTTCTTGTAATGAAAAAAGTCTATATCCTCCTTGTGATATGCAGCGCGATATTAGGCGTTGGGTTATTTATCGAAAAAACCACAGCATCCTCTGCCATTTCAGAGACTACCGAAGTGATTGCGAAGGCAGAGAACAAAGAATCCGGCAAAACAGCACCCAAAGCCGTTGATAGACACAACGCAAACATTATAAATTTGCAGGCAGGAGACTACCTTGCCAGCAAATTTGCCCAAAATAATCATGATTGGAAGAATGCCGATCAGTTTATCAACCAGTTAGTTGAGGCAGGCATTGCCCCTGATAATATTTTACAACGCGCCATGATCTTGGCCATGGGTTCAGGAAATGCAGAAAAAGCAATCAGCATCGCCAAAAAAATTAGGGCAGACAACAACGCCAAAAAAAATGCGATTACAGAAATATTCATAATCGTCGATGCTATAAAACATGAAAAATATAAAGAAGCACAGGCTTTGCTTAATAAAATGCCAGATGACGGCACAGTGCGATTTATTGGCCCTTTCATTGATGGCTGGTTAAGCGCCGCGCAAAACACGATGAATATAAAAGCCCTTAAGCAAAGCACGATGCAACTGTATCACGCTATTTTAATCTCTGACTATCTGGATAACCATTCCGATATAGAACGTATGATAGACAAAGCTTTAAAGGTTGAAGATATCCGTGTAAACGAGCGTGGACGCATTGCCGACCTTTACGGGCATGTTGGTTTGAAGGAAAAAGCCATCGCAATATACCAAGATATTTTAAAGGAAAACCCTGAAAATATTAGAATAAAAACACAGCTTCAGGAATTAGAACAAGGCACGAATAAACCGCTATTCAAAAAAGTTAGGTCTGCGAACCATGGTATGGCAAAAGCGTTCTACGATATTGCATCCATCCTAAACACTGAACAAAATGAAGAAAGCGCCCGCGTTTTCGCACATGTTTCTCTCTATCTTGAACCAAAAATGATGCAAACCAGAATCCTATTGGCAGAAATAAACGCAAACCATAAACAATATGCGAATGCTATTTCTCTATATCAATCCATTCCGGAATCATCCAAAGAATACATACAAGCACAGCATGACATCGTAGATATATATGAAACAACCGAACGCTTTGATGACGCATTAGCCCTGCTTAAACGTTTGCCCAATGCAGATAAAGACGTCGATACACTCATCAAAATCGGAAATCTATATCGCACTCAGGAAAAATACAAATTAGCGCTAAAATCTTATGATGTTGCCGCAAAAATACTCGGGAAAGACCTTCCTGAAGAATATTGGCATTTGCATTATGTGCGCGGCATTGCCTATGAGCAATCCGGCAACTGGGAACGCGCGGAACAAGAGTTGCAAAGCGCGCTCACTATGCAGCCTGATCACCCCTATATTTTGAACTATCTAGGTTACGCTTGGGCGGACAAGGGAATACACTTGCAAAAATCCTTAAAGATGATTCAGCATGCTGTGGATTTGCTTCCCTCTGATGGCTATATTACCGACTCCTTAGGATGGGTTATGTATCGTGCAAAGAACTACAAACACGCCGTTCCTGTTTTAGAGCGCGCAGTAGAGCTTCTCCCCTATGATCCGACAATCAACGATCACCTTGGTGATGCCTATTGGAAAGTTGGTCGTTTACTGGAGGCAAAATTTCAATGGAAACGCGCGAAGAACCACTCAGACGATGACACACAAATAAAAGAATTAGAGACCAAACTAACGTCCGGCATAAAGAAATAAATTGGTAGGCAAGCCCGATGAGCAAAGCGACACCAAAGACACTCACAATTTTTGCCCCTGCAAAACTCAACTTATTTCTGCACATTACAAAGCGCTTGAGTAACGGATATCATACGCTCGACTCATTAGTCGCATTCGCTGATATTGGCGATATTCTTACCATTGAGTCCGCCCCCTCATTTTCGTTTCATATCAAAGGGCCCTTTGCAGACTCATTCAAAGAGGAGGAACGCAGCGCCTTCCTAAACGGTGAGAACCTTGTGATAAAAGCCGCCAGATCTTTGTCACAAGTCGCAGATCGCTCCCTCAACATCAAAATAACCCTGACAAAAAACCTACCTTTATCATCGGGGTTAGGCGGTGGTTCTTCAAACGCGGCAGCAACAATATGGGGTTTGCAAGAGCTTTGGAATCTTCCCCATGATGCAGATTACATTATCCCCCTTATGACGAAATTAGGCGCAGATGTGCCCGTGTGCCTAAACTGTAGGCCAACGATCATGCAAGGCATTGGTGATATACTCTTGCCTGCACCAACCATGCCCGAAATTCCCCTATTGCTGATTAACCCCATGATTTCATGCGCGACCCAGGATATATTTTTGCACCATAACGGAATATTCAAAAAGAAGACAACGCTGCCCAAAAGCTTTGATTCTGTATTCAATTTATCCGAAACACTCCGCACTTTAGAGAATGATTTATTTGAACCCGCCTTGAAATTAATCCCTGAAATCGACAATGTTATCAATGCACTTAACGCGCAAGAACACTGCTTATTTTCACGAATGAGCGGCTCGGGAGCAAGCTGTTTTGGGCTGTTTGAAACGATTGAACATGCCGAAAATGCCGCAGAAAAAATCAGCGCAGAAAACCCTGATTGGTGGGTTAAGACCGGTTTCCTCAACCGCCCTGAACGTTATTAAGCCGTACTCAAAACGGACAAGGCGACTCGAACCATGTTTGCTCACCATCTTTCGGGTGGTACACCATCAATTTATGAGCATGGAGTTGTAGACGTGTTTCGGCCTTAAATGCTGGCTCATGCGCATAAAAATCATCGCCCAATATAGGATGCCCGATTTCTGCCATATGAACACGCAGCTGATGTGTGCGCCCTGTTATTGGATAAAGGGCAATACGGGTTGCTTCACTTTCACGTTCCAAAACATCCCAATCTGTTTGTGATGCGCGCCCTTTTTCATGATCCACCATTTGCAGAGGCCTGTTCGGCCAATCACAGATCAGCGGCAGATCAATATGGCCTTTATCTTCTTTCACATCGCCCCAAACGCGGGCAATGTAAACTTTTTTAGTTTTACGTCTCTCGAATTGCAGCCCGAGATTTCGGTGCGTTTGCGCATTCATCGCCATAATAATCAACCCCGAGGTCGACATATCAAGACGATGCACAATACGCGCCTGCGGAAATTCGGCTTGCACACGTTTTTCAAGGCTATCCGCATGTTCTTCCTTGCGCCCCGGCACACTCAATAATTCAGCCGGTTTAGATAAAACCAGTAAATCATCATCATGAAAAATAACATCCAAAGGGTCTTGCGGCGGATTATAGGTGAAATCTGCAGGGGGTTTACGCGGGAATATGACTTGATTACACATTATATTTTCTCAAAAAGCATAAAGTTTACAAAAAATGACTATAAATAAATAAAATTTAAACGCCAAGCCATTTCAGAAGTTGAAAGAAACCCCACAACATGTCACTATAGTGCCTATGTGTAAGATATTTAAAATTATGATTATGGTTAGTGTGTTCTTCTCTTGTGTATCCGCCTCATCTCAGGTGCGTGCGCAAAACTACCACGGAGGATACACAAAGAGTAGTAAGCTGGAAAAGAAAGACAAAGCCACCCGCCCTATCGCGAAAGTTTTTTCTTCTCAAATCAGCAGTGTTAAGCAAGGTGAGCATCTGGATATCATCTATAATAATCTTTATGTTTCTTTATGGTTCTACGCTGGCGTGAACTTTGTGCATCAGAAAAAACTGAGTGACAAAGTAAGGCCAGTTAGATTTAAGTTCACTCGTTATAAGAAAGAGTTTACCGGTGATTTAGAAAAAGCCATGAACAATTTAAATAGCGGTTATAAAGACATGATAGCCGACATAGAAAATGCAGAAAAACAGTATATCGAAATCAGAGAAGGTGTCAGAGTCGCTGACCATGAAAAACTCGATGCTCTCTGGAAAGAAAAAATAGCCGAATTCCGCAGCAAAGCAGACACATATTTTAAGCTGCAAAATAAGTTCCTGAATACCTATAAAGGCTTGGTTGGCTTTATTTTAAAGCAAGGCGGAAAATACAGCTATAAAAGCGCAGAAAAGCGAGTTGTTTTCTACAGCTTCGGTGGATATAAGTTTTACGGTCAATCAATTGATGGCCTTAGAATGGTTAGCTTTAAGCAAAGAAAACTCCTTAGAGAAAATGCACCAGCAGGTGTTAATCCTGACTTCAACTAAAACGCCATGGCACATCCCTTGAAATCTCATAAGTTTATAATTGTATTTTTGTTCATTGCTATAGCTGGTGGACTATACCAACTGCATCTTTATAGGCAGCACCAAGATGAAATACACACACAACAAGTCAAAGCCGAACAAGAACAAAAAGAACAAGCGCGGGCAGAGCTAGACAAACTGTTCAAACAATATCTGGCCAATTTCAAAGCCGATTTAAAGACAAAGGCCACTGCCTATAAAGATAGCCGTACAGTCTTGCAAGAAATGCTTAATCCCTATAATTTTGAAACCAAAGAATATACAAAAGAAAATTATCTTTTATTTAAAAATGACGTTGCCCCTGACTTGCGCAATAAAGCTACAGAGATTATTAATATTTTTGTAGAATATAAGGACAGCCTGCAAGAAGATCTCAAGAGCCAAGATAATAAAACACAGGAAATGTTTTTATTAAAATGGCAAGAAATGAGCAACAAGCAGCTGGATAAATACATTAATTTCTTCACCAAAGAAGAAGCCCTCATTCAGGCCTATGAGAACCTGATTACATTTTATTATACGCACTCTAATTTATTCTCGGTTGATGTAGAAGAGAACGTATTCCTGTTCAATCGGGAAGAAGATAAAAAAGCAGAGCTAGCCCTGCACGCAAAAATAAAGGCTTTAAAGAAAAAATAAAATTCAGCGCGATATAAGAACTAATTTTTGCGCCTTCGATAGAGCCTTAATTTCTATTTCTCGTTTAGAAGCAGACGATCTATCAACATGTTCCTCTTGATAAATCAGCTTTAAAGGCCCTCGCCCCTTCGTATATTTTGCACCTGTTCCTGCGGTGTGCTCAGCTATTCGCCGCTCTATATCTGTGGTAATGCCGGTATAATATGTTGTGTCAACGCACTCTAATATATAGACATACCAACCCATTAATACAGGCCGCCAGTCCCCGTACTAACCGCTGAAGGTTGGGTGGACTGTGATGTCACAGAACTACCATCAGTGCCGGGAACGTAATAATAATCGCGATCATATGCACTATCCCCATAGTAATCCGACATCAAGGATATACCATCAGCATCAAGGATATACGTGTCCGTGCTCGGCTCAGTTCCGATAATAAAGGACTCCCATATAACTCTTTTATCACCTGGGCGCGCGCGTGCACCCGTTTCCGCATTAATACGCACATTACGAATTCCGGCCGGTTTTCTGAACGGCGCAGGCGGTTTATCTGCCAAAACTTGCCCGACAAAACTCTTAAATATCGGCACGGCCACAGAGGATCCTGTCTCCCGACGCCCCAAAGAACGCGGAGTATCAAAGCCTGTAAAGACACCTATTGCTAAATTTGGTGAGAAACCGATAAACCATGCATCACGCGAATCATTGGTTGTTCCCGTCTTACCCGCCAAAGGACGCCCTAAAGAGCGAAGACGCGCACCTGTGCCTCGTTGGACAACGCCCTCCATAATGGAAACCATTTGATAAGTCGTACGCGGATCAGCAATTTGTTCGCGCACATCAGGCACGTCAGGCACAGCTTGCCCTTCCCACTGAACCATTGAACCACATCGCGTACAAGGACGTTTATCATGCTTAAAAATAGTATCACCGTAACGATCTTGAATACGGTCGATAAAGGTTGGTGTAATTTTCTTTCCGCCATTCGCAATCATACCGTAAGCTGCCGTAATCCGTAGCAAGGTTGTTTCTGCAGACCCTAAAGAATTTGCCAGTAACGGAGACATATGATCCGTAACGCCAAAATGATCTGAATATCGTGCAATTAAATCCATGCCCAAGAAATCAGCCAAGCGCACCGTCATCAAATTTCTGGATTTTTCAATACCTACACGGATAGGTGTCGGGCCATAAAACGTATTGGAATAATTGGTCGGCTTCCAAGTACCTGCAACTTTATCTTCCAAAACAAAGGGTGCATCCAAAACCAATGTAGCCGGCGTAAACCCTTTATCCAAAGCCGCTAGATACACAAATGGCTTAAAGGCTGATCCGGGTTGGCGCATCGCCTGTGTTGCGCGATTAAATTCACTGCTGCCATAGCGATAATTCCACCCACCTTGCATAGCAAGAATGCGGCCCGTATGCGGATCAAGCGCGATTATCGCACCTTGAATATGCGGAATTTGGCGTAAATCATAAGATTTAAGCGCATCAGACTTCGCCTCTTTGTCTTCTGATTCAGATGGTTTTTCCTGCACCATCACAACATCGCCCATCTTAACAACTTGATCCAGTGAAGAAATAACAGGGCCAAGCGCATAGCCTTCATTACGATATTCCCGCGCCCATTTTGCGTCTGATAATTTAAGAACACCTTGATCTATATTTAGAAATCCAATTTTTGCTACGCTCTTTTGCACATCAAGCACAACGGCAAAATGCCAATTTTTAAGCATACTGTCCGGGCGCTTTACCTGCTCTAGCTGCATGCGCCAATCATCCATATTTTCCAAAGTGGCCAACGCACCGCGCCAGCCATGACGCATATCATATGCCATCAACCCTTCGCGCAAGGTCTTCTCTGCCAGCAATTGCATTTCGGGATCAACGGAGGTTTTCACCACCAAACCGCCTTTATACAGGCTATCCTCACCATAACGCGCGGCCAGTTCGCGGCGAACCTCCTCCGCGAAATATGGTGCATCAACGTGTTCTACATGTTCTTGTGTCATTTCAAGCGGTGCCAGCTTCGCCAGATCGGCTTGTGCCTGCGTAATGTAATCCTCCGCTAACATCCGGCCAATCACCAAATTGCGACGGAATAATGCATCTTCATAGTTTTTTACCAAATGATAGTTATTCGGTGCTTTCGGCAAGGCTGCTAAATATGCAACCTCCGCAACACTTAGTTTTTCCAGTGTCTTCCCGAAATAATGCAAAGACGCAGCGGCAACACCATATGCCCCACCTCCCAAATAAATCTGGTTCAGATAAATCTCCAAGATACGGTCTTTACTCAGCGTTTTCGTCATACGGTACGCCAAAATGGCTTCTTTTATTTTACGAACAAAGCTGACTTCATTGGAAAAGAAGAAATTCTTGGCCACTTGCTGCGTAATTGTTGAAGCACCTTCGGGGCGTTTTTTAGTGCCCTTCAATTTGTTAACCGCATATTTCAAAGAGGCACGCACAATGGCCTTCATATCAACGCCCGGATGCGTATAGAAATGCTGATCTTCAATGGCGATGAACGCATTTTTAACTTGATCTGGAATAAACTCTATCGGCACAAACACACGCTTTTCTTGTGCAAATTCGGCGAGCAAATGCCCATCCCCCGCATAAAGACGCGTCACGATAGGTGGTTCATAATTACGAAGCTGGCTATAGTCAGGCAGATCTTGTCCATAGTAATTCAGGATATAAACAAACCCACCAATCGCGACAACCGCGCCCAGAAAGCCAACAGAGAATAACCCTAAAAAACCATACCAAAAATATTTCATCGCTTTTCCTGCGTTTTTAGCCCGCTATATCGCTAAACAAGGCGGCGGGTAATCGGCCCGTCTGCGCGGCCATGTATAAATTGTTCAACATACTCATTACCCGAATGATCCAGTTCATCAACTGTCCCTTTCCAGATAATACGCCCGTTATAGATCATCGCAACGTAATCCGCAATTTTCCGGACGCTGCCCATATCATGGGTAATGGAAAGAGCCGTTGCGCCCAAGCCCTGCACTTGCTCCACTATCAGATCGTTAATAACATCGGCCATGATCGGATCAAGGCCAGTTGTTGGCTCATCAAAAAAGATAATTTCAGGACTGGCCGCAACCGCGCGTGCCAAACCAACACGTTTTTGCATACCGCCGGAAAGCTCCGCCGGATATAAATTTGCAACATCAACTTTCAGACCAACCGCCATGATTTTCTCAATCGCAATCTCGCGTGCTTCTTTCTTATCCATCCCATGTCCATGAACCAGACCAAACGCAACATTTTCCCAAATTTTAAGAGAATCAAACAACGCCGCGCCTTGAAAAAGCATACCGAATTTTTTCATGAATTCTATGCGCACATTTGGATTGCGTCCTACACTTTCCTGACCATCAATCAAAATCGATCCTGCATCCGGTGTCAGCAGACCCAAAATGCATTTAATCATCACCGACTTACCCGTTCCCGATCCACCGATCACGACCAAAGATTTGCCTGTGGGAACGCTTAAATCCAGATTATCCAGAACCCGCACTTTGCCGAATGACTTGGTCACGCCACGTAAATCAATTTTGATTTGTTCTGCTTCGCTCATGAGAAAAATATCTGTGTTAGGAGATAATTAAATATCAGAATCAGGATAGAAGAAGACACAACCGCATTTGTTGTCGCCGCACCAACGCCCTGCGCACCACGCGCCGAGTTAAACCCGTGATAACAACCCATTATCGCAACGATAAAACCAAAGGCCGCTGCCTTGAGTATACCAGACATCACATCCATATATTCCATGACATCCCATGCCTGCGTTAAAAAACCCTCCGGACTAAAACCAAGCGAATAAACAGACACAATATAGCCGCCGAAAATACCAATAATATCACCAACGAAAACCAGTATAGGCAACATTAAAGTCGCAGCAATCAAGCGCGGTGCAATCAAATATTTAAACGGGTTCACCGATAAAGTGCGCAGCGCATCTATTTGCTCTGTCACCCGCATAGTTGCGATTTCTGCAGCAATCGCCGCGCCGACACGCCCCGCCACCATAAGGCCAGCCAAAACAGGGGCTAGTTCCCGCGTGACAGAAAGCACAACGACACCAGCAATTGCACCCTCGGCATTAAAGCGCGCAAAACCAGTATAGCTTTGCAAGGCCAGAACCATGCCGGTAAATAACGTGGTCATCCCGACAACCGGTAAAGAATAATACCCGATATCAATCAATTGACGTAAAAGTTGAGATGGAAAGAATGGCGGCGTAAAACAATGCTTAACGCTGCGCCCTGTGAAATCTGCCAAACGACCTGTTGCGGCAAGAAATCCTAGAATTCCTCCACCAATAGAGGCAAAAAAATCCAGAATAAAATCAAGTGGATTTCTCGATGTGCGCTCTTGCGTATTCTCTGTCGCTTGCGTTGTCATGCGTGTGTCATTACCATTTCAGATCATCGTCATATGAACAGCGAACACTAGATGAATTCCCCTCTTTCGTCTATACTCAACTGACATGAATTCACGGCAATCCACTGATTGATAGATGACCACACACAAAACCATACAACCACAAGACCTTATCTGCATGAATGAATTTGCAGACACCCACAATTACCGTGTTGACCTTGCCTATGCGCAGATTGATAATCTTTTATTTGGCGAGAGAATTTATCGCAAAAGTGCAAAACTATGGCTTCACACATCTCTGGCAGACATTGTTAAAAGCGCTGCAACATATTGCTTCGAGAATCACAATTTACGCTTTATTTTATATGACGGTCTGCGCACGACAGACGCGCAAGAGGCGATGATGAAAACGCGACGTGCATTGGATAATCCACATTGGCTGGAGAAACCGCGTTTGCTATCTCCGCCCGGCGCGGGTGGACATCCACGTGCCATGGCTGTTGATATCAGCCTAGAAACTCTTGATGGCAAATTAATTGATATGGGCACAGCTTTTGATTACCTATCCGAAAACCCAGAAATAAACCCGGCTCATCGTGCATTCCAACACAACCAAGACGTCATGAATAACCGTAAAATATTGGACGATTCGATGGAACAAGCGGCAGAATCTATGAACACGCCATTATTGCTTTTACCCGAAGAATGGTGGGATTTCCGTCTGCCATCCAATATCTACGGGCAATATGAACCACTATCAGAAAGCGACCTCCCTGCGCGTATGCGCCTAATCATATAAAATTGGGTCAACAATTTGCAATTGTAACTCTTAATCGCTATAATCTGTGACTAGGGTGAAATTTAATAAATAAAAATGCTCGAAAATAGAGCAAACATATTCAGAGGTTGATAATTATGGCACAGGCAAATGGCGACGTAGCACCGTTACAAAGATTTCTAATAGATAATCTTGACGCATTTAACAAAATTGATGGTTTTGACCTGAAAGCTACGGATATTGGCAATAGCCAAGGACAACCTGACGACCTTCTTGGTAAGAACACAGGAACGGCGCTTCAAACCCTCGTATTAATGGCACAACTTAGCGCAGGCGTATCGCCGGAAGATGCAACGACATCTTATAATGATGATACTCGCAAAATGCTTGAAGATTACCTAACCAATGAGCTTAAGCTTGACCCAACAGCCACCGCACAATTTATAGCAAATACGGAAGTTATCTCTACCGGCTCAAGACTTGCCCAAGATTTTCAAAATTCAGCTTCTGTGGAAGCAAGCTCTCTATCTCTAACATCATTTGCAGACAGCATGGATAGCGAAGACGTTACCGTTGATGAGGTAACAGTAGAACAAAACGTAGCAGCAGAAACCGTTGATTACGTCTCCGCAGCAGACAGCATCATTCCTATTGATTCAAGCCTTGCCGGCGTAGGGCCAAGCCCAAGTGACATAACGCCAGTATCCCAACAAATTGCCCTTTCTGGCCTCGAAAGCAGCATTATTACAACAACATTTTTGGCATCTGTAACACCAACAGTTTCCGATGCCACTGTTGGCATGACGGCTGATGACTATGAAAACCTGCAAGATAAAATTGACGATAACTTGGCATCAGATCAAGATCTATTGGTTGCGGCCGCATATTCAGCGACGTTATTAGAAAAGCAAAATGAACTTGGTTACGGACAAGCAAAGGCAGAACTTACAGATGCTAGCGCTGCATTGCGAAACTATGGAACGCGTAGCCGCGAGCTTTATCAGGAAATAAGCGAATTCGGAGATAAACTAGAAGATTTCCAAGTTGCCGGTGCAGATGGAGAAATGCATCACATTAATGACGAGCCGATGCTTTTGACTTTTGAGGATGGCACAACCAAGACAATGACCTACAATGAATTCGATAATACCGCCAATAATTGGTATGATATTTTCGGGCTTGAAGGAGACGATCAACAAAAACTGAGAGACGCGATGGATGTCGCCTATGCAGATCTAAAAGAAAGCAGCGGATATAACGCGGTTGAAAATGACATGAACGCCCTTCAAGAGGATTCAAGAACACTTTACACTGATCTTATAGACCAAAATAGTGACGCACACAAAGCAGTCGCGGCAATAGAAAAAGTTCTCGATGATACGACTCTTGATGTTACCGTTCCAGAGGGTGTAACAGAGCAGCAACTTGCGAATATTATTCCTTCATACGAAGCGCCAGTTGTAGAAGCAACGCCAGAACTTCTCGCAGAGAATAATGTAAGTACTGCACCAGCAGGTGCATAAAGCTGCACAAATCCTGATTTTGAAAAAATGCGTATAGCTTAGATGCTGACGCATTTTTTATTGCCCTAATCTTATCACTCCAAATACTATGATAAGTCACTGATATAATTTCTTTTATACCGTGCGCCTAATGATGTAATAATTTCATAAGCAGTCGTGTCTGCATCTTTTGCCAAATCATCAATGCTTTGATGCGCGCCAATCACCTCAACCATATTACCAACGACGGGATAATCTTGCGGTGATACAGCAGACAAATCACAAATCAGCAAATCCATGGAAACACGCCCGCGAATCGGCAATCTATAGCCCTGCCAATACAAAGCGCCATTATTAGCCAGAGACCTTAAAACCCCGTCTGCATAACCGATAGAGATAATGGCAACGTGCCCATCTTTATCAAAACAATGCGTTTCGTTATATCCGGCAAATTCTCCCTTTTTAACACTATGAATTTGCAGAATCGGCGCACTTAACGATACGACAGGGCGAATCACCTCTTCCATTTTAGAAACGGCGCAGCCTCCATACAGAGCAATGCCCGGACGTGTCATATCCAAATGATACTTTTGCGATAAGAATACACCACCGGAATTACACAATGATTGCTTAACACCATCAAAATAAAGTGACACCTCTTGAAAGCGCTTATACTGCACTGTATTCATTGGGTTATCTTCTTCTTCGGAGGAAGATAAATGGCTCATAATAAACTGCACGTCAATCCCGTCTACCAAGGATAAATCATCGCATAAAGTCTGCGCTTCATCGCTGACCAAACCCAGCCTGTTCATGCCTGTATCAAAATGAATAATCGCGGGCAGAGCTTCACCGCAATCATGAGAAAACGATCTATATAATTCAATTTCTGAAAGTGAATTTAGGACAGGGCTCAAATTATGTGCACGATAAACATCACGCGCATCGTTCATAAATCCGTTAAGAATATGAATATCGGCTTGCGGCAAAACACTGCGCACCGTGATTGCTTCATCCAATGTCGCGACAAAGAAACGCTGCGCGCCTGCCTTAGATAATGCGGACACGACATCACGCGCCCCAAGTCCATAGGCATCTGCCTTAACAGAGACAGCGGTTTCACAAGAGGTGGCACTCATCGCATCCAACGTCTTGTAATTGCGCATCAATGCCGCGATATCAATGGTCAGCTCACCACTAAATGCCATGACTGATCCTAAAAACTTTTATTATTGTCGTGAACTTCATCAAGATCACTGAAACGTGTGACATGACCATCAAAATGCATCCGCACCGTTCCGATAGGACCATGACGGGCTTTGGCGATAATACACTCACCAATATTCATGGCACGTTCACAGCTTTCCTGCCATTGCATATGCTTTTCAGATCCCATTTCAGGTTCTGCGCGATGCAGGTAGTATTCCTCACGATAGACAAACATAACCACGTCCGCATCCTGCTCAATCGAACCCGATTCACGAAGATCAGACAGCATCGGACGTTTATCATCACGCTGTTCCACCGCACGCGAAAGCTGCGACAGGGCGAGAACGGGAATGCTTAATTCCTTCGCAATCGCCTTAAGGCCACGGGTAATTTCAGACACTTCTTGCACACGATTAGATTCGCTTTGACGTGATCCTGTTCCGCGCAAAAGCTGCAGATAGTCAATAATCAGAAAATCCAAACCATGTTGACGTTTCAAACGCCTTGCACGGGTACGCACCGCACCAATGGTCAAGGCCGGCGTATCATCAATATGAAGTGGAATTTGGCTTAGCTCTTGTGAAGCTTTCACAAATTTCTGGAAATCATCCTGACTGATATCTCCCTGCTTAATTGAGTGACCGGATATATTCGCACAATCCGATAAAATACGTGTGGCAAGCTGATCCGATGACATCTCCAAAGAGAAAAACCCAACGCGCGCACCTTCTTTGCCACCTGTTCGCGCATATTGCCGCGCGGTGTTAAAGGCAATATTAGTGGCCAGAGCGGTTTTACCCATAGATGGTCGACCCGCAAGAATAAGAAGATCGGAAGGGTGAAGCCCCGCCAATTGCTTATCCAAATCGCGCAAACCTGTTGTTTTCCCTGTCACATGGCCTTTGGTTTTAAAAGCAATTTCGGCAATTTCAATCGACACCAACACAGAATCACGAAGCGAGGTAAACCCGCCCTGCACTTCACCGCTTTCCGCCAGAGAGAACAGCTTTGTTTCAGCCATCTCTATTGTTTCTGCCGCGCCACTCTCCAGAGTATGCTCATGCGCTTCATTGACGATATCTTCACCAAGGCTAACAAGCTCACGGCGCATATAAAGTTCATAAACGGTCTCGGCATAATCACGCGCATTAATCACGCTGATGATACTGCCCGCCAAATCCGCAAGATATCCCGCGCCGCCAAGATCAGTAAGGTCGCCGTCTTTTTCAAAATAACTTTTAAGCGTTACAGGAGAAGCGGTTTGCCCGCGATCTACGAACTGCGAAATTGCCGTAAATATACGCTGATGCACAGGCATGAAGAAATGGTCGGCCTCTAATAAGTCGCCGATTTTCTCATAAGCGCGATTATCAACCAACAACGCACCAAGCAAACCTTGCTCGGCCTCTAAATTATGGGGTAAAACCCGATAATGGGGATTATCGGATTGCTCATCTGCAGGGGCTTGCGCGCCTGCGATCTCTTGAAATGCTATATCTGTGTTCATAAAAGAAAACTAGCAAATACGCTTGGTATTCGCTAGCTCTTAATAATTTTAACCTGTGAATATCGGGGATTAATCTTCCCGATTACTCTTCAGCAGCTTCTTCGCTTGAAGCATCAACGTCAGCTTCCGCTTCAGCAGCATCATCGGATACTTCTTCTGTTGCTTCTTCAGCTGGCTCTGCTTCATAAGTATTGGCATCGGCGATCAATGCACGGCCTGTTCTGTTCTGAATGTCTGCTTCTTCCGGTGAACGTGCAATATTTACGATCACTTCAACAGATACTTCAGGATGCAAAACAACCTCAACAGGGATCAAACCAATCATTTTAATATTTTGGTTCAAACGCACCATGTCTTTGGTGATTGTTTCTTTTGAATCTTCAGAAACAGCAGTTGCAATATCACGCGCTGTTACAGAACCAAAAAGCTGACCGGATTCTGATGCTTGACGAATAAGAGGTGCTTTAACGCCCTCAATTTTCTTCGCCAGTTTTTCAGCTTCTTTTTGCTTTTTCGTGCTGTCAGCTTCCAGAGATTTTTTCTGGGCTTCGAAATATGCGAGATTTGATTTGCTTGCACGTAATGCTTTCTTCTGTGGAAGAAGGTAGTTACGGGCAAAGCCTGGCTTAACGTTAACAACGTCGCCCATGGCTCCGAGCTTTTCAACACGCTCTAGCAGAATAACTTGTGTAGATGACATTATATTTCTCCTAATCCTGAATTAACGACGCGTCTGTGGACGCTGGTCGCCTTCATATTGAAGGTATGGTAACAATCCCATGAAACGCGCACGTTTTATTGCTTTTGCAAGTTCACGTTGCTTCTTTTGGGATACGGCTGTGATACGGCTTGGGATAATTTTCCCACGCTCGGAAATGTAACGGCTTAATAGACGTGTATTTTTCCAATCAATTTCCGGTGCGTTCGGACCTGTAAACGGACAAGTCTTTTTACGACGGAAAAACGGACGTTTTACTGTTGGGGCATCTGATGCACTCATTACGCGGCTTCCTTATCTTTTCTATAGGGTTTTTTATCATCTCTTGAAGGTCTCTTGTCGTCATCACGACCACCTTTATCCATCACACATGATGGACCTTCGGATAGTGCATCTTCACGAATAACTTGATGGCGAAGAAGATCTTCACTCAAGCGCATTAAACGCTCCATCTCGTGCAACGGTGCTGAGTCTGTGTCAAGTTCAAGCAGAACATAATGGCCTTTACGGCTTTTGTTCATACGGTATGCAAAGGTTTTCAATCCCCAAAACTCGGTTTTGTGGACTTTACCTTTTGCATCTGTGATAACTTTTGAAAAATCCGCTGTCATATCTTTGACTTGCGTATCTGTCAGGTCTTGTCGTGCAATAAACACGACTTCATAATAAGGCATTTTCGCTCCTCTAGGGTTAGCGCTATATCGCGGGAACATCCCATTTTATAGCATAGCTGACGGACCTTACCGCCAGCGAGGTTATATTTAAGTTGCTGGACTATAGCGAAATTGGGAGTTTGCGCAAGTTTTTTCTTTAAAACCAGCTGAATACAATCAATACAGCGTCACGAACACTACGCGAGTTCATAATAAAAAGCCCGATATATGATTATGTATTGACAAATACTGCGCATTAAATATGGTCGGGCACGAATAATATAGAGACAATATTGAGGTAAAACATGACACGTGCGTTTGTATTTCCGGGACAAGGATCACAATTTATCGGTATGGGCAAAGACTTAGCCGAGAATTTTGTAGAGGCACGCGATGTCTTTCAAGAAGTGGATGACGCCCTGTCACAAAAGCTAAGCACGATGATGTTTGACGGTGAGGAAAGCGACCTCAACCTTACAGAAAACACGCAACCTGCCCTGATGGCGATGTCTATGGCGGTTATCAATGTTTTGCAAAAGCAAGGCGGCATTCAATTAGAAGAGCATTGCGCCTTTGTTGCCGGACATTCCTTGGGTGAATATGCGGCCCTGACCAGCGCAGGGACGATCGCGCTGGCAGATACAGCGCGTTTGCTAAAGCTACGCGGCACATCCATGCAAAAAGCTGTTCCTGTGGGCGTAGGCTCAATGGCAGCGATTCTGGGTTTAGATTTTGATGTGGTCGTGCAAATCGCACAAGATGCGGCGGGCAATCAAATTTGCACCGCGGCAAATGATAATTCCGATGGACAAGTTGTTGTTAGCGGACATAAAGAAGCGGTCGAGCGCGCTGTTGCTCTAGCAACCGAACGCGGCGCACGCAAAGCCATTATTCTTACAGTCAGCGCACCTTTTCATTGTGACCTGATGGCACCTGCCGCAGAAATCATGACGCCAGCCTTGGCAGATACTACATTCAACGCCCCTATTGTTCCTGTTGTTGCAAATATTACAGCCACGGCGGAAAGCGAGCCTGAAACATTGAAAAAACTTCTGATTGAGCAAATTACAGGCACTGTGCGCTGGCGCGAATCTGTTCTTTATATGCGTGATCAAGGCGTTACAGAAATGGTTGAGATCGGCGCAGGTAAAGTCCTCAGCGGGTTGGCACGCCGTATTGATCGTGCCATAGCCTGCGAAAGCGTTGGAACGTCTGAACAAATCGAAAATTTAATTGAAAAATTAAAAGGATAAAACCCGAGAATTACGCAACATCGTGCGATAAATCTTCATCAAGTGGCTCTAATACGATTTCAGGTGAAATATCTTGCACATAATTTGCATCATTCACCGCGCTCGCGCCTGTCTCAAATGTTTGGGTTTGCGGAAGCTCTGTAGATGGCTCCCACAATTTACTCTGCGCCACATCTATATTCTGCGCTACATTGTCTAAAGCATCAGCAACATGCGGTTCGTTCATATATTCCCGATATATCGTGGCATTTCCACGAAGAACATCCGTTAATTGCGGCAAAGCGTACAAATCCTCGAAATCAACAGGAACAAAATGGCCATCGGAACGCTCAACGCTCTCAAGCAGGCCCTGTAATGTATTCAGCAGGTCATTACGGCCTTTATTGATGGCCTCATCACCCGCAGTATGGCGTGATTGCGCATCTTGGCACATTTGGCGTAATTCTTGAACTTGATGAGAAATATCTGTTTGCATAGCTCCATAAACGGTGTCATGCGCCAAAACATCTGCAATAGGCTGTAAAATTTGGTGAAGTGTCAGCAGTTCTACATTGATAAAAGGACGTTGTTGCAGCGCAGGATCATCCTTCGCCGCTATTCCAAACTGTCTTTGTACTACAGATAACTTCATATCTTCTCAATATAATCTATTTTACTGACATTATCAAAATGCATAAAAAATTACATTAGATCTATATTATCGGCAAATTACGCCTGATAATATCTTATGTCAACAAAATAAAGCCTTTTCTGTTACGTTGTTGATAACGATTCTCATTTAAGGGGATATTACTCTTTTCCCCGGCCTTTACAAGCCCATTTCTAACGTTTAAACCGTATTAAGAAATATAGAGCAAAAAGGTTAACAAAATATGTTTGATTTTACAGAAAAAACCGCACTGATAACAGGTGCAACCGGCGGAATTGGTGCAGAAATTGCAAAATCCTTACATGCACAAGGTGCAATTATCGGCATTTCAGGGCGCAATGAAGAGAAGCTAAACACTCTTGCCACCGAATTGGGGGAACGTGTTCACATCCTTCCTGCTGACTTATCAAACAGTGACGCGATCAAAGATTTGGTCAAACGCGCAGACGACGCCATGGGGCACATTGATATCCTTGTGAATAATGCCGGCCTGACACGTGACGGCCTTTCCATGCGCATGAGTGATGATGACTGGCAAGATGTGCTGAATGTAAACCTTACCGCGCCATTCAAGCTCGCCCAAGCCGTACAACGCGGCATGATGAAGCGTCGCTATGGCAGAATCATTAACATTTCCTCCATCGTTGGTGTAACAGGCAATCCCGGGCAATGTAACTATGTGGCCTCAAAGGCTGGCATGATTGGCTGGTCTAAATCTATGGCCGCAGAGATTGCTTCACGCGGAATCACTGTAAATTGTATCGCACCGGGCTTTATTGCCACGGCAATGACGGACGCACTGACTGACGATCAAAAAGCCGCCATCAATGCAACCATCCCAGCGAAGAAAATGGGCGCAAGCGCAGATATCGCCGCAGCAGCAACCTATCTCGCCAGTACAGAGGCTGGATATGTAACAGGCCAAACCATTCATGTGAATGGCGGCATGGCCATGATCTAAGTGCTTTGATCGTTTCACTGTGAGCTGCGTAGAAAACTACGCGTCGCCTTATTTTCCTTGTCACATTAAAACGCTCTTTGCTCTCAATAATATATAGATTGATAACATTATGACCTATGACCTCATCATCTTCGATTGCGACGGAACGCTGGTTGATACGGAATATCTGAATATCAAAGCCGTTATATCTCTGTTGCGGGATTTAGGGATTGAGAAATACGATATAGAATATGGCTTAACGCATTTCTCCGGCCACCGTTTCAGCCATATCATCGGTATGATCGCACAAGAAACAGGCTTCACCTTTCCCGATAATGCAGCGAAACTTTATTTAGGCAAGGTCAATGCCCTCTCTGAAACGGAGACCAAAGACATTGAACATGTTTATGACATGGTCGAAACGGCCAAAAAATACGCGGATATTTGTGTAGTATCAAATGGGGAGCGCAATAACGTTCTTTCATCTTTAGAGCGCGCCAACCTCCTTCATTTTTTCGAAGAAGAATTTATTTTCACCGGACTGATGGCCCCCAACCCGAAACCTGCACCGGATTTATTCTTGCTCGCCGCCAATCAAAAAAATATCTGCCCATCAAAAACATTGGTAATTGAGGATAGCATCGCAGGCGTCATGGGCGCGAGCGCTGCCAATATGGATGTTTGGGGGTTTTGCGGAACCCATCACGCGCCGCAACCTCACGCGGAAATACTGATAAAGACAGGCGCGAAAGCCACCTATACAAGCATGCAAGATGTTATCGCCGCTCTAGAGAAAATCCAAAGCGCATAAATGATCGTAGAAGGATTGCTGATTATGCGGTATTTCCTGCGTGTACGTTTGTTGCAAGATACCATAGGCCTGTATTAGTTTTTGGTGCGAGCTTTGCACATATTTATGAGAGGCTACATTCTTCATAAGTTTTTGATATTTCTCTGTTCCACGCGCATTATCCCAAATATTAAAAAACTCTCGCTGCTCACCAATAGACCCAACAACCAGCTCTTCGACCTCGCCCAACAATTCAGTTGGTGGATCAATAAATTCAAAACTGCCCAGCAGATTAGAAATCTCCTTATTATATACCTTTATATAAACATCCCCTGTGCCTGCACGAAACGCGTGCATCATCATCATCCGCTCCCGAAAGGCAAGGTCCGTTACAAAGAATAGGTGATCCAGATATTTACTTTCTTGTTCACTCATTTTCGCATAGCTGACACTGAATTGCGTGCGCGGATGTGACAATGCTTGATAAGCTTGGGAAACAGTCATCTCCTCAGCGCGCATAGGGGATGCAATAAAACAGCCCAAAATTACAAATATGAATACTAGAATAAAACGCATCTACCTTCTTTTCTTATTCTTTTACAGCAACAAAACGCCCCTGTTGTGTATCTTTCGTTACATCTCCTGCACTAAACAACTGCGCATTCATTGCAATATACACACCATCTGACGCAGTTTGCACTTGTGCAATCGCATAGCCAAGATTAAAGCCACCATCACTCATGGCAAATTCCTTTAATGGAATCATCGCACCTGTAAGGATAATTGTTTTACCCGTGCTTTTTAAATTCGTTGCCAAATATTGTGCAGTTACCTCCATTGTAGAGGTTCCATGAACAATTACAATATACTGCGCTGCTGTGGCATCCACAGCCTTCACAATTTTTTGCCTGATTGCATCACACATATCCGCACTGTCAATTTGCGCAACCGTTTCAAAATTTAAAGTCGCGTAGACCTTTATAATCTCCTGTAGATATTCAGGTAGAATAGACCTGTGTTTAAATTCAGGCTTTTCCGTTAACGGATCATATGCCTTTTCAATTGTGCCGCCCGTTAAAATAAAATGTATGTCACTCATGATATTACTCTACCTCACCAATGCGCAAAATATTTGTTGTTCCAGCAACACCAAAAGGCATACCAGCAGTCATCACAAAACGATCGCCTTTTTTTACAAACCCTTTATCTAAAGCGATTCTAGCCGCATGGCGCGCAGGGCCGATAAAATCATCTGTCCCAACATCATTATGCACCGCACACACACCATAAGACAGCATCAACTGTCGCGCGACATTTAGATTAGGCGTTAAGCATAGAATCGGCATTTCCGGACGTTGACGCGCAGTGCGCAGCGCGGTTGATCCTGACACCGTGTAATTCACAATCAGCTTCGCCTCAACATCTTGTGCGACATAATAAGCCGCCGTTGTAATAGCATCCGAAGCATTGCCCAAAGCATCAGGGCGTGAGGCCTCCATCATCTCCAGATAATTATCATCAGCTTCTGTCCTACGGGCAATACGATCCATCATTTCAACGCTGAGCACCGGATATGCCCCTGCCGCGGTTTCCGCAGACAGCATCACACAATCCGCCCCGTCATACACAGCCGTCGCCACATCCGAAGCCTCGGCGCGGGTGGGGCGTGCATTTTCGATCATGGATTCCAGCATCTGGGTTGCAATCACAATCGGCTTACCCATATCACGAACAAGGCGCACAATATGTTTTTGAACCGATGGCACATCTTCGGGCGGAATTTCAACGCCCAAATCACCACGCGCCAGCATCACACCATCGGCAAGCTCGACAATTTCTTCTATTTGCGCCAAAGCAGAGGGTTTTTCAATTTTCACCATCAAAGCAACATGGTTATTTTTATGTGCCTTAATAAGGTCGCGCGCTTCACGGACATCTTCAGGTCTTTGCACAAAACTCTGCGCTATCCAGTCGACGCCCATATTCAAAGCCACCTCTAAATCTACGCGATCTTTATCGGTGAGAGCAGGAATAGGCAACATCACGCCCGGCAAGTTAAACCCCTTATTATTACTGAGGGATAATCCGGATTGCACTTCACCATCCAGATAGCCATCGCCCTTGCCTGTAATTTCTATACGCACTTTTCCATCATCCAGAAAAATATGGCTGCCGACCTCCATCGAATCGAGCACTTCTTTATGGGGCAAATAAACACGGCTCTCATCGCCCAGCGAATCCTCCGAATCGAATCGAAAGCTTTGCCCTTTTGTCAGGGTAATAGAATCATCTTCAAACTTCCCAATGCGCAATTTCGGCCCTTGCATATCAGCCACAACACCGATTGGATGCTTATATTTAGCTTCTACCTTACGAATGAGGTCATAAGAGGCCTGATGATCAGCATGTGTGCCATGTGAAAAGTTCAAACGAAACAAATCAACACCCGCTATGAAAAGAGATTCGATCATCTCCTCAGAGCAAGATGCAGGGCCTAATGTTGCTAAAATTTTCGTTTGTCTTTCTCTGCGCATGATTCTCATTTCCAGTTATTGAGGGATTCCAAAGCGTTGCTCTGTAACTCTTACAAAATCAGTGTAACAGAGTTAAGAAAAAAGGCACGTTTTGTTCGTGTAGCGCCCCTATATTTAGCCCCTATATTTGGTCAGAATATACACAGGGAAAACTTAATTTCATTTTTTTTACACGGGGATAAAAGACGGGATATCTCACTTTTCATGTGATGAATCAGGAGCTTCCAAGAGTCAAATTCAAATAATAGGAATAAATTCTATTTGGCACGACATACGAGATATAGTATGTTAGCTACATGTTGATCACAAGAAATTGTGGTTTTCATCATTTCACCAATACATTCCTTGAATAACTTTCATAAGAATGAGTAAACTATAGATTAGGGAGTAACACCTATGTTTGACATCGCGCAAATGGAGAGGGGCAATCGTGTCCAGATCAATAGATCAAGAGACGAGAACCTAACTGAATTCGGTAAAGCGACACTAACCGACAGGTACTTAATGCCTGAAGAGCAATTTCAGGATTTGTTTGCACGTCCG
The DNA here is from genome assembly GCA_033851915.1 of Alphaproteobacteria bacterium. Taxonomy (GTDB): domain Bacteria; phylum Pseudomonadota; class Alphaproteobacteria; order Micavibrionales; family Micavibrionaceae; genus UBA1672. The sequence continues at coordinate 154,804 of JAWSVM010000001.1, forward strand.
GCAATGTATTACGGTGATGATAGTGAGCATGCGCAGCGTATTTACGACTATATGTCCAAACTTTGGTTTATGCCTTCAACACCGATACTATCAAATGGTGGTACAAGCCGTGGGCTGCCGATTTCGTGTTTCTTGAATGAAACAGGCGACTCCCTTGATGATATTATGAATTTGTGGAACGAAAATGTATCACTTGCCTCTTTGGGCGGTGGTATCGGATCATATTGGGGAAATGTTCGCTCAATTGGTGAAAAGATTGGCCGTAACGGCAAGACATCAGGTATTATTCCATTTATTCGTGTGATGGACTCTTTGACACTTGCTATCTCTCAGGGATCACTACGTCGCGGAAGTGCCGCAATATATTTGCCTGTTTGGCATCCTGAAATTGAAGAATTTATTGAAATCCGTCGCCCGACAGGTGGCGATCCGAACCGCAAAGCGATGAACCTGCATCACGGTGTTCTTATTCCTAATCGTTTCATGGAAGCAGTAGAGAATAACGAGGAATGGGCGTTAAAATCCCCGAAAGACAATTCGATTGTTGATAAAGTTAACGCACGTGACCTTTGGATACGTTTGCTGACTGCGCGCGTGGAAACAGGTGAGCCTTATTTCATCTTTATCGACCATGTGAATGACGCCATTCCTGACCACCATAAAATGGCCGGTCTGAATGTGAAAATGTCTAACCTGTGTTCAGAGATCACCCTGCCAACCGGAAAAGACCATTTAGGCAATGAGAGAACGGCGGTTTGTTGTCTCTCCTCGGTCAATCTCGAGAAGTTTGATGAATGGCAAGATCACCCGACCTTTATTGAGGATATCATGCGATTCCTCGATAATGTGCTGTCTGACTTTATAGAAAAAGCCCCTGATTCAATGAAACGCGCCAAATATGCAGCAATGCGTGAGCGTTCAATCGGGCTTGGGGTTATGGGTTTCCACTCATTCCTACAATCTAAAAACCTTCCTATGGAAGGGGTTATGGCAAAAGTTTGGAACCGTCGTATGTTCCAACTCATAAAACGTCAAGCCGATGATGCCTCTGTGAAACTAGCGCATGAGCGCGGCGCATGCCCTGATGCAGCAGATTACGGCATTATGGAGCGTTTCTCTAATAAAATGGCCGTCGCGCCAACGGCCAGTATTTCAATTATTTGCGGCGGTGCCTCTCCGGGGATTGAGCCTATCGCGGCCAATGCCTATACCCATAAAACGCTGTCTGGTTCCTTCCCTGTGCGGAATAAATATCTGGAAAGACTGCTGGAAGAAAAAGGCATCAACACCGACGATACGTGGAGCTCTATCTTCACCAATGAAGGCTCAGTACAGCATTTACCCGAACTCTCCGCCGAAGAAAAAGATGTCTTTAAGACTGCATTTGAAATCGACCAACGCTGGATCATTGAACATGCAGCAGATCGAACACCTTTTGTTTGTCAGGCACAGAGCATTAATGTGTTCCTACCCGCCAATGTTGATAAACTTGATCTTCACCGCATTCACTGGGATGCATGGAAAAAAGGCGTTAAGTCGCTTTATTACTGTCGTTCCAAATCGATCCAACGTGCGGAAAGTGATGCCTCATGGAAACGCTCTAAAGCAAAGGCGGATGACAAGGATGAACATGAACAAGGCACATTGGGTGAGGCAAATAATTACGAAGAATGCCTCGCGTGTCAGTAAAATCTCACATCATGACAAAGAGCCTCCATCGGGAGGCTTTTTTATATGCGCTTTAATGTAACAAACGCCCTTCCTTAAACGAATATAAGGCTATAGAACACATAAGGAGTGCCTGTGATGAAACACAAAATAATGGCGATCATAGCGCTTGGCGTCATCGGATCAATTTTTATATTGGCAACATACCAGCCCACAATCGCAGATGATAAAGGAGGCATGCCCATGTCTGACAAACAGGAAAAAGTAGAGAATCTGACCGATTTACAAGATTATGTGACGCAGCATGACGGCACAGAACCCGCCTTCAAAAATGAATATTGGGATAATAAAGAGCCGGGTATTTACGTCGATGTTGTTTCCGGCGAGCCGTTATTCTCCTCCATCGATAAATTTAAATCCGGCACGGGTTGGCCAAGCTTTACTAAGCCCATCGAAGGCGGCAATGTTATATCCAAGACAGATCGCAAAATGTGGATTCCACGCACGGAAGTGCGCTCCTCCACTGCGGATTCGCATCTTGGGCATGTCTTTAAAGATGGGCCGAAAGATAAAGGCGGGCTGCGTTATTGCATCAACTCCGCTTCACTGCGCTTCGTTCATAAAGATGATTTGGACGCTGAAGGCTACACGCAGTTTATGCCGCTATTTGAAGAGTAGTATTCGGGCCGAAATATGCCTATACTTGCGCGCATGATACAAAAATCCGTTCAATCTTTTGAGAAATATTGTGATGAGCATAATCTGCGCATCACACCGCCACGCCTCAGCGCGTTTAAAATTATTCATAGCGCAACAAAACCAATGACAGCCTATGAAGTTCTGGAAGAGATGGCACAAGACATTAAAAGTCCAAAACCGCCAACGGCCTATCGCGCCATTGATTTTTTGCTGGAAAATGGCTTTATTCACCGCATCGAATCCTTGAATGCCTATATTCCGTGCGAAGAAAAGCATAAACATGACGGATCGCAATTTATGATCTGCAAAATTTGTAAGCATGTTGATGAGATTCATTTATGCACGCTGCCCGCAACTTTGCAGAACCGCATTGATAGTGAAAAGTTTACGCTGGATCACTGGAATGTTGAAATTCACGGCATTTGCGCAAAGTGTAACGCAAAGAAATAGCACTCTCCTTCCCCATAAATTAAAATAATACTTGCCTTATATTAATGTTATATTGTAACACTGTTATATTATAACATAACAAGGATACATTATGGGACACTCAACACTTAGCAGCATCTTCTTCCACGCAGCAATTCTAATTCCTATTGAATGGGGAATTTTACATGCCACACCAATTGGCCCCATGCTTACCGGAATTTTTAGTGGGATTTTCGAGGATCTTGGTTTTGAATTTGCCGCACATGAACACATAGACGACCCATTCGAGTTTCACAGTGACCACGTATAATATTGACGCGCGTCCAGAAATTTAAGATGTAAGTCCTGCGCGAGTTTTATAAATCATGATGCCCGAGATCAGGATCTTTCAATATGAAATCAGGAACGTTTGGCACGCTTAACGGCTTTATCCCTTCAATATAGTTTTCATTGCTTGGCTGGCCATTCTTGCCATCATAGATTCTGGTCGCTTCCCAATTCTTGTCATTCCCTTGAATGCGAATAATGTCACAGTTCTCTGGATTTTTGAGCTCACCATTTTCTATGCTCTGGCTTGGTAAATGGAACCAGTTCATCACCGCCGTTTGAATAACCCGCCCCGATGTCACCAAAACGATGCGTTTTTGCCCGTTCTCTTTATCGCGCTCCAACGTTCCATCCATAAGGGATTTGACCAAAGCATGCGTAAATCTGGCAGATTCGCCGTGCATTGCACTGGCAGAAAAGGCATTGCCCTTCCAGACCTGCTTCGAATATTCCTTGGAAAGCGTTTCAAAATCGCCCTCTTTGCCAATCATATAAGGCAGCACCCCAAAACTTTGTTCGTTTAATCTGGAATCAAAGCGTTTTGGTGGCTCGCCCTCCATCCCCATACCGTGCCAAACGCCACGATATGTTTGCCGATGGCGCATAAATTCACCAACCAAAAAGTTAGCCTCTTCCCCGCCACCATCCGCAGCAAGATAGTCCTGCAAGAATTGGCCAGCGCGCACAGCCTGACGCCATCCCTTTTCAGTAAGTTCCACATTCGGGTCACCCTCGGTGTAAACGAGAGGATCTTCATTGCCCTGCGATTCGCCGTGGCGAATCCATAGCAACTCATATATATCTTCTGCATTATCTTCCATATTTCCTTTGTACCAGCCCCACCATAAAAATACAAAAATTAAATAAAAATGCTGTTCAAAAACCATTGCCATACACTACATATGGTGTATAGTTTATCACACAAACACAATATATGCTTTTTATGTCGTGTTTTCCAAACATATCCCCGCTATTCACAGGGCAGGAGTCAAAAAAGACTCTCCCTATTGATAACAGCGCACTAAACTGACCAAAATAATTTCTTTGAAGGAGTAAAATCATGAGCGACAAAATAGATGAGACAGAGGCTGCTTTAATGGCAAAATCTCCACTTTTACAGGAACGCCATATCTATAAACCATTTCTATACCCATGGTGTTTCGAGGCATGGCAAACACAACAACGTGTGCATTGGATTCCAGAAGAAGTGCCTTTGGCCGAAGATGTTCGTGACTGGCGCAAAAACCTTACTCCGGCAGAAAAAAACCTGCTGACACAGATTTTCCGTTTTTTCACGCAAGCCGATGTCGAAGTCAATAATTGCTATATGAAGCATTACGCACAAGTGTTTGGGCCGGTTGAGGTACAAATGATGCTGGCTGCGTTCTCGAATATCGAAACCATCCATATTGCGGCGTACTCCTATCTTCTGGATACGGTTGGCATGCCTGAATCCGAATATTCGACGTTCCTTGAATATAAAGCGATGAAAGACAAATTCGACATCTTGCAAGGTGCGAAAATGGATACCCGCCGTGACATTGCCAAAACAATGGCTCTGTTCGGCGCATTTACAGAAGGGCTGGCACTGTTCGCGTCCTTCGCAATTCTGATGAACTTCCCGCGCTTTAATAAAATGAAGGGTATGGGGCAAATCATTACATGGTCTGTACGTGACGAAACACTGCACACCCTTTCCATGATTCGCCTGTTTAATGAGTTTATTTCCGAGAATCCTGATATTTGGGATGATGAGCTGAAGGCTGAAATTACAGAGGCCTGCAAATCAACAATCGAGCATGAAGACGCCTTTATTGATCTTTGTTTCGAGATGGGTGACATTGAAGGGCTTTGCCCGAATGATGTGAAGCAATATATTCGCTTCATCGGTGATCGCCGGATGCAGCAACTTACGCTTGAACCGATTTACGGTGTGACTAAAAATCCATTGCCTTGGATGGATGAAATGCTGAACGGTGCAGAGCATGCAAACTTCTTCGAAAGCCGCGCAACAGAATATGCCCGCGCTGCAACCGAAGGCACGTGGGAAGAAGCCTTTGCCGAGGATGTTTTCTCCGGAAATTACGGTAAGAAAATCGGTGGTGTCGTTAGTAATAATGACGATAGCGAAGCCGCGTAAGCGTATTCAGCCATTTTAAGAAATTTGAAGCTATCCTTTTTTGAAGGGTAGCTTTTTTATAACTAAGAATATCCTACAGCTCCATCTGCTCATGCACTTGCGGTGACATATAGCACACTTGCGAAGACATCAGCCCAACCATACGTCCCAAATGATTTCCATGATTCCCATAAGCATTGATAATCGTTGAACAATGATCTGAAGGTAAGCGCGAATTTCCGTGTTCATCATCCGGCCAACGATCATTACGCATAATCATAATATCACCATCTTGCCCCTGATATCCGATATCATCACCATCCTGAAAATAAGCCTTATGCTTGGCCAGCTCTCTATTGCGTTCATGCTCTTTATATTCATCATAACGCGCAGTATCTGTTTTTCGAACAATCGATCCGCCCCCGACGATAGAAGCCGTTACCGTCACCCCGCCCGGTAATGGATCAAACTCCCGTGTATTTGCCGCTTCAATAAATTTATGCGGTAAGTCACTATTGCTTCGACTTTGAAGCCCCCCATCCGTAACAGAGTCCTTAACCACATAACCTGAATCGAAATGCATAACACCCGGTTCACTCGTTGATGCACCATGAGACATGTACACAGACATATATTCAGGAAATGCGCGCCCTGCCGCACCAAATATAGTTTTAAAGTCTTTCCCCAAATCAGGGCCGCCACTGAAAAACCCTGTTTTTTTATAGTTAAACTCCGGCACATCCCGCCCAAGCATGCTACGCACCATATTCAACGTCGTAAAAGACGAGGCTGGGCTTTTAATATAAAAATTATTATGATCAGGATCGAGTAAAACCGTTCCCTGCTTTGCAGAACCAAGGCCTGTTGTTCTATCAGGCCGCACAATAGCTTGCTGGCCAAATGCAGCGTTCCAGAATAAATCGCTTATTTTATCTTTCGTTTTTTCCAATGATGTTGATTGCCGCACAACCGTGACGACTTCAAAATCTGCCTGTTGTATTAATTCACGCGCCTGCTGTAATGCACCATCCAAATCATCACGCCCATCAACGACAGCAATAAATCCGTCAATAACACCATAACGACCATCATCAACCGACCAATCAGCCTCTTCCAAAGTAATAGGTTTAATCCGTTCCAGCGCATTTTTTATCGCCGGATCGTCTCCTTTATACTCTATTTCGCGATGTTCATTATTCACCACCACCACTTACCGTCCTATTCAAACGTTATTATTTTCTATAATACTAAAGCAGCAAACAGGAACACGCAAGAAACAGTTTCAAAATGGCTTGAATGAAGGCGCTGTAAATCAAACATCACGTGAAGAAGAAACTTTAAAACCTGCTTTTTTCAAGGTTTCAATGATATCAACTACATGAAATCTATCACGCGCCTCAATCACAACATCAAGCTCCGCCCGCTTTAGAGATACGGTTTGCATCATACGTTGGTGAATAACTTCCACCACGTTGGCACCAGATTCACCGATAATACGGGAAATATCGGATAATTGCCCCGGCGTATCATCAATTTCAAATGTCAGGCGGGTGATACGGCCATCACGCACAAGTCCCCGCAAAATCAAAGTCGATAACATACGCGAATCGATGTTCCCACCGCATAAAATCATACCTACCTTTTTGCCCTTAAAGCGATCAATATTCTTTTTAATCACAGCAAGTGCCGCACCTGGCGCACCCTCTGCCACTAATTTTTCATCACTGAGAAGATCAAAAATAGCTTCTTCTATTTCGCTCTCACTCGCGGAATAGATATCATCAACAAGGGCTTCTATAATCTTAAAGTCATTCTCCGAAGGTGCTTTAACGGCAATCCCTTCGGCCAACGTTGCATCGCCGCCGGTAAAGGCACGCCCCTCGCGCATCGCAAGTACTGCGTCAAAATTTTCGGCCTGTGCACCAATCACCTCAATATTCGGATTTATACCTTTAACAGCCGTCGCCACACCAGAGATTAAACCGCCGCCGCCAATAGGCACAACAATCACGTCCAAGTCCGGCACTTGTTCCATCATTTCAAGTCCGACAGTGCCTTGCCCTGCGACCACGGCTTCATCATCGAATGGGTGAATAAAGGTTAGGTTTTGCTCTTCTGCAAGCTTTAGAGTTTCACCGACAGATTCTTCAAAGCTCTGACCATAGATAATGACTTTTGCGCCAAAATCCTCTGTACGCTTAATCTTATTAAACGGCGTCCCGTTGGGCATAACAATAACGGATGGAATACCAAGGCGCGTCGCATTGTAAGCAACCCCTTGCGCATGATTACCCGCGCTGCATGCAATTACACCGTTCTTACGTTGCTCTTCATTTAAGGTCAACAGCTTGTTCAGCGCACCACGTGCCTTAAACGCATTGGTATGTTGAAGATTTTCCAATTTCAGATAAAGATCAATACCAAGGTGCAAAGACAAACGCGTTGCCTTAATCGTTGGTGTTAATACAATAGAATCTTTAATTTTTTCGCGTGCTTGCAGCACATCATCAAACGTAACGCCCATTGGCTTCATCCTTATAAAACGAAGCTGACACGCTACAGAAAATTTTCTTAAAAAGCAATTGAAAGAGAAATGAAAATCAGACGTTTAGCCTACAAGTCAGCATTTACGAAAGAATTACCGTGCAGCAACCTGAGCGCCAAATGCTCCATGCAAACTTACAGGCATCCAATATGGCATAGACACCTTAATCATCGGGGAGGCTCGATTACACCGCTTATAAACTGCTTTCATAGCGGTATATTCATCTGAAATAAATAAATTTTTCCCTACTAATTTTTTCTCTTTTGCAGTAATTTTTTTAATTTTACTTTTCGTAAGTCTTTGTGTACCACGCATGAATTTATCGTTCAATTCGTTCTGTTCGTGCCAGTTTTCAATCTCATTTTTGGCCTTACGATTAAACTTTTTAATGGCGCGCACATCCTTATCTGAACATTGGCTTTTACTAAGCTTTTGCGCAGCTTCTTTTTTCTGCTTCGAATGTCTTGCCGTATATTCAACAGCAACCGCAGAGAAAGATACCCCTAAGCAAGTTACAACCAATAAAGTTTGAAAAAATATTTTATACATAATCAAGCGCACCAAATCCGTTTCATATCTTTATCATACGCTATTTTCTGGGCATTTGTAAAATTCTATACATAAATAAGTGGTCAAATATAAAATATAATATGAAAATGGCCTTATTTTTGATATTTTATATGTGTGATGGTCTTAAATTCAATTCTATTGATATTTAAAACTTTGCAATCTGACAAGATTAGCAAACCGCCTTTAAATACGTTTGTCGTATCCGACCTGTCTCATAGATCATCCGCAATCCTGCCGCTATTCGATAATTTTCCCTTTTTTCACTCTGACCAAGGAGAACATCCCCTATGGCTAAAAAATCTCGGAATTCAAAAAATTATGCGCACCACAATAAAGAAAATATAGTGCGTCCTTCATCATTCAAAAAGGACGGATGGCATCCACTGGATCAGGAAATAGATGGACGCAGGGATCAGAAATATGTCAAAAATATAAAACCACGCTCAGAAGGACAGAAAAACCTTATAGAATCCATCAAAGCGCGCAGCCTAACATTGGCGATTGGCCCGGCAGGCACGGGGAAAACATATCTGGCTATTGCCTCCGCCGTCGAAGCCCTTGAAAGTGGTGAAATAGAGCGCATTGTTCTCTCGCGCCCCGCAATGGAGGCCGGAGAATCGCTCGGCTACCTTCCCGGTGATATGCAGGAGAAAATGGCGCCGTATTTGCGCCCTCTCTATGACTCGCTTGGTGATCGTCTGGGCGGTAAAAAGGTTCGCCAATATCTGGAGGATGGCACAATCGAAATTGCCCCCATCGGCTTCATGCGCGGACGCACACTCAATAACGCGTTTATCGTCATTGATGAAGCGCAGAACTGTACTTATGGGCAACTTAAGATGATCCTCTCGCGCCTTGGCTGGCATTCCACAATGGTGATTACCGGTGACCCTGATCAGTCGGATTTGCTGGAGGGCATATCAGGCCTTGCGCAAATTAGTGATAAGTTAGACGCCATCGAGAGCATCGCCGTCTGCCGTTTGGAGAAAACCGATATTGTTCGCCACCCTCTGGTCGCGAAAATGTTGAACGTATTATAAAGCGGTATTACGCTCCCTCGTAAAATGCATAGAGATCAGGCCGCTCCGTTAAAGTGGCCTGATCTCTTTTAGGTATCGTTTCATGTTCCATACACAATCAATTGAGAATGATTATCATTACCATTGACTCTCAAACATATTCAGCTACACTCAAGGAAGTTAAGAATCATTATCAACTAAGGAGTGTTCATAATGCAGACCGATAACCGCAATAAAAACCTTTTTGCAACCAGTGTCCTCAGCGCCGCCCTAGTAGGCGCGCTTGGTGAGATGGAGGAATATTTCGATGAGAGCCAGTACATCCAGTCATTTTTACAAAATGAAAACAAGAACAACGGCACGGTGAAATAGCCGCAAACCCCGCCCCGCCCTTTAATCGCTTTCTATAAATCTACAACCCTGTTAAACTGAGCCCAGCTTAATAACAGGGGATACATCATGCTTAGTACGAAAATGCTTGGAATTGGCACAGCCATAATGATTTTGGGGATCCTCACAATTGCCAGCTATACGTTCCAACTTACAACCAGTCCGGTGGCCACTATATTAGGGTCGTTTATGGCAGCAGGTGGTTTTATCCTGATGATACTTGGGTTTTTCAGTCTGGCCGGCGGAGAATTTGGCAAAAAAGACCTCCTCCATGCGGGTGATTCCAGTGCGTTTTCCGTTGCATTGATCCGGTGCATGGTGTCAATTTCCGTTGCCGATGACCATCTGGATGACAGTGAAATCACAGAGATTGCCAGAATATACAAGCACCTGTTGAAGGTAGAGACAAGCGAAGAGATGATCCGCAACACGGCCGCCGAAATGCAAGAATACGGCATAGATATTCAGGCCGAGCTTAAAACCACATCCAAAACGCTGAATAAAGAATTGAAAGAAAAGCTTATCATTGCCTCTCTTCTAATCCTCGCTGCAGATGGCGATATGGATGAAGGCGAGCTTATCATGCTGGACGATATCAGATTGGGGCTGGGCATGTCCTTAGGCCAGATTGACAAGATCAAAGAAAACTTCCTAAGTAAGCGGGATTTAACGCAAGTTTAGAGTTAAACACCTTATTTCTTACAAATTCTGTTCAGCCGTATGATTGTAATTTGAATCTATAGCCTTTGATAGCACCGGATCTATTTCCATCAAATAATCTAAAAAGACACGATTGCCTTGTGCTGCCTGAAAAGATGGAGAAACCCGAAGTCTGGCAATTGCTGCATCATCGTCCACTCCGTTTCTCACACTACTAAAGAAAGACGCAACATGTGTGCCCTCTCCCCGTGCTGTAATGTAAGGGAAAAAATTCTCATTCTCTGCATTTTCAAGCGTCGCCAATAACTGCATCCCCTGCCCATCAGGACAGCGATATTTAGCCATAGTATATAATTGCTTCATAATCTCATTTGGATATTTTTCCGCTAATATCTTCATCGATGAGTTTGTCACTATATGCTCTGCATACTCAATAACGGCATCTTCCGGAACAAGATCGCCTATTTCACGCAAGAAAACACCAAACTCATTCACTACCGAATTTGAAGGATTCTTTACCCGATCTTCATCTGCGGCATACACATCGAAAACCTTATAAGTATCTTCCGATTCTGAAACCGCCTTAACACCATCCATAAACTGTTTGGCTGTTAATCTTCCATCTTCTGATTTTGTAGATTCAAAACGCATATCTCCATTTTGCGTGATAACATTTTCAGAGAAGGCATTTAAAGACGCGCCAGCCGCAATACGTTTAAAAATTCTATTCAACATTTTATTTACCCCTGCATTTATTATCGTTACGAAGGGTATAAACTATATGATGGTGCAGCACAAATATAACGTTCAATATTTATCGCACATTCAATCAAAGGGAACTTTTTGAGTAAAAGAGATTTAACGCAGGTTTAGGCCGTTATTTTTTCAGATTTTTATACATCACCCCACAGATCATAAAAACCGCGCTGGAATAGATTCAGTTGCGTGGTGAGTTGCAGGATAAGCGGCGATAAATCAGGCTCGCGCGCCGCAGCAACCCCCAACGCCTTCACCAAATCCTCCATTTCCAACAGATGCAATTCAAGCATCCGTAAGTTATCTATGATTTTTGTCATCTTAGGTTCTCTTTAAATATTGTAATTGGTACTAGTACCAAAACTTAAACCACCATAAATGGTAAGAGTACCAAATGTAAACAATTATTTGGTGCGTCATGCCACATCCTAAAATAAAAGGAAATTTAATCGGTAAGCAGGTAAAGAAATACCGCACTGAAAACGGTATGACACAAGCACAATTATCTGCCGCCTTAAGCGTAGATCAAAAAATTGAACTCGCCCCTGATTTAATCTCAAGAATTGAAAGCGGTGAACGTACAGTACGCGATAAAGAAATTGCCGGATTGTGCAAAGTTTTGAATATTAGTGCAGATCAAATATTTGGTTGGGTATAAAATTATTACCCATGAGAAATAATGAGTTTGAAAAAGCATTAGACGAGATTGTTAAAGAGTTAGTGAAAACCCGCAAAGAAAAAGGGATTTCACATGAAAAACTCACGGAACTTTCAGGCCTCAGCCGCACTGCAATCAGTTATATCGAATCACGCAAGAGTACACCCAGCATCATAACATGCATGAAATTATGTAAGGCCTTGGATGTTAAGTTGTCAGATTTGTTGGACAGTGCGGGGCACGAACACCATTCACCCAACCAACCGCACATTACTATCGCGCCAGCGGCGGATGTTTCCGGTGGAGGTTAGTTTTTTGGCTTCGACGAGGGCGTAGATACGCTCAGCAACGTTTTGGCCGCTTAATACGTCTTTATCAAAGGCGGGGTCATCAAACACTTTTGATATGACCAGCGCGGTCTTCTGCCACTCCCCACTGGCGGCAGATAAAATCATCGTATCAATATCATCATTTATTTTTGTCATTTATGCATCCTCAAAACGTTTTTTGGCCTCAGCCATCCATTTTTCGCCGTCTTCCTTGGTTTTATTCTTGCTGGCTTCCATTACATCAGCATGATCAGCCATGTAATGCGGCATCATCTGCTTAAACCATGCTTCAAAAGTTTCCGCGTCAAACGTTGTATCGCACATATCACAAGATAGTGTTTTCATCGGTTTTTCCTTTTTAGATTTATTATTTACGCGGCATCAAAGCGGGCTTTGGATTCAGCCATCCACTTTTCACCATCTTCTTTTGTCTTATCTTTACCAGCCTCGACAATGTCAGCATGGTCAGCCATATAATGAATCAGCATTTTATCAAACCATGCTTCAAAAGTTTCCGCGTCAAACGTTGTATCGCACATATCACAAGATAGTGTTTTCATCGTATTTCTCCTTAGCTCCTAGGCGGCAGCCTCTTTTTCTTCGTCTGTTGGTTCTGGGTTTGCAGCGACGTAATCACGGACGTCTTGCGTGATTTTCATGCTGCAGAATTTCGGCCCACACATGGAGCAAAAGCTGGCATGTTTCGCGCCTTCAGCAGGCAAAGTTTCATCATGGAAGGCACGCGCCGTATCAGGGTCTAAACCGATATTGAATTGGTCGTCCCAACGGAACTCAAAACGGGCAAGGCTTAACGCGTCATCACGGAATTGCGCGCCTGGGTGGCCCTTGGCCAGATCCGCCGCATGCGCCGCAATACCGTAGGTTATCACACCTGTTTTCACGTCATCACGATTAGGGAGACCAAGATGTTCCTTCGGCGTCACATAACACAGCATCGCACAACCGAACCAGCCGATCATCGCCGCGCCGATACCACTGGTGATATGGTCATATCCCGGTGCAATATCCGTGGTGAGCGGGCCAAGCGTATAGAAAGGTGCTTCGTGGCATTCCTCCAGCTGCTTTTCCATGTTCACTTTAATCAAGTGCATTGGCACGTGGCCGGGGCCTTCGATCATGGTTTGAACATCATGTTTCCATGCGATTTTTGTTAGCTCGCCAAGGGTTTCCAGCTCCGCAAATTGGGCTTCGTCATTGGCATCAGCGATTGAGCCGGGGCGTAGACCATCTCCGAGGGAGAAGCTAACGTCGTAGGCTTTCATGATTTCGCAGGTTTCCTCAAAATGGGTGTAGAGGAAGCTTTCACGGTGATGGGTCATCATCCATTTCGCCATGATCGATCCACCGCGTGAGACGATGCCCGTGATCCGATCATTGGTGAGGCGGATATACGGCAAACGCACACCTGCATGAATGGTGAAGTAATCAACGCCTTGTTCGGCCTGTTCAATCAACGTATCGCGGAAGACTTCCCATGATAGATCTTCAGCAACGCCGCCGACTTTTTCAAGGGCTTGATAGATTGGCACTGTACCAATCGGCACGGGTGAATTGCGGATAATCCATTCGCGAGTGTCATGAATATCTTTACCTGTCGATAAATCCATCACGTTATCTGCGCCCCAACGGATCGCCCAAACGAGTTTATCCACCTCTTCTCCGATAGAACTGGTCACGGCAGAGTTACCGATATTGGCATTGATTTTCACAAGAAAGTTACGCCCGATAATCATTGGCTCAACTTCGGGGTGATTAATGTTGGCAGGGATAATCGCACGGCCTTCGGCGACCTCTTTACGCACAAATTCCGGCGTGATCAGGGGCGGCATATTCGCGCCGAAATTCTCTCCGTGTTTGGAATAGCTATGCGCCTCGGTGCGGCGTTGATTTTCACGTATAGCAATGTATTCCATTTCAGCTGTGATGATACCTTTACGCGCATAATGCATTTGCGACACATTTTGTCCTGCCTTCGCGCGGAGCGGTTTTGCAGGACTGGCAGGGAATTTTTCATGCGTGATTTTGCGATTTTGAAGCGCTTCTTCACTTTTATAGCCATTATCAATCGGCTTCACAGTGCGTCCATCAACATATTCAACGTCGCCGCGCTCCATTACCCAATCAAGGCGTGCTTTAGGCAACCCGCGCATAATATCCAGCTTTGCATTATCGTCTGTGTATGGACCGGATGTGTCATAAACGGTCAGGCTCTCGCCATTACTAAGAGAAATCTCACGCATCGGCACTTTCAAATCGCCGACATAAACCTTTTTACTGGCGGGCAGCGAGCCTGTCGTTACGTGTGTTGTGGATGGGCATGTGCCCGCTTCTTGTGTGTTTGGTTGATCTTTTGGTGTCATAATAGACTACTCCCTACATGTAATACGTATCTTTAGCCATATCGCGGATTTCAAGCGTGATAGAGCAATGCTTCACCACGTCCCCGACACAATCCTTCATCATGTTATGCAGCGCATCGCCATATTTCTTTTTTGTCGCGTTGTCGCGCCCTTCAAGTAACAGGAGTGTCAGATGCAACATGTGTCCGCGAGAATCGCGTTCTCCTACAGATACATAATTACAAGCAAGTGCGCGTGTTTTTATACGCTCTTTATCAATGCCCTGCGCGGCAAGCTCTTCGTGCAAATCATAAACCAGTTTGGAAATATTTATGATATCCCCAAGGTTCTTTGAATATTCAACAATAATATGTGGCATTTTACGGCGTCCTTTCCCTACGTTGATCCTAATCAACAGGTTCTAGGGTATATTCTCAGCTTTTAATATTTATGCTTTTATCCGGTGAATTTAAAAAATAATATAATTTTTAAAATTGTACCGAGCAAGCGCGAGGCGGTCGTTAAACCGTAAATAGTAAAAGCACCCCTAAGGTTATATTTTATATGTTCGCAGCTTTGCTTTAATGAAAGGAATTGTCAAGTGAGCAGATAAGAATTATAACCCTGTTATCAGGTTTTATAAAAGGAAAGCACAAGCCATGAAAAAACGTATATTCAGATGGTTCATATTACTCATAATCGGATTTGGTATCGGATCAAGCATCGGGCTTTTCAAAGCACGAAGAGATCTGGATTCCGGCATTATTCCACTCTCCCCTGATGATCAAAACACAGCAGTAGCGGCAACTATTCTTAAAAAACCGACATCAACACCCAATAATACAACCGCCGGCACGCCAGATATTGGCGGTGCATTCACCTTGGTTGACCATAATGGACAAGAGGTTACAAACGACACATATGCCGATACACATAAGCTTATTTTCTTCGGTTTTACCTATTGCCCCGCCGTTTGCCCGACAGAATTGCAAAAAATAACGCGCATTATGGAAGAATTAGGCGAAAATTACGCCAAAACCATTATACCGATTTTCATTACCGTAGATCCTGAACGTGATGACGTTGAAACAATGAAAAATTATGTTGCACAATTCCACCCCAGCCTTGTTGGACTAACAGGATCTAATGAACAAATAGATGCCGTGAAAAATGCCTTTAAAGTGTATGCATCGAAAGTCGAAAACGACATGATGGATGAATATATGGTTGATCACTCGTCCTTTATGTATCTGATGGATTGGGATAATAATCTAATCTCTATGTATCCATCAAAAGATACAGTTGCAGACATCATAAAAGATATAAAGAAGAAGCACTTATAGGGCTGTAAGGCAAGACTACTCTAGTCTTCAAGAAGGGCTGATATTTTCATCGCATAACCCATGGAACCCTGTATTTTAAGTTTTCCGGTCATGAAAGCCATGGTTGGATCTTGCGTTCCATCGATGATTTTATTGAACAAATCAAGCGAACATACAAATGTTGTATCCGCATCATCGTCATCATTACTCATCACAGCAGGGTTTTGTGTTCCGTCTATCAAAATGAGGCCATCATCACCAAAATCAAGTTTAATTTTCGCCCCAAGTTGAGGGGCATAAGATAGCTTTTCACGGATGGTTTTTTCGATGTTTTCAAATGTCATGCGCGTACTATACAGACTTTTTCCCCAAAAATAAGTGGGTAAAATGATAAAATTTCTTTTTGTTATTTTCAAAAGCTGTAATCATGTAGCTATAAGTTTCGAATCACTTCCCTCGGGCAAGTTCTGTCCAACCTTTTCAAATCCTATCAGTCTCTAAAGTTCTAAGGTCTCCGCGATGACACATAAATTGTTAGCAACATCTCTACTCGCTGCTTGTCTGGCAACGACGTCTTTGATTAGTGTCGGCGTCATGGCCAACGACCCTGAACTATATTTCTACCCTAAAGATAAATGGACAGTTGAGCGCATTAATAACGGCGCGGCTCAAGATACGCTACAAACTTGTGCACTCAGCAATCAATTGAATAACGGATATATCATCCAATTAGCCGGAACATCAAAAGGGTTCACCAACCTTAACATTGATTTCAGACAAGACAGCTTTGTCACCAACCAAAGATACGAAGTTAAATATAGCGTCCCGGGGATAATAGAAAAAATAATTCCAACAAAAGCCTTCAAGAAAAGCCTGCTTGTCAGCGACCTTCGCCATAATAGTGAATTCGCAGAAGCTCTGCGCACAACCAGCGTTTTAGATGTGCAAATCAGAGACACACAATTCAGACTATATATGACCGGGCTGGAAGCAACTCTGCCGGAATATATGGACTGCATTACACCTCCGGCAGCGATGGCCGCAACACAAATGGAAGAAACGCTAATTCCGTTATTTTCACCGCCAAAAAAGAATATCTCCGGCAATATCGCGCCGCCGCCACCAATATTGAGTCTGTCTTCTGACAGTTCAAGCAATAATGCTGCGCAACAAGCCGGCGCAAAAATTACAGAGATGCCCGCGCATAAGTTACGCCCGCAACCATCAAATAAGCCACGCTATACCGAGGAGCTTGCCAGGCAGCTCAAAGAAGAAAGCGAAAAATACAAACCTTCTATAGAGCCGGAAGCCCTTGCGCATACAGAAGATACATCCAGCATGCTACTCTCTGCGGCAGAAGCCCCGCTTAAGACAACGACTACAACAATACAAAAAGCAAAGTCACCAAAGCCTGTCTATCACATCAATAAATTAAAACCGATATCCGTGGACCTGACAAAGGCTGCACAACAAGAACAACCCTCTATTACCGTTGCCAGCGCGATGACACCCGCCCCCGGCGATGATGCTGCACAATTTTTTGCGGCCATTGAACCGGCAAGCGGCACACAAAAGTCTGCTTCTGTGGATATGCGCAACAAAATATCGGATTTAGAACAGCGTATAGGCTCTCTTTTGCAGAAGAACAAGCTTCTTGATGAAGAGTTGAAAAGCACATTGCACGATGCACAAGACGAGCGACTATCTGTATCGTCAGAGAACTGGAATCTTGAACGCGCAACAATGAAGTTCAATGAATCAGAGCGTCAGATCATGCGTATGGGTCGCCAGATTCAAACACAAAAAGCACAATGCCAGCAGGAAAAAACAGAACTTGAAAATATGCTGTTTGACCCTGAGCTAACCAATCAACAACAACTTGCCAGCCTTGCTTCATTGGAAAATGAACTTGATACGGCAAAGTCAGATTTCTACAGACAGCAACGCCAATATGAAGAGCGCATAAGATTGCTGGAAAAACAACTAAACGCTCAATAGAGTTAGAGTATTTTTGACTGAGTACCTTACTGTTTTCACTTGAGTAAAGATTTACTGCGTACAGATATACTTTTTCAATACACTGCTTAAATGCTGCGTTGACACTTGAGTTACTGAGTATATTTCTCTACTTTTTCTGCGTAAATTAAGGCCGGTTCCCTCCGGCCTTTTTTTATGCTCTTTTCAATCGTGTTATTTAATACGCACAATTTTATGCTTTAAAAGCCGTTCCTTTGAAGGCGGCAATGACGCACCCGGAATATCTTCAGCAATAATGCTCAGTAATTGCGTTTTATGGGTTATGTCCTGCTCTATAATACGGCGCGCCTGAAGACGTAGCGTTTGTTCAAACAAGCTGCGTACACCGCGCCCATTCCCGAATTTATCTTTCTTTTTCGGCTCCATATTCTTAAAGACAGACAGTAATTTTTCTTTCGCATCCTTACGCAATTTAAAAGAATAATCCGCAGCATATTTTTCAAATATACGTTGTTTTTCTTCATCCGTATAATCAGGAAAATCGATAATCATACCGAGACGCGAGCGCAAGCCCACATTCGCATCCAGCATCCACGACATCTCTTCACGATATCCGGCCATGATAACAATCATATTGCTACGATCATCTTCCATTTTCTTCACCAGCATCGCCATGACTTCTCCGCCAAAATCATTGGGAGAATATCCTTTTTCCAAATCATAGGCCTCATCAATAAACAAAACGCCGTCTTTTGCTTTTTCGAACAGCTCGGTTGTGATCGCCTCGGAATGGCCGATATAAGCCCCCACCATTTTAGAACGGTCAACCTCCACAACATGGCCACGCTTTAAATGGCCTAATTCTTTGAACACCTTACCAAGCAAACGAGCAACCGTTGTTTTTCCCGTCCCAGGATTTCCGGTGAAGGCCATATGCAGCATAGGCTTATGACTGGACTCAACCCCTTTGCGGCGGCGTAAATCATCCGCCATCACGGTATAGAACAAGCCAACGACCTGCTCCCTAATCGTATCCAAACCGATCATCTCTTCAAATGGTTGTAAAACACGCTCAAGATCTTCTTTAGTAAAACGTGCAGCATTTTCCTTTTGTTTACGCTGCTCTTTTTCCTGTTTTTTACCTTTTTTGATATCAATGAAGCTTAATGGCTTATCCAGTTTCGTTTGGAAATCAGTATCAAGTGGTTCCCAATCATCGCCGCCCTCAGATGCAGCATCACTCTTTTTGAAAATATCAGGCATGGTGTCAGGCTTATCTTTTTTGGATGCAATATCCACCCCTTTATTCTTCAGCCAGAAATATGCATCGCCATATTCATCACTCTTCACACTGAGGCGCATATAATCAATTGCCTGCGCCGTATCTTGTGTACAGCCTGCGCCCTCATAATAACAAAGCCCGATATAGTAATAAATCGCACTTTCATGGAAGACATCCGAATACACACAAACATCATCCAAGCACGCCACGGCGCGTTGCAACACATCAAAGCCGCCTTGCTCATCCCCATGATATAAGCCGCCCTCTGTCCAGAAAAAATAGTAATAATAGGCATAGAACGAAGGCAATACGACCTCGCTCATCAAATCTTTCAATATAGCATCCGCGCGCGCTACTTTAGCTTCGTCCTGACTCTCACACAACGCACACGCCAAATCATAGCGCCCCTGTCTGTCACCTGCACCTGACGCCTTCTCAAACAGCTCTAACGCTTTGCCTTTGCGAATTTGACGCACCGAAAGCACACGCTCCCAGCCGTAATAATAACGCCCTAACAAACGCATTGCTGCCGTATGACCCTGCTCCGAGGCCTGATTAAGATAACGTTCAAATTGCTGTGTTGTGATGCCGGTTTGGCATGTCCCGTGAACCCGTTGTCCGCAGAGCCAATAAATTGCCTCCGGATGTTGTTCATTTTCCGCTAGGTATTTTGTACAAGACAGAAGCTCATTCTCAAGCTCACTAATTCTATTGAAACTCTCTGATGTTTTTTCAGGCTGAGTCGTCAATTTTTCGTATTCTTTTTCAAGTAAGAAGAAGGATTTTGACGTGTATTTTTCAGACATTTATACCTGTTCTTTCATATTCGATACAATTTTGCCAAGAATCCCGAAAAATTGCAAATTTAATGATACGTTATCGCCCACCATTAACATGTATTTCCAATAACGGAAACAAAAGAGATAGGTAGATTTTCTTAAAATACTCTAGAGTGACTCTACCGCTGGTGCCATCAAAGTATCTGCGCCGGCAAGTACCATTTTAAAGCGTGCATCTGCCTCGGGCAGCATTCTGGCCATAAAAAACTGCGCGGTTTGTATTTTGCTTTCATAGAACGCTTTATCACCCTCACCCTTGGCCAGCTTATCCTGCGCCACCAAAACCATACGGCACCACATGAATGCCATCGCAACCAAAGCAAAATGACGCAAATAATCAACGGAAGCTGCACCTGCTTCATCAGGATTTTTAAGGCCTTTTTGTGCGACCATCGCGGTGGATTGCTGTAACTTCATAAAGGATTTAGCCAGCGGGAATATAAACTCCTGCATTTCGGCATTGCCTTGGTGCTGCTCAATAAATTCTTGAACAGGGTGGAAGAATCGACGCAATAGGCGACCAAAATTCTGCGGCATTTTCCGCCCGACAAGATCAAGCGCCTGCACACCGTTCGCGCCCTCATAAATCTGGGCGATGCGCGCATCACGAACATACTGCTCTACGCCGCTTTCCCAGATATAGCCATGACCGCCATAAATCTGCACCGCCATATTAGCGACCTCTGAACCCATATCGGTTTGATAAGCCTTTAAAATCGGGGTTAATAACGCAACCAAATCATCGGCGCGTTGACGTTCTTTTTCATCCGCATGTTTCAGGGAAATATCAAGCTCCATCCCTACCCAATAAGACAGTGCCCGACCGCCTTCGGTAATCGCCTTAGACATCATCAACATCCGACGAACATCAGGATGCACAATGATCGGGTCGGCGGGCTTATCAGGTTCTTTCACGCCTGTGAGACTGCGCATTTGCAGGCGTTCTTTCGCATAAGCAGCGCCGTTTTGATAAGCCACTTCGGCAATCCCAAGCCCCTGCATCGCCACACCAAGACGCGCATCATTCATCATTGCAAACATTGCGCGCAAGCCCTTATGCGGCGCACCTACCAGCCAACCTGTGGCATCATCAAAATTCATCACACAAGTTGAATTCGCCTTGATGCCCATCTTATGCTCCAAAGAGCCGCAAGACACCGCATTACGATCACCAACACTGCCATCATCCTTCGGAATGAACTTCGGCACGATAAACAAAGAAATGCCACGCACACCATCCGGTGCATCAGGCAATTTCGCCAAAACAAGATGGATAATATTTTCGGTTAAGTCATGCTCACCCGCAGAAATGAAAATCTTGGTTCCTGTGATTTTATAGGCACCGCTATCATCAGGAATAGCTTTGGTTTTAATCAGGCCTAAGTCCGTTCCGCAGTGCGGCTCAGTCAGGCACATCGTTCCAGACCAAACACCTTCTACCAATTTGGGGAGGTATAAATCCTTTAGCTCATCGGTTCCGAATTTATGCAACGCCTCATACGCACCATAAGATAACCCCGGATACATCGACAGTGACATGTTAGACGAACACAGCATTTCCTTCATCGCCGTATTAATCAGCATTGGCATGCCCATGCCACCATAATTAGGGTCAGAGGCCAAGCCGCACCAGCCATTTTCCGCAAAGGTATCATAAGCTTCTTTAAAGCCCTTTGGCGTGGTGACTTTATCGTTTTCCAGCACACATCCTTCACCATCACCGCTTTGGTTCAAGGGGAAGAACACTTCCTCGCACAACTTCCCGCCCTCTTCCAAAATCTGATCGGCGAGTTCCATAGAGAAATCTTCGTATAATTCAGACAGGCTCTCTGCTTTCAAAACATCATGTAAAATGAAACGAATATCATTCAAAGGGGGCGTATATACAGGCATATTTTTATCCTTCTTAACTTTCCAAACACTCAACAGATGGCATAAACTCTTTTTGATACGCATCACTATTGGCAACATCATCCGTTGTCTTGATCTCTAAAAACCGTTGTCCATCATCATCGTAGTAAAATTCCAATAGCATGTCACAAAACTCTTCCTTTTCATTCGGATGCTCCATAATGCGAATGCCGGGACGGTCAAAGTCAGGCAGCAAAAGATCTGCATGCGCAACGGGGCAATCCGCATCATTATTATTTAACAGATGGCTTATTGCTTTTTCATCTTGTATTCGAATTTCACACTCATCCGAAACCCAACGTTTTAACACTTGAACTTCACCGGTATCTTTTGCAGAGCGCGGCAATTTTATTTCATTTTCCTGCGCATCCCTACCTGACATATGCGCATTAATCGCCATATTCAAGAAATTACTCTTCCCGCTACGTGCGCGACCAATCACGCCAATTTGCCCCGGTTGGTGCAACTCTTCACCATGATACATCACAGACGTGCTTACCCCCTCAAACAAAGAGAGTAGGCTCGGAAACGCCTTTGCCACAGAATCAAAAGCCTGATCCGTGCTCACATTAAATGTCTTTGATACGTTCAAATTCCGTTTCATAACGGCTTTCTAATTTCTAAGTGGTTTGCCAGTGGTTAGCATATGTTCAATGCGATCCAACGTTCCATCATGGCGCAGCAGCTTCATAAATTCCTGAAGCTCCAGCTTGATGAGATCATCCTCACTCAATGTTTCAGTATAATCGGTATCGCCGCCGGATAGAACCGTTGCAACATGTTCGGACACCACCACATCATACGGCGTTGCTTTGCCTGATTTGCGTAGATCCGACACGGCCAGCTTAAGCGCCATTTTCGCGCCCGCGCCGCCAAGACGAATATCTTCGCGTTTTTCCGGCGGGGTATATCCCTCCGCAAGCTCTAAAGCGCGTTTTTTGGCATCATAGAGCAAACGATCACGGTTCATACTGATCCCGTCTGTTTCACGGAAATAACCGATATCCACGGCTTCGAACGCCGATTTAGACACACTCGCCATGCCAATCACTTCAAAGGCTTTGCGCACTGCGCCAACGGGCGTTGTATCAGGCGAGAACCAGATATTCTCTTTACCGATTTTGCCCATATCCGCCGCAAATTTTGCGCGCTCCCGTTCCTGAAAGCGTAGAATCATTTCCTTACAGCCGCCCCAACCAGGCAACAAGCCAACACCAACTTCCACAAGCCCTGTATAGGTTTCTGCATGTGCTTGTACCGCGTCCGCCGCCAATAAAATCTCGCAACCACCACCAAGAGCCATGCCGCTTGGCGCGCTGACCATAGGAAATGGTGCAAATTTAAGATCCATGAAGGTTTTTTGCCCACGGGTAATAAAATTCTCCACCTGCGGCCACATCGCGATATTAATCATGAAAAGCGCCAGCCCTAGATTCGCCCCAGCAGAGAAATGTGTAGCCTCGTTATAAATCACCAAAGCTTTATAATCATCGGACTTGGAAATCAGTTTATTGGTTTCCTCCAACAGATCAAAAGTGCCCTCATCAAATGTGTTCATTTTGGAGGTTTTTTCGAAGCACAAAACACCGTCACCAATATCCCAGACATTCGCCGAACCGTTCTTGATAATAGGCTCACTGGTTAGCTTAACATCGCGCAACAACAGCACACCGTCAGGGCGCACCACGTCATGATATTTCCCGTCCAAACCGAAATATTGCTGTTTACCATTTTCAATGCGATAGAAAGTGCCATCACCGACCTGCTCCAGAATATCCGGCACACCGATATTGGCTTCCAAGAGTTTCTCCGCAAACCACTTCGGGCCCAGCGCGTCAATCATCTCGAACGGCCCTGCCTTCCAATTATAGCCGAGCTTCATACCTTCATCGATATCATGGACAGTATCGGCAATCTCACCGACAAGCTCCGCCGCATAAAATAATGTTTGTTTCAGCACTTCCCAAGCATATTTTCCGCCTGCGTCATCTGTCGTGACAACGGCCTTTAAACCTTTGCGCCCTGCATCAATGCTCTTTAATTTCGGTTTAGATGCTTTGGCGTAGCTGCCTTCATCGAATTTAGCCGTGCCGAGGGGAAGTGCTTGTTTCTCCCGCGTGCCTTTGGGGGCATCAGGGTTCAGACGATAAAATCCGCCCTTACCTTTACGGCCTGTATAGCCAGCATCGATCATCTCATGGATAAATTTATGGTCAATAAACACATCGCGATAAGCATCATCTTTCGGCAAGTTCGTCAGCAAACTCTCCGAGAGCTTGGGCATCAAATCAATACCAACCAAGTCGATCAGCGCAAACACACCGGTTTTAGGAATACCGCAAGGCTTGCTCATCACCGCATCGGCGGTTTCGATGGAAATCCCTTGCTTGATGGCTTCGTTCACACCAACGGTCAGCCAGTAAACCCCCAACCGATTGGCGATAAAACCCGGACGATCATGACAGGCAACAACGCCTTTGCCCAAACGCTCATCACAAAAGGCGCGCACAGTCTCAATAGCATCTTTGCGCGTATCTTTGCCCACGACCAGCTCCAGCAAACGCATATAGCGCGGCGGATTGAAAAAATGGGTGATCATGAAATCTTTTTTAAATGCGGCGGGCTGCCCTTCGGCGAGTTTATGCAACGGAATGGTCGAGGTATTACTCGATATGATAGAACCCTTTTTGCGATGCTTTTGCAGAATTTCGTAAGTCTTATGCTTGATTTCAAGATTTTCAACGACAACCTCGATAATCCAATCCACATCGGCCAGCTTATCCAGATCATCTTCCAGATTCCCGCATGTAATCAGCTTCGCATTGCTCTTGCGCATAAAGGAAGCAGGCTCGGTTTTTAGCATCTTTGCCACCGCACCCTCGGCAAATGCATTGCGATTACCACCAAAATCATCCAGCTTTGGCGGCACAATATCCAGCAACACAACAGGCAAGCCCGCATTCGCAACCTGCGCTGCGATCCCGCTGCCCATTACGCCTGCGCCGATAACTGCAACTTTATTTATTGTGGTCATCAAATCGCCTCCAATATAGTCGCAACGCCTTGACCGCCGCCGATACACATTGTGGCCAGAGCGTATTTTTTACCTTCGCGCTTTAATAAACTAGCCGCTTTACCCGTAATACGTGCGCCCGACGCGCCAAGCGGATGACCCAGCGCAATCGCGCCGCCATCCAGATTAACTTTGGCAATATCCATACCCAGCTCTTGAATAACAGACAGACCTTGCGCAGCGAAAGCTTCGTTCAGCTCTATAATATCAATATCATCCATCGTCAGACCTGCGCGCGCTAATGCTTTGCTAGTCGCAGGCACAGGGCCGATGCCCATAATTTCTGCAGCGCAACCAGCCACCGCAACGGATTTTATCCGCGCTAGTTTTTCAAGCTTATGCTTATCTGCATAGTCTTCCAAGCACACAAGAACCGCCGCCGAACCATCGGTCAGTGGTGATGATGTTGCCGCCGTCACGCTACCGTCACTTAAGAAAGCGGGCTTTAAGGTTGCAAGTTTTTCAGTTGAACTATCGGGGCGAATTGTTCCGTCTACGGTAACATCTCCGATCGGCACAATCTCATCATCGAATTTTCCATCTTTCGCCGCAGCCGCAGCTTTATGATGAGAAGCAACAGCAAATTCATCTTGGCTCTTCCGATCAATCTTATATTTCTTCGCCAAATTTTCTGCGGTTTCGCCCATACCTATGTAGGCTTCCGGCGCTGAATCGAAGATTGCAGGATTAGGCATCGGGTTAAATCCACCCATTGGAATGCGGCTCATGCTCTCAACACCGGCGGCGATAAACACCTCGCCCGCGTTCATTTGAATCATGCCTGCCGCCATATGTATGGTCGTCATGGAAGAGCCACAAAAACGGTTCAATGTCGCGCCTGCAACACTATCAGGTAGGCCTGCATGCCCTGCGACAAGCTTGGCTATATTAAAGCCCTGCTCGGCCTCCGGAAACGCGCAACCCATCAGCAAATCTTCGATATCATCAACTTTAACACCAGTGGCAGCAACCAATGATTTTACAACCTCTGCCGCCATATCATCAGGGCGAACCTTTGCCAAATCACCTTTATTTGCAAAATGCATAGGAGAGCGTTTAAAACCACAAATAACGACCGATTTTTGCATAATAATACCTTTTCAATGATGTATTTCGTGAGACCCACAAAACTATCGTACATTGATCCGCGCTTTGGGTCTATACTCTTTCCAGAGCTGTCATTATACTATAAGAAGATTATCGATCTATTTACATTGACAGCGGCCTAAAAATAAGGCACTTGAGAAGAAAATAACCTTGCTAAGGAGAACAATAAAAGTGAGCACAGCATTAAACCCTATGGGACTCAAAAGAATTTGCACAAGTTGTGGTGGACGTTTTTACGACATGAATAACCGCCCAATCATGTGCCCTTCTTGTGATACAGAATTCACAGGCGAGGTCAAAACAAAAGCGCGCCGTGGACGTGTTGCCGCCGTTGAAGCGGTTAAGGAAGCACCTGCACCGAAAGAAGAAGGCGAAATCCAAGAAGAAGATCCGGAAGTAGAAGTTGTTAGTCTGGAAGACGCAGAAAAATCAACCTCGAATAATGACGATGATGATAAAACAGAGCTTGGCGAAGATACATTAGATGATATCCCTGATGTTAGCGTCGATGTTGATGATGATCCGGAAGCGGATGAAACTTTGCTTGATAAAGATGAAGATTAACATCACATAGTAATTTAAGAGGGGGCGGATATACGCCCCTTCTGTTTTTTCAACCTATTAGGCTCCATTACCCCTTGTACACAATTCGTTTCCACATTCAAAATGCACTGCCAGATGAAACCGCTTATTGTCTGGCCGAAGCATTTGTTCACATTGCCTTATCCAGCGCCGCCGCACGTAAGGATCGGAAACATAATAATCCATGGATATTAGAATGGATTATGGACGACAAGCCCGAGATTGAGGAACTGATTTCCCGCCTTTCCTTGCAGGCTGCTGCCCATAATATACAAAATGTCGATATCTCCGCCCAACATATAGAGATAGAAAAAACGCCCGATATTAACTGGCTGGAGAAAACCTATCAGGAATTCCCGCCCTTTTCGATTGGCCCGTTCTTTATCTATGGCAGTCATTACAAAGGTGATATCCCGCAAGAACAGATGGCTCTGCAAGTGGACGCCGCCACCGCATTTGGCTCGGGCGAGCACGAAACCACCAAAGGGTGCCTACAAGCAATGCTTGATCTTAAGGGCAAAGGCGCATGCCCATGGAATATTTTAGATATGGGAACAGGCTCCGGCATTTTAGCAATTGCCGCATGGAAGCTTTGGAAAAGTCCGATACTTGCCGTTGATAATGACGCGGAAAGTGTGCGTGTTGCCGCGCGCCATGCAGAAATGAACGGAGTCGCTTTGAGTAAATCTGCCATGACCTGCGATTGCGGTGATGGCTTTAATACGCCCAGCGTTGATAAACAAAAGCCCTATGAATTAATTCTGGCCAATATCCTCGCCGCACCCGTGATTGAAATGGCACCTGATTTAGTGCGGGTTCTGGATGATAATGGCTATTGTGTCTTATCCGGTATGTTGGCTGAACAAGCACATCTTGTTGCTTCTGCCTATGAGGGCGAAGGATTAACCCTTAAGAAACAATATGATATCGGCGAGTGGTCAACACTCGTTCTGCAAAAACCATAAATTATATAGAGCACACACAGCGAGACCGCCCTTTGTAAACAAAGGACGGCCTAACTTTCCGTGTGTGGGGAACTGTAGAAGATCTGATATGTGTGTGGGGTATCAAACCTTCGTTATTCTATAACTTAAGAGATTGCCCATGTGTGTGGGGGAGGACAACCAACTAAGTTATGACAACTATATAGCGTGATATGTAAACTAGTGTCAACTAAAAATACATGTTTTTTGTATAAAAGTGCATATTAATGGTATTTTAGTTGCAATTATGAGGATATTTTAATGCGCTACAGCCCAATTCGAACCCTGACCACCTTCCGCATCCAGCGGCACAGAAATCTCCACACCATTGATTTTAAACGCATTTCCCATTATTTCCTTAACAATAGTCAATGTTTTATCAATTTCAGCGTCCGGAACTTCGAAAATAAGCTCATCATGGACTTGCAGAAGCATTTTTGCAGATAGTTTTTCCATCTCTAACCTTTTAGGTATACGCGCCATAACAATCTTCATGATATCGGCAGCCGTTCCTTGCAACGGTGCATTCACCGCTTGCCGCTCTGCGCCGCGCACCCGCATTTGGTTCTTATCCTGAATACCGGGAATAAAGCATTTACGCCCATAAAGCGTTGTCACATAGCCATCGCGCTTGGCCTCTTCCTTCGTGGCCTCCATATAACTCTCAATTTCATGAAAGCGCGCAAGGTAACGTTTAATGAAACTACTCGCCTCCCCGACAGGGCAGCCAAGCTGCTTCGCCAGCCCAAAACCTGATATGCCATAGATAATACCAAAGTTAACCGCCTTGGCTTGGCGGCGAATTTCAGGCGTTACCTCATCGAGGGGCACATCAAACACACGCGAGGCCGTCAGCGCGTGAATATCGACACCATCTTTAAAGGCTTGCTTAAGCGCGGCAACATCGGCCATCTCTGCGGCAAGGCGCAACTCCACTTGGCTGTAATCAACCGAGATCAGGCTATGCCCTTCTTTGGCAATGAAAGCCTCACGGATTTTGCGGCCTTCTTCGGTGCGGATCGGGATGTTCTGCAAATTCGGATTAGAGGAAGAAAGCCGCCCCGTGCTTGTCCCCACCATATTATAAGAGGTATGTACACGCCCCGTTTCAGGGTTTATCTCCTCTTGCAGCGCGTCCGTATAAGTGGATTTTAACTTTGCCAGCCCGCGATATTCCAGAATTTTAGTAACGATTTCATGCCCCTCAAGGCTGAGCTTGTCCAGCACATCAACGGAGGTGGAATACGCCCCTGTCTTGGTTTTCTTCCCCCCTTGCAGCCCCATTTCATCGAACAGGACTTCACCCACTTGTTTGGGGGATGCAATATTAAAGGGACGATCTGACAGCTTATAAATATCTTCTTCCAGAATAACTAACTGCTTGCCGAAATCTTGACTCATGGCATGTAGAACAGTGGGGTCAACCTTAATCCCGTCCAGCTCCATCTGCGCAATGACAGGGATTAACGGACGCTCAATGGTTTCATAAACGCTGAGCATTTTTTCCGAAGCAAGGCGCGGCTTCAAAATTTTATGCAGGCGCAGCGTTATTTCCGCATCCTCCGCCGCGTAAGTCAGGGCGGCATCAATAGAAACCTTATCAAAGGTGACTTGCGCCTTGCCCTTGCCTGCGACCTCCGCATATTTAATCGGCGTATGGTCACAATATTGAATCGAGAGATTATCCATCGAATGGC
Source organism: Alphaproteobacteria bacterium (assembly GCA_033851915.1). Classification (GTDB taxonomy): domain Bacteria; phylum Pseudomonadota; class Alphaproteobacteria; order Micavibrionales; family Micavibrionaceae; genus UBA1672. The sequence goes on from JAWSVM010000001.1 coordinate 184,106, forward strand.
TATGGCTTGATCCGTCCAGCACATAAGAGATCAGCATCGTATCATCACACGGGGTGATATAAATGCCTTCCTTGGCAAACATCTGCCAATCATATTTCATGTTATGCCCGATTTTCAAGACGGCTTTGTCTTCCAATAAAGGCTTTAGCAGCGCGAGCACTTCGCCCTTATCCATTTGCGGGGTCGCATCATCGGCAACACTGCCGAATAAGTCCATTTCCTGCACATGAGCCAGCGGAATATAAGCGGCTTTACCGATAATGGAAGATATCGATATACCAACCAGCTTTGCCTTCGCGGGGGTCAGGCTGGTGGTTTCTGTATCAACGGCAATCACGCCTTCTTGTTCTGCTTCCTCTATCCATGCTTTCAAAGTTTTAGTATCATTAATTAGAGTATATTTATTCTCTGATACAGGTGGCAACGAAACGGCCTCTACCTCCGCAATTCGCACATCACCTTCAACAGCAGCAGGCTTCGCAGGCGCAACCGTTGCCCCGCCCAAACGTTTGATGATTGAGTTAAAAGCATGCTTTTGCAAAAACGCCATCAATTCAGGCTTATCAGGGTGATGCTTTTTGAGGTCTTCCAACAAGACAGGAACGGGCGCATCCGCATCCAGCTGCACAAGGCGTTTCGACATACGCGCATCATCGGCATGTTCGATCAGCTTCTCGCGGCGTTTATTTTGCTTAATCTCGCTTGCGCGCTCCAGCAAGGTTTCAAGATCGCCATATTCATTAATCAGCAAAGCCGCGGTTTTCACGCCAATGCCCGGCACACCAGGGACGTTATCAACACTGTCCCCTGCCAAAGATTGTACATCAACGACTTTATCAGGCGTTACGCCGAATTTTTCAACGACCTGCTCTTCTTCAATCCATTTGCTCTTCATCGGATCAAACATCCGCACGCCCGGCCTTACCAGTTGCATCAGATCTTTATCGGAAGAAACGATCACCACTTTCTGGCCTGCCGCCACGGCCAGTTTTGCATAGGCAGCGATCAAATCATCCGCTTCATATCCTGCAAGTTCAATAGAGGGCAAACCAAATGCCCGCGTCGCATCACGAATAAGGTCAAATTGCGGAATAAGGTCAGGGGGCGTTTCATCGCGATTGGCTTTATATTCAGGATAAATATCATTGCGGAAATTCTTGCGCGCCACATCAAATATAACCGCCATATACGGATCGTTATAATCACGCAGCATCTTCAAAATCATATTGGTATAACCATAGACCGCACCGACCTCTAACCCTTCCGGATTGGTCATGCCCGCCTGATGGGAATAGGCCATGGCGTAATAGGCGCGGAAAATAAATCCTGATCCGTCGATCAGAAAAAGCTCGTCTTCATTATTATGTGCTGTCATAGATGACAAAGTGAACGAGTCGCATTATGATGTCCAGCAACTCTGAAGGAATGCGTGAAAATCTATGGGAAAAAATACATCAAAGAAAATACGGCTTGAACGATTGCTCTCTAATTTAGGATATGGCGGGCGCAAAGAAATGGCGATGGCGATTAAGAATGAGTGGGTTAGCATTGACGGGGAAACCATCAAGAGCCCCGCCTTTCAAGTTGATCTGAGCTTAGTTGCCGAAGGTCTCGTCAAACTGGACGGAGAGACAATCGATCCGGTTCAGCCCTTTACCATCATGCTGCACAAGCCTGTCGGCTATACCTGTTCACATAAAGACCCTGCAGACATTATCTTTGACTTGTTACCAGAGCGCTTTGCTGCGCGCAAACCCACTTTTTCCATGGTAGGGCGGCTGGATAAATACAGCAGCGGCCAGTTGTTACTAACCGATGACGGAGACTTACTGCACCGTATTTCACACCCCAAGAGCCATGCCTCGAAACATTACAACGTCACATTACGTGATGACCTGAAAGGCACAGAAAGCGACCTATTTGCAACGGGTGAGCTTTATATCGGTGATGATAACAAACCACTAAAGCCTGCACAATGGACACAAACAGACGCAAAAAATGGCGTTATGATTCTGCATGAGGGGCGTTTTCAGCAAATTCGGCGCATGTTCGAGACCATTGATAATGAAGTGATAACATTAGAACGCTTTCAAACAGGCGGCCTTTCGCTCGGTGATTTACCGAAGGGAGAATGGCGCACTCTCAATGAAGATGATTTGAAGAAAATTTTCGAACCGGAGACTTAAACCTCTACGATTCTTTATCCAGCAACGCGCCTTTATTGATACGGAACAACTCTTCCAGCGGTTTGTTATCACCTGCGGCTTGCTGAATACCCAGACGTTCTCTGATATCGAGAATATCTTGAATGCTTTGGGAAATAATCTCGTTTTGCGTTTTGATGGTCGCGTCTTTTTTATCTTGCCCCGTGATTTTCCCAAGAGCCAAATCAATATCACGATTGCGCAGGATATCCAACTCACGCGCCAAACGTTGCGTTGTTTGCAACATTTTATCGCTAATACGTTGATTGAACAGAACTTTATAGCTGCTATCGAAATTATGAATTAAGTTAATCGCCACAATAAACGCCTCCTATACTTATAGTATAGCGTATTTACGCATAGATTTGGAGATTTCGTGGTCGCGCAAGATATTACTCCGGCATATGTGTGGCATTCTTATTAATAAAGGGCATTTGGGACACAATAAAAATCATCGTAAAGCCCATCAAGCCAAAGACCTTGAAATTCACCCAAAAATCGGTGCTTTGCGTGCGCCAGACAACTTCGTTTAAGACCGCCGATGCCAAGAAAAACAGAATAAAACGCAACGTTAAAGTACGCCACGCTTTGTCCGGCATATCAATCGCGCCGCCAAAGAGAGGCTTTAACCATACACGTTTCAATGCCAAACCAGTGCCAAGAACAATGGCAAAGGCAGATTGAATAATGGTCGGCTTCATCTTAATAAAGGTGTCGTCCTGAAAATAAATCGTTAGCCCGCCAAAAACACCAATCACAATGGCCGTTACCAAAGGCATAATCGGCACACGGCGCGCCACAAGTAACGACACAATAATAGCAATCACAGTCACCCCGATAATCACCTTGGTCGCCAGAATAATATCGTCACTATATTTATAAGCCCCGAAAAAAGCGATAAGCGGCACATAATCCACGACAGGCTTTAGCCATTTTGGCTCGGATTTTTCAATTTTCGTGGTCGTCTCGGTCATTATCTATATCCTTTGCTTCCCTTCCTTAAACCATATCCATGGCATTCCTATCAAGAGGAGAAAGAATTAAAACGCAAAGACACGTCGTTACGAAAGCGAAAACTTGCATATATCGCGCATCTTCTATAAATTCTCATTAACGTTTACATTAAGTAAGCACGATAATAAATTTTGGTGATGAATTATGGGTATTATTGTAACGGAATCCAATCAGGGTGGCGGTCTTCATGGTCGTATGACCGTAGAGCTGAAACAGGCCTTTTTTGAGGAAGTCAAAGAACAGCTCATCAAACGTGATTATAAAGACGAAGCCGACACGCTGGAATATCACAATCTCATCACGCTTTCGGCGGGTACTTCTTTTGGTGCAATTTCTACAATCGGCATGAGTCAAATCGCAGGAAAGCCCAACCCGTATTTTTCATCACCACGTGAGTTCGGGGAGTTTATAGACGACAACGCCCGTAAAATATTCCCACACAACAGTAATTTTTTCAAAAAACTATTCAATAATCCTCGCCAGATTCTAGGCGGCATCGCAGGCACAACACAATATAGCAACAAGCCTCTGCGCGGCTTGATTGAGGATGTTGTCGGGAAGAACACACATATGGCAGATATCACAGATGATGTCATGCTGACCATGACGCGTGTGCATCCTGACTTAGACGCCATGTTTGCGAAAAGCCATGTGGCGCGCGGCGAAGGAACAGCTTGGGATGCAAGCGACGAGGCTGCACGCAAAAACTGGCTCTTGGCAGAAGTGGTTCTTGGCAGTGCATCCCCCACAACATATTTACCGGGCGTTGAGCTGCATAACGATGCCCGCGAAAATCGCATTGTTGTCGTAGATGGCGGCCAGTCGGGATGGAATAACCCTTCTATTCCTGCATTAACAGAAGCCACCTTTATATATGGCAAGGAAACAAACGAAGACAGTAATTGCTTCATTTTCGACAATCGCGCCCATACAGGCTATGCGATGCCACATGATATTATTCATTTACATTGGGGAACGGGTGACTTTGACGAAGGTGTCTCCTATAAAGATGCCAAGAAAAACACCTTGATTGCAATGAAGGACGTTATTGTTTCAACGTCAATGCAAGCCGTCCATCGTTTCAGCATCCGCTCCGGTCAACAAGCGATTAAAGATTATTTTAATTTCGACATTAATATAGGTGACGTTCCAAAAGATATCCGCCCCAAAGATGCCTTTACCTTATCGTCCAAAGACCAAATGCACCGCTTATCAGAAGCCGGCATGCATGCGGCCGCACAGATGCATGGACAAATCAAAGAAGCGGCATCCCTTGTTGCAAATGCTTATATTGAAAAAATAGAATATGAGAAAAACCATCCGGGGACGAGCTATAAAGAATACCTAAAAGCAGATACCTGCGAAATATAGAAAACAAAGTGAAGTATTGTGCTTGTCGCATTAAATATGTAATGGTCTGGCAAAGGAAACATTATGAAACTGAAAAAGAATCAAAATAACCCTGCGCTTTACGGGACTCACGCCGTACGCGAAGCATGGCTGAACGAAGATCGCACAATCCAGACGCTCTACTTGACCGAACAAGCACAGCGCGGATTCGAACAAACGATATTAGAAGCCCGCAAAAAAGGGCTACGCCGACCGGAGCCAAGCATCATTGAAAAGCATAGGCTGGAAAAGATGTTACCGCGCGGTGCAGTTCACCAAGGCATTGCACTGGCCTCCAGCACGGCGGCGGAATATGACGTACAAGATTTCATCATTCGTGCGAACACACAAAATAAAACCGTTCTATGTATACTCGATCAAGTAACCGACCCTCATAATGTCGGGGCAATCTTGCGCAGTGCCAGCGCCTTTGGAATTGATGGCGTTATCATGCAAAAGAAACACGCCCCCGCACTGGACGGCGTTTTGGCGAAAACCGCTTGCGGCGCGGTTGACCATATACCGGTTGCGCAAGCCACCAACCTAAGCCGTACAATAAAAGAGCTTCAAGATGAAGGCTTCCACGTTATCGGCATGGATGAGCATAGCAAAAAGGAAATCGGGGATATCATGCGCACCCGACAATATAATACCGGCGGCACAGGAAACCTGACAGATGTTTGCGAACCACCTGACGAAAGCACAAAGATTGTCATCGTCTTAGGGTCAGAAGGAGACGGCATTCGACGCTTAGTTAAAGAGAGCTGTGACGAGCTGGTCAAGCTTCCTACGCAAGGGGCAATTGCAAGCCTGAATGTGTCCAATGCCGCGGCCGTTGCCTTCTATGCTTTGATGGGTAAATAAAGCTATAAATAGTGTATAATTATGCAAAATAAATAAAAATGCAGAAAAATAGTTATTTTTTTTGACACGGGGCGCTATACCCTGCTAGTATTAGAACAACAGACAATAACAAACCTTTAAGGGGATTGAAAATAGCACAGGGTATCGGAATAATTTCTTGCTGTATGTTCATTATGTATGTAACAGTGACCTTGATAAAAAACGTACGAAAACGTGCGAAAATACGAATTCAACCTCGGGCGCAAAAATAATAATAATTGCCCGAATGGTGACAACGGTTCAACCCGCTGCTAACAAAATTATCTGGTAATTTTGTTAGCTTATCACCCCAACCTCAAAGGCCCCGCGACTTGTTCCGGGGCTTCTTTTTGTCTGGATTTTGGGGAACCCTGCTTTGCCGACAGGTCCGCCAGCCCAAAAGCTACATAAATAAAACACCCAAGACCCAACAAATCACTTGATTTATGCCTGTCATAGCGTGTATAAACCCATCTAATTGCATAAATTGCAGTAAGAAGTGGCTTGGCTTATATGTGTTCGGCATGCCTCAGTCGCTTTAATGTTAACCCTTAAACTTTATAAGGAGATAAAAATGCCGAAAATGAAAACGCACTCAGGTGCGAAAAAGCGGTTTAAAATCACCGCAAAAGGTCGTGTTAAATCAAAGTCCGCTTTCACAAGCCACATGATGATGAACAAACCAAAATCAATGAAACGTAAGGCAAAAGGTCTATCGACACTATCCAAACCGGATGAACGTATTGTTCTTCGTAATTGGTTGCCCTATAGCCGTAAGCGCAAAAGCAAGCCTTACGCGAAGAAATCCGAAGGGGAGAAATAGACCATGGCCAGAGTTAAAGGGGGCCCACGCGCCCACGCAAGACATAAAAAAGTTATCAAGCAAGCCAAAGGGTATTACGGACGTCGTAAGAATTGTTTCCGTACTGCGGTTCAAGCTGTTGAAAAAGCCGGTCAATACGCCTATCGTGACCGTCGCGTTAAAAAGCGTGAATTCCGCGCATTGTGGATTCAACGTATTAATGCGGCTGCACGTTTGCATGACATGACGTATTCAACATTCATGCACGGCCTGAAGCTAACTGGTATCGAGCTAGACCGTAAGGTTCTATCCGATATCGCAATTCGTGAGCCGGAGCAATTCGCAGCGATCGCAAAATCAGCCGCAGCAGCTCTTGCAAAAGCAGATAAAAAAGCCGCTTAATCGTTGAGCTTTATAAGATTTATAAGAGCGTCCCTTATCGGGGCGCTTTTTTATTAGCACGCCCAGCTAAATGCTTTTGCCATACATCATAAGCAGGCTTCTTATTCATTTTTTTATCTACCAAGCCACTATGCACCCATGCTTTTGCGATTTCAGAATATTCCTTTGGCAATTTTGCAAGCATCGCATCAAAATCTATCGGCAACCAATTAATCACAAATACAAAATTATCTTTGGCAGCCTGCGATAGAATCATAGATACAAAAAATTTTTGATTATTTTCGCTAGACAACAGAGGCATACCCGCCACAAAAGTCGTCTTCGACATGGCACCTGTTTCCGCAATTGCCATAGGTTTTTTGTAACTCAGCATTTCATCAAAATACGTATCTGTTATTTTGTTCGGATGAATAAAACCGTATTTATAAGTGCTCAAGACCAACATATCGGAATGCTTCATCAAAGCCGTAACAGCAGATTTTTGGAATTTTTGGTTCGCTTTTGAAACGGCCTCTATACCGCGAAAATGTTCATACTGCACTGTTGAAAACACAGGTAAATCAGGGTGATGTGCCTTAACCGCCTTATAAACGCTCTGGTTCAATGCAAGATAAGCATCCCAGTGCTGCGGAACATTACTAATCAAGATATTAGCCTCTATTCCAATAGCCAAAAAATCCGGTTTAAAAAACTCAACAGCGCGCAGAACATAATTGGTATACGCCTTTATAACCTTCGGATTATCAAATGCCGCGCCGTGCCACTCCTCGGACAAAGGCTTATTATCACCGTTTTCTGCCCAATTTAACGCCAAGCCATCACGCGAAAAATTAATCGGTGTTAACGATAAGAACACCTTCATATCATCTTTGGTTTTATCCAAACGCCCTTGCCAATCGTTCTTCAAGTGCGTTGGCAACATCGTGTTATTAAGAGCCGCATCCCATGGAACACCATTGTCAAAGTGATGCGAAATAATCGTGGCGTTTTGATGAATAAAGTCATACGTATCTTCGACGGCCTCAATCGTTAAATCATACGGCCACGGCGTGAACCCCATATATCCACTATACAATTTTTTAGATTGAGCAAAGCCTGTGTTAACAGAAATCAGCAGCAACACTACGCAGACGATAACCCGCCCACCAACACTTATTACGCGATTATTCTTCATGATACGCCTTTCCTATTCACACCTTGCAGACTATAACAAATAGGATAATGTAATGCAGAAAATTGGAAAATAACAATATGACCAAAAACAAATTGGCCGTTTTCGATTGGAACGGAACTTTGCTGGCTGATACGCATCGGGCGTGGGTCGCGTCTAATAAATGTCTGGCGCTCTATGGCGTTGGGCCGATTACATTCAAGCAACAGCTTGAAACATTCGACTTCCCGATTATCCATTATTACAAAAACAATGGATGCAGCGTTGATAAGGTTCTGGAAACCAAAGACCAAGCAAACGAGATATTCCAAAGCAACTACGACGCCCTTGCCGCCAATGCCCGAACGCGGCGCGGCGCGCGGGAGCTTCTCGATTGGCTGACAAAAAATAATGTCGATTGCATTATCTTGAGTAATTACCTAACCGATAAGATCGAACATCACTTAAATCGCCTGAAGATCAGGCATTATTTCAGCTATATATCCGCCAATAATTGCGACGGGACAAGCATTTTAAATTCCACGAACAAGCTGGAACGCCTCTCCGCCTTTATGGCCAAGCGCGGATACCACCCCGATAATGCTTTTGTGATTGGCGACAGCAAAGAAGAGCCGGAAATTGGCCGCCATCTTGGCATTACCTCAATCGGCATCACCGGCGGCTGCATCAATGAAAGACGCCTACGCGCCGCAAAACCCGATCATGTCATCAGCGCATTACCGCAGACAATCGAGATTTTGAAGGATAAGTGGAACCTCTAGTTTATCCCCTATCAATAAGAATACACACAGGCTCAAGGCCGAGACATTCTTAATCCTGACGCTTGCCACAATTTTCCCTTTATTTCCGCCGCTAGATCGTGTTAAATCACCCGCATGAGCAATGATATACAAAATTTAAAGACCGAGATTTCAAATGAAATTACGGCGGCGAACGACCTGAAAACGCTTGATGATGTGCGGGTTACCGTTCTGGGGAAAAAAGGGCGCATTACGGCGTTGATGAAAACCTTGGGCAAGATGGACGCGGAAGAGCGTAAAACCAAGGGACAAGCGCTGAACGTTTTAAAAAACGAGATTGCCGATCTAATCAAAACGCAAGAATCCGCGCTTAAAAAGCAAGAAATGGATGCGCGTTTGGCAAACGAGACGCTCGATATCAGCCTTTCTCCACGCCAGCAAGATAAAGGGCATATTCACCCGATTTCCCAAACAATTGAGGAACTCACCGCGATTTTTGCAGATATGGGGTTTTCCGTTGCCGAAGGGCCGGATATTGAAGATGATTTTTATAATTTCACCGCGCTGAACTTCCCGCCCGGACATCCAGCGCGCGAAATGCAGGATACATTCTTTTTGCCCGATGATGAAGAAGCACAAGGCGAGCACATCAAGAAGTTGCTGCGCACGCACACATCTTCCGTTCAAATTCGCCATATGCAAGATAACCAGCCGCCGCATAAAATCATTTGCTTTGGCCGCACATATCGCTCTGACTATGATATGACGCACACACCGATGTTCCACCAAATGGAAGGTCTGATGATTGATAAGACCACCCATATGGGACATTTAAAAGGATGCCTACAAGATTTCGTTCGTGCCTTTTTTGAGCTAGACGATCTAACCGTTCAATTCCGCCCCAGCTTTTTCCCCTTTGTGGAACCGGGCGCGGAGATGGATATTGCGTGTTCCCGTAAAACAGGCGGCCTTAAAATCGGCGCGAATAAAGATGGATCGGTTGATAGCTGGATGGAGATTTTGGGCTGCGGCATGGTACATCCGAATGTCTTGAAAAGTTGCGGCCTTGACCCTGAAGAATATCAAGGCTTTGCCTTTGGTATGGGGATTGAGCGCATGGCGATGTTAAAATACGGCATTCCTGATTTGCGCACATTCTATGAAAGCGATGTTAGATGGCTGGAGCATTATGGATTTGATCCCCTCGATCGGCCAAATAATGCAACAGGTGTTAAGCAAAAACGCGCGTAGAGAAGCAACGTTATGAACCGCATCATCCTCCGCCCATTACAATTTGACGACTTTGCCAAATGGCTGCCCCTTTGGGATGGCAATAATTTGGGACAGCGCAATGAAGAAGTGACGACCGAAACATGGAGCCGCTTATGCGACCCCGACAACACACAAGTTAACGGCATTGCTGCGGAAATGAACGGTGAAATTCTGGGCATTGCACATTATATTCTACACCCGACAACAGGGCACATTAATCCGGTATGCTATATGCAAGATGTTTACGTAGATCCTGCGCACAGGCGCAAGGGAATTGGAAAGCGCCTTGTCAATGAAATCACAAAAATTGGCAACCAAGAAAAATGGGCGCGCATGTATTGGCTTACCCAAGTGGGTAACAGCGAAGCCAAAGCCATGTATGAAAATTTTGGGATAAAGCTGGACTTTACCTTTTACGTGCTACCGATCAGTTAAGTTAACACTCAGCAGAAAACTACATGCCCTGCACAATAAGCGCGTCTGTCATCGCCGGATCTGAAATAACAGGGATAACAGGTGTAGGCGCAGTAGCATCCTGATCAACTGTCGCATTCACTTGTGAACCCTCAGCTGTCGCATTATCATTAAACGATCCAGACACAACAGAATCACCATTATTCATTGCAGCTTGTATGACGGGAGATCCTTCAACAGCAACATCAGCCGGTTTATCCGGCGTAATATACGTCACGGCAGTTCCATCAACACCACCAAGATCAGTCCCGGAAGTATTCTCCGCAGCAGCGGCTTCTGCTGCTGCAATTCTAACAGCTTCTTGTTCTTGATGTTGAGCCAAAGCTGCCGTTTCTGCATTTTCTGCAATATTACTAATAGTGTCTTCGACAGTTGTTGCTGGCTGTGTGCTTTCGGCATCCGCAGAATTCTCAGCAACCTCAGGTGTATCCGTGTCAGCACCCGCATCCACGCCTGCTGTTTCCTTCATCTTCGCCATAAATTCTTTAGACATTTCAGGATCAATCATTACAAAAATCATCGCAAATATAGCACCAAAGCTACCAAAGCTTTCTAAGTCTATACCCTTCTCCGCCAGCAACGCTGTAAGAACATTCTGATTATTGGCTTGATCTTCTGTCACTTTCGCAGATTCTTGTCTCAAAAATGCATCACTTTCGACCATTAATTGCGAAAATTTCTGCGAATCTGCACCGGCTTCCGTGTAAATTTCTTGAAGTTTATCATGGTACGCTTGGGTAATGTTACCATCGCTAAGCGATGTATCAAGCTTCGTCTGCATCTCGGCGATAGCTGCTTCTGGCGATTCCGCTGCTGCGATATCCTTCGCATGCGTTTCCTCATACGAAGCCAACACTCTTGCTTTTTCTTCTTCCGTAGCTTCTGCCAGTCCTACTGATATCGCCATTACGATCCCCTTTGGTATATATATTTCAACACGACTCTTACTTCTTATTCATATTATTTAGAGCCATTTTCATCACTACAGAATTCTAGCACATGCAGACTTCATAATGCAAACTTTTCAACCTCCAATAACCACAGGCATCCTAACGACAAAAAACATAAGAAAACCCTTGGAAAACGCGTAATTTTCCGCTTAGATGGGCTGCGCGATTGCATAATCAATAACAAGTAAAGCTTAAATAGATGAAATTCACGATTAATTGGCTGAAACGCCACCTCGAAACAGATGCGAATGATGAAGAAATTTGCCGCGTTCTAACCGATATCGGGCTAGAATTGGAAGAGTTCGAGGATAAAGGCAAAGAATTTGCGCCATTTAAGGTCGCAATCGTGGAATCAGCGGAGAAACATCCCGATGCAGATAAACTGAAAGTTTGTCAGGTAAAGACTGCCGACGGGAACACAGTTCAAGTCGTATGTGGTGCGCCCAATGCCCGCGCAGGCATGAAAGCCATTTTTGCACCATCAGGGACGTATATTCCGGGGTTGGACGTTACCCTCAAGAAAACCAAGATTCGCGGCGTTGAGTCCAACGGCATGATGGTGTCAGAGCGTGAAATGTGCCTTTCGGACGAGCATGAAGGCATTATTGATGTTGATGATAAATATGAGATCGGCACTTCTATCACCGAGATATATGGCTTAGATGAGAAACTTATAGAAATCGGCCTAACGCCAAACCGCGCAGATTGCGCAGGGGTGCGCGGCATTGCGCGTGACTTGGCCGCCGCGGGCCTCGGCACGATGAAGGATCAAGATGAAAGCGCCGTTAAAGGCACATTCAAATCACCCATTAATGTTAAAATCGAAGATACGGATGGCTGTCAGCTTTTCTATGGTCGCATGATTAAGAATGTGAAAAACGGCCCTTCTCCCGTGTGGCTGCAAAATATGCTGAACGCGATTGGTTTGCGCCCTATTTCCGCGCTGGTTGATATTACCAATCTGATGACGATGGATCAGTGTCGTCCGCTGCACGTATTCAATGCCGATAAATTACAGGGCGATATTGTTGTACGCACAACGCGCAAAGGTGAAAAACTGGATGCGCTGAATGACAAAAGCTACGAAACGATTGAAGGCGCGGTTGGCATCACAGATGACAGCGGCCTAATCGGGCTTGGTGGAATTATCGGTGGTGTATCAACAAGCTGTGACGAGAATACCGTCAACGTCTTTATCGAAAGCGCCCTTTTCGCGCCCATGCGCATTGCGCGCACCGGTCGTGATATGAGTGTACAAAGTGATGCACGTTATCGTTTTGATCGCGGCGTTGATCCGATGTTTACCAAGACAGGCATTGAAATGGCCACCCGTTTGATACTGGAACTTTGCGGAACAGAGCAAAGCGAGGTCAGCGAAATCGTCAAAGCAGGCGGTGAGCCCGAATGGAAGCGCAGCATAAAATTTGACCCCGCTTTCACCGAAAAATTGTGCGGCGTTCGCATCGATACTGCGCAGCAAATTGATATATTACAACGGCTTGGCTTCGCCGTTGAAGAGGGTGAAAATACATATAATGTTACGCCGCCATCATGGCGCAGTGATATCGAAGGCGCAGCGGATTTAACCGAAGAGGTTATTCGTATTTACGGTTACGATAAAATTACACCTGTCTCTGTGCGCAGTGAAAACGCAGTGACCGCGGCTTCCGAGACACAAAACCTAACCCGCGCACGTTCTGCACGTGCAGCAATGGCTGCAGCAGGACTGAATGAATGTGTGACATGGTCGTTCATGCCAAAGGGTTTGGCTAAATCTTTCGGCTCCAATGATAATCCGGCGTTAACGCTCGGCAATCCGATCAGCTCGGAGCTTAATCAAATGCGCCCCTCTATTTTGCCTAACTTAATTGAGGCTGCAGGGCGCAATGCAGATCGTGGCTTTTCAGATGTTGCCCTGTGTGAAGTTGGCCCCGTGTTCAGAACATCAAAAGCCGACGGACAAGATTATATTGCATCAGGCATTCGTGCAGGCGCGAAAATCTCACGCCAATGGGCCAGCGATACGCCTGAGCGCAATGTTGATGTTTATGACGCCAAAGCCGATGCGATGGCCGTATTAAGTGCATGCGGCGCACCTGCCAAGAACGCACAAATATCCCGCGATGCACCGGATTATTATCACCCTGGACGTTCCGGCGTGTTACGCCTCGGCAAGAATATCATTGCACAATTCGGCGAGATACATCCCGCGATCCTTGATGAGATGGGTGTTAAAAACACAGTTGTCGGTTTTGAGGTATTTCTGGAAAACATCCCCGCCGCACGCAAAAAAGGTACGGCTAGATCGTTGCTACAGCTTTCGCCCTTACAACCGTTAAGCCGTGATTTTGCCTTTATCGTCAAAGATGACATCAACGCAGGAGACATGTTACGTGCCGCCAAGTCCGCGGATAAGAAACTGATTACGGACGCAGAGATTTTCGATATTTATGTCGGAAAAGGCGTGGAAGAAGGGTATAAATCCCTCGCTCTAAATATCACGATACAGCCCGTTAACGCAACGCTGACAGACGAAGAACTGGAAGAGCTGATGAATAACGTAATCGACGCCGTAGCCAATAAATGCGGCGGTGTTTTGCGAAGTTAATCAAAAGTGGGAGGACTAGCCTTAGCCCTTTCCCGCCAACTCCTCCGCCAGAATATCTTTCTTGCTCAACTTTCCAATCATGGTTTTGGGCAAAGGTTCATCGCGAAATTCGATGCGTTTTGGTGTTTCCATGGGGGATATCTTCTCTTTCAGGAACTCTTTGAGATCCTCAACGCTCAGCTCTCGCCCATCTTTCAGCTTAATCCATGCCTTCACAATTTCCCCACGGCGAGCATCAGGTAAGCCTGCAACAATGCATTCCTCAACACTTGGATGCTTGTAAATCGCCGCCTCTACATTGCGTGGATAAACATTATAACCATTGGTGATAATCATATCTTTCAAGCGATCGACGATGAAGATATAGCCATCCTCATCCATAATCGCGATATCGCCCGTATAAAGGCGCATATCACCATCCTCTGTTTCGCGCAGAGCGTCCGCTGTGGCCTCAGGATTATTCCAGTAGCCCTTCATCACTTGCGGTCCGCGAATACACAGCTCCCCCCGTTTACCAACGGGCATAGGCGTTATCTTGTCCTCAGGGTCAATAATTTCAATAATGGTACGCGGGAACGGCATACCAATAGAGTCTTCTTTATACAGACCCTCAATCAAATTGCCGCACACAACGGGCGAACTTTCAGTTAAACCATATCCTTCAACCACAACGCAGTTGATTGTTTTTTCGAACTTTTCTTTCACCTGCATAGGCAATGGTGCGCCGCCTGATAAACAGTACTTAACCGAGGACAAATCATACTTCTCACGCACCGGAGAGTTGTTAATCGCGCTATAAATTGCAGGAACGGCAGGAAAAACGCTCGGCTTTTTCTTTTGAATCACCTTAAAAGCCTCTTTCAGATCAAAACGCGGCATCGCAATAATTTCCAGAGCATTAATCACGCTGAAATTCATCACTGCGGTCATTGCAAAAACATGGAAAAATGGAAGGACGCCAAGCATCTTTTCTTGACCTATTTTTATCTGATGGAACCATGCCTGTGCCTGAACTACATTCGCATGTATGTTTTGATGCGTTAACATTGCACCTTTTGGCACGCCCGTTGTGCCCCCCGTATATTGCAAAATGGCGACATCATTTATCGGATCGATAACCGGTATCACCACATTGGCATCATTATCAATAAGGTCGGTAAAACGTATAATCCGTTTCTCAGAACGGATACGCGCCATTTCACCACGCTTAAACAAAGGAAATAATACGTTTTTAGGGAAAGGTAAAACATCAGTAAATGAACATAATACAAGGCTTTTCAACCGCGTAGAGTGCAGCATTTTATCCATTTTATCGTACAGCATCGCTATATCAACCGTCACAATCAGGTCAATTTCACTATCTTCAATCAGGTGAGCCAGCTCATCCTCCGCATAAAGAGGATTAAGATTAACCACCGTCGCGCCCGTCATTAAAATGGCAAAGTACGACACAATAAAATACGGACAATTAGGTAAAAACAAGCCAATTTTATGCCCTTTTTCAACGCCTTTTTTTTGCAATCCCCGCGCCATATGACGTGATAAATCATATATTTCTTGCCAATTATACGTCTTCCCAAAAAAATCAAACGCCGGATAAGACGGGAATTTTTCAGCCGTTTCCTGCAGCATGGAAAAAACAGGTTTTGCTTCAATTTCCATGTTCCAATCAATGTCGGAGGGATAGTTTTTTAGCCATAAATGTGATTGATCTGCCATATGCTGAAGGAGCCTCCCAACTCTTCTTCAATTATACCATAAGACGCAAAATCAATGGAGGAAAACATAGACTACAACCACATTCTTTTCACCAAAATGAACACAGCATTGCATGCGCGAAACAAAAGCTGCTGGATTTTATGAAAAGAATCAGGCATTATATCGACTTGGCGTATCTGCCATGTCCTTAAATACCAATTCTGGTAAGTATTTCTAAAGTTAAAATAAAGGCGTTCTTAATGTTACAAGATAACGTTCAAACCACTCTTCCGGAGGAAGAACTTTCCACCGTCAAAATGCACCTAAAATGGTTTAATGGAGCAAAGGGCTTCGGCTTTCTTGTCCCTGATGAAGGTAATTTTGATGCGTTTTTGCACATCACCACGCTGCAACAGGCCGGATTACATTCCATTGGCGAAGGCGCCATCCTTATGTGTAAAGTATTTAATGGCAGCAAAGGGTGTCAGGTTCGTGAAGTGATCGAGGTTTTGGATAAAGGCACGATCAGCACAATGCCGGAAGTAGACGAAGAGACAGGCACAATCACCATGGGTGGGCTGGTTAAATGGTATAAACCCGAGAAAGGCTTTGGCTTTATTATTCCCGATGACGGCATGAAAGACATCTTTATTCACAAGACTCTCCTCGACAAACTGGAGATGGAGGGATTAGAGGCCGGACAACGTGTACGTGTGACGTTAAAGCTCGTTGATAAAGGGCGAGAAGCTGTTGATCTTCAAGTTATTGGCTGAATATTTACCTGAAAAACGTTTCATATTAAAAGCTTTATCCTAAAGTAATACTTATAAATTTCATAAAATTTTAACTAAAACCGTGATATTCTACACTTTATATAATTTTGTGTAAGTTGAAGAGTTACTTATGTTTAGAAAATGTTTAAAAAATACAGTGAGAACGACCCAAAATGCGATACGCAAGGAAGAAGGGCTAACCCTTCTCGAGGCGGCCATCGGATTGGTTCTTATCGGCCTGATCACTCTACCATTAATACAGAAATATAAAGTGGATCTTATACAAGAGAGCTGGGATAGAACCAGAGGATCTTTGGCAAACACAGAAAATGCCATTAACCAATTTTATACTGCCGGAAATTTCGATTACCCATGTCCTGCCGATCTATCCTTAAAAGAAGGAGATCTAGATTTCGGCAAATCCGGTGATTGTATCTTGGCAAATTTAACATTATGCACCAGCCCAACGTGGCTGACGACTGATGGTATTTGCAAAACAGAAGACACAACAAACGCCGTTATTATCGGTGGTGTTCCTTTTGCAACCCTAAAAATGCAACAAGAAAAAGCATTGGATTTCTGGGGCAATAAAATTATTTATGCCGTCACCTTAGAACAAACAGAAGAATCAACTTTTCTGGCAAATAACGGTACAATACGCGTAAAAGCGGTTGATAGCCCGCAAGCCATAAGATTAAGAATAGAAAGTGGAAGCCCTCCCCAGGTTCTTGATAATGGTATTCCTGACGAAAAAATAAATAGCGTTGATTTCTTTTTATTCTCAACGGGTATCACAGGCGTCGGCGGATACACAAAAGACGGTGTAGCTCTTCAAGCATGTGGCGGCCCATTAACAGGTTTTGAACATGAAAATTGCGATTTTGACGGCATCTTTTTCTACGATCAAGACCCATTTGATGATGGAGCCTCTGCATATTCCGAAGTGCCGGGCCCAGATTTCTTTGATGATATGACCCGTGCTCAACCCTCTCTGCCAGAGCAAATGTGGTTTCAACATCCAAATCACAACCCATACCTCATAACAATGGCCACCCGCATTGGTGTTGGCACAGCCACACCGCAAGCAACCATAGAAGTTATTGGTAATATTCGCACTAACGGAAGATTACAATCAGACCAACTCTGTGATGAAGCAGGCGGTGATTGCTTTGATCCCGAGCTTATAGCAGGAACAATGGATGCAATGGAATGCGATGCGACCGGAAACATGGAAGGGCCCCAAGCTGTCATGCGAATAGCGGATAGCCGGGTTTATTGTACTTCAGCGGTCTATAGTACAACGGGTGACCCTATTGACGGCCTCGCCTTACAAGTCGATACAGCGGTCATCCCGACTAAAATATGTCCAACAGGCCAAATGATTTCAGGAATTAATCTAAGTGGAGAATTAGTATGTGTAATACCAGGCCCATAAAAAAGCCCAAAAACGAATATGGCTTTTCTCTAATAGAGCTTGCTATCGTCATGGTTATGATTGGGTTGGTCATGGCACCAGCTATTTCCATCTATCATACCCAGCGTATAACAGCAGATTGGGATGGAACGGAAAGCAATGTTGACAGCAGCGTTGACGAGCTCGGTAGATTTCGCTCTGTCCACGGACGTTACCCATGCCCTGCATCACGCACAGCAGTGGCCGGAGATTTAAACTATGGGCACGAAGATTGTACAGTACACCCCTTTGGAACATGCGTTGGTGGCACATGTACATTCACCAGCAACATCGTTGGCAAACAGGTTCTAGTAGGCGCCGTACCATTTAAAACCTTAAATTTACAAGAATCCGTCTCCTTTGATCGATATATGAACCGCCTTGAATACGGCGTCACATTAGGGCTAACAGTAAACACTACGTTTGACTTAGCAGGCGGTGGAATCAGTATTATTGATAAATCAACACCACCAGTGTCACTCGTTGATCCAATTGATAGCGCCCATTTCATCATTATTTCACACGGGCACAATCAATATGGTGGCACGACCAGAGCCGGTGTTTCAAGCGCAGCATGCAGCGGCGGATCACTTTTTGAACAAGAAAATTGTGATATAGATGCCACCTTCTTATCAGGTGATATTGATGAGGATTTCGACGATCGTCTTGGGTTCTTTAGCGGTATTTCATTATCAGAATGGCAAACATCAGAAGGAAATTTAGACAATATTGTCCTTAAAAATGCGACAAATCTGGCCATTGGCGCAACAATGGCCACAGACCTCAGCACAGCAGAACAAGCCTCTGTGCGTACATTTTCAGCCGAAAGCGGTTCCATTATTGCATCAGACATCGATAATGTTAACGAAGGACGTTTTTACTCTGAGACGCTTTGTGAGTATGATGCAACGGATCCTACAGTGTCCGCTAAATGCTTTGCACCACGCCTTTTTGCGGGTGACCTAACCCCCCACGCCTCTCCAACACGACTTGAAGCAACAACAAATCCTGGCTCAGGGATGAGTTGTTATGTCCCGGCGATCCCTGGCGATCCCGAAAAAGATGAATATCTCATTGGAATCGAAAACGGTCGACCAATTTGTTCTGATGAAATTTACATCTCTTGCCCTAATGGTACATTTGTAACCGGCGTTGATGCAAATGGCGAAGTTCAATGTGACAGTGCGCCATCAGCGAGATGTTTCCCTCAGAACATTACAACGACATGTGGTGACACCGTCTCCCTGCCAAGTACTGCTCCAGACGTCGCTGATGGCACATTTCAATATGCTTATTCCGGTGAATGCCGTAAAATCACAAATTATGATGCCACCTATTTCACCGCGCAACTGGCTGGATTTTCAGCAATGGGCGAGGTAACTGCCTTAATCTCTACAATCAATGCAGAACCACGCACCGATATAGATTGCGGCCCCGGCCCATCAGATTCACAAATTCGTGATGGATATAGATGTGATTCCGGAACCTTCAACCATGTCCGCGCACATGAAAAACGCTATCCTTGGAGTAACTTCCCCAGTAACCCCTACACCGGCGGCACATGGAACGCAGAAACTTCATACACCGGCAGTGACAGCAATAATAACAATCACCATCATGATTGCTGGTGCCGCGAAGATTATCGCGTCCACACATATTCTTGCCCCGGCGGATTAACCGGAACGCGCGTTGTTATAAGCAAACATAGATGCCCCCAAACACAACATCATTGGACCACGATCCTTAATAGCACAGAACTTTGTGGATGCACGCCATATACACAGACAACAACACAAAGTTGTAATTCTTATTATGATCAGGAAAATAGCACAACAGGTACAACAGGGCTGACAGGAACCGTTATTCATACTTTTGATGTAACATGTTCCGGCGACACACCTGTCGTACCATCAACACCAACAACAACCGATGCCTCGGCCTGTGCATGTCCTGCAAACGCCGACACTGTCGTGCGCTCTTATTGCGCGACAGGGACAACAAATAGCTGGACCAGCGACTATGGACCGGAAGTTGGTGTCGGTGGTATAGACACAACAAGCTGGATATGCCCGGCAACAACAACCGGCGGCCTGCCTGATCCCGGCGCATGGGGCTCTGCTACACCACACAGCCCTGCAGCACCTGGATGTACTTGCGACTCAACGCTAACAAGCCCAAAAACTATTGCTTGTGCACCCGGATTGGAAGGCACTGGCGTGGAATATCTAAGAGAGTGGGATTGTGTTGCAGGCACTTGGGAAGATCAAGCAGACTGGGATCTTGTTGCGAATAATTGCCATTCTTGTACATGGAGAAGCGCAGGCGCACCACAATCGGAAGAATTTCCTTATGGCGGTAGCGAACATAAAGTCGGGAAGGTCTGCACATGTGGATCCGCACCAGCCAACCAATGCTGGGATCACGGCAGCCCAGATTACGATATCTGGACAAGCTGCCCATGCGTTGCACAAGTGGACTAAGATCAGGAGAATATGAACCATGCAAAAAAACAAAACGAAAAACCAAAAGGCACAAGCCGGTTTTACACTACTTGAGCTTGCTCTGGTGATTATGATTTCCGGTCTATCCATGCTTATGCTGACAGAGTTTATACGCGTATACACAGTCAATGGCGGATACGAAAAAACGCTTGAAAATACAAATATGTCACAAAGGGCACTCAGAGAATTTTTTGTCGTGCAAAGAAGATATCCTTGCCCGGCTGACCCGACTCTCCTGCCCGGTGATGCAAATTACGGTCTGGAAATATGCCGCAGCAACGTAGACATCGCAAACAACCCCGATGACTGCACAACAACAGGTCCCGTACCCTTTCCACTCGCTTGTACGACCAATTTTAGCCGTGACGGCGATCAAAATGGACAACCCGATGTTGTTACGATTGGTATTGTCCCATTCCGAACACTCTATAATGAAGTTATTGATACCCCCTTCGTTGAAGCCCACAAAAAAGACGGATACGGAACGTATTTATCTTACGCGGTAACCGAACAAATGACATATAGATCGCATAATTTAGATAACCCCACCAACCCCCATACGGGCGCAATACGTATTCAGGATGAAAATGGAATTAGTGTTGTTATACCTGATGATTCTGCGCATTACGCTTTATTTTCTCATGGAGAAAACGGCAGAGGTGGCTACACACCGGCAGGCACAATGATTGATGATTGCCTTATACCAGCCGTCATCGTAGCCGACCCTCCCGTAGAAGCTCTGCCTGGTCCAGGCGGCGCAGGTATCATCGTTGAAAAAGAAAATTGTGATAATAACGATGCTATATTTGTGCAAGGCATCAGATCAATGGCCGATAATATGAACTATAATGATGATCTATTAGTCTTCAATAAACCGGAACGAGCCCCCCTTTGGACACGTTCATTAGCAGCGCAGGTTCCAGATGGTGAATCATGGATATACAACACCAACAGAAATTTTGTCGGTGTTGGACTGCCTGATCCGGAGCAACATCTGCATATTGATAATAATTTAAGCGCCGAAGTTACAGTAAGTGGTGTTGAATATTGCGGTAACGGCGCCGATTCAACCACATGCGTTATTCCCGCAAAAATTGCAGGATCCATAGACAGCGGCGGTGGTTCTACCTGTCCAAATGCCAACCAAGCAGCATATGCCATTCAAAATAATCGTGTTGTTTGTCGTGACGTTATCTGGCAACCGCTCCAATATAACTGCCCTCCTGGCCAGTATCTAACAGGATTTTCAAATCTCGGAATTCCAGCTTGCGCCGCGCCATAGGCAAAATCATAAAATAACCGGAACATAAAAAAGAGCGACGGGAACATCCTATCGCTCTTTATTATTATACTTGAAGCCACAACACTCTTATTGCAGCATATTAATTACCGACCGGAAGCAACTTTCTTCGTTCCGGCACTTTCTAATTCCTTACGTACCTTGCGCACCTCTTTATCCGCACCAAGAATACGATTACGTGTTGCTGCTTGATAAGCGATTTTCGCATGATCTTCACAATACGGAATACCGGAAATAGTAGTTTCACCACAAAAGCCAAACTGTTCTTCACGTGGATCACCGGAAGGCCAGCGACACATGCGTGGCTTCAGCTCTAACAAGCTATACAGCGTTCCCGATACATTCGTGCTATCTTTTACCACAGCAGATGGCGGCATTTTTACAGCAGATGGCGCAGCAACAATTTTTACTTTTTCAACGGCTTTACGTTGTGTGTTTTTATTGGCAGGTTTTTTATTCTGCTGAATAGGAGAAACCCGATTTGATAATTTCAAACGATGTGCCTTCCCGATAACAGCATTACGCGTTACACCACCAAGTTTCTTGGCAATTTCAGCAGCAGTATGCCCATCTCCCCATAATTTTTTTAAAATGGATACGCGATCATCAGTCCAACTCATTTTAATCCTCCAATAATATAGCGAAAAGAACCCATACCTGCGCAAGGCACTGATATAAATACATTTCTCTAAATCTCTAACTAAGAATTACAATCTATCAGGAACGTGCAATTTGCGCTATCGGTTAAAAATAAAAACCGCCTTTATCCACAAACTGAATTTTATTATGGCTCTTTTATAACCACACCTAAAAGCGAACTTAATTAGGAATATCTAAACCGAACATTGCATAATTTTCAACACGTTCCGCCCAATTTGCCTGAACTTTAACAAAGATTTTCAAGTGGACCGGTTGCCCCATAATCTCTGCTAATTCCTCGCGGGAACTTTGCCCTATCGCTCTAATTTTACTACCATTTTTGCCAAGAATAATGCTTTTTTGACTTTCTTTTTCGACATAGACAAGCTGTGTTATTTTCACACTACCATTATCGAAATCTTCCCACGTTTCTGTCTCCACGAAAACAGCATAGGGAATTTCCTGATGTAAAAGGTGGAATATCTTTTCACGCGTTATTTCCGCCGCCATCAGACGCATCGGCATATCGCTCATCTGATCTGCGGGATATATCCACGGCTGTTGCGGCAGAATACCAGCCAAATATTTGGATAAATCTTTAACGCCCATACCGCTTAACGCACTAATCATAAATGTCGACATATACGAAAATTCCGCGTTAAAATCCTGTGTTAAGGTCAATAATGCAGGCTTGGAAATCTTATCAACCTTGTTCAAAACCAAAATAACGTTTTTCTGGTTTTCTAATGATTTTATAATCATTCTGTTTTGCTCAAGCGGGTTTTTAATCGCGACATCAATCAAATGCACAATAAAATCAGCGTCCTCCAAACTGGAGAGCGCCGCCGTAACCATCGCTTTCTCCAGCGTCTTTTTCGGTTTGAAAATACCGGGCGTATCAATCAACACAATTTGCGTTTTCTCATAAGCCGCCATGCCCAAAATACGCGTCCGCGTTGTTTGCACTTTACGCGAGACAATCGATACCTTTGATCCCACCATATGGTTAATCAACGTCGATTTCCCTGCATTGGTTAAACCAATTACACTCACAAACCCGCAACGTGTATCACTTACATTATTATCTTCAGTCATTTTCTTTTTCTCATACATTTGAAGGTGCATGCACACCCTTCATAAAACCTTCAGCTGCTAATTTTTCGGCCTCTGCACGCGAACGCCCCTTTGCGGTAATCGGTGCATGCCCTTTAATCGTCAGCTGAATTTCAAAGACAGGCGCATGATCGGGGCCGCTTTGTCCAACAATATCGTAATGCGGCAAGGGCAACCCTTGCGCTTGTGCCCATTCCTGTATTTCGGTTTTGGGATGTTGAGGTGGCTTTTTCATGACATCAAAAACCCCTTCCCATTGCGTCTCAATCAAAGCACAACATGGGGCAAACCCGCCATCTAAATAGAGCGCCCCAATCACAGACTCAAATACATCTGCCAAAATGTGATCATTTTTTGCGCCGCCGGCATCACGCTCCGCATCTGAAAACATGATATAATCACCCAACGAAATCTGCGAAGAAAGCTTTGCCAGCGTTTCCCCCTGCACCAAAAATGCAAGGCGTTTTGCGAGATCGCCCTCATTCTCATTTGGAAATCTTTTGAACAACAAGGATGCAATCGCAAGCCCCAAAACCCGATCGCCTAAAAATTCAAGGCGTTCATAGTTTTCATCCTGCCCCGTACTGGAATGCGTTAAAGCAATCTGCAGCAAGGTTGCATCCTTAAAAGAATACCCGATTTCTTCTTGAAGTTCTTTGCTTGGCTTTATCATTCAAAGCCCTTCCCTTTACTTGCCGTTTTCCGTGGCAGTGGCATCACGCACCGGATCAATATCCATCGCAATACGATCATATCGTATGCTCCACGGCCATTTCCACAGCTCTAAAAGGGCGGCATAGCCATTCGTAGAGAAAAACAGAAAATCTGCGCGCCCGACAATATTTTCAAATGGAATCGGACCAACTTTATCCGAAACGCGACTATCTTGCGAATTATCACGGTTATCACCCATCATAAAATAATGCCCCTCCGGCACGGTGAATAAATCCGTATTATCCAATTGGGCAATATCAGATTCTTCATAAATTCTATGCTTCACACCACCTGGCAATGTTTCAATATATTCAGTCGCCGGCACGGTTGCACCATTTAATTTTTCTAACATAATCTCCTGAACCATTTCACGTTCAACCAATATGTCATTAATATATAATCGTCCACGCTTTACCATGACCGTTTCACCGGGCAAAGCAACAACGCGTTTAATATAATCAATGCCTGTATTTGTCGGCAAAGCAAAGACAACCACGTCACCGCGCGCAGGCTCTGCTGGCCATATGCGCTGTTCAATCGGGGCGATACCAAACGGGAAAGAATAACGGCTGTAACCGTAAGCAGGCTTATTCACAAACAGATAATCGCCAACCAACAATGTCGGCTTCATTGAACCGGAAGGAATGTGGAATGGCTCAAACAAAACAGAGCGAATAAGCAGCGCGATAGCAACTGCAACCAACGCGGTTTTCATAAACTCGCTGATCTCACCTTTTTCAATAAGAACAGGCTTCCGTTGCTCTTGATCATCACTTTGATCCGGCGCGTCCACTGTATTTTCAATTTCATCTGACATAGTAAAAGGGTGTACAGGAAAAGCCGCCAAAAATCCAGCGTTGAATAGCCGCAAGTGCGCTTTACGAACATTTCTAAAGGGGACAAGCTTCTATCACCACAAAGGCCTGCGCATATGGCGGCTCATCGGTTAAAGACAGGTGAAGCGCGGGGCATGTGTTCTCGGGCATTAATTTATTAAGCCTCGCCAGTGCCCCGCCCGTCAGAACCAAAGAAGGGCGACCATTTTCGTCTTCCACAACGCCGATATCTTTCATTATAATATCATCAATAAAGCCAGTTCCCAGCGCCTTAACGCACGCCTCTTTTGCGGCGAAGCGCTTAGCATAGGTTGCGGCAATTTTCTCGATACCTTGCCTCTTCGCAGCTTTAGCCTGCTCCACATCCGTAAAGCATCGTTGCTCAAACCGCGCGCCATGGCGATCAAGCACCTCTTGGATACGCCCTATATCAACCAGATCCGTGCCAATACCAATAATCATGGAACTCTCTCTCGGCTAGGATGCCTGTTGGTTCTGCTTAAATGAAATTGTCTTCGCGCGTGCGGCCTTCGCAGCTTTAATCAAGGTATAATAAACCGGATAACTAAAAGGTACCGTTGCAACAACCAATATGTAACCACCAAGCATCCACGGCATAAATAGCGTCATAGGCTCTGTCGTCATCATTTCCAAAGCAAGGGAAACCGTCAGTGCATCAGGAAGTGCCCCCGCACCCTCAATTCCCAAAAGCTCAAAGAAATAGCGCCCTAAAGAAAAGCCACCCCACCAGAAGAACGGAAATGTCCACGGGTTGCCAACGAAAGTCCCCATCATTGCCGAAAACACATTCGCCCGAAGCAACCATGCAAGGATGCCAGCCTGAATAAAATGCGTGCCCAGCAAAGGCGTAAAAGAAACACCCATGCCAATAGACAGCCCTAAAGCGATACTATGCGTTGTGTCGGATAGGCGTATCAATCTGTTTTTGGTGTAGACGAGGGCACGTTTCCAGCCCATAGAAGGCCAGAATAATTCTTTCGTTGTTTCCAGTAAACTTAAAGGTGTGCGCCTTTTAAACATTGTTTATACAGTTACCCTTGTTACAATTCACCCGCTACACTATACAAGTATAAAGAGCGGTGAACAGAAAAATTTGAAAATATTTCACCACGCAAAAACCACACAAAACGTACAAAGGAACGCCGAACATGCCGCTATTGAAACATATTGATGTTGTCCCGAATTTCCCGCAAGAAGGCATCAATTTCTACGATATACAATCCCTCCTCAAAAAACCGGCTGTGTGGCAAGCGATGATTGATGATTTAAGTGCCCGCGTGAAAGCACAAAATGTCGATATTATTCTAGGTATTGAGTCACGTGGCTTTCTAACCGGCGTGCCCGTCGCGCAAAGCCTGAAGTTGCCTTTTGGCATGGTGCGTAAAAAAGGCAAGCTGCCCGGTGAGGTTATTGGGCAGGAATACGCCCTTGAGTATGGTACAGACACAATCGAGATTCAAAAATCCCTTATCACACCCGGTGCGCGCATTGCGATTATGGACGACCTCCTCGCCACAGGCGGCACAATGAAAGCAACAGGTGATTTAGTAAGAAAAGCAGGCGGCGAGATTGTAATCTCCACCTGTATCATAGAGCTGCATGAGCTTGGCGGGCGCGAAAAATTGGACTTCCCTTTTGAAACATTGGTACAAGCCCCTTTAAACCCGTTTGCGTAATCTGCCAAAGATTACCGCCCGCGTGCACGCTCCACAGAGATAATCTCAGGTGTGGCGCGCAGGGCGGCAATAACATTATTCAGATGTTTTGTATCTTGCACAAAGATATCCAAAGTCATCTCCCAGAAATCAAGAGAACGGCTGGTGATTTTCAAATTGGTAATATTACCGCCATTACGGCCAATCACCGTTGATACATTTCCTAATGCGCCTGTTTCATTTGCCATCGTCATAAACAAACGTCCGACTTGCGCTTCGACATCATCATTATCGCCCCATGACACATCCAACCAACGCTCCGGTGTATCGGCAAATGTCTCCAGCGTTTCACAATCAATGGTGTGAATGGTAACGCCCTTACCCGTTGTAACAATGCCGACAATTCGGTCGCCAGGCAGTGGGTGACAACACCGTGCAAAATGCATAGCCATACCGGGGATCAACCCCTTGATCGGCATAGGCCCGCCTGAATCCTTACTGCGCACCATCACGGCTTGATCCATATGTTCAGATGGGCGTTTTACAATCTCCGCCTTATGACTGGGGAAAATCAGTTTAAAAACATCGCGCGCTACAAACACGCCGGACCCTATATTGGCATAGACATCATCGCTTTCATCAAGACGATAATGTTTCAGCGTTCCTGTAATTGCTTTTTCGGAAAACTCATACCCCTCTTGGCGGAATACTTTCTGGATCATTGCTTTACCCAGTATTATAAATTCATCGCGTTGTTGATTACGAACATATTTACGAATATGCGAACGCGCCTTACCCGTGACAACAAAACGCTCCCATGTTGGGGAAGGGTTTTGCGTTTTTGCCGTAATCACTTCAACCTGATCGCCATTCATCAAGCGAGAGTTCAGCGGCGCAATCCGCCCGTTAATCTTGGCGCCAACACATCTGTCGCCAATGGCGGAATGAACCGCATAGGCAAAATCAACAGGGGTTGCACCATTGGGCAGCTCAATCAAATCACCTTGCGGAGTAAAAACGAACACCCGATCTTGAAACAATTCCAGCTTTGTATGTTCCCAAAAATCTTCCGGCTTTTGTTCTTGCTCCAGAATTTCAAGCAACTCTCGCAACCAGCGATATTTTGTAACGTCACGCTCTTGCGGTTGATTACTGCCCTTATACGCCCAATGCGCGGCAACACCCAGTTCGCCCTCATCATGCATTTGATGCGTTCTGATTTGCACCTCGATGCGTTGACGACGCGGCCCCATAATCGTTGTGTGAATTGATTTGTAACCGTTAGGCTTAGGCGTAGAGATATAATCCTTAAAACGTCCGGGCACAGAGTGATATTTGCCATGAATCGTGCCAAGAACCAGATAACAATCTTCCGGCTTATCTACAATAATACGAAACGCCATGATATCTGAGAGCTGTTCGAACGCAACATTTTTACGCTGCATTTTCTTCCAGATAGAATAACGGGTTTTCTCTCTGCCTGTAACTTCGGCATCAATACCAATATCATGCAATATCTTTGTTAGTTCTTCGATGATTGCATCAACAATATCGATCCCTTCTTTCCTAAGGTAAGAAAGGCGGTTTGTTATGCTCTCTCTGGCTTCGGGGTTCACCTGCTCAAAGCATAAATCTTCGAGCTCTTCCTTGATAAAATGCACACCAACACGTTCTGCCAACGGCGCATATATCTCCAACGTTTCCAGCGAAATACGCCGGCGTTTCTCAACGTTTTTTATACCGCCCATCGTGCGCATATTGTGCAAACGATCCGACAATTTTACCAGTAGAACCCTGATATCTTCGGACATGGCCAATAAAAGTTTACGGAAATTTTCGGCCTGTTTGCCTTCTAATGTCTGGCTTTCTATTCGGGTTAACTTACTGACCCCGTTTACCAAATCAGAAACAGACTTCCCGAAGTTCTTTTCCAGATCCTCAAGCGTTGCATCCGTATCTTCAACCGTATCATGCAAAATAGCCGTTACAATCGTTGTAACATCCATCTTCATCTCGGCAAGAATTTGTGCCACTTCAACCGGATGCGTAAAATACGGCTCACCGGACGATCTGAATTGCCCCTCATGCATTTTTTTGGCATAGGTATGGGCTTTTTTGACTATCTCGGAATCAAAATCAGGCTGATAAGCGAGGATTGTATTAAGAAGTTTTTCTAATTGCTGCATCTATTTTAAACTGCCACCCATCGCGCTATTTTCCCTATAAACTAACACGATTTTATGGAGCAACCAATTATTTTCTATATTAATAAGGAAGGCTCAAAGAAACGGATAATAAAGAATTAGACCACAAAAAAACCGAACAGAATGCCCGGCTTTTAATTCATAATATAACGCCTATGATTAAGCGCCTGCAATATCGCCAAGAGACGGTGTTTTATCATCACCTTCACTTGCATCACTGCTCTCTGTTTTTTCTGTAGAAGTGCTTGCTTCTTCATCAGCGTAAATACCCGCTGTCGTTGCGATATCCGCCCATTCCTGCTCACCATCCATAAGAACGACATCATCTTCTTCTGTCTCTTGTGGCAAGTAACGTTGGTGGCTGGTGATCATTTCATCTTTCAGCGCCTCAACACTAACAGTTTCGCCTGCGATTTCACGCAGAGCAATAACAGTTTTCTTATCGTTATTACGTTCAACTGTCAAAGCAGCACCAGAGCCAATCTTACGGGCGCGCTGTGCAGCCATCATAACCAATTCAAAACGATTTTCGACTATTTCAATACAGTCTTCAACGGTAACACGTGCCATAATTTTGTGCCTTTATAAATGTCAATTATAGAATTTTACCGTTTATAGTGCGTCTTACCGCCAAATGCAAGGCTAATATAGACATAAACAACAATATAAAGGCACTTGACGAAATGCACCGTATAACGATGATAGGAGAATGTTTGAGCTGCTCCCTGATATTGACTGCAATTTATGCCCGCGTTTAAAAGATTTTATAAACGATAATCGGCAAAAATTCCCTGATGAATATAACGCACCTGTCCCTTCTTTCGGACCGCAAGATGCAGAGTTTCTGGTTGTCGGGCTTGCGCCGGGTCTAAAAGGTGCAAATTTCAGCGGCAGACCCTTTACCGGTGATTACGCAGGGGACTTGCTCTATGCGACCCTCCTGAAGTTCGGCTTCGCACGCGGAGAATATCAAGCCCGTAAAGATGACGGGTTGGAACTGGTCAATGCGCGAATAACAAATGCAGTAAAATGCGTCCCCCCGCAAAACAAAGTCACGGGCGATGAAATTAATACCTGCCTGCAATTTTTAAAAACTGAAATGGCAACAATGCCAAAGCTCAAGATAATCCTCAGCCTTGGCCTTGTCTCGCACAAAGCCGTTCTAAAAGCCACAGGGCATAAACAATCCGCCTTCAAATTTGCGCATAATGCCACGCATGACTTGGGAGATGGCCTCACGCTGATCGACAGCTATCATTGCTCACGCTACAACACCAACACAAAACGCCTGACAACAGAAATGTTCGAAGATGTTTTTGAAACAATCTCGACCCATCTCGCTTAGGATGTTGCTGTAACAGATTCCGTTTGCGGGTTAAAAGTATCGCGTTTATCGATAAGCTTGTTCAATGCATGAACATAAGCACGCGCGCTGGCGACAAGCGTATCAGCGTCTGCGCCCGAGCCATTTACGATTTTGCCATTTTCTTCCAAACGCACAGTCACTTCGGCTTGTGCATCAGTGCCGCCTGTAACAGCGTGTACTTGATACAATTGCAATACCGCATCAGGATGTGGGGAAACCTCACGTATCGCTTTGAAGATCGCATCAACAGAGCCATTCCCCTCCACAGAAGCGCATTTTTCTACGCCATCAATGCTCAAGCATAAGTCAGCAGTTTGCGGCCCCGATGTTCCGGCGACAACCTGTAAGGACACGAACTGAATATTGTCATTTTCGCTTGTGATCTCGTCTTCCACCAAGGCAATCAAATCATCCTCAAATATTTCTTTCTTACGATCTGCCAAGTTTTTGAAACGTACGAAAGCATCATTCAACGCATTATCACCAAGGTCATAACCTAGCTCTTTCAACTTCTCACGGAACGCATGGCGACCTGAATGCTTACTCATAACCAATTTACTTTCGGTAAGACCAACAGATTCAGGGGTCATAATCTCATAGGTATTGGCGTTTTTAAGCATCCCGTCCTGATGGATACCGCTGGCATGGGCAAAGGCATTCGCCCCGACAATGGCCTTGTTCGGTTGTACGGAAAACCCTGTAATCGCAGACAAGGTGCGAGACGCTTTCATGATTTGGGTTGTATCGATGCCATGCGTATAAGGCATAATATCCTGCCGCGTGCGCAGCGCCATAATAACTTCCTCAAGCGCTGCATTGCCTGCGCGCTCACCAATGCCATTAATCGTACATTCAATCTGACGTGCACCTGCCGCCACTCCTGCCAAAGAGTTCGCCACGGCAACGCCCAAATCATTGTGACAATGCATAGAGATAATCGCCTGATCAATATTCGGCACACGCTCCACCAACATAGCAATCTTTGCGGCCATTTCATCAGGCATAGAATAACCAACCGTATCAGGAATATTCACCGTGGTTGCACCCGCAGTAATTGCGGCCTCAACACATTGGCATAAAAAATCATCCTCGGTGCGGGAGGCATCTTCGGCGCTCCACTCTACATCATCGGTAAATTTACGGGCAAAGGTGACGCTTTCCTTCACGGCTTCCAAAACATCATCCGGTGACATTTGAAGCTTGTATTTCATATGCAAAGGGGAGGTCGAAATAAATGTATGAATACGTTTATGCGTTGCAGATTTAATCGCCTCGCCGGAGGCTTCAATATCGCCCTTAATCGCGCGAGATAAACCGCACACTGTGGCATTTTTTACGATTTTAGCAATCGCGCTTACCGCCTCAAAATCGCCTTTAGAAGCCACAGGAAAACCTGCTTCGATCACATCAACGCCAAGATCATCCAAGATCACCGCCATTTTAACCTTTTGTTCCAGATTCATGGCACAACCGGGCGATTGTTCACCATCTCTAAGGGTTGTATCAAAGATAATCAAACGGTTGGGGTCGTTTTTTACAATGTCAAAAGTTTTGCTCATAGCTAAATTCCTTATAATCTTTCGCAAGCGCACAAAAATTCTATCGCGCTTTGTTTATTTTTTCAATGTTCTGGATTTTGGGTTCTGGATTTTTTTAAGTCCTCTGTAGCGCAGGCATGTCAAATGCCTCATGGTCACTCAGAGGCGCATAAGGAGCAGGTTTAGAAGCAGTAATGTTGTTGGCTTCATGTTCATAAAGTTCATCTAACCGATTTTATAGCGAAACGTCAAGTTTTCAATCATGATCAAAAGGCGTTACTTTACCTTTATTGTCATAGACACCCTGTGTTTCAGATTTTTTCTTTTCCGTATAATCACTGGTTTCACGCGAAGGATCCTCAGAATCCGGCTTCTTTTCGCTCTTGTCCACTGGCGCTGGTGGCTTTACCGCGCCAGGCCATATAGCCCCCAATATTCCACCAATTCTCATACTATTACCCTTCCAAGGAGCGCGCTTCATCAACCAACATGATCGGAATACCATCACGGATCGGGAATGCTAATTTAGCTTGCTCTGACACCAATTCCTGTGCTTTCGCATCATAAGTTAATGTACCCTTTGTTAAAGGGCATACTAGAATTTCCAATAATTTCGGATCAATTTCTACACTCATAGCTTTATCTTACCCTTTATCTCTTAAGAAAACAAAATTGACGATAATTTGCGCCGCGCCGCCAAAGTCAAGGGATCGCCATGCCCTATCGCCTCAAATAATTTCAACAGCTCTTTACGCGCTGCCCCCTCGTTCCATTCACGATCTATTGTAATGGACTCCAACAAAGCATCTGTCGCCGCTTCTTTTTCACCCGCCGCGAACAAGCCTTGCGCCAAATCAATACGCGCTTGATGATCATCTTTATTTTTCGTAATTTTCGCAGCGAGATCATCTAATGATGAATCCGGCACAATTTGCGCTAATTCTAACGCAGTACGCGCCTGCGCAAAGACAGAGGCCTTTGATATCTCTTCAGGCGCATTATCCACCATCGCAACCGCCTGATCGATCTGCCCCGCCGCAATAAAGCACCGCACCAAGCCGACATAAGCCGCAACATTCAACGCATCTTGCTGTAGGATTTGGGAATAAATGGCATGCGCGGTGGAGACATCATTTTCGTTCAACGCTTTTGCCGCGCCCTCAAGAGCCGCGTCTATATCCAGAGCATCAGGCTCCGCGCCTTTTGCAGCGGCAACCAATTTGCCAACAAATTCGCGGATTTTGCTTTCCGGCTGCACACCTGAAAACGCATCAATAGGCTGGCCTTGAAAAAAGCCAAAAACCATCGGCACGGATTGCACGCGCAAAGCCTGCGCCAGTTCAGGGTTATCATCCAGATTAACCTTCGCCATTAACACTTGTCCACCCGCGGCCATAACCACTTTTTCCAAAACAGGCATCAACTGCTTACACGGGCCGCACCACGGCGCCCAGAAATCGACAATCACAGGCACCTGCATAGAAGCCGCCATAACGCGTTGCTCAAAATCCTGCGCACTTACATCAAAAATAATATCTTGCGGGCTGGGCTGGGTTTCTTGCGGCTGCGGCGGTGTATTTTCTCCGATAATCATAAGTCATTTCCTTGATATTTAAATGCGCCCTGTATAGCGCGTTGCAGACTAATGCAAAGATCAGGCAAATGCAAAAGCATTATGGCGGCCACCATTAATCCGGTGCAGCTGGTGTTAAATCCACAATTTCAGGATCGTGATTTGTGCTTTCAATAAAGCGCATAAGATCGGCAGGGCTTAGGCCTATGGTCATCGCGTTATCCATTGGATGATAATTGACGATATCTTGATCCATCATATATTTATCAAGAATAATGCGCACCTTGTGATCCGTATCATTCATAATGCAAAAGGGATTAACCGAGCCTTGCCGAATGCCGAGATTTTCCCACAAGCGATCTGCAGAGCCGAAAGAAAAACGTCCACACTCTAAAACTGACGATAGTTTTTTAAGATCAATTTTCGTTTCATTCGCCGCAACAACCAAAAACATCTTTTTCTTCTTATCGCGCAAAAACAAATTTCGGCAATGCAAGCCCGGAATAGAGGCTTTCAGGTGCTCACCCCCTTCAACTGTGAAAATAGGCTCGTGCTTATGCAAAGCGTAAGAAACATCCAGTTTCTGAAGATTTTGCAATAATTCGTCAGATGTTGTGGGAAGGGGCGGCTGTATTGTCATCAAAAAAAGCTATGCTCTTTCCATTTAAAAATCCAGCAGTAAATCTTCATAGAATACGCAAAGATATGCGGTTGTAATGAAACCATATACTAAAGCATTGGTTTATAATAATAAAAAATTTGATATTTGCTTTTTATTATGTTATATAAGAGTTTATTAATGTTTGAATGCTACACTATGCATAACTCTGTGGGGAGACATGAACATGGTAGCCAATACACAAGCAATAGATTTGCTTCAAGAACTGGACAATAGAAATATAACGCCAATTGACAACCAAGCCGTTGCCGATGGCGGTCTTACGGATACTGTATCCTCTCTGCTTGGCGCACTTCCGGGCGCGGAAACAATTATACTTGAACAATTGGCACCTGCCCTGCCGGAAGCAATCAGCACACATGAAAATACACCAAACGCAAATATCGATCCTATCTTGGGAATGGATTTATAGTGATGAATATTGAACTGGGTTTACTATATGATGGAAATGTTATGCTTGTCAGTGACACGCCGCTTCCTGATATTGTCTGCCGCGTTGAGTATTATCGTGACCAACGCCTTTTCATGTTGGTTTATGATGACAAGAAAAACAATGATGAACTGATGCATTATGAAATTCCGGAGCGCATGACAGCGCCGGTTGAAAACACACCGAATATCATGATTTATTCACTGTTCCCGAACCATGAGCCTATCGGCTATAAAGTGCCTTTGGTGCAAATCAAAAACATGTTTTAAAAATTCTGCTTTTTATACTTGCATTTCATTCCCAAAGATATATATTGCCTCCACTGATTTCTTGAGAGAGCGAGTGTAGCTCAGGGGTAGAGCATAACCTTGCCAAGGTTGGGGCCGAGAGTTCGAATCTCTTCACTCGCTCCAAGAAATCAAAGCTTCCACAGAGACTTACAGAGCATCAAAGCGGATCACCGCTGCGATCTTCTGTGCGTGGAAACAGCAGAACAAAGCATGAAATCGCACCAACATCCGTGCAAAATCCGTGCAATCCCAAAACATCCTTAGAACATCTTCCGAATCGCGGGGTCTCTTTTAGACCTCCTTAGCGACCCTTCAACACACCTAAATTTTACCCACAAACACCCCTGAGAAACATCCGTTTTTCTAAGTAACTCTCTGCGTACCCACTGCGTATTTTAGCACATCCAAAGACACCACACGAACACTAGGAGGACACCTGTGCCTACTTATCATATCAAATTTGAACCAGAAGAGGCGAAAGCCATCTTGAAGCTGCTTGACGTATTGACGTTTGAAGATGTCATTCAGATGTTGGCGCGGCACGAAAAGCAAACCACAGAACTCTCAGAGAAAGCCTATGAAGTCTGGAGTGTATTTGACGACCTCCACAGGTCTCTTCTGGGGTTACATAATTTTAAGCCTTAACGGGCTTACCAAGAATTCCCAAATGGGAATAAATCGAGGATTTACCTCATCAACATCAATCTTAAGGAGATAAATATGAGTGATGTAATCAATTTGACTAAAGGCGAGAGCGTGAACCTGACCAAGGAAGTGCCATCTTTGAAAAAAGTGCGTATTGGAGCTGGTTGGGATGAGAAAGAAGGCGGTGCGACTATGGACGCTGACTTAGCTCTCTTCACATTAGACAGCAACACCAAAGTACGTGGTGCTGATGACTTTATTTACTTCGGTAACTTAAAGAACAACAGCGGTTCCGTGCAACATCAAGGCGATAACTTGACGGGAGAAGGCGAAGGTGACGATGAAGTTATCAACGTAGACCTTGAAGGTCTGGATTCAGGCATCGAACGTGTTGCTGTGTATCTGGACATCTACCAAGCTGCAAAGAAAGGTCAAACGCTGGCTGATCTTGATAACTGCCATATTCGTATCGTTGACGATGAGACTGGTAAAGAGATCTCACGCTACGACATCACTGAGCCACTTGAAGGAGACGCTATGTTCTTCGGTGAGTTGGTTCGCACAGAAGATGGCTGGACGTTCACTGCAAAAGGTGAAACCCGCACTGCAGAACTATCAGTAATAGTCGCTGAGTACGGGCTTCAAGCTGCTTAAGCTGTCTAAAAGAATGGCGAGAGGCCTCCTTCGAACGATTGCCTCTCGTCTCCCTCAAACTTAATCATAAGGATAGACTGATGACTAAATACTATCAAGTAAAACAATCCAACTTCCTCTGGAAGCAAGGAGCAATCATCTCCGATGGCCGCAGTTGTAACAATGGTTACGCACCTATCGAAGACATATGGGACACGACCCCTGTGAACCAAGGGGAATACATCTCCAGACACATCGTGGAACACCCTGACAACGAAGAGTATTTCACCCGTGTTTACCCAGACACCATCGCGGGGAAACTCTTCAAAACCAAAGATCAACTTACAGCAATGTACAGCAAATCTTTCAACCCATCCCAGAAGGAGCTTTAGTTATGAAAGCATGGCTTAAACAACAAGTAACTGAATTCACCGCATGGACAGGTTTCGCAATCTGTATCTGCTCCTTCTTCGCACCTGCCTGGGTAATCTTTACTCTTGGTGTCCTCCTCATCGCTATAGATGACGTAAAGGCCGCTGAGTTCGTTAAGAAAATCGCACCCGCCGCAACGCGCAAGTTGGATCGGATGTAATCATGAAAAAGAAGTTCTACGTAATTGCCGTAGTGCTTGCTTTGATCGTAGGAATCTTCAGTTTCATCAGCATCTTTAGTGGTGACGGTGGACTGAAGAGGCTTACAACTCTCAGCGGTATTTACACGGTTTGCAGGCCTGCAGGATTAGAAGCGGTCTGTTTCATAGAAAGCAGCATCAAAGAGATGCACTGCTTGCCCATCTCACAAGTCGGGGAGTGTTCCTAATGTTACAAGAAGTAGATGCAGAAGATACTGAGTATTACGCAAATGTAGAGCTTGAGGTTCTCGCTAAGACAATCTGGGGGGAAACTGTAGGAGAACCCTGGGAATCCAGCGTAGCTGTAGCCTCCCTCATAATGAACAGATTCCACATCGCTGAGAAACGTCAACAAATCTGGTGGGGTAATAACATCTTAAAGATATGCCAAACACCTTATCAATTTGGGTGTTGGAGTAGAAACAAAGTTTTCATCCAAGAGATGCGCTCAGTGAATACCAAAGATGACGAAAGATACGCGGCGTGTCTGGTGTTGGCTAAAGGTGTGATTGCAGGGGGACTTGTAGATACCGTAGAAGGCTCTACTCACTTCTGTAAACGCCCGACACACCCAGCGTGGGTTACGTATCCATATTGGACGAAGGCGGTCACACCTACAATTACAGTAGGAAATCTAAATTTTTATAAACTAGAAAATCGGGGATAGAGACATGAAACAAGAAATTAAACACAGATACTCCGGCGCAGTTATTTTTACGGCTGAAATTGAATGCGAAAAAGACGCGTCAATAGCAATAAAGCTTGGTTTGGCAGTAAAGATTGCTGTCAAAAAAGACGCAAACCTTGGAGGCGCAAACCTTAGAGACGCAAACCTTGGAGGCGCAAACCTTAGAGACGCAAACCTTGGAGGCGCAAACCTTAGAGACGCAAACCTTAGAGACGCAAACCTTAGAGACGCAAACCTTGGAGACGCAAACCTTAGAGACGCATACCTTGGAGACGCAAACCTTAGAGACGCATACCTTGGAGGCGCAAACCTTGGAGGCGCATACCTTGGAGACGCATACCTTGGAGGCGCAAACCTTAGAGACGCATACCTTGGAGACGCAAACCTTGGAGGCGCATACCTTGGAGACGCATACCTTGGAGGCGCATACCTTGGAGGCGCAAACCTTGGAGGCGCATACCTTGGAGACGCATACCTTGGAGGCGCAAACCTTAGAGACGCAAAATTAATAATATCATTTACAGGCGTCGGCAATGAAAGACGTGATGGTTATGCCGTTCAGCATGAAAAAACAGTGATGGTCAAACTCGGATGTTTTTGGGGAACCAAGAAAGAAGCTATTGCCGCAGTCACCGAAAAATACGGCAAGAACTCTGGGTATGTTGCGATGATAAAAGCCGCCTGTAAGATTTTAAAAGAGCAACAAATAGAAAACTAAAGGAGAACTACAATGACTACAACAAACTATTCTACAGCAGTAATGCTATTCAACCCAAACATCAGGGCAGTAAGGGTTTCTTACGAGACCGAGGAGCAAAACAAGAACAGAACGCTCTACATCTTCAAAACTCTCGATGAATCTATAGAAGTTGGTGATTACGTTGTCATAGGAACAAGCAGCCGACACAATCTGACAGTCGTGAAGGTCGAAGAAGTTGATGTGGAAGTTGATATCGACAGCGCCACACAGCTTGCGTGGCTTGTGGATCGTGTGGAAACTTCTGCTCACCGTAAGATTACTGAGGATGAAAAATCTTGGATAGCGCAGATGAAGAAAGCGCAGATCCGCAAGAAACGTGAGGATCTTAAGGATTCCATGATGGAGATGTACAAAGACGAAGGCATTACAGATGCCGCCATTGTTCAAATGGGCAGTCTTCCCGCTATTGAATCTTCTGCGGAAGTTACTACAGAAGACTAAACAAAATCTAGGCTGTGAAACTGGTGTCCTTAACCTCACAGAGCAGCCTGATCCATTAGTGATGCATTCGCATCCCTAATGTTTAGAGTCACTAAAGAAGTAACTCTAAAAGGGTTTGAGAAGGGAAAGCAGTGAGGTTTGAGGACTGAGCGACCCCTTCTCTAAACTCTCTAATAAAAAGGATTTGTTATGCCGTATTGCCCCCGATGTGTGTGCAAGCTGACCAAAAGAAAAAGCACCAAGTCTTACCATTGCCTAAGCTGCGGAGCTGAGAGAAATATTATGTCTCCTAATCCAACGGGGATGTCCGATGCTGAATTCGATGTTCTTAAGAAGCAAGGGATCAGAGCTAAGAAATCCGTACCGAAACCCACGAACAACCCCGCCCCCACTTACGATTTCTCAGGGATGGCGGATAGATTACTGAAGGAGGACTGAGAGATGCCTGTGGAGTTAAGAATAGAAACCCACCCATACCATAATTCTATAAGCGTAGGTGCTCGTGTTGACCTGCGGTATGAGATTAATCGATACACCATAGATGACAACCCTCCCGCCGAAGTGGCGAGAGAGATTGCCCGCCGGATGGTTCGGGGTCTTGAGGAGGAGATAACTTACAAAGTGGAAAGAGAACTTAGGTACTCGGGTAGACAAAGGCATCTTGCACCTGATGATATAAGGGGAGACGCTGCGATGTACTTCCGTGGAGGCCGTTCACTGGCTCACGAAGCACGGAGGACGGCTTTTGAAGAAGCCCACAGGATGCTCATGGCACCGCCCCCTAGAATCCGTAGAACCCTGGAACCACCTAAGAAAACAAAGCATTTCAAGTGGATGTCTGATCTCAAAAAAGAGATAACTTTAGGGGAATTCACCGCGAAACTTTTGGACAACTCTATGAAAGTCCACGAGGAAGGTATAGAGATGAGACACTGCCTCCACACCCATTACCAAGAAAAGATAGCAAGCGCGAAGATCATTGCGTATCACGTGGATGTTCCCAGAGACATCTGCAGGTCGGGACTCACCGTGAGCTTCAAAAGAACCGCTGGAGATGGATGGGAATTTTATCAATCTAAAGGTAAAGCCAACTCCCAACGACAAGATCCACGCCTCGATGATCTCTACGCAGTTCTGTTAAAGCAATTAAATAAAAACTTAAAGACATCCAAGGGTTATTTAGAGAATTCCCAGGTGTCTTGGGCTTGACTACAAACAACAGAGAGGGCAAGTATACCTCATAATATATTCAGTGAATCTTCGGGGCTTTGGTTTCGTTTTGTTAACTTCCTTTTTCTCGAAGGTTCTCTGAATATATTATTTGAAGCCCTCCCTATCCATTCAAATTCCACGATAGATATTGGAGGTCTTCATGACTGATGCCAACACCCCCACTACACCTAAATTTGAACGTCAACTGCAACTTGAGAAAGAGATGCAGGGCATGGGAATCGCCAGGTTTCGTGCAGAAGTTCAAAAGGCTCAAGAGAATGGTTTAGAAAGCACAACACACGGTGTCCTCAGCATCATGAAGCAAGCCTTCGACCCCTTCGAGGCAACTGTGAAAGAGTGGAAAAGCGATTGCGTCAAAGGTAAAACTATGTGGGGTGGAAAGACACCCCAGTCCTACGGGTTCATTAAAGATGTAGGTGATGATGTGCTGGTGTACCTTACGATGAAGACCATTATGGATACCATAAGTAAGGCGAGGACACTGCCTGATGTCACGCTGTCTATAGCCTCTCAAATTCAAAACGAAATAAACTTTAAAGAATTTAAAAAGGAATCCCCTGCTCATTACAAAAAGGTAAAGGAGGATGTTTCTAAGAGGACACGTAAGCTATCCCATATATCTACGGTTATCAAAAGATCGGCTGCGAAAGATGATGTGGATCTCACTAAGTTCTCTCAGACAGATAAACACAAAATAGGAAGCTTACTGCTATCCTTATTTATCGAGAGTACAGGACTTGTGGAAATCTATTCTCCCCCTCAGATGCCTGGAGAACGAAAAAGAAAACCTATAAGAGTTCAACCCACTGCTAAGACCACCGAGTGGTTACGTGGAAGTAACGCTAGATGCGAGCTGCTATCCCCTGTGATCTTACCGATGATTATAGAGCCTAAAGACTGGACATCCCCCGTAGGTGGTGGGTTCTGGTCAGATTTCATTAAGACATCTCTTGTCCGTAGGACTACAGGTGCCTACTTAGATGAGATGGAGAACATGGATATGTGGGAAGTGTATCAATCCGTAAACCATCTTCAGAAAACTAAGTGGAAGATCAACAACAATGTACTAGAGGTTATACGCTCCTGTGCAGATAACAACAACCCACTCGGTAAGCTCCCTGCTGGGGGAGAAGCCCCTCTCCCGCCATTGCCTGTAGATATCGACACTAATAAAGAAGCACGTTGGTTATGGCGTAAACAAGCTGCAGGTGTTCACGGCGAGAACGTAAGGTCTCGTTCGAAATACATAGGACTCCAAAAGAAACTGCAGATAGCTGAGAGATTTACTACGGAAGAAGAGCTATTCTTCGTGTACACCGTGGATTTCCGAGGTCGAGTGTATCCAGCGCAGATACACCTAAATCCTCAAGGGGATGACGTTGCCAAATCGTTGTTACATTTTGCTGAAGGTAAGCCAGTGGATGATGAATCGGGCGGCTGGCTGGCACTACACGGTGCGAACACTTTTGGTTACGACAAAGCAAATCTACAAGATCGCGTACAATGGGTTTTGGACAACACAGAGAACATCTGTGCGAGTGCTTCTGACCCATTCGTTAGTCAATGGTGGGCTGAAGCCGATAAACCATGGCAGTTCCTAGCGTTCTGTTATGAGTGGAAAGAATTTCAAGACAGCCCCGATACGTTTGTAAGTCATTTACCGATTGCATTAGATGGTTCTTGTAATGGGCTGCAGAATTTCTCTGCGATGCTTAGAGATCCTATAGGAGGACGGGCGACCAACCTCACACCAACTGAAGAGCCTTGCGACATCTACCAAGAAGTTGCAGAGCTTGTTATAGAGAAACTCAAAGAGGACATAGCGAATGGCGTAGAATACTCCCAATGCTGGGAAGGGTTTATCTCAAGGAAGCTCGTAAAGAGGCCCACGATGACTATGCCTTACGGTGCAACTCTCGCAGGATACCGCCAACAAATAGCTGAGGTTGTTAAAAAGTGGAGAGATGACGGGGAACCTTCACCTATATTTGAAGATCACGGTTTTCACGAGTGTTTCTACCTTGCGCGTCTTATTCAAAGTTCTTTGGGTGAAGTCGTTGTAGCAGCAGAGACCGCTATGAAGTGGCTCCAGGATGTCGCTAAGATTATCGGGGAGGAGAACTTACCGATTTACTGGGTGACGCCTGTAGGATTCCCAGTGATGCAGAACTATAGAAACATTCTAACTAAAAGTGTAGAAACCCAGATCGCAGGTAGGCTCTACTATGGACGTGTGGCGTACAGTAATGGCACTAAGATGAATAAAAGGAAGATGAAAGCTGCCATAGCCCCCAACTTCGTCCACTCGTGCGATGCCGCACATCTCATCAGGACTATAAACCTTGCGGAAACCAATGACATAAACGCCCTAGCAATGGTTCACGATAGTTTTGGTACTCATGCTGCGGATACTCCAGCTCTCACAGAGATACTCCGC
Source organism: Alphaproteobacteria bacterium (assembly GCA_033851915.1). Lineage (GTDB taxonomy): Bacteria > Pseudomonadota > Alphaproteobacteria > Micavibrionales > Micavibrionaceae > UBA1672. Next base: position 226,265 of record JAWSVM010000001.1, read on the forward strand.
CACGCTTTTGTGCAAGTACATAAAGAAGAACCGCTGGAGAGCTTTTACAAGCAAATCTGCAGACAATCCTCGACACCCGAGAGAATCCCTAAGCCGCCAAAGAAAGGCTCCTTAGATCTCGAACAGGTCTTAGAGGCTGACTTCTTCTTCTCTTAGATCTTCAACCTGCCGTTAAAGACATACGAAAGGCCGAGGTATTTATATGATTACAAATAAGGATGGAGATATCTTAGGATTCTCCTCAAGCCCTAAGAAAATCAAAGTAATATCCATGCGAACACTCACCCTGCTTCAAGATTATAAGCGGGGTGACATCGTTATAGCCCTTTCTGTGTTGTGGCTAGGTCTCTGTGAGAGATACAACGTGGAACCCTCCTATGTACTAGGGATTGCCCAACGTATTCGCACAGAGACCTTTGATAATCAACAGGACTCACAATTCAGAGCAATAAAGGACTACATGGAACATGAACTCTAAAATAGACCGGGCAATATCCCACTTAACGAATACAGGAGTTGTACCCACAGATCTAATCTACCAACTCGTAGATGGTGGCGTGGATTTCAGCGAATTAGAACGCAAATACAGCATTAATAATTAAGGAGAATTACAATGATAAAACGATTGAATGATGTGGAAGTACTGTTACGAACAAATAATGGTGCTGCTGTTATCTTACAGCAATCCCCCGATATGTTCACGCCTACACCTTGTGTGCGTATCAACCCTGCATCCTGTGGAGGTACACCGCGCAAGGATATGAATTTCTCTGCAGGACCTCTAAGAACACTCTCGAAAGCACTCTTAGAAGCTGCAGATAAACTAGAAGCAGGAACTCTATTTAAAGATCCTCTCAAACAAATCACAGTAGACGGTGTGAATTACATCGAAAAGGAAGATAAATAATATGGCTAAAGAATACCTTTACACTCCCCCAGGGATACTCGGGGATTACCCAGCGTTAGATCGTGTAGATTATTATAAAGACACGGATGGCAAATACAAATGTGACCTTATCTTTAATACGACAAACAAAGATGTTAAGGCGTTTGTTAAGAAGATGGACGACCTGATGCCTTCTATCATGGAAGCTAAAGAAAAGTACGAGAAAGCGCAGCTCAAGAAAGGTGACAAAGTAGAGTTAGATGTTAACCCTATGTACAAATACGTCTACTCTGAAGAAGGTGAAAAGACCGACCAAATCAAAGTAGGTTTCAAAACCAAAGCATCAGGCACCAACAAGACAACTGGCGAAGCTTGGGCACGTAGCTTCAATCTAGTAGATGGCTCTGGAAAACGTATTGCAGGTAAGATCGGTATTGGCGGCGGCTCTAAAGCTATAGTTAAGTACACTCTAGGAACTCCCTACGCTATACCCAAAGTAGGCTGCGGGATCACCAAGTATCTCGAAGGCGCACAATTACTAGAGTTGGTTAAATTCGGTGATGATGGTGGTGGCTTTGCCCCTGTCGAGGATGGTTACTCATTCGATGAAGACGATGTAACGATTGCTACGAACACCGCCACTGAAGTTACACAGATGGAGGAGCCAGATGACCTACCTAGCTTTGCCTCCTAGTAAAGTTATCGATGTCATTAAGGAAGCTCTAGGCACACCCACTTTGGGTGTTTCTTTTTGTCTTAATCCTGTGGTCGCCTCGCGTCCACGGGTGACTAGATGGGGTGTCTATTACGGTAAAAACTACACGCAGTGGCGCAAGACAGCCATGGAACTCATTAAGAACAGTGAAGATACCATTGAGAAGTATTGCACTGTTCTCGTGGAGCAGATCGTAAAGAAACCTAAGACATCTAAGAAGGACTTCCCTCGTGGAGACGTTGATAACTACGGCAAAGCTCCCATGGATATCTTAACCAAGAAAGAATTCTGGACAGATGATGACATTGTAACAGGAATGTTCTCGTCAAAACGCTTTGCGAAACCTGATGAGGAACCAAGAACGGAGGTGTTTATCTATGTTCATAAAGGAACGGATTAACACGAATAACATTATTATTCTCGCCTCTAAGACCCCCCCAAATGAAAATATCGGAGCCGATGAACTCGACAGGCAACATAGAAATCGTGGCTGTATGATGATCGGTTATCACTACGTCATCCGCAGGGATGGCTTGGTAGAAACGGGAAGAGAGCTAGATAAGCGTGGGCATTTCAGACAGAAATACAACAAGGATTCTGTCTATGTCTGCCTCATTGGTAAAGAGGACAATTTTACCGAGGAACAACTAGAAGCAATGGTGGAGATCACAGATGAGCTGCGGGATTTATACCCTAAAGCAACAGCCCTGGACTTCACATAGAACACTTAAGGAGACTAAACATGTACAAGAGTTACGCTAAGATTACACAAGGATTCACTAAGCTGATTAAGCAATGCGAAGGTCGTGCGGATCATCTACTAGATGTTATCGACACCACCTCCATCGCAATAGTGGAACAAGAGAAAGCAGCAGCTCTCGCTCTTTTAGAACACGACAAAATCACTCTGCTAACAGCCAACCTCAAAGCATTGGTGGGTGATTAATGCTTCGTACAGAGATCAAACAACACCTCGAAGATAAAGGCTCGATAACACGCTTAGAAGCCTTAGGTCTCTACAGGTGTATGGATGTGACCACGGTTATTCGAGACTTACGCAAAGGTAACACAACACGTGAAGCCTTAAAGATCACCACAGATATGAAGCAAGACAGAAACGGCAAACAATATGCACGATACAAACTCACAACTGACGGAGAAGAACTTACCATGTCCTGATTGCCCCTCCTCCGATGCTTTGTGTATTTATGACGATGGGCATACGCATTGCTTTTCTTGCCGGGAAACTAAACAAGGAGAAATAACAGGCGGCACTAGACCAACCCCTAAGAAAAACTCCAAGTTACTCTCGGGGGTAATCGTTGATATCGCATCACGTGGATTACACAAAGACACCTGTAGAAAATGGGGTGTGGAATTCGTTAAGATGTCGGGGGGACAACAGGCCATAGCCTTCCCCTACTTCGATAAGAACAATAAGAAGGTCGCTCAGAAACTCAGGACACCCGACAAAGACTTCTCATTCATTGGGGACACTAAAAATCCTCGGCTCTTTGGGCAACAACTATGGTCTCGGGGGAAGAAGATAGTAATCACAGAAGGTGAATTCGATGCCATGACGGTATCTCAAATTCAAAACCATAAATGGCCTACAGTCTCCATCCCCACAGGCGCACCATCCGCAAAGAAATCCATAACAAATAACTTACAATGGCTCGAAGAGAATTTCGAAGAGATCATCTTAATGTTTGATATGGATGAACCAGGACAACAAGCGGCTCTTGAAGTTGCACCTTTGTTTTCTCCAGGTAAATGCAAGATAGCTTCACTACCACATAAAGATGCCAACGAGTGTCTGATGCAAGGCGTACCAGAGGAAATCATCAATGCAATCTGGAATGCCAAACCCTACAGACCCGATGGTATCGTTACGGTATCTGATGTTATCCCTAAGATAGGTCTAAAGCCTACCTTTGGATTCACCTTACCGTGGAAACGTTTGTTTGACCTTACGTTTGGCCTGAAACTCTCCCAGATCTGGGTGTGGACTTCAGGATCAGGTATGGGGAAGACGGAGTTCTTCAAAGATATGATCGCCTGGCTGGTTAAAGAACATAAAACCAAAATAGGTGTGATCTTTCTTGAAGAAGAGACGCAGGACACTGTCGTAGATATCGCAGGGAAAATGGTTGGTAAATGTTTCAACTCTCCTGATATCAAGTTTAACCCTAAGGAACGTGATGAAGCCATTAAGCAACTGGAGGATTCTGGGTGTGTCTACATGTACGACCACTTTGGTCACGATGATTATGACGCTATACGTGCTGTCATACGTCACATGGTGGCTGGACACGGCTGCGAAGTAATATTCTTAGATCACATCACGGCGTTCACAGATGGGATGGGCAACGAAGCCAACGCCCTCGCTGAACGTATGATGAAAGAGTTGGCCTCGATGACACGGGAACTCAAATTTAACTTACAGGTAATATCACATGTCAGAAAATCAGACAGCTCGCGTAAGCCAGCCGAAGAAGGAGGTCGCGTCAAAATTGACGATCTCAAAGGTTCAGGTGCGGTCAAGCAATGGGCAAACATGGTTATCGCATTGGAACGGAACCAGCAATCTGAAGATGAAACCGTATCACGGACAACTACGGTTCGAATTCTTAAGGGGCGTGGAGTTGGGAAGAATGTGGGAAAGACTGTCGATGTCATCTACCTACCCGATACCGCCCAACTAATACAAACCGATGAATCTTTCGGTGACGACCTACCATTTTAAATATACGGGGACTCAGATAGCCCTCTCACCTTGAAGTACGAGGTTGGTTTACGCTAGGCATTGCCTCCCACTCCAGCCACTACAAGGTCTTTACCCAAGAGTAAGGATTAGGAAGATGAAGGCTGAGTTCACCGCTAAACACTCCTTAACGCCCCATCTTGCGTTAAACCCTTGAGACACACAAGGCGACCTAATGCGTCCATTAGGCGGAGTGAGTAATTACGTATGCTTCTGACCTGGGATGTACCAGTAACGGCTGTGCCGAGTTGCGTACGCAGAAGACCAAGCTCAACGAAGGATCACACCGCCCAGCGATGGGTAAAGAAGCGTGTGCTTAACGGGGGAATCCTGCCGAGCCTCTGGCAATCATTAAGAAACTTTAGGAGATAATCATGAAAGTAATACCTACACCTCAGCCAATAACAATTACATTCGATGAAGAGGAGGCTGTCACACTACGGGATATACTGGGTAGGGCTTCCCATGCCGATAGATGCAAGGCTTTCGGGGAACATAATACGGATATTTTCCAAGATCTTTATGAAGCACTAGATGTGGAGGTTAACCGATGAGTAAACATAAACTAAGTTCATGGTGGCGGCAGTACCGCATCTGCACCGACTCTTGGGCAGGTTACGAGGTTCAGGTACGGTACATATTCTTCCCTTTCTGGCAGTTAAAAAACTTCTCCAACACCTTTCGCACAATAGCGGAAGCAGAGAAGTTTGCTCGCGGTTCATTGGTTGTTAAATACCTTTGATCCCCGCAAATGCCCAAAAGAAACTCAGGATGCGCGTAGCAATCTATGCGTATTCCTATGAGTTCCTCGATGTAAGCCTCGTAGACGACCATACCTATGACGCACTCGCTAAACAAATAGACACAACAATTTCAACAGATCGCCCAGACCTCGATAAGTGGTTCACAAAGAATTACTCCGAGTTCACAGGGTCGTGGATTCACAGCCACCCTGAGATCGTAAGGATACGGCAAATAGCCGTTGGGATTGCTGGGATGAACTAAGGAGATAATTATGAAGATACTTTCGTACGGTAAAGATGGAGGTAAAGATAGCTGCGTCTGGGGTTATTGGTTAATAGAACTAAAGAGTTTGTTCTCTGTAGTTCTCCTCTGTTTTGAGGATGGTAGTCGTGAAGAATATCATAGCCACGCTTTCAACTGCTGGTCATGGGTATTGAAAGGTCAATTAAGGGAGCTAAATTTAGATGGCTCTGAAAACACTTATAAGCCCTCTATCTTCCCCATCAAAACCAAACGAGAAACTTTTCATAAAGTCTTTAGTGAAGGGCGAACGTGGGTGTTCTCTATAAGAGGCGCGTGGTTCCAGACATGGAGAGAATTTCTTCCAGCCACTAAGCAGTACGTAACGTTAAGAAGCGGGCGTGAGGTAGTGGGTATCAATTAAATAATATAACAAAGACAGGAGATAACCATGGGAGGAACATATGTATTCGATATTGAGTCTGACGGATTTCTGGAGGAAATCACCAAAGTACATTGTCTGGTGGCAATTGATATCGCCACACAACGAGTCCACCGTTTCAGTCCAAATGATATCAGATCGGGTCTGGAGCTTTTAAGCCAAGCAGACCACCTGATTGCACATAATGGTATTGGGTTTGATTACCCTGCACTTAGAAAACTCTACCCAGATATTGAACTACCAGCTCTTACAGACACTCTAATAATGTCGCGGATGATCTACTCAGATATGTTCGATATAGATTGCCGTAAGAGAGACGCTAATCCTAACTACGAGTTACCTGGGAAACTCTTCGGATCTCATAAACTGGAAGCCTGGGGCTATCGTCTAGGAGACTATAAGGGTGACTTTGATGGTGGCGATTGGCAAACGTATTCCCCTGAGATGCTGGAATACTGTGAGCAGGATTGCTGGGTAACAGTAAAGCTGTACCGCCACTTACTTAGTGTAGAACACAGCAGACCAGCTTTAGAGCTTGAGCATAAGTTCGCAACGATTATCGAAAGACAATCCCAACGTGGCTGGGCGTTTGACGAAGAGGCCGCAGTGAAGCTTTATGCGGAACTTGTAGGAAAACGCTCAAAGATTAACGATCAAATGACTAGCTTATTCAAAGGTTGGTGGATCGATATGAAGACCCCTGAAGACTACTCAGTGATGGCAAATGATGGCTACAAATCCTGTGCCACAACGAAAACACAACTGACAGCCTACTTAAGAAAAGAGGGGCGTTCTTCAGAAATCAAGGATATCAAACCTGGGAAACTCCGCAGGAAACACACACCGTTTAACCCAGCATCTCGCCACCATATCTACAAGGTGTTCAAAGAGAAATACAACTGGGAACCCACAGAATTCACTAAGAAAGGTGGAGTTAAGATCGATGACACTATTTTACAGAAACTTAAATATCCTGAAGCAAAAGTACTGGCAGAGTATTTCTTACTTAACAAACTTATTGGACAGATTGCTGAGGGAGACAAATCTTGGCTCAAGCACGTTAGGGATGGTCGTATACACGGATATATTAATACTCTTGGGGCTGTCACTCATCGTTGTACTCATGCAATTATAGTTAACGTTCCTGCCTCTGGTGTACCTTACGGTAAAGAATGTAGATCATTATTTATAACGTCTAAAGGTATGGTTCTTGTTGGTGCGGATGCATCAGGACTAGAACTACGTTGCCTTGCCCACTACATGGCGCACTGGGATGGCGGTAAGTACGCCAAGGTACTCTTAGAGGGCGACATACACACCGAGAACCAGAAGGCTGCAGGGCTTCCCACAAGGAGCAACGCAAAGACATTTATTTACGCCTTCTTATACGGTGCGGGTGACGGGAAGATTGGCTCCATCGTTGGGTCTGGTAGGAAAACCGGGAAAACACTTAAGGCAAGATTCCTTAAGACACTCCCAGCTCTTAACAGTCTCGTAAAGATGGTTAAAGAAGCCGCTAAGAAAGGCCACATCAAAGGCCTTGATGGTCGTAAGTTAACTGTAAGACACGCCCATGCATCCTTAAATACCCTCCTACAATCCTGTGGAGCTATCGTTATGAAGTACGCCCTCGTGGAATCCGACAGACTCATCAGAGAAGCTGGGTATACACCAGGCGTTGACTACGAGTTCGTAGGGAATATCCACGATGAGATGCAGCTTGAGTGTTACCCCGAGATTGCTGATGAAATCGGGGGATACATGGTGCAAGCCATACGTAACGCTACAAACCACTTCAACTTTGGCTGTCCTTTGGATGGTGAGTACAAGAAAGGTAGATCATGGTCAGACACACATTGACTGTCACCGAGAAAGACACAATACAAAGCGATCTGTACAGGTGGGCGAGAGGACGCGCTCGGAAATCAGACGTTCCATTCCGCCTCCACGTTTTAGACATAGCGATCCCAAATAACTGCCCTGTACTCGATATACCACTATTCAAAGGTGCTGGAGTCTCTTGTGACAACAGCCCCACATTGGATCGTGTGATCCCTGAGCTTGGCTACGTACCTGGGAATATCATAGTGATATCCAATAGAGCAAACAGAATGAAATCCAATGGAAGCTGGCGAGAACTTCGGTTGCTCGTGGATTTCTATGAAGAACACATAACACAACACTGGATGGTTCCAAAAGAGAACCCAACGATACATTAGGAGATATTATGCTTTGTTACAAAGACAGAACATTCTGCAGCTCGCCCAACTGCAAGGACGAATGCGGCAGACAATTAACACAACGAGATAGAGATCATGCGAAATCTTTGGGGTTACTTATTAGTACTCAGAATTTCTGCGGGGAGGACTAAATGAAAACAGTATTAATTGATGGGGACATCCTCATTTATAAAGCAGCGTGTTCTGCTGAGAAAGAGAACAGATGGCCTGATGGTGTCTGGACGTACACGGCAGATGAACAGGATGGTCTTAGGAGCTACCAAAGTAGACTTAAGCAAATCCTAGAAGACGTAGGAACTGACAGTTACATTATGTGTCTCTCGGATACCAAGAGCAACTTCAGGAAACACATCTATCCAGACTATAAACAAAACAGGGTAGACAAACGGAAACCGTTATTACTTAAGTTTCTGCAAGAACATGCGAAGGATAATCCCTTATCTCGTTGGGAACCGCATTTAGAAGCTGATGATCTCATGGGTATCCTAGCGACATCCGAGGGTTCTGAGGGAATGGTCATAGCGACCATCGACAAAGATCTCTTACAGATACCTGTGCCTGTTTATGATTTAGATTCTCGTGAAACCTCCCGACCATCCCAGAGAAACCCTCAGAAGTTCTTTATGGAGCAAGTGTTGATTGGCGATAGAGTTGACAACTACCCTGGGTGTCCTGGCGTGGGCGCGAAGACAGCCGAAAAGTTACTTAAGGATGCTACGGGAATCGATGAGATGTGGGCAATAGTATTGAAGCAGTACGAGAAGAAAGGCCTAACGAAACAAGACGCTCTTGTGCAGGCTAGGTGTGCCTACATACTCCAAGCAGATCATTATACAAACAACACAATAACTCCATGGGGATTACATTATGAATAAAAATATTGTTAAAGAACCCCCACACTACAAATCCCACCCTTCCGGGATTGAATGTATTGAAGTGGTCAAGCACATGAACTTTTGCTTAGGCAATGCCATCAAATATATATGGCGGTGTGGTCTTAAAGGCAACGCTATAGAAGACCTGCAAAAAGCCAAACAATATATTGATTTTGAGATTGAGCGAAGGATGGGGGAAGTACGAACCGCCTCTGAAATTATCTCAAGTATAAAATAAACGAAGCCCTCAGATACTAAACTGTCTGGGGGTTTAACTGTTTGTTATCTCTACACTATTTTTCAACCTGCCGTTATAGGAACGAATATATGAACCTAAATATAAACACAGCTAAAGCCATCACAGCTTTGCTTAAAGAATTACAAGAGTTTTTCCCTAACCACATCCCAATAAATACAGAAGTGAGTCTTGAGGAAGTCCGAAGATTACAAGGACACCAAGAAGTCATTCAGTTTATTCAGAATTTATTAGGGGAAGACGAAGACACCGAAGGATAACCTATGTGTACACCGACACCTAAGACCGCCGCCCCTACACCAGCTCCCGCTGTTATAGAAGAAAAAGAACCTGATATTCAAATCTCTTCTAAGAAAGCTCGCGATAAGAAGGCAACTGCGAAGGCTAAGACTGGCCTAAACAGATTCCTAATCGTGCCTGGATCTTCAGGATCTGGCGCAAACATCCCTGAATAACAAAAAAGAATACATATGAATACGATAACCGTAGAGGACACTTACAAAGCCCTTGCGCAGGATCGTGATAACTTTTTAGATCGCGCCAGGGCATGTGCTAAACTTACAATTCCATTTCTAATCCCCGAGGAAGCTTCAGGCAGCTCCAAGGAATTCTACACACCTTTTCAAGGCTTCGGCAGTCGCGCTGTAAACAATTTAGCCTCCAAGCTCCTCCTAGCTCTCTTCCCGACATCCTCACCTTTCTTCCGCTACACAGCAGATGAAGCAGATGTACAAGATGCGGAAGCAGAAGATAAAGACATACGCACTAAGATCGAAACAGGCCTTAAGAAGCGTGAAAAAGTCACAATGCATGCCTTGGAGAACACACCATTCAGGTCGCCGTTCTTCTTAGCATTAAAGCTAATGATCGTCTCTGGGAATGCCCTGGTGTATCTCGCGGAAGACGGGAACATCCGAGTGTTTCGTTTAGATTCCTATGTTGTCCGAAGAGATCCTTCAGGTAACATTATGGAGATCATAGTACATGAACGGTTAGACCCGTTGATGGTCGCTGAAGAAACAAGAAAAACTGCAGGAATATCCCTGAAAGACGGAGATAAGCCTGAAGAAGTAAACCTGTACACACGTATTAAAAGAAACACTGAGAACTGGGAAGTTATCCAAGAACTCAATGGCATATTACTTCCAGATACCCAAGGTACTTACCCACTCGATGGGAATCCTTGGCTACCTTTACGCTTCTCCAGAATTGATGGAGAACACTACGGTCGTGGATTAGTTGAAGAATACTTTGGAGACTTTGTGTCTCTTGATGGCTTTCGGCAGAACCTCACAGAAGGTGCTGCAGCAATGTCTAAGGTCGTCTTCCTTGTTCGAAAGAACGGACAGACACGCCTTAAAGATATCGCCACATCAGAAAATGGTGATGTTAAATACGGTAGTGCTGATGATGTCTCAACCTTACAAGCTGAGAAACGTGCAGACTTCCAAGTTATCCGCGAGACAGCTCGGGATATCGAAGCAGAACTTGCTAAGGCTTTCCTGCTGAACTCTTCAATTCAAAGAGATGCTGAACGTGTAACTGCAACAGAGATACGTATACTGGCGAGAGAACTTGAGGATACTTTAGGAGGTGTTTACACCATCCAGTCCCAAGAGTTTCAACTCCCTTTTATCAATATCTTCACAACCCGTTTGGAGGATGAAGGTAAGCTGGAAAAATTACCAGCAGGATCTGCAAGCCCTGCAATTGTAACAGGACTATCTGCATTAGGCAGAACTGATGACCTCGACAAGATGCTCCAGTTCATTGAGATAATCTCTCAGGTTCCAGGCGCAGCCGAGAAGCTGAACCAAGACACCTTTATTGAACGAACCGCAACCTCTTTATTTATTGATATGGAAGGTCTCGTGAAGACTACAGAAGAACTAGAAGCAGAACAACAACAAGCAGCGATGATGAATGTAGCGCAACAAGCAGCTCCAGGCGTTATCCAAGAAGCAACCAAAGGAATGATAGCACAAAATGGCTAATAAAAAGAACAAACCCACTGTAACCCTCAAGACTAAAAAAGATGTTGTTAAGGATGGTATGAGTGTTGACCCTACGATTGAACAACATGAATCCCAAAAATCTGAAGGTATCCAAGCTAACCAGGCGAAAGCCAAAGCTTCCCACGATAAAATAGTAGCTCGCTCCACCGCAGTTATGAAGGGCGAGCAGATTGGCGTACTAAGTCGCAACACGGTCAAAGAACAAAGTGAAGAGCTTATTGACGCTATCAGTAAAGACGCAGAAGTGCGTAAGAAGAAAACAAACATCTGCCCTATTACAGGTGTGATCGTAGTTACTTAAAGATACCCAAGGAGAACATAGAATGACTGTTACAAATACAACACCCACTGAAACAACAAACGAAACACCCAACGCAGCCCAACCTATAGACAACATGGGAAACCCTGTGAATCCTGATGGCACACCTGCGGAACCAAAAGCAGCACCGGAAGGTGATACTGTGGAATCCCTACAGAAAGCACTGAAGGACACTAAAGCTGAACTCACAAAGTTACAGCAGGGTGATCCCGAGCCTCCTGCAGAAACACCTAATGAAGCCCCTGCTGACCTTGAAATAAAAGTGCAGGAAGCTAAAGATAACGGTGTAGATTTCTCCAAGTACACTGAGGAATTCTCAAGCAGCGGTGAGTTGTCTGAAGCCTCATATAAGGAGCTTGCAGCTAAAGGTAACAACAAAGAGACCGTTGATGCTTACATTCAAGGGCGACAAGCAGTTGCTACCTTGGAAACCATGGAACTTACTAAGGTTGTTGGTGGCGACGATAAACTAGCCCCTGTTTTGGAATGGGCATCTGGTAACATGTCTGAAGCTGAAATCGCGGCGTACAACGAGACAACCCAAACAGGCTCCCTTGCAGTTAAGAAACTAGCTTTACAAGGTTTGTACGCAAAGTACACAGCAGCCAACGGGCAAACCCCCCACCTCCTTGCAGGAGACACGGGAAACACCCCTCAAGATACCTTTAAATCCCAATTCGAGATGACAAAGGCTATGGAAGATCCTCGTTACTGGAATGATCCTGATTATCAAAAGGATGTCCAAACGAAAGTCCAGCGGTCTAAAGCTGCAGGTACAATCTAAGACCCTACCAAGGGCTGCCTAGTTTGATCTCTAGGTACAGAAAAAGAATAAAGCGGAGTAGAGCAGTTTGGTAGCTCGCCAGCCTCATAAGCTGGAGGCCGCAGGTTCAAATCCTGTCTCCGCAACCAATTCCCTCACGGGATAACCACGTCCACACTTAATAACATCATGAGAAAACTTGGCTCGGATACGTCCGAACTACCTCGATGCCTAATGGGTTTATGGGATTGGACAACCACATCTAAATATAAACCAAAGGAAACTATAAATGGTAACTTATAACCAAACAGGACAAGACAACGGCTCTGGTGTCGATGACGCTTTGTTCCTGACAATGTATGGCGGTGAAGTCCTAGCATCTTATAATGCTGCGAACATCATGGAAAAATACCACATTGTAAACACATACGCGTCTGGTAAATCTTTCACATTCCCTAAGATCGGTAGAGGTACTGCTCAATATTGGGATGGTTCTACAGAACTTACAGGTCTTAATATCGACTCATCCGAGGTCGAGATCTTTATCAATGATCTACTTTATCACGATCTGTACATCCGAGAAATCGATGAACTCCGTGACCACGTTTCGAAGCGCCAAGAATTCGCTAAGCAACAAGGGGAAGCCATCGCGATCCAGAACGATCAAGGTGTCCTACGTATGGGTGTCTTAGCCTCTCGCGCAGCTTCTACCCTAACAGGTCTTGAAGGTGGTACGGAGATTACAGATGCTGACAGTGATACCAACGGTGCTTCACTTGCTGCCTCTATCTATACAGCAGCTACAGCTATGGATGATAAGTATGTCCCTGCATCTGATCGAACAGCCTTCGTGAAACCTCTTCAATACCACCTATTGTCACAAACTACTGATGTGATTAATAAGGACTGGGATGGTCAAGGTTCTTACGCTCGCGGTCTTGTACACGCAGTTGCGGATATCAATATCCAGAAGACGACTAACCTACCTCAAGCAAACGATACAGCTAATACAGCTATCCCCGCGAATCAACGGGCAAACTTTGCGAACACCACAGCTCTTATCATGCGTCCTACAGCAGTACGTACCTGTAAACTTATGGGTATGAAAACTGAGATGGATTATAAGACCGAACATCAAGCAACCCACTTGGTTGCCAAGATGCTCTCGGGTATCGGTGTAAATCGTCCAGAAGAAGCAGCGTCTATTAAGACTGCCTAATCTAATTACTTAGTTATCTCCTTACTAAGTTGAACGGTGATCCCCCCACCACTCCTCCTTTCTATGTATCGGAGGGGTCACTATTGAATTTAGAAAGAAATCCCATGGCTCTTACTCCTACATCCCGATTGGAAGCAATCAACGAACTTTTAGACGCTATAGGGGAATCCCCCGTTAACGCGGAAAGTAACACAGGGCTTGTTGAAGCTGACTTAGCAGCCACAAGAGTTGATAAAACCAGCCGACAAGTACAAAAACGTGGGTGGCACTGGAACATACTTAAGGACTACGTAATAGATCCTGATGTTGACGGTTACATACAACTCCCCAACTCTACGTTAGCCGTAGATACTTCAAGCAGCTCCCGTTACCGCGACCTCGTGCAACGAGGAGGACATCTATACGACAGAGATAATAACACCTTTGTCATCAATAAAGCCATCAAGGTAGACATCACACTATACCTAGACTTCGAAGACCTCCCAGAGAACGCTCGCGACTTTATCGTAATGAAGGCTGCCCGTAAATTCCAACAACGTCTCTTCGGCTCCACAGAACTCTCGGAGTTCGACAAGGATGACGAAAGACAATCTTGGTACGACCTCTTAGATGCCGAGAGTGATGCTGCGGACTACAACATGCTCCGAGACAACATCACAGTCTTCAGGATTCTCAATAGAAAACATTTCAATAAGGATTAAATATGCCTGTAATACACGATACAATCCCCCAGTTTTTTAACGGTGTATCGCAACAGGCTCCTAATCTTCGCAGAGTTTCCCAAGTAGAAGAGCAGATCAATTGTGTCTCCTCGATCTCTGAGGGTGTCCTACCACGGCCTCCTTCGGAACACTTAGCGCAAGTCTCTGCGACTGTCTTAGGGAACGCCTTTGTACACACAATCAATAGAGACGTAGAAGAACGTTTTCAGGTAATAATCAAAGATGGATCTATAGATGTCTACAGGTTATCTGATGGTGTGCCTATGACCGTTTCATACCCAGCGGGTACAGGATACCTGTCGGTATCTGATGCTAAAGCCCAATTCGAAGCCTATACGGTAAAAGATTACACATTCATTTTAAACAAATCAGTCGTTACTGCAAAAACTACAATAACCGCAGGATCATTAGATGGAACAGTACAACAGTTCTCTAATCTAAAAGATGAATTTCCCGATGAAGCGGCGGGTACTTTTTACAAGATTGAAGGTGATGCAGACAGCTCGTTTGACTCCTACTACGTAGAGAAAACTCAGAACAACGCAGGGACAGATGGCGATGTTTATACTGAAGTTGTAGATCCTACCACTACAGCGATTACTTTCGATGACAGCACTATGCCCCACCAACTCGTGAGGACAGGTGCGACATCTTTTGAACTCCAGGTAATTCCTTGGGTATCTAAAGCGGCTGGTGATGATACCACGAATCCCTTCCCAAGTTTTACAGAGTCAACGATTTCAGATCTGCTGATCTTTAGGAACCGCTTTGGTTTCCTATCAGGAGATAATGTAATCCTATCGGAAGCAGGAGCAGCTAACTTCTTCAACTTCTTCAGAACAACGGTAACACAGTTGTTAGATAGTGACCCAATAGATGTATCTGCTAATAATACTCGTGTGGCTGACCTTAAGTTCGCTGTGCCGTTCGCCGAGAGCCTCTTGTTGTTCTCCGACCAAACGCAGTTCGAATTGGGGACAGATGATCTCCTCACACCTACCACCGTTGAAATACAGCCCACCACGAATTTCGTAACATCTACTAAAGCACGTCCTGTGCTTGCGGGGCGTAACGTGTACTTCACTATGGAACGCTCGGAATACTCTGGGTTACGTGAGTACTTCGTGGATGGCGACAGCCGTGGTAACGATGCAGCAGATGTCACTAAACATGTCCCAAGGTATTTACCCAAGGATATCTTTAAGATCGTCCCGAGTTCTAACGATGACACATTGTTCATACTCTCTGAGAGAGAAACTAACATCATCTACATATACCAATGGTATTGGGCGCAAACTGAAGGTGGCCTGAATAAGCTACAGAGTGCTTGGCATAAATGGGATTTCGGTGCGGGGGTTAATATCCTTAACATCGACCTGATAGATAATAATCTGTACATGTTACTCGAAAGAGACTCTAAGACTTTCTTAGAAGTTATAGACTTAGCTACTCGTAAGTACGACACAGACCTACCCTACCAAATACGCTTAGATCGTCGAGGCTCCTACACGGGGGTATACGATGGGATGGCCCAAGCAACCACGTGGACAATACCTTACACCACTTCGGACACTATAGTTGTCGTTAGAGATGGTGGGTTCGTTGAGAATGGCGGGTTAGAAGTGTTGAACACTACCCAACCAACAACAACCACTATCACAGCCCCCGGTAATTACTCTGAATCTAATTGTATCATCGGGTTTGCATACCGCAAAGAGCTAACGCCAAGCCCTATATATAAACGAACACCCAGTGGAAACGGTGGGTCTATCGCAAGATTAGGTGGAAGCCTGAAGCTCCGTAAGATTAAGTTTGCTTACAGTGATAGCTCTTTCTTCTCAGTTGAAGTTACCCCAAAAGATCGCCCGACTGTCTCCAGAGATTTCTCGGCACCGATTGGATCTAACGATGCCCTTATTGGGGCAAATTCCCCCCGAGACGGGGTTTTCTCTGTCCCTGTAGTTTCAGAGGCCAGCACCACCAAAATTTCAATCACAAGCAACTCCTACCTACCTTTTGCCATTACATCCGCAGAATGGGAGGGGTTCTTCCATTCAAACGCGAGGTAACATATGGACTGGTACGTACGTAAAGCTACTCTTGAAGACCTTCCGTATCTCGTGGAGAATCTCAGAGAAGCCGACAAAAAAGAAATATACGCATCTTCAGGCAAGACACCCCAAGAATCCCTAAGCGAAGCCTTTGGAATCCCGAACATCGGTATATGGGTGGGTGTTTATAAAGACAGCCCTGAGATCATCTTCGGAGTATCCAAACACGAAATATACGACATCGGTTTCCCTTGGATGGTTTGCACAGATAGACTCAAAGATTCCCCCAGAGAGTTCGTTTCTAAATGTAAGAAGTGGGTGCAAGGGTTTTCCCTTCAGTTTCCACTTCTAGTAAACTTTGTTCACGCAGAGAACGAGCTACATATACGCTGGCTTAAGTGGTGTGGTTTCGACTTCGTGGAACTACATAACAACTACGGATACACCCAAGAGCCTTTCTGGGAATTCCAAATGACACGTAAGGAGTAACTATGTGTGATCCAGTAACGATCAGCTTAGCAGTTGCAGGTGCAGCAGCTTCTTATGTCGGACAACAGCAAGCAGCAAGTGCGCAAGAAGCCTCTAATGCGAGTGCAAGGCAACTTTCTATTCAAAACCAAGACATACAAATAAAATCATTACAGAATGCTGAAGATGAAGACAGCCGTAGAGCCTCTGAAGCTCTCATAGACAACCAAAAGTCAGCCCAAGCTGCCCGAGCGACTGCTCAGGTATCTGCAGGTGAATCTGGTGTATCGGGCTTGTCAATTGACAGTCTACTACAGGATCTCTCAATGCAGGAATCCTTGAACAAACAAGACATCCTACAAACCCAAGACTTCGGGCAACGTCAACGTCAGTTGGATAGAGAAGGTGTTGGTATAACAACCTCATCCCAAATCAACCAATTGCCTGTCGTAGAATACCCTAGCTTCCTTGAGCATGCCGCATCAGTCGGCACAGCGGCTTACGGCAGTTACCAGAAGAAACAAGAACAAACACGTCAAAAACAAAAAGTATAAAGCGAGAGATATAGATGAGGAAACAAGTAAACGACTTATCAAAAGTCCAACTTGGAGGAGCAGCCCACGGTATTAACACGTATGTAGCAGCACCTCGTGTTGCCCGTACTAATACTGCTCTTAAACTAAGCTCTGTACTCTCACGCGTCTCTAGTCTTCACGAACAAACTAAAGACCGTGAGCATCGTATAGACATCGAACAGGCTACCGAGAACAAACTTCACGGTGGCTCTGTGTTAGCTCAGGCACTCCCTGAAGCTGTTGCGGACTACGAAGAGTACAAAGGCACCTTAGATACCATGGAGAAAGCTGAGGCTTACTTTATGGAGCGCACAGTTCCACAAGAAGAGATCACAGATCCCCATACGCGAGCTGGGTACGAAGAGAACCGGCTAAAGGCTCTCGCTAAGTTTCGTGGACAACATGCGGCGTATCTTACAGATAAGCGCATAGAAACACGGACAAGAGATGTCTTGAATGACTTTGTATTCAACTTTAAGACTGGTAATGCTTCCACATCGTTCTCCCGTCTTGATGCTATTGCAGATAATTATGGTATGGATCGAGAAACGCTAAATGCGGTATCTTTACGCGCCGCCGAAATCTTCGTAGCGCAGGGAAAACACTCAGCAGCTAACGCTATCTTAAGACACAAACGAGGTGCTGCAGGTTCTTTACTGTCCCATCCATCCACAGCAATCAAAGCAAACCGCCTATACTCTAAGATAAAAACAGAGGATAGCATCGCGGTAGCTAATCAGATTAAAGGTATTCAAGATACTACTGAACGCGGTTCTCCTTTATCGGAAGCCCAGCAAGCAGGTCTTGATAGTCTTCTTAAAAGAAAAAAGATAACAATCACACAACGTAATAACTTCCTACACAAGAACGAGGAAGCCGTTAAAGTCGGTGTGATGTCGGTAAGTCTCGCTGCAAACCTCAGTGAACCTGGGCGTTCATTCTTTGACCCCATCCCTGGGGCAACTACAGAACAATCCGAGAAAGCCCGTAGTAAGTTCACACAGGATTTCTACAATGATGCGGAAGTGAAACGTGCACAGAATGCCGTGGATCCTGTTCAGTACATCAAGAGAATCACAAAGTTCTCCGAGCAGACAAACTCTACTAACCCTGCCGTTAAAACACGTATGGGCGCGGGTTATTCATCCTTCAACCCACAAGCTGTTATTGCGGAGGGTGTGGTGGATCAACAAACCCTATCCTCTGTAGCTGAATACATGGCACTACACAGAGAGAATCCGAACGTAGCTGCTGCCCACACAGGTAGTGCTGCTATGCGAGAATTCTACGATAATATCAATATGGATGTCACACTTGGTGGTCTCCCTGGGTCTCCTTCCGAACAGCTTGAGAGAGCTTTAAAGAACTACGCGAATGACGCGTTAAATCCTTTAGAGGGTAAATCCTCATTAAGAATAAGCGATGAAGACATTCTCGATAAGTTCTCCTCAGTCACTGACAGTGAAGCTGGCGTATCCTTATGGGGTAACACAGGTGCTGCAGAGAATGCATCACAGTGGGTTCCTTACATACGCCGACAGGTGCAAGAGGCTTCAAGGCGTACTGGCACTCAGAACAAAGATCAACTTCTTAGTCATGTAATTAAACAAATAACAGCCCGTTCGCAGCGTATAGGTACTTACCTCGCGCCTCGCGGGACTAACACATATGTAGGTAAAGATGAACACATCGAAGCAATTAGTAGTGCTGCTGTTAGACAGTATATTGGAAATAATCCTGATGATGGTTACGAAGATGAAGACCTCGTCCTCGTACCTGTCATCGGTCAGCAAA
Source organism: Alphaproteobacteria bacterium (assembly GCA_033851915.1). Lineage (GTDB taxonomy): Bacteria > Pseudomonadota > Alphaproteobacteria > Micavibrionales > Micavibrionaceae > UBA1672. The sequence goes on from JAWSVM010000001.1 coordinate 245,353, forward strand.
ACTTGTGGGCTGTCTCTGTTAAAGGGTCAAACCAAATCCTAGAGATTATCCCCCACAACCAACTCCCTATTCAAAAATAAACCAAAGGAATAACCTATGACTTCAGATGCAAATCTATTTGATGGGTTGAACCTGGATAGAAACCGAGCGGATCTCGGGGAAACACTTAGTCCCGCCCCAGAAACACCTACCGCTTCTCCTAAATCTCCTGAAGAACCTAAACCTTTTTCATTCAGTGAAGGCTTAGATCACGCAATGCTCCACGAGACCCTCACAGGTTACGGGGCGAAACTTGCGGCTGAACCTGAGTTCACACCTGACCCTGACTTAGAATTAACGGTGGGTTACTTCGAAGAGAACTTCGCGGATATTCCTCGGCAATACCACAGCTATCTTTACGAAGGCGAGAGTATCGCGGAGATTAACCACAAAGCTGCAACGTTACGTCTTCGGTTAGAAGATGAAGCACGTTTCAGTGAAATGGATATAGGTTCACAAATCGGAACGTTAGTGGCTGCTACGGCTTTAGACGCTCCTGCATTACTCGCGACACTTGTAGTATCCGCTGGTGCTGGTGCTATCTCGGGTGGGGCTGGTGCTGTGCCTGGTTTAACCGCCGTAGGCACACGATTAGGACTGACAGGGAGCCGTATAGCTAAGGTTGTTGGCATCGGCACAGGTGTGGCTACAGAAGCTATGATCCATGAAGCTATTTTAGCTTCCGCAGATCCTCTGAAGAACGAGAAGACTGTCATGTTGGCAGGACTTATGGGTTTCGGATTCGGCACTGTAGGCGGAGAAATTGGGCATCGTATTGTCACAAGTGCCAGTAATAAAGCAGCCGCGAAGGACGCTAAGAATCTAGGAGACCATTTGATACGCAAAGCGATCCAAGAGATTAACGGTGTACCCTCTTCCCCTAAATCTTTCCTAACTTCGAGCACCTCTGAAATTACACCGCTGGATACCCTGTACGCAACCACCGTCTCTGATACAAAAGGCCTGAGAAGTGTCGCTATAGACCAAACATCCCGATTGAAAAGAACTCCCGATCCCGAACTACAGAAGCTCGGGGATATTCTGGGAGAAGACGGGATATTCGGTGGTGGTTCTACCATGGCTATTGATTTTGATACAACAACACGCCCCATCCTCGCAGATGGTCTCAAAGGTTTTAACGAAGGTTACAATCAATGGGCTAAAGATTCAGGTGTAAACTTTGTAGGTCGTGTCGGTCACAAGAACCGTCTGGAGTTTAACAGCAAAGTCGCTAGAGTTGTCCGCGGGATTGACGAAGCGTCCACGCCAGGTGAAGCCGCTGCTGCCAGTGCATCCCAGAAATTCTTTAAGGATATGCTGGATGTCGCTAAGACATCAGGTGTTAAAGGCTTTGAGGATATTCCTGATAGTATTAATTATCTCACAAGAACTTACAGTCAATCCAACTTTAGACGTATCACTGCACAGTTAGGCTCAGAGGCTCCCTTGGTTATCCAAAGGACACTCGCAGGGGCTATCAAGGCAGGTCTGAATGATTTTGACGATGAAGTAGCAGATGTAATTGCCAAAGGCATCTACAAACGTGCTATGTCCACCAAACTACCCTCCGATGATAAGTTCACTACAGTCCTAACAAATAATTTTAAAGATGAACTTCAGGGTATACTTGAGGATGCGGAGTTAGACGCTAAGAAAATCGAAAAGATATTAACGAAACTCACTCAGAAAGAAGTCTCAGAACTCAAGGAAACAAAAAGCCGTATCAATCTTGATGAAGCTTTTACTGACCTCGATAGTGGGATCTCTATATCGGATTTGTTAGAAGACAATGTCGAGCAAATCATGTCACGTTACGCTCGTTCAGTTGGAGGGGCTTCCTCTGCAGCTAAGTTCGGCTTCGAGACTCCCCAGTCTCTCTTAAACCATATCAATAAGGTTTCAGATAAAGCTTTCCAAGAAGGCCGCATGTCTGAAAATGCTGCACGTAGAGCTAGACAAAATGCTACTAACCTAGCCAACCAAATCTTAGGGAGACCTAATGAAGAATTCAATGCTTTCGCACAAGGTGCCCAACTCCTCATGGACTACGAGTTCATAAGAACATCGGGTGGTTTCGCCCTAGCGTCTCTTCCAGAGATGATGATAACAACCGCAGAGAATGGTCTTGCAGCCACCCTTAAGCACACTCCGATTGCTAGCAAGTTTATCCGAGATATCCGAAACAACGTTAAGCCTAACCAAGAGTTACTTTCAGTACTTGAAAGTTGGGGTGTTGGTCGTGATATGGATATGATGAATGCGTTTGTAAGGATTGCCGAGGATGACGCTTTGAATGCTTCGTTCTCCAAAGGTATCCAAACGCTTAACGCAGGGAAACGTGTAGCTGCTATGGCCTCTGGCTTACCACAGCTCACAAGGTTCTCTCAAATAATTGCAGGTAAATCTTCGATACAGAAGTTTACGGACATGGCTCACTCTGGGAAACCTGTGAAACTTAAACAATGGCTTAAACAGCTAGGGTTCGATGACGAGCAGAAACTTGAAGATGTCTTTATCGGCCTTCGGAAACACTCCATCACACAGCCTGGTCTTGTGAAAGGTCGAAAGGTTGTTGGATTAGATTACGATAAATGGCTGTCAGAAGACCCTGTAGCTGCTACTCGGTTCATGTACGCGGTAGCTCGTAGAGTTAACCACCAGATCCAAAGGAACCTCCCAGGGGAAACTCCAGAATTCATGTCGAAGACCTGGGGTAAGCTTGCGATGCAGTTCAAGACATTCGGTATCGCAGCATACGGGAAAAAAACCTTAAATGCAGTAGCAAGGCGTGATGTAGAATCTGCAGTTGCTATTGGGTATACAACAACAGCCGCAGCAATGATTTATGCTGCACGTATGTATGTTATGGCGCAAACTCGCGATGATCCTAAAGGGTTCTTGCGGGAACGTTTATCTCAGAAGAACATTGTCAAAGCTGCAATACAACGCTCAGGGTTCGCCTCGGTTCTTCCAACTATGATTGATAATGGTTTATCACTCTTCCAACAAGACCGTGTCTTTAACGATTACGCAAGGACATCAGGTCTAAACGTGGGCGGTATTGAATCTATTCCCGCAGCACAAACAGGCCTTAACCTCGCCAAAACAGCAGGTGCTGGTTTCAACGCTGCAGTTAAAGGTGACAACATTGAAGAGAAAGATGTACGTGCTGCTGTAGATCTCCTTCCGCTTCGCCGATTGCCCGGCATCAACTACGCACTCGAAACAATAATCAACGCGTTCCCGCAGAGGGGGCGTGAAAAATAATAAGGAATTAATATGGCTGATAGTTATGTTCTATACACTGCAAGCGGTTCTACAGATACCTACAACATCACGTTTGGGTATTTAGCCCCTGAGAATGTGGAAGTGCTTCTAGACGGGGTCAGTACTCCGTTTACATTCCCCTCTCTGTCTCAAATACAAATCACAAGTGGAAACCCATCTCTAGGGGCTATTGTAAATATCAAACGCATAACCCCTAGAGATGCACGGGAGATCGTTTGGCAGAATGCTGCAAATTTAACAGCGGATGATTTAAATACTGCGGATCTCCAAGTACTTTACATCATGCAGGAAGCTTTTGATGGGGGGGATGATACTCTTAAAATCGGTGCGGAAGGTGTGTTTGATGCAGAAAGTAAGCGTATTCAAAATATTGCAGAGCCAATAGATGATGCTGACGCGGTCACTAAAGGGTACTTAGGGTCTTTCCCTGGGAGTAACTTAGCAGAAGCTGTGGCAGCGAAAGATGCTGCAGAAGATGCGCAGGAGGCTGCTGAGCTGGCAGAAACTAATGCCACGGCTGTATTGTCCTCGGCTATGTTGAAGAGTAACAACCTTAACGATGTTGTGGATAAGCCTGATGCCCGTACTAATCTTAATGTATATTCTAAGGGTGAAGTTTACTCCAAAAGCGAGGTGTACACCAAATCCGAAGTAGATCTTAAACGTATTGTAGGCGAAGTTGTAACAGTACTCGCCTTAACCGCACCTGCAGGCACATTGGAGCTGGATGGTGCGATGCTTCCCCGAGCATCTTTCGTTGATCTTTACGCACACTTAACCACTGCTGGGTTGATCGTGTCTGAAGGAGGTAAAGACGTATGGGAATTTGGTGATGGAGATGGTTCAACAACGTTCTCACTAGGTAACTTTAGTACCCTATTCCCACGTTACTGGGACAGTGGCTCTGGCAGATCATTAGGTAGCTTTGAAGATGATGCTCTCAAATCTCATAATCACAGCCTGAATGTCTACAATTCATCGGGTGGTGAAGCTAAGGCTGGTTCAGGAGTGAGCGGGTATGAAGGCTTGGCAAGTACGGGATACTTCGGGGACACAGAAACTAGACCTAAAAATATCGCCTTACTCGCGTGTATTATCTACTAGAGAGGACGCAGATGAGCAAACAAAATTTAGAACAAGGGGCTTTAGGCACCATAGGAATCTTAGGGATTACCTTGCCTACCCTAGAAAACACCGCAGAATTCTTCGTAGGTATCACACCGATAGCTTCATTCTTCCTCATCCTCGTACCGACAGGTATCTGGGCGTGGTTTAGAGCGATTAACTACGTAACCAACTTCTTCTCCAAAAGGAAATAATATGTACGCAAAGATATTTAAAGCAACTACCGTAATTTCTGCGGTGGCAGTACTTGCCATGGGTACTCTTATAAAACCCTGGGAAGGCGTTAGGTACACACCCTACCGAGATATCGGAGGGATTCTTACCGTATGCTACGGACACACAGGTAACGATATAAACCCCTCGAAAACATACACATACACTGAGTGTGAACGGTTGCTTTTTAAGGACACCTTGGCTCACGAAAGAGAGATGGATAAATACATCCGAGTACCTTTACCCACGGAAACCAAAGCTGCATTCCTATCGTTCACTTACAATGTAGGTGTATCTAACTTTAAGAATTCCACTCTGTTACGAAAAGCAAATTCAGGCGATCTCACAGGAGCTTGTAATGAACTCAGCAGGTGGGTCTACGTGAAACGTGTGCGAATTAAAGGTCTAGAGAACCGCAGAATATCCGAGAGATCCTTATGTCTCCGAGGGTTACAGGGGGTTATATGATTTTAAGATATCTCCCACAAATTCTAATACTAGCTGGTTGTATATCCCTTATGGGGTACGTGTTTTGGCTTGGTACAAGTACAGCAAAAACCAAAGCGGAAGCGCAGCAATTACAGGCGATAGTCGAAAGTGTAGAACGATATGAAGAAATCAAACATGAAGTTATTCAACTTTCTCCTGCTGATCTCCGCAAGCGTTACTGTGAGTGGGTGCGCGACAGTAAAGCCCTATGTATGCAAGCCAATATACCCCTCACATCTGGACAGGATAACTGAGGGAACCATGGAACAAATCGTGACACATAACGAAAGTATAACAAATGGATAGCTCCAAACTAGAAACACTCTTTGACCTGCTTTGTGATGACTTCACGAAGCTGCTTAGTCAAGAAGACCCGATGACCGCTGCAGACCGCAAGTTACTCCTAGAATTCCTAGAGAACAACCAAGTGAATTGTGTCGGTATGAACAGTAAAAAAGTCTCAAACATTGTGGAGAAACTCCCGTTTGATGATGAAGGCCACGCCTTAACAATAATCAACCAATAAGGATTAAATATGCCTAATAAACTAGAAAAACTAGCGCATCCAGAGAATGCGGCGGTAGTAACCCCGCACGACACAAACAACCTAGCGAACGCGGGGGTACTTTACGTAGGCACGGGGGGTCATGTCGCTGTGACAACAGCAGGTGGTAATGACGTTATTTTCACAAATGTAGGTGATGGAGGCTTCCTCCCTGTATTCGTTTCTAAGGTACGTACCACAGGTACTACTGCAGCCAACATCCTAGTGTTGTACTAGAGTAAGAGGTTAATATGAGTGTACTTTTTTTAGCATTAGGTAGTAGCTTCCTTTCCCCCGTACTAGCGTCACGGAACCCACCCTCAGCCGTGATGCTATCCGCACATCTATTCCTACCCATTGGTAATAGCCACAAAATAGGACGAGACGAGGCACTTGGTGGTGATGTTTTCCCCGCGAATGTTTGGCAATGGACACAGGGTAATACATTAGGGCAACCAAGTGCAGCGATGCTCGATCATATTGACGATGTTGCAACTGACTTTTCTCCTGAGCTTAGTTTTTCCCAAGACTACGCAGCAGCAAATCCCGCTGTAGATCGTATAGTATTTGTTCCTTCTGCCGATGGTGGTACGGGCATGGTGACAGGAGATTGGTCTTTCCAAGTGGCAGATCATCCTAACCTGTTGACCAGCGCGGTTGCGAGATATAATGCAGCATACGCGCAGTTGGTTAGTGATGGCTTTGCTGTGACAACGGCTGGCGTATTTTATCATAACGGCAACCCTGATTACGATAATTCCACCTATGACGATCATCGAGAAGACATTGATGGTTTGATTACATACTTACGCGCAAATCTTATAGGCGGCTCATCTATTCCTATTGTTATTGGTGGGGGTATGAACAACACGCAGTTTAGTGGAAGAACAACAAATGATGCATTATTCCAAGCTAATTTGCTGGGCGTTGAGTACAGGAATGTCGGCGTGGCGTCTTATGACACTATCAACCCTCGCTATGGCTACAGTGCGGGGCTTCCAATCGGGCAATCGGATAGCATTCACGCAGACAGAGCGGGGGACATAACAAAAGGGCATTTGATCTACAATGCTTTGCTGCGCGCATCTGTGAATACTGCACCTAATGATCCGTTTGAAAGCCTATCAAGCTGGGCAGGTGCAGGTTGGGATGCTTTCATAGATTTCCGTTCTGGTACTGGTAGAGACATGACGGGCAATGGAAACCACCTGACCCGTGAAGGTGTCCCGCTTATTCGTTTTGAAAACACCACTGAACAACTTGTTTTTGATAGACCAGGCGGAACAGAAAGATATTACCGCGCAGGATCAGCATTAGGGGCAAGCTATACAAAATCCGTGTTTGTAAAATTTGATACGCTGGATACACAAGGATTAATGCAGGATAGTGATAATGGTACACGTTTCTTTTTAACAAGCTCAGGGAATCAATTCCGTGCATATCATACAAGTTCGTCTGACCGCGTTGATTTCCCACGAGGTGATTTAACGACAGGCCAATATTACCTGATAACAGTAACCTATGATGCACCAACAACAACAATGAAACTCTATCTGGATGGAGTATTGAAAGATACTAACACCAGCGTTGGTGCGCATAGCCTATCAGGTGGCGAGTATGTCGCCGCGCAGAACGGATCAGGTGCTGCTCAGATGGAAGCTGACATGGTTATTGCTGGTTACAGATCGACAGTCATGACGCTTACTGAAATCCAAGACCTGAATATAGCAGCACAGAGTTTGATTACTTAATTACTAAAGGATTTACCTGATGAACTCAGAGATTAAATCCTTCAAGAACTTCCTATGGATCGTTTGGAATCATTTAAACCTCCCAGACCCCACTCCAATCCAATATGACATTGCCGATTACCTACAATACGGCCCACGTAGAAAAACTATATGTGCCTTCAGGGGTATCGGTAAGTCATGGATAACGAGTGCTTATGTGGTCTGGCGGTTATACAATGACCCCACACTGAATATGATGGTCGTCTCAGCCTCGAAAGATCGCTCGGATGCCTTTACAACCTTTACTAAACGGTTGATTCACGAGATCCCCATATTACACCACATGATCCCTCAGGGTGATGATAGAGATTCTATGATCGCCTTTGACATCGGCGGTGCTCCAGCTTCCCATGCTCCTTCAGTTAAATCTGTGGGTGTCATGGGGCAAATGGCTGGTTCACGCGCAGATGAGATCATCGCGGACGATGTGGAAGTACCAAATAATTCAGACACTGTCACGATGCGTTTAAAGCTCGCTGAGAGGGTTAAAGAATTTGATGCTATATTGAAGCCTGGAGGAAAAATAACGTACTTAGGGACTCCCCAGTGCGAAGACAGCCTATATAACTTATTGATCCCTCGCGGATACGATAAAAGGATATGGCCTGCAGAAGTGCCGAACGACGAATATATGGAAGAGTATAGCTCTACATTAAGCCCGTTTGTTGCTGAATACATAAACGATAACAACCTATCAGTTGGTGATCCCTTAGAACCCACGAGATTCCACAAGATGGAACTTGAGGAACGTAGGGCTTCCTATGGTAACTCAGGGTATGCCCTGCAGTTTATGCTTGATACAAGCCTGTCGGATGCTAACAGATACCCCCTGAAACTTTCAGACCTCGTAGTGATGGACGTAGACAGCTTTAAGGCTCCCACAACTATCACATGGACTAACGACCCACACAGGACTGTGCAAGACCTCCCCAGCGTTGGGATGGGTAAAGACAAGTATTATTATCCAGCAGCTACCAGTGACGCTTATATCCCCTACGATGGCGCAGTGATGGCTATAGATCCCTCTGGTAGAGGATCTGATAAGACAGCCTGGTGTGTCCTCAAGCAACTCGGGGGTAACTTATGGCTTACCGCTCAAGGGCAACTCGAAGGTGGCTACGAAGACGAGAACTTACTGTATATGGCTCGTATGGCTAAAGAACAGAATGTTAACGAGATAATCATTGAGAGTAACTTTGGTGACGGTATGTTCACTGAACTATTTAAGAAGATACTTAACAACGTCTACCCGTGTACTGTGGAGGAAGTAAGGCACCACACACAGAAGGAACAACGTATCATCGATACGCTTGAACCTATGATGAACCAACACAGATTGATTATCGATAAGAAGATCATCAGTAATGATTATAAAGAGTACTCTACTTCGAGAACTCATCATTACCGTATGATGTACCAGATGACCCGTATGACTAGAGATCGTGGGGCTGTCCTAAAGGATGACGCTATAGATTGTCTGGCAATCGGTGTGAACTATTGGATCGAACAAGTGTCTCTCGACCAAACGCAAAGAGAGACCCAAAGACACGAAGAGTTACTCGATAAATTACATGAAGATTTCATGGTTGGACACCAATTGGCTGTAGCCAAGTCTGATAGCTGGATACGGCACTAGGAATCTTGAACCTGCTGTAGTAGGAACAGGGGGATTTATATCTATAGGATATACTTAAAGATAACTTAAGGTATACTTAAGGACTCCTAAGGTTATCTTAAAGATACTTAGCGCAATCTCTAAGTTCTTAGAGGCTCTACAGAGCCGATACTATTAATAAAATAATATATATATAAGTATTATTACTCAGGATCTCCTACACGACCATACGAGGATAACTGGGAGTCTTTAAAACAAGCATAGTATCTGTCTGAGTAGTCTCCCGGTCTTCTATTCCAGAAGTCCCTCCACTTACTGTACATCAGACACTTCCCTTTAGCCTTAGATGCCGAAGTGCTGTCTGGTGTACCCATAAGGTTAACCACTTGTTGCTTAGACATACCAAGAGATAACTCATTGGTCTGCGAGCGAGGTGCTGTAACACATCCTGTTAGGGATAGTACTACTAGAAGTATCTTTAAGTTTCTCATGGACACACTATAACGGAGGTTATTATGATTGTATATAATGAAAAGTATGATGCCTACTATGACGTAGAGATCCAAGAGTGGACTGAAGATGTCTGCGGGGATGAACGTTGTGATTACTGTCCGGGTAGACCTGACGTGTGTCTTAGAGTGTCTTAGGGATTTCTAAGGTGATTTTGGGGCAAAAATGTGAGTGACTATTGATACTATAGAGTGTCGCGATAACCCCCCTTGGGGGTCGCCGTGTTCCCTTAGTTTCATTAGGCTTTCTTGGTGTATTAATGTCTATGGATCGTAGTCGCAACCTTCCCAAGGTTAACACTATGTAACCACATCAACCACTTACCTATCCATGCACGTATAAAAGCACAGGATTACACCTAGATATCTATGTCTAAGTGTGGTCGTGTGCTTTTTTTTCGTCTTTACGTCATAATATTTATTTTTGGTCATTAACACCCTGCGCATCCTAGAGACATCTTAAGGACATCCCTGCGACACCGTAAGCACACCTACTGTATCCCTCCCTCATATCTTCCCATCTCCCTTAAATATCCTAAACACACCCAACGACACTCCAAAACCATCGAATAACACTACACACAGACTCGCTGAGTCCACTCCACGTATCTTTTGGTATAATCACACACAGAACCCCTAGAAGCTCTCCACGGCTCTACAGTGGCAAAGTAGAGTGTTTTGGGCTATTCTAATGATATAGTAGAGATAATAATTGTACTACTAGTGTATTTAATGCTTGACAGCCTGTACTACCTTATGTTCTAGTAGTGATGACAAAACGAAACTTTAAGAACATAAAGGAATACATATTATGAATACATACGATCAATTCTTTAATACATGGCAAGCCAATGGAAGCTACCACGTAAGACATAACAGTAAAGTAAAGACCTTTGCGTCTATCACTAAGATGCTTGCGCATATTGAAGATATCACAATGAATATTCAGTTTACTTTAAATGCGGGGGCGTAACCGATGGCACTTACACAAACAATAACAAACAGCAGTCAACTATTTCACGACCTTAAAGCAATGGGGCGTGATAATTTCACCTATAACGGTGCGGTAGCTCTGCAAGAATACCTAGAAGAACTTAGTGAAGACATCGGAGATATTGATTATGACCCAATAGCCTTCTGTTGTGAATGGTCGGAATATGGTGGTCTTGTGGATTTCAACGAGCAGTACAACTCTAGTGACCCCTTCGACACTTGGGATGAAGTCAGAGAGAATACTACAGTCATTGAGTTTGCTGGTGGCTTCATCGTGGGGGACTTTTAGTATGACACAAGGTGAATTGAATAGAATAATAAAAGCCGACGAACGTGGCATTTTAGAAAACCACCTTTTAAGTCACAAAGCGAGGTCGATTTTAAAGGCTCATGGCACAACCTCCCCGTTGGCTCGTTCTCCGAAAGTGGAACTAATGCAAACACAACAATTTTAACTATTAGGAAAGGTTCTTAAACCATGCAAATACACTTTAAACAACACATAAGTCATCGTATCTATCCCATAGGTTTCAAGTTTGAGCATAAACAAGGCATGCGTGAACCATGTGAATACACGGTGGCGGGCTATCATATTACACATGATGAAACTGGTAGGGTTCTAAAGTTTGAATACAACGTCATTCACGCGTTTTATGCTCAAGATATTAGTGACATTATATGTCAGACAACCATAGACCGCGCTACAAACAACGGGTGGAAAACTAAAGAACACGCTCAGACACTTTGGAACGACTTTGGAAACACACCAATAAATAATGATGATGAAACCGAAGAGGACTGGCTGCACTTTGAAGCTGGTTGCGATCGCTTTGCCATCTGGCACTGGTTCGAGGAAACTTTCGATATATCAGTGGCAGAATTGACATGAAACCACACATCATAACCACACTAGTTATCCTGTGGATCATCATAGGATACCTCGTAGTAACATCATGAAAACTTAAGGAACAGCTAATGAATAGTAAGGAAACCTTGAAGGCATGCCCGTTTTGTGGGGGTGAGGCTGTGTGTACTAAACACACTAGGGATATCGACGACCAGTACAAAAACTATCTTCGCACAGACGAATGGTGGGAAATCGATTGTACGGGGTGCGACCACGAAATTCGTTCTGAGCATGGCATATCCCAAACAATCAAAACATGGAACACCCGCACCTCAACCCCAGACACACAAGAGCTGATCGAGTGGGTGGAGGGGCAGAAACAGAACGAACAAGAGGTTGAGGTAAGTGGTGAAGAACACCCACAAGATCGTATAACACCTATACAAGTCGATGGGATGCACTTTGAGTATAGGGAGCTGGAAGTAAGAACCTCACAAGAACGCGCACTGATTACCTCATGCCCTTACCCTAACCCAGCTATGCATATGTGCGATGTCCCAACACATCTCACGGGCATTCAAGTCGCCATGTGGATACGAGGGTATATCAGAGGGTACAAGAAAGGCGTTGCCGATGTTAAACTTTATGTGCCTGATTTGGAACGCGAGTATGCTCTCAGGGAGGCTGAGTAATCAGAACCCTGTGACACAAAAGTTCGCTAAAGACTGCACCGTAGGAACATCCTCAATTAAATTAAATAGTAGTATAAGGAATACCCAGAACCACTTATCTAAGGTTATGGATAAACCACTATATTCAAAACGCATATTCGCGCTCCTCCTAAGTTCAGTTTACTCATTCTTATGAAAGTTTATTCAAGGAATGTATTGGTGAAATGTAGGCGAATCATAAACGAAAACCTCTTAAATGTCAAGGATATGGAAATGAACCACCTAACAGAAACTGACTACATCATTATAGGAGCCACAGTCATCTCGGGAATCGTTATGTTATCCTTTGGTATCCACTCGCTTCTATTTAGTTGAACATTAGAACTACTAGTGATACAGTAGAGATATTCAGGAAAGACCTACAATGCAGCGCAGACAATCCAAGACAATTAAAATACCCTTCTGTGGTCTTTACGACTCCGATGCTTCCCATGCGCTTGCCCAACAGATCCCCGATGATTCCTACGACACATTAGATCACCCGGCGTTATCGGTAGCTTTCGCAGAGCTGTATACCAAGATGTTCGCAGAGTACCTAAAAGACACTTGCGGCATCACCATCAGCTTATTCTTTGAAGAATTAGACAGCCCGCAGTTCTACGATGCTGACACGGATAAGATTTACTGTAAGATCTCACCAGCAGATATAGAGAAGCTCTGGGATATCCTAGACACAGACGAATTGAACCGCGTAGTTAAAGATATGCTATCACAAGACAACCCTCTGGTAACTTTCGGAGACAATGAGTTGTCTAAAGGTGATTGGTCGGCTCCTGTTACAGAATGGGACTTAGAGCAACTAGAATTGATGCTTTGGGCTATCTTAAGACAACATAACGTTGAACAGATTGATTATGCTGTGATGTTTGAACAGTATCAGAAAGATATCTGTAAGATTGTTCGAGATTACACAGCAACACAAGAAGAAATGGTAGGATAGCTTATGAATTCCGTAGAACTAAAACAATGGTGTGTTGAAAAAGTTGTCGAAGCTGGTGCTTCAGGTACTGAGGTTATCGAACAAGCTCAAGTGATGTTTGATTTCCTACAGCAAGACAAAGAAAATACCTCCGTAAAATTATCAGAAACTAAAACACTCACGGATATTCAGAAGAAAATTATAAATACTATGGTAGAATTCACGGTGGAAGATAAGCCTGTGAACGGCTCGGCCTTAGCGAGGCACCTGGATATAACGCAAAGTTATGCCAGTGCCGTTCTGCGTAAGTTAATTACGTTAGGGTACGCCGATAAAGAAGGTAATAAATATTGGGCTATCCGCTACACGAATGGTGATGAAGTATCTCCGTCACCCCCGGATTGACAGTAGACGCTCTACAGTTTCCATATCCACAGCACCCTCTTTCACACCCATCTCACATAAGATACCTGCAAGTTTACCTAACGCCGCAGGTTCTATGCTTTCATCACGATACAAAACGTATTCCAAGAGATGTCTCACAGCCTCTTCTACCATTTCTGTTGTAATCTGTTGTGAAGAGCCTTTTATCGTTGATTTAGGCCTAATAAAACCATCAGAGTTTTGTTGTTTTTTATGTGTCTCATAGAACCCGCGAGATTCCATGCCGGAATTTAACCACTCGACAGTGACATCTGCGGCTTGTGTGAGCAGGTAAGCGGCATCGAGGGGTATCTCAGAACCTCGTTTGTACCGCTCAATCGATTTGACAGACTTTTTCATTATCGCCGCCGCCTGGGAATTCCCACCAACCGATGAAATAATATGGTGTAATCTCGCTAAATAATCTTTGTTACCAACACCCCCATTTTCTGCCATTTTACATCACTTTCACTAAGTTTATCCTCTTATTATACTAAAAAGTGGATTTTTATCTTGACTAACCCTCATATGTGGGGCAATATGTCCACATCAAAGGCAGACACCGCCGGATTATAAGCAAAGAACCTACAAGCGTCAAGACTCCTTGGCGATCCAAATACGGGGTAAGAAATGGTTAATGAATACCAAATAGCCCAACATTTAAACCTCTTTGAAAACGAGGATTCTACAGTAATTAAGAAACGAATTAGAAAAATGATTAGAGCGGCTGGGATACAGCCCTTCGTCTTAAACAGAAAAACTTGGTTAATACCCAAGGAATACATAGAGAATATAAAGGAAACATTATGCCCCTTAAGGTCGAGAAGCGCAGGTACAAAGATGGTAGTCGATCCTCGACTTACTACATGCGTGGCACAATCTCGGGCAAAGAGATTTTCCGAAGCACGTTCAAGACTAAGCTCGTAGAAGCTAATAAGGTTGCGGATACTCTTACAAGAGAATATGAGGAAACCGCAGAAGTCCAAAAGGTTGAAGGAAATACTAAGCTACTTATAGAAGCCGCAGTATACTACTTCAAAGCTGGGGGTGAACGCAGATACTTAGAGCCACTCATGGAAACCTTAGGTATGCACCTGTTAACGGAAGTTGACCAAGTATTCTTAGATTCCAAAGGTAGAGAACTTATGCCTTCTGTTGTTAACGCAACACTCGTAAGACAGTTCTACACACCTCTTATAGCATTACATAGATTCTCCGCAATACGCGGATGGTGTCCTGCAAAGATCTTTACGAAACCAAAGATTAAGGAACCCGCGACTGATTGGGCGGAATTAGACTGGTTCCACACATTCTGGCAACATTGCGATGCCGACATGTTCAGAATTACTATATTCCTCCCATATACCGGGTGTAGGATATCTGAATGTTTAGCCTTGGAATGGGAGGATGTGCGCCTAAAGGGTAAATCTGCCTACATTCGGAAGACTAAGAACGGCGAACCACGAACTGTAAATCTACCTGATGTTCTCGTGGAGGCACTTTCAGGTGTCCCAGAGGTGCTTAGGACAGGCAAGGTTTTCCCTTGGAAGAATTACAGTAGCGTCAATCGGAGAATAAAAAGTACCGTCAAGAAGATCAAAGAGGAACATGGGATTACTATAAAATACCTTACGACACATAAGATCGGTTCCCACACTTATGGCACATGGATGCTGCGAGAAACGGACTTAGGCATTAAGGGGCTGGTGGACACTCGTAGGTGGAAAGATTTACGCTCAGCGATGCGGTACGCGCATACAAGCACGTCTTCGGCTAATAAGAAATCAGATAATTTACCAACAATTAATATGTGCAAAATCCGTGCAGGAGAGGCTAAGTAGATGAAAACATTACACTGTAACACTCTTGCCAAGGTTGGGGCCGAGAGTTCGAATCTCTTCACTCGCTCCAAGAAATCAATACGTTACAGAAAAACGCCTTCGGGCGTTTTTTCTTTGGGAAATGAAATACTCTTAGACTTACAATGAGAGTATGTTTTCCCCATAAATAAACCTTCCACTCCTAAGAGCCTATATCTATCAATTCAGCCTCAATAGAAATGATATCACCTGATTGCATTTCTATTGATAGATTATGGGGAACATTCTCCAACAAGTCACACTGAATAAAACGATTAATAGAGACACTCTTCCCCCATGGATAATCCGCCGCCATCTCTAATTTTTTTAAACCATGCACCACTATCTTATGATCTCCGTCAGAGAATCGTAAATTGAGTACCGCCGCTTGATCACTCCACTGGCACAAAATATCCAGCAATACCCAATCATGCATTAAATATTCTAAGTCTCTATCCATTATAACTACCCTACTCCACCGTAACAGATTTCGCGAGGTTGCGGGGTTGATCGACGTCGGTGCCTTTTATTACGGCAACATGATAGGACAGCAGCTGTACAGGGATTGAGTAGAGGATCGGTGCGACGAAGGGATGTACTTCGCCCATTGCGACGCTCCACGTAGATTGGTCTTTCAGCACTTTCGCGCCTTTTTCATCGGAAATCAGAAACACCTTACCGCCGCGCGCAACGGTTTCTTGAATATTAGACACATTTTTCTCAAACAGAGGATCATTGCCCGGCGCAACGACCACCACAGGCACACTGTCATCAATCAGAGCGATTGGCCCATGCTTCATCTCACCCGAGGCATAGCCCTCCGCATGGATATAGGATATTTCCTTGAGCTTAAGCGCACCCTCCAGCGCGATTGGGTATAGACTACCCCGTCCCAGATACAGCACATCACGCGCCTCTGATACGTCCTTGGCAATCGCCAATATCGCTTCATCATGCAAGAGGATATCCGCAGCAATGGTCGGCACATGGCGCAACGCTTCGGCCATTTCATGTTCCTTCGCCTCATCAATAGCGCCCGTTGCCTTTGCCACCGCCAAGGTAATGCACGCCAATGTCGTTAGCTGCGTGGTGAAGGCTTTGGTTGAGGCCACACCGATTTCAGGCCCCGCCAAAGTGTGCAATACAAAGTCGGACTCGCGCTCTATCGTGCTTTCAATTGCATTCACAATAGAGATAATCACTTGTCCCTGACGCTTGCAGTAACGCAGAGCCTCCAACGTATCAAGCGTTTCACCTGACTGAGAAATAAACAACGACACACCGCCCGCGGGCATTGGGGCTTCGCGATATCTGAACTCACTCGCCACATCAATCTCACATGGGGTACGCGCAATCTGTTCCAGCCAATATTTCGCAACCATGCACGCATAATACGCCGTACCGCATGCAATCAGTGTAATGCGCGGGGCTTTGACCATCACGTCCAGCACATCATCGGGGATCGTGATTTTGCCCGTGGATGCATTCACGTAAGAACTTAACGTTGCGCCAATCACGGCGGGCTGCTCGTATATTTCCTTCAGCATATAATGTCTGTATTCGCCCTTACCGGTCATCGCGCCGGATTGCTCGGTGATACGGATTTCGCGCTCTATGGTCTTGTCATCTTTGTCATAGATACGAACGCTATCGCGCGTCACGGTTACGCGGTCGCCATCTTCCAAAAAGCAAATCTTCTTGGTTAACGGCGCAAGCGCGTATGAGTCAGAGGCCACAAACATCTCGCCATCCCCATAGCCAACAGCCAACGGTGTGCCTTGACGACATCCAACAATCAAATCATGGTGACCTGCAAAAATCATGACCAACGCAAACGCGCCTGTCAGCCTATCCATCATCGTATTTGCTGCAGCGACAGGCTCTTGCCCTTGATCCAGATAGTAACTCACCAGATGCACGATGACTTCGGTGTCGGTTTCAGTTTCGAATATTGCGCCATAGCCTTGCAGTTCTTCTTTAAGCGCCGCATAATTCTCGATAATCCCGTTATGAACAACTGCAACTTTATCAGTGGCATGCGGGTGCGCGTTACGCTCGTTCGGCAAACCATGCGTGGCCCAGCGTGTGTGGCCTATGCCAACAGTTCCCGATACAGGGTTCTCCGCGACCTTCTCCGCAAGGTTCACCAGCTTCCCTTGGGCGCGGCGGCGATCAATATGGCCATTAGATAGGCTGGCAATGCCCGCGGAATCATATCCGCGATACTCCAAACGCTTTAACCCTTCCAACAAAAGAGGGGCTACGTCTTGCTCTCCAATAATTCCAACTATGCCGCACATATATAGCTATTCCTCTTTATTTACAGGTAAAGGATTAATGTAGAATTCATCCATATCAGGCATTTTGCACCCACTCAATTTAAAAACACCCTTTGTCTCTTTAAATTCAACAAGAGGTGACATCAAATTCTGCGTTCCAAAATTATATGGAATAGAGATATTAACAATATCCCTTTTTTGATCTTTAAAATTATATTGTTTGGCCTGCAAGTATGCCAAATTCATACAATGCCCACACCTCGCGCTAGGATCAAACATCTGAACATTATTATTCCAATTTTTTATTTTATACTCATAAGCATTGCAGGTCTGAACAATGTTCTCCATCTTTGCCTTATATTCATCCTCCGGAATAGCGGCACGCTCCTTGTAATAAGCAGGAGATATAATGAAATCTTTTTCCGGTATAAACTCAATATCCGACCAATGGAGATTGGCCACCAATGTATTTAGGAAAGATAAAACATTATATTTAAACCCCCAAGGATCAAAATCAGATGACTTAAACCAAATATCAGCCCTCACCAAGGAATTTTCATAGAAAACCGTAGAAAAATCATGGATACCTCCAACATGTAATGCACCCATTCCACAACTGACTTTAAAATTACGCACCAAAACATACTCAGGCAATTTTCCTTTGATTTGTTCCATAACCCTTACAATAGCAACTTTATTATCGTCTTTAACTGTAAAGCCAAGAACTCTGCCATAAAATATAAATGGAATCTCCCCTAAATTCCTCTGCCTAACGCCATCATCAGGATGTATATTACGCGCAATGCAATACGGGCTTGCCCATGATTGAGTTGAGGAAAAGCAGGCGGTAAGAATTAAAGCAACTAGAATTCGGTTCATACGCCTATCATAATCACTAAATCACAATGTTCAAATCACGAAATTTTACGAATTGTTTCAAAGAGATCAGCTTACTTTTCTGACTTTTTATTTTGCTGCGCCGCTTGCACTTTTTCTTTGCGCTTGCGATACAATGCAGCCCAGCCGGAGCGTACCTCGGCCTTGCTGCGCTCTACTGATAGGGCGTCCGCAGGAACATCAGTGGTGATCGTCGAGCCGGCTGCGATAAATGCGCCGTCATCCAAGGTCAACGGCGCAACCAGATTAACATTACTGCCAACCATAACGCCTTTGCCAATCACCGTTTGGTATTTATCAAAACCATCGTAATTCACAGTAATCGCGCCGCAACTGAAATTCACATCCTCACCCATCGTACAATCGCCGACATAGCCGAGATGGGATATTTTACTGCGATCGCCAATGCTGGATTTCTTGATTTCAACAAAATTGCCTATACGCACCTCTTCCCCAATATCAGAGCCGGGGCGCAAACGCGCGAAAGGGCCGATAATAGAATTTTTGCTAATCTTCGCGCCCTCAAAATGGCAAAACGCCTTAACATGGACATTTGCGCCAATTTCAACATCTGCGCCAAAATAAACATTCGGTTCAAGTATAACGCCTGAAGCAATCTTCGTATCATGGTGCAGATAAACACTTGATGGATCTTGCATCACAACACCCGCCATCATGAAATTCTCACACATTTTATGTTGCGCAGTTTGTTCAAGGTTACTGAGATCAATACGAGTATTACAGCCCACAACCTCCGCCGCATTAATAGAAATCGACACGCGGGTTTTAACGCCATCACGCGCCGCAATTTCGGGCAGATCAGTGATATAATATTCACCTTGCGCATTGCTGTTTCCCAGAGCTTCAAGCCAGCCAACGGTGCGGCCTGCATCCAGACAAAATGCGCCTGTGTTAACAATATTCACGCGTTTTTCTTCAAGCGTTGCGTCTTTCTCTTCACGGATCGCTTTTAGGGTCTCATCATCATTCAAAAGCAAACGACCATAGCCAGCCGGATTATCAAGGCGCACACCAAGAACGGAAATGCCAGTCACATCATCTTGGTGACGTGACGCAATCAGACCCTGCATCGTTGCAACAGAGATTAACGGCGTATCGCCCAGTAAGACGAGAATATCGCCTTCAAAGCCTTGTAATGCACTCATCCCTGTTTTTAACGCGCTGCCTGTTCCATCTTGCGTTTGCTGCACCACCGTTTCGTGCGGCTTCACCGCTGCAACCAAATCCTGCATGCCTTTGCCAACAACAACAACAATACGTTCCGGTGAAAGCTGATCCACAGAAGATAGCAACCAATTAATCATCGGCAAGCCCAAAAGCTCATGCATCACTTTTGGCTTCTTAGAGTTCATACGCGTACCCTTACCAGCGGCAAGGATCACAACAGCGAGAGGTTTATTCTTGGTCATCGATTATCTCTATTTCAAATTTTAACGCGCAATATCTATCAAACGTACAAGGAATTTGCAAATTTAGTCTTTCGTCGTCAGGATCGTATCGCCGCTTTCATAACGTGTCATGTGCATAAATAACGTGCCATACGCGGTTTTAACCCGCACCCGCACCGGCACGGCAACGGCATTTTTTGTAACTTGCGCCAGCCAAACTGTGGGCATCATGCCGCGCTCTCGCCCTTGTTCCTGAATGGAAAGCCAGCCGCGCGGCTTTTTATGCCATGCGCCCGCAACGGGTTTCACTTCCACCGTACATTCGGCGGCTAGACCACTATAAGCATTATATCTTGTCTTCTTTAACATCACAAAACGCGAATGCTTGAAAACCAATGTATATCGGCGTTTCCCGTCAAAGACATCCTGCGACCCTTCACAATTTCCGCCATCAGCGACATGCTCCATAACCAATATTGTTGCACTCAGTGCATCTGTTGTGCCTTTGGTTAGGGCCTTATCAGGCACCTGCGTTCTTGGTTTCTTATGCTTATATAACGTCACGATATCTTGAAAGCCACCAGTCTTCGTGTAGTTATAAGACTTCACCTCTTTTTCATCCCGCCACATCGCAATCGATTCATGCAACTTCGGTATACGGCGACCATCACTCAACGCCCAACCCTTTGACTCGAAAGTTCCCTGCCATGGTGCAAACGTACCCAACAAGCCGCGTGTTTCCGCCTTAAAGAACATAGAATAATGCCCTTTTTCACGGTAATCCAGCGTCATATTCGCCTGCACCGCATGAATACCGCCGGCATACACATCAAAATTCATACGTTGAAAATCAAAATCACGAGAAGGAGAGACAGCAGGTTCAATCGCCGCCATAGAGAAAGCGACAGCGGCCATTTGTTCATCTGCAGCTTGCACGGGTGCGAAAGCCCCGAATGCAAGAATGCAACAACTAGTGGTAAAGACCAAGCGTTTCATAGAGCTGCCCTCCCAGACCCTCTTTGAACGTTTTGACACCTTTTGCGCTTTCATCATTGACGCCGCCCAAATCGAAATCATTGATATTCCTTTCCTTCAACTGCTCCATCGCAGTCCATAACAGCAAGTGATGCGCGCATTTCTGACGCCCTACCTCTGAGGTATATCCTATTTGGTAGGTTGCACTTGCCCCATGATTAAAAATTAATATAGCGGCTATTGGCTCGCCCTCCAACAGCGCAGCACCAATCAACATGTTTTGCCCACGGGAGAATTGATACGCCAGCGCCGCAATAGAACGAGGCGCAGGCCCGTCATATTTGCGCAGCGCTTTATCTTCGGTGTATTTCTGAATAAGCCACGGAAAATGTTCGCCTTTATCACTCCAGACAACATCCAGACCATGTTTTTCAGACTTATTGAGCTTATTACGCCATTTAGGTTTTAGTTTTTTGCGCAAAACATCCAAATTTTTAGATATATCCACCCAAATAGTCTGATAACCGTGTTTTGATGCGCATTTATAGCTATATTTCTGCAATATATCTTTTGCGGCATCGTTATTCTCCATTTCGGGCAGAAAACGAATGCGCCGCCCTAAACGTTTGGGGAACTCTTTCGAAAAAACGGAAAGGAATAATTCAAAATCATCAACACTGCCATAGCCATCAAACCACAGCGGCCCTCGATCCAGCAAAACACCATGCACTGCATTTTTGAAGAGGCCAGCCTCCAGTACCTGCACCAATCCTGCCTCTGCGCCATTTATTCTAATCACGCCGCGCCGCGCTTTTTGATGATTAAGATGTGCCATCGTATGCGCGTAATCCAATGACTGCAGCAAATTGGAACGCTTGACCGTGCAGAAGTGCGCATTCCACTCAGATGCAGAGAGCACATCCCATTCAATTTCGCATATATCATGTTTTTTTATAGGGTTTTGTACCATCGTGACTTGATTTTGAACGCTCTTCATGGTGAATTGCAATGAGTTTATTCATTTATACAAAGATAAGATGAGGCATTATGGCTGAGAATTACGCAGATCTACAAGCAACCATTGAAAAATCATGGGACAATAAAGATTCAATAAGCACCGACACACAGGGCGAACAACGCGACGCAGTGAACGAGGCTTTATCCTTGCTTGATAGTGGAACACTGCGCGTTGCCAGCCCTTCTGATGATGGCTGGGTTGTGCATCAATGGCTGAAGAAAGCTGTGCTTCTGTCTTTCCGTTTAAATGAAAATCGTGTTATTTCAGGCGGCCCCGGTAATGCAAGCTGGTATGATAAAGTTGACAATAAATTTGTTGGCTGGGATGAAAAGAGATTTAAAGAAGCTGGCTTTCGCGCCGTTCCTGATTCCATCGTCCGCCACTCTGCCTATGTTGCACCGAACGCTGTTTTGATGCCGTGTTTCCTTAATATCGGCGCACATGTTGGCGCGGGCACCATGATTGACACATGGTCAACGGTTGGCTCTTGTGCACAAATTGGCGCAAACTGCCATATCTCTGGCGGTGTTGGTATTGGCGGCGTATTAGAGCCCCTGCAAGCCGAACCTGTTATTATCGAGGACAACGTCTTTATCGGCGCACGTTCGGAAGTTGCCGAAGGTGTTATCGTTGAAAAAGGTGCCGTCATATCCATGGGTGTATTCCTTGGCGCGTCCACCAAAATTATTGACCGCAGCACAGGTGAAATTTTCCAAAGCCGCGTCCCGTCCTATTCCGTTGTGATACCGGGCACTTTGCCCTCCGATAAAACCATGCCGAACGGTATGCCTGCACCAAGTTTAGCCTGCGCGGTTATCGTTAAACGCGTTGATGAGCGAACCCGCAGCAAAACAGGCGTTAACGAACTATTACGCGATTAAATGTGTCTAGACACCGGCGCAATCAAGCGTTTACATATTTTTTTGCACTTTTGCGCCTGATAGCTTATAACATCACCATGTTAACGGTGATTCACGTGGTGTGAGATAATAATGAATAGTCCAAATTTACCAGATGCTTTTAAAAGCAATACAGGTGCCCACTCTTTTAAGGGGGCAACCTCTTTTGGCGCGCATCTGCAACACACCGGATTATACGGAAACGAAAACGATGTTACCGAGAATTTTGATAGCCTTATAAATGAAACCAGAGATTGGCTGCAAAATAAAGGCTTCAAGCAAGCCGAAGCCCTGATGGATTTGATGCTTGAGTGCAATGACGGCAAAACACGACAAGATGGTACAACACCAAGCCCTCTGCACGAAATGACACAAGCCATATGGTTTATCAGCTGTATAGAAGATGATTTACATGTTGAAGATATAGAAGGCGTCCTCAGTGTTATATTCACACATGATTTAGGCGAAGATTTTGACATTAGGCCAGACGCGCTGGAACAATATCTTGTTGATAACGGCATTCCTCGCAGCGAAAAAACTGAACGACTAAAAATATCCTTCGATGCCATTTCAAAACGCTATGGTAAAAACGGAGAAGATCGCCATAAAAACGAGTATAGATACTCCTGCACCGTCAGAAGTGACCGTGATGCCTCCGTTGCCAAAATGTTCGATCGGGCACATAATGTGATGACACTGGTTGGCGTTAAAGATAAATCAAAAATGGCAGATTACACGGCCAAAACGCTACAATTACAGCATGATAATGTCAGAAGCGCCAGTGCCCAATTTCCTGATCAGAAACGTATGTACAGGACACTGCAACAACTCATCAGACAAGAAATTCAAACCTGTTATTACTACATAGCTGATACGGGTAAAAAAATTACAGATAATGACGATCTGGAACTCTCTATGCCTAAAAAAGGATTTAAAGATATTCCCCTTGGCCTGCACCCCCTTATTGTTTCCGCCGAGCGCATACGCCACACCTATCCGGAAACACATTTCGGGAAAGATCAAGACGAAGATATAACCTACGATAATAATCATTCTCCTGATGACAATGACATTCAGGTAACATAAACTTCGTTCCCATGGATGTTATCGAACTTACACAAAAATTAATCGCTTGCCCGTCTATCACACCGAAAGACGAGGGTGCGCTGGTCTATCTGGCGGAGCAGCTTGAAACACTGGGCTTCACCTGTCATCGCCTTGATTTTGGCGAGGGCGACGAACATGTCCCCAATTTGTTTGCACGGCTAGGCACAGGCGCGCCGCATATTTGTTATGCAGGCCACACCGATGTTGTGCCGACAGGCCCCGCCGATGCGTGGACATATGGCCCGTTTAACCCGCATATCGAAGACGGCGTTTTATACGGACGCGGCGCGAGTGATATGAAGGGTTCTGTTGCAGCATTTACGGCGGCGGTGGCTGAATATCTTAAGAATAATACACCCACAGGATCAATCAGCCTGCTAATCACAGGAGATGAAGAAGGCCCCGCCCTGAACGGCACAATCAAAGTTTTGGAATGGATGAAAGAAAACGATCACATTCCTGATGTCGCTTTAATAGGCGAGCCAACAAACCCTAATCACTTGGGGCAAGAAATTAAAATCGGCCGCAGAGGATCGCTAACGGGGCAGCTTACCATTTCAGGCAAGCAAGGCCATGTCGCCTATCAACATCTGGCAGATAACCCTCTGCCGAAGCTGGTTAAGATATTGGACGCGCTGTCTGATACCGTGCTGGATGAAGGCTCTGAGTTTTTTCCATCCACAAATTTAGAGATCACAACGATTGATGTCGGCAACACCGCCGATAACGTCATCGCCAATAGCGGCTCCGCCAAATTTAATATCCGCTTTAACGATCATTGGAACAGTGAAACGCTTTCGACGAAACTGCACGAGATTATTAAGTCCTGCGGTTTTGACTATGATCTTAAGTTCACCTGCGGCGCGGAGAGTTTCCTCACCAAGCCGGGTGATTGGTCGGATATCGTGCGCGAAGCCGTGAAGAACGTCACAGGAAACACACCAGAATTCACCACCAATGGCGGCACATCAGATGCACGCTTTGTTGTACAATACTGCCCTGTTGTTGAATTTGGCGGCATTAACGCAACCATCCACCAGATTGATGAAAACGCCTCTGTGCAAGACCTCAAAGATTTGAGCGCAATATTCACGCAGATGTTAGAGCTTTACTTTAAAGAATAATCCACCCGCATTAAATACAGCCCGTCCGCAGGGGCAGTTGGCCCGCCTTTGGTACGGTCTTTAGCTTCTAATGCGATTTTAACATCTTCGGGCTGCCATTTTCCAAGACCCACAAGAGATAACGTGCCCACCATATTGCGCACTTGATGATGCAGAAATGATTTACCTTCCGTCTCGATAATAATTTCGCGACCACCGCACCCGTCATAATCACGCACCTCAACATCCAGACGATCCAGCGTTTTCATCGGTGAGTTTGCCTGACATTCCGAATCCCGAAATGTTGTGAAATCATGATGGCCTAGCAAATGCTTCGCGCCCGCGCGCATCGCTTCCACATCCAGAGGCCTGCCTACATGCCAAACCAAGTCACGATCCACCGCCAAAAATGCCTGACGATTAACAATGCGATAGCGATAAAGCTTATTCAGCGCGTCATGACGTGCATGGAATGCATCATCAACAATTTCAACATTAATAATGCTGATCGGTTGTGGGCGCAGATGCGCATTGATCGCTTTGGTAATTGCAAATTCATTCATCGGCTTTGTGAATTCACCCAGATCAACATGCGCCACTTGCCCGCGCGCATGTACGCCCGCATCGGTGCGCCCCGCCGTTTGCACCAGAACCTTTTGACCGGAAAACCCTTCTATGGCTTCTTCTATGGCTTGCTGGATCGAGGGAACATGGTGTTGCTTTTGCCAACCCGAATAATCCCGCCCTACATATTCAATAGTTAATTTGTATCTGGTCATTTATTCATCAAACGTTTCAAATGGTGAATATTCACAATAACACATCCCGCGACAATGAATGCCCCACCTATTGCAACCCCCGCACGTGCAGGCACAAAGCCAAAGGCAATAAAATAGCAAGTTGATACTAATGGAACAAAATACGACAAAGAGGAAAGCAACATTTTATCGCCCTGCCGCACACCATAGTCCCACAATACGTAACTCAAATGAGATACACCCAGAATAATCACAACAACCCAGACTGATAATGGCAGCGCCCAAACCGTATCCTCTATCAACAAATGAGCACACCAACATATGAGAGAGGATATAAATAATACAGGCACAAGAACTGCCACAGAGTAATCTTTTCCATCAATAATAGATGAATAAAACGCCCAAACCACCGCCGCAAAGATAGCAAGGGCATGCCCAACTGTTAAATTTTCAAAGACCTGTCCATCGGCAGGCATAAAAATAAAATATCCCCCTAAGGCCCCACAACACAAGCCAATTAGCTCATGCGCTTTAAACGGTTCCCTTTTTAGAATTTTAGAAAACAGAACCAGCAAAAGAGGCCAAAGATAATTCAGCATATTAACCTCAAAAGGAGGAGCGGATTTAAACGCCACACTTATGCACGCCGTATATAACCCGATACCGGAAATAATAATCACGTAAAGAGATACAGGCTGCCTCAACGCCTCACGAAAAACACAGCCACGCATCTTCATGCATATACCCAGTAAAATCGTACTTAACATCAACACAATAGCCGATAACTGCAACCCCGGCATTGCGCCACTCAGCGTAATTAAAACAGTGATCGTTGAGAATATCAGCAGTGCAAAAATACCGCTTAATGTCGGGTTCATCAGAAAATCTTTTCTGCGTCGATATAGCCACCATTTAAGGCCGAAGCAAAATCCATTGCTTTCTTGCCTTCAGGCTGGATTTTGGTCAGTTTCAAAACTGTTTTCAGGCCGCACAGCATCAAGCCGTCTTTATTCAAAACCGCACCGGGAAGCAACCCCTCTGCACAAAATGCCCCTGCATAGTTCGGATAATCAACATCGGCGAGATCCGCCGAAAGAATTTTAAAACGCTTGCCTTGAATTTCTGCCCAAACACCCGGCCAAGGGTTAAGCGCCCTGATCTGCTTATCGATCTGCAGCGCACCTTGTTCCCAATCAACAACGCCATCTGATTTTTTGAGTAAGTGCGCATAAGTCGCCAACGCATCATCCTGTTTTTCCGCAGATAAAGAGCCGTCCGCAACAAGACGCGCCAACACATCCGACATCAAATCCGCGCCCATATCTGCCAGCGCATCATGCAGCATTGCCGCCGTCATATCTGCGCCCAACGCAATTTCAGACTTGGCAATCATATCGCCGGTATCCAGCCCCTTATCCATTTGCATGATGGTGATACCGGAAGCTTCATCTCCCTCCCAGATTGCACGCTGGATAGGAGACGCACCACGCCAACGCGGCAACAGCGACCCGTGAATATTCAAGCAACCATGTTTCGGCGCGTTCAATATTTCAAGCGGCAACAACAAACCATAGGCCGCGACAATCGCGATATCGGCCTTATGAGCAGCAAACTGTTCTTGTGCGTCTGTATCCTTCAAAGATTTCGGTGTAAAGACAGGGATGCCGTGTGTCTCGGCCAATTCATGGACAGGCGATTTCTGCACCTTATGGCCGCGCCCCTTCGGACGGGGCGGCTGCGAGTATACACACACAATATCATGATGGCTGTCACACAATGCGCGCAAGGCCTGCGCCGCAAAATCAGGTGTCCCCATAAAAGCGATACGAAGTTTTTCGCCCATATGCATTACCTCCTAGAGTAAATTTTGCTTCTTTAATTTATCGACTTTTTTCAAAATCATATTACGTTTTAAGCTCGATAAATAATCGATGAATAGAACGCCGTTTAGATGGTCAATTTCGTGCTGTACGCAATGGGACAGCAAGCCTTCGGCTTCCAATTCAGCTTCCTTACCATGATAATCCAGATATTTCACACGCACAATTGCCGGACGCTCAATATCTGCATATTGCTTCGGTATAGAGAGGCAACCCTCTTCACGCACGCTCATTTCCTCGGATTCATAAATGATCTCAGGGTTCGCCATACAAATCGGGTTCGGTTCTTCCTCGTCATCGCGTGAGGTTAGATCCATCACAAGTACGCGATTCAGCATATTAACCTGATTGGCGGCAAGCCCGATCCCCGGCGCATCATACATCGCCTGTAACATGCCATCCATCTGCATGCGCACAGAATCACTCACGCCATCAACAGGTCGAGATGTGGTTTTAAGCGCGGCGTGCGGAACTGTAATAATTTTATAAGCTGTCATAGGTAGAGTGATAATTGGTTTTCATTGATATATCAAGCACGCTTTTTCTCCGGCGCGTCTTCGACCGGAAGGTTCTCCGTACCTTTACCAAGCAACGGTGCTTCCACATCCAATAACTCAGGCGGCAGAGATTTCGAGGTTTGTGCGCCCAAGGCCTTAAGCTTTTCCGTGCGCCCTAAAATAGTGCCACGCCCGACAGAAAGCTTATTCATCGCCGCATCATAGGTTTTTTGCGCCGTTCCCATTTGCCGACCCAACACGCCCATATCTTCAACAAAGCCACATATTTTCTCATAAAGCTGCCCGCCTTGCTTGGCGATTTCCTGTGCATTTTTGTTCTGCAATTCCAAACGCCAAACCGAGGCCACGGTGCGCAACGTCGCAAATAATGTGGTTGGGCAAACAAGGATAACCTTCTTCCCCCACGCATAACTTTGCAGCTCTCTATCTTCTTGAACTGCCAAAACATAGGCGGCCTCAATCGGAATAAACATCAAGACAAAATCGGGTGTCCCCAATTTATCCGTATCTTGATAACGACGTTGCTCCAAATCCACGACATGCTTTTTGACAGAAGCCAAAAATTGTTTCAAGTGAAGCGGGCGAGCCTCATCATTTTCCTCGGAAAAGAAGCGTTCATAATGCGTTAGAGATACTTTTGAATCGATAATCACATGTTTGTTCTCGGGCAAATTCACAATCACATCCGGCTTTTGCAGCGCGCCATCCATATCCCGTAGATTCTTACCGCCGCCTTGCACTGAATAATCATCACCTTTACGCAAACCTGAATCTTCGAGAATTTTTTCCAGAACAACCTCACCCCAATCGCCTTGCGCTTTGCTGTCCCCCTTCAACGCATTGGCAAGCCCTTCGGCCTGCAAAGTCATACGTTCATTCACCTCTACAATATTTTTGATTTGTTCTTTTAGAGAAAACTGTTCTTTCGCTTGCGTACCAAAGGAATCGTTGACCTTCTTCTCGAACTCGACAATTTTTTCTTTCAACGGGTTAAGCAACTCGTTCAAGCTTTCCTGAGATTGTGTTTTGAACTTTTGATTCTTCTCATCAAAAATCTTATGCGATAGATTTTCAAACCGTTGGATGGAGCTCTCCTCCATCTTCTTAAAGTCCGCTTTGCTTTGCTCTATCTGACGGAGGTAGGATTCGTTTTCTGCTTCTTGGCGCACGGCATTTTCTCTGGAATCCTGAAGGTCGCCGAGCAGTGTTTTATTCTCCTGCCCCAATGTGTCAGCCATATCCTTATATTGCGCCGCGCGTGCCTCTAACGTTGCCAAAGCGGAGGACAGCTTCTGCCGCGCAAACATAACGCCAACCGCGCCCAATGCCGCGCCGAGCAAAAAACCCAATCCGATATAAACTATTGCGTCTAACGTCATCTTTGATAGCCTTGTGTCAAGAAAAGTGATTCTCTCTACCCTAAAGGACGGGAGGTAAAAAAGAAACAAAAAGAGAACGTTTATGCGCAAAAAAATATTATATCGCTCTACAGAAGATGGTAATGCGCTGGTTTATGTTCTGATTGCGATTGTGCTGTTCGCCGCACTCAGCTTCACATTATCACGCAATATGAGTGGCTCTAACACCAAAGAAATTGACGCCGCCCGCGCCGAACTTTACGCGGTGGAGCTGATTGCCTATAGCGCACAAGTTAAATCGGTTATTGACCAAATGAGTTTCACAGGAACAAGAATTAACACTCTGGATTTTACAAAACCTGGTGAGGCAAGCTTTAGCACCGCGCCACACATCCATAAAATATTTCATCCGCAAGGTGGCGGTTTAACCTCTGCCAACCTGCCAACGCGCAGCATTAAAGAAATATCGCCAAGCCCTGAAGCGGGGTGGTATTTAGGGCTGTTTAACAATGTTGAATGGACGAAAGGCACAGGCACAGATGTGATGCTCACCGCCCATCAAATTTCGAAAGCTGTATGTCTGGCCATTAACGACAAAATTACAAACTCCACAGCCATTCCCGCAATTTCGGGTGATTTGGATGATTATTTGGTAGATACAGGAACGAATAATGAATTCACAGTAAGTTCTTGCGCGGACTGCGAGGGATATGTCGCCCTGTGTGTCAGTAATAATACGGCGAGCACTTACAGCTTCTACACCATTATTCTTGGTCGCTAGGTTAGGCTTCGCTGTAGCTGTTAATCACTGTGCGCAATTCAGCAATGCCAGTGCCTTTGATACTGCTGGTATAGAGAATTCCAGGATAAGCGGCGGTGTGCTTCTTCAGGGTCAGCAAAATTTTTGCGATGGTTTTTTCCAAATCTGGTTTCTTTACCTTATCAACCTTGGTTAACACAATACGATAAGACACCGCAGAACTATCCAGCATCTCCATAAGTTCTATATCCGTTGGTTTCAGACCATGACGACCATCAACAAGAATAAAAACGCACCGTAGCGTTGGTCTGCCTCTAAGATATGCAAAAATCAAACTCGTCCATGCTTTTATCTTTTCTTTGGATACCTTCGCATAACCATATCCCGGCATATCAACCATATAGAGACGATCACCAAGATTAAAATAATTAAGCTCTTGCGTGCGGCCCGGTGTGTTTGATGTGCGCGCCAATGTATTGCGTCCTGTCAAAGCATTCACCAAAGAAGACTTACCAACGTTCGAGCGCCCTGCGAAGGCAATTTCAGATAACGCAGCATCAGGCAATTGTGCCAAACCTACAACGCCAAGCATAAAATCGCATGGCCCCGCAAAGATCTTACGTGCCGTTTCCACCTGCTCTTTTGAGAATTCTTCATCCATCATAGCGCGCTATTTCTTCTTTTTCTTCTGTGTTTTCTTTTTAGGCTTTGGTGGCTTAATGTCAGGCACGGCTTCAACGTCTGCGCTTTCATCACCGAATAAGGCTTTTTCTGCCTCTTGCTCCGCCATATCAATCAACGGGTGGATATCCGGCCCTTCCTCAACTTGCGTTTCCAAAGTCTGTTCGAATTTATCCTTGTTAAAGAAGTAAACAGGAACGCCCATAGAACGCATAATGAAAGATTGCTGAATAATGCCCAGAACCGCACTGAACGTCCAGTAAATCACCAGACCTGACGCAAACTTCGCCATAATGAATGTGATGAAGAATGGGAAGAATATCATCATATCACGCTGCATTTTATCTTGCGGCGGCGGATTTAGCTGTTTTTGCATCATCGTAGCAACCAGCATTAAACAAGGCCATGCCCCAATCATCAAGAATTCAGGCACACTCCAAGGAAACAAACCAAACAGGTTAAAGACTGTTGTTGGATCACGCGCGGACAAATCTTCAATCCAGCCAAAAAACGGTGCATGGCGAATTTCGATTGTTGAAAACAGCACCTTATAGAAAGCAAAGAAAATCGGAATCTGCGCCAACATTGGCAAACAGCCCGACATTGGGTTCACACCCTCTTTTTGATACAGTTCTACAATTGCTGCCTGTAATTTTTCTTTATCATCACCAAGCGTTGCACGCAATTCAGTGACTTGCGGCGTAATAACCTTCATCTTCGCAAAGGATCGATAAGACACACGCGTTAACGGGAAAACCGCACTCCGCACGATGATTGTCAGTATTATAATCGCAAGCCCCATATTACCAACCAGCAAACCAATATAGTGCAATGCCAGAAAGAACGGATAGGTCAAGAACCAAAACCACCCGAAATCAACTGCCAAATCTAAATTATCAATGCCTAACTTTTCTTGATACGCCTTCAATGTCAAAACTTTTTTAACACCGGCATACATATGATATGAATTTTCAGTCATACCCCCAGCAACCAATATATGCGCCACACCGGTAAAGTCAGTTTGATATCTGTGGCGCATTTTCGTCACAGGGTCAGGCGTATATTTAAACCTGTATTTAGAAAGTTTGTCTTGCGCAGGCATAAGCGCGGTTAACCAATATTTATCAGAAATACCGATCCAGCCACGCTGTGCTTCGATTCTTTTATCCGGCTCACTCACCATCGCGGCGTAATACATTTTCTCCAACGCACCGCCGACAAAGCCCATAGGCCCCTCATGCGATATCCATGTACGAAAATAATCTTTGGGTATATCTGTTTGTGAAATCAAAGCATAGGGATATAGCGTTACATCTTTACCGGACTGGTTATAAACTTTTTGTGTAATCGTAAAGAGGTACTCATCATCCAGAGCAATAACACGCTCAAAACGCAACCCCTGCCCATTATCCCAAACTAATGTAATCGGCGCACCAGACGTTAGCACCTGATTACTCCCTTGCACACGCCAAAGCGTCGATGCACCGGGAAGATTTATATTCTTCTCACTTGTTACCCAACCATAATCCATATAGCGCGAAGTTTCAGTTTTGCGCGGCGTGAATAAGGTTACATGCTCTTCCTTTTTAAGCGTCTTATAATAGGTGCTCAGGCTCAAATCATCGATTTTACCGCCTTGCAAAGATATCGTGCCAAAAACCTCACCATTATCAAAGGAAATACGCGGTGCTTGGGATAAAGCTTCTTCACGGGAAACCAGTTTAATAGGCTCTAATAACTTAGGATCTTCAACGATCAACTCTGCGCGCGCTTCTTTTGCCGCTTTTAATGCTTTTGCTTGAGGGCCAAGAATATATGTCTCGTACAAAAACCAGATAACAAGGGACAAAACCCCAAAGATAATCAGGTTGCGCATGTCTTCAGGATGCATACCATCCTTGTTATTATGATCCATTGTTAGAGCCTTCTATAATCTTGTTTTCTGTCCCTGATAATTCCGCTTCTTTTATGCAGGTGCAGCGTTTATACCTCAAGACTTCCTTCCACGCAAACCGTTCTGGAACAGGATCATCAAAATTTCGTTTACTCCACGGATGACAGCATATTATTCGAAAAAATATTAAGTAAACACCTTTTAAAAACCCATGATTTTCAAGGGCTTGATGTGCATATGCTGAACACGTCGGTGTAAACCTGCAATTCCGCCCCAAGAATGGAGAAACCAAAAAAGAATAAGCCTTGATGAAATATTGGAGGAGTTTTGTCATTTACTTTTCCTGAACTTGGGAAAAGCCGCTTTTACGGAGGCACCATTTTAAATCATTAACCAAACCGTCGTAAGACCGCGTCGCAGTTAACTTGCGTCCAACTAATATATAATCATGCCCATCCAAAGCATATTGCGGCAAAACATCTGCAGCAATGCTACGCAGGCGGCGTTTAATACGGTTGCGCTTAACGGCTGATTTATCAATTTTTTTGGTGACGGTATATCCAGTTCGGATATACCCAAGATCATTTTGACGGATTTGAAGGGTAAGGCCGTGTGAGACCCACTTCTTACCTTTACCCTGCACAATCAAAAAATCAGAACGAGCCGTCAGCATTTTAATCGCTGCCAGCTCTTCTTTACGTGTATGCATGGGATTTACTAAGCGCTTAGACGCTTACGTCCTTTTGAACGACGGCGTGCAAGAATGGCACGGCCACCTCTATCGGCCATACGAGAGCGGAAACCATGACGACGTGCGCGAACAATGCGGCTAGGTTGAAAGGTGCGTTTCTGATGCATTATTATTACCTCTTCAGTCAATGCGCCCCAAGACAATATCAGGGCTGCAATAAATTCTATTCTTTATCAAGAATGCGCGTTTATAACCAGTTATCCACGCCATGTCAAACTAAAGAGACACATTTGGCGCAAAAACATTCTATCGACGGCACATATTGCGACACAAAAGAAAAAAAGGCCACAATAATTGCACCCTTTTTTAAAAAATATAATTTGGTTAAAGGATCTAAGCGATCGGTTTATCAAGCTTTGATGTCAAATCGCCTGCAATCGGCTCATCATTCAACATTTCGATCATACCACCGGGCTGAACCGAAAAGTTCGCGATAAACAAAGCATTCGAGTAGAACACAACCGCGTCACATAAAAAGTGACCCTGATCATTCATGCCTTCAAAACTCGCCGGACGAATAGTGCCCTCAATAACGGATTGCGTTGTCGCATCCATGTCCTGCGGTAAATTCGCATCCGACATGTCTTCTGCAACATAAAACGGACCTTCATCTCCACGAACGAAGAAACAGAAAAAACGTAAATAATCGAGAACATTGTCATCGTTAATCTTAACAGGTGCTTTGCTGTTCACTTCATGAATTGGTGGAGACGTTCCATTAAGACGGAAAAGATTTCCCTGATCCGTTAAGTAATAAATTGTCATCTTTTTATTGACCCAATTTGGATCTTGAACACGAATTAGTGCAACACTATCGTAGAATGGCAACGTACGCCAAGCAACCTGTGTACTATTAGGAGAGGTACGATACTTACCGTCAATTGGATTTATTTGATCCAAAAACCCAGTAAGCTCTTCGCCTTCGACAGCATTCCAATTATTATCATTATACATATTTAATACCCTAAACTCTATTGATCTATGTCGATCTGCTCCATTTTGACAGAAAATTGCGCGAGTGCAACCCCTTATCTCATTCAAAAAATATTATTCCGCACCATCTCTACCTCACAATAAAGCAGATACAAAACGCAACAGTGGACGTTTCCACGCTCCATTTTTATATAAAAAACTTTAATGAAGCATTAAAAATATAATTTACCCTCTACAGAAAAACAACTAAAACTCCAAATAATTAAAATTAAATATTTACATTTCAACCTCATACACGCTAAAACACTTGTAAGTTTATAGAAAAAAGATATCATTCTAAACGCGCTTTACATGTTTAAAGCCTTATTTTTGTTTAAGTCTGATTTCCAACAACCAATTTATTTTATAGTTTAGGGTATTCCTTATTATGTTTAGCGTTAAAAAAACAACCTCATTAAAGACAATCATAACGAGCGGCAGCGCCATTGCGGTACTGGGCTTGATGACATCAACCGCATTTGCACAAGTCGAAAATGCGACACAAATCGCCGATCCGGCGCGCATCGGACAAGAACTATTAGATATGGGCACACTTCCCACACTGTCTGAAAGTGTCGTTGTTGAAAAAACAGCCGTACAGAACGCCCCTGCAAACGCGGCAAGCATTGTGTTCCATCTGGAAAGCTTACAGATTGATGGTGTAAACGCATATGACGCAGAAGATATCGACGCTATATATAGAGACAGATTAGGAACAAGTGTTTCTCTTGCAGATATTTATGAAATCGCAAACACTCTAACAAATAAATACCGCAACGAAGGATACATCCTGACGCAGGTTATTATCCCACCGCAAACAATTGAAGACGGCATTGTTAAGCTGCGCGTTATTGAAGGGTTTGTCGACCAAATCATCATCGAAGGTGAACCACGCGAAAGTGCGCTGAAAACAATCAGACAATATGCTGAGAACTTGCGTGAAAACAACATCCTGAATGCAAAAAATATGGAGCGCTATTTGCTTCTTATCAATGACTTACCGGGTATCACCGCACGAAGCATTCTAAGCCCATCCAAAACAATGACGGGGGCTTCCGATCTAACTATTATTATTGAACGCGATAATTATGAAGCAGAAATTGGCTTAGACAACCACGGCAGCCGTTTCTTAGGGCCATATCAAGCATCATTCAGTGGCGCAGCTAATTCTCGCTTTGGCTATAATGAACGCATATCCGGACGTTTCGTTGTCAGCGGTGATAAAGACCGTAAAGACGAGCTACTGTTTGGATCCATTGTGTACGAACAACCTATTTCCCGCTACGGCACAAAAATCAGATTTATCGGCAGCATAACATCAACAGAGCCGGGCGATGACTTGGATGAATTCGATGTAAGAGGTAATTCAAAGTTTTTAAGCGCAACAGTATCTCATCCTTTCATCAGATCACGCACAATGAATCTCTACGCGCGCGCAACATTTGATTGGCGTAACGTTAAAAGCCGCAATGATCTGGAGCCTTCACGCGAAGATAGAATCAGAAGCTTCCGCGTCGGAACAACTTTCCAATTCATCGATACATTGTTTGGTGTTGGTGTGAACGCATTGGACTTGGAAATTTCCCGCGGTCTTAACGTATTCGGCGCAACCGAAAAGGGTGATGCCAATATAACCCGTGCACGTGGTAATCCTGAATACACGAAAGCAGAGCTACAGGTTCAAAGACTGCAACGCATTACACCATCTCTGAACTTACTACTCGCAGGACAAGGACAATGGTCAGCAACGCCACTTCTAAGCTCTGAAGAGTTTGGTGTCGGTGGATTTAATCTCGGACGCGGATATGATTCATCTGAAATTGTTGGTGATGACGGCATCGCCGGTAAAATTGAACTACAGTGGAATGAGCCGCATAAGATAAAATATTTGCATGATTACCAACTGTTCGGCTTTCTTGATGCCGGTCGCATTTGGGATCAAGACGCCACAACATCGGCAGCCAGACGTGAATCACTGTCCTCTGTCGGTTTCGGTATTCGCGCTGATGTGACGGAAAAAACGAAGGCCGGCTTTGGCGTTGCCTTTCCGTTAACACATCGTGTCAGCACAACAGACGATCGTGATCCTAGATTTTACTTCAGTATCACACATGAATTCTAAAGAGTGTAACAGGCTCTGAGCCTGTATATCAGAGATAATAAGCATCTACAAAACAGGGAATATTAGTTCCCTGTTTTTCTTTGGAATATCCGCATTCCCAGAAAAAGAATATTTTCCTATGGCGCTATTATAGAAATTAAAAATATACTAGCCTCTTTGGCTCTATGAACAATAATGGTGATATGAATTGAAACAACCCGATTTCATTATAGGTGGCGCAACACGCAGCGGTATAACCGCCCTGTCACAGATACTGGAACATCACCCGCAAATTTTTATCCCGCAACGCAAAGAACATCAATTCTTTCATAAACAAAAATTATTAAGCGCCACACCCGCCACGTGCAGAATCCAGTTTGAAGACGCCGCAAATGTAGAATACAAAACCCAAATTCCGGAAAGCCGTATATTACACGGCGAGCATGAATACGACCCAACGCGTGCCTATGCCGGATGCCCTTACGCAAAAGTAGTCTTTACCCTGCGCGATCCCGTTGAGCGCGCCTATGCACAATTCTATCATGCCTTGGCCGAGAAAAAAGAAAGCGTCAAGACATTCGAACACGCCATGGAATCAGAATTATCCAGCCTACGCTCCCCTGATACAACAGGGCGGTGCTGGATTTATAAAAATCAGTATCAAACCCATCTTGAACATTGGTTTGCCTCATACCCCAAAGACAAAGTCCTTATCCTTATTTATGAAGAATGGACAAACCCTTCTCAAAAAGGCCTGCGCCCATTAGAAACATTTCTGGGATTACAACAAGATTCCCTCTCATTAGAGCAAGTTGAAGGATATGATCCACAGGGCACTTTCTTAAGCGATAAGGGCCCTAAAGTGAAAAAGCAACCGCCCATGTCCGAAGCAACGCGAGAGCAATTGGAAGAAATTCTATCAATTGATAAAACATATATCGCCAACTTATTAGGCCGCGAAATAGCCGCATGGAACCATAAAGTATAAAAACTTCTGGCAGTTCCTATCGAAAAAGATAATAATGAAGGCCTAAAGTCTAGGTGTTCGCCATGAATATATTCTATTTCTCGGGTACAAAGCTCCCGTCACAAAATGCACAATCTATCCACGCTATGAAAATGGCGCAAGCATTCAGCAAAACAGGGCATGATGTCACGCTCTTTGCCGGAGGGGTGAATAATGCCGCGTCAGATGATATTTTCAATATCTATGACACAGAACAAATATTCAAATTATACTTATCCTCGCACTTTAATATGCCGCTTGTATCCGATGCAAAACGCCTATTGGCCTTTGCCGGAAAAATTGCACGTGTTGGCAAACCTGATCTGGTGTATGGCCATAACCCGCTGGAGCTGGCATTGCTCGCGCCGCGCAACACGCCTATCGTCTTCGAAGCACATAACCTGCCAAACTTACCATCGCATAACTGGGCATTTTCGAAATTACTAAAACAAAATAATTTGCACGCCATCGTGGTGGTATCAGATATTCTAAAGCAGGCCTTCTTGAAAAAATATTCCGAAATAGAGCCGGAAGATATCTTTGTTGCCCATGACGGTGCCGATTTAATCAGGCATATCACATCAAGTGACAATGAGACAGATATTCTAAAGGGACGACATGGCGCCTTGAATATCGGCTATACTGGCTCTCTCGCGCCTGGAAAGGGCATCGCCTTGATTACGCGCATTGCCACAATAAGACCGGAATATGATTTTCACATTATCGGTGGCACGAAAAAGCACGTGCAAAAGCTGGAAACCGAAAACACCTTAAAAAATCTCCATTTCTATGGCTATCGCGACCATGCGGAAATTCCATCATATCTTGAAGCCTTCGACATCGCCGTTGCGCCTTATCAACATCGCGCCCTTATCAAGACAGGGCACAACATGTCGCGATGGATTTCGCCTATGAAAATATTTGAATATATGGCGGCGCAAAAACCGATTATATGTTCCAACCTGCCAACCATCCATGAAATTTTGGAGCATGAGCATAATGCCCTTCTCTTACCCGCATCCGATGAGCATAAATGGGGCGAAGCCATAGACATGATTAAAGACAATCCGGAAGAGGGACAAAAATTGGCGCATAATGCCCATGAAGATCTGAAGGATAAATACACGTGGGATAAACGCGCACAAGCGATCACCGATCTCTGCTTTTATAAGCACCAAGCGCCCCAGCTATCCCAAGCATCATAGCGCCCCCCGCCAAGCATCAAAATCAAACGCCAAAAACTTATCCACAGAGACACCCTTTAAACTGTGGATAAATTCATGTATCATGAGCTCAATAGCAATTTTATCCACAGGGCCTTCTCGCTTTGTTATTGAGTAAACGAACCTTATCACCATCTATGTTGAGAAACACTCATGAGCAAGACAGTGCCATCGGCACGTTTCATCACAGCCTACGTCGCTTTATGTATATTGGTACATGATCCGCACAGCGCATGGGCAAGCGATAATAACGGCGATACATTACAGCCCCCTCAAAAATTCGGAAATTTCCTCGTCAGTTCAGGCCTAAAGCTGGAACAGCAGTACACCACAAATGTACGCGCCAGCACACAAAATGAGAAAAGCGACTTCGTTACAACAGTAACGCCAACACTTACCGTTCAAAAGAATATCAGAGATCACGAATTTACGTTCGAAGCCTCCGCGCCGATTAAAAAGCACCTTAAAACCCATAAGGAAGATACAGTTGACGGGCATATATCTCTATCCGCTCTTGTAACCGCGAAGCGATCGCTGACATTGCCTCTATCTATTGCCTATGACAGGGCGCACATTCAAAGACACGAAGATACGTCCCCCATCACATCTCGAGAGCCA
Organism: Alphaproteobacteria bacterium; assembly: GCA_033851915.1. GTDB lineage: Bacteria > Pseudomonadota > Alphaproteobacteria > Micavibrionales > Micavibrionaceae > UBA1672. The sequence goes on from JAWSVM010000001.1 coordinate 284,944, forward strand.
ATTCGAACACGCCGCAAACATATTGAAGGCGGTTTTATTTACGCGCCTAATCGCTTACATGTTCAGCTTATCGGGCATTACACGCAAGAACGCTTTAACAACGGTATATCGGATAACGGCATACAAATCATACGCACAGATGACGATCACAACAACGCAGGCCTGCATACAAAGATCAGCTATCACACAGCTTCCGTTGTTAGCCCGTTTCTGGCATTTAAAACCCATAAAGCCAACTTTCTGCGCGCCTCTCACAACGGCACATCCTTTAACGGCAATAAACGCGACCACAGATACGGGGCGGCTTTGGCGGGCATAAACTTTAACACCGGAACATTTTCAGGGCATATTGCTGCGGGGTATAATACGTTGCGCTATGACGATGATACGCTTGAGGATCTGGGTGCATTACAACTTTCTGCAAACATAGACTGGCAACCAATAGAGCGCAGCAACATCGCACTCGCCTTTTCCCGCACAGCCATGGAAAACAGCATCATTGAAAGTGCCTATATAGATACAACGGCCAATGCCATGCTGCGCTATGAGGTAAAAAATGACCTGACATTAAATACCGGCGCAACGCTTAGCCACCATAATTACACGTCCGGACGCGATGATACGATTTATGAAGGGCACGTGGGCATGGGTTATACGTTGAACACTGCCATACGGGCGCATGCAAATGTGACCAGCCGCAAAAGAAACAGCGACGTGCAAAACGAAGATTACTTAGAAAATACGGTTATGATCGGCATCACGGGCAGCCTGTAAGGGCTACGTATTACTCGCTGTCCTGTGTCGCTTCTTCTTCAGAGGCAACATCTTCTTCACCAGCGGCTGGCATAATATCTTGCAGTGCTTCTGCCATATCATCCATCGCGATATCAGGAAATTCAGTTTCTTCCGCCGTATAGTCACCAAGACCACTTGGTGCCTTATTAGAAAAACGCTCTCCAAACTCATCTGCGGAGACCGTAAATGGTGTAAAACCGACAGCTACCATCACTAATAATACTTTTAAAATCTGCATTTTCATTGTCCTGCGTTCTATGTACCGCTGTTTATGTGCCTTTAATTAACACAAAGTTAACTATTATGTCAAATTTAGTGTTTTCTTGGTTGTCCCGACGCGCACACAGTTGCTATGATGAATATACCAATCTTTAGGGTGATATAAAAGCCGAATAAACAACGCTAATCAAAAGTGAGCATTTTGCGGATGAAAGAATACATGTCAAATACCGGCGATGAGAATCACGATGACGGGCAAGAGGAACACGGCCTCGTCCTGAAAACACGCCCAAAAACGCAAAAGCCTTCAATGTATAAAGTGCTGTTGCTGAATGATGATTATACGCCGATGGAATTTGTTGTGCATGTTCTGGAAAGCATTTTCAAAAAGAACAGACAAGAAGCCACCGACATTATGCTGCATGTTCATCGCCGCGGCGTTGGAATTTGCGGCGTCTTTACCTTTGAGGTTGCCGAAACTAAAGTCGCACAGGTCATGGACTTTGCCCATGCCAACGAACAACCCCTACAATGCACCATGGAAAAAGAGTAATCTTAACGCTTTATCAAACCATAGTGCTATATAAGAGAATGTGGTACGCTCGTGCCGTAATCTTTTGAATATCTACATCTTGAACGATGATCCAAATGAAGACAGGATTTATGCATGCTTTCACGTAATTTAGAACAAACGCTGCACCGTGCATTGGCAATCGCCAATGAGAACCATCACGAATATGCCACGCTTGAGCATTTGCTGCTTGCTTTAACCAGCGACCCTGACGCAACGGCCGTTTTGCGCTCTTGTGGAATTGATTTGGATGAGCTGGCTGCATCGCTGATACATTACATTGAAAGCGATCTCAGCAGCCTCATCAATAACGATATAGACGAGTCCAAGCCGACAAACGCCTTTCAACGCGTGTTACAACGCGCCGCCATCCATGTTCAATCATCGGGACGCGAGGAAGTGACAGGCGCCAATGTGCTGGTTGCTCTATTTTCAGAACGCGAAAGCCACGCCGTTTATCTTCTGCAAGAACGTGATATGACGCGCTTTGACGCGGTGAACTATATTTCACACGGCATTGCAAAAGTCCCCTCACAGACAAATACAGAAACGCCGCCACAAGGCGTCGAAGAAGCACACGAAGCTAAAATCGGGCAAGAAGCTCTGGATGCCTATTGTGTTAACCTCAACCAAAAAGCCGAAGAAGGCGGGATAGACCCCCTGATTGGCCGTGAAAAAGAAGTTGACCGCACCATCCAGATTCTCTGCCGCCGTTCAAAGAATAACCCGCTTTATGTTGGTGATCCGGGCGTTGGTAAAACCGCCATTGCCGAAGGATTGGCCAGACGTATCAATGATAAAGACGTCCCCGAAGTTCTGCATGGCGCAGTCATTTACTCTCTGGATATGGGGGCATTATTGGCGGGAACACGTTATCGCGGTGATTTTGAAGAACGCCTGAAGGCCGTTTTAGCAGAGCTGGAAAACATTCCTGAATCCATCCTGTTCATTGATGAAATTCACACCATTATCGGCGCAGGCGCGACCAGCGGCGGAGCAATGGATGCTTCTAACCTGTTGAAGCCTGCTTTGTCTAATGGCTCGCTGCGCTGCGTTGGATCGACCACATATAAAGAATACCGCACGCACTTTGAAAAAGATCGCGCGCTTGTGCGACGTTTCCAAAAAATTGATGTGCCCGAGCCAAGCGTCGAAGACACGGTTAAAATTCTGCAAGGCCTGCGCCCTTATTACGAGGCGCATCACAAAGTAAAATACACAAACAGTGCCCTGCGCGCAGCGGTGGAGCTATCCGCGAAATATATAGGTGATCGTAAGTTGCCCGATAAAGCCATCGACATTATTGATGAAGTAGGCGCCGCGCAAATGTTGGTAACGGAAGATAAACGCAAGAAAACCATTGGCTTGAAAGACATCGAAGATGTCATCGCCGTGATTGCGCGCATCCCTTCAACCACGATCAATAAAAACGACAAAGAATCCCTGCAAAGTCTTGAGCGCGACCTCAAAACACTGGTTTATGACCAAGATGCCGCCATTGATGTTTTATCATCCTCTATCAAAATGGCGCGTGCGGGTTTACGTGATCCTGAAAAACCAATCGGTAGTTATCTTTTCGCCGGTCCTACAGGGGTTGGTAAAACCGAAGTTGCACGTCAACTTGCGAACGCTCTAGGCATTGAGCTGCTACGCTTTGATATGTCCGAATATATGGAACGTCACTCCGTCTCCCGTCTTATCGGAACACCGCCGGGCTATGTCGGGTTTGAGCAAGGTGGCTTAATGACTGATAAAGTCGATCAGCATCCGCATTGTGTATTGTTGCTGGACGAAATTGAAAAAGCCCACCCTGATTTGTTCAACATCCTTCTGCAAGTTATGGATTACGGTAAGCTGACCGATAATAGCGGCAAGACCATTGATTTCCGCAATGTCATTTTAATCATGACCACCAATGCCGGTGCAGCCGATATGGCCAAGACGCCCATTGGCTTTGGCCGTGAGGTCGGTGATATGGATTATACTGATAACGAGGCGATTACAAAAACCTTCACGCCAGAATTCAGAAACCGTCTTGATGCGATTGTGCCATTCCGCAATCTCTCACCCAAAACGGTTGAGAAGGTGGTCGATAAATTCGTTATTCAATTGGAGGCTCAGCTCTCTGATAAGAACGTCACCATAGATCTCAGCAAGAAGGCGCGTAAATATCTCGCCGATAAAGGCTATGATGTCACCATGGGCGCACGTCCCCTCAGCCGCATCATTCTGGAGAAAATCAAACGTCCACTGGCAGAAGAAATTCTGTTCGGTAAACTTGAAAAAGGCGGCTTGGTGATCATTGATTATGATGGCAAAGAGCTAACTTTCAAATATGAAGCCAACACCCCGAAGAGACGCCGCAAGAAATTAAAAGCCAAAGAAAAGGTTTAATACGGCGCATTTAGCGTGAGATTAAAACCGAGAAGAACGTGTAATGCTGCGCACTGCTGCCAGATGTCACGTTAATACATCCTGTCATAACATCGTCGACATCATCATATGTTTCTATTGAGTCATAGCTGCCTACAAATTTCGTAAGATCGATGCCCGCCACATTATCAACGGGAACAGGCAGTGATTGCCCAACCCGCTTTGCCAGAATCTCGCACACAGGTTTTTTCAAATAGGGCAAAACGAGGATAAGCTCTCCCCTGCTATCGCTGCCCAGCCCCAGAACTTTGGAAGATCCACTGATAACCCACTGCCCGTAATCTACCTCATCCTTGTAAGCAGCATCGAAAATCTCCGGATGCATTGCACTAGACGCCACGCCGCCGCCGCGCGGGTGAAAGACGTGGCAGGAAAAATCTGTCGGCGCACTTACATTCTCGTAATCCAAGTCAGTCCCGTCATAAGGGCTGTGCTCAAAACTTAACGCATCATCGGCGCACTCATTTGAGACACGCATAAAGCGCACCGCTTCATTGACACTACGGGCGTATGTCAAAATCTCGGAGACATAAATCCCAGCCTTCTCAGTGCCTACCCGCGCACCACCGCGCATCATTGTCGAGGCCACAAAAGAGAGTGCTGCAAATAATGCTACAGCGACCAAAATTATAACGAGAACATTACCCGCTTGGGCGTTCATGTGACGATTTGCCGATATCATAATAAAACTGTATATTCTTCGATAGGTTATCTTAACCATTTTACTGTAGCATGAGGCTATATTATCCCAAAACGAAACATTTTTGAGTGTTTTTCATGAACGATATCAATATATTAATTGCCGAAGACAATGAAATTTCCCGTGAATTGATGAGCAGCATCCTCAGCACGCAGGGGTACAACATTATTCCTGCCTCTGATGGTGAAGCCGCCATAAATGCCACGAGAAAGCACACAATTGACCTTGCTTTGGTTGATTTGAATATGGAGCCGAAGGGCGGTTTCGAGTTTGTAAAATACCTCGTCACAAATGGTATTAACTTACCCGTCGTTATTATCACCGCCGATGATTCTAGTGATATCCTGATCCGCGCAAACGAACTTGGTGTCACGCGCGTTTTACAAAAGCCGGTGGAGCCGAATAGACTTATCAGCGTTGCTCAGCATGTTTTAAAACGCTATGGCCACAACATCAAAGCCATTGCCGTGACGAGCCACGACTTACGATATTCGCACGATCAGCTAATGCAACGCGCCATTGAGCTGGCCGAACGCAATGCCAAAACAAAAAGAGGCGGCCCATTCGGCGCGGTGGTTACAGATGCGCAAGGCAAAATTTTAGGTGAAGGCACGAACGGCATTACATCACGCATTGATCCGACAGCGCACGCCGAAATTATGGCGATCAGGAAAGCTGCAGAAAAACTGGGACAAGCCGATTTGTCTGACTGTATTTTATATTGCTCCAGCGAACCGACAATGATGGGGCAAGCCCTTATCATCAGCGTCGATATTAAGCATGTCTATTACGGGCTTAGCCATAAAGAGATCAATTCAATCCGCTCTCATGAGAATAAGGTGCGCGCTGAATTGGGTAATACACAGAAGCAAGAAACCCAATACACGCAAATCGGTCACGATGATGCCATGACCATGTTCGAACGCTGGCAGGCAATGGATGATAAGCTAGAGGATTAAACGAACTCCGCCCCTTTAAAGTTAGAGAGGGATCAACCGCCCCTAACTTGCTTAAGGAAATCATTAACAGCCTGATCCAGACTATTTGACAAATCAGCAATATCATTCGCCGATGTCTTAAGCATTTGTGCAGCCTGCCCCGTTTCACCGGCAGCAACTTGAACGCCACCAATAACATCTGCAACCTGTTTAGCATTCTCGGATACACTGGCAATACTTCTAGTAATTTCCGAAATAACAGCATTTTGCTCTTCCACAGCGCCTGCTGTGCCTGTTGAAGCCTCGTCAATTTCAGAAATATTCTTGATAATTTCTTGCATCGCTACAACAGAGCCTTTAGTTGCGTCTTGAATTTCAGAAATTCTCTCTTCGATTTCATCTGTTTTTTGACTAGTTTCCGTTGCCAGTTTTTTAACTTCTTCCGCCACAACAGCAAAGCCCTTACCGGCCTCTCCCGCACGTGCAGCCTCAATCGTAGCATTAAGCGCCAGCAGGTTTGTTTGGTTTGCAATATCGCGAATAGCAGCCACAACCTCACCAATATTATCAACTAGGTTATTCAATTGATCCACTTTTTCACTGGTTGTCTGCGCCCCGGCTGAAGCCATCGTCGCCTTTGCCGCCACGTCGGTAATTTGTGTTGAAATTTCCTGCGCGCTCGCAGTCATTTCTTCCGTTGCGCCAGAAACCGTTGAAACATTTATACTTGTTTCCTCCGCGGCCTTTGCCACAGAATTACTAGACTCTTGCGTTTGGGATGCCGTTTTTTCCATAGCGGTAGACGCACCCTGTAGCTTTTCAGCAGCCTCAGCAAGATTTTGAATTGTCCCACCGACTTGCGCATCAAACTGATCAGCCATTTCTGTCATCAAGCGCTTTTTCTCTTCTTCCGCACGCTCTTCAGCCATGGCCTGTTCTTTTTGCAGTCTCTCGGCTTCCATGCCATTTTCTTTGAACACTTGCACTGATGCGGCCATTTGACCGATTTCATCGCCACGCTCCACGCCCGGAATGCTAATGTTAAAATTATTTTTAGATAATTCACCCATCGCATCCGACATTTGTGTAATAGGTCTGGAGATCGTCCGTGATGCCACCAAAGCAATTAACGCAATAACAATGATCACAAACAGCACCGAGACAGTGGCAGACATTTTCATATGATTGATAGGCTTCATCACTTCCGCCTCATCAATTTCGGCCAGAATAATCCAGTTTGTGCCATGAAATTCAAGTGGCCCATAAGCGGAGAATACTGAAATCCCACGATAGTCCAGAACGATGTGAACACCTTCTTCACCTGCCAAAGCCCGATCAACAGCAGTATCAGTAACTTGAACTTCTAGAATTGTAGATTCATCAGAAAAACGCGAGTCACTGCGCATAAACTTATCCTGCCCAACGATATAAGTTTCACCGGACTCGCCCATGCCTGCGGCCACCTGCATAACACCGTTAATACGTGCAATCGGCATTTGGAACACCAAAACCCCTGCAAATTTCCCGTTATCATCAAGTATCGGTTGAGAAATAAAACTTGCCGCCGCGCCATGACTGGGCGCATAGGATTCAAAATCAAAGAATGCCTGATAATCCGCCATTGGATTATCGCGCGCAGCACGGAAGGCATTCCCAAGATCGCTATCTTTCCACTCACCTGTATTTAAATTCGTGGCATAATCCAGCTCTTTAAAAACGGTATAAACCAAGTCACCATTAGGCGCGAAAAGGAAAATGTCGTAATAATCGCGCTGACGTAAAAAGTGACGGAACCAATGGTGATACTCTTTATGCACCTGACTATAGATAGAACCATCCTTTGCATAGTCTAGCTCTTCTTTTGAGCCCGTCGGGTTCGGATTATCGGTTATATATAATCTTTGAAGGATTTTTTCAGGATTACCTTGAGACTTCAACGCGTTCCAGCCATCCATAAAATCTAACAACGCATGGCGCGTATATTCAAGCTTTGATAAGGAGCTCAAATCTTGTTCGATCGAACCCAAATAATTACTTAGAGAATTAACGCGTGACGCCTGAAGGGCTACCAATTTTTCTTCTGCAGCATGAATTAAACTACTCTGCGCCCTATTAATGGTGATAACACCCGTAATGACAGCCGATAAGATGGCAAGGCCAACAATTAAAAGTGGTAATTTTTGTGATATTTTAAGCGTTGCAAGACTCACAATTATAATCCTTCATTCAGAAAGTTAAACGTTAATTTTGTACGCAGAGAAAAAGCCGATACCCTCATGTACTCTGACAATCAGGATATCGGAAATGAGTAATGTTAATTTAAAAGCTTTTGGAAATTCCAAAAATGACACGAGAGTCACAACCATCAGCGCATTCGCCCGGCTCATCCAAATCTGTGTCTATATACTGCAAAGAAAGATCGAAACCTTCTAGAGTATATCCTAAGCCAATAGACCAATCCATATAGTCCGGCACACCAAACGCCGCATTATCATCAATTTCTTGATATCCGACATGACCTGACAAAGTAAAGTCAGCAGGCAAAGGAACATCTACGCCCAAAGCATAATACTGCGCATCGCCACTACTACCGAAATAGTCCGGTGAATAATTGATTGAGGCCGTTGCAGAAAAGATGTCAAAGTCATAACCGATTGCCAAAGACCCTTCCCAGAAATCATAATCCAAAGAGCTGTCTGCGCCAGGATATGCATAATAAATAGCACCTAAATCATAGGTAATTCCTTTGAATTCACTGCTATAACCAGCGTAAATATCAACCTCTATATTGGCTTCATCGCCATCATTAAAGTTAACGTTTGATCCCCAAACGCCAGCATATAGACCGTTATTATGGGCAATATCAAAACCGCCCTGAATAGCTATATTTTCATTAGACTGGGCAATACCTCTAAAAGAGTATTGCGATACAAATCCTACATTTGCTGAAACTTCAGCATCCCAATCAGACATTGCTGCCTGTGCAGAAAATGGTGTAATGGCAAATGCAGAAAGCATCAGCGCCCTAATTAATCTCTTGTTTTTCATAAGATTTTTCTCCGACTCATGTTCTATGATAGACGGAGAGGATAACAAAAATACAGTAGCATGCATAGCCCCGACAATATCTTGCTTAAAAGTTATTCAGATAAACCAGAGTGACATAAAACGTATCTAAAACTTCAACGAGATGCATTAAGGCATTACAAATACGGATGATTAAGGGCCTATTTCTTATAAATCAAAGAAAAAATAACCCCAAGTCCAAGGACTTCAAAAAATGTGCCGCAAAACCATAATACAGCCAAGTTCAACGGGATTGGAAGATACGGATAGATGCCAAACTGCGCCGCGCCCAAAACAAGCCCCAAAGCCATGCCAAAACGCACACCTTCACCCACGCCTGTGCCTTCAAAATTGCGTGTAAACACATAAGCAAGAGTAATAACAAAGGCAAGCTGACACGCCATAGCTATAGGGAAAAACGCCTGCATTTCATCCAGTCCACGCCATAAATGTGCTGTGGCTTCATATTGATCAGCCAACAACACGCCGTGAAGCACGAAATCATATCCAAAGACAAATGCAAAACCGATGAGGGTCATGCTCCAAAATCGTATAATATTCACACCAGTAATCGGGCAATTTTTCATAGCAAAACATCCTTTATTGTTCAGATTTTAATTTTAAACCAACTCGAATATGGCATCAATTTCAACAGCAACACCAAGCGGCAATGACGGCGCACCAACTGCAAATCGTGCATGCTTGCCCGCATCCCCCATCACATCGGCAATCAGATTAGATGCGCCGTTAATCACAATAGGCTGATCCGTAAAATCAGGTGTGCAATTCACAAACCCGCCCAACTTCACACAACGCGCAACCTTTGACCAATCACCGCCGACTGCGTCATTCACTTGCGCCAGAATATTCAACGCGCAGGCCTGCGCCGCTTGTGCGCCATTTTCCACGCTTACAGTATCGCCAACGCGACCTAAATGCATTTTCTCACCATTTAAGAAAGGGATTTGCCCGGACACAAAAATTGTCTTACCTGAAACAACATATGGCACATAGTTTGCCGCCGGAGCCGCTACCGTTGGAAGGGACAAGCCCAAATCTTGTAGCCTTGTTTGAATATTCATACGTTTTACCCTTTCAGATTCATTCATCCTCTGCCATAATCGCAGCGAAATTATAATTCGCAACAAGAAAATACAGATTATGGGACTATTAAGCTTTTTCGGTGTTTTATCTCCGGCGCATATTTCACTTTTTACCCTCACAGCGCGCGGTAAAAAAATTGGCACCGATCAACTCGGCAATGTTTATCATGAAGCCGCACCCAGAAAAGGCTATAAGCGTCCGCGCCGTTGGGTCATCTATAAAGACGCGCCCGAGGCGAGTAACATTCCCCCTGAATGGCATGGCTGGATACACCATCAAACAAATATAGTACCAAGCGAAGACAGCCCGTCATACCGCAGACCGTGGCAAAAGCCGCACCTTGCCAATATGACAGGCACCAATCAGGCCTATCGTCCGCCGGGGCATATCCTTTCGGGTGGAAAGCGCGATAAGGTCTCCAGCGATTACGAAGCATGGACGCCACCTGAATAGAATAAGTTCAAGATAACTCAGCCATGGCGTGGTTAGATACTTTACCGCACTATGGACTCATGCTACCTCTAGTTAAGAAAAATAGACTGAAGAGAAAAATATGAAACGCAGTATAGCAGAAACAATATTAGGCGCCGTTGTGATTGCAACCTCCGGCCTTTTCCTGATGTACAGTATAGAAACCGCAGATGTTGGCAAGATAGATGGCTATAACATCACGGCTGATTTCTCTAATGTTGGCGGACTGAAGGCCGGTGACAGCGTTCAAATCAGCGGTGTAAAGGTTGGCTCAGTCGCCAGCATAGAGCTTGTCCCTGAAACATATTTAGCGCGCGTTCATATCAATATTCGCAGCGGCTATGAGCTACCGACAGATACAGCTGCCCTGATCAGCAGTGAAAGCTTGCTTGGCGGCCTTTATATGTCATTAGAGCCGGGCGCAGATGAAGAGTTCATCGAAAATGGCGGCAGTATCCAATACACCCAAGCCCCACAAAATCTGGAGCAACTGCTCGGTCAATTTATTTTCAGTATGCAAGATGACAAAACAGAGAAGTAAGCGCTGGCGCATCCTGTTTTGCGTTCTACTTTCTATGGGTATAGGCACGCCCACATTTGCCTTTGCCCGCGACATGACCGAATATCCACGCGTCAAACTGCAATCGCTTGATAAAGTCACCGCACACACCATGACCTTCGAAGCCAAAGTCGGCAGCACCCTGAAATTCGGCCCGCTTTATATGAAAGTGCAATCTTGCCAGAAATCCTCGCCAATTGACGAACCTGAATCCGCCGCCTTTATACAAATCTGGGAAGGCGAGACCAGCGAGACTGCGGAATGGGTTTTTAGTGGCTGGATGTTTGCGTCCTCCCCCGGTCTATCCCCTATGGATCACCCGATTTACGATGTTTGGGTTATCGATTGCTTAGGTGAGGCAGAAAAAGAAACGACAGAGGAAAGTGAAGAACCATCCGGCGATGAGATCTCTCCCGAAACAACACCAGATCAAGGTGACACGCTGGAATAATTTTAGCTTAAGCGTTCAATTCCAAATATTGCACCATCAATGCCCGCTCACTCATATCCGTAGAATCAAACCGACAAGCGAGTGATAGAACCAACTCCAGCTTCTCCATATAATCCTGATGAGACACCTCATACACGCCGAACTGCTCCAGATGGTCATTGGTGAATTGCGTATCCAAAATCTGATACCCAGCCTGACTGAGGCGCGCTACCAAATGCACCAACGCAACCTTGCTGGCATCGCGCGCGGTTGAGAACATACTCTCACCAAAGAACGCGCCGCCCAAAGCAATGCCGTAAAGCCCGCCAACCATTTTATCCTCCTGCCAGCATTCTATAGAATGGGCATAGCCCTTGGCATGGAGCGCACAATACGCGGTTAGAATTTCTGTGTTAATCCATGTCTCGCTACGGCTATCCGTTACAATCGCACACGCTTTCATAACGCCTTCAAAATCAGTATTGATACGAATGTCATAGGGCTTCCCGCCGATTTTCATCTGGCGGACAGTCTTCCTTAAACGACGCGGGATATGCATAGCAGAAATAGAAAGCTGCCCCCGCATTTCAGGGCAATACCAATGCACTTCGGGGTTATCCGCACCTTGCGCCATCGGGAATAAGCCTTGCGAATAGGCCGCCAACAGAATATCGGGTGTCAGTATAACTTGCATGGATTACACTATGCCGTAAAGAAAAGAGGCAGGCTACTCTTCAGCGTGTTTATTTGCTAATTTTTCGGCCAGTTTATTCTCAAGCCACTGGATTGTGTATTCACCTGATATAAATTCAGGTTGCTCTATAATCCATTCATGTAAGGGCAGCGTTGTTTTCACGCCTTCAACAACAGTTTCGCGAATCGCGCGGGACAAACGTCTGATGCACTCTTCACGATTACGGCCATGAACAATCAACTTCCCGATCATCGAGTCATAATAAGGTGGTATTGAATAGCCGCCATATATCGCACTGTCAAAGCGCACGCCCAAACCACCGGGCGCATGAAAACGTGTGATCGTGCCGGGCGACGGCACAAACGTATCAGGGTCTTCCGCATTAATACGGATTTCGATGGCATGTCCGCGGAAACGGAAACCATTTTTATTAACCGTCAATGGCTCACCCGCTGCAACGCGGATTTGCTCGGCAATCAAATCAATACCGGTAATCATTTCGGTCACCGGATGTTCAACTTGAATACGGGTATTCATTTCCATGAAGTAAAATTTGCCATTTTCAAACAGGAACTCAATCGTCCCCGCGCCAAGATAACCAAGATTACGCACCATATCAGCAGATAATTTGCCAATCTCTTCGCGTTGTTCCTGCGTTAGGATCGGTGAAGGGCCTTCCTCAAGCAATTTTTGGTGGCGACGCTGGATCGAGCAATCACGCTCGCCCAAATGGATGGCATTCCCGTGAGAATCACCAAAAACCTGAATTTCAATGTGGCGGGGATTGGTAAGATATTTTTCAATATAAACCGTATCATCGCCAAAATTCGCTTTAGCTTCAATACGCGCGGTATGATAGGCCTCAACAAAATCTTCTGCGGCAGTCACAACCTGCATACCTTTACCACCGCCGCCGCTGGCCGCTTTGATGATAATAGGGAAGCCCATATCAATGGATGTTTGCAAGCCATCTTCTGCGCTTTCAACACCGCCTTCTGATCCCGGAACAACAGGCAAGCCAAGCGCATCAACCGTTTGCTTTGCGCGCACTTTATCGCCCATTTGTTCAATATGATCGGCAGACGGGCCAATAAAGGTAAAGCCGTGCTCTTCAACCATCCGCGCGAATTGTGCGTTTTCTGATAAGAACCCATAGCCTGGATGAATAGCATCCACCCCCGTCAAAGACGCCGCCGTTAAAATCGCAGGAATATTAAGATAGCTGTCTTTGCTCGCAGGCGGCCCGATACAAACAGACTCATCAGCCAAACGTACGGCCATAGAGCTGGCATCAGCGGTGGAATGAACGACAACGGTGCCTATCTCCATCTCACGACAAGCGCGAATAATACGAAGGGCGATTTCACCACGGTTGGCAATCAAAACTTTCTTAAACATAAATATTTATCCATCTACTTATCTGGCTATTTATCAGGATCATCGTTACTCGCATCTTCACGTATAAGCTATACGCTTCGTCACTTATGCCTTGTCCGGACAAAAATACGAATAAATATGAACCGAGCTTTTAATCATTCAATCACTAACAGGACATCACCAAATTCAATTGGTTGTGCATTTTCAACCAGAACTTGGATTACAGTACCGGATTTTTCGGCCTTAATCGGGTTCATAACCTTCATCGCCTCAATAATCAGCAATGTATCGCCTGCATTAACGTTATCACCCTTTTTCACAAAAGCCGGTGATTCAGGGTCGGCTTGTAAATACGCCGTACCAACCATCGGAGATTTCACAGCCCCTGGGTGCGCCGAAGCAACATTCGCAGGTGCATCCATATTTGCTTTTTGTGGAACGGCAGGGTCAGAAGGCATCGCTGCAGCAACGCCGCCGCCAGCAATAATCGTATTGCCCTTACTTACGCGGATAGATTTTTCGCCATCGGCGACCTCTATTTCGGTTAAGCCTGTTTCATCTAGTAAACCTGCGAGTTCTTTGATCGCATCTGAGTCAATTTTCATCGATAAATCTTATTGTTATTAACATTGTGTTTTATTTTAAGTATCTGAATACAAAAGTTGAAGTAGAATGTCAAAGCATACGAGACTTTTACCGTAAAACTTTTTCAAGTTCTTCTAAAGCCATTTCATACCCCACCGCGCCGTACCCCGCGATAACCGCGGTTGCAACCGATTCAATATAGGAAAAATGGCGGAATTCCTCCCTTTTTTTCGGATTAGATAAATGAACCTCTATAATCGGGCAGTCCAATAACTTCAAAGCATCATGTATTGCTACGGATGTATGCGTATAGGCCGCAGCATTGATAATGACGCCATCGAGAGATTCGCGCACATCTTGAATCCACGTCACCAACTCTCCCTCATGATTGGATTGTCTGAAATCGATATCAAAACCCAAGGACTTTGCTTTTTTGGCGCACAGCGCCTCTATATCACCTAAAGTCTGGTGCCCGTATATCTCGGGCTCTCTCGTCCCAAGCATATTAAGGTTCGGCCCGTTTAGAATTAGAATTTTTGTCATACTTACCTTAATTAACAATACCAGCCTTACGGCGTGCCGCTTCAAATTTCTCTAACAAAACCTCGACAGTCACCCCTTGTGTCCGCGGCGTATAAATAAATGATTTCCCTAACAAAATAGCCGGTGCTCTGTCTAAATTCCATGCCTCAAAGTAATTTTGATTGATAGTTACTTGATTTAAAATATCATCTTTAGACATATCCCGACTGAGTAACTTCGTATCAAGCCCGATTTCTCTGGCGTAACGGAATAAATCATTACGGCCTTCCAATGGCCATTTCTCATTAATAATGTCATGCATTTCAGTAAACTTCCCTTGCTCACCCGCCGCATAGACAGCAGAGACCAAGAGAACCTCCCACTCATTACCATAGGCAAACGTGCGGGAAACATAACGCACCTTTCCATCTTTCTTAACGGCTTCCATCAAAATAGGATGTAATTTCCTACAAGAATCACAGTCATAGCGACTGAAATCGACAATGGTAAGGTTTGCATCTTCAGGGCCATAAACATAATGATCTGAAACATCATAAACCGTAAATAAATCACGGCGCACTTCAAACAGGCCATAGGCCAAGTAACCGACGGCCAAGACCAAAAGAGCAGCTAAGATTTTACTAACATATCTCATTGGAAATTGACCATCCTGTGTCCGTTATTTTACGATTTCATAAACCAAGGCTTACTTTTTGCCCTGCGCTGCTCTTGCGTCACTGATTGCATCACGCAAGCCTTTAAGACCTATGTATCCGGGATAGATTTCATTCCCGATAATAAATCCTGGTGTTCCGCGAATTCCAAGATCTCTGGCCATCGCCGAAGATTTATCTATGCTCGCCACAGTCGCCGCAGACTTTGCATCGATTTTCAATTTATCAATATCCAACCCAAGATCAGCCGCCAGCTTAAGGAACGATTCGTCGCCTTGCCCACCTCTGTAATCCATCAAGGCCTTATGCATTTCGAAATATTTTCCTTGTGCATGTGCAGCCATTGCATACCCTGCCATAACCTTAGAAGACGGGCTTAAGATCGGCATTTCCTGAAAAATAACGCGCACATTAGTATCTTCTTTCAAGATTGCAATAATGTCTGCATATGCCTTACGACAATATCCGCAGTTATAATCAAAATATTCAACCAACGTGACATCACCATCGGGATTACCAGCAAACGGCAAACCAGCATCAGCGAAATAATCACCATATTCAGCTAAATTTTCTTTCGCGCTTTGTTGTGTTCTCTTTTCTTCTGAGACACGGAAATCATCGACTGATTTCAAAATAGATTCCGGATTTTCAGCAAGAAACTTCTTAAAAAGAACTTCCAACTCTTTTACTTGCTCAGGCGTGAACTCCGCTGCTTTAACATCCTGCACAGGCGCCAAAAGCGCAACACCACAGACACTCATTGTAAGTGCCACAAACTTCAAATTCTTAATTGCTTTGTTCAAAACATAACTCCTTAAATACATTGCTCTTCTATTATTCGTTCCCTTTACAAAAAAGTCACCCTTTTTTCGTCGTTTCGATAAAAGAAATAATATCTTTCGCCTTCAACCAAAGCTTATTACCCTCAGTTTCACTCTCTAAAACACTCTGTGCATGTTGCTTTGCATAAGAAAAACGGCGCTGCAACACGGCTTCTTCGGCCAAATGTATCTTTGCACTATTATGCTGGTCGATACGCCCATAGGCCGTTGCCAAAAGCCGATGAACACGCGTTGAGCGCGATTCCTCACGCAAAGCACGCTCAAGATGCCCAATCGCCTCACGTAGCACAGAAGCCTCATTTTGGTGAGCGGATTCAATTAAAGCATGTGCCAAGGCAATCCTGAACAATGTTGCCTCCGGCATGATGTCTATCGCCTTTTTATAATAAGGGATGGCCTCATCAAGGCGGGCAAAATCAACTAACATCTGTCCTTTAAGTTCCAGAAAATACGGATTTTTCGGTTCACGCTTTAACAAAGCATCAATGCGTCGCAACGCATCATCCACATGATTATTGCGATAAGCCGCAATTGCCCGTGCATATTGGGCAGGTATGGACACGTCCTTATCATCATAAACCCATGGGATTTTACCGGGGCTGATAAAACCAATTAATTTGGCTTTCATACGGGCATGCTGTTCCCGCCACAGCGCGGGATAAGCAACATCTTTATAGGCAGATTCCGCAATGCGGCGCTCCAACGCCTCAATACGGCTATCAATCAACGGATGGGTCCGCACATATTCACTTTGCTGGTTTTCAGGTACAAAATTATCCGCTTTAAGTTTGCCCATAAAACTGGCCATACCCGATGGATTAATCTTTGCCTTTTCTAAAAAGCTCAAAGCCGCTTGATCGGCGCTTGATTCATGGACACGGCTATGGACAAGAAAGCGACGCTGCGCAAAGCTGCTGCCCCCTAAAGTTGCAGCAGGTATAGCGCTGGCATCACCACTGGCAATGGCAACGCCTGCCCCTAAAATCATACCGATTATACTTTCATAGGAAGCACGCTCCATCGCCTCGCGCGTGCGGATAAGATGACCACCGGCAATATGCCCTGTTTCATGAGCAATCACACCAATCAATTCCCCCGGATTATCAGTTTTATTAATCAAACCTGTATACAGAAAGATATTAGGCCCACCGGCAACAAAGGCATTCACTGTATCGCTTTGCGCCAATATAATATGGACACCCTCCGGATCAAGACCTGCCGCCTCAAAGATAGGCGCGCCCCATAAACGTAGAGTCTCTTCTATCTCTGTATCACGAATTAAACCCGGCGCACCGGCGCACGCAGGCGAAATATCACGCACCATCCCCGATATAAGAACGGTGCCTGCAAAAAATATTCTGAAACTGTTTTTAAAAAATACGCTCATGGCCTAAACTACTTCAATGTTTGAATTTCTTAATTTCTGGGCCGATGCTATATGGATGCCGATTGCTTATTTCAGCGTCCATAAGAAACATCGCTGGTGGGCTTTGGGATTAGTGATCGCCTGCATGATACTCATTCGTTTACAGGCCGAAATAATGGTCTATATCGGTTACGGGAACGGCATTATGGGATTTATGACGTCAAATGTCCACACCAGAGGCATTGCAGTATCCAGTTTCTATTATATATTATTTATTATAATCGCGCATTTTTCACCAAAAACCGAAGGTATTGTCTTTATGGCCGCCTGCCTCAGTTTTTTCTTTTCAATTTTTGTTACCACCGCCATTGTTATGCTGTTATAAGAACGTTAGAAACTCTAAGGGTTAGAGCCACATAGGGCAGAGTCCGGGAACATAATTATGTCACGCAATAAAAAGAAAACGAAAGTCCGCACAGCCAAAGGACGTAAAAGCTCTTCAACACGTTGGTTACAACGCCAGCTTAACGACCCTTATATTGATATGGCACAAAAGCAAGGCTATCGCGGACGCGCGGCCTTTAAGCTTAAGGAAATTGACGCGAAATTACAGTTTTTAAAACCGGGCATGACAATCATTGATCTTGGCGCCGCGCCGGGTGGTTGGTGTCAGGTTGCGACAGAAAAAAAATGCAAAGTCATCGCCATTGACCTACTTGAAATTGACGAGTTGCCTGATGTTGAATTCTTTCAAATGGATTTCATGGATGACGCCGCGCCTGATATATTAAAGGAATCCCTCAATAAACAATCCGCAGATGGGCTGGCAGACGCGGTTCTCAGCGACATGGCGCCCAATACAATGGGGCATAAGCAAACCGACCATCTTCGCATTATGGTCGTTGTCGAGGCCGCCTATTACTTTGCAATCGAAGTCTTAAAACCCGATGGCATCTTCATCGCCAAAGTGTTTCAAGGCGGAGCACAAGACGCCTTATTAAAAGAAATGAAGAAACATTTTAAAACAGTGAAACACGTTAAACCACCCGCAAGCCGTAAAGGAAGCGCGGAGCAATATGTTATTGCGACAGGTTTTCATAAGTCAGATGCGCAAGAATAGAGACTAAAACAAAAAATTATTAATCCTTAGAAAATAATGAGAACTCTTTATCTCCATCAAATTCCGTCGGATGAAAATTGTCTCTCATATTTGATCGCTCCCAAGATTTAAATGCCTCAAAGCCAGCATCAAATTCATCTCTGGACTGTGCGTACATTTTAATCCCTATATTAACGGATGATACCGTTTGTTCATCCCCATCAGAAGATCCATTTTCCCGTACATATGGCACGATGTCTAACGCTTGGCCACTGCCTTCATTTATATAGGATTTAAATGCCTGAAATGACGAATTTTCTTTTATATGCTCGATGACAGCTTCAGCATCCACCGCCTCTGAAAGATAATATGCGTCCACTTCTGTATTGGGCCATGAATAAGTCTTGCCAAATGGCATAGAGGTTTTCTCTGCTAGCAAATCCTGAACATTGCCGAGAGAAGTCGTACCATTAATACCCAAATAAGCCTGTGCGCCTGCGTCGATATTTTGCAAATAATCCAATTGCCCTGCAAGATTGTCTGTAGCCTTGGAAAACAATGCATCATCATTTCGTATTTTATAGAAAGTTCCCGATATACCCGCCTTAGGAATCATTTAAATCACCCTGTTTTTATTTATAATATTCTTCAACAAAAAAACGCGCGCTTCATAAACTGAAGGCGCACGCTCTTCTAACATACAAAACATATGTTGTACAAATTTATATCATGAGCTAAGCGCATGTCCCGCATAGCTTTTAATCTTGTACGGATTTTCCCAATCACGTAAGCAATCCAAACCCTTTTTAAAATCTTCTTCACAAGACGCATCAAGACGAAAGCCAATGCGGATAATATCAAAATCTTCAATCTTGTCAGCGCGCTTAATATTGTAACGCATGTTATCTTCCCCGCGCAGAACACTGTGGAATGGCATAACGTCAACCAAACCATCCATCCGAGCCTCAAGATCCTTTTTAAAATTTTCGAAACGTGAACCGGTTGCAAGTGCCTCGCAGAAATCCTGCAACATATCACTATCAACAAGGCCGGGGTTGTTACGACAATCAATAATCGTGTCTTCCCAACTGTAATATCGTTCATCACCAAAATTTCTGCTAATGCCAAATTCTGTCTGGCCGTTATGTGCCAAAAAAGTATGTGTTCTGACTTTACCAACGCGCTCTGCATTACTTAGTAGATTGCTTTGTGCCATCGCCAGCAATGATTGCTCACCAACTATTTTAACATACATATTTGCGATATTACTACTCGGTATCATTTAGGCTCATCCTTTATTATTTTTTACTTTTTTCTACTCTGGCCCTAAGAATACATTACAGAGTCATAAGAATTCGTTACTTTTAGCTAAAATATTATGTAATCGTGATCTGTTTAACGTTACAGACTTTACATTCTGAGAAAACACGCTATAACTCACTTGCAAATTTCGCCCATATAATTAAGCGCTGGAGATTTGCATATGGCCCGCATTAAAGACACTACAAAAATTCGTGAAGCACTTACCTTTGATGACGTATTACTGGTTCCCGGTGCATCCGAAATCCAACCAAACGAAGTTGATACGTCAACCCAGATCACACAAGAAATTTCACTGAACATTCCTGTTCTGTCCGCAGCGATGGATACTGTTACCGGCGCAGAGATGGGTATTGCCATGGCGCAAAATGGTGGCTTGGGTATTCTTCACCGAAATATGGAGATCGATGAACAAGCCAAGTTGGTACGTCAAATCAAACGTTTTGAATCCGCAATGGTGCTTGATCCCATTACAATTCGTCCCGATGCCACACTCGCCGATGCTTGGGACTTAATGAGCATCCACAAAATCTCCGGTATTCCGGTCACCGAAAGCACAGGAAAGCTGGTTGGTATTCTTACAAACCGTGATGTGCGCTTTGCCGAAAACCCTGATGAGCCTATTAAAGAACTCATGACGCATGAAAGCCTTGTGAAGGTCACTGCAGACATCACAAAAGAAGAAGCCAAAAAATTATTACACAAGCACCGCATCGAAAAACTCATCATTGTCGATGATGCGGATAATTGCATCGGTCTTATGACTGTGAAGGATATCGAGAAATCAAAGCTGTTCCCGATGGCAACGAAAGACTCTCAAGATCGCCTTCGCGCCGGTGCAGCTGTCGGTACGGGTGACATAAACGGCATCCAACGTGCCAGTGCCCTCGCACACGCCGGACTTGATTTGGTTGTTGTTGATACCGCGCATGGACATTCCCGCGCCGTTCTTGATACCGTCGCGCAAATTCGCGCAGAAAACCCGACCTTGCAAATCATGGCCGGTAACGTTGCCACAGCTGAGGCCGCCAACGCCCTTATAAAGGCGGGCGCGAATTCTATTAAGGTTGGTATTGGTCCGGGTTCTATTTGTACGACCCGCGTTGTTGCAGGTGTTGGTGTGCCACAGCTTACAGCCATCATGGATGTGGCCAGTGTATGTGAAAAAAAAGGCATTCCGGTGATCGCGGACGGCGGCATCAAATATTCAGGTGACTTTGCAAAAGCCATCGCAGGGGGCGCAAGTGCCGCCATGATGGGCGGTGTCTTCGCAGGAACAGACGAAGCCCCCGGTGAAGTGATTCTCTTTCAAGGACGCTCTTACAAATCATATCGCGGCATGGGCAGTGTCGGCGCCATGGTTAAGGGCTCTGCCGATCGCTATTTCCAAGGCAACGTCAATCAAAGCAACAAACTCGTCCCCGAGGGAATCGAAGGACGCGTACCTTATAAAGGCCCTGTTGCAAATGTTCTTCACCAGATGGTTGGCGGCTTGCGTGCTTCTATGGGGTATACAGGCTGTGCCACCGTTCAGGACATGCGTGATAAAACAGAATTCATCCGTATGACCGGTGCAGGGTTCAAAGAATCACATGTTCATGACGTAACAATCACCCGCGAAGCCCCGAATTACCGAACAGAATCATAGGGATAAACGGAAAATAAATCTTTGCTTGCAAATTTCTGGAATCAGATCAAAGTGGGCGACTTAGTAAATTAAACAATATACTTGATCAATAAGGAACGTTACTCATGACAAAATATTTCTTAACACTTGCAGCACTTTTGGTTGCAGCTACTCCATCTTATATGTCTTCTGCACATGCTGAAGATATGACTGCGGCGCCTGAGGCTGCAATTGATGCAACTGTGAAAGCCGTAGAAGCAACTACAGAAACAGCAATAGACACAGCTGCTATTGAAGCAAATGCGACAGAAGCAGCAACAGGTGAAACAGCGACTGAAGAGCACGCTGATGACACAGCAGCAACGCCAGCCGAAGGCGAAGCAACTGACGAGCATGCAGATGATGCAGCCGCAGCGGCAGAACCTGCTGAAGGTGAAGCAACTGATGAGCATGCAGCAGCTGAAGAGCACGCTGAAGAAGCAACAAAAGAAGCTCCACACGCTGAATAACATCACCGTGTAATTACAGATTTATAAAAACCCGACTGGTATAATGCCGTCGGGTTTTTTATACTCCGCAGATGATACTTATTCCGCTCATCATCGCCTTTGCCTTTTTCGCACAAAGTCTGCTCGGTTTTGGCGGCGGCCTTATTTGCATCCCGATACTCAGCCTCTTTATGCCCGTACAAGATGTGGTTGCGATGGTTATGATCTATCAACTCTCTATGGGGCTTCTTATATTCAAAACACACAAACACATTCAATGGCAACACATCTTAAAAATGTTGCCCATGACCATCGTCGGAGCGATGCTTGGTGTAATGCTCTTAAGCTATGTTGCGGGTGATGTTATACGCGCAATACTGGTTGTCTATATTATCCTGCACCTCTTAAGGAAGCACACAAAAATAGACCCTTTAGGCCGCCTTATCAAATGGGGGGACGCACATTTGGCAGGATTCTTGGGCGGCACGCTCAATGCGATGATTGGCGGTGGCGGGCCTGCATTTATTCTCTACCTCAAAGAAAAGGTAACAACCTCATCAGAGTTCCGTGCCAGCATCATTATGATGCTCATGCTCTCTAACATTCCGCGCGCCATCGGAACAATCAGCGTAGGCTTACTCACCTATGATCTGTTTATCACCGCACTTTACGCCTATCCCGGATTTTTACTCGCCCTTTATCTCGGCCAGAAATTCCATGATAAAATTCCGCAAGAGAAATTCTTCTACCTTGTTGAAGGCCTGTTGGCGTTATCAGCAACCCTACTCACCCTTAAAATTATACTGTAATCAGACGGCTTAGCTTTTCTTGAAAACCAGACAATGCGTTAGCTCATAATCTCTATGATCAATAGATTTTTTGCCTGTCCAGCGCACTATGATTTCGGCTTGCGGGGTCAGGCTCTTTGATATTTGCTGATAGAAGTCATGCACAAGCGGCGTATAGCGTTGCCCCTGAAGATTATCCGCCTGCACAATAACCAAAGCGTCCTTCTTCATCACTTTAGCAATCTTCTTAAAAATCAAAGCCATGCGCGCAAGGTAAACGTTATAGCCCTCATAATCAGGGTCGCCGCCATAAAGCGGATTCCACGTGTCCTCGCACAACATATAAGGCGGAGAGGTGATGCAGAAATCCATCTGCGGAAAATCATAAGCACCAATATCCGCGGCATCGCCATGCTTGATATTGCGCCAGTTCTCTAATTGGCCTGCCGCCCATTCAAAACGCTCGCCGTCTGCTTCAACGCCGTAGGGCGTGCGCGCCATATCTTCAGCTACAAACGCCGTTGTACCAAAGCCCAAGAAAGGATCAAAAACACAGTCGCCCTCTTTCGTATAATTCTCCAGAAAATAACGCACGAGGCTTTCAGGATATTGATCGCAATTATCCGCCCCCATCGGCGCGTTATGCTCCGCCGTAAAAGGCAATTCTATATAGGTTGGGTAATTCATATTCGTCAGTGTTCCTTTAAAACATGGATGAACGTAGCGCGCGCCAAGCGCATCCGCAAATTATTTAATCCTAAAACATTGTAGAAACTGAATTTATCCTGTAAGAGTAGCCACCATGAAACCAGCATCCCGCATAGACGCCACTATTGAAATTCTTGAACGCGATCAGAGAATCCGTATTCCCCTTGACTCTTGTGTTGGGGATTACATGCGTAATCGTCGCTATATCGGGTCAAAAGATCGCCGCGAAATCGCAGAGCGTGTCTATGCAATGGCGCGCCATCATGCGCGTCTTGGTTGGTGGATGGAAAAGCTGAAAATCGAGGATACACCACGCAACCGCGTTATCTTCTGGCTTGCCTTGGGTGAGAATACAGACGAAAAACGTCTTGGTGATTTATTTGACGGCAGCCAATATGCACAAGAAGGATTAAACGATGAAGAAAAGACATTCATCGGCGCTCTATCAGGCCAAACCATGGATCATGCGGATATGGATGAAGCGATTTTGGTTGAATGCCCACCGGAATATGAAGACACTCTACGCGCCTATTTCAAAGATGATTTCAAGGAAGAAATGCGCGCGATGCAAACTTCTGCCACATTAGATATTCGCGCCAACATCTTCGCGATGGAGCGTGAGAACGCACAACAATCTCTGGCCAAAGACGGCGTAGAGACGACGCTGACGCCTTATTCGCCTTGGGGCTTGCGCTGCAAAGAAAAAGCTTACCTCTCCAAAACCAAAGCCATGAATAAAGGCTGGATTGAAATTCAGGACGAGGGATCACAGATGATCGCCCATGTTTGCGGCGCGAAGCCTGGCATGCAAGTTCTGGATTACTGCGCAGGGGGCGGTGGTAAAACGCTGGCTCTGGCGGCAGCGATGATGCGCAAAGGGCGCGTTGTTGCAATGGATCTGGATGAAAAACGCCTTGAGAAAGGTCGTCGTCGTTATAAGAAAGCAGGGCTGGCCGATATTATCGAAGTACGTCCACTGTCTGATCCGCGTCATAAGAAATGGCTTAAACGTCAAAAAGGCACGTTCGATATTGTCCTAACCGATGTTCCGTGCAGTGGAACCGGTACATGGCGTCGTAACCCTGATATGCGCTGGCGTAATTACGGCCCGACCTTAGCGGAGCTGATTGAAATTCAAGCCGACATTCTGGAAAAAGTTGCCAAAGCTGTGAAGCCGGAGGGCAAACTGGTCTATGCGACGTGTTCCTTGCTGCCTGCTGAAAATGAAAATCAGATCGAAAAGTTCTTGGCGAACAATGATGATTTCGAAATTGCACCTTTGGATGAGTCTCTTGGTTTAGGAACGCCGTTCATGCGCCTAACCCCGAAACGCCATCAAACGGACGGGTTCTTCGCCGCAGTTTTGGTGCGTAAAGCAGCCCCTGCCGATGCCGAAACAGAAGAAAAACCATCAGAAACCAAGTAAACCCACGCCATATTTGACTTTACCCCCCTGCACCCTTTATTATGCATAAAAATAATAAAACGGGTTGGAACATGTCAAAAAATAAGACATTAGCGCAATTCTTCGGGGTGGATAATGTTGATTTCAACCTCATAGATATTGATAAAATCAAACAAGAAACCGCACATATCATCATTGATGCGCAGCGTTATTTCGCCGACCCCACCTATCAGCACAACCCTGATAAACTCGATTATCCGCAAGGCGGCGGCGATGAAAAAACAGATGCGACAAGTGAGAATATCGCCACACTTGTTCCAAAATTCAAAGAGGCAGGCTTACAAACCGGCTGGGTTTATTTCAGAAACATGCCCAATCAAAATGAAGATACATATGGTGGGTTCCATAACGTCTCTCCCGATAAAGACACCGATTTCTTTGCAGGAAAATCAACAACGTCTCCGTTTGAAGATAAAGACAGTCATTTCAAAGAAACGTTAATTAATAACGGTGTAAAAAACCTGATTGTATCCGGTTTTAATACCAGTGCCTGCCTTTATCAGACGGTACTGGACGCATTAAATGAAGATTTTAATGTCTGCGTTTTACTGGATATGACAGAAAACGGCGAAGGTGGCGATCCGAAGTTAGAAGAAAAGCTAGAGCATATGCGCGCAGAAGGTGCCATATTAACGGATTCAGAACAGGTTCTGCATATACTTGCGGAGCTTTAATGATGCAATTAAATAGAGATCAGAGATAGGCGACATGTCAAAATCACAAACATTGGCAGATTTTTTTGGTGTAGATGAAGTTACATTCGCGCACCCCACCCCCGAAGATGTCATTGCATCAACGGCGCATCTAATCATTGATGTTCAGCGATTTTACGCCGATCCAAATTACCTTCCTGACCCTGAAAATCCCGATGCTTTTAAAGGCGGAGATAAATACACCGAGGAAAAAACCGATAATATCGTCGGGCTTATTCCAAAGTTTAGAGATGCCGGACTGCAAATTTATCATGTTTATTCCAGAAAGAACTCAAAGGACACACCCGAAGAATCTTACGGCGGCTGGTATAAAGTGCAACCTGATCCTGAGACCGATGAAATTTTAAAGAAAACGCAAGCATCGGCTTTCAAATATACGGACTTAACGAAAACACTGCATGATAATGGCGTTAAGAACCTTATCGTCTCCGGCTTTAACACCAATACATGCATTTATGAAAGTGTTATGGATGCACTCAGCCGTGAATTTAATGTCTGCATTGCCTATGATACGGTGGATAATGGTGCCGGCTGGCACGGGACAGACCAAACTGAAATACGAGAAATGAAAGAGGCCGGAGCGGTTATTTCCGATTCAGAAAAAATTCTTGAGGTATTACATCAACTCAACGAGCCTTCGTAAATATTCCTTCAGATTTGTTATTAAAAAAAAGCCCGCGACATCATCACGGGCTTTCATAATTCTTATAGGCTCAAAAATTAAGCAGCCGCGCTTGCTTTTGATTTCTCGCGCATAATTTTTGCAGCTTCCACCATGTTTTTAAGCGCAGGTTTAACTTCTGCCCAGCCACGTGTTTTCAAACCACAGTCCGGATTCACCCAGATTTGACGCTCGTCCAGATTTTCTTTGGCTTTATCAAGCAGGTCAACCATTTCCTGTGTTGTCGGAACACGTGGAGAATGGATGTCATAAACGCCCGGTCCGATCTCGTTGGGATATTTGAACGCTACAAAAGCCTCCAACAATTCCATTTGAGAGCGTGAGGTCTCGATTGAGATCACATCCGCGTCCATGTCCGCAACTTCTTGCATCACGTCATTAAACTCGGAGTAACACATATGCGTATGAATTTGCGTTGAATCTTCAACACTACATGATGTAATGCGAAAATCCTCAACAGCGTTATCAAGATATGCTTTCCAGTCATCCTTGCGCAACGGCAAGCCTTCACGGAAGGCCGCTTCATCAATTTGGATCATCTTAATGCCCGCAGCTTCCAAATCGGAAACCTCATCACGGATCGCAAGAGAGATTTGCTTTGATGTTACGCTGCGTGGTTGGTCATCACGAACAAAAGACCACTGCAAAATTGTGATCGGGCCAGTCAACATGCCCTTCATGATTTTGTCTGTTTGCTCTTGTGCATATTTTGACCATTCAACAGTCATCGCCGTTGGACGAGAAACATCACCATAAATGATTGGCGGTTTCACACAACGTGAACCATAAGACTGAACCCAACCGAACTTGGAGAAAGTAAAGCCGTCTAGTTGCTCACCGAAATATTCAACCATGTCGTTACGCTCCGGCTCACCATGAACAAGAACATCAATATCAACGTCATGTTGGAATTCAACAACTGAGCGGATTTCTGCTTGCATGGCATCCTTATATTCCGTTTCGCCGATCTCGCCTTTCTTGAACGCGGAACGTGCCTTGCGGATTTCCTGCGTTTGTGGGAAAGACCCGATTGATGTTGTCGGATATAGAGGCAAGTTAAGTGCCGCTTGTTGGATTTTCTGACGTTCCGCAAATGGAGATTTACGTTTCTTCATTTCAGGTGTAATGCCTGCAACGCGAGACTTAACCTCATCATTATGGATACGCTTCGATGTACGGCGATCTTCCTGAACCGCGTCACTTGCCGTAAGTTCGGATGAAATCGCATCACGACCATCATTCGCACCTTTTGCAATAACTGCAATTTCAGCAACTTTCTGCGTCGCATAAGCCATCCAACTTTTGATTTCCTCATCAAGAGCCGTTTCGCTATCCAGATCAACCGGTGTGTGCAGCAAGGAACTAGACCCTGCAACGAACACTTTGTCAGAACCAAGTTTTGCAACGGCTTTGTCGATGAAGCCCAAAGACTTGGACAAATCGTTTTTCCAAATGTTACGGCCATCAACGATACCAACGGAGAGTGTTTTATCACCGATTTTTGCAAGCGCTTCATCAAATGCTTTTTCTGCATTATTGGCTGCTGTATTGGCTTGGTTCGGGCCACGGCACAAATCAATGTGCAGTGCATCTACAGGCAAGCCATAGAACAAGTCCGCATTACCGCGAAGCGTGTCAAAGTAAGACGCCACAAGGATTTTCAAACCTTCAGGCTGTTTCAAACCGTCATAAGCCGCTTTCACAACGCCTTGACCGATTGGACAAAGATCAAGTGCGAATACAGGCTCATCAATTTGAACCCACTCAGCGCCAAGATCAGCCAGTTTCGCCAAAATCTCGTTATAAACAGGGATCAGTTTTTTCACTGTCTCTTCATGGCTAAAGCCTTCATATTGCGCTTTACCAAGGAACACGAAGCTTGCAGGGCCAACAATAACCGGACGTGTTTCAATACCAAGATCTTTGGCTTCTTTATATTGATCAAAGATTTTAGTGCTGGAAAGGCTAGGCTCCATACCTTCTTCAAATTCAGGAACGATATAATGATAATTCGTGTCATACCATTTGGTCATTTCCATCGCTGTCACATCAACACTACCTTGTTGTGCGCCGCGTGCCATGGCGAAATATGTATCAAGATCAACTTGGCCACCATTCCAGTCATAACGCTCCGGCACAAGACCCAGCGTTGCAATCAAATCAAGAACTTGATCGTAGAATGAAAAATCATTGGACGGAATATGATCCAAGCCAGCCTTCTTCTGTAAACCCCAGTTATGAGCGCGAAGCTCTTTACCGGTATTAAGAAGATCATCAGATGAGCTTTTGCCCTTCCAATAGCTTTCAACAGCTTTCTTCAACTGACGCATATCACCAATGCGTGGAAATCCTAAATTTGTTGCCAGAACCATACGTTCCTCCATTAAAGTCTAAAAATTTTACTTAGGTTTTGGAATAGAACGGTTCGCAACAAATATCAAGCACAAAAATGCCATAATTACGCTGCAACGCCACATAATATAGCATTTCATACAATTTGTTCAGGGTAAGGAAGATAATACCTTACGTAGAAGAACGTGACCCCAACATTCATAGAGCTCAATTGATTAACATAGAATTAGGTGATATACTGCAGGATATATGGAAATGATTGAAATTTATAATAACAATAAAGAATATTCATGGGAACAGAAATAGACGACATAAAACTCTCTACTCCAATTTTTGTCACACATAGTGATGACAACCCTTATAATGTAGACGGATCATGGAATGATGGCTTTGGAAATAATCAAGGTTACCTTATTTCATTCACAGAGGACATGGCAGAATTCAAGGGCATTCAAACCTACCTTGGTCTGGTTGGTGGTAAATTTAATAACTCAGAAAATGGCAAATCTAACTTATTTGGTGTTGTTGGAGGCTTAAAAAAAGAGTTTGGCTATCACGTCGAAGGACACATTGAAGCTATCGTTGGTGCAGTGGATGGCTATGGCCACACCTATGAAGATCAAGAAAAATTAACCACAGCAATCATCTTCGGCGCAGGCGTTAGCCGTAAGTTTAATGATTTCTCCATTGGTATGGACATTGGTATACTGCCCGCAAAAACCTTAAGCGATGCGCCTGCTGACGCATATGTTGTTAATGCCACAATATCCCACAGCTTCTAAATATAACGTTCTTAACAAATTGCCTCAACGGCCTGTGTGGTGATGTCGGATTTATTGAGTGTGTAATAGTGGATATGCTCCACACCGTTTTTCACAAGATCTTCGCTTTGCCCCACCAGCAAATCCAGCGCAACCTTACGCGCATCTTCCGGTTTATCTTCCAAGCCGGCAAATCTCTCATGCAGCCATTTCGGCACGCTTGCCTGACAACGCCCCGCAAAACCACACATTGATTTAAAGTCATGGATCGGCAGTAAACCCGGAACAATCGGTGCTTTAATATTCGCTTTCGCGCAATGCTCCAGAAATTCATAGTACACAGTGTTATCAAAGAAAAACTGTGTAATGGCACGGTTTGCGCCTGCATCTATTTTCTTCATCAAGGCCTCTACATCCTTATCGATAGAATCCGCATCGGGATGTTTTTCAGGATACGCGCCAACAGAGATTTCGAAATCCTGACGTGCTTTCAACGCCGCGACGAAATGGCTGGTATATTGGAAATACTCGGCGTCCGGATCAAGCGGCCATTCTAAATCGGCTGGCATATCACCGCGCAGCGCCACGATATGATGCACACCATTTTCCCACAACTCATCCGCCAGCGCATACATTTCTTTACGCGGTGAATTAATATAGGTCAGGTGCGACGCCGTTGGAATATCCGTATCCGCGATCACTCTTTTGATGATTTGCAAAGTCTTGTCACGCGTCGAACCACCCGCGCCATAGGTCACAGTCATAAATTTCGGATTAAGGGCTTTTAAATCTTCGATCGCTTTAAACAACAATTCTGTCGTTTTGTCCGTTTTCGGAGGGAAAAATTCAAAAGAAAAAGTTGCTTTGCTCACGTTCCAGTAATCCTTATCTACACATCATTTATTGATTCGAAACGCATTACAGCACCCTTTTTGAAGCATAACAACAATTTAGTCTTTGCATCGCGTAATTTACGCGCTAAAAAGAGGCATCGTCAAAAGACATCGCGTTATAGGAAAGACTAAAACTCATGCCGAAAACAAATCACGAGCATATCCTTATTCTGGATTTTGGATCTCAGGTCACACAACTTATTGCGCGTCGCTTGCGCGAAAGTGGCGTTTACTGCGAAGTATGGCCGTTTAACCAAGCCTCTGACGAGAAAATCAAAGCCTATAACCCGAAGGGCATTATCCTTGCGGGCGGGCCGTGTAGCGTGTTGGATGACGATGCCCCCGCCGCCCCGCAGATCGTATTCGAGATGGGCGTGCCGATCTTTGGCATTTGCTACGGTCAGCAAACCATGGTCAAACAGCTTGGCGGTGTTGTCGAGGCCGAGAAATCTCGCGAATTCGGACGCGCGTATGTCGATGTCTTAGACCATTCAGACATCACCACCGATGTTTGGGACAAAGGCGCAAAGGAACAAGTCTGGATGAGCCACGGCGACCACGTTGCCACCCTGCCCGATGGATTTAGTGTCATCGCGAAATCAGACGGCGCGCCTTATGCCTTTATCGCCGACACGGATCGTCATTTCTATGGCGTGCAGTTCCACCCTGAAGTGGTGCATACACCCCACGGTGCGGACTTGCTGAAGAACTTCACGCATAATGTTTGCGGCTGTTCAGGTGATTGGACAATGGCCTCTTTCCGCGAAGAGCAAATTGCGAAAATCCGCGCTCAAGTGGGTGACGAAAAAGTTATTTGCGGCCTTTCAGGCGGTGTAGACAGCTCCGTCACGGCAGTATTAATCCATGAAGCCATCGGCGATCAACTGACTTGTATCTATGTGGATACAGGCCTGATGCGCGAAGGCGAAAGCGAGCAAGTGGTTTCCCTGTTCCGCGATCATTATAATATTCCCCTCATCCATGAAAATGCCTCCGACCTGTTTTTGGGCGGACTGGAAGGGATCAGCGATCCTGAAATTAAGCGCAAAGTGATTGGCGGCTTGTTTATCGATGTGTTTGATGAATGCTCCCGCCGCGTTGCAGATGGCGGACACGCCGCCAAGTTCCTTGCGCAAGGCACGCTCTATCCCGATGTGATTGAAAGCGTCAGCTTCACAGGCGGCCCCTCGCAAACCATCAAGAGCCACCACAATGTCGGCGGCCTTCCTGATGATATGGCGATGGAATTGGTGGAGCCAATGCGCGAATTGTTCAAGGACGAAGTGCGCGCACTGGGACGTGAAATGAACATGCCCGAAGATTTAATCCGCCGCCACCCCTTCCCGGGGCCGGGCTTAGCGATCCGTATTCCGGGTGAAATCACGCAGGAGAAAATTGATATCCTGCGCAAAGCCGATGTTGTGTATCTGGACGAAATTAGAAAAGCCGGACTCTATGACGTGATTTGGCAGGCTTTTGCGGTGTTATTACCCGTAAAAACCGTCGGCGTGATGGGCGATGCCCGCACCTATGATTACGTCTGCGCCCTGCGCGCCGTGACCAGCACCGACGGCATGACCGCCGATTACTACCCCTTCGAACACGAGTTCTTGGGGCGTGTATCTACGCGCATCATTAATGAGGTGCATGGTATTAACCGCGTTGTGTATGATATTACGAGTAAACCGCCTGGGACTATTGAGTGGGAGTGATGTAATGACAGACATTAAACTAAGTACTTGGGAGGAACTGGAAAAAGTACTGAATGATGAACACAAATGGGCAAAGAGCTATAAATCATCATCAGGAAATGCACATAAATACCTCTCAGACTCATTATTCAGAGGACAATCAAATGCAGAATGGAATTTAGAAACCACAATTGAACGTTTTTATAAGAAGCACACCAAACCGAATAAAATTATTACGTGGAAAAGCTATCATCATATCTTAAGTACTATTAATCCCTTCTTTTCATCCTTTACAGATAATAATTTTAAAATTTCTGATTTTCCAGAAGACAGCACATCCCAATACGTACCGCCATGCTACGACTTCATGGTACATACTCGCCACCATGGCTTTCCATCCCCTTTACTTGATTGGAGTGCATCTCCTTATATCGCAGCATTTTTTGCGTTTGAGAATACAACCGAGGATCAAGATGTTGCCATATATATCTATAGAGAATATTCAGGTAGTGGTAAAAGTGGCATGGTAGGCGGCCCTAGAATTTTAGCTTTAGGGCCATACACCCACACACATAAACGGCATTATTTGCAGCAATGCCAATATACAGTTTGTATAAAACAGAAATCCGATAGCAATCACGAATATTGTTCCCATACCCTTGCTGAATTCTCAGGAGAACGAGGAGATCAAGATTTTTTGAGAAAATACATAATACCTGGCACTGAAAAATCAAAAGTATTAGAAAAACTCGATCTTATGAATATTAATGCATTTTCGCTTTTCGGAAATGAAGAGAGCATGCTTTCAACTCTAGCTTATAAAGAAATCATTATTAAAGATAGATAACACCCCCGCGACTTGGGAGTTGCGAGGGTGCCTGTGTGGGAACATAAGAAGATAAATGCGTCCATCCACTTTCAAATGTTGATTATAGCCTACAGTGTTTTGTGGGCAATTGCCAATAGTTATTGTTGTCTTTCGTCAACATAATAGTGTATGGATGATTTAGAAGCTATTGGCAGAAACATTGCGCGGTTACGAACGAAGAAGAAACTTTCGCAAGAGGATTTATGTGGTTTGGCAGACATTGATCGTAGCTATCTTTCAGAGATTGAAAACGGTCATAAGAATTTTTCAATTGCAGTCCTTTTTAAAATTGCCCGTGCATTAGAAAGCGCGCCCGCAGATATTCTAAAAACTTAAGGAACCCAAATGCTCGCTTTGATATCCCCTGCCAAGAAACTGGATTTCGAATCGGCGTGGGATGTATCGACCCATACGCAGAGCGGCTTTTTGGATCACTCGCAAGCGTTGGTTGATACGGCGAAGGTTCTTTCTCAAACCAAGATACAAAGCCTGATGAAGCTGTCTGATAAGTTGGGGGCGTTGAATTATAATCGTTATCAACGCTACGCTACGCCGTTCACGCCTGATAATGCCAAGCCTGCCGCCTATATGTTTCGCGGTGATACGTATGTTGGTTTGGATGCGGACACGCTCTCCGCCGATGATATGGATTTCGCGCAAGGGCATTTGCGGATTTTGTCGGGGCTTTATGGATTACTGCGCCCGCTGGATTTGATGCAGCCCTATCGTTTGGAAATGGGGACGAAGCTGCATAATCCACGCGGGGAAGACCTCTATGATTTTTGGGGGGATATATTGACCGAGGCTTGTAATGACGCGCTCAAGAGCCATAAGGATAACAGCGTGATCTCGCTGGCCTCGAACGAGTATATCAAATCAATCAAGCCAAAGCAGTTAGATGGCGCGTTCATTACCTGTCATTTTAAAGAGATGAAAGGCGGCGTGCCGAAAACCATCGGCATCTTTGCCAAACGCGCGCGCGGCATGATGGCGCGATACATGATTCAAAACCGCATCGAGACACCGAGCGCGCTTAAAGGGTTCAATCAAGATGGCTATGAATTTATCGCAGCGTTGTCGGATGAGACAAACTACACATTTTTGCGCGATCAAAGCTGACAGCTTTATTTAGGGAAAACCACCAAAACGCCACGCTTTTTGAAATAGCTTTGCATACGCTTGCGGCCTTCGCGATTGCCCTGCACAAGACGGGAAGCGTCAAAATTGGCTTCCTTTAGGCCTGCTTCTGTTAAAGCGGCTTTCAGATCTCTAATGCGCGCATCAATTTCTTCATTATCATTTTCTAAGGCCGCATATATGGCTTCGATTGCTTGTTCTACCGTTTGTGTACTCATTTTATATCCTGAAAAGGTGACGACCTAAATGTTAAGTACGTAAAATAGGGCGCGGCGCGGGAATGGTCAATCTATAAGAAAAACAAATTTGAAGATTGAGTTTTATACCCTTTACAAGCAGAAAAAATCCGTTAAATTCAAATGCACACAATCACAGATAAATATGGAGAAATCATGAAAAAATTGTCTACTTTGCTTGTCGCGTCTATCTTAACTTTCGGACTAAGCGGATGCCAAACGACAGGATCTTCTTCGCAAGGCCGCCAAAACGCAATTACCAGCGCGTCAATGGTCTCCGACAGTGCAGGCTGTGGCCAAATTGCCCAGAATATAGGGGTTATGGACCAGATCATCGTTGCAACCGGCAACACCAGCTACCAAAGCTCTTACAATACACAACAAGCCGTGCACAGCACCTTAAGCCACTCTAATGTATCGCCGTATCTTTCAGATTTGGCCTATGCATGGAAGGGTAACAGCTACGGCAATACGCAGCTTGAGCGTCAGCAAAATTCAAACGCCCAGCGCGAGAAATCAAGACTGGTCGGATTGTTCCAACAGAAAAAATGCGTGCGTAATAACTAAGAACAGAGTACACATCGTCCATGAGCAACTTTAACGATATAAAGAGACGCCTATCCACCTCCACCACCATGCCTCTTGGCACAGGTGGCGGCAGTGGCGACGCGCAATGGATGATGGGTTCGGGGCATAGTCACGCACATACGCATGAACATAATGCCGACGGTTCTTGTTGTGGTCACGATCACAGCCATGAACATAAGCATGCTCATGAACACACCCACGACCATAGCCATAATGAGGAAGAAGAGTGCGAAGAAGATAACACCAACCCATCGGGTGGATGCGGCTGCTGTTAATGTAACAACGCTTGTTTTCTTATCCATAATCTGTATAAAGAACCGTCTCGATTAAAGAGGCGGTTTTCTGTTTGAAACCCTATACCCAATCAAATTTTGAAGAATAAAGGCCAGATATGCTGCGCATTATAAATCGTTTCGAACTCACGAATGACCCTAAAACCGATATTCTATCCGGTATCACCGTTGCGCTGGCTCTTGTACCTGAAGCCATCGCCTTTGCTTTTGTCGCAGGAGTTGATCCATTGGTTGGGCTTTATGCCGCGTTTTTTGTTGGTATTATCACCTCTGTTTTTGGTGGACGAAGCGGTATGATTTCCGGTGCGACAGGCGCAATGGCGGTTGCTATGGTCGGGCTTGTTGCTGTTTACGGTGTGGAATATCTGTTTGCTGCCGTCGCCCTAACCGGCATTATCCAGATCCTCGCAGGTATCTTTCACCTTGGTAAATTTATTCGCCTTGTTCCACATCCGGTGATGCTGGGCTTTGTGAACGGCTTGGCGATTGTTATTTTCCTCGCGCAACTTGGGCAATTCAAAGCACAGAAAGCCGTGGAAGACATGTCCGCACATGTAAGCAATGCACCGCACAGCGCGCTGGACGTCGTCTTTAACGGTGGCTGGATGCAAGGCATGGAAATGTATCTTATGGTCGGGCTTATGCTGCTAACTATGGCAATTATCTGGCTGTTCCCACGCATTCCAAAGCTGGGGAAGCTGATCCCTGCGCCATTGGCATCAATTATGATTGTAACCGGCCTTGTAATCGGGCTTGATCTTGATACGCGCACAGTTGGCGATTTGGCGAGTGTTGCAGGCGGGTTGCCTGTCTTCCATATCCCTATGGTGCCATTCACCTTTGAAACATTGATGATCGTTTTGCCCATTGCCTTTACGCTGGCCGCTATCGGTTTAATCGAGAGCCTGCTGACCTTGACGCTGATTGATGAAATCACAGAAACACGCGGACGCACATCACAAGAATGTCTCGGGCAAGGCGCGGCAAACCTAACCTGTGGCTTTTTCGGCGCAATGGGTGGCTGTGCGATGATCGGGCAATCGATGATTAATATTAAATCTGGTGGACGCGGGCGCTTATCCGGCATCACCGCGGCCATGGCCTTGTTGTTCTTTATTCTGTTTGCCTCTTCATGGATTGAGATGATCCCATTGGCCGCGTTAACAGGTTTGATGATGATGGTGGTGATCGGTACATTCGCATGGGCATCAATCCGCATCATGCAAAGAATTCCGCGTGAGGATGCTTTTGTTATTCTCCTTGTGACAGGCATAACCGTTGCACATGATCTCGCCATTGCGGTTATCATCGGTGTTATTGTATCCGCATTGGTGTATGCATGGAAATCCGCCCAACATATCTGGGTGGTTGAGGCACGCTCTGAAAAAGAAGGGCATAAAGTCTATATGCTACATGGCTCGTTATTCTTTGGGTCGATTTCCGGCTTTAAAGATATGTTCAACCCGAGAGAAGATGAAGAGCAAGACATCGTTCTGGATTTTCGCAATGCCCGTGTTTGGGATCACTCCGCGCTGGAAGCTATTGACGCACTCGCCACAAAATATGAAGAGGCAGGCAAAAAATTGCACCTTGTTCACTTAAGCCCTGACTGTCAGTTACTGTTACATAAGGCCAAGGATATGGTTGAAGTCAACACAATCGAAGACCCGCATTATCGCGTTGTAGCAGATTACGCCGAGACCATCGAAGCAGAGGATGACACAGATAAAAATGCGGGCGACAAGTCCCTAGACAATCTGACCACAGCACCAACCCGATGACCATGCCCATTGGAAATTATGGCCGCCAAGATGGCCTGTTACGTCCAGAACTTCACCTATAAAGTAAAGCCCCTCTGCTTTCTTGGCTTCAAAGGTTTTGGATGATATCTCATCTGTATTTACACCGCCCAGCGTTACCTCTGCTGTTCGATACCCTTCACTGCCATTAGGTTTACATGCCCATTTATTGATAATATCCGCTACGGTTCGTAATTTTTTATCTGATAGGTCGGCAATGCGCGTGTCACATTCACTTAAGCCCGCAACCATAGTCGCGATACGTGTCGGTAATATAGACGATAAGACAGTACGGAGTATTTTTTTCGGTTGCTCACGTCGCGCTGTTTTCAGCACCTCGAAAGCATCATGTTCGGGTGCTAGGTTAACAGAAACCGTCTCACCTTCCCGCCAATACGAAGACACTTGCAAAATCGATGGACCGGATAGGCCACGATGGGTGAACAACAACCCTTCCCTAAACTCTCCATCTCCGCATGATACATGCGCATCAACGGATACGCCGGATAAGTCCTTTGTCACTGCAAGTAATTCCGCACCAAAGGTCAGCGGCACCAGCCCCGCACGCGGGGCAATAATATTCAGGCCAAATGTCTTGGCCAGCTCATATCCAAAATTACTCGCCCCGATTTTGGGAATAGACAACCCGCCACTGGCAATCACCAAGCTCTCGCACGCGAAATCACCTTTATCAGTGCTTAGCGTATAGCCATCATCACTTTTCTCGACATTCTGTACCTTAGTTTCCAACTGAAACTGCCCACCCGCATTCTCGATACCATCACGCAGCATGCTAATAATATCTTGCGCGGAGTCATCACAGAATAACTGCCCTCTGGCATTCTGGTTACCTGATTTCTCGTCATACGCCTTTTCATGATAGGCAATATTATGATCCTCAATCATTGCAATAAAATCATGCTGATCAAAACGCCGCAACGCCGATTTACAAAAATGAGGATTTTGAGACAGAAAATTATCAGGAGAACAATATAGATTTGTAAAATTAGAGCGCCCACCCCCCGATATGCGAATTTTCTCGCCAATTTTGCGAGTGTGTTCGATAATTCGCACGCTGCGCCCGCGAAGTGCCGCTTGCCACGCGCACATCATCCCTGCGGCACCTGCGCCTATTACTATGATATCTGATTTTTGCAATTTTCTATTCCTGAATGAAATTATAACTCTGAGGTTGGCCTACCAAAGGCAGTCCCTGATAAACTTTGATTTAACTCTTCTGCAATACGTGGAGAAAGACGTCCACGGACCAACTCCGGCAAGCCAAGGGCACACACATTAAACGGCGATAAGATTTCATTCACTACCTTACCAAATTGTACATCCCTATCGTTTTCTATGCGCACCAGGCCTCTGCCAAACTCTGTTCCACGATTTGCTTGGATTGGATTTGCTAAAATTTTCAACTTATTGAACAACTTATTAAATGCTGAGCGATGTTCATATTTCAGAGTCTCCACTTTTTCCAACTCTGCCACAACATCTTCTGCAGAAACCATATTACCAACGCGATCTTCATTAGAATGTGTTATAACACCAAGATACTTCGATGAATCAACCCTCAAATGATCTAGCCCCAGCCCTTTGGCACGTTGTAGAAAATCACTATCTTCACCACCCCATCCGGAAAATTTTTCATCATAGCCTCCCAACGTCATAAAATTGTCTTTCGATATCACCACGCGCCCAAAAAAGCCCTGATCATCTTTACCAAATAATCTACTGACGCGCACAGAGGGGTTTATTACAATATCCATGTTTTCAACAAAATTTTGATGCAATAAGTCAACAAACCTGTTCCCTAAAAAATTATCAGCATCCAAGTTACAAAGAATATCACCCGTTGCCATACGGTGCGCCATATTCTTTGCATGAGACATATGAAAAAACTCAGGCTCTGTGGTTCTTCCATAGCGCACCAAACCGGATTCAATGTGCGCTTTCATCTGCGGGTCTGTGGTCATCCATTCATGTAAATCATCTTCCGAATTATAATTCAGCACAACAAATTCCACATCCACACCATCCCTCGCCGGATTATCGCGAATATTTTGTGGCAACGTTTCCTTTAAGTGGTGCGCACGCCCCATACATGTTGTACAAAATGAAACTTTCATAGATACAGTGTAACATGCCGTTTTTTGAACATCAACATTATGAAAATCATCAAGATAAGCCATAGTTTCCTTTGCATTCCCTGTTTTTATATGTATAAATAACGCGCTTACACGAAAAATTTATTTAGGGAATAGAGATATGGGCGACAAGTCATCCTCAGAAAACGTTATGAACCTTAAAATCGGCTTGGCAGAAATGCTTAAAGGCGGCGTGATTATGGACGTTGTGACAGCCGAACAAGCCAAGATCGCCGAAGGCGCGGGCGCAGTTGCGGTTATGGCATTGGAACGTGTTCCCTCCGACATCCGCAAAGATGGCGGCGTCGCACGGATGAGCCCCCCTGACTTAATCGAAGAAGTTATGAAGAGCGTTTCTATTCCTGTTATGGCGAAATGCCGTATTGGCCACTTTGCCGAAGCACAAATATTAGAAGCCATC
The DNA here is from genome assembly GCA_033851915.1 of Alphaproteobacteria bacterium. Lineage (GTDB taxonomy): Bacteria > Pseudomonadota > Alphaproteobacteria > Micavibrionales > Micavibrionaceae > UBA1672. The sequence continues at coordinate 324,372 of JAWSVM010000001.1, forward strand.
GGTGTTGATTATATTGACGAATCCGAAGTTCTTACCCCAGCGGATGAAGAATACCATATCAATAAATTTGATTATAAAATTCCGTTCGTTTGTGGCGCGAAAAATCTTGGTGAAGCCCTGCGCCGTATTGGTGAAGGTGCGGCTCTTGTTCGTACAAAAGGTGAGCCGGGCACAGGAAACATCGTTGAAGCTGTGCGCCATATGCGCCAGATCAATGCAGAAATTAAATGGGTTTGCAACATGGACGAGGCGGAACTTATGACTGCTGCGCGCGACATGGGCGCACCGTTTGAGTTGCTGAAACTTGTTCGTGCGGAAGGTAAACTGCCTGTTCCGAATTTTGCGGCGGGCGGCATTGCTACCCCTGCAGATGCGGCGATGTGTATGCAATTGGGCGCGGAAACAGTCTTTGTTGGTTCAGGTATTTTCAAATCGGATAACCCTGATAAATTCGCCAAAGCCATCGTTAAGGCCGTAGCGCATTTTGACGATCCTGCAATCGTTCTGGAAGCGTCCAAAGAACTTGGCGGCGTTGCGATGCGCGGCACGGAGATCAGTGAAATTGATGAGCCGATGCGTATGGCGAACCGCGGTTGGTAATAGGTCTTCTGCATTTACCTAATCTCTTTAAGGATGATTGTTAAGAATGTGCAGTAAACCCATCATCGGCGTTTTTGCTCTGCAAGGGGCAGTTGCTCCTCATAAACCACATATCGAAGCGTGCGGTGCGGAATTTCGCGCTGTGAAGACACAATCTGATTTCGAAGCGGTTGACGCGTTCATCCTGCCCGGCGGGGAAAGCACAACCATGCTGAAACTGATCGAGCGTTTTGATCTGTGGGACATATTGGCTGAACAATTCGCAGCAAAGCCCGTTTGGGGAATATGCGCAGGCTCTATTTTACTGGCTGAAACCGTCACTAATCCGGCGCAAAAATCCTTTGGCCTGTTACCTATGACAATAGAGCGCAACGGCTATGGCAGACAGTTAAACAGTCACCACGCGCCGATTGACGGCTATAACGTGTCTTTCATCCGCGCGCCCGTTATCACAAACATCGCCGATAACATCACCGTTCTGGCAGAACATGAGGGATCGCCCGTCTGGGTCGAATGCGGCGATAAAGTCGCCAGCACTTTCCATCCTGAGCTAACGATGGAGCACCCCTCGCCGATGCACAAGGCCTTTATCGCGAAGATGTAAGACTCTTTATTTTGCACATAACGCTATCTTATGTTAATAATCTCAACCATAAACACATAACAGGAAAATATAAGCATGGCATTTGCATCATTCTTAACAGTATCAGGTATTTTAACAGCATTCGCGTTCTTCACATTTGTAACGGTCATAACCGCACTTTTCCTTAGACGCGTTGTTCCGACAAATGAAGTACACATTGTGCAATCAACCAAGAAAACCATGTCTTACGGTAAAGATACAAGAAACGGCAATACCTATTATGAGTGGCCAGCATGGATTCCGGTTTTTGGTATTACCAAAATCGTTATGCCTGTTTCTGTGTTTGACCTGACACTGAATGCCTATGAAGCTTACGATGTTGGCCGCGTGCCTTTCGTTGTTGATATTGTTGCCTTCTTTCGCATAGATGACAGTAATCTCGCCGCGCAGCGTGTTGAGAGTTTCTGCGAGTTAGAGAGCCAGCTTCTCTCTATTGTTCAGGGCGCAGTACGTACCATTCTTGCATCACATGACATCGATAAAATTATGTTAGAGCGTAGTATTTACGGCGAGCAATTTACCGGAGCGGTTAAAGACCAACTGACAAGTTGGGGCGTTGTCCCTGTTAAGAACATCGAATTAATGGATATTCGTGATGCGCCGGAAAACCGCGTGGTTCACAACATCATGGAAAAAAAGAAATCTTTGATCGAAATGGAAAGCCGTAAGGAAGTTGCCCACAACATTAAAGAAGCTGAGATCGCAGAAATTGACGCTCTACGTGAACGTGATATCCGCGACCAACAAGCTAAACAAGCCGTTGGAGAGCGCACAGCCGAAAAAGAAAAAGCCATTGGTGTCGCCAATGAACAAGCCCGTCAGGAAATTAAAGAGCAACAGCGCATTACCAAAGAAAAAGAGATGGCTGTTGTTCAAGTGAATGATGTTAAGCGCGCCGAAATCACGAAAGCCATGAACGTGGTGAAAGCCGATGAAGACAAGCAAACTACAATTTTGCGCGCCGCCGGTGATCTGGATGCGAAGATAAAAGAAGCAGAAGGTATCAAGGTTGAAGGGGAGGCTATCGCCTCCGCAGAAAAAGCAATGCAAATGGCGCCTGTGCAGGCACAAATCGCTTTGGCGCAGGAAATTGGCGAGAATGAAGGCTATCAAACATACTTGCTTGGTGTTGAAAATATCGCGGCTAATCAGGCTGTTGGTCTGGAACAAGCAGAAGCCTTGAAAGTTGCGGATATCAAGATTATCGCCAACACCGGAGACCCTGTTCAAGGCGTGACAAACGTCATGGATTTGTTCTCGTCTAAAGGCGGCACAGAACTTGGCGCAATGCTTGAAGGCCTCGCGCAAACAGAGCAAGGGCAAAGTTTGCTGAAGAAGCTGGGCGTTGAACAAGATAAGCCAACCTCCAACACTGAATCATAATTGACTTCATGGCTTAAAGCCCCTAAAAGTTGATTTATGATTAAGTATATCTCGACACGTGGCGGGGGTGAGCCCCAGAATTTTGAACAAGTTTTGCTCAGCGGTCTTGCGCCTGATGGCGGGCTGTATGTGCCTGAAAGCTGGCCGCAGATTGACCTTGATGCGCTTAAAGGAAAATCCTATATCGAGATTGCGGAAATCGTTATGTATCCCTTTGTTGAAGGGTCTATCGAGCGCGAAGATTTTCGCTCCATCATTACCGAGACATATAGCGCGGATATCTTCCGCCATAAAGACGTTACCCCGCTGCACCATTTAGAGGATTACGCAAACGGCAACATCCATATCATGGAACAATTCCACGGCCCGACGATTGCGTTTAAAGATGTGGCGCTGCAACTCCTCGGACGGTTATTTAACCATGTGCTAAGTAAACGTAACGAGCGCGTCACCATTGTTGGCGCAACCAGTGGTGATACAGGATCAGCGGCAATTGAGGGCTGTAAAACCTGCGATAATATCGACATCTTTATTCTGCACCCAAAGGGGCGTGTGTCTGACGTGCAACGCAAACAAATGACCAGCGTAAACGCGCCAAATGTGCATAATATCGCTATTAACGGAACATTTGATGATTGCCAGAATATGGTCAAAGCGATGTTCAATGACGCCGAGTTTAGGCAGAGCATTAACCTGTCCGCCGTGAACTCCATTAACTGGGCGCGGATTATGGCGCAGATTGTTTACTACTTTGCCACGGCGATTAAACTGGGCGTACCTGACAAGGAAGTGTCCTTTGTTGTACCAACGGGCAATTTCGGCAATATCTTCGCCGCCTATTGCGCGCAGAATATGGGCTTGCCGATTAAAACGCTCGGTATTTCGACCAATAAAAACGATATTCTAACGCGCTTTTTAGAAAGCGGCAGCATGACATTGGGCGACGCACATGCGACGATCAGCCCATCGATGGATATTCAAATCTCCAGTAATTTCGAGCGTTATCTGTTTGACCTTTTAGGGCGTGATGCAGAGCGGCTAGACGCCCTTATGAGCACCTTCAAAGCAGATGGTGACATATCCGTCAGCGATGCCGATCTCGCCAATGCACGCGCGCAATTTACCGCCGTACGCACCGATGATGATGAAACGCTCTCCTTAATTAAAGAGTGCTATGAGGCGAGCGGCTATATCCTTGATCCGCATACGGCTGTCGGCATGAAAGGTGCCAAAAAAATCGCAGCGGATAATGACAGCGCGGTTGTGCTGCTGGCCACCGCTCATCCTGCGAAATTCCCTGATGCGGTTGAAAAAGCCATCGGTTTACGCCCCGAACTACCCGCTCATCTCGCCGATCTTATGACCCGCGAAGAATTTATGAGCGAGCAAGATAACAACCTTCAAGCTGTGCAAGATTTTGTGCAGAAACACACACGCGTCAAATAACTCTTTAAAAACATGAAACAAGAATTCCACATTCCCATTGACGAGACCATCGCCGCAGACGCGAAAGTGGTGAATATCCTCGCCGCGCAATCAGCTCTATCAAAGCAGGCGATTAAACAAGCCATGAAAAAAGGGGCGGTATGGATAGAAGACACTAAAGGCATTCGCAGACTTCGCCGCGCCGATACCATCCCTGCGCGGAACAGCACGCTCCATTTCTACTACGCCCCTCATGTGCTGGACGAGATACCGCCCGCACCAACCTTAATCGCGGATGAAGGTGATTACAGTGTTTGGATCAAGCCGCCCGTCATGCTGTCCCAAGGATCAAAGTGGGGCGATCATTGCACGATTAATCGCTGGATAGAATCTAATGAGCCTTTCGAAACCCAGCCACAAAGAAATTGCTTCGTCGTCCACCGTTTGGATCGCGCGGCAAGGGGTTTAATGCTGATCGCGCATAAGAAAAACGTAGCGGCAAAATTGTCGGCTTTATTCGAAGAACGCAACATATCCAAATGTTATCGCATCATTGTGGAGGGAGAATTCCCGCAAGGCGCGCAAATTATGGACAGCGATATTGATAGCAAAACCGCCTACTCTTCGGCATCACTTCTAACCTACAATGCCGATAAAAACCGTTCGCTCCTTGAAATTTCAATCAAGACAGGGCGAAAGCATCAAATCCGTATTCATATGAGCTGCGCAGGCTTTCCTGTTGTCGGGGACTCTTTACATGGTATTGCAAGCGCAGATGATCTCAACCCCGAAGAACTACAACTCAGCGCTTTTTCTCTCGATTTCACCTGCCCGATCACCCAAAAAACCCAAGAATACCGCCTACCAGAGCATTTACAGCTCACCTTTTAAAACATAAAATCTTCTTTACTTTGCATATATCAAAACACAGTGATATAATGTGTCAAAATTATAAAAAATTAATTGGGTGACATTTGGGCGAGGAAACCAACAACAATAATTCTGATACTGAATCTTCAGTCGACTTTGGTCTCGACTTGATGGCGGAATCCTACGACCAATTAAGAAGCATAATACATAAACAACAATCCGGCACATTAACGGATGAGGACAGAAAAATATTTCTGGCCCAAGATGAAACAATGGATGTCATGATAAAACATGAGTTCAATGAAAATTCAGGCGTCTTATTGAATCGAGAAGATCCTAAAACAGGCCTTACGATAGACCCGATAGACGAAATCAAAGCGCAAATATTAAGCACCCTCACCCTGCCTAATCAAATTGACACCTTTAGGGCACTACCAATATGTGCGATCTGGGGAAAGAGATCAGGATGTTATTGAAAATCTCGTAAGCCACACGCCATCTCTTGAAGGCTTTGACCTTGATGATGCAATAAAGCTTGCAAGCGGCGGCGAAGAAGAGATTTCAACCAGAAAACAATTTCCGGGTGCTAATCCTGAAGTTTTAATGGGTGTGGCCTATATTTTGCTTGATAGCCATAAAGATACATTACAGGAAACGCACCCTGATTTTGCCGCAAAGCACGAAGAATTAGGCACTGATTTCGCGGATATGGCCTCACTCAATATTCTGTATTCCGTACAAGATAGCTCCGCCTATGATGATTGGTCAAAAGGAAAACAGGCCGAACTCATAAACGTCATTGAGCAAAACCCCACAATTATGAGTGCTTTACAAAAAATACGTTCACCGGAGAACATAAACTCATCCAGTGAAATTGAAGAGCAATATACTCTACGCGAAACAATCGCAGATGAATTTGCGGGTATTTACGCGAAAGTCTATGATTTACCGACACTCACAGAAGATGACATCCATCTTTCCCACAAATCATATAATGATTTCTATAATGGAGCCTCAACCGCATATGGTACCGCTTGGACGACAGTGCCGGGAACTGAAAACGATGAGGCCATTTTCCTTACCTATAACCCGATCATGGATATCGTACGAACAACAAATCTGGACACAAAAGATTTAGGTTCAACGCAAAATTTTCTAAAAACTTTGGTAGAAGAGTTCCAGCATATAACGGATAATATCTATGGTGATAAATTGCTCAATGGAAATTTATCGCCCGATCACCCTGCCTTTGACCATACCAGTTTGACTATTTTAAACACGCTGGATTACACAGATGCTAATACGGATTTTAACGGATACGAAGCACAACACGTGGAAAGAACAGCAAAAATTGTTGCAAACAGTGTCACAGAAACCCTGATCCAACATATCATACAGCCGGAAACTGCGCCTACACCTGAGAATTCAAACAATACAGAGGCTCAACCAGCACCTGTTGAAGAAGATGTGTTGCCGCCCTCCCCCAATACATCCGGTGGATTCAAAATATAAGATTCCAGACTACATCAAAGAGGCTTGGAACAAGCCTTGCGCCAATCCTCCTAACAGCTATAGTATTCTTTCTATAAAAGACGTTACAAAATTGTGACCCGCAACATGAAAAACTGTGAAACTAATCTTACCTCCAATATATGGAGCAGTCTTAAAGCCATACTGCCCGGCTTGATAGCCTGCGCTTTTGTCGCTTTATCTGCCAAGTTCATTGCCCAACATTATAACGCTCCTGCAATGCTGCTATGCTTGTTATTTGGTATATCCCTTAATTTTATGTCCAAGCGAAACAGCACGCAAAAGGGCATCGATTTTACAGCCATAACATTGTTAAGAGCTGGCATTGTTTTAATCGGCGCGCGGATAATGTTGTCTGATTTTATGGCTCTGGGCGGTGAAATGATTGCGCTGGTCTTTTTCGCGACAATCAGTGTTGTGATATTAAGTTTGGTTCTGACCAAAGCCCTCGACCTTGATCGAGAACTAGGCTTTCTGATTGGCGGCGCAACGGCGATATGCGGTGCTTCGGCGGCACTTGCAATCTCCGCCATTCTACCACGTTCAAAAACGCTGGAACAAAACACGCTTTTAAGTGTCATCGGTGTGACATTGATGGGCACAGTCGCCATGATTATCTACCCCGTCCTTATTGGTTATTTTAATTTCAACGATCAACAAGCCGGCATATTGATGGGCGGCGCGATACATGATGTCTCGCAGGTGGTTGGCGCGGGATATAGCATATCTGAAGATGCAGGCGATATGGCGATACTGGTTAAGCTGATGCGCGTATTCCTCCTTGTGCCTTTATTACTGATATTTGTTTTTGGCATTAATCGGCCGAAAGACGAGGAAAAGACGGCGGGATTTCCCTTTCCGATTTTTCTTATCGGGTTTGTATTGATGATGACTTTAAATTCATTTCATATCATTCCAGAGGGCATGACAGCCATTTTAAAGGATACCAGTAAATGGTTTTTAATCATGGCGATTACGGCGGTTGGTATGAAAACTTCACCCAAGGCTCTGCTTGATCTGGGGTGGAAATCAATCTTTCTGATTTGCAGCGAAACAGTCTTTATTTTTGTTATTTATTTAACGTTCATCTTGATGCAATCAAATGCCTAGGAACAGCACAAGGTGTGTTGGTTTTATTAAAAAATTAATATTTCTTATGTAGTGTTTCGATTCTATATACAGGTTACAAACCAAAGGATTACACATGTCTGAAGACAATGATGAAGATGATACTGGTGATGAAGACGATAGTGGTGTCGGTGTCGATGATGACGAGAACGATTCTGATGATGACGGGAGCGATACTGATAATGACGGGGACGATACTGATAATGACGGGGGCAATGACCCTGGCCCCAATGAAGATGGTGATGCAAGCACAGAAGGCGAGGAAGAAGATCCAGATGCTGAAGAAGAAGAAGATCCAGATGCTGAGGAAGAAGACAGAAATAGCTCCTGCGAAGAGACCTCCAGAGGGACTGATGATGCAGGCAGAACCAGTGTAGAGTTTGCAGATGGTACTGCGTATGTTTCTGGTCCAGGAGAGTCTGAAGTGCCGGCGCATTGTTTACCTGATAGCGGAGCTGAAGAGCCTGATGCTGGTACAGATGCTGAGCCCGATGCTGAATCTGAACCTGATGCCGAATCTGAACCCGATGCTGAGATGGATGCCGAAGTTGAGCCTGATGCTGAGATGGATGCCGAAGTTGAGCCTGATGCTGAGATGGACGCCGAAGTTGAGCCTGATGCTGAGATGGACGCCGAAGTTGAGCCTGATGTTGATATGAGCACCGAAGCTGATGCCAGTGTAGATGCCGAGGTTGATCTTGATGCACAGAACAATTGGAGTGCTCCTGATAATGAGGACTCTGGTACAACCGAGAATAACTCTTGCTCAGGAGTTCCCGGAGAGGCTAATGATGCAAACTTTTCTGCTGCATCGTTCGAAGACAGCGAACAACAGTATTCTCCTGATGATAACGATTGGGGTGCGCCTGATAACGAGAGCGAGGGCCATGACACAGATTCTGAATGGGGCGGTGAAGGACAAAAAGAAACAGATAATAATGATGACCGCGATTCTCCGGGAGGCTCCGGAGAAGGTGATGAAGCAAATAGCGAGAAACTCCAATAAGGAGATATCGCTTGTTCAGAAAATTAATAACTATGTGTGAGGAAATATGAGTGAAAATAGAGAATTTAGAGGAACCGGCGTTGTTCGGCGCCTAAAAGACCAACTTGTTCCAACACTTGGAACACGGCTGATGACATTTGAATTGGAGCAAACCAATAAGAATGACGGGCGTGTCAGGCATATTTCTGTGCAAATGGAAGGCTTGGGCTTTAGAGGAGCCATAAGCAATGGACACACCGTTGATGTTGAAGGCACTTTACGTAACGGCACGGTTATATCAAATCGGCTTATAAACAAAAGTGTGAATGGTTGTGTGGTTGAACCAAGAACATCCAGCCCGATATTCATTAAACTCTTCAAAGGCATTGCCATTACCGCACTGGCTAGCTTTGCCTTGATCATCTGTTTGTTCATTTATGGAATCAGCACATTTTTCGGATAATAAGTTAGATTAAGTATTTAACCATAGATTTTAAAGAAAGTTCTTACAGTGAATAAAGCTGGCAAAACTGAGTTCTGGGAATTAAATTTTATCGAAAAGCAGGAAATGTGGGGATTTGAGCCATCCCTTTCTGCTGTCTTAACAAAAGATTTTTTTGTAAAAAAATTAATCAAAAATATGCTTATCCCCGGTATTGGCTACGGACGAAATGCGCAAATTTTTAGGGATAATGGAATATCGGTAACAGGAATTGAAATATCAAAGACGGCTATTGAACTTGCACAAAAACATTACGGTGCTGGTATGATGATCTATCACGGCTCTATTATTGATATGCCATTTGATAATCGCAGCTATGACGGAATTTTTTGCTATGCTCTTATTCATTTACTTGATAGTGACGAGCGAGAAAAATTAATCCGCAATTGCTATAATCAGCTCTCCGAAGGTGGTTATATGGTGTTTACAGCCATTACCAAAAAAGCTCATACTTATGGTACAGGCAAACTTATCAGTAAAGATCGTTACGAGATATTTGACGATGTTAAGATGTTTTTTTATGACGAAGAAGCTGTTCACTCAGAATTTGACAACGTTGGATTAATTGAAATCATAGATGTGGATGAGAATTTTCCATTTTTTCTAATTACTTGTAAAAAAGGAAAAAAATAAATTGGTGGATCCTAGCGGGATCGAACCGCTGACCTCCTCGCTGCCAGCGAGGCGCTCTCCCAGCTGAGCTAAGGACCCTTTTGAAAAGGTGAGAATATCAATAGTCGGTTCTGCACTATTTTTCAAGACAAAAAAGAGGGGCAGATAAACCGCCCCGTCTTATAATTTTATGATCACCTGTTATTTTTTCAAAAGATCGCGAATTTCTGTTAGAAGAACAATGTCTTCAGACGGCTTTGCCGGTGCTGCTTCCTCTGCAGCCTTTGCTTCTTCTTCAGCAGCTTCTTTGATTTTATTAACACCCTTTACCAACATAAACACAACAAAAGCAACGATTACGAAGTTAATAACCGCGTTGATGAAAACACCATATGTTACAAGAGGTGCGCCTGCTTCTTGCGCAATGACAAGCGTTGCATAAGCCTGACCATTCAGAGACACAAACTTATCCGCGAAATCAACACCGCTGGTCACCATGCCAATCACAGGCATAATAAGGTCGCCAACCATAGATTTTACGATTGCCGTAAACGCCGCACCCATGATGATACCAACGGCCATGTCCATAACATTTCCGCGCGCGATGAAGTTTTTGAATTCCTTGAACATTTTTTATGTCTCCTACAAATTTTATTTTCTGAATGCGGGAGAATGTAACAGCAACCATAGATTTGTCAATGTTCATAGACGCTTGCCCTGTGATATTAAAAAAGCCCCGCATCGTTAAATGCAGGGCTCTTCAAATTTATTTTGTCTATGTTCTAACGATTACTCATAAGGCGCAGAATATTCATAAACATAATCATAAAGCTGAGATACAGGCTAAGTGCCGCAGACCATGCCATACGGCTGTTGATTTCATCACCATTCGCCGGATTATACATTCTCTTTGTCTTTTGCGTTTCCCATGCCGTTAAACCAGCCATGGCCAAAACCATACCGATACTAATCATTGTTTCCATACCGCTGGAAAAACCAACAAACACTCCAATGATAGATGTCAGGAACAACCCGATAAACGCCATAGCACAAAACGAACCAAGTGCAGAAAGATCTTTCTTGGTTGTATATCCCAAAATACTCAACCCCGCGAACATACCTGATGTAATAAAGAACGCGCGCGCGATATCTGCGCCGGCATACATAAAGGCTAAGGCAGAAAAGCTAATACCATAAAGAACACTAACACCAACAAAAGCCAGTTTCAGCTTCTGCGATGACATTGTTGCCGGATTAAAACCGAACCAAATAATTGCAATCGGTGCAAGCATAACAATATATCTTTGTGGCCCACCTAAAAGCATCATCATCAGCTCAGGGGAGCTACTCACCACCCATGACACAATAGCGGTAACTAAAATACCCACCGTCATGCGGTTATAAACGCTCAGCATATGTGTGCGTAGACCTGCATCAATTTCTTGCGTACGGGTTTGTGCACTTGAATATTGATCTCTTTGCATTTTAATTCTCCAAAAAACTATTAATAAATATATTCACTCTTATACCCCCTATTATAGCAGAATTCAAAGGGTCTTACGATTATTTCGCGTTTTTGATGGCTTTAGTTACGCCTTTGGCGAATTAACCATAGATTTTTTCGGGATTTCTTATCATCCACAGGCTGCACAATGCGCTCCGCCTTATCGATGGGCACAAGGTGAGAGGCATCCGGCACAGGGGTGTTTGTAACCTCTGATATCGCTTTGATGCGCTGATCTATCGGAGGATGTGTGGCAAAGATGCCCATGAAGGGCACGTGGTTTTCAATGCACATCATCGCAATATCATCTGTGCCCTCGGGGATACGATCACGCCCAGAAATACGCATCAAGGCGCGCATCATCGCATCAGGGTTTTTGGTCATCGAAATTGCCCCTGCATCGGCCATATATTCACGCCTGCGCGATAACGCAAAGCGCATCAACAACGTCGCCATATAGCCGAGCCACAAGATAACCGCAATAACGATAATCGCAATAAGAGCGCCCGCGCCATTACGATCACGGCGGCGACTGGAAAAGAAAATATTATAGCGAACGCCGCTCCAGACCAGTTGGGACAGAAAGCCGAATAGCCCCGTAAAAATCACACACACGATTAATAAACGCACATCACGGTTTTGAATATGGGTCAGCTCATGGGCGATCACGCCTTCCAACTCGTCTTTAGCCAAGCTATTCATCAAGCCGCGCGTTACGGTCACGGCAAAATTGCTTTCGGTTATTCCACTGGCAAAAGCGTTGCGCGCATGGGTTTCTATGATTTCCAGATGCGGCATTTTTATACCTTGCCCAATACATAGATTCTCAACCAGATTATAAAACTCCGGCTCGTCTTTGCGCGACACGGGGTGCGAACGCGATAATTTACGGATCATGCGGGTATTGAAAAACCACGCAATCATAAACCAGATCGACACGGCGGTTAAAATTAAAGGCCAGAACTCAAAGGTAATCTTATTTGCGAAAAGCAGTACCGCATCCCAATTCACACCATCAGGCGTTTTATAAGGCATCGTCAGCCCCAGCGCACAGGCAATCAACCAGAAGATGCCCATAATCAACACCGGATAAAATGCCAGTAACCCGATACAACGTAAATTATTGTTCCATATATGGGTGCTTAATCCGACTTGTCTGCTGGCCATCTTCTACTAAAACTTCACCTCTGGCGGCTTTTGAACAGCTTCTGCCTCTGCTTCATCCAGTTCAAAGAACTCTTCTTGGCCAAAGCCAAATGAATTGGCAATAAGAACCGCAGGGAATTGCTGGGTTGCTGTGTTGTATTCCGCAGTAGCGTTGTTGAAGAAACGACGCGCAGCAGCAATTTTGTTTTCAATGTCGGATAATTCATCCATCAATTTCTGGAAATTCTGATCTGCTTTCAAGTCAGGATAATCCTCTGCCACGGCCAACAAGCTCATCAATGCGCCACCAAGAACGCCTTCCGCTGCAACGCGTTCACCGGTTGCGCCTTTGGCTGCACCAACTTGCGCACGGGCATTTGTGACATTCTCGAACACTGATTTCTCATGCGAAGCGTACCCTTTTACCGTTTCCACCAATTGTGGCACAAGGTTAAAGCGCTGTTTCAGCTGTACATCTATATCGGAAAATGCGTTTTCCCGTGTTTGGCGTAATGCCACCAAACGGTTATAGAGCATGACGAACAGCCCTATAATTGCAGCAATAATTCCTAATCCGACCCATGAGTTCATAATTTATCCCTTTCACTCTTGCATATGCTGCGCTATTTTATAGAGGAGAAGGCATTTTGTCTTCTGTTATTTTTAACCTCTACGCCAAAGCCTTTATTCCATGCCTTTATTTACCTCCACAAGTTTTGCCAGCACAAGCGCAAGCGGAACAGATTGGCGCGACACGTCCAAAAAAGTTCTGGAACAATTAGAAAGCGTCAGACAGAACCCTGATTCTTTTAATTTTGGGTTTCTTTATATCTCTGACCATTTGGCAGAGGATGCAACCAGCATATTCAACCTCTTTAAATCTGTTCTCAAAATAGACGATTGGGTTGGCTCTGTGGGAATGGGGGTTATCGGATGCGGTAAATCCTATATCGATATGCCTGCGATCTCTGCAATGGTGGGTAAATTTCCCAAAGATAGCTTTTGCGTTTTCCCCGCCGATGAAGATGCACAAGATAGCGAAGCAAGCTCCGATGATGATGCGGATGAATTGTTTCTGCAAGATAATGTAAAAGCGTGGCTGGCAAGTCATGCCCCGATGTTAACCCTTGTGCATGGCGACCCGATGGCCATACACGATCCGCAAACGTTCATGCGCGAACTGGAAAGCACGACAAACAGCTTTCTGGTCGGTGGCTTAACCTCCTCTCGATCAAAACATTACCAAATTGCAAATGGCGTGCGTCACAACGCAGTCAGCGGTGTTTTCTTTGCCGACAACGTGCCTGTTTCCACAACCCTTTCTCAAGGCTGTGCACCAATCAGCGCCCTTCACACCATCACAAAATCTGATGAATTTACAATTTTAGAGCTGGATGACAGACGCGCGCTTGATGTGTTTCAAGATGATTTGCGCATTCTGGCTGCCAAAAAACTGGGTAAAGATCCCGATGACTTTATCGGTGATTTAAAATCTATGGAGGCCAGCGACTATATCCCGAAAGAATTTAAAAGCCTGTTCAAAGGGCAAGTCCATGTCGCCCTGCCCTTTTCTCAATCCGACCAAAAAGACTATATGGTGCGGAACATCACAGGCATTGATCCGGATGAAGGCTCAATCTCTATTTCCGAAAATGTAACAACGGGCGCGCATATCACATTTGTTGAACGTGACGAGAAAAGCGTCGCCGCCGATTTATCACGAACATTAGTGGCTTTGCGCAAACGTGTTCAGGCAGAGCGCGGAAGCTTTGAACCCAAGGCCGCTCTATATGTTTCCTGCGTCGCACGCGGATTTTCTGAAAAGACATCCAACTCCGAAGACGAGATGCATTTAATCAAGGATATTATAGGGGATATTCCGCTCACCGGATTTTATGCGGGTGGTGAAATCAATAACGCCCGTCTTTATGGATATACGGGCGTTCTGACATTATTTTTCTAAGGATTAATTAGCCAAGTTTTGGCGCTTCGGTTGTCACTTCTGCGCTGGCGGCTAATTCAGATTCTAAATCTTGCGCTGCGCCTGCTGCTTTTCTTGCTTCTTCATCAAACACTGCGCCGGTTGCTTTCATTTCTTCCTGAACGCCTGCGGTTGTGCGGTTTTCTATTTCTTTCGTGCCCATAACTTTGCGTGTCTCAACTTCCGCAACGGCAATTTGAATTTCTGCGATATGCTCCAAATGAACGGCTTTTGCGCCGGACTCATCTGCGGTGGCTGCTGCACTATGGCCTAAGACATGGTGCGCTTGCGCCGCAGAATCATGTTCTTTAAAAGAAGTCTCGGTCTCACTGACAGAGGCCAAACCCTCTTCCGTTACTTGCGCAACCATATGTTCTTCAGCAAGTATTGCCGCGGTTGAGCTGATATCTGCTTCTTGTCTGGATGCACCCTCAAGACTTGCAATTGTGCCATCATTCACAGTTTGAACCATTGTCTCTGTGTTTTTCACTGTTCCAACAATAGATATCGTTGGATCTTCCGGTAGTAATGCTGTTACAGACATAAATATCACCCTTTAGTTTTTATTTTATCATTTATATTTTACGGCATGCGGCATGTAAATCTTACATACTCGCTCGCAATTAATTTGTTATCCTTAAAATAACCTATAGCACAGAATAATTGATTTCGCAGCTTATTGCAAATTTCTTCATGGATAACACAATTAGGTTCCCACTCTTCAAAATCCGGCTTAAATGTAAAGGTCACAGTGCCTGTTTGCCCATCCAGAACAATCTGATCAATCTCTTTTTCGAATTCACCGTGGCATGTTAAAACCGCATGCCCTTCGGGGGATACAAAAATCTCTATATTCATCTGCACATTTCACTCTTTCGATAATTGTTTATATGCTTTATCAATAGCGGGTCAATAAGTAAAATGGAAAACAACGATGTGCGGACTAACTGGTCTTTATACATTTGATCCCAGACCCGATCGCTCTGCCTTGCATCATACCGTGCAACGCATGAACGAAGCGATTAGAGTGCGTGGCCCTGATAGTGGTGATGTCTGGCAAGACCCCGATATGCCCTTGGCTTTGGGGCATCGCAGGCTCTCCATTCTCGATTTATCTCCCTCAGGGCATCAACCGATGGAATCCGCATCGGGGCGTTATATGATTGTCTATAATGGCGAGATATATAATTTCAAATCCTTGCGCGCAGAGCTTAAAGCAGACTTTAAACTCACCTTTCGCGGTAAGAGTGATACCGAAGTACTGCTTCATGCCATCGAGAATTGGGGCGTTGAAGAGACACTGGCGAAAATTAACGGTATGTTTGCTTTCGCCCTTTGGGATCGCAAAGCCAAAGCACTTTATCTAGCGCGTGATCGTATGGGCAAGAAACCGCTTTATGTCGGTTGGGCAGGCTCTACTCTTGTTTTCGGTTCGGAACTTAAAGCACTGTGCGCCCATCCTGATTTCCGACGTGATGTCGATCGCACATCCCTAACATCCTACATGCGCTTTGGGTATGTCCCTGCGCCTCTATGTATTTACCAACAAGTTTGGCAATTACCTGCGGGCAGTATGATAGCTCTGGATATGCGGATGCTGCGCGGTGGACAGGATTTGAACCCCTTCATTGAAAGCTATTGGAGCCATAAAGACGCCCTGATCGCGGCGCGTGAAAATCCGATAGAAAACACAGATAATGTAGTCAGTGAATTCGAAGACTTACTCACCACGTGCGTGCAGGAACGCATGGTTTCCGATGTCCCGCTCGGCGCATTTTTATCAGGGGGTATTGATAGTTCTACCATCGTTGCGCTGATGCAAAAGAATGCCTCCAGCCCCGTCAAAACCTATTCCATCGGCTTTGAAGAGGCGGGCTTTAACGAGGCCGAATATGCGAAGAACGTGGCCGAACATCTCGGCACCGATCACCACGAGCTCTACGTCAATGCAAAGGACGCGCTGGACGTGGTGGAGGATTTACCCGTGATGTTTGACGAACCCTTCGCCGACACCTCTGCAATTCCCACTTATCTGGTTTCTAAATTTGCCCGTGAAAGTGTTACGGTTGCCCTATCGGGGGATGGTGGCGATGAAATGCTGGGTGGATATAACCGCCATATCTCTGCGCCCAAAGCATGGAACACGGTGAATAATATCCCTGCAAACCTGCGCAAACCTTTCGCACAAATGATCACATCCATACCGCTATCCTTTTTGGATAAGCTACGCCCCTCGCATCCGCAATTTGGCGCACACATGCATAAATTCGCCGATATATTGGAAAAAGACTATGAAAGTGATGTGTATTTAAGTCTGGTCAGTCATTGGAAAACGCCCAAGACCTTTGTGCAAGATGGTAAGGAAACCGTAATCCCTCTGGTTGATCCCGCCCTGCAAATCGAAGAGTTAGACTTTGCCGAAAGCATGATGTATTGGGATACGCTATCCTATCTCAACGGTGATATTCTAACCAAAGTCGATCGCGCCAGTATGGCGGTGAGTCTAGAGGCACGCGCACCTCTTCTTGATATTCGGATTTATGATTATGTCTGGCGATTGCCCATGGATGTTAAAATCCGTGATGGGCAGGGGAAATGGTTGTTGCGGCAAGTGCTAAAAAATCATGTCCCCGATGAGTTATTTGACCGCCCGAAGCAAGGGTTCAACGTTCCGATTGCGGCTTGGCTGCGCGGTGATTTGAAAGACTGGGCGAATGATTTACTCAATGAAACCAAACTCCGCAAGCAAGGCTTTCTGGATTATCAAGCCGTCCGCACTTTATGGGACGAGCATCAAAAAGGCCGCGGCAATCACGCACAAAAACTATGGACGATTTTAATGTTTCAGGCATGGCACAAACATTGGATAGAGACATGACAAAGATACTATATATTTTTGAATCCGGAGATTGGGACAGCCGCATGGCTGTTGCTCATGGTGCGCGTGATAAAGGGTTTGAAATTATCATTGGCCTGATGAACGGCGATGAAGACGCTGCGAAGCGAGCGCCGGAATTCAAAATCATCCCCCTCAAGAAATCGGGCAATCGCTTCGGGATAGTATCATCCCTGCAGATCGTTCGGGATATAAATGCACTGATTAAGCAAGAAAAACCCGATATCATTCACGCAGTTACCTTGAAATACGGTTTTATGACAGGTATTGCCTCCATTTTCCTTACAAATATACGAAAAATCTATACTTTGGCGGGATTAGGCTATCTTTTTCGCAGTGATGATCCAAAATCCACAGTATTGCGCTTTATATTGCGCCCTTTGCTGACTTTTACATTAAAACGCCCTAACACAACGCTGATTTTTCAAAATGCCGATGATCTGGATTTAATGATCGACAAGAAATACGCACGCGCAGAGCATTCTATTTTAATCCGCGGATCGGGTGTTTATCTGGATAAATTTACACCAACACATAATGATTCAGAAACTCCCATTGTCTTAATGCCAACCCGATTGGTGCATGAAAAGGGTGTCGCGATTTTCATCGAGGCTGCCCGCATTTTAAAAGCACGCGGCGTTAATGCGCATTTCCAAATTGCAGGCGGTGAAACCAAGCATAACCCAAAGGCGATATCCCGCGCACAAATGTTAGAGATGGTCAGTGACGGCGCAGTGGAATGGCTGGGACGAGTTAGTGATATGCCTGCGCTGCTTGCCCAAGCGAGCTTGATTGTTTACCCTTCTTATTATGGTGAAGGTATCCCACGCGTTCTTTTAGAGGCTTGCGCCGCGGGTCGTGCCATCGTCACCACAAATCATGCAGGCTGCCGTGAAGCGGTTGAACACGAAGTGAACGGTTTACTTGTCCCCGTTAAGGATGTTCACGCCACCGCGCAGGCTATGGAACACATCTTAAGTCACACCAAGGAACGCCGCGCCATGGAAATACAAAGCCGCAAACGCGCCGAAGATCAATTCAACATCCACTCTATTGTTGACCAAACAGTGCACGTCTATGGTGAAACCTAAGAATACATAATGCATATAAAGTTTGATTTCTTTCGTCTTTTTATGTGAGGATAGTCCTGTTACAAACAAAGATTGAGAGACTCACAGCATGGCAAACGCGACACAAGATCATTATCTGGCAGGAAAACTTCTGATTGCTATGCCGGAAATGGGTGATCCGCGTTTTCACCGCGCAGTGATTTTTGTTTGCGCACATGATGAAGAGGGCGCGATGGGTCTGGTTATTAATCACTCCATGCAAGGCGTTGAATTTACCGACCTGATTAAGCAACTCAAATTCGAATCCGATATCAAAGTTAATTTCGAAGCGATGGATTTACCTGTTATGTGCGGTGGACCTGTTGAATCCGCGCGCGGCTTTCTTCTGCATTCCTCTGATTTCATGCGCGATGATACGATGAGCGTCGGCGAGACCTATGGCGTGACCGGAACAGTGGATGCCTTAAAAGACGTTGCCTGCGGACAAGGACCAGACGACCTACTCTTTATTTTAGGATATGCCGGATGGGACGCGGGGCAACTCGATATAGAAATACAGCAAAATGCATGGCTGGTGGTTGATCCTGATCCTGAGCTTATTTTCGAAGGCGCACCAGAAGATAAATGGACACGCGCCGTCGGTAAGCTTGGCATTGATCCGGGCATGCTTTCCAGCGTTGCGGGCAATGCTTAATTAATTCGCTAAACGCTCTTTAATTTTATCAAAACTTTCCAAAGCCCCTAATGGCCCCAGCGCGGCAAGCGTCGGTGCGGAGGTAAATATCGTCTCCGCCACTTTTTCCAAGGCCTTGATATTCACCGCATCAATGCGCTCTATTATGTCCTCGGGGGAACGGATAGAGCCACGCAATAAAATCGCCTTGGCATTTTGATCGGCGCGGCTCATCATCGATTCGCGGGCAATCAGGATGGAGGAGCGAAGCTGCGCTTTAGCGCGGGAAAGCTCTCCTTGTGTAATGGTCGAGCCGATTTTCTTCACTTCATCACAAATCACAGGAATTAATTCGGGCAATTTATCCGGCCCCGTCCCTGCGTAAATTCCGAACTGGCCGCCATCAGAATGTGCGGAATGGAAACTGTAGATCGAATAAACAAGACCGCGTTTCTCGCGCACCTCTTGAAATAAGCGTGAAGACATCCCCCCGCCCATCAACGTCGCCAAAGTCTGCGCGGCGTAATAATCATCACTAACGCGCGACACGCCATTAAAGCCCAGAATAACGTGGCTTTGTTCCAGATCGCGAGATTCTCTATGCTCGCCACCCTTATAGCTTGTCGGAGTTTTCGCCTGTTCCTGATCATCGGGCAGAGCGTTAAATTTATCTTCAACCTGCTGAATAAATCTATCGTGGTCAATATTCCCGCTGGCACATATAACCATGCGTGAGGGCGTATAAAGTTGTTTCGTGAAATCCATCAAAGTTTCGCGGCTCATGCCCTCGATAATCTGATTTGTCCCCAGAATAGGCGCGCCGAACGATTGCTTCGGATAGGCAGTTTCGAAATAATTATCAAAGACAATATCATCAGGCGTATCATGACACATGCCAATTTCCTGCAAGATAACATTGCGCTCGCGCTCTACCTCGTCCTCGGGCATTGTTGAATGCTGCACGATGTCTGACAGCACATCCAAGGCCAGCGGCAAATCATCCTTCAATAAATGAATGTGATAGCTGGTGAGTTCACGGCTGGTATAGGCATTAATATGCCCGCCGACATTTTCGATCACTTTCGCGATTTCCAACGCGTTACGCGTCTTCGTGCCTTTGAACAGCATATGTTCAACCATATGCGCCGTGCCGTTATGGATTAAATCTTCATTGCGTGTCCCAACACCGATCCAAACGCCGACAGCGACGCTTTCGACCGATGCCACACTATCTGTTACAACGCGCAAACCATTTGATAATTTTGTAATTTTAAGAGATGTCATCACGCATTCATACAAACAAACCAATGAAAAAACAACAGTTGTTTGATGATTTAATGTGCGCACCATCAACACAGAGTAGGCAAAGCCCGCCCAATACGATATAAGGCACACATGTCAAAGGAGATTCAAGAAACATCATTCAGGGAATTTGTCGCGCTTATGGCGTTGCTGATTTCGCTGACGGCATTATCCATTGATACGATACTACCTGCTCTGCCCTTAATCGGCACGGACTTGGGCGCTACGGGTGATAATACCAAGCAATATATTGTGGGGTTTTTATTTCTGGGCTTCACCTTCGGACAAATGTTTTACGGCCCGATGTCCGACAGTTTCGGGCGCAAGCACTCCATCTATATCGGCATCACCATCTTTATCTGCGGCAGTATCATCAGCCTGCTCGCGCAGAATTTTTCCGTCATGCTGATAGGGCGATTGCTGCAAGGGCTGGGCGTTGCCGCGCCGCGCGTTATCAGCACCGCAATGATTCGCGATAAATATAAAGGGCGGGATATGGCGCGGGTTATGTCCTTTATCATGTCGATCTTTATTCTTGTACCTGCCATCGCCCCGACATTGGGGCAAGCCATCCTCATGGTTTCCAACTGGCGAATGATCTTTGCCGTGTTGCTTTGTGTTGCGCTGGTTATTATGGTCTGGGTTTATTTCAGGTTGCCCGAGACATTGCCGCAAGAAAAACGCCTGCCCTTTAATTTAACGACGATTAAGCACGGTGTTCGCGAGGTTATCAAACATAAAATAACCTTTGGCTATACGATTTGTACGGGGCTTATTTTTGCGATGTTGATTGGGTATTTAACCTCCGCGCAGCAGATTTTTCAGGAATATTATGACGCGGCAGATATGTTTCCTCTGTATTTCGGGGTGATTGCCTTGTCTTTGGGTGTTGCATCCTTATTAAACTCTCATCTCGTGAAGCGCATCGGCATGCACCAGATTTGCCATTATTCTTTGATGGCTATGATTGTGATATCAGGGATATTCACGGCGCTCTTTTTAACCAGTGCGCAGCAAGTACCGCTCTGGCAGTTCGTGACCTACGCCATGACCACATTCTTTTTCCTCGGGCTTTTATTCGGCAATTTAAACGCCATCGCGATGGAGCCTATGGGACATATCGCGGGCGTTGCATCGGCGACCATCGGCGTTATATCGTCTGCGCTGTCTCTTGCTTTGGGTACGATTATCGGCCAGCTTTACAGTGGCACGCCGTTGCCTGTTATCTTCGGATTTTTATTCTTGAGCAGCGCAACGTTCTTGCTGCAACTGTGGCTTAACAAGGCGTAGCCCTATTTATTTTTACGGATTTTACGCCACTTCGCGACATTATTATTATGCTCGGATAAGGTTCTGGCAAAGGCATGGCCGCCACTGCCGTCAGCGACGAAATAGATATAGCGATGTTCTTCGGGGTTTAGTGCCGCTTCAATCGCCGCGCGCCCCGGATTTGTAATGGGCCCCGGTGGAAGACCAGCGTATTTATAGGTATTATACGGCGAATCGACCTTCAAATCCTTCAGCAATAAGCGTCGCCCCAGCGGCCCCTTGCCCTCATTCTTAGGCTTGCCCTTGGTCAGCGCATAAATCACTGTCGGGTCGGT
This sequence comes from Alphaproteobacteria bacterium, assembly GCA_033851915.1. Taxonomy (GTDB): domain Bacteria; phylum Pseudomonadota; class Alphaproteobacteria; order Micavibrionales; family Micavibrionaceae; genus UBA1672. The sequence continues at coordinate 346,226 of JAWSVM010000001.1, forward strand.
CTGTAACAACATGCCCTTGCGCAGGCGATTGATAAACACGCCCGCAACTTTTCGATGCTCCAGCCCGATGGCGGTTTCTTTTTCGATGATAGAGGCCAGAACCAGTGCCTCTTCCTTTGTCTTTAGGGGCAGGTCAGGGCTGCGCGCTGCCCATGCTTCATCCAAAGCCTTTTGCATCGCGGTTTCCATGCGCCCGATAACATCCGCTATGGTTTCGCCTTTGGAATAGCTATAAGTCTCGGGCAACAGGCTGCCTTCGGCCAGAGGCTCAATGCGCACGGTCTTTAATTCAGATGTTTTCATTAACAAGTTAACAATCTCATGGCTGGTTAAGCCTTCGCGAATCGTGACATTACGCTGCACGGTTTTGCCTTTTTCTAGCACGTCTAGGATTTGCTTCATCGAAAGGCGCGGCTGAATTTCATATTCTCCGGCTTTAAGTTTACTGGCTTGTTCCGTCAGCCTGCCGCCATAGGTGAAAATCATGGGCGAATCGATTAAGCCTTCATCAAGCAAGATATCCGCAACGCCGCCAATATTCGCGCCACGCGGCACAATGATGGTGACAGGGGTTTCCACCGTATTAGACGTGTTAAATTTTTGATACGCCCACCAAGAGCCACCAGCCACGCCAAGCAACACAACCGTCGATAACAGAACAAATCCGCCTAATATGATTTTAAAAAACAGCTTCATCCCGTAAACCGTGGCCTATACTTTGCTGAAGATAAGAGACGCATTCGTGCCACCAAAACCAAAGGAATTGGATAGAACCGTATCCACCTTTTTCTCTTTGGCCACTTTCGGCACTAAATCCATACCCTGACAATCATCAGATGGATTATCAAGATTAAGCGTTGGCGGAATAACACCCGTTTGCATGGCTTTCAAACCATAAATCGCCTCAACCGCGCCCGCCGCACCAAGCAAATGCCCGATTGCGGATTTGGTTGACGACATGGAAACACTGTCTAATGCATTGGCAAACATACGTTTCACCGCGCCGAATTCAATGCCATCACCCATGGGCGTAGATGTTCCGTGGGCATTGATATAATCAACATCTTCAGGGTTCAGCTTGGCACGTTTTAGCGCCGCTTCCATTGCACGGTAGCCGCCATTTCCATCAGGGGCAGGTGAAGTAATATGATGGGCATCACCGGATAAGCCATAGCCAACCACTTCACCATAAATTTTCGCGCCGCGCGCTTTGGCGTGTTCATATTCTTCCAAAACGAGAATACCTGCGCCCTCACCAATGACAAAACCATCACGATCGCGATCCCACGGGCGTGAAGCCTCGCTCGGGCGATCATTATAGCCTGTGGTTAACGCTCTGGCAGCAGCAAAGCCAGCCAAGCCAAGACGACAAACCGCGCCCTCTGCGCCGCCTGCAATCATCACATCAGCATCATCCAGTGCGATTAAACGCGCCGCATCACCAATAGCGTGCGTTCCTGTTGCACAGGCCGTCACAGCAGACAAATTAGGCCCGCGGAAACCATATTTAATCGATACATGACCAGAGGTCAGGTTAATCAAGGAGGCAGGCACAAAGAATGGAGAAATACGGCGTGGGCCGCGTTCATTCAATATAGTTGCCGTCTTGTGAATTTCATCAAGACCGCCAATGCCCGAACCGATCAAAACGCCTGTGCGGTTTAAATCTTCTTCTTCTGTTGGTGCCCATCCGGCATCTTCAATTGCTTCTTGCGCAGCGGCAATACCGTAAGTAATGAAAATATCGACCTTACGTTGCTCTTTCGGATGTAAATAAAGATTGGCATTAAATTCGCCATTTTTCGGATTTTCATCTGTTGTCTTCGGAATAATCCCTGCAATACGAGAGGTAATATCAGATACATCAAAATGCTCGATTTTTCTGATACCGCTTTTCCCATTGGTAATTTCACTCCAATTATGTTCAACCCCATATCCAAGCGGGGAAACCATACCCATTCCGGTCACAACAACACGTCTCATATTTCAATCCTATATATTTTTAATTTATTACTCTAAAAAGCATCACAGCCCGCAAGCGGGCTGAAATTTATATTTATATTAAAGCATGCACTAAAGCGCTCTAAACTTATTCACCAGAATTTTTTCCGATGAAGCTTACAGCATCACCAACAGTCTGGATGTCTTTGGCTGCATCGTCAGGGATATCAATACTGAATTCCTCTTCAAATGCCATTACCAACTCAACTGTGTCCAGAGAGTCTGCACCCAAATCATCGATGAAGCTTGCTGCTTCAACAACTTTGTCGTCTTCTACGCCTAAATGTTCTACAACGATTTTTTTGACGCGATCAGCGATATCACTCATGTTAATTCCTTACCTTTTTAAAACTTGTTTTAATCTTATAACGAACGAAGAAACATATTACTAGTCCCGACATTCATCCGCAACGCTTTACCATAGCGAAAAATAAATATAAAGCAGTTTTTGAAGAGAACCACCCTTTATCGCTGTGGATAATATTTAAAATATGGCTGAAATTCAGCAAAACTCAAGAGATTCGAAAAAAAAATTGTACTTAAGAACAGATTATCGTTATCTTGCGAATGAACAATGATTGATTGATGAAAGGCTCCTGTCCCGATGACACAGAACAATCCCATGAAAAAAACGCTATTAACGCTTATTGCTGCTTGCACAATGATGGGCTCTACCGCTTCCATCGCGCAGGATAATACGCTGTTACCGGAATTGCCCACACCAATCAAAAACCTTATGGATGAAGGCGCGCAAGTGCGCTTCCTTGGTAAAGATTTTGGTGTCGAGGGTTGGGTTGCTATTAAGAATGGCCAAGAGCAATATTTCTACGTTCTACCAAATAGTGGTGGTTTCATATCCGGTATTCTTTTTAATGAAAAAGGCCAGGCCATTACAATCCAGCAAGTTAGCCGCCTACGCGCACAAAGTGGTGGAGCATTGCTTGATACACTTGCCGCTGATGCACCGGGCAAAATCACTAATGCAACAACAGCCAAAAAATATGAATTCAAAACGCCTTCAGAGCAGCTGTACTGGGACATTGAAAACAGTAACTGGATTCCGGTAGGCCAAGCAGGCACGCCTGTATTTTACAGCTTTATTGATCCACAATGCGGGCATTGTCACGCAATGATGAGCACAATGAAACCGCAAATCGATGCGGGGCGCGTTCAAGTCAGACTTATTCCCGTGGGCTTTAAAGAAGAAACACGCGCACAAGCCGCCTTCCTTTTGGCAACGCCGGCACCAGCGCAAGTATGGTGGCGTCACATGGAAGGAGACAGAACAGCACTTCCCGCAAAACAGGAAATCAACCAACAAGGCGTTCAAAGAAATTTATCCATCATGCAGTCATGGAAACTTAGCGTTACGCCTCTTATCGTTTATCGCGGTAAAGACAAAAAAGTCAAAATCATTCGCGGCAAGGTTAAAGATATCGAAGCCCTTATAAATGATCTTGGTGCACGAACTTAGAAACTTAAATTAAAAGAGCAACAGGCAGACGCTATAACACACTACCCGTTGCTCTTCTCATAGGTTGAGTATGGAACGTTCTACATTTTTATCCTCTATCATGCATGATGTCGGCTTACCTTTAATCCGCGCTATTATAAAATACGGCCCCAATCATGACGAAGAAGCAATCGCCGCAGAGATGACAAAGATGCTTGCACAAACAGTGCAAAGCAATGACTACATTAAAGACGCGCTTGATATAAATGAGCTGGCCACACACAATTCAGAACTCCACCTTATACTTACGTCGCTTTCCAGTAAGATCATCGCTGCGCATTATGAAAGAACAAAAACACCACCAACAGATCAGGACTTAAAGCGCTTTATGGGCGCGATTAACGCCTTACTTGCCTTCTCGGAGGACTACGCACCTATAATAAGTCTTACGGAGGCATACCCTGAAAATAAAAAGAAATCATCCGTCTCTCCCAGACACACAACTGACCTTACATATATAAGTGTGTTTTTGCCTCTTATAAATGCAGTGGCCAGATTTTCGTTCGGACTAAACGAATCCAGAATGATACAAAACGTCTCGGAAAGGCTAAATGCGCGCACAACGCAGATACGTTCCAACCTTTTAGGCGACACACTTAACGATACGGACAGAAAATCTGCTGAACTTTCTATCCTTGAAACATTAGTGGAACTTTACGCATCATGTCATATGCAGGAAATTGATAGGATAACTGCATTAAGCAGCGCAGCGCCGGACACCCAAGACAGCACACAGCAAATTGAAAACATCTGGGCGCTCTTCGAACATCGAGTATCCCTGCTCTTTGGTTTAGCACAAGAGGCCTCGCTTACAGACATATCTGCAAACTTCACCGCATTATTTGAAGACGCCGAAGCGCTGAATGACATAGTAGAGCCCGAAGCAGAAGAAGAAACATATACGCCCATGACTTTTTATAAAAAAAAGTGACGACTTAATATAATTATGCTTCTATCCATATCGTATAGTTTATAAGCAAACATCTTAGGATAAGACTATTGGCCGCAACAAAGATACTCGCCGCTTGCATGATGCTCGCCGCCCAAACACATGACGTTCCGCCTGCGGTGCTTGCCGGCATTTATCAAGCAGAAGGTGGCAAGGTAGGGCAACAAGTCAAAAATACGAATGGCTCGTTTGATTTAGGGCCAATGCAGATTAATACAATATGGCTACCCGAGCTTGCCAAAAAATGGGGTGTGAGTTCCGATACTGCGCATCAATGGATACGTGATGACGCCTGCACAAACGTCGGTGTTGCCGCATGGATCTTGCGTGGACACCTCAATGAGACCCACAGTTTATCAAAAGCATTGGAGCATTATCACTCCAGAACACCAAAATATGGCAAAAAATACAAAAAACGAGTCTTAAACTTGATGAAAAAAAATGGACTGCTAAAAACAGATAGGTAATCTTTATAGCGCAAGCTCAGACTTGCATTGGCAGAATATTTAATAACAAAACAGGTCGTATATATTATAAGCTTTTGAAAAAAACATAAAAAAACATACATAATAATGTCGGTTATTCTTGATTTGCGTTACGATTTTGTCTAGTATTTCCAATAGACTAACTTGTCTTTAGTATTAGGGTTTTTAAATATGTATCGTAACTTTCTTATCTTGCCTTTGTTGTTCGGCCTCACATTTACGTCTGGGTGTACAAATTCTTCTCCAAAATTTAGCAGTGGTAGCCCACAAATTGTTGCTTCACCGGATACGGTTTCGGCAATGCTTGCGGAATCTGCCGATCGTGCATCTGCCGCGCTTGAGACACTTGCCGCAGTAGAGAAAGCAAGAACGCCAGCCGCTGCGATGTCGCCGATTGGTGATGTGCCCGCAGAATTACGCCGGACGATTACAGTGAACTGGGTCGGCCCGATTGAGCCAATCGCAAAAACACTTGCGGATAGAGCTGGATATGGCTTCCTTGTTCTTGGCGCTGAACCAGCAATTTCCGCTGTCGTTTCAATTGATGCAGAAAATACACGTGTTGTCGATGTTCTACGCGATATAGGATTGCAACTCGGTATGCGCGGTGACATCAAAGTTGATGCGCAAACACGTATGGTAGAAATCTATTACGCACCTAACTCAGGAATTGGCGGTTAGAAAGGTTTTTTAATATGCGTTTTCTTTTAACAACAAGCCTTTGTGCTATTATTGCTGCGTCCGGCGCGTTTATTACGCCAAACACAGCACACGCAGTTCTTCCTGTCGATAAGGAAGAGCCAATCACGACGGCTGAAGAGCGTCCAATTGAACTCGAAGATATCTTTGCTTATGAAGCTGTCGACGAGACTACCCAAAATGAAGACTTGCCCTTTGATATCAGAGCAGAAGCCCTGAAAGAGGCTGCAATATCCTTCGGTGCCCGCGGTGGACTAGCAAAACGCACATATGAAATCAGACAAGAGCTTGACCTGCGCAAACGCTACCTCAATAGAATATTTAATTTTAGCCAGCTTTTGGTATCTGCACCATCCGGCCTTTTGATTGAGCCACCTATTGTGACAGAATCAATGAATTCTATGCTTATCGATATTGATGGGCAAACAGCCGCCGTTTCAGACAAAATATATAATATCATCCGTAATGCCCGCATCGTATCTGCGCCAAGAACATGGCACATATACCTTGAGCGCGAATGGGGCAAGGTTATGCCTCCGCCAGATATTCTTGTTCCTCAAACTGATCAGGAGCGTGAATTATGGGTCGAGTATGTCGAAAAAGGCTGGGGATTCGGATGGCAACAAGCAAACGATATCTTCGCAAGCGATCTAGCGCGCTTGGAATCTGACTTCCGAGGCATGATTCGTTACCGGATGTTGTTGGCTCAAGGTATGATCTCTCCACCTTATGCACTTCAAGTTGACCGCGGCATTACAGGCGGCGGCGATGAAATGCGCATTGGCGATCGCGCTGTTCAAATTACAGGTGTCCCCGAGCTTATGACTGGAGCTGAAACATGGAAGCCCGCAAGCCGGTAAGCCTTGTTAAGGCCGAGGATGACCACGCTCTCACTTGGCCTGACGAACCCCAAAGATTTAACGCAGAGCATGTCGATCAATTTCTATTGTGGTGTGTGAAGCAAAACTCATCAGATATTACAATACAGAGCGAACGCCCTGTATATAATGATATTGCAGGTGAGCTTTATCCTGGCACATTCCGCGCTATTGATGCCGCAGATATGGCCGTCTTTCTTGAAAAAATCTATGGCGCAGAAGCGCAAGCACGCTTAGCCTCCGCAAAAGACCTCGACATATCCTATGAAATTCGCCCTGATCGCTATACCAGAATTCGTTTTCGTGTCAATATTACCGCTATCCTATCCAAAGGCCGAGACGGCGCGCAGATTACAATGCGTACCCTGCCCAGCGAACCACCAACGATGGATGATCTCTCCATTGAACAGGAAATCCGCGATGCATGGGCACCGCGCCAAGGGCTGGTCGTCATAACAGGGCCAACAGGGTCAGGGAAAAGTACATTACTCGCCGCCGGAAACCGTATGCTTTTAGAGCGTCCGCGTGGCTGTGGTAAAATGCTGACCTACGAATCACCGATTGAATATGTGTATGACACAATCAACAGTCCGCGCTCTTTGGTTGCCCAAACAGAAATTCCACGTCATTTGCCGAATTTCGCGCACGGCATCAGAAACGCCTTGCGCCGGAAACCGGAAGTTATTCTGGTTGGTGAAGCGCGTGACCGCGAAACAATTAATGCCTCGATAGAAGCCGCGCAAACCGGCCATGCTGTTTACACAACCACACACACATTGGGCGTCGCAAACACAGTGCAACGTATGCTGTCCACCTATGAAATGAATGAACGCGAAGAGCGCGCCATCGCTTTGATTGAAACACTGCGACTAATCGTGACACAGGCCTTGGTCACGCGCATTGGTGGTGGCCGTTGCGGTGTGCGTGAGTGGATGAAGTTTCCTGATGAAGTCAGAGAAAAACTCATGGATATGCATTTTACAAAATGGTCAAATGAAATACACAGAATGCTTCCCCAGTATGGTCGAAGCATGGAAAAATCTGCTGCAATGGCTTTTGAAGAAGGCACTATTGACAGACGTGCCTATTTATTGCTTTCATCAAGTACTGGATCGTAAAATTAATTAAGTCTAATTTAAATTTTATTTTGTAGAATAGTTAAGTAAATTTTTTAATCATATTAAACATGAAAGGATGATGCGGTGAAAGAGCTCGAGAATATGGAAGCCAAGATGAATTGGCACTGGCGCGACACTATGCGCACCATACGTTTTATGGGATTTGATGCACGCGTTGCATTCCTTGTTCCTGTTTGGCTTGTCTATCTGAGATGGTCCACAATCATCCTGTCATTTATGGTCTTCTACACCTTTAAGTTCCTTGAAAATAAAGGCCTGACATTCCCCTCCGCTTTGCGTGCTTTGCGCTGTTGGTTTTTGGGACGAGAGCGTCCAGGTCAAATTGGCGTCAATGCCCATAAATTCATAGATTACGGATAATTAACCCGTTGTTTTTTATACGGATGAAGCTGACTTAATGCTTGAATTATAAGCATTTAGGAGATATTCTCTCACCGATAGGGATAATTGTATTTCCTTTTAAAAGAATTTACGACCTTTTGCGTATAATTCTCTAATGATGTTTAGGAACAAAAGACATGTCTTCAAAGTATAATCACTTGCTACTCTCTGCTTGCTTGCCTGTTATGGCTATGGCTGTTTGCTTACCAACACCTGCGTTTGCCGGCTTTGAATGGACACCACCTGAAGAAACAATACCAGCTCCTCTTCCATTAGAAACATTAGAATCATTGGAGCCTACTCCACCGCAACCTGTTCTATCTGAGCCACTACCTGAAATGGAAATGCCTGAAGACACTGCAGAGCCTGCCATTCAAATCAAAGTTTTGGATGATGACATGGAAATGGACAAAAAAGTCGATGAGGCAATAGAAAACGCAATTGATATGGGCGAGCTTAATGACAACAAGCCCGTAGAAGAAACAATTACAATCGAATTAGAAGATGAAATTGAAGTTATTACAACAGAAACACCTGTTGAAGACATGCCTAAAATGGTTGAAACAGCCACAGAAGTTGACGTCGCGGTCGAAGTTAAAGAAGACGTCATGGAAGACGTAACTCCGGCGCCACAACAATCAACATCATTATCCATCAACCCTTATCCATTGAAAGAGGGCGCGGAAAAAACATCGCAAACGGAAACACCTGTTGTTCTGCCTGCTGATTCAGACAAAGATCTGGGCGACCTAACCGCAGAGGACGTGAACATCACGGCAACAAAAACACAAGCAGCAGCACAAGAAGAAATTTTCTGGAATGAAACAGAAACATTCGATGTGATCGAAGGCTTTGGCAATGACATGCCTTTGGCACTTGCTCTACGACAAATTGTACCGGCTCAATATGCTTTTTCTTTTGGGAAAGGTGTAAACCCCGGAGCGATCATTTCCTGGACAGGTGGACAGCCGTGGAACAGTGTTCTAACTGCCGCGCTTGCGCCTTTGAATGTCGCATTCACACTAGAAAACAAAAAACTACTGCTACGTTCCGTGGAGGCCGCCGTGCCTGTTGCAGAAAAGCCCATCGCAGAAGAGACACCACCTTCAGAAGAAGCCAGCATGTCAGTTGAAGACACGATAGACGATGTGATCGCCGCCGAACAAGAAGACGCTGTAGCGGAAATGCCCGCAATAGAAGAAAGTAAAGCAAGCGAAATGATCGTTATTGAAGATGTCGGCGCAAATCATGCGCAAAGTGCGGCAATCTCTACGCCTGCACAAAATATCAAAAACAACGCTTTGCAAGATGCTACCGATGCAACGGCAACTGAAGCTAAGGCCGCCCACGCAGAAGACACTGCACAAGCAGAGCCGATTGATATTATCGAGACAGCCAAAGAAGCAGAGACCGTCGAAGATATTCTCGAGCCTTTAGAGCCGATATTAAAAGTAGACAACGCAGATGATAATATTTCAATTAAGCGAAACAGCATACAAGACCCCGGTGAGATAGAAGCAGAACAACCTGTTATTACTGAGCAACCGAAAGCCGCGACGCTTTTGGAAGAAAAAAAAAATGAAGTAGCAATCTTAAGCACAGAGGCAACGCCAACTGATACATCAAACACTATTGATTATACTAAAGCGGCTCTGGAGCAGATGACTGCGCAAAAAATTGTTGTATTAGACACGCCGACAGAAAGCGCACCCAATCAAATCGCGCCAACTGAGCCAGTCATTATTGAGGATGTTGCCGAAGCCGTGGAAGCACCGGCACAAATCACCATTCAAGAGGTTGCCGTATTAGACGCACCTGTCATTACAGACAATGCAATAGAAGCTGCGGATCTGGATGAAATCATGCCATCATCATCTTTTCGTATGGAGCCATCTGACACGATCAAGATATGGGAGGCTGGACGAAAATCCAATCTACAGAAAATCCTTCGCCAGTGGAGTGATAAAGAAAACATAGAACTGGTTTGGAACGCGTCTGACAATTACGTGCTGGATAAAGATATCTTCATCAGCGGCACTTTCAAGAACGCAATTGATATACTCTTCTCCAAAGGCCTTAAAAACCCGCCAAAACATGTTTTGGCACAGGCACCATCCTATAATTTGCGCATTGAAGACGGCAAATAAGCAGATAAATAAACAGGCAAATAAAAAAGCGACAAACCCCGTCGCTTTTTATACCTAAAATTACACGCAGCAAGCATAAGAACAGCCCTATAAGAACCGCACCAAGCTAAGCCCTTGGATCAGCGAGGTTACGCTATATGAGGCCTCTAACTGGGTTTTCAATGTGATTATCCGCACAGAAACCTCGTTAATATCGACATCTTCGACACTGCTGACTGTGTTTAACAATAAATTCTCTTGGCTAATATGCGACTGTTTCGTCTCATTCATCTGCGCGCGCACGGTTTCCATACGAAAACGGATCTGATCAACCTCATCAATTGACTCTGAAACAATCTTCACCATCGCATCAAAAAGTTTATAAAAATTAGCCTGCTGTTCTTCCGCTGTTACGCCCGGCGCACCATTCGCATCCACTACTCCCGGATAGACGCCATTTTCATAAACATCAACGACAGGTGGCAAATTCTCGTTTTTCATCACGGCAAGTGCCACCATCATGTTCCTTAAGCTATTTTCATTCGCCAGAGTAGTATATTTAAATTCTGAAGTTTCATCCGCACGCACAAAGACATTTCCCGCTGTCCCGTTGCTTAAAGAAGAAGAAAAGCCAATCACGCTATCTGTTAACGCATTAGGATTGCCTGCCAAAGCCGTTCCATCTGTGATATCTGCAATCAACTCATCCGTTGTAATTGTGCCATCTTTCCAACTGACAATAAGTGTGTTGAGAGAGGCCTCCAACGTGCCTGTATCCGAGAACGGTTTTTGCGAGCTATCCGCGCCGGCTAATAAATAACGATCACCCTCTTTCGTGTTCAGAAGCTCACCCAAAAATCCGAATAAGTTTTCCGCATGATCAAAGACCGATTTCAAATCCGCATCAACATTAGCGGATGTATTCCCAAAGATCGTATCTTCAATCTCCGGCGTTGCAGGATCATCATAGCGAACATCTTGCCCTGTTTGATGCGATCCTTGTTGCACAAGGCCAATCAAAGTTGATGAAAACTTTCTTGATTGTTCCTGAAATTCTGAAATCGACGTCAGAGTAAGAGATATTGTTGTATCTGCCCGCGTAATATTATCCTTATACACGGAAATAGAAGATATTTGAGTACGCGAACGCACAGAGGTTAGGGCATCCGTACCCAAACCGGAGTAAAATTGCGTCTTCTTGCCGGTCGCTAACTGCCCCGATAATTCAGAGAATAATACTTGCTGGGAATTTAAGTGCTCAATTTGCCTTAAAGCTTGCCCTAATGTTGATACGCCTGACATGTCATACTCCTTCTTTTATAATATTTACAGGATCTATACGATACTTATTAATTCATCAAAAATTTCCTGAACAACGCTGATAACACGCGCCGATGCAGAATATGCTGTTTGCAAAACAATAAGATTCCCAAGTTCTTCATCGATATTCACGCCTGAATCATCCAGCAATTGCTGATGCAATAAGCTTTGCAACGTCCTTTCATCCGCGCGGCGGGCATTAATCAATGCCAATTCCTGCGAAATCTCGTTAATAATTTTTTGCGCATAGTCATTCAATGATATGGACGTGGAAATCTCTGTGCCTGTATTCACGGAAGGCCCTAATAATTCAGAACGGAACGTCACAAACACGCCGCTGCCTACCTCTGTTTCCGATTGATATCCAATATCGATAATAGGGGTTAGATCTTCAATCGCGCCGCCGCCCAGAACTTGATATGTCCCAAATAAAGATTGCGATATATTAACCCCGTTATCCAAAGATGCGCGGCCTGCCGCTGTCCCGCCAAGCGCCGCACCATTGGTGACAAAAGGGCCGCCAATAATGGTGATATCACCACCAAAATCCGGATTGGTAAAACTGTTGCCTGGACGCATAGATAGAAAACCATCAGCGTCAATTTGCGCCACTAAGCCATCCACCGCATTTAATTTCGCCAGCAGTTCCACTTCCGTATCTGTTGGCACAATCGAAATGCGCACAGCATCATTATTACCGACCTTCACATCAAAATACGGATCGTCAGCCTCGGACAAAGAAACAGCCAAGCCTAAGAAAGCAAAGCCCTGATCTGACATAGGCTCAACGCCGCTATTCACAATTTCAATATTACCCGCACTTTCGATGACCAATTCACCATTTGTGCCGATAGAAACAGCCGTGCCAAAATCTGCAACCGCCCCCGCCCAGTCAGGGTCTGCAATAATATGGTCAATCAAATCTTGCGCTGCGCTTGTTCCCGTTGAAACAACTGTCCTTAAATCAATTTCAATATCATAAGGGCCACCACCAAAGTCAGGATCATCAAACCGCAGGATAAATGTATCTGTTTCTGTTACGCCTGATCCAAAAACACTTGTACCACCCGCCGTAACAATATCGGCGATACTGGCATAATTGCTTAAACTAACGCCACTGGAAATTTTATTGCTAGAGGATAGGCCCAACCAATCTTGCAACGTCGTACCGCCCGTTGCCGCGGCACGGATATCAACAGACGTTGCCGCATCTTGGTTTACCGCCATCTGATATTCAGTAGCGCCGAATGTATATTCAATAACGCGACGAATAATATCATTCGCACCGCTTTGCAATACGCCACCATATGTCCCTGTTTGTAATAATGACTTGTCTTGGATGATCGCCTCATTAACCTGAATATGGGAAGCGAACCCGATATATTCCACCGGAACGACAGGATCTGTTGACGAATCAGGGGGGGTATCAGGGGGTATCGTACCGGTTTGGTCGGTGAATAAACGCAGGCCTTGCGCTTCAAAACGCAACGCCAGTTTATGCGCAAGTTCATCCAGCTGCGCCGTTTGCTTCGGGAATATCGTGTCACGAAGCTCCATCAAGCCGCCCAGCTTACCACCGATATTCGCCTCAGTAATCTCGATCGCATTTGCATTTTGTGTGGGGTCACCAACAAAAATCCCTGCAGCTGACAAAGGGTAGGAAACAGATGCAGATAAAGGCGTTGGCTTGAAATACACCTCGGCCGCTTGTTCCGAGGCAAGCTCAACCCCCTCTAACGTCTGAACAACCAAAACACCATCGCCTCGTGCAAAAACGGTAATATCAATCAATTCAGCAAGACGGTTAACGGCTTGGTCCCGCACATCTTCTGTTGCTGCAGTTGTGCGGCCTGCGGCTCTGGCAAAGCGGGCCTGAGTGTTGTAATCCGCTATTTGATCCAACAGGTCATTAATGCTCTGCACAACAACGGAGGCTTCGCTTTGCGCATCGTTACGAAGGACAGAATAATAATCTGCCAAATCATTCATTTTTCTGGCTGTGTCTTGCGCCTGATCAACAACATCGGTCAATAAAAACTGATCATCGGGGGAATTAGCCAAGGCAGCAAAAGCATCTTGTAACTTTGAGACTTCCCCTGCGACAGATACATTCGCAGCCGGCGCGCCGTGGAACTGATCCACGCGGTTTAAATATGTGGATTTCACGTCAAAAAAGCTAACCGCGCTGACTTGCGTCCATAAATCACGTTCAAGACGTAAATCAACATTACGCACGACTGTTCCACCGAGAGTACCGATCGAACGCCCATCAACGACCTGTGATGTCTGAGGCAATATTTTCCGAGTATAGCCTTCCGTGCCTACATTGGCCACGTTATTAGCAATGATATCTATCTGCTGCTGGCTAACCCGCAACCCTGATAGTGCCGCACTTAAACTGGAAAGTCCCATATTGCTTCCTTACTATATACCGTAATCATCAAACCCGCTTTTGTGGGTTAATTACGATACATGCAAAGATAGTGCCAACAATCATCAGAGGCGGAAATTTAAGGTAATCTTTCTTGAACTTTTTGCATGCCTTCATACATCGTCGAACTTACATTTTCAACATGTCTGGCAAGACCTTCCTCAATCAACAAAGAAGTTAACATTTCGCGGCGCAATAGAGATTCAAAACGATCTCTTTGATGCATAAGGGTAATCGCATCAATGGATGCCCCGATACGATCCACGTTGGCCGGCTTGTCATAAAGATTCGTATAGAAATTAGGATGCTGATAAATCTTTTTCGTCAGCACTTCCATTTGCGCGTAATAACTAGGACGAACCCCCAACACGCTTTCTATTTCATCATCTGTGCTACCGCTGCCGTTTTCATCTACAATACCGAACTCACGAAGCATCGCCTTCATATATCCCCAACCGGCATCTTCAGCCAAAATAGGCGGTGTAGACCTGATTATTTGAGAAGGTACAGGTGGCGCAGAGGCCGTTGCCGTTGTCGGTTGCCCCACCGGAGCACTAGATTTCATACCAACAATATTGAGGAAGGAGCTATGCGCAACATTCATTTTTGCAGCAAAACTTCTAGAATTAAAATGCGAGCGAACATCACGATTCATAATTTCTTTTTCCGGCATTTCGAAAACATTCGGAAAATATAAATTCTTTGCGAGCGCCACAATATCTGCCTCGTCATCAACCAAATCATTGTTGGCTGTTCCAAGTGTTGCGCCATCAGTAAAATCAACATCTATAGTCAATCTATTACCAATCATTCTGGCGTAATCTACGTCCTTATTAAACCGCAAACGCTGCGCAACTGTTTTTCCTCCGGTGCGCGGACAAATACCGGCGGCGGCACCATCAGCATCTCTCGGATCACAATAATAATCAGCATAGCTAAATAATTCGGCAAATTGGCTCTCTTTAGGGCCATGGTCAGCACTGTTACCTGTGCTCGCCAAATACTGATTCATCAAAATCCTATTCAGCGCATGTTTGTTCAGCTCTGCCTTGGACTCAGTATGCGCGATACTACGCATGAACGTTCCGATACGACACATTTGCTCACTCGGATGATAGTCCTTATGCGCGCGCGCGCGTAATTCCTGGTGCTTTCTCTGGGTTTTTAACTGCGCTCTGGCATCAAAGAACATACCAATGGCCTCTGTTTGCATCACCATAACAACAGACAGCTCTTCCGCCATTTCACGTAAAGCCCAGCTATATCTTCTGCGAACATCATTTCTATTAGAGCCACTACCATCCCCAAGGACAACTTCGACTTTACCTGATCCAAGGCGGTTAAAATCGCTGTCTATACCCGCACTTTGAAATGCGAGCTCAATTTGCCCGCTATATTCAGGCGCTGCGTTATCATCTTCTTGGTTATTATTAATTGAATCCGAAGCAAATAGCCCGGCCCAATCTGCGGTTAAATGTTTACTACGGTTGCCATTTTTAACAACAATATCGGAGAATTCATTTACACCGGATCCGGACACAGAAATCTTACCGGTATCACGATTCAGTCCCAACAATAAGTCCAGCGTTTCAGCAGAATTTTTCTCCTCACCAAGGCCGTTATTGGATTCCAAATGCAAGCGATAGCTCAATAATCCGGTATTTTCCTGAATAATCGGTAATGTTAAATTACCATCCTCACCCAGAATTTCCTGCCCCTTTTCAACAACCACACCTCCGGCAAGAACTTCATAGGAAACATGCGTCCCTGCAAAGAAATCACTCAGAACAACGGCTGAATGCGATTGACCGGAAAAGTACCCTGCGCTATTTAGGGAGAAAAGACTAAAGGCAGCCAATGGTACACAAGCGGCCAAAAGTAAAGTTTTGCGTTTATATTTCTTCATCATAAACCCCTTCTAATCGCCTTTCTGCTCATTAAGTGACCGAAGATCATCTTCAACCTTCCTCTGCAGTTGTTCCACTGATAGTTCCAACAGAACAGACAAAGACGCTTCGGTGCGTAAATTACTTTTAAATAAATCAAATTTCTGCATCAGGCCAATTGCTTGCATCGCAACGCCTTTACGCTCAACATTCGCGGGCTTATCATACAAATTGGTATAAAATAGCGGCGATTGGTAAGCCTTCTTCGTCAGAACTTCCATTTGCGCGTGATAACTTGGGTTTTCACCAACAAATGTATTTATATCCCCCGGAGGCATACCAAGCTCTTCCAAATACGAAACAATAAATTCTTTTGATCCGACAGTTCCTTCTGTTTTCATCGCAATGATCGCATTAAAGCTGTTCTCAGCAACTTTAGTTTTTGCAACAACGGCGCGCATATCCAGATAAGCCTTCTGAATATCGCTAACGCGTGCTTTATTTTGAAGGGCGTCTGTGTCTGCCGTATTAAAACTATCAAAACCGTAAAGGTTATTGGATAAAGCAAATATTTCTTCCTCAAGCTCTGACGCTGTGCCACCAACTGTCATGTTCACATCAATCGTCCACGGGTCTTCAAAAGTTCTCTGGAAATCGATATCCTTATTCAATCGGCTTTTGTCTGCCGCAGTTGGTGCTGTCTTGAGGCAAATAAAACTCAAACTATTATTGTTGTCAAAGGAATCACAAAACTTATCTTTGAAAGCATCCAACCTAATAGTCACATCAGCCTTTGATCCACCGGATCCACCAGTACCACTGTTACCGAGGAATCTGTCGAGTGACCTTTCACTCAAGATCAAAGCATTCATTTCTCCCAAACGCTCTGATGCGGCCAAACTTTTTATACGTGTACCAAATTCACACATACCGATGCTTGGCTGATAATCTTTATTCGCACGTGCATGCAGCTCTTGCAATAACCGTTGCGTTTCCATTTGTTC
This sequence comes from Alphaproteobacteria bacterium, assembly GCA_033851915.1. Lineage (GTDB taxonomy): Bacteria > Pseudomonadota > Alphaproteobacteria > Micavibrionales > Micavibrionaceae > UBA1672. Next base: position 363,038 of record JAWSVM010000001.1, read on the forward strand.
TTTAGCATCAATAAACATACCAATCATCATGACCTGCTGGGTACCAACGCCACCCAACTGATTTCCCATTTGTATAAAGAGGGGAAGCATATATTGTTGCCAATACGTAAAATCAAACCAGATCAGCTGATGCATCAATTCTAACTCAAAGGTAAGATGAAAGTTAATTTCCACCAGATCCTGAACCCACCCTGATGAGTCAGCAGAAAGTGTTTCAGATGTACAGTTACAACCACTACAACATATCGCCTCCGCATTTTTAGGCGACACAGTCAGCATAGCAAAAAGCACTGCACAAAATGCTATTTTCAAACCTATATATTTTCTAAAAAACCGTTTCATATTATTCACTACTCACATCAATGGCTTGAATTTGGTCTTCGATCTCTCTTTGCAGATCCATAACAGCCAACTCAAGTAGAATGGACGTGGACGCTTCATTACGTAGAGAACTCTTTAAAACATCGAACTTTTGCATCAATTTAATGGCTTGCAACGCCACTGTTTTTCTTTCCACATTGGCAGGCTTATCATACAAATTCGTATAAAAATCAGGATTTTGATACAGCTTCTTTGTCAAAATTTCCATTTGCGCATAATAGCTGGGATTATCCCCTAATAATTTCAGTGTATCTGCCGCAGGAACGCCCAACTCTCTTAATATAGATTGCATATAAGTTCGTGCGCTCATAGGAAGAGTGCTCGGCCCACTGCCCCCTGCCGTCAGAGGAGGTCGTCTATTACCCTCAGCCTTCATCGCAGAAATTGCATAAAAACTATTCTCGGCAACACTTCTTTTCGCAACGATAGAGCGCATGTCCATATATGCTTTTTGCATCGTTGTAAGCTCTTTACCAATATCATTCACAAGCAATCGCGCAGGCACCCGAGGGAATGTTTTATGCGCGTATAAATTACTCACCATCGCGAGAAGATGTTCCTCATCTTCATTATGAATTTTTGGATTAACAGATGCCGAGACATCAAGAATCTCTTCATTTGTAAAATCCAATTTCATCGTCCAAGGAGAATCAACCAAAGTAAAATAATCAATATCTTTATTTACACGAACACGCGTATCTGCATCAAGGCCTGTCCACGCGACATCGGAACACGCCGAAGACAATGCACTGCCACGATCATGCTCATTACAGAATAAAGTTTTGAAATGCATGATACGAACATCATGGTCCAAATCATTCCCGTATGTCCCCGATGTATTCTGTTGACCTAACTGTCTGTCTTGTGAACGTTGCGCAAGGATAACAGCTGTCACCTCACCACGTCTTTCCGTAGCGGCTATACTCTTCATAACAGATCCGAATTCACACATGCCGACACTCGGATGATAATCTTTATGAACTTTTGCACGAATCTCTTGCAACAATCTTTGAGCATCCATTTGGCTTTCAGCATCAATAAACATACCAATCGCCATCGCTTGCTGGATGGCAACGGCCGTAAACTGTTCTGCTGCCAACATCATGGCCGGAAGAATACTTTGTTCCCACATTTCATGAACAATAAATTCCTCAAGTTCAATAAACTCGTCTTCGAGCTTTTCATCAAACTTATCTTCTGCATCTTTCCAAACACTACTGTCAATCAGCTTCACGGTGAGTTGACAATAAAAACAGATCGCATGGCTGGGTGTTGCAAAACCGAACAGAGTCGTACAGACCATCAGCGAAACAATAAGCTTCGCGAGGCGACAACGCGCATTTACAAAAACATCCAATATCTTGAAACCCATAATCAAAACCTTACTTCTGCCTCTTACCTTGTGTTAAGTCACCATTAATCGTGCTTACATTTCCGTTTAATTTACTCGAAAGCATAACAGATAGAATCATTTCCTGTCTCAGCTCACTTTCATATAACGCCCTGTCCAGCATCAATCCAATTGCCTTCATAGCAACAGATTTACGTTTTACATTCGCCGGAGTGTCATACAAATTCGCAAAGAAATCAGGATTTTGATAAATTTTCTTACTGAGAACTTCCAGCTGCGCGTAATAACTTGGGTTTTCACCAAGAATCGCATAAATCTCATCATCCGGCGTTCCCGAAGGCATTAGATCTTTTACAATAGAAGCCATAAACATCCCGACATTAGGCTGACTAGCCGCAGTAGCGCTGCCGTTTGTTCCCGAAGCCTTCAATGCAACAATCGCGTTAAAGCTACTCTCTGCAACATTTCTTTTCGCTACGACACTTCTCAAGTCCATATAAATTTTCTTCGCAGCAGGTGTTGTAATACTGCTTTTGGAGAAAGCACGAGACGGCACATTATTACCATATATATTCGATGCCATTGCCAACACATCTTCTTCATCATCTGTTAGAGTTACATCAGAGAAATCAACATCCAGTGTTCTGGATTCCCCAAGCAAACGCGTATAATCAACATCACGGTTAACACGCGCCCGATCCACCGCACCTGTTGCAGCACTTCCGCCAAGAGCATCTCTATCACATGCATGGTCCAAACCTGTACCGGCACCATCCCAAGAGTTATCTCTCGGGTCACAATATGTATCAACAAATCGCTGCCATCTGGAATGCTTGTCTTCACTTTCACCAGCACCTGCAACACCATGTCTGTGACCTAATTGTCTAGTCAAAGAAATTTCCGACATTGCCAGCATATTTAGATTTACACGGCTATCACTTGAGGCAAGGCTTCGCGCGCTTGTTCCAAACCAACAGAAATCATCACTAGGGTGGTAATCCTTATGCGCTTCAGCCTGTAATTCAAAAAACAAACGGCGCGTTTCCAATTGATTTTTTGCATCAAAGAATGCCCCAACCATTTCCACCTGATACATACCAAAGACACTTAAAAAGTTTGTCAGTTCAGCCAGCCCTCTTAACCAAAACTCTTCGAAAAAATCTTCAACAATCCAGTTTTGCTCCTGATTCATGTGCCGTTCAATCGACGTTTCAACAAGAGGCGACCAAACAAACTCCTCGAGAAGCTCAAGAAGGAGAGCCGCAATAATTGTATCTACAATATTACATGCAAAAGTAGGGATACAGATGGCTTCAGCCTCTTTTGGACGAGACGCCAAAATAAAACCAGAAAGAACAGAAACCAAAAGAACCAATATAAACGCATTCCGCATCCGGCGACGCAAACGTGAATTCTTGCGCGGCAATGTTCTTTTCTTTTTCAATGTATCAATAAAAGACAAAATATTCTCACATTCTTAAAATTACTATTTACCCGTAGACGTTGCCAATCCTTCATTTGCAACCCTATGGGACCCTCTTAATTTACTGGACAACAATACAGATACGTTCATTTCACGACGTAACTGACTTTCATAAATCGCGCGATCAATCATCAATTCGATCGCCCGCATAGCCACCTTCTTCCGAGACACATTTGCCGGTGTATCGTAAAGATTGGCATAAAAATCAGGATTTTGATAAATTCTCTTGGTCAGAAATTCCAACTGAGAATAATAACTAGGGCTATACCCTATAAGGTCAAATATATTACTGCCAATGCCAGATGGGCTAGCCGGCAATAATTCTTGCACGATTGACGCCATAAAACGGCCCGAATGCTTTGTGCCAAGCACACCCGCAGCAATCGTCCCCGGTATACCAAAAGCAGCACCAGGATGGGCAAACGGATCGGTTAAGTGCTCATGCTGCGTTCCGGATGATTTCAAACCAACAATTGCATTAAAACTTGCCTGTGCAACACCCCTCTTTGCAGCAATACTACGCAATGCCAAATATAATGCCTGCGCACTACTCGTCTTCATAACAGCTCGGGAAAGCGCTCGGGACAAAACGTGATGCCCATACAGATTTTTGGACAAAGCAATAACATCCTCTTCGTCTCCCGGCTCATCGATAAAACCGATAATAAGTGTATCAAGAGGCTCTGCCGTAACATTCAGTGTCGTATCTACCATGTCGATATTTAACGTTCTCGGTTCCTCTATAAGGCGCGTATAATCTATATCGCGGTTAACACGCTGAAGATCTCTGGCCCCAGCTGCAGTTCCCGACGCCTTACCATTTCGGTCACAAGCAAGATCAAGCCCTGTACCACCTATTTGTCTGTTATTATCGCGTGGATCACAATAAGTATCGACGAATTGTTCCCATCTCGCCTTATAATCATCGCCAGAACCAAGGGAACCAGCAGCATTAACAGTACCCAGTTGACGTGTTAAAGATATCTGGGACAAAGCCAAACTATTAAACTTCCCAATATTCTCGGTTGCAGCCAAACTTCTTACATTCGTACCAAACCAACAAAAATCCTGACTAGGTTGATAATCCTTATGTGCTTCGAATTGAAGCTTTCGGAATAGACGCTGCGTGTCCATTTGATTCTGGGCATCAAGAAACATGCCGATGGCCTGCGTATATTGCATGGCGACGGCACTCATCTGTGTTGCCATATCCGCTGTAGCAGGCAAAAATTGAGTCTTGAACATAACCTCAATCAACCAATCTTCAAATGCTTCAAGGTCGTAATCAAATTCTGAATTAACACGATCGACAATATCTTCATGCGCTTCATCAATAAAATCAGTCGCGGCATCACAATCAGAATCCGGACATTCAGCACAACAAATTGCATATGCAGCGTTTGGCGCAAACAGCATGCCCGCAAAAACAAAAACGAGCAGAGCAAAGGGCAACACGCGGCAAAAAACAGCCCCTGATGTATTCCCACTCTTCTTATACACGCTCATCATCTCTAAAGGACACCTAATCAAACTCATATTTATAAAACCGTCCCATGCTGCATCATTTTCAAAACCAATTCAATTATTTTTACAATAATTACAACACGTACATATTAATAGCACCTAACAATAGCACATGCGTACAGAGGAAAGCACTTAAATATTTATTAAAAGTAAGAAATATATAATTGGAATATTGTATATTACTTTTTTTTGTTACACAGTGTAGTGTCATAAATGTAAACTTATTTAAATACAGACTTCTAAGAAGGTTCATATGCTGAAAAAATCCAAAAAGCAAAAAGACGCAACGGGCAGCAGCCTGGCACAACCCGCCAAAGACGACACGTCAGGGTTGGGAACCGTTGTTATTCGTAACGAATTTTACAGAGACGGCTATCGCAGCCTTTTGAAGATGACACTTATACAAAGCATTGTCATACTTGGCCTTATCGGAGCGATGTATTACGTTATCAAGGTTCACCAGCCAAAACATTTCTATTTCGCAACGACCGAAGATGGTCGCCTCATCCCTATGGTGCCACTTAGTCAGCCTAACTTGAGTGCGCCGTCACTTATGTCTTGGGTTGCACAAGGCACAACCGAAGTTATGACTTTCGGCTTCAGTGACTACAGAAGAAGACTACAAGAATCATCGCGTAACTTTACGAAACGGGGTTGGGAAAGTTTCACGCAAGCGCTTCAAAGATCAAGAATCATTGAAATGGTTGAGGTGAATCAACAGATCATAACTGCCGCACCAAGAGGTGCCCCCGTCCTGAAATCTGAAGGCCTTGTCGCCGGTCGATATCAGTGGGTTGTGCAAATTCCGCTCATCCTGACATACATGTCTGGTGCAAAAACATCCAATACAGGACTGCTAGTAACGGTAGTCGTTGTTCGGGTGCCAAGGCTCGAAAGCCCCAACGGCGTTGGGATAGAGCAATGGATCGCAGAAGCCAGATAATGGATTGTATGAATTTTTTTCGCTATTGTGTTGATAATGCGTGACAATTAGAAAAATCCGATGTATCGTTTATGAGTTATTTTAGAGTATCTGGGGTAAATGGAGTTCATGGATTACAGAATTTTTTCATATAAACTATGTGCAGGTCTCAATATGAAAGTATTGGGGTTTGGTTTGGTTCTTGCTTGTTCTACGGCACTTAGCAACGCAGCTTTTTCTCAGGAATTAGCTGATGAGCAAATGTCGGAAAAGACAGCAGATAATGTTTTCAACTTTGACGATGATCTTGGTCCCGAGCAGGCGACAGAAGATATAGAGGAAAGTTTCAGAAACGAAGCTTTCGATCAAGCGCTAAGAACGCTTCTTCCTCTTCGCCCCGGCGAAATCAGGACGTTGCTTGAGCATTTTGATCGTACAGTAGAATCAACACAGCTACCTGTTCACCCATATCCCAGACCTGAGCTTACAGTTCAAAACATCTCTCTGGATCCTGGCGTTCTTCCGTTAACCGTGAAGATGGCCTATGGTTATGTTACAACGATCAGCATGTTGGATGCTTCTGGGCAACCATGGCCGATTGAAGATATGAGTTGGGTTGGTGACTTCAAAATACAAGAATCAACTGTTAACACAACAACGCACATGATCAGAGTGTCTCCGGAATCTGCGTTTGCACATGGTAACATTTCCATGCGCCTTGCAGGATTGAATGCACCGGTTATTCTGACGTTTGAAACAAACAGAGACCTTGTTCACTACAGGTTTGACGCTATCCTTCCTAAAATGGGGCCAAGCGCAACAACACCTCTTATTGATAGTGGTGTGACACTTACATCCGGTGATCCCGATATGTCCATCGCCCTTGGTGGCGTTGTTCCTGGTGATGCTGAGATGCTTGACGTGTCCGGTGTTGATGGTCGTACAACAGCTTACGTCTATAACGGTCTTACATATGTAAGAACGCCACTTACTCTGCTATCTCCCGGCTGGAATAGTTCTGTGACATCTGCGGATGGCACGAAAATCTATGCACTGGAAGACACACCTGTGATTTTACTATCTGATAGAGGTCGTATGGTACGAGCCTATCTTACTGAGCGTGAGGATTTACTAAATGAATGATGATTTGGATGAAGATATAATCGGTTCTGAAGATGATTTTGACGAGTTTTCGCAAGATTCTAGTGCGACCGACTCATTTAGACAAAGTCCTGTTGCAAAGATTGCTATCATCGGTCTTGGTGTTCTAGTCATCGTTGGCGTTATGTTTATGTTTGGCGGCGAATCGGTTAAACAAGAAAAATCAAGAATGCCTGCCGGATCAGAAGTTACATCCGTGCCAGGAACAGATGAGAAACTTTCTCCAGCATATATTGAAGCTGTTGAAGAACAGAACGAAGCAGATCTAGAGCGCGCTATATCAGAAAATCGCAGTGCTATACCTGTTCCTGTTCAAACACAGGACACACGCTTGGCAGAGCCAGAAATAGAAGAACAATCTGAAGACCCTCTCCACCGTTGGAGACTTCTTCAAGATGAGCGCATAGAGCGCGAAATGAAAATTAGAGAAACAGAGATTGAGCCTGTAACTGTTCTGAATGCTGAACAGCAAGGTGAAGCGCTTGACGCTCTTGCCGGTTCCATGGAAGAGCAAATGTCAGCTCTACTAACGGCCAATAATGATGAAAAGACTCTGTTCACAGTCACGCTTATCACTTACGATGATGTAGGCGGTAACGGCGAAGGCGGTAACGGCGGAGATGGTGATGGCGAAGGAGAAGACGGTGGTGGCTTCACAGAAGATGATGAAGAAATCGTTATTATTCCAGCAGGTAAAATTGTTTACGGACAAATGCTGTTACAAGCTAATTCGGATGTAGAGGCAGTTGTTCTGGCACAAATGGTGAGTGGTCCTTTAAAAGGATGGAAGCTACTTGGAGAGTTTGAGCTAGAAGAAGACCTTGGAAAACTTATCATAACGTTTGATATTGCTGTTAACGAAGATGGTGATCAACATGAAATTGATGCCTTGCTTCTTGATCCCGATAACGGCTTGGCTGCAATGAGAACAGATATAAATCACAGATACTTTAAACGTATCATTTTCCCTGCTGCGGCAGCATTTGTAGAAGGTTTTGCTTCTGCAGTTGCAGAAACCGACACAACGGTGGTCGTTGCTGGTGACAATATTGTTGAAGACGAAGAAGAAAAAGATGATGAAGAAGCAATTGCTTCTGGTATTGAAGAGGCCGCAGGGGAAATCAGTGAAATACTAGAAGATATCGGTGATGTTCCTATTCAAGTTGTTATTGCTGCCGGTACACCTATTGGTATTTTCTTTGTAGAAAACGTTGTAGAAGAAGAAGGTGATATTTAATTCTGACATTCATGAATTTAATCACAATGAAATATGACCGAATCTAATAATAACTTCGAAGAATACGAATTTGATGATGATTTAGATGATCCTTGGGACGATGTAATTGACGATGAGGTGCCTCATGAAGATAACGTTGATGCAACGACCGAAGAAAAACACCAAGGATCTTCTCGAAAAAAATCAAAATCCATCCTAAAACCAATTTTATCTCTGGCTCTATTAGGTGGTATTTCTTTTGCTGCATATTCTTCTTTTATGCCCTTTCCTGAAAAAAACCAAATACCCATCATAAAAATTAATCCCTCCCCTGTAAACGAGATCACTCGCACAGATGATGCTGATTTGAATACAACACAAATAGAAACAGCTCGCACTCAATTAAATGCTGATGCGCCACTACAAACTGAAGGGGCGCAGATAACACATGGCAAGAACACAATTTTAACGCCTATGCCTAATAGCGTCGTGAACAACACAGTTACACTTCCGCAACTTACAACAGCGCCAGATGCTATTGAGCCCGAGGCAGCCGCTCCCAAAGCTATCATTGACGATAAACCGAAAGCACTGAGTGAAGATGAGCTGTTATCTAAAACCGAATCGGTTTATGAAAAAATGCCTAAAACAGAGGTCATTACCGAAGATTTAACAACAGAGCTATCTACTCCTTTAGCGCCTAAAGAAGAAGAAATTACAGAAATTGTTGTAGAGGAAAGCAAAGCATCGCCGCCGCCTTCACCCAAAGAGACTGTCAAAAGTCCTGCTAAAATAGCAGATAATATAAGTAAAAAACCACCTAAATCACCAAAACAAGCTAAAAAACCAAGCCCGTCACTAAGAAAAGTAGCCTGGACAGTGCGCGCAGCACAGCTTGGAAGAGCTGTTGTTTATGACAAAAGCAGCAAAGAAATGAAATCTGTAGAAGTAAATGACACGCTTTCAGGTATTGGGCGCATAAAATCAATCCAGATGAAAAACGGTCGTTGGGTTATTACGGGGACCAAAGGGCAAATATTGCAATAACTTTGCTATATTTTTAAAAATACTGGGTTTATGACCGAAATATTAACTTTTTTCTTATAAAATACGTTCTAAGGCGTGAAATGTAATTTAAAATTTGCAGTATATCGCGTAAATATGCTGTAATGGTGTATACAAGTCTGTTAAGGAGAAGAACATTGACAAGCAAGCAACTATTTTCGGCATTTTTAGGACTATTATTTTGCACAATATTCTCACATAGCGCTTTTGCTGCTGGTGATGATATGAGCCAAATTGCCCAAAACATATCTTCTTCCACAACGCAACTACCCGCTGTTATTGCCGGGTTTGCGTATCTTTCAGGCTTATTAATGGGCATAACAGCCGTTTTCAAAACAGTTGATCACGTCTCTAACCCAATGCAAACACCAATCAGAGTGCCTATCATTAGATTCTTAATCGGTGGTGCTTTATTCTCGTTACCTATCATTACAGAAGCTGTCATCACAACAATCAATGGCGGAACAACTGGTGGTTTTGAATATAATGCAGGGATCGTTGGTTCAATTTCAGGTCTATTCGGTATTGTTGGGTATGTTCCTGGTCTTGGTGGTAACTTCAACTCCATCTTGAGTTCAATCATTTTTTCAACGACAAGAGTTCCCGCACTCATCGCGACTGTCGCGTATTTGCTCGGAATGCTTATAACCGTATCTGCGCTATACAAAACAAGAGACCATGTCGAAGATCCTGACAGAGTTCCACTGAAAGATGCTGTCATTCGTTACATTACGGCTGGCGCACTATTGGCTCTACCGACAACTTTCGATGCAATGTATAATACAATTAATGGTTCCGGTATGGGTACTTTCGGCACAATTGCAACAATATTGGGCGGAGCCGGCTGGTTCAACTCAACACAAATCGGCACAATTTTTACAGGCTTTAGTGGCTGTACTGGTATTGTTGCCATCACAGCCGATATTGGGGCTGTTATTTGTAAAACGCTATCATCCAGCATGGCATTGCCAGGTTTCTTGACCGCCGTTGCTTATTTCATCGGACTGGTTATGGGTGTTTGGGCGATCCTTAAAATTCGTGATCATGTGAATAACCCATCACAAACCGCGCTTTCAGAAGGTATTTCAAGATTAGTGGCAGCAGGGGCATTCTTTGCGCTACCGGTTGTTACGATGGCTATGGCATACAGTATTACACCAAATACCGTCGCGGTTCAGGCGGTTACTCAGGCCAATACAGGCTTTACCGGCCCAGCACCAACATGTGGCACGGCCAACTCCCTTGATCAGGCAATGGTCTGTTTCATGGATGATATCCTTGGGCCATCACATGTGTTGCTTAATTTCTTCTGTTTTTGTGCTGGTACTATCTTTATTATGATCGGTATATCAAGACTGACAAAATCTGCGCAAGAAGGTGCTAGAGGACCCGGCGGCATAGGAACATTATCTACATTTGTTGTCGGTGGCCTCTTAATGTCCGCAACAACAATTCTAAGAGCTATCTCATCCAGTTTATTTTCAGGTGGGTTTCTAGGGCAAACAACAACAACGGCAAACCTTGCATATACTGGCACAATGAGTGCTGCAGAAACTGCCGCCGCCTATAACGTCATCAATGCTGTTCTAAAATTCATGATCGTTATCGGCATGATCAGCTTTGTACGCGGACTCTTCATTATGCGTGATGTTTCAGAAGGCAGCCAAGGCGCCTCAACAATGGCAGGTATGACACATATTATTGGTGGTGCCCTCGCTGTGAACCTTGGCCCACTCCTAAATGCTGTCCAGACAACCCTTGGAATCACTGCGTTTGGCGTCACATTCTCATAAAGCTTAAAAAAAATGAAAATAAATGTGGCAATATTGTGGCACACCTGATATGATCATTACATAAAGTAAATTAACAATTGGTAAGAGGAAAAAACAATTATGTTTAAAACATCATATTACAAACTAGGCGCAGCAATGACAATGGGTCTGATGGCAACATCAGGTACAGCACACGCTGCTAACAACTTTAGCTCAATCGCAAGTAACATCAACACATCTATTTCATCGCTACCTGCTTTGATCTCAGCTGTTGCATACCTATTTGGTGTTCTTCTTTGTGTTCTTGGTATCATGAAAATTAAAGATCATGTTGAAAACCCAGCACAAACACCTTTGAAAGAAGGTTGTATCCGTCTGATCGCTGGTGGTGCATTGTTCGCACTTCCAATCTTGACAGAAGCAATGCTAGAGTCACTAGACGCTGGTGCACAGGGTGCGGCTGCTGGTACATCTACACTAACATCTGTAACTTTCGTTACATCATAATAGTAAGGATGGTAATGGGATCTATACCCATATCACTCGGACTTTACAGACAAAGTGGAAGTTCAAACGAAATAAAAGGTGGAGCCAGTTCAACTGGCTCCACTTCTTCCGTGAAAAATACTCTTTCTAAAGAGTTGAAACAAAGAATATTCACGCGTGATGATAACACTTGCCAATGCTGTGACTTTCAGGCAAAAAAATATCAAGAAATTCTGTTCGTAAACGGTAATAAAAATGATTTATCCGAGAACAATCTCAAAACAATTTGTATTTTCTGTCACCAATGTTTCAATTTAGATACCGTCAGCGTTATGCGCTCTGGTGTTTTACTTTGGTTACCGGAAATTAAACAAGCCGACTTGCACCATATTTCGCGTGCTATATATGTCGCCCGCATCTCTCAAGGCCCTATCGCAGAGGCTGCACGTAAATCTTTGGATGCTCTTATGAAACGGCGTGACGCGGTGAGAGCACGAATCGGTACGGATGACCCTTATATCCTATCCACTATCTTAAAGGATTATCTTACAGATGCGCATTATGCTGGTCGTGATGCTAAAATCGAGGGCATTCGACTTTTCCCTCTTGATCGCCGCATCATTAAAGAAGCCGACTTGGAATTTAATCAATTTCCGCAAATTTTGGCATATTGGCGCTCAAAAGACGGACCCTTTGGCGGAAAGACGCCTCAGAAGTGGTTTGACATCTATCATCAAATCCAAAATGCCGCCTAAATTCACGATTTATTTTCATAGTGCACACAAAATTATTATATTTGGTACTTTCTGTACTGGACTATAGAATTCTGCTGTATTAATCTTAACGTTTATACGCTACTATCCTTTATATAGATTAACGAGCAAAATAGACCTCTATGAAATTATTTGACAAACTATTGGCGCCTTTTCAAAAAGCACTGAGGCAATCTGTATCCTCTTTCATCCGTCTTGAAACCAGAGAGAATGAACATACCCTTGTTTCTACAGACGGTTCTCTTGTCTCCTACCTAAAGGTTGAGGGCAGCAAGCAAATTATCGGGGATGAAGAATATGAGAACATTGTCAACTCCGCAAACATCAAAATTGGCGCACGTTTTGACCGCATTGGTCATGCAATGCAAGTATACTTTGTCCGCGATCCAGCGCGTATAAGACAAACTCTTACGGATCAAATACACCCCAGCCGCGTTACTGCGCATAATATTGGTTTGGATCTGGATGATTTGTTTGACGAAAAAATTGCTCATCTTGAAAAATTTCTTACACATGAAGAACAATATTTTGTTCTGTGGACACGCCCTTCCTGCCTCACGCAAAATGAAGCAAAGAGAGCAGGAGAAGATGCAAAAGAAGAAGGAAAAGACTGGGTCATAGCCGCGAGCGCACAATATCCTTTAGGTATTATGGAGCCGCTCAGAACACGTCATAAAAGTTTTATCTCCGCCATGACAACAGCGTTTGACGAACTTGGTATTGAATGTCAAGTTCTAGAGGTGCATGATGCCCTTAACGCAGTGCGCAGTAACCTATTTCCTGATCGTGCAAATGATAAATGGCGCGCCTGCCTTCCGGGTGACCCTATTCCACCGCGCGCACCACAAAGTGCCGTCGATATGTCAGACATTCTATGGCCAACCCTTCCAAACCAAATCACCGCCGCAGAAGCCAATGTTTTAGGGAAATCTGTTGTGCGCATCGGAAATTTACTCTGGGCCGGAGCGGACATGACTTTGGGACCAATGGATTCAATGCCTTTCCCTATTCTTTTAAATCGCTTGGTTGAGGCAGATATTCCATTCCGTATTTCCTTCCTTATTGAAGGTGGCGGCGCCGCAGCTGTTGCAATGAGAACATTCGCAGCAACCCTTCTGGGGCCGACGAATGCTGGTAACAAGCCGATTAAGTACTCTTTAGAACAACTAACAACGCTGGCCAGACAAGAGCCTGTCGTGAAAATTCGCATATCTTTTGCCACATGGTGTAAAATCAGCGAGAAAGACCAGATCCTTGATCGACTATCCATATTGCTACAATCTTTTGAAAGTTGGGGCTATGCGCAAGTAAGCGAATATTCCGGCGACCCTCTTGATTGTGTCATGTCTTCTGCAATGGGTATTCATTGTGCCGGCACCGCGCCGTCAGGCATCGCGCCCATGATTGAAATCATGAGACTTTTGCCATGGCAAAGACCTTCCAGCCCATTTGAAACCGGCGCTATGATTTTCAGAACACCCGATGGGAAAATTTGGCCTTATCAAACAGGAACGAACCTGACCACAACATGGTTTGACCTGATATTTGCGCAACCGGGTGGTGGTAAATCCGTTTTGTTGAATACGCTTAATTTTGGTACATGTATTACGCCGGGCTTAAGTAAATTGCCTTATGTTTCAGTTATTGATATTGGCCCCTCTTCATCCGGTCTTATTTCCTTGATTAAAGAAGCACTCCCCCTTGACCGTCAACATGAAGCCGCTTATTTCCGCCTGCAAATGGCGCATCAATATGCGATTAATCCTTTTGATACCCAGCTAGGGTGTCGTTATCCTCTGCCGGATGAAAGAAGTTTCTTGGTTGAACTTCTCACACTGCTCACCACACCGCCAGGCTATGATAAGCCATATGACGGTATGCAACAGCTTTGTGGCTTGGTGGTTGATGAAATGTTCCGCTGGCGTGATGATGCTTCTGCGAATGCAGAATCACGTCCATATTTGCCACGCCTTGAAATGGAAATCGATGCGGCAATTCAAAAACATAATGTGCATTTGCCATCCGACCCGTTCTGGTGGGATATCGTTGATAAAATGTTTGAACTAGGGCAGGTTCACCTTGCAAATATGGCGCAACGTCACGCCGTTCCAACACTTAATGATGCAATTACAGCCTCAAGACGACCGCAAATTCGCTCTCTATTGGAAGAAACATCCGTTGGTGTGAGTTCAGAAAGTGTCGTTGGCGCGTTTGAGCGTATGGTTACATCCGCTATTCGTGAATATCCGATTTTATCTTCCGTAACACAATTCGACATCGCAGATACGCGTCTATGTTCTCTCGATTTGATGGATGTGGCCCCACAAGGGGATGAAGCCGCGGACAGACAAACCTCGATCATGTACATGCTTGGGCGTCACGCTTTGGTTCGATCATGGTGGGTCAGTGCAGAAAGCCTGCAACATATTCCTGAAAAATTCCGCGAGCACCATGCCGCCAGATTGCAAGATATTGGTGAAACGCCAAAACGTCTTAACTTTGACGAATTCCACAGAACAAGCCGATCAAACGCTGTGCGTGCACAGGTTATTCGTGATGTTCGTGAGGGACGTAAACGTGGCGTACAAATTGTTCTGACATCACAGCTTATCGACGATTTCGATAAAGATATGGTCGATTTGGCAACCGGAATTTGGGTTTTGGGGACTGCTATTTCTGATAAAGCCGTTCAAAATGTTGTTGACCGCTTTGGCTTATCTAACACAGCGAAACACATTATGCGTTACAAGCTAACTGGACCGAAATCTATTGGTGCACCAGCGCTGATTGTTATCGGATCAACATCCGGTCGTTATGAACAACATATCTATAACACTCTGGGCCCGATTGAACTTTGGGCATTCTCGACGTCTGCTGAAGATGTATCGATCAGAAATCGTCTTTATTCCGTTTTGGGCGCCGCACGCGCCAGACAAATGCTTGCATCGGTCTTCCCGGGCGGAAGTGCACGAACAGAAATCAGACGACGCGTTCTCGCCAATAGTGAGAGTGGTGATTCAAGAAATGCGATGATTAGTGGTGTTATTGATCAAATCATTGACGAGCTCGTAGAAGAAAGCAAAGAAACACAAGAAGTCGAAGACAACAAACGTGTTAACCTCCAATTAAGTTAATATCGGTATGAGTGAAGAAACAGAAATATTAAAGCAAACAGTTATCGCGGATGAAGTGCCGAAGGCTTCCCTCGCCGATAAACTGAAAGAACAGAAAAAAGCCAAAAGTAAAAAAACAAGAAGAAGAGTTTTCATTTTAGGGTTTTTGTTTCTTTTCAGCTACGCTTTCTGGTGGTTGACCAAACCATTTCAAGCCACCGCCACCTATGGTATTTGCAGATCTTTTCTTGAACTCTATGTTCCCTACCCACACACCTTATATGTCAGTGAAATAAAGCCCCAAAGAGACGGCAGTATAAAACTGTGGTTTACGCATACAGGTGCCTTTGGCGAATATCGTATGGAATCATTTCAATGCAAATTGATTGTTAACCCTGATACCGGTATTTATGAACTAACGCAGCTTAAATTGCATAAAGTGCAAATAAGCCCTGATAGGGTTAAACATCTGAATAATGCTATACCGTATTTCATAGAAAACCCGCTTGTTTTGAACTGGCCGACCAAATTACCGGACAGCTTGAACGACTTGCATTTCGACTTCGATAAATTTAGAAAAGTTATTATCAATCCAAATAAATAAAGTGAGCTAAACGCCATGAAATATAAAACATTAGGGCGCACTGACCTGGATGTCAGCCAAATTTGTCTCGGCACAATGACATGGGGGCTTCAAAATAACGAAGCCGAAGGCCACGAACAAATGGACTATGCGCTGGAACAAGGGATTAACTTCTTTGATACAGCGGAGCTATATGCCGTTCCACCAAGTGAAGACACATACGGCAAGACCGAAACCATTATCGGCACATGGTTCAACAAAACAGGCAACCGCGACAAGGTTATTCTGGCCTCCAAAATTGTTGGCGCGGGATTACCGTGGGTGCGTGAAGGCGGGGACATAACCTCTGAAAGCGTAAAAATCGCGCTGGATGACAGCCTCAAACGCCTGCAAACAGATTACATTGATTTGTATCAGCTCCACTGGCCGAATCGCGGTGGATATCATTTTTCCCAACAGTGGGGCTTTGCGCCAAATTTTGACAAAAGCAAAGTCGAGGAAAATTTTATCGGTGTGTTGGAAACGCTGGACGCTCTTATTAAAGAAGGGAAGATCAGACATATCGGGCTTTCTAACGAAACCGCGTGGGGCACGATGAAGTGGCTGCGCCTTTCCGAGGAACGCAACCTGCCGCGCATGGTTTCCATCCAAAATGAATACAGCCTTTTAAACCGCCCGTTCGATACGGATCTACATGAAGTTGCCGTGGCAGAAGATTGCGGCTTACTGGCTTGGTCTCCCCTTGCCGGTGGCCTTATCAGCGGCAAATACCTGAACGGCGCACGCCCGAAAGGCACACGTTGGGACATTGAAGAGCGATTCCTGGAACGCGACACACAAGCCGCCGACAGCGCAGTTACAGCCTATATCGCGGTTGCCGAAAAGCACGGGCTGGATGTCTGTCAAATGGCGTTGGCCTTCGTTACTCAGCAACCTTTTGTGACCTCAAATATCATCGGCGCAACCAGTATGGAGCAACTGAAAAGCAACATCGCCTCCATTGATATCACGCTGTCACAAGACGTTTTGGACGATATCACCACAACATTTAAACAATTCCCGATGGTATATTAGGGCGCGAAAAGAGCTAAAATTTTGAAAAAAATCGCATTTGTTTCAGGATCAGACAGTAATTACTTTCCTATGCTGGTGGAGCTGATTCACTGTCTGCGCAATCACCCTGATAACACACTCCAAAGCTATGATATTTGCATCATGGATACGGGAATGACCGACAAACAAAGCGCCTATATCAAGACCATTGCCGATCAAGTGATAAAGCCTGACTGGCCATGCGATTTGCCTGCAAGTCGTGTGCGCGGACGGGAATATCTGAAGTCCTGCGTCTGCCGTCCGTTTATCAATAAAATATTTGAAGGCTACGGCACTTATATATGGCTGGACACCGATACGTGGCTGCAAACGTGGGAACCTATCGATCTGCTGATAAAAGGTGCGGCAAAATCAGGACTGGCCATCTGCCCGCAAGCGGATCGCGCCTATGGCAAAGCAATGCGCCTGAAATGGCTTGGCCCCTTTCCATGGAAAGCCAGAAGCTTCTATTACAGCAACGCCAGAAAAGCTTTTGACGGACGCACGGCTCGCGCGCTGTTCCCCTATCCTGCCTTAAATGCAGGCGTGTTTTCGATTACCGGCGATGCGCCACATTGGGATAAGTGGCAGGAATTACTGCTAAAAGCATTGAAGAAGGGCAAAGTTTTCACCGCCGAGCAGCTCACCCTTGGCATGATGGTGTATCTGGATGGATACAGCGCAGAGTTCCTACCCGCTTATTGTAACTGGCTGTGTGATACGCCGCCCGTTTGGGACGCAGAGCAAGGGATATTTGTTGAACCTTATCTACCCAACCACCCGATTGGCGTGATGCATCTTTCCGGCTATGACGCGCTGCGCCTTGATCGCAGCATCACCGCAGACTTCAAAACGATACGCGGCGAAACCATCTCTATGGTGCCACGCTATATGGGGATTGATGGGGAAAAGGTTACGCTTTAATCAAAATTTGAAAAGACTCAAAGCCTTGTTCCAATAAATCCGTTACCGCATCCGTAGATTTTTGTCCCCTCGCAATAATCGCTGCACCGGCGAGAATACCGCTAACGTAACGGGAGATCCGTTTTATATTCACATCGGAAGCAACATCACCATCTTTCTTCCCTTGTTCCAAACGTTTATAGAGCGTGCTTTCATTTTCATCATGCAACGCCTTAAGTTTTGCACCAATTAATGTGTCTTCATCATAGCTATTAATGCTGGAATTCACGATCAGGCAGCCTACGGAAATGCCTTGCGTATGAAAGCTTTTCGCTAAATTAAAGATCGCCTTGAACGCTGCTTCGGTTGAGTTCGTTTCTTTGAATATTCGCCGCAGCTCCTCCTTATAAGGCGCGTAATAATAATCCAGAACTTCAATAAATAATTTCTCTTTATCGCCAAACTCTCCATAGAGGCTTGGTGGTTTTATGCCCATAACATCCGTTAATTGCGCAATTGACGTGCCTTGATAACCATAAAGGCAAAACATGGCTTTAGCCTTTTCCAGCGCCTCTTGCCGATCAAAACATTTGGGACGCCCCTTACATTTCTTTTTTATTTCTTTAATGGCCACTACAAAAATCCTTGACACGTGAGTTCATATCCTATTATCATTATTATAGTAATCACTAATAAAGTCAACTTTTAAGCATAGGAAAGCTAAAATGACCCAGAAATCACACAATAAATTACACAATAAAATCGCCGTTATCACAGGTGGAACAAGCGGCATTGGCCTCGCCACCGCAAAACGCTACGCCGAGGAAGGCGCCACTGTCGTCATCACCGGACGCAATCAAGAGGCCTTGGACAAAGCCGTAGAAGAGATTGGTGCAAACACGCTTGGCATTCAAAGTGATGTATCAAAACTGGATGATCTTGATAGGCTTTACAGCGAGGTTAAAGAGAAGTTAGGCCATATCGATATATTATTCGCCAATGCAGGGGTCGCAGAGATCGCCTCAATAGAAGATAGCAACGAAGAATTTTATGACCGCCACTTTGATATCAATGTAAAAGGCTTGTTCTTTACCGTACAGAAAGCACTGCCCTTACTAAAAGATGGCGGCTCTATCATTCTAAATGCTTCAGTTGTTGCCACAAAGGGCTTTGAAAGCTTTAGCGTCTACAGCGCGACAAAAGCCGCAGTACGCTCGTTCGCGCGGACATGGGCAACAGATTTGGCAACGCGTAAGATCCGCGTCAATGCGATCAGCCCCGGCCCTATCGACACACCAATATATGGCAAACTTGGATTGCCGCCGGAACAAGTCGAACAGATGGGCGCATCATTTGTTGCACAAGTGCCTTTGGCACGCTTTGGCCAAGCCAGCGAAATTGCGGACGCCGCCCTCTTCTTGGCATCAAATGACAGCAGTTATATTAACGGTGTAGATCTAGCCGTTGATGGCGGTATCGCCCAAGTTTAAGTTATTCCTTCTTAAATTCATACGGTTTGTAACCCGTCACTTAGGATTAGAATAATGGCTATCCGAGATAATGCGGAATATAGTAGGATATAATGGGATAAAACTTAATGTGGCTATGGTTTCAAGGTGATTGATCTTCATGTAATATTTAAATTTTATGCTGCACTGCAAACGTCATTTAGGGAAAGGCTTTTTAAAGGAACGTCACATGGTTTTAGAATTTTATGACACCATGAACCTTATAAAATATCTTATAAACTATTATAAATCAAATACTTAAGAACATAGACTAGTATTAGATAGACCTAATATTAAAACCATGTGACGTTAGTACTAAAATCATGTGACGCATTACATAATTGTAGGTTCGAATAGAAATGTTCGAGCCTACTTTTTCTTCGGCAACAGCACCCAATAACGGCCTGATGATATCATTTTACCGGCCGTATCCTCGGCGGTTGGGCCATAGCCCCAGAACACATCACCGCGCACGGGGCCTGTAATCGCGCCGCCTGTATCTTGGGCAATCATGAGACGGCGGATGGGGGCAATCTCTTTATCCGCTTCTCTATCCATTTCCTCTTCCGAATCGTCAGCAAGATTAACCCCTTCCAGATCCACCCAGAGCGGCATGCCATAGCTAATCAACGTGCGATCCACGGCAAGGGAACGTCCACCCGTTAAGGCTATACCCTCCGCACCCAGCGGGCCATCGCCTGTGATTTCGCGGAAAAACACGTAGGATTTATTGGTGTTCATAATCTTATCTGCTTGGGTCGGGTTTTCTTCCAGCCACGCCCGAATGCTTTGCATCGACACATTCTTCTTGGTCAGTGCACCGATTTTAATCAGCTCTCGCCCAATCGCATAATAAGGATGCCCGTTCTGCCCCGCATAGCCAATGCGCTGCACGCTGCCATCATCCATCTGCACAAGGCCGGAGCCTTGAATTTGTACGAAGAACGCATCTACCGCATTATCAACCCAAATCAGAACCTCATTTTCATGCGGCCAGTCCCCCGCAACGATTTGTGCACGATTTTCATAGGGCTTTAAACGACCATTTTTCACGCGCCCTGCAATGCGGTTTCCCTTTAATGCCTCGCGGAAATCACCAAGCTGCACCATCACCAAATCATCGGGGCGTTTATGCAAGGGAATGGTGTAAGGTTCTTTACGCGTGTGTGAGCCTTTCAGAGAGGCTTCGTAATATCCGGTGAACAAACCAATTGGGTTATCATCAGCACTGACCTGATAGGGCGTGAAATGCTCTTCGAAAAAGGCGCGAAGCGCCACCGTGTTAGACGCTTCAGTCACTTGATCGAACGCTAAACAGACCGCCTGCCAATCGCCATAAGTCCCTGCCTGTTTCAAAACTCCGAACGTTGTATCAGAAGATCGCTTCACAATGCGCCCGCAAGAGCGTTTAAACGCGGGAACAAAGGTTTTCAAATCATCCTCTTCCCATGCGGGTAAATCAGAGAATGCGCTTTGCGTCAGAATTAATTCCGGTGCGTGCGCCTCTACAGTTTCTTGAGAGGATTCTTCTTGGGACGGCTCTTGAACGGGCTGTTGCTCTGCCTCATCACAGGACGCCAGAATAAATAATGATAAAAGGATAAATATGCGCATGAGATAAATCTATCATGCGCATATGCAGAGTTCTAGGAACATCTGGTTAATTAAAATATTTTGCATCGAAAATATAGTCTTTTCAATTTGATTGCACACAAGGCGATCAAGACGAGATGCGCGGAGCGTATATAAATACGTGAGCACATCGAGTTCGCAGAGCAACGCTGTGTGCGATTAAAGTGGGAAGACTTGAATTAATGCGTGTTGGGGATGATCTCGTTATCGCCATCACCATCGTCTCTGGTCTCAACAACCATCCAACGCGGGTCGCGCGATTTTAAATCACGTGCAAAGGTCCAGACATCACGCATAAGTGTTATTTTATCAGGATGACCATGAATGATGTTGCTGTCTTCATCCTTGATAACAGAGGTTTCATCCGCCCAGAAACGCACAGTGACCAAGGCTTTTTTTCCATTCAAAGACGCTTCGACAATTTCGGATTTCTTAATCGCGTGTATTTCAGTGGCGGCGGTTTCTTTGGCTTCTTCACGGGCGGTAATCGCGCCGTCAAAAGCTTTATAAACATCCGCGCCCAGCAAATCCTCTAATGTTTCTCTGTCGCCATCGGCAAAGGATTCGACGATATAAACAAACGCATCCTGCGCGGCTTGCAAGAAAACGTAAACGTCAAAATCTCTGTCTTGCTTGGTAATATTAATCAAGCCTTGTTCCGCAACTTGTCCACTAATCGACATATTACCTTTTGAGGTTTTGGCCAGCTCTTCAATTAACGATGCTTTGTTCTCGCCCTTATCAGAAGAATCACCACCGACACTCACGATTTTTCCTTCAGAATTCAATTCTAACGGCACAACATTATTCCCGCGATCTTCACTATCGCGCGTTCCTAAAATACTACGCAGCCAGAAAACCAATCCGGCGGCAACCAAAGCATAAACAATTAATTCTGCAGTCACGGGAATCCCCTTGTTATTGACTTTCTATTCATACAAACAAAAAACGGATTTTACCACAGTTTTTGATATGATACACATAATGTTAAAGAAATCTGGAGTTTACTTATGCCATTTATCATCCTTTTTGTTTGCATACCCTTATCAGAGATCATGGTTTTTATGAGCGTCAGCGATAAAATCGGCCTTGGCATGGCCTTATTCATTGCTTTATTTACGGCGGTTTTAGGCGGCTTTATCGTGAGGTATCAAGGCATGAACACCATGATGACTGCGCAGAAATCCTTGCAGGCAGGGCAAATTCCGTCGAAAGCATTATTTGACGGCTTATGTTTGGTTGCAGCGGGGGCAACACTGATCACACCGGGTTTCATAACAGATGTACTAGGCTTTGCACTTCTTATTCCTGCGGTGAGGAACGCTTTGCGTAAAAAGCTCTCCGCCAGCGCAAAATTCGAAACAATGGAGTTTGGTGCAACAGATATGCGCACGCCCAACGACCCAAACGTCATTGATGTCGAATATGAAACAATAGATGAACAGGACAAGCCTTGAGCTTCGCCCCTGTTTCATGCTAACTAAAAGATATACAAACATACTCATATATAAGGTAATCCAATGAGCGACAAAAAAGAACAAAAACAAGAACAAGAACAAAACTTGCAGACCACAGAGCTGCCGATCACCATCCACACGCAATATATTCGTGATATCTCTTTTGAAAATCCGGATGCGCCGAATTCAATGCGCGCAGGTCTGGATATGCCCGAGATGAATGTTAATATCGGCATGGATGCACGCGCGATAGAAGACAGCGATATCAAAAACCTATATGAAGTGGCTTTGACAATTTCCGCAACGGCCACGCGCAGTGAGAAAACAGTCTTTATCGCCGAAGTGATTTACGGCGTGACAATCTCTATTGATGATTCCGTACCGGAAGACCAGCACCACCCGCTTTTGCTTATTGAAATTCCAAAGTTTTCATTCCCGTTTGCCCGTCAAATTTTGGCAACCTTGACTTCACAAGGAGGCTTCCCGCCTTTATTGCTGACACCGGTTGATTTCCAAGCGCTTTATATGGATCGTTTCAAAGATGAAATCGCCGAGGCCAGAACCGCCGCGAAACAAGGCAAAACAAACTAAACACGCGAACAGATTCGAAAGCCTCATGGCAAAGAAACACCATAAAAAATTCTTTATTCATCTGGTTTCCGATGCGACCGGAACGACATTACTTGGTCTATCCCGCGCTGTGCTTGCGCAGTTCGAGGGGATAGACCCGACGCAAAAATTTTGGCCTCTGGTACGCACAGAACGACAATTAGAGCGCGTTATAAAGCGTATCTCCGACAATCCCGGGCCAGTTATCTTTACCTTCGTGAATAAGAAAATGCGCCTGCGCCTGCAAGAACGCTGTGACGAGCTGGGCGTGCCATGCGTGGCTGTCCTCGACCCCATCATCCGCAGCCTCTCCACCTATATTGGTGTTCATGCGCAAGGTGTTCCTGGTTTGCAGCACACAATGGATGATGCTTATTTTAAACGCATTGCCGCAATTGATTTCGCCATGCAGTTTGATGACGGGAAATCTATTAACGGCGTTAAAAAAGCCGATGTTGTTTTGGTTGGTGTTTCGCGCACATCCAAAACTCCAACCAGTATTTTCCTCGCACGGCGCGGCATTAAAGCCGCAAACATCCCGCTAGTCCCCGGTGTTGAGGTACCTGATGAATTCCTGACATTGGACAAGCCGCTTTATATCGGGCTAAACGCCTCACCAACACGTTTAAAACAATTGCGCCAAACACGTTTGCGCACCGACAAAAACGAAGCCGCTGCTTTTGCCGAAAACACTTATCTTGATGAAGAAGAAATCGAAAGTGAAGTGCGCAAAGCCCGCCGCCTGTTCACCGATCATGGCTGGCCTGTGATTGATGTAACCAAACGCTCTATCGAGGAAACCTCCGCCGAAATTATGGCGCTTTTGCAAAGTAAAAGAGACAGAGAAGCAAAAGCAAGAGAAGCGCAGAAGAACAGTGAAGAAAAACAATGACGGATAAGCCGTGCATCATCCTTGCATCGGGCAGTCAGGGCAGACAGGACATGTTGCGCAAGGCCGGCCTACCCTTTCATGCAATCCCTGCCGATATTGACGAAGAGGCCATCATAGCGCGCCTGACCGCTGAAAATCGTGACATTAAGTTCATAACCGCGCAGCTTGCCACGGATAAAGCCCTCCATATCTCCACCAAACATCCCGATACATTGGTTATCGGATCAGATCAGACTTTGGAATTTGAAGGCAACCTATTATCAAAAGCCGCGAATACCGCCGAAGCGCAAGAAAAACTCAAATTTTTGCGCGGAAAAACGCATAGGCTGTATTCCGCCGTGTCCCTCGTACGTAATGGAGAGGTTATATTCTCTCACACCGATCATGCTTCTTTAACCATGCATGATTTCGATGATGACTTTTTAGAAAGCTACATGAAAAAAGACCCCGATGCTTTGACCTCATGTGTCGGCGGGTATAAAATAGAAGGTGCGGGCCCGTGGTTATTCTCGTCCGTCACGGGCGATCTTTTCACCATCATGGGCATGCCGCTTTTACCGCTATTATCTTATCTACGGGCAGAATGTGAGTTTTCACCATGAGTAACGATTTTATCAAAACCGCCGTCATCGGCCACCCCATAGGCCACAGCAAGTCTCCGCTTATCCATAGCTACTGGCTTGAAAAACATGGCTTATCCGGAACTTATGAAGCCATAGACGTGCCTGTGGATAATTTGAAACAAGGCGTGGCGGATATAATTAAAAACGGGTTTTCAGGCTTTAACGTCACCATCCCGCATAAGGTTTCTATCATGGCACTTTGCGATGAAATTGACGACCTTGCCACAACGATTGGCGCAGTAAACACTGTCACGATTAAAAATGGCATGCTGTATGGCACCAATACAGATGGTTTTGGCTTTGTCGAAAATATAAAACGCAGCGCATCGGATTTTGACTTCACAAAGGGCAAAGCCGTTGTTCTTGGCGCGGGCGGGGCGGCGAACGCCGTTATCTACGCTTTGTTACAAGAGGGCGTGCCCGAAATATTCATCACCAACCGCACGAAAGAAAAAGCGCAAAAATTAACCGCCTTTAATCCTGAGAAAATAAAAGCCATTGATTGGGCATTACGCCATGATGTGCTGGAACATGCCAATCTAATCATCAATACGACATCACTGGGTATGGCGGGCAATCCTCCGCTGGAGATAAACCTGCGCGCCGCCCCTGTGCACGCACTGGTGACAGATATCGTCTATGCGCCGCTGATGACAGATTTACTAACCCGCGCCAAAGCCTGCAAGCTGCGCACGGTCACAGGCATTGGCATGCTGCTGCATCAGGCGCGCCCTGGCTTTAAGCTGTGGAATGGTGTGCTGCCCGAGGTTACCGAAGAGCTGGAACAGTTGGTGCTGACATGATTGTACTCGGCTTAACAGGGTCAATTGCCATGGGTAAAACCACAATCGGCACAATGATGAAGACGATGAACATCCCCGTTCATGAATCCGACGACGTCGTTCATAAACTGCTGCAACGCAGTTCTATCGCCCGTCCTGCCATTGCTTCGGCCTTTCCATTTTTCGAGCATCCTGAAATCTATGACAAAAGAACCAAGGATTTAAAGCGCAAAGAGTTCGGTGATTTAATTTTTAACAACGACGAACACAAAGCAACACTGGAATCCATTCTCCATCCGCTTGTGCAAAAATCACAAAATGAATTTATCCGCGCCGAGACGTTAAAGGGTCGCGATATTGTCTGCCTTGATATCCCCCTACTCTTTGAAACAGGGGCTGATAGCCGCGTTGACTACACCATCGTTGTCAGCGCGCCCTATTTCATACAACGTGAACGCGCCCTGTCTCGCCCGAAGATGAGCGAAGAAAAATTTAACGCAATTTTAGAAACGCAAATGCCTGACGCAGAGAAATGCGCCCGCGCCGATTACGTTATCAAAACCGGTTTAGGCCGCGCCCCGGCGATGAAATCCCTAAAACTCGCCCTTCTTGATGTCCGCATAAAGGCCGGATACATTGAAGACCCCGATGCGGAAGAACTGAAACAAGAGAACACCATTAAATGATTTTTGATATTTTAATCAGCAACGTATTACCGCTATACGGCCTGATTTTTCTAGGTTTTATCGTCGGAAAATTCACAGATTTAGATGTAAAGCCCATCGCCACCATCATCATCTATGCCATCTTGCCCGTGGTGATGTTCGGCGCAACAGTAACCATGGAATTCACAGCAAAATATTTCCTACCGCCCATTATTATCGCCTCCATCTCAATCATTGCCTCCACCACGGGATATCTGATTGCAGGCAAGATTTTAGAAGACGGCGACAAACGACAAAACCTTATCGGCCTATTAAGCGTCGGGGGTAATGCAACCTATTTCGGCGTGCCTATCGCACTGGCGATTGCAGGCAAAGAATGGCTGGGCGTTTATATGGTGATGGTGATGCCCATCTTTATTTTTGATGCCTCCTTGGGCTATTACTTCGGCGTGCGCGGTGATTTCAGCATCAAAGAAAGTCTCCTGCGCGTTGTAAGGTTACCTATTATATATGGCGCAATTCTGGGCTTTATCGTTAATGCTGTCGGGGTTGAGCCACCGCAATTATTCCTCGATTATTGGGAGCGTTTCACGGGCACACTCATCGTTTTGGGTATGATGATGATTGGCGCGGGGCTGTCGCAAATGGATAGATTCCGCTTTGACTGGCGGTTTTTCACCGGCATTGCTTTGGTGCGTTATATCTTGTGGCCTTGCCTCGGCATTGCGTGGATTTTCATTGATCTGCACTTTCTGCATTTATTGCCTCACACCATACACACCTTTATCATTTTGGTCTGCGCGTGCCCTTTGGGCGCCAACACCGTTGCCTATGCCACAAAGATAGGCCTGTTTCCTGCCCTGACATCATGCATGGTTTTAGTCACAACCATATTGGCACTGGCCTTTATTCCGTTTATGCTATGGCTGCAAACCATTATATTTTAAGAGGCTTCAATGGCACGTGATATTGTACTCGACACCGAAACCACAGGCATGGACCCGCTTAAGGGTGACCGCATCATCGAGATTGGCGCGGTGGAGCTGATTAATCTGATGCCCACAGGGCGCACCTGCCAAATTTATATCAATCCAGAGCGCGACATCCCCGCCGACGCCACCGCCATTCACGGCATTACCGATGAATTTGTGAAAGACAAACCAATCTTTTCCCAATGCTATATGGAGTTTATGGATTTCATTGCCGATGACAGCACGCTGGTCATTCATAACGCCGAATTCGACATGAAATTCCTGAATTGGGAACTGCAACATGTCGGACATAAGCCCATCAAATGGAATCGCGTGGTTGATACGTTGATGATGGCGCGCAAGAAATTCCCCGGCTCGCCCGCCAATCTGGATGCGCTATGTCGACGCTTCGAAATTGATAATACCAGCCGTACCTATCACGGAGCGTTACTTGACTCCGAATTATTGGCCGAGGTATATCTGGAGCTGCTCGGCGGTCGTCAGCGCGGGTTAGAGCTTGGCGCGGATGCCGCATCAAAAAGTGCATCAGGCAACATGGCAGCGAAAAAAGACCGAAAATTCCGCGAGCCCCGCCCCCACAGCGCCAGCGAAACCGAACGCGCCGCGCATAAAGAGCTGCTGGGTGATCTCACCAATCCAATTTGGGATAAGGTACAAGGTAAATGATTGCCGAATGGTTTTATCCGAAGGAATTGAAAGAAATTATCGCCGATTTACGTGCAAAGGATGATTTGAATGAGCAGGCTTTAAAGGTTTTAGAGCATTCGCCAATTGTTAGTCTGTTGCTGTTTGGATTTGTTTTTGTGGTGATATTTTTTAATGTGCTTCCGAACTGGACAGTAATCATTATTACTGGTGCAGTTTGCATAGTATTGGGGTTTGTTCTCATGATTTTAACCATATTAGCCAGTTGGTCTCGTATGCGCGCTTATTTAAGGGGTAAAAGAAACGAGGGTGAAGTAATTTCTGTTTTGCCTTACGTGGGAATTAATCCACAAGTTAGAATAAAAGTAAAAAATTTATCGTCACAGCAGAATATTGTTTTTATTGGTGATTACATAGAATGGCACCTAGATAAAAAAATATGCCCTCAAAAAGGGGAAAGAATTTATTATTTTTCAGATGGGGACAATATGAGAAGTAATATGCCGGATAGGCTGGAAATAAAAATAAAATATTGTCTATCTAAATCCATGGCTCTAGAAAAACCAGAAGTTCTCTAGGTCTTAACCCCACCGATACCTCAAAAAACTTCCATTCACCTGCAAACTTTGTTATACACACCCAACTGTGCATAAGTGCGGGATCGGTCACCCCTTACCCGATATAACAAAACAAGGATATAGCTATGAAAACACTGGTTATCTGCTCCGGCGGATTGGATTCCGTTACATTGGCGTATAAAATTGCGCAAGAGCACGAGCTTATCGGCCTTATTGCCTTTGATTACGGCCAAAGACACAAAAAAGAGCTGGCCTACGCCGAGAAATGCGCGAAAGCCCTGAATGTTCCTTATGATATGGTTGATATCTCTGCCGTTGGTGCGCTGTTAAGCGGCTCTGCCCTAACCGATGATATTGACGTGCCTGACGGGCATTACGCCGAGGACAGCATGAAGCTGACCATCGTGCCCAACCGTAACGCCATTATGCTGACCATCGCCTACGGAATTGCATCATCACGCGGCGCGGACGCTGTGGCGACGGCGGTTCATGGTGGTGATCACTTTATCTATTCCGATTGCCGTCCTGATTTTGCCAAGGCGTTCCAAACCATGCAGGACTTCGCGCTGGATGAACATATAAAGCTCTACACCCCGTTTATTGAGATTTCGAAGGCCGATATCGCCGCACAGACTGTGCCCTTCAAGGTTCCTGTGATCGATACATGGTCATGCTATAAAGGTGGGGAGATCCATTGTGGGCGCTGCGGTACTTGTGTTGAACGGATCGAAGCGTTTCACATCGCAAAGGTACCAGACCCCACGCAATACGCAGATTCAGAGTTCTGGATCAACGCAACCGAAAACACCAAACAAGGAACGGCGTCATAATGTATACGATTTCCAAAGAATATCACTTTTCCGCCTCGCACCAGCTTTTAGATTTGCCTGAAGACCATCCGTGCCACCGCCTACACGGGCATAATTACGTGGTGGAGGTTGAACTCCAATCCGAGACATTAAACCAATATGGTTTTGTGCGTGATTACCGCGAGCTGGATGAGCTGAAGACTTATATTGATGAGAAACTCGACCATCGTCACCTGAATGATGTGCTGGGGGATGATAATGTGACGGCGGAGAATCTGGCGAAGTATCTCTATGATTGGTGTAAATCCCGCTGGTCAGAAGTTAGCGCCGTGCGCGTCAACGAAACCCCGAAAAGCCGCGCTGAATATAGACCATGAGTATATATAAGCATATTGAACAAGGTATAATGACAGACCATTTCGTGCTTAGTCACTGGAATAATGCATCCACGGTACATACAAGCTTTTATCCAAACCAGTTTTTATTTACTCTATGCGTTGCTATATGTCTTATTGGTCTTTCTATCTGGATTGGCTTGCTCATCAGTATTTTTCAAGCACGATTCTACCCGCATAAATTTACCAACATTAAACGCAATGTCATCAACGCCATATGTAGAATTATCTCCATATTCCTGACTATACATCTAACCAGAGTGATGACGTGGGAATGGGCGGTGAGCATCTATTGCCTTGCTTTCATCCTTTCTTGTTTATATAGAAAGAGAAGGGCAACGCTTGTTGAATATGGATATTTTATCATTGCAGAAATTTTAAAAATTATCACAGCAATTATTATTATGATCCTACTGCTATCTTCAATAGTCGTAATCTTCGATAGAGACGTGTCTATAGAGAGTTACCTTCATATCTCTGTTTTTTTATTAACATCATTTATGTTCTCACCAATACTCGCAACGATGTTCTTTCGTTGGAATAATGAAGCCTATCAAAATACGATATCGTTAAAATCTGTCATTTTTACCTTCATAGGGGCGTTTACAATACTTATGATTCTTATAGCCCCTGAAATAATGTGGTCGAAATGAAACAAAAAACCATCCGCATTAGTGAGATTTTCGGCCCCACCATTCAAGGTGAGGGTGCGCTGATTGGACAGCCGACGGTGTTTGTGCGTACGGGTGGGTGTGATTATCGGTGCAGCTGGTGTGATACACTGCACGCAGTTGATACGCAGTTTCGCCATGACTGGAAACCGACGAGCGCGGCAGATATTTTCGCGCAAATCGAGACACTATCGGGCGGTAAGCCTTTGATGGTTTCCCTGTCGGGCGGCAATCCAGCGATACAACCCCTCCAATCCCTGATTAAGATGGGGCAGGAAAAGGGCTATCGTTTTGCTTTGGAGACGCAAGGCTCTATCGCCAAGGATTGGTTCGCGGATCTGGATGTCCTAACCCTCTCCCCCAAACCACCCAGCAGTGAGATGGACACCGATTGGGATGCGTTTGATGTGTGTTTGAAGGCCGCCGATGGCAAACCTGAAACCGCGCTAAAATTCGTGATTATGGATGATGCGGATTATATATACGCCCGCGAAGCAGCGGCAAAATATCCTGATCTGCCCGTATATTTACAGCCCGCAAACCATACGCCTCCGCCCGCTGACGACGATAATGCACACATCGATATTGATGGCATCATGGATCGCATGCTTTGGCTGGTGGAAAAAGTGACACAGGATAAGTGGTATGACGTTCATGTCTTGCCGCAATTACATGTCTTGCTATGGGGTAATGAGCGGGGAGTCTAAAACCTCTATTTAACCAAATGAGGCACTTTGTTCTTCAAAATACGCACCAGCTCATCATCCATATATTCGTAATTATCCGGTATTCCCAAACAAATGACCTTTTGCTTATTCAAGGCCTGCCGAAACCTAGCGTGTAGCTTCTTCTTGTGAACATTCTCCATCACAAAAATATAATCTGCCCATTCAATATCATCATGACCAAGCGGCACTTCTGCATCATTCTTTAATCCTGCGGAGCGCACATCCCAATCAGGTTGCGTAGAAAACACCGCCTCTGCTGTCGGGCTTCTTAATTTATTGTGGCTACATATAAACAGTATTTTCTTCATAGATATTCTCTTCTATGTATCTTTCTCAAGCAGAAGCACACTAACCGACGCGAATTTTACTAATCGCGAGGATGGCTTGCGAGCAGAGAGTCTCTACGGGCATGCCTGTTTGTTTGCATTGCGCTTCCAGTTCTCCCAAACGGCTGAGCACCTGATTTAAGACAGGCAAAGACCAGCTATTCACTTGTGCTTTAAATTTTGGTGCTTGCTTGAAAAACACCGGCGGGCTTAGCTTTTTCATCGCGCTATCCATATCCATACCATCTTGCATATAAGCTTTGGTCATATGAAGGCGGCGGAAATGATTTTGCAGGCTGCGCAATATCGCGACAAAGGCCGTGCCTTCAGCCATCAGAGTAGCATAGGCCTTCAAGGCCGCGCGGCTGTTACGACCACCAACATTATAAACCAGATCATCAAACCCTTGCGCGCCCGCTGCGCCGCATGCGGCTTGCACATCTGTAAGAGAAACAGAGGATTGCTCGTCCCCCTTATAAGTAATCAGCTTTTCCAGTTCTGACCTTACCTTACGGCGATCACCCGAGATATTGGCGGCCAGCCAGCCAACGGCATCCGGATCAACGCGCAATTTGGCCGCCTGCAATGTATCGCGTATAAAGCGCGAAACATCGCGCTCATCCTCAACATAGCAGGGCAAAGCCGCCGCATTTTTCGCACTCTCACAGGCTTTACGCAAAGAAGATCGCGGGCCAAGTTCCCCCGCCTGAATAACCACAAGCGAAAATGTGCTGGGGTCTTCCAGATAAGATTTCACAAGCACGGTCAGCTTATCACCGCCACCCTTAATCATAATCAAGCGATCACCGCCCATCATGGAAATTGCATTGGCTTCATCAGAAAGGCGCGCGGGGTCTTCCGCCAAGGCTTCGACTGATAAGTCAGCCACATTGAACGGATCGCTTAGATCCTCGACAACCGTTTTGCCAATCACGGCGGCACGTTCACTCACCAAGCCGCCATCAGGGCCATAGACCAAGATAACCCGCGCCTTTTTATCGGGCGATTTTACGAATTGTTCTATTTGGCGAAACTGAATTTTCATTCAAAATACTCTTCAATATAATTAAGGCTTAAGCCACAGCAACAGATGCGCATCCCCCTGCTTGTGCCAATTCTTTTTCAAAAATCATCCGCGCGCAGCGATTTGAATTATCAAAGATAGCGGGATCATGCGTTTTTTGGAATTCTATAACGTCTTCTAACGTTGGGCAAAGTAAGCGGTTAACTTTGGCGTCTGTGCATCCTGTGCGGCAGATTGTAAGAATGGGCACAACTTCATCACTCAAGCCTTCTTCACGCGCCAGCACCTCAACAAGGTTGGCAAAGTCCTTGGCAAAATCTGCCATTGTGCCCGTGCCATATTCAATGTCAAAGAACTGCCCGTTATGCTCGCGCGCGGCTTTATAAGATTTTAGCAATAGATCATAGCTGCCTGCCAGATCATCATCGGTAAAGCCATATTGCGCCAACAGCGCGTCAACACCCGCCGCAAAATTCTGATTAAACGCCAAGCCTGCGGTTAAAATAAAGGCACTTTGATGTTGATGCACACCCACGCCAAACATCCGTGCTTCAAAGCGATGGCCGTTCACTTCGTCAGCAGCATTCTTCAACGTCGCAATTTTCACATCAGGCCATAAAAGGCTCTGCGAGAGATAATAATTACTGGCAATATTCAAGCCACGCTCTTTCAAAGCGTTGAGCGTTACACTCCAATCTCCGGACGGAACACGCGTCAAATCCCCTTGCTTATCATAATACATAAAGAGCGGATTATTCATGACATGGTCGATATGGCTGGCGATAAATTCTTCACCCGAAGTTGCCGTGAACACATAAGGCAAAACGCCGCCGCGCCCCTCCAGCAAACCATTATGGCGCAAGGCCATATCCGCGTTACCGGCGAAAGCTTTTCCTTCACTAAAGCCAACACCATTATCAGTCAGCATAAACAAGAACGGTGCTAAGGCATAAAGTCTGCGAACATTTTCCAGCATGTGATCCATGTTATGCGCACTGACAGAAACCTGATTGGATTTACACACCGCAAAATATTGCACGCATTTTTTCATATCCGCGCGATAGGGCGCATACATAATTTTATAACGCTCGACATCAACAATTTGAGAAAGCAAATCATCAGCCGTTCTATCGGGCAATCCTTGAAAATAAGAACGCTTTAACCCCTGCTCCAGCGCCGTGTCGCTCAATATTTTTATTTTGTGATTAATATCCTTCAGAATATCCTTAGTCTCGGAAAAAGGCGCCGCTTTGCCGACAACCTCTAACAATTCGCTGGTTGGTTCGTTATGCAGCCAATCACGAATAGGCAAAGCTTCTTCCGCTGCATTCTTCAATGCTGCGTTTTGGGATAGGTTCATCACAGGCAGGTCGGACCCTTGCGGATCAAAGAAGGCTAACTCCACCTCTATTCCGGCTTTGGCTTGATCGCCTGAACCAGCATAAAGCGCAAAGACATCGTCTGCACTGTTGATTTCGGTTAAATCCGTAGCATTGACCTCTGACATAGAGTCCCTCTTCGTTTTACAAAAAAATGAGTATATCTTTTTATTATTTCGGATACAAACAAAGAGCGTTACAAAAATAACTTATGTGTAATCAATACCAACACCAACATAATTGATCAGAGTCTCTGACTCGGGCAAAATATGCAGTCGCACATCTTCATCCAGCACTTTATTCGCTTTTTCTTTGAATGGTTCAAAATTCGAGCTATCCCGCTGAACCAGCACATTGTTATAGCTGCCGCCATTACTGCGCGCGCGCGTTAATATTGGCGGATCTATATTCACAATAAGCGCGCCCCATTCCCGCCTTAGCTCTCCACCTTCATTGACCTGCGGGCGATGAATAATTTCACCGCCAACACGTGATAAGCTGAAATCCGGTGCGGTAATCGTAACCGGTGAGATTGATGCACCATTATGAGAGCTTAATCTGTTTTCCGTGCCCAAAACATTATGGAATAAATAAACCATATCTGTATGTTCTCCGTCCGAGAGGTGGTCATGCCATTTTGCCACATGTGGACGATGAACCTCCCCCGACTCAACATCTGTACGCTGCACAATAAAAGTCATCTTCGCTTTTTCAAACAGCTCTGCCCCGTAGAGTTTTAAAGCATCAAACGCCGAAGCATTCACACGGCTTAACGTGAAATCCAGTATTTCAGGGATTGCCAAATGCATATCACCAACGCGTTTCACAATCATTGAACTAAAGGTGCAATCAGGTAAGGCTTCTTGCGGCACATCATCACATAACGCGATAACACGTGTTTCCGCATCTTTGCGCCGTGTTGAATACGCATCAGGGTCTCTGGAGAAAAAAGAGGTTAAACGACAATCTCTTGCATGAACATAATCTGCGCCTGTACCTTCGGGCAAATTTTGGGCAACCTCATTAAAATCAAGGACGAGTCCTTCATCTCTAGAGTAATTATTAAGATATCGTGTTGAAATTGAATCTGGTCGCGTTTTCATGCCTTGTCAGCCCTTCTGTTAATCCTATTGGGATACCACAGACGAACCGACGTCGTAGCGCTTTAGCATTGGTAACGCGGTGCAAGCTGATCCTTCAAATCCCGCGACGTTCTGTGCAATATTTATAATATTACGTAAATTTAGTCAATAAAAAATATTAAGCAAACGTATCTTTAATTTCGTTTTAAATAGAGTGAAATTTGCAACTCAATTTGTCGTGCCAAATCATTTAATGCATTTTCACGCATATTCTGCGCCGAAACGCGCGTTGCAAACTCACTGGTCAAAACATTATAACTAGCGATCGATCTCAAGTTACGGGTCAACACAACCTCGCCTGTCGTCTCGTCCTTTAATATCATCGATGTTTTCAAAGATAGCTGCGCGCGCGTTGCATCCGAGCTTTTGGTAATATCCAAATCAACTGTGCTTTCGTTGATTGGCTCTATCTGCAGCGTATAGCCTATATTTTGCGGACGTCCGTTACGATAGAACCTATCAATCAAAGCATTGCGCAAAAACTGACCGGAACGATCAGGAATGCCGTCAATCCCCACCTGCGCAAGTTGCGATTGAACGCTTTCCTGCCCTGCATTTGATTGCATATGCGTTCCATATATCGGTTCGAACCCGCAGGCCGATAAACAAAGACATGCACTTGTAACAAACAGTATTTTTTTCATCAAATTATCCTACCACTACATTAACGATTCGACCGGGAACAAAAATAAACTTACGCAGTGTTTTGCCTTCCATCGCGCGCTGAACACTTTCTTCAGCCAAGGCAATTTCTTCTGCCTGCTTTTGATCGGCATTCGCGGGCAGCGTGATTGTCGCGCGCACTTTGCCGTTCACCTGCACACCAATGGTCACTGTATCTGAAACCATCAAGGCCTCATCATAACTTGGCCACGCCTGATCGACCAGCATATTATCATGCCCCGTCAACGCCCATAGCTCTTCAGCCAGATGCGGCATAATCGGGTTAATCATAACCACAAAAGCTTCAACCGCTTCGTTCAAGGCGAAGTGATCACCCGCGTTTGCAGGCTTGAAAGATGTAAAACCATTATAAAATTCACGCAGCAACGCCACGGCCTTATTCATAGCAAAGGCTTCAATCGCCTCGCCCACACCTTTGATTGTTTGATGGGTTAAGCGGCGTAGATCCTTGGCCTTATCCGAAGCCACGCTTTCATCGCCTGCTTGCAAATCCATCGCTGTGATTGCGCCATAAGCTCTGTTCACGAAACGCCACGCGCCTTCGATCCCGCTTTCCGTCCATTCCAAATCACGCTCCGGCGGGGAGTCAGACAGGATAAACAAACGCGCCGCATCCGCGCCATAAGTCTCCAGAATTTCTTCGGGATCAATCACGTTCTTCTTGGATTTTGACATTTTTATAATAGGGCCAATTGTCACAGGCTTACCCGTTTCAACATGCACCCAGTTGCCATCTTTTTCGATCGCATCTGTCGGCAATATCCATTTACCATTTTCATCTTGGTAAGTTTCATGTGTCACCATACCTTGGGTGAACAAGCCGTCAAAGGGCTCGTCTGAAACCACAAAGCCGCAATCACGCATCGCTTTGGTGAAGAACCGCGCATACAGCAAATGCAGTACCGCGTGCTCTACCCCGCCAATATACTGATCGACGCCGCCATCTTTGGGCAACCAATAGGCCGCTTTATCTTTATCGGTCGGTAACTCCGTATTTTTCGAATCACAATAACGGAACTGATACCAGCTACTCTCGAAGAACGTATCAAACGTATCAGTCTCGCGCTGCGCATCTTTATTACAGGTCGGGCAGGGGACATTCTTCCAGGTTGGATGATGAGATAACGGATTACCCGGTTTATCAAAGCTAACCTCTGGAGGCAGGCTAACAGGTAAATCAGCTTCGGGCACAGGCACCGCGCCGCAATCATCGCAATAGATAATCGGAATAGGGCAACCCCAATAGCGTTGGCGGCTAATGCCCCAGTCACGCAAGCGATATTGCGTCGTACCAAAGCCCGTATCGCCTTCTTCGCATTTCGCAATCACAGCGGCCTTGGCATCGGTGATAGACATTCCATCAAGGAACTGAGAGTTCGCAAGAACACCCTCACCTGTATAAGCCTCGGCCTCAACCGAGAAATCTGCCGCATCTTCAGGAATAACAACAGGCAGAATAGGGAGATTATATTTTGTAGCAAAATCGTGGTCACGTTGGTCATGTGCAGGCACGCCAAACACTGCACCCGTGCCGTAATCCATCAGCACAAAATTCGCGATATAGATCGGCACTTCGCGCCCTAATACAGGATGAACAGCCTTATAGCCCGTATCAAAACCAATCTTCTCCGCCTTTTCAATGGCGGCTTCAGATGTGCCTGTGCTTTGGCATTGCTTTATAAAGTCATCAAACCCGTCTTTGCCTTCAGCCAAAGCTTTTGCCGTTGGATGATCGGGGGCAAGTGCCATGAAAGACGCGCCGAATAATGTATCGGGACGGGTAGTGTAGACTTCTATAGATTTTCCGGCCGAATTGTCGGCCGAGGCCGCAGTCGCGTCCTTTGAGGCAACGATATCCCATTTAAACTGAAGGCCCACGGATTTGCCAATCCAGTTAGACTGCATAATGCGCACTTTTTCAGGCCAGCGATCAAGCGTATCTAAACTGGAGAGCAGCTCCTCCGCGTAATCAGTTATCTTAAGAGACCACTGATTCAACCGACGGCGTTCAACAGGTGCACCCGTGCGCCAGCCACAGCCATCAATCACTTGCTCATTCGCCAGAACCGTATTATCAACCGGATCCCAATTCACAATGGATTCCTTACGATAAGCAATGCCTTTATCAAGGAACTTCAGGAACATGCGTTGCTCATGCACATAATATTCAGGGTCACAGGTTGCAAATTCACGGCTCCAATCAATGGAAAGCCCCATGGATTTCAACTGCACACGCATTGTGTCAATATTTTCATGTGTCCATTTTGCCGGATGCTCGCCGCGCTCAATCGCTGCGTTTTCCGCAGGCAAACCAAACGCGTCCCAACCCATCGGATGCATAACGTTAAAACCCTGTGCACGTTTATAACGCGCGACAACATCACCCAACGTATAATTACGCACATGGCCAACATGAATGCGCCCAGATGGATAGGGAAACATCTCCAGAACGTAATATTTCTCCTTGGTGGTGTCTTCCGACACAGCGAAGCTTTCAGCCTCAGCCCATTTCCCGCGCCATTTTTGCTCGGACTCTCTTATATTATAACGTTCTGACATAGTTTTACTTTTTATTCTTCGTTTGCAAGATGCGCGATACGCAATTGACGGGCACGCGTTAGAATAGAGTCTTCCAGCTTATGGCTGGTTTCCTCAGCCACGGCGGCATCATGCCACGACCCGCGTTTCATTTCCTGACGGAAGGTGCGCACACGAATACCATCGG
Source organism: Alphaproteobacteria bacterium (assembly GCA_033851915.1). Taxonomy (GTDB): domain Bacteria; phylum Pseudomonadota; class Alphaproteobacteria; order Micavibrionales; family Micavibrionaceae; genus UBA1672. The sequence continues at coordinate 401,129 of JAWSVM010000001.1, forward strand.
CTTTCAGCTCACGACCCATAATAAAGGCATTAATCTTCACGCGCTCATTCGGGCTGTTCGGATCAGTATACCAATCAGTCAGGATAACCCCGCCAAACGGATCTGCGCTCGCCAATGGCATAAAGGACACAGTATCAAGCGTTGCACGCCATAGGAAACTATTCACGCCAATGCCACCTTCACCCGCGCCGGCTTTCTCTTTACCGCCAAAAATCTTCAGACCACCCTCACCCAATATAGATTGTCTTTTGCCGTAAATATCACCGCCCGTTACCGTTCTGTCATGACCCGAAGGATATTTCGCTTCGGTTTTAATACCGCTGCAAGAAGAAAGCCCCAGAGCAGCACCAGCCAAAAGAAGGGTCGAAATCAGAATCTTATTATTGCGCTTTGTCATGATCTATTATTGTCCTAAAATTTATGCATAGTACTGCTTAGCATGCACGGTTTCTATCGACAAGCCCGTTTACATTAAGAAGTATGGCTGTCAACAAAAAGGGGCAAGACTGGTAAACATTACCCCCGCACCGCTTGTTGCAAAAATAACACACATCAAAAAAATGTTGCAAAAACCACACAGAATTTCATTGACGGTGAATCAATAAGGTGGCGTAATGGCCATGTTCGTCGCTTATGTGGGGGGCAACTCTACTTTAATATACTTAATTTGATCACATAAGATCATAACTTTAACAATGATCATCCGATTAAAGGATTGATCCGAGGAAACTAAAATGAAAAAACTATTACTTGCAAGCGTTGCTGTTAGTGGACTAGCTTTTGCTGCTCCTGCACACGCTGGAATCGACCTAGAACTAGGTGGTTACTTTAAAGGTTACGGCGTATTCGTAGACCAAGACGAAACTACTGGTGCTGGTAACGCAGCAAACACTTTTGACTTTGTCAAAGACACTGAAATCCACATCGGTGGCGAAACAACACTAGACAATGGTCTAACTGTTGGTTTTCACCTAGAATTTGATGTTGATGATGCTGACGGTTCTGCTGGTATCGATGAGTCATATGCATATTTCTCAGGCGACTGGGGTCGTGTAAACTTCGGTGACGAAGATGGTGCGGCTTACTTGTTACAAGTTGCAACACCTGCTGCTGATAAAAACATTGACGGTCTTCGTCAGTACATTCAGCCTTTCGCAGCCACTGGTCTTGGCGCTGCACGTCTTGACTATGACGTTGCTCCAACAGGTAAAGACACTAAGTTGACTTACCTTTCACCAGTTATGAGTGGTTTCCAAGTTGGTGTGACTTTCGCACCTGATCAAGATTCTGCTACTGATGGTACTACTGGTGCTGGTGGTGTTGGTCTTGAAGGTCTAACAATTAACGAGCAGTATGAACTTGCTGTACGTTATGAAGGTCAATTCCAAAATGTTGGTGTTATTGCCGGTGCTGGTTACTCACACGGTGAGAACAACTCAGCTGCTGCAACTGCTGATGATCGTCAAGTATGGAACGTAGGTCTAGACCTAGATATCGGTCCATTCGGTGTTGGTGTTGCATATGTTGAAGACAACAATGCTGTTGACACTGGCGACACAGAAGTGATCGTACTTGGTGTTGATTATACAACTGGCCCATTCAAAATTGGTGCTACATACTATAACAACGACACTGACAATGGTGATCAATATGACCGTTATACAGCTGGTGTTGTTTATGAATATGGCCCAGGTCTAACATTCCGTGGATCTATCCAACATCTTGAAAGAGACACTGCTACTACTGACTTCGACGGTACGGCTGTTCTTTTGGGTACACAAGTTAACTTCTAATTTGAAGTTAAGTATCATACAGATTTTGAAAGGGCGTCTTCGGATGCCCTTTCTTTTTGCCGTTTTTGCCGCCCATAAAGATTATGCATTCCTTTCCTCTTGCTTATAATCGCCAATCTTTCTATCTTCACCTTATGTCTATCGAAGAAAACCTAACGCATATACAAACGCTGATCACCAAGGCCGCCGCGCCATGGAACAGGGCAGAGCAAGATATTCATCTCCTCGCCGTCAGCAAACGCCAACCGCAATCCAAAATCCAAAGCGCGCTGGATGCAGGCCACCGCCAATTCGCCGAAAACCGCGTGCAAGAGGCGGCAGAGCATTGGGCAGAATTAAAACCGCATTACCCTGACCTAAAACTCCATCTAATCGGCCCCTTGCAAACCAATAAAATCAAAGATGCTCTGGCCTTGTTCGATGTCATCCACACTGTTGACCGCGAGAAGCTCGCCCGCAAGCTAGGCGCAGAGCTGCGCGCGCAGAACCGTTCAATCCCCTGTTTTATTCAGGTGAATATCGGTGAGGAAGACCAAAAATCAGGCATTGCGCCAAATGACCTACCCGCATTTCTGGAATTCTGCCAAGCAGACTGCGCACTGGATATTCAGGGGTTGATGTGCATTCCACCCGCAGACGAACCCGCCGCACTTTATTTCGCATTGCTTCAAAAAATGGCGAAAACCCATAATTTATCAGAATTAAGCATGGGGATGAGTGCGGATTTCGAAAAGGCCATCCCACTGGGCGCAACCTATATCCGCGTTGGTACAGGCATTTTCGGGCAGCGTGATTCTCAAGAATAAACCGCGATTGTTCCTGCGCTGCGGCCGCTTGCCACTCGCATGCGTTCATAATCATGCTTCCGCGCGGCTGGCTCATCATTTTGCGCCGTAACAGAATCTATCGGTGTTTGCGCAAAGGCCAATAACGCCACCGGCAAATCTTCATAGGCCGCATATTCCGCGTCAAGAACATATAGTTCCCCCGCTTTCTCCGGCAAATCTGCCCCAAGACCAACCAAAGCCACAGCATTGCCCATCACATCGCGCCCTGTTTCTTCTTCCACCAGAACATTCACCAAGCCACTGGCCAAGCCCGCAGGGCCGCCAAACACACCGCCGCCGATAATCTGACTCACAGGTTTTATTTCATCGCCGGTAATCGCTCTATAGGCAATATTAACCACGGGTATATGTTGCAGCGGGTTCACCATGTCCAGTAAATCCCAAAAACTAAATCCATCATCATCTGCCACTGCGGCGGGCGTTACTTGCGGCAAAACAGGCATTTCGGATTGCGCGGCATAAGACGATAAAGCCTGAGCGCCGCCCTGCACCCGAGATTCCTTAGGCGCATCCCATGAAGGAATAAAACCCGCCGTACGCTCGTTTTTAACCCGATACACAACGCGTTCATGGGTTTGCGCAGGCGTTACGGTGTTTAAGAAATTACTTTCCATGGTTTTCATCCTCTTTCCTTTCTAATAAAGCAATTTCTATGCCATGATACAGAGAGGATAGGCCATTAAAGCGAAACGAAGACATGCCAACCATCGAAATTTGCGCAGATAAAACAATATGTGATACCTTGGAATCTTATCTGCAACACCATGGCCTTGGCGGTTTATGCCGCTTTCAAGAAAAAACCGATGCGCATCATGATGTGACGTTGCGTCATAAGAATCAGGAAAAGCGATATACCGCACCCATCAGGCTTGGTGAAATTCTTGACCAGCTCGCATCCTATGAAACCAAAGCGCAAAAGCGCGCGACTTTCCCGCAATTTGCAGGATACACGCTGGACCCCCATCAAGGCACATTCACGAACGCGCATAAAACAATAACGCTGACAGAAAAAGAGGTCGCCATTCTCGTTCATCTTTACGAACATAAGGGGCAGGTTATTACGCGGGGGGCATTATTACGCGCCGTATGGAATTATGCGCAAGGCGTGGAGACACACACATTAGAGACACATATTTATCGCTTGCGCCAAAAGATAGAAAATGACCCCACGCAGCCCAAAATCCTTATTACCGAAGATGAGGGATATAAGGTTTAGTCTTGCGCCGCTTTTGCCAATGCAACGGCCACGGAGATACCATCCAAGAATGTTTTCTGACTGTTGATTTTAAGATAGCCTATGCCGCCCTCTTGTAACTCCCGTAAATCCCTAATCAACGCGTAAATGCTTTTCATCTTCATTTGCGCATCATCTCTTACGGCTTCTTCCCCGTGGCGTTCATGCTTTTCGACTTTGCGGACTGTTTCGGCAGCATGTGCATATGCTTTAATTGCTTTTTGTGAGCGCAAAGATCCGCTTGTGTCATTACTCCGGCGTTTGCTGAACCATGGCGCAAAGGATAATTGCTCGCCGCTATGGCTGTCATCGGGAAGGGCAGAAGACAGGCGTAACTCCAGAAAATCTTCAAGAAACAAGATGATGGATTTTACAGATAATATCGAGTATTCCCCGGTATCTGTTCCCACAGAGGTGTCGCTATTTTTATGTCTATCGGAATGCTCATCATCCGCAACACCCTGCTTATTCGGCTTTTTACTCAGGCGTGCATCAACCGCCTCGGTTTCCAGAGGCTTTAACGCAGAAGTAATGTTCTGAACCAAAGAAAACATACCTTACAACACCAAAATTATATAATGATGTCTTCAACATAACAGAAGAGCAGGGTTTTCGCAAATCTGCGCAGAGCTGAACTCAAACACAGAGCTTTAAGTGAGCTTAGTCTTTAAAAAGATCGTATGGATGCGGATATTTTGATTCTTCCGGCTTATTTTTTTCTTCGAGAGCTTCCTCATACCATGGCGCGACAAAATCCCATAAAAGGCGATCTCTGCCCATATATCCCACTTCGCATTTCAAATGGGCCACATCACCAATCATCAGCCATTGCCTGACACCGTTGGTAATAATCGGTTTTTTTGTTTCTGCTCTACTGACACGAACATGCACAATCAACTTCGCATCAAAATATTCATCTACGTAAGGTATCTTTGGCAATAATGTTTCATTTTGTACTTCATTAAGAGGTACATTTGAGAATGCAGCCAAACGATCAATGATAAGGCTAATCACATCCTCCCCATATGGATAAGCAAATGTCGGAACGTACGCTTCATCCGCCTGAAAGAATTCGAAAGTAATACGCGGTTTTTCGCCATCTTCTCCGGATATATATTTTACGATCACATTGATTTTCAACTCCAGCATATCTTCATCTGGATCATATGCGCTATAACCACGCCCCAAACGCAACATCTCATCCAGCATGTACGCGTTTTTATGATTCTCAGGCATTGCATTATATCGACCACCGGACTTTATCCAGAAATCATAATCCGGCGCCGTACCTGCTGCACGGAAAAAGGCGAACACCGCTCTCTCTTTTGGCGTTGTTTGCCTTTCCTGTTCAGCGGCCAGCGCTATATGTGCAGAGAAGGAGACAAGAAAAACCAACAGAAATACAACGCTCTGAAGAAAATGAGTAGTTTTTTTGATCTTTTCAAGCATAATAAAGAATATTCATAAAATTGGACAACGAACCATCATGACCGATAAAACATCAAAAAGCCAGACAGAGCATGATAAAAAAGAACATAGTTCCAGTCTATGGAAAGAAATAACCAAAGATATTACACCCTTGAAGGGAAAAAATATCGCCGATAAGCAAGAGAAACCAACGAAAAAATCGGTTTCGAAAGCAAAAACAAACACACCACATACACCCACAACAACACGTACTAAAAATACGTACACACCACCGGAAACCAAAAGCACCGATGTAGACCACCGCACAAGCCAGCGCCTGAAACGTGGCCAAATCCCAATTGAAGGGCGGCTGGATCTGCATGGAAAAACTCAAAATGAGGCGTACGACGCGCTGCTCAATTTCATTCCACACGCTTATAGCCAAGGAAAGAGGTGCGTCTTGATTATTACTGGCAAGGGCAGCCGACAAGATAACAGCGAATCCTCATTAACACCGAAAATTGGCGTCTTAAAACAAAAGACACCAGAATGGTTAACAACATCGCCACTTAATGTTCATGTGTTAAGAATCGAAACCGCTCGTCAGATCCACGGCGGAGAAGGTGCTATCTATGTCTTATTACGGCGGGAACGCTAAACCGCCTTTAACTAACGTACAGAGACAGAAAACTCTTTTTCTCTGACAACACCATTCGTACGCTCTATCCTGACATACCCTGTATAACGGCCGTTTTTCAACTGTACGCGTCCGATTTTACGGCCTGTAAAGTAATATTGCCGCGCTCTGCTTCTTTCTAAAACCTCGCGGCGCTCTACGAATGTCACGCCATCGGGATCAATGATTTTCAAAACAACCTTATCGCCCTGCTCAACATTATAGAACCCAGCCCAAAAGACAAAAGCCGCACTGCCCAAAGAAAGAGCCTTCGGATTTCCTTCGCCGCGCTTTATCGCCTCAAAATCAGGTGACTTACTGCGGAAACCGCCATCAAAAATCGCGACAGGCTCATAATTCATCGGCAAACCAATATGCCACATACGTTCCTTCGTCTGGCCACAGCCTTGCGTATTTAACATACCGGTATAAGGATCAATCACACCGCCCTCCCACATCACACCAAAATGTAGATGCGGAAATTCCGCTATGCCTGATTGCCCGACTTGTGCAATTTTTTGCCCCGCACGTATTTTCTGCTTTGGCTTCACGACAATAGAGCCCTTTTTCAAATGGCAATAAATGCTCTTCAAGCCATTTCCATGGTCGACAAGAATACCGTTACCGCATTCTTTCTTATCTTCTTTAAGGGTTTCAAACTCTTCCCCTGTCTTCAGACGATCGCTCTCACCATCACGGATACGCTGTACGCGCCCCGCCGCCGCGGCAAGTACATCAACCCCGCCGCGCATCTGCGCAACAGAGCTCAGCGCGAAATCTGTGCCCTTATGCCCGTCATAAGTCTTTGGCCCGCACTTAAAATCCTGCCCCGCGCCCTCAACCCCGTCAACATCAACATAATTCACCGCCCAGCAATCCTGCCCCTGCGTACAACCAACAGGGAAGATAAATTTAGGCGAATCAATGATTTCGTGACTTTCTGCGCGAAGTTTGCTACAAAAAACACTGAGGAAAGAAAAGACAATAAAAAATACTACAAAATACATTTTCTTCATGGGATAGATAATAACAGCGAAAACCAGAGTCACAACGAATTATTTCTCTGAACATTGCTGAAATTAGGTTGGGTGCCATTAATGAGCAGTAACGTAAACAGTGCAGGCAAGACATATGTCGCGAAGGTCGCGATCACAGAGGCCGTTGTCTTTGACGCTGATAACGACAACGCTGATAATGACAACCCTGAAACATGGGATTTGCTGGCCGCGAAGGAATTCAATAAAGAAGAGCATGGCCATCTGAAATTCTTTTGCCCGTGTTGCCTTGATAAAGGGGATATGGTTAAGCTTAAAAACCCCTCCGGCGCATATTATCAGCACATCACCTTTGATCTTGTTGACCGTGACACCAACGAACTGATTATTGATAAATCAACAAACGAGACACTGACAGAGGTAAAACGCTATGAAATTCCGCCGCGCTTTACCTTATTTCCTCATGAAAAACACACGTGCGATCTTGGCGCACAGCAAAGCCAGCTCTCGCAATCCATTAAAGATAGTGGCGGTGTTGTTCTAAACAGTGACGCGGGTACATATATTGTAAATTTAAATATACCGGCAGGGCAAGAGCCTTCCAAGCGCAACAGGCCGCGCATGACGCTGACAGAGAGCGGGGCATTCAATAATGCCGCAACCAACATAGATACCGCCCGCGCGAAGCGTCAAATCCACCGTACAGCCAATACGCCGCCAAATCAAAAGTCTCAGGGTGTCAAAACCGTGGAAGCACTGGCAGACTTGCTTGATCGCACCGAATTCGATAAAGGCCAGCGCGAAACAATCATTTTGCGCAATGGTGGGCAACTTATGACGCTGGATGAAGTGTATCAGAAGAACACCATCAATATGTATCGCGAGTTGTATAAAGACGAGCACAAAGATTTTCAAGACCCCGAGAAAAATCATAATCATATTGCCCTGTTCCGTTTCAGACCGAACGGCGTTAAGAAATTCTGGAATCGCGAGACGGACGGTTCGATGAGCGTACAGTCTCATCCTGAGCAAATTCATGACAAAACCGGCAATAAATTCTATGTCAGTACGCATCTGAATTTCCAAACAGAATCCAGCTTTGATGCGTTTAACAAAGCCTATGACGCCGCAACCGAAAAAGATGATAAATGGTTTCTGGTTTACAGCGAGCATGCCAGCGTTAGTCTGGCAGAGTACTCAGGCGAGAAACAAAAAGTTGCCCAAGGTACGGAAAAAAGCGCAGACGTACACATCACCGCAACGGTGTTTAACACAGACCAATTCATGCAATGGACTCCCAGAGATCCACAGCTTATGATTGATTTCGGCGCGAATGATAATCCGCAGCCGGATACTGATCTGAATGAAGATTTATCTATGTGATTTTACCTCTGTAGAGGCGCGGTTTGATATTACTATTTATAGCCATTCCTTAAAGAGGCGCCCCCTTATAATTCCTCTTATTTCATAGATTGAAGATAAAAATAGAGAATCAGTTAAACAAAATGGAAATGTGAGATAAGAAATGGATAGAAAATTATTTGATAATTTATTTAGAAAGCTCATTATACTTTGGCCTGATTCCATAGATACCAGTGTTAAAAAAATATTTGATAACGGCGGCGCTAGAATTCCAGAATTAATTAGAATTCATGATGATCTTGAAGATAAATTTGATAGTCTAATTGATATTTATGGCGAAGACATAAATCAAGTTGAATGGGCTTTATTTACTGTTATTCATCTTACTGCTAGAGAAAATTCGGAAGTGCTTTTAGATAAAATAGATCCTGATAAAGTATATAACGTAGTGATTGATAATCTTAAAATAGCAGAAGAAGATACGGATTTTTAGATGATTTAAATTTCCCTTTAACCCTCACCCCGAAAATTCTTTTTATTCTCATACAACAAACCTCAATCGTTAGATTATATAATTCTGCCAAGGTAAAAACGCCTACAGAATAAACTTGCTTAAATCCGTGGAGTTCGCCAGTTCCTCTACGTGGTCGCGGACGTATTCGGCGGTGATTACCATGCTTTCGCCGCTACGGTCTGAGGCGGTGAAGCTGATTTCTTCCAGTAATTTTTCCATCACGGTATGCAACCTGCGCGCGCCGATATTTTCGACGCTTTCATTGACTTCAAAGGCGAGGCGGGCGATCTCGTCAATCGCATCATCTTCGAAGGTTAATGTCATGCCCTCTGTTGCAATTAAGGCTTCATATTGCTTAATCAGGCTGGCTTCGGTTTCTTTTAAGATGCGTTTAAAATCATCCACGGTCAGGGCGCGAAGCTCCACCCGAATGGGCAAACGCCCCTGTAATTCCGCCAGCAAGTCCGATGGCTTGGCATAATGGAACGCGCCGCTGGCGATGAATAACATATGATCGGTCTTCACGGGGCCATGTTTGGTTGTCACCGTTGTACCCTCGATTAGGGGCAGCAAGTCGCGCTGTACGCCTTCGCGGGACACATCGCCGCCGCGTACGTCTTGACGCGCTGCAATCTTGTCGACCTCATCAATAAAGACGATCCCGCTCTGTTGCACAAGTTCCAGCGCATTGGCGGTGATTTTATCATTATCCAGTAACTTATCTGATTCCTCAGCGATTAAAATCTCGTAGCTCTCTTCAACGCTGAGTTTCTTTTTCTTCGTACGATCGCCAAAGCCCTTGCCCAGCATATCGCCCAAATTCATCATGCCCATAGACGCGCCCGGCATACCGGGGATGTCCATCATGCTGCCCATTGGGTTGGAATTATCCAGCACTTCAATTTCAATCTCACGATCATTCAATTCACCCTCACGCAGCTTTTTGCGGAAGTTCGTACGTGTGCCTTCGCCCGCCGTATCGCCGACCAGCGCGTCCAGTACGCGTTCCTCCGCATAGATTTCGGCCTGTACCTTTACCGTTTTGCGCATTTTTTCCTGTGTCATCCGGATAGCGATCTCCGTTAAATCGCGGATGATCGATTCCACGTCCTTGCCGACATAACCGACCTCAGTAAACTTAGTAGCCTCCACCTTAATAAACGGGGCGTTCGCCAATTTTGACAAGCGGCGCGCAATCTCTGTCTTACCAACACCTGTCGGCCCGATCATCAGGATATTCTTCGGATAAACCTCTTCCTGCAATTCAGGATCAAGCTTGGAGCGTCTCCAACGATTACGCAGCGCAACCGCAACCGCGCGCTTTGCATCATTCTGCCCGATGATATGACGATCCAGTTCGCTCACCGTTTCACGTGGTGATAGGGCGGAAACCAGTGATATTTTACCTTTTTTACTATCGGACATAATTTAATCTTTTCTCAAATTGAAGACGTATTTTATCCTTGTTTGAATAGTTTTTCTACCCATAAATGGCAAGTAATATTGTTAAAAATATCACGAATGCAGGCGTTGCTCTGGACGTTTCGGTTTTAATGGTAATTTAAGCATGCCCATGTTACATAAGAAGTAACCTGCGATGCACTGCGCATTGCACAATGAAGGAATTCTACACTTATGGAAATATATGATTGGGCAATCTTCTTTGCCCTTGTTCCTATCCTCCTCTATGTTGACCTAGCACTCTTTAATAAGAGTAAAGACAATATCATCGGCTTTAAGCACAGCATGATTTTGAGCGCATGGTATATCGCCGCAGGGCTTGCGTTTGGCTTGCTGGTTTGGCATCATTTCGGCGCAGATCGCGCCATGAATTACTACACCGCCTATGTAATCGAAAAAAGCTTATCACTGGATAATCTCTTCGTCATGTCGGTTATATTCTCTGCCTTTGCTATCCCACGAGAATACCAACATCGTGTCTTGGTATGGGGGATTATCGGCGTTGTCTTACTACGCGGTATTATGATTGGCTCCGGCGCGGCGCTCGTCCATAATTTTGACTGGGTTTTATATATCTTTGCCGCCATCCTTATCGCCACAGGAATCAAAATGCTTTTCATGGATGATGGCGATGATCTGGATAATTTCGAGGAAAAGCCCCTTGTAGTCTTTTTGAAAAAGCACCTTGCCTTCACCCCAAAACTCCACGGCAATAGGTTTATAGTGCCCAGAGCAGAATGCCTTGATGATGAAAAAAAGGGCAGTAAATCGCTCTATATCGCAACGCCACTGTTCCTTACCCTAATCGTAATAGAAATCAGCGACGTAATTTTTGCGGTTGATAGTATCCCCGCAGCACTCTCCGTCACAACGGATGTATTTGTGGTTTTCACCAGTAATATTTTCGCGGTCTTAGGCTTGCGCGCTTTATTTTTCGCGGTTGAAAATATTATTGATCGCTTTGAATTGATGAAATATGCGCTGTCTGCGGTGTTGATTTTTATCGGCGGGAAAGTCTTTTATAACGGGTTTTTCGGGCATATCAGCCCAACAGTATCCCTAACCGTTACCCTAAGCGTTCTTGCCGCAGGTGTTATATTCTCCCTGATTAAAACCAGAGGCGATGGGGCAGAAAAAAAAGAATAAATACAAACATCAGCGACCATTCTTAAAGGCGTCATTATGGAAGAAAGTTTTTGGCACCAAAAGTGGAAAGACAATAATATTGCCTTCCATCAAAGTGAAGCAGACGCCCAGCTAGTCGCACATTTCGATGCGCTTTCTTTGGAAAAAAATAGTCGTGTATTTGTGCCTTTATGCGGCAAAACACGTGATATTGCGTGGCTGTTATCGAATGGTTATCGCGTTGCCGGCGCGGAATTAAGCAAAACAGCCATTGAACAACTATTTACAGAGCTTAATATAGATCCAACACTCTCAACCGTTGGAAAACTAGAGCATTACAGCGCAAAAGACATCGACATATTTGTCGGCAATATCTTTGATTTGTCTAAAGAGATTGTGGGAACAATAGACGCCATTTATGACAGAGCCGCTCTCGTCGCCCTGCCCAAAAATATGCGCCCTCAATACACCGCGCACCTCATGGACATCACGAATAAAGCCCCGCAATTATTGCTGTGCTATGAATACGACCAAAGCAAAATGGACGGCCCACCTTTTTCAATCAGTAACGAAGAAGTAAAGCGGCATTATGGCGGCAAATATGACTTAACGTTATTAAGCAGCGCAAATATGCATGATGGATTAAAGGGATGTGCGGCCACAGAAAATGTTTGGTTTCTAAGTTAAGCCTAAGGAACAAAGGGCAAGTATATTTTAGCGTGGTTAGGAAGATAAAACGCCGCCCTTAAAGTGTTTCAACGGTGATATTCTCGTTGGTATAAACACAAATATCAGCGGCAATTTTAATGGCTTTACGCGCGATATCCTCGGCGCTCATATCTTTTTGGTCGTAGAGCGCACGCGCCGCAGCCAGTGCATAATTTCCGCCTGAACCAATGCCAATCAAACCATCTTGCGGGTCAACAACATCGCCGTTCCCTGTTAAAATCAAGGAGACATCCTTATCCGCAACCGCCATTAAGGCTTCTAGTTTGCGTAAGTATTTATCGGTGCGCCAATCTTTTGCCAGCTCAACACAGGCACGGGTAAGTTGCCCGGGGTGGGCTTCCAGCTTTGCTTCCAGACGTTCAAACAACGTGAACGCATCGGCGGTAGAGCCTGCAAACCCTGCGATAATATCATTATCACGGCCAAGCCTGCGCACTTTTCGCGCATTGCCCTTCAGGACAGTATCCCCCATAGAAACCTGTCCATCGCCTGCGATCACAACATCCTTGCCCTTACGAACAGAAATAATCGTTGTACCGCGCCATTTTTGCGCATTTGCGTAATCTTGAATATCATATGTCATGGCAACGATATGATAGATGGATGGACTCTGTGTCAAGTATGCTCTTGTAATATCCGCATAATTTTGTCAAAAATAATGACTGTTATATCAACGTCAATTCAGGAGATTTCCCCATGCAAATAATCGGATCACAAACCAGCCCTTTTGTTAGAATGGTGCGCACCACATGTGAAGAGCTGAACCAGCCTTATGAATTGCTGGAAACGGGCTTTTTCGTCAATATGAGTAAAGACGCCAATGCACTGGTCAATGCCAATAATCCATTGATGAAAGTGCCCGTCCTGCATGATGGAGACAAAAGCATTATTGATTCGCGTATTATTATAAACTACCTAATCAATAAATCCGGCGATAACGCCAATGCCGATTTCAGCACCACAATCAATGACGAGCAACAAAACCTCATCACCGTTATTCTGGGGGTCGCCGATGCCGCAGTGCTACGATTCATATTCGGGAAAACCACAGACCTTGACCCTGATAAAGGCTATTTAAAACGCTCTTTCACCCGTATAGAGACTGGCTTGGCTTATCTGAACGAACAAAGCGATAATAAGCAGGGCGATTTAGGCAAAACATTCGGTGTGCCGGAATTAATGCTCCTCTGTCTTTTACAATGGTTTAAAAAGCGCGATATCTGTGATTGGAGTATCTACGATAACCTTGTCACCATCCATGATCGCTATAAAGATCGTGGCTCGGTTATCAAAACAGCCATTCCCGAAGAAGCATAAGCACGCACCCTTATTCCAGTTCGATCTGCAAATATTTCAGCGCGTCTTCAATCGGGATGAAAAGGTTCAAGCCGGAATCACTTTCCGTTGAAAATTGATACATCCCCGCGACGCTCATCCCGACAAGATTACCGTGGGCATCGATAAGGGGGCCGCCGCTGTTGCCACCAATGGTTTGAACATCCCCTTGGATAAAGTCCATCTTTGTCCCGAACACGCGGAAACTTTTGCGATGTGCACTGACAATGCCTTTACTGATGGTGCCTTGCAGCCGCGTTTTTTTCGGCGTGCCCAGCGCATAGATATCCGCACTTACCTTCGGCCACTCAACCTTAATCGGCAGAGTAACAATCTCCAAATCTTCGGGGATTTTCTCCAGCTTTAGCAAAGCCACATCGCGGGGCACACTTTTGCGCAACACCTCGGCAATCAGCTTTTCTTCCTTACCCGCTGTCACAACACGCACCCGCATCGCATCACCAACAACATGGGCGTTGGTAATGATATGCCCTTCGCTGCTGATGAAATAGCCGGATCCATGACCGGAACCCGCCTGCACCATAACCTCAGTGCGGCTTGTACGCTCTACATGGTCGATCAGCATAACTTTGGATAAGGGCGGATTAGAAATCACCACGCGCTCTTGCGGATCAAAAATTCGCGGACGGCTTTCACGCTTCTTTTTCTTATTCCAGTCTTGCGGCGGTTTCGTGCCATAGAAAATCAAATCATGGAATTCTTTTTTCGCACCCAAATTATGCGCGGCCATGGCAAAGGCTTCATTCACCATCAAAGTGACGCCTTCTATCTTCGTGTTCTTGCTATGAACGTAGCCTTCGGTGGTTGTTTTATAAACAGTTTTGCGGCGCAAATTATCCCAAACACCCCATTCGATCTTTAAGAATAATTTTCCGTTCAGTCCGTTTTTTCCAAAAAATAACAGGTCAGCCGGAGGTAATTTAAAGAATAGGGGCGGGGTTTTACACACATTGATCTGTGCATCGATTATCTTCGCACTCACCTTATATTCGGAACGTAAACTCTCAGCGTCGGCTTCCTCATCAAAAGAAAGATTTAGATGACTGACAAGATCATATCCTTGGGCATCCAATGCTTCAACGAAGCTATCATCAATTAAAGACTGGTTGATATGGCCCTTCAAATAATGCCGCCCAACCTCAACAAAGGACAGAAAGCACCCATGGCGATAAATACCCATCTCCATCCCGACAGGCAATTTCAGTTTCAGCTTCGTAAATTTTATCGGCGCGGGGTGGGCGTCCTCGGGGTGATTAAGGTTCTGCTCGAAAGCAACCTTCTTCACAGGCGCACAGGCCGCCAGAGTGCCTACTGTTAAAACCAGTACAAAAAATGGTATGATTTTTGTGTAAGATAAGGTCATATGCTAAGGGTTTGGTAAGGATTAAATCTTAGACTACGACTGTACCCGAATTTCTAAATGAAGGAAATACACAATTATGAGTGATCGCACAGGCAAAGTCAGCCGCAAGACAAACGAAACATCGATTGAGGTTTCCGTTACTCTTGATGGTACGGGAACTGCCGATATCAGCACAGGCGTTGGCTTTTTCGACCATATGTTGGAGCAGCTCGCGCGCCATTCTTTAATTGATATGACGATCAAGGCCAAAGGCGACTTACACATTGACGCGCATCACACCGTCGAAGATACTGGCATTGCATTGGGACAGGCGTTAAAGCAAGCCATCGGTGACAAGAAGGGTATCCGCCGTTACGGGCATTTTGATTTGGTGATGGATGAGGCACGCTCCAGCGTTGCGCTCGACTTTTCAAACCGTGCTTATCTGGTTTGGGATGCCGCATTTTCAATTGATCGTCTCGGCGAAATGGATACAGAGCTTTTCCGTGAATTCTTTCAAGCACTCGCAGGGGCGGGTGGCTTAACGCTGCACGTTACCAATATTTGTGGCGTCAATAACCACCATATTGCCGAGAGCATCTTTAAGGCTTGCGCCAAATCTTTGCGTATGGCGGTGGAAACAGACCCCCGCGCAGCCAATCAACTCCCCAGCACAAAAGGCGCACTTTAAGCCAGTTGAATATCAATCCAGAGGGTAAGAGATTTCGATAATTTCAATCTCTTCAATACCGCCATCGGTACGCACTTTTACGATGTCACCCTCTTCGGCTTTTAGCATGGCTTTGCCAACGGGGGACAGCCAGTTGATTTTACCCTTCTCGAAATCCGCCTCATCGACGCCGACAAGATGGACGGTCACTTCGCTATCATCCTCGCGGACATAGGTTACGCGCGCGCCGAAATAGATGCGATCCAGGTTTTGCTGGTCTCTGGGGTCAACGATTTTGGTCTTATCCAGCTTTTTCATTAAATAACGCAACCGCCCGTCAATCTCGCGCATACGTTTTTTGTTATAGATGTAATCACCATTTTCAGACCGATCGCCATTGCCCGCCGCCCAAGAGACAATCGCGCAAACCTTCGGACGTTCCTCGAGAATTAACCAATCCATCTCTTTATCAAGAACAGCATGCCCCTTTGGCGTCATATAATGAATGGCCTCTGGAATGGGTTGCTTGGGGGAGTTGTTACGTCTTCTGGTCATGGGAATTTATCACCTTTAAACCTTACGGCGGCGTAAAACCTCACCATGGGCAGGGAAATTTTCGTAATCTGTCATTGTGCAAACTGCATCTTTCAGCGCGTCAAACCCTTGTTTATCACAGCGCGAAATCGAGGTGCGCTTGAGGAAATCCCAAACGGATGTACAGGAATAGGTATGCGCGTTTCCGCCCGTTGGCAGAACGTGGTTCACCCCAATCCCGTAATTCCCCAAGGATGAGGGCGTATATTCACCGACCAGAATCTCACCTGCGTGGGTGAGTTGATCCAGATAGTTTTCACCATCTTTAATTTTCAGATGTAGATGCTCTGGCGCGTATTCATTGCTAAACGCGATGGAATCTTCCAAGCTCTCGGTCAGGATAATCCCGCCATAGCTGTCGCCCGCATCACCCGCCATCACATGCGCGCAAATATCGCGATGCTTTTCAGGCAGGCTGTTAATCACCGCGGGCATATTCTCTTGTACATATTTCGCCAAGGCCACGTCATGCGTCACCAACAAAGCGCCGCTATCCGTGCCGTGTTCTGCTTCGTTCAGCACATCTAATATCGTATTATCAAAATCCGCACTGCCATCCGCCAGAACGATAGATTCAGATGGCCCAGCGGGCATCCCCGGATCCATAATATCGGAGAGGATACGCTTCGCCGCCGCGACATACGGGCTGCCCGGCCCCAAAACTTTCTTCACTTGCGGCACAGTTTCAGTCCCATAACCCAGCGCAGCAATACCTTGCGCGCCGCCACATTTATAAACATTTTCAATGCCGCATAATTTCGCAGTATAAAGCGTCGCATCATCAATGGAGCCATCAGCGGTTGGCGGTGTCACCACCGCAATGGTTTTCACCCCCGCAATCACCGCAGGCAAGGCCAACATATAAAGCGCAGAAGGAAACGCCCCCTTACCGCGCGGGACATAGAGACCAACAGAGTCAATCGCGTTGACTTGCTCGCCCGCCCAAACGCCAGGTTCGATCTCTATCATCCAGCGATCTTCGACACGCTTCATCTGTTCCACGTGAAACTTATCCACATTTGCCGCGCATCGCCTGATCGCCGCCTTTAGATTATCGTTAAGATTTTCTTCCGCACGGGCGAATTCCTCGGGCGTTGCCTTGATATTTTCAATCTCCGCGCCTTCGAATTTTTTGGCATAGCGTCTTAACGCCTCATCACCATTGACGCGCACATCCTCAATGATGGGCTGCACGATTTTGCACACGGCATCAATATCGGCCTGCGCACGGCGCATAATACGCGCTTGCGTTTGCTGATCGGTTTCATTCCAACGGTAAAGATTTATATCCATAGCAATTTGTTTAAAACGCCGTTCATCCGATGTCGAGTGTTTTCTTCGAATAAAAGATTGCACCTGCCTGACCGTAATTTAAAATATACGGAGAAGAGGCATGAACAGCCATTACATCCCTGATTAACGGGTCATCCAAATCAAGGCCTTTTTGTCCCTTCAGGAAAATTTCATCGCCTAGCTTTGCGCTGCTGAATTCCTCGCGATATTCCCGTGTTAAAATGGTGAGAGCTTTATCATTTTCAGTCTTCTGATCCTGCATAACAGTAGCGGATTTTCTGGTATTCATATAGTCCCATTGCTTATCCGATGTCATGCCATTGAGAAGATGGAGCGTCGCACCGGCGAACGTTGTATGCAATGTTAACCTTACATCATCAACATGCATCATCGGGCTGCGGCCTTCACCATATTTTGGTGTGAACATAAGATGCCCGACAGTTGATTCATCCTCTTGTTTACCAAAACATGCATCGTGAACACGCTGAAACATTTCGCGCTGAGAATTTACCTTATCGGAAAATAAACGGCTGGCTTGCGGATCAACAATGATGTTTGCTTGGCCTGCTTCTTTCAAAACATCTGCCGCATTCACGACATCCAGATAAGATACTTCGCCTGCAATTTTTCTAGAAAAGCGGCCATGAGGATCATCTTCAATATATGCCCACGCCGCAAGGGCATCATCCTTCATTGTAATACCGTCGCCAAACGTTTGCGACTCCGCTTGCCATGCCATTTCATTACGCAAAATAACCGCGCGCGTTGTGCCGTTATCCTCCTGCAATGCTGCAATAACATCCGCCTCGGAAGTAACAATCGGATATGCTTTATTATTAAATAAATAGTCCATCCCTCTATACTGGCAAAAAACAAACAATTATGCCAATAAAAACCTTCTCGACTTTTTTGTTCGAAACGCTATAAAGACTGCATGGAAACACTTATCATCATCGATTATGGCTCCGGCAATTTGCGCTCTGCGGCAAAAGCGTTTGAACATGTCGGCAAAGATATCACCGTCAAAATCAGCAACCGCCCCGAAGATTTGCTCAGCGCCGATCGTATCGTTCTACCCGGGCAAGGGGCGTTCCGTGATTGTATGGAAGGCTTAAGCGCGATTGATGGCATGGTCGAAGCACTCAGTGAATCCGTTATTAAAGGCGCAACGCCCTTCCTTGGGATTTGCGTCGGGATGCAGCTGATGGCAAGCCGCGGAATGGAACACGGCGTCACCGCAGGATTAGGTTGGATCGAGGGCGATGTTATTCCGATCATGCCAAGGGACGAATCCCTAAAAATTCCTCATATGGGCTGGAACGAACTGCATTATCTCTCTGCTAACCGACAACAAGACAACCGCCACTTTGTGCTGCGCAACACAGATTCTTCAGAAAATTTCTACTTTGTTCACTCTTTTATGTTTCAATGTACATATAATCATAATTGTTTAGCGATGACAGAATATGGCGATCTTATCCCCGCCATCATCGGGCGTGATAATATCATCGGAATGCAATTCCATCCCGAAAAAAGCCACAAAGCCGGATTAAAGTTACTATCGAACTTTCTGGACTGGAAACCATAAAAAACATTTGCGCAGGCATAATGTAAAAAGGCACGTAAAGGAACATAGAATGAGCGATCAAACAATCCTAAAGCCTCTAGAGCCCGCCCCGACAGTGGAGCATATCCAAAAATTTCATGCTGGAGATCTTAATGATCTTTGTGATGCGACCAACGCTGCGATTGAAGATGGCGGTGGTTTCGGATGGGTTCAAATCCCCCCCCGTGATATATTAGAGCGTTACTGGGAAGGCGTTCTGGCGATGCCTGCACGCACCTTATTTGTGGCGCGTCTTGATGGTGTTATTTGCGGAACATGTCAGCTTTTAAAGCCACCACGCAATAATGAAGCTCAAAGCTTTTCCGTGCAGCTAACCACAAATTTTGTTGCCCCGTGGGCGCGCGGCCATGGCCTTGCCAAAATGATTGTCGAGGCCACAGAAGAATATGCCCGCGTTGAAGGCTTTGAGGTTATCAATCTGGATATCCGCGAAACCCTGACCGATGCTATGGCTCTATATGAAAGTTTGGGTTATCACCGCATTGGTGAACATCCTCACTATGCCAAGGTCAAAGGCAAAGTTCTCAAAGGGTATTATTACTGTAAAGAGATTGTCCCTGATACGGCTGAATTAGAGTCTTGAGTCTTACGCTCCCCTAACCTATAAAAGCTAAAGTCGTTTAAACTTGTTTATATGCAAGCAGCGGCATGATGCAAAATTATAGGTAAAAGCAGGCGACAACAATGATTATATATCCCGCGATTGATTTAAAGAACGGCCAATGTGTGCGTCTGTATAAGGGCGACATGAATAAGGAGACCATCTATAATGATGATCCCGCAGCGCAAGCCTTGGAATGGGCGCGCAGTGGCTTTTCATGGGTGCATGTTGTTGACCTTGATGGCGCAGTAAACGGCGCGCCTGCCAATCACGCGGCGGTGCGTAACATTATTGAGGCCGTTGATGTTCCGGTTCAACTTGGTGGCGGTATTCGCACAATCGCGCAAATCGAAAGCTGGCTGGACGAAGGGGTTAGCCGCGTGATCCTTGGCACGATCGCAGTGCGTGATCCTGATCTTGTTAAAACCGCTTGCTATGAATTCCCCGGACAAATTGTTGTTGGTATTGATGCGCGTAATGGCAACGTTGCCGTTGAAGGCTGGGTCGAAGAATCAGATATGCAAGCAACCGAACTTGCCAAAGTTTTTGAAGATGTCGGCGTCTCTACAATTATCTATACCGATATTGATCGTGACGGAACGGGGCAAGGCGTCAACGTTATCTCAACAATCGCCTTGGCACAAAGCACATCCATCCCCGTCATCGCATCAGGCGGCGTCGGATCGCTCGACGACCTAAGACTCGTTCGTGATGCCGCACAATACGGCGTAGAGGGCGTTGTAGTGGGTAAAGCTTTATATGATGGGCGTGTCACCCCTGCTGATGCCTTAAAGGTCATCTCGGGACAAATTTAACGGGATCACAGATCCATTCCGGGGGTCAGATCATCATCAGGGAAATAGGCATGATCCAGCGTTTCTTCAAACTGGTCATAAGTATTTTCCACCCTTCGGGCGTATTCAGGATCTAGTCTGTTTGAATCCCCTGCCAGAAAATCATTAATCGCGCGCCTTTCAAGGGCAACATCTTCGCGAAGACGATCCAATAGATCAGGGTTGCTATCGACCAGTTCGCCATCTTGATAGGCAAAGACCAACTCAGCTTCTTGCCCATCATCAAGGTTATAATAATAATCAAAGCGATCGGCAGATTCGATAAAACTGCCCAACAAAGAAAATGCGCCCTGCTGTAATGCCGGATCACCAACACGCTCTGTAATCAAATCTCCCATGGATGTGCCCTGCTTTCCCGCTAAAGAAAGCTGATCTTCAAGAGGGGTATAGAAGCCCATAACCTCCATCGCGCCGTTTTGCGCATCAACAGAAAAATAATCTGGAAACCCGCCGCATATGGCTTTCTTTTCTCCAGGAGTCATAACGCAATCTCTTTTCTATTCACATAAAGGCCGAAGCACATTATAAGGTATATAACATAAATAATGACAAGTTTAAAAATATGCTGAAAACCCGAATAATTCCCTGTCTTGATGTTGCTAATGGCCGCGTGGTTAAGGGCGTGAACTTTGTTGATCTTGTTGATGCGGGCGATCCCGTTGAACAGGCCAAACTTTATAACGCACAAGGTGCGGATGAGCTATGCTTCCTCGACATCACTGCGACCAGTGATAATCGTGAAACAATGTATGATGTTGTGCGCGCCACAGCGGATGAAGTCTTTATCCCGCTGACCGTTGGCGGCGGCGTGCGAGAGCTGAAAGATATTCGGAAATTACTGGAAGCAGGCGCGGATAAGATCGGTATTAACTCCGCCGCTGTCACAAACCCTGATTTCGTAAAAGAAGCCGCCGATAAATGCGGCAGCCAATGCATCGTTGTTGCCATTGATGCAAAAAAGAAAGAGGACGGTTCCGAGGGCTGGGAAATCTTCACCCATGGCGGACGCAAAGGCACAGGCATCGATGCGGTGGAATGGGCGATAAAGATGGCGGAGTATGGCGCAGGCGAGCTTCTCCTAACCTCTATGGATCGTGACGGCACCAAGCAAGGCTTTAATCTTGAACTTACCCGCGCCGTATCAGACGCAGTGCGTGTGCCTGTGATTGCATCGGGCGGTGTCGGTAATTTGCAACATCTGGTCGACGGCGTAAAAGAAGGCCACGCCAGCGCGGTTTTAGCCGCCTCAATATTTCATTTCGGTGAATACACCATTCAAGAAGCCAAAGACGCCATGAAAAATGCGGGGATACCGGTACGATGAGTAAACAACAACACATCCTTGACCAACTTTACGATATCCTGCAACAACGCAAAAATGCAGAAGGCGAGAAATCTTACGTCGCATCTTTGTATGAAAAAGGGTCACCCAAAATTGCAGAAAAGATATTAGAAGAGGCGCAGGAATTTATCGATGAAGCCTTCCACATCCATAATGACCGTGACAATGAAGATGTGCAACAAAACCTCCGCAGCGAAGCCGCAGACCTGCTGTTCCACATCATGGTGATGCTGTCTCATCACGATGTGCCACCATCAGATGTATTTGATATTCTGCAGGAACGTTTTGGCATTTCCGGCCACGATGAAAAAACAAATCGCACCACATAAAACATATTGACTTCAAAGCTGTAACCATATTATAGCTGGAGTATGGTAATTTGAGTTTACTTTAGTGCTAGGCACAAGCGACGCAACGTATTTCAATATGTAAGTGACGTGGTAACGACGTAATAAGGTAAAGACAAACGACTATATGTGGGATTTGAAGGATCAGCTTGCACCACGTAAAAAAAGCTAAAGCGCCACGGCAATAAATCCGCCTGTGGTATCCTAATTTGGATCAAGCAGGGCGGTTTGCACTTTCTTATAACGCCTCCTTGTTTTGATATATTGTGTAAGCATCGCACCGTTCTGTTGAGCTGTGTGATAAAAAGAAACAGTGATTATAAATGCTTAGTATAAAAGAAATCTTCTACCACGTGCAGGCAGCTGCCCACTTAAACATCCCTGCTCAAGATCAGCTACGAAATAAAGTGAATGACTATCAAGAGCGATTTAACGCTGCAGAACAAGGCATTTTCATTAACCCAATATACAGAACACACCCCTTTGATAAAAACTCGACTCAGGGGAAAATTTACTGTGATACATTGGAAAGTGACCTAACAAATGCAAAGACACGCCTGAACATTTTCTATCCTGCGTCTGCGCCGGAAACCAGCCCTAATCAGAGCCCTACGAAGGTTGTTATAAAGCAAGAGCCGCTTTAAATAATAAAGTTAAACCTCAGGGGCAGGATCAGTAAGATATTGAGAACGAATACCGCCGCTTGTGATTTCAAGACGCATATCTGTTAAATCACCACCGAAGACTATTGAAAAATCCTCTTGTTCCAATTCCTTAATGGATTCTTCACTGAGCTGGTCTGAATTAATAAAGCGGTAGGTCTGCCCTTTAAATGTAACATCATGAGAAGGCTGTTTAAAATCGTCCGGATTTTGTGTTTTTGGAAACCAATCGCCAATAATTACTTGTGCATCTTCAAATTTACCGACTAAGACTGTCGCAGATTTTTCTGATTTCGCCATGATATTTCCTCCGTTTCGATACCAACACGATATGGATTAACATATTGTTGGTTGTAGCAAAAGAAAAATCTTACCCATTCAGGCGTGAACCGGGAAAATGTGCCAAGCGGTGCAAGACCTCATCCAACTGTTCCAAAGACTTAAATTCGACTGACAATTTGCCGCTTTTTCCATCTGCGCTATCAATTGTTACACGCATACCAAGGGCGTTGCTGATATCATTTTCCAGCGCAACAGTGTCCGCATCCTTATCATTAGCCGCCACACCAGGCGTAATCGTTCTGGAGCGTTTTTGCTGTGGAACACCTTTTTTATCGGCGGCAAGTTTTTCGGTCTGGCGAACACTCAGCCCCTTAGCAATAACCTGTTTAACCAAGGTTTCCGGGTCTTTTGCGGTAATCAACGCCCGCGCATGCCCCATCGAAATATCGCCCGCGCCAACATGCGCTTGCACAATACTCGGCAAGGTCAGTAAACGCACTGTATTGGTAATATGAGGACGGCTTTTGCCAACGGCTTTGGCAAGCTCATCTTGTGTCAAATTATAATTATCCAGCAGACGTTCATAGCCCAAGGCTTCATCAATGACGTTCAAATCTTCGCGTTGCAAATTCTCGATCAACGCAATTTTAAACGCGTCCAATTCGCTTAATTCTAGAACGATAACAGGCACTTCATGTAATTGAGCCAGCTGCGCAGCGCGCCAACGACGCTCCCCTGCTATGATTTCATATTGTTCAAGGTCTGATGGGCTTTGACGCACCAAAAGAGGCTGCAGCACTCCATATTGCTTGATAGAGCTGGCCAGCTCGCCAATGCTGTCTTCACTGAAAGTGCGGCGCGGCTGAAATTCACTGGGGGAGAGTTGCTCTACACCAACACTTAAGCGTTTACGCGTGCTTTCCGGCTCGCTCTCGATTTTCTCTTCTATCGCTGCAACAACGGATGCGCTCTCTTCCTCGTCAAATAAGGCATTTAACCCAAGCCCTAGGCCACCTGATTCTGCTTCCATTTTGCACCTCTATTCATTGTCATTGATAATTTTTCAGATTTAGCAATAGTAATTAGATTCGCTAAATCCACACAGTAAAAATCTTTACGCTGCACAGGTTATGCACAAGTCAGCTTTTTAATAAATAATAATTGCGCCGTATTGTCCGTCAAACTGGGAACGGTGCTGTATTCAAAATTAAAACGTTTTTGCGCCATTGATATTTCCTCATCCGCACGCCCGCCCTTCATAAAGCAAAAGCTCAAATCCTTATTCTGCTGCGCCCATGGCAAGCAATACTCAAACAACGTCTCTAAAGACGATAATGCCCGCGCCGTAACAAAATCAGGGCAGAAATCATCGGTGACGGCTTCAACGCGTTTGGTATGGATGGTAACTTTCGATGCCCCTGTTTCCCGCGCAACGGTGCGCATAAACTGGCATTTACGTTCATCTGATTCAACCAAATGAACAGCAATATCGGGGTTCATAATCGCCAAGACAAGGCCGGGAAAGCCACCACCGCACCCTAAATCCGCATAGATCTTTACGCCCTCGGGTATAGCTTTAGACAGTTGTGCCGAGTCAATGAAGTGTCTGTGCCATGCTTGCTCGATGCTTTTGGAGCTGACAAGGTTGATTGCCTTGTTCCATTTTAACAATAGCGCATGATATATCTCGATTTTCTCGAATGCCTCGTTCGAGATATCAATCACCTTCTTAAAATCATCTTTTTGATAAATCATTATGCCGCACTCGATTTTTCTGATGGTTTCTGGAATGTTTTTTTGGATGACTTTTTAGACGGCTTCTTCACATAGCGCAACAAAGCCACCACCGCAGCAGGCGTAACACCGGGTATGCGTGATGCTTCGCCCAATGTCGTTGGGTTCACTTGCTCTAATTTTTGCCGCACTTCATTCGATAGGCTGCCGATTTCTGCGTAATCCAGCGTCTTGGGCAGTATTAAGTTCTCATCCTTGCGGAACGCCGCTATATCAGCCTCATGGCGGCCCATATAGCCGGCATATAGGGCATCAATCTCTATTTGCTCGCGAATATCGAGCGCAACATCCTTTAATTCCGGCCAGATCGCGGCAAGATCATTCCATGTAATATCACGGTAAGCCAGCAAAGCCGCAACAGAGCGGCGTGTACCATCTTTATTGACGCGCACGCCCTGCTTCTCCAGCTCGTTCGGCGTCGCATTCAGTGTCTTCGCCATATCTCGCGCAATTTTCAAAGCAGCGGATTTCTTCATCCAAATATCTTCACGTTCTTTGCCAACACAACCAATCTCAATGCCCTTATCCGTCAAACGCTGGTCTGCATTATCTGCACGCAGGCGCAAACGATACTCAGCGCGGCTGGTAAACATGCGATATGGCTCCGGCGCGCCGCGAGTAATCAGATCATCAATCAAAACGCCAATATAAGCATCTGCACGGTCTAAAGTGAAAATCTCGGCTGTTTCACGTGAAACACTACGACTCAGAGCGTTAATCTGTTTTGCCGCATTAACCCCGGCCATCAAGCCTTGCGCAGCAGCTTCTTCATATCCTGTGGTGCCATTAATCTGCCCCGCGAGGAACAAACCGGGCAAACGTTTAGATTCTAATGTCTTCTTCAAATCCCGCGGATCGCAGTAATCATATTCAATCGCATAGCCCCATTCGATGATTTTAACATCCTCTAACCCCTTAATGGAGTGAATAAAGGCCTCTTGCACATCAACCGGCAGAGATGTCGATATTCCGTTCGGATAAACCGTATAATCATCCAGCCCTTCCGGCTCTAAGAATATCTGATGGCGGTTTTTATCAGCAAAACGATTAACTTTATCCTCGATTGACGGGCAATAACGCGGCCCTGTGGACTTGATTTGCCCTGAATACATAGGGGAACGCTCTAAATTCTCCTGAATAATGCGGTGCGTCTCTTCGTTCGTATGGGTGATATAGCAGGGGATTTGCGGCACTGTAATCACGTCATTCAGGTAAGAGAACGGCGTAGGGGTCTCATCACCCGGCTGTTCCTCCAGAATATCCCAGTTAATCGTCCGCCCATCAAGGCGGGCTGGTGTTCCTGTCTTTAGGCGGCCAAGAGGGAAACCCAAACGCTCTAACGTTTCTGCCAGCCCTATGGTTGGCGCTTCACCAACACGCCCTGCGGGCTTCATTTCCTCGCCGCGGTGAATAATTCCGCGTAAGAACGTCCCTGTCGTTAAAACAACTGCCTGACAGCTATATTCCGCACCGTCCAGAGTTTTTAAACCGGCAATCGCGCCGTCATTATCAAGGATAAGGTCGTCCGCTGCGCCCTCCACCAGTGTCAGGTTAGGATAGCTGCCCAAAATCTCCTGCATCGCCTCCAGATAGAGCTTACGGTCCGCTTGCGCGCGTGGGCCACGCACCGCTGGCCCCTTGGATGCGTTCAACATCCGGTACTGTATACCCGAGCGATCTATAACCCGCGCCATAACCCCGTCCAGCGCATCAATTTCACGTACCAAATGCCCTTTACCAAGCCCGCCAATCGCAGGATTACAGGACATTGCGCCAACCGTAGCAAGCTTATGTGTCAACAGAGCCGTCTTCGCGCCCGTGCGCGCAGCAGCAGCAGCAGCTTCACATCCTGCGTGCCCTCCACCGACAACGATGACTTCAAAATCCGTATTCATGGGTAAAATTCCTTTATCTCTGCGCCTTCTATACAATTTTCTTGCTTATTTATCCAGAAAAGAATTATATAAGTGAAAGCAAGCAGGCAAGTCGGTACTCTCATCATGATTCAAGAAATTTTCAATTCACTTAAAAAATTGATGGCTCATCATAAAGAGGAGAGCCATGAAGATCTGCATGACAGTTTCGAAAATCAATTTACAAATAATGGCACAACGTTAGTAGAGCTTCTTGTGATGTCACCTGAACTTAATGGCGAGGGCAAAGAAAATCCAGACGATTATTTTTCAGGTGTTAACTATAGCCTTCCAGTGGCGATGTATGTTATTCGTCGCGCAATGGAAGAAGAAAAGGCATTAGAAGAACAAAATTGCGTTGATACTTCCGAAGCATTAGCACCGCTGGATAGCCCAGGTGAATCAGACCCTTTAGAAGGACAAACGCCCTATCAAAACTATCTGGATAAGAAATATGAAATTCTGAAAAGAGAAACCATCGAAATTCATCAAAAAAACGACGAGATGCTTCAGATAGAAGATATACGCATACCGTCACAAGATTTTATTGAGAACCTAACCCGTGACTGCCTTCAAGAGATACAAGCGTTGGATATAAATAACACGATAGAGCCTGAACATAACACATCAGAGATATCCTAGAACTTCGGCATTGTTGTTACTTACCGATACAAAAGTCCCTGAACACGACATCAAGCAAATCTTCAACATCAACCTTACCCGTAATACGCCCTAAATGACGCACAGCGAGGCGCAGATCCTCCGCGGTTAACTCAGGTAGCGGGGCATTCAGACAACGCTCCAGCGAAGCACGACAATCGATTAAAGCATCTCTATGGCGTTGCCGCGTCAGAGCAGGTGCCTCGGCTTGACCAACCAAGCTATCAATTTCCTGCGTTAAGCGCTCCAAAAACGCGGTAATCCCTGTATTATTCGTGACCGAGATTTGTAAGGGGTCAGCGGGATGGTTAATCTTCACGCCTTGATCCACCTTATTAATCACGGCAATAGTATTCTCTTGCTGCTCCAAAGCAAAGCTATGCTGATCCGGTTCTGCTTGGCTTGCATCATAGAGGATAACGCGGATATCCGCTTCTTCTGCAATCTTCAACGCACGGCGAATACCCTCTGACTCGATGCTATCTTGCCCTTGCGTACCAATCTGATCAGGACGCAAGCCCGCTGTATCCGATAGAATAACAGGATACCCGCCAATATCGAGATGTGCTTCAATCACGTCACGGGTTGTTCCTGCAATATCAGAGACAATCGCAACATCACGACGCACCAAAGCATTCACCAGCGAAGATTTCCCCGCGTTGGGTGCTCCAATCACTGCGACATGAATGCCATTACGCAAACGCTCTCCGCGTCTATTATCATTCAGATGCGCATCAAGCTCCGCAAGCATATCCATGATCTTCGGAGTTATCTTCGGAACAATACTGTCTGGCAGATCCTCATCAGGAAATTCGATCTCTGCCTCAACGTAAGCCAGAATCTTGGTAAGCCCCTCGCGCCAGCCATCATAGATCTCTGCCAATGCGCCGCCCATCTGTGATAGAGCTTGGTTTTTCTGAAGCTGTGTCTCGGCATGAATAAGATCAGCTATAGCCTCAGCTTCCGTTAAATCCATCTTGCCATTTTCGAAAGCACGACGCGTAAACTCACCCGGCTCTGCCATTCTGTAGTGCTTTTCCGCATTCAGAGCATCCAAAACACCTTGCACAACCGCCATACCGCCATGGAGATGGTATTCAACGACATCTTCGCCTGTATAACTATGCGGTGCTTTAAAAGCGATGACGAGGGCATTATCCAATGTTTCACGTGAAACGGGACGTTTCAATTCTCGTAATAACGCGCGGCGATATTTAATATCCGTATCATCCGTAAACCTTTTAAGGCTGGCATGCGCATGCGCGCCGGATACCCGAATAACGGCGACACCAGCTTGTCCACGCGCACTCGCCAAAGCATAAATCGTATCAGTCATTATCTTCTGAATTTTCCGGCGTTTTTACACCCATTTGCGACCAGAACATCTTCTGCATCTCGCCAATACCCTGCATTGTCGCGGGCATCCACGTCTTCACCATTTCCTCTGGGCTAAGGTTGCGGATATTCTCTTGCATCTTGTCTTCCAACTCCTTCATCATGTGCTCTTGCATAGGCGCAATATTCGGCAAACCGACGAACGCGCGGGCTTCTTCTGGTGTACATTCGATATCAAAATTGAATTTCATTGTATAACCCCCTTGGATTAGGTACTATTAAAAAATATTTCTCTGTTGTTTATACAGATTTTTTTTAACAGAAGCTAGCGAACATCCAGTGACCGACGATACAAATACACCAAAAGACACGCAAATTCATAAACTCGCCCTAAGTGACGAGTATAAAGAAAATGCGATGAATAAAGTTAAGCAAATGGTGAAGGGCAATAAATTTGACCCTGAGGATGTAAAATTGGAAAAACTGGAAGGTGAAATCCTTCACTTCCAAGCTGAAAATATGCTGACTATCCTTACCAAGGTTAGCCACAAAACCGTTGGTGGGCGTGTGGAAGGGCCCATGCAGGTCGGCAATGAACAAGCCGTAAATGAGGCTGTAAATAATGCATATATTAGCCTGACACAAGACAGCAATTTGCACAGAACGATACGTGAGGTGATCTTAAATCGCGACGATCAGGGCTTTGCTGCAGATAATAATATAATTCCCCTACCGTTCTGGAAAAAAGAATACGTAACCTATGACCCCTGCCAAACCTGTAAAGCCAAGGGAACCATAAGATGCCACCCTTGCGGCGGGAAAGGTTTGGAACAATGTCCGCGTTGCGATGGGTCAGGCATGGGACATTGCGGGCATTGCAACGGCTCGCAAATGATTCAAGGGCCAAAAGGCAATCAAATCCAATGCCCGATATGCAACGGACAAGGACATATTGCATGCCGATCTTGTAACCAAAGTGGAAGAGTGCAATGCGCGACATGCCGTAGTAAAGGCATAACAAGCTGCCCGAATTGCAAGGGTAATGCATGGATCAGCACAGTATATATTCAAAAAATAGAAGCGCGAACAGCCTTTGATTATCCCAAAAATCGCTTACCGGAAAAAGTTGTTGCGATGATCGAGAAACATGGTGCAAAGATTCGTGAGCACGCCAATATAACAATATCGGAAGATATAGAGAGCGCCGTGAATCTTGACGATCTTGAAAAAACAAAACAAGCCGAAAATGATGATCGGGAAAATAACTATAGAATTCCAGTTATTTACGAGGTTTTTCTACCCTATGGACATATGGAATATAATATCGCCGGTAAAAGCTATTACACCTTCTTATTCGGCACACAGGAACGCCTAATTCATGTCTCTCCCTTTCTGGATGACCTGATTAAAAACGGCCTTAGAAAGCTGTCTGATGCGGCAGAGCAGCGCGGCAATGTTGGCGATAACCTTGTACAAGCCGCAGAATATAGAACAATTAAAGAAGGCATCTTCTACACGACGATGCATTCACTTGGCAAAGCCAAAAGGATGTTACTGAAGAGTAATTCACTGGGGTTATCAGAAGAAACCGCCAAAGATATTATTAGAAATACAGATATAGCCCTCAAAAATATTACAAAGAAACCACGTGTTACCGGCCTGATATTCTCTGCTGTTTTAAACGTAGTGCTGCTTTGCACATATTTCCTATCTCCCATGCGGCATATGCTGACGTCTTTTGTGCCAAATCAAAATCTGCATATTGTTTTTGATCTCTTAGCCTTGGCAACATCAGCTTATTTAGGTGTTATTGTTATTCAAATGATATCGGCATCGGCAATAAAACAGGTTATAAACCGGATTGGCATAAAGAAAACTGCGCCGCCTAAATTGGAGAAAACCTTATATTGGACGCTTGGCTTGTCAGCTGTAACCTTTATGGCAACCTTGGAACTATCTAGAATGTTCGATATGTATCCAGCCCTTTGGTACACTAATTTGTTTTAGAGCCTAAAAAAATGGCCGCTCTGTGCATTATTGCAACAAAGCGGCCAAGTGCGACGTAAAGGACACAACATCTTTAGGCAAAGATTGAACGTCTTTCTATACTTAAAATTTTAATGCGCATCCGCCACCTTGTTCAAAGCATGTTCTTTCTGACATCGACGATAGGCAAAAACCGCTTGAGCAGAGCGATTATTATCGAGAACTTTCTTCTGATGCATTAGAGCATGGCTTTTCACTGACGTTACGCTGATAGTTTCATTACTTTTGGGCTCAAGAGCAAAACGAGCACCTAAAATAATACCAAGTACAGCAATTTTACCAGCTGTGCGCTGGCTACCACTTGTGGCAATATGGGAGGATGTATACTGAGTAGACTTGAGCAAAGATTTGCACATATCCATTACAGTGGAGGGAGGAATTTTAGTATTTAGCAACGCACCGGAGAAAGATACATTGTTATTCTTTGTTGTTGGCTGATATACGCTTTCATATGACCACGCTGTGCCCATAGAAAATGCAATAATAAATGTAAATGACAGCAGAACGCCTTTAGCACTGCGCACCAGAGAACCTGAAGCAACAGTATAATTTCTATTCTTAGAAATTTGTAATATCATTTTTCCACCTACATTATAAAGATTCTAGCGAACCTTTACGAACCTGACATGCCTTCTTTGTGCATATCCTTACCCTTTCATCACAACACAAAAATAACATTATGACAAACATTATCGTTTCGAGTTTATTTAGATTTTTATGTTGTTTTTCAATAGAATAAGATAAAAATTTATGTCGCATTTTTTACAAATATCTTATATCTATGATATTCATCTAAAATCGAGGCACAATTTGTGAACGTAAAGAAAATGAAAATGATGCGCCCAACACGAATAACACTGATCATCATAGCATTTTGTATGATGCTCTTATTCTATGGCATATCCAGTATGTCTAATATAGATGCACGCACAATAGCGACATACAAGCCCAATCCATGGCCACCAGTTCTGGACCAACCTTACCCGGATCTTGAGCTGATTGACCAGAATGGTGAGACTTTCAAATTATCCTATCTAAAAGGGAAAGTTATTATTATAGAGCCCATTGGGATGAATTGCCCATCATGTCAGGCTTATTCAGGGGCGCATGATTATGGTGCTTTTAGAAATAATCCGGTCGAGGCCCATTCAAAATCATTTCGCAAAATATTTCCTCTTTATGCAAAGGGATTAGAACTGCCCAGCAAAGACATCATATTCGTGCAACTCTTGCTCTATGATATGAGAATGGGAAAGCCCACAGCAATAGATGCACATAAATGGGCTCAACATTTTAAATTATATAGAAAACACAATCATGTTGTCGCTGTCAGTCCGCATGATTTACGTGGGCCTGAAAGCTATAACCTGATTCCAGGATTTCAATTAATTGATAAGAATTTTGTATTGCGTATTGATTCAACAGGACACAATCCAAAGCACCAGCTTTATAAGCATCTCATTCCTATGACGCCGACATTTGTGAAACAAATTCCTGAATAACTGGAAAGATAATAAAGATTATTGGTTCATGCTGGAGAAGAATTCTTCGTTATTCTTCGTCTGCTTCATCTTGCCAAGCAAGAATTCAATCGCATCGACAGTGCCCATCGGATTAAGAATACGGCGTAAAACCCACATTTTTTGCAATGTGTCTTTATCAACGAGCAATTCTTCCTTACGTGTTCCTGATTTTTGAATATCAATCGCAGGGAATATACGTTTATCGGCAATCTTACGATCCAGAACAATTTCGGAGTTACCGGTTCCTTTAAACTCTTCAAAGATAACCTCATCCATACGCGACCCTGTTTCAATTAGAGCCGTTGCAATAATTGTAAGCGAACCACCCTGCTCCACATTACGCGCCGCACCGAAGAAACGTTTTGGACGTTGGAGGGCGTTTGCATCAACACCACCTGTTAAAACCTTACCGGAAGACGGAACAACCGTATTATAGGCACGAGCGAGGCGTGTTATAGAATCCAGCAGGATAATAACGTCACGTTTATGCTCCACAAGGCGTTTTGCCTTTTCCATCACCATTTCAGCGACTTGCACATGTCTTTGTGCAGGCTCATCAAAAGTAGAGGACACAACTTCGCCCTGTACGCTTCGCGCCATGTCGGTAACTTCTTCAGGACGTTCATCAATAAGAAGAACGATAAGATATGCCTCGGGATGGTTTGCCGCGATCGATGTTGCAATATTTTGCATCATAACCGTTTTACCTGTACGTGGCGGCGCAACAATCAAAGCGCGCTGGCCAAAGCCAATAGGGGCAGTTAATTCGATAACGCGTTGTACATTACATCTTTGTGTCGGATCATCAATTTCAAGTTTGATTTTACGATCCGGATAAAGCGGGGTCAAACTGTCAAAATTAATACGATGACGTAGTTTTTCCGGTGATTCATGGCTGATCGAGCCAACACGTAGAAGGGCGAAATAACGCTCTGAATCTTTTGGCGCTCTAATTTCGCCTTCAACAATATCACCTGTACGTAGGCCAAAACGGCGCACTTGTGATGGTGAAACATAGATGTCATCAGGACCGGGAAGGTAGTTTTCTTCCGGCGAGCGTAAAAAGCCAAAGCCATCTTGTAAAACTTCTAAAACACCAACACCTGCGATTGGTACATTTTGTTGCGCTAACTTCTTGAGAATTGCAAACATCATGTCCTGCTTACGCATTGTGTTGCAATTTTCAATTTCTAATTCTTCCGCAAAGGCCAATAACTCAGCCGGAGAGCGCATTTTCAATTCTTGTAAATTCATGAAATACTCATAATTTATTGATTTTCAAATAGGGGAAACTCTTAATTTGTCATTTTAGGAACAAGACATATTATTTTTATAATTTCTTTTATTCCGCGCCGAACAATTCGACATACTTTACCCAAAATTTCTATGGATTTTTATTAAGACAACTGTTTTATAGCTAGACTAAAGATAAGAGTCAAGAAATTATATCTATCCGATTCGGAACGCTATATAAGTTGGCGAATCAAAATGGCTCTGCGACCGCCAAAATAACAATTATAATCATAAGAATGGTTGGCACTTCATTCAGAATACGAAAGAATTTTGCAGATTTTGTATTTTTATCCGCTGCAAACAGCTTTACATACTTAATATAGACATGGTGTACGCCTGTCATTAACACAACACAAAGCAGCTTCGCATGCATCCACGGGGTTGTTTTAAACAGCTCCCAATGCGCATACAACATAAGACCGCCAAAAACCCACGTTAATATCATCGCCGGATTAATAATGATCTTCAACAATCGACGTTCCATAATTTTGAACGTTTCCGACATATCAGATCCTTTGGCCGCACTGACATGATAAACGAATAAACGCGGTAAATAGAGCATCCCCGCCATCCACGAAACCATTGCAATAATGTGTCCCGCGCGGATCCAGTCATAATATATAGATAAGAAATCAGCCATGTGCGTATATGTATCTTATTTAGATTATGGGTTAAAGCACGAATATTTATAATTTTTTACTGTTACCAATCCTTATAATCGTAATAGAATATTTGTATGAGCGATATTAAAGAAGAAAAAACATTAGCAAAAATCATACATTCTATTTTTGTAGGCACTTATGTATCCAGCGGATTATTTGTTCTCATAGGATTTGGGTTTGCCGTTATTGTATCCGGCGCAGGCGTAATAGGCACATTTGACTCTCCTTCAACTATTCATATAGCAAATAGAATAGGGCATCATGGGGCAATTGCCACGGTTGTTGCACAGTTAGGCATTTATCTGGCATGCGCATTAGGGGCAAAATTCCCGAAAGTTAAAATCATATGGGCGGGGCTTGGCGCAATATTAACGACAGTTATTTTGATTGCCTTTTTAAGTGACGAGATTTCACTTTTAAATTAATACATTTAAGCTTGCAGACTAAAATCTGATCGCATCACACAACGGCTAAAGTGATCGGGACACAAACACGCGCCACCTTGTGCTTCTATACTGGATTTTTCAAGATGATCATTCACCAAAAGCGATAAAGATTTGATAAATTTTGGCGCAGTTCCAACGGTTTTAGCGCGATAATATCCCTTTATGCCTTTATCTTCAGCCAGCTTTTTATATTCAATATCCAGTTCCACCAAAGTTTCAACATGTTCTTGTGTGAAAGCATGCGGATATATGATGACTGCTTTTTGATCGGTGATGGCTCTATCCAGTGCTTCGTCCAGAGAAGGCCCTATCCATTTTAAACGCCCGACGCGACTTTGATAGCAAATTTGCCAATCGAGGGTCTCTACACCGTATTTTTCCGCCAGACAGGTTGCTATTTTCTCTGCGCCCTTTTCACATTGATATTGATAAGGATCGCCCCCAGTTATAATTTTTTCCGGCAAACCATGGGCAGAAAATAAAATGCGCGGATTTTCATGTCCGTCATTTTGCGCTTGTTGATATAAAGCGTAAATATGCTCAGC
Source organism: Alphaproteobacteria bacterium (assembly GCA_033851915.1). Lineage (GTDB taxonomy): Bacteria > Pseudomonadota > Alphaproteobacteria > Micavibrionales > Micavibrionaceae > UBA1672. The sequence continues at coordinate 436,460 of JAWSVM010000001.1, forward strand.
AGAGGTTTCAATAAAACCATCATCATAGGGGTAACAACAAACCATCGATATTTCGGGATTATAATTTATGTCAGCAAGAGCGGCTTTAAAATTCTCCAGAGAAGACCACGTGGTGGTGGTTGAGAATTGCGGATAAAGCGGCAGTAATATAACTTTATCTGCGCCCCACTCTTGCACATTTTTAGCGACTTCAGGTGCCATCGGATGCCAATAACGCATAGAGACGAATACTTTATATGTATTCCCATCATTCTGCGCATTTAGAATAGCTTCCAGCGCGGTGGCTTGTTCTTGCGTGTTTTCCAGTAAGGGCGATTTATCACCAAGCTCTTGGTAAGAACTCCCTGCTTCACGTTTGGAACGTTTCTTACTGATATATTTCGCGAGTAAAAATCGAACAGGCGCGGGTGCAGTTACAATATTTTTATCCATGAAGAAATTCATCAAAAATGGTTCTATCGCTTCTTTGGAGGAAGGTCCGCCCAAATTAAAAAGAATGACAGCGATATCCCTACTCATAGCTAAATTCTCTTATGTAGCGCACGAGATCTTCCACATGTTCAACAGGTGTATCTTTGTGAATGCCATGACCAAGGTTAAAGACAAAATTACCATCCGAGAGATCGCCGATAATTTTTTCTACCGAAAGCTTTAACGCATCACCCCCTGCAAGCAAACAAATCGGATCAAGATTTCCCTGAACAGGAACCAGAGGCTGTAATGATCGTGCCGCCCATTTTGTATCAAGGGCTTGATCTATGCTAACCGCGGTAACGCCTGTATCTTGAACGTAGGATAAATAATTTTGCCCAGCGCATCTTGGGAAGCCAATAATCGGAACATTCGGATGTGTGTCACGTACCAGATCGATAATTTGTTTTGTCGGTTGGATAACCCATTTTCTGAAGCTCTGCGAATCCAAAGCCCCTGCCCAACTATCAAAAATCTGTAGAACTTCTGCACCTGCATTGACCTGATTAATCAAATATTGCGCGGTTGATTCTACCAATAAATCTATCAATCCTGCAAAGCCTTGCTGATCTTGATAGGCCAGTTTTCTAACGTTGAGGAAATCTTTACTGCCTCCGCCTTCAACCATGTAGCAAGCCACCGTCCATGGCGCACCACAAAATCCAATTAGGGCTGTGCCGTTATGGCCTTCTTGCTGCAGTGATGTTTTCACTTTGCTCAAAGCTTCGTAGACTGGCGTTAATGTTTTTTCAAAGCTGTTGAAATTAAGTTTTGAAAAATCAGCAGCGGATCGCAAAGGGTCAAGCTTTGGCCCCTCGCCTTGCACAAATTCAAGGCTTTGCCCCAAAGCATGCGGAATAACCAGAATATCCGAGAATATAATCGCAGCATCCATACCAAATCTTCGAATTGGCTGCATCGTAATCTCACAGGCCATTTCGGGGTTATAGGCCATATCCAGAAAACCACCAGCCTCTTTGCGTAAATCCATATATTCCGGTAAATAGCGCCCTGCTTGGCGCATAAACCAAAACGGTATATGATCGGGTTTATGTTTGTTCAAAACTTCTATAAAATTCTTTTTTTGGTAAGCCATTGTCTAAATCTTTAATTTCATTTGCGATGAGTATTTCAAATTAACGAATTTAAACATAGCTCTATTTTATAATATAAATAGTATTTTTATTTAGGTGGTAGATAGATATAGGGGGTGTGAGTATCGGGGATTAAATTTCATCCCGATTTTATACATATTGGAGACCTTTCGGAGTCTAGCGGATTCATTTTGAGTCGCATGTTGTCGAGAAGTTTTTTCATTTTTTCATTTTAGAGTTTTCTACAAGTGGAAGACTCACCCTAACGACATGAGGATGGATTCGGGGTAACTTAATCCCCTGCTTTATACAAAAACGGCTCTTGGATTCGCACACAATGTTTTCCCCAAGGTGAATTCAGTAATCGTCTTGATTTTTAGACATAAAACCCGCATTATTGCTTTTCCTACTCACTATTTAGCGAATCACCTGACATGTTTGATGAAGCCTTCACAAAATTAGAAATAGACGAAATTGCATCTGTTTTAGATATTTTAAATAAACAGATTGAGGGCAGTACCTTTGACCCTCTGGAAACGACTATTCTTGCGGTTGATGTGCCATTTTATAAAGAGTATCGCTTTTTAAGTGTGGCTGATCATGCAACAAACCCGCCGTTGCAACGCTTTGTGTTTCAAAAAAATGATACGCATGATTTCACAGTTATTGATTGGACATATAAGACAATCTACGATTTGAACAAAGCAGCACCGATTGCTTTGGATGATAAAAATGTTTTGGAATATGTACGTTTTTTCTTCATGCATGTAAAAGGTCGTCATGGTCGTTTCATTATTTGCGAAAGCACGGATAATGTTCAATGGAAAGACGAGCCGCCAGAAGAAGTGCGGAAGAAATTGAACAAAACAATGCAGCCAATGGAAATTAAAGAAAAGCGTAAAGACGGCGTTTATGCGATTAAAGCGTTCATGATGCTTAAAGATGCATTATTTAATGTCGATATCTATGTAGAGCCGAATGGCCGCGTTACAATGTCTGATCATGAAATTATGATTGAAGATGTTCCTGTGCTGGATTCGGCGTTCGGCCAGTAATTCCTCTAATTCCTTTGTTATTCTGTAAAATACACATTTATTATACATAATAATACCATTCCTTAACCCTTTATTTACGCGATGTTAAGAGCTTGTTAGGGAAGAGAGCATTTTTCTTCAAAAAAGGCGATTTTTCGTGTTTTTGGTAGGAAAGCGTTAATAATTACCACCGATAATAAACCCATGTCACGCACAACTATGTGCCGCACATATTGATAGTCACAAAATGGTATGGGTCCATGAGCAATAATTTTGAAGAATTTTCTAACGCAGCATTAATACGCAATAGAGTGTGTATGGTTGCCTATACATTAAATGGTGAGCAACCGGTTATATCGACGCATATCGGTGATCAGCCACTTTATTATATGGATGAAGAAATTATTGAAGATGAAGAACTCTTCGATCCGGCCGAGCTGGATATGCTGGCGCATGAAATTCGCACTTTAAAAGATGAAATTTCCGGTCTTGATGAAACGCCGTTTTTCATTCCCGAGAATACAATGATCGCTTTTCAAGAATTTGCAGAAAATGCAGAAAGCCTTGGTGTTGATTTATCTCTTACCAAAAAAGAAAAAGAACAACGTTTAGAAGATATTTTGAATATTTTGGTGGAGAGCCGCTTGGCTGCTTCTTATCTGAATGTTGCAGAAAAACACGATATAAAAATTATGATGAGCGAACAGATCGAAAAAGCATTTTATGATCGTCGCAGCGGATCCATTTTAATTAATCCAAATATGCAGGTTAATGAGCAAGTCTTATTACTGTCACGTGAATTACGCCGTCACTGGCAACATCGTCAGGGTGTTTTGATTAATCCTCTGATGTTCCAGCCGGAAAATGCGATCCTGATTAATCGGGCGCAGGAAGCTGATCTTGTGGTTTCTGTTATACGCACGGCGTGGGAATTACAATTAGCAGGTATTAGAGATGTTTGGGAGCGGGTTGAAAACTCTCCTATGGCGGATTTATCGCGCGCTTATGCTCGTGAAGCCTTTATGGATTTCCGTACGATTAATAATGGTGTGGCCAGTACGGCCGTTTTCGAGGCATGGTTCTTATCAGAGCGTTGCCGCCAACAAGACAAGAAAATCATTCAGGCAATGCTTGCTGATTATAATGGTTATGTCTTTGAAAGCAGCACATCATCTGAAAATGTCACAGCGGAATTAATTTCTGGTCTGGGCGAGATGCCGTTCGGCAAAAATTACCTCTCTGCCCATGCAATTACGATCATGGAAGACCCGATCTTTGCCGAGGTGAGAGACCGCTCTAACGCGAATTTCCTATGGTTTATCAAGTTCGAGCGTACATTTAAAGAAACGGAACAACACTTGCAAATAGAGTCTGACTTATCCACACATGACATCCGTCATGAGTTGTTGAAACAAAATAGTCAGGATCAGATTGATGGCCACGAACAAAGCGCAGACATTATTCAACTTTTTGAACACCAACCAAAAGTCCAAAAAGAAAATGATGGAAAAAAGCTGTCCTCAAACAGCAAGCGTAGTGCACAAATCATCGATCTTAAGCGCTGGTCAAACAAGAAATAACATACGAATTGAGTATCTGGGTGAAGGCGGCGTAATGGAACTGAAATCAAATCAGCCACGGAAGAAGACAATTGATTGTCTGTCTTTGGACACTTTAACGGTTACCGAGACACAATGGTATTTTGCCGAGTTGTGCCTTGATTGCGTTGATATCGACGCGTTCGTAAATGATGACGCGGAAATTGAAAATTACAGAGATATTTTAAGCTGGTGTGCCAGTGTTATGGCTTGCAGCCCGTCTGCGCGTCTTCTTTTGAAAGAAGCCACTGACAAAGACTGGAAAATCACAGTTGAAGATTTGAATGGCAGCGATTACTACGTTGATGTAGAAGAAAAATTATTAATTCTCGATAATAATGCGCTGTTACCCTGTGCGCTGGGAAGATCCGATTATTTCAGAAATATAATGTTGGTCACAATGGTGAAAGCCCTGCGTGATATATGGCAGGAAAAACGCCATGGTGGGTTTGATACACTGTATTCACCTGACCATATTTTGTTAATGGAGCGTATCCGTGCTGCAGACCTTGATGTGATGGCGATTTTGGTGGCTTGGGAGCTTCGCTCGGAAGAGTTTACCGATATATGGCGTCATATGCTTGGCTCTGATATCGGGGACATGGCGATGGCGTATTCGGGATATATTGAGCGCGATCCATCTGCACAATTTAACGGGCAGGGTTTGGTCTCTACTTATAAGCAATGGTTTCGTTGTTCAAAGCGCATAGATTCTTGTGATCATGATGCGTTGGAATATATGGATGATGTTTTGGCCAGCTATGATGTTGTTAACCCGTTCGGTTCTAAGAAACCATCGAAAATGAGTGTTGAAATTCTATCATGCTTACCTGATAAAACGGCGTATTTGCAAGGATTAGGCGCGGAGATCTTGAGTGATCCTGTTTACTCGTCCGTTGATAACGTGATTAACCAGACGCATCTGTTTCACATTATGTATGATTTACAAGCGGTAGTCGTTGAAGATGTTCCGTTCCGTGACGCTGATCTGGCGCGCAAAATTTTCCCTGCGGAGTAGGGTTCTCACTATCTCTCATAATTTTATTTTTTAAAGTTTACCCGCGTCCGCGATAGGATGCGACGCCTTGATCGGGAATCCAGACGTCTTCGGGTGGTTTGCCGGTTTGGAAGAACACATCGATCGGAATGCCGCCGCGTGGATACCAGTACCCACCAATACGTAGCCACACAGGATCCATCAGTTCCACCAATCTGTTGGCGATTGAAATTGTGCAATCTTCGTGGAATGCGCCGTGATTACGGAATGATCCCAAAAACAGCTTCAGTGATTTACTCTCGACCAGCCAGTCATTCGGCACATAATCAATCATCAAAGTCGCGAAATCCGGTGCGCCTGTAATCGGGCACATAGAGGTGAATTCAGGTGCAGTAAAGCGCACGAGATAAGGTGTTTTCTTCTGCGGATTTGAAACACGCTCCAACACTGCTTTTTCAGGGCTTTCCGGCAGAGAACTTGACCCGCCAAGCTGCGTCAGGTTTTCGTATATATTATCGCTCATTTTTAGTTCCTTATTTTAATGTAATCAATGTAATTTCCGGCGGGTTCAGTAATCTTAAGGGTAGTCCTGTCATGCCGAGACCACCAGAGACCACTAAATCTTTTCCTTCTTCCTTAATATGCCCGTAAAGGAAGCGTTTGCCAAATTTTGATGGTAATACTTGTTTTATAGCGCCAATAACAGGCAGTCTTATTTGCCCTCTATGCATATGCCCCGCAACACTTAAGGTAACTGACTTGGGTATATCTATAAATGAATCGGGGTTGTGCATCATCATGATAACGGGCTGGCTATCCGATATTTGTTTTATGGTGTTTTGAATATCGGTATTTTGATACCAAAGTTCTTCTAATCCGGCAATCCATAGTGTTTCATTCTTACATTTTATAGATATTGCTCTATTTTGCAGAACAGGAATATTTGTTTTAATAAGTGCTTCTGGCCACTTGGTAGAACCGTGAAGATCATGGTTTCCAAGAACGGCGAAGACACCGCATGTTGCTGATAGCTCTTTGTATGGTGCAACGCCTTGCTCTGGGGTTAATGGAATTCCGAAGGGGTGTGTTCCCACATAATCACCAAGCAATAAAATGAGATCAGGCTTTAGGGCATTTGTTTTTTTAACTATTGTTTCTATGTGTGCAGAGCTCATCCATGGCCAGATGGCATGTACGTCTGATATGAGTGCGATTTTTAATTCTGTTTGAGCTGTCCACTTGTCTGAGTCTATTTCCCACTCGGTTACTTTTAATTTAAATGGCTCAATCAAGCAGGCATAAAGTCCGGTAAGGGCTAAGATGGCGAGTATTGTCAGGGTTATTTTTGTTGATTTGGGCAACGCCATATAAACCCTACCAATCGCCTTGATCTTGTTCATCCGCATTCGCGCCTAGGAGTTTTGCGAGGTCTTTGATGTGGGTGACTTCGTTGGTAAGGATGGAGCTGTTTTTATTGGCTGTTTTCTTGGAGAGTTTTGGAATTGTGGCGCGTTCGAAGCCTAGCTTTGAGGATTCTTTCAGGCGCACTTCGGGTTGCGAGACTTGGCGCACTTCACCAGCCAAACCAATTTCACCGAAGAATATCATATCCGCGGGCAGAGCTTCGTTGGAAAGCGCGCTGATTAGGGCGGCGGCGACGGCGAGATCTGCGGCGGGTTCGTTAATGCGGATACCGCCTGCGATGTTCAGGAATATATCATGTTGGGACAGCGATATGCCGCAGCGTGATTCAAGAACGGCGACAATCATGGCAAGGCGGTTATGATCCCACCCCAATACGGCGCGGCGCGGTGAGCCTAAGGATGATGGTACGACAAGGGCTTGTACTTCGACCAATAAGGGGCGTGTACCTTCTAAGGCGGCGAGGACGGCGCTGCCTGCGGCGTCTTTGTGGCGTTGGGACAGGAATAGGGCGGAGGGGTTCGCGACTTCGATCAAGCCTTGCTCTGCCATCTCGAACACGCCGATTTCATCTGTGGGGCCGAAACGATTTTTAACGGTGCGTAGGATGCGGAATTGGTGGCTGCGGTCGCCTTCGAAATAAAGGACGGTATCAACCAGATGTTCTAAAACGCGGGGGCCTGCGATTTGACCGTCTTTGGTGACGTGGCCGACAAAGACTACGACGATGCCCTGACTTTTTGCCATGCGGATAATTTCTTGGGTGGAGGTGCGCACTTGGGTGACTGTGCCCGGCGCGCTGTCTACGGAATCGACAAACATGGTCTGGATAGAGTCAATCACGAGAAGCTGCACCGTTTGCGGCGCGGCTCTAACCGATTCCAATATATCACGGACATTGGTGGCAGAGGCCAGCATAACGCCTGTATCCCCCAGCCCTAAGCGATTTGCGCGCATACGGATTTGGTCGATGGATTCCTCGCCTGAGACATAAACGCAATGCACGTCGTTTTTGGTCAGGGCGCACACAGCTTGTAATAACAGCGTTGATTTACCAATTCCCGGATCACCGCCAATTAATATGGCCGAACCCGGCACAAGACCGCCGCCTGTTACGCGATCAAATTCGGCGATTTTGGTTTTATGGCGCGGATAGGTTCTCTTGGTGTCATTGCGCAGATCTACGAAATCGATGATGCGGCCTTTATGTTTGCCGCTTAAGCCCTTTGGTACCGCGCCTGTTGTGGCGGTTTCTTCCTGAATGGTGTTCCACTCATTGCAGCTCTCGCATTTTCCAGCCCAGCGGGTGGAAATCGAGCCACAGGTTTGACAAGTAAAAGATTTTTGTGGTTTAGCCATAATGAGATCATACGCGATATAATTTTATCGGCAATAGCTATCTATAGGGTTAACACTTCGTCGGCGTAGGTGGACATCCGAAGGGCTTTGGCATCGGCATCGGTAGTGAAGTCTTCAGGCTCTAAATCCCACCCTTGCACGCCTACAAAGCCCATATCAAACAGATATTGTGCTTCTTCACGGTTATAAACCCGTTCGGCAACCAGTGCGCAATGCGGATGGTTATCTTTTAGGCGTTGAATTGTTTCGTTGAATTGTTCTTGTGTGAATTCTGTGCTTTCATCGCCAAGACCAGCGCGCACAAAGGGGCCGTCAATTTTGATGAAATCCACCAAATCACCAAATACATGCAGACGATTTTCATGGTCTTGACCAATTGAGTAATCATCCAATGCAAAGCGATAGCCCTGTTCTTTCATCGCTTCTAAATGCGTAATGTCCGAGGTTCTATCAACGTTATGTTCCAGAATTTCGAAAATCATATCTCTAGGTTTAAATGGTTCCAGTTTAGGCTCCATAAACGCCCAGAAATTTTTTGATAGTACTGAATCAACAGATAGATTTAGGGTAATAGGCCTTCTTAGAGGCGCTTCTTCGGCGATTTTTAAAGCATTTGAACATGTTAGAGCGTCAAATTCTTTTGCAATATCAAGGCTATAGCTTAGTTCTGATAGATGCCCGATAGAGAATGCTTTCTCACCACTATAAGGGCGAGATAATATTTCATATGCGATGGTTTCATTCTGCCCATAGATGGCTTCGGCTTTGATGTGGCGAGGCTTAAAGGCGTTGCTGTCCAGCGCCTCTTTGAATTCGGAAAGGGCATCAGGATCGTTTACGATGGCCTCGGCGCGCCCGAAGGCTTCTATTAAACAGTCATAGCTACTTTTGTTCAACTCAAGCATTACAGTCATTCACCCAATTTTATTTGTTCTCTTTATAGTATAGAGCGGGGTTGAATAGAATGCGAGAAAATTAGTGTTTTCTAATTTATCCTTCACGCTTTAGTGCCCATTTGATGCAGGCTTCATCTTCTGCCATTTGTCCGTAGATGACAATTTGCTTGGTTTTTTGCGGGGTGATGCCATTGCCTAGATAGAGGCTGTCTTCAAGGGCTAACATGCCTGCAGAGCGTGAGAACCTCCAGCCGATACCGCCGGGAATACGCAAGAGGATTTCTTCCTCGTCATTAATGAATGATGCGCTGACGTTGGGATGTAAGTGGAAGCGTATTGCCGTTTCTACAGGGCAGATGAGTTCAAAGGCGCACGCGAAGTTATCTTGTCCGCGTAAATCATGCCCTTCATCGGCCAGATAAATTGTTCTGGTGTGGGTGATGCCGTTCAAGGCGACATAACCATCATGAGAGGCGATCAGCAGGTTGGCATCTTTTGTGTCTTCACGTTGCAGCGTGCAATTGGTTGCTTTGCGTTCGAAATGTCCGTTTTTCTTGATTTCGCAGGCATTGCGATAATCGAGGCAACCCGTGCTGTGCGCAGCAGTAGAGCGCAGGGCATCTTGCCATTGCTGTGATGATGGGTGAGAACCACAGGCGGTGATGATACGTTCTTTGCCGTAGGAAAATTCAAAGGCAAGGGGCGCGGCATGTGCGGTTTTATCGTGAGGGGTTCTTTGTGATCGTCCTGTATCCATGACCAGTAAAGACCGTCCGCATTCGAGACGTTCAAAGCCGGTTTGCTCAAGACTTAGCTTTGTTGGCTTATGCGTGCCTGCTTGCGCGAGGATGGAATCAATGGCAGTTGCGTTGCCTTCTTGTGAACCGTGGAACAAGCCGAATTTACGGTCACGATAGCGGAAGAGGCGCAGGGCGCTGCTCATATTATCAATTGTATCGCTGAGGAAGTCAGGGGCGGGATAACCGCCGGAACTTAAAGCTGTGCGCATATCAACAATCAGCTCTAATGCATCCAATAACGTGGCGGGATTACGGGAAATATGGCCGCCATCAGATAAGATTTGCGTATTGATCGTGCTTTCAAGGCTGGTGAGGGCTTGCTCAATCCATTTTTCATGCCCTTCAAGGGAAATGGAGGCATAAAGCAGGCCTTTTATGGCTTCAAGCGTTGCGGTGCTTGAAAAATCATAAGAGCGTGCGAGGGCGTTGCTTAAATGTTTGGTTTGTTTCACCAGTGAGGCGAGGAATTTATCTTCGAAGGATTCTGTTGCATTGGCACAGAAGAAATCATAATGGCAAATCCACATGGAAATGCGGCGTCCTATTAAATCGATGCGCCAGCTTTGTGCGTCCCAACAGCCATAGCGGTCAATCCAGTTTTCTATCATCAGGCGGCCTTGTTCTCTGGATAATGCGCCGTCTAATGTGCGTAGATCGCGTAGCCAGCCAAAGCTGTGCATGTGTGCGTGCCAAATTTCATCTGCGTCTTCAGGGCTCCACCATTCTTCAAACCATAGAGCGCCTGTGCGTTCACCAACACCTGCGGCATTGAGAAGGTCTTGCGCTTTTTGCGCGTTGCCAGGCCATGGATCAACAGGGCGTGCGATTAAGCGATCAGGCGCATTTTCATAGAGGCTCCAATTATAGAGAAAGCTGTTATAGGCAAGGTCGCCCGCTTTGCTTTTTAGAGTATTGATGAAATGAATAGGCATGATTTTTCTTTCGGAGGCTAGGCTTATGTTGATGGTCTTAAAGATTTAATGTTTTCGGCATATTTATCGGGGCCGTCTTTGAAAACGGCTGTACCGGCAACCAGAACATTCGCGCCGGCGGCAATAACTTGTTTTGCGGTTTTGGGGTTTACGCCGCCATCAACTTCCAGATCGATATCGCGACCTGTGTCGTTAATCATGCGGCGGGCTTCGGATATTTTATCAAGCAGCGGAATAAAGCTTTGTCCGCCAAAGCCGGGGTTTACGGTCATAATCAAAATAAGGTCAACCATATCCATGACATGTTTGATTGATTCGATTGGCGTATGTGGGTTCAGGGATACGCCTGCTTTCACGCCTTTGGCTTTGATATGTTGAAGGGTGCGGTGTAAATGCGGCCCTGCCTCAATGTGGGCGGTGATAATGTCTGATCCTGCATTTATAAAATCATCGATTAGGTAATCGACAGGGGAAATCATTAAATGAACATCGAATATTTTGGTTGTGCATTTGCGGATGGCTTTAACCACGGGCGCGCCGAAGGTTAGATTGGGCACGAAATGTCCGTCCATAACATCAATATGGATATACTCCGCGCCTGCTTTATCAATGGCGGAGACTTCTTCCCCTAAAATAGAGAAATCGGCAGACAAAATGGATGGTGCAATACGAATATTGGACGTGTTGGACATATGAGATACTCACTAAGTAAAGCGCGTTTTGAGAAAATGGTAGGTGGAGAAACGAATCAAAGAGGCGTAATTCATGTAAATTACTCAATGAATATACCATGTTATACACAAGATATCCACAGGCTTTTGTAAATGCGGACGTACATAATAGTTTTTTACAAATAAGTACTCTTTATGTTAAAATGCAATAATACAAAAAACATATAAAAATAGCGGCGTGAATAATGGGTATGAATTCAGAGGCACATAATCAAAGTATTGAAAGATGGGAGAAGGCGAATGCCACTCTGGTCGAGGCGATTGAACGCCCTGAATTAATGGATATTCTATCCCAGAGCCAGCCGGAAACTATTGAAGAATTAAATTTGCAGGCCTATAACCGCGAAACGGTAGCCGATCAAGCCACGCGTTACCTTGATGCGTGCGATAATTATTTCGAAGCATTAGATGAGCCTTTAACAGCAGAGCAACGTGAAGAGTTCATTATGAATATTCCGTTAGAGCCCAATAAATTGGCAGAGGTTTCTTATTATATGGAGAATATGACACCTGAAATTGTGCGTTATCAACGGGCGTTGGGTGAAGAAGGATTTGACCAAGAGCAAAAGCAGGAAATCACTGAAGGTATTCCACGTAGTCACGATAATATTATGGAAGTTGCACAGCATTATGTCGAAAATGCAGAGGCGTCAGTAAGACCGTATAATAGCATGTTGGGGCATCCCGATCATAAAGATGAAGTGAATGCGGCATTGTCGACATTACCACCTACCCCAAGCGTAATTTCTGCGCAGTCGTTTCAGGTGGAGCATGATTTAGGCCCTAATGTGGTGCAGGAACCGGAAGCAGAATTGGTTGAACCGACTGAAGATGGTTATACGCAAGTTAGCCCAGCGGCCGAGGTGTCTGCCTATGATGTGGTTTCTGAAGGTTCTATGCAATCTGACATGATGCTTAGTAATAGTTTTGCACGTGCTGATGCCCATGATGGTGCGCAATCGCTTGAGGTGATACGTGCTATGCCGATAGATCAGCCAGATGTAAGCACTGCAAATGACATTAGCTTCCAAGTATAAAATTTGTCTTTAGCTGGTGATTTCGGTTTTTTAAAATAGCCAGCGCACACCAAAACGTGCAATTCCACCAATATTATTATGAGCACCGGCTTTGTTGAGGCCGACAGAGGCTTCACCGTCGAAGTAGAATATTGGGCCGTTATCTGCGTTGTAAGATAGATAGAAGCCTGCAATTCCATCAATAAAATTATCACCGCCGGAGGGGCTGAATGATACATTTTTGCCCAGAACGGTGAGGTCTGTGTTCTGGCTGCCTATGGTGGTTGAGCCTTCTATACCAAGGCGGAAAACAGGGGTTAGCAGGCCTTCTTTGAGGCGTATGGAATCTAAATAAGCCGCTGTTTGCACGCGCAAGCCAAGGGCATGATGGAATCGGGATGCTACATTTTGATTGGCGCTTGATCCGCTTTCTTTATAGCTTCCAATATATTGTCCAGTATATCGCGCCGTAACGGATGGCACGAATGTTACACCATTAACCACCGTTGAATAGGGGCGCATAATTGTAAGTGCGGGGCTGAAAAATATGCTGTGATACTCAGCGTTTGCGATGTCTGCACCGACATTTCTGTCGCTGTCATGTTCTGCAAATCCACCGGATAGCTGAGCACTTAAATTAAAGCCTTTAAATGCGCGGTTAACATATCCGCCGACTAATGCGCCTTTGCTTTTGATTTTCCTGAATGCTGTATGGCCGAGGGTGTTGTTGCCTGCAAATCCGCTGATATATATTCCGGATTTATATCCATCCGGTGTTTCGGGAAAATCGACACCGATGAGAACGCCGCCACTGCGTGCGCGTGAGAATGCTGCACCGCCATCTTTCGGGCGTTCTTTATATGATCCGAACCCTTCCAGCCAATAGTTATTTTGTGGTGTAGTGTCGCCGCCTGCGGCCGGTTCAACATCACTTATGTGGGCGGGTTTGCTGGTTTGTGATGTGTTGTGCGCATTTTTTACCAGATTGCGTTGTTGGTGTTGAATAACCAAATTTCCGGCTTGTGCGGCGTTTTGAGTGATAATGATCTGATCGGACGATGCAAAAATATCGGGTGTGACAGCCAATGTTTTCCCGCCGCTGGTTATGAAAACAGCACCAGCAGGTATAGAGGAGGGATTGCTGATTTCATTGACTGTGTATGCCCCTGTAAACCCTGATAGATCCGGCGCGGCTGTTAAGCCTGTTCCAAAGCCGCCGCCTTCTTCGGGAAAGGATTGTCCAACCGTATATTGGACAACGTTATTTGTGCCGCTGAAGCTTACGCCGTTTGGGGTGTTTGAATTTTCACCTAATATTAAAGTCGTATTGTTTCCGTTGATGCTTATGTCTGTTGAAAGTGCGGTTGTTCCAGCGGTTGCGGTTGTTGTAATTGTGCCGTTATTTGTGATTGTTGCGTTATTTCCATTAATGCTTATGCCTGTTGAAAGTGCGGTTGTTCCGGCGGTTGCGGTTGTTGTAATTGTACCGTTATTTGTGATTGTTGCGTTATCTCCACCGATATATATGCCGAATGAAACTGAAATTGCGGCGGCGTTTGTGTTGACCAGAATTGTACCGTTATTTGTGATTGTTACGTTATCATCTGATGTGGTTATGCCTGTGGCTGATTGAACAGCCCCGCCAGCAGAATTAATCGAGAGAGAGCCTGTTGTCTCTATTGTGCCGGTTTCGCCTGTGGTTAATGTTTGTGCTCCCGCAGGGGAGTTACCAGCATTGAGGGTGAAGTCGGCGGCTTGCGCAGATGATAATGCATATGGTGCTGTGACCATGACCGAGCAGCCCATAGTGAGTAGCATTCTGAACTTCACTGTATATCAATCCTTGATAATAAAACACATACTGCCATATGTATCATAAAGATTTGATGTAATAAAGTTGATCGTATCGCTTCATTAACGTATCCGTGTCAATCGTGAGACGAAGAATCCATCCATACCGCCTTGGGCGGAAAGGTGACAGGGCAGGATACGTAAATCACCTTGTTCATTGATGAGTTCATCATATTTGCCGATTTCTTGTGGTTGAATTGCGATGCGTTCAAAATTCGGATTTTGTTTCAGGAATTTTTCGATTTGGTGTTCGCCTTCAGCTTTTTGCAGAGAACAGGTACAGTAAATTAATATTCCGCCTACACCCAGTATATCTGCTGCATGGGTAAGTAAGCGTTCCTGAATAGACATAAGGCCTGTGATATCTTTTAGGGATTTCAAATAGCCCGTATCGGGATGGCGGCGGATTGTTCCGGTGGCGGAGCAGGGCGCGTCGAGTAAAATGCGTTGTGGTGCTTCGATGGCTTTCCAAGCGGCAGCGTCTGATATTTCGACTTGTACCCGATCTTTTAAATCCATCCGTTCCAGATTTTCTTCCAGACGTTTGAGGCGTTTTGCGGAGCGATCAATTGCGGTGACATTTGCACCCAGCGCGGCCAGTTGCAGAGTTTTCCCGCCCGGCGCGGCGCACATATCGATTACATGTTGTCCTGCGATATCACCCATTAGTGTTGCGGGAATAGCAGCGGCAGCATCTTGAATCCACCATTTTCCGTCGTCAAAGCCTTCCATTTCACGAATGTTACCACCGTTCATCCGGCGCAGTGTTCCTGTTGAAAGCTCTGATGCTTGTAGAATATTTCCCCAATAGGGACGGTCATCAACGGATTTTACGGTGATATCCAGCGGTGCTTCACACATATTGGCTTCGGCGATTTGCGCAGCACCGTTCAGGCCGTAATCTTCTATCCAGATTTTGAGTAGCCATTGCGGGGTGTTTAGGCGTCCGGCGTCTTGGTTTTCAATACGTTGTGCACCTTCGCGGCTTAATTTGCGTAAAATAGCATTCACAAAACCTTTTTGTCGTCCCATGCCCATGTCTTCGGTAAGGCGGACGGAGGTGTCAACGCTGGCGTGATCGGGGACGACCATAAAGAAAAGCTGTGTCACACCGAGGCGTAGAATATTGCGTACTGCGGGTGTTTTTAAATCATCAGGGCGATTTTGCGCAAAGGTTATGAGGTCATCGATTTGCCCCAAACGGCGCAATGTTGTGGTTAACAGCATTCGCGTAAAGGCGCGTTGGCGTTGGGGTAGAGCAGCAAAAGCGTCTGAGTTATCCAGTGTTACGTCCAGCGCATTACGGCGATCCAGCACGTTGCCTAGCATATCGAGTGCGACTTTGCGTGCCAGCAGAATATCACCTTCATCAGGCGTCTCTTCTTGGTTCTCACCCTGTAGAGTACTTGGTGCGTCATCCGGATTTTCATTATTTTCTGATAAATTCATTTGCTCGATCAATCTGTTTTACTCTACTATTAAGCATGGATACAAAAAAACCAACCCCTGTTATGCAAGATAAGCCGAAAACTTTGCCTGAAAAGGACAAAGAACAAGAGTTTGGTGGTTTTGAAAACAGACCTGAACCAACCCGATATGGTGATTGGGAAGTCAATGGGCGATGCTCTGATTTTTAAGGGTGTTAAGGATGAATAGGATATCATGATGTTTCATAAGAAAATCTATAAATATTGTTTGGCCTTATCTTTGCTCTGTTTTGGTATTTCAGGGTTTTCATCTGCTGCATCCAGCACAACAGTTATTGAATTCTTTGGTCAGAATTCTTGTTCAAATGATGCAAATGTTCAACATTCATTGCAGAATATTCTGCAAAATGACAAAGATGTTATCATTATAAATTGCCGGACATGGCTTGATAGGGAAGCAACAGCAAAGACGTTTTCGCATAAATTTTGTAATGATCGTCATAATGTCTATATAAATAAATTCAAAGTGGCCAATATGTTTTATTCGTCAGCATTGGTTATTAATGGTCGCTGGGATGCGTTTTACAAAAATATTATGCCTGCAATAAAGATGGGGAAATCAGATAAGATTGAGCCTATCGCAATGAATGTGCACGATAATATGCTGGATGTTTCTATACCGAACATAGAGTCAGCGGTGGGGTCTGGCGATATCATGTTATATGCTTATATGCCTTCACAAGGTGGAGAGACAAGTCTGTATGTTGATCCTGATGTGGTGTTAACAGATGAGATGAGAGAGCGTCTTAGCAAAAATCAGAGTGTTCCTTTTGTTAAAGAAACAGGTACGTCTCCGTTTTATATTCGTCCGGTTTTGTCGATGAAAAATATAGGGCATTGGAATGGGACACAGATCAGCATGACCGTGTCGTTGGGTGATATGATGTCGATGGCGGCTTCAAAGGCTGCGGATTTAAGTTATATTGTTGTGCTCTATGAAGGCGGAGAGATTGGCCCTATTCTGGCTGTCGGGGAGGTTATTTCATCGACAGAATTTAACAACACATTACCGCAGAGCAGGCCTCAGGACATAAAATATATGTCTAAGACAGAGCTTTAAATTTCCAGATTATGTTTTTAACGTTATGATAAGCGGGACGTGGTCGCTGGGTCTTTCCCAGTCACGGATATGGGTCAGAATGTCGTGATCCGATAATTTTGATTTTAGCGGCGGTGTTACCCAGATGTGATCCAGCCTGCGTCCACGATTTGATTTCTTCCAGTCACGGTTTCTGTAAGACCACCACGTATAGCATTTTTCCTCATCGGGTACGAAATGGCGACTGGCATCTGTCCAGTCCAAAGAGCTTTGCATTTTGCCGAGGTGTTCAACTTCTATCGGTGTATGGGAGACGACCTTCAAAAGTTGTTTATGTGACCAAACGTCATGTTCGCGCGGGGCGATGTTGAAATCTCCAACCACCATAAGTGGGCTGTCCTTCGTGTAGTTTTCCTCAAAGAACGCAGACATTTCCTCTATGAAATCCAGCTTATGCCCGAATTTTTCATTCACTGTGCGGTCAGGTTCATCGCCGCCCGCAGGGATATAGATGTTATGCAGCTCAAAATCAGGAAAACGCACAGAAATATGGCGGCAATCTTGCTTGCCCACACGGTTATATATTTGCGGGTTATCAAAAGGGATGCGCGAGATAATGGCAACGCCGTTATAGCTTTTCATGCCGCTGAAATGGATATGTTCGTATCCTGCTTCTTTGATGGTATCCAGAGGAAAATGTTCATCGGGGGTTTTGGTTTCCTGCAGGCAGACCACATCCAGATCAGCTTCTTCCATCAGACGCAGAAGTGAAGGCGCGCGCAGACGCACAGAGTTGATATTCCATGTTGCTATACGCATTTCACGGCCTCGTTTGTTTGGATTGATATAGAGTGATATGGCGAATTATTCGCCCATGCCGCCCGTTGGAAGGTCTAGCCCCTCCATCAAGTTCTTTGTCTCGATTTTGATGCGTTCTTCCTTGGTATCGTTGGCGTTATTCATGGCCGCCGTGATTAGGTCTTCCAGTGTTTCTTTGTCAGAGACCATCAAGCTGTCATCAATTTCGATGTTTATGACTTTGCCCGAGCATGACATTTGCACTTTGATAAGGCCGCCACCAGATTCAGCTTCGATATTAATATCTTTTAGCTTTTCCTGCACTTCTTGCAATTTGAATTGCATTTCTTGTGCTTGTTTCATCATTTTCTGAAAGTTCATCATTATAGTTGTTCCTCTATTCATTTATACTGCGTTATTCGTATCCTAACGTATAAGGAATACGTGTCGTCACTCATGCCTTGTCTAAATAAAGATATGAACAACTATGGTTTTTAGGGTTTGTCTTGTTCCTTGGTTTCATTTTCTACGATGTGCAGGATTTTTGAAAGCTGCGCGTCGGGAAATGCTTTTAAAATATTATCGACCATTGGTGTTTTTGCCACGTCTTCGAGTTCTTGTAAACGGTTACGTTCTTCTATTTCGTGGAGTGTTGGCGCGCCTTTGCCTTTGGAAATTACGATCATCCAGTGGTCGCCTGTTATTTCCTTTAAGGTGCGCGTTAGTCTTTGGGACAGATCGGGCAGTGCGCCTTCTTGTTGTCTGAATTCAAAGCGGCCTTGTTCGATTCTGATGGGGTGTGCGAAAGCGAAGAGTTGGCTGGAGAGCAGAATTTCTTTATTTTGCTCCAGCAGGGCGATCATGTCTTCGATTGTATTTATTGCTGTGATGGCTTGTGGCTCTGGCACAATGGAGAGCATTGGTGCGGCGCATGCAACTTCTTGTCCTTGGCCATTGGCACTTGCTTGAAGTGCGCCACCGGTTGGTTGCGGTGGCGGGGTGAAGTCTTGCGTATGAACGGAAGAGGATGCTGTTGGTGCGCCTCCTCCTGTGCCTGTCGCTTGTGCGGAGGCCTGAGGTGTGGCGGTATTTGTTGGTTGATTTTTTAATCGCTTAATTAAATCGGCAGGATCAGGCAAATCGGCGGCATAGGCCAAACGGATAATCACCATTTCGGCGGCGTTTTGCGGGTTGGGCGCAGTGTTAACCTCGTTTAATCCTTTTAGCAGGATTTGCCATGTCTTGCTTAAAGATGGCATAGAAATTTTACCTGATAGATCTTTGGCACGAACAAGCTGATCGGCGGACAGGCTTTTATTGACATCATCCAGATCAGGGACAGCGCGGAATTTTGTTAAAAGATGGGTGAGGTCAAGCAAGTCTTGAATAATGACCGAAGGCGCGCCGCCATTTTTATGGATGTGATCCATAATCTCTAATGCGCCTTTCATATCACCGCTGAGCGCTTTTTCCAGCAAATCCAGATTTTGCGCACGATCCGCCAGCCCCAGCATATCTTGTATTTGCGCTGCGGTAATTGTGTCGTTGGACAAAGCCATAGCCTGATCCAGTAAGCTTAACCCATCACGCACCGAGCCGTCAGCCGCGCGGGCAATCATCGCAATTGCATCGTCTTCCGCGGTGAATTTTTCAAGGCCGCAAATTTTTGTGAAATGCTTGCTGAGGACATCAATATCGATGCGCTGCAGGTCAAATCTTTGACAGCGCGACAAAACGGTAATCGGGACTTTACGAATTTCAGTGGTGGCGAAAATGAATTTCACATGTTCCGGCGGCTCTTCCAGCGTTTTAAGAAGTGCATTAAACGCATTTTTCGAGAGCATATGCACTTCGTCAATCACGTATATTTTATAGCGTGCCTCGGTCGGGGCATAGCGCACACCGTCCAGAATTTCGCGGATATCATCCACACCTGTACGGCTGGCGGCATCCATTTCGATGACATCAGGGTGGCGATCTTCGGAGATGGCTTGGCAAAGGGGGCAGTCATCGGTGCTGTCGATGGTGGGCCCTGATGTGCCGTCAGGCCCTATATAGTTCAAGGCTTTGGCGATAATACGGGCGGTGGTGGTTTTACCAACCCCGCGCACACCGGTTAACATAAAGGCATGGGCAACACGCCCCGATGTGATCGCGTTTTTCAAAGTACGCACCAGCGTATCCTGACCAATCAGCTCATCAAAATTTTGCGGACGGTATTTGCGCGCTAAAACGCGGTATGCTTCTTGTTTCTCAGTCATACTTTATTTGTAGAGAGATTTTGCAAGGGGTGCAAGTGAAGAGCGGGTAACGGGGAAAAGAAAAGTGGAAAGCCGGATACGACCCGAAAAATTCGTTGGTGGCTGCTTCCTTTCGGACCTGACCGGACTACAAGCGAGGTTCGCCCGCACCAACTTTCCGCTGCTTTTATAGTGCGTAGCTTGTTTATTTGCAAGGTTTAAGTTGCGTGATAATGATTCACACTTGCGCTAGCGTTTTTGGGCGTGCTATCAATGCAGATGATAATCACTTTCATTAACAAGGGGCACGCGCCATGAAAAAGTTTCTTACAGTTCTAACAATATCTGTGTTGAGCGCAGGTGTCTCTTCTTATGTGATGGCGGAAACAGAGGTTGATCCAAAGACTTTAAGCCAAGAAGCACGTGATGCGCATTATAAAGCGTCTATCGCTACAGCGGATGAAGCGTTTAAAGCGCTGGACGAAAAGGTTGCCGAAATTAATGGTATTTTGAAGAATGAAAATGAGCTGGAATTCTTGGAATTAGAGAGTATTCACGAGATCAGTTATACGCTGGAAGCGGCAGTTGACAGATTGCGTGATGAAAAAGCTGCGGATGTGGCGAAGCTGGATGTTTTGGATGAGGCTGTGCAAGCGCTCCATTTTGCATCCGAAGAACAGCAAGAAGCACAAACACGCGCATGGTTTGCGAAGTTAGATCTTGCGGCGGGTAATATTAAGATGGATGCGGAAGTTGCGAACAGTGCGCCCGAGCTTAAAGAGTTCTATGAGATCACCATTAAAGACCATAAATTCTCACCAGTAGAACTTATTGTTCCGGCGGGGCAGAGAATTAAGTTACGTGTTTCCAATCAAGATGCCACGCCTGAAGAATTTGAAAGCCATGATATGAAGCGCGAAAAGATTATTGGCGGCAATAAAACAGCAACAATTTTTGTTGGTCCGCTGAAGCCCGGTAAATATCATTATTTTGGTGAGTTTAATATGGATACGGCGAACGGCTATATCGTCGCCAAGTAATCTGCATACTTATGCTTTGCGACATCGTTGTTCGTCGGCTTACGTATAAATATACGCTTCGCTCCTCACGCCTTGTCGGAAAACAAATTATTTTGATTAAAAATCTGGATGTGAAATTAAGGAAGGTCATACCATGTTCCCAACTGCAACAATTGTCTTTCGTGAAATACTGGAAGTATCCCTTGTTTTGGGAATTGTGATGGCGGCGACGCAAGGCTTGCCAAGGCGCGGCCTTATGGCGACGCTTGGTTTGGCGATTGGTATTGCCGGTTCTGTTTTGATTGCCTTTTTCACCGATAGTATTTCAGATGCGATTGAAGGTATGGGGCAGGAAATCTTTAATGCTTGTATCATGTTTATTGCCGTTGGTTTCTTAAGCTGGACTGTGATTTGGATGAAACGCCATGGGCGCGATCTGGCCAAGCATTTGGGCGAGGTCGGGGACGATGTGGCAACAGGGCGTAAATCGCTTTATGTGCTGGTCGGCGTGATTGCGCTGGCGACGTTCCGCGAGGGGGCGGAGATTGCTCTGTTCACTTACGGTATGGCGGCATCGGGGGCTTATTCGTTCTCCGAAATTATGATGGGTGGCCTGATGGGCATTATCGGCGGCACTATTGTTGGTGCGATGCTGTATTTCGGTTTGCTGAAAACAGTGAAGCGTTATCTGTTTACGGTGACCAGCTGGATGTTGATTATTTTGACGGCAGGTATGGCGGCGCAGGGTGCGAATTTCCTAATTGCGGCAGGTGTGTTGCCTGAGCTTTACGGGCAAGTATGGGATACCTCCGCTTTTATTCCGGGGCATGGATTTGTTGGTGAAACTCTAAGTGTTTTAATCGGCTATACTCCGCGTCCAACGGGGATGGAGCTGGTGTTTTATTGCAGTGTTCTGTTTAGCGTAGGCCTGACTTATAAACTGATTGGCAGCGCAAAACCAAAGCCAGCCCTACAGCCCGTGACTGTCAGTGTTCCTGCGGAATAAAAACGCATTTAAACAGGGCTTTCTCTTTTTGGATTTGTTATGCTCATCGTGATTTAACATCATGGATGAGGATTTTATGAGCCATAGTCAATTTGATCTCTTGAAAGAGAAACGTTTTTTCCCTTTATTTGCGGCGCAGTTCTTAGGCGCATTTCACGATAATTTATTCAAAAATGCTTTGGTTGTCATGATGCTCTATGGCGCGGTTAGTGGCGCAGAGGCGATTGGTGTTGATACCAAAATTCTGGTGACGTTGGCGACGGGTATATTCATTTTGCCGTTTATTTTGTTCTCTGCACTGGGCGGGCAATATGCGGATAAATATCAGAAGGATCAGGTTATCCGTGTGGTTAAACTGGTCGAGATTGCCGTGGCGGTTTTGGGCGCGGTGTCTTTGTTATCGGGGTCGATCATCTTATCCTTTGTGACGTTATTTGCGCTGGGGGCGCAGTCTGCGTTTTTCGGGCCAAGCAAATATTCGATATTGCCGCAGCATTTAAGAGAAGATGAGCTGATTGGCGGGAATGCGTTACTGGCGACGGGGACGTTCCTTGCGATTTTAACGGGGACGATTGTTGGCGCGGCGTTTGTCACGATGACGGGCGGGATCATTGTGATCTCGATTTTGCTGTGCGTT
Organism: Alphaproteobacteria bacterium; assembly: GCA_033851915.1. Taxonomy (GTDB): domain Bacteria; phylum Pseudomonadota; class Alphaproteobacteria; order Micavibrionales; family Micavibrionaceae; genus UBA1672. The sequence goes on from JAWSVM010000001.1 coordinate 458,887, forward strand.
GTTGCGGGGGCGGGGTATTTCGCGTCGCGCTCTATCCCTGAAGCACCGGCAAGTGCGCCGGATTTGAAAATTAATTACAATATTGTCAGCGAGACATACCGTATTTTGCATCACTTATTCACGCATCGTCGCAGCGTGATCGAGGCCTCTATGGGGGTGGCGTGGTTCTGGTTCTTGGGCGGCATGTTCCTCTCACAATTGCCGAATTTTACCAAAGATGTGTTGGGCGCAACCAATGATGTGTTCACTTTGTTTATGGCGTTGTTTTCAATTGGTGTTGCTGCGGGTGGGTTGTTGAATAACCGTCTGCTGGGTGGGCGCGTTGCCGCGGTTTATGTGCCTTTGGCGGCGTTGGGAATCACGGTGTTCTCGATTGATTTGTACTTTGCAGGCAATGGATATCAGGGCGGAACGGCGGAGAATATGATTTCTCTGGGCACGTTTTTATCCAGTTTTGGTGGCTGGCGCATTATGGTGGACATCACTTTGATTGCCGTGTTTGCGGGGCTGTTTGTTGTGCCGTTGAACACGATTATTCAACATGATACGCCGGAGGAAATTCGTTCTCGTATTTTGGCGGCGAGCGCGATTTTGAATTCAATTTTTGTGGTGGCGTCTTCTGTTCTCTCTGCGATTTTACTGTCTATCGGGTTTGGTGTGACGGGGTTGTTTCTGGTGTTTGCGTTGGCGAATATGGTTGTCGCGTTTTATATTTGCCAGTTATTGCCGGATTATCTGATGAAAACGATTATGCAGATCGGGTTTAAATTCTTTTATAAAGTCGAAGTGCGTGGCTTGGAGAATTTCGAGAAAGCAGGCGATCGCGCGGTGATTGTTTGTAATCACGTGTCTTTATTAGACGCGCCGATTTTGGCGGCGTTCTTACCGGGTAGACCAATGTTTGCGGTGAACAGCCATGTGGCGAACTGGTTTTGGGTGCGGCCGTTTTTGAAAATGGTTGATGCGTTTCCATTGGACCCAACCAACCCGTTCACGTTGAAAGGGTTAATCAGGAAAGTGCAGGAAGACAGGCATTGCGTGATTTTCCCTGAAGGGCGCTTGACCGAGACGGGCGCGTTGATGAAAATCTATGATGGCCCCGGTATGATTGCGGATAAAGCAGGGGCGGTTGTGTTGCCCGTGCGCCTTGACGGGGTACAGCATACGCCGTTCTCGCGTCTTAAAGGCAAAGTGCCGTTGCGGACATTTCCGAAAATCACCATGACGATTTTAGAGCCACGTGAATTTCATGTGCCCGAGGAAATCAAAGGCCGTGCGCGCAGAAAAGCGGCGGGTCGTCAGCTCTATGATCTGATGGAAGAGATGATGTTCCTGACCAATGATCGTCATCAAACGTTGTTTGAGGCTTTGATGAAAGCGCGCCATGTGAATGGTGATGATGCCATTATTGCCGAGGATATAGAGCGTAAACCGATGAAGTTTAAAACGCTGATCCGTGGGTCGATTGTGATGGGTCGCAAGGTTGCTGCCATAACGAAGAAGGGTGAGAATGTCGGGCTTATGATGCCGAACTCTTGCGCGGCGTTGGTGACGTTCTTTGGCTTGCAAGCCTTTGGGCGCGTGCCTGCGATGTTGAATTTTTCGGCCGGAGAAAAGGCTTTGTTATCGGCATGTAAATCCGCGCAGGTGAAAACAGTGCTGACCTCACGCAAGTTTATAGAGGTGGGTCGTTTAGAGTCCTTGATTGAGGCCTTAGAAAAGACAGTGAAGATTGTCTATCTGGAGGATGTGAAAGAAAGCATCACACCGATGGATAAATTCCGCGCGCTGTATGCCAGTCGGGTGGCTGGTTCTATTCATCGCAAGCAGAAGATTAAGCCTGATGATAAGGCGGTGATTTTATTTACCTCCGGTTCGGAAGGTACGCCAAAGGGTGTTGTGCTGTCACATGCGAATTTGATGAGTAATATTGTGCAGCTTTCCTCTCGCGTTGATTTTAATGCGCAGGATGTGGTGTTTAATTGCTTGCCGATGTTCCACTCGTTTGGTTTGACAGGGGGCACGTTGTTGCCTGTTCTATCGGGCGTGCGCATATTCTTGTATCCCAGCCCATTGCATTACCGCATCGTGCCGGAGCTGGTTTATTCCACCAATGCGACCATCATGTTTGGAACCGACACGTTCCTAAATGGATATGCGCGGATGGCTGATCCGTATGATTTCTACCGCATGCGTTATATTTTTGCGGGGGCGGAAAAGGTGAAGGATGAAACCAGACAGCTTTATGCCGATCGTTTTGGTGTACGGGTTCTGGAAGGCTACGGCGCGACGGAGACTTCACCGGGTTTAACGTTGAATTCACCGATGCATATGAAAAGCGGCACAGTCGGGCGGTTCTTGTCGGGGATTGAGTATCGTTTGGAAGAGGTGAAGGGCGTTGAGGATGGCGGACGATTATTTGTGCGTGGGCCGAATATTATGCTGGGTTATTATAAGGATGATAACCCCGGTGTTCTACAGCCGCCGGAAGATGGTTGGTATGATACGGGTGATATCGTGAATGTCGATGATGAGGGCTATGTCAGGATTCTGGGGCGGGCGAAACGCTTCGCCAAAATTGCGGGCGAGATGGTGTCTTTGACCAGTGTTGAAACAATGATAACCAAAATTTACCCTGATTATGAACATGCGGTTATTGCTATTCCCGATGCGCGGAAGGGGGAGCAGTTAATTCTGATTACCACGAACGTCAAAGCGCAGAAGGCAGATTTATCGGCTTATGCGAAGGAAAATGGTATCTCGGAATTGTCTGTTCCTAAAACCATATTGACCATTGATAAAATGATGGTTCTGGGCAGCGGGAAAACGGATTATCCAGGGTTGTTGGATTTTGTGATGGAAAATGTTTAAATATCTTATACTTTGATTCTAGCGAGAATTAAGAAAGAGAGAAATAAAATGCGTTATATATTTGTGGTGACTATTCTATCCTTATTGTGTTTTTCGGGACATGTGCAAGCGGCGGATGAACATTATAATATAGGTTTTCAGTATTATCTTGGGCAAGGCGTTGATCGTGATTATAGTGAAGCGGCAAGGCATTGGCAGATCTCTGCGGAGGATGGCGATAAGGATTCACAATTTATGCTTGGTGATATGTATTATCACGGCAGAGGCGTCGAGAAGGATAAGAAGAAAGCCTATGCTTGGTTTAATACGGCGGCGCAGCAAGGGTTTACGCAGGCAGGTCCGGCGCGTGATAAAGTAGTGGGTCAGATGAGTTCATCGGATTTAGGGCAAGCAAGGTTATTAGCAAAAGAGTATTTTATAAAATACGGTAGGCCTTAAGGGAAACTTGATTATTGGCGCCTTATTTTTGCCTTATCTTCGGCCTATCTTAAATTGTTCTTAATATAGATATATTAGAAATAGTCTTGGGGCTTTTTTCAAAGGCAAAATTTGTCTATGATAAAGGCTTCGGCATTATATAAAAAAGGGTGAAATGATATGTCAGATGCTCCGGCGGAGGAAATAGTTGCTCCAACCATAAATTCTATGGCGGCATTTAGTAATCAACTGCAAGAACTGACGGATTCGTTGAATTTGTTGTATATTCGCAATAATGCGAGTGGGCGTAACAAGTTCAGGCATAAATGGCCTGATGTTGCGCTGTTCATACTTGGTGAGCAGCTTATTCAGTTTGATAATAAGGGGGTCACAAGCAGCGAAGATCGCGAGCGGCGCAGTGAATTGGAAGCAGAGGCGGGTGGACGCCGTATTCAAATTAAGCAGACAATTTCTGAAATCGTAGAAAAAAGCGTCGATCAAGGATCGCTGTTATTTGATTATGTTGGCGGTGTTGTCGATATTTATGGTGGTGGCATTTCAAGATTTTTATATGCGGAAGACGTAATTGAACGCGTTCGCCCCGGATTGTTGGCCAGTTGTGTCACGGTGCAAGATGCAGATGATGCGAAGAAAGCAGCGGATGATGCGGTGCGTGATGAGCTTATTTCAAAGACTGCCGCAGCGTTGAATGATTCATCTGCAAATCAAGGGTATAAAATGCCATTGGAAGATCAGAAATTATCTGTTGAAGAGCAATCAATTTTGAGTAATGCATCTGGTGGTTCTGAAGAAAAAGCGTCCGGTGATATTCTTGATGATATTAAGCCTATTGAAACTGAGGCTCCGGTAAGAACGTTGAACAACCCTGTGCCTGAAGCGCCGCAAGTGGTTGAAGAAAAAGTAGCAAAGGCTGAACAGTCAGCAAAAGAACAGCCTAAAGAGGATGTTTCTGAAGTTCCTGTTGTTGAGAAAGTTGAGGTGGCACCGCCACAAGATAAGCCCGAAGAAAAACTTGAGGAAAAACAAGAGGCGGAAAAAGCTGCGCCACTTTCACCGCCGTCAATGTCAGAGGCATTAGATTCTATTAAGCCTATTGATACAGGGAGCGCGCCTGATGTAGCGCCGCAAAATCCGCCAGAGCTTCCGAAAGACGTTGTCGAGGAACAAGTGGCTGCGGAGGTGGTTAAAGAGGATATTCCGAAAGAACCGCCTGTTGAAGAGAAAAAACCGATTGAGGACGTTGTTCCCGATCCTGTTAAGGAAGAACCAGCCCCAACCCCTGAGCCTGTTGTTGAGACACCTGTTATCGAAAAGCCGGCTGCAGAGGCGCCAAAAACGGAAGTGCCAAAGACAGAAGTGGTTGAGAAACCCACACCAGAAAAGCCAGCGGGCAAAGTTGAAAAGGGAACTTATGTTGCTTTGTTTAACGGGCTTGCGCAGGTTGTTTAAACTTCACTGCATGCATTGCGCATAACAGCAATGTCAAAATTGTAACCGCGCCGCCTTGATGCAAGACTGCAACGGGCAGGGCGACACCGGAAAATAAGGTTGCTATCCCTAATCCTACTTGCAGGAATATAAAGACTCCCAGAGATGGAAACCAAATTTCCCGACGTTTTTTACGCATGGAATGTAAAACAAAGCTAATCACTGTGATTGCTGTGGTGATTGCCAGCCAGCGATGCACGAATTGCACGACGGCATGATTTTCAAGAAAACTAAGCCAGAGGGGGTTATAAAACCACAGCTCTTCAGGGATCCATGTATCACCCATCATCGGGAAGGTGTCGTTATAGACCAGCCCAGCGTCCAGCCCCGCTGTAAATGCCCCCCAAAGAATGGTTAGCGTCAACATGCCAAGTGTGATCCAGCCATGTGTGTACAGTCCTGTATCGGGCTTTGGCGTATAGGATGTATCAGAGGCGGCCATCTTGCGAAAACCTAACCCCAGCCAGAGCATATAGCCGTAGATCAGCAGGGCGAGCGATAGATGTGCGGTTAGGCGATAATGGGAGACGGTGGGCACATCGACCAAACCGCTTTTTACCATGTACCATCCCATAAAGCCTTGCGCTCCGCCCAAAAGAAAGGCGATGAATAATTTGAGCTTATAGCCCTTGGGTATCCAGCGTTTGGCCAGAAAGAATATAAAGGGTACGGCGTAGAAAACTCCGATAAGACGCCCCAGCAGGCGATGAAACCATTCCCAAAAGAAGATGGCTTTGAAGTCGGGCAGGGTCATCCAAAAATTCTTTTTATGATATTCAGGGGAGGATTTATATTGTTCGAAAACGCGCAGCCATTCTTCTTCGTTTAAAGGTGGAATTGCGCCAAGCAAAGGTTTCCATTCCACAATAGACAGGCCGGATTCACTCAGGCGGGTAATCGCGCCGACTATAATCATGCAAAATACACTAAAGCAGCAGAAGAACAGCCAATAGGCGATGGCCTTCAAATGCTTGTTTATATTTTGTGTTTCTTGTATTGTCATAAGTGTATTTTTAAATTTACCTGCGTAAAATGAGGGGGTTAATCCTGAATCATTTGTATGATAGGCTTTACGTTAGTTCAGGGATAAACCGAGAAGACAAGAATGGCAAGTTTTGATTTTATAGATGCTTCGTCGCGTGGCTATGCTTTCATATGGAAAGAGCGTGGTTATTTGGCGCGTGTGGCTATCCCTGTTCTTTTTGTAAAGATTGTCTGTTTGCTTTGTGTTTTTGTTCTGGGATTTCAGGAGCAATTTGCACGTCAAGGCTTTGTTCTTCTGCCGAGCCATATTTTGGAGGCTGTCTTTGTTGTCGGGCTGATCCGATACGCATTGTATAGGGAAGCGATCTTTATATGGGGGAAGATGGTGCCCGTTCCGTCGACGGATCAAAAATATGAGCCGTATAAAGGCGAGATGAGCCGAAAGCAATGTGTGCAGGGCGGTATTGTTATGTATGTTTTGCTTATGGTTATTTTCCTTGGTGTTACGTCGATTGCTTATGAGAGCACAAAGGGAAGCATGAATATGGATGTGCCGCCGATCTCTGTTGAATCTTCTGAATCTTCTGATGCTGCGGCATTGCCGGCATCTGCGGAGGGAAATGGTTTATCTTCCCTTGTTAATGCGGCTGTTCTATTTGCTATCATTGCTACGTTTGTATGGGCATTCAGGTTTTTTTGGCTTTATATTCCTATTGCTATGGGGGTTTCGTTGCGCGGCTTTCTCAAGCGAGTCTCCGGTATGCAAATCTCAATCTTTATGATTGCGACAGCGCTTGTTTGCTTTTTACCGCTTATTGTCTTTTTTATGATTAGTATGCAGATGTTTTCCGGCGTTTTTGCGGATGGCTCAGCGGGCAATATTCTTGTCAGAGCAATATTGGAGAGTGTCGCCGGATTGACGATCCTTTCTGTGCAGGTCGTTGCGATGACATATGGCTTTGTAGAAATTCTCTCTAGCCGCAAGGGCGATCAATAAACGATCATTCATTCTCAGTGTATAATGGGTTATTGATGAACTCTATGTGTTTTCAAGCTCAAACGTTTCCTTTGTCTCTGTTTCTAGAGACATGTCTGTGGTCAAGTCTGCTTCGTGTCTGCTTTCTTCAATAAATGTCAACATTGCCTTTGCAGCGCCGCTTTGTTGAAGGTCTTCACGGTCTAATGCGCCGAATTTTGGTTTTGCATCTTTATCTACGTGGTGCATGAATTCTTGTACCGAAAGCGGTGCTTGCATGGTACAGCCGCATAGAGCAAGAACAGGGATATCATGTTTGTGCAGTTCCTCTATGGCGGCTTTTGCGCTTAACCCTGTGTCAGCAGCGAGTAAAACACCATCAATTCTGGATTTAAAATCGTCTGATTTTAAGAGTGCCTGATTATCTGATTGAAAGACTCCATCTGCTATTTCTATAATGTTAACGGTTGTTCCGCGCAGACTTAGATTTGTTGATAGTCCTTGCAGGATACTGATAATTTCTTGAGTGCCGGCCTTGTATGTTGACGGGTAGCCCATGTCGACAAAATCACAGACAGCAATGGCGCCAGCATCTTGAGGTTTGTGGATATCAGAAGATAGGCCTGTGCCTGTCATTTTTCCAAAGCCAACTTTCTCACCTGCACGTGTCATGCCTTTGACGAGGTCTGCTGCTGCGGTTGTTTTGCCGGCATCCATACCAGTGCCCAGAATTGCAATGGTGATGGGTTTTGATTTTTGGTCTATTTCCAAAGAATTCATTGCATAGTCTTTGAGGTTCATAACTTTCCCATCAGCATTTTTTAGTAGGCCTATGGGCTTTATTGTTGTTGGATCGCTCATTCCTTTATGTTGCTCTGTTATAAGTGAAGCAACGCCGCCGGCTGAGACCAAATGACATTCTCGTAAATCATCAGGAATGAGTGCTTTATACTCTTCCACAGCATAACGGTTTCCGTAAGCAACCAGTATTTTATCACCTTCATGTAATTCTACAGAGCGTCCGTCCCGATTTTGTAGGCTATCTTTATCACCTACGGAGGTTATTTTTGCCAGCACGATATCACCAAGTTTGGGCACTTCATTTTGAACAATACCCGTTGTGTCCGATATCTTTACATTGCGCAAAACGGTGGCTATTTTAGCCGATACACCTTCAAATTGAGGGCTTATTTTGGATAAATCTAAAGTGGCTTTTTTCATGATTAATGACCCTAAGTTGTAATGGTGTATATTTTGCATTTTAAACTTACGATAGTGCTATCATATAATATGTGAATAAAGCAAGGAAATCAGCTATATTGCTGATTTTACATTTTCATCATGCTGCCGTATTTTTTTCTGACATAATATATAGAGCGCAAAGAAGCCAGAAAGAAGAAGGCTCCTATCCCGCAAAGTATGAGGGGGTCTTCCCATGAACTGGGCATTTCCCCCGATGTAATTGTTTCCCAGAATAATTCAAAGTTGGTATTTAGCATTTCTGTTGCAGCGGTGGGGAGTTGCCTATATCCGCTGTAGAGAATGCCGAGGCTAGCGAACATAAGGCCAAAAGCGAGAATATTGCTCCAAAAGCTATGCGATGTAATTTCTTTTATGTAATCGGCTTTGGTTTCAATAAGGATTGAATTTTCGTTTGTTTCGGGATGGTCTTTGGCTGATTCAACTAGATCGGATACATTACGGACAAGTGAGGAAATAAGATAACCTACGCCAAAAGTTCCGGGAATAATGACTGTGGCCAATATGGCTGAGCCGCCCATAGAAAACAGATAGATACCCAGCACGACTATGCCAGCCAGCGCGAATATAATGCCCAGCGTGTAATAGGTGCTGTCTTCGATGCGCGCATGTGTGCCGCTCTCATTTTCTATAATTAAGATAGAAATATTTTGGTTCAGTTTATGCCTGATTTCATTTGATCCAACCCCTTTTACGATTTGGCTTTGATCTCTATAGGAATACTCGACAACGGGGCGAAAGAACGTTGATGTTGTGGTCTGGTTGCTTGCCCCTATGGTGGTGGCTTTGTATTTCTCTATGGCTTTGACGTGGCCGCTAATTTTGAGGCCAATGCGTTTGAATCTGGAATAGCCAAGGATAATGTTAAGGCCAAAGGCCAGAAAGATGCTTCCGACCAGTAAAAGAATGATGATCATGAGATGTCCTTGAGTAAGAAAACCAATGATGAATTATATATGTAATGCTTGTGGTTTGCCAGTGTTTTAGGCCCTGATAAGAGAGAGGCGCTTAAGAAAAGCGCCTCTCCAGAAAATTAATGGTCGTCATCATGTGCGTGTGCTTCAAGATCTTTGTCTGTGCAGCCTTTTGCAACATATGCTTCCAGTTCATGTTCAATATTCGGATGGTCTTTTTTCAACTCTTCGACAACATGATGGTCATCGCCGTGATCGCCATGGAGAACGTGATATGCCTCCAGAGCTTTCTTTGCGCCGATTTCATGGTCAATATGCTTGGCGTGTTCATCGCAATTGAAGTCCTCAGTTGCCTGAGATGCTATTGGAAATGCGAAGAATGCCGTTACAGCAAGTGCAGATAGTAGAAAAGATGTTTTGTTTTTAGTCATGATTTTAAGTTCCTAGTCGTTTTTAAGAATGCCATGATACAAGAAAAATCCTTAAAAGTTTACTAAGAATACCCAAGTATTCATTGTTGTTATTTGGGTGTGTATTTGTGATGTTTTAAACAATACTTTAAAGGCGTGTTTATTACTGCAACGTACCTTGCCAGTCAGTGAAGCGATAATCTCCGGGGGTGATGAGTTCTTGCTTTGCAACATAGACAGAGTGTAGCTTTCCTTCGATTTTTTCAATCCAGAAATCTATAAATTCATGTAATGTCGGATAAAGAGGGGCAACGTCGTATTCTTGCCAGATGAACTCTTGCAGCAGGTTTTCGTGATCAGGTAGATGGTAGATAATTTGCGCGGTTGTAAGACGGTAATCATCCATTTGTTTTCCCAAATCTGCCATAGTGCCTCTTAGAGTTGTTAATACGTATTTACCATTATACCAAAAACGAGAGGTTTCGACAAATCTATCTGGAAGTGCAGACAATAAGGGTTTTTGTCATATTTTTGCGTAGAGGAGAGCTTCGCGCATATAGGATTCGTAGTCATCTTCTTTGTTGAACCACATGGTGTGGTTATCACGTTGGTGTTGTTGCAGGTGTTATCGGTTCTGTTTGTGCAAAAGAGAAGTCCGGTATGGTTTGTGGCGCAGTATCTTGTTCCAAAGTTGCTCTTTGTGCGGCGAGTTCCGGATCTGCGAAGCTGGCGAAGAAAGCGGGGGCTTCTACGCCGCCGATTGTGGTTGATGCGTTTAGGTCATCGTCAAAGTTAATTTCCGGTGTGCCGCCCTCTATTGTGCGGATATCCAATGCAGCATGTGTGCTGGGTGATGGTATTGCCGTGTTTGATGCTTTTTGCACATCGTTGTCGGCGGTGTTCTCTAATGAAGCGCGGTCTCTTGGCTTGGTTTCAACAACCTGTCTTCTAAAGCCTTCTGTGTAATTGCTGATGAGGGCTTCTGTATAGGGATCAGGGCGTTCAAATTGGCCTTGTTCGAGTGCGCTCTCTAATGTTTCAACGAATGCCTTCGGATCGTTTTCGCGCATCTCTTGTGCTTCGGCTTCGCTGATGCCGTGAATGGCTTGAACCTCTTGCATCATTTCTGCTTCAAAGCCTGCCAGTGCCGTCATAAGAGGGGCTTGTGGAACTTCTACGATGCCGGTTTGATTGAAGTTATCGACATAGTCTTGTGATAGTTGCTCTGTATAGGGATCGTCACGTGCGAGGAGGCCGCCATCAATGGCTTCTTGTGCAGCGGCCATAAAGTCTGCTGTATCGACATAGCGCATTTTTAAAGCATCGCCATATTCAATGTCTTTGACGTTTGCGACTTCTTTTACGAGTTCATCTTCGAATGTTTTGGCATAGGTCTGAAATTCAAGTTCTGCCTCTAAAACATCAGGTGATAAGTTGTTGCCATCACCAAGGTCCAGAAAGATGCTTGAGGCGTGTTTGAAATTGCCGTCTACCAGTTCGTCATGTACGACGCCGCTTGATGCGCCCAGTGCGCGATAATCTTTTAGGGCTTCTGCGATATCACCCAGATTATTTTCTTTGAGCCAGTCAATGGCGGCTTGGTCGGCGGCTATTTCTGTTTTGAGAATGCCTAATACGCTTGTATCCGGATTTTCAGCGCTGCAATGTGTTGCTTCATGGATGCCGAAAACGCGATCCCAGTGATCGTCCCATCCGGGGATTTCTTTGATTCTGCTGATATCTGTTTGAGCCAACGTGGGGATAATTTCATTTTTATGGTCGAGATCGTCATGTGGTATATTGACCAGACAATATGTTTCATCCTCATGGGGAAGTCTTATGGCGAAGGGACCTGTTTCCAGAACTTCAATGACATGAAATTCGTTGAATCTTTCGCCCATTCCCGGTGCTTGTGCATTAATCATATCTTGAAGAATGCCTAGATCGTCGGCGTGGAGGGTGCCCGTTTCTTCGAAATGCTCACGGTGCAATTGATCAGGGTCGATATAGACGACCGGAAGGCCGGTTGTTTGTTCAACACCCGCCTTAAAATCATCTATAAATATGCTTTCCAAGTTCTCTAGGAACCCCATCTGCAACCCTTTATTTTTTATTATGGTTGTTGGTGTATCTGAACATGCTGCCAGAACACAAACGCCGCTATTTTTATTTTATTCACGAATTTTCACGTGTACATTTTCTCTACATTACATAGTTGCCTAAAATAATAATAGAATTATATGGTTTTTGCAAGAAAATGAGTGTTCTTGGCTGATTATTGACATATGCGGTGTGTGTGACAAAAATATGCTGAAAATCTCTTGAATTATTGTGGTAGTGGGACTATAGATACAGCATTCACATAGGGAAGCTGCGTTGTTTTGTATCTGTCTGTGTGATGTGGGAGGGGTTTCCTGCGCTCTGGCTCTATAAGGAGCAGAATGGGAAGCCTGCTTGTTAAACCATAAACCAAGGAGATTCGAAATGAAATTTCGTCCTTTACATGATCGCGTATTAGTCCGCCGCGCGGAAGCTGAAACTAAAACAGCAGGTGGTATTATTATTCCAGGAACAGCAGAAGAAAAGCCGTCAGAAGGCGAAATCGTTGCCGTAGGTAATGGTTACGTGAACGACAACGGTGATATTCGTGCCCTAGACGTAAAAGCTGGCGATAAAGTCATCTTTTCAAAATGGGCTGGCACAGAAGTGACTATCGATGGCGAAGAGCTGATGGTTATGAAAGAGTCTGACGTTATCGGCATCATCGCCGCCTAAGAGTTTCGTTCTTTTGTCCCTGTTGTCGTTGAATTGCGGCTTACGTATTAACATACGCTGCGCCTTATTCGTCTAAACATGAACAAAATTACTTCACTCTCAAATACATGAATATATTTTATTTTTCTTAAAGGAGAATTACTATGGGTGCTAAAGAAGTACTATTTAAAGACAAAGCTCGTGATGAGTTGGTTAAGGGCGTAGACATTATTGCGAACGCTGTAAAAGTAACATTGGGTCCAAAAGGCCGTAATGTTGTTATCGAGAAAGCTTTCGGTGCGCCGCGCACAACTAAAGACGGTGTAACCGTTGCGAAGGAAATCGAACTTAAAGATCGCCAGCAAAATATTGGTGCTCAGTTGATTCGTGAAGTGGCCTCTAAGACCAACGATCATGCCGGTGACGGTACAACAACGGCAACTGTTCTTGCCCAAGCGATTGTTCGCGAAGGTGTTAAAGCGGTTTCTGCCGGACGTAATCCGATGGATCTTAAACGTGGTATCGACAAAGCAGTTATTGCTGTTGTTAAAGATATTGAAAGTCGCGCGAAAAACGTGAAAAGCAATGATGAGATCAAACAAGTTGGTACGATCTCTGCCAATGGCGAAACTGAAATCGGCGTATTGATTGCAGAAGCTATGGAAAAAGTGGGTAACGAAGGCGTTATCACAGTTGAAGAAGCCAAATCATTGGACAGTGAGCTGGAAGTTGTTGAAGGCATGCAGTTCGATCGTGGTTATCTTTCACCATATTTCATTACAGATGCAGACAAGATGATATGTAATCTTGAAAACCCATACATTCTGTTGCACGAAGCAAAGTTGTCTAACTTGCAAGCGATGCTTCCGATCCTTGAAGCGGTTGTTCAATCAGGTCGCCCACTTTTGATCGTTGCAGAAGACATTGAAGGCGAAGCACTTGCAACGCTTGTTGTGAATAAGCTACGCGGTGGTTTGAAAATTGCTGCTGTTAAGGCTCCTGGTTTTGGTGATCGCCGTAAAGCGATGCTGGAAGACATGGCAATCCTATGTGGTGGTCAGGTTGTTTCCGAAGACCTTGGTATCAAGCTTGAAGATGTAACTATCGAAATGCTTGGAACTGCGAAAAAAGTTGTTATCACAAAAGACGAGACAGTTGTCGTTGATGGTGCCGGCGATAAGAAAGACATCGAAGGCCGTTGTAAGCAAATTCGTGCACAAGTAGAAGAAACAGATTCTGATTACGATAAAGAGAAACTGCAAGAGCGTTTGGCGAAATTGTCCGGCGGTGTTGCTATTCTTCGTGTTGGCGGAATTACTGAAGTTGAAGTGAAAGAACGCAAAGATCGCGTTGATGATGCACTTCACGCAACGCGCGCGGCTGTTGAAGAAGGTATTGTCGCTGGTGGCGGTACTGCTCTTCTTTATGCTGGTAAAGTGCTTGCAAAACTTAAAGGTGAAAATGAAGACCAAACAGTTGGTATCGAAATCATCCGTCGTGCTCTACAAGCGCCGATCCGTCAAATCTGTGAAAATGCAGGTGAAGAAGGTTCTGTGATTGTTGCAAAATTGCTTGAGCAAGAAGATGGCTCTTACGGTTTTGATGCACAAAAAGGTGAATATACTGATCTTGTTAAGGCTGGTATCATTGACCCTGCGAAAGTTGTTCGTACAGCTCTTCAAGATGCGGCGTCTGTTGCGGGTCTATTGATCACAACCGAAGCCATCATTACTGAAGTTGCCAATGATGATGACGCTGGCGCAGCCGGTGGAATGGGCGGCATGGGTGGAATGGGCGGAATGCCCGGCATGATGTAATTGCCCTTTGAACGTTTACCGTGAGGGTAGCGTCAGATTGCGGTTCGTTTATTAATATAAACGTCACCTTATCTTCCTAACCTCACGAAAACGTTCTGTGCGTAATGTTCCACTTTAGACATAAAAATTACAAAGCCCCGTCAGATGATGGGGCTTTTTTTTGACGCTTTATCTATAGTGTGGTATGTGTTTCCATATTGAAAAAAACATAGAGTAATAAGGATATTGTTATGTCGGGTATAAAAGAATCTATTCAGGAATTTTTCTCATCATCTTCATTGAATGTATTGCTGTTGCAAAAAACATTGAATGATCAGGATGTTTCCGAAAATGTTGTGAATGCTGTTATTGATGACTTGGCTGAGCGTGTTAAGAGCACGCCGTTCAATGAAGAGATGCTAACGGATGTTTTCTCTCAACATGAAATAGGGGATATTGCACCTGCGACATATGAAGAATTGGAGAAAGATCCAATAGCGATACCCTATGGTACAATTGCTTGTCCTTAAGTTGATACAGGGTATGTTAAGCTTCGAGGGTATCCAGATCTTGGTTTGTTGATTCCTGAGTTTCTTCAGCGTTTTTCTTGCGTGCGGTTACGCGAAGGAATTGTGACATCACAGGCTTTCCGTTTTCATCATAATTACCTACGGATTCTATTTCTTCACCTGGTTCAAAAGATAAGTCGGTGAATTGTTCCGAAAGAACATTTCTAAAGCGATCTTCATCATAGAAATTTATTTGATGTTGTGGTCTGTCTTTGTAGACGGCGGTATTTCCATTGTCATTGCTGTTTTTGCTGTTCACCCATTTCATTTGTTCTTTGTTGAAATCATCATGACGGCGTGCGGTTAAGACAAGTGTTCCACCGGGCTTTAAGGCTGCTGCAATATTATCAATGATCGTGCGGGCGTCTTCTGTATTTGGCAGGTGAAGCATTCGATGAGAAAGTACGGCATCAAAGTTATTTTTAATGAGAGATGTTTTTGCGAAATCGCCGCTGATTAGGAATGCTTTCTTTTCATCTATATAATCACGTAATTCTTTTTCTGAGGCGATGATCGCGCCTTCTGATTTATCGATTCCTAAAACGTAATGCCCTTGTTTAAGAAGTGCCTTTGAATCGCGACCATATCCACACCCTAAATCCAGAATTAAAGATGGTTCTTTGAGTGCGTTAAGAAGGAATTCTCCGCATTTGCTGGGTTCGTCTTTCCAAAGATGTCCGTTTTCCCCAAGGTAACGCTTACCCCAGTTATCCATCTCATCCAGTAGTTCCGGTTTCCAGCTGACATTCACTTTGATGTCTTTGATGGAATCACCAGCGAACCCGGATTCCTGCAGGCGCGTAACGATATCGCTTAGCGCGAGTGCTTTTGCTGTTATTTTCATCGTCATTATTTGCTCGGTTACTTATGTTCCGGTGGCGTTATCGCCAAATTGTCCCATGCGATTCTAAATAAGTTCTTATAGCCATCAGCAAAGTCTGAATGGTGCATGATCATAATCTCTACATCGTCATCTTTGAAATTTAGAAAGGCTAATCTGTCATGGTATGAGTAAAATGATTTATCGTTAAATAGTTCTTCTGGAAACCATTTATATTGAGAATATGATAGCGCAGGGAAATTGGTGTCACCCTCTTTCGTAATAATGCGCACATCCATGATGTCTCTGTCTTTATACATACGGTCTGTATGGTTTTTCCATTTATCGGGCCCCATCCATTTAACCCAGTTTTCATGAACAACGTTTGAAAGAAAAACAGATGTTGGGTTTTCTTTTGTGCCGTGACGTATTGCGGTTTCATAAACGTCATCCAGAAAATAGCTGAAACCGCTGGCGCCGCGTAATGTTTTAACTTCGCCGGTTCTTTTCTTAACACCGTTTTCGGCGATGAATTCAATATCAGCGCGATCAAAGGCAGAGATGATTTTATCGATAGTGGTTGAATTAGGCTGATTTGTGCCGTTTTCAATGCGCGCGATTCCAGTCTGTGAAAGGCCTGCTTGATCAGCAAGTTCACCTTGGCTCCAGCCAATTAAAGCGCGTGCAGCGCGAATTTGTTCAATTGTAGGCACGTATCAGCTATCCATCAATATGTAGAATTTTTATAATAAGATCCTGTTATATGTCTAATCAGCGCTTTTGTCTAGCATAACTCGCGGAGCTGCGCGAAAAAATGCACAAGAAGACATTATATTGTCATAAATATGTTGACAATGTGGCGAGGGTATTTTAAATTTAACATCTTAGGGTTGTGCAGGTTGCATGAATTCTGTCTATGGGAGGCCATAGAAAAAAGCGTGTCCCCACACACGTTTTCACTGCGTAAAGGGTTGGCTGGCGAATGCTTGGCTGGCTTTTTTCGTATTTGCGTGCTGTGCTTCTGCTTTTGTGCCGTGCCATAACTTCACAATATGTCCGCTTGTGAATAAGAAATTAAAGATAACCGCAGGAATTGAGAGCGTTAGAATGCCGGCGATGGTCAAGACGCTTCCTGATGTGGCGGCATATTTGCGAAAGGACATTATATTCTGTGAGGATTTGGATGTCACATTCAGGCAAAAGGCACAGATGGTGAGTGCGCTGATGACAATATCTTGTGCCATAAATATAAGCGCAGTGCAGCCTAATGGATAAAGCAGGAATAAATATTTCCGCACGGTTATGTTGGTTTGTGCTTTTAAGGCGGTGAAGGCGACGACGATCGATAGTATGTTCAGCATCAGCAATGCAGGTTGCGCTAGAAGATACCATTGAATACTGATCAAGATGCACGATATTGCATCGGCTTGGATAATTTTGGTTTGTGTTTTTAAATGTGGTGCACCGATATAAAAAAGATATCCTGCAAATCCTATTAGTTGCGCTATAATGTATGTTGTCATATTCTGCTCTATTGGTGGTGAAGGGTAACCCTACCAAAAAGATATTAATATTTAATAAAATCAATGCCTTAGGGCGTGTATTATTTTGGTACTTAAGTGTATTATTTGTGTATTTTTGTTATTTAAGGTGAGAAAAAATGAAAGAAGAACGTCTAAGCCCTCAGCGAAAGAATAAAATTGGTGCGAAAACAGAAGGGGCATTGTTTTTGGCAATGAGTTTTTTTGCGTTACTCACTGTGGGGATTTTAGGATATTTGAAATATTCGGGCATGGATCAGCCGCCGGTGTTTGCTTCAGCTGTTGTTGAAGAAGAGGTTGCCCCACAAATTGTCTTAACACCGATGCAAGAAAAGATGCAGGCGAAGCTTCCGGTGTCGCGCGATGCTATGGTCGCTCCGTCGAAAGATGCTTTGCAGGGGAAGTGGGTTTCATTGTTTGTGCATGGCGGTGTCGTTAATTTAAGTTTTTCCGGCGATAGTTTTGAAATTATTCATATGCAGGCACTGGATAGTGCGGTTCGTAAATATTCACGAGGGTCTTATCAATATAATGAAGAGACAGGGAAGATAACGCTTTATCCATCCAAAGATGCGGGCATGCCTGCGCCTGTTGCGGGTGTGTATTATAAAATTCTGACGATGCGGTCCTATGATATCTTTATTGCAAAAATGGCAGAGGATGTTTCTTTGTATTTTATTGCGCCCGAAGAAAAGATTATCACTAAAGATTATTATCCGTTGTTTTCCTATGCGGATTATGACGGCGCGCCGGTTCTGCAATTCTTTCCTATGCAAATGCAACAATAGGGGAGGTCGCAATGCCTGAGCTTCCAGAGGTTGAGATTGTTCGTCGCGGCATGGATCAGGCCATTACAGGCAAGACGATACGCATCGTTCAGGTTAATCGTTATGATTTACGCATTCCTGTGCCGCAGGATTTCGGGCAAAGCGTAACGGGGAAGGCTGTGCGGTCTTTATCGCGGCGCGGTAAGTATATTATTATGCATATTGGCGATGACGTGGTGAGTGTTTTGCATTTGGGTATGTCGGGGCGTATTCGTATTTTTTCGCCCGATGATCCCTATGTTCCGCAGAAACATGACCATATTGTTTTTACGATGGATGACGGTACGTGTTTTGCTTTTGAAGATCCGCGGCGTTTTGGCATGTTTTATTTGGTTTCCAATGATTGGGGTGCGGATAAGCCGTTTGTCTCTATGGGGCCGGAGCCGCTGGAGCAATGGTCGGGGCAAGATTTATTCGAATCGATTCGCAATAAAAAGGCCGCCATAAAATCTGTATTACTGGATCAGCGGGTTGTGGCCGGACTTGGGAATATCTATGTGTGTGAGGTTTTGTTTCGTGCGCATATTAATCCCGCGTGTCAGGCGAAGGATTTGGACATCGGGGCATGTGAAAGAATTGTGGCGTATAGCCGTGATGTTTTGAACGAAGCAATTGCGGCGGGTGGCAGTACTTTAAAAGATTATCAGCATACAGATGGTTCGCTGGGATATTTTCAGCATGGTTTCTCTGTTTATGATCGAGAAGGGCATAAATGCACGCATGAATCCTGTTCATCAGAAATATTGCGTATAGTTCAGGCAGGGCGTTCGACATTTTATTGCCCGTCTTGTCAAAATTAGTCAGAATATTGTTGTAAGCAGAATTAAGAGAGAAAATAATGAGCGTATATATAAGACAATATTTCAGAGTGATATTTTCTGTCGCGATGTTTTCTTTGATTGTGTTGTGCTCGGGCGCGCCGGCTTTTGCCGATGCGGAGCAAAAGACATTCCAAGAGCCGCAGTTTTTCTCTTCTCTGCAAGATATCCCTTTGATGCCCGGTATGGAAGAATTGGATGGCCATGCCGTGTCTTTTGATAAGCCGGGGGGACGGATTAGCGAATCGTTTGCTCTGACACATGATTTGAAACAGGGCGATGTGCTGCATTTTTATCATGCAACACTTCCTCAATTAGGGTGGGGACGGGTGTCCGAATATCAATTCTTCCGTCAAAGCGAGACGCTGGAAATTTCTTTTGGAGAAATTGAAGAGCAGTCCATTATTAGGATTATGATCGGCCCGACATTATAGCACTTGGAAGACCTTGTTTGATCGTTTGGCGGAATAATTCTGTTTGTAACCTATTTTCATGAAAAATGATTCGCAAAAAATGCATGAATCACTTGACAAGCCACCCCCTACACGCGTATTACTTTCCGAAATCTGAAGTGGATTTAAAGAATTTAGCAATTAAATATGTTGTTATCCCGCTGAAAATGAGAGCATAAGAATTTATTCCTGTGGAACGTTTTGGGTATATATAATGTATAAAATTGGAATTAGAATATTTAATTAAAGGTTTGAAAAGGTTTAACAATGGCTGATCATGCATCTGCAAAAAAACGTATTCGTCGTACAGAAAGACGCACAGAAATTAATACTGCGCGTCGTAGTCGTCTTCGCTCTTTCTTGAAGAGAGTTGAAACTGAAATTACTTCAGGTAATTCAACTGACGCGAGAGAGGCTTTGAGACTCGCTCAAGTGGAGCTTTACAGGTCTGTTGCGAAGGGCATTATGCACAAGAAAACAGCCTCTCGTACGTTGTCTCGTTTGAGTGCGCGCGTTAAAGCAATTTAATTTACCAATAGCATTTATGTATATTAGCGATCTTCATTAACCATATGAAAGATAACGGTTTTTCTTGCCTTGCAGCGTGTCTGTGAGGCTTTTTTACTGTTCAGGACCTTTTTTTGAACTAATATTTCTTTTTTGCAAATTCATGATTTGTTCTTATTGCCTGTCAGTAATTTTTTGTTGTAGTATCTTTTCATCGCCGACAGACATGACGAATAAAATAAAATCAGATGTCGGGATGCCATGCGATTGTATTTTGATTTTGGCAAGGATGTTTTAGAAACATCGTTCGTTTTAGACAAATAGAGAATCGCCTTAGCTGGTTAAATAAAACCAGTAGTAGTTAGGGGACGGCCGCTAAACAAGCTTGGTATTTTAAGCGATAGTTTTAGATTGAGCCTTACATTGAAAGTACCAGACTCGAGAGAAGTTGTGTGAATATGTTGATATTCGCACGTGGATTTCTGCGACCAAAATTATGGGTCGCACCGGGAGGTCGCTACTGTATTGAGTAAGTTTGCGTAATTAAAAATAATTTTGTTTAAATGTTAAAAGTAACTTTTAGAAAGTGGAGAAAAAAATGTCAGAAACCCTCGGAAAAACGCCGGCAAAACTAAAGAAGTACAATGCAGATATGGAGAATACTCCTCTTGAGCCTACATCTGAAATTAAGAAACTATGGAGTGTTGTTCACTCAGGTATGCGTAAAGAATTTGGCGAAGCAATTTTTCGTAGCTGGTTAAAGCCGTTGACATTACGTGCTTATTATCACGGTACGATGGAAGTTTCCGTGCCAACACGATTTATGCGTGACTGGATTCAAACCCATTATGCAGAACGTATTTCCACAATGTGCACAGAAGAAAATGCAGAAGTTAAACGTGTGCAAATTGTTGTGGTACAAAATGCAATTATAGAAGATAGGGTTGTTCACGCGGAAGATAGAGCCGCTATTGCGAATGTTGATTTGAAGGAAGCCATTTCCGAGATTTCTTCTCCGTTGGATCAACGCTTTACTTTTGATAGTTTCATTGTTGGTAAGCCTAATGCTCTGGCGCATGCTGCTGCGCGTCGTGTTTGTGAAAGCGCAAGCGTGCCGTTCAATCCGTTGTTCCTATATGGCGGTGTTGGTCTTGGTAAAACGCATCTAATGCATGCGATTGCCCATACAATGGCAGAGAACTTCCCTGAAAAAGTTGTGATGTATCTTTCTGCAGAGAAGTTTATGTATCAGTTCGTGAAGGCTTTGCGTGCAAATGACACAATGACGTTTAAGGAGCAATTCCGTAGTGTTGATGTTCTTATGATTGATGATATTCAGTTTATCGCAGGTAAAGAATCAACGCAGGAAGAGTTCTTCCATACGTTTAATGCGCTTGTGGACTTGAACAAGCAGATCATTATTTCTGCGGATAAAGCGCCGAGTGATCTAAAAGGCATTGATGAGCGTTTGCGTTCACGCCTTGCTTGGGGCCTTGTTGCTGATATTCATCCTTCTACGTATGAATTACGTCTTGGCATATTGCAGTCAAAGCGCGAGAGATTGGGTGCAACCGTGCCGGATAGCGTTCTTGAATTCTTGGCTTTGAAGGTTACGTCTAACATTCGTGAGCTTGAAGGTGCGCTTAACCGTATCGTTGCGCATGCTGATGTGTCCAAGAACGAGATTACGTTGGAAAACACACAGGAAGTTTTACAAGACCTTCTACGTGCTCATGATCGCCGTATTACTATTGATGAGATCCAGCGCAAAGTGGCTGAGCATTATAATCTGCGTTTGACAGATATGCATTCTGCACGTCGTGCACGCCAAGTTGCCCGTCCACGTCAGGTTGCGATGTATTTGTCCAAAATGCTGACTGCGCGCTCGCTGCCGGAAATTGGTCGTAAGTTTGGTGGTCGTGATCACACAACTGTGATGCATGCGATTCGCAAGGTTGAAGAGCTGATGGGTGATGATGCACAAATCGCACAAGATGTAGACGTTGTTCGCCGCGCATTAACAGGCTGATAGTCGTCTGTCTTTAAACTCTGACAGCGTTATGCGCTTCTTACGTACAAGAATACGCTTCGCAGCTTTTGCCTTGTCAGATTTTAAATTCATTTGACTAATATAGATAAGAATAAGAGCGCGGGTTATATGACCTGCGCTTTTTGTTATTGTGTCGGGTTTATAATCAGCAAATTGCATCACTGCCAACACCATCGCATCCGTTAATTGATAGTGAGGTATCTTCGAGCAGAGTTGATGTTGTTACTCTTAATGTTCCGGGTATTATGGAGGTTCCTCCTGCGGGTATGATGACTTGTACCTTAACATCAATCGTACAGCTTGCCGCTGCATTTAAGGTGCCCGTGCAATTTTCTGTAAAAACTTTATATCCTTCGATGGTGCCAGTACAATTTGTGAATGGGCCAGCTGAACAATCATTTTCCGGCAGGACGGTTATGGCTGTTATTGTTTGGTCACAGGCGCCATTATTGATAACGGTGATTGTGTGTGTTTCGATGTATGTTCCGGCATTAAAGCCAGTGCCCCATAACCATGATGTGTCTCCTGTGACATTTAAAGTGCCCGCATCGCCTGTGGTTTTTTTAACAATGTTTTTGGCTGTGCCGTTGCAGGCATGTATGTCTTTTGTAGGTGTGTCATAGTCTATACGGCCAGCAACGGCGCATGCACCTGCGGAGCCGCTATTTTCAAATTCAATCCAATTGGTTCCATTGCAAAATTTAAAATTATTGAGGCCGGTGTCATAATCCAGAGCGCTTTCGGTTACGCCGGCGCAAGATCCTGCAGTGATTGTAGCCCCCATGGAGATATAATTTGTGCCATCGCAATAGTGATAAGCGTTGTTGGCGCTGTCATAGCCCCATTCGCCTTCTGTCGTGCAGACTCCGAATGTTGTGACGGTCGGTACGACGCAAGCTGCGGCGAAGGTGTATTTGGGCAGCAAAAGAATGAGGCAGAAACACAAGATATATAGGGTGCTGTGTGCTAATGGTTTGGCTGTTTTCATCATTTCTATCCTCAATAGCTTGGCTGGTTTCAATAAGCCTTTCTACGATTCTAGCAGAAATTTCCTTTTTTGTGTCTTTGAATATCCATGTAGGCCATTATTTTGGCTTTAGTGGATAAAATTGTTTGACCCTTGCGGATAGCCGCCTTAGGTTAGATTTTATGAGTAATATACAAGAGATAAAGAGCTATACGCTCGAAGAGGTCACAGCCCTCTATAACCGCCCATTGCTTGATTTAGTATATGAGGCGGCTGGTGTTCATCGTGAAAATCACACGGCGAACGAGATGCAAATGTGTACGTTGCTGTCTATCAAGACGGGTGGTTGCACGGAGGATTGCGGCTATTGTTCGCAAAGCCTTAGCAATGATGCGGAGCTGGAAAAAGAAGTTTTATTGAAGACGGATGATGTTTTGGCGCAGGCACGCAAAGCCAAAGAAAGCGGCTCAACCCGTTTTTGTATGGGGGCTGCGTGGCCAAAAGTGTTGGATGGGCGTGCGTTTGATCGTGTATGCGATATGGTGCAGGGCGTATCTGATATGGGCATGGAGGCGTGTGTGACGCTGGGTATGCTAACCGAACCGCAGGCGATGAAGTTGAAGGCGGCTGGCCTGACGGCTTATAACCATAATCTGGATACGTCACGTG
The DNA here is from genome assembly GCA_033851915.1 of Alphaproteobacteria bacterium. Classification (GTDB taxonomy): domain Bacteria; phylum Pseudomonadota; class Alphaproteobacteria; order Micavibrionales; family Micavibrionaceae; genus UBA1672. Next base: position 481,998 of record JAWSVM010000001.1, read on the forward strand.
AATTTTATGACAAGGTTGTGACTACGCGCAATTATGATGATCGTCTGGAGACTTTGAAAAATGTTGCCAAAGCGGGGATTAATGCTTGCTGTGGCGGGATTCTAGGTTTGGGCGAAAGCGATGCAGATCGTATTTCTTTGCTGCATACTTTGGCGAACCTTAACCCACAACCCGAATCAGTGCCGATTAATATGCTTGTTCCTGTTGAGGGAACGCCGATGGCCAACAATAAGATGCTCGATATTTTTGAGTGGATCAGGTGTATCGCTGTTGCGCGGATTTTGATTCCAAAAGCAATGGTACGTTTATCTGCGGGGCGTTTGACGATTTCCAAAGAAGCACAAGCGATGGCCTTTATGGCGGGCGCGAATGCGATCTTTACGGGGGAGAAGCTCCTCACCACACCAAATCCCGAGAAGGATGCGGATTATGCATTATTGGGTGAGCTGGGCATTAAGCCGCGCGCACCATTTAAGGATGAAGAGCAGGAAGCTGCCGCGTAGTCCTGTAATTTTGAATGAGATAATATTTCATGCAGCAGTTTCAAAATGCGCTATCAGAGCTAAAAGATCAAAACCGATATAGGTCTTTGAATTTGCCTGCAGGCATTGACCTGACTTCCAATGATTATATGGGTATGGCGGTGCATCCGCGCTTGCGGGTGGCGGCGATCGAGGCGTTAGAGAGTGGCCTTGATATCGGCGCGGCGGGGTCGCGTTTATTGCGTGGGCACACATCTTGCCATGCGGAACTGGAATCCTATGCCGCGACATATTTCAAAGCAGGCGGGGCATTGTATTTTGCCAGTGGATTTCAGGCGAATTATGCGTTGCTGACCACTTTGCCTGATCGCCGTGATGTGGTTTTGTATGACGGCCTTATTCATGCCAGCGTTCGTGATGGTTTGATTGCCACGCAGGCGAAGAGCTATAAGTTTGCACATAATGATATGGACGCGCTGGAGGTGTTGCTAAAGCGTCACCGTGATAAGGCAGGAACGATTTGGATAGCCGTCGAATCGGTTTATTCGATGGATGGTGATATTGCGCCGTTGAGCGATCTCTACGCGCTGGCTGTGCGTTATGATGCGATGCTGATTGTTGATGAGGCGCATGCTACGGGTATTTACGGTACGGATGGTAAAGGATTGTGCTGGGACATTATTGATGCGCATGGCTATGACCATTTGGTGACATTGCATACGTGTGGTAAGGCGATTGGTGTGGCGGGGGGCTTGGTTTGCGCGTCTTCGGTTGTAATTGACTATATGGTGAATAAAGCGCGTCCCTTTATATTCTCAACCGCGCCGATGCCGTTGCAGGCTTTGCTGGTGCAGAAATCTCTGGAGATTTTGGCGTCCGAAGATGGAGTGCAGCGTCGGGAGAGGTTGTTTAAAATATGTGCGCTGGGGCAGGCATTATTCGGCGGTGCAGGTACGCAAGTGATTCCGATTATTCTGGGCGAGGATGAAAAAGCGGTTTTGATTGCCAAGGCCATGCAAGAGGCGGGGTATGATATTCGCGCCATTCGTCCGCCAACAGTGCCGCAAGGGCAGGCGCGTTTGCGTTTGTCTTTAAGTTCAGAGTTAGAACCTGCTGTTTTACAAGGTTTCGCTGATACGCTACAACCTTATATGGAGGGGTAGAGCATGACGCATAAATTTATCATTACAGGCACGGATACGGATATTGGCAAGACCGTGTTTTCGGCTGCGCTTATGTTGGGGCTGGAGAGTGCAGGCCATACGCCGCATTACTGGAAACCTGTGCAATCGGGCATCACCGCTAATGTGGATACGCGTCGCGTGCAGAAATTAACCAACTTGCCTGATGAGCGATTCCTATCCGAGCGTTATATTTTCAGTGAACCATTATCGCCGCACCTTGCTGCTGAAAAAGATGGCGCGGAAATTGATGTTGATGCGTTGCAAGACCCTGCGCAAATACCTAAATGTGCGGGCGCGTTGGTGATTGAGGGTGCGGGTGGCTTGATGGTGCCGTTAACGCGTAATAATTTGCAGATTAATGTGTTCCAGAAATGGAAGGCTCCTTTGATTTTATGTGCGCGCACGGGGTTGGGTACGATTAACCATACGCTGTTATCGCTGGAGGCAATTTGGGCGCGGGATATTCCGCTGAAAGGTGTTGTCTTTATCGGCGATGAAAATGCGGATAATATCCGTACGATCGCGGAGATGTCCAAGGTGAAAGTTTTAGGGCGTTTACCGTTGGCGGATGATCTGGATGATACGATGCTGCGCCTTCTGTTTGCGAATAATTTTAAGATTGGGGATTTTGTTGAATGAGTAAAACTAAACCAACCTCTCCTTTGTGGCATCCCTATACACAGCACGCCATTGCCCCTGATTCCATTCACATAGATCGCGCGGCGGGCGCATATTTATTTGCGCGCAATGAGGTTAATGGTGTGCCAAAGGGGGAGCGGCGCATTATTGATGCGATTTCCAGTTGGTGGGTGATTACGCACGGGCATTGTCATCCGGACATTATGCACGCGGTGCAACAGCAGGCAGGCGCGCTGGATCAGGTTATATTTGCAGGGTTTACGCATGAGCCTGCGGAAATGTTGGCGGAGAATTTAATTGCGGTCACAGGTGATCGTCTGGAGCATGTCTTTCTATCCGATAGTGGCTCAACCGCCGTTGAAGTCGCCTTGAAAATGGCGATTGGATATTGGGAACATTCCGGCCATCCGCGGCGTAAGATTATCGCTCTGGAGGGCGGGTATCACGGTGATACGTTTGGCACAATGTCTGTCGGCGGGCGCAGTGTTTATCATAAGTTATACGAGCCTTATATGTTTGAGGTGGAACATATTCCTTTTCCTGTGGCAGGGTGTGAAGCCGAAACTTTTGCTGCGTTGGAAAAGCTGCTGGATGATAACAAGGATGACGTTGCCGCATTTGTGTTTGAGCCTTTATTGCAGGCTGCGGGCGGGATGCGGGTTTATTCACCTGATGTTTTGAAAACCATGGCCGATATGTGTCGCGCGCATGGTGTGTTGTTGATTGCTGATGAGGTGATGACAGGGTTCGGGCGCACAGGAACGATGTTTGCATGTCAACAAGCGGATTTTGTGCCTGATTTGATGTGCCTGTCCAAGGGGCTGACGGGCGGGTTTCTGCCTATGGGCGCGACCCTTTGCACCAAGGATATTTATAACGCGTTTTATCACAAGGATAAGGCGAAGATGTTTTTCCATTCCTCGTCCTTTATGGGCAATCCATTATCTTGCGCGGCGGCGAATGCTTCGCTTCGTATTTGGGAAGATGATGAGGCGGTGCAGGATAAAATAGACAATATCGCCAAGGCACATGCCGCGGCAGCCGCGAGTTTTGTGCGGCGCGGTGATTTAACAAATATACGGCAAAAGGGCACGATGCTGGCGATGGATTTGGCGGTAGAGGATGGTGGGTATCTTTCTGAAATCCAGCCAAAATTATATGAGTCTTTTCTCTCGCAAGGGGTTTTGTTGCGTCCGCTGGGCAATACGGTGTATATTTTGCCACCATACTGCATTAGTGAGGATGATCTGGATGCGGTTTATAGCGCGGTGAATGTCGCGCTGGATGATGTGTTGTAAGGAACAAAGATGAGTGATTTAAAGAAAATTCGTAGAACAGTATCAGACTACTTTGGAGATATTGTGACCGTTAAAAAATTGGAAGAGACTGGTGGTAGTAAAACAGTGACTCAGGCAAAATCCGTGGGTGTTTATATCGCGCGCAAAGAGGGGAACGGATATGAAGATATCGCAAAGACTTTTGGTTATGCAAATGAGAAATCTGTTTCCCGCGTGTTTACGAAAGCGAATGAAGAAATGTCATATGGCAGCGCGTTGCGACGTGATGTCAGTGCGGTGGCTGAAAAACTTGGTATTGATTTAGATTAGGGCTTCTGCCGCGTGAATCACTATGCTAAACTCTGGCTATATATTACATATAATTATAATGGATGGATTCGCCCATGAAACTGAGTATTGATCGTTCAGCTCTATTGAGAGCATTAAATCACGTGCAAAGTGTTGTGGAGCGCCGTAATACGATCCCGATTCTTTCTAATGTTTTGATGAAAGCAGAGGATGGCGTTTTGGCTTTATCCTCAACGGATATGGATCTCGAGATCAACGAATCAGTGGCGGCAAAGGTTACCATGGCTGGTGCGACGACTGCGCCTGCTGGCACATTCCATGAAATTGTCCGTAAATTACCCGATGACGCTGAGGTGGAGCTTGAGCTAAATGCAGAAGGCACGCAGATTACTGTGCGTTCCGGTCGTTCTCAATTTAAGCTAAGCTGCTTGCCTGTGGCGGATTTCCCTGAAATTTCAACGGGTGATTTGCCGAGTGGCTTTTCGTTGCCGGCGTCTGATTTGCGCGCATTGATTGACCGCACGAAATTTGCAATGAGCACAGAAGAAACCCGCTATTACCTGAACGGTATTTATGTGCATGAAGCTGATAATGACGGCGTAAAAGTTTTGCGCGCAGTTTCAACGGATGGCCATAGATTGGCGCGTTTTGAAATGCCTTTGCCTGAAGGTGCGGCAGGTATGCCTGCGGTTATTATTCCGCGTAAGGCGATTGGTGAAATACGTAAGTTGATCGAAGATGCTGCCGATCTGATACAAATCACATTATCCGAAAACAAAATTCGTTTTGCATTCGATCATATTGTTTTGACGTCTAAATTGATTGATGGAACATTTCCTGATTACCAGCGTGTTATTCCGCAAGGTAATGACAAGATCGTAGAAATTGATCCTAAAGTATTCTCACGTGCGATTGACCGTGTTTCAACGATTTCAGATGGTAAGTCGCATGCGCTTAAAATCACATTGGATGGTAAGTTGATGACTCTTTCCGCCAGTTCCCCCGAAGCAGGTAGCGCGACGGAAGAGTTGGAAGTGAATGGTGATGCGAATATGGAGATTGGCTTTAATGCAAAATATCTTCTGGATATTACATCACAGATTGAGGGTGAAGGATGTCGTCTAACATTGGCAGATTCCGCCAGCCCAACCATTATTCAGGATAATAGCGATCCTTCTTCGTTGTATGTGTTGATGCCGTTGAGGGTATAAGTGGGTACGATATGGAAAAGCTTTCTGTTTGGATTCTTATAGCATTTTCTTTTATTTTTATATCCGTTTCCATCATTTTTCTTTTCGTAGGAACTCATAAAAAAGTATTACCTGATGTTCCGTTCGTTAATCGAGAACATGCCGTTCTTGAAGATGAAGAAGCGCGCAGTGCTATGGATAGCCCTTTCCTAACAGGAATAACGCTACATTCTGAAAGTCGCGATCAAGCACAATTTGATGTCACTTATGTTGTTCCGGAAAATGATGAAAAAACATATGGTATTGCGATTTATCCCGTGAGCTCTAATTTTATGAGCGCCCCTAATCAGCTAGAGGTTGGAGAAAATACTATCCGTATTACTGTTGATTTCAGGCCCATATCTGTTTTTGTTAGAGGTGAGAAGACACAAACTTTGAACGTATATATTAATATGCAGAGTGACCAATTGGATTCTGTGACAGGTGAAGTCATTGTTAAAAAAGTTTATAAGCGCAGTGTTATTTTCTCTAAGCATTGGAGCAAGCCAAAACGTCCAATGAGTCATCTTGAGAATACGAAATTTCATTGGAAGTAATAGGGTGTTGTCGGTTGATAAAGTGGAGGGAACGTTACGTTTCTTCCTTATTCGCTTTATGTGACGACAATGCCTTTAATAAACAAGTCAGCCTTTAGATTTTTACAGCTTTGTTTCTTTGGATATTTACTTTAAAAGGAAAAAATGAGCGCACTTAAGACTATTAAACTCCATAATTTTAGATGTTATGAGCAAGCTTCTTTGAAGGATCTGTCTTCGGGGTTAATTGTGTTGTCGGGGGTTAATGGCGCGGGGAAAACCAATATTTTAGAGGCTGTGTCATTGCTTTCTCCCGGACGGGGTTTGCGCGGTGCGCGGGTGATGGAGATTCAGAAGAATGATTCCGATGCGCCGTGGGCTGTGGCGGGGCTGTTTCATTCTCATTATGGTGATGAGGTGCGTCTTGGCACCGGCCTTGATCCTAATTCCCGTCAGGGCGCGGAAAAGCGGACGGTGCGGATTAATGGCAGCGCGGTGAAAAGCCAGGCGGCATTGGGTGAGTATTTATCCTGTGTTTGGCTTACGCCGCAGATGGATCGTTTATTTATGGATTCAGGGCGAGAGCGTCGCAAATTTCTCGATCGTTTAATCTTTGCTTTTGATCCCGGTCATTCGGGGCGGGTCTCGCGCTATGAAAATGCATTGTCACAGCGTTCGAAATTATTGCGTGAAGGCAATGCCGATGGCGCGTGGGTTTCGGGTTTGGAACAGCAAATGGCGGAGACAGGCATCGCGATTGCGGCGGCACGGCTTGATTTTGTCAGCAGGCTGCAGGCGGCGTGTGAGGCGGCAGACCATACGCATTTTCCTTTGGCTCGTTTTCGGGTGAAAGGGACGATTGAGGAATTGCTGGAGAATGCGCCTGCGTTGGAGGTTGAAGATGCTTTTAAATATCAGCTTACTGAAAGTCGTGCGCGTGATGGCATTACGGGCGGCGCGGCAAGCGGGCCGCATAAATCTGATTTATCTGTGATCTATGCGGAGAAGAATATGCCTGCGGATCAATGCTCAACGGGTGAGCAAAAAGCATTATTGATTGGGCTTATCCTTGCGCATGCGCGGTTGATTAAGGCAGAGCGCGGTGCGCCGCCGATATTGCTGTTGGATGAAGTTGCGGCGCATTTGGATGAGGGTCGCCGTGGTGCTTTGTATGGAATATTGCAGGATTTGGGTGCGCAAAGTTGGCTGACAGGGACGGAAAGCAGCCTGTTTACTGCGATTGAAGGTAAGGCGCAGTTCTTTGACGTGAGAGATTTTTCGGTTCATAATGTAACGTGAGCGGGTGTTTTATCGAATGATATTATAGCAACACGGGGAGTATAAAATGAATGATAGCGTAGAAAAAACAGAAGTTTCAGAGTCTGAGACTGAAAAAAATGTTTGTGCAATAGATGGCTGCGCTCCATGTGCGGAGATGAAGGATTGCGGATCATGCGCGACGGGGCGGACATGTTTTATTCTTGGTGGCTTGTTCGGCGTGTATGGCGCGGCGGCGTTTGTGACGGCAGGAGCTATTCCAACGGCGTGTCTTATCGCAACCCCTTTATTTTTTGTTTTGGGTCTGTATTTACTTCATGATTCCAAGAAAAGAAAATCGGCAGAAAAACCTGAAGAAGAGGCGGGGAAGTAACTCTAGGCTTCGAACTTCTCCAATAAATCCAAAACCATATCATTTTCTTCCGGTGTGCCGATGGTTAGGCGCAGGCAGTTTTCTGTGCCTTTTCGGGATGAAAAGTCGCGAAGGATGACGTTATTTTCGGCGGTAAAGGCGCAGAACTCTTTTGCCTTATCCATTTCGATTAGGAGGAAGTTCGTATCAGATGGATAGATATGGGTGATTTTATCGGATTGCTCTAAGGCTTCGTTTACGCGTTTACGCTCGGCTAGAATTTTTTGGATATTTTCTTCTACGACAGGTTTCAGTTCCGGCGATAAAACGTGGAACGCGGCCTCTATACTCATGCGCGGCAGAGGGTAGGCATCCAGAACTTTAGTGCGGATAAGGGATATGAAATCTTCATTCCCGCACAACATACAGCCCATGCGCATCCCCGCAAAAGAGTAGGCCTTTGAAAGCGTGCGTAGGATAATCAAATTTGGCGTGGAGTCTAAATCGGCGGTCATTGAGCCAGCCTTAGAAAACTCGGCGTAGGCTTCATCAAGAATGACAACGGCGTGGCCTTCTAGGGCTTCGCAGATTTCGGAGATAAGTTCGTGAGAGAAGCTGCCCCCTGTCGGGTTATTGGGCGAGCAGATGAAAACCAGTTTGATGTGGTTGTCAGAGTCTTTTGCCTGTTTCACAATCTCTTCATGGTCAAGTATGAACGTGCCGTCTGCTTTAATAAGCGGCACATCGACAACGCCGGAGGGCATGGCTTGCGCATCCACCGCGTACATGCCGAAAGCAGGCGAGCTGATTAAAATTTGGTCTTTATGAGGTTCGCAAAATGTTTTGGTGAGGACAACAAGCGCCTCATCTGCGCCGCGCGTCATTGCAATTTGAGTATGTTCCACGCCGTATGTTTGGGAGTAGGCCTCTAATAATGCGGGTGGCTGTGGCTCAGGATAGCGGTTTAGCTCCTCTAAGCCCGGTAAGGGGTAGGGGTTTTCATTGGCGTTTAGATATGTTTTCGCCGCGTCTTTACCGCTTAACATCCCCGCAGAGCTATAGCCTTCCATTGTCTTGTAATGGTTGCGGATATGCTTGAAAATAGCGTCGTTTTTTGTGTCACTCATAGGGATGAGTAAAGACAGAATAATCATGGAAAATCAAATCAAAAATATTTATATTTTTCAACCCCTTAACCTGTTGAGGAATGGGGCATAAAAACGTGGTTTGCCCTGTTTTTATGTATGTAGCTATGCTATACAGATAGATCGGTAAATATACTGAAAAACCCGCGAAAAGCTAAGGCTTTTGCAAGTGATTTAAGGACAAGAAATCTGATGAGTGATACAAGCGCGCAACCGAATAAGGAAAATGAAGAATATGGCGCGGATTCGATTAAGGTTTTACGCGGATTAGACGCGGTTCGTAAACGTCCGGGGATGTATATCGGGGATACGGATGACGGCACAGGACTGCATCATATGGTTTATGAGGTTGTCGATAATGCGATTGACGAATCACTGGCTGGGCATTGCGATCAGATAGACATCATTTTAAATGCGGATGGTTCGATTACGGTTAAGGACAATGGCCGTGGGATTCCTGTCGGTATTCATTCCGAGGAGCAAGTCTCTGCCGCGCAGGTGATTATGACGCAATTGCATGCCGGTGGTAAATTTGATGATAATTCTTACAAGGTTTCCGGCGGTTTGCACGGCGTTGGTGTATCTGTGGTGAACGCCCTGTCCGAATATCTGGATTTGCATATCAGACGTGAGGGTAAAGAATGGCATATGCGTTTCCGCCATGGTGATGCAGGTGAAGATTTGAAGGCCATCCGTGATTTGGATGAGGGAGAACGCAACGGCACGCAAGTCACGTTCTTGCCGTCGCCTGCAACATTTGCAATCGTAGAATTTGATTTTAAAACGCTTGAAGATCGTTTGCGAGAGTTGGCGTTTTTGAATTCAGGCGTGAATATTTATCTCTCTGATAAACGCGCGGAAAATGAGGAAGAGTGGATTACCTCTCACCTGCATTTTGAAGGCGGTATTACACGGTTTGTTGAATATCTGAACCGTACGAAAAAACCGATTATAGAAGATACTATTTCTCTGCTGGCTTTTGACGAGAAAAGCGGCGTTACGGTTGAAGTGGCTCTGGAGTGGACGGATGCTTATCACGAGACCATGCTTTGTTTCACCAATAATATTCCGCAACGTGACGGCGGCACGCATTTGGCGGGTTTTCGCGCGGCGTTAACGCGGGTGCTTGGTAAATATGTTGAAGAAAAAGGCCTGCTTAAGAAAGAGAAATTCAAGCTGACAGGTGAAGATATGCGCGAGGGTATGACCTGCGTTTTGTCGATGAAAATCCCTGATCCGAAATTCTCTTCCCAGACAAAAGATAAACTGGTTTCCTCTGAAGTACGTCCGATTGTTGAGGCGGCTATATCAGAGCATTTGGGATCATGGTTGGAGGAAAATCCGGCTGAAGCAAAATTGATTGTCAATAAAATATCCGAGGCGGCCAATGCCCGTGAAGCGGCGCGTCGTGCGCGTGAGTTAACGCGTCGTAAAGGTGTGATGGATATTTCTTCTCTGCCGGGTAAGTTGGCGGATTGTCAGTCTAAAGATCCTGCGATTTCCGAAATATTTATTGTTGAGGGAGATTCTGCGGGTGGTTCTGCGAAACAAGCGCGTGATCGTCATAATCAAGCGATCTTACCGTTGCGTGGTAAAATCTTGAATGTTGAGCGTTCGCGTTTTGATCGCATGATCGGCTCCGAGCAGATCGGTACATTGATTACCGCGCTCGGTATGTCTATTGGTGAAGAATTTAATATCGAAAAAGCCCGCTATCATAAAATCATTGTTATGACCGATGCGGACGTTGATGGAGCGCATATTCGGACTCTTCTGCTGACGTTCTTTTTCCGTTATATGCCTGAAATTATTGAGCGCGGCTATCTCTATATCGCGCAACCACCGTTGTTTAAGGTGAAAAAAGGTAAGTCGAGCGAGATTTACCTGAAAGACGAACGTGAATTGGAAGACCATCTGATTAATATTTCGGTTAATGATATTATGATTATTGACGGTAGTGGTCAGACTCGCAGTGGCAATGATTTGCGTGATCTGTTATTGCAATCACGAAAGCTACGTAATTCTATTAGTACCTTAGCGCAACGTGCGGGGAATCGTCGCGTGGTCGAGCAAGCTGCAATTGCGGGTGCGTTTGATGGTGACGTCTCGGGCGATGAAGAATTAGGCGCAAAATATGCGAAGGAAACCGCCGCACGGCTTGATGCTTTGGAAGTTAAAAATGAAAAAGGCTGGGATGGTTCGTTCACAATTGATCGTGGCTACTCATTTTGGAAAACAACACGTGGCGTAACAGAACGCGTGAACTTGTCGATTGATCGTGTGCGCTCGCCCGATGCTGTGCGTTTGAACAGTGCGCGTGATTGGCTTATTGAAATATTTTCAAAGCCTGTCGAAATTCAGCGCGATGGTAAAGTGATTGCAAAGGTGAATGGGCCGGCGGCGTTTTATGATCATATTCAAGAGGCGGGCCGTAAGGGCTTGGCAATTTCTCGTTATAAAGGTCTTGGTGAAATGAATCCGGAGCAGCTCTGGGAAACAACGCTTGATCCGAATGTACGTACTTTGTTACAGGTCGAGGTCGCCGATGCGGTTAAAGCCGATGAGATTTTCTCAATCCTGATGGGTGACGTGGTCGAGCCGCGTCGTGAATTTATTCAAGATAATGCTCTGAAGGCAGATGTTGATACTTAAGGGCGTTCTGAATTTATTTGCCGGCGTTGTCAAATTTCGGTTTACGTATACAAAATACGTGCCGCCTTATTTTCCTAGCCATAAGTAAATTTCGTTTGCTTTTGATTGGGCTTCATTTCTTTGATGGCTTTTTCTCTCTCAATCTTCTCAAATCATAAACTGAAGATATTTCGTGCGCTCTATCCGTATGTGTTTTTCGCATGGCTCGCCGAGAAATGTTTTTGTGGCCAATGTGAATAAGCACACCTTTTTTGTGGTCGTTATTTATGAGGTTTTAATTCTGCTTGGTTTTGTGCGTTATTTTGATTATGTTACATTCTGTTAAATATTAAGGGCTTTCGAGACATGTCATCATTATCACAACAGCTAACCGACATTATGGCGCGTGCGTTCAATTCGCTTGATTTACCAGTTGAGCATGCGCGGGTCAGTGTATCGGGTCAGGTTGAGGCGGCACAATTCCAATGTAACGGCGCGATGCCGTGTGCGAAGGTCGCGAAAAAGAACCCCCGTGACATTGCACAGGATATCATTGACACGGTGAACCGAGACCCTGAGGCATCTGGTGTCTTTGAAGCGCTATCAATTGGGGGTCCGGGCTTCATAAACATCACTCTAAAAGATGCGTACATTGCTGAGAATTTCAAGAGTTTAGCCAAAGATGCGCGTTTTGGAATATCCTCTGTAAGTAAAGGCCAGAGCATCGTTCTTGATTACGGCGGGCCAAATATAGCCAAATCAATGCATGTCGGGCACCTGCGAAGCTCTATCATTGGGGATACGCTCCGCCGTATGTGTCTGTACGCGGGATATGACGCGATTGGTGACGTTCATATGGGTGATTGGGGGACGCCGATGGGTATGATCCTCTCTGAACTGGATATTATGGGGTTTGACGGTGATATCACGATGGAAATGCTGGCGGAGATCTACCCGAAAGCATCAACTGCGTGTAAGGAAGATGAACCGCGGATGGCTTTGGCACGTGAAGCGACCCGTAAATTGCAAGACGGAGACGAAGCGTACACCCGTAAATGGTGCGAGTTTATTGATGTTTCGGTGACGGGCATGAAAAAGAACTTTGACGCGTTAGGGGTTCATTTTGATGAATGGAAAGGCGAGAGTGATGCGCATCCCTATATAGAAGACATGATCGCGGATTTGAAATCACATAATTTAGCTGTGGAAAGTGAAGGAGCGTTAATTCTGCATGTTGCACGCGCGGATGATAAAAAAGAAATCCCACCTTTGATCTTACGTAAATCCGATGGCGCGGTGTTGTATGGAACAACCGATATGGCGACAATTGTGGAGCGCATAAAGACTCATAACCCTGTGAAGATCATTTATGTGGTCGATCAGCGACAATCTTTGCATTTTGAGCAAGTTTTCCGCGCCGTACGTGTCTCTAACATTGCCCCAGAGGATAAAATAGAGCTGATTCATGCAGGTTTCGGCACGATGAACGGAACAGATGGCAAGCCGTTTAAAACGCGCGCCGGTGGTGTGATGCGTTTGGAGGATCTTATCTCTATGGCTGTTGAGAAGGCGCAGAATCGTTTGAATGAAGCTGATCTGGCCAAAGATATGGATGAGGGTGAACGTACGGGTGTTGCGCATAAGGTTGCGCTTGCGGCGGTGAAGTTTGCGGATCTGCAAAATAACCGTACGGCAGATTATGTGTTTGATATTGATCGTATGACTTCATTCGAGGGGAAAACAGGGCCGTACTTGTTGTATCAAGCTGTACGTATCCAATCTTTGCTGAGAAAAGCGGGGGTTGAGGGCGACTTGGCCGTTGATATGTTCAATATTATGGATGGAGATCGCCGCCTTGCCTTATTGCTGGGTGAGCTGCCGGAATATTTCGATAGCGCGATGAAACATTATACGCCGCATATCTTGTGTGATTACGTGTTTAAGCTGGCGCAGGAGTTTAGCTCCTTCTATGGAAACTGCCATATTCTGTCGGAAAAGGATGAAGCCGTTAAGGCCAGCCGTTTGGCTTTGTGCCAGCAAACGCATAAGACGCTTGTTCTTATTCTTGGGCTGCTTGGGATTGAAGTGCCGAGCCGGATGTAGGTTTACGGTTCTATCGGGCATGCTTCGGTTTGTTTTACAAAGATGCTTTCTTCTTTCCAGAATTCAGGCTGATTTCCTATCTTTTCCAGAAGGTCGATTACTGACGCATCCAGTGTTGTGATTGTCACCGTATAATCGTTTAGGGTAATGTTTTGGTTGGAATATTGTTTCTGATACGCTTCTCTCTGGCCTTTGTCAGGGGTATATAGCGTTAGTTTTTGATCGCTAACGGTGTATTTGTATAGGAAATGGGATTCATTCTCTTTCATCATCATGTAGGTGCTATTTTTTAAGGGCAGGGTTCTTATTATTAGGTTCTCATTCTTCATCGTGTAGTGATCGTTGGATTTTATGTATTGCATGCATTCTCCGTTTGAATCTTGCCAACTTCCTTCAAGAGCCGAGTCTACTATCCCTTGATCCCAGTGCGTTCCGAAGTCTTCTACAATCATGCACCCGCTTGCAAAGGTGAGGAGTGTAAATAGCAGTATTCTTATCGTATATGGGTGTCTCATGGCCTTATTCCCTTGATGTTTATGCGTAACTTGAAGCTAGGAAGCAATATTTTCACAAAAATGTCAAAAATTTAGAGTTCTTAAATTGATCTTATCTGAATTTATGGTTATAGTCGGCCACATGTTAGGATTACAGCACGTAAAAATTACCCCGAAGATGCTTCGGCTGGTCAGTGAAATTGACGAGTTCAAAGGCGCATGGTCGGCGATGGAAAATCATACAACATCGTTGCAATTACTTGGAGATGTGTCCAGTTTTGGCCGAAATTTCAAAGAGATTGCAAGTAGTTGGCAAGACCAGCCACTGGATGTTGATTTGCTCTGTCGCTTGCATGCGGCGTTCACCGGATCAAAAGAAGTGAGCCTTTTCAAAGAAAACAGCATTGCTTTACAGGTGATGAAGGGCGATGCCTTGATTGGCGCGCTGGATGTTGCATCACCAACGGAGGTTCGTAACCTGATGCCCCGCTTGATGAGCTGGACGGAGAAGGCTTTAGAGGAAAAAGAGTTCCATCCGCTGTTCGTTATTGCGATTTTTACGGCGATTTATTTGCAATTCTGCCCTTTTGATAAAGGAAACCAGAAGTTGGCGCGCTTACTGGTGATTCTGTTGATGTTTAAGGCGGGCTATGGTTATGCGCCGTATAGCATGTTGGATGATTTGTTGCAGGAACGTGCCGAAGATTACTATAAGGCCTTGTCTCACACGCAAAAGACCTTGGCGACAGGGAAAATTGACTGGGATGTCTGGTTAGAGTTCTTCTTTGAGCTGCTGAAGGCGCAAAAAGATAAATTACAGGTTCGTATTGAAAATGGCAGCGCGGAAATCGCGAATATGCCGGGTTTATCGACGAAAATCCTGAAATTATTCGATAAACATGATCGTTTGAGCATGAAAGAGATTGAACGCTATACCCGTGGGAAGCGTTCAACCTTGAAACTGCGCTTGGGCGAATTGGTTGAGGGTGGTTACCTGATACGTCACGGTAAGGCGCGTGCAACGTGGTACTCACGCGTTTAATTGCCTTGTACTATGGTTTTTGTAAGGGTTAGCGCTCTATCAGGACGTAGTAAAATATATAATTCTCATGATAGGCATTTGAAACATCGGACTCTATGCAGGCGAAGGGCTTTTTATTGCATGCACCTGCTGGTGCAACGCCGTCACAGCTGATGACGTGTGGGCCGCTATCGTTGAATGATCCGTCCCATTCACTATCAAATGCGTAGCCATTCTCTCGCGGGATGGTCTCTCTTACTATATTTGCAGATTTGTTTATTTTCTCGCAAACAGATTTGTTTATCGAGGGAAGATATAAGATGAGTTCGGCCTTTGACGTGCCTATATCATTTATGTGGGAGTGGGATGAGGCTCTCCATACGCTATTGTTAGCGACGCCTGTTTGCGGGGTGTTCCACGCTATATTACCGCCTGTGGGAGAGAATATGTGGCACGATTCATCAATGGGAGAGGCGGAATTCACGTTTAATTCATCGGGGGTTTCCATGCTGATGTCATTTTCAGAGCAACCGTTTCTTCGCAGATAATCAATGGCGTGCTGTATTTTTTGTGCGCTATCAAGGATTTCGCTCGCTGCGAGTTCTGCTTTTCTGTCTGATAGGGCGTTTGTTTGTCCGCCGCGCATACTGCGGGCTACGGTGAATGATAATGTTCCGAATAAAACAACAGCAAGCAGAATGTAGAAAAAGGCACTTCCTGTTTCCGAAGAATGTGAGGTAGTGCCTTGCTTGTTTCTTTCTTTATGCCTTCTCATCATCATTGCCTGATGTGTCAGGTTTGTCTTCTGCTTTTGGTTTTGCTGCGCCGAAAATTGAGGGCTTTGCGGAGGCTTTTTCTTCTGTTGGTGCCGCTGGTGGTGTTTCCGTGGCTGGTGCAGTAGCAGGCGGCGTTTCTACTGGTGCAGCAGGTGGTGTCACAGGTGCTGCCGGTTTGTCTTCCGCCGCTGCTTGAGTTGCTGGAGCACCGAAGATAGAAGGCTTCGCCGTGGCTTTTTCCTCAGTCGCTGGTGTTTCAGTTGGTGTTGCTGCAGCTGGTTGTGTCTCCACTGGTGCCGCAGGCGGTGTTACAGGTGCTGCCGGTGTTTCTTTTGCTGCTGGTGCCGCGCCGAAGATAGAAGGCTTCGCTGTGGCTTTGGCCTCAGTTGGCGGTGTTTCAGTAGGTGTTGCCGCCGCAGGAGGTGTCTCCACTGGTGCAGTTGGTGGTGTTACAGGCGCTGCGGGCGCTTCTGCTGTCGTCTTCGCACCGAAGATGGATGGCTTTGTTGTTGATGTTTCTGTTGTGGTTGCAGCTGGTGTTACAGGTGCTGCAGCTGGTTTTGCCGGAGCTTCTTCAGCAGCGGGTTTCGCACCAAATACAGACGGTGCAGCACCTTTTGCGGCTGCGGTTGTTGCAGCGGCTGCTGCGGGACGCGTTGCTGCCAATGGTGTTGCTGGTTGCGCTTGTTTAGGTGCGGCGGCCATTGGTGTTGCCAGAGGCGTTGCTCCTCCGCCTGATTTAGCGGCTTCGTTTGGTGGTGGGATTTCGTTTGAAACAGCGTGAATTAGGATTAGTGCTGCAATCCCTGCATCAACCGGATTAACGGATGGTTTGCTGTTATTAACGAACCCATCATGAAGGGCGGCAATTTCAGCGGATGTTTCAACGGCAACGTCTGAACGTAATGCTGTCCATGTTTTATTGACCATCAAGTCACGTAGCTTGGTGATTGCGCCAGCATGTTTCAAGATTGTTGGGTCTGAAGGCGGTAACGTCATGAAACGTGTCACGCGCATGGCCTTTGCAAAGCCTGGATTAGAATAGAAGATAGCACAATCAACAACGGTTTCACCGTAAGTGATGATGGCTTGTCCCTCTTTAAAGCCGCGCAATTTATCGTAATTTGCGCGTGGACGAAGCTGAACGCCAGCTTGTTTTGTATCATGGTAGGATCCAAAATCACCGCCACCGGACATCTGGAAGCCTGAAACCTCTGTCACCATGGCGCTACCAACTGTTTTTTCGAAGAAGTCTTTGGTTTCTGTTGGATCTTCCAATTTACCAAATATCTTAATGTTACAGTTCGCAGTGATGGAAAGGGCTTCTTCACGAACACGTTTTTTCATTGCGGGTAAATCTTGTCCGGCAAAGACAAGCGAGAACCCAAGGGAACGCGCCTGAGCGGCCATAACAGCCATACCTTCGGCAACGTAATACCCGACCTCGTCAAAGACGGTCATGAAAGGTGTGTTTGAATGGGTTGGTTTATTTTCGATAACAGTTTCAGATGTTCCCTCAACCGTTGATCCAAGGGCTGACCCCATCATCCCTTTAATAGAAGCAGCAACGATTTTACCAAGGTTTGCAACCTCATCGCCTGATTTTTCAAGAGCAGGTACAAGCACAACCAATATGCGGCGGTTTAGCACGACATCAATCATATCAATATCGGCGGCTTGTGTATCAAAGATGTAGCCGTAATCATCACCAAGAGATTGGAGAGAGCGCGTGAACTGCATCGCCAAGTAACCATGCTGTTGGCTTGCTGTTTCAGTGTTATATTGCGGTGTATCGGGGCCAGGTGGTTTTACTTTACCTTCATCATCATACGCTTCGCCCATAAAGCCAGGTAGTGTGTCTAGATATCCTACCAAACCGACAAGAATTTCTTTAGGCACAAATTCATCGCGTGATAATTTGATGACATTGTTCAGTGAAAGATAATCACGAATTGTCCGTACAGACATTGGAATTTCCTGATTATCACGTTTCCATGTTAAGGCAGGCATCATCGCACCAACCAGAGAGACCGCACGTTCTTTCCACATTGCGTTGTCACCGCCACTTTCAGGCATCAAGCTGACGAGCATGTTTGTTAGATATGATGCAGAACCGGAAGAAAACGGGTTCATTGTATTGGAGGGTGCCTGAACATCGGCGTTACCGGTCATATAGTTCAAGACAAGCAAATCATCATCGCGTCCGAAACGTCGTACCAGTGAGGATAGGGATGACCATAGATCCGTATCGGCTTTACCATCGACAAAAACAAAACCTGATCCCCAAGTCATAGCATTGGTTACAAGTGATTTTAGCCCTTCTGTCTTACCGGAACCTGTTGTGCCGAGATAAAGAAAATGGGTTCTGATATCGTTATTTGTAAACCAGACTTCTTCGTTGCTTTTTTCAGCATTTCCGAGGTAGAGAATACCTTCTGATTTTCCTTTTTTACCGTCCCGACCGTTATTAAGATCCATATGTTTGGAGCCAAGTGGCAGTTTAAAGACGATGCTTTTGTCACGGGACGTAAGCCACAGGAAATAGAGGAACAAGAATAAGACGATCAAATCAGCAAAGACAAGCGCCCAGTCATTGATGTAAATAAACACTGCGGCAATGATAAAAATTGCCGTGGAATATGATGTTGTTTCGAGGCCATGGGCGATGCGCGTGCTTAATGGTCGCACATCCCGAAGGATTGCCTCATGCTGGTGTTCGTATTTTTTTTGATCTAAAGCCATTTAAACTTGGTCTACTCCAGTTATTATCTATTACTTAGGAAATCATCAGCGGAAACAGGTACGCCGGATGATTCACGAGCATTTGTGCCCGATAGGGAATTGGTAAAGGTGGACGCGGTTGTGGTGCGCGCCGACGGGTCAAGTTTTCTGGATGCTGAAACGCTCCAGATTAGGCATAAAACGACAATTAAGGCGAGAGCGAGTGCTGCGCTGGTCTTATCGTTTCCTCCTGCATTTTTCTGAGCTGGAGCCTGTCCATTATTATTTGCGGCGCTGGGTTTAATTTGTCCATGTGCATTTTGTATAACGGAAGAGGTTTCCATGAGGATATCTACGGCCTCTTGTTTGCTTTCAAATGATGCAATTTCATTGGTTGTATCGTCAGAATTCTTCAGGATAAGTGTGAAGTTTTTTGCTTTCTTATCTTCTTTAATTGTAAAGACGCATGACTGTGCTTTCTCAAGATCCATTTGCCATACGACGGGCATTTGCGCATCAGGCAGAGACAAGATTAACTTTCCATCGACAATGGTTATGTTCGAGGAAGTTTGTTTTGTTGTAGCGGCAGATTTTTTGGTCATGGTTTTTTCTCATTATCCTTAAATGATGTATTTTATACGGCTTTCTTAATGCCACGTTTTTTCGACTGACTATAATCTAATTGTGGAATAGGGCGTGCTTTTCCTGATTTCATATAGTCTTGAATTGTTTGCACCGCATGTCCTACTTTGGCGACAGGAATAGGGCGTTGTGTCATTTTTTCTGCTTTGAAATGGGACATCGCGCCAAGGGCTTCCATATGGAAAGATTGTCGCCCTAGGTTATTCATCGGATACCATAATTGTCTGTTGTATGCGCGTAACCATACAAATTGTGCAGGGGCGAGAACGCCACCTTCTTCGCGGGCATACTGCATCGCGCGGAGCATGGCTGTGGTTTCAAAGGCGTGGCGATTTGCCTGTGCAAGCGTGGCGCCTGAAAGATCTTTGTCTTTCAGAATTTTTGTGGCTTCCTTCAATAGTTTTTTATCTTTACCCAGATCGAGACCGTTCTTCATAGACCAGCATTGCGCCAAGCGACCAAGCATGTCATCAGATTTTTCTCTTTTTCTTGATGCTTTCAAACAAAAAGTGGCTAAAAGGATTAATTTATACCCATCCAGCCCTTTAATGCCGCGCCATGGTGCGCCCAGCTGTTCTCTAAAAGCGCGACTGGCGCTGCCTTCTTCTATTTCTCCATCAGGTGTTTGGATTGAGTTATAGGCAAGCCATTCCTCTGGCCCTAAAGCCTCTGCAAATAAGGGGAGCTCTACCGGAACCGGTGCGCCGGGTGGGCGCGGGGGTTGTGTTGATGGATTAAATTTCACAAAAGGAGAAATTATAGGGAACATATGGGATTGCACCTCAATTAAATCATCGATGCTCATTCTGTTTCTATGTTGTGTATTTGGTCCAAGGAACATGCACCATAGTCCTCCTGAGCCAACGAGCACCAAGAGAGGTACTTTCCACGGTTGCATAGCAAGTGCACTGAAAAGAGCCAAATGTTGGAATTTTAATTTTTCTTTGGGGTAATCGGGGACGGCATCAAGGCTGGCGTGAAAGCCATATTCTTTGCCTTCGAATATGATTTGGTAGTCGCTGCCAAGGAACCATGACGCAAGCCACGCTTCGCCATAGCGTATCCAACGCACCATTTCGCGTATTTCTACAGCGTAGAAGAACCAAAACACCCATAGCAAAAACCCAAGGATACCCAGCATTAATGCCCAGCCAATCCCGTTTTCGTAAAGTGTATCACCTGATTGTTGTTGTCCGTTACTCACAATTCAAAACCCAAATAATTATCAAAGCCCAAAGGCCTCTTTTTAAACACAAAGCGTAATTTAACAGAAAACATCATAAAAAACCAACAGTTAAGATCATATAAATGACGAATTATTTTTTTAAGGGTGTTGGACGGATGAATAATAGATGAAATTAATTCATTTTATGCTAGACAATAAAACGACACTCCTATAAACAATGGTTCGTAAATTTTCAGCATCCTTGGTTTAAGGGCGTGATCTGGAGTTGTTATTCTAAGGTCAGTAAATAGAGTTTATATGCCGCAATAGCTCAGTTGGTAGAGCAGTTGATTTGTAATCATCAGGTCCCGAGTTCGAATCTTGGTTGCGGCACCATTTTTCTTTAAAATGGTTTAAATGTTGGGGTATAGCCAAGCGGTAAGGCAATCGGTTTTGATCCGATCATCCCAGGTTCGATCCCTGGTACCCCAGCCATTTTATTTCCCTTCCGACACATTCAGAGAATCTTAGCCCTGAAGCCCCGCCGTGTGCGGCCCTTGCCGTGAACCGTTTTTTCGACACGCGCAGAGAACTTCAATTTCATCCCATATATAGCCCATTTTCTCTACGACCTATTTTGACGCGTGTCGGATGGATAGTTTCCCTGTTAAACATGGAAATAACAGGGAAGTTTTTTGTTTTATAATACAATTTTTTGGAAAAAACGAGAGAAACACTGGGCTGTGCTATGATTAGTGTTCAAAATAACAGGGAATGTGCAGGGATTATATAGACTGAAGAATTTCAAAACTGGTGAATATTGCTGTCCCGACATAGGCTTGGGAACAATCTTCACGGAGCGCGATGTCTTTAAGTGTCATGCCCTCAAAATGTTCATCCCGCCAGATCACACCTTGCACTAATTTCTTTAAGCCCGTAGATGGTAAATCAAATACATCTGTTTGATCTTTGGGCTCAATTACAATGGCGCCTCGTTTGGCGCGGCCCGTTGTATAGGGTGCTCTAATTTCGAATTCTTCTTCACATCCAGTAACGCTTACGTTTAAGTGTTTCTCAACGAGTTTCTTGAAGCTCTTTGGTTTTACTTCAAGAATAAGTTCATCAATATTGATTGTGATTTTGGTAATGCATTTCTGGACTAGATCATAAGCGGGTATGTCTTTTTGGCATTTCAGAATATGCTCTAAAATCGGCCCCTCAGTTCTATCGCATAGTTTTTCAATGTTATTTCGAATTGTTGTTTCTATAAGTGTTTCAATTTCGTGTGCTGGTAATCGTGCCATTGCTCCATTGGGGTGATTGCGACTTTGTAGCAAATTTTGTGATACGTAATAATGGTATTGTTTGTCATGACGTTTGGTGAATGTCGGGCTGTAGATAATACCATCGGTGTCGTGCAATAGACCTTGGAGCATATGGCGTTGCTTTGTTTGCTCTGTTCTGGCGACCGTTTGATCTTTGAGTTTTGTTTGAACTTGCTCCCAAATATCGAGCGGAATAATGCCTTCATGCAGGCCCTCATAGATTTTGCCTTTATGCGAAATCTTGCCGATATAAGCTGGATTTTTTAAAATTGCATAAAGCGCCCCGCGTGAGAATTTTACGCCGCCCATGGTGTTGCCCTTCAAAGAAATGCGCATGGGGCTTTTTATATCATCATGCTCCAGCTCTTCTTTTAATGCCCTGACGCTGCCAAGGGCGAGATAGCGGCCAAAGATACGTAGCGCCGTTTTTACTTCTTTCTGATTGGTAACCAACCGGCGGTTATCAATCCTGTACCCAACTGGTGGGCTGCCGCCTTGCCACATGCCTTTGGCTTTAGAGGCGGCGATCTTGTCACGGATGCGTTCGCCGGCGACTTCCCGTTCAAACTGTGCGAAAGACAAAAGAACGTTGAGCGTTAGCCGCCCCATGGATGTTGTGGTGTTAAAGCTCTGCGTGACGCTGACAAAGGTGACGCCATATTCATCAAACACTTCGACGAGCTTGGAGAAGTCGGTTAGGGAGCGCGTTAGCCGATCAATCTTATAAACGACAACGGTGCTGATCTTTCCCGCGCGGATATCATCCATAAGCCTGTTAAGTGCTGGGCGCTCCAAAGATCCGCCCGAAAATCCACCATCATCATATTGCTCGGGCGATGCGACCCAGCCCTCTGATCTCTGGCTAGTGATATACGCCTCGCAAGATTCACGTTGTGCGTCGAGTGTGTTGAACTCCATGTCCAAACGTTCATCCGTAGATTTTCGTGTGTAGATTCCGCAGGTTTTTGTTATGCTATTCATAACAACCATACATGCTTCCTTTGCGAGGGAAGTCGAGAGGGAAATGGTGATGAAGTTAGAATACATAGGAATAGAGGATACGGATTCTTTTGTTGTTGAAGCCTTGCGGAAGCGTGGATTTAACGAAAAATGTTGGTGTTTATCAGGAAAAAAATATAAGCGTTGCCACCGAGATCGTGAGAGGAAACCTAAAGTAAATTTTGGGCAAGCATTTCAAATTAATATTGAGCATTTTAAGGTGAAAAGGTGCATGCACCCAAGTAGTTTAGAATGCAACGGCCGCAGAATAAAAGCTCATACTATCCAAAGAAAAGGAGGGCTGAAACACATTGTTGATGATACCAATAATGTTCTGATGATGCCCAGAAATATAGAAGGTGATGATCCTGAATTGATAGGGTGGAAAGAAGCTTCAACATTTTATGGTTTTTGTTCTCATCATGATTCCACGATATTCAAAAACATAGAAGTAGAAGAGTTCAAATCCTCTCCTGAACAATGTTTTTTACTTTATTATAGGGCCTTATCTTACGAGCTATATCAAAAAGAAGCTTTAGTTGGGATTTTGCAAAAGCAAAAAGAAACACTCGATAATGGACTTACTTTAGATCAGCAAATTAATATACAACTCACCCTCTTTCGTAATGGCCAAAACTTCAGCAGAACAGTTTCGGGGTTACAGGAAGAAAAGAGGGATGCAGACAATACTTTAATGCATGAAACATATTCCGGTTATTCTCATTTGGTGATTTATTTTACGGGAAATTTTGATCTTTTTACTGCGTCTCATTTTCATCTTGCTTATGATTTATCTGGAAATGAGATATACGACATAAATGATACATCTGTTTTTGGTGAAGGAGCATCTTTCTCTATAGTGCCAGTAGACGATGATATGGGTGCATTTGTGATCTCATGGAATAAGAAATATTTACATGCAAAAACGTTTGTCGATAGGTTTCTAGAAGTAAATTCCGAAATCCAGCTTAATTTAATGCATCAATTATTATTTGCTCAATCTGAGAACGTTTGCTTTTCTTCAGATTGGTGGGGCAGCTTGGATGAAGTGCAAAAATCGTTTGTAAAAAAGCTATATGCTTTCGGAGCTGATAACTATGGGAAAGAACTGAACCCTGAATTGGTACTCCATAGGTGGACAGTAGGGGAAATAGAAACAATTAACTTATGATCATTTATTCAATCCAAAAAATACCCAACCATTCCATTTTGATCCAGTGATGTCGTTCGCGATTTTTGAAAGGCTGCTGTAGGTTTGATCCTTGTATTCAAATCCGTTTGTTTTTACGATCACGCTATGTTTTTTACCTCTATGCATACGCACCAATCTTGTCCCCGGTTTCAATGGTCTGCTGGGGCCGTCAAACGAAGTGGGGCTGCGTTTATATTGTTTGATGAGTTGGTCTAGTCGTGCTTGTTGCTCCGGCGTTAGATGTTTGTCGGATATTTTGTAGGAGAGGCTTTTCTCTAGCATCGTACGCCCAATCCGCGCGTGTGGTGGTCGACCCCAGGCTTCGGTCCAGCGGTCTCGTAGTTCTTGAATGTGCATATGGCTCCTCCGTTTGATAACGTCAGAGCCATACACGCTTCCTGTGCGAACGAAGTCCAGTCTTATATATGTTCTTCTGGCCGTTCATCCTTTGGATCATTGCTCGGAAAATCAAGTGGCCATGGCGCTATGGATTTAGGGTCTTTCTTCAGCTTGTCGTGGTATTCCATGAACATGCGCCAATCTACATCGTCATAAGGCTCCTCATCTTCAAACGGCCAAGTCTTGACGCCTTCTCCGCGGCGCATATCTCTTTTGAACATGTAGTATTGATACATGACATCAAAATGTTCGAGAGAACCGGGGTCCTCACTTGCTTTGAGTTTACGCTCCTGTAACTCGGACCACGCTATTGTCCAGTCGAAGAGATCTTTATCGTTGCCGCTCGCCGCCGTTTCAAGGAGCTTGATCGCCAACCGTGCTGCCGCTACATTACCCTTAGCCGCTTGATTATTTAGCCGAGAGATAATGACATATAATTGGGGCACTGTTTTACGGCGACCATTTTCTACGATATCTACTTCTTTATGGGCATCGTTCATAATGAAGCTGCGGAAGTTATTCATTGAAAAACGTTTCATACGATCATTTTCCTTTGGGCGGCCTTTGGGGTTGCCTGATTGTCCGGGTTTGAATTGGTGTTCTTTGGGTGGACGGTTATTTTTGCGCCCGTCTGTGCATTTATTATTACTCATGGTCTGTGTTTCCTGTATTTTGAATTTCATTGAAGGTTTTGCCAGTTTCGGCATGGACAGCATTCTGCCCTGTGAGGGCTTGCCAGCGGCGCACTGTGACGTCGCAGTAGAGTGGGTCAAGCTCAATCAAGCGGGCTTTGCGGTTCGTTTTTTCTGCAGCGATCAGCGTTGTGCCGGAGCCACCAAACGGGTCGAGAATGATCCTGCCGCGTTTGGAGCAATCCTTTATGGCGTCAGCCACCATAGCGGTGGGCTTGACTGTGGGGTGCATTTTAAGCTCATCCATACGGTCACCACCGAAGGAGTTTACGCCAGGGTACTCCCAAACATTGGTGCGGTAACGGCCGTTTTTACCAAGCTCAACATTATTGATGTGTTTGCCTTTTCCGTTCTTGAAAACAAAGACGAGTTCATGTTGAGAACGGTATAAGCTACCCATCCCTGCATTGTCTTTGCGCCAACAACAAAGGTTGATCAAGTCTAGTTTTGCCGCCCGTGCAGCGTCCATAATTTCACGCATGTGACGCCAGTCCATGCAGGAAAATATTATTGCGCCGTCTTTGCTATATGTGGCTATATGTTGATGCGGCTTGGTCAAAAACTCTGTAAATTGCTCAGGGTTCATTTCACCAGAGGCCATTTCAAATTCACGGTGCTTTATGTTGCCGGAATTTCCAACATGACCATCGATTTTTACGTTGTAGGGCGCATCTAAAAAACACATCTGCGCTTTCTCATCACCCATCAAGGTTTTATAGCTGACTTCAATTAAGGCATCGCCACAAAATAGTTTGTGATTACCCATGATCCAGAGGTCATCTGGCTGCGTTACAGCAGGTCCGTCGATTGTATCTGGCAAGGCATCATCTGGATCACTGTCGGGTAAAAGATCTAACGTGAGATTGATTTCGTCTATCCCAAACCCGGTGATGGTTAAATCGTGTGTTAGTATTTGAAGCTCTTCGAACTCAATAGCCATCGCTTCTTTGTTCCACTCCGCCTCTTCAGCGATGCGATCATAGGCGATGCGTAAGATACGAACTTGCGCTTCATCTAAATGATTGACGCGAATAACCGGCACAGAATCCATGTTAATCTGACGCGCAGCTTCGGCCAAATGCCACCCGACAATGATGGTACTATCATTGTCGATGATAATCGGCGTGACTAGACCACAGGTTTCGAGCATGCGTTTGGTTTTTTCGATTTGTTTTTTGGGAATGCGAAGCTGCCGATGATAATCTTTCAGCTTTTCGGGGTGCAGATATTCAATCTGCAATTGGTTTGATGTCGACATTATTTTCTCCTTAT
The DNA here is from genome assembly GCA_033851915.1 of Alphaproteobacteria bacterium. GTDB lineage: Bacteria > Pseudomonadota > Alphaproteobacteria > Micavibrionales > Micavibrionaceae > UBA1672. Next base: position 507,861 of record JAWSVM010000001.1, read on the forward strand.
ATGTCGGAGCTAAATGTCGAAAATCGTTAATTACATAATTGTAGTTAGCGCCCGACATTCAGCATTGATTAAAGTTCAATGTTTAAATGTCGGCGCGGTCAGGCCTCAAAGAGGCGCTTCTTACTTGTTTAAGAGAACTACCATGTTTCCAGTTCTCGCCGGTCTGATCCTGGACTGCCACCAGCATTAGGACTGGCCTCGTTAAAGGCTCTCTCTCTCCCAGACAATTAACATATAGACAGAATTTTTATGTCTGTCAAATCGGCTATGTTAGTTCGCGTTCAAACCATGGGCTTTCGAGCCGAGCTTCTCTTTATACAAATTCTCAATCGCGACGATTTCACGTTGCGTGATATTGCTTGGCAGGGTCTGTAAGACCGAATATCGAAAATGACGGTAATAATTTGGATCTTTTTTGATAAGCGCAATCAGCTCTTTATTGCCGCCGGTGTAGTTCTCTGCATATTCGTTCCAGCGTTGCCAAACCCCCTCTTTACCGTTTGCGCTGCCAACATATTGTTGCCCTGTTTTGCTATCCAGAATCAAGTAAATGCCATTCACCGCAGAAAGGTGATTCCGCCATTCATAATTGGCATTAGGGTTATCGGTTAGTTTTTTGAGTTCATCAAATTCAAGAACAAAATCCAGCAGGCCTGGGAAACTACCAACATAACCATGCGGTAGAATCTCTCTAACTTCTTTGAGTTGTTTATCATACCATTGATGCCATGCAATCGCATTATTGCCCCAGTCAATGATAAGGCGGTCGATAAAATTATCAAACTCGGGAACGGGTTCAAGGTCATATTCATAATTATCATCTATAAATTTTCTACCATTCACTTTAAAAACGCCAAACAGCACAGAGCGTTTTCTTTCCAGTCCGATGAAAGAAACGATGTAATCACAACTGCCAAAAACATCTTTAGGCTGAATGCGCTGATAATCAAGTAAACCCTGCTTGCTCTTAATCAGGTCACGATATTGCACGCGACTATCTTTATGCCGCACAAGTTTGATCTTTGCGTCATTTAGTAATGGAGAGTGAGAGTTTAATATTTTCTGGAGGGTGATCATTTGAATTGTCCTTAAAGTTTGATGTTACAAGCCTGCAATGCGCTCTTGAAATCTTCGCCTACGGTAAAGGCCCCCGTACCAGATATAACGCTGTTAACACCAATTACGCGAAATTTGATTTCGCCGGATGTGTCGGCAATATCACGCAGTAATGCTTTGGCTTTCTTACCTGTGTAGGCGCGGTATGGTGAACTCGATTTCTGGATATTTTCAGTCATGGCTTTAATGCTATTGGCATACTCTTTACCCATGATTTTTTCCATCGCATCTGTATTCATGGGCACTGTCGGCGCAACATCAATTGGCGTGTCTTGCGATGTTAAAGTATAGAGCCTTGCTCCGACCTTAATCTGAATATCCCCGCCGATGGGTAGTGGCGGCTCAGTACGCACACCTGCGCGTATTTCCCCGTTATGGTTTTCAGCATAGAAATGTTGCGTGAAATATATGCCCGTAAATCCACGTGCAAAATTCCGTCCGGCTTGTGTACCACGCTCTACACGACAGCTTTTTATATCCGTGAAATCATCATAGTGATTGGTGGCATTCCAGCTTGTTGATACGCACGCGGTTAGTATACTCAGCGCTAATAGAGGTAATATAGTTTTGGTTGGTTTGGTCATCTTAAACTCCCTTTCAATCTAATAAAAAGTCACCGGAGCATTACGCTCTGGTGACCGGGAGTTTATAAGTTGCAGTTACACAACCGCGACGATCTTTAGCCGCGAGGCTTGGACATACATCGCCGCCTCCCGATCATAAAAAACCGAAAGGCGACATCATAACGGCGATATCAGCCGGTAACTGCAGGGTTATAAAGCCCCGGAGAATGCAAAATTGCATTCACATGAGTACGTTAGCTCGAATGTAAAAGGGCATCAACTGGAATAATAGAAAGAATAATAATTATAATTGCGCCAGCTGGACTTAAATTCATCCTATGGCTATAAATAACTGCACGCGCCCCATCGTGGATATCAACAATGGATGAAAAGGGTTTCTTAAGAAACCATATAAGCTGGAGAATGCAAATAGGAGCATATATACCGTTAGAACGACAATTTTCACTTGTCCCCAAAAATCAGGAAGATGCAGAAAGTGACGAAATCCTTTCGCATTGGGATATGACTGCCTTTAAGGCTTGGGACGATCTGGATAGTGAGTATCGTAGTGTCATTTTGGCTGAAGCCGGCTCGGGTAAAACAGAAGAATTACGACAGCGGGCAAGTGACTTAGATAGTCAGGGCAGGGCTTCTTTTTTTATCCGTATTGAGGATATTGAAACCGACTTTTGTAGCGCGTTTGAGATTGGCAATGAAACCAAGTTCCGGAGTTGGTTGGAATCGACAGATGAAGCATGGTTTTTTCTGGATTCTGTGGATGAAGCACGACTTGATAACCCGAGAGATTTTGAAAAAGCACTGCGCCGTTTTGCCAAGGGCATCGTAAACGAAGCGCACAGAGCGCACATTTATCTCTCTAGTCGCCCTTATGCTTGGCGTTCGAATGAAGATCCAAAATTAATGGATGAAATTCTCTACCTTGCTTCCCCACAGAATAATGTGGATAGCGAAGAAGATAGCCAATCCAAACCTCAAAGTGCGCTCACGATTTACACCATGCGCCCTTTAGATAAAGAAAAAATTCGATGTTTTTGCTTAGCTCGTGAAACAAATGATATTGATGATTTATTGCTTGAGATTGAACGCACGAACCTTTGGAGTTTGGCGGAGCGCCCTTTTGATCTTGAAGGTGTTATATCAAAATGGAACGATGACAGATCCTTAGGCGGCCGTATGGAATTACTTCGCCATAATATTGATAAGCGGCTACGCGACGACCACAATAGTGATCGAGCTCAGCGACAGCCTCTGAATCTTGAACGGGCGAGAGACGGTGCGCGTCGTTTGGCTGCTGCAGTTGTGTTGACTGGTCAAGCTGGCCTCAATGTTCCTGATGCTACTTCCACCGCGGTAGGTATTGATGCAGAATCCATTTTAGCAGACTGGGATCCTAAGGATGTAAGAACGTTGTTAGAGCGTGGGGTTTTTAACGGCATAATTTTTGGTGCGGTGAGATTTCGACACCGAGATGTACGCGAATTACTTGCTGCTGAATGGTTTGATCAGTTGTTGAAGTCTGGTAATGGCCGCCACTCAGTAGAAGCTCTATTCTTTCGTGAGAAATATGGAGAGAAAATTATTATACCTCGGCTCCGACCGATTTTACCCTGGTTAATTCTATTCGATGATGAGATTCGTCGCAGGGCGCTGAACATCTCCCCTGAAATTGCTGTTGAAGGCGGCGATCCTTCTCAGCTCCCTTTATTAGAAAGACGGAATATTTTAAAAAATATTGTCAGTCGGATTGTTTCCGGTGATGATAACCGTTCAGGGTCGGATAATAGTGCAATCGCACGCATAGCGAACCCAGACCTCACGGAGGATACACAACTACTTATTGGTAAATACGGTGAAAATGACGATGCTATTTTTTTTCTCGGTAGGCTTGTCTGGCAAGGGGGAATGGCTAGTTGCACAGGGCCTTTCCTTAATATTGCAGTAGACAACACGCGAGGAATCTATGCGCGAATGGTTTCAATTCGCGCGGTGATGACTTGTGGCACGGTTGAGGAGAAACAAGGTTTATGGCGGCGGCTTAATGGAAGTGATGAAAAGATCCCGCGCCGATTGCTAGCTGAGTTAATAAAACATACAGAACCAGACAGCCATAGCGTTGAGCAGCTATTGATATCACTAGGTAAGTTGCAACCTTATAAGCGATATGAAGCGACAGGCCTAGACAGTGAAATCCACGTATTTGCTGAAGGTTTACCTATTGCCAATAATCAACGACTCGTAAACCAACTTCTTAATGGTCTGCATTCCTACCTTGAAAAGCCACCGTATGTTGAGCGGCGGGAATGCCACGTTTCAGAGGCGTATACGTGGCTACTGAGCCCAGCTGTGCATATGGTAGAAAGGTTAGTTAAAGCTCACAACTCAATAGCGCTTGAAAATACTTCTATATCTATCTTGCTAATGGTTCCATCTTTACGCTTCTGGCGCGATAATGAGTTCAATGAATACAAGGATAACTTAAGAGAACTTGTTCCGAATTGGCCGAAGTTTAATGATGCTCTGTACTGGGCCAGTATTGAACAATCGCGAGACGATAAGGCGCAATCAGGTGAAGCATTGACCGATGATTGGTCTGTTTCATGGCTTGATCATTTTTGGGCATTTGATGAAATGAGCCTGCCTAGGCTTTGTGACTACATGCACTCTCGCTTTCTTCATGACGATAAGTTAGTTGCGTTAAGCACCGCGATCCGAGTGTATCAAAACGCTAACAAGCCGACACATATTCTAAATATGCTGCAAGATACCGTGGCCAATGATTTAGCCTTACGACAACAGTTAAATAGTCCCCCTGTATCAGAGGCGGCAAAAAAGCATGAGACCGAGGAAGCAAAGTGGCAGCGTAAATATAAGAAAGAGAAAGGGGAAGAAAAGCAGAGTCGTGAAACATGGATATCGGAGTTGCGCGCTAATCCAGATCGGGTTTGTAATCCTCCGGACGTAAATTCTGGCAAGTTTACCAGTGACCACTATTGGCTTATGGTTGAAATGCACGGTCAGTCATTGTTAGATCGAGATGCATACGCAGATTGGAAAGAACTGATACAAGACTTTGGTGACGAAGTAGCTCAGGCTTATCGCAGCGCCGCTATTGAACACTGGCAAATTTATATGCCTCCCCTCAGATCTGAGGGGGATCAAGGAGATAGCACCCCCTATACCTTAACCTTTGCTATGGCTGGATTAGAAATGGAAGCAAATGAAAACCCAGAGTTTCCACGAAATATGGATGAAGCAATGGCTCGTCATGCTTTGCGTTATGTCACATGGCAACTAAACGGGTTTCCCGGTTGGTTTGAGCGTATGTATCAGGCCTTCCCAAGTTTGGTAGAGGAAGCTGTGATTAAGGAGCTAATTTGGGAACTTGAGAATACTGACACAGATAAGCCAATGCATTATATTCTGCACGATCTAGCCTATCATGCACCTTGGCTACATGCTTCTATGGCTCCTGTAATATTGGAATGGGTGAAAGCCAACCCCACATGCATTAACGCCAACCGACACTTTTGTCTCGAGATATTAATAAAAGGTGGAACAGATGCGGTAGCTCTTGCGGAGCTAGCTAGTATACAACTGGCGCAGGAAAATGATTTGGATAGTCATGCTGTGTGGCATGCGATTCGTGTCGATTGTACCCCTGAATTAGGTGTACCCGAAGTGAAAACATGGCTATCTAGCCTCGATGAAGCTAAGGCGACGCATGCAGCTGAAGTTTTTATCACGACCTTAATGGGCGGTAGGCATATCGAGATGGGAGGACCTTATATAGGTAATTTCCGTACAGTAGAGCATTTAAAAGCGTTATATATTCTGATGCACTGTCATATTCGATCTAAAGAGGATATCAATCGTGCAAACGGAGGGGTGTATTCACCGGGGTTGCGCGATGATGCACAAGATTCACGTAATAGCCTATTTAGTCTTCTATTGGAAATTTCTGGTAAAGAAAGCTATACAGCCATAAAACAATTGACTAATGACCACCCTGACCCAGATTACCGGCTCTGGATGGTAAAGCATGCTTATAAAAAAGCTGAACAGGATGGCGATATTGAGCCTTGGACAGCCGAACAAGTTTGTAATTTTGGTACGGCACAAATACTTAAGCCAGAGACTCATCGTCAGCTATACGAACTTACCATTGAGCGCTTATATGATCTAAAGAATTGGCTAGAGCGCGGCAATGATAGTCCAGCCAAAATTTGGCGGCTCGCTGAGAATGAAACAGATATGCGTAATTTAATTGCTGGCTGGCTTAACCAGCAACGCCAAGAACGATATATAACAGCTCAAGAACCTGAGCTCGCTAACAGTCAACGCATGGATATATGGTTGCAAAACGATAACGTCCAATCTCCCGTTCCAATTGAACTAAAACTACTTGATAAAGGTTGGTCTGGTCCTAAATTATGTGAAAGGCTACGTAATCAATTGGCGGGTGATTACCTAAGAGAAGAAAATTCCGGATGTGGTGTTATGTTGTTGGTCTGGAAAGGCAGTAAAACAGAAAAGCGATGGAAGATTAATAATCGACTTGTGGGATTGAATGAATTAGCTGGTGAGCTAAAAAACTATTGGGTAAATATTGCAGATCAGTTCAACAACGTTGAAGCTATAGACGTGATTGTTATCGACTTATCCATGAGGGAAAGAGTCTGTAATTCTTGAATAAAAAGAATATTTTCAATAAATCTGCTTTTGGCCTAGATCAATGCCTGTAAGTGTATGTTCATAATATATCGTGAAAATAAACTGGAATAATTAAAATGGATGATTTGGCAGATATCATAAAAAAATGTGGAGGTATTCAACCACCTCATCTTGAACTCTACTCTCAGGCAATTCGTTTTAATGTTGAGTCAGCAATGTCATCAATTGATTTTCTGGCGAACTTCATTGAAACGATTAATGAGACCAATGGTAATTATGAGATAACGGATGAGTTGCAAAATAGAATTCTAGATAACCTTCAAAATTTTCTTGTTCACGCTGCGGCACTTTCTCGATATTTTTGGCCATCAAAAAAGGGGCAAAATAATTTACATAAACTAAGGTCTGGTGCGCTTAAAAGTCATTTTGGACTCACCAAGGATAGTGCTCTAAAAAGTCGAAAATTAAGAAATCAATTAGAGCACTTTGATGAAAATCTCGATAAGTACCTATGGGATAAACCAATTGTGGGTTATATCATGCCTGCGTATGTAGGAGCCGAAATTAGAAGAGACGGTGTTCCTGCTCATTTCTTTAGGGCTTTCTATATTGACACGGGCATTTTTGAAACATTAGGTGTTCGACATGAGATTCAACCAATAGCGGATGAAGTTTGTAAGGTTTATAAAACACTTCATAGTGAATAGACAAAGTTCGCTATTGGTAGAAACAGACATTAATTCCATAACATTGTGTGATAACACACAGTATGGGAATGAAGAGATTAATGTGAATCCTGCCACTTTAGTTATTCTGACGGAATCAAAACCTTTAAATGGTTTCATAAGGCCTAGCAGCATGCAAATGAAAGAAAAGGCTGCAACTTATTAGTGATAATGGCTCGTGTTATATCTTTATAGATATACAAAATGGGCATAAAGAATACGATGGTACGTATTTGTGGTTTTTAAAAAATTGTGATTAAGCCACTAGGTGCACATATATTATCATTTTCAGCATTCAGGAGTATTCTCAAATCTTTAATATTAAGATTTGCGCTTTCGCTGTCGAAGAAAATAAGTGTTTTATTTTTTATTATTACTTTCATAAGGAACTCAAACTATACTAAATGACCATTACAACATAAAGCATTATATATATGTCTGATAGAAAAACAAAGGGTTCCGTAACACCAGAAGATAAGGTGATAGGAGCTAACTTAAAGATGCTACGTTTTAAAAGCGGTGCTCCTCAGCAGAAAATTGCTGAGGAATTAGGTGTGACATTCCAACAAATACAGAAATATGAAAAAGGTATAAATAGAATATCTGCATTTAACTTGTACAGACTATCCAAAATTTTTGGCGTTGATACGTGTGCGTTTTTCAATGGTATTGAAGAGAACGGTAAACCTGCAGAGACTATCACAAAGACTGACAAGGCGGTTTTAGATATGGTACGATCATTCAAAGCTATTGAAAATCCTGAGGTGCAAAAGCTTATCACTATTATGATACAAGAAGCATATAAGAATAATAAAACTACCTAACCTTTAGAGCATCTCCTGATTTCATAGCTTTGCAAGTTTCAAAAAATGTGATCAATTCAGCTAATTTCATTATCCTTACCTCCTTAATATGCTCTCGTATTACAGGAAGGCGATGATATGGTATAGATGGCCAATTATGATGTTCCCAGTGCATCCATGAATTATGAGGAGCTAAAAGTGCCCCTTGGAGATAACTCAAATGTAACCGGTGGGTTTCAGATGTTCCTTGGTGTTCAAGCCACAGACGTAAACGAAACGCCATCATAAATGTAGTTACCAGTGCCAAATACCATATTATAGGCACCCACCAAAAACCAACCAGGATACACGCAAGAACTAAAATTATATGCATTGCAATGAGTGGGTAGTATTGTGATGTTTTGTCAGGCTTTGAGTAAGTGATGATAATCCAGTAATCAGGTACGCTGAAGCCAATGATATCAAGCGCCGCATATTTAAGCACTTTAAAAGGGCTTGTGGGTAGATCCCATTGTGGTGCTCTCGATTTTTTATGCGCAAGCTCTGGGTCTTCTTGTGCGCCAGCGTGTCTATGGTGCTTTTTGTGTAAGGTGCGATAGCCACTAACTGTTAAGCCGATAGGCCAAAAACAGATTAAATTAGTAAGGAAATCGTTCATTTTTTTATTTTTGAGAAGTGTGTAATGTGTGCCATCGTGTCCGAGTATGGTTAGGGCATGCTGTCTATTCCCAATGATCAGGAGACACAATAAAGCAGTGAAAATATTGGGGAAGAGGCATATGTAATAAAAACTTATCATAATAACGAGCCAATCTCGGCATGCATCGAAAAGCCATGGCCAAACCGTGGGCTTTGCTAAGGTTTTAAGTATTCCTCTATCTAAACTTTTTCTGTATTCGTGCTTGGCAGGCATTATTTCCCCCTTATCAATCTGTGATCGAGTAAGGATCTTAATTATTCATTACTATTTGTAATCCCACCTACCTAGGTAGTTTCGTAAATTTATATAACTGTTATTTTATTAGTATTTACATAGAACAGGAGACCTTAAAATGGCGCAAGTTAAACAAGTAGAAGCTACTGAGAGTGTTCAAAAGATAATTCAAATATTAGAGGAAGATGGGTGCATTGTTCTTAAGAATGCTATGGACTCAACACAACTAAACAAGTTAAAGGCTGAGTTAGAGCCTCATATGGCACAAACCCCAAATTGTAATGGCGATTTTTATGGGCACAAGACGAAGAGAGTTGGCTCTCTTATAGCGAAATCAACCGTATGCTGTGATCTTTCTATTAAATCAGTATTATTATCTGTGATGGATGAATTTTTATTGCGCTCATGCAAAAGCTATCAATTAAACTTAACGCAGGCGATTCAAATCGGTCCCGGTGAGCCCCAGCAAATGATGCACCCAGATGATCCGATGTTTCCTGTTGCATTACAAACAGGAGAAAAAATGATTAACTGTATGTGGGCAATAGATGATTTTACGGATGCAAATGGTGCAACTCACCTTGTGCCAGGAAGTCATAAATGGGAGCGAGAAGGCTTATTACCTGAACGCGTTCCGGAAAAGGATGACATTACTAAAGGTGAGATGCCGGCAGGGTCTGTCTTAATTTACTTTGGCTCTCTTTTGCATTGCGGTGGCGCTAACACCACCTCAACACCTCGAACGGGCCTCGTTGTCAGTTACTGTTTAGGGTGGCTAAGGCAGTCTGAAAATCAATACTTAGCTGTGTCTCAAGAAATAACAAGAACATTACCTCAACGTTTACAAGAATTAATGGGTTATTTTGTACACAAGCCAAACTTAGGACAAATTGAGGGAAGAGATCCCCGTGAGTTGCTTTTAGGAAAGCATATCGTGAACTCGGGATTTGAAGAATTTCTTCCAGAGGAAGTTCGGCCATTTATTGAAGAGCATAAGAAAAAACTAGCGGCTGCATAATAATAATTATGAGCATTCATTCCATTATGCTAATATTTCCCTTGGTTGCAAGTGTGTGTAGTGCATAAATATTAAGAATTTAGGGGAGAGATGGATTCATTTCAGCATTATTTAGATAAGTCTAATCAAGCTAAGAGTGTAGAGGACTTGGTAGCTACTCTTTTATTAGAAGTAAAAAAATACGGTTATGACAGGATGATTTTTTGTCTCCTTTCTGACCATAGCCACATAGGGCTAAGTGCTGGAGTAGGGTATTTAAATAACTACCCAGAAAATTGGATGAAATATTATCTTGATAACGGGTTTGATAAAATTGATCCCGTTATCAGCTATTGTAGACAAAAGGTAGGTAGCTTTACCTGGGATGAAATGAGCTCCAATTTAAATTTAACTAAAAAACAAAAAACGTGCTTAAATCTTGGCCGTGAGGCAGAGCTGTTGAATGGAGTGTGCACTCCGTTGTGGGGACCGCAAAGGTTTGCTGGTGTAGGTTTAGCGAGCTCAAATGATAAAGATGCGACTGATTCAAGGCCAGCTACGCTTGATCATATAACAGCCTTATGCAACCATTTTTATTTGGTTTTTCAACGGCGGCATGATGGCACTACATTGAACAATGATAATCTAGAGAATGTTTTTCTTACGCCTAAAGAGTATGAGGTTCTTACTTGGGCCGCTCGAGGTAAATCAAATAATGATATTGGGGATATTCTCAGTATTTCAGATAGTACAGTGAATTTCCATTTGAGACAAATATACAAAAAATTACAAGTTCATGATCGTGTCGTTGCTTGTACAAAAGCAATTACTTTGGGGCTAATTTTCCCCTAACCTACTCACCTAAGTAGGTTACCCATACTCTCCATTCTGTTTTGATAATAACCATATTCAATTTTGTGAAATATGGGAGGAAAGAATGATTGAGTTTGTAGATATGTCTAACAACTGTAATTTTATAGGTAACCCAATACTTGAGCAACATAAGCTGCGTTATAATGCTATTATTGAACGTCAGGATTGGAACGTCCCAAGCTATAAAGAACTTGAGTTCGATCAGTATGATAACCCTGCAACAAAATATTTAATTTATAGAGATGAAGGTGGTGTTGTGCGTGGCGTTAGCCGCTTCTATCCTACAACTTTACCCTATATGTTAGAAGAACAATTCTCACATTTCGTAACTGACATGGAAATTCCCAAAAATGAAAAAATATGGGAAGGATCAAGGTTCTGTATTGATAATACGCTTAATGCACCCTTAAGAAAAAAAATTATCAATGAGATTGTCGTCGCATATTTAGAAGCGTGCCTTTTCTTCGATGTTCACTCGGTTGTTGGCCTAATGTACCCAGCTTACTGGCGGGGGCTTTTTATTCAGGCTGGTTGGCCGATCGAGTTTATCGGTGATGTCATTAAACTAGATGATGGGCACAAAGCACGTGCTGCTATATTGCCTGTATCACAGAGCATACTCACTAACGTGCGTGAGACTACTGGAATTCACTATAAAACTGTAAACTTTGGAGAGTACTATGAAAGAAAAAAAGCTGCGTGATGAATATTACACTATGAAGGATGAGCCTGATGGTTATTCTATAAGTAATGCTCTTAGGTATTTAATCAATGAATCTTATCGGATTGGGGAGTACAATAAAGCGAAAACTTTAGAAAACGCGTTGTATTGTTTTGATCAACCAGACAAGACTGGCGTTAATATGGAGATGGAACCTTTAGAATGGATCTCTGTTATAAAGTTTTTTCGAAAAATGTCTGAACTAACACCAGAACAAATGAAGGGTTTGAAAAAAGTTCTAGAAACAAATGATCTTAGTAAGGTCGGTGTAACCAACTTAAGGTCGGTGTAACCAATTTGACGTACAGCTGTTTATGCTTCTGTATGTTATTTTTTTCCCTTACTAATGTAAATTATTATATAGCACCTTGTGAGGTGCTATATTTACAAGAATGTAGTCTTGTTGTTCTTAGTACTTCTGTGCGTTACGAATGGACACATGCTATTCCAGCTCGAGAATAAGATTTTGTGAATGGTTTAAAAATAGAGAGCAGAAGAAGAATTTCACTGACATTTTGTAATGTTATTTTGGGTAGAGAATAGTTGGCGACAGACTGCACTCACAGCCATTTTATTTCCCTTCCGATATATTCAGAGAATTTTATCCTCGCCGTGTGCTGTCTTTGCTGATGCGCGTTTTGGGAATAGACTCTCATTCTAAGCGCGGTCCATTTGTTTTTGTATTTGTCGGTCTATGATGTTTGCCATTTGCGTAGGTTTTAAGGGCTTGAGTAAAACGCTGTCTTCATCAAGATCATCATGGCCGTATTTTCCTCGCTCGCCTTTTCGGGCTCCGGTCATATAAACAATTTCCGGACTATTTTCTTCACCGTAGGCCTGATGAATAATATTTGCTACCTCATAACCACTGGCATAAGGCATTTTTATATCCATGAAGATCAGATCAGGTTTGTAAGATTCAATTTTTTCCAGAGTTTTTGACGCATCGGTCAGTATGTGTGCCTCGATATTATATTGTTCAAGAAATTTAGAATAGGTCATGGCAATGAGTTCATCATCATCAATGATAAGAGTCTTCGGAACCCTTTGATAGCTTAGCTCCAGATGTTTACAGATTATAAGATGCAGCTTGTCCATATTCATTGGTTTTGTGATGTAATCTTTCGCGCCTGCGCGTACCGATGCAAGGCGGGCTTCGATGTCCTGACGGGCGCTCATGACAAGTGTTGGAATGTTATTTGCGATTTCTTCGAGGTATTTCAATCCGGCCATCTTACCTTCACGTAGGTTGAGGTCCACTAACACAAGGTCAGGGCGAACATGTTGGGATAGTGTTTTTATTTTTTCAATAGTGCCGCAACACTGAACATAAAATCCTAGATTCTGTAATTGGAGCGCAATAGTATCAGCATAGAGCGTATCATCTTCCAGAATGAAGATAATGCTTGTCGAGGGGATCAGCCCCGGACGAATGGCATGTTCATGTTTGAAAATATAAAGCTGTTTAAGGTCTTGGTCGAGTTCTGCGATTTGGTTTTGTGTTTTTTCCAGACTTGAAACTGTTGGTGTCTTTTTGAATTCATGTAGATAATAAAGCGAAGATAGAAGCGATATGATACGTTCTTCCCATACTGGTAAGTTCATCTGTTTTGCCATGGATTCGAATGCTTCGCAGTCTTGAATGAGACTAACCAGTTTACGGAAATGTAGACGATTCCATTCTTTGCCATGTTTTTGCTGGAGTTCATAAAAATTATCTGTAATTACTTCCATAATTTTCATGAGCTCTTCTAGATTATCGAGCTCAATTTTAATTTGAATATCTTTTACCAAAGATGAATCATGTGTCTGTTTCGCGCGGTAAAGATCAGAAATTGTTGTAGACATCAGTATCTCCATTTTGTTTCCTGCTATAGGTATATGCAAAATCCGTACCTCTTTTTTTGCTAAAGAACGCCTGATTTTTCGTATTTTCCAGTGGTTTTTCTTGGGTTGAGCAAGTAATTTTCTCATATTGCGAGCTAAAACAAGGGATGAGGTTCGGGGTTCAGACATGCGCAGCCCTCTCGATAACTTGACAGAGATCGTTAACAATCTCTCCAATCAGGGACGAATCTTGCCCTTCAGCCATGACGCGTATGACGGGTTCTGTGCCGGAAGGGCGAACGAGGATACGTCCTTGGTCAGCTAGGCTTTTTTGTGCCGCACTGATCGCGTTTTGCACTATTTTTTCCTCCAGCGCCTCTCCCGTAACGCCATGAATATTTTGCAGGCGCTGCGGATAGGGCGTGAAGACATTTAACACCTCGCTTGCCGGTTTTTCCGTTTCTCTGAGGATGGCTAAAATCTGCAAAGCGGCCAGAATACCATCGCCTGTTGTGCTGTATTTGTTCATAATAATGTGGCCGGATTGTTCGCCGCCAAGAGCAAAGCCGCCATTACGCATTTCCGTCATAACCGCAAAATCACCAACAGCAGTACGCACGACATCAATGCCATGGGCTTGCAGTGCCGCTTCCATCGCCATATTGGACATGATCGTGGTAACAACAGTGTTATCACTCAATATACCTAATTGTTTAAACGCCAGCGCAAGGCAGGCTGTGAGTTGATCACCATCCAGAACTTGACCTTTTTCATCAACGACAATCAGGCGGTCGGCATCACCATCAAGTGCAATGCCGATATCGGCGTTTTCTTGAATGACTTTGCATTGCAAGGCTTTAAGATCGGTTGCACCGCAGTGCTGATTGATATTGCGGCCATTGGGCTGTGTGCCAATCGTAATGACTTCGGCTTCCAGTTCCCAGAAAATTTGTGGAGCAACTTTATAGGCCGCACCGTTGGCGCAATCTAGCACAATTTTCATACCGGCCAGTGTTTCCCCTTTTGGGACGCTGGACTTAACGTGCTCGACATAACGACCCGAAGCATCATCAAGACGCTTGGCTTTCCCGCATTCTTCCGGTGAAGAGAGATGGGGGGTCAGATCCGTTTCGATCACAGCCTCTATTTTTTTCTGCATTTCGCTGCAAAGTTTAAACCCATCTGCGCCGAAAAGCTTCAAGCCGTTATCCTGAAACTGGTTATGCGAGGCCGTGATCATCACACCTAAATCCGCGCGCATAGAGCGGGTCAGCATAGCAATACCGGCGGTTGGGATAGGCCCGACTTGAATAACGTCCATGCCCATGGATAAGAATCCCGCGGTGATGGCTTGTTCAAACATGTACCCTGAAAGTCGTGTATCTTTGCCGACGACAATGCGGTTCGTGTGTTCTGATTGGTTTTGTTGTTGCTTTAGAATATAGGCCGTGGCCATGGCGACTTTCATTGTAATTTCCGCTGTCATCGGGAATTGATTGGCTCTTCCGCGAATACCATCGGTTCTGAAGTAAGATTTTTTATTTATAGTGTCTAGACTCATTTGTTCTCTCCTTTTTAATTATTTACTGGCTTAGAGCCGCTGATCTTTAATGACGGGCGTGTGGCTCATGAAACAATTTCCAAAATGGTTTCTTTCTTATTTTCTTTGGGTGCGAGTTTTCGGATTACCCGTGCGGGTACGCCGCCGGCAAGAACGCCTGCCGGCAAATCTTTGGTGACAACGCTTCCTGCGCCAACAATCGTGCCTTCGCCGATGGTTACACCGCCATTCACAACCACGCCGCTGCCAAGCCAGACATTATCTTTCAGGATAATATCTTTGGCTTGCTCATCTGTGTCCGGTTTGCCCTCTGCACGCGCTTTGGCCTCAAGAGGGTGGCCTGCATAGCCCGATAGTTTTCCTTCCCCTGCAATACGTACATTGTCGCCAATGATGACTTTTGTTCCGACAAAAATGCCGCTGCGCCAGCCGATACCGACATTGCTACCAATGATAAGCTGCGGTGTTTCTTTGCTTGCTGCCCGACCTATAAGTGCGATGCGGGCGGCAATGCGGCAATCATCGCCAATGGTAATGTCGAGAGGGCCCATGCGAAAAGGAAGGCCGATACCTTCATAACGCATCCGCCGCGGCTTGTTGCGAAGCTGCATCATAAAAACCGGTTTCCAGTAGAATGTCCGGATAGTGAAAAGAATGGTGTTAAGCACGAATGAAAGCATTATATGAAGCGGTTTGTGAATAAGCCAGATCGGCGGCATGTCGAATGTTAAAACTTTCTTGGCAAGCGCATATAGAAATCTGGTCAGTGCCGTATTACGTGCCTTGATCCGGTTCTTGAATTTTGTGATGAGGTTCATATTTTTTTATCCCTTAAAACTATAATGATCTCAATGACGTTCTGCAAAAGCCGAGCCATGGTTAAGCCATTATAAAATAAGAATATTTTTATAGAGTTTGTTCTGAAATTCTTAAAATGAGAAAAATTCTAAGAATAACGACAGTCCCTAAGGGCGTAATGCTCTCAATGTAAACCCAAAAATAACTCCTAAAGTATTGGCGAGGAGATCATGCGGGCTAGCACCCCTGTGGGGAATATAATACTGGATCACCTCAATGCTGATTCCTAGCAGCAGGATGAAAATAAAGATCAGGATTTTTCCAAATATATTTTTGGTTAACGGGATATTCAGCGCAAGGCCTGTAAAAAACATGAAATGAAAGACTTTGTCGAAATGTACGAAAAACTCAAATTCCTTACAAAGCTCTAGGTAGAGTTTGCAAAAATTTGGTGGCACAAAGAATGCAGCGCCGGCTAAGATACCGATGATGATAAGCAGGTACGTTTTATATTTCCGCCGCGGTTGAGAATTTTCGCATTTTGAGAATAAACCCATGTTTTTCTCTCCTTTTGGAATGGAAAGTGCAAAACCCGTGCCTAAATATTCATGGTTTCAAGGGGAAGTACTTTAGAAAACCCATTTAATTTGGGCTTGTGGTACAGATTCGGTAACGCCGTCTATACCGAATTTATTGTGCCAGTACTGGTATTCTACACCGGCAAAGAATTGTCCTTGTTTGTTCCAGACAAGATCCCCAACATCTAAAAGAAGACGCGGCTGTGTCAACTGGCTTGGTACTGTTGTGCCGCCTTCTTCGCCAAAAATATCGGCAAATCCTTCAAAAACGAATTTTGCGTCAGCGGCTTCAAACGGCAAGCTCCAGGCTGTGTAAATTTGAAACGTTTTATCCTTTCGATCCGGATTATTGCGGATGAAGCTGTTGACCTTGAAAAATTTAAAATAGGGAAGGTTAAGATCAATGCCGATCCCGTAGCTATAGCGCGCGAGACCATCTTCGCCTTGTTCAGTTTGGGCTGCGAGTAAGATATCCTTGAGAATGCCATAAGACACATTTTTGCCAGTGATTTTGTTCCATGACAGGCGCGGGGTAAATTCACAATAAAGATCATCATTACTGTCCCCTTCCTTGAGGGAGAGGTCACAGAATGCATAAAGATCTCCGACACTCCACCCGCTTGCATGTTCCAGCGTTATGATCGTGCGTTTTTTTGGCCCTAATTCATAATGGTTGCCGCGTAAAATTTGAATATTGGTGGTGTGGAACTGGATTAGATCATCGGCCCAAGCGGTTTGAAAACCAAAAGAGGTAATACCGCATAATAAAGCGAAGAAATAAAACGAAAGGCGCGCATATGTCATGCTGTGTATCTTGATATACTTTTAGTTGGTTTTCCAGAGGAAATGCACGTGTAATACATAGGCATGATCTTTGCTTTATTTATTCTATAAGAAATGATAAATGCGAAGGACTGCGTGCGATATGTTTAGAAATGTGTATATAATCAATATGTTAATAAGGTCGTGCGTGTGGGGGGCTTGGTTTTTCACTGTCATATTGTGTCTCATTTTGAGTTTAGTATGGATACCGGGTGCGCATGCCGAGGTCACGGATGCGCCGATGAAATATCTGGCACTGGATGCTGATATGTCGGGCAATACGAAAGACGCTGGGGAATCTCTAAAACGCGGCATCGAACTTGCTCTTAAAGAGATTAACGCCGCTGGTGGTGTGAACGGTACGATGTTGGGATTGAAGATTTTTGATCACCGTGCTAATCCAGCTCGCGGGATTTATAACATTGAACAAATTGCTGGAGATGAGGACATTCTGGCAATTATTGGCGGTGTGCATACGCCTGTTGCTTTGGAGCAACTCCCCAAAATTCATGAACTTAAAATTCCGTATCTTGGCGCTTGGGCGGCAGGAACGCCAATTGTGGATAATGGTTATGATCCTAATTATGTGTTTCGTCTGTCAGTGCGTGATGAATATGCGGCGCCGTTTTTTATTCAGGAAGCTAAGAAACGCGGCTATGAAAACATCGTGCTGTTTTTGGAAAAAACAGGCTGGGGGCGATCCAATCACAAGGCTTTGGTTAAGGAATTGGCAGCATCCGGTATCAAAATTGATTTTACCGATTGGTTTTTCTGGGGAGATAAAGAGGCTGATTTTAAAATCCGTGTCGAAGAGCTTTTAAACCATAATACTGATGTCATTATTTTGGTTGCCAATATTACGGAAGGTGCAGAATTTATAAAAGCACTGGCCAAATTGCCGGAGGATAAACGCCCACCTGTGATTTCGCATTGGGGCGTTGCCTCGGGGAACTTCCCTGAATTTGCGGGGGAGGCATTAAGTCATGTTGACCTATCTTTCCTGCAAACATGGTCTTTGGATCATAAGAATGCCGATGTGTTTAAAGAAAAATATTGCGCAATGTTTGGGCCTTGTGAAACGGCGCGTGATTTTCCAGCGCCTGTGGGAACAGCACATAGCTATGACCTCACCCATATTTTTGCAAAAGCCCTGCAGAAAACAAACGTGATGACTCGTGATGAGGTTTGGCTGGCATTACAAAATATCGAGCATTATGACGGCTTAATTAAAACCTATAAATTTCCTTTCACTACAACCGATCATGAGGCGTTGGATATCTCTGATTTTGGTCTTTATCGCTATGATCGCGTCGGTGGAATTATTCACGTAAAATAGAGAGGCGGGTATATGAGAGAAGCACAGCATACAACGACAATCTTGCGCTACATGTTCAAGCGCATTTTGCCGTTTGTTGTGCCAGTCTTGTTGAGTGCTTTTTTTATAACCTATGAATTTACCTATCGTACAATCAAAGAACAGCAACATGATGCCATTGAGACCGAGCTATCTTTTGCGCAACAAACATTAGATAGCCGCATTCAGATAATGGAAAAATGGCTTCAAAACTTGGCGCGAAACGGGATGGTTGTAAATTCACTGGTTGATCCCAGAGGAGCCGGAGAATACATCCCGCAGCTTATCAAAAACTTGCGCGTCCCCGGCCCGAAAGGTGATGGTCATATTATATTTCTTGATTTTCAGGGGAAGGTTCTGGCGACCAATAATATTAAGACATCTCTGAAAATGGATGAAAGCTGGTTGAGCAATGTGTTAGAGGGCCAAAGTTATGAAGCAATTTCTTATAAGGGATTGATTATGGCCGAGCCTGTTATCATTAATGGCCTGCCTGAGGGCGCTATGGTTTTATTACTTGATGCATCGATGCTCGTCAGTTTTATGGAGGTTTCTTCTGCCAGTGGGTATATGAGCGTGATTGATACGAATAGTCATGTCATCTTTTCCTCGCCCGGGCAGGATTATTTCCAGATTGGTAAGAAATACAATAAAAACCTCTTTAAGGATTGGGTTTTCTCTCAAAAACCGATTTATGGGTCTTCTGACTTGTTTGTCGTCTTTAAACAAGAGAGCAAGGTCGTATTTCAAGCCGTCTTGGATGTGCAATATGCCCTTATCGCATTTATCGTCATTTCCTTAGGCGGGATTTTGTTATCCGTTAGCTTGTCCGGAAGAATGGCCGCTCGCGTGTTAGGCACTGTTGCAAAGCAAATAGAAACTCTGCGCGCAGAAAAAGATTTATCAAAACGTATTGAAGTAAGCGCGATCAAAGAGCTGGCTTATCTTGAACATTCCTATAACGATATGGCTGAAAATCTTCAGGATACAACAGTTTCTAAAGAATATATTGATATGCTTTTTGACGGTATGCCGTTGCCTGTTTTTGTGGTGGATGCGGATGGACGTATTGTCAGAACGAATGATCCGGTTCTTTCTATGTTTGAAAATTCGGAAGGTGCGTTACCTGATTATTTTCAGGATGCGATTCTTCATGCGGATCTTGAGAAACATCAAGTAGAGCTGATATCGCATTTTGCTTATATGCCGAAAAATGCGTGCGATACCTTTTTCTATTTGCCAAAAAAATATGGTACGCATGAAATGGAAATGCGGATCATAAACAACGATACGGATACGAAGCCTTATATTCTATCAACGACATCTTTAAAAAATAAAAAGGGCGAGGTTACTGGCTTTATTATTACGGCGACAGATATTGTGGATCGCAAGAGGCAGGAAAAAGAAATACTGGAACTCGCGGAACAAAATATACTGATGGCAAGAGCCATTGAGGAAATTGATCTGGGCGTGACAATCAGTGATGGGAGGCAAAGACATCACCCTCTTATTTTTTGCAATCAGTCTTTCATAGAACTTTCCGGCCGCTCTATGGAAGAAGTATTGGGGTTTAGCTGCGATTTCATGCAAGGTCCAGAGACAGATCCAACTGTTGTGAAGGCCATATCCGAAGCCATTAGTGATCAGAAATCCATTAGAGTTGAAATCCTTAACTACAGAAAAAACGGTGAAACTTTTTGGAATGAGCTCAGCATTAATCCCATTTTTGCCCATGACGGTAGCTTGAAATATTACGTGGGTATCCAAAATGACATTACGAACCGCAAACGCGTTGAAGCGATGAAAAAGGAATTTATTTCAACGGTTAGTCATGAGTTACGAACCCCCTTAACTTCTATTCACGGCTCGCTTGGTCTGATCAATGAGTTTTATGAGGGAGATCCAGATTCAGAAGAGAAAGAGCTGCTATCTGTGGCCTATCGTAATAGTGAGCGCTTAAAGTTTTTGGTTGATGATATTTTAGATACTGAAAAACTGGAGGCGGGCGAGATGCGCTTTTATCCTGATTATTACAAGCTTACAGATATTGTGCAGCAGGGCGCGCAGCTTAATAAAGCTTATGGTGAAAAATATGGCGTTGAATTTGTTATTGCCGATGATTTGCCGGATACTTATATCCGCGTTGATAAACAGAGAATGATACAGGTCTTTGCCAATCTTTTATCGAATGCTGCTAAATTTTCAAAGTCTTCAAAACAGGTAGATATCAGTGCACAAATTATTGATTTGGGAGAGTATATCGTACGTATTGCTATTCGGGATTATGGTGATGGTATTTCAGAGAACTTCCAGAAACGGCTTTTTATCAAATTTGCGCAGGAGGATTCATCGGACGTGCGGGCATTACCGGGCACAGGTCTGGGGCTTTATATCAGTAAAAAAATTATTGAGGCTCATGCCGGCGAAATTGATTTTGAAACAAAAACCGGAGAAGGCACCACATTTTATATAGATTTACCTTGCTATGATACCCCTACAGAAGAAGGAGAAGATAATGACGAAGCCGCTTAAAACGATACTTACAGTTGATGACGATGATGACATCCGGATGGTGGGTGCCTTAGTCCTTAAAAAAAAAGGTGGGTTTGATGTAACGTCAAAGCCTTCCGGACAGCGGGCGCTTGATTATCTGGGCTCACTTGCAGAGGAGGGTTTACCGGATTTGATTATGCTTGATGTGATGATGCCGCAAATGGATGGGCCGCAAATGCTTTGCGCGATAAGGGCTTTAACGCCGCATCCTGTGGCGGATATTCCCATTATTTTCATGACAGCTAAATGTCAGCCTGATGAGGTTGAGCGTTTGATTGCACTGGGTGCGGTGGATGTTATCCCAAAGCCCTTTGATTCCACAACATTGGCTGATCAGGTGCGCGAAATTTGGGACGCTATACCGTTACCTATGTGATGACAGCGAGTACTTTTTCAACGAGGCCGCCTTGGCTGACAGGTTTTGAGATTGGCTCAAAATGAGATTCTTTACGAAGTTCTGATAATATTTTTGAATCTTTAGAGCCGGTCATAAACAATATCGGAATTTCCGATGTGCTGTAAATTTGGCGAATAACCCGATTGATATCAAGACCATTTGCATCGGGCATATAGTAATCCAATAAAATCAAATTAGGTTTATGATGCTCGAGTTCTTCCAGTGTGTTCATTGGGCTTTCCACAAAGCGCAGACGGATGTTTTCCGGTTCTAAAAATTTTTGGCATAATTTTAGTGTTAACGGGTCATCATCAACAATCAAAACATCATGTATCGTTTGTTTTTCCAGCCCAAAGGCTTTCGCAATTTTTTTGCTTAATTCATTCGCATCAAGTGGCTTTAGAATAAAAGCGCTTACGTTCGCCTTAACAGCTTTCAGCCGTGTCGCCATATCATTCTTGCTGCTAATGGCGAAAATTTTCAGGTCTTGGGTATCCTGCGTCACAGGAAGGTCGATGAAATCGAAATGATCCATATCTATAACAAGCGCAGCCGGATAAGCCGCCCCGTTTTCTATGGCGGATTTAAGGGCTTTAATTGTATGATAGATGTTGACGTGGAAACCATTTTTTTGCAGCCGTACCAGCATAGCTTCAGCCAGTAAGTTGTCATTGACCAAAAAGGCCATCTGTTTTTTTGTGCTGGTTTCCGGTCTGATATAGTGTTCAGGTGTGAGCATGGCTATCTCCTTTTGTTGTATTTACGAGGTTTATATTCATGTCGTGCATCATATGAGAGAGGACAGCCTCTAAGCCTTCCCCGATACGAGTCTCGGCTTTAATGTGAAAAGTGCGTTCAATTTTATCCGGTGAGCCGAGGGAGAGGTGGATATCACCAACGCGAGCGGGAAAATGTTCTATGTCTGGATCGGATGATGTAATGTTAATCATGGTATTGGCCAGCTCTTTAATCGTTGTCTGAACGCCGGTGCACACATTGAAAATATCATGTTCGTTGTGACAGGACTTCATGCCGGTCATCAAAAAACGAATAACATCACCGACATAGATGAAATCACGTGTTTGCGATCCATCCCCGAAAATATGGATGGTTTTCTGATTTAAAATGCAATCGGCAAAAATTGATATGACGCCGGAATAGGGTGATTTTGGATCTTGCCGTGGGCCGTAAACATTGAAAAAGCGAAACCCGTAATTGGGCACTTTATGAACCAGGTTAGCGATGCGGCCATGTAACTCACAACCGAGTTTATCCGCGCCATAAGCCGTAATCGGGCCGGGGCGTTCCGCTTCGGATAATGGCACACAGGCATTATCACCATATATGGCGGCAGAAGAAGCAAACATCACAGGTACGGCCTTACCATTTTTTGCATGTGCTGCGGCCTCGAAAATATTGATTGTGCCAGTGAGGTTCGTTTGGTGTGTTAGCGACCATTCTTCATTAGATTTTTGTACCGAGGCAATCGCTGCCAGATGAAAACATCCGTCGACGCTATCCATGGCTTGCGCGACATCCTCGGGAGTGCGTATGTCACCAATAACTAATTCGGCTCTTGGGTGCAGGTTTTCTGTTTTTCCTGTCGATAAATTATCCAAAACGACCACTTCATACCCTGCGGCAATCAGGGCATCTGTCAAGTTAGAGCCAATAAATCCGCAACCACCAGTCACACAGTATTTTGTCATAACAGTCTCCTTTACTGTTTATATGGCAAATATCGTGCCGATCACGTTTGAATGAAATATCAAGGCGTTAAGCCTTTTTCAGGTTTACAATCAGCCTGCTTTTTGTCGTTTTGACTCTTATGTTGCGAGAAATAGGCATTCCGGTTTTGAAAAACCAAGCCTTTTCAATGGTTTTGCTTCGGCATTGCTTTTGCACCTCTCTGTTGAAAGCAAAGGAAGAGGGCTTATGAAAAATCGTAATTATACAAACCAGATATGGCAGGTGGTCGACAGTCGTGCCTATGGTGGTATTGAAGGCCATATATTTTATTTGGCCAGTGCCTTGGTTCAAAAACAACGCCATGTTTGTGTCGTGTTTATGAATGATTACGGCTTGCATCCGCTTGAGCAAAAACTACGGGACAAGAATATTCCTTATATGAAATGCGCAGGCATCGTGGATTTTATGAAACATGTGCGTATGTTCAGACCCAGTGCCATTCATAGCCATGGCTATAAAGGTAATCTCGTATCAAGACTTGCGGGTAAGCTCTATGATATTCCGACGATATCCAGTTATCACGCTGGCGATTGTGAAACGTTGAGGTTAAAACTTTACACGACTCTGGATCGCAGAACAGCATTTCTAAGCCAGCCTGTGGCTGTGAATGAATTCATTGCACAAACTTTGACAGGCGAGCCGCAGGTCATTGATAATTTTGTACCCTTGCCACCGCATCATAAAAGTATCAACCGTATTCAAAATATTGGTTTTGTCGGTCGTCTAAGCCATGAGAAAGCACCGGATCGTTTTATTGATTTAGCATCATGTTTTCCTGAAATGATCTTTCATATATTTGGTGATGGACCGATGAAAGCAGATTTAAAATGTCTTGCCCCTCACAATGTTAAATTTCACGGTCATGTGCAGGACATGGAACCAGCATGGAAGACCATAGATATCTTATGCATGCCCTCGCGTAAGGAAGGTTTACCAATGGCTGCACTTGAGGCGATGGCTTATGGCGTTCCGGTTCTGGCTTATGGCGCAGGCGCGTTGCCAAAGCTTATTGATCACAATGTGAATGGCTGGGTATTACCCTTGCCTGCAGAACGTCAGGTCAATGCGCAGGATATGGAAGTTGTTCTACGGCGCTTAATAATTCCTCGCGCCAAAGCCTGCGGTAAATATGCGCGAAAAACGATCAAAGAACATTATAGCCAGCACGCACTTATTTCTAGTTTTCTAGATCTCTATGATGCACTTACGGTAAAGGCTGAATTAAAAATAGAAAGCACGTCCTATGCCGCGCCTTAAACTGTTCAGCATTGTTTTTGCACTGGGGCTGGTTAATGCCATGATCCGGCCTGTCCGTGAACATGTTATCGAGTTTGGTTTTGTTGATAGTCTTATTGGCGGGTTCGGAATCAGTTTTATCGTCTGGTTCGGGATTTATTGCAGCTTTGATCTTTTGCGTAAATACTCGGATCAAAAAGCCAGCCGCAATGACTGGGCCATGGCATTTCTGACGATGGTCTTATTGCTGATCCCCAGTGCGTTTATGAGCTGGATTGCTTTGTCGATCTTTGCGGGATATTGCGGATTTTTTGTGTTTCAAAGCGTGACATTTGGGCGAAATTCCTGCCTGATTATGCTTGCTGTTGCGCTGCGCGTGCCGGTATCTGATATTTGTCTGAAGCTGTCTGCTGATGCGTTATTGCAATTCGATGCGATGGCGACCTTGTCCCTGTTAAGCATGGTCTCGTCTGAAGCAACTCGGCAGGGTAATATCATTATTGGTGCTGGCGGGCATGAGTTGTTGATTATGACGGGGTGTGCCTCCTTCACTAATATATCGCTGGCATTCTTGCTGTGGTTTACTGTGGTACGTACGCAAATGTTGTGCTATCGCGCGGCTTTGACGCTATATATTGTCCCGCTCACCATCATTGTTATGGGCATTAATATCAGCCGTTTGTCACTGATGACACTCTCACAGGAACAGTATTTCTTTTATCATGACGGGCTGGGCGCAGATATCGTCAATGCCTTGATTTTACTGGTGGCGCTGGGCATGGCATTTCTATCTGTTTACCTTGAAGAACGTAAGCACGGGGGTAAGGCATATGTGGTGTAGATACATACTTATTTCATTGCTTCTGTTTATCGGTGTCTCCGGCATAGCTTTGAAAATGACCGGACGTAATAATGTTGAGCGTTCTGATCAACGCGAAATCGAGCTTCTAACACAATATATGAGCGCGCGTGGTTTAATGCCTGCCGAGATGTTTGATCTAAATAATGAAGGCTCGTTTACCGCGCATGTTTATCGTCACAAAACCTGTGATGGCGGTTTGCTGATTAGTCCGATGTACCGCAACAGTGAGGCTGTTGACCTGTTTTCCCGGCAGGCCATATATCGAGATTACAGGATGGGTTCGGTATTTTATTCGCTTGATGGTGAAATATACGATGACTTTCCCACTCTGGATTTATGGCTTTTTCAGAAAATTAATGCTGTGAAGCGTATTGCCGGATTAAGTGATGGGGGCATAAGCCCTGTATTAGCCATCCGTCGTTTTGGGCATTGTAAAAGGTAAGGACAGACTATGAGCTTGCAAAATAGACTTCCTTCGCTCGATGGTTTACGGGCTTTTTCAATTATATTGGTTTGTATCGGGCATATTGCGGGTACGGTTGGCGCGCCGGATTTCCTCTTGCCGTTACATAGTCTTGGCAATTTTGGCGTGAAGATATTCTTCGTGATTTCCGGTTTCTTGATTACGTATTTGTTGCTGATAGAGCGTGAGAAAACCGGTTCTATCAATTTAAAACAATTCTATATCCGGCGTACGTTCCGTTTGTTTCCTGCCTTTTATTTCTTCGTGGCTTGCATGGCGGCGGCGCATTATTTGGGCTGGATTGAGCTGTGGAAGGGGGATTTGTTCCATGCTGCGACCTATACGATGAATTACCATCATGAGCGCGCATGGTGGCTGAACCACACATGGTCGCTGGCGGTTGAGGAGCAATTTTATCTGCTGTGGCCGTTGGTGCTTTTGTTCATAGGAAAGCTGGATGCGCGTAAAATTGCGGTGATTGTCGTGTGCACTGTGCCGTTTATCAGAGCCGTGATGTGGTATGGGTTTGAGGCTCCGCCCTCTGCGATGACCCGTGAATTTCAGGCTGTTGCGGATGCGCTGGCGACCGGATGTGTACTGGCTTATTTCTATAAGGGCGGGCGGGATATGCCCCCGTGGATTAACAGATGGTTCAAAAGTATTTGGTTTTATTGCGTGCCACTCTCTATGTTTGTTATTCCCCTCATCATGATGAAGTTCAGTCCGGCCATGTTTTATATTATTGGGCAGAGTGTCATTAATTTATGCGCTGCTGCAATAATTTGGAGATTCATGAATGTGCGCAAAGGGCTTCCTTTTAAGGTACTGAACTGCGCACCTGCCATTTGGCTCGGCGGCTTGAGCTATTCCCTCTATCTTTGGCAGGAGCCATTCCTGAATTCATGGGTTAGAGATTGGTATGCGATCTGGCCTATGAACATTGTTCTGACCTTCATGTTTGCGATTTTCTCATTCTACGTGATTGAAAAACCATTCTTGAAAATACGTAAGAATTTTACGCATGCCAAACAAAACATATCCGGAATTATCTTAAATGCTGCGGAATAAAACTTGCAACGCTCCTAACTGTCTATGGATTTTGACCCTGTTTTTAACAAAGTGAGAATCAAAATATGAAAAAAATTCTATTTATGAGCTCATGTTCAGCAATTTTGGTGTTCTATGGCGGCGAAAATGCTTTGGCGCAAAATTATCTGGATGAAGTACCGGCAAGCGTAGAGAATCACTCTGTATCGCCGGAACTTTTGCAAACCATTACTGATGCTCTGCCAGAGGAACGCGGGCAAATTGATCCAAACTTCCTCAATCAAGCTTATGATCCCAATATTAGTCTGGGTTTAGATTCACAGCTTTCCATTACTTTTATTGATGAAGGGGCGGGCTATCGTAATTCTCTGGGGTATTTTTCCTACACAAATGACAGTTTTTCCGGTTTGAGTTTTGGAGATATAGATACAGATAATTCCGGCAGGATTTCAACCAGCGAGATTGGCTCTGTTGGTGGTGTAAGCGCTAGTATGGTTTTTCCAAATTCTTCTAAATTAGGCAGTGGCGGATTGCTAAATCAGGGGGATACCTATGTGTTTGGCGGCGGATCGTTTGCCTTCACCGAAGACAGCTGGGAAATCACAGATGGAACGGTTTTTGATGCCGGTACAAATATTGGTTTCTTTTTAGCCGCTAATGCCTGGAATGACTATGGCAGTGTAGGCACGGTGGATGGTTGGGATGGAACGGCTGGAGATCCTAATACTTATTATTCACTTGATTTTCTTAACCCTGAAAATGATTCTGGCGCAACTATTGATACCGTGGATTATAACACGCGGCATGTCGCTCTAGCCTTTGAATCCGAGGATCGGAACACCCTGATCATGGGGTTTGAAGACCTTCATCGACTTTACGGCAGTGACGATGACTTTAATGATGCGGTCTTTTTGGTGCGCTCTGATCCAACGGGAGCAATGGCGGGTACGAATATTGAGGTTTATTCCGCGCCGGCGCCGTTGGCCGGAGGTGGGTTGATTAGTTTAGCGCTTTTATTGCTCACCAGTTTAATCAAAAAGACTGGCCTATGTTTTGCAATTTAAACTATATAAATGTCGAAAACATGGGTTTGGGATGTGTTTTTAGACAAAATGAGAATTAAAATGAGAATATATGCAGTTTTTAAATGTTTAACCCACCCTAAGACCCAAACTCAAAAAGGGATGATGGATGAAAAGTACACCAAAGAATATGAAAGATCGTTTTTACAGTAAGTTTTTTGGTTTCATTCCCCTCTCTCTGCGCCAGAGCATGCTATATGCTCTGGCTCTTTTTTTCTCCAAAGGGGTTGGGTTCTTGATGATTCCGGTTTTTACGCATTTTCTGGAACCTGCCGATTACGGACGTTTGGATATTTTGCAAACTTTAGCGGATTTACTCAGCGTGGTTTTAATTATGGGCCTGAGTGATTCGCTGTTTAAATTCTACGGTGAAGCCAAAACAGCAGACGAGAAAAGCCGCGTTGCTGCCAATATTTTTGGCATGGCCTTGCTTATCTGTGTGGTGAGTACAATCTTGCTGCAACTCTTCGCGCCGTTGATTGGTGGTTTTTTACCCGGCGATGTAAGTCTTTGGCAAACGCGTTTTATCCTGCTTAGTCTAAGCGTATCTACCTGCCTTCTCATTCCGCTATGTTGGTACCGTATGAAGGATGATGCGGGTGCATATTTTAGTGCCACCACAGGGCGTGTCGTGATGCAGGCCGGATTATCTGTAGCGCTGCTTTATACTGGGTTTGGTGTAACCGGCGTTATGGCTGCGGGCGCGATCGCGTCATTATTCTGGGCGATAAAAACCTCGATTGATTTTCTCCGCGATCATGGCGCATCTTTTGATTTGAAGCAGTGGAGAAAGTTTTTTCTCTATGGCTCTCCTTTGATCTTGACCGGTCTGGCCGGATTTGTTCTGGGGAGCTTTGATCGCTGGATACTTGCCGATGCTGCGGGGCCTGAGGTAATGGCCAAATATGCGTTGGCGGCAAAGTTTGGATTACTCACAGCACTTTTAGTACAGCCCTTCGAACTTTGGTGGAACCCGAAACGTTTTGAAATTTTGAATATGCGTAATGGCGCGGCGCGGTGCGCTAAAAACATTTCAACCGGATTAATGATTGTCGCCTTGTCTGTCGTCTGTATTTCAACAGGCGCACCATTGGCGATTATAATTATGACTCCGGTGGCCTATCACGATGCCATTGCTTATGTGCCTTTCCTCTGTGCGTTGACAGGCATTCATGCCGCAACCTTGCTGATGAATATCGGAATTTATAATGTGAAGGTCACCAAGTGGCCGGCGATTATTGATATGAGCGCGGCGGGCATTGCTTTAGCTGGTTATCTCATCCTAATTCCACATTTTGCAGCATGGGGCGCGATTGGCGCGACAGCAATGGCATTAAGCCTGCGCTTCGCAGTCACGCTGGTTTTATCTCAGCGTATTGCGCCGTTGCCTTATAGAGGCCTTGCGCTGAGCGGTCTTGCCGTTTTGACGCTTATTGTGGTTGGTATATTGGCACAAGGATTTGACTTGTTATCACATATCGCAATAGGCGGAACGGGATTTTGTATTATCGTTCTTTATGCCTTGTATGTGGGTCTGCTTCCGCCTTTAAAATCAGTTATAAATATGGAGGCGAAAAAATGCAGCTTATAAAAGTGCCTCACATATCACTATATTCTTCAGGGGGGCAGGCCGTTCTGGCTGTAAGTGCGTGCGTCGTTATTGCTGCGCTGTGGAAGATGGGCGGATATATGTTTATTCCTCTTATGCTTGGGTTGATGCCGATTGCCGCAATCTTGATATTCAATAATGCATTTTTGGTGGTGCTGGGTTTTATTATTTTCTCGTTCTTCCGCATTCATGAGATTTTTCCGTTTTTGATGCCGTTTCGATTACCCGTGTTGTTGGCTATGGCTAGTTTTACCGCGCTGGGCTGGAATATATTTTCCGGCAAAATAAAAATCTTCTGGACGAGAGAGCTTAGCATTTTTGCCGTCTTCTTTATTGTCGTTGTCATGGGAGCTGTCCTTGCCACCAACCGTGCTGTGGCGTTTGATTCTCTAACGGGGACGTATGCAAAAATAGCAATTATTGTGCTGGCCATTGCTTGGATGACACAAAGCTTACGAGAATTTAAAATGGCGAGCCGCCTTATTTGCAGCTCCGGTATTATGGTGGCTTTAATTACGCTTTATAATTCCATGAACGGCATCGGTCTTGTTGAAGGGACGCGCGCTACTATAGGGCGGGATATTGGCTCTATGCTTGGTGATCCGAATGATCTGGCACTTGTTTTACTTTTTCCGGCGGCGTTTGGCCTCTCTTATGTGATGAGCCCCAAGATTAAATGGCATGACCGTGTGCTGGGAATAACGACGATTGTGCTTATGTTTGTGTCTATTTTGGCAACGCAAAGTCGCGGTGGCTTGCTTGGTATTCTGGCGGTAGCAGGTGTTTTTGCATGGTATAAAGTGCCATCTAAAACGCTTTTGATTATTGGTGGTTTACTTGGCGCGACTATTCTTTTTGCGATTGCAGGTATTGATGAGCGTGCTTCGGGCGGCGCGCATGAAGTTGGTATGGATGAATCAGCAAAAGGCCGTCTTTATGCTTGGGAAGCTGCGTTCTGGATGGCGGTACATAATCCACTGACAGGTGTTGGAATCAACAATTTTGTCTATAATTATTGGGATTACTCTCATTACTGGGATGGAAAAAATCATGCAGTGCACAGCACGTGGTTCGGTGTTCTGGCCGAGACGGGATTTCTGGGGTTTAGTCTGTTTGTTAGTTTGGTTGTTATCAGTGTGCGTAACATGATGCACGCGATTACGATACTGAAAGTCTTGCCGGATCACCCCTATCTTTACGCGATGGCTAAGGCACTTCTCGCTGGGTTTGCAGGGTTTTGTGCTTCAGGTACTTTTTTGACCATGGGGTTCATCTGGCCATTTTATATTATGTTCGGTTTATCTCTGGCACTTCGCCAAATTGTTTCTCAAATTGAGAAATAACAATATATGTCTATCATGGCTATATTTTAATCCATTGATTTTGTTGTATATTTGTTCGGCACATTCTTTGCAATTATCAACATCATTAATTGTAGAATGGAGAATTTAATTATGTGTGGAATTGTTGGTGTTATTAACGGATCAAAAGTTGTCAGTGACCTGATTGGTGGGTTAGAGCGTCTGGAATATCGCGGGTATGATTCTGCCGGTATTGCGATTGTAAAAGATAATAAAATTCACGCATGTAAAACCGAGGGAGCACTGGATAGTTTAAAAAGTGCTTTGCTTGAAAACCCGATTGAAGGGCGCGTTGGTATTGCTCATACGCGTTGGGCCACTCACGGCGCGCCAACAGCAACAAATGCACATCCCCATTCAAGCCATAAAGTAACAGTTGTTCATAACGGCATTATCGAAAATTATGAAGCTCTTCGTGAGAATTTAGAATGCGAGGGATATAAATTTGTGAGTGATACGGACAGTGAAGTCATCCCGCATTTAATTTCCTTGTTTATGGAATCCGGCGTGTTAAGCCCTGAGGCTGCGGCAATGGGGGCTGTTAATCTTTTAAAAGGATCATATGCGCTTGGTATTTTATTTGAGGGCGAGGATGAATTCTTTTGTGCGACCCGTAAGGGCAGCCCGCTTGCAATTGGGCATGGCGAGAACGCAATGTATGTTGCCTCGGATGCGATGGCACTGGCGCCGATGACCAATCGGGTTTCTTATCTGGCGGATGGTGATTTCGCGGTTATTTCCCAGAATAAAGTCAATATTTACGATATCAATGAAAGACTTGTAACCCGTGAAGTTCGGGTGTCATCGATCAAGGCTGCTGCTGCTGATAAGGGGGCGTATGCGCATTATATGCTCAAGGAAATTCACGAACAGCCAGAAATGTTACTTGATATTGTAGAGACGAACCTTGGGTCGCAAAAAGTGCATGAGGCAGCGGATATTGATTTTAAAAACCTGTCAGCCTTGCGTATTGTTGCCTGTGGCACGTCTTTTTATGCGGGACATGTTGCAAAATATTGGTTCGAGCGTTATGCGAATTTAACGGTCGAGATAGATATTGCCTCGGAGTTTCGTTACCGCAAGGCGCCTTTGCCGGAACATGGCGCGGCATTGTTTATCTCGCAATCCGGTGAAACGGCCGATACGTTTGCTGCATTAGAGTACGCCAAGGAAAGAAATCAAAAGATTATAAGCCTTGTCAATGTGCCGGAAAGTACGATTGCCAGAGCGTCTGATCAAGTGATCCTGATCGAGGCAGGTCCGGAGATCGGCGTGGCTTCGACCAAGGCTTTTACGGCGCAGCTTGCCGCGTTGGCGATGCTGGTCATTCGCGCAGGACGTGCGCGTGGTGTTCTTGGCAAAAATGCCGAGCGAGGGTTGACTGCTGCTCTTAAGCTTGTGCCTTATAAAGCGCAGGAAATTTTAAGTGCATGCGATGTGTATGAAGATATTGGTGAAGCACTGGGCAACGCCGTATCTTCAATATTTATCGGACGCGGTATTGGTTATCCGCTGGCATTGGAAGGGGCGCTAAAACTCAAAGAAATTTCCTATATTCATGCGGAAGGCATCAGTGCAGGTGAACTGAAACATGGCCCGATTGCTCTGGTTGATGAAAAAATGCCTGTGATTGCTGTGGCGCCACCGGGTGAACTGGCTGAAAAAACATTATCCAATATCAAGGAAGTACAAGCCAGAGGCGGTCAGATTATTTTGATCAGTGATCGGGCAACAATTAAAAAAGCTGACTTCGAGATGATAGCAACGATTGAAATGCCGGAATGTCATGAATTTCTTGTACCGTTTCTCTATGTCCTGCCGCTGCAACTTTTATCCTACTATGTTGCTTTGGCGCGTGGCTGCGATATTGATAAACCACGGAATTTAGCGAAATCGGTAACGGTAGAGTAAAGCGCGATGAGGAATCATAATATGATGCTTGATACGAACCTAACCCCGAGATATAAACGCCTTGAGATGATTGTTTTTGGTGAAGATTGGGGCGCACACCCCAGCTCAACCCAGCATATCATTAAGCGTTTGATGCCTGATCATGATATCGTTTGGGTTAATTCTTTGGGGTTGCGTCGTCCGAGAATTAACGTACGGGATTTCAAACGCGCCTGTAGCAAGATCAAAAATATGCTGCGTAAAAAAGTGCCTGATAAGCACGTGGATGATACACACAAAGATGCGCCTCATATCATTCACCCGCGTGCCATATCTTGGCCGGGCAATCCGTTAGCCTCATTTTTAAATCGGCATCTTTTGGGTAAGCAAGTTGAAAGCATCATTAAAGAGAATAATTTCGAAATGCCAATCCTTTGGGCATCTATGCCCAGTGCAATTGATGCGATTGATAATTATCCAAACCATAAGGTCGTTTATTACTGCGGCGATGATTTTCGGGCGCTTTCCGGTGTAGATCACGGACCTGTTGGAAAGATGGAAGAGCGTTTGGCCACGCGCGCTGATCTGATTATTACAGCCAGTGAAGCATTACAAAATCGTTTTCCAGCAGATAAAACTGTTTTAATTGAACACGGCGTTGATTATGAACTGTTTGCTGAAGATGCGCCGCGTGCGCTTGATTTGCCGGATTATCCTTTTATTGCAGGGTTTTATGGTTCTATCCATGATTGGCTTGATTTGGAGATTATTGTGCAGGCTGCTCAAGCATGCCCAGACTGGATGTTTGTTTTTATCGGCGATGTGCATATTGATGTAGCCGCACTTAAAACACTTGAGAATATAAAGTTATTAGGGCCAAGGCCTCATCATGAATTACCAGCATATGTCCAGCATTGGCAAATATCCCTGTTGCCTTTCAAAGATTGCGAACAAATTCGCTCCTGCAATCCCTTGAAGTTGAAAGAATACCTTTCCGCCGGACAGCCCGTTGCCAGTACGGATTTTCCAGCATTAATACCTTATCGAAAAAATGTGCATGTTATGCGCAATGCGAAAGATCTTATCGCCATCCTCAATGGCCTGAGACGCATAGCTTCTGTGCCGCGAAAACCTGATATTACGATGCAAGAGCACACATGGGATTGTAAGGCGGAGTTAGTCGAAAAGTGTCTCTTATCTCTTTAGCTGAAAGCTCTTAAAGAGGTCTGGCACGTGCATTGCAATTATTTATGGAAATATAGTTTTAGAGTTAAATAAAGGGGAATTCTATCAAAATGAGACAGGATATGAGAAAATTGAAGCGATATTGTCAAATTGTAATGATAGCCAGTCTTTCATTCAGCCTGCAAGGGTGCTCCATGGGTTCGAAAATGGCAATGGACTATCTGCCGGATACGGCCAGAATCCTGATTGATAAGGATATTCAAAATGGCCATCAGGCGGGTGAAGACGGTGAAAACTCTGTCAGTGTAAAATCTATGTTGGCCTCTCTTCTTGGTCTGGATGATGATGAGAGTGAAAGTAAAATCTCTGCCATAGTCCCAGCCATAATTAAAGAACCGATAACAACCGTATCTTTAATTACACCTGCATTTAATAACGCGCCTGTGCCATTGAAAAAGCCGGTTCGTATAGCAATAAAGCCGGAAATTCTTGATGTCATAGCTTTGCCGTTTGATGAGCAAACCTTGAGTAACATCAGACAACACATACGGGCTTATGCCGGAAACAACGTTATTGCCGAAATTTCTATAGGCCCTGTTGCCGAGGCTGAAGATATACAGCTTGCCTCGCTACAAGCCATGGCTAAGGCAAATGCAATTGGTAGGCAACTCAAGAATGATTTTGTGCGTGTGAGCATAAAATTCGATCCATTTTTGCCGCGTAATACGCTTAAAATTGTCATTAAAGGAAAGAAAAATAATGCGTGATCTGGTCTTCAAACGCTTGTTCTTTATTGTAAACGCGGCTTGGCGACAGCGTTATGTGATTGTCTTGCCAATCTTGATCATGCCGATTATTGGCTTGATTATAGGGCTTGCAACGCCGCGTAAATTTGAAACTTCGGCAACAATCCTTATTCAGGAACCATCCATGCAAAACCCTTTTCTTAAGGATTTAATGGTCGAGACAAATCTTAAAAAACGTATGGATGCCCTAAAGGCACTTGTCCATAGCCGCCATATTCTGGGTGAAGTCGCTGTAAAGCGCGGTATGATTGATGAAAAGGAATCAGATCTTGCGACAAAAGAAATCGCAATTGCTACGTTATCCAAAGCACTCAAGGTTTCTTTGATTGGTAATGAATTAGTGCGCATTGAATATGAAGCGCCGAAGGTTGACGGTATGGTTGAGACGCTCAATCTGATTATCTTGCGTTTTGTTGAACGAGTGATCGCGCCTCAGCGTTACTCCATTTATAAATCCCGTGATTTTCTTGAAAAAGAGCTCCATAAACGAGAGAAGGATTTGCTGGAGTCTGAGTCTAAACTGGCTGCTTATAAATCCGATTTTGCCAGTGAATTGCCGGAGCTACATGCACGCAATGTCATTCGAATGACACAAATTAAGGATGTACTCTCCGGACGGCAGATAGCTTTAAAAGGCGCAAAGGCTCGTTACGATAATTTACGTAAGCGCGTGTCCCAAACAAATCCGGTGATTGGCCGTCTGGAAGAACAGCTTGTCAGCATGATGGGAGAGCTTGCAGTGTTGCGCGGACGGTATACGGACCAGCATTCTAAAATACGCTCTCTAAAACGTAACATTAAATCGTTGGAAGGTGAGCGCGCACGCACGATTGCCAGTTCCGCAAAAATAAATATTGGTGATCTTGAACGCCTTTGGGATCGCGCTTCAATGATTGAAACCGATAACGGTGAAGCGCCGCTTTTGGTCGAACAACTTAAACAGCTCCAGACTGTAGAGAATGAAATTCAAGGGCTTGAGGAAGAGGTGAAGGCGCTGGAAGCAGAGTTTGAAAGTAATAATCTGAAAGTACGCAATTACGGTAAGCATGAAAAAGAGATAACCAATCTGGATCGCGACATTACTGTCAAACGCAAAATTTACGAAGACCTTGCCAGCCGCCATCAACTAGCCGAAGTAACGGGCGCGCTTGGAAAATTCGAGGAAAGTGATAGGGTGAAAATGATAGACCCACCGTTTGAGCCAACCAAACCATCTAACTATCCATTAATTCTTTATATAATTGCCGGTGTCTTTGCCGGAGGATTTCTGGGCTGTGGTTTGGGTGCGGTTTTAGAGGTCGCAGATACACGCATTTATACCATAGACAAGTTGGCCAGAATTTTGGACGCGCCAGTTATAGGACGTGTGTCGTTGCAACAGGCACATGGGTTTGATGCGCTTACCGGCTTGCTCGACTTGGACACGTTGAATGAAAATACACAGGCGCAGGTGGCATCATGATGAAAAAGAACAAGCGCCCTGTTTTCTTGATTGTACAGCATCTACGCCCCGGTGGAATTGAAGTTCTGGCGCTGGATTTACTCAAGCAATTGCGTGGTCGTCGCGACCTTCACATTGTTGCGCTGGAAGGCACAAGAAAAGAGACATTAGAGAATTGGCCTCTGCTGCATGCATATCGGGATCACCTGTATTTTATAAATAAAAAAGCAGGATTGTCACCGCTAACATTATTCAAATTGGTTATGGTTTTTGTACGTTACCGTCCGCTTGCCGTTCATACGCATCATATTGGCCCAATGATATATGGCGGTCTGGCGGCGCGGCTGATTGGTGTTAAAAACTTGATCCATACCGAGCATGATGGCTGGCATTTACAGGATAATGGGCAACTGCAAAGCCGGATTATGAAATGGTTAAAACCATCCATCGTGGCTGTGGCACATCATGTCAGCACCTGCGTTGCCAAGCAATGTGCCGCTCCGCTGCCGCGTGTGGTTTATAACGGCATTGATATGGATAAGTTCTCTGTAGGCGATAAAAGTATGGCGCGCCTTTGCCAGTATTTACCACAAAATGTGCGTCTTATCGGCTGCGCAGGGCGTATGGAAGAGGTGAAAGGGCAGCGTTATTTGATAGAAGCGCTACAATATTTACCGGACGATGTGCATGTCGCTTTTGCCGGTGACGGGTCTTTGAAAGATGATCTTAAATCTTGCGCACTTGAATTAGGTCTTAAAGACCGCACGCATTTCCAGAGCCATGTTGATGATATGCGCAGCTTTTACCGCAGTCTGGATGTGTTTTGCTTACCCTCACTTAATGAAGGCTTTCCTTTGTCCCCTTTGGAAGCGCAGAGCTGTGGCATTCCGGCGGTTCTGTCAGATGTTGGTGGATGCTGTGAAGCGCTGTGCCGAGATACTGGTCTGTTGGCAGAAGCCGGAAATGCGCAGGATTTAGCCAGAAAATTAAAGCAGGCTTTGGCACAAGAAACAAAGCAGTCGCCGCGTCAGTTTATTTTGAAACATTTTGATTTGAATGATGTCGCGATGGTTTACGACACGCTGTATACGCAAGCCGAAAAACAATCGGAACCAATAGAAGTAAAGGAAATGAGCTATGTTTGAGATGCTGACAAATTTTGAAACGGGCATTTTAGTAATCACGCTGATAAGCGGTTTTCTAATCGTTTATTCGCACGCTATTTTTCCGCTGATTTTAAAAGCATTACGTAAGAACGTAGCGGAGAGTACGAGCCTTACTTTGCCGAGAACAAAAGACTATCCCAGCATTACCATTGTTGTTCCCGCTTATAATGAAGAAGACTATATAGCGGATAAAATTATTAATCTGGCAATGTTGGATTATCCGTCTGATAAGTTAAAAATTGTTGTTTATTGTGACGGTTGCAGTGATTACACGGCACTTGCTGCGGAAGGCGCGATCTATTCTGATCTTTGCCAAAGTTTGAATGTGGAATTAATTGAAGCTGATAATAATATTGGAAAAATTGCGGTTTTGAATAAGGTTATTCCAGAGCTTACATCCAGTATTATAGCGTTAAGCGATGTGTCTGCCTTGCTCTCTATTGATGCCCTTTTAATTGCAGCCGCGCATTTTGAAAACGAGAAAATCGGCTTTGTTGGCGGCACTTACGATTTTGCCGAATATGGTTCTGTTGGCGAAGAAACCTATTGGCGTTACCAACGAGGTGTAAAGCAGGGTGAAAGCGTGCTTGGCGGTCCGATTGGTTGCCATGGTGCTTTCTATCTGTTTCGCCGCAAACTCTTTACCTCCTTGGCCAAAGACACTGTGAACGATGATTTTATTTTGCCGATGGAGATTCTAGGGCAAGGATATAAAGGGATTTATGAGCCTGATATTATGGCGCTGGAGCTTGAGACGGCAAAGGGTGCACAAGATTTTAATCGTCGTATTCGCATCGCTACAGGCAATGTGCAGCAGGTCTTTCGTTTATTACATCTTCTAAGCCCCAAGCATGGCGGTGTAGCGCTAAGCTTTTTCTCCGGCAAAGCATTACGCGCCTTTATGCCGATATTACTCGTGATGTGTCTGGTTGGTTCACTCGTTTTGAGCCAGTCTCAAAGCGCCCTTGTTTCCGGTGTTTTTTGTGCTGGGTCTGCGGCGCAGATACTGATCTATGCCATTGCCCTGTTCAAACAGGTCTTGCCGCAACATCAGGTCGTTGAAGCCATTTATTATCTGGTTAGCGGGCATATCGCCGGATTAATCGGCCTATATCGCTACGCGACAGGTAAGCATAAAGGGAAATGGGCGCGTGCTTCTATTGAAAATACAGGGGCGGCTTATTCCCCTATGGCTGTGCGTTTTGGTAAACGCGCCTTTGATATTTGTGCTGCGCTTGGCGGACTAGCTGTGCTGGCGCTATTATTTCCATTGCTTGCCATTGTGATTAAACTCGACAGCCCCGGTTCGGTGCTGTTCAGGCAAACCCGCGTAGGTCTTTCTACGCCGTATTTTAGCAGTTTTTTTCAAATGTATAAATTCCGCACCATGGTACAGGATGCCGAGAAAATGACCGGCGCGGTGTGGGCGCAAAGGGATGATCCGCGTATTACGCGCATGGGAAGATTTATGCGTAAAACACGGCTGGATGAATTGCCGCAGTTTTGGAATGTTCTGATTGGGGATATGTCACTTATCGGCCCGCGTCCGGAGCGGCCTGAACTCTACGGAAAACTGAGCCGTGAAGTCCCGTTTTTTGCCGAGCGTAATTACGGCGTGCGCCCCGGTATTACGGGTCCGGCGCAAATTCATAATGGATATGACGAGAGCATAGATGATGTGCGTAACAAGGTTGGGTATGACCATTCCTACGCGTTGTCATTAAGTGGTTTTAAGAATTGGATCATGGGTGATGCCCTGATTATTTATCAAACCATCGGCGTCGTTATTGGACGTCGTGGTCAGTGATTTTTATCGGTAATTTTACCGGGTTAGGAGTAACAATTATGAAAGATATATTGATGACAGCCCTGATGATTGTGTTGTTGCCTCTTGTGCTTTTAGCGCTTTGGATTGTGTTTTCCAAGCCGGGCATGCTGGATGCGGAAGACGATTATCCTGTTCTAAGCAACAAGTCTGCGAAGGGAGAAATATCATGATCAGTCTTATAGGTTTCACGATTGACCTGATATCTTTTGTATTCGCCGTCTTGGTTTTACCTATCTGCACCGCTGTGTTTTGGCTGAGTTACGATGACCAAAAAGAAACAGATGCAGTAGAAGATTGTTCCAACTCTACAGATGAAAAAACGTAAAAGGAGAAGTATCATGACTAATAAACTTTTATTCTTAAGCGGCGCGGCGATTTTATGCTGTATATCACTATCTCCGGCGTTTGCGGATGATAATGTCGATGTAGAGCTTCAGCTTCTGATTGACACGTCAGGTAGTATTTCTTCGCAAGAATATGATCTGCAAATGCGTGGGTACTCTAATGCATTTCAAGATAGTAATATTCAAAGCTCTATCCTTGATACCAGTGATGGAAACTATGGCTCTATTGCCATACAAACGATTATGTGGTCGTCCCAAAGTACGCAGCAAGTCATGACGGACTGGACATTGCTGGATAGTATGAGCAGCATTAATAGCTACGCTGACACGCTTTATAACATGGACAGGCCGTTTACAGGCGCAACCTATAACGCGGAAGCCCTCGATTATGGGTCGGCTTTATTCAGTGATAACGGTTTTAACGGTACGCGTAACGTCATTGATATGTCTGGTGACGGCTATGGCTATGATTATATGTATGGCGATAGTTGGTGGTTTTCCGGCGGCGAGACCTCTGAGGCGCGTGATGATGCGCTAGACGGCGGTATTGATACGATCAATGGTCTGACGATTACTTATGACTATGCGCAGGTCGGGGATCAAGACCTGACGACTTGGTTTGCCGGAAATGTGATTGGCGGAACGGACTCCTTTGTCCTTCAGGCCGGAGACTTTGCAGATTTCACCGTCGCGCTGATGCAAAAGCTAGAGGCTGAAATTGAAGGTGGCTATATCCCGATAAACGCGATTGGTCCGGGTGAAACATATTCCGCACCTGCGCCGTTGGCTGGATCGGGGCTTTTTGCTATCCTTGCTCTTTGTTTCTATAGATTTGCTGGATGGAGAAAAGAAACCGAGACCATGTCATTCGCATAGGATTCTCTTAATGTGACTCTTATTTTAAGAAATTCAGAATGAGAGCCCCTGTGTATTCTTGTAACGGCCTATATTTAAAAGAAAAATTATAAATTCTGTATGGCATCTCCTTTGCAATGTTCTCTCTATCAAACCATAAAGGGAGAATAATTGTGAATGCTCAAGCCTTAGAAAAACAGGATGTAAATTTCTGCATTACCGGATATTTTGACGCTCAGACTGTGTCAGCGTTGGAAGAAGATTTTCAGATGCTCATCAATGACAGTAAGGGACGCTTGATCCTGGATCTCGGCGGTGTAGATTTCATGGATTCCTCAGGGATAGGGAGCATCGTCTTCTTGTATAAACGTTTAAAAGCCCAAAACCGCATTTTAGTGCTTAGTGGTGTGAATGGGCAACCTGCGCGCCTTATTCAGTCTTTGCGCGTTGATAAGACCATCACAACCGAGTTCTCCGAGCAGGAGGAAGAATAATGTTAAAACGATTGAACCATCCTTCCGCCTCAAAGTCTCTTAAGTGGTCTCTCGCCGCTGTATTCTTATGTTCCGGGTGCTCGAATTTTTATTGGCCTCAGCACGGACACAGCGGTAAGGCGGAGGCGCGCTCACATGTGGTGCATTGGCATTACGAACGTGACCAATTATCTTTGATCGAAATACAGATCACAGATGCGCGGCAGGATATTCATATTCTCAAACATAACGGCGCAGTCAAATATCATCCGGCACTCATGCATGAAATAGATATGAATATGGTTTTAGTCGAGCGTGAATTTGAGGGGCATTTTTACAAGGAAACAGAACATAATCTTGTGAAACTCAAGGACCGAATTAAGCAGGCACAAGAAAAAATGGGGAAAAAACAGACCTAGATAATGGGCGTTTTAGGGAGAGTAAAAATGAGACAAAAACATAAAAAAATAAGTAATCATTTCAAAAATATTTCATGCTTCGTCGTACTATTATTATGCCTTTTTCTTGGCAATATGGTGCGGGCGGCCGATGATATTTACAGTCCTTTGAAAAAAGCGTTTCTTGAGGACACAGTTTATGATGCATACACAAACCCATTGCCGTTTCTTGAGTCCGAAATCGTGAATTTACGCCCCGGCGATATGTTGATGATTGATTTCCCCGGTGAAGCCAATTTTTCCGAACCGTTCCAAATTGATAGCGAGGGTATCCTTGTTCTGCCGGAGGTTGGCCGCCTTCAAATGCAGGGCAAAACAATTGAAGAAGCCTCAAAGGTTATCAGTCTTGGATTATCTTCTATGTATAAGGATGTTGATCGTGTCTCCGTTGTTTTGAAAGAGCGCCGCTTGCTGATCAGTGTTTTAGGATACGTGAAAATCCCCGGCCCTGTAGATCTGTCAGGAAAAGCCACTGTGCAAATAGCGATTAATCAGGCAGGTGGGTTAGAACAAGGCGCACAGCTTGATAAAGTTCAGGTACGTCGCAGCAATGAGCGCGGTGAAACCACAGTATTTGTCTTTGATTACAAGGAATATCTCGATACCGGTGATTTAAGCCTTTTGCCTGAACTCAAACCTCTGGACACAATTTTCGTTCCGGCATCACCACTAACCGGAAATGTGCAGGTTGATTTTGATGCACGCACATTGACCGCTGCCGGAGATGCAGGGGGCAGTGAGGACGCGATTAAAATTTTCGGTGAAGTCCATCGTCCTGGCGTTTTTAAGTATAAAGAAGGCGCGTCACTGGTGGATATGCTTATGCGTGCGGGCGGCGTAACGCGCTATGCGGGGGTTGAGCAAATCCGCGTGATTATCGGCGGTGTGCCGCAGCCTTTTAATATGCGCGAATATATGGATACCGGAAATCTTGACTTAATGCCCATCGTTGGCAAAGGCGATACAATTTTCGTACCGCAAATGAGCGATCAGATAAAAATCGGCGCACGTACCGTTTATGTGATTGGTGAAGTAAAAATCCCCGGAGCTTATGAAACCAAGGAAGGCGCAACGTTCTTTGATATTCTGGCGAATGCCGGCGGGCCTACGCGCTTTGCAGAGGTACGCCAGATGCGTATCCTGCGCAAGGATGGTAGTGTTGATCCCTTTGATTTCCAAGCCTATACGGAGAAAACGGATTCAAAATTAACCCTTCCTATTATCCGTCCCGGTGATGCGATTTTAGTGCCGGAAAAGACCGACATGAATGAAAAATCATGGCTCAAGATTGCGCCCAGTCGCGCAATTATGATTGTCGGTGCGGTAAAACGTCCGGGTCGTTATGAGTGGGCCGATGAGATGAGCTTGCTGGATTTAATTGCACATGCCGGCGGCCCTGTTTCGACAGCCGATACCTCGCAGCTCAAAATCATGCCGCGCCCTAACCAGACAGATCAAAAGCCAATCTATTTTGACTTTGGCAAATTCATGAGTGAAGGCGGCAGTATTGACGATATACCGGTTCTTGATGCCGGTTATACGGTTGAAGTTCCGGAACTTCCGAAAGATCCGAACGATAACCGTTCCCAATGGATACGTCAGGAAAGTAACCGCTCCATCTATATTATGGGGTCTATCATCGCGCCGGGGCGTTATGCCTTTAACGAGAATTTGAATTTCCTTGATATCCTCGCACAGGCGCAAGGGCCAAGCGC
Organism: Alphaproteobacteria bacterium; assembly: GCA_033851915.1. GTDB lineage: Bacteria > Pseudomonadota > Alphaproteobacteria > Micavibrionales > Micavibrionaceae > UBA1672. Next base: position 550,745 of record JAWSVM010000001.1, read on the forward strand.
GGCGGCGGATTTAGAACATATTCGCATCTCGCACCGTAAGGAAAATGGAAGCCGCGTGACGAAGGTTAATCTCGCGCTCTATTTTGAAACCGGTGATGATAGTTTGCTGCCGAAGGTTAAACCGGAAGATGTCATCTATATTCCCGACCAGAACCGTGCATGGCAGCAAAAACCAAAAGAGCAGACGGTACGGGTGCTGGGCGCTGTGGGCAGACCGGGGCGTTATGAATTTAACAATTCCATGACTATCCTCGATCTGTTGGCTGAGGCCGGTGGGCCGCGTGCAGACGCGCTGGAAGAAAAAATTGTGGTGGTGAATGTTGTTGATGGCAAGCCCAGAGCACAGCTTTTTGATCTAATCGATTTCGCCAAAAGTGGTGATTACAATCGCCTTCCGGTGCTGCGGGTTGGTGATACGGTCTTTGTTCCTGATGAGAGCCAGAGTGCGCGGGCGCAGTTTAGAGAAAACTTATCTGACATGATCGGCGTGGTGAATTTGGTTCGCACGCTTGTAACAGGATTTTAGGAGGTAAAATTATGATCCCCATAGCGATACATGAAAAAGCAGTTCAAAATACGTTCTATAAAATTAAGAGAGAAGAAATTAAGAGCGTCGCTGTGACGTCTGCGCGCAGGGGTGAAGGTGTAAGTGCCTTTTCCTATGCGTTGGCACGGCGTGCGGCAACCGCCGGTGTACGGGTTTTACTGATTGATTTGAATTTCACGCATCCCGGCCAGAGTGAAGCACTGGCGTTGGTACATTATGATTGGAGTCCCGCAGAACATATCGAAAAAAGTTCTATCCAAAATATCTCGAACACTAATTTGGCCGTTCTCAGCGCACCACAAAGGGTAAAAGATACATGGCCGTTTCAAGATCAAGATAAAATTCGGCATATGTTGGATCGTTTGAATAAAGACTATGACCTCATTATTGCTGATATGCCCAGTATTTTAGAGCCGGAAAGCGAGTTACAGGTTGAAATCCCTTGTGCAGCGTTTGATGCCGCGGTGATAATGGCACTCTCTGGCAGAGCGATAGAAACGGAAATGACGCAAGTTAAAGAGATGCTGGATGAAGCTAATGTCAATATTCTGGGTGCGATCATAAATGATCAATTTACGCCAACACTTGTTGAAGAACTTAACCGCCAGTTGGAAAAATTTGATCTACGCTTTCCTCGTGTAACAAAATCTCTCAAACACTGGATTACGCATAGTCCATTTCTGAATCAATCTCTTTGAATCATAATAAGAATCGCATCATCATTTAGTGATGCTGCCGTTTTTTCCAGAAAGACGTTCCAGGTTTGCGCGGTACTCTCTGCTATAGATAAGGGCCATGTTAATTTTATGGTTTCGCGCATGTTGCTTTCGTGCGTTTCCATGGCTTCGGCGTTTTTTCCAACTTCCATAAGGCCATCAGTATACATGATCAGGCGCTGTTTAGGCTCAAGAGACAGGCTTACGCTTTCATAGATTGTATCAGGGCAAAGGCCGGGTATTGCGCCTTCAATCTCTACCTCATGAATATTTTCACCATCGCAAAGTAACGGTGCCGGATGCCCGGCAGAGGCTATCTTGATCGTACCGTCTTTTGATGTTGTCAGAATTTGTGCGGTTAAAATTGTTTTCTCGCCGATTTTATCTGTGTGTAGAAAATGTGAGAGAGCGGTTAAAATATCTGCCGGATCTTGCACATTGCTTTGCGCCGATAAAAACCCATGGAGGTAGCCGGCAAAGCTATGGCTAAAAAATTTAGCCTGTGCCCCGTGACCCATGATATCCATCACAATGATGTGATCACATTCATGACCCGAAAGATGTAGCGCGATATCACCGCCGCCGGCTTCTGCGGCTTGCCATTTTAAAGAAATTTGATAGCAGTCAATCTTCTTTGGCAATGAAGGCGCCAGAACAGATGTTATTTCATCATCCAGTCGATCACCCAAAAGTTGTCGGTCTTGCTGTGCCTTGCCGAGTGTGCGTTTGAGGGTTTTTAACAAATTATCTTTGCGCACCGGCTTTTGCAGGAAACCATTGACTGGCAAGTTTTCAGCGATTTGGGCTGTCGTGTTTTTTGTATTTCCAGTCATGAAAATAAACGGAATCAGTGCTAACGCTTTATCATTTTGTAAACTATTGCAAAACTCAATACCATCACCGTCTTCCATCATAACATCACAGAGAATAATATCCGGTTTCTTATGACTATCTTTTAGCCATGCCAGAGCATCTTGACCGGATTTAGCTTTTTGTATTTGGTAAAATTCTTTAATATAAACTTCAAGCAAACAAAGTTGTATTGGATCATCATCAATAATTAAAGCTAAGGGCTTTTGTGGAAGAAAGGGTGAAGGCGCAGATAAGCGATAGCAATTCCAGTCCTTCATACGTTCGTATGTGAAGTTATTGAAGTCTCGTCCGGCGAGGCCTAAACCGATCCCGCCTGTCTCTAAAACGCCATTTTTCATGTCTGTATTTTGTGCTTTTGAATGGCTATACATCACTTCAAAGTTATCAAATGGATTGCCATCATCCATTAAGATGAAATCCAGGCTTTCTCCTTGTTTTTTCAGGGTAATTTTGAAAGTTTTCGGCTTTGAACGTGCATGTTTTAGCGCGTTTGTCAGCATCTCTGAGGCACTAAGCATAAAAGGATCCTGCGCATTATCATCATAGCCTAAACGCTTCAAACAAGTTTTTAAATTTGCATGAATATCCCTGATAGATTCAAGGGCAGCAGGATATTTTTTATCTAAAACAATCATTTTCATATATTTCTCATTTTGAGAAAGATTTTGTTAATATACACTGTATAATATAGTAACCATGCAAATATTAAACCAAAGAATGTTCTTATGTCCCAAATTCTGATTGTTGAAGATGATAAAAATATGGCTGCTTTGTTTGAGGAGTACCTTAAGGATGAGCCATGCGTAATAACAGGAGTGCCGGACGGTATGAGTGCGCTGGATGCGCTGAATAATGCTTCATTTGATGTCGTGCTTTTGGATTTAAAGTTACCGGATATGGACGGGTTTGATATCTTGAAACACATTCATGAAAAGGCCATGGGTTGTACGGTAATTGTTATTACCGGGCAAGGTTCTATGAATACAGCGATTGAAGCGATGCGGCTGGGTGCACATGATTTTTTGGTGAAGCCAACGGATAAGGACCGTCTGGTTATTACGCTAAGAAATGCGCTGGAAAATCAGGAAATGCAGGGCGTTATCCAGACGTATCAAAAGAGAATTGATCGCCATGATTACTGTGGATTTATCGGTTCATCTCTACAGATGCAAGAAGTTTACCGGATTATCGATTCAGCTGCAGGCAGTAAGGCAACTGTTTTTATCACAGGTGAAAGCGGCACAGGAAAGGAAATCTGCGCTGAGGCTATCCATCAGAAAAGTAACCGTAAAGGCAAACCGTTTTGCGCTATTAACTGCGCGGCTATTCCGCATGACCTCATGGAATCTGAAATATTCGGACATGTGAAGGGCGCATTTACCGGTGCCAATGTCGATCGTGATGGTGCTGCGTCCAGAGCCAATGGCGGTACATTGTTTTTGGATGAAATTGGTGAAATGGATTTGGATTTGCAAACCAAGCTATTGCGTTTTGTTCAGACCGGAAAAGTGATGAAGGTCGGGGGCAGTAAAGAAATTAGTGTTGATGTGCGCATTATTTGTGCGACTAACCGTGATCCGCTGGAGGAAGTGCAGGCCGGACGTTTTCGTGAAGACCTCTATTATCGTCTTCATGTCTTGCCCATTGATATGCCACCTTTGCGAGAGCGTGGAGAGGATATTCTACATATAGCAGAGTTTTTCCTGAAAACGCATGCCAGTGAAGAGCATAAGGTTTTTGAAGATTTTGATGAAGATGTCCAATCTATCTTTATGGCTTATGACTGGCCGGGCAATGTTCGCCAACTGCAGAATGTCGTGCGCAATATCGTGGTTTTGAATGATGCGAAAAGCGTTTCTGCCAGCCTGTTACCGGCACCACTTAATAATATTCACCCGTCTCGCGTGCAGCCAATCAAGGTGATACGAAAGCCTGAACAAGCCTCTTCTGTTATTGTTCGGCAATCTGTTCCACAGCAGGTTAGCCCAGAACTTTTATTGGGGAGTACACCGGAAACATTGGTGCGCATTGAAACGCTTGAGCGTATGGCAATTGAGAATGCTATTCGTGTCTGTGATGGTAACATTCCTGAAGTTGCCCATTATTTGGGCGTGAGCGCAGCAACAATTTATCGTAAAAAATCGGCATGGAACAAGGAAGATCAGGCAAATAGTGCTTAGGTTTCTAATTTACACTGTGTAATCACGAAGGGCTTGTAAGCTTTGTTCACTCAACAGGTTAAGACGGTCAATACGATCCTGAAACTTTTGATGTCTGCCTGGCCTTGCAAATTCAATTTCTCTGCATATTTTTTCAAGATTCAATGCGCCATAGGTGGCCGCAGAGGTGCCCAAAGTATGCGCCTCAAGTTCAACTTCTGAAAATCGGCTTTTGCCGTAAGCTTCTGTAATTCTCTCTGTGCGTGCTTTGCAATCTTCAAAAAAACGCCCCATAAAATCTTTCATGGCCTCTTTACCAATGGCTTCGCATAGGGCATTTAATGTGGCTTCATCAATCACATTGTTATCCAGAATTGCATTATGTTGAGATTCAAACATTGGCAAAATACCTCACGATACGTTCATTAAGTTGGTTAAAATCGACGGGCTTAGTCAGATACCCATCAACGCCGGCGATGCAGGCTGTTTCAAAATCTTCACCGGTACGTTTGGCGGTGAGCATAAAAACAGGCATATCCCGTGTTTTTTTGTTTTTACGCAAGCGGAGTAAAAATTGGAGTCCCGAAAGCTCCGGCATCGACCAATCCAGAATAATAATATCGCACTTCTTTTTCCCGGCGTCCCTCAAGGCTAAATGCGGGTCTTCATAATAATGAACATCAAACCCGCTTTTTTCATCCAGATAGCGAGAAATCATACCCCCAATCAGCGGATCATCATCAACAACCATAATCTTGTGTCTTTTATCCATTATATTACTCCTCTCTATAAGATATATCTGCAATGTGCATGCCAGAGGAGTGAGGCCGTAACCCATTGTAACATAATGGATTGTATGTGTGCAGCGAAATATTATTCTTAAATTGAGAGACATAATAGATAAAGAAGAAAATATTTACGAATTTTGATATAGAAGCAGTCGCTCACTAATATGTCGTAATGTTATTCTTGTTTGAGATAAGTTATCATCAGACTACACACACAGCCATTTTATTTCCGATTTTCTAAACACTGATAATCATGCCATCATCTAGATAATAGCGACTTTGTAGCGTATTTTGTGAAGCACAATAATATATAGCGCTGAACACTAGCCCTCAAGAAAACATTACAAACCCTTGAGGGCTGCTACATTAAACCGTAATCAAATTACCTGATGTTTCCAGTGCACCTTCATCCGTCAGCCCGGTAACACCGAGAAGCGTTGCAACTTGAACAAAATTATCTGCACCACCATCCGCATCAACCAATAGAACACTATCGGTGCCATTATCAGTGATTTGAACAAAATCTGAAATCGCGTCCGTCAGTTCATCATAACCATTTAATAAATCTGCAATATTAATGGCATCATTTTCGGCTATATCAAAATCAGTTATCGTATCAACGTTTGAGAATGCCGAAGCGGATTCAAATACGAACGTATCTGCATCATTGCCGCCGGATAACGTATCAACACCGCCGCCGCCATACAGGATATCATTTCCGTCATTACCATTTAGGGCATCATCTCCATCGCGCCCAAATAATGTTTCGTTAAATGCCGCCCCATTAAGCGTATCTGCGCCAGATGTACCATCTTCAAACACTCTGATATCACGGAACATCGCCTCGCCTGTTGCATCATCATCGTCATCATTCACAAAAATGAGGTTATCAATTTGCGTTCCGATAGCATTATAATCAGATAACTTCACAGTAATGGTTTCCCACGTCCCAGCCGTTTCACTATAGAGCGTATTTTGACCACTGCTTAGGCTTTGATAGCCATCCAGACGAATAATTTCGGCAGCATTATGCGATGTACCGCCACCCGTAATACTGCGCCCTACAGGTAAGAAAACCAATCCCTGAATTTCACCTTGAACAACTGTTTGATAATCAAGTTGAACATAGGTGTTATCCGTCACCGTGTAATCGAAATCGAGTACTTTCCAGCTATTACCGGCAATATGCATTTGTGTTTTGTCGACAACATCGAAGGTACTCGTTGTTTCATCCTGACCCTTATAAGACACAAAATCCGACACTGCAAAATCTATAATTTCCGGAGAAACGCTGATTGGCTCTGCGGTGTTTTCATAGACAAGTACATTCCTGAAAAAGCTGTCTGCATCCGGCACGGACGTATCATCGTCATTCTCGAAGAGCATATAACTAAACGCGCCGGTATAATATTCACCAACGTTAATGCTGTAATGAACCCAGTTTCCCAAATCGCCGTCATAGGTATCTGTGTTTCCAATGCCAGAATTTTGCGTTCCAAAAACCCTGAACAGGTTAGAAGCATTAACCGCATTGTTGTTAACAAAGCCAACACCATGCAAATCGCCTATAGATGTTGATTTAAAGTCAAATTCAAGGATAGTGTCCGCCGTCACCGTATAGGCAAAGTCAATCTTTTCCCATGTGTTTTCGGAAAGATGCAATGTTGCGCCGCCATCTTCAATGGCATAAATATCACTCACATTTTGTGAGCCGCCATAGCCGGTTACCGTGTATGCATTAAAATCAATGCTGGTGGTGGCCAAGCTTTGTAATGTTGCTAAATCTATGGCCGCGGCACCGTTAAACACGAACTCTTCAATCAAATTAATGTCATTGAATGTGATGGAGTTATTGGCATCGAAGGTGAGCGTATTGCCGATGATCACAACATCTTCAGGTGCGAACACCGCGTCAATAATCACGCGATCAATATCTGTGCCGACTTCATTGATAATATCATGGCCGGTATCCACCACGCCATAGCCACTCAACACGATATAGTCATCCGCGCCAAGGCCACCTTCCAGCACGTCATCGCCGAGGCTGCCATCCAGAATATCATTATCCGCGCCACCATATAGAGTGTCATTGCCCGTGCCGCCATAAAGCGCATCATCACCGGCCTCACCATATAGAGTATCATTACCCTCTTGCCCATAAACAACATCACCACCAACACCGGCATAGATGACATCATCGCCATCCAGTGCCTCGATAATATTGCGATCAGACCCAAGCGCCGAGGTAGAGGATGTCGCCGTATATGCATCCGCATTATCCGTGAGTTTCTCGATGAGAGATAAAGGAGAATCATTATCAAATTTTACACCGGAAAAATAATTCCATTCGGCAAATTCTATGTTTTCTATGTGATGACCAGCAGAAAAGTGATCCTTTATTGTTATAAGACCGTCTCGATCACTAAATGAAAGAACAAGGTCATTATCAATGTACGAAAATATGGTGTTGACCAAAACAATTCCAGAAGAAAGAACCATTGAGTCGTTTACGCCAGATTCATCATAAATGACATTTTCTCCCATTGTCGTATAGTACCCATAATAATTATGCGTAACTGAGCTAAACGCATAAATATCATTTCCGTTACCCCCGCGAATATCCGAAAATCCTGCTGTATAATCATTCAGGATAGCAGAGCTCCCCGTTAGAATAATATCATCGCCAGCCCCACCCAATACCAACTTATCTTTATTTTCACCTGAATGGGATACAATAACATCGTTCCCAATCCCAGCATGGACAGTATCACCACCAAAAACAGAATAAATCAAATCATCGCCAGCGCCACCGTTTATATAATCATCATCCGCACCATCACGAACATCATCATCGCCATCACCAGCATAGATTTCTTTTCGTCCTATACCCGGGATTCCTGCACCAGAATATCCACGAATCCAGTCATTTCCATCACCACCATAAACAATATCTATTCCATCACCAGTCCACACATCATCATCACCCGCACCAGCATCAAGAAAGTCATTCCCTTCACCTCCATGCAACTCATCATCACCTGAGCCACCATAAAGTTTATCATTACCACCATGCCCTAGAAGGCTATCATTACCGCCATAACCGTATATAATATCATCTCCAGGAGATAAGCTGTCGACACCAGGGCCATTGATTTTATCTCCATACAAACCATCAGCACCATCTGTTCCATAAAGTTTATCATTACCATCCCCACCGTAAACAGCTGAACCGTAAGAAAGTGGATTGGAAATGCCGTAAAAAATATCATCGCCTTCCCCAAGCCAGAGTGATCCGACATGACCATAGGCAACATCATTGCCAGTTCCTGCCCAAACTTGAAAAGCATAACTTAGAAAAAGAAGGTCATCTCCTTCCTTAGCATTCCCTGAAGGTGTGGCGCTGCTACTATTCATAGTCGCATCTGTTCCCACACCAATGAACATAATATCGTTTCCAGAAGACCCCTGCACCATTGCCCAGCCACCAGCTAATCCTTGCGTAAAAACCAAATTAGAATCCGTAAGGTCAATAGTGTTTCCGCTTATAAAATTCAAAGTTTCAATCATTGAACTAGAAGACAAAAAATGATCTTCAATGCGAATTGTTCCACCATCCTGAACATCAATAAACAAATCATCGCCATCTTGCACTAACGCTATAGAGCGCCAATCAATCGCAGCATCAAACTGGATGGTGTCATTACCGCCGGAATCCACAATTACATCATTCCAACCGGTCAGGTAATAGCGAAACAAATCATTTCCACCAAGCCCTTGAATCGTATCATCTTCTAACAAGTTCGTATCCAGTGTATCGTCGCCTGTTGTTCCTGTGATCGTCGCCATGATGGGCTCTCCTGTGGTTTATATGATGAATGGAAATACAAATGTAGGTAGAAAAAATCTAAAAGGATATCTAGAAAATGTATTAATTTTTCTATATGATGCGCTCTTCTTATTTGTTGTCGTGAGTATTTTTAAAACAACGATTGTAACAGCCTGAGAAAAGTTATCATTAGGCTTTCAGCACAGCCATTTTTCACTTTTATTTAAGATCTCTACAGTCGAGGGATCCATTAGAGATGTGCGCGTGGCGTGATGACATACAATATGAAGATTAATTGAAATCTTAACACTTATTTACCCGAATAGTGTAGTATGAGAAATATGAGAAAAGTTTTACTTGGATTTATGACGCTTTTAATGTTCACACCTATTTTGATGTGTGGCATGGCGTTTTGTCCGACTATGGCGAATGCAGCAGGGCAACCATCCTGTCATCAGGCAGATGACAACGACAGAGATAGTCTTATGCTGGCTATAGATTGCATGGGTGTTGATCTCTTTCAGGCAAGTGTAAGCAGTGATATTCAGCCTGATCAATCCGCAGATAGTGTAAGTTATGTATGGGCTGATCTGGTGGCTGGTTATAGTGTTCAGATTGATACTATTAACGGCATTCGTGGCCCGCCTGACAAGGTTGAGCGACTACAAAATCAACTCTCCATTATTCTCACAACACAGCGTTTTCGCATCTAAAACACTCCTTTTTTCGTTTTTTAACGCAAGAAAAGGAGTATTGTTGTGCGTGTTTTTATTTTATTATTATGTGTTTTTGCACTCGGCATTGGTGTCGGTGTTGGTCTTAAATTGTTGCCTTCTTCCGGTGAAGGGGGGATGCACTCTGACTCTAAATCCACTGAACGAGAAATTGCCTATTGGGTTGCTCCAATGGACCCTAATTTCCGCAGTGATGAACCGGGGCAATCTCCGATGGGTATGGACTTGGTTCCTGTCTATGAAGACGAATTAAGCGGAGGGGCAAGCGCACCGGAAGGCGCAATTAAGATAGATCCGATTTACACGCATACACTTGGTGTAAAGACCGACGAAGTCGCGCAGCAGGAATTTGGCAGGCACATACGTGCTTTTGGAAAAATTGCATCTAGCACGCGCCTTGAACATGCTGTAGATGTGCGAACAAAAGGCTGGATTGTTGATTTGGCTGTTGGCGCTGTGGGGGATGCCGTTCAAAAGGGTGATCTTCTCTTTACCTATTACAGCCCTGATCTGATGACTGCGCAAGCAGACTTTATGATTGGAAGGCGGATTGGTGGTGCTAAGCAGCGTCTGCGTCTTTTTGGTATGGATGATAAAGCCATTGAGGTGCTGAGAAAGAAAGGGAGATTCTTAGAGAAGACACCTTTTCATGCGCCAGTTGATGGAACTGTGACCTTGCTCAGTGTGCGCAAAGGGGCACATGTGAGTGAAGGCGGGAACGTGATGATGATCCAAGATTTTTCCAGGCTTTGGGTGAATGTTTATGTTCCGATACGTGATGCTCAGTTTTTAAGGGTGGGTACACTTACCAAAGTCACTCTTCCGGAGACAGGCGAAACGTACGAAACGTCCATTGATTTCATCCACCCGGTGAACGACCCGCAAAGCCGAACGGTCATGGTGCGCCTTATCCTTGAAAACCCTGATGGTATTTTAAAGCCGGATACCTATATTGATGCGCTTTTTAAAGCTGATGTGCAATCTCGCTTAGCCGTTCCGGTAGAAGCCGTTCTTTACAGCTCTATGGGGGCGTATGTGATGGAAGATGCAGGTGAGGGGTATTTCCGTCCGGTCATGGTCACAACGGGAATTACTGCAAATGGTTTAACTGAAATTAAAAGCGGCCTAAAATCCGGTCAGCACATTGTTACGTCCGGTCAGTTCATGCTGGATGCTGAAAGCAATTTACGTGGTGGTATGGCCGCGATGGGGCATGACCATGGCGACATGAAAGACGGGACACAAGAGGAGGGGGCAGCTCATGGACAACATTAATCGCATACATGATCCGTCCAATAGCTTTGCGGCCAAGATTATTGATTGGTCGGTGGGCAACCGTTTCTTTGTGATGCTTGGTGCATTGGTGCTGTTGGTGGCAGGCGTTATTTCTATCACGACAATTCCGTTAGATGCCATTCCTGATCTATCCGATACGCAAGTGATTATTCGCACGGATTTTCCCGGGCAAGCGCCGCAGGTTATTGAAGATCAAGTTACCTTTCCGCTTTCTACGCAAATGCTTGGTTTGCCAAAAACCAAAGTCGTGCGTGGTTTTTCTATGTTTGGTACATCATTCATTTATATCGTATTTGAAGATGGTGTTGATATGTATTGGGCGCGGAGCCGTGTTTTAGAGGCTCTATCGCAGGTGAGAGGCAAATTGCCCGATGGCGCGGAGCCGCAACTGGGGCCGGATGCAACCGGTGTCGGCTGGGTGTTTCAATACGCGCTGTTTGATCGCACGGGTAAACATGATTTATCGGAACTGCGTAGCCTGCAAGATTGGTTTGTGCGTTTTGAGCTGGCCACGGTTGATGGTGTAGCGGAAGTTGCTAGTGTTGGCGGGTTCGTAAAAGAATATCAGGTCTTGGTTGATCCGAATAAACTGCGTGCTTTTAATATATCTCTGCAGACGGTTATTGAGGTCGTGCGCAGTGCCAATCAAGAAACAGGCGGGCGCACCTTGGAGATGGCCGAAACGGAATATCTGATCCGTTCTTTTGGCTATGTTCGCCAGCCTGAAGATTTACAGCAAGCTGTTTTAAAAACTGTGGATGGGATACCGATTACCGTCGGTGATGTGGCGCGCGTGGTTAAAGGGCCGGCAATTCGGCGCGGTGTTACCGAGCTTAATGGCATGGGTGAAGCGGTGGGCGGTATTGTTGTGATGCGTCCCGGTGCGAATGCGCTGGATGTTATTCATAACGTTAAAGAGCGCCTTGAAAGTATAAGGCAAGGTTTGCCAAGTGGTGTGGAATTGACTGTCGTCTATGACCGCAGCACCTTAATTGAAGGTTCGGTGAATTATCTCAAAGATAAACTGATCGAAGAAAGCTTGATGGTTGCTATTATTACCATTCTCTTCTTGCTTCATGCACGCAGTGCCTTGGTCGCTATTATCACCATTCCGTTAGGCATTTTAGCCGCCTTTATTATTATGAATGCGCAAGGGATTACGGCCAATATCATGTCACTTGGTGGCATTGCTATTGCCATTGGTGCGATGGTGGATGCGTCCATTGTTATGGTTGAAAATGCGCATAGGAAACTAGCCGGAATGGCAGATGCCAGTAAGAAGGAAAAGGAAGCTGCCCTTATACAAGCCGTTAAGGAAGTTGGGCCGGGATTGTTCTTTTCTCTGTTAATTATTACCGTTTCTTTTTTCCCTGTTTTTGCTCTGACAGGGCAATCGGCTAAGATGTTTACGCCTCTGGCTTTTACCAAAACTTATGCGATGGCGGCGGCGGCATTTCTATCGGTCACAGTTGTTCCTGTTTTGATGCTATGGCTGATTAAAGGAAAGATAAAGCGTGAAGATGAAAACCCCGTCAATCGTTTCTTTATTGCGCTGTATTACCCATGTTTGAATGCGGCATTAAAGTGGCGTAAGGCGACGATTATTCTAGCGCTTGCGGCTCTGCTTAGCACCGCGATTCCGGCTTCAAAGTTGGGCAGTGAATTTATGCCGCCGCTTTATGAAGGCAGTTTGCTTTACATGCCGATGACCTTGCCGGGTGTCTCTATCACTAAAGCGCGGGAGATTTTGCAGGTCACGAACCGTCAGATTATGACGATACCCGAAGTAAAGCAGGTATTTGGAAAGGCCGGGCGTTCAGATTCTGCCACTGATCCCGCGCCGCTGGCCATGATTGAAACATGGATTGAGCTGAAACCACGTGAAGAGTGGCGCTCCGGTATGACTCCCGAGAAATTAAAGGCTGAATTAAATAAGCGCGTGGGTCTGCCCGGAATGATGAATAGCTGGGGTTACCCCATCAAAATCCGGCTGGATATGCTGACAACAGGTATCCGCACACCTGTTGGTATTAAAGTTGCTGGATCGGATTTAAATACTATAGATAAAATTGCCAAAGAGGTTGAAGCTCTGGTGCGTGAAGTGCCGGGTACCCGCAGCGCGATTGCTGATCGGGTTGTTGGTGGTAAATATATTGAAATAGAACCCGACCGCCGTGAGATTGCGCGTTACGGTATCTCTATAAAGACAATTCAACTGGTTGTTAAAACGGCTCTTGGCGGGATGCAGCTTGATGAAGCTGTAGAAGGGCGTGAGCGTTACCCAATTATGCTGCGCTATGACCGTCCGTTCCGTGAACATGTTTCCGATCTGGACAATATTCTCGTCCCTACGCCTGCCGGAGCACATATCCCACTCGCTGATCTGGCGAGTATTCGCATTGCCGAAGGGCCATCCATGATTAAATCAGAAGATGCGCGGCTGAATGGTTGGGTGTTTGTGGATATTGAAGGACGCGATATTGGCTCTTACATCAGCGATTTACAAGGCAAGCTAAAAACCGTTGATCTACCGCAAGGCTATACGCTGAAAATTTCCGGTCAGTTTGAACAAATGCAGGAAGCCGGTGAACGCTTGAAAATTGCTATTCCGGCGACGCTCCTGATTATTGTGACGTTGCTTTATATGCATTTTGGGACGTGGGATCGGACGTTACTTATTATGCTGTCTGTACCGTTTGGTATCATCGGCGGTGTATGGTGGACATGGTTGGCCGGATATCATCTTTCCGTCGCTGTGGTCGTTGGCTTTATTGCGTTGGCCGGTATTGCTGTGGAAACAGCCATAATTATGCTGATCTATCTTGATCAGCGCATGCGCGAACATCCGGTTCATACTTTTGAGGATTTGTTAGACAATGTGCGCCATGGAGCAATCCAACGTTTGCGGCCTAAGCTTATGACTGTCAGTACCGTTATTCTTGGCCTGATTCCTATTTTTCTAACCACCGGGCCGGGTTCTGATGTGATGCGCCGCATTGCCTTGCCAATGATCGGCGGTATGATTACGACTATGATCCTGACGCTTATTCTAATCCCTGTTTTATACGCTGTATATATGCAATGGAAACTCAAACTCCCTTTGGAAGGAAACCAAAATGAAAACTCAAACTAAAAAACGTGCAATCTCTACAGTTCTTTCAGCTGCCGTATTAACGCTTTCAACGACGGGCGCTTTGGCGCATTTAGAACCGAAGAAAGGCGAAAATGTGGAAAAATGCTACGGCGTGGTTAAGGCAGGTAAAAATGATTGTGCAACCAAGGTCGGCAAACACGGCTGCGCAGGTATGGCAAAAACTGATGCTGACCCTAATGAGTGGGTTAAATTACCAAGTGGCCTTTGTGAAAAACTGGTTGGTGGTTGGAATTCTGATAAAACGGAAACTCTGGATATTAATAAATCTATGAATGATGAGAATTAATAGCCTAGCTCTTTTTTTTACCTTTGAAGGTTTGCTTCTTTTTTGTCCCGAGAGGCGCACCATCTTTTTTGAAGTGCTTACCCTTAGGCCTATCGCCAGACTGGTCTTTATGCTTCTTCTTTTTTTTCTTTTTAGGGTCATCGCTATTTGGCTGAGTATCCCATGGCTTGTCACTTCTAGGTTTATCATACCTAGGCTTGTTTTCACGCGGCTGATCGTTATAGGATTTCTTGTCACCATAAGGTTTTTTCTTGCCGTAAGGTTTCTTTTTGTCGCCTCTTTTATCGTTGTGTCTATTGGGACGATTACTGCGATCAATTCTGCCTTTTGGTGCGTCCGGCGCTTTGTCGAGACGCGTTACTTTGATGTTCTTTTCCAGCGTGCCGCCATCTTTATCCAGCAGTTTGAAAAACTTACTGACACAATCGGCGGAAAGCTCAACATGTGTTTCCTTGGCATGAATGCGGATCGCGCCAATTTGTTGTTTCGTCATTTGTCCGGCGCCGCACAGCATCGGCAAAATCCAGCGTGGTTCGGCGTCGTCATCGCGGCCAAGGGAAAGGGAAATCCAAACGCTGTTGGTGAAGTTATCACGCTGCGATTTTTTATTTCTGCTTTGGTCTTCTGTGAAATCCAGAAGTTCTTCAGGTGCAGGTTTTTGTTTGTTATGTAGGCGCAATAACGCGGCGGCAATTTGTTCGGCGCCATATGCATTTATGAGATCCGCTGCAGCTTTTTTCTCATCTTCTTTTATCGGTTCCGACAATATAGGATCAGCAAGGAAACGTTCATGATCGCGCTTTATAATATCTTCAATTGAAGGTGGCTTGCCCCATTTGGCATTAATTTTCGCGCCCTTGAGGAGGCGCTCGCCTTTTGAACGTTGATTATGTGGCACAACGAGCACGCTTACGCCCTTAGAGCCTGCGCGGCCTGTGCGCCCGCTACGGTGAAGGAGGATATCCTTGTTCTTGGGCAAATCCGCATGAATTACCAGTGCCAACCCCGGTAAATCAATACCGCGTGCTGCAACATCTGTTGCCACGCACACACGGGCGCGTCCATCACGAAGGGATTGCAGCGCGTTACTGCGCTCGTTTTGGCTAAGCTCTCCGGAAATTGCTACCACAGAAAACCCGCGATTGGTCAGACGGCTTTTCATCAAATTGACAGCCGCGCGCGTTCCGCAAAAGATAATTGCGTTTTGGGATTCGTGATAGCGCAGAATATTAACAATCGCATTTTCACGGTCATTGGGTGCAATGCGCATTGCTTGATATTCAATATCTACGTGCTGTTTTTCTTCTTCTTTGGTGCTGATGCGTTGAGCATTTTTTTGATATTTCTTGGCCATTCCTGCAATTGATTTTGGCACTGTGGCGGAGAACATCAAGGTTCGGCGCTGCTCTGGCGCTGTGCCCAGAATATATTCCAGTTCCTCACGAAAGCCCATATCGAGCATTTCATCGGCCTCATCCAGCACGATAGCGCGTAGAGCGCTCGTATCGAAATAACCACGCTCAATATGGTCGCGCAAACGCCCTGGCGTACCAACAACAATATGCGCGCCTTTTTCCAGTGCGCGACGTTCTGTGCGGATATCCATACCGCCGACACATGAGGTCACGGACGCGCCGCTCTCTGCGTAAAGCCATTCCAGTTCACGTTTGACCTGTAACGCTAATTCGCGCGTGGGGGCAATGACAAGGGCGAGTGGTTTAGATTTAGATTCAAAACGCTCAGCTTCTCCCAGTAATGTAGAGGCACATGCCAAACCGAAGGCGACTGTTTTCCCTGAACCTGTCTGCGCAGACACCAGCAAGTCTTTATTTTCGAGCGCAGGGTCTATAACAGCGTTCTGTACAGGGGTAAGTGTTTCATAACCGCGTTTGGTAAGGGCTTGGGCAAGCGCAGGGTGGGCATTTTTAAATGTAGGCATGTCTTTTCTCTCGGCAGCGCTTATCGTTGTCTCCACTGCGGTCTATAGTGTTTGAAGGCATTACACAACAAATGCTTATAAATAACATCTTTATTCAATGATGTCGTCAAGCTATTCGCCTTATTATTTGCAAATTTTTTGTTACCTTAAAGCGTCGTTTTATACGGCGCTTGAGGTGCTTTAAGCGATGATTTTGAAATTCTATGGGTGGCTTACAATCGGTTGGTTAGCACATCTGATAAGGCCGAAGGGCATCACGACGCTGATAGTCATGATGCCCATTAAAAGAGGCTGTTTCTTACTTATTGCTTAGGTGATTATAGAGAATGGTTGTGAATGCATCCGGCCCTATAAACCCGCCGCCCATTGTCTTATCAAAGGCTTGAGTTGGTTTGGTGGCGATTGTTTTCTCCAGAGTTTTTCCGTCTTTAATTGCGGTTTTTATGTTCGTTGCAATTGTTGCTAAGGCTTGTTGGTAGGATTGTAGTTCTGCTTTATTCATCAGTGGACCATGACCGGGAACAATGATTGTCTCATCATTGGCCAGAGCGAGCAGCGTATCATGTGCGGCGATTAGGCCGTCTATAGAGCCGCCATGCTCTGTATCGATGAAGGGATACATGCCGTTAAATATGGTGTCACCGGCGACAATCACATTCTCATTCACGAAATATGCTGCGACGTCGCCATCTGTATGGGCGTGCGGAACGTGAATGACTTTAATGTTATTGCCGTTATGGTGAAAGGTCATGTCTTTGGAGAAGGTCACCACGGGCAGGCCTGCTTTTGAAAGCGGGGGCATTTCCTTTTTGAAATAAGTGATGAATTGTTCTGTGCTTAAGCGTTCGCGAACATTATCATGTGCCACGATAATTGCATTTTCTTCGCCGAAGAATTCATTTCCGCCTGTGTGATCGAAATGATAATGGGTGTTTAAGACGAACTTTATATCCTGATCGTTGATGCTTTTGGCTGCGGCTTTGATGAGCGCACTGCGTCCGGCGAGTTGATCGTCAATAATGAATGTGCCGTCTTCACCTGTTGAGGTAACAACATTGCCGCCTTTAGGGCTGACCAGTACGTGAATATTGTTTTTGACTTGTATGATTTTAACATCACTCTCTTGTGCATGTGCTGAAAAAGGCGCGATACAGAGTGTTAGAATAAGGAGGGGAATGTTTTTCATTTTATCTCTCTTAAGGTTTGTTGGGTTATCTCTTGTGGTTTTATCATATACGTATTCGCGCTGTTTTAGGCAAGGTTACAGTTTAAAAGTCGTTCATTTGTATAGGCACAGATTGACACTGCACGAGAGAGTCTGTAATGATTGAAGGCTCTTCCCAAGGTTTTTTTACGTATGGTTATGAATAAAGAAATGCATAGATTTTTGTGGTTGTGGCTTCCGTTATTGGTGGCAGCTGTCCAGATTTGTCTGGAGCTGTTGTTGCCTGCGCAGACTTTATCTGTGTTGCATTCGGAAAGTGGGCCGCATGAGCTGTTGCAGTTTTTTATAATCTTTGCAGCACTTATTGTTTTTGCGACAATGTTGCGAAAAATCAATTTCAAGCAAGCGCCGTGGTTGGGTGCATGGGTTGGTATTGCGACTTTAAGCTGTTTATACGTGGCGGGTGAGGAGATTAGCTGGGGACAGCATATCATGGATTGGGCGACACCTGATTATTGGAGCAATGTGAATGATCAGGGGGAAACAAACCTGCATAATACCTCTTCGTGGTTGGATCAGAAGCCGCGCTTAATTTTGGAAGTCGGGGTTGTTATTGGCGGGCTTATCATTCCTTTTCTTATGCGGGTGAAGCCGCATGCTTTGCCAAAACGTTTTGCTATTATTTATCCGGCGGGAACGCTGTGTGTCACGGCGGGTATATTTTTGATTATGAAAATTGTTGATAAGGCAGATGCCTTGGGTATCCAATTTTTTGAAAGAGGGAGTGAGGTGCAAGAGCTTTACCTCTTTTATTTCGTTTTGCTTTACTGTCTGGAATTGAGGAAGCGTTTGGCTTCTAAAGATGGCGCATCCGAGGGTTAGGAATCTCTTACCTTTCTTTATTATACCAGTAATGATAGTGTGTTGCAGGTGATTATTATACTTTAAGGGAAGACGATCAGGATGTCTAAAAAAGAAAATTGTTCCTCTGCATCATTAACACAAGCAAGTGAAAGTATTGTCGATTTTTCAGGGCATGGAGCGTCTCTTGGCGCGGCTGGCTATCGTGTTGCCAGTGATCATCCCGATAACTGCGAATTTTTGGCTAATGCGGGTGATAGTGTTGCTATTTCTCCGGGGACAGATGGTTTTGAATCTTTCATGATTGGGGTTGCGTGGGACAATATTAAAATTGAAGATTCCGGGCTTTTTGGCAAATGGTTTAAAAAAGTGCGCAAGGTTGGTGTTGACCTTGATATCGGCTGTTTGTATGAAATGCAAGATGGAACGCGTGGCTCTATTCAGGCCTTTGGTGAAAAATTTGGTAATTTTAATGAAGCTCCCTTTATCTCTCTTTCAGGTGATGAAAGAACCGGTGATGCAGAAGGCGATGATGAATATCTGTTGGTTAATGGCGAGAAATGGAAAGATGTTAAACGCGTTCTTGTTTATATTTACATTTATAAAGGCGCGTTGCGTTGGTCGGAATTAAGTCCGCAAATTGTTGTTGATGTGCCGGGGGAAAGCGATTTGTACGTGACGTTGAATGCCCATGATGATGCGTTATCTTTATGTGCGGTGGCCGAGCTTGAGAATGTGCGTGGTGGTATTAAATTAACCAATCGAACAGAATATTTTCCGGGGCATGAGGAAATGGATCGTGCGTTTGGGTATGGCCTTGAATGGGCGGATGGTAAAAAGAACCCTGCGTAATTTATCTCTGAAAGCAAGTAAATGAATTCTTTCTCTTATTATGACACAACGATTTTGTCGTTAGGTGCTCTTTTTCTGGGCATTATTATGCTGATAAAGGGTGGTGGCTGGGCTGTTGAAGCCGGCGTGTTTATAGCAGCGCGCTATGGTGTGTCTCCGTTGATCGTTGGCTTCACGATTATTGCGTTTGGCACGTCTTTGCCGGAGTTAATTGTTTCAGTTGTTGCAAACTTGCAAGGGTCTCCGGGCATTGCGCTGGGTAATGTTTTGGGATCGAATATTGCAAATATTTTGATGGTGTTGGGGTGTACTGCGCTGATATCGGTTTTGACGGTCAATGTTTCGCGAATGTTGGTGCGGGATCTTGTCTTTATGATGCTGGCGACGGTTGGTTTAACGGCGTTGTTATATTTTGGCGGAATATCTCGTTGGGTTGGGTTTGGAATGCTCTCAATTCTGGGGAGTTATATTTTCTATCAATTTAGGAGCATGGGATCTCAAGAAAGCGAGTCTGTCGTTGATGATGATGCCATGTTTAAAAATGATAACCTTGCTTATGGAACATTGATTCTGGGGCTTGTCTGTATTGCTGTTGGCGCAGAATTTCTTGTGAAGGGCGCGCAAGTGAGCGCCGGATTGATTGGTGTTCCTGAATCTATTATTGCGTTGAGCATTATTGCATTCGGCACGTCCCTGCCGGAGCTTTCAACCAGTATTATTGCCGCGCGCAAAGGGCAATCAGAAATGGTTATCGGTAATATTATCGGTTCTAATGTCTTTAATATTTTGATGATCTTGGGCATTGCATCATTCGTCAAGCCGATTGCCAGTGGAGATTTTTCACCGCAAATCTTGAGTTTTGATATTTGGGTGACGCTGTCTGTGTCATTTTGTCTTATGCTGGTTTTGGTTTTGTTCGGGCGTATTAACCGAATTACGGGAAGTTTGTTTTTTCTATCGTATATCATCTATAATATATATATATACGTAGTGAATATAAGCGCATGATTTTTTTAAACAGTAGAGTTAGGGTCGTTTAAATGGCTGATATTTTTGATTCCTCCTTTGATTCTGATCTAGATATTGAGATTTCAGATAATAAAATTGTTCAAGGAGAAGAGGTTAATCTAACCGCTAAAGACCCAACGATGTCCAATATTCTTGTTGGTATAGGTTGGGATTTGAATACGTTTGATATTGATACGTTGGATCTGGATGTCAGTTGTTTCTTGCTGAATAAGGATGAGAAGACCCGCGTTGACGCAGATTTCGTGTTTTATAATAATATGGAGGCAAGCGATGGCGCGGTTCTTCATAATGGTGATAGTCGTACGGGTGCCGGAGACGGTGATGATGAAACGATATCCATTAATTTGAATGGTGTTCCGTTTGAAGTGACAAAGATTGTGTTTGTACTTTCTATTTATAAGGGTGAAGAGAAAGAGCAAACTATGGCGAGTTTGCGTAACTCCTATATTCGCGTTGTTAACGCAGAGAATGGTCAAGAGTTATTGCGTTATGAATTGAATGATGATGTGAAGGGCAGCAAGGATACTGGTATGTTGGTTGCATCTTTAAATCGTGAAGGCCCGAAATGGCATTTTGTTGCTGTTGGAACTGGTATTCAGGGTGGGCTGGCTAAGATTGCTACGGATTATGATATTATCGTACATACAGGGTAATATTTTATTTTATCCCCTGATACTTTGTCTTAGTTTTTCATTCCCATGGCTGGCTTTTGATCCATTTTAAAGCCCTTTTTACCCACTCTGCCACGACGTCCGCTTCGTCCGCCTTTACGGTCGGTAAGTTCTTGTTCTATCATTTCATCAATATCAGGCATTTCGCCCATTTGCAGGGCGCCAATACAGCTGCAGAAAAAATCACAGCCTCTCTCGCCCCAGTTATGTATCTTGTTGGCGTAGTCTTCCCCTTTGATATACATAAGCTTTTCAGCCCAAACTTGTTCTTTTGAGGGGAGGAAGCGCATCATCATGATCTGTTCCGGGCCGCCATAACTTTCATCATCGTCATAGCGGGCATCTTCTTCATCATGTAGGAATTGAATCTCCAGTTCGACATCTTCTGCGCCGGGGCCGATGCGCACTTCTGCACTGCACGAGATGCCTTGCTCGGGATCATAGAGAAACCAAGGTCTTGTCTCGTATGGTGCAAGCTCATGCCCTACACCCAGTTTTTCCATTAATTCTTTATAGTCAACACGCATGTTTCGATCATAATCTTTTATTGTGAAAGGAGGATACAAAAAAATGCATATTTTTCTAAATATTATAAGTTTTTTTATGTTTTAGGTGAATACTATCCTGTCGTAGATAATTTATGACCATATGAAATTTCTCTAAGGTCATGTACTATTCACATAGTGAAAGATTCGATAATGAATGGCATTTCAAAATATATTCTGATTAGTTTTTGTAGCATTTTTATGTCTGTGGCTGTGATGTCGGGGCAATCATTTGCGCAAGAAGCCGAAGGCGTTAATCTTTCTTATGAGGATGTTCCTTATAGTGTGCATGTTATTAATTCGACAACTTTGATTTCCGGTGATGTTGAAATTTCTTTGTGGGGCATTGAAAAGATACAAGCGGGTGCGAGTATTTTTCATTTAAAAGTTAGAAGCGCTTTGGAAAAAGAGGTTGGCGGCAAAGATGTTCTTTGTACGGTTAAGGAGAGATATGGGGCGCAGAATGTTAGGGCGCAATGTATCAATGATCAGGAAGCGGATTTAAGCCTTTTTCTTCTTCAGCAAGGCTATGCTAGTGCAGATCGCGCGGCAGTTTATGGTTCGGTTTATGAACGGCCGTATTTAGATGCGGAGGAACATGCCCGTATAAACAAGCGAGGTGCCTGGGCGGATGATGTGGCTTCATCAAGCGGAGATGCGCAAAGCCAAAATTTCATGATGGCGGCTGTTTTCATGATGGCTGTTTTTATTTTGGCGCTTGGTTTGCTTGGTTTTTACATCATGCGCGGTTTTGGACGTGTTGTTGATATTCAAAATCAGTCTATTGATCTGGCTTCAAAGGAGCGTGCGCTTAAGGATAAAGAAAAATATATTGTCGCGTCTATTATTGATGCTGAAATTAAGGCGAATAAGTCAAAAATCGATGCTTATATTATGGTGTATGAAGAGGTGTTACAGAGGCTTGATACTAAGGGCGTAACACCTAAATATCAAAAGACCGGCGAGATTATACAAAAGCAACCGGTGTTGGATCGTTCTGTGTTTGATGGCAACACCGATAAGCTGGATTCGTTTGGTGCGCGTTTGGCCAGTGATGTTATCCATTATTATGCGCGGATTAAGACAGTGCCGGATTATGTGGAGGTCACACCTGATATGCCGCAGAATGAAGTGGTGGAAATTCTGAAGACGGTTGTTGAAAATGCACAAAAAATGAACGAAATATCAGATCAGTTGGCTGATGATTTTGTTCAGCATGCTTTGATTAAGCGTACTGATGTGTAAGGCTTTTGGTTTAGATTTTTAAAATAGCGAACCTTGATCGAGTTTTATTTTCGTAGATTTTATGGGCGATGATTTGTGGGTGCTGGCAGGTGTTTCGGCTGGTTTCCCCGTGTTAATGATCGCACCGATTTTCTCATTATTCTGGAATTGTAGATTGATATTCTGTCCTTGTGACAATGTATTGCCTTGTGTAATTGGCTTGTCATTTTCATCGCGTACAACAACATAGCCACGCTTCAGCACATTTTCGAAAGAGAGCAGCTCCAGTTTTTCTTGCGTCTGGTTCAGCATTCTTGTTTTATTCTCTATGGCGCGTTTTGTGGTTTGCTCCAGTTGTTCCGTCCATCGGGTGAGGGATGTTCGCGCCGTATCTATCCGCGCTTTGGGGGTGATCAGCTTTGATGAGGTTTGTATGACGCGGTTTGTCTTTTGCATGATGAGATGCTTGAAGTTATGGTCGAGGCGGCTTGTTGTGTGATCGAGGCGCTGCGTTTTAAGCTCCATAAGGCGGGCGGGGTCGCCTAACTTCGCTGATAGCGCGTCAAGCCTGTGCCGATTTTCGGATAGAAGGCGGCTGATTCCGTTAATCAAGCGTTTCTCATCATCGGCGACTTGTGCCATTAAATTTAAACGTACAGGAACGGCCATTTCTGCCGCGCCCGTTGGTGTCGGAGCGCGTAAATCAGCTGCATAATCAATCAGAGTTGTATCTGTTTCATGTCCGATGGCGGAGATAATGGGGATTGCACTGTTCGCGGTGGCGCGCACGACGTTCTCCTCGTTAAAGGGCATAAGGTCTTCCAGCGATCCGCCACCACGCGCAACAATCAGGATGTCTGGTCTGTCCTCAATGGGTAGAGCGTTAAAGCCGTCAATCGCTGCAGTAATTTCTTGATCCGCGCCTTTGCCTTGTACTTTGACAGGCCAAACGACGACATGCCGGGGAAAGCGATCGCCCAAGCGATGCAAAATATCACGAATAACTGCGCCCGTCGGTGAGGTAATTACGCCGATTTTCTGCGGTAGAAAGGGCAGCGCTTTTTTTCGCTCGGGGGCAAATAACCCTTCAGCGGCGAGCTTTTTCTTACGCTCTTCCAGCATTTTTAGCAGCGCACCTTCGCCGGCCAACTCCATTGATTCGATGATGAGTTGATAGTTGGAGCGCGCAGGATAGGTGGTGATGCGCCCAACACATATAACCTCCATCCCTTCTTCGGGCTTTATGCTTAATTTTGATAGAACACCTTTCCAGCAAACAGCGTCAATCACTGACTTCTCGTCCTTGAGGTTGGAATACATATGGCCGGATTTTGGGATGGATATTCGCGATAATTCACCGCGTACACGAACACGCGCGTAGTTATCCTCTAACGTACGTTTTAAAGAGAACGCAAGCTCAGACACTGAAAATTCAGGGACATTGCTTCTTTGGGTCGATTCTTCATTCATGCTCGGCATAATAATCGTAAAAAAGAAGAATTTCCAGCATTGTCGTGATATTATAGTGATATGACTTATCCTTTCTCCTCTTATCTCTATAAAGACGAAAATCAAACGATTGCAGAATTACTTGGTTTATTAGACTGGTCTGATGAAACAGTGGCTGATGTTCAGGCGGCGGCGATTGATTTGGTGGAGAAAACCCGTGCGCAAAAGGGTCGTGGCGGGCAGTTAGAGGCCTTCTTACAGGAGTTTTCTTTAAATACGGATGAGGGGCTGGCGATGATGTGTCTGGCGGAGGCGCTCTTGCGTATCCCCGATGCGAAAACCGCGAATGCTTTGATTAAAGATAAGGTTGTTGCAGCGAATTGGCTGCAAAAGCAGGGGGGCGGCGGCTCTAAAGACTGGATGGCCAAAGCTGCTGGTTTTGGCATGGCGCTGACGCGTAAAACGCTGGATAGCTCTCTGTCTCGTTTGGGCGAGCCGATTATTCGCGAGGCGATGATTAAGGCGATGCAGATGATGGGCAAGCAATTTGTTCTTGGTACGTCGATTGAGGACGCCCTATCACATGCTCGTATGTGGGAGCGGCAAGGATGTCGCATGTCGTATGATATGTTGGGTGAAGGCGCACGCGATCAGGATACGGCGGAGCGATATTTTAAGGCGTACAGTGCATCCATTGATGCGATCGCTCATAAAAATAAAGGTAATGGCAAGGAAAATGCCCATAATGCTGGGATTTCTGTGAAACTATCGGCCTTACACCCGCGCTACACGTACAGTCAGAAAGCGCGTTGTATCCCCGAAGTGACCGAAAAATTAAAGGCTTTGTGTGTTCAAGCCGCTGCGCATGATTTGCCGCTGACTGTTGATGCGGAGGAAATGAACAGGCTCGATCTATCCATTGCGATTATCGATAATATTCTGGACGACTCGGCGTTGGATGGTTGGGACGGTTTTGGGCTGGCGGTGCAGGCCTATCAAAAACGCGCTTTGCCTTTGATTGAGTATCTGGCAAAACGTGCGAAAGAAACAGGCCGTAAAATTCAAATTCGTTTGGTGAAGGGTGCGTATTGGGATAGCGAGATTAAGCATGCGCAAATGCATGGCTTCCCCGAATATGGCGTCTTCACACGCAAGAGCAACACAGATTTATCGTATCTTGCCTGTGCGCAAGTGCTGTTTAGCCATGCCGATGTACTCTACCCGATGTTCGCAACGCATAATGCCCATACGATTGTCGCGATTAGGCGTATGGCGGGTAAGGCTTCAAAAAGCTATGAATTTCAACGTCTTCACGGTATGGGTGAGGGGCTGTACGCGCAAATAATCGGTGATGATGATGTGAATATCAGTGTGTATGCACCTGTTGGCCCGCATGAGGATTTGCTTCCTTATCTTGTGCGGCGGCTGCTTGAAAATGGTGCGAACTCTTCGTTTGTTAATCAATTGCTGGATGCTAGAATTCCTGCGCAAGACGCTGTACGTGATCCTGTCATGCAAGTGCGGGGCTATGATGGTGAATATCGCCATCCCTCGATTCCTTTACCTCAGGATATCTTTGGAGATGATCGGGTAAATTCCCGTGGGATTGATTTGGATGATCCGGCCTCTTCGCAATCTTTGTTGGATTATATAGCGGCTTATAAAGCTAAATCTCAAATGCAGGTGCGCTCTATTATTGATGGTAAAGCGTTTGATGATATAGAATTGAAATTCGTGGATCGTGCGTTTAATAGCGCAAATCAAGGGTTTTCAAGCTGGAATAAGAAAGACGTACAGGAACGTGCCACGATTATTGAGCGCTTTGCTGATCTTTTAGAAGAAAATGTGCAAGAGCTGATGGCTGTTTTGGTGTATGAAGCAGGCAAGACGATTCCCGATGCGCAGGACGAGTTGCGCGAGGCCGTAGATTTTTGCCGTTATTACGTAGCGCGCGCGCGTGAGGATTTTGATGCGGATGGTATCTTGATGCCCGGCTATACGGGGGAGAGTAATCGCCTAACGTTACAAGGGCGTGGTGTGTTCGTTTGTATTAGTCCGTGGAATTTCCCGCTGGCGATCTTTACAGGGCAAATTGTTGCGGCGTTGGTCTCGGGCAATGCTGTTCTTGCGAAATCGGCGTCTCAAACGCACTATATTGCGATGCGTACAGTTGAGCTGATGCATAAGGCAGGCGTGCCGCACGAGGTTTTACACCTCTTTGCCAAGGGCAGGGAGTTTGGTGAGGCTCTGGTCTCGCATAGGGCTGTTGCGGGGGTTGTTTTTACCGGCTCTACGGCCACGGCGAAGCATATTCAAAAGACGTTGGCAGCTGAAAATCCGCGGATTGTGCCTTTTATTGCCGAAACGGGTGGGCAAAATGCCATGATCGTTGATAGCTCCGCTCTGCCGGAGCAGGTTGTTGATGATGTGATTGCCAGTGCCTTCGGATCGGCAGGGCAAAGATGCTCAGCTTTGCGAGTGTTGTATCTGCAAAGTGATATCGCGGATTCGGTGATTACGATCTTGAAAGGGGCGATGGCGGAGCTGAAAATTGGTGATCCTGTCCATCTTTCAACCGATGTAGGGTATATTATTGACGAGAATTCAAAGATGACACTGGATAAACATATTTCGCATATGAATGATACGGCTACTTTGGTTTGTAGGGCAGGCAATGAAAATTACGTACCCGATAATGGCCGATTATTCATGCCTGAAATCTATGAAATCCCGCATATTGATGTCCTGACGGAGGAGGTCTTCGGCCCTGTCCTGCATATCATTCGTTATGACGCAAATCAGTTGGATGATGTGATCGCGCAGATCAATGAGACGGGCTACGGCTTGACCTTTGGCATGCATAGTCGGATACAGGCGCGTCAGAATAAGGCGATAGAGGCGATTAATGCGGGGAATGTCTATATTAACCGGTCTATGACGGGCGCGGTGGTCGGGGTGCAGCCCTTTGGCGGTATGGCTCTGTCGGGCACAGGGCCTAAAGCAGGTGGGCCGCATTATTTGCACGCCTTCGCGGTTGAGAAGCTGGTTACTATCGATATAACGGCCTCTGGTGGCAATGCAGGCCTGATCTCCATGAGTGATGATGAATAATTCCAGCCTATAGCGGAACAAAAGTTGTTTTTTTGCGCTCTCATGCTATGTATGGGGCGTAATTCATATTCAGGAGCGTATTGATGAAGATATTATTGGTTGGATCAGGTGGGCGAGAGCATGCGTTGGCGTGGAAGCTTGCGCAATCCGAAAGCTGCACAAAGCTTTATTGCGCACCGGGGAATGTCGGGATTGCTGCACAGGCGGAATGTGTTCCGATTTCAGTGGATGCGATTGATGATTTGGTAGCTTTTGCGAAGGATAATGCCATTGATTTGGTTGTTGTTGGCCCTGAAAATCCGCTTGTCGAAGGTTTGGCCGATAAGTTGAATGTGGAAAATATTAATGTATTTGGCCCATCTGCGAAAGCAGCACAACTTGAGGGTTCAAAAGGCTTTATGAAGGACTTGTGCGCTAAATATGATATTCCAACAGCCAAATATGGCCGATTTAAAGATATTGAATTGGCTATATCGTTTATTGAAGAGGCGGATATGCCGATTGTTGTGAAGACAGACGGCTTGGCAGCGGGGAAAGGCGTGATTATTTGTGAAACCAAAGAACAAGCAATCGATGCTGCGCGCGATATGCTATCGGGTAGCTCATTTGGTTCTGCCGGTCATGAAGTTGTGATTGAGGAATTCCTTGAGGGCGAAGAGGTTAGCTTTTTTGCTCTGTCAGATGGGAAAACGATATTGCCTTTAACCTCGGCGCAGGATCATAAGCGTGTTGGTGAGGGTGATACGGGCTTAAATACGGGCGGAATGGGCGCGTACAGCCCCGCACATTTCATGACACCCGCGCTGGAACAGCAAATCATAGAGAAAACGATTGAGCCGACAATTGCGGCGATGGCGGCGGAGGGCTGCGCGTTTACGGGTGTACTCTTTGCCGGATTAATGGTGAAAGACGGTGTTGTGACGTTGTTGGAGCATAATATTCGCTTTGGCGACCCTGAATGCCAGACCTTGATGATGCGTATGCAAGGGGATTTGGCGCAGATTTTGTTGGCGGCGGCGCAAGGGCGTTTGGATGAGGTGAAAGATCAGGTGAGTTGGTCTGATGATCCGGCGATGTGCGTGGTTATGGCGGCCAAGGGTTATCCGGGGGCTTATGAGAAGAATACGGTGATCTCAGGGATTGAACAGGCCAATGAAATTGATGGTGCGTACGTGTTTCACGCAGGTACAGCCGAAGGCGAAAATGGCGCAGTGCTTAGCGTTGGTGGGCGTGTACTTGGCGTAACCGCGACGGGCGCCACAATTGCCGAGGCACAAATGCGTGCTTATAGTTCCGTTGATTGTCTTGATTGGGCGGAAGGTTTTTGTCGCCGTGATATCGGTTGGCGCGCTTTATAGTAATTTGTATTTAATTTACTACATCGTTGCTTCGTCACAACCGTATCAAAATACGCTTTTGCCCCTCGCGCCTTGTATTAAAATAAAGCCAAATGACTATAAATTGACTAAATGTATTATTTAACGTTTTCGTTTAAAGAAGTCCTTTAGAATTTTTCCACAGTCTTCTGCCATTAAGCCGTGTTGTACGCTTGGTTTATGGTGGCAGGTTGGCTGGGTGTAAAATTCTCCACCATGTAATATTCCGCCGCCTTTTTGGTCGGACGCACCGAAAACCACACGGGAAATGCGGGCGAAAGATATGGCTGCTGCGCACATGGCGCAGGGTTCCAAAGTTATGTATAAAGTGTAATTCGGGATGCGTTGTGAGCCAATGTGCTGACAAGCGGCGCGGATGGCCAAAATTTCAGCATGGGCGCAAGGGTCGCTTAATTCCCGCGTTTTATTGCCTGTACGTGCAACGATTTTACCCTTCTCATCCGTGATAATTGCACCAATAGGCACTTCATCACGCACAGCAGCGCGATTTGCCTCTTCCAATGCGGCGCGCATACAGCTATGGTCGTTTTCTGTGAAAGGATCAGTCATGAGTGAAGAAAAGCATAAAGGCGAACGGATTGCAAAGAGAATGGCACGCGCGGGTCTTTGTTCGCGCCGTGATGCGGAGCGTTGGATTGGTGAAAGTCGCGTTAAAGTGAATGGCAAGACCATTGATTCCCCTGCCTTGAATGTGACTGAAGATGATAAAATTATCGTTGATGGCAAGGCTTTGCCGTCTATGGAGCAAACGCGGCTGTTCTTATATCATAAGCCGCCCGGTCTTGTGACAACGCATAGAGATGAACAAGGGCGTACTACGGTGTTTGAAGAGTTGCCGGATTCGATGCCACGTGTTGTGAGTGTCGGGCGTTTGGATTTGAGTACGGAGGGGCTGATTTTACTGACCAATGATGGTGGACTTGCCCGTCACCTTGAGTTACCTGATACGGGGTGGAAGCGTAAATACCGTGTACGTGTGAACGGTAGAGTGAATGAAAAACGGCTGCAATCCTTGAAAAACGGAATTACTGTTGAGGGTGTACGTTACAAATCAATCGAGGCAACATTAGATGCGCAGCCTGATGAGCGTGAGAGTGCAGGCGCGAACTCATGGATAACAATGACCTTGCGTGAGGGAAAGAACAGAGAAATTCGCCGCGTTTTAGAAGCGTTGGGTTTAAGTGTTACACGATTAATTCGTACAGATTATGGCCCGTTTTCTTTGGGCAAGATGTCGCGCGGTTCTGTCAGTGAAGTAAGCGTCGGCGTGATGCGTAATCAAATCGGGGAATATTTTCGGGAGAATAATATTAAGCTGAATAAACGTACAGATCCGGATAAGGCAAAGCGTACGTTTCTTGAAAATAACAAGGATTTTAAAAAATCATCATCAAAATCACAAGAAAATAGAAGAAATACGTCAAAAAACACTAAATTTCGCAATAAAAGTAAAAAATCATGAAAATAGTGGCGGGTCACTTTCGCGGGCGAAAACTGTTTGTTCCCAAGAATAATGATATTCGTCCGACCAGTGATAAAATCCGTGGTGCGGTGTTTAATATGCTGCAATCTCGTGGTGTTTTGGATGGTGCGCATGTTTTGGATGCATTTTGCGGGACGGGTGCTTTGGGGTTGGAGGCTCTCTCGCGCGGGGCTTCGTCTTGTGTGTTTATGGATAAGGCACGAGATTCACTTTCTCTGGCGCAGGATAATGCGGAGATGCTGGGCGTTGAGGCAGAGTTTTTATTGCGTGATGCGACGAACATAAGCGCACGTACAGAGAAAACACCTGCTTATAATCTGGTTTTTCTTGACCCACCTTATGCGAAGGGTCTGGTTTCTGTGGCGTTGCAAAATTTGCTTGATGGTGATTGGATTGCGCCTGAAGGCTGGATTGTGTGTGAGACAGAACGTGCCTTCACTTATAGCGGAATAGCTGGATGTGAGATGGATAATGAAAAGACGTACGGTGATACGAAAATTACATTGATACGCTTAACCAATCACGCCTGAATAAAGCAATCCGAGCAATCCTGCGCCTAGAATAACACGATAGATGGCAAAGACTGTGAATGTTGAATTTTGTAAGAACTTCATCATCACCGCGATTGAAACCCATCCTGAAACAAAGGACAAGGCCACCGCAATCAGCGCGTCCATTCCAAGGGTAACGTCTCCACTTTTGATGAGGCCTATGCCTATCAGAGCGCCTGCGCCACTGATGGCGATCATGGCGAGTAACATAGAGTAATGCGCGCTTTCGCTGCGGCTGAAGCCCAAGAAGCGTGCGGCTGTCATGGTAATACCTGATCTGCTTGTTCCCGGAATAAGAGCGAGAACTTGTGCGCAGCCTATAAGTACAGCGTCTTTCAGTGTTAAATCTTTCATCTCACGTTCTACGGGGGCTTTTTTATCAGCCCACCACAGGACGATTCCGAAAATAATGGTTGCCCATGCAATAACGTACAGCGTTTTCAGCCAGTCCGGCTCAAACATATGCAGGATGAAGCCAACGATAATAACAGGGATGGAGCTGATGAGGATGTATAGGGTCAGCTTCGCGTTATCTGTTTTTACTTTGCCCGTGCCGATATCTTTTACGCCAAGCAACATACGGATCACATCACGCCAAAAATAGAGCAAAACAGACAGCAGTGTGCCGACATGTACGGCGATGTCCATGGTCAGGTTATCATTATCCCATTGTGCGCATTGATCGGTGAAGCAATGAAACAAGCCAAGATGTCCGCTGGAGCTGACGGGCAAGAATTCTGTTAACCCTTGGATGACAGCCAGCAATATGATGTGGTATAAACTCATGTAATGATACTTTCTAAATCATTCTCATAGCTACTCTAAATGAAGGAAAAAGACAATGGTTTACGTTGCAGGTGTGATTGGTTTTATCGGTGGCTTTATGTGTGGGTTGATGTTGCTGTATTTTCTGTTACGCAATGTGAGGCAGGAGGATCTTATGAATGATCCCTATATTAAGTGGAAATACGGGGTCTTGAATTGGGGCGTTGCGATTTTAGGGGCGTACGCAGGCGTTTCAATGTATGAAAAATATTTTCTCTAAATAGCTCGTAATATCTTTATAAAATGTCTAGTGTGATTGATTATTCATAGCATATTAAGGAGAATATTTATGAAAAAATTTCTATTTCTTGCGGCATCCGTTTGTGCAATTTCTTATGCACAGCCTACCTTTGCGGAAGATAAAGCTGCACCCGTAGCCCCTGTCAGCGTAGAGCATTACACCTTTGATAAGGCACATACACAGATTTTATTCTTTGTTGATCATCTTGGTTTTTCAAAATCTCAAGGTGAGTTTTTGGACTTTGATGGTTTTTTTAACTTTGACCTTGAGCATCCTGAAAAATCAAATGTTGATATAAGCATCAATGTCTCTGGTCTTGATATGGATGATGACAAATGGAATACGCACATGAAAAGTGCTGATTTTTTTGATGTTGAAAAGTTCCCGACGATGACATTCAAGAGTACAGCGATTGAAGTGACGGGTAAGAAGACGGCGAATATAACGGGTGATTTTACACTGTTGGGTGTGACGAAGCCTGTGACTTTGGCGGTTAAGCATAACAAGTCGGACAAGCATGCGTTTAGCGGTAAGTATGTTAGCGGTTTTTCTGCGACGACGACCATTAAGCGCTCTGAATTTGGTATGGAATATGGATTGCCGATGGTTGGTGATGATGTAGAAATTCGTATCGAAGTTGAAGGTTTGCGCACTGAAGCAGAAGCCGTGCCTGTCCCTGCATCTGAATAGGGCTTAAGATTTAAAGGAGGATACATGGAACAAGCAGATTCATATCATGTGTTTTCTAAAATCATACATTGGGTGACAGCCCTGTTAATCTTGGGGCTGTTATTTATTGGATTTTATATGAATTCATTGGCCTTTAGCGAGGATAAGTTATCGCTGTATGGGTGGCATAAGTCGTTTGGCTTATTGGTGTTGATGTTGGCAGGCATACGTGTCGTCTGGCACGTTGTAAAGCGAAAGCCCAAGCCATTAACAACGCATAAAAAGTGGGAACATGTGATTGCCCGTTTGGCGCATATATTCTTATATTTGGCTCTCTTTATTATGCCGTTATCAGGGTGGATTATGTCTTCTGCTGGCGATTTTACTGTTAAGTTCTTTGGTTTTAATGTCCCTGATTTGACGCAAAAAAATGAAGCTTTGTTTCATAATTCCAGACAGATACACGAAATTCTTGCTTATACGCTGTTGCTGATTGTTGGTCTTCATATGGTGGGTGCGCTGAAACATCATTTTATTGATCGGGATCGTACATTACGCCGAATTACCGTGCCTAATCTCGGGCTTGTTGGTGGTGCTGTCTTAAGCGTTCTGGTTTTCGCGCTGTATGCATGTGGCGGTATCTATGCGGTTAAGCACTTGCAAAAGCAATACTTAACGGTTGCCTCCACTGTTGATAGTAATGTAGGTGTCTCCGTTGATGAAGAACATGAAGGTGTTTTGATATCCTCTGTTTTGCCTGAGTGGCATATTGATATTGAAAATAGCCTTATAGGTTTTGAGGCCACACAATATAGCCAAGGCTTTGAGGGGAGTTTTAAAATTGCGCGTGGGCAGATATTTTTTGACAAAGCGCGATTGAACCAAAGTAAGGTGCATATTGAAATTGATATATTATCCATCAAAACAGGTAGTAATGATCGCGATGCGCAAGCGATTTCAACGGAGTGGTTTGATGTGGAAACATTTCCGGAGGCTATCTTCGAATCACATAAATTCAAGAAAATGAGTGCGAATCATTTTGTGGCAAGTGGGAAATTGACGTTACGCGGTATAATAGTGCCGGTTGAATTGCCATTTATATTGAATATTGAGGAAGGTGATAACGAAGAAAATACTGCACATATGACAGCTAAACTTGACCTTAATCGGCTGAGCTTTGGTATCGGGCAAGGGAAATGGCAAAGTACTGATGCGATAGGCGGTGTGGTAAAGCTTAAAATTTCTGTTGTGGCGCGCACAAAATAACAGTGTTTTCTCATAAAACTTGACCTGTGATGTTGAATAATTTTCTTTCTTCGGTAGACTACCCGCATGCGCATGTTATTTCACTTTTGGTTGCACCCTTTTTCTCGTAAAGTCAGAATGGCTTTGACGGAAAAAAAGCTGCCGTTTGACCTTACAATTGAGAAGACATGGGAACGTCGCACAGAGTTTCTAGCGATGAATCCAGCGGGTGATTTACCTCTTTTGGTTGAGAAAGATGGCACCATCCTTTCCAATTCACAGGTGATTTGTGAATATTTGGATGAAGTTTATCCTGAAATCAACCTTATTGGGCATGATCCTGTGCAGCGCGCGGAAACGCGGCGGCTGGTGAATTGGTTTGACCGAAAGTTTCATAAGGAAGTGACAGAGAATTTAGTCGATGAGAAACTTATGAAGGCGATCCTTAACCTTGGTGAGCCGCATGGCCCTTCTGTACGTGCAGGACGGGCGAACATACACTACCATCTTGATTATATCGGGTTTTTAACAGAAAGACGCCAATGGCTCGCCGGTGATACGTTTTCACTTGCGGATATTTCTGCGGCTGCGCAGCTGTCGGCTGTTGATTATGTTGGTGATGTGCCATGGGAACAACATCCTGGCGCGCAACAATGGTATGAGAAAATAAAGGCACGTACAGGGTATGGCTTCTTGGTTGAAGAGCGTGTGCCCGGCTTTGATCCGGCTGTAAATTACATGCAAACAGCATCATAAAATAATAAATGAGCATGTTAGGGGAATAGGGTATTGGCAGACACAGAAAAGCATTTATTTTGTTTCGGTTACGGCTATAGCTGTGATTATATCGGGCATGAATTGATGCAGCGGGGTGGGTGGCGTATTTCCGGTACGACGCGTGATCCTGATAAGAGAAAAGATTTACGTTCGCGCGGCGTTACGGCGCATTTGTTTGATTATAATGCCCCTTTGCCCGATCCGCTTTATATGTTGCGTGATGTGACGCATCTTTTGATTTGTACGCCGCCTTCCGCTGATGGTGATCCTAGCTTTAACCTGCATGCGCAAGACATTCTGGATTTACCGAAATTGGAATGGCTTGGTTATTTATCAACGACCAGCCCTTATGGTGATCGAGGGGGGAAGTGGGTTGACGAAACCTCGGAGGCACGCCCGATTACAAAGCGGGGTGCTAGACGTTTGGAGGTGGAAAGACAATGGCTGTCTTTGTTTCAAGCGTATCAATTGCCCGTTCATATCTTTCGTCTTGCAGGAATTTATGGTCCTGGACGTAGCGCACTTGATTCTGTGCGTTCAGGCATTGCACGCCGTATTGATAAGCCCGGCCATGCGTTTAGCCGTATTCACGTTGAAGATCTGGTGCAAGTTTTATTGGCATCTATGTCGGCACCTAACCCTGGTGAAATCTATAATATTTGTGATGATATGCCTGCCCCTAGTCATGAAGTGATTGAGTATGCTTGTCGCCTATTAGGTATCGAGCCACCACCGCTTTTATCTTTTCATGAGGTTGATTTAGCGCCTATCGCAATCAGTTTTTATGCGGATAATAAACGCGTACACAATGATAAAATCAAAAATTCGTTTGATATAAAATTTAAGTATTCAAACTATAAAGATGGTCTGAAGGGCTGTTTGGAAGCGGAAAATTATGCTTCTTCTCTTTTGCAAAGCAATATTTAGAACAGTTTAATCTGTTTTTTCTGCATCATAAGGCAAACGTACACTAACGGTTGTGCCAACATCAACAGATGATTCAATGTGAAGAGAGCCATTATGAAGCTCAATCAATTTCTTGGTAATGGATAGTCCAAGGCCTGTACCTTCGTGATCGCGGGTATATTGCGACGAGGCTTGTTCGAACGGGCGTAGAACAGAGGCAAGTTTATTAGGTGGAATACCTATGCCCGTATCACAGACTTTTATAGAGATGTACGTGTCTTTTTTCTGGCATTCAATCCAGACTGAGCCATGTGCAGGGGTGAATTTAACCGCATTTGACAATAGATTGAGCAGAATTTGTGTTAAAGCGCGTCTATCGCCGATAATATTGATGTCACTGTCTTTGGCTTCAGGTGTACGTAGTGATATTTCCTGTTCTTGCGCTCGCCCATTAATCATATGGATTGCGCGGCCGATGATATCTTTGATGTTAATCTCTTCCAAATCAAGCGTATGCTTTCCGGCTTCGATTTTTGACATGTCGAGAATATCACTGATCAGGTCGAGTAGGTGCTTTCCGCTATCTTTAATGCTGGTTGCATATTCAAGATATTTTTTGTTAAAGATAGGGCCCAGCATTTGGGATTCTATCATTTCTGAGAATCCAATCACGGCATTTAGAGGCGTACGCAGTTCGTGGCTCATATTGGCAAGGAAGCGTGATTTAGCGGCGTAGGCTTGCTCTGAGGCGTCTCTGGCTTGGCGGAGTTCCTGTTCGTATAGCATACGTTCGGTCATATCCTGCATGATGCCGTACAGGGCTATAATCTCGCCTGTTTCATCTTTCTCGCAGCGTCCTTCACACATGATAAAGCGGATGTCACCGCCCGGACGTACGATACGGAATTCCATATCGTAGTTCTTTTCTTCTATGATTGCGCGTTGAAAAACTTGCACGACGCGGCCTAAATCACGTTTATGGATAAGGTCAGTCAGGCCGTTGATGCAGGGTTTATATTGGTTTTGGTCAACGCCGAATATGCGGAATATTTCTTCTGACCATGAGATGTTGTCTTCGCCGATAAGCCAATGCCAGTGCCCCATGCGCCCTATGGCTTCGGCTTCGGAAAGCTGCTTCTGTCTTCTCTGAAGGCTACTTTGTTGCTGCTTTAAGTTTGTGATGTCACGCCCTAAGGAATATATTTTTCCACCAACACATTTCTGGCGAAACTCTACCCAACGTGGTTGTTTTCCACGTGTCAGAATGCGTGATTCAAAGTCAATAATTTGGCTTGCGCTGTCTGCCTCGTCTGTATCGCTTGCACTATCTGCGCTGTAAGTCAGGCTTAGCATCGTATTGCGGATTGTTGGTCTATCTTCGTCACTAAATAAACCAAGGAAGGAGGCGCCTCTAAGTTCTGCTGAGGCGTAGCCGAACTTTTCCAGAAATACATTATTTACATTGATGATTCGTCCCTGTTCATCTGTGATAATCATGATGTCATGCGTCATCAGAACGAATTCTGCGAAGTCATCAGCCGTTGGCTTAATATCTATGACGTTATCGGAGGCGGTTTCTATACGTGCGGCGGAGCTTTGTATTTTTGTGATGAGCAGGTCAAGATCGTGATTGAGATCGCCTTCCAGCGCATCATCTGTCGCCGAGGCAATGAGATAGCGTTTATCATCCGATGTGGTTAGCCAGTCAAAATGAAAGCCGGTAATGATCGGGTTGCCGTTAATGTGGACGTCATGGTCGCCTTTGGGCAGGGTAGAGATATCATGTATGTCGTCTAGTACGTCTTCAGAGAATGCGAAGATATCCAGCGCGTAATTGCGTTGCTCTTCATTTATGCCGCAGAGCTGATAAAAAGCGTCGTTCGCGTAAATGATAGTGCCGTCTTCGTTAATGGCACAACGTGCGTTTTCTGCCTGCGCTAGTGCAGGGGCAGATATTTGTGGCTTTAAATCTATTTTATTTCTTATGGACATAAGGAGAATCAATACAGTTTGTACTGTTGTTATGGTACGCGAAAACCAGTGATTCTGACAACCCCCTTTTTCATATTTCTATTTGGGAGCGTATAATTGTCTTATTTTATGCGTTGTAGTCGTGAAAAAGGCCGGAAATTTTTACATCCGGCCTTGGTAATTTTTAGTGATGATTAGGATTAGTATTTAACTGAACATCCATATGGTGCAGTGCGTGACACTTTTACAACGCGACCGGCTGACAAATCATCCAACGCGGCAAGAACAAGGTTTGTGGCACCTTTTACAGCGTCAGGGCTTGGGCTTGGGTTGCTGTCAATTGCACCGGCATAGGTGACATTGCCTTCTGTGGAGATCACAAACATGTGCGGTGTTGTTTTCGCCGCATAGAGCTTGCCAATTTCGCCTGAGGCATCAAGGATGCGCGTGGTTGCATGTGTTCCAGCTTTCTCTTCTATTGCGATGGCTTCTTCAGCGGAGACGTATCCCTGATTACCTTCAGCGGAAGAAACGATTGAAACCCAAACAACACCATTATCCGTGGCGGTCTTCTGTGTGTTTTGCATGTTGCTTGTGTCGTAATGTTTTTTCACAAACGGGCAAAGGTGGTTTGTCCACTCAAGTACAACGATTTTTCCTTTATGATCTTCAAGGTTAAAGTCGTTACCGTGAATATCTGTTGCTGTGAAGTTTGGTGCGGCTTCACCGATTTCAACGGAGGCCTGTACGGGTACGCTAACCCAGCCGAGTGCGAGTGGTACAAAGGCAAGTGCCAATGTGAAATAAGCTATTTTCTTAAACATAATATGATCCTTTCAAGGGTATGTTATGGGTTGTAAACTATAAGTGATTCATTTTTATTTTGCTATTGTTTTTTGTAGGGTTGCCGCTGTCAGGACTTGCGGTAGTAATTCTGCCTCCGGTCTTTTGCCTATGTTTGTGTCACGTTTGCCGTAAAAGACGTAAATAGGTACACCGTTGCGTCCGAAGGCTTGCAAGTATTGCGTGATGGTGTCGTCATTGCTTGTCCAGTCGCCGATTAAGTAGCGTACGTTATTGTCTTTGAATAATGCTTTTGTGGAGTCGATGTTAATGGCAATGGCGTGGTTTACCTTGCAGGTGATGCACCATGCCGCAGTCATTTCAACGAAGATGGGCGCGTCGCCTTCGAGGAGTTCCGATAGTTTTTCAGGAGAGAATGGTTCGCCAAAGCTGTACGCTTTTTGTGATGATGATGCGTTTTGGTGTGTGTCCTTTATATAAGACAAGCTGAAAATTGGTAGAAACATGCATAAAACGAAGAGTGTACTTGTTAAACGCCTTGCGATGCCCTTACTTTTTAAATGGGAAAGCCAGACACAAAATGCAATGGCGAGCATACCGAGCAGAACCAGCAATACACCGTAAGAACCGGATTGTTGGCTTAACACCCAGATTAACCATATCGAGGAGGCGAAAATCGGGAAGGAGAGGAATTGTTTGAACACATCCATCCATGCGCCCGGCTTGGGCAAGATACGACGAAATTGCGGGACGTACGATAAAACGAGATAAGGCAGAGCGAGGCCGAAACCTAGCATGGCGAAGATGCTCATGCTGACAAAGGCGGGTTGCGTTAGGGCAAAGCCCATGGCCGCGCCCATGAATGGAGCAGTACACGGCGTTGCCACAATGGTTGCCAGTGTACCTGTGAAGAAGGAGCTGCTGAGGGAATGGCCTTGTGTTAGTTTATTGCCGACATTGCCGAAGTTGGATTTAAATTCAAAAAAGCCGATTAAGTTCAGGCCTATGACGAATAGTAGATAAGCGAGAATACCGACAATCATTGGATTTTGAAGCTGGAACCCCCACCCGACAACCGTACCTGCTTCTTTCAGGATGAGCAATATACCGCCAATGGCTAGAAAGCTTAAGACCACGCCAAGTGTGTAGGCAAGGCCATGTGTACGTGCCGCTTTGTTTTCTTTGTCATTCATTTTAACAAGGCTTAAGGCTTTCATCGATAGAATAGGGAATACGCATGGCATTAAATTAAGGATGATGCCGCCGAACAGAGCAAGATAAAGCGCGCTGAACCATGTTGTTTTGCTGGTTCGCACGTTTTTTGTGACGGGCGCTGTGTCACCGTTATTCTTGTTAATCGTAACGGTGGGTG
The DNA here is from genome assembly GCA_033851915.1 of Alphaproteobacteria bacterium. Classification (GTDB taxonomy): domain Bacteria; phylum Pseudomonadota; class Alphaproteobacteria; order Micavibrionales; family Micavibrionaceae; genus UBA1672. Next base: position 590,211 of record JAWSVM010000001.1, read on the forward strand.
TCGTTGCTGATTTATCAGGCAAAGCGGTTATGGCGAAGCCTTTATTGCGGCCTTGCTCTCCTTTAATAACCAGTAGACCTTTAAGCTCTTTAATATCGGCAAGGGCTTGGTCGCCGCGTTCATGCTTGATGGTGATGACACCGTCTTCAATTTGTACGTTTGGCATTGCAAGGTGGTTAATGATTCCCCAGTCTAGCGGGAAAAACTCTAGATTTTCTGCTGTGGCTTCATTTAAGAGTGTACGATCTTCCGGTGTTAGGGAAAGGTGTAGTATTTTTTCGTTTTCTGAGTATAAAAACGCGCCATTGATCGGCTTTGCGATCTTGCTGTATGCGCCCTGAATAAGCGCGCTGTTATCTGTCTCCAGATCGTCAGGGTTATTTAGATCAATTGAAACCGTACTTGTTTCTGGAATACAGATGTCATTACAAACCAACATATTCACAGTGGCGGTGAGTGTGATTTTGCCTTCGGGGAGTGTGTCGGGCGTTTTCAAAGTTTGCAGCAATACGGCTTGGTTATAATATCCGTAATTTACCAAGATGTCGTAAGAGATTTTATCAGGTGTCGGCCATTGTATCTCGCCGATTTCAAATCCCTCGGGTATGTCCCATTTTATTCGAACAGGTAAACCGGAATCACCGGGGTTCTTCCAGTAAACATGCCAATGCGGGGCGAGCTTTATGTCTATGGCCAGCGTAATTTCATCAGCTGGATGAATGGCTGTACGCTCTGCAATGATGGTGGCTTCGGCGTATCGCTCCAGCTCTTCATCGGCATATACGGGGGTTATGGATTGTGAAATAAGCCCCATAAACAAAACAAGGAAGTATATAATTTTTCTATGCAACACAGGCTCCTGATCTATATTCAGCGAATCAAATTCACTTTATTTATATCGTAAAGATAACATCTTATGAATTCTTATTCGCTAGTTCTTGCTTTTCGTTACTAAATTGCACAGAATTATCGGGTTATTTCTAACAAGAAAGATTGTGATATGCGTTCGCCCCTTTGGTCTCCTTCTCAGCAGCAGATAAATTCAAGTGTTTTGCATGATTTTATGGATCTGGTTAAGACGCGTACAGGCCATGATTTCAAGGGTTATGATGCTTTGTGGCAATGGTCTGTGCGGGATAAAGAAATATTCTGGGATCTGGTTTGGGATTTTTGTGGTGTGATCGGGGATAAAGGCGCCCGTGTGCTGGATGATAATGACGGGCAAATGTTTGGCGCGCAGTTCTTTCCTGATGCGAGCTTAAACTATGCTGAGAACTTATTGCAGCAACGCGATGATGGTTGTGCGATGATTTTCCGTGATGAGCAGGGCGCAGAGCGTCAAGTAACACGCGGGCAGCTTTATGATGATGTATCCCGCTGGCAGCAAGCCATGAAGGCGTGCGGTGTTGGCGCGGGGGATCGTGTTGCGGGATATCTGCCCAATATGATGGAAACAATTACGGCGGCGTTGGCGGCGATTTCCTTGGGCGCGGTTTGGTCGTCTGCTTCTCCTGATTTTGGTGTGCAGGGTGTTGTTGATCGCTTTGGACAGATTGAGCCTAAATTGTTGATTACGGTTGATGGCTATTATTACAATGGCAAGGTGATTGATGTGTTGGGTAAGGTGAAAGATATCCAGCCGCAATTAAAGGGGCTGGTGTGCACAATTGTAGTGCCGTTTGCAGGGTCTGATCTGGAAATTGATGCGTTGCCCGATACGCAAAGGGCGGATGATTTTATTGGTGAATATACACCGTCAGACATCGCCTTTATGCGCGTTGCGTTTAATCATCCACTGTTTATTATGTTCTCATCGGGCACGACAGGCGCGCCGAAATGTATTGTGCACGGGCATGGTGGTACATTGTTGCAACATTTGAAAGAACATCAGTTACAAAGCAATATTAAGTCCGGTGATAAAGTCTTTTATTTCACCACCTGCGGGTGGATGATGTGGAATTGGTTGGTCAGTGCTTTGGCGTCAAATGCGACATTGTTGCTGTTTGATGGTTCGCCATTCTACCCCGATGGAAACGTGCTGTGGGATTATACTTCGAAGCATGAATGCATGTTGTTTGGGACGTCGGCCAAGTATATTGAAGCCATGAAAGTGAATGATATTGCGCCCAAAAAGACGCATGATTTATCGCATTTGCGGGCGATGGCCTCGACGGGTTCTCCCCTAGTGCCGAGCAGTTTTGATTATGTGTATGACGCGGTGAAATCCGATTTGCATTTGGCCTCTATTTCGGGAGGGACGGATATTGTCTCCTGCTTTATGTTGGGCAACCCTGTGTCGCCTGTTTATCGCGGAGAGATACAGTGCGCAGGGCTGGGCATGGCGTTGGATGTGTTTGATGATGATGGGACGCCGACGTGCGAAAGCTCCGGTGAGATGGTCTGTACGCAGCCTTTCCCCTCTATGCCCGTATCCTTTCGGAATGATGCCGATGATGCGCGTTATCGTGAGGCGTATTTTGATCGCTTTGATAATATATGGTGCCATGGTGACTGGGTTGAAAAAACTGAAAATGGTGGCTTTATCATTCATGGGCGCAGTGATGCGACGCTTAATCCCGGTGGTGTACGTATTGGCACGGCAGAACTTTATGGTCAGGTTGAGAAAATTAAAGCTGTGCAAGACTGTGTTGCGATCGGGCAGAATTGGGAAGATGATGTGCGTATTATCTTGTTCGTGATCTTAAATGAGGGATGCGTGCTGGATGATGATTTGACCAAAGAGATTAAAGCTCAAATCAGGAAGGGTGCTTCACCGCGCCATGTTCCTGCGAAAATTATAGCGGTGAGTGATATTCCACGCACAAAAAGCGGAAAAATTACTGAAATTGCTGTACGTGATGTGGTTATGGGGCGACCGATTAAGAATGTTGAGGCGCTTGCCAATCCCGAGGCGCTTGATTTGTATCGGGATTTGGAAGAACTTCGGTCCTGATCGGTTGCTGTGTTTTAAAAAAGCTTGTCAAAAAGCATTGTGTCATTATATGATATTTCTATGACTATCGAATGTAACATTGTTGCTGAATTTAAAGGTGCTTACACAAGTGCCCTTTCTGTGCGTGCGCAAAGCGCGGCAGCAGTGGCGATGAATGCGGCGGGCAACGCCCGTATATAAGCCCATAGCGCAAGAGCCGCGCATTTTTCCTTACAAAATTAAATGAAGAAAAATAAGAGTTTTTACTTTTGTTTTGATAACGTTATGAGATAATAAAATGAAGACATCACAGAATATTCCAGAGACGAGTACACAAGATATGAACAATTCCGATCAAGACTCAGAGCCTAAATTCCGCCCTGTTTTACATGCATTAACGGCCAATCCGGGGGCGGAGATGATGCGCTATGCTGATGGTAAGAAAGATATAATTACGTTGGGGCAGGGTGAGGGCGATGCGCCGACACCTGATTTTATCTGTGATGCAGTGGCACAGGCGTTGAAAGACGGGAAGACGTTTTACGGGCCTGTTTTAGGATCGAACGAGTTGCGTGAGTGTTTGTCGGGTTATTATCAACGTATCTATGATCTTGAAATCCCCGCGGAACGTGTTTTTGTGACCTCTTCGGGGTCTACGGCGATGCATTTATCTTTGGCGGCGTTGCTGGATAAAGGTGATGAAGTTGTCGCGATTACGCCGATTTGGAAGAATTTGCTGGGCGCGGTGGAATTAACACAGGCCAGCACAAAGCAAGTATCATTGGATTATATCGATGATCAGTGGCAATTGGATCTGGATAAATTGTTTTCCGCTGTTACTGAAGCGACAAAAGTTATCCTGATTGTGACGCCTTCTAACCCGACAGGTTGGACAGCGCGTATTGACGAGTTGCGCGCGATCCTTGATTTTGCACGGGAGCGTGGTATCTGGGTGCTGTCGGATGAAGTGTATGGGCGGCTTGTTTATGATGGTGTACGTGCGCCGAGTTTTCTTGATGTTGCGCGTGAAGATGATCTCTTGCTGGTGGTGAATAGTTTCTCTAAAAGCTGGGCAATGACGGGATGGCGTTTGGGGTGGATTGTTGGCCCGCGTATTGCGGAAGATAAAATCCGTGATGTTGCGCTGTATAATAAGCTCTGCCCGCCGACCTTTACACAATATGGTGCGATGGAGGCATTGGAGAACGGCGAAGAGTTTTTGAAGGATCAGCTGGCGTTATGGCATTCTAATCGTGATTTGGTGGTGGAGCGTTTCAAGGCGATGGGTAATGTGAGTATGTCTTACCCCGCATCAACATTTTATGCGTTTTTCAAGGTTGACGGCGAGGATGATTGTATCGCTCTGACCAAGCGTTTGATTGATGAAGCGAGTGTACTTCTCTCTCCTGGCTCGGCGTTCGGAAAGGAAGCAAAGGGGTATATACGTTTATGCTTTGCGGTTTCTGAAGCGCGTTTAACTGAGGCGTTAGACCGCATCGAACGTGTGATTTGTAAATAGGAGGCAGTACGTATGCGTGGTTATTTTGGCATTGGGGTTGAAGGCATTACAAAGGAACAGAATGTTGGCACGATTGCCCGTTCTGCACATTCCTTTGGTGCTAGCTTTTTCTTTGCCATTAATCCGTACGTGGATATTAAGGGCTTACGTAAGAGTGATACGTCTGATGCGTTCGACCATATGCCATATTATCAGTACACCTCGCCCGAGGAACTTGAACTGCCGATGAAATGTACGTTGGTTGGGATTGAGTTTACGGATGAATCGATAGACTTACCGACATTTCGTCACCCGATGCGTGCGGCCTATATTCTAGGGCCGGAGATGGGCAATCTTTCTCCACAAATCGTAGAGAAGTGCCATCATGTGGTTAAAATACCGATGAAGTTTTGTGTGAATGTTGGTGTAGCGGGGGCGTTGGTGATGTATGATAGAATGATTAGTATGGGACGCTTTGCGGAGCGTCCGGTGCGCCCTGGTGGCCCGTTGGTTGAGTATAAAAAACCAGCACATGTACAGCGCCGTCGTGTGCGCAATAAATCATAGTCGTCTGATTTTAGTTTCATACATCGTTGCTGCGCCGCTTATGTGGCTTACTACACTGCGTGGCTTGCGCCTTGTACGAAAACTATCTCAAACGACTATAAAAACTAGCTCGATTTTGTGCGCATGGTGACGAATTCCTCGGCGCTGGTCGGGTGTATGCCTATTGTGCGATCAAAGTCAGCTTTGGTTGCGCCGGCGATAATGGCAACGGCAAAGCCTTGAACGATTTCCCCTGCGTCAGAGCCAACCATATGCAGCCCTAAAACTTTGTCGGTTTTGCTGTGTACGATGAGTTTCATCAATGTACGTTCTTCGCTGTTCGCCAGTATCATTTTCATGGCGCGGAAGTCGGATTTATAGATATCGATTTCATCAGGGTATTGTGCCTGTGCTTGTTCTTCGGTTAAGCCGATTTGCGAGACATTCGGGTTGGAGAATACCGCGCTCGGGATGTTTTCGTAGGAAATATGGCGGTTGCTTTTGGCGTATAGACGATCGACGAGGGCGTGCCCTTCTGCCAAGGCAACGGGCGTTAAGGCAATGCGGTCTGTTACATCGCCAACGGCATAGATGGAGGGGACGTTGGTTTGTTCATCCTGATTAACGATGATTGCGCCGCCTTTATTGCATTCGACCCCGACATTCTCCAGTCCGAGGTTGTTTGTATTGGGCGTACGTCCTGTGGCGAATAAGACTTGGTCGGCCTTTATTGTTTTGCCATCATCAAGATGTACGGTTACGCCTTGATCGGTTTTTTCAACGCGTAATATGTTGGTTTTTGGGTGAAAATGGAGACCTTTTTTGGTCATTTCTTGATGTAAGAACGTGCGTACATCGCCGTCAAACCCTTCGTTTAAGATCGTGTCGCGGCGGTATATGACATGTACGTTCGTGTTGAGCTGGTTAAATATGCCTGCAAATTCCAATCCGATATAACCCACACCTGCCACAACCAGAGTTTTTGGTTTTTTCTCCAGATAGAATATGTCGTCGGATGTTATGCCGTGTTCGCGTGCGCCTTCGATATCAGGAACGGAGATTTTACCGCCTGTTGCGATTAAGATGCGTTCTGCGGTGATGTTGTTTCCGTTTATACTTACGGTGTGCGGATCGATGATGGTTGCGGTGCCCCAGTGGAGTTGTACGCCTGCATTTTCAAGCATACGCTCGTAAATACCGTTGAGGCGTTCGATTTCTGCATTTTTTTGCGTGATGAATTTTGTCCAGTCCAGCGTACGCTCCCCAATGTCCCAGCCATAGCCTTCTGCATCGCGCATACTGCTTTCATATCCAGCGACATAGGTCATTAGTTTTTTAGGGACACAGCCGACATTTACACATGTACCACCGTAAAAGCGTTCTTCAGCCAGCGCGACTTTTACGCCGTGTCCTGCGGCTATGCGCGCCGCACGTACACCACCCGAACCCGCGCCGATAACAAATAAATCTACATCGTATGTCATTGTTTATCTCTTTATCTGGAACATTGTTATTCACTCATGCCTTGTCCAAATAAAGATATGAGTGATTATAGTTTTTTAAGCGGCGGTCCAGCCACCATCAACGCGCAAATCAATGCCCGTTATATTTTCTGCACTGTCGGAGCATAGGAATAGGGCAATGCCGGAGATTTGTTCCACGGTCACGAATTTCTTTGTCCATTGCGCGGTGAGTAGTACATCGCGGATAACGTCTTCTTCGCTGATCCCTCTGGCCTTGGCGGTATCGGCGATTTGGTTTTCAACGAGGGGTGTGCGGACATAGCCCGGGCAGATGGCGTTGCATGTGATGTTATCTTGCGCAACTTCCAGTGCGATTGTTTTTGTGAGGCCTAATATGCCGTGTTTGGCGGCGACATAGGCCGCTTTATAGGGGGAGGCGACAAGGCCGTGCGCCGAGCACATATTGATGATGCGTCCCCATCCGGCTTTTCGCATGCCGCCGATTGCGGCGCGCGTTGTATGAAAAGCGGAGGATAAATTGATGGCCATGATCGCATCCCACTTTTCAGGTGGGAAGTCTTCAATGGGTGATACGTGCTGAATTCCTGCGTTGTTGACGAGGATGTCAATTGCGCCAAACTCCGCTTCTGCGCTTTGAATCATGCTTGCAATTTCATTGGGTTTTGTCATGTCTGCGTTGCTGTATGTGACTTTGACGCTGTTTTTCTCAAGGCTTTTTCGGATGTCTTCTATCTCTTCTGGGTCGCCGAAACCGTTCAGGACAATGTTGATTCCCTGCTGGGCGAAGCCTTGCGCAATGGCTAGCCCTATGCCGCTGGTTGATCCGGTGATAAGTGCAGTTTTTCCGTTTAAAGCCATCATGTCCCCCTTTTGAACAACATAAACACTATATATAAAATTTTTGAAATTAAAACAGTGATAATTCTGTGTTATCGGATGAAACAGACTAGACCCGCTGTTATTTTCCTTTTATGATACGGCGTGTATAATTTCAATCCAATCGGTGTGTCCTCAATATGTCCCAAAAGAAAAAAGAATTTGATTTCCTAGTACAAAAAGCGCGGAAAGACTTACCTTCTAAGTCGCCAGAAGGCTTGGTCAAGATGCTGGAAATTTTATGTGAGAAAATTAACGTAGAAGATTTAGAGTTTTTTGATTCGAAAATTTTGTCCGAAATGGCGGTGTCACATTGGGAAATGGCAAAAGAGCGCGGTAAAGGTGAGCCGAAGCTGCGGATTTATTCTTCGATTGTCGAGGGCAGTGAATATCGCAAAACAGTGATTGATATTGTGAGCGATGATCTGGCTTTTCTAGTGGATTCGATTGCTGCGGAAATTAACAGACATAATATTTTGATTGGTATTTTGATCCATCCCAATGTTTATTCTTCTTACGATAAAAAGGGTAACTTAAAGGATATTACGGCGCAGGCTGTGAGTGATGATTGTCACCGTCAGGCACATATTCATGTGCAGATTAACGAGACATTGTCAGAGCAGGCGATCAATGATTTGCAAGAGGGGCTATACGCCACGTTAAACGATGTGTTTTATGCGAACTCTGACTGGCGCGCGATGCTGGCGAAGTTGAAGGATGCGTCTACTGATCTGAATGGTGCCAGAACGCATCGTCCGGCTGCGGAAATACAGGAATATTGTGCGTTTCTTGATTACCTTTATGAGAATAACTTTACGTTGTTAGGGTATCGGGAATATAAATTTATAGAAGGTAAGAACGGGGTGTATAGCAAGACGGTTCCCAGTTCCAGCCTTGGATTGCTTCATAACGATGTGACACCGGCTTATATTACCGAAATGGAAGAGGGTTTGCCGCGTAATTTGCAAGAGTTGCGCCGTAAATTGCCGCCTGTTTCTGTGTCAAAAACAAACCGTTTGGCCACTGTGCATAGACGCGTGCCGATGGATTGTATTGCTGTTAAAGTTTACAATGACAATGGTGATGTCGTGGGAGAGAAGTTGTTTCTTGGGCTTTTAACCTCGGTTACTTATTCACGTAGTGTGAGTGATGTACCTTATTTGTGCGCGAAGGTCGAAGATACAATAAAGATTTCCGGCTATATTGAAGGCACGCATGATTGTAAGGCTCTGCGTCATATTCTGGAGAAATATCCGCGTGATGAGTTGTTCCAGATTGAACCACAAGAACTGTTGAAGGTGTGTCGGAACATTATTCGTTTGCAGGAGCGTCAACGTATCGCCCTGTTTATGCGGATGGACCCGTTTGGGCGTTATATTTCTTGTCTCGTTTATATACCGCGTGATCGCTTTGGTACAAAGTTGCGGATGGATATTCAGGATATTCTGGAAGAAGAAACATATGGTACGTGTTCGAATTTTTATACAACGCTTGATGATTCGGTTTTTGCGCGCGTAATGTTTGTGATTAATGTTAGTCAAAAGAACCCCCCTAAAATCTTGCCTAAGCGTATTGAACAACGCTTGCGTGATTGTGGTCAGACTTGGTCGGAGCGTTTGTCTCAGGCTTTGGGTGATGCGTATGAGGATCATTCGAAAATTACGGATCTTACATTCCGTTATTCTGATGCGTTTCCGGTTTCCTATACATCGGAATATTTGGCCAAGCGTGCGGTGTTTGATATTGAAAAAATAGAAGCTGTTTTAGAGACCGGCTCTGTCGGGCTTGATCTGTATCGTCCTAATGATATTGATTTGAAGAAGATCCGCTTGAAAATGTTTCAGGTTGGCTCGCCGGTTATTTTATCCGATGTTTTGCCGATTTTGGAAGATATGGGCTTGCGCGTGATTGCGGAATTGCCGTTTGAGGTGAAGCCTTCAGGGGCGGATGAGTCTGTATGGATCCATGATTTCTTGCTGGAAACACCGGAAATTGAAGATTTCATTGTTGTGCAAGACGTGAAAGAGAGTTTTGAGTGCGCCTTTATCAAGGTTTGGGATAAAGAGACGAATAATGATGGTTTGAACCGCCTTGTGTTAAGCGCGGGTGTGAACTGGCACGAGATTACAATTCTGCGCTCTTATGTTCGCTATGTTAAGCAGTTACGCTTTCCATTCAGCCGGACATACATTGAGAAAGTCCTGACAGAAAATCCAATGATGAGTCGTTTGTTGATTGATTTGTTCAAGGCCTATCATGACCCTAAAAATGGTGAAGAATCTGATTCTTTGGTTAGTACACTTAAAGGTAAAATCACGCGTGCGCTGGATCAGGTGCAATCGAGTGATTATGACCGTATTTTGCGTATGATGGTGGAGCTAATACATGCAACGATCAGAACCAATTATTTCCAAAAACAAGATGATGGTAGCTGTAAGCCGTGTTTGTCGCTGAAATTTGATTGTAGTCAAATCACTGATATGCCTTTGCCCAAGCCGTTCCGCGAGATTTTTGTGTTCTCGCCGCGTGTGGAAGCGATACATTTGCGTGGTGATAAAATTGCGCGCGGTGGTTTACGCTGGTCCGATCGTCATGAAGATTACCGCACGGAAGTGCTTGGCCTTATGAAGGCACAAATGGTTAAAAATTCGGTGATTGTTCCGGTGGGTTCAAAGGGTGGTTTTGTTGTTAAAACACCAACCAATACCCGTGAAGAATTTATGGCTGAGGGGATTGAATGTTATAAAATCTTTATTCGCGGCATGTTGGATATTACAGATAACCAAGCGGGTAAGAAAATTATTCCGCCTAAAGATGTGGTGCGCCGTGATGGTGATGATCCGTATTTGGTGGTGGCAGCCGATAAAGGGACGGCAACGTTTTCTGATATCGCCAATGGTCTGTCGCAAGAGTATGGCTTTTGGCTGGATGATGCGTTTGCCTCCGGTGGATCTGCGGGCTATGACCATAAGAAAATGGGTATTACGGCGCGCGGTGCGTGGGAATCTGTGAAATACCATTTCCGTTTATTCAATCACGACATACAAAATCAGCCATTTGACGTGGTTGGTGTTGGTGATATGGGTGGAGACGTTTTTGGTAACGGCATGTTGCTGTCTGAACATATTCATCTGGTTGGTGCGTTTAACCATCTGCATATTTTCTGCGATCCGAACCCTAATGCGGCTAAGTCATTTGTTGAGCGTCAGCGTTTGTTCGATATGATTGGTGGCTGGGATCAGTATAACGAAAAATTATTATCCAAAGGTGGATGTATTTTCAAGCGTAGTGACAAAATGTTGACCTTAACGTCGGAAATTCAAAAGCGTTTTGATATTGAAGAAAATCGTATAACACCTGATCGTCTTATTCGGGCAATGCTGAAATCACGCACGGATCTGTTGTGGTTTGGTGGTATTGGTACATACATTAAAGCGACAAGTGAAACTGACGCTGATGCTGGTGATAAGGCAAGTGATTCGCTCCGTATTGATGCGCGTGAAGTGCGTGCGAAAGTCATTGGTGAGGGTGCAAATCTTGGCATCACACAATTGGCGCGTATTGAAATGTCTGAACAAGGTGTCAGTATTAATACTGACTTCCTTGATAACTCTGCGGGTGTGGATTCCTCTGACCATGAGGTGAATATTAAAATCCTGATGCGTGATGTTATGGGGCAAAAAGACCATGGAATGGATCTTGCGGCGCGTAATAAGCTGCTTGAGAAGATGACCAGCGAAATTGCGTCACATGTTCTACGCCATAATTATCAGCAAGCACAGGCGATCTCCTTGATGGAGATGCAAGCACCTGAAAATTTACAGTTACATGATGAATTCATTCAAGACATGGAACGTGAGGTAGGCTTAAGCCGTGAGATTGAAGGGTTGCCTGATCAGAGTATTATTGAAGAGCGTTTGCGTATGGGTAAGGGCTTAACACGTCCTGAGCTGTGCATAATCTTTGCTTATGCGAAAATAAACCTGACGCAAGATCTTTTGAATTCCGATATTCCGGATAGTCCGGAAATGAATTACTGGATTATGGATTACTTCCCCGATATTTTGGGCAAAAAGTTCGAAAAGGAAATTCTACGTCATCGCCTAAAGCGTGAAATTATTGCTACAATGATGGCAAATTCACTAATTAATCGTATGGGGCCGACCTTCTTGAAGTCGCGTATGAATAAAACAGGTGCAACGGTTGATGAGATCGCGCGTGCGTATGTCGTGGTTCGTGATGCCTTTGGTTTACGTCCGTTATGGGACAGTATCGAGGCGTTGGATGGTACGGTTCCTGCGCAAGTGCAGCTTAAAGCGATGCGTGAAATTGTTAATTTGTCGGAATATGGTATTACGTGGTTCTTGACGCGTTTGGGACGTGATTTGGATATTAACAAGGACGCAAAAGAGTTTGGTGCAGCAATTAAAGAGCTTTCCCAGAATTTGGATAAGTTGGTGCCCGAGAGTCTTCAAATTACGATCAAGCAACGTCAGGATGCTGCATTATCAGATGGCTTGCCCAAAGCACTGGCGCGCCAAATTGCGTTGATGCCTGTTTTGTCTTCTGCATGCGATATTATCCGTATTGCGACGGAGCAAAAAGTTGATTTGAAGAATGCCGCACAGACATATTTCCAAGTGGGAGAGCGTTTCCATCTGGATTGGTTGCGTCAAAAAGCACGTTTCTTGCCACAAGGCGATCATTGGAAGAGCGAAGCGGCAAATGGCTTGATGGGGCAGCTTTATGGCTGTCAGGCAGGCTTAACTGTACGTGTCTTGCGTGATGCCGGTAAGAAGAAGGTTAAGGATGGTTCGACGTTTGATGCTTGGTTGAAAACACATGAGCATCATGTGACACAGCTGGATCCGTTATTTGCAGATTTACATCGTGCAGGCACAATTGATTTAACGATGTTAACCGTGGTGGAGCAACGCTTACGCGGCTTATATGGCGGTTGATTATACGCTGAGCATAAGCAATATAAGCAGCCCTGTGATTTGATTTGATTTGAAAATTGACAGAGAGTTGGACTGGTTATTCGGGTTCCATGCTCGTAGTTGCCATGCAAAGTGTAGGGCAGGTATCAGTACCAATATTGATGTGGTGTACGTGTTGCCTGTGATGATGTACGCGCCCAGTATTGAGGTGATGCTTAGGGCATAAAACCCCCCCACCCATATCTTACTGTTTTCTCCGAATTTCAGGGCGGTTGATTTAATGCCGGCCATGATGTCGTCTTCTTTATCTTGATGGGCGTAGATTGTGTCATAGCCCAATGTCCAGAATATTCCGCCTAAATAAAGCAGGAGTGCGGGCGTGCTTACCCCTCCTGTTATGGCGCTGTACCCCATCAAAGCGCCGAAGTTAAAGGTGAGGCCAAGGAAGGCTTGTGGCCACCATGTGAAGCGCTTCATCAGAGGGTAGGACATGATTAGCGGGATTGTGATTACCCCTAAGATAATGGTGGTGATGTTGAATTGCAGAAGGATAATAAAGCCAATTAGCAACAAAGTCGCTAAAAATACAATTCCTTTTCGGGTGGATACAGAACCGCTGGCTAAAGGGCGGTTTTTGGTGCGCTCTACCATTTTATCCAGATTACGATCCCATAGGTCGTTCACCACACATCCTGCGCCCCGCATGATAACTGCGCCGAGAATAAAGAGGGCAATGATGCGGTATTCATGCGATCCGAAGTTTGATATTCCACCGGAGGCAAGGGCGATGCTCCAAAACCCAGGCAATAGTAAAAGCCAGATACCAATAGGTCTGTCGAGGCGCATTAAATAGGCGTACGGGCGCATAGAGGCGGGAAGAAATTTCTCTATCCAGACAAGCCTCTTGATATCTGTATGTGCTTTGGTGTTTATTAGATCTGTCATGATAGATCATATATACAAGTATCCGCGTCTATATATCAACGTGCCTTTTTCACAAGGCGCGGAAATTTCTTTGGACGCGGCGCATAGTCACTATTTGAAAAATGTCCTGCGCAAGAGTGTGGGTGATGTTTTGCGTGTGTTTAACGGGCGTGATGGAGAGTGGCTGGCTAGTCTTAAGGTGCTTGGGAAAAAGAATGGCTCAGCGCTTTTAACCGAACAAATAAAGCAGCAGCCTGAGATTTCTGCGCCTTTGTATCTGTTTTTCGCCCCGATTAAAAAGCAACGCATGGATTTTTTGATTGAAAAATCGGTGGAGCTGGGCGTGAGCGGCCTATACCCCGTTATTACGAACAGAACGGAAAACAGGAAATTGAACGAGGAGCGTATGCGTTCCCAGATTATTGAAGCGACAGAGCAATGTGAGCGCCTTGATTTGCCGACATTACATCCAGCGCAGAAATTACCCGAATTATTGCGGATGAAAGAGACACTGTTTCTTGAGGCACCTCTTTTTGTCTGTTTAGAGCGTCGTGAGCTTGCCGCACCGTTATCTTCGTATTCATATGAGAAGGGTGCGGCATTTTTGATTGGGCCAGAGGGTGGCTTTGACGATCAGGAGGTTGAATCCTTGATTGCCGCAGAAAATATAAGGTTGGTCGATCTGGGAGATACGATTTTACGCGCAGAAACAGCGGCAATTGCGTGTTTATCTTATGCTAAAATGTTGACTTCTTAGTAGATAGATTAAAAAAATCCGGAAATCACCCTGTTCAGGCTTGCTTTTTCAGTGATATATTCTTATTCATACTATCGAAATTTATGCATGTATTTTTCGGTTTTGACATAAGAAAACAAAAAAGATTTTACAATGAACAAAAATATATTATGGACGGCGTTATTGGCATTTCTAGGTCTGGTCGTTTTGGTTGATCCTGCGCTCGCAAATGAACCGGTAGATTGGGCATTTGGCTTTCAACCTGCTGCAACCTCTTCCGCAGAGCGTATTCAGGACTTTCATACCCTATTGATGATCATTATTACAGGCATCACAGTATTCGTGACGTTGTTACTGGTTTTTGTTGTTATTCGCTATAATAAACATGTGAACAAAACACCATCTAAGGTGACGCATAATGTTTTACTTGAGATTGTTTGGACGGTTCTTCCGATTGTTCTCTTGATTATTATTGCCATCCCGTCCTTTAAAATACTCTATAAAAATGACCGTATTGTTGAGCCGGAAATGACGTTGAAAATTACGGGATATCAGTGGTATTGGGGATATGAGTATCCTGATCAAGATGGGCTGATGTTTGACTCGCGGATGGTGGCGACGGAAGATTTGCGTCCCGATCAGAAAAGATTACTTTCGACTGATAATGTTGTTGTCTTACCAATTGACACTGATATTGCCATTCTCGTGACATCGAATGATGTTATTCATGCATGGACAATTCCGGCCTTTGGCGTGAAAATTGATACAGTGCCCGGGCGTACGAACGAAACATGGTTCCGCATTGATAGACCGGGGGTTTATTACGGTCAGTGTTCGGAGCTATGTGGTAAGGATCATAGCTTCATGCCTATTGAAGTGCATGCCGTGACCAAGGAAGAATTTAAGGCATGGACGTTGCGTGCCAAAGAAGAGTTTTCTGCGAATGATAACTTTCCTAAAACTATTAAGTTAACTGCGTTACAGCAGTAAAATTTACTATTAAAACAAAGAGAATACAGAGAGAATAAAAATATGAGTGATCACAAGCCAAGCTTTTTTAAACGTTGGTTCATGTCCACAAACCATAAGGATATCGGAACGCTTTATATAATATTTTCGATTATTGCCGGTCTTGTCGGTGGTTTATTTTCCATGTTTATGCGTCTTGAGCTGGAACAGCCCGGCGTGCAGTATTTTTTAGACTCTGCCGGTGGCGTTGATGGCCATATGTGGAATGTGATTATTACCGCGCATGGTTTGATTATGGTGTTCTTTGTTGTGATGCCTGGTTTGATCGGTGGTTTCGGAAACTGGTTTGTGCCGCTTATGATTGGTGCGCCTGACATGGCGTTTCCGCGTTTGAATAACATTTCATTCTGGTTGATGGTTCCTGCTTTTTTGCTTTTGGGTTTATCGACGGTTATCGGGGGAGGTGCTGGAACGGGGTGGACGATTTATCCACCGCTCTCGGGCAGTGCCTTCGGGCATGATGGCATGTCGGTCGATATGGCGATCTTTGCGCTCCATCTGGCGGGGGCAAGCTCTATTTTGGGCGCGGCAAACTTTATTACGACGATCTTTAATATGCGCGCACCGGGTATGACATTGCATAAAATGCCGCTGTTTGTTTGGTCGATGCTGGTGACGTCTTTCTTACTTGTATTGTCTTTGCCTGTTTTGGGCGGCGCGATTACGATGTTGTTGACGGATCGTAATTTCGGCACATCATTCTTTAACCCTGAAGGTGGTGGCGATCCTATATTGTTCCAGCATCTGTTTTGGTTCTTTGGACATCCTGAAGTGTATATTATGATTTTGCCGGGATTTGGTATTATATCCCACATTATTTCAACGTTCTCGAAACGTCCGATTTTTGGATATCTTGGCATGGCTTATGCGATGGTTTCTATCGGCGCGGTTGGTTTTGTTGTTTGGGCGCATCATATGTATACGGTGGGGATGAGCGTTGATACACGGGCTTATTTCACGGCGGCGACGCTTATTATCGCTATTCCAACGGGGATTAAGATTTTCTCGTGGATTGCGACAATGTGGGGTGGTTCGATTAGCTTTAAGGTGCCAATGCTTTGGGCAATCGGGTTTATTTTCCTTTTCACTGTTGGCGGCGTTACCGGCGTTGTCTTGGCGAATGCGGGTATGGACGTTGCGTTGCATGACACATATTATGTGATTGCGCATTTCCATTATGTGCTGTCGCTTGGCGCGGTCTTTGCGCTGTTTGCAGGTTATTATTATTGGGCGGGCAAGATGTTTGGTAAAATTATTCCTGAATGGATGGGGCAAATTCACTTCTGGATGACATTTATTGGTGTGAATTTGATTTTCTTCCCGCAACATTTTCTTGGTCTGCAAGGCATGCCACGTCGTTATGTTGATTATCCTGATGCGTATGCAGGGTTTAATATGATCTCGTCTTATGGGGCGTATCTGACGGGGCTTGCGACGGTTTGGTTTATTTTCGTTGTGTTCTACACAATATTCTTTGGTAAGAAAGCGACGGATAATTATTGGGGTGTAGAGCCGCAGTGCTTTACGTTGGAGTGGTCTGTGTCTTCACCGCCGCCGTTCCATCAGTTCGAAATTCAGCCTAAGGTGAAGTAATTACTTTAGCGTTCGAGATAAAATTAAAGCCCCTTTCGAGGGGCTTTTTTATGCGCAGAGAGATGTTTAGTTCAGAGGCTTAGTTCATTGAAGGTGCGCCGCATTCCAGTGATATGTCTTCGAATGTGGCCTCTGTGCCTAGTTTTCTTTTATACAGTGCGATTAATTGTGCAATGTCTTCCGGGCTGCTCATGCTGTCGAAGAATCTGTGTGCCTCTTCATCAAGCGAGGCGAGCACTGTGGCTTCTGTGATATCTTCTTTTCTGTAGGCATATATTTGCAGTTCTGCAAAGGCGTGGAATGTCTCTTGCATAATATCGACAGGGACATCTTTCGAATATTCCATGCGCAGGTCACGGCTGCTTATTTTCAAGCGCTGTTTTGCTTCGTTATAGGTAATAGTGTCATCCCAGTACTGTGTTTCTATATTACCTACCTGATTGTGGAACTCTTCAAGGTTGCTCATTATTGACCACCAATTCTTGTTATATTTTTTTACTATTTTAATTTGTTGGTAATTTTATTACAAGGACAAACTGATTTTTGTTATTTAATTGAGGTGAGGTACGCCACATAAAGGATCAAATGATATATCTGCGAATGTCGCAGGCGCGCCGATTTGTTGCTTATACGGTATGATTGCTTGCGTTATTTCAGTGGGTGTTTTTATTGAGCCTAACAGGTGTAGTGACATTGTTTCTATGGATGCTATTGTGGCTTCCATTGTTATATTTTTTTGCTCATAGGCTTGTACCTGTAGCTCTGAAAACGCATCAAATAATTCTTCTACAATAGTATGCGGGATCTGATGTGGGAAATGACTGATAAGCTGTTTGCCTGCATCTTGTAGGTGTTGCATGGCGAAGATATAGGGAATTGTGCCGTTACTATAGTCATTTGATATTTTGTCAGTTTCGGCGTGAAATCTATCTATGTAATTATCCATATTATCTACCCCGTTATTTTATATATGTGCCATCATATGTTTTTTAATGGCAATTTTCCAAGCAATAATATTTATGTGTATTGCCTGTGGCACAGCATTAATTGCATAGATGTGCGCATGAAAGCAAAAAGTGCGTGACCTTTTCCCTGAACATGATAAATAAAGAGGATGGCTGATATAATTACACAAGATAATGGTTTGTACGATGTCGTGGATGGCAAAGAGTCACGCGTGAGTGATTTCTTTAGCTTGCTTAAACCACGCGTGATGAGCCTTGTTGTGTTTACCGGTTTTGCAGGGTTATGGGTGGCACCACATGCTTTTGAAATGCATCCTCTCCTTATTGTTATTGCGATGTTGTGTCTGGCTGTTAATGCGGGCGCGGCGGGTGCGATTAATATGTGGTATGACCGTGATATCGATGCGGTGATGAAACGTACGCGCGGTCGTCCTATTCCGATGGGGCGCATTGATGCGAATGAGGCTTTGACCTTTGGTGTTGTGCTGTCGGTTTTTTCAGTGATGTTGATGGGCGTTGCGCTGAATTGGGTGGCGGCCGGTATCTTGGCTTTTGCCAATTTGTTTTATGTTGTGATCTATACAATGTGGCTGAAACGCTCTACGCCGCAAAATATTGTGATTGGCGGCGCGGCAGGGGCTTTCCCGCCTATGGTTGGCTGGGCGTCTGTGACGGGTGATATTGCGATAGAGGCTGTTGTTTTGTTCGCGATTATATTCTTTTGGACTCCGCCGCATTTCTGGGCGCTGTCTTTATTTGCGAATTCGGATTATAAGGCTGCTAAAATCCCTATGATGCCTGTTGTTGCGGGGGTGCGCGCGACGAAGATACAGATGATTATCTATACGCTTGTTCTGTTCCCGATTACATTGTTGCCGTATTTTATGGGCGTGGCAGGCGTCATTTATTTGATTAGCGCGATTGCGCTGAGCGGTTTCTTTATTTTAACAGCGATTAAAGTATTCTTATCGGATGATTTGAAGCATGCACGTTTGATGTTTCGGTATTCGATATTTTACTTATTCGCACTATTTTTAGCGGTGATGATAAATGCCTCATGATAATTCCTACAAAAGTGAACTCCATAAGAAAAAAGCGAAAAAGAACTATGCGGTTCTGGCCATTATCTTTGGTCTCGTTGCGTTAATCTGGATGATTAGCATTATCAAAATGGGTGGCTAGCCCATGTATGATAAGCGCCATGCCCATATTCCAAGTATAGTTTTGATTACCGGTGCAACGGGTGATTTCGGTAAAGCCTTTGCGCATCGCTTTGCAGCGCTTGGATCCAAACTGGTTCTGGTTGGCCGTAATGCGGAAAAGCTGAACGCTTTGTCGGATGCTCTGCGCACGCAGTATAAAGCCGAAACGCATGAGTGCGCGTTTGATATACAGGACAAAGCGGCGATGGTTGCGGCGCTTGATGGTATTCCTGCCGAATTTCAAGATGTTGATTTGCTGATTAACAATGCGGGGCTTGCGTTGGGGCTTGAGCCTGCGCAGGAATGCGACCTTGAAGATTGGGAAACTATGATTGCGGTTAATAATATGGCGTTGGTGCGTATGACGCGCTTGATTATTGGCGGTATGGCAGAGCGTAAGTGCGGCCATATCATTAATATCGGTTCCACTGCGGGGAATTATCCGTATCCGGGCGGGAATGTTTATTGTGCGACCAAGGCATTCGTGAAGCAGTTTTCCTTGTCTTTGCGTGGTGATTTACAAGGCACGAATGTGCGTGTAACCAATATTGAGCCTGGGGCAATCGAGACCCAGTTTTCTAAAGTGCGTTTTAAGGGTGATGATGTGCGTGCGGATGCGGTTTATGCGAATACGAATAATATGAGTGCGGACGATATTGCCGAAGCCATCGTGTGGAGCGCGACTTTGCCCCCTTATTTCAACGTGAATCGTATGGAAATTATGCCAACAGTGCAATCATTTGCGCCAAATCCTATAGAACGCTTTGATTAAATTTAAAATATGCTGTACTGTGTATAAGTTGTTTTATTACTTTCGGAGTTTTTCGATGAAATTTTATACTCGTGTTGCTTTTCTTGTCGTGGCTTTTGCCGCGTTTCCCCTTTCTTCGTCATATGCTGATGATGCGAATAGTTCTTCAAAAGAGCTGACGCTTGATGAAGCAAAAGCGTTAATTGATAGTTTGCCTACAGCGCGTGATGTTGTTTCAGGGACTGTTCCAACAAAAACGCAGGGTTTTTATGATATATATGGTCGTCAAATTTCTTTTAGAGAGAGCGCCAAGGACTTGCGTGCATCTTTGGATGAGCGTCGCGAGAATTTTGAAGAGCCGCGCATAAAAGCGATTGATGGATATCGCGGAACTGTTACACAGGTTTACGGGGCAGAGACTGCTGCGTATCAAGATAGTCTGGGGGGTGAAGAAGACGCCGCCGCAGTGAAGAAGGATGCCGAAGATAGCGTAACGGTTTCTGTCGAAGTTTTCGATGCTGCTGCAGAGGATGCCGATGATACGACTGCTTCTGAAGAAGTCGCTTCCAGCGATGATGCACAAGAGGAAGATGAGCCGGGCTTGATGGAAAAGCCTATTCCATCTGACGGTGATGAAGAAGGTATGCCGAAGAAAAAAGTTGTGATGCCTGATGATGCGCCTGAATTTGATCCGGCTAATTTATAAGCTGTACTCAATGATATATAAGAATATGTGCAGTCCGTGTTGAACGGGCTGTTTTTTTATGCGGGTTTTATTTCTTTTGGGAAAGGCGTATAAGTTTTTCTATGAGCGAAGAAGACAGCAAACAATCAGGGACTTCACAAGAGGTGAATGAGATGCAGCAAGATTTGGCACAAAAAAATGCGCGTACGATATCGACTGTATTGTTGGTTGTGTGCGCGATGGTGGGGCTGTCTTTTGCTTCTGTGCCTTTATATAGCGTGTTTTGCCGTGTAACAGGGTGGGGTGGTACAACGCAAGTGTCCGCATCTCTGCCTGCTCCGGATGAAATTATTGATCGTGATATTACTGTGCGTTTTGATGGTAATACGGCGCGTGATTTGCCGTGGAATTTTCGGCCTGAAAAAATATCGATTAAGGTGAAATTGGGGGAGAGAGGTTTTGCGAATTTTATTGCCGTGAACCGTGCGCAAACGCCAACTGCGGGAACGGCGACATTTAATGTGACGCCGCTTAAGGCCGGCAAATATTTTCACAAAATACAGTGTTTTTGTTTTGATGAGCAAATCTTGCAGCCGAATCAAAAGGTGAATATGCCTGTATTATTCTATGTTGATCCGAAATTGCATGATGATCGGAATATGGATGATGTGACAACTATTACGCTGTCTTATAGCTTTTTCAAAACAGATTCAGATAATTTGGAGCAAGCCTTAGAAGCATTTTATGAGGCTGAGTAGTTCATTTTGCCTCTGTTGCATTACATGCCTTGAAAAACGTTAGATTGTACGTAATACTGTTGTATCTTTTCTGTAAAGATGAATATATATAAACCGTTATTTTTCCTGCAACAAAAAGTTATATTATGGCTGAAAATATAGAATACACGACAACCGGAAAACCGCACCCATATCACATTGTTGAGCCTAGCATCTGGCCTTTGGCGTCTGCGTCTGCGGGCGGGTTGTTTGCTGTTGGAATGGTGATGTATATGCATGATGTTCATTTGTTTGCTGATCCTGCGAATGGAAACGCGGGTATTGCGGTTGGTTTAAACGGTGTTTATGCAGGTATTCTTGCGATTTTATGTGTGATGTTTGGATGGTGGAAAGATATTATCCATGAGTCTGTTGTTGAAAAAGCGCATACTCCGGTTGCAGCGGTTGGCTTTCGTTACGGTATGTCTTTATTTATTGCCTCGGAGGTTATGTTCTTTGTGGCCTTTTTCTGGGCTTATTTTAATGCGGCATTTTTCCCGACAGAGCAAATCGGTTTTCTTTGGCCGCCTGCAAATATTCAGACGATTGACCCTTTTGACTTGCCGTTGATGATGACGATGATTTTGATGTTATCAGGGTGTACTGTCACATGGGCGCATCACGCGATTTTAGAGGGCAAGAATGACCAAATGACCAAGGCGCTGGCGATGTCGGTTTTTCTTGGGACATTTTTCCTCGGTTTTCAAGTTTATGAATATGCGCATTCTCACTTTTCGTTTACGGATGGTATTTATGCTTCGACGTTTTATATGGCGACAGGCTTTCATGGTTTCCATGTTTTTGTCGGAACAGTTTTCTTGTTTGTATGCTGGGCGCGTGCGAAAAAGAAGCATTTCACGCCGAAGAAGCATTTCGGGTTTGAGGCTGCGGCATGGTATTGGCATTTTGTTGATGTTGTGTGGCTGTTCCTGTTCCTTGCGATTTATTTCTGGGGTACAGAGTTCGGTATGGATTTAACACCGCCCGCGCCGTAGGTTTTCGCCGTGTCTAATCTTGATATGTTTAAACAAGCACTTGCCTGTAAATGCCCGCGTTGTCATGACGGTGCGCTTTACGGGGAAGGTTACACAATCGAATTAAACGATAAATGCGCGGTCTGTGATTTGGATTTCACAAAGAATGACAGCGCGGATGGTCCTGCTGTTTTTCTTATATTCATATTGGGTGGTTTGCTCGTTCCGCTGGCCTTGATTTTTGATGCTTATGTATCGCCGCCTTTATGGGTGCATGCGATTTTATGGACGGTGGTTGCGTTGAGTGTCACTGTGGGTACGTTAAAGCCGCTTAAATCCTTTATTATTGCCCTTCAATTTAAACATAGACCGGGAGACTGGGAATGAAGCTACCATTTTGGGGGACAGTTCTGACAATTGTTGGTGTTGCAGTTTTATGTACGCTTGGTACGTGGCAGTTACAACGCCTGCAATGGAAGGCAGGCATTCTTGAGGCTATTGAGGCAGAGTATGCCGTTAATGCATCAGATGCGCTGTTATTGCCGAGGGTTTTGTCGGAAGACATAGATTTTAAACGCGGGCATATTGTGGGCACGTATATGCATGATAAAGAAGTGCTGCTTCAGCCGCGTATGCACGATGGCGATGTTGGGTATCATGTTTTGACGCCTCTGCGTTTATCCGGCGCGCAGGATATCGTTATTTTGGTTAATCGTGGTTGGGTGCCTTTTGATTGGAATGATTTGAAAGGTGATGAGGTGCGCAAGCCTGAGGGCGTGCTGAAAGTGATGGGTATGTTGCGTTCTGTCCCGCGTGTGAGCTCGTTTGTGCCGGAGAATATACCAGAGACATCTATGTGGTATCGCATCGACCTTGAGCAAATTGCGATGGCGCGGGGGTTTAAGGGGTTTACGCCTAATATGCTCTATGCTGAAACTGAAAATGATGGTGGCCAAGCGTATCCTATCGCAGCGGCAACGCGGATTAGCCCTAGAAATAACCATGCGCAATATGCGTTTTTCTGGTTTGCGATGGCTGTGGCGATGGTGGGTATTTATCTCCTGCGTTTTATTGCGCCGCAGATGAAGCGTAAAACATAATATTATAGTTTTGTGGATGAAACGGGTTGAGGTGCATTTTCGATTATACCTAGCCGAAGGCTTTCGATAGAATTATGCCATGTGCATACTCTATTTAAGTCTTACAGTCGGATTGTAATTATGTTTAGAAAATTTTTCGTATTTTCCCTTTTAACATTAAGTGCCACGGTGCTTATCTCTGCTTCTTCTCACGCGGCGACGCCAAAACAAGTTGGCAAGTATGGTGACTGGACATCTTACACGTTATCAGAACGTGGAAGTAAGGTGTGTTATATGGTGAGTAAGCCAATTAAAACAAAGGGTAAATATACAAATCGTGGTGAGATTTTTGCATTAATTACGCATCGTCCATCTGAAAATACACGCGATGTATTCAGCTATATTACCGGATATACGTATAAATCAGGCAGTGATGCAACGGTTACGATTGATGGGAAACGCCATATTTTGTTTACGCAAGATGATACAGCGTGGGCGCCGGATGCGAGTGCGGATGCGAAATTGGCCAAGGCCATACAAACAGGTTCTAAAATGATTGTGCAAGGCACATCATCGCGCGGAACATTGACTGTAGATACGTATAGCCTGAAGGGCTCAGGCGCGGCGTATAAAGCGATTGCAAATGCGTGTGGCCTTCGTTAAGCGAAGGTTTCTTGCTGTGTATAGGTTGCGTCATTGCCTTCGATGAAGGTTTTTACTGTGTTTTATCTGGTATAATATGTCCTGAGGGGCAATGTTTTTTGCTGTAAGTCGCTGTTTTTTTATAAAAAACGGGGGTTTTTGTCGAGAATGCTTGGAATAAATGTAGCACTATGATAACTAATTCTAAATATTTGTTAGATAGAATAGACAATGGAGGTTTCTGTGGTGGAAATGTCGTCCGTTTAATTCGTTCTATCTGGTACGCTGGAGTAAGACTGTGCACTTAATGTCTGTTTTAAATCAAAGGATAGCCCCTTACCGCTTTATTCGGTTGCGTCGTCGTCATCTTTTTACGAGGTCGGATCGGTTGCGCCTGCGTTATGTCGTTGGTTTGGTTGCTATTACATCTTTAACATTGACCAGCTTTCTTGGTTCGATGGGTTCGTCTGTTGCCTTCGTGCCCGGACGTTCCGAGCTTGCGCGTATGGATATGCCTTCACCGGAATCTGCTGTTATTCTGGCGTCTGTTTCTGCCGATTATGATTTGGAAGAAGATATTGCGCAGGATGTTGAGCAAGAGAATGCGGGTGAAACTGTTGCACCTTTATTGTATGCCTTAGAGAGCGACGATGTTTCTGACGAAAATTATGCGGTGGACCTTCCTTCGGAGGCTGTTGCTATGGGGCCAACCCAGCTTAAAGATATGGTGGCGCGCGAAGACGTTATTGAAATCGGAGCGGGTGATACGATTGGTGGTGCGTTGCAGGCTGCTGGCGTTAGTGGCGCAGCGGCATATCGTGTTGTTAAGGCAATGGGCAAACATTATGATCCTCGTTCTATAAAACCGGGGCAGGCTATTTCCTTGCGTATGGAGCCTTCTGAAGGTGGCATGGAGCTTGCGACTTTAAGTATGAAGATTAATGCGACCACGGAAATTGTGATTGCACGCGATACGCAGGGGCGTTTTGTTGCTGTTCTGGATAAAAAGCAGGTTATTCTGCATACCAAAGCGGCTAAGGCACAAATTGAAACCTCGCTTTATGGTTCTGCTGCGCGCGCAGGTATTCCTGCCTCTATTGTAGCAGAAATTATAAAGATATACTCATATGATGTGGATTTCCAACGTGATATTCGTCGTGGTGATAGGGTTGAGGCTTTGTATGAGACGTATGAGACCGAAGATGGCGACTTTGCGCGCTATGGCCATGTTCTTTATGCAAATTTGATGGTGGGTGGTAAGAAGATACCGGTTTATCGTTATGAGTCTGAGGGTGGCGTTGTGGATTACTATCGTGAGAACGGCACAAGCCTGAAGCGTATTTTGATGCAAACACCAATTGATGGTGCGCGGATGTCATCGGGTTTCGGTATGCGTCATCACCCTGTGCTTGGATATAATAAAATGCATAAAGGTGTCGATTTCGCCGCGCCTCGCGGTACGCCGATTTATGCTGCTGGTAATGGTGTGATCGAGAAGGCTGGACGTAACGGAGGGTATGGTAATTATATGCGTATCCGTCATAATAATGGTTTGAAGACGGCTTATGCCCATATGCGTAAATTTGCCAAGGGGATGTCCCCGGGTAAGCGTGTGACGCAAGGTGAGGTGATTGGGTATGTCGGGACAACGGGGCGTTCTACTGGGCCGCATCTGCATTTTGAAGTCCTTAAAAATGGCAAACAAGTTAATCCGAAAAGCATAAAATCATCTGTTGGTGAAAAATTAGCTGGAAAATCATTGAAGAATTTCAAGCAAGAAATTTTACTGATTAAGCAGAAATATGCAAGTCTTGGCAGTGATGCAAAATTTGCTGATAATGCCCACTCAGAATGAGTTATGCACTTTTTGTCTTTCTCTATATAGTCCAATTTACTGAAATAGTTCTTAAGTATACAATTCGTTGTGTATTTGATGATGTACGTGTTTTTCGGCCCTTATTACGCGTGAGAAAAATTAAGCGCATAACTTTTCTTATAAGAATCTCGTTTTAGCATTGAGCATTTCATTACAACTGTGTAGAGTGTCAGAGGTTTTATATGCATGCGGCTTTACGTTTAGTTTGTAAAGTTTAAAAAGTTCCGTCGAGCTGCAAGCATTAAATAGTTAATTTATGCGCAATTGCGCCGCTCCTTTATGTCTGTTTTGACATGATTGGGCTGGCTGCCGTATGCGAGAATGGAGAATACAATGTCAAAGAAAATGCTTATCGATGCAACGCACAAAGAAGAAACGCGTGTTGCGATTACCGATGGAAATAAACTTATAGAATATGATTACGAGAGCCAAAGCCGCAAACCTTTAAAGGGGAGTATCTTTTTGGCGAAGGTGACACGGGTTGAACCGTCTTTGCAGGCGGCGTTCGTTAGCTTTGGTGGAAATCGCCATGGTTTCTTACCGTTTTCAGAAATACATCCTGATTACTTTAAAATTCCGGTTGCTGATCGCGACGCCTTAATGGCCGAGCAAGAGGCTTTGCTTCAAGAACATGATGAAGAAGAGGCTCTTGAAGACGAGAGCCCGGATAATGATGATGCAGACGCAGAAGGTGCGGACGCTGAGGGCGATAATACGTCTGAAGATTCTGGTGATGAAACCAGCGTGGATGCGGATGCTGAAAAAGAAGCTGAACCTAAGAAAAAAGGCAGAAAACCTGCTAAAGCGAAAAAAGATGCTGCTGAGAAGGTAGATGCCAAGGCTGAAAAAACAGATGCTAAGAAAGAGGCGGATGTTAAGGATGACGCTACGGCGAAGGATGCTGCGCCAAGTGATGCAGCTGTAGATCCTGAGGCTGTTGGTGATGCTGACGGGAATGTCGCGTTGCCTGCTGTTGATGAGGTTGCTGAAGATAGCGCTGCTGCTGAGGCTGCAGAAAATGCAGAGAATGACGGCAACAATAAGAAAAATAATAATCGCGGTGGTCGCGGTCGTGGACGCGGTGGTCGTGGACGCGGGAGTAAGCGCTCACAATATCGCAACCGTAATGTTGAAGTTGTTGGTGGTGAGGAAAGTGATGATTCTCAACGTTTCCGCTTTAACTTGCGTCGCAAATATAAAATTCAAGAAGTTGTAAAGCGTGGCCAGATTATGCTGGTTCAAGTGAATAAAGAAGAGCGCGGGAATAAAGGTGCGGCTGTTGGTTCGTATCTTTCTTTGCCGGGTCGTTATTGTGTTTTGATGCCAAACAGTCCGCGTGCGGGTGGTGTTAGCCGCAAGATCGCAAATCAAAAAGACCGTGCGCGCATGAAGGACATTGTTAAAAGTCTGGATGTGCCGAAGGGGATGTCGGTTATTGTCCGCACCGCCGGTGTGACACGCACAAAGGCCGAGATTAAACGTGATTTGGATTACCTGATGCGTTTGTGGAATAACATCCGTGAGCTTACTCTGGAATCAACAGCGCCTGCGATTGTGTATGAGGAAGCTGATCTGATTAAACGATCTGTGCGCGATCTCTATACGAGCGATGTTGATGAAGTTCAAGTTGCCGGTGAGGCAGGATACAAGATAGCCAAAGAATTCATGGAAATGTTGATCCCTTCCCATGTTAATAAGGTTAAGCATTATGAAAGTGGGCAATTGCCTTTGTTCAATCGTTTTCAGATTGAAAGCCAAATTAATGAAATTGGACAGCCGGAAGTTCGTTTGAAATCAGGTGGTTATCTTGTAATTAACCCAACGGAAGCGCTTGTGTCTGTTGATGTTAACTCCGGTAAGTCGACAAAGGGTCGTCATATTGAAGAGACTGCTCTTAAAACAAATTTAGAGGCCGCAGAAGAAGTCGCGCGTCAATTGAAACTGCGCGATTTGGGTGGTTTGGTTGTGATCGACTTTATCGATATGGAACATCGCGGTAATAATGCGAAGGTTGAGCGCCGTATGAAGGAGGCTTTGTCTTCGGATCGTGCGCGTGTTCAAGTGGGTCGTATTTCATCGTTTGGTTTGATGGAATTGTCGCGCCAAAGATTAAGCCCTAGCTTGATCGAAGCGCAGTTCGAGCAATGTCATAATTGTAGTGGTATCGGTTTGGTCCGTACAGATGACGCGATGTCTATTCTCGTCTTACGTGCGATTGAGGAAGAAGGCATACGCGGTCGTGCGGCGCAGGTTATTGTGCAAGTGACAGGCAGTGTTGCGCTTTACACGCTTAACTTTAAACGTAAGAAATTGGCGCAAATAGAAGAGCGTTATAATATGGAAATATTGCTACGTGTTGATGATGAGATTGCAGCGTCTGATTACCGTGTAGAGGTTTCAAAGCCTGCTGAGGGTGGTAATAAGTCTGACGATGGTGAGACGAAGGTCGTTACTTCAGATAGTGGTGACGATAAGGCCGAAGGCAATCGTCGTCGTCGTGGTCGCCGTGGTGGTCGTAACCGTAATCGCAATGAGGGTGATCAACAAGAGAACAGCGCGCAGGATGAAAATGTGCAGGATAAAGCACAGGATAGTGCCAAGTCTTCGGATGAAAAACCTGCTGAGAAAGCGGATGGTGATATAGAAGATAAGCCAAAGCGTCGCGGTGGTCGTCGTAAGAAGGCCGATGATTCTGCTGATGTTGCAGCGTCTGGTGATGAAAGTGCGAAGCCTTCAAAAAAGTCTGATGAGAAAGCGGATACGCCTGCAAATGACGATAGCGTGCATGATGACGCGCCGAAGAAGTCAGTGCGTAAACGTGCACCGGCCAAGAAAAAGGATGATGCTCCTGCTGTGGCGGAGAAGAAAGCTGCACCTGCTGTCAAGGCAGAGAAAAAGGCACCTTTATCGAAAAAAGATGATGAGCCATCTGTTGCGAGCCAGCATGAAACGGTTAATCAGGCACCGAAAAAGAAGAAAAAAGGTTGGTGGAATAGATAATATATTCCCCTCTATTGTTCGTAGAGATTTTTCGTATAAGTATTTAAGAGTGGGCTTTATTAAGCCCGCTTTTTTTATACGGGGTGTTTGAATTGTGTGGGGTGTTCAGCAGGGTTATTTATCGCGGGATCAGCACTTGATAGAAGGTGTAGATATCCTGCCCTGACCCGAATTCATAGACACAGCCCGCAGCTTTCCCCTGAACTTCGGGGGCTTCGTTGGTTGCGTTTGTATCGCCAATGGAAATCGCGTTTATCGTCGTGCTGTATGTGCCTGCAAAGGCTGTGTCTTCAAGGATATCCTGTATTTGTGGCGCGTCGCCTCCAGTGTTTGTAATGTCTTGAATTTTATTGATTTGCAGGCAAATGGATTGCGGAATATTTTTTGCTATCAGGAGTAATTCTGTGCAGCGATTATTTGCGTCGTCGCATCCAGATAGATAGACGCGGTTTTCTGTGGAGACGTGCCAGATATCTGTGTGCGCGTTGTCACCGATGAGTTCGGCAGGGGTTCTGTATGCTATACCGCCGCCGCCAACATGAAAGACTTCGCAAATTTCGCTGGTGCAGTTTGTGTTGTCGTGTGCGGCGCTGATTTCTACGAAATTAATGTCACTTTCGCTAATTCCACTTAAGAGCATTTGTTGCACGGTTGCTTCGACTGATTTGGCGTAATTGAGTATAGAGGATGCTTTTATGCGTGCGCGCTCAACATTGCCTGTTTGATCGACGGAGGAACTGTTTCGGCTGATAACACTGGTTAGAAAGGCAAGAAGGGCAACGGCCAGCAATATAAACCACAGGACGTTTCCATTTTGATTTCGAAGGGCATCTTTCATGCGTCTATGATTGCCAGTTTTTTAAGCGCTTGCAAGCCTCAATAATATTTTCCTGACTATCGGCGTAGCAAATGCGAATATTGCCGTGTCCGCGCGTTAAATCGAAATCTATGCCTGGTGTCGTGGAGACTTTTGCTTCGCTTAGCATTTTTGAGCAGAAAGCTTCGCTGTCATTGCTTAAATGATGAACATTGGCGTAGACATAGAATGCGCCGGCGGCGTTTGTGATGTCTGTAATGCCTGCTTTGGGCAGCTCATTCATCAAAATCTCGCGATTTTTGCGATAATTTTCAACATAGCCGTCCAGAACGTCGAGATGATCGAAAATCTTATAAGCCAGATGTTGGGATATTGTCGGCGCGGAGACAAATAGGCTTTCGGCAAGCTTCTTTGCATTATTGGTCATATTATCGGGGATAATACTCCACCCTAATCGCCAGCCCGTCATGGCAAAATATTTAGAGAATGTGTTTAAAACGATGACGTTTTTTGAATATTTGCGCGCTGTTTGTGCTTTTGCGCCATAGGTAATGCCGTGATAGGCCTCATCGGAAAACAGCCTGATGTTTTTTGCGTCACACCAGTTGCAAATCTTTTCCAGCTCAGCTTCATCAATCATTGTGCCTGATGGGTTTGATGGCGAGTTGATAATTAGGCCGTCAAATGTCTGGCCGCAATTTTCCAGTAACTCGACGGTGGGTTGGTAGTTGTCTTCGGCTATGGATTCAATTTCAATGGTTTCAATATTGAGGGCTTTTAGCATGTTGCGATAAGCGGGATATGTTGGTGTTGTCAGAGCAACGCGGTCTCCCACATCAAAGGCAGCGAGGAGGCTGATGATAAAGGCGCCTGATGATCCGGCGCCGAGCATGATGTTATCTGCGCTGACATCTACATCGTAATATGTTTTGTAATATTGTGCGATGCGCTCTCTTAAGGCGGGCATGCCAATGGCCTCTGTATAGCCTTGGCGGGGGTCAGATTGTATTTTGGAAATGGCGTAGTCCAAGGCTTCTTGCGGTGCGCCGACATTTGGTTGTCCTGCGCCCATGCGTACGATATCAATCCCCTGTGCTTCGCGTTCATTCACCTCGCGCAATATATCCAGTGCGCGGAATGTGGTGATATCGGAGCGGTCGGAAATTTTAAATGTGTCAGTCATGATTTGAGATATATCCAGAAGAATGTAGCATTATAAGCTAACACAAAGCCTGAAATACCGTTGTAAATCAAGTTGAAAAGAGTGCTTATGGAGTTATTTGGGTGTTGTCGTTGTCAATCGTTTGAAGATTTATTGCTTTGTACGTGTTTAAATTCTGCATCATCAGTGTATCAGGCGGATTCTTTTTGCTATATTGCATTTATCGCGATACTATGGTGATGATCTTATAGATATATGAAACAAAAGGTTTTACAATGTTATTACGTGTTACAGCACTTTTATCTCTTTTTGCAATAATCCTCGGCACGTCAGGTATGGCGCGCGCTGATACTTCGGAAGAGTTACAGAAGGCACAATCGGATGCGTTGAAGGGCATGGTGACTGATATTGTTCCGAAGTTAACACGGGATGAGGCAGGCCATTTCATTGCAATGTATAAAAATTATACAATATATAGCATGGTCAGTGCGGTGAGCGCGGATGTTAAAAATGCGATTACTAAATGTTCGGACAACAACAAGTCAATGGCAGAAGATTTGCAGGATAGATTCAAGAAATGGAATGATACTATTGGCGGGACGATGAAGGAATCTTTTGCAGTTATCAATAATATGGCTATTTCGCAGAGCTATATACCGCAAGCAGAGCTGAACACGATGTTTGGTTTGATAGATGAAGTTCGTGCCGTTAATTCTTCTCGCTTTAAATCTGTGCCAGTAACAACACCCGAAGCCTGTGAATTCATGATAAGCAAAATGGATGAGACAGAAGAAAGTATGGGGAATTTGTTGCGGGAAACATTGTCGAGTTATCCTAATTTATTGAAAGCAACACAGCAGTAAATCATTTCATTTTATATTCGGTACTGTAAGCGCTATGAGAATTCTCCAAGTTTTAGCGGGCGCGCCACATGGGGGCGCGGAAACGGCGTTCGTTGATATGTGTATCGCGATGCATGATGCTGGCCAAGTGATCGAGGTGGTGACGCGCGCGAATGAAGGGCGCGTTCCGCGGTTAAGAGCGGCAGGTATCACCGTGCATACATTGCCCTTTGGCGGGGTTGTTGATGTCTATACGCCCTTTGCCTTACGTAGGATTGTGCGGCAGTTTAAGCCTGATATTATGCAGAGTTGGATGTCGCGCGCATCGCAAAAGGTGACGCGTTGGAAGGCATCTATGAATATTCCTCCTTATCTGATTGTGTCTCGGCTGGGTGGTTATTATAAAATCAAGAACTTCAAAAATACGGATTATTTTGCAGTCATTACACCGGATTTAAAGAGGTATCTGGTTGAAGATTGTGGCGTTGCGGATGATAAGGTGCGCCATATTAATAATTTTGCAGAAACAGAAACGTTTAAAACTGTAGTAGACCGTAGTGAGTATGGTGTTCCGGAGGGTGCAAAACTATGTTTAGGTCTCGGTAGGCTACATAGTAGCAAGGCGTTTGACACTCTTATTCGCGCTGTTGCCGCATTGCCTGATGTACATCTCTGGATTGCGGGTGAGGGGCCGGATCGCGCAGATCTTGAGGATTTGATTCGTGATTTGAAGGTAGAAAGCCGTATGAAGTTGCTTGGGTGGCGTGATGATCGTGCGGCATTGTTTGATGCTGCGGACATTTGCGTCTTTTCTTCGCGTTATGAGCCATTTGGCACTGTTTTTGTGCAAGCGTGGGCGCAAAAAACATCGTTAGTGACAACCGATTCGGATGGCCCGCGGCAATTTGTGCGCCATGAGGAAGATGGTTTGCTAACGCCGATTGATGATGTCACGGCGATGAGTGCGTCAATTGCACGAGTTATATCGGATGATGCTTTGCGTAATAAAATGGTGGAAAATGGCTATAATAGGTACTTACAGGGGTTTACGAAGGAAAAAACCGTTCAAGAATACATTGATTATTTTGAACATGCGTGCGTTGTTGAAACGCTGTGATTTTCTTCCTTACTTATAGTCGCGCATATATATGCGAATTAAATTTGTAAAAATCCCTACAATATGTAAGAATAGGCTTAACTTCGTAAATAAAGCCGTAGAAACAGCGCAAATAATATAAGAAAAATAAAGCGTTTCCACAGGTCGAAGATGGTGATTAAAAAGGGCGAATGCCTTGAAAATAAAGGGTGAATAATGGTAGATACCAACAATTCCAACACTGTAGAGTTAACGCAAGAAGACCTGAATGAGGTTAATACTGAATTTGCGATGCTTGCTGCGGCCTTAGGCGCGCCTCTCCCACGTGAATTTGTTTATACACCGGAAGCTGGTGTGGCTCTGAAGGTTTTGTTGGATACAGCTTTAGAAGATGCGCAAGTGATGTTGGATGCAGGTGTCGCTGATGGCTCTATTGTACATCCTGCAGCTCCTCTGAAGTTACTTACTAATGAAGATATTTTAGCGCAAGCGCTTGCTGCAAACTCAGGTGGTATAGATATTGCGGTGGTTCAGGGTATTATTAATGATGCTGAGCAGAATATATCTATCCTTGATCAGGTGAGCACACAATTGGCGTCTGCTACGAATTCAAACACTGTGCTTGCAGAGGCAAAGCCTGTGCCGGTTGATTCTTCAATTCAATCTGATCCGCGTATTGCCCGTATTGAGACAGCGCTAACACAAATTGTACCGATCCTGAATGGATTGGAAAATATGGAGAATTTGACGTTAAGGCCGACCACAGAGATTCCGGTTCCCGGAACAGTTGATGGGTATTTAGATCAAGCTTCTTTGGATTCTTATCAGCAAACCATGCAGCAATTGAATTATCTTGCGGCTATCAATGATACAAATATAATGCTTAAAGCGAGTATGATTGCAGGTACGACAGATTTGCCATTGGATCAGAAAATTGCGCATTTTGTTCCTGGAAATGCAGAGGCTATTGAAACATTACTTGTCGATAGTATTACGGAATCAATTACCGATAAGGGTAAGGAGCTTAGTGCTCTAGAGGGATCCGGGACTGCTACAGCAGCGCAGATTGCCGCTGTAAAGGCAGAAATTATTGAGTTGAATACGCTGAAAACGCAAACAATTCCACAAGTTTTACAAGATATGGCCGCATTGCATGCGTCGAATTCTTTGTCTGCTGCGGTTGATATGCGTATGAGTGAGCCTGCAACGGTTACTGTGCAAACGCCAACAAATACGACAGGTGTTACCCCTGTTGTTCCAAATCCGGTAGACGCAGGAACATCATTGGCTGCTGCGGATGCGGATGTTGATACTTCTATTGATGATATTCTAAATGGTAATGCGGCGGCGCAAAATGCGAATGAGGTTGAAAAGTCCATTGAAATTGTGGAAGCAACTTTATTTGATTTGGGCGGTCAGCTTGATAAAATGGTTGGCCAATTTGGCGGAATTGCGCAAGGTCTTGCGGGTTCTCTTGTTACGCCACTGACACAAGCGGATTTGGATGATAGAGATGCGGATGGTCATCTGGTTCTGGGCGAAAATTCTCAAGATTTGACGTCCAAGTTGATTATGATGTTGAAAACGCTGGATGGTCAGAAAAATCCCAATGGTGTTTATACCGAGACTATTGGCCGTCAGCTTCAATTAGCAATTTTGACTAAAGACGATTTCTCTATGATTCGCGAGCAAATGGGAATTGATAAGGTAACGCCTGCAGAGGCACAGGCCTTAATCGCGCGTCCACCGACAGAAGTACCGCCATTGGCTGAGGGCGCAGATGCGGCGCAACAAGCTGCGCATATCGCGGCGACGGCAACATATAATCAGCAAAAAGCAGAATATGATTCATCGGCGGCCAAGACAGATAAGTTGAATATTTTGTTCCATAGTCTTGATGTGTTGAGACAAAATGGTGCGCTTGATGAAGAAAAAGCCAGATCAACGACCAAAATGAATATGATCATGGATGGTCTTGCAGGGGCGTTGGATAATTTCGCACCTGGCTTTAAGGATGCATTGAAGGATTTCTTCACGAATAGTGATTTCGGCAAGATGATTGGCGGCATGCTGACGATGTTCGGAATTAATATTAATCGCCTTTGGGGTGATAAAGATGATAGCGCCGCGCTGCAAAATGCTGCAGGGCTTGTTGGTGACGGATTTGAGACTGCTTTTGATAAGGTTGCTGCTGACAATAACCTTGATCCTAAACTTGATTTTGATAAAATTATGGATCTGACAAAGGATAGCTTCCAAGAGCAAATGGATGGTTTCTTACCCCGTAATGCGATGAAGTTGATGTTGGGTGACGCTGATGCTGATCAAATAAAAGCCGCTCTTTCTGATGCGATGGATCGTGCCGCAGGCGCAGGCGATATGGATAGCGCGAAGCAAGTTTTTGTTGATAGACTTGTTCAAATTGGTGAGGCATACAAAAATGGTACAGGTATAACTCTGCTGACGCATGTGGAAACAATAGGGCAAACGATTGAAGATGTTGTTGCTGAGCGTCCGGAACTGGCTGCATCTGCACCCGTGTCCGCATCATCATCGACTATTTCGTCATCATCTGTGTCACCTGCGGCCTATGTTGCAAGTGAGCCGGCGGTTGATTTACCGGTTGTTCCTGCAGGTGAATCGCGTGTTGAACTGGAATATGAGCGTAGCACAGAGACATTTGAACAAGATCCTGAGCGTTACTCACAAGGTCGCGTGGCACAGATACAAGAGGTTCTTTATAATAATGCGGCGTTACTTGCTATATCTGCGGTAAATCCTGAATTTATGCGCGATACAGATAATGTGAATGCGTCGAGTGACTTTACCGATACGATGACCAGAGAGACTTGTGGTGTTTTTGAAGAGGTTTGGATCCGCGCGAATATCCATGCAATGGTAGAAGCAGGAACCGAGATTACACAAGAAGGTTTGGAAGAGATTGCGCAAACCAGATTATCATCTGAAAACATGGGTGTGATTTTAACATACATGCATGATAAGAATGTGCCGCAAGCTGATATTGATACGTTCTCTCGGAATATGTTAGCTTTGGATAAGGATTATGCATCTTCTGCAGATGGTGCAACGAAAACGGTTAGTGTTTTTGATCAGGCTTTGTTATGGGGGCAATTGACGCCTAATATAGCGCAGTGGGTTCCTGAACAAGCGCCGGTTGTTATTGTGCCGGATCCTGTTGTCCCGAATGACGGTGATGACGTAACGACAGATGCGAATGATGATCCTCTTCGTGATAGATATATGGAGTATAACAAGGATAATCTTCCATGTGATATCCCGCTATTCTACACACAAGAAGGCAGCGATTCTGTTTTTGCATTGGTGCGTATTAAGACTGATGGGCCGCTGGATAACGATCCATCTAACGATACGTTTAAAGTGTTGGAATTGGAAAATTATTTAAATACGAAATCTTTGGATGATCCAGAGCAATTGGCAGTATTCCTTGATAATTATAATTGGAGAAATCCAACCAAGGAAGGTGTTGAGAACGTTATCAATAAAATCCTTTGTTTGGAGCCTCGTGCGCAAGCAGATAATACAAATACGCCGGAATCTACACACACGGATGATGCTGTAACAATGACGTTTAATACGCAGGCAGAAGTTCATTATACACCGGAATCTTTCAGAGATTTACGTATTTTAGATGAAGGTAAGGCTGCCTTCCTTCTTGAAGGGCTTGATCTTGCGAATGACAGACCTGATCTGATGGAGCGCGCAGCGCGTAATCATGATATGCCGCTCAATACTTTCTTTGCTGATGCGCTTGGCTTGCAGGATGGAACGACACCGTTTGTGTTCTTGGAGTTAGAGGCGCATGGCCTGCATCATGATGATTTTGATGTTGTTATTGCGATGCGTAGTGGTAGCTCGATTGAATATCGCTTTGTAGATTATGACACTGATTTTATTAAGCCATTGCCAGATCAAAGAGCGGGTGGCGCTAAGGATATGGCGGAGGGTATTGCACCTGCACAAGGCGGGCGTCGCATGGACGACCTTTTACGTGTTATTGAACGCCTTCCCGGTGGTCACATTATACACGGCGCTGAGGGTGGTTATGCTCAAATGTCGGCAATTATTCCAAATGGACAAGATCGTTTGGGTCTAACAAATGGTCTGAAGGCTGTTTATGGTTCACACATGACAACCCATGCGAATCAATTGGCTTATGCGGGAGGGGTTACTTCGCGTTATTCCGAGAGCTCTCGTTATGAAAATTCCGGGCCGCGTGATTATTCTCAGTCTGACAGACAGGCAGAGTTTAATGATAGAAGTGGAACACAACGCGGTAACTTTTTCACTCGCCTGTTTAGTAATGGAAAATCACGCGATGAAGAAACTCCTAACGATGATATCAATGATAATATTAGAGATATTGGTGATGGGGAGAACTATGATCCTGCCACGCTTGATACTGCTGCACCTGAACGAGAAGTGACGCGTGAGTCTCTTATTGCTCTCGCTGCTGCTGCCGGTGGTTGATAGGGCTTGTCTATTATTGTCTATGGCATCCTTCTATATGGTCATTGACCATGCCCATGGCTTGTATAAAGGCGTAACACGTCGTTGGTCCAACAAACTTCCAACCCCGTTTTTTCAAATCTTTTGACAGGATAATAGAGGCTTCGGTTTTGCTCGGGATGTCTGTTTTTAATCTTGGTTTGTTGTGTTCCTGTGGCTGAAAACTCCAGAAATAATCACTTAAACTGCCTTTTTCTTCTATCAATTCTATAGCGCGCTGGGCGTTGTTTATGGTGGCTTCTATCTTGCCGCGATGGCGGATAATACCTGTATTTTGGAGTAATAAATTTATGGCGTCATTGTCGTATTTAGCGACTTTATAAAAATCAAAACCATCAAAAGAAGTGCGGAAATTCTCGCGTTTTCGTAATATAGTAATCCAGCTTAAACCTGCTTGAAACCCTTCCAGACAGATCTTTTCAAACAGGCGAATATCATCATAAACGGGGCGTCCCCATTCCGCATCATGATAGCGTACGTACTCTTCATCTGTTCCACACCACCAGCATCTTTGTTTGGTGTCATCTCCGGTGATTAATCCTTTGTCTGGCATTGTAAAATCCTCTATCATGTTGGCGGTAACCTTAGCATTGGAGGGTAGATGCTGCGAGCATTATTAAATCGGAAAAAGACACGTAAATTATCGGAAGTCAGTGATGTACGTCTTGCTGAAGAACACGATTTTATCGAGAAGAGTAAGGCTCATCTCGAGGGATTGGAGAAAATCCGCAAGGTTAAGCTTAGAAGCTATAAATGGCGGAAAAAGATTGCTGTTCCTGTGGCCACAGTGCTTTCGCCTTTTTTGATGTATCTGGATTATATGTTGTT
The DNA here is from genome assembly GCA_033851915.1 of Alphaproteobacteria bacterium. Lineage (GTDB taxonomy): Bacteria > Pseudomonadota > Alphaproteobacteria > Micavibrionales > Micavibrionaceae > UBA1672. The sequence continues at coordinate 628,012 of JAWSVM010000001.1, forward strand.
GTTTGTGCGCAGTGGAGATGATAGCGGCGCAGGGATTACCGTTGTTGTTCTTGGCGCTTTGTACGCATGGGTTACTCATCCGCGCCGTCAATATGCCAAGGCGTATAAGTTGAAAATTCTACCGGGTTTGGCGACGCTATTTGGTGATTTCACCTATAGCCTGAAGGGGAAAATTGCGACTTATAAAATGCAGCCTTCTAAAATTTTACCTAATCATGATCGTTGTGACAGCGAGGATTATTTCTCCGGTACGTATAAGGGGGTGGATATTGAATTCTCGGAAGTGGATTTCAAGCAACGCCGTCGCTCTAAAGATCGCAGCTATTATGTGAGTGTGTTTAAGGGGCTGGTGATTTTACTTGATATGAATACGAAGAGATTTTATGGCCACACAATGTTGGATAAGAATAAAGGCAAGATTGGTGAATGGTTTCAGCAAAAATCCAGCAATCTTAAGCGCGCAAATCTTGTTGACCCTGAATTTGAGAAAATGTTTGATGTTTATACTAATGATCAGGTAGAGGCGCGGTATTTGATTGACCCTGTGATGATAGAGCGTTTGAAGGGCTTGCAAATGGAATATGGCGGGGAGGGTATGACTGCCGCATTCTATGACAGTAAAATGTTAATTTTAATCGAGAGTAAGCATAATTACTTCGAACCGGCGGAACTTGAGATTCCGGCAACTGATCCGCGATCAATTTTGAGTATGAAAAAAGAGATTGGTGAAATCCTGTCCTTGATTGACAGATTAGATCTATATGACCCTGCAAAAGTGCGAGAGAGCGTTCGTTTGGATGAGAGTGCTTAAATGTTGAGAGGGATGTCTCGTCGATTTTCCATTTTGTTTTATGCGCTGTTGGTTTGGACGATTGTTAGTGCTGCACTGCTGTTGGGCTATGTTTTGTTTGTGGAGTGGATCTGGCAGGCTTGGTATTATGTGTTGTGGCCTGCTTTGGGCGGTGGTTTGGTTTGGCGATATAGATTGCCTTTGAAATGCGCCATTGATGTGTGGTCTCTCGTCCCCATTCTGAAATATGTTTTGATTGTCTATGGCATGGTTTTGGCGGAGGAAGTGTTGGCTTCCCTGTTAAACCATCTATCCGAGGGTTTCTATTTTCCTTTATATATCAAAAGAATAGGTCAATTTTGGGCTTTAAATCTGTTGGCGTTTAGCGGGATGGCATGGGGGAGTTATTTGGTTTTCTCCCGTGTCTATTTCTCTCGTATAGAGATGTTTTGTGTTTTAGGGGTGTTTGGCCAGATCAGTGAACATCTGATTTATCGCCTCTTATTCGTTCCCGGTGAGAAGCTTGCGGCTTTTGTTTTGTTACCGCTGAATTTCTGGGTGTATGGGGCGATTTTCTTGCCTGCCTTTTTTGTGATCGAAGGCTTGCCGCGTAAGGCAATGCGCGCATATTGGCGGTATCCTCTTGTTTTTATCGTGATTGTGATGTGCGGTATGCCCTTTATTGCTTTTCTGGATTGGAGCAGGGCATTGGTGCCTGATCTCTATCCGCCCAGAAATTTTGTACCGTAGGGGGTTTCGGTTATGCAATTATTGACACGTCAGGCCATATGCGCCACAAATAAGGCATAACTCGCAAGATACCCGTGATAAAGGATAAGAATAGCAATGGCAGCGTATGAATATGTTTATGTAATGAACGGCCTTAGTAAGGCGTATGGCAACGGGAAAAAGGTTCTCGAGAATGTAACGCTTAGTTTTTTGCCCGGTGCAAAAATTGGTGTTTTGGGGCCAAACGGTGCGGGTAAGTCGACATTGCTGAAAATTATGGCTGGTGTCGATAAAGAGTTCATGGGCGAGGCGTGGTCGGCAGAAGGTGCGCGCGTTGGTTATCTGGAGCAAGAGCCACAGCTGGATCAAAGTAAAACAGTTGGCGAGAATGTGATGGAGGCCTTGGCTGATGTGAAGGCGATGGTTGATCGCTTTAATGCAATTGGTATGGAAATGGGTGAGCCTGACGCGGACTTTGATGCACTGGGCACGGAAATGGGCGACTTGCAGGAAAAAATTGATACTGTTGACGGGTGGGAGCTTGATCGCACGATTGAAATCGCGATGGAGGCGTTGAGATGCCCACCTGCTGAGTCTTCAGTCGAAAATCTATCCGGTGGTGAGGCGCGCCGTGTTGCACTGTGTAAGTTGTTGTTGGAAAAGCCTGACCTTTTATTGCTTGATGAGCCGACAAACCATTTGGACGCTGAAAGTGTGGCGTGGTTGCAGCGTTTCTTGCTGGATTATACGGGCGCTGTGGTGATGGTGACGCATGATCGTTACTTCCTTGATAATGTGACGAGCTGGATTTTGGAGGTGGATCGTGGTTCAGGTATTCCTTATGAAGGCAATTATACTGCGTATCTTGAGGCAAAATCCAAGCGTATGAAGCAAGAAGATCGCGAGGAAAATTCTCGTCAAAAAACTTTGGCGCGTGAAATGGAGTGGATGGGGAAAAGCCCGTCAGCCCGTCGTTCCAAGTCAAAATCTCGTATTAATGCGTATGAAGAATTACTGGCCGAGAGCCAAAAGGTCGATATGCGGAATGCGCAAATCGTTATTCCATCGCCGCCGCGTTTGGGTGATTTAGTTATTGAAGCGAAGAATATCCGTAAAGGCTTTGGTGATCGTTTGTTGATGGATAATTTGTCATTTTCTTTGCCGCCGGGCGGAATCGTTGGTGTTATCGGGCCGAATGGTGCGGGTAAGTCCACGTTGTTCAAGATGATTACAGGCGCGGAAAAGCCCGATGAGGGCACGTTTAAGGTTGGTGATACGGTTAAGCTGGGCTATGTGGATCAAAGTCGTGATGCGCTTAATGCGGATAATAATGTCTGGGAAGAGATTTCAGGCGGTACGGATATTATCAAGCTGGGTAAAATAGAGATGCAGAGCAGGGCGTACGTGTCTGCTTTTAACTTCCGCGGGCCGGATCAGCAGAAGAAAGTTGGGGACTTGTCAGGGGGGCAACGTAATCGCGTTCACCTTGCTAAGATGTTGAAAACAGAAGCAAATGTTATACTTTTGGATGAGCCGACCAATGATTTGGATACGGAAACTTTGGCTGCTCTTGAAGAGGCGTTGGAACGCTTTCCGGGTTGCGCCGTAGTGATTTCGCATGATCGTTGGTTCCTTGACCGTTTGGCGACGCATATTCTGGCTTTTGAAGGTGATTCGCAAATCACATGGTTTGAAGGCAATTATCAGGATTATGAGGCTGATTATCGCAAGCGTATGGGGCATGATGCGGATACTCCAAGACGCATAAAATACAGGCCGTTGCGCAAAACTGGGTAGGGTGTACGTGTCTGTTTTTGGCTGTATGCCTTGCTTTCCCGTTTGTGCTGTATAAAAAATGTCAGAAATATGACATAAAAACTCGCTTTCTATATATGAATGATGTTACCATTAGGCGTGATTTATCTAAAATTCGCTGTATGTGCGGATGATAATTAGACGAAATGGTGAGTAAACAACGTGCAAAATATAAAAACTAAAGATGTCCTGATTTATGCGTCCATGCCTCGTATTATACCGCGTGTGAAGGATTTATTCTCGTCCGGTTTTGCTTACGTTTCGTTTTGGATGGCACATATATACTTCGTTGTCCGTCTCTTACCTGCCAATCACCCATATTTGTCTTCTGTGAACATAGGCCGCTTTGGTGTACGTCATGTTATTACAGAAGCTTCGCGCAATCTTACTTTTTCCAAAAAGAATATTGATCAGATATTGGTTTATTTCGGTATGTTGATGGGTGTCGTCATGTTGGTGGCGCAGTTTATGATTTTGATTTACGTTTTGGTGGTTTCACCTGCTATGGCGTTTTCATGGTTTGATACACCTGATCCTGCTTCTGATATTGCTTATAACTTGTTGGATCGTGTTTTTGGTGTTCCTGGCGTTTTCTGTTCTACGACGACGCTTGCCAATTGTACGAACTTTAGTGCAGGTGTAGCGTTTGAGACCCTTGGTCCTGCTACCGGTGCATCAGTGTTGCCGCTTCCTTTCCAGACGGCCTTGCATCAATTATTCAGATTTTATTCAACAGCCCTTCTTTTGGTTGCTGTTTTGATTTTCTTGTATTTCCTTGTTGTTATTATTTTTGAAACAGCGGTGAGTGGTACGCCTTTCGGCCAACGTTTTCAAAATGTCTGGGTGCCTATCAGATTGGTTGTTGCTCTTGGGCTACTTGTACCTGCGCCGGTTGCCGGAGTTGGTGCTACGCTTAACTCGGGGCAATATATTGTGCTTTACGCGGCAAAATATGGATCAAGTTTTGCGACAGTTGGGTGGAATAGTTTCAATAATGCTGTTGTTGGGCATACGCAATTTTCCGGATCAGCTTCTCGTCCTATGGGTCAGCGTTACTCTCTTCTTGCTATTCCTGAGGTTCCGGATATTTCTGCTTTGGTTGAGGCGATGTCAATTGTGCATGCCTGTGCATATTCTTATGCACGATTGAATGCAGGGGAGGACAATGATTCCGGTGGAACTTATCCACCAATCGAGGCTTCGCATATAGGGCCTACATCTCCAACGGGGATGCAAGTTGTGCCTTTCTTGGTTAAGCATAAGGGCGGTAGTCAGCCGACTGGGCCTATTGCTGGTAATACGAATTTGTCTGGTGAGCCAGCTTTACGTATGCAAGTGACTTATAGTGGTTCTGCGGCTACGCCAGATTATTTGGGTGCGCTTGGTTTCTATTATGGTAGTGATATTATTGTTCGCTTTGGTGAATTTAAAACAGGTGATGCCCAGTATGGGAAAGAAACAGGCATGGTGAAGCCTTTGTGCGGTGATATTCGTATTCCGGTTGCATCTCTAGCTGATCTTGGTGGTGCAGGTGCAGGACGTGGTGGTGCAGACCATATGCTTAAAGGATATTATGATTTGGTCATGGAAATGTGGTTTTCTGATTTAGTTATGCGCCAATTTGCGAGATCTTATATTGTTACAGATAGAGAGCATGATGATGCGGTTTTGCGTGATTTCTGTTCAACGAACGAGACACCTGGAACAGGATCATTATCCGGCGTTGGTAATGCGGGTTTGGGTTTTCCTGCGAATTTGGCGGAATGTCGTATAGCCCCTGCGCCGAGTGCACGTTGGAAGCAAGATGTTATTGAGCGGTATACAATTGATCTTAGGGGTTTGGTTAGAACAGCTTGGGGTAACCATGTCGTTAACTCAACGGCGGAGGATTATAATGCGGTGGATAGAAGTTATGGTTGGGTTGGCGCCGGTGTTTTCTATAGTAAATTAGCTGAAACAAATGGTGGATGGATAGATGGTGTGCAGGGTGTTCCTTATATGGATCTATACCCTCTTGCAATGGATCAGGTGCGTGCGCAGAACAGAAAAAGTAATGAACATGTCGAGTTTAAGAGGCAATTTACAATGTCTACGAAGGCGCCTGGTAAGGGTGTTCCTGAAGGGTTCTCTTCTATGAGTGAGCCTCATGATGTCGCATTGGGGCTTTCTGCCGTTTTTGGATATTGGAATAATGATGCTAAGAATTTTGATACTTTCAGTCGAGTTAGTTATCAAAATATCTTTATGGATTCTATAAATCGATTATTTGGAACGTCCGGTTTGGCAGCGATGCGTACATCGAATGCGCATTTAAACCCTATTGTACAGCTTGTTGTGGTTGGGAAAGGTCTGGTTGATTCAGCCGTGGTTAATCTGGCGGGTTCTACCGGTGCTGCATTCCTTGGGGGTATGGTCAGTGCGATGGATAAAAATAATAAAATTGGGGCAATTTCAGAAGCGGCTAGTCAGGTTCTTTTATCGACAGCGTTTATGGGGTTGACTGCTGGTTTCGTACTGTTTTATATTTTGCCGTTCTTGCCGTTTGTTTACTTCTATTTCGCTGCGGCATCTTGGATTAAAGCTATCTTTGAGGCCATGGTGGGTGTGCCGTTATGGGCATTGGCACATTTACGTATTGATGGTGATGGATTGCCAGGAGATTCCGCACAAAATGGTTACTTCTTGATATTAGAGATATTTATAAGGCCGATTTTAACGGTTGTTGGCTTGGTGGCAGCAGTTGTTATTTTTGCAACGCAAGTGCAGATTTTGAATTTGATTTGGGACTTGGTGACATCAAACCTTTCCGGTGATTCGTCTAGTTCAACGCCCGATGTTTTGGATATGGTATCTGCAAATGATATTCGTTTCCAACGCGGTGTTGTTGATCAGTTCTTCTTCACAGTTATTTACACAATTGTCTGTTATATGATGGCTCTTGCTTCGTTTAAGTTGATTGATCGAATTCCTGATAATATTTTACGTTGGGCTGGTGCAGGTGTGTCTTCCTTTGGTGATATTAATCAGGATCAAGTGGACAGCCTTAGCCGTTATGCTGCGATGGGTGGTATGACAATGGGTAATCAGGCTGCAGGTGCTATTACTAAGCTGGGTGGCGGTCTTGGCCGGACAGTAGGTGGGCAACTTAAAGGTGCTACGACAGGTTCTTCTAGTGGTAATACAACCCCTGGCGGTGCTGCGACTGTTCCAGAATAATAGAATGTAGGAAATAGAAGTTTTCTAGAGTTAGGAAAGAGAGAAATAATGTTTGGTTTAATAATGCCAAAAGGACTGTTTAGTTATAGCGTGATGCCACAAATCGTGCCGAGAATGCGCGATCTGTTTATGAGCGGCTTTCACTACATTCCTTTCTTTATTGCCGTGGTTTATCAGATGGTTGGTCTGTTGCCGCGCTCTCATCCGTACCTAAGTCAACGTAATATCGGGTTGTATGGCATTAGACATGTGGTTTGTGAAGCAGCGCGAAACGTAACGTTTAGCCTCAAAAATATTGACCAAATTCTTATGTTTGTTGCTGTTCTTGTTGGTTTGATAATATTCATGGTTCAGTTGTTATCTTTGGCCATGTTATTATTTTTACAGCCGGCAATGGCTAGTATGCCCACGACATGGGTTGAGTTTTTTACTGTTCCAAATTCTTTTGGTCCTTCAGCGGCTAATTATAGAGCGCATGATTTAGCATTTATGATGCTGGACATGGTCTTTGGTGTTCCGCATCCTAGTATTGCGAATACTGGGTTCTTTGAGTCTTGTATTGGCTCTGGTACGGTCTGTGTGGATAACTTTGGCGACCCTATTGCCGCAACGAATGTAGCTGGGACAGGGGTTACGGGTGTAATGGCAGGTCAGTTCGGGCCATTGACTCCGACTGCCAATACGTATTTCCCGTTTCCGTATCACCTTGGTATACATAGTTTATTTAGCGTGTATAGCACGGGGCTTCTGGTTATTGCTGTTATTATTACAAGTTATTTTATTGTCACTATTTTGGCAGAGACTGCGCAGACGGGTACACCGTTTGGTAAGCGTTTTAATAAGACATGGGCGCCTCTTAGAATTGTGATTGCGTTTGGGTTATTGATGCCGTTGGGATCAGGTTTGAATTCTTCGCAGTATGTTGTGTTGTATGCGGCGAAGAGTGGATCTGCGTTCGCATCGAATGGTTGGCGTTTGTTTGATGCCACATTGACGCAAAGTCTTGGTGGTGGAACTGCAATGATTTCTACGCCTAATGCGCCAGATGTGTCGCCTTTGCTACAGTTCCTGTACGTTGCGAAAGTTTGTAAATATGTTTATGAATTCTATGAAAAACAGCGGTTTGAGCAGGAAACAAAAGCTTGGCATGCACCTCTTCTTCTTCCTGAGGCGGCGCAAACTGTTGAAGCATACGCATTGTTTAAGCATTCAGAGACTGTAAATTCTAGATTGTTAGATACGAGTCTGAATTACGATGTGCTGATGAGTGGTGTCGCTGGTGTAGGTGGTGTAAATGATGGTGCAACTTCGGTTATTGTTCGCTTTGGTGTGAAGAATGAGAACTTATATCCGGATAGTCATTCTTTTGTTTCCCCTATTTGTGGTGAAATTACGTTAACAATGCAAGACGCAAGAGATCTTGGCGTTGCTGAACCCGGTGCGGACTGGATGCAGTATACTTATTATCAATTGTGGTGGCACATTTGGCACGATACTGACTATATGGATGTTGATGGTAACTCTACGGGTGTTACGGCATATCCGGTAGAAGGGCCTGCGTCGAATAGACGTGATTGGGAAGTTGCGCTTCGTATGACCAAAGGGGCGAAGGGTGCGGCAGGTGGTACTATTGTTGCAGATAATGCGGTGCAGGTGAATTCTGTATATGTTAATAATGTGAAGGACGCAGCTAAAGCTGCGATAGAGGCCGGTATAGGATTGGCGGTTTTCTTCCAAGGAACGACCGACAGATTAACCGCGGTGGATCCGAATTTAGCGACGCTTCATAGTCGTGGTTGGGCTGGCGCTGGTATCTGGTATAACCGGGTTGCTGAAATGAATGGTATGCTGACCAGTTCGGCGTTTGCGGTTCCTATCGTTTCTAAATATCCGGCAATTATGGAAAAAGTTGTTGAAGTTAAAGTTAAGTACGATAAAGACTTGGATGCGACAACACAGCGTAAACCCAATGCAACAGGTATTAATAGTCTTGCGACATTGCTAGGCGGCGAGAAAGGCATGGAATTTGCGACAACGCTCTATACTGCGGAATATGAATGGTCATCAGGTGGTTTGACGAAAGATGATTTGACGGGTAATGCATTTCTTGATGGTATATCGGCCTTGTTGGGCCTTGATGGACTGTATGATTTACGTAAAAATGTTGGAACGCATCCCTTGGCGATGCTTGTTGGTGTTGGGCGTGCATTGGTTGAAAGTGCCGTACGTTCTTTAGGATACGCGGCATTGGGTGCGACATTAGGCGCGGCGGAAGTCGGTGGTGCGGTTGGTGGCATTGCTGCAAACTTCTTTATCTCCGTAGCGATGATGGGCTTAACAGTGGGCTTTGTATTGTTCTATGTGGTGCCGTTCTTGCCGTTCATTTATTTCTTCTTCGCTGTCGGTGGATGGTTGAAAGGTATCTTTGAAGCGATGGTTGGAGCGCCGTTATGGGCATTGGCACATATCAGAATTGATGGTCATGGTATGCCGGGTAATGCTGCTATTAATGGTTATTTCTTGATCTTTGAAGTGTTTTTGAGGCCAATCCTTACAGTTTTCGGGCTGTTGGCAAGTATCTCCATTTTCTCGGCATTGATTGAAATTTTGAATAGTGTGTTCTCGATCGTGACTGAGAATGTTGCTGGGTATGATATGGAATCTGAATTTACAGCAACGGCTGCAACATCGACTTCCCATAATGTGAGGTCAAAAATTGATGAATTCTTCTTTACGGTTATTTATGCGATTATTGTATATTTGATTGCGATGTCATCATTTAAGTTGATTGATACGATACCGAATAATATTTTAAGGTGGATGGGGCAGAGTGTTGCAACATTCGGAGACCAACGTGAAGATCCTGCACAAGGGTTGGTATCCAAAACAACAGTTGGATCACAACAGGCTCTATCCAAAATTGGTGGTGGACTACATGCTGTTGTTAAAGGTGCTACAAGCTAACTTTTTGATTAAGATATGAGTATATGGCGATAACCAAAAATGATTTTGTAAAATACAGCGTATTACCGGGGATTTTCCCTAGGGTAAAGGGTTTGTTGAACTCTGGTTTTGCCTTTTTGGCGAGCTTGATTGCGGTTATCTATTACAATGTGGGATTACTTCCTGCTGGGCATGTGTATTTAAAACATGATAATTTTGGTCGCTTTGGTCTTCGTCATGTTATTGCCGAGGCAGGAAATAATCTTGTTTTTGAACGAAAAAACATTGATAAAATTGTAATATATTTTACGATCCTTATCGGCTTGGCATTGGTTGCCGTGCAAATCGTTTTGCTATGTACCTCCCTTCTTGCGAGTCCTGTGTTGGCAGGTCCGTGGTCTAATATATTCCTGAATACACCTGCCGGGCATGATTCATCGCAAGATATTGCCTTTATTGTACTGGATAATGTTTTTGGTATGAAGGAAGGGTCGGGGTCAAGTATTGCGACAGGCTTTTATAATTCTTGTATTTCTGATTTGGGAACGGCTTGTTTGGATATACAGGGTAATGTGATCCCTTCACCAACCAGTTATCCTGCGCCGATGCATCTTGCATTGCATACGATGTTACATTTCTACACCATGGGTATTGCCATGATCTCGGGCGTTATTCTGATTTATTTCGTGATTACAATTGTTGGAGAAACGGTAACAACGGGAACGCCTTTCGGGCGACGCCTTAACCGTGCGTGGTTTATACCGAGGTTGGTTGTGTTTTTTGCGCTTTTGGCGCCTGTTAGTACTGCGAATAACAATGCGGGTATTAATGTTGCGCAGCTTATTGTGTTTTCTGTTGCTAAATTTGGATCAAATATGGCAACGAATGTGTGGTTACAATTTAATGATACTGCTATTGCTTCGACCAGTGAGTTTTTGGGGCAATCGCAGAGCTTGCTTGCTGAACCAAATATGCCTGAAATTGGTGGATTAACACAGTTTATGCATGTTGTTCGTATGTGTATTGTTGCCGAGAAAATTGTGAACGGTATTGATGTTTATCCTTATTTTGTTCGACCTCATAGTGAGAATACGACGGCTGTCTTGCTTCATAATGGTTCAACAGAAGGTGGTGGTGCTGCTAATATGGGTGGTAGGACAGATGATTATTTTTGGATTGGAGATGTTGGTGATTTTGTAGATGCAGTGATTTTTTCCCGTTATAGAACTGTCGTTTTGCGTTTTGGTCATCGTAACCCTCCAGGACTTCCTTCTAATCCGTCCGGTGTTTCCGGGCCTGTTGCTACTGATGAAAACGTGGCGCCTAATAATAAAGAGGGCGCATATGATGAGGAATGGGGTTATGTGCAGCCAACATGTGGTGAGCTTCATTTTGATATTACGTCACTAGATGAATTTGTGATTGAAAGTGATGGTATCCAGCATGAATTTTTTATGGAAATCAATGATTTCTTTAATGCTAATCCAATGGCAACTGCAACAGTATTATGTATGGCACAGTCTATCTTGCCATATGGGCATAACCCTGGATGTGTGGATCAGCCCTATACTGTGACCACGCAGTATGGTTTCTCGTCTAATACCAAATGGATTACAGCCGAGGCCGCTAGAGCGAATATCGAGTACTTTAACGCAACTAGTGAATTCTTTTTGAATGATTCAAATTATGATTGGGGCACGTTGTCTTCTTCGGGGATAACGAGTGTCTATGATAGAATACGTACTGCTTATGATACGACGGCGTATAAGGGGAATTTGTTGATGCCGGCGGAAGTGCGCGAAAGAGGCTGGGCTGGTGCGGCGTTATGGTATAATAAAATTGCCGAGCTGAATGGTTTGGTGACCTCTGCGATAAAGAATGTGCCAAGACCGTTTAGATATCCTATGGTGATGGAAATTATTTCAGAAGCGCATAAAGCGCAAGATACGAATATGTCGCATGGTGATCGGTTTAATCCACGCCTTCAAAATGGGAAGTTAGTTACTTTGCCGCGTCCCGGTGATCAGTATATTGCAGCGGCACTATACAGTGATTACAATTTTTGGCGCACATCTAAAGTGCAAGAAACTGTTTCGACGCGTTCAGCCAAAAACAGTATTATTGATTTTATTAACACAGTTTTCGGTACAGATGGTTTGATGAATATCATGGATAATAAGGGTACACATCCTTTGGCTATGCTTAGCTCTGCCGGAAAAGGTATTGTGGATGCTTCTATCAGAAATTTATTTGCCGGTGTTGTCGGGCAGGGTGTCGGCGAGATTTTAACCGATGATTTCTTTGGGCCATTGGCTGGTACGGCTGGTGAATTCTTGGTTCAGATGAGTCTGTTAACCTTGTCGATTGGGTTTATGCTGTATTATGTTTTGCCGTTTATGCCGTTTATATACTTCTTCTTTGCATTTGCCGGTTGGATTAAAAGTATTTTTGAAGCTGTTGTCGCCATGCCTCTATGGGCGGTTGCACATATAAAAATTGATGGAGAGGGCTTGCCCGGCCCATGGGCAACTAATGGGTATTTCTTGATCTTTGAAATCTTCCTACGTCCAACGTTGATTGTGGTTGGCTTATTGGCCAGTATATCGATATTCTCGGCATTGATAGCGACGCTGCATGAGGTGTTCCATGTCTTAACATTGTCTGCGACCGGTTTTGATCTGCAGAAAGAGATTTTCGACCCGACTATTTTAAGTGCAGGGGATAATCTGGATTATTGGCGTTCTCCGGTGGATGAGCTGTTCTATACGGTTGTTTATGTGATACTCGTTTATATGATTGGCTTATCGTGCTTTAAGTTGATTGACCAAATTCCAAATAATATTATGCGTTGGATGGGGGTTACGGTTAGTACATTTAGTGAAACAGCAGGTGATCCTGCGGGTGAACTGACAGGTAAGATGTATAGAGCGACCCAGATGACCAATGCGCAGATTACAACGTCAATTGCACGTATGAAGGGTCAGACCTCATCTGCTATGAGTGACAATTTGGTCATACATGGTGCTGGTTGATAAATGCGTTTTTCACACGTAACAAGGCACGGCTTATAAAGCCTGCCTATTCCATTGAAATTTCTGAGTGTAATTTAGCTTTTGGGGCGTAGATGCGCCAGCAAGACTTCCACCTTGCCGCCACCACGTTGTATGACAGAGGCGAAGTCGGATCGTTGAGTCAAAGACATGCTAACGCCTTCAACAATGATATCAATGACTTTAAATTTGCCGTTTTTCTTTTGACGAACGCGCCAGTCAACACGTATTTTTGGCCCGCTTTCAGGCACGATAGATGAGGATACAAGGGCGTCTGCTTTGCCTGTTAGGCGTGCAGAGGCTACTTTGATGACCTGACCGTTATATTCGCTAAAGCGCTTTGAATAGACATTAATGATCATATTTTCGAATAAGGCTAAGTATTCTTTTTGTTCTGTCTTTGAGCTGACTTTCCAGTAGCGTCCCAAGGAAAATCTGGCAATTGTTTTCATGTCGAAATTATTATGCAGAAGCTTACGAAAGTTTTTCTCGCGCTGTTCTTTCTGTACATCTTCATTCTCCAGAATGCTGATGCCTTTTTGTGCGAGATTGGAAACAAACTTTATTGCACCATCTTCCAGTGTTTCACTACCAATGTAGATAAGGTCTGTGGACTGCCCCATGGAATGGGTTGAAGGTACATTTTGAAATGCAAGAGCAGATGTTGATGCAGATAATGTTAGTATGGCACCAAGTGATAGAATAAATTTAGGACTTAACACAAGTATCTCCTTTTGAACAGTCTACGACCTTATAGCCTATCCATGAGTATAAAGGGTATTTTTTAATGATTCAAATTCAGGATTCCATAAATAATCGTTTTATTCATCATCATAATATGGAATGGCCGGAATATCACTGATCGAGATGCTTTTGTTATCATTTACAAGAGCCTTACGATGCTGGTAATACGTGCTGCGGATTGCGGCGTAATAATCAATGGAATTGTTTTCCAAATCATCCAGAGTATCTTTTAGTGAATCTCTTATATCAAGATAGTCGACGACATATTTTCCTGAATAGAGCAGTTCTTTGTTTGTGTTGAACAAATGCCAACGCAAAGGGTCTGCAATGGTATCGGCAAAATAGCCACCATAGTCACGTATGGATGATGGGCCGATAAAGGGGACAACCATATAAGGGCCGTGTTCAACGCCCCATACAGCGAGTGTTTGTCCAAAATCTTCAGGTTCGTATTCTATACCTTCATGGCCGGCAACATCAAATATTCCGCCAATGCCGATAGAGGTGTTGATTGCGACGCGTAAGAGAACATCACGGGCGCCGCCTAGGTCTCCTTGCAAGAGTTGGTTCGCAAAGGTAATCGGGCTGCGTAGGTTGCGTAAGACATTTCTTATACCGCTTCGAACGGGGCGTGGTGCAATTGTTCTATAGCCTTCGATAACCGGATTGATGACGGCTTTGTCCACGGCCATATTAAAGGCCATAACCTGTCTGTTTTGTTCTTCCATAGGGTCATAAATGATAATGCCTGCCTCGTGTATTTCGTTTCCCTTCATGCTTGCACAGGAAGAGACGGCCAAGCTGGATAATGCAATTAAAGAAAGCCGCGCATAAAAAGAAGATGCTTTTGCCTTTTTATGTGTCGTGTTTGTAATCGTTTCCATTGCGAAATCCTGTATTTATATTGTTTACATTTTATAGATGAGAAGTGTTATGCAGAAAAGTACTTATATTGTAAATACCATGTGTTGATTATCAATTGGTTAATTTCAAAAACAATTAAAAAGCTGTGTATGCTTTTTCGGTTTTAACCATCTTCCAAATTCATCATAACCGAGAGCCCCAGCAGGAATGAGATAAGCGCAGGTGACCATGCGGCAAGAATAACGGGAATTTGTTGTGAGGCGCCCAGAGCTTGCAGAAAGCTGGAGAGGAAAAATACGATAAAGCCGATGAATATGCCTGCTGCGATCATGGGCAATGTTCCTCTTGAGCGCGGTGGGCGCATAGAGACGGCGGCGGCGAGGAGTATCATTGCACTAAACATAAGGGGCTGTGACAGCAGGTTGTGATAATAGACTTTTAAGCCAGTAGCATCAAAGCCGGTTTGTTCCAGTGTTTTGATGTAGGCGGGGAGTTTCCAAAAGGACATGCTTTGCGGGGAGGAGAAGCTCTCTTCTATATCTTGACGGGTTAATGTGGTTGGCAGCTGGTATGTTTTTTCTTTTGCTGGCACGCTGTGTTCTTTATGTATCGTGACGTCGCGTAAGTGCCATAGAGTTTCTTCTAACTCCGCTGTTTTGGCGTCGACGCGCTGAAGGAAGGTGTTATTATCGGTGAAATATAAAACCGTGACGTTTTCGAGTATCCACTCAGGTTGTTTTATTCTCTGAGCGTGTAATATGACGTAACCGCTGATTAGCTCCGGTTTTTGTATCGGCGTTGCTTTGTCTTCGCTGTTGTTGATTGTATCTGTTGAAGGCGGTGCCGCCGGAGCGTCAGATTCTATCAAGATAGCTTGCTTTAGCCATAGTCCTTCCTGAAAAACGGCAATATGATTTTCTTGATGTTTTAGATGTGTGCGTTCCAGCTCTTCATATTTTCCGATTAAAACCGCGCCAATAGGGTTGATGACAGCCATTTGTGCAACGCCAAATAAGATGCCAACGGCAGTGATAGGCAATAGGAATTGCCAGACCGAAAAGCCCGAGGCGCGTACAACGATTAGTTCATAGCTGCGGGTAAGTTGCCAAAATGTGAACATGGCGCTGAATAGCACCGCAAAGGGGAATAATGTTTGCCCAACTTTGGGGAGCTTAAAAATGCCCATTTGTAACACTAGGCTCATTGGGATATCACCGCGCTTACTGGCACGACGGATAAGTTCGACGGTGTCAAATAGATAGATTACGGCCAGCAAGGCCATGAGTAGTATGAACAGGTTGAACAGATATCTTTTGGCAATGTATGTGCTGAGTGTTGGAGTGATTTTCATGCTGCTTTTGTCCGCTTGGTATAAAGAATTTGGCGGCGGAGATCTTCGCTAAACCCGCTTAAAAAGAATGTGGAAATTATAATGGGCGCAAAGGTCAGGGTATACATCAAAATTAGCCCTGTGTCATTGTTGCGCGCAAGGTTATAGGATGCCAAAAATAGGCCTTGGATGACCATGATAATCACAATGGCAATGCCGATCCTTGTGCCTTGACCGCGCCTATCAATGGGGCCAAGCAGCAGGATGCTTAGTGCGATTAGCGGAAAAGACAGGGCGAGGAGGGGGCTGGTGAAGCGGCGATGTATCTCGATCGCAAATTCATGCGCACTTTCTAGATCACGTTTATTGTTTGGGTCGGGATTTAGAAGCTTGGTAATTGTGCGTTCATTTGGCTCCGCCCATCTTTCGCGCGCAGGGCTGCTGCCTGGTAAATCAATGGTATAGCGGTCAAAGTCCAGCCTTTGTAATATACCCGTTTCAGGGTTATAGGTTTGCCGAGAGCCATTAAAGACGATGACTTGTTGCCCTTCGTCATCAATAATAATTATACCGCGTTTGGCGAGAACAGTTGAAGGTGGCGCGGATTTGTCCCGTGTATCATGGATCATCAGTCCGGCAAGCTCTCCTTCGCTGGTTCGTTCCCGAATATAGACGGTTAAACCGCGGCCGATTGGGTTAAAAACCCCTTCCTTAAATAGCGTTGTCGCGAATTCTGATTTTAATGCGTGGCGCATGCTGTGCATTTTTGCTAATGAGATTGGGGCAACCCACATGGTAATCCCCCATAGCAGAACTGTTACGCAGAGGCCAAGGATGATGGCGGGCTTTGCCAGAGAAAAAGAAGAAAATCCCGTGGCGCGAATGGCTGTGATTTCGGAGTCTATGGTCATTTTATTATAGAGGAACAGTGTGGCGGCCATAACGGAGAGTGGTAATATAACCTCGAAAAAGCGTGGCAGAGCGAGGCTGGTTAAAACCAAAAAGGAGCTCCCCGCGGCGCCGGCATTGATGATGATTTCCAAAAAGCGGAGTGATTGCGTTAAAAATATTACGAAAGCCAGTATGATCGCGACAAAAGTCGTTGCGATGAAGAGGTTTTTTAACAAATAGTAATTGAATATTTTCATATTATTTACGCGTTTATAGCTGACCGTTGTAGTTTAAGCATAATGTTGTTTATAGGCCAGTGTGTGGCAATTGACGATATGCTCGGGAGATTATACTATGATCTGGTCTTAAAGCGACTCCAATTTATTCGTGCATCAGGAAAATATAATGACATTAGATATCTCGTTTTCAAAAGCCCCCTATAAGAACACAGAAGCCGCGGTTATTTGTTTTTATAATGATAAAGAATCCAGCCCGTCTGTGGGTTCGTTAAATTACGAATTTAAAGGTTTTGTAGACCACGTTTTGGAGAAAAGCAAAAGCTTTAAGGGGAAAAATGGGCAGATTGAAATTTTGATGCTGCCGGAGGGCTCGCCTTACAGCTATGTGGTTCTATTGGGCTGTGGGAAGCGCGAAGATTTTACCAAAATTGAGGCCGAGAAATTGGGCGGAAAGTTGTTGTGTGCGCTTGAGGCCAAGAAAATAGAGACTGTTGAGTTTTATGCGGATAATGAGCTGCCTGGTTGTGGCGCACTGACGGCGCATATTGCGGTTGGCCTTGTTCTGCGCTCTTATAAGTTCGAGCTGTATCAATCACCAGATGAGGATGATGAAAAAATCGTGCTGACACGTGCGCATTTCGTATTGTTTGAAAGTGATGTTGCCAGCGATTTATACGCAGTGCAGGCTTGTGTTAATCAAGGCGTGTTTTTGGCGCGTGATTTAGTGAATGAGCCGCCAAATATTTTGTATCCTGATAGCTATGCTAAGCGCATTAAAGAACAGCTTAAGCCGTTGGGTGTTGATGTGGAAATTCTCGATGAGAAGAAAATGCGTAAGCTTGGAATGGGTGCTATCCTTGCTGTTGGGCAAGGTTCTGACAACCCGCCGCGCATGGTGATTATGCGCTGGAATGGGGATAAGACATCCACTGATGCGCCGCTTGCTTTTGTGGGGAAAGGGGTGACGTTCGATACGGGCGGTATCTCTCTTAAGCCCGGCCCGGGCATGGAAGATATGAAGATGGATATGGGTGGTTCGGCCGCCGTCGTTGGTTTGATGAAGTCGCTGGCTTTGCGTAAAGCAAAGGTCAATGTCGTTGCTATCGTTGGCTTGGCGGAGAATATGCCTTCTGCGCGTGCATATCGTCCGGCGGATATTATTACTTCCTATGCGGGTAAAACGATTGAGGTTTTGAATACGGACGCTGAGGGGCGTTTGGTTTTGGCGGATGCGTTGTCATACGTACAGAAAATCTATCAACCGAGCTTGATTATTGATTTGGCGACTTTAACGGGGGCGATGCTGATTGCTCTGGGGCATGAATATTGCGGTACGTTTGTAACCGATGACGCGCTGTGGGAGCAGATGGAGCGCGCAGGCAAGGCCAGTGATGAGAAATTATGGCGGATGCCGTTGGATAAGGTCTGGAAAAAGGATATGGAAGGCACAATCTCCGATACGCAGAATATGGCGAAGTCGGGGCGTTGGGCGGGTTCTTGTACGGCAGCGGGCTTTTTATGGCACTTTATTGATGATGGCACACCGTGGGCGCATATGGATATTGCGGGTACGGCGTGGATTAAAACTGATAAAGATATAGCGCCGAAATACGGCACTGGCTTTGGTGTGCGGGTTCTTGACCGTTTTGTCGCAGAGAACTATGAGCAATCCTAGAGTTAACAATTCCGAACTGAGTATTATGGCTGCTGATAATCTTAAAACTGGTGCTGTGTGCGCGGGAAAGAAACGGTTACGCAGTCTTGCTGATTTGGCAGGGGCGGGATTGTTGCCCACTGGTGATGAAGTACGTTATATTCAGTTGGCGGGGCGATATGACATCGGTATTAGCGATCATGTGCGTAGCCTTATTCAGAAGACGGGGCGTCCCGAAAAAGATGTGATCGGACGTCAGTATATTCCAACACTTGAAGAATTAAACACGCTTTCTGATGAAGAAAGTGACCCAATTGGCGATGAAATATACACGCCAGTCAGTGGGATTGTTCACAGATATAGTGATAGAGTTTTATTTAAGGTTACAAATATTTGTGCTGTTTATTGTCGTTATTGCTTTCGTCGCGAGGTGATCGGGGCGGGAGCAGAACATCTTTCCGATGATGAATTTGATTGTGCGATTGCGTATATAAAGTCGCATAATGAAATTTGGGAAGTCATTTTAACGGGTGGTGATCCTTTTATTCTGTCGCCGCGGCGTTTGAAAAAAGTTATAAATGCGCTGAATGCAATTGAACATGTGAAAATCATCAGGATTCATACCCGTACGCCTGTCGCAAATCCCTCTTTAATCAGCGATACACTATTATCCGTTTTGAAATTATCAGCTAAGCCTATACACGTTGTTCTGCATATAAATCATGTCAAAGAAATTACAGTAGATGTCGTTGAAAAAATCTCCCAATTAAGGGCGGTAAATTGCTCCATTTTGTCGCAATCTGTGCTGTTGAGAGGGGTTAATGATGATGCAACTGTGTTAGAAAAGTTGTTTCGTAAACTAGTGACGTTGCATGTGCAGCCCTATTATCTTCATCATTTGGATCGCGCGAAGGGCACATCGCATTTTCGTGTTTCTCTTGAGAGGGGGCAAGAGATTATGAAAGATTTGCAGGGGCGTGTTTCGGGAATATGCTTGCCAAGATACATGTTAGACATCCCTGGAGGGCATGGGAAAATTCCTGTCAATAATAGCTATGTTCAGGCACTTGATGGTGATGTGTATTCTGTTGAAGATTATCAAGGGTGTACGCATCTTTATTTCGATACAGTGCCTATCAGTAGAGCGGAAAAATAAGAGGATAATAAGAATTAATATGACAGAAATCAGATTTTATCATCTTCAGCACCAATCGCAGGCACAAGTGCTGTCTGTTATCTTGTCGAAAGCGTTGGAGCGCGGACATCGCATTCTTGTTAAAATGCGTAATGCAGCCGAAGTTGCGCAGATGAATGATTATTTATGGATATTTTCTGCTGATAGCTTTTTGCCGCATGGATCTGAAAAGAACGGTAATGCTGAAATGCAGCCAATCTGGATCACTGCGGAGGATGAAAACCCGAATAAGGCCGATGTTTTGATCTTATGTCAGGGGACACTCTCGGAGCAACAGGCTGATTTTACCTTATGTTGCGAGATGTTGGATGGCCATGACCAGCAAGCCATCAGCGATGCCAGAGCGCGTTGGAAAACGTATAAAAAGCAAGAGTTTGAGGTGACGTACTGGCAGCAAAGCGATGCTGGTGGATGGGAGAAAAAGGCTTGATAAGGCCTTCACTTTTCTCTCGTGCGACGTTAGGGCGTTAAATCTTCTTCGTTTGGCTCTGTCGTTGCTTTCGCTGTATTTTCTTCGCTAAATTCGATTGTGTTTATGGCAGATAGTGAAAAAAATTCACCGTTATAGGGGGCCTTTTCTTTGAAGCCCTCATCATGTGAGCGCATCGAAATGGTAAATTCTTTGCCGATATCTTCTTTTAAAACAACCATATGTCTGTTTTTTTCAGGAGAAGCGGCAATGACTTTTTCGTTTTCGTCTTCTAGGATGAGGTACACTCGTTTATTTCTAACGCCCATGTCTAATAAGGTGTAGTCTTGCAAATCAGATCTTGATTTTGCATCTTCTTCAATCTTGCCGCCCTTGTTTTCAAAGGCTTTCATTTGTTTGGCGAGCTCTTCACTCGTAATTTTATCGGGCATCACATCACTCCATAATCTTTATGAAAAAGACAATGCCAGAAAGTTGAGTAAAAGACAAATTTTTAAAACTTATACGTGAATGTCTTAGTGGTGGTCGGTTTCCGGCGCGGCTTCTTCTGTTGTTTCGGCGTCGTGATGTGGCTCTTCTTCCACGGGTGGCGCGAAGGCGGCTAGTTCTGCTGCGATATCAGCGTCATTTGGTAGGGCGAACGGGGTGTCGGCTTGCGTGCGTAGCCATGCGACTAAGGCCGCTCTGTCTTTGGCTTTTTTAAGACCGGCAAAGTTCATTTTTGTACCTGAGATAAATTTCTTCGGCTTGGTCAGGAATTTGTTGAGCGAATCATAATCCCAGATACCGCCAGCCTCTTGCATGCCTTTAGAGTAAGAAAAGCTCGTTTTTCCGCCTTTATTTGCACCGGCGATGTTCCATAAGTTAGGGCCTTGTTTAACAGGGCCGTCTTTTTGGAAGGAGTGACATGCGGCGCAGGCTTTTGATATTTTTGCACCTTTTGCGATATCGGCTGTGGCCAAAAGTGCCATAATCGGATCAGGTATTTTAGGTTTTTTTGGAGTTGATGCCCCGTGTCCACTCGCTACTGCGCCGTCAATAGCAACAGCGTCTTTTTCTAGCGGCTCACTGACAATAACCCTATCAGCAACAAAGTTCGTGAGCATAACGGTTATACCAACGCAAAGAATGGCGGCAAATATTTTATTATTTTCTAAACTGGACATGGACGAGCAAACTCACCTTGTTAATGTTAATATTTTAAAAGGGACGATAGAACCTTTGGCATGATTGTATTCAATATTTGCATGAGATTAAACACTAAATAATAAAAATATCACTGTTTACGTCCTTTTATCGACATAGATATACTCTTTGCGTATAGTCATTCAATTAAAAAATGATAAAATAGTCAAATTATTGAAATATATGGAAAATTAAAATGAGTTATCACTATAAATCTATCGCGTTTCAGGGTGAGCACGGTGCGTATTCGGATATGGCGTGTCGCGCGGTTTATCCCGATTTGGAAACAGTGCCGTGTGCGTCGTTTGATGCGGCATTTCGCGCGGTTATGGAAGGGAGGGCTGATTTGGCGATGATTCCTGTTGATAACACGATTGCAGGGCGCGTTGCTGATGTTCATCATTTGATGCCTGAAGAAGATTTATTTATTATCGGGGAGCATTTCCAACCTGTAAATCACATGTTGCTTGGTGTGCGTGGTGCAACAATAGAGGATATCAAGCATGTGCACAGCCATGTGCATGCGATCCCGCAATGTCGAAAATTTTTGCAAAAACTGGAGATACAATCGCATGTTCATGCTGATACGGCCGGCGCTGCGGCGGAGATTGCCGGCAAAAATGATGTTCAACACGCGGCGATTGCTTCTTCTTTGGCGGCGGAGATTTATGATCTTGAAATTCTGGCAGAGGGGATAGAGGATCGAAGCCAGAACACGACGCGCTTTCTTATTTTATCGCCTGAGCCGGATTTCCCCGATATTGATGCAGATAACGTTTTGACCAGTTTGCTGTTTGAGGTGCGCAATATCCCTGCGTCCCTTTATAAGGCTTTGGGCGGGTTTGCAACCAACGGGTTGAGTATAACCAAGCTGGAATCCTATGTTGATCAGAATTTCCAGGCGGCGCGTTTTTATTGTGATATTGAGGGGCATCCTGAAAGTGTAGCGTTTGGCCGTGCGTTGGAAGAGCTGGGTTTCTTTGCTAAAGATGTGAAGTTGTTGGGAGCCTATCATGCACATCCATCGCGAAAGTTGCATAAGCTGGATGTTAGCGAGCTATAGCGTTTAATCTTTGTAAAATAAAGACTTGCACGACCCCGATAGAGTTATGTTAGTATATCCCCCTAGTAAATAGTATTACACTTTAATGATTTAAGGAGCATTTGATGCCAACACATGCAGAACTCGCGAGCAAACTTCTTGGAGATGCTGCGACATTTTTTCGTACTCTCGCCGATCAAAATGAAGGACTGAATGCGCAAATGACAGAGAATGCAACGGTGTTCGAACAAATGGGTAACCTTATCCTGCAAGACCCACAAGGTGCGCTTGAGGGAACATCACATGCGGAGCTAACGGGGCGTTTGCTAAAAGATGCAGCGGGTTTCTTCCGTACATTGGCAGAGCAGAATGAGCCTATTCGTGATCAAATGGAAGAGAATGCGAATGTTTACGATCAAATCGGAAATCTTGTGGCTGAGGACTCTTTAGGTATTCTTGATTAGTTTAAGTGAACGGAATAAGTCATCCCATGATCGGCTGTTTGGTGTGTAGACACGAACAGTCTTGCCGATAAATTTTTTCTCGTGTTTGCAGAAAAATCGTTTTTTGATTTCTATTTTCTTATATTGATTTTTTTGATGTAGTAATTTGGCGTGCTTTATGGCGCGCTTGATATTGTGTGTTGCGCTGACGCGTCGCCATTTTGGCAAGCATTTGCCGTGTTGATTATCGTGATAAATATAAACCGAATATTGTGTGGATTGCTTTGTATTTTCTATCGGTTGCGTTAGAAATTTTAGCATATTATCCCTCAATTATGAAAAAATGGTTAAAATTATGCTGTACAATACCGCACTGAACCTTAACAAAACCTTAAAATTAAAATAAATGTGTAATTTTTAGCAGTTTTGTTGAGTTTTAGATCATAAATCGGTTATGATATTATTAATATTCTTGTGGCACACTCTGTGCCGTCTTCAAATAATTAAAATAATAGAAAAAAGTGACTGCTATGGCGCGTTCCCGTACAATTAAACGTCCTCGTAAGAAGAAATCTTCCTCGTTTCTTCCTGATTCGTTACAGGCCTTTATTGCACGCCGTCTCGTAGATAGCATAGCGTTGGCGTTTTTTGCAGTCGCAGCTTTTGTTCTGTCCTCTTTGTTGAGTTATAACAGCAGTGATCCATCATGGAATACGGCGGCTGAGGTTCAAGGACAGCCCGTTACCAATATTGGTGCCGCGCCCGGTGCGTGGGTTTCTGACATTTTATTGCAAACGTTGGGCTTTGGAGCGTTTGTTTTAGCGATGGCTTTTGCAATGTGGAGTTACCGGATTTTCAAACGTCAATCTGTGCGCCCGATTATGCTGCGTTTGGCAGCTGTTTTGGTGGCATCTGTTTTGGCATCGGTTGCTTTGGCGCAAATTCCATCGGGCAGTTGGGCAGTGCATCCTTATTTGGGTAGTAGTGCAGGCGCGTTGATTTTTAACAAAATTATGG
This sequence comes from Alphaproteobacteria bacterium, assembly GCA_033851915.1. Lineage (GTDB taxonomy): Bacteria > Pseudomonadota > Alphaproteobacteria > Micavibrionales > Micavibrionaceae > UBA1672. The sequence continues at coordinate 651,589 of JAWSVM010000001.1, forward strand.
CTGCGACGCATTTTCTGCATATTCCGTATATGCATTATGTGATTGGTGTGGTGTGTGGTGTTTTATCTGCCTCTATATTTTTATATGGTGCGGCGTTTAGCCGTTATGAAATTGCGTCCATGTGGTTCCGCGTTAAGGTTGTTGCTTTTACTATTGTTGGAGTTAGTGCCTCAATCGTTCATCGTTTCTTTGGTTGGGTTGCACATTATAACGAGCCTGAGTATCAAAGCGAGCCGATGCAGCTTGGTATTATGGAGAAGCTGAAAGCGATGCAAGAAGAACGCATGAGCGTGAAAGCAGAGCATCGTGCGGCGATTGCAAAAACTAAGATTCGTAAGGAAGAGAGCGCCTTACAGGCTGAAGCCAAACGTCCGCGTGCGAAGGCGGCTCCTGCTGCGCCTGTGGCTGATGCGATTGAAGAGACCTTGGCTGCGCCGTCCTCTATGTCTTCTATTCCTGTGGTGAAGCCAAAGCAGGCCACGCCCAAGCCAACGACGCCCAAATCAGACTCAGCGCAGCAACGCTTTGCTTTATCCGATGTCGATGCGGAATGGGAATTACCGCCGATCTCTTTGATACAAGAAGTCCCTGATGGTGTGGCTTGTCCGACCTTGAACGAAGATGCGCTGCGCCGAAATGCAGAGTTATTGAAGAATGTGTTGGCTGACTTTAATATTCAAGGTGAAATCGTTAGTATTCATCCGGGTCCTGTTGTGACGTTGTATGAATTGGAGCCTGCGCCGGGTACGAAAACATCGCGTGTTATTTCTTTGGGTGATGATATCGCGCGCTCTATGTCTGCGGTGTCCGTGCGTTGTGCGGTGGTGCCGGGACGTAATGTGATTGGGATTGAATTGCCGAATAAGATACGCCAAACGGTGTATATGAAGGAGATGCTGTCCTCGCGTCTTTACGAGAAGACCAGTGCGAAGCTACCTCTTATTTTGGGAAAAGATATTGGTGGGCAGCCGATCTTGGCAGACCTTTCGAAAATGCCGCATTTGCTAGTTGCGGGTACAACCGGATCGGGTAAGTCGGTTGCGGTGAATACGATGATTATGTCGTTGCTCTATCGTTTATCGCCGGAGCAATGTCGCTTTATTATGATTGATCCCAAGATGCTGGAGCTGTCGGTTTATGATGATATTCCGCATCTTCTGACCCCTGTGGTGACGGAGCCGGGTAAGGCTGTGGTTGCGTTGAAATGGGCGGTGCGCGAGATGGAAGATCGCTATCGTAATATGTCGAAGTTGGGTGTGCGTAATGTTGATGGTTATAACCAGCGCATTCGTGAAGCGTTGAAGAATGACGAACAGATTATGCATAAAGTGCAAACAGGGTTTGAGCCTGATACAGGCAAGCCTGTTTTTGAAGATGTCGCGCTGGAGCTGGCAGAGCTGCCCTATATTGTGATTATTGTTGATGAATTTGCCGATTTGATGTTGGTTGCAGGTAAAGATGTTGAAAATGCGATACAGCGTTTGGCGCAGATGGCGCGTGCGGCGGGTATTCATTTGATTATGGCGACGCAAAGACCATCTGTTGACGTTATTACCGGTGTTATTAAAGCCAACTTCCCGACCCGTATTTCCTTTCAGGTTACTTCGAAAATTGATTCACGGACGATCCTTGGTGAAGGCGGGGCGGAACAACTTCTCGGGATGGGGGATATGCTCTATATGGCGCCCGGTGGACGTATCACGCGGGTTCATGGGCCATTTGTTACGGACGAAGATGTTGGCAAAGCCACAAACTTCCTGCGCGCCCAAGGTAAGCCGAGTTATATTGATGGTATCACAGATGATAGCAGTGATTTCGGTGGCTCTGACGTGATGAACGCGATGTTTGGTGGTGCGGATGACGGTGAGAAGAAAGTGGACGAGCTGTATGATAAGGCGGTTGCTGTGATTGCCCGTGAAGGCAAGGTTTCGACCAGCTTTATTCAGCGTCACTTGCAAATCGGCTATAATCGTGCGGCGCGTATTGTCGAGGAAATGGAACGTCAGGGTGTTATCTCTGCTGCCAGTTCCACCGGAAAACGCCAGATTTTGATTAGTGATTTTAGTGAAGTTTAGTCAGGTATTGCGTTCGTGTGATCGCTTGGAATATTAACTGTGGTCTAATTCACTAACTGTAACAATATTGATTTCACCATCATATAGCTCATCATTGATTCGTTGGGCAATTCTCTGTTCATTTCCATCATTTACAAGAACTGCTTCGCTGTTAGGGGCATTATATGCTGACCTTAGTAAGTCTTCTAAATTTCTTTGTTTTGTTATCTTCTCTACCATGCCATTTTACTCGCGCGTTTCTTGCATTTTAATGAGCAGGCATACTGAATGAATGTTGTGATTATGTCAATATTTTGTATGTCTTTAAATGTAATAAATTTTCTTTATTATGTTTAGAAGGTTTTCCGCAATCATAAACGTATAAAATGACGTAACGCTTTGCGCCCTTGCGCGAAGTTGTTATGGTGGTTTTATAATATAGAAAATTGGAAATATACAATGAAATATGTGATGCGAGTTATTGTGTGTCTGGCTGTTATGGTCACACCTGTAGCCTCTTTTGCGGCGGATAAGCAGGTTGATACCAAGGCGATTGATCGCGCGGAAAAGTATCTTCAGGATATGAAAACGGCGCAGGCACGTTTTGTGCAAACCACCCATAACGGAACGCAGCTTGTTGGTACGTTTTATTTGAAACGCCCTGGGAAACTACGTTTTGAGTATGACCCACCGATGGAAGATTTTATTGTTGCGGATGGCGTATTCATTTATTTCTATGACGCTGTATTGGAGGAGCAAACAAACGCGCCGATTCAATCAACGTTGGCTAATTTCTTCTTGCGCAAAAATTTTGAGTTTGGTGATGATTTAATGGTTAAGGATGCAAAATATGCGGCTGGACTGTTGCAGATAAAGGTTGTGCAGGCCGATGATCAAGATGCCGGATCGATTACATTTGCGTTTGGCGAGAAACCGTTTGAGCTTAAGAAATGGCGTGTGGTTGACGGGCAAGGCATGATTACGGAAGTTGAGCTATTCTATCTTAAGACAGGTATGAAGCACGATCCTGATTTGTTTGTGTATGCTGATCCGAACCGAATAAACGGGAAGCCAAATTATAATGACTGAAGGGCCTCTTGAGCATCTTATTCGCCTGTTGGGTGGCTTGCCGGGGTTGGGTAATCGCTCGGCGCGGCGGATTGCGCTGCACTTGTTGTCTAAGCGCGGGGCGTTGATGATGCCACTGGCCAATGCTTTATCGGATGCGGCGAAAAATGTAAAAAATTGTAGTGTATGTGGCAATCTGGACATGGGTGATCCTTGTGCGATTTGCCAGAGTCCGAAGCGTGATGATACGCAGATATGCGTGGTTGCGCAGGTGAGTGATGTTTGGGCGATTGAACGTACCGGCGCATTTTCTGGGCGTTATCATGTGTTGGGCGGGTTGTTATCTGCGCTGGATGGTGTTGGGCCCGATGATTTGCGGATTTATAAGTTGGTCGATCGTGTGAAAGAGGGGGAAGGTGTTTTGGAAGAGGTTATTCTGGCGTTGAGCGCCACAGTAGACGGGCAATCAACCGCGCATTATATTTCTGATCATATTAGCCCGCTGGAGGTTAAGGTGACACATCTTGCGCATGGTGTTCCTGTGGGCGGAGAGCTGGATTATCTTGATGACGGGACGATTACCACGGCATTGCGCTCGCGTTCTTGACGGGCTATATGAAGCAGATATTTTGTGTGCCCTGCTTCATATAAATGTATTTTCACTTATTCCTTTTCAGAAATATAGAGTGTTCCACCGCTACTGACTTGTAGGATTGCAGCGTGTGTGTAATGCGCACTGTTGTCGCCGCCAATTGCCACATCGTAATAGATGCCTGCCGGAAAGAAATGATCACTGGTTGTTGCTGTGACCGAGACACCACCAAAGGCGATATAGACGGGGGCGTCTGTATAGAGGCTGACGACGCGTGTTTCTGCGCTGAATGGTGCGGCGTTACGCGTGGATGATGCGCCGACTGTAATATTGTGTGCACCGCCGGATTTTAAGCGTAATGCAGGGATTGGGTTATCATTTTGGTCTTGTGGTAATAAAGTTGTCATATCTTTTGATCTCCTTTAACAAAAATAAAAAACCCCGCAAAAGAGCGAGGTATAAAAGATGGTTTTCGGGTGTTTGTGAGAATAATATAGGATTATTTTCTTATAATGTCAAGAGATGTTCTTTTTACTCGCATTGATACAAGGCGTAAACTTTGCGTGTATGGGAATATGATCTGATCCAAAAAACGGAGAATAAGCTCCACCCTGATATCCAAAGGGCGATGTTTTGCGATGTTTGTTCAAAGGTAACACCACAAATAACTAAAAGGCTGATCAGGATCAGGCCGATGCAGGCATTGATGCTGTAGCTTAGGCCGTATGTGCAGGAATAGAGCAATATGATTGCGCTGTAGAGGATTAGGGCGGCAAGCAGGGGGGAGGCATTGCTGCCATAGGATAGTAAACTTGATAAGGTCAGGGCGTTGTAAATATGTTCTGTTGTGTCGCTGCAGATTGTGAATAATGTTAGCCCGAAGAGGAAGCTACATACCACGATGAGTAATGTGGAGGCTTTATTGCTGTAGGCGTAGGTTTGCCCTGCCCAAAACGCTGCGCCAATCATAAAGAAAATGGATAGGTTTTGCGCAAGTATGCCCATGGACATAGCGTGGTGTGAAAGATAGAGATGGTATGCGACATAAGCCAGCCCCAAGACAAACCACAGGCTGGTGCGTTCATGTGTTGCGTTCATGGCGAACAGGCCGCGGCTCATATGGTTTTGTCCGCTCATGCGGTGCATTAAATCATGCGGTAGGGCGGAGCTTTTATTATTGGTGTTTTTAGATGCACCGCTTGTTTTTGCGAAGGGGGCAAAGCGTTCACTCACCTCATAGAGCGAGAGTGTGCGCATAAAAACAAAGCCGCCCCATAAAATAGAAAGAATGCCGATTTGCTGTGTGTTGGATTCAAGGAACAAAAACATGAGCACGCTGACCGTGATAAGGGTCAGGTATAGAAATAATCCCGGATGTTTTGACTTATAGTAGGAGATCACTTTGATTAATCCGTATGCGTGGTGCGTGTGTTCGTACTGGCGAGTTTCAACTCATTTGATAAAAAGTTGGTGTTATTGATGTTCTTAAAGGCGAATGTCTTTTGGCTTGTTTGCGCGCTTTGAATCGGTTGCACACCATTGGAGCTTTGTCCCATGATAAGGAAAAAGCCTAAGGTAATTTGGAAGCAAGAAAACAAAGCAATGGAAAGCAATGTGTTGCGCCGCGCAGAAATGGAGTCTCTGATTCGCATGTCTTCTATAATATTGGATTTTTAGAGCGTGGGACACTCTTTATAGTTGCTATAGTCGCTGATCGCGTTTCCATAACCGAATTGTACGTGCTTTTTAAGGTCTATATTGCTGAGAACCGTTGCAATGCGCGCGTTTCCAAATTGGGTGAATTGTGAAATTCCATTGTGGACAACTTCGCGCGGTGTCTTATTCCACAGCACAACATAGAGAAGTTGATCGGATAATTTCTCTAAAGCGCGGGCATCTGATGCGGCCATGCAGGCGGGCGAGTCTATGATAATAAGGTCGTACGCTTTGCGTAGGGAGCGCACGAGTTGCTCCATCTTATCAGATGAAATCAGGTCAAGCGCGCTGTTTGGAACGGATCTGCCATAGATAATGTGTAGGCCGGAGGCATCATTTGTATTGATGATTTCTTCCAACTTATTATGACCGCCCAGATATTCGACCAGAGATAATGTGTTTTGTTGTCCGAAATTTTTGTGAATGCTGGGGCGGCGTAAATCGGCATCAATTAAGATAACGCGTTCCCCCGATTTTGCGGCTAGTCGTGCCATCCATGAAGATAGTGTTGTTTTGCCTTCATTGGGGAAGGATGAGGTGATGGTGATGACTTTGCTGTCTTGTGTGGCTGTGCCTTTATCAGCATCGGCACGGAGTTTTAAAACGAGGCGTAGGGCGCGCACAGATTCGGCTATGGTTGAGGCGGGGTGATCCATAACATAGTCCGCAAGGGGCTTGTCTTTATCTTTCTTTGCTTTGGGGATGAGGGCATAGCAAGGGAAATTTAGATATTCTTCCAATTGTTTGCCGCTTAAGAAATTATTGCGGGTTTTTTCGATTAACAGAGTGATGAGCGCGCCGCATATGAATGACAGAAGCGTTCCCAGCAGTAATATTTTTCCTTTATTGGGGAAGGACGCTGTGTGCGGGATGCTGGCTTGTCTTAATATGGATGCGATGGCATGCATTGGTTGTGCTTTATATAGGCTTTCGTACTCTGTATAGAGTTTTAATGCGTGTTTAGCTTGTTCTTTCAGCAGGTTGAATTTGTTTTGCGTTTGCTCTGTGTATTGCGTCGTATAGCTGGATGATGGGGCGGTTTGGGTTTTCTCTATTGCTTGAAGCTGCGCCGAAGCTTGATCGTATTGCGCTTTAATCGTGTTCAGGATTGCGGTTTTTTCGTGATGGATTTGCGCATGGATTGTCGAGAATTGTGCAGTTAAATCAATGATTTTCGGGTGTTTTGGGCCGTAGCGATAAGACAGAGTCTTAAGCTCTTGTTCAATTTGGACGCGTTCCAGATTTAGTTTTTGTACCGTTTTGGAATTTAGAATATCCGGTGATTGGTGGTTTAGGGTGATTGCACCGCTTTGATCCATGAAGAAATCAATTTTTGCCTTGGCTTTGGCGTATTCAAGTTGTGCTTTTTTGTGTTCTTCGGTTGGCTCTATGTTGGTGTTGATAATTTTTTCTTGGTCGGCGCGGTGCTTAAAGGCTTCAAGGTTATCCAATGCGTTTTCGACATTGCCTTTCAGTCGCGTGAGTATGTTGGTTTTATCGGGGTTTTCTACCTTTTCTGTGTCTAGACTGTTCAGATAATGATCCATGATTTTATTGAGGATTTTGGCGGCGAGATAGGGGCTATGGTGATTATATTCCAGATCGACCAAGTAAGATCCGGGGACAGGGTGCGCCGAGAAATCTTTGTCAAAGCGAGCGGTGATGGATGACATGTCTTTTTGTGCGGTTTGAGAGGATAAGCTATCCAGCCCGATATCATGAATAAGCGATTGGATAACACGTGAAGAGCCGATAAAGGCCGGTTGTGTTTTGATGAAAGCGGCATTTTGCCCTTCGAACACCAATTGTGCGTTGGCCGTATAAATGGGCTTTAATTTTTGCGCGGTGAAAGCTGATGCCGTGAACCCTAAAAATGTGATGCTGAATACCAGCATTTTTCGCCGACGCAGTATGTGGATAATATTTTGCAACGTACTGGGCGTGTGTATCTTATTAATGTCTTGTTTCATGAAGGTATCGATTCTCGAATTAGAAGAAACGCTCCTTTACGATAATAATGTCGCCGGACTGTAATGCCGCTTTTGCAGAATTATTTCTGGTGTGTTGTTTTTTCTTGCCCTTGTTTCGCATAATTTCGAATTCTTCTTTGTTGGCGCGATATGTAAATCCGCCTGCCAGTGCAACGGCGTTGAGCAGATTTAAATTATCTTCGGGCATGGTGTAGCGTCCGGGATTTTTAACCTCTCCCAGTATATAAAAACTTCTGGATTGTAGCGGCGGATCGGATGGCGCATTGACGGAAATAACGGGATTTAGAATGTAGCCGTCTTGTAAATATTTAGTCAAAAACATTTCAATTTTTGAGGGTCTGAGACCTGCGACATGAACCTTGCCGAGCAGGGGCATCAGGATCATGCCTGCGTCATCTATTTCATAGTTTTTTGTTAAATCATCTTCATTTAATACAGTAATGTGGATTTTTTCGCCTGTGGAAAAAATATGGTCTTTACTGTTTTGTAAATCAACCTCATGCGCAAGGGCATGGTAAGCTGGAAAGCCGACCAAAGTAAGGAATAATAGGACATTTCTTACGTCTAACGTTTTGAAAAACATTGATTTTCACTAAAATACACAAGGGTTATGATCAGAATATTATACGCGCATCATACTCTTTTTATCCACAGGGGGCAAGGGTGTGTATAAGTAAAAACCGTTTCGTTTTTTACAGTGAAAAACAAATTCAGATACGCGCTGACCTGTATTTTAGAGGTTTAGTCTTTGGTGATGCGGTGTTCAATGATGCGTGAGCCAACGGGAACGTCAACAAGTTTGACTTCGGCCTCGGGAATCAGACCATCAGATTTGAACAAATCATCAAAGCTGTTTATGGCTTCGGCGAAACGATTCGCAGCTTCATTCGGCTCGGTTTCATAGAGGGGCCTTTGTAGCAATAATGCATATTCAAAGCGCTCTGTTTGCGCGATAATATCGGACTGTCTGCGGAGACGTACAAGGTATTGTGATAATTTTGCAACAGCATAATCTGCGGCGTAGGGGCCTTCAGCTTCGTAAATTGCTTGATAGTTTGTAATGCCGATAAAGACAATGAATGTACGTTCGCCGTAACGATCTGCACGATCAATGGCAGAAAGGAAGAGTTGGTTGAAGGCTGATTTTGCGATAATACCGCCAGCACTTGGGAAATCTTCGCTGTCATCGCCGACACGATTGATGAGTGTTGTCAGATATTTTGCGTTACTGACGACTGTATCAAGGACTTCGGGATCAATAGGTTTGGCAATGGCGTCATTTGCGCCTGATTGGATGGCTTCCAATTGCAGGGCTTCTGGGCTCATCTGCACGATATAGGGATAGTTTCTGGCCGCGCGTCTTATGTTCAAGATTAACGGTCTGGCACTGGTTAAGGGGGCCGGATCGATAAATATCATATCGTAATCTTCTGATGCCAAGCGTTCCACCGCATTGTTCTTTACAGGCTCCAGAGTGATTTTGTGCCCTAAGGGCTCCAAACGATTAATCATGAGTTGCGCGGTGATATCTTCTCTATCGATAACCAGAATTTTCATTGCTATTGCCTTGCTCGTATCTTTGTGAAAAACGTGTACACGATGTTTGGTACATGTCTATTATGATGATAATGCCCAAAAAACTGTTAAAAAAAAACTAATAAATTAATAGTCTTTATCGATATGAGGTGAATCCAGCCTTTATTTGATGATTTATCTCGGTTAAGATGCAGGACTTTTACAGAGTTTAAGGATTTAAAAATGAGCGTTACCCTTCATAAAAATGATTTGCCTGATGGCTTGGATTTAGGCGCAGTTGTTGCCATTGACACGGAAACTATGGGGTTGAAGCCCGGACGTGACAGGCTGTGTCTTGTGCAGCTTTCAAGTGGGGACGGGAATGCCCATTTGGTGCAAATGCTGGATCCTGATTTTGATGCACCGAATTTGAAAAAACTTGTTACAAATCCTGAAATTTTGAAATTATTTCATTTTGCGCGTTTTGATGTCGCAGTGATGAAGGAATATCTGGGTGTTGATTGCCCGAATATTTATTGTACGAAGATTGCTTCAAAATTGGTACGTACTTACACAGATAGGCATGGATTGAAAAATATTTGCCGTGAATTGTTGGGCGTGGATATCAGCAAGCAGCAGCAATCATCAGATTGGGGCGCGGAAGAATTAACGCCGGAACAAATCAGTTATGCTGCCAGCGATGTGTATTACTTGCATAAGCTGCGTGCGCAATTGAATAAAATGTTGGAACGTGAGGGGCGCGTAGATTTGGCGCAGAGCTGTTTTGAGTTTATGGCAACACGCACGGCTCTGGATCTTAAAGGCTGGCCTGACGATATTTTCGAACATTAGGATAACTTAAATTTAAGTAAGGCGAATATTTTGGCAACTGATACGCAAATAGATATTAAATGTGCAGTGCATGTTTTGACGACAGAGGCAAAAGCGTTGCAAGCGCTGGCCGATACGGTGGATGAAGAGTTCCATAAAGCCGTTGAGGCTGTGCATGAAATGAAAAAATTGCAAAAAGGTGCGGGCAGGTTGATTGTTGCGGGCATCGGGAAAAGTGGCCATGTTGCGCGTAAAATTGCCGCGACACTGGCATCAACTGGAACGCCTGCTTACTTTGTTCATCCGGGTGAGGCCAGCCACGGTGATATGGGCATGATTACGGAACGCGATGTCGTGTTAATGCTGTCTAACTCCGGTGAGAATGCAGAGCTGTCCGATTTGATCCATTATACTCGTCGCTACGATATTACGCTGATTGCGATGACCGGTAACCCCGAGTCTACATTGGCGCGTCACGCTGATATTCGCCTTTTGATGCCTAATGTTGGTGAGGTTTGCCCGAATGGTCTTGCGCCGACCACTTCGACCACGATGATGATTGCTTTTGGTGATGCGCTGGCTATTGCGTTGTTAGATCGCATGGGCTTAACGCCCGAACAATATAAAGTGTTTCATCCTGGTGGAAAATTAGGGCAGAGATTAATGACGGTTGCTGAGTTGATGGTCAGCGGTGATGATCTGCCGATTGTATCGGGTGATGTTCTGATGGATGACGCTTTGCTGGCCCTAACGGAGAAAAACCTAGGCATGGTTTTGGTGTTTGATGCGGCGCAAGAGTTGCTGGGCATTGTGACAGACGGTGATTTAAAACGCCATATGGCGCCTGATTTACTGCAAAAACCAGTGCTGGATATTATGACGTCTAATCCGCGGGCGATTTCTAAAGATGTTTTGGCGGTTGAGGCTTTGGATGCCATGACCAAAGTGCCGGGGCAATATATCACCAGTTTAATTGTGACAGATGGTGATGCAGACAGCGGTAAGGTGTGCGGTATTATCCGCTTGCAGGATTGTTTACAGGCGGGTATTGCGTGATCTATGGATGATGATGAAAGAGCTAGAGCTGAACATGAAGCACGCTTAGAGCGTTTGTCGCGCCGTGATAATGTACATGTTGCGAATGCTGCTGGTTATACGCGCTTTGTGCGTATAATGCGTATGGTTTTGCCTTTGGCTGCTGTCGGGGTCATCACTATTTTATTTATTCGCACAGGTGTTGAAGATAATCTGATTGTGCCGATGGAAAGCGATAAGCCGGAAATACAAATGCAAAATATTGCGAAGAACGAGCTGCTCAATCCGAAATTCGAGAGTATGGATAAAAAGAATCAACCTTATAAAATAACAGCAGACCGTGCCGTTCAGGGGGAAAAGAACAAAGATTTGATTATGCTGGATCGCCCCATTGGGGTTATGACCATGAAGGATGGCATTCAGGTTAGGGTGCATTCTGATACGGGTGCGTACAGGCAAGATACGGAGCGTTTCTTTTTGCAAGGTGGCGTGTTTATGGAGCATGCAGATGGCTATACCTTGTCCAGTGAAGAGGCGCATATTGATTTAAAGCAGAATTTTGCATGGTCGGATAAAGACGTGCAGGGGCAGGGGCCGGATCTTTTGATTAGTGCCAAAGGAGTTCGTGCGGATGGCAATACGGGTGAAATAATCTTTACCGGGCCTGCTACGCTTGTTTTAGAGAGTGGTGTAGATGGGGTTGGCCAGTGATAAAGTTTTTATGCTCTCTTTGTCTGGTGTTCTTGATGTTTTCATCTCATGGGTGGGCGCAAAGCGCACTTAACCCTGATCGTAACGAACCGTTGGAAATTACTGCAGATGATAGTCTGGAGTGGCACAGAACCAAAATGTATTTCAAGGCGCGGAAAAATGTGCATGCGGTACAAGGGGGGACAACCTTGATTTCCGATGTGTTAACGGCAAAATATCGTGATGGTGGAGAGGGTATGGATATTCATACCCTTCAAGCGGATGGGCATGTGAAAATTATCTCGGCGCAGAGCAAAGCATATGGCGATCATGCGACATATAAGGTTGATAAAGGCTATGCCGTGATGACGGGGCGGAATTTGCGCTTGATATCTGATGGGCAGACCGTGACGGCGCGTGATAAATTTCAATATTGGGTGAATAGCGGCAGGTTGGAGGCGATAGGCCATGCGGTTGCTGTACGTTTAGGTGATAAATTAGAGGCGGATAAGCTGATTGCCACTTTTACGGAGGATAAGACAGGAAAGCGCATGTTAAAAACTCTGGAAGCTATCGGGCATGTTGTCATCACAACGCCGACAGAAATTCTAACGGGAGAACTTGCAATTTATCAGACAGCAACCAATATTGCGGAAATACATAATAATGTGAAAATTATGCGCGGGCCTAATGTTTTGCAAGGTGATCGTGCGCAGGTGAATTTAGAGACGAATGTTAGTAAAATATTTGGCGGTACGGGGGAAACCGGACGTGTGCGCGGTATTTTCTATCCTGGATCAGAAACCAAGCCGACAATTGAGGCCGTTCCTGATTCTAAAAAAGCTGTGAAAGAATAAGACATGGGCATGGAAATTTTTTGGGCATGGATGCTGTTTTTAATTGTTGATATTGCTGCGGCAATGTCACCGGGGCCGGCTTTTGTTGCGTTGGTACGTAATGCGATGGCTTATGATCGAAAGACTGGTATTGCAACGGCGTTGGGCTTGGCGCTGGGTGTGTCTATACATGTTATTTTGGTGTTGGGTGGTATTGCGTTTTTGATTATGAAATCGGTGTTGCTGTTTAACGTGATTAAATATGGTGGTGCTGGATATCTGATTTATGTTGGTATCAAGGCTTTGCGCTCTGGTCGCAGGCGGGTTGTTGTTGAGACGGACGAGAAATGTGCGAAGACGATAACGCTGAAACAGGCTGTATTACAAGGGTTTTGGACGAATTTATTGAACCCGAAAGCGGTTGTTTTCTTTACGGCTGTTTTTGCGCAATTTATTCATCCCTCCATGTCATTTTCGGTGCAAATGCTGTACGGGTTTACGCCTGTTTGCGTAGAATTTTTATGGTTTTCGGGGCTTGCCATTATTTTGACAAAGACATCCATTAAAAGAAGGTTTATGAATGTAATCCATTGGGTGGAGCGCCTATGTGGTGGACTGATGATCGGTCTTGGGGTAAAATTAGCCCTGTTTAGGTAGATAGAGTATTAAATGACAACGAAAATTCCAAAAAAACCGCGTTTGAAATCAGTCCCTAAGGGGCTGAGCGCGGTACGTTTGTCTAAATCTTATAAGAAGCGCCCTGTTTTACGAGATGTAAGCTTGCACATTAATCGCGGCGAAGCGGTTGCTTTGTTGGGACCGAATGGCGCGGGTAAAACAACGTGCTTTCATATCATAACCGGCCTTATTTCTGCGGATAGTGGTGCGATATTGCTTGATGGTCAGGATATTACCGATTTGCCGATGTATCGTCGTTCTCGCCTTGGTGTTGGATATTTACCGCAGGAGGCCTCTATTTTTCGTGGGCTTTCGGTGGAAGATAATCTGCGTGCGGTGATTGAGTTGCAGGAGCTTAGTAAGGAGGATCAAGGCTTTATGCTGGAAGATCTTCTGGAAGAATTTAAAATTGCGCATTTGCGCCGTACGCCTGCTCTTGCCCTGTCAGGGGGGGAGCGCAGACGCGTTGAAATTGCCCGTGCTTTGGCAGCGCGTCCTGATTTTATCCTTCTGGATGAGCCACTTGCGGGTGTTGACCCGATTGCAGTGAATGATATTCGTAATTTGATTTCGCATCTGAAAGATCGCGGTATCGGGGTTTTGATTACCGACCATAATGTGCGTGATTGTTTGGGCATTGTTGATCGCGCCTATATCTTGCATGATGGCAAGGTTTTGATGGAAGGCCTGCCTGAAGATATTGTGAACCACGAGGATGTTCGCCGTGTTTATCTTGGTGAAGGTTTCTCGTTGTAATATTTATGATATAGCTCCACTTATTATATCCGTGTATTTCTGGTGATATTTTTTTGCAATCATGTTAAAATAAAAGCATGACATCATTCTCTCAAAAGCTGAGTTTTCAGCAGTCCCAACATTTGGTAATGACCCCTCAGTTGCAGCAGGCGATAAAGCTGTTGCAGTTGAGTAATGTTGAACTGGGCGAGTTTATTGAAGAAGAGCTGGAGAAAAACCCGTTGCTGGAAAAGGATGACGGGGAGGAGGCGCAAGGCGATGAAAGCGCGGATGAGGCTGCACCTGCCGTAGAAGAAGGCAAGGACGAGATAGAAGCGGCCTTTGAATCCGGCGCAGGTGATTTTGACGGTGGGTCATCGACGGCGGATATTGGTTCCGGCGGCAATATGAAATTTGATAATGCGGAAGATAGTTTCGAAAACCGAATGAGCGCGGAGAAAACTTTGCGCGAGCATTTGACCGGACAGCTTAATATGGCGTTTTCGGATGAACGCGATTGTATGATTGGCACGCTGTTGATTGATCGCCTTGATGAAAGTGGCTATTTGCGTGATGAGGTTGATGTCTTGGCAGAGCGATTAGGTTGCTCAACGAAGCGTATCAATAATCTGTTATCACGGATGAAACAATTTGATCCAACGGGGGTCTTTGCCCGTGATTTGCCTGAGTGTCTTGCTTTACAGTTGGAGGAGAAAGGCGCATTTGACACGCCGATGCGTGCGCTTGTCGAAAACCTTTCGATGCTGGGGGATCATGATTTTAAGGGCTTGGCAGATGTTTGTGGTGTGAATGACACGTATTTAATGGATATGGTGGAGGAGATTAAATGCCTTAACCCGAAACCAGCGGCAGAGTTCGATCATCTGGTTGTGCAGACTGCTATTCCTGATGTGTTGATGAAGCGTATGCCGAAAAATTTAGGCGGTGGTTGGCGGGTTGAGCTGAATAGCGATACTTTGCCACGTGTTTTGATTAATCAGGAATATTATACGCAAGTCTCGCAAGGGACGAAGGGCAAAAAGGATCGCGAATATGTCACCACGCAATTGGCCTCTGCGAATTGGTTGGTGCGTGCGTTGGATCAGCGGGCGCAGACGATTTTGAAGGTGGCAAGTTCTTTGGTGGAACAGCAAGACGCGTTCTTTAATTATGGTATAGAGTTTTTAAAGCCCTTAACGTTGAAGGATATCGCCGAAGAGATTGGAATGCACGAGAGCACGGTTAGTCGTGTGACCACTAATAAATACATTGGTACTCCGCGCGGTATTTTCGAGTTGAAATTTTTCTTCTCGACAGCGTTGGTCTCTGCTGATGGCATGGTGCATTCATCAGAAGCGATTAAAGCGCGTGTGAAGGCCTTAATTGACGCGGAAGAGCCAACGAAAATTCTATCTGATGATAAGATTGTAGTTATTTTAAAGGATGAGGGCATAGATATTGCGCGTAGGACTGTTGCGAAATATCGTGAAGCCATGCATATTGGGTCGTCAGTACAAAGGCGCAAGCAGAAAAAGAATATTGCTTTAAATGACCTGCGTTAAGAATGCATCAAATTTATTGAGATATACTGAAAATATAAGAGTTTTATAAACTAAGGAAGAGGACGAAAACTATGGAAACGACTGTTCAAGGAAAACAGATTGATGTTGGTGATGCGTTACGTGAACACGTGACGGATAAGTTGGAAGATATCGATCAAAAATATTTTAATCATGCGACGACTGCGACAGTTACTTTTTCGCGTGAAGGACATAGCAATAATTTATTTAAGGTTCATATCTCTTTTAACGTTAGCAAAAGTATTCAGGTGGTGACTGAAGCGACAGAGCATGACCCCTATGTTGCTTTTGATTCGGCCTCTGAAAAGGCGGCCAAGCGTTTGCGTCGTTATAAAAGACGTTTGCGTGATCACCATGAGCGGACTGAGAAAACACCGGAGTCAGAATTGATTAAGGCGCGTGCTTATACACTTGCGCAAGAAGCTATGGAAGCGGTAGAGCAGGATAATGAGGTAGATTTGCATGCTGACCCAACGATTATTGCAGAAATACAAACGCATATTGAAAAGATGAGCGTATCTGAAGCGGTTATGCGGATGGAGTTGGCTGATCAAAATGCGATCATGTTCCGTAATGCGAGTAACGAGAAGATAAACATGGTTTATTTGCGTAAGGATGGAAACATTGGTTGGATCGAACCTGATGACCAGTGATCATTATTATGTCACGTTAAATAGTCTAAATTTAGTTCCTGTGAAGTTTTTCACAGGAATTTTTTTATGTTTGCTTTTTTCTAAACCCTTGTAAGAGGCTATAAAATTTTTCAATTAATACATAAAAAATACATAAATAAGCGTAAGTGGCTGATATTAAACAAATTTAGGTATGCATAATTTATGCAAAACAATAAATTTTTTTCTGGTATTTTGTTTTTCAATCATGTTACAACCCCTCATAGTATGTTTGTGGGAACGTAAGGATCATAAAATGAGTATTGCAAAAGAACTTCACTTCGATGTTTTGATGACAGATGTTAAGGCGCAAGCACAATCCAAAGTCTTTGAAATCTTGGCACAAGAGGCTGCGCCGACATGTGGTGTGGATGCTGATGTGCTCTATAATGTTTTTGACCAGAATGCTGAGGATAGAACGTTTTCTTTAGAAGATGGCGTCGCTATCTTTGATGTGAAATCAACACATATTAAGACACCGACTTTAGCGATGATGACATTTGATCGGGATATCGTTTTTAACACTATGGATGGTAAGCCGGTTAATATAATGGCGGCAGTTTTGTCGCCTCAGTCTTGCGGCCCTGTTCATCTTCAACGTTTGGCAAATGTGTCGCGTGTTTTGCGCTCGCATGATTTATGCGCGGCGTTACGTGAAGTTGATAATACGGATGCTATGAAAGCACTCTTCATGCCGACACAAGATTGGATGCTTGCGGCTTAGAAGCTTCTTTGTAAATCACAATAGATTGGAATTAGTGAAGGGTGACAGGCTCTAAGTCATTTTGACGTGTGGCGGTGATTGCCTGATCGAGTGTATCCATCACAGAAATCTCTTCACCATCAGCGGATCGGATAGAATATAGTGTGCTGTTATCGTTGTCGATGGCACGTATATAGGCGATTTGTTGCATTCCGAAATCTTTAAAATCTTTCACCGAAAGATTTCTCAGCGCTGTTCTTACTTTTGGATTTGTCAGAGGGTGCTTTATGGTCATGCGATCTGGTGCCTTTTTTTAAAATATTCTACACTCTAATATAAGACCCTAAAACAGGGGGGCTTGTCAAAATTCATTCGGTATTTGAAGGCGATCTATCAACATCGATTGCTTTAAGCACGTTATTTTTTTGTTCGGCTGTGTTGATTTTAATTTTAATGGCCTGCGATTCGGGGATGACGCGTTCCAGATTAATGTGCAAAAGCCCGTTATCAAGATCTGCACTGCGGATTTCTATGCCATCGGCAATGACGAAGCTTTTCTGGAATTGGCGCGCTGCTATACCGCGATGGAGGTAAAGGCGATCTTCTTCATCCATTTGCTTTCCACGAATAGTGAGTTGGTTCTGATTTGCTTCGACGTCAAGGCAGTCCATTGAAAATCCGGCTACGGCTAGTGTAATACGCAAGCCGTGATCACCAATTTGTTCGATATTATACGGAGGATAGCCATCTGCACCGGATTTGCGCATGCGGTCTATGGTTTTTTCAAAGTCATCAAACCCTAAAAATAATGGGCTGTCGAATAAAGATAAACGTGTTGTCATCGTGCCTGAACTCCTCTTATGAGCGAGATATATTATATTGTGACCCGCTTATGCAGCATCACTGAGGGTATTAGTAGCAAGATTATTGGAAATATTCAAGAAGACTTCACGAACAGGCGGTCGCAA
This sequence comes from Alphaproteobacteria bacterium, assembly GCA_033851915.1. GTDB lineage: Bacteria > Pseudomonadota > Alphaproteobacteria > Micavibrionales > Micavibrionaceae > UBA1672. The sequence goes on from JAWSVM010000001.1 coordinate 669,252, forward strand.
TAGCTGCACTCGATGCTGTCTTTTCCGTCAAAACCGTACCACACTTTTGGATGCCCTAATGCGCCACCGCCGCCGTCACAGCTTACGCCGTCTGCGTGATGGTCAACTGTTATTTTTTCCGGTGTTCTATAATCTGTCATAGTGTTGCCTTGTTTTTTACAAGCTCCATTAGAGGCAAAAACCAATGCAAATTCAAGCCCTGACATGTGTTCTTATTTTATTTTGCGCTTTTAAAACGAAGGAAATACGCTAGACTCTTTACCTATGAAGAATTCACAATCCGGTAATGTCCTTATTTATATTCTGATTGCTGTGGCGTTGCTGGCGGCGCTGTCTTATGCAATTGCGCAAAGTGGACGCGGGAATATCGGGAATTTAAGTAAAGAGCAATCTCGCCTTTATGCGATCGAAATTCTGGAATATGGCGGTATTATAAGGCAGGCCGTATCACAAATTAGATTGCGCGGGTATCAGGATAGAGAAATCAGTCTGGAGAACAATATTGTTTCCGACTATGAGAATACGAATTGCGGTGATAGTGAGTGCGAGATTTTCAATGTGAATGGTGGTGGCGTGCATTACCTTGCGCCAAAACCCGTGTGGCTGGATAATACAAAATCTTCGGAGTTCGAGTATGGCACGCTATATTTCCATGGAGAGGCCAGTGTTGTTGAGGTGGGGCTCGTTAGGGATGATTTGATTATGTTTATGCCTTACGTCAAAAAAGAGATTTGTATGGCGATTAACAAGCAATTGGGGATCGTTCCGTCCGGTCGTGATGTGCCGTTGGAAACAAACGGGCCATTTGCGGTGAATATGAAATTTGTCGGAAATTTTGGCCTAGCGTTAGACCGTAAGGTATCTGGTGATGGTACGGTGGGGGATGATCAGGTTTTGTATGGCAAGATGGCTGGTTGTACCGAAGCATCAGGTACGGCATCGACTCCTCTCGCGGAGACGTATCACTATTACCAGGTTTTGCTTGCGCGCTGATCTATATTTTTTTCCCCGGTCTATATTTTTTTCCAGAGCGTACCATCGGCAGTATCTTCAATTGCAATGCCCATGGCGGTGAGATCATCACGAATTTCATCTGATCTTGCATAGTCGTTATTGGCACGTGCCTCTGTTCTTTGTTGCAATAAATCTTTGATTTTTGCCGTATCTACAGAATCATCAGACACCGCATAACCCAGCCATTCTTCAGGGTTTTGTTGCAGCAATCCAAGCGTGTTTCCCGCAGCAATGATTTGTGCTTTTAGCGCGGGGGATTGTGTCTCCACGGCCTCCTTGGCAAGAGCCAATAACGCGGCGATGGCTTTGGGCGTGTTGAGATCATCACAGAGCGCGTCCATGATTGAGGGCGCGAATTCTGCTGTATCATCGGCGGTAACGTCTGCGACATCGCGTAGGTTTTGATAAAGGCGATCCAGTGTTTTCTTGGATTGCGTGATGGATTTCTCTGTCCAGTCCAATGGTTGCCTGTAATGGGCGAACAGCAAGGTAAGGCGCAGTGTTTCGCCCGCATGATCTTTTACCAAATCATGTGCCAGTGTTACATTGCCCAATGATTTAGACATCTTCTCGCCATTGACCGTAACAAAACCGTTATGCACCCAGTATTTCGCGAAGGAGGATAAATCTTCCTCATCCCCATGGGCGCAGCAGCTTTGTGCAATCTCGTTTTCATGATGCGGGAATTTCAAATCCGCGCCGCCGCCATGTATGTCAAAGGGCAGGCCGAGATGCTCGGCGGCCATGGCGGAGCATTCAATATGCCAACCGGGTCTGCCAAAGCCCCATGGGCTGTCCCATCCGGGTTCGTTATCTGTGCTTGGTTTCCACAAAACGAAATCGGCAGGGTCTTTTTTGTAAGAGGCAACCTCAACGCGCGCGCCTGCGATTTGCTCATCACGGTTGCGGCCTGATAAGCCGCCATAGGCAGGGAAGGATGGCACATCAAACAAAACATGACCATCTGCGGCGTAGGCGTGGTTATTTTTAATCAACTCTTCTATCAGTGCAATCATATGCGGGATGTGATCTGTTGCGCGGGGCTGGATATCGGGGGCCTGTACGCCTAGAGATTTCATGTCTGCATTATAGATATCGGCGTATTTATTCGTGATAACGTCAATATTCTCGCCCGTCTTTTGTGAGGCGGCGATAATTTTATCATCGATATCGGTGATGTTCGAGACGTACGTGACCTTTGGATAAATCGTGCGCAAGACATTGGACAGCACGTCAAACACCACCGCCATACGCGCATTTCCGATATGGGCATAGCTGTAAACTGTAGGGCCACAGGCGTAAATACGGATATGAGACGGGTCAATCGGTTCAAAAATCTGTTTCTCACGTGTCAGAGAATTATGCAGTTTTAGTCTTGCCATGCGCTTAAATGTCCTTCAATGTCGCTTTTTACTGGAAAATACGGTAAAGAGACGCTAAGACCAACCCTTAATTTGAGGTTTTATTAAAAATGGTATCAGATATGAGTGTTCAAGATATAACAACGCAAGATAACCGACCTAGCCGTGATGAGGCGATGAAGGCCGTGGAGACGCTGTTGCGTTGGGCGGGTGAAGATCCATCCCGCGAAGGTTTGCTTGATACACCAAAGCGCGTTGTGAAGGCGTATGAAGAGTTTTTCTCCGGCTATACCAAGGTTGCTTCGGCAGAATTGCAAAAGACGTTCGAAGATATCGAAGGCTTTGATGACATGGTTTTGGTGAAGGACATTGATTTTGTATCCCACTGTGAACATCACCTTGTGCCGATTTTGGGTAAAGCGCATGTGGCGTATTGGCCTGACGAGAAAGTTGTCGGGATTTCAAAGTTGGCGCGTGTTGTTGATATTTTTGGTCGCCGCCTTGTGTCACAGGAAAATATGACCCGTAATATTTTAAAATGTATTGATGAAACGCTAAAGCCTAAAGGTGTTGCGGTTTATATCGATGCGAACCATCAATGCATGTCAACGCGCGGTGTTAATAAGGGCGCGTCATCGACTGTAACCTCTATGTTCTGCGGTGTTTTCAAAGAAGATAGAGACGTACAGCGTCGTTTTCTGGACATGATTCATTATTCGCGTTAGTCTGCCTCTGTTCTTCAGAAGGGGATGATCCGCGATGATCGAATTTACACTTCCAAAATGGTATGATTTACACACGCATTTCCGACAAGGGGATGTGGTGGCGCCTTATATTCAGGCGCATTTGGATATGGGATGCGTTGGTGCGCTTGCGATGCCCAACACGAAACCGCCGACTGCGGTTGTATTCGAGGCGGATGAGGGCGATGAATATTGGAGTGTTGAGCGTTATATGCGTGATTTACGTAGATCAGGTGGAGATCAATTCAGTGAATTGATTGTGCCGTTATATCTGACCAAAGACACAACGCCCGAGATGGTTCGCAAGGGCGCGGAGAGTGGCGTTTTAAAGGCGTGTAAGTCTTATCCGCCGCATGGCACAACAGGCGCGGAGTTTGGCATTCCTGTGACAGAATTTATTGATAATGGCGTTTTTGCCGCAATGGAAGAGGCAGACATTGTTCTGTGTATCCATGGTGAAGAGCATGGCTTGCCGCCCGAGCAGTATTTTGATCGCGCGGGTAATGCGGAAGAGTTATTCTATACCGAGCGCATGCCACGTGTGCGTGAGAAATTCCCGAACCTTAAAATCGTGTGTGAGCATGTGACAACGAAGGTGGCTGTGGATTTTGTGCATAGTAGTGGTGTCAACATTGTTGCAACAATTACGCCGCAGCATTTGATTTATACCATCGGAGATTTAATACAGGGGCTTAAATATCATTTGTTTTGTTTGCCTGTTTTGAAGCATTGTGCGGATCGTGATGCGTTGCGTGCGGCGGTTGCCAGCGCGGATAACACTAAGTTCTTTGCCGGAACCGACAGCGCACCTCATACCACCAAAGCCACGGCTTGCGGCTGTGCGGCGGGATGTTTTACGGGGGGTATAGCGCCGCAGCTCTATGCGCAGGCCTTTGAAATGGCAGGCGTTGATTTATCCGATGCGCAAGGGCAGGATATATTCAAGAACTTCCTTTGTCTGAACGGCGCGGCGTTTTATGGTCTGCCTATTCCGGAAGAGACATTCACCTTGGTTAGAGAAGAGGCCGCCGTTGAAATGTTGAAAACATCAGAGGGTGATGTGACGCCATTGCCGCTTGGTTTGGGGCAGCAAAATTTACCATGGTCTATTCGGCGTTAGACGATGAGCTGGCAAAAACTTTTACAATCAGATGTGCAGCAATTTATCAAAAAGCATGAATGTGATGATGTGCGCAGCTTGGCTTTGAAGACGCCGCCTGACCTCTCTTGGCCGTATAGTCTCATTCTGGATCAAATCAAGGTGCGCCAAAAAGCGCGTTTAAAGTCATTGGATCTGTACGAAACGCACGGTATCATATTTCCAATTAATGACGTTTACGAGCAAGCATCCTCTTCTGCGTGTGCAGCTTACAAGGCAAGTTTGGTTCGTGGAGAGCATTTTGTTGATTTAACCGCAGGCAGCGGCGCAGATGCGTATGCTTTCGCCAAGCGTTTTAAGTTCGGCGTGCTTGTTGAACGGGACGAGGCTTGCGCGGCGTTGCTGGAGCATAACGTGGCTGTTCTGGATAAGGTGTATAAAGCTGCGGGGGAGCTTACAGTGTATCACGGTGATGCCGCTGCATACGTACAGGGGATGAGTGATGTTGATTTCGCTTTTATTGATCCGCAGCGTCGTGAGGGGGGACGTAAAGGCATTTATGATTTATCGGCATGCTCCCCTGATATTGTTTCGCTACTCCCAGTTTTGAAAAGCAAGGCGCAGAGGGTAATTGTTAAAACTTCGCCTGTCTTAGACATCGAAAAAGCCATTGCGTCACTTGGGTCAGTCACGCAAGTTCACGTGGTTCAGTGGCAAGGGGAGTGCAAAGAGGTTCTTTATGATCTTGATTTTTCATCCCCTGTGAAAAGCGGTGATGTGAATATTGTTGCTGTCGATATCGATTCGTTCGGAGAAGTGCAGCAAAGGTTATCTTATAAAATATCTGATGAGAAAAATGCGGCACTAGACTATGCGATGCCGAAAAAATATATCTATGAGCCGGGGCCGGCCTTTCAAAAATCCGGTGGTTTCAAATCTATGGCTTTGGGGTTTGATGTGCAAAAACTTCATCAGCATTCCCATCTTTATACGTCGGATGACATACATACGAATTTTCCGGGGAAAATGTATGAGGTTGCGGATGTTGTGTCAGTTAAGGCTAAAGGGCTTGGTGTGAAAAAGGCTGATTTAACGCTACGGAACTTTCCGGGCACTGTTCAAACGTTGAGAAAAAAACTTAAATTGTCGGATGGTGGCTGTCACCGTATATTTGCTACAACATTGTGTGATGAAACAAAAAAACTCATAATTTGCCATAAGTAATCAGTTTTGACTTCGTAATGGCAAATTGTACTATATTCGTACCCTATAGCTCAAATAGGGATAACTCCTCAGTTAATTGCAAAATCTAAAGACCTTTTTAATAATTAGAGATATATAATATATATGAGTTTTTAAGGGACTTAAGTAGGCAATTTGTAATTTGAGAGAGCGGATGGGAATTTATTCTGTGTCTAAAACTATGCTGGGTAATGCGTCGGCTGATCAGGAAAGTGTTTCTGATCAGAAGTCTTCGTTTGCGTTACGTAGCATTTTTGTCTCTTCCCCCACCCATATCTGGTGTAGTAAAATTAGTTGGCGCATTGCGTTAACTGCGTTTATGACGATTTTGTTGGTTCAAACACTGGTTTTAAATCTGGGCGGTATTGAGCAATATCGTCAAGAGCAGCTGGCTGCTTTGACAAATGAGGCGCGTAGTGCGGTTTCCTCTATTATAGATCCTGAGAAACGCGATACACGGCATTCTCCTTTTGCGGATAAACATGTTGAACGACTTTTGCAAACAACCAATGTTACCGGTTTGACGGTATATTCTTATCAATATGACTTTATTCAAAGCTATGGTGTTCCTACACATCTGGTTGTTGCGGTGAATGTGCTGGACAAAACCTATGAGAGTGCAAATGGCTCTGCGTATGAGGTCGTTTTTAGGGGAGCTGATATTCGCAGTACATTTCTAATTGTAGCGCGGATGGATTCCAGCAATATTGATGTGCGTGTGTCATCCTACGTTATTCAAAGCATTAAAATTATGGTTATTTTGTCGTTGCTTGTGACGACTGTTTTGATGATTGCGCTTGGTAAGTGGTTGTTGGAGCCTATTTTGTTTATGCGCTCTGCGCTGGTGTCGGCGTTCCAAAATCCTGAAAATCCAGTGATAAAAGAATCCCCGCATACGCATTCGGATGAAATTGGTGCGGCTATTTCATTATTGCAGAAATTGATTTCACAAAATGCTGATAACCTTAAACACCTTAAAAGTACGGCTGAAGATAAAATCCATAAACTGGCCTATTACGATACTTTGACCGGCTTGCCGAATCGGGCGTTGTTTATTCAAAAACTGTCTGAGCGCGGACGTGTTCAAAATGACGAGACCGTGGAAAGATTCGCTGTGGTTACGCTGGATCTGGATCACTTTAAAGATATTAATGACTCCATGGGGCATAATGTCGGTGATGCGATTTTGCGCTCTGTTGGTAAAAGATTGCGGGCATCTTTGCCTGATGTCGCTCTTGTTTCAAGGACGGGAGAGGATGAATACGCGATTATGATGCCTTTATCAGGGCAAAATCTGGAGGCAAAGGATGTTGCCGAACGCGCGCTTGGTGTTATTCGCGCAGAGCCATTTAAAGTCTTTAATGAAGAATTTCAGGTGCGTGCATCTGTTGGTGTTTCTACTTTTCCTGATGATGGGGCAGAGCCTGAGACGGTGTTGAAGAATTCTGATATTGCACTGAACCGTGCGAAGGAAGAGGGTCGTGATACGATTAAAGAATATTCCGAGGACTTTGACCGTGCGGTGCAAGAGCGCTTCCAGATGTTGCGTGATCTGCGTGATGCGCTTGAACAAGACCAATTAGAGCTTTATTATCAACCTCAGCTTTGTTTGAAAACTGGTGCGGTTATTGGCGCCGAGGCTTTGCTGCGTTGGTGGAAGCCTGATAATAGTAAAAATGGCGGGCAATTTATATCACCGGCTCAATTTATACCAATTGCAGAGCAGTCAGGATTGATTGTTCCGATTGGGCAGTGGGTTTTACAAAATGCGTGCCGTACGGCGAAAGCCTGCAAAGATGAGCATGGTATAGATATTCGTTTTGCGGTGAACGTGTCGGGCAATCAATTTGTTCACGGGGATATATACCAAGATGTTTCCAGTATTCTTCAGGAGACGGGGCTTGATCCGAAGATGCTTGAGTTGGAAGTTACGGAAAGTGTCTTTATGGATGATATCCAATCGACAGTTCAAATCTTAAAGAATCTACATTCTTTGGGTATCGAATTGGCAATTGATGATTTCGGGACGGGGTATTCTTCTTTGTCATATCTTAGTCAGTTCCCGATTGACCGTTTGAAAATTGACCAGTCTTTTATTCGCAATGCGCTTGATGATAAAGAGAATGCCGCGATTGCACGGACTATTATCAGTCTTGGGCATTCTTTAAATCTCAGCGTGATTGCCGAGGGCGTTGAAACAAAAGAGCATGAACAATTTTTACTTGATCATGATTGTGACGAGGTTCAGGGCTATCGTTATTCCCGTCCTGTTCCGGTTGATGAATTTATCGAATTTGTTAAGAACTATAATGGTGATCTCAAGAGCTTTCCCTCATAAAGCATTTGCGCATTGATCTGGATGCGTGTAAATCAAACCCATGACACAAGATTTATATTCCAGAAATTTAACATCAAAACGTTGCAAGGCTTTAAAGGGCGATGCACGTATTCCCGGTGACAAATCTATATCCCATCGCTCTATTATGCTGGGTGCTTTGGCTGTTGGTGAAACGATTGTCAGTGGTTTGCTGGAGGGAGAAGATGTTCTACACACGGCGATGGCGATGCGGGCTATGGGCGCGAAAATAACCCATGACGATGATGGTCTGTGGCGGATATACGGCGTTGGTGTCGGTGGCTTACGTGAACCTGAACAAGTGCTTGAAATGGGCAATAGTGGCACGTCTACGCGCCTGTTGATGGGATTGGTCGGGGGGCATAATATTACAGCCACATTCACAGGGGATGCATCCCTTGTTAAGCGCCCGATGAAGCGCATTGTAACGCCGCTTGAGATGATGGGGGCAACGTTCTTGTCACGCTCTGGTGATCGCTTGCCTTTAACTGTTAAGGGTGCGGAAAATACATTGCCGATTGAATATAAGCTGCCTGTGGCTTCGGCGCAGGTGAAGTCTGCGATTATGCTGGCCGGTTTGAATGCTGCTGGTCGTACGACTGTGATTGAAGATCACCCTACACGTGACCATACGGAAAATATGTTGCGGCATTTCGGCGTTGATGTTGAGGTGGAAGAGTTGGTGGGCGGTGCGCGTGCCATTCATGTGCAAGGCCATCAGGAGCTTCAAGGCTGCGCGATTGATGTGCCCGCGGATCCAAGTTCTGCGGCGTTTGCGGTTGTTGCTGCGCTGATTAACGAGGGTTCGGAAATCACGTTAAGCCGTGTTGGCATTAATGAAACACGCATTGGTCTCTATACAACCTTGCAGGAAATGGGTGCGGATATTGAATTTAAGAATAAACGCATAGAGGCGGGCGAGCCTGTGGCGGATATCATTGTTAAGGGCACAGGGTCTCTGCGCGGTATTGATGTACCGGAAAGCCGCGTGCCGTCGATGATTGACGAGTTTCCGATTTTGGCTATTGCTGCGGCCTGTGCGCAAGGGACAACCAAGATGACGGGCTTGAAAGAGCTTCGAGTTAAAGAGAGTGACCGTTTATTGATGATGGCAAAAGGTTTGAAAGCGTGCGGTATATCGTTGGAGATGGGTGATGATAGCTTGACGATTAATAGTAATGGTGGTGGGTGTATAGGCGGCGCATGCGTGGAAACCGCGCTGGATCACCGTATTGCGATGAGCTTTTTGGTGCTTGGCACTGTTACGCAAGAGCCTGTCTCTGTTGATGACGCCGCGCCGATTAAAACCAGCTTTCCGAATTTTATCGAATTGATGAATGATTTGGGTGCGGAGATCGGTACGCCTGATGATTCTGATGAATTGAGATTGGTTTAAGCTTATTATTTGAGCTCTTCCGGCTTCCATTCATCAAGCCATAGATCACGATAAACAATCGGCGGTGTTTTACCACTATCGAAAAAATACGTATCAATTGCGTAGATATCATCAGTTTTTATTTCACGTAGTGTTGCGCTGTTATGTGGCCACATACCGTCAATGAAATAACCGCGATGTATGGGGTCTGATGTTTTGTGCCATTTGAACTGTACGTCTTTTTCAAGAAATCTGAGATATTGTGATGTATTGATTGTTTCATCAATGCAATCCATTTGATCTTCATCGCTTTCAAAGTTTTCGGCCTCTCCTCTGTCGGGGGTCATATTTGTGAGGGCAGTGACTTTGGTTTCGATTAGGGCAATGGCTTTTGCAATTCTTTTGCGCTCTTCTTTTGCGGTGGTTGGTGGGGGTGAGAATATTGCCGTGATATTGTTCCAATCTTTATCGGGTATGGAGACATCGGTTTGGTAGGTGCAGCTAAACCCGTGGCAGATGATGAAACGTGCGGGAGACGCCGTTTTGTCGGTGTAGGGGTGGAGGCTGATGCCTTGTCCTTTGGAACATCCAAGCAGAAGTGGTAACAGGCATAATATTTTCAAAATCTTCATAGAATAAGGCTTGCTCTCATTTTATATACAGGGGTAAGTATAGTCTCATGAAAAAGATTATTGCGATTGATGGGCCCGCGGCAAGCGGAAAAGGAACTTTATCACGAAATTTGGCGAATGTGCTGAATTTTGCCCATATGGATACGGGCGCACTTTATCGCGCAGTGGCGTATGAGGTTTTACAAATGGGTGCTGATCCTACGCAAGAAGAGGCCGCGTTGGCAGGGTGTCAGAGCTTGCAAGATAAAATGGCGCATGAAGATGTATTGTTTAATGATGCGCTACGCAATGATGTAATTGGTGAGGCTGCGTCTAAGGTGGCGGTTATTCAAAGCGTGCGCGATGCGTTGATTACGTTGCAAAAATCTTTCGCGAGTGCGCCGGGTGAGGGATTCTCCGGTGCTATTCTGGATGGGCGTGATATTGGCACGGTGATTTGCCCCGATGCGCCTTTAAAGCTCTATGTGACGGCAAATGTCGAGATTCGCGCGAAAAGACGCATGAAAGAGTTGCATTCCAAGGGATTAGACGCTACATATAAGGCCGTTTTAGAGGATATGCGTGCGCGTGACGCTCGAGATTCCGGCCGTAAGGCTGCTCCACTAAGGCCTGCCAAGGACGCTATTATCATTGATAGCAGCGATTTAGGCGAGGCACAGATGTTGGAAACAGCCTTAACATATGCGAAAAAAGCATTTGGCTAGAATAGAGTTCATGATGCATTAGCGAAAGTATCTCCTATTACGACGGTGTCTATCGTTCCTTTGCAAAGATCACGGGGATGTGTAAATGCCAATTCGAATATTGAAAGGAATACGACTATGGCTAAAGTTGCCGCTAATTTAATTGATAAAGAGGACTCCGTAGAGTTTGCAGCTCTACTTGGAGAAACCATCGGAAAAAATGAAAAATTCGAGGGAAGTGTTGTAAAAGGCATTGTTATTGCTCTGGAAGCAGATCACGTTATTGTTGATGTTGGTTTGAAATCAGAGGGACGTGTCCCACGTTACGAATTTTCAAAACCAGGTGAAGACCCGGAAATAAATATTGGAGATACCGTTGAAGTATACGTTGAACGTATGGAAAACAGAAACGGTGAATCTGTTCTTTCGCGTGAAAAAGCACGCAGAGAAGAAGTTTGGATTGAACTGGAGAAAATGCATGCAGATGGTGAACGTGTTACGGGTACTATCTTTGGTCGTGTAAAAGGTGGTTTCACTGTTGATCTTGGTGGCGCGGTTGCGTTCTTGCCGGGTTCACAAGTTGATATCCGCCCCGTTCGTGACATCGAACCATTGATGAACACACCACAGCCGTTCCACGTTCTTAAAATGGATCGTAGCCGCGGAAATATCGTTGTGTCTCGTCGTTCTATTCTTGAAGAATCACGTCAAGAGCAACGCAGTGACTTGCTTAAGAATTTGGCTGAAGGTCAAGTTCTTGAAGGGATCGTTAAAAATATCACAGATTACGGCGCGTTCGTTGATCTTGGTGGTGTTGATGGTCTATTGCACGTTACCGACATTTCCTGGAAACGCGTTAACCACCCATCTGAAGTTCTTCAGATTGGTCAAACTGTTGACGTTCAGGTTATTCGCTTTAACGAAGAAACACAGCGTATCTCATTGGGAATCAAACAGCTTGGTTCTGATCCTTGGGAAAATGTGGAAGCTAAATATATTGAAGGCCAACGCTTTACAGGTCGTATCAGTAATATCGCTGACTATGGTGCTTTTGTTGAGTTGGAAGATGGCGTTGAAGGTTTGGTTCACGTTTCTGAAATGTCTTGGACGAAGAAGAACGTACACCCAAGCAAGATCGTTTCTACTTCTCAGGAAGTGGAAGTGGCTGTTCTTGAGGTTAATATGGAGAAACGCCGTATTTCCCTTGGTTTGAAACAGTGTCAGGAAAATCCTTGGATACAATTCGCGGAAGACAATAAAGTAGATGATGTGATTGAAGGCGAAGTTCGCAATATCACAGAATTTGGTTTGTTTGTTGGTCTTACAGAAGAAATTGACGGTATGGTTCACCTATCCGATATTTCTTGGGAAGATCAAAGCGAAGAGATTTTGAAGGACTTTGAAAAAGGTGCTGTCGTTAAGGCTAAAATCCTTGAGCTTGACCCTGAGCGTGAGCGCGTTGCTTTGAGTATCAAAGCATTGACAGAAGATCCATACAAAGGTGCACTACAAGGCGTTGTTAAAGGCGCAGTGGTAACATGTACGGTTTCTGAAATCACTGGTTCTACTGTTGAAGTAGAGTTGAGCGATGGCGTTACAGGTACGATTAGAAAAGCTGATCTGTCGCGTGAGCGTTCAGAACAACGCCCTGATCGTTTTGCTGTTGGTGAGAAAGTTGATGCGAAAGTAATTTCCGTTGACAGAAAATCACGTAAAGTGACACTTTCAATCAAAGCACAAGAAATTGATGAAGATAAGCAAGCAATGAAGGACTTCGGTTCAACAGAAAGCGGTGCATCTCTTGGTGATATTCTTGGTGCGGCGTTGCAAGGCAAAGACGAGAAGAAATAAAAATATTTAAATTGTTTTGAATATAGTTTTAAAGAGCCGGCATTTATTGTCGGCTTTTTTGCAATGTCTAGAGAAAAAAGTGTTTTTAATCAATGCGTTTTGCTTGACGCGTTTGCTGGAATAATGCAATCTACAAGCATCCGAGTTCAATTTTTAATTCTTTTGTTTATAAAAAGAGGTGTGTTTCGATATGACAAAGTCAGAACTGATACAGCGTTTAGCTGATTTAAATCCGCATTTGTATTTGCGTGATATCGAAAAAATCGTAGAAACGGTATTCAACGAAATTTCTGATGCTTTGGCAAATGGTGATCGTGTGGAGCTTCGAGGCTTTGGCGCATTCTCTGTAAAGCACCGTGATGCGCGCGTTGGCCGTAATCCACGTACCGGTGAAACGGTTCAAGTTGCTGCGAAACGCTTACCGTTCTTTAAGACGGGCAAGGCTTTGCGCGAGAAATTAAATGGTAAATAAATAAGATGGCAGTTCTTCGGTTTCTTTTAGGAATTGTTATCACAGTTTGTATTGCTGTCTTTGCGGTGCTTAATCGTGATGCTATTTCCGTGACATGGAACCCGTTTTTTGATGATTCTGCTGTGATGCTGCCCATATATGTTTTGGTTTTGGCCTCGATGGCTTTTGGCTTTATTCTCGGAGGGCTTCTTGTCTGGATAAATGCAAGTAACCTCCGCAAAGAAAAACGTAGGCAGAAGCGTGATATTAAATTATTAGAAAAAGAAGTCGGGCGTTTAAAAGAAGGTAAGCTGACCTCCAGCATGCCTGCGACGGATATTTTCCCTGCATTACCTGTAAAATAGAGAATCATATGACATCTCAGCCAAAAATATTTTGTGCCATTGATACGGCGGATCTTGATCGTGCCTGCGCATTATCTGCGCAAATTGCTCCTGTTACGGGCGGGATAAAGTTGGGGCTTGAATTCTTTAATAATTTTGGCCCGCAGGGAATTGAACGCGTGTTAGAGGCTTGCCCAGAGGCGCAGCTGTTCATTGACCTAAAATTCCATGATATTCCCAATACAGTGGCAGGTGCGGTGCGCGGTATCTGCAGCAATTTTGCACCGGCTTATCTGAATGTTCATGCTTCCGGCGGGGTGGCGATGATGCGCGCGGCGAAAGATGCGTGCGGCGCGGATACGAAATTACTGGCGGTGACGATACTCACCTCTTTGGATGCGCAGGCTATTGCCGATATTGGGTATGGTCATGATGAGGTTGCCGCGCAAGTGGAGCAGCTTGCATTACTGGCGGAACAATCAGGGTTAGATGGTGTTGTGTGCTCCGCGCATGAAATTACGCGGTTGCGCAGTGTGTGCGGTGATGATTTTGCACTAATGGTGCCGGGGATTCGCCCAAAGGGAAGCGCGCAGGGCGATCAAAAACGCGTGATGACACCGATTGACGCCCTTGATGTGGGAGCCACGCATTTGGTGATAGGCCGCCCGATTACGGGCGCCGCCGATCCAGCGAAGGCAGCGGCAGAGATCTTGGGTACATTGTAAAAAGGGAGGAATGTTTATGGATCGTTATCAACCGACGTTTGAATCGAAAGAAACAGCGTGGAATATCGGAGATTTTCTCGACGCAACAAAAGCTGAGTTTTGGAAAATTTTTAAGCCATTAATGCCTTTTATTGCGGCGTGCCATATTCTTGATGCTGTTATTTCGGATTTATTCTTTGCGGAGAGCAAAAATGGTTTTTCTCTGTTTAGTATTATTGCGGCTTATTTTGTGACGGCGCTGGTGATTACATGGCATCGCGTTGTTATCCATGGGTCGGATAATTATACACCTATGAACCCTTTCAAACCGAAGCGTCATGAGCTTGTCTTTGTCGGAATGGGATTTTTACTTGGTCTTGTGATTGTTGTGATTGATAATGGGCTTGTCTTTGGGACTACTGTTACAGATTCGTCAATTATGATACTTATTGCTGCGGTAGTGAGTTGTGCGCTGATATATATGTTTTACCGCGTGTGTTTTTATTTTCCGGCAATGGCCGTGAATGCGGGCATTACCTTGTCTCAGGCCTTTCGTTTGACGCAAGGCTATGTGTGGAAAATTATTAGTTCAACATTTAGGGCGGCATTTTCTTTTATTCTTATGTTGGTTGTATTTATATTTGCTATGGGCATGCTTTTAGTCTTGGTTTCTGTTGTTTTCCCATTGCCATTTGGCAGTGTTCCCGCGATTTTAGGTTTGTTTATAACATTGCCTGTGAAACTGTATTTTGTACCATTACTGACAATTATCGGTGTGACCGCGTTATCGAATTATTATCTTTACGCGATCCAGAATGAAGAAGGTGCAGTTGAGGGATAATGTCGCTTAAGAAAATCACAGCTAAAATATGTGGGATTAAAACGCCGGAAGCTCTGCAGGCTGCGGTGCAAAATGGTGCGCGCTTTATCGGCTTTGTGTTTTTCCCGCCATCCTCACGCCATGTGGCGATTGATACGGCGAAGGCGCTGGCCTTGATGTTGCCCACGGGTGTGCGCAGCGTTGGCTTGTTTGTTGACCCTGCGGATGCGCAGTTGGATGCGGTGACAGGGCGGGTGCAGCTGGATATGATCCAATTGCATGGCGCAGAAACGCCGCAGCGTGTTGCTGAGATTAAAGATAAATACGCTCTGCCAATTATGAAGGCTTTTCCTGTGAGCAACGCCGAGGATATTGCCGCCGCGCGGGATTATGAAGATCATGTTGATTGGCTGCTGTTTGATGCGAAGCCCCCTGCGGATAGTGACGTTCCGGGTGGAACAGGGCGGAGCTTTGATTGGGCATTGTTGAAGGGGCTGGACTTTTCCAAGCCGTGGATGTTATCGGGCGGCTTAAGTGCGGAAAATGTTGGCGATGCACTTTCGGTGCTTTCTCCTGACGCTGTTGATGTGTCATCGGGCGTTGAATCATCGCGCGGTGAAAAAGATATAGAGAAAATCAGTGCTTTTCTTGCGGCGGTTAAAGCGGTATAAAGCGGACATGACAGTGAATTCATATAAAAATCAGCCCGACGAGCGCGGGCATTTCGGGCAATATGGTGGACGGTATGTAGCGGAAACGTTAATGCCGCTTGTTTTGTCTGTAGAAAAAGCATGGAACGAAGCGAAAGCTGACCCAGCTTTTTGGGCGCAATTTGATGATTTGGCGAAGAATTATATTGGTCGTCCGTCACCGCTTTATTTTGCGGAGAAAACGACGAAGCATTTTGCCAACGGCGATAAGGGCGCAAAGATTTACTTCAAGCGTGATGAGCTGAACCATACGGGCGCGCATAAGATTAACCATTGTATCGGGCAAGTGTTGCTGGCGATGCGGATGGGCAAGACCCGCATTATTGCTGAAACAGGCGCGGGTCAGCACGGCGTTGCAACGGCGACAGTGTGTGCGTTGTTTGACTTGCCTTGTACTATTTTTATGGGTGAGAAGGATGTTCAGCGTCAATCACCGAACGTATTTCGCATGAAGTTATTGGGCGCGGAGGTTGTTTCTGTAACGTCCGGTTCGGCCTCTTTAAAGGATTCCATGAATGAAGCGATGCGCGACTGGGTTACTAATGTGCACGACACATACTATCTGATCGGCACTGTGGGCGGCCCGCATCCGTTTCCTGCGATGGTGCGTGACTTTCAATCTATCATCGGTAAAGAAACCAAAGAGCAAATGATGGAGCGTGAGGGGCGTTTGCCTGATACGTTGATTGCCGCGATTGGTGGCGGTTCAAATGCGATGGGTTTGTTCCATCCGTTCCTTGATGATGCGGATGTGCATATGATCGGCGTGGAAGCAGGTGGCATGGGCGTGGATACAGATTTACATGCGGCGAGCCTTGAGGGCGGAAAGCCTGGTGTGTTGCACGGTATGCAGACGTATTTTCTTCAAAATGATGATGGACAAATTCAAGAGGCGCACTCTATTTCCGCTGGGTTGGATTATCCGGGTATCGGACCAGAGCATGCATGGCTATTCGATAGAAAACGTGTCGAATATGTAAGTGTGACGGATAAAGAAGCGTTGGATGCGTTTCAGCTATGCTCTAAATTAGAGGGGATTATTCCTGCATTGGAACCGGCTCATGCCTTGGCGCATGTTGCCAAAATTGCGGGTACTCTGCCGAAGGATCATATCCTTGTGATGAATCTTTGTGGTCGCGGTGATAAGGATATTTTCACTGTTGCTGATAAGTTAGGCGTTAAGATATGAGTGATTACGAAGTAAAAGCAGGCTTGGAAAAAATTGATGGTTTTTCTGTTGTCGGGCTTTCTATGACCACGAGCAATGAAACTGCGAGTGAGGAGATCAACGCGCTGTGGCAGGATTTCTTTGAGAAGAGCATCGGTCAAGATGTTGAAAACCGTGTTGATGATGTGATTTATGCGGTTTATTCAGATTATGAAGGCGATCATACAAAGCCTTATCGTTTAACCGTTGGCTATAAGATTGAAGGTGCGCCGCAAATGAAAGATCATTTGTATCATGTTGAGGTTCAAAGTGCGGATTACGCGATGATGGGCGCGATTGGTGAACAACCAAAGGCCTTGATCGAAACATGGACAGCCGTTTGGCAAAGTGATTTAGACAGGAAATTCGAGACCGATTTTGAAGTGTATGGTAAACGGTTCTTTGAAGAAGGTGTTCATGAAGTTCTCGTATGTATCGGGGTGAATGTATGAGCAGAATTAAAAAGACATTTGAAGTTCTAAAAGCATCAGGGCGTAAGGCTCTGGTGACCTTTACGATGGCAGGTGATCCAACCATAGAAAATAGCTTGGCCGTTCTTAAGAGTTTGCCTGAATCGGGCGCGGATTTGATTGAGATCGGAATGCCGTTTACTGATCCTGCGGCGGATGGCTTGACGATCCAACATGCGGGGCAGCGGGCTTTAAAAGCCGGCGCAACGATGAAGACGACGCTTCAAATGGTGCGGGACTTCCGCGTGGATAATAACTATACGCCGATTATTTTGATGGGCTATGCGAATCCGCTTTATGCCTATGGGCTTGAGGGTTTTGCAAAAGATGCAAAAGAGGCAGGGGTTGATGGCTTGATTATCGTGGATTTACCACCTGAGGAAGATCAAGAGTTACGCAAATTCACTGATGCACAGGGGATTGATATGATTCGCCTGATTACGCCGACAACAGATGAAGATCGTTTGCCAGTGGTTTTGGAAGGTGCGAGCGGTTTCCTTTACTATGTCTCGATTACAGGCGTAACCGGAACGGCGAAGGCCGACCTGAATGCGTTAAAGCCGCATCTTGATCTGATTAAAGCTCAGAGCGATTTACCCATTGCGATTGGCTTCGGGATTAAAACACCAAATGATGCACAGGAAATGTCGGCTTTGGGGGACGCGGTTGTCGTTGGTTCTTCTATTGTTGAAAAGGTGAAGGATATTGGCGAAAATGGCGATGGAATGGCTGATGTAACAAGCCTCATTCGCTCACTTTCTGATGTTTTAGGGCCGCGCCCTGACGAAGGTGCATATTGACTCTGCGCGTATTTTCTGCGATTTATCATGTTCGAATAATAATCAGGATGTATAGATGAACTGGCTGTCTAATTTGATACCACCGCGTATTCGTTCTTTTGTGAGTGAACAAAAGGAAGTGCCCGATAATTTGTGGCAAAAATGCACATCTTGTGAAGGGATGTTGTTCCATCGCGATTTGGAAAAGAGCCATAATGTTTGTTATCATTGCGGGCATCACTTACGTTTTCCGGTCGCAGATCGTTTGAAAATGATGTTTGACGGTGGTGAATTTACATCGCATGAATTACCGAGTGTTGCGCATGATCCTCTGAAGTTTAAAGATCGTAAGCGTTATGTTGATCGTATTAAAGAGGCGCAAAGTAAAACCGGCCTTGATGAAGCAATTACAATTGCCAGCGGAACAATGGGCGGCTTGAAAGTCGTGATTGCGGCCTTTAATTTCCGTTATATGGGTGGCTCTATGGGCGCTGCGGTTGGTGAAGCGATTGTTAAGGCTGCTGAAATTGCAGTAAGAGAAAATGCTACATTTATTACTATTCCGGCCTCTGGCGGCGCGCGTATGCAAGAGGGAATGATTTCTTTGATGCAAATGCCGCGCAGTATTATTGCCGTTGAAATGGTGAAGAATGCAAAGCTTCCTTATATCGTAATTTTGACTGATCCGACAACGGGTGGTGTGAGTGCATCTTTTGCGATGCTGGGCGATATCCATATTGCTGAGCCGGGCACAATGATTGGTTTTGCCGGACGCCGCGTGATTGAAGAAACTGTGCGCGAGACTTTGCCGGAAAATTTCCAAACTGCGGAATATCTGTTAGAGCATGGTATTGTCGATATGGTGGTTACGCGTGATGAAATGAAGAATACGGTTGTTAACCTTATCAGCATTCTAACACAGACACCGGTTAATCCTGATGCCGGCGGCTCAAGCAAAAAGACCAAAAAATCTTCGGGTAAGGCTTCCGGTAAAAGTAAAAAGAGTGGCAAAAAGGCTACATCTCAAGTGAAAGCTGCTCAGCAGGCCGTACGAAGCATATCTCAAAATTGCGCCGATGTGACAGGCCAAAAGAAAGCTGCCGCGAACTAAAATCTGGTTATAGGCACGTTCCATAGGCGATTTGAAGAGGCGCGGGCATGCATCAGGCTGATTTTAAACATGACGATAAAGCATTACGCGATAAGCTGGAGACGATATTCCAGCTTCGTCGAACGCGCTCGAAAATTAATTGGGATCGTGGGCAGTATCTTGACCTTTTGGCTGCTTTTGGGAATCCGCATTTAAATTTTCCGCCTGTTATTCATGTGGCGGGAACCAATGGTAAAGGCTCTATCATTGCGATATTACAAGCGATATTACAGGCGCAAGGCTTGAGGGTGCATAGCTATACCTCGCCGCATTTGATTCATGTGAATGAGCGGATTACGTTGGCGGGGCAGGCGATTGATAATGTGTATCTGGAGCAGTTGATAGATCAGGCTTTGGAGTATAATAAGGGCGCACCGCTTTCCTTTTTTGAAATCACAACAGCTCTGGCGTTTAAGGCATTTTCTGATACGCCTGCGGATATTTTGTTGCTGGAAGTCGGGCTTGGTGGGCGTCTTGATTGTACGAATGTTATTGATGCCCCTCTGGCCAGTGTGATTAATCGGATATCCTTGGATCATACAGATTTTCTGGGTGATGATATTTGTGATATAGCGGCGGAGAAGGCGGGTATTATGAAGGCGGATGTGCCTTGTATCATCGGATATCAAGGTGTTGGTGATGATGCACGTGCGGTGAATGATGTGTTGGTGGAGGAGATAGAATCCTCGGGTGCATATTCCTGTAAGTATGGCGTTGACTGGAATATTTGTTCATCAGAGGAGCGTATGATTTTTTCTTTTGAGGGTCAGGGTTATGATTTTCCTTTGCCGTCCTTACAAGGTGCGCATCAGGTGCAAAATGCGGGTGTTGCGTTGGCAACGTTATTTTCGTTGCGTCAACATATTGAGGTGAGCGATCAAGCGATTGAGGATGGGTTAAGGTCCGTCTATTGGCCGGGGCGTTTGCAAAAGATAGAGGCTGTGGAATTTAATATTGCTGATGATCATGAAATATGGCTGGATTCAGGGCATAATGATAGCGCAGGTGAGGCATTGGCGGCAGAGATAAAGCAATGGCAAGCGCAGGATGAGAGACCTCTTCATTTAGTTGTTGGGATGTTGGACACCAAAGATTCGGCGCGTTTCCTTGCCTCTTTATTGCCGCATCTTACTACGCTGCATATTGTTTCGATTGCTTCTGATCCGCATAGTCAGACGAAGGATGATATTGAGGGGAGCATTAAAGAGATGTGCTATGATGTGCCTCTCTATGCGCATGATGGGTGCGTTGATGCGATTCTATCTATTGCGCGAGATAATCCGCCTTCCAGAATTTTAATTGCAGGATCAGTGTATTTGGCAGGTGAAGTTTTGGAACATATTGGTGGATTGTGACGAATATATTGATATAAAGCGTAAAGTTTGGGATACTTGATCTTATGACAGATAAAATTTTTCTTGTAGATGATGACCGTAATATTTTGCTTTCTGTTTCCATGGCGTTGGAAGCTGAAGGTTTTAACGTTGAGACATTCAATGATGGTGAAGCTGGCCTTAGTGCGATTTTAGAAGGGCAACCGGATTTGGTTATTCTTGATGTGAAAATGCCGCGTATGGATGGTATAGAAGTTCTCTCGAAATTACGGGAGGAAAGCGCCATTCCTGTGATTTTTCTAACGTCTAAGGATGATGAAGTTGATCAGGTCATCGGTTTGCGTATGGGCGCGGATGACTACATCACGAAGCCTTTTTCACAACGTCTTTTGATTGAGCGTATCAAGGTTTTGTTGCGGCGGCGTGATCTTATGAACTCAGAAAATAGTAAGCAAGAAGCCAGCAGCAATATTGAGTACGGGCATTTGATTCTAGATGATTCGCGTCATTTATGTTCATGGAAGGGGCAGCCGCTTAATCTGACTGTGACAGAATATCTGCTTGTAAAGTCTTTGGCGATGCGCCCCGGGCATGTCAGAAACAGAGACCAGTTGATTGATATGGCATATGGTGAGAATATCTATGTTGATGATAGAACCGTTGATTCGCATATTAAGCGTGTTAGAAAGAAGTTTAAGAAACTAGATGACGAATTCGACAAAATCGAAACGCTATACGGGGTCGGCTACCGCTATAAGGAAGAGTAGTCGCTGGTTTCGCATTGGTTCGCACCGTGGTGATATTGAACAGTTGTTTGATTTATACTGGGGTGGTAAAGAACGGCGCATTACTGGGCTTACACTTCGTATTATCGGGGTTAATGTTATTGCTCTGGTTAGTCTTATATTTGGTGTTATTTATCTGGGACAATATCACTCTACATTGATCGAGGCGAAATTAAAGCGCTTTGAAACCGAGATTATTCTCGTGACTGCGGCGATTTCGGAAGGTGCAGTATCTTCTGTTAAGGAAGGCGACGATGCTATCGCTTCTTTGTCTTCATCTAAAGCGCAAAATTTATCTGCACGTTTGGGAGCAACGCTTGGCAAACGTATTTTGGTTTTCAATACCGATAATGCAATGGTTGCTGATTCAAAAATTATTATCGAGAGCCATAGCATCAAGCCTATATTCACTGTTGTAGAAGAAGAAAAATACCAGCTTGATAGTGTTGAACTTTTGAAGGATACAGCGGGTTGGATTATCTCACTGTTTCCGCAATATAAACAATTACCGCTGTTTCCCGGTGTTTTCTCGCAAGATGCGGATCAGTATGCCGATGTGATTGAAGCCAAGGGGCAAAAGTTGAGTATTTCTGCGTGGCGCGATACAAAAGGGGAAGTTATTTTAACTGCGGCACTTCCCATTGTAAGCCAGTCTAAAATGGTTGGCATTGTTATGCTGATTGGTGATGATGAAGAGATTAATAGCGCTATGGGGGATGCTTGGTTTAATATTCTAAAGATATTTTTAGTAACGTTGTTGATCACTATTCTTTTGTCGATTTATCTCTCCGGTGTGATTGCCCGTCCTTTGCGGAAATTGGCTAAAGCTGCGGAAAATGTACGAAGGGGTAAGTTGAAGCATACTGAAATTCCGGATATGAGCGAGCGCAATGACGAGATAGGCGAGCTTTCTATTGTCTTGCGTGATATGACGGCAGCCTTGTGGGAGCGTATGGATACGATTGAAGCCTTTGCCGCAGATGTATCGCATGAAATAAAAAACCCTTTAACATCTTTAAAAAGTGCGGTTGAGACCACAAAAATTGTTAAGAAGAAGGCTGATCTGGATAAACTGCTTATGGTGATTGACCATGATGTTGATCGTCTAGACCGTTTGATTACTGATATATCGAATGCATCGCGTCTGGACGCGGAATTATCACGTGAAGCGTTTGATGTGGTGGACCTTAAAAAGATGCTGAGGGCTTTATTGGATGTCTATAAGAGTCCTCTTGAAAGAGAAGATACGAGCGAGGAGAATAATGATCGCGCATTAAAAGATGGTGTGATGATTATGCTCGACTTTAATGATGTGCCTGAAATGCATGTGTCGGGCAGTGAAAGTCGGTTGATGCAGGTTT
Organism: Alphaproteobacteria bacterium; assembly: GCA_033851915.1. Lineage (GTDB taxonomy): Bacteria > Pseudomonadota > Alphaproteobacteria > Micavibrionales > Micavibrionaceae > UBA1672. The sequence goes on from JAWSVM010000001.1 coordinate 691,723, forward strand.
TTCAAAATATCATTGCGAATGCTTTATCTTTTGCACCGGTTAAAACAAAAATTAAAATTTTGGTGAAGATGAAATCGAATCGGGTCACGATCTCTATTGAAGATGAAGGGCCGGGTATACCTGAAAGCCAGCTTGAGAAGATCTTTGAACGCTTTTATTCTGAACGTCCGGAACATGAAGAGTTTGGCCGTCACTCAGGGCTTGGTTTGTCTATTTGTAGGCAGATCGTCACGGCGCATAACGGCATTATTTATGCAGAGAATAAAATGGATAGATCCGGCGCGGTAACAGGTGCACGGTTTGTTATTATCCTCAATATAGATCAAGACGCGTAACTTCTTTGTATACCGCACAGTTATTCATGACTGTATGGGACATAAAAAAACGACCCGAAATTCGGATCGTTTTGTAAATCTTATATGGAGGTCACTTTATAGAGTGTTGTCCAGCGTACTGCTCAAAGACATATCTGGACCAGCATTTGTATACCCGTCAGAAACACCTGCAAATTGGCCAAATACACCGTGTAGGTCAATTGTTGAAAGCCCTGAAGCTCTCTCTCCGAAATTATCGCTTAAATTTGTCATGTAAAACACCCTTTCTTATTGTAAATATTGCATTTTCTTTGGAAACACCGGAGCCATCGTAATCCTTAAGGACTATCTTTGTCTGGTTGCCTGCCTGTGCTTCAGAAACAATACTATATAAGAGTCTGGTATTTGTCAAGTTTGAAAGGTCGATCAAATCATCTTTTCCATTCAGCAGAGTCATTAGATTTATTAATTTTTTCTCGGTGACGTCTTCAGGCTCATTTTTCTGGATCAACACATAATCACCGACGTGATTATAGTCGCTTTTCTTGAAATCATATTCAAAAATCTGGTAGGAACGCTCCACAAGCGGGTTAGGCTTATGAATAAAGCGTGTGCGTTCGCCTGTCCTTTTCTCTTTATCCAGCGCATCTTCGCCCGGTTTTAGATCTTTTTTGGTTGGATCTGAAGGCTTGTCTTTGCTTGATTCATTAAAATTTATGCTCATAACGCAATATTACCATTGGTTTTTGAAATAAAAAATGCTTAAGTCTTCAAACTGTATCAAAAATACAGCAAAAGCAAAGAATTTTATTATAGGAGACACTTAAATGTCAGCAGCACCACAAGCCGTAGAGCAAGATTACAAGGTTAAAGATATCACTTTGGCAGAAGCGGGGCGTTTACAAATCGACCTTGCACAGGATGAAATGCCAGGCCTGATGTCCACGCGCGAAGAATATAAAGATGAGCAGCCTTTGGCGGGCGCGCGTATTGTTGGCTGTCTTCATATGACAGTGCAAACAGCTGTTCTTATCGAAACATTGACAGCCCTGGGCGCGACAGTGCGTTGGAGCTCATGTAACATCTTCTCAACCCAAGATGAAGCAGCAGCAGCCGTTGCCGCCGCTGGCGTTCCTGTATTTGCATGGAAAGGCCAAACAGAAGAAGAGGGTGAATGGTGTATTCATCAGACTATTAAAGGGCCTGATGGTTGGGTTCCAAACATGATTTTGGATGATGGTGGTGACTTGACTGCGATTATGCATAAGGATTATCCGGAGCTGATGGCCGAGGTTAAAGGCGTTTCAGAGGAAACAACAACCGGCGTTCTATTCCTGAAGAAAATGGAAGAAGACGGCAGTTTGAAAGTGCCTGCAATTAACGTAAACGACTCTGTAACAAAGTCTAAATTCGACAATAAATACGGGTGTCGCGAATCACTTGTTGATGCGATTCGCCGCGCGACTGACGTTATGTTGGCTGGTAAAGTTGCTATGGTATGTGGTTATGGTGATGTTGGTAAAGGTTCTGCACAGTCTCTATCTTCACAAGGCGTACGTGTGATGGTTTCTGAAGTTGATCCGATTTGTGCATTGCAAGCGGCGATGGATGGCTATGAAGTTGTGACAATGGAAGAGGCATGCCCACGCGCGGATATCTTTGTAACAACAACAGGAAATAAAGATATTATCACTGTTGATCACATGCGTGACATGAAAGACCGTGCGATCGTTTGTAACATTGGTCACTTTGATAATGAAATTCAAGTTGAGCCGACACGTAATATGAAATGGACGAATATCAAGCCACAAGTTGATGAAATTGAATTCCCAAGCGGCAAGCGTATTATTTTGCTGGCTGAAGGGCGTTTGGTTAATCTTGGTTGTGCAACGGGTCACCCATCTTTCGTGATGAGTGCCTCTTTCACCAACCAAACTTTGGCACAGATCGAGCTTTGGAAAAATTCTGATAATTATGAGAACAAAGTTTATGTTCTTCCGAAGCATCTTGATGAGAAAGTGGCTGCGCTTCACCTTGAAAAAGTTGGTGCGAAGCTGACTGTCTTGTCTCAAGAGCAAGCTGATTATATTGGTGTGCCGGTTAAAGGACCATTCAAAGGCGAAGCCTACCGCTATTAATCTGCCATCATTTATAAGGGCTGCGTTACTCGTTGCTTACGTATAAGAATACGCTACGCGCCTCGTGCCTGTCCCTTATAGAATGCTGTTGATTAAGACATGGAAAAAATAATTGAAATGGTCGAGCTGTGGTTCGACCATTTTCTTTGGAATAAAATAGTTTGCTCTTGTCTTTTATGGTGTTTCATTACTAGAATCATATAAAGTGTGACACTTAAGAGCAGAATATCAGGATTTTTATTTATGGCGTTATTTGGTGGCAATGCGCGTTTGCGTGCGGAAAAGGCGCGGCTGGAGGCTTTTTTATCGGCTGTCCCCGGTGAATATTGCGGCTGGGCGCAAGATGAGAGTGTGGTCTACAGCCAAGGTTTCTGTGATGCGCTGGGCTTGTCTGCGATTGATAACTTTACGGATATACAAAATATTTTATCACCCGAAGATTCTGCTTCATTAGAGGGGCTGTTCAACCGTTTGAAGGAAGACCGTATTCCCTTTACGATGAATGTACAAAATCGTGCTGAAACCAAAACCTTCAAAATATCAGGTACATGTGGTGAGGATTTAACCGGCGCAGATCATTTCTATATTTTGTGGTTAGAGGATATTAGCGCTTTAAAAACCGCGAGTGATACTTTGATAGAAGAGCAGGATTTATTGCGCGCCGATGTTGATCAGCTGCAAGAATCCTTAGATGCGCTGCCGCATCCTGTTTGGATCAGGGATCAGCAACAGCGCATAACATGGTGTAATGTTGCCTATGCAAAGGCTGTCGGTGTGCCGCCCAGTAAAGTTATTGCGCAGCAAAAGGAGATTATCTCTGCTTCTCGTAAAAGAAAGCCCAGTGAGAAAGATTGCTTGTTTGGTGCAGAGCTGGCGCGGGTGGCTTTGGAAAAGGGTAGTGTTCAGACCACAAAAATGCATGAAGTTCTCGATGGCAATCGTCTTTGGATGAAAATCTCTGAAATTCCGTTAAAAGCGCGGCAAATCAGCGTTGGTATGGCGGAAGATTTAACCGAGGAAGAGCGTATTCTTGATGAGGTGAAGGATAACCGTTCTGCCAATCGCGCTTTGTTGGAGCAGTTGCGCTCTGCAATCGGGATTTATGACGTGGATCAAAAACTGGAGTTTTATAATTCGGCCTTTGCGCAGTTATGGGGTTTGGAAGATGGTTGGTTGAATACGCGGCCACTTTTGGGCGCAATCATGGAAAAACTGCGCGAAACACGCCGCTTGCCCGAACAAGCCGATTTCAGAGTATTTAAGAAAAGCTGGCTTGATATGTTCACGGGGTTAATTGATCCGTATGAAACGATGCTTTATCTGCCTGATGGGTCGGCTGTACGTATGTTTGTTGTGCCGCATAAACTGGGCGGCTTGATGATGACGTTTGAAGATGTGACGAGCAGGTTAGAACTTGAATCATCTTATAATACTCTGATCGCGGTTCAAAAAGAGACGCTGGATAATCTGGCTGAGGCTGTCGCGGTGTATGGTGGTGATGGGCGTTTGAAGTTATGGAACCCATCTTTTGGTCGGCTGTGGTCTCTTGACCCTGAAGCATTCGAGGGTGAGCCACATGTGACGCAAATCGTTGAAAAGTCATCGGGATTTTTCAAAAAAGAGGCATGGGATGAGATTCGTGGAACGCTGATTTCTCTTGCATTGGATCGATCCACGAATGAGGGTCGGCTGGAGCGCACTGACGGGACATTGGTGGATTATTCCACGGTTCCTCTGCCTGATGGCGGTGTTTTGATTACTTATACGGATGTTACCGACACGGTTCGTGTTGAAAATGCATTGCGCGAAAAGAATGCGGCATTGGAAGAGGCAGAGCAACTCAAGCTCGACTTCCTTGCCAACGTGTCTTATCAATTGCGTACGCCATTAAATGCGATTATGGGGTTTAATGAAATGTTGGCGCAGGAGTTCTTCGGGTCATTAAATGATAAGCAGAAGGAATATACGCGCGATATTCATGGCGCAAGTGAGAGTCTTTTGAGTTTGATTAATGACATTCTTGACCTCTCTACGATTGAGGCAGGGCAGATGGATCTGGATATCGAAAAGACCTCTATCAAGGCGATGATGGAAAGCGTTATGGAGTTGGTTGAGGATTGGGCGCGTAAAGAACAGATCGAAGTGTCTTTGGTGTGTCCTGCTAATATTGGGCAGGCGGAAATCGATGTTTCACGTATGAAGCAGGGTATTATCAATTTGGTGCGTAATTCAATTGCACATACTGATGCAGGCGGGCGTATAGAATTACGTGCGGCGCGCAGCGGTGGCGACATAAAAATTAGTGTGAAAGATAATGGTGCGGGCATTGCGCCGGAAGATCAACAACGGGTTTTAGAGCCTTTTGAACGGGTTGATAGTGTACAGCAAGATGGTCGTGGCGCAGGGCTTGGCCTTACTCTGGTACGGAATATAGTGACATTGCATGGTGGTACATTTGATCTTAAATCTGTGCCAAGTGAGGGCACAACCGTGACCTTGCTGTTGCCGAAATCACAGGCTTAGAGCGCCCAAATATATTAGCCGCGCCGATACGACGATCAGTAAGACTGCCAAAATGCGTTTGAACGTTGTTTCTGATATACGGTGGAATGATTTATTTCCAACATATATGCCCAGTAACATGCCCGGTATCATGCAAAGCGCGTATATAATGAGTTGCGGCGTTAGGATGCCATTATACCAAAATGTTGCCGTTTGCGCGATTGCTGCGGGGATGAAGATGATGACGAGCAATCGTCTTAAATGGCGTTTATCTAGGAATTTTCCAAAATGTAGAACAAGAGGTGGTGCATTGACGCCAATGAAACCGCCGCAAAACCCTGCGAATAAACCTATACCGATATCTGATTTTGTTGCTTTTTCCTTTAAGGGCGGTGATTGGTTTTTGGCTTTTGTACTGAACAAGAACCAAAGTGCTGCGAGGAAAAAGACAGTCCCTAAGATGATTTTGAAAATCGTACTATCCGTATAAAGAAGCGTTAAAGCACCGATAATAGAGCCTATAATCATTGTTATGGTGATAGGAATCCAAAAATGTTTTGGCAGAGGCACGGGGTCAATGCGCAGCATACTGATGCCGCCGAACATATTGATGAAAGAGGCTAGAACAATGGAAAGTTTTGGATCAATAATAAAGGAGGATAGGGCGACAACCATTGTTGTTGTGCCTGTGCCTGTCACGCCTTTCAGGAAGAATGCAAAGAACGAGATAAAGGGGATGGCGATGATGAGCGGGTCGATATTATCCATGAATGCTTACGTGTTTATATTTTAATAACAGACGGCCCATGTTCTGACGCCACCTTCTTTTTTATGCTGTCCTTTGATGACGATTTCTCCGACCTCTATGCTGGTTTTGCAGGAGAAGATAGGCACAAACGTACGCAGGGTAATTTCCAGTTGTCTGCCTGGATAAAACGGACCGGAAGAACAAAACTCAGTTACATCCAGCGGATAACCTTTTTTCTCATGCCGTGCGCCAGCTTTGTTTAGGCGGAATGTTCCAGTGTGGCGTGCCTCTGTTCCGTCGGGGGTGGTGTAAAAATTTGTTGTGACATCGCCGTAAACTCTGTATGGCGCTTCGTTACGGATGGTAAAGCATATGGGTTGCGGTGTGATTTCCTGCGCGATGGCGGGCGCGGTGTAGAAAAGGAATATCAGGAATGCGGGATATAAATGCTTCATGCCCATATTTTAACGCAGAGCATCCTTTTCACCAAGCACGTTCTACCTTATAAATGCATTATGACGATTGAAACTAATTCTGAGCAGGAAACGATAGAGTTTGCCCGCATGTTTTCCCAAAGCCTTGGGCCGCGTGATGTGGTTTTGCTGCATGGTGATCTTGGCATGGGTAAGAGTGTGTTTAGCCGTGCGGTGATTCGCAGCCTATGCGGGGTGGATAATCTGGAAGTGCCAAGCCCGACGTTTACGCTGGTGCAAACATATGACGCAGATATCGGCACGCTATGGCATTTTGATCTGTATCGTTTATCCGATGTGTCGGAGGTTTATGAGCTGGGCTGGGAAGAGGCTTTGATTGACGGTGTTCTCTTGATTGAATGGCCGGAAAGGTTGGGGTATTTACGCCCTCAATCTTATATTGATGTGACGTTATCGCCTGTAGCTGGCGATTCGAATGCCCGAACAATAGAGGTGATGCGCCATGACTGAGCTTAATATGCCCCAAAATATGCCTAAGAGAGCCTTTATTCTGGCGGCGGGGTTCGGTACGCGGATGCGCCCTTATACGGATCATGCGCCTAAGCCTATGGTCGAAGTGGCGGGGCGCAGCTTGATTTGGCGCTCGCTTGATAAACTGCGCGTTGTTGGTGTGTGTGAGGTTGTTGTGAACTTGCATTATCTAGCTGATGTTTTAGAAGCGCATTTGAAGGCCTATATGGTGGAACATCCTGAAATGATCATCCATTTCTCATTTGAGCCTGAAATATTAGAAACAGGCGGTGGGGTTAAGAATGCGCTGCATTATTTTAAGGATGAACCGTTCTATGTGATTGCAGGGGACGCGCTGTGGATCAATGGGGCAGTGCCTGCATTAGAAAGGCTGGCGCAGTATTGGGACGCTGAGACGATGGATATTGTCACCTTGATGCAGCCCGTGGATCAGATGCGGTTAACATCGGGGGTTGGGGATTATGATCTGCTGGAAAATGGCTTAGTGCGCCGTTCTATGGATAAAAGCGGTGCTTATATGTGGACGAATATCCGTTTGAACAGCCCGCGTCTTTATCATGATATTGAAGGGCATGATTTCTCATTTTTACAAATTATGGACGCTTGCGAGGCGCAGGGACGTTTCCATGCGTTAGAGCATGATGGTGATTGGCATCACATCAGTACGCCTAAAGATCTGGAAACTGTAGATGCTCATTTTAAAAAACAGGGTGAAAATGGCGCAGCATAAAATCTATAACATCAAGGCTGGGCTGCCTTTTTCAAAGATATTAGCGCAGCATTTATTGCAAGTGACGGCGGATCAGCCGGAGCGTCTAACGCAGTATAAAGTCTTGCTGCCGACGCGACGTGCTTGCCGTATTTTACGTGAAACATTCTTGAGCATTAACGAAGGTAAGCCTCTTTTATTGCCGCAACTCACGCCGTTGGGTGATGTGGATGAGGAAGACTTATCTTTGATGATGTTCGGGAATTCGCAAGGGTTTCTGGATATCCCCAGTGCCATTGCGCCTTTGAAACGCCAATTATTGCTGGCGAAACTTATTCGCTCTGTCCCCGGCTTTGTGCAGGGGCCGGATCATGCGCTGGCTTTGGCGGGAGCGTTGGCCAAGTTTATCGATCAAGTGGTGGTGGAGGAACTGTCATTTTCCGAGTTGCATAAAATTGTGCCCGATGAATTTGCCTCCCATTGGCAGATTACCTTGAACTTCCTGAAAATTATCAGCGAGAACTGGCCGGCCATCTTGGCAGAGTACAATGTGATTGATGTGGCGGAGCGTCGGAACTTGTTATTGCAAGCACTGGCCAGCCATTGGCAGGAAACCCCGCCTGATTACCCTGTGATTGCCGCGGGTTCTACGGGCTCTATTCCGGCGGCGGGGCGTTTGCTTGGTGTGATTGCGCAGATGCCGACAGGACAAGTGGTTTTGCCCGGTTTGGATATGGAGCTGGATGACGAGGCATGGAGCCATATCGGCGAGAGCCACCCGCAACACGGTTTTAAAACTTTACTGGAACGCATTGGCGCGCAGAAATCCGATATAGAGGATATGAGCGACCCTGACCATGAGGATGCTTTACGGCGCAATCGTTTGGCCTCGGAAATGATGTTACCTGCGCAAGTGACGGTGCGGTGGAAAGAGTTCTCCAAAAATCATGATGTTGCGCCGATGTTGGAAGGGTTGCAGTATTTCCCCTGTAATACGCAGCAAGAGGAAGCCGCCCTCATCGCATTGTTGATGCGTGAATCGTTGCAGCATAAAACAAATATCACCGCGCTGGTGACGCCTGACCGCGCGCTTGCCCGCCGTGTGAGTGCGTTGTGTCGTCGCTGGAATATAGAGGTGGATGACTCTGCAGGGCAGAATTTGGTTGAAAGCCGATTAGGGAAATTCATCACCCTGACCATGTCGGTGTTGCAAGGTGGTTTTGATGTGATTGCGTTGTTGTCTCTGTTGAAGATGTCCTACTGTATGTTCGGACAGGATGATACGCGGTATAATACGATGATTACTATGCTGGAAACGCAGTTCTTGCGGCAGGGGCATTTGTTCTCTTCCTATGAAATGCTGCGTGATAAAATTGCACAAAAGGAAGAGTGTGATGAGTTGTTATCCTTTGTTGAGGCGTTTTATGCCGCACTCAAACCATTTGGTTATTATGCCCGTCAGAGTGAAGCGCAGAATTTTGCCGATATATTAAAGGCACATATTAAAGTGTTGGAGGCTCTGGCCACGACGCAGGAAAAATTAGGCGCAGAAATTCTTTGGCGCGGTGATGTCGGGCAAAGCGCGGCTTTATTCCTGACTGAGTTGTCAGGGCAAGCGGAGCTGATCGATGATGTGAGCTTCGCAGAATATACCAAGATATTGGCGGCGTTAATGCGTGCGGTTACGGTGCGCTCTGCCTATGGTGTGCATCCGCGCCTTCTTATTCTTGGTCAGTTGGAGGCACGCCTTAGTGACGCCGACCTTGTGATCCTTGGTGGTTTGAACGAGGGGACGTGGCCGCCTGATGCGGGGCATGATCCGTGGATGTCGCGCCCGATGCGTAATGAGTTCGGTTTGCCGGGCAGTGACCAGTCTGTCGGGATTGCTGCGCATGATTTTGTGCAGGGGTTCTGCGCGAAGAACGTTGTTTTGACCAGATCAGAGAAGGTTGGCGGTAGCCCGACGGTTCCGGCGCGCTGGCTGGATCGGTTGGATACGCTGCTGCAAAGCTGTGACCGCCATATCGGGGAATTGTCTGATGCGCCATATCTGGATTGGGCAAAGGCGTTGGATGAGCATGAGAGCTTTCACCCCTATGAACGCCCCGAGCCAAGGCCGCCATTATCGACGCGCCCTTCCGGTGCTTCGGTTACGAAGATAGATGTTTGGATGAAAGACCCGTATGCGATTTATATGCATTATGTGTTGCGGTTGCGTAAGATGCGCCCCTTGATACAGGATAATGATGCGGCCTTACGCGGAACAATATTACATGAAATTCTGGAGCGGTTTACTGCGCTCTACCCGCTGGAACTGCCTGATGATGCGGAAGAGGGCTTGATTGATATTGCGCGGGATGTTTTGGCTGAGTCTATGGATACGCCTGACCTTATGCATTATTGGTGGCCACGATTTTTGAAGATTGCTGCATGGTTTGTTGCACATGAAAAAGACTGGCGGCACGATGCGAAGTTTCTGGAGAGCGAGATTAAGGGCAACATCGATATTGATGTTGATGGGCAAGCATTCAATTTATATGGCACGGCAGACCGCGTTGACCGCATGCATGGTGGCTATGCGTTGATTGATTATAAGACGGGCGGTAGTTTTTCCAAGAAAGCGTTGACAGACGGCGCTTTGCCGCAGTTGCCGTTAGAGGCTCTGATCCTTGTGCAAGGTGGCTTTGCGGGCAAAGGGTTTAAACAACAGCCAAAAGACGAGGTGCGTAAATCCGTTCCAAAGGGCGATACGGTGTATTTGGGATATTGGAAACTAACCGGCGGCACCAAAGCGGGTGAGGTTCAGGCTATTACGGGTGATCTGGATGAAACGATTGAAACGGTGCTGGACGGGTTGAAAAGCCTGATCGCGGTGTTTAGGGACTTGGACACGCCGTTTTATGCCATTCCTGACACCAATAATGCACCGCGCTTTAATGATTACGAGCATCTCTCGCGTCTTAAAGAATGGGCGGCTTTAGATGGTGAAGAGGAGGTCGCATAGATGGACGCTGCCAAGAAAATACAGGTCGATATTGATCCGAATGTGCGTCAACGCGCCGCCTCTAACCCGCAAGAATCCATATGGGTTGGTGCGTCTGCGGGAACGGGGAAGACAAAAGTGCTGACCGATCGTGTCTTGCGTTTGTTATTGCCGCGTGGTGATGGTCGCGCGGCAACCAAGGCGAATCGTATCCTCTGTTTAACTTTTACCAAGGCAGCGGCGAATGAGATGGCTGTACGTATCAATAAAACCCTTAGTCGTTGGGCGGTGATGGACGTAAAGTCTTTGACGGAGGTTCTGGAGGATTTGTTGGGCGCATCCCCCTCAGAGGCGCAATTAGAGACCGCACAGCGTCTTTTCGCCGATGTTATTGATTGCCCCGGTGGTTTGCAGATCATGACAATCCATTCTTTTTGCCAATCTGTGCTGGGGCGTTTCCCGTTAGAGGCTGATTTACCGCCGAATTTTGATTTGTTGGACGAATCACTGGCGGGTGAAATGATGCGTCAGGCGCAGTCTGGCGTGTTGGAACGCTTGCAAAGCCCTGAATATGCGAATTCTCCACTTGGGAATGCTTTGAACGCGCTGGCCAGTGATCTGGATGAGGCGAGTTTTACTAATCTTGTGCGCGGGGTGTGTCAGGAACGCCATCAGTTGTCTATATTGTTTGATCGCTATCACAATGCGGATGGATTATACGTCGCGATATGCACGCATTATGATATTGACCAGAATATGTCGGCAACGGACGTTGTCGCATCTTTGTGTCAGGAGGGTCAGTATAATGCCGCTTCTCTGCGCCTTGCAGGGGAGGCTATGTTACAGGATAAAGGTAAGAATGCGCCAATTTCAGGCGGGAGAATCATTCAATGGCTGGATGCATCTCATGAGCAGCGTGTTGCCCTGTACGTCTCTTATCGTTCTGCATTTTTAACCCAAAAAGGTGAAATGAAGCAAAGTGCCTTTCCACCAAAGAGTGCCGAGAAGATATATCCTCAATGCGCGGATGTGCTTTATGAAGAAGCGGAGCGTTTGATTAATGCGCAAGAAATGGTCAAACGTGCGAAGTCAGCGCAGATGACGCGTGATTTATTGCTGATCGGGGATGCGGTGTTGCAAGATTATATGCAGATCAAGCGTGCGCAGGGAATGTTGGACTTTGATGATTTGATTATCCGCACAATGGAGCTGCTTAACGGTAAAACCGAGAGTTTCTCTCGTCTAAGCGAGACAGACTTTGGCAATATCACGCCGTGGATCATGTATAAATTGGATCAAGGGCTGGATCATATTTTGGTGGATGAGGCACAAGACACGAATCCCGAGCAATGGCGTATTATTGAAGCGCTGTGTGAGGAGTTTTTCAGTGGTTTGAGTGCGCGGGACGATACATTACGCACATCTTTTACTGTTGGGGACGTGAAACAGTCAATTTACAGCTTTCAACGTGCCGCACCGGAAGAGTTTCAGCATATGCAGGGTGTTTTTGATGATAAAATTAAAAATGCAGGGCTGGTTAATCGAAATGTTGCACTGGATATTTCGTTTCGTTCAACCGAATCGGTTTTGCGAGTGGTTGATACTGTTTTTCAAAATCCGGTGTTGAACGAGGCAGTCGGTGGCGGCGATATTTATCACAAAGCTTTCCGCGCAGGGCAGGCGGGTTTGGTTGAGATATGGCCTTTGATTGAGGACGTCAAGGACGAGAAAAAGCCGTTCTGGGATTTGCCCGTGCGTGTCATGAACCAAAAAAGCGGTGCGGCGCAGCTTGCCGCATATACGGCGCAGAATATTCGAAACTGGTTGGATCGCAAAGAAATTTTAAAAAGCGCAAATCGCCCTATAGAGGCAGGGGACATCATGGTGCTGGTTCGTTCGCGTTCTGCCTTCGTGGATCAGTTGGTTCGTGCGTTGAAGATCAGAAATGTACCCGTCAGTGGTGTGGATCGCATGATTTTGGGTCAGCAACTGGCCGTGCAGGATGTGTTGGCGCTGGCGCGGTTCTGCTTGTTACCGGATGATGATTTGACCTTGGCATGTGTGCTGAAATCGCCATTTTTGGGATGGGATGAAGAGGAGTTATTCTCCCTTTCCTATAACCGTAGGGGCACCTTGTGGCAGGAGATATGTAACTTCGATCAGGATAAAATTGCAGCAATAGAAGGCCATCCTGATTCTGTTCCTTGTGTCTCGGATGAGAAGCGCGAGATTGCGCGAGATTATTTATCGCGTTTGATCGGGCGGGCGCGATATTTGGGAACGTATGAATTTTTCAGTCATATCTTGAATATGGCGTGTCCGGCGGATGTGCACTCGGGCTTGCGTGCCATTCGCGGGCGGTTGGGCGATGATGCGCTTGATCCGATTGACGAGCTGTTGAATGCAGCGCTGGAGTTTGGCCGCGAAAATATAGACCATCTGCAAATTTTTCTGGATCATCAAGAGCGCAAAAGCACAGAGATTAAGCGTGAGATGAAAGAGGGGGGATCACAGGTGCGGATCATGACAATCCACGGTTCAAAAGGGTTGCAAGCGCCAATTGTCATTATGCCTGATACGATAAAAACCAGCGCGGCGAAGAAGGGTGGGCGCATGTTGTGGCCGAATAAGACGAATTTGTCTGTGCCGTTATACTCCCCACGTCAGGATGATGATCCGCAGGCTTATAAGGAAATTTACCAAAAATGCAATGATCTGGAAGAGCAGGAATATTACCGTTTGCTCTATGTCGCGATGACGCGGGCGGCGGACCGTCTCTATATTGCGGGGTATCAGGGCAGTAAACGTGCTTTGGACAGCTCATGGTATTTCAAAATATTGGATGCGATGAATAATGATGAGAGTTGTCAGGTTCTGGATAATGGCCATATCCGTATCGAGAATGGGCAGAACGCGCCGCCTGATAAGGTGGATGATGTGGGTTCTGTTGAGGTGACGCGTGCAGCATTACCTGATTGGGCATTGTCGCCCGCGCCGGAAGAGCCATTTCCACCGCGCCCTCTTATACCGTCTCGTCCATCTATAGAAGACAGTGAAGCGGCGCTCTCACCGCTTATCGCATCGAATGCGCAGAGGTTTAGGCGCGGGAATTTGACGCATAAATTATTGCAGTTTTTACCGGACTTTGAAGCGTCTGAACGCGAGAATGCTGCGCTGAAATTTGTGCACAAAAATGCGCAAGACCTATCGGAAAAGGTAAGGGTGAGCGTTGTTTCCGAGGTAATGAAGATTTTATCTCACCCAGATTATGCGCCGTTCTTTAGTGCTGATTCCATGGCGGAGGTTTCGGTTACGGGGCTGATGTCTGATAATCGTATTGTCAGCGGGCAGATAGATCGCCTTGTGGTTGGCGTGGATGAAATATGGATATTGGATTATAAAACCAATCGCCCGCCGCCGCGTGACCCAAAGGACGTGCCGGCACTTTATCATAAGCAGCTCGCTGCGTATCGGGATTCGATTCGTGAGATTTATCCAACTCATAAGATAAATTGTGCGCTGTTATGGACGGATGGTCCGTTCTTGACCATCTTGTAAGCTAAAAAACCAGTAACACATAAAAAAGCCCCGAACATTCGAGGCCTTTATTCTTTAATCTTGGAATAGTTCGCTACACTTTATCAGCGAGCCACTCAGTCAGTTGAGATTTTGGCAAACCGCCAACACTGGTATCAACAACTTTACCGCCTTTGAACAGCATCAGTGTCGGAACGCCGCGAAGACCATATTTGGTTGGTGTTTCCGGTGCGTCTTCAATATTGATTTTGACGACTTTTAATTTGCCGGACATCTCATTTGCGATTTCTTCAACAATCGGTAGCAGCGTTTTACAAGGACCACACCATTCTGCCCAAAAATCAACCAATACAGGCTCATCTGCATTGATAACCTCAGCTTCAAAATTACTGTCATCTACGACTTTTAAAGACATTTTATATATTCCTTTCGATTGGTACGCTACAAGCTTCACTATGAAGACCCTTCGCGATTCGTCAAGGTTTTTACTGAACCTACATGTGTATAATTCGTATTCTTTGCAAGGGTGGTTACAATGTGACATAATCACTGTTTGAAATTTCAGGTGATCTGCTTAGATCATTTAAGAAAACGGTATAAGGTTGATATCATAATGGGTGATAGGCGAGAAGATGACGGTGGCTTTGCTTCATCGCGGCGTTCTTTTCTAAAAGGGGCAAGCGTTTTGGGCGTTAGCGCGCTGACGAGTGGGTTTTCTCTTTTCTCTGAAGAAGCATATGGTACGCAAGGGTTGGTTGTTCCAACACGGAATCTGGTGGGCCATCGTGCTTATGTGCATGGAGAGAATGAAGCGCTTAGCGCTGATTTATCCGTTAATGCGGATGAGATATTCTATACCGCATCCTTGATTAAACAGGTTACTTTGGCCAAAGTCTTTGAGGAAATAGAAGCAGGCCGCCTTGATTGGAATGATAAGATCCAAGTGTCCAGCTATGCCATGATACAAAGCTCGCATCGCGCGGAATTTGTGGAATTAACAGTACGTCAAGCGTGTGAGATGGCAGGCTCTGCTTCGCTGAATGATGCGACAATTGCACTGGCCGAACGTATTGCTGCTCAAGAGGCTATTACGCGCAGATTAACACATAGACAAAGCAAAACTTTAGAGAATAAGTTTGCGCGCGATCATATGATGCCGCTTGTGCAGGATTTGAAAATGCAGCATACGCTTTGTACAAATTCAACGGGACTGCCGCTTTATTCGATAAGGGATAAGCAAAATGGGTATGAAACGATGGAATTGCCTAATAGTTATTCCACGTTGAATGACATGGCGAAAATGACGTCGCATATCTTGTCTGAATATCCTGATTATATGGATGTGTTTGCGCAGCCTTTCGTTGCTGTGAATACCTATCGAGAGCGCATGCATAACGGCAATTTACTGTTGCCCGGTAGCGAAAAGAAAGGCGCTGATCCCTATGACGGTGTCGTTGGTATGAAGTCCGGCTCTATTTATGCGTCCGGTCATCATTTGATTTGCGTGAAGGAAATTGATGGGAAAACCCTTGTGAGTACGACGATAGGCAGCAACAAAGATGATCGTGTAGAAGATCAAAGGCGCATTCTTGATCTTGCGGTTGATACACATAAGGCAAGCATTGCGCTTCAACATGAGGGTGGATTAACGCCTTAATGTCTGTGTTTAAAGACTGGATCCTTTGACTTTATTAGTCTCATCCAATAACAAGACATTTGCAGTGTGTGCTTGGGCTTCTTGCTCATCCATTTGGGCGTAGGCGCAGATAATCACTAAATCACCTTCTTTAATGAGGTGCGCTGCTGCGCCGTTAATGCCGATAACGCCTGATCCGCGCTTTCCTGCGATCACATAGGTTGTCAGGCGCGCGCCGTTGGTTATATCCAAAACGTCAACCTGTTCATTAATCAGAAATCCGGCTTGATCGATTAAATCCTGATCGATGGTGATAGAACCTTCATAATCCAGATCGGCTTGCGTAACGGTCGCGCGATGTAATTTCGCTTTTAACATTGTCAAAAACATAACTTTACTTCCTATGGCTATCCATGTGTAATCTTCATGTGTTTATAACACTATGTGACGAAAGAAAAGAGAGATTATGATGCGCGACTATGATGATGAAAATATCTTTGCGAGAATTCTAAATGGTGATGTTCCGTGCGATAAAGTTTATGAGGACACACATGTGTTGGCTTTTAATGATATTACGGCGCAGGCACCTGTTCATATCTTGGTTATTCCAAAGGGGAAGTATGTCTCTATTGATGATTTTGGCGCGCATGCTTCGGCGGAGGAAGTTACTGCGTTTTATCGTGCTGTTTCTAAAATTACGGAAGAACAAGGCTTAACCGAGGCGGGTTTCCGTTGTATCGCGAATACGGGCGATGATGGCGGGCAAGAGGTGCCACATTTCCATGTGCATATTTTGGGCGGTGAAAAGATTGGCCCTATGGTGTCTAAATAATTATCTGATTTTACTAATATCTACCCTGGGAACATAACCACATTATCGGCCATATAGCCTGTAATTGCTGGGATGTTTTTGATGTTGTCTTTGAGTATGTCTTGCAAGGCAATCACTTCATCAACGATCATCAAGTGTGATTGTAGTTGTGTCGTAATGATATTAAGGATTGTCGCTGTTTTCGGGTTTGTGATTTCGAATGAAAGTTGGCACAAAGATGTTAGCTCTAAGAATTCTTCGATATCTTCAAAAATCATTGGCATCATGTCGCCTTGTGTCTCTGCCCATAATTCAGTATTTTCTTCGGCCATATCGTTACGGACGCTGTAACGCTCTATGATACGGGTGCATTCCATGTGCAGGAATGTTAAATCGGCGGAGATGATGGATTCGAATTTTGAAATTTCTTCCATAACAAAGGCGGCACATAGAAGAGCATCATCGGGTTGAAAATTGCCCATCATTTCATGCAAGGCATAATGTGCGCTGGCGCTGGGGTTCTGATCGGTGATCAGCAAATCTCGTATAATTAACGGCATTTGTAGCTTGTTCTTTAAAAGAGCTATTTGTTTTTCACTTTGTGCCATGTCAGCCTCCTGATTAATTTTGATATGTGCGCTTTGATGCGCTTCATATATCTCCTTCTTAATGGGTGAAAGTGAATAAACTGTTAACGCGGCTTTTGTTTTTTACGGTTGTGTGCGATAAATAGAGATCAAAAGGTGAACAAAGGTGTTTTATGGTCGCGCGGGTTAATACGGTTTCATTTCAGGGAATAGAGGTTAGGGCAGTTGATGTTCAGGTGCAGCTTTCTAATGGTTTGCCTGCGTTTAACATTGTGGGGTATGTTAGTGCAATTATTACTTTGCTGTTATTTTTGATATTTTTTCAGTTCAATGTTGCTTTTGCGCAAGATGATGAGGATTGGATACGCGTTGTGGAGAGTGCTCAAAATGAACAGGACTGTCAGAAGCTTTGGGATGTTGTGTGGCTGGAAGCAAAAGAAGGAAAGCTTCAGGCAAGGTTTGGATTGTATTTATTGTTTATGCCACCACCGCATATGACTGAGATTACTTTTTCTGGGCGAACAGATATGGTTTCGAGGTTGCGCGATATTTCAGTTTTGGCAGTGCATAGTACAGGTGTTCGGCATTTTGAAAATGATGATTCTATTACTGACTTCTATTATGAGGGTTTTAATCGACTTTATAAGGATTTGAATTTTAGTAGCATTGGAGGAAAGAGTTTTCTCAAATGCTTAAATGAAAGTCGCTCTCCTTCTTGTGCGCAAATTGCAGTTGATGACAATTTAGTCCCTTCGTTTGAAGCTTACGCACATGAAATTGATGTGTTGCTAGAGCAAGGGATGGAGCCCATATGTCATTTCTCGCGTTCACGTGTTTCGGAGGAAAATTAAATGGTCGCTAGAGTAAATACGGTTTCATTTCAGGGAATAGAGGTTAGGGCAGTTGATGTTCAGGTGCAGCTTTCTAATGGTTTGCCTGCGTTTAATATTGTGGGTTTGCCGGATAAGGCGGTGGCGGAGAGTAAGGAACGGGTGCGCGCGGCGTTACATGCGCTGGGGCTGTCTTTACCGCCAAAGCGCCTCACTGTGAATATGGCGCCTGCCGACCTTGGTAAGCAGGGTAGCCATTTTGATTTGCCGATTGCGCTGGGTGTGCTTGGTGCGATGGGGGTTATTCCTAAAGAAGAATTGGATAAGTATGTGGTGCTTGGTGAATTATCGCTGGATGCTTCTATTCGTCCTGTTTCCGGCGTTTTGCCCGCGGCGATGCATGCGAATGAAAGTGCGCGTGATTTGATTTGTCCAAAGGAATGCGGCGGTGAGGCCGCGTGGGCGGGAGATCTGGATATTATTGCGCCGAATGATTTATTACAGCTGATTAATCATATTAAGGGTACGCAGCTTTTGGCGCAGCCCGAAGCGATTCTGGCGAATGATAATGCGCTTAATATTCCTGATTTATCACATGTAAAGGGTCAGGAAACCGCAAAGCGCGCTTTAGAGATTACGGCGGCGGGTGGTCATAACTTGTTGATGATTGGTGCGCCGGGCAGTGGTAAGTCTATGCTGGCCAGTTGTTTGCCGGGTATTTTGCCGCCACTATCTCCGAAGGAGGCGTTGGAGCTGTCTATGGTGCATTCATTGGCAGGGATGTTACCCGAAGGTGGCCTTATTCGCCGCAGGCCTTTTCGTAATCCTCATCATTCAGCCTCGCAACCTGCGCTTATTGGTGGTGGGCAAAAGGTTAGACCGGGGGAAATCTCGCTCGCTCATCATGGGGTTTTGTTTTTGGATGAGCTGCCTGAATTCTCGCGGGCGACGCTGGAATCGTTAAGGCAACCTCTTGAAACAGGGGATGCGTTGGTGGCGCGGGCGAATGCACATGTTCGTTATCCTGCGCGGTTTCAATTAATCGCGGCGATGAATCCGTGTCGCTGTGGCTATTTAGGCGATTCGGATATGGAATGCACAAAAGCGCCCAGATGTGGCGTGGACTACCAATCGAAGATATCAGGCCCATTGATGGACCGTATTGATATTCATGTGGATGTGCCACCCGTTCAAATAGCGGATTTACAAAGTGTTGCAACGGGGGATACGTCAGAGGTTGTGGCGGCGCGGGTTTTGGCTGCACGTGAGGTGCAGCGTGAGCGTTATGAACGCTTGGGTATGCAGGGCGCGGCGTTGGTGAATGCGAATGCGCAAGGAGAAATATTGGATTCTGTGACCAATATGAGTACAGAAACGCGCGATATTTTAACCAAAGCGGTGGAGCGAGCGAAGCTGTCTGCGCGTGGATATTACCGAATTTTAAAGGTTGCGCGTACGATTGCTGACCTGAATGGCGGCGCGGATATGCTTTCTACCGCTGATATAGCAGAGGCGCTGAGTTATCGCCGCATGGCGGTTTGTGGTTAGATTTACACTGTTCTTATGGCTTAAACCTATATTTAGTTTGTATCTTTTGCCTGTTTTGCGTTATACTGTTGGTAAGCAATAAATAATAATAAGGGATCTGTGTATATGGGGTGCCTTTAAATAAGAATAAAGATGGTGTGAATTTATATGTCAAATGATATGGAAAAACAAGGATTAGATAAGGTTGCGGGTGTACATGCTCGGGATGTTATGGCGGGGCACTCTCTTGTGCCTGATGCTTCTGAAGAACATATGTTCTCAACAGGAAAGTTGAAGCAAGCTTTCACGAATGCAGATCCTTTCTCTGGTGAAAATCGACAAACATTTACACAGTCTATACTACAGGGTGATACGCCAAAGCGTACGGCGTTGCAGGCGATCTCTCCGAACTCTTCTTACAAGACAGATGCTAATAACACGCAGGCGTTAAACCGTAATTCGCAAAGCCGTGTTTCTGATGGTGGCAAGATGCAAGGTAATGCCACTGCAATGAAAAATGATATAAAAGGGACAATGGCTCGTGCCAAGACTGATCTGCAACAAGCACAGACCGAGCAGGCTGATGCAACAAAGCATGCTGCTATTGATCAGGGTATAAATGTATCTTCGGCGCAAGATGCTATGAGTCCTCAAGCGGGCGCGGATAAGATGGCCGCGGGAGTGGCGATTGCGGCAGACCTTATGGTCGGTGGTGGTACGCTTGCGACGATGGGGAAAGCGGTTTTCGTTCATAGCGGCGTGTCTGAGCAAGATAAAAAATTGTCTCCTAAGGAGCTACAGGCTCTTGCAGAAGATTCTTTGGCGAGAGCGGCAAGCTCCGGTAGCAATGAGACTGCTATTGATGATAATGCCGGTGCGACGGTTAGTCTTGATGTGAGTACGAAGAGTAAATTTGATTTTGAGGGCATGACTGTTGATGAATACATAGATGTTGCCCAAACTGATATTGAAAACACGCCAGAGATGATGGCACTTATGGATGATCTTGCGGCAGTGGATCAAGTTCAAAGTAACCTTGGTCGCCTAGAAGATAGAGGCGATGTCGCTTTTGATTTATCCGATGAAACGATTGACGCTATTTCTGTTGAACTTACAGGGCAAGGCTTGCAAGGTATTGCTTCATTTAAGGTGGCTGATACTTTGGCTGCAAATGAAGCGACATTCTCCGCTGTGGAAGATGTTGCACCTAAGCTTAATGCAGATGAAGATATATCCGAGTATAAACCGCCGGTGATGGCATTGGCTCAGATGCAAATGGCTTAATTTGTGGAATTAAGTTTGCTTGAATAATGAGTTTTCTTCTTGAGTATTTCAGCACACTATCTTAGTGTAATTTTTTGTCTTAACAGTGGTCTTTTTCTCTTGTCATATGCGCATTCAATAGACGTTGCTCAGAAGTTTGCAGGCCTTGCGTTGAAACGTATTAAGGCAGATGGTCTCATCCCTACACCCGAAAATTATGAATTGTGGTTTGTTTATTATTCCAAATCAGATCCTGAATTGATGAAAGCTGTTGATGCTCTGCTTGAGCAAACAGGCGGCAGCGTGTCGGATGAGCAGTGCTATGCGATTTTTAATGAGTTTTTGAGTGGTAGCCGCGAAGTGGAAATGGTTTCAGAGGCTGGAAGTCAGATTCAAAAGACCATAGATGAGGTCAATGTTGTTGTCTTTTCAACTAAGAAATATGCGGCTAAATATAATAAAGGCCTGAAAGATGCGAGCGATCAAATTAAGGCTGGTACAAGCCCTGAAGATGTTGATGCATTGCTCTCTGATATTATGTCCAGTACGGATGACATGATAGGCCATCATGAGCATTTAGAAGAAATGCTGGAGTATTCAACGAGAGCTATGGAAGATATGCGTCGCGATCTTGAAATTGCACGTAAAGAGGCGATGACTGACCCTCTCACAGGGCTTGCGAACAGGAAGGCGTTTGATCAGGAAATTCATGACTTGATTGAAGCAGCAAACCATGGTGAAGAGCCGCATACATTTAGTATGATTCTTCTAGATATTGATCACTTTAAGAAATTTAACGACACATTCGGGCATCAAGTCGGAGATCAAGTTTTGAAACTGGTTGCCAGAACTTTAAAGGCGGGCACTAAAGGTCGGGATGTTGTTGTGCGTTATGGTGGTGAAGAATTTGTTATTCTTTTGCCTGACACAAATATACAGGGCGGCGTGAAGGTTGCTGAGCTTCTTCGTCATGAAGTAGAGAAAAAAGAAGTAATTAATCGGGTTACAGGCAAGAGTATTGCGAAAATTACTTTCTCTGCCGGTGTGGCTGAATATTTGAAAAATGAAGAACGCGAAGATTTCGTTGCTCGCGTGGATAAAGCCCTTTACGAAGCAAAAGATGCGGGCCGAAATCAAGTCCTTGCCTCTTCATCTTAAAAAAAATATTTAAACCCTCTTTTTTCTGTTACAAGCCCTTGCATAGATGTGGGGTAACGTCCTATTTATAGGTATGCAGGATATATTTGACATTGAAGAATCGCCAAGCGCCGAGAGTGCTTTTACTTATCTCGACACATTGAATGCGCCGCAACGCGAAGCGGTTGAAACGCTGGAGGGCGCGGTTCTTGTCTTGGCAGGCGCGGGGACAGGTAAAACGCGGGTTCTAACTGCGCGTTTGGCGCATTTGCTCAATACTGGTCAGGCATATCCCTCACAGATATTATCAGTGACCTTCACCAATAAAGCGGCGCTTGAAATGAGAGAGCGTATTAGCGAGATGATGGGTGGGCATCCTGTTGAGGGATGGTGGCTTGGCACATTCCATTCTCTGGCGGCGCGGATGTTGCGCCGGCACGCTGACCTTGTCGGGCTATCCAGTAACTTTACCATTCTTGATCCTGATGATCAGGTGCGCTTGTTAAAGCAATTGATGGAGGTTGAGGGTGTCGATACCAAGAAATGGACACCTAAATCCTGTATCGGGATTATTGATCGCTGGAAGGATCGCGGTTTATTACCTTCGCAGGTGAGCGCCAGTGATGTTGATGATGTGGCGGATGGTAAGATTCCATTGCTTTATACAAAATATCAGGCGCGTTTACGCGCGATTAATGCATGTGATTTCGGGGATCTGTTGCTCCACATGATTACGATTTTGAAAGATCCTGCCAATCAGAATGTGCTGGATGAATACCATCAGCGTTTTCGTTATATCTTGGTGGATGAGTATCAGGACACGAACGTCGCACAATATCTGTGGCTGCGGTTGCTTGCGCAAGGGACGGGGAATATTTGTTGTGTTGGCGATGATGACCAGTCTATCTATGGTTGGCGCGGCGCAGAGGTTGGCAATATTTTGAAGTTCGAACAGGATTTTAAGGGTGCAAAAATTATCAGGTTGGAGCAAAATTATCGCTCGACCAATAATATTTTGAAAGTTTCCGGTGCGATTATCGAGAATAACGGGTCGCGTTTGGGCAAGACCTTATGGTCGGATCAAGGGGATGGCGATAAGGTTAAAGTTTGTGGTCTTTGGGATGGTGAAGCCGAGGCACGTTGGGTTGGTGAAGAGATTGAGCAGTTGCAACGCGGCGTTAATCATGAACGCGGTGTATCGTTAAGTAATATCGCGGTTCTTGTGCGCACAGGCTTTCAAACACGGGAGTTTGAAGAACGATTTATTAAGCTGGGGCTTGCTTACAAGGTGATTGGCGGCCCTCGTTTTTATGAGCGTATGGAGATACGAGACGCGCTGGCCTATTTTAGAGTGGTGGTGCAAAAGGACGATGATTTGGCCTTTGAGCGTATTGTGAACGCGCCAAAGCGCGGCATTGGTAAAGCGACGATTAACATATTATATGGCTATGCCCGTGCAAAAGACATCAGTCTGCAATGTGCGATTATGGATTTGACCCAGACGGATGAGTTGAGGCCAAAGGTCAAAGAAACCTTGATGAAGATACTGGATGACTTTGAGCGCTGGCGTTCGCTGATGGATAATATGAACCACGCAGAGCTGGCCGATATGATTTTGGACGAGTCTGGTTATATGGCGATGTGGAAGCTGGATAAGTCTCCCGAAGCACCGGGGCGCGTTGAAAACCTGAAAGAATTAACGGGTGGGATGCAGAGCTATGAGTCTATGCAGGACTTTTTGGAGCATGTTGCCCTCGTCCTTGAAAATCAGGATAGTAGCTCCGGCACGTTTGTGACGCTTATGACCTTGCATGGCGCGAAGGGGTTGGAATTTGACAATGTGTTTCTTCCTGGTTGGGAAGAGGGTTTATTTCCCTCTCAACGTACGATGGATGAAAACGGTGTGAAGGGTTTGGAAGAAGAGCGCCGCTTGGCCTATGTTGGAGTGACCCGTGCGCGTAAGCGTGTGTTTATTTCACATGCTGCGAGTAGGCGCATTTATGGCAGTTGGGTCAGTTCTGTGCCTGCGCGTTTTATTAATGAAATTCCTGAAGACTTGATTGATTTGAGTACGCAAAGCGGCATGGTGCAAGCGGGGCGTTCCCGTCATTGGGATTCCAGTGGTTTTACACCAAAGGCAAAGCCTGCGATCAGTACGTTCGAGCGTAAGGTTCAAACGGAAAGCGGTGTGATTCTGTCCCGCGGTGATCGCGTGTTTCATGATAAATTTGGCTATGGAAAAATTATCAATATTGATGGGCATAAGCTCGACATTGTTTTTGAGCATAGTGGCAAAAAACGTGTCATGGATAGCTTTGTTGAAAAATCATAAATTGATTTAGAAGTCTAATTTTCCTGCGGCAATGATCTCTCCGTATCCACCTTCTTGAGCGAATATTGCAATGCCATCGAGCGTTTCGCCAGCGATGAGAGATTTTGGCATCGGGAATTTATGGGTGATGCTTGCCCCTTTCCATTTTCCTAAATTAGTATAGCTGAGAGCGGCATTCGCATAAGTAATTGATTTTCCGTTGTTTTCGCCGTTTTTGATGTCTTGTTTATGGTTCTTTTTATATCCGAAAGCCCATAAATGGTAATCGCCTTCACCTATGTTAGGGAGGGAGAAGTTGATTAGGTCTTTGTCTTTGGTTTCTATGTTGATATTTTGAATAGGCTTTGCTGCGGCTTTTTTGAGGGCGGCTTCGATTTTATCATTATGGGAGCCTATGAAGCCCGCTCCGCCATTTACAATCATTTGCGGTGTATAAATGCGTTTTGTTCCGTTCATACCGGCGTAACCATGTTGGCGCATGTCACAGAAATCTTGAGATAATGTGTCTTTCCAGTGCAGGTGGTTGAAATAAGATACGTGACAGCCCAAAGTAATAATATTGTCGTTTTGTGATAAGGTGGCCAAGGTTCTGTCCGCAGGTGGACATGATGAGCATCCTTGTGATGTATAGAGTTCAACCACGACAGGCGCGCTGACTGTTGGCAGTTTCGCGCCGTATTGCGCGTAGAGGCCTTGCGCGGAAACACCGACAATAATAAGCATTAGGGCTATAAAAAACGTTTTTTGCATCATAATATTACATTCGTATCTTTGTTCGATTTGGTTTCATCAGCCTATCTTATCTGCTTTTGTTCGAAAAGCACAAATTGTCCCCGTTTATGATTTTGGTTTTAGTTGCCAGTCATTGTGTTCTGCTTTAAACTCCTTCATATTAATCACTTAAAGAACATATAGATGGATAGAGCTTATGGCGCATAAAGCAAAAATTGCGACTGTGTTTGGTGGAACCGGATTTCTTGGTAAACAGGTTGTGCACAGGTTGGCTGCGCGTGGTGTTACGGTTAAGATAGCAACGCGCGTGCCGGAGCGTGCTGATTTTTTGAAGACGTGTGGCGCGGTGGGGCAGGTTGTGCCTGTGCAGTGTGATTATTCAGATGCGCGAAGCGTTCATCAAGTTATTAAAGGTTCTGATTTTGTTGTGAATTGTATTGGTATTTTAGTTGAGCGTAAAAAACGTGCAACATTTGAATATGTGCATGTTGATCTTCCCGCAATCATTGCTAAAGCTTGCGCGGATGAAGGTGTGTCTCGCTTTACGCATGTCTCTGCATTGGGATGTGATACGGGTATTTCGAAATATGCGCAAACCAAGTATGATGGTGAGAATGCGGTGCGTGCGAATTTCTCCGATGTGATTATTTTGCGCCCAAGCGTGATGTTCGGGCAGGGTGATGATTTTTTCAATAAATTTGCGGAACTTTCACGCTTTATGCCGTTTTTACCGTTAATTGGCGGCGGTAGGACACGGTTTCAGCCTGTTTATGTTGGTGATGTGGCCGATGTTGTGTTGAAGGGGTTATTCGCAGGATCTGCTGAATTTTTGGGCAAAACATATCAACTTGGCGGGCCTGATGTTGTGACCTTCAGGGAAATTTATGAAAAGATGTTTAAATATACGGGGCGTTCCAAAAAATTAATTTCTGTGCCTTTTCGTATTGCGAAGCTGAAGGCACTTTTCTTAAAGATTTGGCCTAACCCTATTTTAACACCGGATCAAGTTGATGATTTGAAAACCGATAATGTTGTGGATGATAAGGCGCAAGGCATTGATGTGTTTGAGATCCATCCAAAATCTATGGATTTAATCTTGCCAGGATATTTGGAAACATATAAATCCGGCGGGCGCTTCGCGGTAGAGCAGGGCGCTTGAATTGCATTATATTTTGAAGGAACAGATTAAAATGACTCTCTATATTCGTTTACTTACTTTGTTTGTACTGACGTTTGTTGGTATCGCCCCAGTAGCAAAGCATGTGCATGCCTCTACGCAGGAAATTGTTGCTGTTGTTAATGATGATGCGATATCCGTGCGTGATTTAAGCAAGCGTATGAAGTTGGTTATGGTGTCCTCTAGGCTACAAAATAGTAAAGAAATCCGCGCGAGATTGAAGCCGCAAATTTTGAATACTTTGATTAATGAGCAGCTGATGTTGCAAGAAGCGCGCAAGATGAATATCCAGATTGAACGTTCTGAAATTGAATCAGGTTTTTCTAAAATTGCAGCACAGAATAAATCGACCCCTGAAAAGTTTAAAGCCATGTTGAGCCGTGGCGGTATTGAAATATCGACGATGTATACCCAGATTGAGGCACAGGTTGCGTGGGGTAAGGTTGTGCAGAAACGTTTGCGCCCCAGAGTGGTTGTTTCTGATCGTGATGTTGATGATACGTTGGAACGTATTCAAGCCAAAGTCGGATCGAAGGAATATTTGACGGCCGAGATTTTTCTTCCGATTGATACTGTAAAATCAGAAAAGCAGGTCAAGCAACTTGCCAATCGTTTGGTGAGAGAAATTAAATCCGGTAAAGCCAGTTTTTTCAATTTAGCGCAGCAATTTTCGAAGGCTGCGGGCGCTGTGAATGGCGGTGATACAGGATGGTTGCAGGAAACGCAGCTTTCAGAGGAAATATTGACTGGTTTACAGGCGGTTAAAAAAAATCAGGTGACTAAGCCGATTAAGACATTAAGTGGCTACCATATTTTGTTTTTGCGCGATATTCGCACTTTGACCGAGGATACGATGCCATCGCGCGATCAGATCTATTATTCCTTGGGAACGGAGCGTCTTGAAAAATTACAGCGCCGTCATTTGATGGATTTAAAAGCATCATCATTCATTGATCTTCGTGTGTAACAATGGCGCTTGACTTGTCAGAGCGAATTAAAGCGATTGAGGCTTTGCCACCTTTGCGTGATGTGATTGCACAGCATGGTTTGAGCGCACAAAAAGCTTTGGGGCAAAATTTTCTGCTTGATATGAATATTACCGATAAAATTGTCCGTGAAGCTTTGGCGCGTGATGGCGATGATTGGAATGGGGTCCACGCGTTTGAAATTGGGCCGGGGCCAGGTGGTTTGACACGTTCTCTGCTTAAGAGTCCTGCTGCAAAGGTGATCGCGATAGAGCTTGACCGACGTGCTGTTGTTGTGCTGGAAGGGCTGGTGCAAGCCGCGCAGGGTGATTTGGATGTTTTGCAATGTGATGCCATGAAAGAAGACTTAACCACAATGGCAGACGCGCCACGGGTGATTGTTGCGAACCTACCTTACAATATTGCTACGCCGTTACTGATTGGGTGGTTAAAGCAAATCAGGATAGATCATAATGCTTATAAATCTATGACATTGATGTTTCAAAAAGAAGTGGCTGATCGGATGGCGGCGGCGGTTAATACCAAGGCTTATGGGCGCTTGGCTATTATAACGCAGTGGCTTTGTCGGGCGCATGTTATCTATGATCTTCCGCCTTCCGCCTTTACGCCGCCGCCCAAGGTGATGTCGGCGGTGGTGCACCTTACGCCGCGTGAATTACCCGCTGATGCGCCTGATTTTAGTGCAGTGGAGCGTGTGACTGCTGCGGCCTTTAATCAACGTCGTAAAATGATCAGATCTAGCCTGAAAGAGTACATGCCTGCGATTGAAGCGTTAGGTATAGACCCGCAGTTGCGCGCAGAAAATTTGACTGTTGCTGATTTTTTAGGTATCTCTAGCTTTAAATAATTATAAAAAGGGGACGTCAGGGTGTTGTTATCGTCTGAGTTTAATAAAGAAAAATTCCTTGTTGCGAGCTATTTTGTGTCGAGTAATTCAGAGATACTCGTGTCTGAAATTGATGATTTTCTTCAAGATGATTGGGATAATGTTTTTCAAGCTGTCGTTGAGGAAAACAAAGCCGTTGCATTGGTTGATGTCGTGCGGGATGAGTATTATACTTTTGAGGATCATATGACGGATCATCCTGATTCAAAGGTTAGGGAAGAAAAGTTCGTTCCTGAACAAATAGGGCCTTACTATCGCTTATTAGGTGTGCTTACACCGACGCAGTTTTTAAAAGATTTTGAGAAGAAGTTTGATTCTGTTGAGGATATCAAGATGAATTACGTTTCTGCGATTGCCTTTAAAAAAGATGCGGTTAAGCAGCTTTTGGATATTTCTGAAACCGGATTTGTTGAAGTGCATGACTTTGAAAAGCATATGAGGCTATCTATTGCATCACCTAGCTTATGTGCAGATATGGTTATTGATAAGGAAGGGCGTCCTTCTTTACGTCCTGAACCGGAGTTTCCAACCGATATAGAGAAGCTTTCTTTTTGATATATTCAGTTAAAGTCCGTCTTTTAGCCCGCGCACAAAATTAGACAGCCCTGCCATTCTGCGGCGTTTAATGCGCTCTGCATCCAAGATAAGCTGTGCTTTCTTGATGGCTTCATCAACATCATTATTGATAATGACATAGTCATATTCGCTATAATGTGACATTTCATCTGCGGCTTTGGCCATGCGGCCTCTGATATCGCTGTCGGATTCCAATGTATCTTTGGATCTGTCACGTAAGCGTTTTTCCAGTTCTGCGCGTGCAGGGGGCAGGATGAACACCGTTACCAAATCTTCACGCGCAATTTCGGAGAGTTGTTGCGTGCCTTGCCAGTCAATATCGAAGATTACATCTTTTCCTTCGGACATGGCTATATCGACAGGCGCGCGCGGTGTGCCGTAGTAATTGTCGAAAACTTTGGCGTGTTCCAGCATCTCGTCATTATCAATCATATCTTGAAAGGCGTTCGGCTCTACAAAATAGTAGTCCTGCGCATGGACTTCACCCGCGCGGCGTTTCCGTGTGGTGGCCGAGACAGATAGGCTCAAATCTTCATTGTTGCGCAAAAGTGCCCGTGTAATCGTTGTCTTCCCTGCGCCAGAGGGGGATGACATGACATACATTAAGCCGCGGCGTTTAATTTTATCCAAAATAACTCTCCGGTCATTCTTAATTATTCTTTTTATCATCCCAAACTAAACCTAGAATGGGTAAATCGCAATTTTAAAGTGACAAGAGGTATGAAAATGGCTGCGCATAAGTTGGTTCCAAGGGTGATTGTGATTACGGGTGCGTCCAGTGGCATTGGGCAGGCCTTGGCGGAATATTACGCAGACGCAGGGATTGTGCTTGGTTTAACGGGGCGCAATCAAGCGCGTCTTGATGCTGTTTCTTTGGTGTGTCAGGAAAAGGGCGCGCATGTTGTTTCTTCTGTTCTTGATGTTACGGATCGTTCCAAAATGGCGCAATGGTTATTGGCCTTGGATGATGAGCATCCTATTGACCTTGTGATTGCCAATGCGGGGATATCTGCGGGGACGGGCGGTGTTTTGGTTGGTGAAGATCCTGCGCAGGTGCGTCATGTCTTTGATGTTAATCTTCATGGTGTTCTAAACACGGTTGAACCTGTGCAAGGTAGAATGTTGGTGCGCGGGAGGGGGCAAATTGCATTAATGAGTTCCTTGGCCGGTTATCGTGGTTGGCCGGGCGCGCCTGCATATTGTGGCTCTAAGGCGGCTGTGAAAGTATATGGCGAGTCTTTACGTGGTGTTTTGAAGAAGACAGGACTTCGCGTGAATGTTGTGTGTCCGGGGTTTGTGACGTCCAGAATAACGGCGTGTAATGAATTTCCTATGCCTTTTTTAATCGAGGCTGATAAAGCCGCTAAAATTATTGCAAAGGGATTACGGAAGAATAAGGGGCGGATTGTTTTTCCTTTTATTCCGGGGTGTATGTCATGGTTTTTCATGGTTGTGCCGGACTTTATTGCGCAATATCTTCTCTCTTTTTCGTCGGATAAATCAGTCGAAAATTAATGATTTGAGTATAGTGCTTGATTTATGGTTGAATACGTATAGTTTCATTGCCGAAATGATTATATGTCGTTTCGCTTGATTTGAGCACAATGGGGAAGTGAGTTTTTTCAAGATGGATGTGGATTCAATTGAATGTAATGCTAAAGAGGCTGCGAGTTTACTCAAAGCATTATCGAACGAAAAGCGTTTGCTGATCGTTTGTGCTCTTTATAAGGGCGAAAAAAGCGTGGGGGAGCTTGAGGCGATTGTCGATCTTAGTCAATCTGCTTTGTCACAGCATCTGGCCAGATTAAGGGCGGATGATCTTGTTGCTACGCGTCGTTGTGCCCAGACGATTTATTATTCATTAAATCATGAAGCCATCAAGAGTGTGATGAAATGTTTGTGTTCCGTGTATAATTCTAAAGAAAATATAGTTTAACGTTGGCTTGTCGGCAGCATTTCTTTCAAAATTTCAAATACGTTATCACTCTTTAAATGTTTTAGAGGATCATGCTGTATGGTCTGGACGTTTGCGCCTTTTGGCGCGTGGCGTGTTGGGTTGCTGTTTGCAGAAAACAGAACAAGGCTGGGGCAGCCCGTTGGGCCAATCATATGCATAGGCCCTGTATCGTTGCCGATAGCGCCATCTGCGCCATGTGCCAGTGCAGCAATTTCGAACAGGGATGTTTGCCCCGTTAGGTTTAAAACGTCAGGGCATATGGTTTCTATTGCTTTTGTAACCTTTTTTTCTGCTGTGGTTCCAAGAAGAACAACTTGATAATTATTTTGTGTTAGTTGCTGCGCAAGCTCGCCATATTTTTCATGTGGCCAGCGTTTTAGCGGGTGCTGCGGTGCTGATCCCGGGACAAATAAAATGTAAGGCGGTTTTAATCCTAATCTTGATAGATCTTCTTTTATCCATGAAAGATTATCAATTTCTATATTTTCTATACCTGCGCGCTGTAATGTTTGCTTATGCCCGTCGAAAGCATGGCCTGCGGTGCGCTGCGGTGATGTGTTTTGGTGGGATGCCCCTGCGGCAATACCAACCCATTCAGGCTTTTTGTGTTTGGGAAATAGTTTGAAGTAAAAGGATGTTCGGTCATTATTTTGTAAATCATAGATGCGCGAGAATTGTCCACTCATTAGCTTTTTTCGCAAAGACATCCATCCGCACAGATCAAACGTTTTAGGCCTTTTATCGATTAATATATCATCAAAATATCCGCATTTTTCTCCGAAGGATTTAAACATGGGGGTGGTGAGTAGGGTAATGTGCGCATTTGGGTGATGTTTTCGAATGGCGGCCATTGGGCCAAGCGCCTGTATGAAGTCGCCTAAAGCGCTGAGCTTTATAACCAGAATTCTTGTAGAACCTTCGTGTTGCGACATATTATTCGGCGGCATCTAATTGTTGTTGTGGATTTTTCTCTGTTGATTTTAAGAAAGGTTCTGGTTTTTTTGCGGAGATTGAGTTTTTCAAAACTTCTGCATAAACGCTCAGAGTTTTATCCGCCATGATATCTTTGGTAAAGTGCGCAGCAACATGAGCCATAGAGCGTGTTGCGAGTATAGCGCGTTGTGACGGATCTAAGGAAAGAGCTTCGTGCATGGCTTGAGCTAAAGCATCAGGGTCTGATGGCGGGACATGCCATCCTGTTTCGCCGCGCAATATTGTCTCTCTCGCGCCGCCGTGATCACTGGCAATTATGGGGCGTCCCATGGCTTGCGCTTCAACGGGGATGCGGCCAAAGCCTTCAGGGTCGGTGGAGGCAGAGACAACCACGGTTGAAAGCATATACGCCGCAGGCATGTCATGGCATTGCTCAACAATACGTATTTGTGTGCCTAGTCCTTGTTCTTCGATATATTGATCCAGTTCCTGACGGTATTCTGTGCGCCCTTGGTCAGATCCTATAATGACGCAGAAAACATCAGGGCGGTTTAGCTTTGCCATGGCCGCGATCAGAATATGGTGGCCTTTCCAACGTGTGATACGTCCGGGCATCATAATGATATTTGCGCCATCAGGGATGCGCCATTGCGTGGCTAGATCAATCATACGCTCTGCCGTTACGGCTGTTGGATGAAAGCGTTCGATCGGAATGCCGCGATGAATGGTGCGGATGCGTTCCGGCTCTACGCCATAATTATCTTGAAGATATTGCGCAACAAAATCTGAAATTGCGATGATAATTTCACCGTTTGCGATGGAGGTGTTGTAGATACGTTTGGCCTCGCCGCTGATATTATAGGGGGCATGACAGGTGGTTATGAAATGGGCATCGGTGCCTTTGCATGCGCGCCATGCGCTCCATGCGGGGGCGCGGCTTCGGGCGTGGACGATGCCGACATTATGTCGCTTGATAATCTTTTTGAGGCGCGCAACATTCTTCCACATAATGACGGGATTTTTACTGTGTACCGGCATATCAATATGGATCGCGCCCGCGCGGGCAAGTTCGGAAACACGATATCCGCCATTGGAAACCACGATGGCTTTTGCGCCTGCTTTTACAATTTCAGCCGCAATATCAATACAACCTTGTTCTGCACCGCCCGCGCCAAGCTCGGGGATGATTTGCATAATGACAGGTTGTGAAGTGTTCGTATTCATGAGTTTTAAAATAATGATCTTTCGTGTCTCTGGAAAGCATTTTTGCAAATCTCTATGTATTAAAATGGTCTTTATGTATAAAATACTCTCGTTATATCAAGAGAGGGTGACATATGAGCGTTTCTTATTTTTCTGAAAATCGAGGGTTGCGTTTGGCCTATGTGCGTATTGCGCCTTCGGCAAAAGGGCGCGCGTTGCCTGCTGTTTTGTTTTTGGGTGGGTTTAAATCCGACATGATGGGAACAAAAGCCATTTATCTGGAGGAGCAATGCACCGCCCGCGGGCAGGAGTTTGTCCGTTTTGACTATACGGGGCACGGCTTGTCTGACGGTGCGTTTGTTGATGGTACAATCGGATCATGGAAAAGGGATGCGCAGGATATACTGGATCATGTTGTGACGTCGCCTGAGGTTATATTGGTTGGCTCGTCCATGGGTGGGTGGATTGCTCTGCGGCTTCTTATTGAACATTCAGCGCGTGTGAAAGGGGTCGTGGGTATTGCGGCGGCGCCTGACTTCACCAAGGATGTGGAAGCACGTATGGGGCAGGCGGAGCGTGATATGGTTGAGGCTATAGGGCGGTTGGAAGTTGCCAATGATTATAGTGATGAACCTTATATTTTCACTAAAAGTCTTTTAGAAGACGGACGTATGCAGAGCGTATTGCACGAACAATATAGTATCTCGTGTCCGTTGACACTAATTCAGGGGAAACTGGATGCGGATGTGCCGTGGGAGAAGGCGCTTAAAATTCAGGAATGTTTTCAAGGGCCAAACACGCATATAGAATTTGTAGAGGATGGTGATCATCGTTTGTCACGTGAACAGGATTTGGCTCTGATAAATACGCATATTATAAAATTATCAGAGGCTGTGTGATGCTCAGGCGCGTTTTATTTGCGTCCGTATCTATAGTCATCGCCTTTTTTCTTGGGGCGTCCCATATCATCAATGTTACTTTTCTTTGAACATATGAAGCAACAAAATGCATTGAGGAAATAAACAAAGGCTGCAAAGCCGGCAAAAACGAAGACGGCCGTTTGTTCTAAGAGGAAGCCGATTGCTTTTTGTAAGTTACCGGCTTGGGTTTGGACTGCGTTTTGTTGTTGTAGCGATGTTGTGACGCTATCTTTTTCGTCCAAATTGGTTTGTGTAAAACTTTCATTATAGCCAGTTTGTGGTGTGTCCGTTTGCGTGACCTGAGGTGTTTGTTGATCAGGGAAAGGAGATAGGTCATTAATTGTTTCACCCATCTCTTGCAGTTGTACTTTCCATTGATCGTGGCTTTCTTTGTGATATTTATCCCAAAGTGCACCAATGTCAGATAGGCGGAATCCTTTATCCTGTTCTTGTGTGAAGATGTATATATCGTGTCCCAAAGCTAAAACAGCAGGAAGCAAAAGAAGGAAAAAGATGAATTTACGCATGATGAAAGCCTGTAAATAGAATAAAAATACACCCTATTGTATCAATGAAGTTTAGATTCGCAAAGGCAAGACTTGAACTTTTAATCAATTCGCTCTACATTGCGCCATCTTTAATGTGCATGCGCATGATTTAGCGCATTGAAATGGACATGGTGAGGTGGCCGAGTGGTTTAAGGCGCACGCTTGGAAAGCGTGTTAGGGTTCATAGCCCTACGTGGGTTCAAATCCCATCCTCACCTCCATTTTCAAAGGAGATATTGTGTCAGATATTGCCATTTTTATCCCGCTTCTCTGTTATTCTATTCCTAAATGACGGGTTACAATTAATTGTCTATAGACATTACATATCAAGGGTTTCTGCTGGCTGTTGTGGTGATTGTTTTGATGTTGCTTCTATAACGTTCATCCCGTGATGAGTGAGAGCATCAAGCACTTGCTTTGCTTCGGGGATGCCGACGATATCCTTGTGGCAAAATAATGTGTGTATGCTTGCGCCAATATTATCAGAATGCACTATAATTGCATCTTGCTTGATTTGATGGTCGGGGTTGCTGTGAGTGGAGAAATTTTTCATAATTTCCAACCCAATCTTTGCTTCCGCAAGATGTGCAATGTTCTCATATGTTGTATTATGTGGATCTGTTTGCTCTCTGTATTGATTAACGCATTCGCGTATTCTTTGAGAAATTTCCCCTAGGCTACCCATTTCAAGGAGTCCTTGAGTAGATAGTTCAATATCTTGGTATATGCCGTTTTCTATATGAAAATTATTAATATTCATTCTCTTTATCCTTTTATATAAGCATTCTTTCTATTTGTATACAAATAGAAAGAATGCTATACCGTAGCCATAATAGAAACAGTTAGGAGTGGTGGTATGGATATCATTATTAGTAATCTTCCTTTAATTAGCATGATGATTGCGGCAGGCATCGTTGGTGGAATACTTGCGGGGTTACTGGGTGTTGGTGGCGGAATTGTCATTGTACCGGTTCTGGAATTTGCCTTAGGGCTGGTGGGGGTTGATCCAAATATTCGAATGCATATTGCGGTGGCAACATCTTTGGCGACAATTATATTAACGTCTTTATCATCGTCACGCGCACACTATAAGAAGAAGGCCATTGATCTGTTGCTCGCTAAAAAATGGGGTGTTCCAATATTTCTGGGGTCAGCCTTAGGAACTTGGATTGCTTCGCAATTGGATAGCGGGGTGTTGTCGGCAATATTTGGCATCATAGCTCTAATTGTTGCGATTAAGATGATGTTACCTGCCAGAAAATATGCCGAGGCCAAGCAAGCCTCTGGAAATTCTTTCTTTTTGGCTGTGCCCACGTTAATAGGGGGATTGTCCAGCATGATGGGAATAGGTGGTGGAACTTTGAGCGTGCCGGTGCTGACTATGTTACATCATCCTATTCATCGCGCTGTTGGTACGTCTGCTTTGTTTGGTTTGATTATCAGCATTCCTGCTACGGTTGGTTTTATGGTGAACGGTCAAGGTGTCGCGGGATTACCTTTCGGTAGTATAGGGTATGTTAATATCGTTGGTTTTATGATGATATCCCCTTTAACTATGTTGACCGCGCCTTTTGGTGCTAAAATAGCGCATAAGTTAAGCCAAAGACATTTAAGTATTCTCTTTGGATTTTTTCTGTTTTTGGTGGCTGTGCGCATGATATATCGTGCCACTCTGGGGTGATTGTTTAGGGGGTGTCATGATGCTTTTGAGTTTTGAAGATATTCCATAGCATTGATACTGGAATTGGTGACATGGTCGTGCATTGCACTAAATGCTTTGTTTTGATCCGAGGTTAGAATGGCATCCATTATTTTCTTATGCTCATTGTGTGATGCTTGCATACGATCTTTGAGTGTAAAGAAGATGCTTCTTCTAAAGGGGGCTAATCGTTGCCAGAGGTTTGTTGCCATTTCTTGCAGGCTATCATTGTGGGATCCTTGGTATATGCAGCTATGGAATTCTTCATTGATGATGGAGTATTGTATTTCATCTTTTGAGGCTAAAGCTGTTTCAAATCGTAAGAAGATGCTTTCAAGCTGTTTACGTTCGAAGGCGGACATGCGTTGGGCGCTGAATTTGGTGCATAAGGCTTCCAGCTCAACCAGTGTTTCAAACATATCTGTTAGTTGATCTATATTTAAATCGACAACAGTGGCGCCTTTGCGCGGCGTTATTTCCACGAGGCCTGTTTTTGCCAAGAGCCTAAGTGCGTCCCTAACGGGAGAGCGGGAAACATTGAATTTTTTCGTGATGAGGGCTTCTTCTATCTTTTGTCCCGGGCTTATTTGTCCTGCAATGATTTTTTCTGCAAGATACTGGCAAATTGTTTCTGAAATAGTTGAGCTCATAGTGTCCTGATATTATATGGGGTGGCTATTATTCACAGTTCTTACAAGGTAATTGAAAGGGCTATTTGCTGTCTATATATTTTTTAAGCCTTAACAATAATACAATTTTATGATGCTCTTTATAAGAGTTTACGCGATGGCATCAAGAAAAACCTGACCGTATTTCTTGAGTTTTGATTGCCCGACACCGGGAACCACAGACATTTTTTCAAGTGTTGAAGGTCTGTTTTTGGCCATATCGATTAGTGTTTTATCATGGAATACAACGTAGGGCGGGATATTATTTTCCTTGGCGATTGATAGGCGTAGTGCTTTCAGTTCGGCGAACAGTTCCTGATCTTCTTCTCTATCCAGACTTATCGCAGGGTCTGCTTTTCTGGAACTTCTTGATGATGACGTTGTTTTTGGCTCTAGGCGTAACTGTATATTTTCTTTGCTTTTTAGAAACGCCATGCCTTGTTCTGTGATTTTTAAGCCGCCATGTGCATCCATATCCACATAGAGAAAGTTACGCGCAACAATTTGCCTGATAAAGCTTTGCCATTCTTTTTGAGTGTGCTCTGTGCCGATGCCGTAAGTGCTTATAGTGTTATGGCCGAAATTCTGGATGCGCTCATTATCCTTGCCCAGCAAGACATCAATGATATAGCCAGTGCCAAATCTTTGCTCTGTTCGGTAAACACAGGAAATCGCTTTTTGAACAGCTGTGGTTGCATCAAATGTTTTGGGTGGGTTGAGGCAAGTGTCGCAATTATTACACGGTTCACAATGGTCATCGAAATAACGTAACAGCACTTGTCGTCGGCATGTTGCTGTCTCGCAGAACCCCAGAAAAGCACTGAGTTTTTGGCGTTCTATACGTTTTTGCTCTTCACTGCTTTCAGAGGACTCAATCATTTGTCGTTGCAGGACTAAATCCTGTAAACTATAGACCATCCATGCCATAGCGGGCAGACCATCGCGTCCTGCGCGTCCGGTTTCTTGGTAATATGCTTCGATGTTCTTGGGTAAATCAAGGTGCGCGACAAACCTGACATCGGGTTTGTTAATGCCCATACCAAAAGCAATGGTCGCTACGATGATTACATTTTCATCTTTGATAAAACGTTCTTGATTGGCAGAGCGAACATTTTTGTCAAGGCGGGCATGATATGGCAGGGCGTTGTACCCTTGATTGGAGAGCCATGTTGCGGTTTCCTCGACTTTGCGGCGGGACAGGCAATAAACAATGCCGCTTTCACCTTCGGGTCTTGCTTTTAGGAACTGTAGAAGCTGTTGGCGTGGATTGTTCTTAATGGCAACATTATAGGTGATATTGGGTCTGTCAAAGCCTGAGACATAGATTTTTGGCAGATCCAAGCGATCAACAATGTCTTTGCGCGTTGGGGCATCGGCCGTTGCGGTGACGGCGATACAAGGCACGGTGGGGTAGCGTGTGCGCAGGATGGAAAGCTGTCTATATTCCTGTCTGAAATCATGCCCCCATTGAGAGATACAATGCGCTTCATCAATTGCAAATAATGCGAGATCAATATGGTCTAAAATATCCAGAAAAGCATCATTCACTAGGCGTTCGGGCGCAACATAAACCAGATCAAGCCTGCCTGCCTGAAAGTCTTCCATAGCCTTGTGTAATTGCGCAGGCTCTAGAGCGGAGTGGATTGCCGCGGCTTTTACGCCAAGTTCTTTTAACGCTGTCACCTGATCTTGCATTAAAGCGATCAAGGGAGAAACGATAATGCCTGTTCCTTTAAGGCACAGTGCAGGAATTTGATAACAGAGTGATTTCCCACTGCCTGTTGGCATAAGAACGCAGCAGCTCTGGCCGGATATCACTGTATTGATAATATCTTCTTGTTCTGCACGAAAATTATCATAGCCAAATATAGATGATAAGATATATGCGGGATCTATGGTGTTCTCTGTATGGTTATTTTCAGTCGTATCAATGACACTCACCATGATTTTAAAACGCTTTCATACTTTTGTTCTTTAAGTGCTGCTATCCTAGCAGGCCGCCGGCATTCGTCAATATTATGTGATGAATTATCATGTCGCACGTGTCATGGCTTTATTTTGATAAGTTTTTTGTTTCATCATGCTGTTTCTCTGTAAAGTAGCACAATGCAATCAATCGTAATGATTTTGTTTGTTGAATGTGTATAGAAAAGGTTGAAATAGAATGGTTTCTTTTGAAAGAAAATCAAGTAATTGGGGTGTTATTAATGCTTCAACTGAGGAATGGGCGTCAATTAAGTCTTTGATAGAACATGTGAATCAACCGGAAATATTTGATAATTGTGAACTGGATGTGATGTCAGGTATGGATCATGAAGATTGGCAATTATGGGTTAAGAAATTTTCCACCTATGATGAGCCACCAAATCTGATAGCGCGTTCTGAATTACGTGTGATCTTTGCAACAGTAACCAGTGCAGAAGATGCAAAAGTGAAAGGTTTGTCTGATGATCA
Organism: Alphaproteobacteria bacterium; assembly: GCA_033851915.1. Lineage (GTDB taxonomy): Bacteria > Pseudomonadota > Alphaproteobacteria > Micavibrionales > Micavibrionaceae > UBA1672. Next base: position 730,481 of record JAWSVM010000001.1, read on the forward strand.
TAAAGCGATTATTGAGGAGTTGCTGTGTCATAGTATGAGCGATGCGGTTGACTGTGGGTAAGGTTTAAGGGAGGGGGGAGTGGAAATTTCAACGGATCTTTCTGGTGTGATACAGGGTGTGCTGTACGTGTTATGGTTTTATTTTGATAAATTTCTTGCTTCATCGCGCTGTTTTTTTTGTAAAGTAATGTGAAATGTACGGTAATCAATCATAATGATTGTGTTTGCTGAAAGTGCATAGAATGAGGTTGAAGTATAATTATTTTGTTTTGTAAGAAGTTGCTGTTGGTAATGCTTTTTCTTATGATGTAAATTTTTTATAAAGCAGCTTAAATAATATTAGGGTTTGTATAAGTCGTCGATTTTAAAAAGAAAACAAGTTTATTTGCTGATTTTCAGGTGTCTCAAGAAGAATGGGATATTGTGCGGTTGGTTATGGATGCCGTTTCTAAGCCTGAAATCTATAATGGTTCTGACCTTGAGCAATGTAGCGGACAAAGCTTGCCGCGAGAAACGATTGAAAATTTGGCCGCACGGTTTCAAGTGCAAGAAGAGCCGCCTGTTCGGCTAGGGAAAAGCGACGTGCAAACGCTGCTTGCCGTGTTTCAGAACTTAACAGATTCCAGAGTGGATTTATCGTCGGTAGGTGATAATGAAAAAGCCTATATAATTGAGAATAAGATGATGGATTATAGCGTCGCACATATATTTGAAGACGCGCCGTAGGTATTATGATTTTATTTTGATAAAATTCTTGCTTCATCGCGCTGTTTTTCTGTAAAGTAGTGTGAAATGCACAGTAATCAATCATAATGATTGTGTTTGCTGAAAGTGCATAGAAGAGGTTGAAATATAATGGTTTCTTTTGAAAAGAAAGTACATGATTGGGGTGTTATTAATGCTTCAACTGAGGAATGGGCGTCAATTAAATCGTTGATAGAACATGTGAACCAACCGGAAATATTTGATAGCTGTGAGCTGGATGTGATGTCAGGTCTGGATCATGAGGATTGGGAAGCGTGGGTTAATAAATTCTCTACCTATGACGAACCACCAAATTTGATAGCGCGTTCTGAATTACGTGTGATCTTTGCAACAGTAACGAATGCAGAAGATGCAAAAGTGAAAGGCTTGTCTGATAATCATAAAGCGATTATCGAGGAGTTACAGAATCATTGTATTAGTGAGGCTGTTGAATGTGGGTAAGGTTTAAGGAGGAGTGGGAAAATGTCAGCTAATGATGTCATTGCTTCGGTTGCGAATGGGCATGCTTATGCGGATCATGTCGGAGAATTCTCAGACCCTAAATTGGGGACAGCAATTTCGGTAGACTCTCCGAAAGGCCTTGCTGGTGTGATGCAGGATGTTATGAATGATCCTGCGACAAGGTCTGTAAGTAATGTGGATGGTTCCGTTGTTCATATTATGAACAAGCCGAGAAATATCATTATTACTTTAAGTGATAGTGCGAATCCGGCTAAATCTGGTGCGGGTACTGTTTATCGTCCGACTAGTGAAATAGGAAATAAGTTTCAAAAATTATCCAATGATTTAGGTGATGATAGGGTGAGAAGCCAGAGTATTCAAGAAGTGAATGCAATGGTTGATAAGTATGATCAATCTGATTTGCGCCAAACAACAAGAACTCATATGGCAAAGGCAGATACCACGGCCGTTACGCAGCACCTTAATCAGAATATGCAACAAAAAGGCTTGATTGTAGCGAATGCAGGTGTGCTTGATCAGCGCATCGCCACAGAGGTTAATGCACAAAAACTAGAGACACAGGCTAATCAAGGAAAAGCAGAATTGCGTGGTGAAATAGAGCGTGCCGCGAATAACTCGAATTCTATTGTTGATGTTGCAGCAGACGGGAAATCAGCCGTCATAATGGATACTGATGGTAATGTGTTTGAGGTTAGTGCAAACAAAGATGGAACGATGTCTGCTAAGGCTGACTTTGCAGATGGTAGGCCGAATGTTGATGTAGAGTTATCACAACGTCAAACATCAAAGTTTATGAAAGCAGTTCCTAATCTTAAAGGACCTATGGGTCAACTTTTGACACCAATTATAGTGGGGGGTGTTGCGCTCGCAACTGGGGCATCTCCAGCGGAGGCGGGCGAAGCTGCTGTTGATTCCATTGCAAAGAATACTGTGGATGCTGTTGAGGAAGATAGCAATGTCGTGGTGGGCGTTGCAAAAGATGCTGCGGCCTTTGTTGCGCCGAAAACGGTGGACGCCGTTAATAATGATGCCTCTGGATTAGCAATAGCTGGTGCTTTGGTCGAGGATGTTTTGGTCGGTGGTGCGTGTGCTGTTGTTGGTGCTGTCACTGGTGTTGCTGCTGGTGCTGCGACGACGGTAACTGTTGCTGGTGCACCTTTGGCACCCGCTGCTGCGGTGGCTGGTGGTATCGGTGGGTGTGTTGTTGCTTCGGAAGTTATGGAAGGCGTGATTGATAGTGTTAAGTCAAAAGTAGAAACTGTAGTGAAATACGCACCGATTGTTGCGGATGCTGCCGGAGAAGTGATTGATGCTGCTGTGGAAAAGGCCGAGAAGGCTATTGATAGTGTTGTCGATTATTTCAGTGGTGATGACAATGAAAATCCCCCTCTGGATGATGTGAAGGCCGTTCTGCCGACAGAGGTAACAGAAGGTATGCAGCCGGAAATTCAGGCAATGGTAGAGGTGCAAGCGTCCGATGCGTTGTTGACCGATGTTGTGCAGGATTTAAAAGAGCAGGGAAGCTCGGAATTTGTCGTATCACAACTTGAAGATCGTAAAGTTGAGATGGGTCATGAAATTACCGCTGATTTAACTGCAAAAGCGGAAGAGGCAGAGCGCCTTCGTATGCAGCAAGAGCAATTACTCGCACAACAGGCTTCGGGGCAACAATTCTCTCCTCAGGAGTATAGAGCGGGTTTGTAGTGCTGATATGCTCGTTTTTAGCCTAATTCTGTGTGATAAATTACAAACAAACATTTAATTTTGCATTGCAGCATAGTTAAGTGTTTCCCCCCTATAGGGTTTTTGATACCATTACGCCTAGCTTATCTCGTGTAACACTCGTTTCATTTGTATTCATAGCAGGGGGCCTAATCCATGAAGACCATAACAACAAAAAGAATTATTTTGAGCGCAAGCGTTTCAGTGATCGCCTGCATGGGATCATATACGGCGCATGCCGCTGGGTTTTACATTCAGGAGCAATCTGTATCCGGTCTTGGAAATGCCTATGCCGGACAAGTCGCGACACCGCGTGATGCCAGCATTGTTTATTACAATCCAGCAGGTATGACAAAATTGAGTGGTAGCCATGTTTATGCGGGAACGCACATTCTTGCACCTTCTGCTAATTTGAAAGATACAGGATCCTCCGCGGCCTTTGGTGGGGCAACAGGCGGTAAAGGCGGTAACCCTTATTCTGTGACACCAATTCCAAATCTTCATATATCACATGAGGTTGTTGAAAATACATTCTGGTTAGGTCTGTCTGTTTCTGCACCTTTTGGGCTTTCTAATGAATATAATGAGGGCTGGTTCGGACGTTTCGATTCAACGGAAACCGCGCTGCAGACAATTGATTTTCAGCCCAGTTTTGCTGTGAGAGTGAATGATAAACTTTCCGTTGGTGGTGGCATGAACATTCAACATGCTGATGTTGATATCAAGAAGGTCATTAACCAAGGGGCAGGCGAAAGAAACAGCACTCTTGAAGGGGACACCACAACATTTGGCTTCAATGTTGGTGTGCTGTATGAGCCAATAGAGGGAACAACGCTGGGTGCACATTATCGCTCCGGCATACATCATCATGTCGATGGTAATGTTGTAATCGATAATAACGGCACAGTGACAAGCAGTACGGTGGCCAGCGCGGAACTTAATTTGCCGGAGATTATTCAGCTTGGTGTGAACCATAAAGTGAATGACAGGTTAAGTCTTCAGGCGGGCGCAACGTGGTTCGGTTGGAACAGCTTTGAAGAGATTCGTGTTTTGAATGCTGCGGGTGGGCTTATCGCCAATACCACGCAGAACTATCAGACAACATGGGCTTTTGCAGTTGGTGGGGAATATTTGTTGAATGACGAATGGACATTGCGCGCAGGTTACCAATTTGATGAAACACCAACGACAGATGAATATAGAACAACTCTGACACCTGATGGTGATCGTCATTGGGTTTCAGCGGGGGCGACTTATAAATATAATGATAAAATTGATATTGATCTGGCCGCAACCTATGTTGATATTGCCTCAGAGAAGATAGATGTTGCCAGAAACGCTGGGTTTGCCACTGTTAAAGCTGATACAGGCGGGCATGTTGCGATCTTTTCGCTTGGTGTGAATTACAAGTTCTAGATATTTTTGTTTAAACTGTAGCTAGTGTTGTACTTTACCTAAAGCACACGCTGATTCTTCGGAGCTTAGTACCGGATCCGGTAGGGTGTCGTCTGATGATTCAGATCGTGATATTTCATCTTCAAGAAACGGTAAAACGTCGCTTTCCGGAAGAGGCTTGCTGAAGTAGTAGCCTTGAATAATATGTAACCCTAAATCAGTTAATATATCTAATTGTTTTTTGGTTTCAACGCCTTCGACGATGCCTTCTAAATTCAGATTGTAGCAAAGATCAGCGATGGTACGGATAATATTTCTTGTTGCACTACAGGTCTCGATATTAAGAATAAAACTACGATCGATTTTTAATCGCTCAATTGGTAAATGCTGGATATAGCTAAGGCTGGAAAAACCGGTTCCAAAGTCATCCAACGCAATTTTACACCCTAAGTCGCGTAGCATGTCTACGCCTTCGAGGGCTCTATCAAAATTCTCCATAACTGATGTTTCGGTAATCTCAAATATAATGCGCTTTGCTGATACATCTGAATTTTCCATGGTGCTAATGATGTTCAGAATTGCTGTTTTAGAGCAAAGATCAAAGGTGGATAGGTTAAAGGACACATGTATATGTTCCGGCCAATGCGCAACGGCTTTAAGTGTTTTTGCAAGTAATATAGATGTGAGTTGGTTAATCATGCCTGATTGCTCTGCAGATCTTATGAAGATATCCGGAGGTACTTTTCCTAGAGTGTGGTTATCCCAACGCGCAAGAGATTCTAAACAGATTGTTCTGCCTGTCTGTGTGTTAACAATCGGCTGGAAAACTACGGTGAGTTCTTCGTTAAGGTCTGCCTCTTTAAGGTGATGGGCTATTGTGCTGACTTCACGGATAAGGGTTTCATGTTCCTGAGAGAACATGACCGAGCTTCCCTTACTGTTCTGCTTGGAATAGCATAGGGCGTAATCAGCTCTTTCAAAAAGAATGGAAGCTGTATCACCTGCAGATGGAAAAGATGCAAACCCAACGGTACATGAAATTTTTACTGTGCCATCTTTCATACCGTTTATTTTAAATGGATTTTTTAAAGCCTGACAAATTGTATCCCCGAACTTAATGATGTCTTTTTCTGATCCCGGGTGTGGAATGATAATGCCAAATTCATCACCACCTAGTCGCGCGATAAGAATGTCATCATCCAGTAATTTGCGTAGTCTGATGCTTGTTTCTAACAAAACCTGATCACCAGTGGCATGTCCGAACAGATCATTGATTTGTTTAAAGCCATCAAGGTCAAGCATACCGACCACAAAAGGATCCTTTGTTGCAATGTTTTCTTGCAGGATAGTGTTCAGTTCATAAAAGAAGCACCGCCGATTGGGTAATGTCGTTAAGCTGTCTAAATTTGCTAATTGTTCATTTTTGGCGTTCAATATTTCCATCAGCTCTCTCTGTTTTTCCATTTTTTGCTGATTTTCGATGAGACTGGTAAAATCACGAGAATAACGGAACATGATGAACAGAACGATGCCAACAACCAACAATATATCTACGGCAATTGCGTTGTAAATTGGTTGATCGTTCATGCCGAAGAATATGGAGCCGGGGATAACAACAATGGCTGCAATTATCATTGCGGCTTGTTGTAGGTGCATTAAACAAGCGATCACGCCGATCGCTGTTAAGCACATGAAAAAGGCTACATAGCCTTGTGTATATGCATTGCCATATTCAAAAAGGCTGATGGACCACGTAACACAGATGCCACCTATGATAACAGCAAGATAATTAATTGTGCGCAGACGGGCACGTATAGCATCATCATCTAATGCATCAATATTACTTCTAATGAGTAGGATGGATCTGGATATTGTAATTGGTGTTAATATTATAGGCAGAATAACAGTTAGATAATAAGGGGCGTATTGAAAATGTATGTATGCCATGGTTAGAACATTTACCATAACTATTGCGTACATCAAGGGGATTTGTCTCGAAAGTGCTCTGTAGCGCGCTCGGTTTAGCTCTGGATTTTCTTTCTGAACTTCAAAGATAAAATTGATTATTTTACGAAAAATCGACATTCTTATGTACCGTTTACTGCTACAATATTATGCGACTATAATCAAAATACCTTAATTTTTCCTTAAAAAACCACTTTCTGCGGCCTTTGTAATTTGACGATTTTTTAAAACGTCACAATAGTGAAAGCTACATTTTCATGGAGGCAACTTGTGTTACGTCTTGGGATGCGTAAGTGCAGTCCTCAGACATCATTTGTTGTTCTACCATTTGCTTGTGCAAGTCAGCCAAGCCGGTATACAGCTCTGCAGAAAAGTCAGTCGTATCTTCCGGCACGAGGTCACCCGCAATGCCATCCACAATTATAGTTCCATCAGATGTCGCAAGGGATAGCTGATAAACAACCTCTGCGCCCTGTTCTTGCAGTTCATCTATCTTGGCCATAATCTCATCAGTATAAAGCTTTGTTACGATTTCTTCTGCTGCTGCAGTCGGTGCGCATTCTTCAAAATTTGCATTATGTATAAATATAGTTTCACCATCCGAGAAAATCTCGATATTTGCCGCTAACCCTGTGCCCATTTTAATCTCCTTTATTTTCTTTTAGATTAGCAAAATTATCCCATATTAAGCAAAGATAAAATGGTTTATGTGCCTTAATTTTGTTAAGGGACAATGATAATGGGCATTCAACTACTCCTTGAAGGCTTAAAACCCCATCGAATTGCTAATTTATAATTAAAAGGCTAAACTCTGCCGCAGAATCCCTATGTGTAAGATTATAACAATATAATTAGGGGCTGTTCCGAGAGTGACTCAGAACTAAATTAATGAATGCATTATTTTCTTACCATGCATGATAATTTTGATGATAGGGGTTGAAAATGAGAATAGGGATCTTAACGACAGGGAATGAAGAAGAGGATAACCGTTTATTTGATGCGGCGGAAGAGCGTGGGCATAGCGCGGAGATATTATCTCTGTCCCAGTGTAGTTTGCATGTTTGTACTGACTCTCCGGATATTTATTACGATGAAAGGCCGATAGGTAATGCGTTTGATATTATTCTTCCGCGCATTGATACACCTCATACGCAATATGGCTTTACTATTCTCAGGCAGTTTCAATCTATGCATGTCTATACATCGGATAGGGCATTTGTCTTAGAGGTTGGTCGTGACAAGATGCGTTGTATGCAGCGTCTTCTCAAAAAAGATGTTCCATTTCCATCAACGGGTATCGCTTATGCGAAAAAAGATTTCGATACGATGGTTGAGCGGGTTGGTGGCGCGCCTATTATTGTAAAACTGGTTGAAGGCACGGAAGGTATTGGTGTTTTCTTAGCCAGAGATGCGAAGGAAGCGGTTTATTTGCTTAAAACCTTTAAGCAGCTTTCAACCCCGCTGATTGTTCAGAAGTTTATCGAGGAATCCTCGGGTAGTGATATTCGGGCGTTTGTTGTGGGTGGTAAAGTTGTTGCTGCGATGGAGCGAAGCTCCAGTGATGGTGACTTCCGTGCAAATATTGCTTTGGGAGGTCAGAGTAAATCTCTCAAATTAAGCGCAGAAGAAGAAAAAGTCGCTTTGGATGCGGTTAAGGCGATTGGTATTAATATCGCGGGGGTTGACCTTATTCGCTCAAACAGGGGGCCGCTTGTCATTGAAATCAATGTTGCACCAAACTTTGGTGGTACATGGGGACTGGAAGATATATCCGGCGTGGATGTTGCAGGTGCTATCATTGAATATGCCGTCTCCGAGCAGGCAAAAATGTAGAATGATGCGTTTCCAAATTTATGTTGATGGAGTGTTTTATTAAGAATACTTCCTCTTCTGTCTATTGTGTGGCATAAGCTCCTGAGCCAAGGAGTAGACCATAATGTTAACTGTATCAAAATTGACCTATAAAATAGGTGCACGCACGATTCTAGATGAATGCAGCATCAATATTATGGATGGCTGGAAGGCCGGCGTTATTGGCCTGAACGGCGCAGGGAAGTCTACTCTGTTCAAATTGATCGCCGGTGAATTGCAGGCGGATGGTGGCACGGTAAGCTATCCCTCCAGCCAAAAACTAGGCATGGTGCGTCAGGATATAGAAGAAACAGACGACGCGTTGCTTGATATCGTTTTGGCCGCTGATGAAGAAATGGCGCAGCTTTGGAAAGCAACGGAAACCGAAGAAGACCCCAATAAAATTGCCGAAATATATGAGAAACTCTCTGATATGGACGCGTATTCCGCGCCCTCAAAAGCGGCGCGTCTATTAACTGGCCTTGGCTTTAAGGAAGAACAATTACAAGAGTCTTTCTCCTCCTTTAGTGGTGGGTGGCGCATGCGGGTGGCTTTGGCGGCCGCGTTGTTTGTGGAACCGGAAATCCTGCTGCTTGATGAGCCGACCAATCATTTGGATCTGGAAGCTATTATGTGGTTAGAAGCCTATTTGGCGGCATACCCGCATACGCTTTTGATTATTTCGCATGACCGTGAAGTCTTGAATAAATGTATTGACCATGTCGTCCATGTTGATAATCAACAACTGACGATGTATACGGGTAATTATGACACGTTTGAGCGTGAGCGTGCAGAACGCCTCGGCTTGCAGCAGAAAATGTTCGAAAAGCAACAAGCAGAACGTGCGCATATGCAAAAATTCGTTGATCGCTTTAAGGCGCAGGCCAGTAAGGCCAGCCAAGCACAAAGCCGCATGAAAGCCTTGGAGCGCATGGATATTGTGGACGCCGTGATCGCCCATAGAGCCGTTACCTTCACCTTCCCTAACCCTGATAAAATTGCCTCGCCGATGGTGTCGATTGATCGCGCCGATGTTGGTTATGAGGAAGGAAATCCAATTCTGCGTGATGTTCATGAGAGCATTGATTGCGATGATCGTATCGCTATTTTGGGTGCGAACGGGAATGGTAAATCCACGATGATGAAATTGATCGCCGGAAAGCTGGGCGTGATGGAGGGGTCGCTTTTCCGCTCCAACAAGCTGCGCATCGGCTATTTCTCGCAGCATCAAACAGAGGAGCTGGACGTAAACGCCACTGCCTATGAAGAAATGATGACCATGATGCGCCAAAAATACCCCGAGGTGAGCGAGCCTGTTGTGCGCGCAAAACTCGGCGCGTTCGGATTTTCGAGAGAGCTATCGGATAATAAAATCTCCACGTTAAGCGGGGGTGAAAAAGCGCGGTTACTGTTCGCGTTTATGAGCTTTGATGCTCCGCATCTTCTGTTGCTGGATGAACCGACAAATCACCTTGATATTGATGCGCGTGAAGCCTTGGTGCAGGCCTTGAACGGCTATGAAGGCGCGATCATTATCGTCAGCCATGATCCGAATATGATTGAACGCGTTGCTGACCGCCTGTGGTTGGTTAAAGATGGCGCGTGTACGCATTTCGACGGCGATCTGGAGGATTACCGCAAGTTCACAATTCAAGCCCGCCGTGATGAGCGTAAGGGCGATAAAAAGAAGAAAAAGAAGAAGGATACGGTTGAGCCAGTAAAAGCCACCACAGATGTAAATCCGCAAGCGGTTGCCAAGCTTGAAAAGGAAATAGCAAAATTGGAAACTCAAAAAACCGAGCTTGAAGCCTTAATGAGCGCAGATGGCTTCTACACAAAATCCAACATCGACACCGCCAAAATCCAAGAAACCCACAGAAAAGTGTTGGCAGATTTGGTGGTCGCAGAAACGCAATGGATGGAAGTGTCGGGGGGGTAGGGTTTTGGTTGTTAATCTAATCGTGATGACCTCTTTATTAACTGCCATATCCGCTAAGTTTTATATCTTTATTTTCAGCGATATCGGCTTGGTACAGGATGCGATCAGCCTTGCTAAATTCGATATCGTGTTTATCACACACCTTTCGTATTCGATTTAGATAATTACGATACATTTTAATTAGTGTATCGGTCTTTGTGGTTTTAGGCATGGGCGAACCAAAAACAAAGCGATAGACGCGTTGATCTATGAGTTGATAGATATAAGGGTTTTTAAAGCGCAGCAAGGTTGTCGCCATAGGAAGTCCAAACCCTTTTATTGCGAGTAGATCTTCTAGTATCTCTTGCGTTAGTGCAGTATTTTCTTTTCGATCTGTTTTGGAGATGCTATTGATTTTGGCTAGAATATTGCTTCCAGCATCAGCATAGCGGTTAACCTTCCATAGGACGATTTCATTGATTATTTCTTGGTTAAAATCACCCTCACAATTGTCTAGAGATTCTGTTAATTTTTTTTGATATATGTAATCTTCATCCCATTTTTGAATATTTAGTTCAACAACATCAATGGTTTTTATTTTAGCTGTCATAATACCCTCTTATATATTTTATATTTTTACAATATTATATAATCACAATAAACCACGCGCCATCGCTGCCGCTCTTGCGATGCATAAAGTTTCCAATGAACGCGCTTTGGCGCGTTAGTAGGAAACCTAATCTAAGTCGTTTTAGGTCTGCGGCTGGGGGCTTGCGCCATTATCGTGTGTTCTTCACAGTAGGGTGCCGCAGGATCGCTCGGCTTGCCACAAAAAGAAAGCCCCTCATCCTCGGTATTGCCAAAAGGCCAACGGCACATCCCGCTTTTTAAGTCTTCCATAGTTATTTTATTCATACTAAAAACTCTCTTGGCAATATTGTGAAATCCCAAAACGCTAAGCGTCTGGGTCATTTATCTTGGCCCAATGGGGTTGGCGCTTAAAAAAACACGGGAAACCAAAGGTAACCCGTGTTTCTAATCTTTATAAGAAGCGTTTAAATTAAGCGGCTTCTTTCAAGTTGGAAGCTGATTGCTTACCTTTGTCTTCTTGGATATCATACTCGATCTTTTGACCTTCATTCAAACCGTTAAGGTCTGATGCTTCAACTGCGCTGATGTGTACAAACACATCTTGGCCGCCGTCTGTCGGTTCGATGAAACCAAAACCCTTAGTTGGGTTAAACCATTTTACTGTACCTGTTGCCATTGTAATTTTTCCTTTTGCAAGTCGCGGTATATTTCCAGTCACAACTTTGTGGCTGAATTGTTTTGTCTGATAATGAATTACCTCAGTTAAACCAGACTAAATTGAAAGGAAAACGGGTATTTAATAATCAAACTTGGAGATACTAAGCCTTGTTTGTACGCTGCGTCAACAAAATTCAACGTGACGCAGGCGATTGGTATGGTTCTTAGGCACTAATACATTGTCCACAGGGGCTATAATAATAAAATTAATGCCACATACCACGCGCCTCGTCATCGCTCTTGCGGTGCATAATGTTTCCTATAAACCCGCTTTGGGCGCGTTTGAGGAAACTTAATCAGGATCCATAAGCATCGCCAGTGCCGCATTTCGGTGTCCGGCGTTGATGCGCATAAACAGGGTGCGGGCGTTCTTGATGTCTTTGGGGTCTTCGCTCGCCACTGCAGCGCGCAATGCGACCACGGCCGGATCACCGTCGGATCCGATAAAGGCCAAGGCTCTGGCTAAACGTCCCATTGTTTCGATATCGATTTTTAACTCTGACATAGTGTTCGCGCTCCTTTTAACTTTGCAATATTGCACACCTATGGTACTCACACACATATCTTTTGTCCATCGGAGCCGTAATATGAAACTCATTGCCCTTAATTTACCTCGTGATCTTAGTGAGCAAGAAATAGCCGAACTCTTCAAAACTTATGGCAATATCAAAGCGTGTAACCTTGTCCTCAATGAAGATAGCGGCAAGTCCAAGGGCTTTGCCTTTGTAGAGATGGCGTTAGAGCATGAAGGCGAAATTGCGATTAAAGAGCTTCACGGCAGTAAAGTCGGCAAAAACAAAATCCGCGTTAAGCAAGCCGATTAATTCCACTTCTATTCATTTCTTTTTTGACGGATGCGCAATAGCATGACTATATTGCGCATTATGTCGTTAAGCAGAGGGATATAGCTATGATAGATCGTATAATTGGCCATAGGGGGGCTGGTGTTCTTGCCCCTGAAAATACTATTGCGGCGCTTAATGTGGCGCATGATTTGGGGTTAAGCCATGTTGAGTTTGATGTTCGATTAACCAAAGATCACGTGCCGATTATTTCTCATGATGACAGCCTTATGCGCTGTGCCCATATCGATCAGTTAATATCACAATCAAATTATGCCGATATCAAAGATGTAAATGTGGCGGAGCATTATGCATTGGACGACCTTCATGCCACCATCCCAACGTTGGAAGCCTATTTGGCGGAGGCCAAAGCGCTGGGGCTGCATTGCCAAGTGGAGCTGAAGCCTAATGCGGGTGATGAAGCGTTGTTGGTGGAGGTAGCCGGCGCTGTCCTGGATGATTTCTATAAAGATACGCCTGACGATTCTCTGCCCCTTGTGACCAGCTTTATTCCGCAATGTCTGAAAATGTTAAAGGACACGGCAAAACGCCCTTATAAGACCGGCATTTTGGTGAAAGTTGAGGAAACCATGAACTGGAAAGAGCTGGCGACACGTTCATCCTGTGATTTTGTTCATGTTCATGCGTTATATCTGAAGAAAGATCTGGCTCAGGATATTATAGATTTTGGTTGTGTCATTAATGGTTTTCACCTAAATCACCCTGAAACTGCCAAAAAAGCACTTGCGCTTGGGTGTCAGAAATTCACATGTGATATTCCGGATGTCTTTTTGCGTGATGCATGAGCATTATTTTATTGACTTTTTTCACGTGAATGCGCTAAGAAGTAAATGTGTCCATTATTCTGGATATATGGATTGGTTAGCGTTTTAACAACAATGGTTGGTGTTATGGCTGAGGACAATGTTCGGAGCTGTATAGTAGGTCATAGAGGTGCAGGGAATTCTGCACCGGGAAGCACTATGGCTGCGCTTGAAAAAGCAGTAGAGCTTGATCTGAAATGGGTTGAGTTTGATGTTCGTTTAACGGCTGATAATTATTTGGTTATTGCCAATGCGGACGATTTATCCGGCTGTTCCGGCCAAAATATCAAGATTTCTGAAAGTACCCTAGGCGATTTACTGAATGTGAATGTTGCCCAATCTTTTGCGGGAACGGACGATGTGCACAGGATTCCTTTATTTGAAGATGCCGTGGCATTTTGCACGGAACATGGCATACGCACTCAAATTGAGTTGAAGGGCGAAGCGGGGACAGAGGAAGCTTTGGCAGAGGCTGTCGTCAATAGTTTGAACAAGCAGTCCTTCGCCGTTGGTGGGCAACCGCTTATTACCAGTTTTACGCCGAAATGTTTGGCTGCGATTGATCGCTTCTCTGAAGGCTCGCTTGATACGGGGCTTTTGATTCACACGCACTTATCTGATGATTGGGAAAGCGCTGCGAAAGAGGTTGATCCGGATTATATCCATCTGTATGGCGGTGTTGTGAATGATGAACACTTGGCTGATAAATTTGGGCAAGCGGTGCGTGAGGCGGGATATCGTCTTAATGTTTATAAGGTGAATACCAAAGAAGATGCGCAAGTGGCTATTGAGGCAGGTGCGGAAAGATTTACATCGGATGAACCGGAGATTTTACTAGGATAGGTTGGTTTTTAAGCCATGAAAAACGTGGGCTATATTCTAAGTATATTTATATGTCCATTATTCTGGACTTATGGATTGGTTATATGTTATATGTATTCGAAATCATATTAGAGTAAGAGAAATTGAAAATCGTGAGACAGAACGAGATAAAGTTACAAGCATATATGTCCATTATTCTGGACGGATGGACGTATCTGAGTCTTTTCATATGCGCAGCCGCAAGGCGAGGGCAAATCATGCTTTCGGTGTTTAATGGGCTGTGTTTGCCCTGTGTTTCACTAAAAATTATTGATCTATCCAGAGTCCCGCATTTCGTGGGGCTTTTTTTATGCATTCAACACTATAACGAAAATGATAACAGCCACTGCCAAGTGGTCGGGGAACAGCAATGACAAAAGCAGAGCAGAACAATATAGTGACAAACGAATTTAACGCATCAATTGATACAGTTATCATTCCTGTCGGGGGGTATGGAACACGCATGGGGGAGACAACTAAAGCAATTCCCAAGGCTTTCCTGCCTGTCGGGGATAAGCCCCTTATTGTGCATGCGGTTGATGAAGCGATTGCATCGGGAATTCGTGCCGTTATCATTCCGTGTCGCCCTGAGGATAGAGAATTATTCGAAAAGCAATTCTATGGAAATGGTGATAGAGAGAAAATAATTTTGCAGAATGGTCGAAACCATCTTTTGGGAGGTAATACCAGTGGGACATCCGTAGAAATTGTTCCTATCTATGATAAAGAAGGGCCAGCCTCCACGCTTGCGAAGCTTGTTAAGGAAAGGGATATAGGCGCGTTTGGTGTTATATTGCCCGATGATCTTATGGTTGATGATACACCTGTCTTAATGCAAATGATGGATAGCTTTGCAAAGACTGGTATGACAACCGTCGGGGCGCGTCTGGCTAGTCTTGATATTGAAAATCCCAATAATGTTACCTTTGTGAAAACGCGGATTCTGGATGATGGTACACATATAACAAACACGATCCAAATTAAACCCGGAAACGAATCGCCGATCTCCAGCAATGCGACATGCGGGCGGTATATCTTTGGCGATGATTTTGTGAAAGCTGTTGAGGATTGCGATAAGACAGGCTTAAAGGAGGTTTCCTTTAGTGCCATTATCAGGCATTACGCAAATGATGGCGGTGTTGGTGTTACGCCATTAAATGATGCAAAGTTTTATGATTGTGGTGATCCGGCTGGATATATGCGCGCGCAAGCGGCCTTTATGCCTGCGAATATCTTGATGGAAGCTTTTGCAAAGGTTGCCAATACGCAAGTGATTGTGCAGCTTGATCAGGATAAAAATCATGATAATACACTCGATATGGGGTGATTATTTGAGTAAATATGCCTCAATTTTAAGGTTGCGGAAGTTACGTGAAATATTGAGGCAATATTATAGATTTTGTATAGTGCATTAATGCATGTTATACTTCTTTTATAAAAATAAATACTTGGGTGATAATGAGCGATGAAATTGTAGCGGATACGACAGATCCATCAGATCATGTCGATGTTTCGGGGGGAGGCGATACCGACCCTCGTGTTGAGCGCGCCTATAGAAAAGGCCTTGAAATTGCGGAAGGTGTCGGGAAAAGAACGGCATCAGGCGAAGAATATACTGACCTCACGAGAAAAATTGATCCAATGATAAACGGTATGCTTAAGCGTGCGTTTAGAGAGGCTGGTTCCGATATTGGATATAATTCACGAATCAATGGGAAGATGGTTAGTGCCAAAAATCAGGTTATTGATGCGCACCTTAAAAATTCTGATGCTCCGGCAGATATAGATACGAGGGCTGAGTTTGAGGCACGTATCAGATCCGGTGAAATTGATCGTCGGACTATAGCTAAGATTATTGATGCACGGCCTGAGCTTGAAGGGTTTTCCCTTGATGATGCGGTGAATCTGGTTAGTGATGGAGATGTCAGTCTGGAAATCAGGCAAAAATACCCTGATGCCAATTCGGAAATTCTGTTGGGTGTGGCGTATACCATGCTGGATAATAACGAAGAAGCGTTGATGGCGGATCATGCGCGTTTCTATTTGGACCATAGGAGTATAGATTTTTCTGAAATGGCAGGGATTAATATTTTCTATGCTCTTGATGATAATCAAACCTATAAAGATTGGGAAAGTGAAAAACGCGCGGAAATCACGCAACGCATCTCTGAATCTCATGAAATTATGGACGGTTTGAGCACTCTTCGCTCCGGTAACAATGTGAACAGCATGGAAGAAGTCGTAGAACAATATGATGTGCGCAGTGCCGTTGCGAAAGGTATCGCTGATATTTACTCTGAAGTGTATGGTTTGGAAACATTTAGTGGAGATGATGTGAGTGTAAACCACAAATCTCTGGCCGATTTTAGAAGAGAGAATGTAAACGGTGCCGCATGGAGCACCCTCGAGGCAGGCATTAAGGGGGATGAGGCTGTGATGCTGTACCACAACCCGTTTCAACGTCTTATGGTGGGGCAAAACCCCGAAGATACGAATGAGGAGGCGCGCGCGGCTTTCTTAAGCACGGTTGTTGAGGAAATGCAGCATACGGCGGATAAGATCTATGGCGATAAGCTTGTGAACGGTGATCTCTCTGCTGATCATCCTGCATATGATCACAGTACGGTTATTCTATTGAATACGCTAAATTTTACGACACCTTCTATGGATCGTAAGGGTTATGAAATGCAACATATAGAGCGCACCGCGAAAGATGTTGCAGAACATGTGACAGCTGATGTTGTGCGGGTGTTGGAGACAACAGGCGTTCCTGAAAAACCCGAAGTCGCCGCTGAAACGACTGTGCCGGAAGCAATAGAAACGCTTGAAATCTCTGCTGTGGCCGCTCCGGTTGAAGCTCCAAAAATTTAAGTTATAGTTATGATTTTGTGAATGTGGCGGCGGCGTTATTTTTTATCGTCTAATCCAACCAATTTACGGAATTTCGGATTCTTTCTCAGCGATTTAAAATCGTCCTCTTCACCTGCCATGTGAATATATTTTTCATCTAGTTCTATAGCTCTTTTTAGAAGGCCTAGGGTTTCTGATATAGGCTTTTCCATTAGGGAATAGGCGCATGCTTTATTATAATAAGCATTGGCACTATTGGGATCAAGTTCAATGGCTTTATTTGAGTCTGTTATTGAGGCTTTATATTGTTTAAGGTGAATATGCACCGCGCTTCTGTTAATATAAATATTGGCACTAGTGGGATCAAGTTCAATGGCTTTGTCGAGGTGTGAGTGGGCTTCTTTGTATTTTTTTTCATCATATGCTCTATATGCTTGTGCTACATGATGATCGGTTTGAATCTGTTTATTTTGTTCTTCAATTTGTTTTTCTTGTTTTTCTTGTTCGGCAAGAAGGTTTTGATATTCTTCTCTTAATGGTGCGACTGCTGTCTCTATCGCCGATTTTGTTGCTGTTGCTACATTTTTATCAACATTGCGTTGTATCATTTTTAGAATCTGAGGATAGCCGATCCATCCAAATACCCCACCGGCAAGTAGAATGAAGAATGCAACAACGCCAAGGATTAAATCTATTGTATGTAAGTGATTACTATACATCTGGTTCATATCGGCGACGCTGACTCCGATGGTGGGGGTGGTTTTGGTTTGTGCGTTTATGTCCGCTAGTTGTTTTTCCAGCTGTTCGATACGGTATTCTTGAATCGTATAGTGTGCATTTGCCGCGGGCGTTGTGCTCTGCGTGTTTGGCGTTGTTTCGGAATGTGTCGATGTCTTGTCCATGATTTGCATATATTAACCATAAATATGTTGAAGTGTCTATGTTAAGTCATAGAGGTGTATCTTCTCACCCTCTCTGCGCGATGAATTTATCCAGTGCGTTGGCGAAGTTTTGGCGCTCTTTCTGGCCGAAGCTTTTGGGGCCACCGGTTTCAACGCCGCTGCCGCGCAAGTTATCCATGAAATCACGCATATTCAGGATTTCCCCGATATTATTGCTGTCATAGATACTGCCCCTCGGGTCTAGAGCGATGGCGCCTTTTTTAACCACGCGCGCGGCGAGCGGTATATCTGCAGTGATTACCAAATCCTCGGGGGTGCATTGCAGGGCGATTTCATCATCGGCAATGTCCGGCCCTTCGCCAACCTGTATCATCTCGATATACTCGGAGTGCGGTATATGTAGCCGTTGATTAGCCACCAGAATGACAGATATTTTCGTGCGCTCCGCCACGCGAAACAGGATATCTTTAATTACCTTGGGGCAGGCATCTGCATCAACCCATATCTTCATTTGTTGCTTCCTTTTACTGTTGCAGTGCGTTACTGCTCTCCTAAAATAGTGAAACTATTCGTCGTTGTTTGTGCCTGCTGCAACAGCAAAATAAAACAACAACATTTCTTTCGCGTTCTCAGCATAATACGTTTATAAGTGCATTCATAAACCAGAATATTGGAAAATTACATGATTTTAGACAAATTCCCGACGGCAGATGCATTTTATAAGACGTATTGGGGTAAAAAGCCCTTTATTGTCCGTAATTTTGTTGATTCTGCCTTAATGGAGACCTTTGTTGATGGTGATACCATGGCGGGGTTGGCGTTGGAGGAGGATATTAAGTCTCGCATTGTGACCAATGATTCGTCGGGGCAGCAATGGGAGTGTGAGCATGGCCCCTTTGACGAGAGCCGTTTTTCGGAGCTGGGGGAGCGTGATTGGAGTTTGCTTGTTCAAAATGTTGAGCAATATCACACGGAGACCGCCAAGTTGTTAGAGAATTTCCATTTTTCTCCGCGTTGGTTGTTGGATGATATTATGGTGAGCTATTCCGCGCCGGGGGGCAGTGTGGGTCCGCATACGGATAGTTACCACACTTTTCTCATTCAGGGCATAGGCGTGCGTAAATGGAAGCTAAGCGCTGATCCTGTGATGGATAAGAACTATATTGAAGGCATGGATATCAAGGTTCTTAAAAACGGATTTGAGGGTGAAGAGTTTGAGGTGCGTATGGGCGATGTGATTTATATCCCGCCCCATTTCGGGCATGAGGGTGTGACGCTGGAAACTGCAATGACATTTTCCGTTGGTTTTCTGGGGCCGAAAATGTCGGAAATGATGGCTGAATATGCAGCCTATTTGGAGGAAGAAGAGTCCCGTGATAAACGATATATTGGTGCAGAAATGGGCGCGGATAGCGGTGCATTCTCTATATCACCGCAAGAACAAAATACGATACGTAACGATTTAATTGGTGCGCTTCAATCAGATGATTTTTCCCTGTGGATGGCGCAATATTTCTCTACGCCGACTTATACGGATATTGAAAATATAGAACTGTGTGATGAACCGCTTGAAGAGGCAGATGTTCTGGATGCTTTGCAAAAGGGTGGAGTGCTGCATAGGCCTGAGCATATAAAGCTCTCTATCACCACCGCGTCTGACGGGGCGCTTAATCTGGCGGTGTATGGTGAGGTGATTTCAAGTGCGCCCGCGCATAAAGCTCTGATCGAAACGCTTAATCGTAACGAGATTATATCTATAAAAACCCTTGATGATTTGGGTGAGAAAAATGCAGTTATCACATTGATAACACAGCTTTATAATCTGAATGTGTTGTCTTTTTTAGATTGTGAAGACTGAACGCTAATCCGAAACCTCTACAGTGATTTGAGACGGGGGATAGCAGGTATCTTCCTGACAGGCCTGCACTTGTATCAGGGCGCGTATTTTTGAGGTCTCTATCGTTTGCTCAGAGTTTATGACAGCGTTTATTTCGATTGTATCTTTGTAAATGTTGATCGCGCCTAGCGATGTTCTCATGGCGTGTGCTTTTGGGTAATCGACTTGCACGGTCGATTTTTGTTCGCTTTGAATATCAACCACAGTCGGGATTAGAAAGTCGAGGCTGGCAGGGTTTGCATTCAGGTGCCAGCCATCGTCGATCTTGATGGTTACTGTGATGGATTTATGTGTGTCGGTGGATTGCTTCTGTATGATTTGCGCCTGCACATTAACCTTGTTTTTTGATTCTATAGAGGGAGGCGCATCACTCGCTGTTGATGGTTTTGGCTTTGCCGTAGCCATCTTAGGGTTTTCCATACGCATCATTGCGTGGATCATGTGGCTGTATATGGTTGGATTGTTGATGATATCTTGTCCGAAGGCGCTGACAATGTCGGTTAGTTTATCTTTCCAAATTTGTTCGTTGGTGGCTGCATATAAATCAACGAATGCATGTGCCATAACCGGATTTCCGGGGGGCAGGGAGCCGGCATCATGGCCGGTTTTAAGGCGGATGAGCAGAGAATCTGAATCATCACTCATAAAATATGCGCCGGAGTTTTTGTCTAGCAGGTAGTGATCGGCGGTTTCTATGAGTTTTATGGCTTCGGCTTTGTATAGTTCATTCCCTGTTTCGCGGTATAGAGCCATTAATCCCCGTGCCAGCCATGCATAATCCTCAAGAAAGGCATTTTGATGTGGTTGCCCATTCATATAAATGCGGTAGAGGCGCCCGTCTTCTTGTTTCATATTGGTGAGAATAAACTGTGCGGCTTTCTCGGCGCGTTTCAGATAAGCGGGATTGTTCAAAACACGCGCTGATTCTGCCAACGCATAAATCATCATGCCGTTCCATGCGCTAAGTATTTTATCATCGCGCAATGGTGCTTCGCGTTTTTGGCGCACGGAGAGGAGCTTTGCAAAAATATGATCCAGTGTTTCCGGTGCGGCTTCACTGGATAAATCTTTGCTGCGGTAAAGCACGTCACCGTCAGGATGTTTATGCCCTGAAAAATGAGGTGGGTTTTGTGTTTTGTAGGCGGATATTAAGGAGTCATACTCATTTTCCGCTAAGACTTTTTGTAATTCGGTTTCATTCCAAACGTAATAAGCGCCCTCAACGGCGTTGGTCTCTGCGTCTTGTGCGCTGTAAAATGCGCCACCTTTATCTGTCATGTCACGCGCGATATAATTCAGCAAGCGGGTGAGGGCGTGTTTATAGCGCGGCGCGTTCGTTTCTTCATAAAGCTGCGCCAAGACCAGCGCCATTAGGGCTTGGTTATAAAGCATCTTCTCGAAATGCGGGATGCGCCATTGGGCGTCAGTGGCATATCGATGAAATCCGCCACCTATATGATCGTGAATGCCACCGCGCAGCATATTATTGACGGTGTTCTTCACCATCTCTAGGGCTTGTGGGGTTTTGGTATTACGCGCATGATCCAGCAAAAATAACATCCCTGTTTCCTGTGGGAATTTCATGCCTGTGCCAAAGCCGCCATTGCGATTATCATAGGCACGTGTCTTTGCTGCATAGATTTTCTGCGCGAGGTTTTCTGCAGGTAGGCTGGCCAATAAAGGTTGTTTGCCCGATAAAGCATTTCGTAGGGCGTTCGTTACTTTATTGGCTTGGGCATCAATTTGTGGACGGTTGTTTTTCCATGTATCGGATGTTTTAAGCATCATCTCTATCCAACGCTTTTTGGGCAGATAGGTAACCGCGGCAAATGGTTTTAGATCGTGGGTTAAAACTAAATTATTCGGCCAACCGCCGCGGCCTGTTATAAGCTGTGTTGCGGTCATATATATTTCATCAATGTCGGGACGCACTTCGCGGTCGATTTTGATATTGATAAAATGCTCATTCATAATTTTTGCTGCGTCGTCTTGTGTGAAGACTTCGCGTTCTAAGACGTGACACCAGTAACAGGTGGAATATCCGATACTGATTAGGATGGGCTTATTTTCGCGGCGTGCTTTTTCCAGTGCTTCCGCCCCCCATGGATACCAGTCTACAGGGTTATGTGCATGTTGCTGCAAATAGGGGCTGAAGGTGTCTATAAGATGATTGGTATTTTCAGAAGGTGTCTCTGCCACAGCGGGGCTGATCGCGAACAATGCCACGAGAATCATATATATGGTTTTCCGAAGATAGTTATTTATTGCACGTGTCATGGTTTAACCTGATTTTTGATATCTATCTTTTGGTGGCGGTTATTTATCGAGATTACTCGGAGCTGTGCATTACGTAAAGGGGGCAAATGCTGCGCGTGATCTAATTCAATTAAAGTGAAGATAATATATTGCAGGTTCTCTGGCGGTGAGCCTAGGCAATACGCGAAAATTGCAATGTTACGAACAGCTTGTTGTGCGTTTTTATAGCAGAACAGGTAGACTATATCTTTATTTTGGGTTACTGTATTTTGTATTACATATTTTTATGGTATGAATTTTATATGAAAAAGTTATCTGTTTTGAGGAGAAAAACAATGAAGAGAAGTAGTAAACTTCTGCTGGCAACATCGGTTTTTGGTGTTCTTGGTTTAGGTGTCGCGAATGTAAACGCAACAGACACCGATATTACTGCAACATTAACAGCATCTGCTGCGGTTACTGTGGTAAATAATTCAAATCTTGATTTTGGTGTTATTGATTTTTCAGGATCTTATGTCGGTGTGTATGAGCTTGGCCCAGACGGGAATGGCGCATTTACAACGCAAACAAACTTGACGGCATCAGGCACGAATACTGCCGGTGAATTGGCTATAACGTCATCGACGGGTACGATTGATATTACATGTGATGCAACGGCGAATATCAGTGATGGTACGCGTAACGTAGAGATTAATCAAGTGAAATGGGATGTAAGTGCTGCGACATATAGTGCTGCAACTAATACATGTGCTGGTATCGGTTCAAGTAGTGTTACAATTGATACTTCTGTTTCAAACGACCCAACACTTTTCATTGGTGCGCGTTTGGATATCGAAGCTTCTGATTTTACTTCAAGTAGTGGTTCGACGCCTTATGATACTACATCAGGTACCCCCATAACATTCAGAATTGTTTATCAATAGGATTTAACCATTATGGTATAAGTTTTGGAAGCTGCGGGATGTTTATGTCCGCGGCTTTTTTGTTTTAAGGTGAAGAATGTGAGAGGCTTGCGGCTTTATAGAATCGTTACTTTACTTATGTTGTGCTTTGCCATTATGGCAGGGGGCAGTTCTTTGGCACGTGCGCAGGTCATTAATTTAATTTCTTCAGTTGATTTTGGCTCGGTTGATTTTGCCACAACATATAATGCGCGGATACGGCTGGGGACGGATGGAAATGTTCAAATATCAGGCTTTGGTATGACCTCTAATGGTGGCGAGACCGCGGGGCATGTTCGTATTACATTGCCCAATACCGGAATTGTTGACGTTAAATGTGTGACAAGTGCGTTAATGACTGATCCAACAGCAACATCTTTGACAATTGAAAATATTGAAATTGCTGTAACCACCGGTGTTGCTTTTGGCAGTGGCATAAGTTGTCAGGGTATTGGTGGTGGTGACGCGGTGACTACGACTATTGATATGGATGCTTTACCTGATCCTGATGTTTTTATTGGGGGAGAGATCGTTATTTCTACGCCGATTACATTGCCTACAGACCATGTCTATAATACAACGGGGTCAGGAACCCCAATTACATTATCGGTGGTGGTGCAGTAAATGCTGGCTCGGATCGATAAGTTTCACACTAAATTTTAATATTTTATTTAATAGAACGGAATTTAAAAATTATGCGTATTCATCTACTTCTTTCTTTTTTAACGATGTTTTTGGTTGGTGTGACCTTTGCGCCGGTGCAGGCGGAAACGGTTTTGTTTTTCTCGCCAACGCGTATAGATGTTACGGATCAAAAACCGGTTCAAGAAATCAGGGTCACGAATATGTCCAGTATTGCTCGATCTTATTCTTTGTCGATTGAAAATCTGGTGATGACTGAGGCAGGGAGTACAATGCGGGTTGATAATTTTGATTATTCGGCAAAACGGATGTTACGTTTTGTGCCTAGAAAGTTTGATTTGAAACCAGGGGCAAAGCAAATTGTACGGATCATGGCACGTTTCCCGCAAGATACTGCAGACGGTGAATATCACGCACATATTGAATTTTTGGAAGATGTAAGCCGGCGTACGGAATTAAACAAGGATGCCACACCGGATAATAGGGCGCGTTTGAAAGCACAAATGTCTTATGCAATGGCGATTCCGGTTATTATTTCCAAGGGGGAGATTAAAACTGAAGTTTCTATGGGGAATTTGGCTTTGGGGAAAAATAAAGATGGGCGTCCTGAAATATCATTAGATTTGGCACGTCGTGGGAATGGTCAGGGCAATATTTTTGTAGAGGCTGATTATATTGCACAGGATGGATCAGAAACTAAGGCCGCTGTGCGTCGTACTATTTATGTTTATCGCGAGCTGGATCTGCGTCATCATCGTATTATTTTAGAATTGCTTGATCACAAAGATTTAAAATCTGGAGGTAGTGTTAGGGTGAAATTGTATAATAGGGATATTTCTGAACAAGACCCTATCGATACAGTTTTAATTGCTGTGCCATAAATTATTCTTAAGGCGCGATTTTGCGTCATTTTAAAAACGTGTTATGCCCATGCCAATTGGATATATCAGGGCTTTTTCGAAAGTTTTGGTCATCGTTATAATGTGTTGCTTCTTCGGTTTGATATTTACCGAACGGGTTGTTGCGGCCGTTACCCAGATGGAGCGTCCGGAAGAAGAGCTTTTGATTCTTGAACTTCATGTGAATGAGAGTCTTAGAAATAGAGGGTTTATTGCTTATATTCCGGAAGGGGCAAGACTTGATCATGCGGTTTTGCCTCTATCATCATTCTCTCGTGCTTTGAGTTTTGCAATTCGCGCCAATCCGGCAGAAGGAACGGCTGATGGTTGGTTTCGCGAAGAAAAAAACGTTTTTCAGCTAGATCTAAACAGAAATATTGTTTTCGTAAATGGAGCGGAGTTCGATATTCCTGCTGGCGGTGCGGAGGCACATTTTGAGGATATTTATGTGCAGGTTGCTTTGCTTGAGGAATGGTTGGGCGTTAAAATCAGATTAGACCTTAGTACGCTTAGGATTTTTGTAACGTGGGATAAAATGTTTCCGTTTGAAGAGGATGAGGCGCGTAAAAAACGTGGTGGTGCTTTGGGTGGCCGTCAAAGCGTTCAGATTCCATATGATAAAGATACTTTGATTCCTTATAAATGGTGGACGAAGCCCAGTATCGTTTGGCAACAATCTATTACAGGGCGCGGTGATAAAACAAGCCGCAGTGCAACAACGGATTTTTCTGTGCAGGCCCATGCAGATGCATTGCAGTCCAGTGCGAAATTGTTACTGTCCGGTTTTGTTGGAACGGACCAAGATCCGAAGTTTACTAATGCGCAGCTTTCATTCCAAAAGCGTGATCCCGGGCAGGAACTTTTGGGCCCTTTAAAGGCAGGAAAGGTTTCTTTTGGTGACGTTAGCTTTCCTGACGTTCCTCTGATTGTGGGACGTAAAAGGGGGCGCGGTATCTCTGTGTCTTCTGATTCTGAGCTTGGCTTTGCTCAATCTTTTGGCTCGGAAAAATATAATGTTGATGGGGATGCACCGATTGGTTGGGATGCTGAATTATACCGAAATGGTTATTTCATTGCTTTTCAGGAAATTGATGCAGGGGGGCGTTATAATTTCGAAAATATAGAGCTTACGCGCGGGTTTAACTTGTTCCAAATTGTTTTATCCGGACCTGAAGGGCAAAAACGCACCCAAACGCAGCGTATCGTAAGAGGGCCTAAGATGTTGCAAAAAGGCGATATGCGCTATGCTTTTGCAGTTGGGCAACCAGAAGCAGATCTTATTCCAATTGCAGAAAACAGTGAGTCTAGTTCTGAATTCGGGGGGAGTGCGCAAATTTCTTATGGTGTTAAAAATTATCTCACGGTCGGGGCGAATATATATACAGGTGAAGATTCAACCAGTAACCTTAATAGCAGGCAAACCTCTGTTGGTGTTTCAGCTGTTATGGCGTTTATTGGTCTTAAAACCAAAGTGCAGTTAATGAGCGCCAATGAAGGGCGCAGTGGTTATGATGTGGAAGTATCAACGCGGGTTATGGGCGCGAATGTTACGGTGGGGCATACTGCCTATGAAGGGTTCGATGCGGATGATAAGGATATTACCTCTATTTCTACGATTGATGCGAATAAGAACTTTAAAATTGTTTCGGTTAGTGCCGGAGCAGAGAAGAACAAATATCAAAACAAAGAAGATGAACTTGTTTTGAATACACGTATATCAACTAATTTGTCTGGTGTGCGTTTGACGAATACTTTGGAGCGGACGCTTTCAGATGCTAAATCACAGGAAGATTTCATAGGTGATCTTGCGGTATTAACCAGTGTATTAAGTTGGCGTGTTCGCGGAAATCTTCGCTATGATTTACAAAGCGGTACGCAAGATACGTTTCGTAATTTTAATGTTTCTGCGATTAAAACCCTTTCGCCGCGTAGCTCTTTGCGGTTGAATGGTGTTTATGATTTCCCTGCGCATTCTACTACGCTGGATGTTCGTTATTCTAAGCAATTTGAAAATTATTCGATTGATTTGAATGCAGGTGGTAGCACGCAAGATAACTATTTTGGCGGTGTTACTTTTAGAACCGGATTTCAGCCAGATCATCATGGGAAATATCAAATGGTTAGCGCTCGTGACAGTGGTTTGGGATCTGTTGGTTTGCGGGCGTATCTGGATGAGAACGGGAATCGAAAATATGATGAGGGTGAAAAGCCTATTCAACATATTGCGTTTCGTTCCAATCGTGGGGCTATTGATGGATATACGGATGAGAACGGATCTCTGTTTGTCAATGGATTGGCAGAGGGGATAACAAGATTATGGTTAGATAACCGTAGTTTATCTAGTATTTATATTAGGCCATATGATGATTATGTAACGATTATTCCGCGCAGCGGCGCGGTTGCTTCACTTGATATTGGGTTTGAACAATTGGGCGAGATTGATGGATTTGTGTATGCGTCAAGCGGCGACGACCCTCAAAAAGCTGTGCCAGGTTTAGAGATTTTATTGCTTGATGCAAATACGGGTGAGGAAGTGACCTCTGCCAGTAGTGAATATGATGGTTACTATGTTTTCTCGGCTCTCACATTGGGATCGTATGTGATAAAAGCGGTGCCTTTCTGGGATGAAGAGACGCCTGTTGTTGATGTCGTTCTTACAGTGGAGAATCCAATTGTGACGGATATAAATATTATTCTGCCTGAAATGCAAGCCGTGCAAGACATTGCGATGAGTGGTGATGCTGTTGATGATATAGAGCCGGCCTCAGGCGCGCCTGTCGTTGCGAACGTGGTGGAGGACGCACCATTGCCTGTTGTGACGGATGGCTTGGATGTTGCTACCGGAGAGATATTGCGTGGGTTATTTGTTCATGTTGGTTCATTGGGTGCGTTTAAAAATGCACAGGCGGAGCAAAAAAATCTATGGAAGAAATATCCGGATATTTTGGGTAGTGTGCCGATCTATATCTATAAAATAAAAGTCGGTGATAAAACGTATTACCGTATTATCGGGGCGATTACTAGCTATTCACATGGCAATAAATTATGTGATGTTTTGATTGAGCATAGCGAAGTTGGGGGCTGCACTTTGGTGGAGCTTTAATGCTGCTCGTTTTTGTAGACATAGTTGAAATAACTATCAATACCGGCATGTATGGCCACGGCCATTTTCTTCCTATGCGCACTTTGGTTGAGGAGCGTGGCTTCTTTTCTGTTGGACATGAAGCCAGCTTCAATCAAAATAGAGGGAATATCAGGGGCTTTTAAAACTGCAAATCCAGCGTAGCGATGCGGGTTTTGCAGTGTATAAATCTTATGGGATTTCAATTTCGAGACCAGCTTATTTGCAAAGAACTTTGACTGGTTCATCGTGTCATTCATTAAGAAATCCCCGAGAATAAAGGCGACTTGTTCATCTTCAACGCTAAGGCCTACGCCACCAATTAAGTCGGCTTGGTTTTCTTTTTCGGCCAGTTTTGCTGTTTGTGCATCGGATGCTTTTTTCGATAATGTGTAGACGGATGTGCCGTGTACACTGGGTTTATGGATAGAGTCAGCGTGGATTGAAACAAACAAATCTCCGCCATGTTTACGTGCGAATTTGACGCGATTTTTCAGGCGGACAAAGACATCACGTTCACGCGTCAACAGAACACGATATTTACCGGAGGCAAGCAGGCGTTTTTTCAATTGCTTTGCTAAGGCCAGAACAACGTTCTTTTCATAAATTCGGTTATGTCCTATGGCTCCGGGGTCTTGCCCGCCATGGCCGGGATCGATAATGATCAACGGCTTTTCGCGCGATGGATATAATGGTCTGGCTGTGTTGGCAGGTGGGCGCGGCACGTCTGCATTATATGCAGTGTTTCCTGTGTTTGTTTGATAGTCTTCGACTTTCAATGTGCCGTGAATAATGCTTTTTGCGGCGTGGAATTCTTGCGGTGTGGTGATTTTATAATCAATTACAATGCGGTTTTCTTTTGCGCCTTGTTTGGGCAGCAGGAATGCGGATTGTATTGTAATGGGTTGTTCAAGGTCAAAGACAATACGCGATATACCGGGGACGAGTTTGCCTTGTCTGATATCGGATATCATCGCCTGTTTTGGTTTTTGAACGCGTCCGGCTGTCCATTTAAATGTTGGCAGGTCAATAACCATACGATAGGGGGAGGACAGGACAAAGGCGCGATAATCTGTGACATCACTGATGTCCAAAACCATCCGTACTTTACCGGGATGTGCCCCGAAGCGCACTTGCTTCACCTCTAAGGCATGCGACGTCGTGCTTATCATGACAAAAGCAAGGCATAACAGGGCTTTTAGAAGATGATGGGTGTGCATATGTGACACGGGATAGTACTCAGCTTTCAGTCATGGCAGGTTAATTACAGATGACTATACTATGTACTGTCCTTATAAATACAGAGCTTGTGTCATTTTTATACAGAGTCTCAATTATGGGGGATAGGCCATTATTCAATGACTTGAAATTCTTTTAGGCAGATATATCCGTCTTGAATGCTGATTACGATTTCTCTGGGAGATGATCGTATTAATAGACCTGCTTCATGGTCATGGTTTTCTTGCCATGTTGTGAATTGGAAGATAGCAAGGTCTTGCGTTTCGCTCATATTATTTGTGACCACAGCCGTCACGCCAAAGCGACCAAAGGCACACCCTTTTAACCGTAAATTT
Source organism: Alphaproteobacteria bacterium (assembly GCA_033851915.1). Classification (GTDB taxonomy): domain Bacteria; phylum Pseudomonadota; class Alphaproteobacteria; order Micavibrionales; family Micavibrionaceae; genus UBA1672. The sequence goes on from JAWSVM010000001.1 coordinate 759,476, forward strand.
TCAGCTGTATCGTCCCAGTCTAATTGGCGCATGTCTGTATCTGGCGTGTTGTAGGATGATGCGTTGTCATTCTCTTGCGGGGTTGCATTATCCCAATATGTCTTGATGTCTTTGATGATCATTGATACTGCATCAGGTGCGCGCACCGCTATACGAGCGCTGAGTGTTTCAACGTCAGTGTATTTATTGATGGGGGTGGCTTCTTGATATAAAATGTCACCGGCATCAAAATTTGCGGCCAGCTTATGGACTGTAAAGCCAGCGGCCTCGGGGTCGCGCATGATAATAAAGGGCAGGGGCATAATGCCGCGTGCACGGGGCAGAAGGCTGGGGTGTAGGTTAATGCCATAGGCTTTATCGTTATCGATTATGGGAACTTTTTTTGGATACCCTGCGCAGAGAAAGACCTCGCACCCTTGTTCGATGAGTGTGTTAATATCGTTGGATGTGATTGCATGATCAGAAATTGAAATGTCGAAATGCGCGGCAAATGCGTTGATCTGTGTATTAGAGGAAAATACATCATCACAGGGGAAGGTGAACATATGGATAATCTCATGCCCATCCGCGATTAATCGTTGGGCGATATCCAATGTGTAGTCATAGCCAATAAACACAATTTTCATAGCTATGAGTGTGTCAGGAATAATAGGGTCTGATCAAGGGGAAATACGATTTTATACTTTAGAGATTTCGAGTATGTTCCCTAATTATCTCGAAATGTATCGAGCAGTTCATCAAACAGCTCTCCAGCCACTTTTATGGTGCTTAAATTCGCTTTATAGGACAAAGCAGCCAGCTTTAAATTCACCACTTCTTCTGCCAAGCTGACGTTGGGAACGCCGATCAGGCCGTTTTCATCTGCAAAGGGTGAGTCAGGATCATAAGCAGGGGTAAAGGCCGGTTCTTGCGCAATAAATTCTGTATGTACACCGCCTATTGTTCCCAAAGCTGTGGATTGCGTGGTGATCGGCGTGTATGGTGCGTGATCCGTATCTGTCAGAGAGCCAGCCGTACTTACATTGGCGATGTTTGAGGCACTGGCACTTAAGCGTAGTGACGCTGAATTTAATCCTGTTAATGCTATTCCAATGGCATTTGTCATGTTTTTAGGATACCATATAATCCGTTAAGATGTTATTGATAAGATAATATGGAATTTAAGGGATATTAAATAATGCGTAAATTTAGTTTTTTGATGGTTTTTGCAGCCATTTCATTGAGTGCCTGTTCTTCAAAGCCGTGGAGCGGTGATGATTTTAAGCCTTATTTGGGTGAAGAACAAATTAGACAGAGTTCTTTGTGGATGGGCGACGACTGGACGCCTGAAGATTGGATTAAAGAAGATGGTGATGAAAAACGCGTTATGCATGATCTCTATGCTGCCAATATTGTAGTGGATCAATATACGAATAGAGATAATATTCCGGTTTTAGAAGTTGGTGATCAGTTCATGCGCATGTCTGGCATTGATCGTTTCCGCGTTCTACAGTTCATGGATCATGTCTTTGAGATCACGGTATCCTCAAAGGATGGTTTGTTTTACATTCTTTATGATCAAGATGGCGATGACGAGATTGTTGGTCTGTATAATAAACACGGTTTTCAACGTTATTAATCATTCATAATATTTTTATCTCTGCTATGCAGACGGTTCGAGCGCGTAGATGCGCTTGTATCGTGGTTTCTTGAAAAGAAATTTGTATATTCACCTTAATAACTGCTAATATAGTGAAAAATAAAAGCGGTTATAATATCTAGGTGGTTTTTGTGGGTAAATACGCACATTTCGAAAATGTTGAAGCGAGTAGCTTGTTGAGCCTGTACGGCCGACACGGCGAAGTCGCACGTGGAATTCATCAGAATATATTAAGAGATTTTACAGGAAATAAAGATTTAACAGTTGATCTTATTCGGGCGAACCCTTTGGGCGCTGATAAGGCCATGTTGGATCAAATGTCTGAATATGATGTCATGTCAGTGAGTACCGAGATTGGAATGGGTGCGGTTTTGCATGGCACAGGATTGTCTGACAAAAATAATGTAGATTTATACAGGCAGCATTTTGAACAAGAAGATATGCCTATTTATGTTGTAGCAGCTGGAAATAGTGGGCAAAGTCAACGCACTGAGGCGCCGCGGGTTGCTGATTTCTCTCGTACTAGCATTGTCGTTGGTGAGGCTAATGTTAATGATGGTGAGCCGTATGTTGAGGAACATAGTAGTCGCGTTAATCCTACCTTAGTGACTGATAATCCATTTAATCGCGGAGAAATGTATCAATATTATGATACCAGCCCGTCTTTGGAAGGGCATGAAGGCTTGGTTCAGGATTGGTTGGTTGATAAAGAATTTTCCAGGCGATTTGATGCATTTAAAATCGGTGAAGGAAAGGATCTTGATGATTCTGTGATCGGTGAAAAATATTGGGAAATAAAAATTCAGTTGGACAATGAAAAATACGCAGAAAGTCCAGCAGTCCAAACTCAGCTTAAGAATTTTATGGATCATCCTGAACAGCTTCACACGTTGGTTATGGCTGAAATCAGAGAGCATAAGAATGTAGATGAAAATGGCTATACTTCGGAAATTGATGGTACATCATTTTCTGCGCCGGAGCAGGCTGGCTATGTGTCTGGTGCGATGTATGAGCAAGAGCAAAGAGAAGCACAAAACCTTCCTATCTTGATGAAAGAAGAGATATCAACGCTTGTAAAAATGGCAACGGTGGATATTTCTCTACGTGAGGGACAAGATGAACGGATGCATACATTTAATAATGCGGCAAATTTTCAGTTCACTGGCCCAGGTATGCATGGTGTTTTTAACCCTGAAATGTTCAGGAATTTGTTGGATGAAGCTTATAAAAAAATAGAAAATACACCTGATATTGATAGAGATCCTGTGACTGCGGTTATGACTGCCGATATTAAAGAGCAAACAGGCAGTATTCCGGTGACTATTGGTTTTGATAAATCTGTAGACCAGAACATAATTGTTGAACGTACGCATCTCTATATGGATTATGAGATTAATGGTTTAGTACCGCATCATGTTGCAATTAAAGAAGGTGAGGACACAGTATATAACCGCTTACAAACATCCGGTGATGGTCTTGATTTTACAGCGTGGGCGCGTACGGAAACACGTTTTGGCGAGACCTTGAAACCAGATGATACTTGGGACGTGCAAATTTTAAATGGTCAAGATACGAAGTTGACTGATTTAAGTGTCACTGTATATGGCTATAATGAAGGTGGACTTATGGATCAAATGATGGATTATTCTAAAGAAGTTCTTCCGCAATATATGCCAAAATCAGCAGAGCCAACGCCAGTGCAGCCAGAGCCAGAAGCCATTATGAGTAATGAGGCTAATGCTAACGCTGTGGGCGTGCCGCCGTCTTTGTAAACGTGCTATTTACCAACATTATGTTTTTTCTTTTTTATTGCTGTTTCTCTATAGAGAATGAAGATGTTGCTGGTGATGATAATGCTGGCGCCTAAAACAACATTCATGCTTGGCACTTTATCCCAGAACAGATAATCAAACAGCATCGTCCAGATAATCATACTATACATGATCGGGGCGATGAGGCTGGCTTCGGCAAGGCGAAAGCTCTGTGTTTTTGCGAGCAGAGAGAGTAAACCCGTTGTGCTTAACCCGATAATGATCCAAAACGCATCCAGTGAGAAACTGTTGGGCTTTATCTCTGCAAAGGGGAAGTGCATGCCGCATGTAATTGTGCCGAAGAGGACGAAATAGAACACCGTTGTTGTGGCATTTTCTGTTTTCCCCATCCAGCGCAAGCATGTGTCTACGCACCCTGCAAAGAAGCCCCAGCTTAGCCCGACGATGAGGCCTAACATTGGCAATGTGTTTGTCTCAGCGATGGGGTTTGCCATGATGATAACCCCTGTAAACCCGATGAGGACAGCGCCCAAACGGTATGCACCGACAGGTTCTTTCAAGACGGGGTAGGAGAGCAGCACAACGAATAGCGGTGCGGTGAACAGCAGAATTGTGGTTTCCGCCAATGGCATCATGGAAAGCGCCCATGTGCCCAACACAATGCCAACGGTGCCGATTGCACCTCTGAATAAATGTGCAAAAGGGCGCTCTGTACGCAAAGTTGCTAGCTTTCCGGCGAAAATGAACCATGTAAATAATGCGGCGAGGGAAAAGGCATTGCGGAAGAATGTTACCTCGACAGGGCCGAAATATGTGGAGAGAAGTTTTGCAAACAGGCTCATCCCTGCCAGCATAAAAGCGTTGATAACGGCAAACATGATTCCCATCATGATCTGGTTTTTGGGATGATCACTCATTTTGGTTCTGCCCTTCTGTGTTTTTATTCTTCATATTATTGATGTATTCACGGTAAACAATATAAAGCTGTGCCGTAATGATAAGGCTTGCGCCAATCAAAAGCGGTGTAAACGCCAGATCATATTTCCAGATATACAAATCAATCAAGACTGTCCAGAGCAGGGCGGTGTAGCTAAAGGGTGTTACCAAGGATGCGGGCGCGTATTTATAAGCATTGGATAGGAATATTTGCGCCGCGCCGCCTGAAAGCCCGACAAGCAGGAATACCCATAATTCTTCGATTGCAATGCCTTTGGCAACCCATGGCATGAACATGCCGGGAATGATGATGCCGGCGATGATAAAATAGAATGTGATGGTTAGAGGAGATTCTGACTTAAGGCTGCGCAGAATTGTATACATTGTGCTGTGTAAAACGGCCGCGGTGAGAGCCAGCCCTAGCCCTATGAGGCTGATCGCGCCGCTGGGTTGTGCAATGACGATTACACCACACATGCCTATAAAGACTGCGCTCCACCTGTGGATGCCGACATGTTCTTTGAGAAAGAAAAATGCCAAAGCAGGTGTTAGTAAAGACGAAGCGAAGAATAAAACCGTTGCGTAGGCCATTGGTAGTTGTGACAGCGCGGCAAATGTTACGATCAGGCTAACGCCGCCGATGACGGCGCGCACGGCGACCAGTCTTGGCTTATCGGTTTTGAATAAGTGTCTGTTTTTAGGGATTATCATGAAGATAAAGAAGGGTATGAAAATCAGGCTATTCCGGTAGAAAGCAATTTCCGCAACGTGATGAGTTTCCGCCAAAAATTTCGCGCACGTGCCCATAATCGCAAACATGAAATGTGCCGCGAGGCAGCAGGCAATAGCAATAGATGTGCGGTCTTTGTGGGACGTCATGGAATTTGTGCTTTTTTGTACGGTATGCTAAAATTCTTGCATAAAAATAATAATAATAATAGTGAATCTATATTAGATATAGGCAAGGGTGATGGCTAGTCTAGAAGATAATTTTAACGAACAAACCGAAAATGCGGCACATAAATATGTCGGATATGAAGGGTATGAGCGTGGTTTGGCGGAAACGCTGGACTCGTTTTTTGATGCGTTCCCTGATTATCGAGGGCATGTCGCTCTGGTCGATCTGAAGGCTTTGGAAGAGGATCGCGCGGGCGAGCTTGCACGTTTATCTGCGGAGCTTGGTGTTGCCGATATAGAAAAAGAAGTTGATGATAAGGTCGAAAGTGGGCATATGCTTTCAGGTGTTAATGATGCGGGCGAGAGAATTGCTGTTGCTGCTGCTTGGCCGATTCATCAATATGATCCTGAAACTTTAACCTTTGAGCAGAACCTGGCTTTTGCGAGTGTTGCTGTTCATGAATTGGCGCACGCCGTTGATTATATGGAAGGCACTGACGTAGATAATATAGAGGCGCGCTATGTTGAATCATATGCGGATAGTTACCGTATCGCCTTACTGTCACTGCATGGCCATAATAGTGATGGTATAAGAGAATTAGTTGCTGATTATGATAATAGGCAAACAACACGGGCGGGTGAACGTTATGATAACGGAGTCATCTTGGCAGAAGCATATCTTGTTTCACAACGTAGTGTCAGAGATATGGGAATTAGCGAGCCAACACAGAATTTTTATTTTGATAATTGGCAGGACGCTAAAGTTATTGCGGATAGTGTCCGTGACAGTAATATAGATCAGTATATTAGAGAGCCAGAGGATGGTGAACGGTTGGGTTATGATCGGCTGACCCGTCGTGCGATTGTTCATAAAATAAATGAATTTATGGATGGTGGTATACAAAGCCAAGCCCCGCATATTTATGCGCAGGGTGATGAAGCGCAAATAGAAGCATTTGAAAATGGTGTTGCAGCCTATGTTGATGCTTTGGATGTGCCGGCCTATGAAGCAGGTGAACTAGCGGATCTTGATGAAGAAACCTTATTACAGGTGGAGATTGCATATCATGCACGTATGCAGGTGAATGATTGGATGGAAGATCGTAAAGACTATATTCCATCCGCTGATCGTATGCTGGCCGCGTATGATTATTTATCCGGTAAAGGGGTTTTTCTGGATTATCAAACCCCTGAATATGATCCGTTGGCGTTCTTTGCCAAATCGATGGATATGTATATGGAACAGGGTGATAAAGAGGATTTGACCATAGCAAAAAGAGCGCTCTCTATTGTGAAGGATATGCCGGAATATGAGGGGACAATCCTTCAGGAACAATCAAGAGATGATCTTATAAGTTTCTTCGAGAATAATCCTGAAGCTGTGAAAGCTTTGGCCGGTGGTATGACGCTAGATTTCGCTTTGGATGGTACGTCTACGGTATTGCTGGACTATAAAAATGCAGAAATGCCGGATGTTTCATCTGGTTTGACGCCTTAAAGCCTGACATTTTAAAGTAAGTTATCTCAATGAAAAAGCCCTCTGGAATGGAGGGCTTGTTTCGAATTTCTATCTAGCGGGGAAAACCCTAGTTCTCATCTTTATTGACAAGTTTGTTCGCGCCAATCCAAGGCATCATCGCACGCAGTCTTGCGCCTGTTTCTTCGATTGGGTGCTGTGCTTCGCGTTCACGGATTTCAACAAGGCGAGTTAGGCCTTCTTTATTGCCGCCCATGAAGTCTTCTACGAATTTACCGGATTGAATATCGGCAAGAATGCGTTTCATTTCTTCTTTGGTTTCTTTTGTAATAATACGCGGGCCTGAAACATAATCACCGTATTCCGCCGTGTTAGAGATGGAATAGCGCATATTGGCAAGGCCGCCCTCATACATAAGGTCAACAATCAGCTTAAGTTCGTGCAAACACTCGAAATAGGCCATTTCAGGTGGATATCCTGCTTCGACCAATACTTCATAACCGCATTTAACCAGCTCTGATGCGCCGCCACATAGAACGGCTTGCTCACCAAATAAATCAGTTTCGCATTCGTCTTTGAATGTTGTTTCGATAATACCCGAACGTCCACCACCAACAGCGGAGGCATAAGATAGGGCAAGTTCTTTCGCATTACCTGTCGCATCTTGTGCAACAGCGATCAAACATGGAACGCCACCATCTTTTAGGTATTCACCGCGTACGGTATGGCCTGGGCCTTTTGGGGCAACCATAAACACATCAAGGTCTGCGCGTGGCTTAATCAGATCAAAATGGATGTTCAAACCATGTGCGAAGACCAGAGATGCACCTTGCTTTAGGTTTGCTTCCAGTTCATCACGGTATAGGTCTGCTTGATGCTCATCAGGAACAAGAAGCATAACGATATCTGCGTCTGCAACGGCTTTGGCCGGAGCCATCACTTCGAAGCCGGCTTTTTCAGCTTTAGCTGTGGATGATGATCCATCACGAAGGGCGATAATAACGCTTTTGACACCGCTATCTTTCAAGTTTAGGGCATGTGCATGTCCTTGTGATCCGTATCCGATGACAACGACTTTTTTGTCTTTAATCAAATCGATATTACAATCTTTGTCGTAATAGACATTTAATGGTGCTTGGTTCGCAGGTGTGCCTTGCGTGGCTGCGTTTTGTCCCATAGTTAAAAACCTTATCTTTTGTTCTGTTGAAGAGTCGCATAAAACAGGGTTTTCGGTGAAGAATCAAGCAAAAGATGACTCTATTTTATTCACCAATAACCCGATCGCCCTTTGAGATAGCGGCGATTCCTGTGCGGCTGACATCGACAAGGCCGTGCGGCTTCATAATGGCAATAAAATCATCAATTCTGCTGGCTGTATCTGTGGCTTCGAAGATGAAAGAGTTTGGTGTGCTGTCAACGGTGCGTGCGCAAAAGGCATCGGCATCACGTTGTGCATCTGCGCGTTGATCGCCCGTGCAAACGATTTTGAGTAAGGCAAGCTCGCGCTCTATATAGCGGCCCTCTATGGTCAAGTCAGAGACCTTTAAAACCGGCACAAGGCGTTGTAATTGCGCTTTAATTTGGTCAATAACGGCAGGCGTTCCCTTGCATGCAATTGTAATGCGCGAGAGATGTTCGTCATGGTTGGTTTCGGCAACGGTTAGGCTTTCGATATTATAGCCACGGCCAGAGTAAAACCCAACAATGCGCGCCAGAACCCCCGGCTCATTATTCACCAGAACTGCCAGAATATGTGTTTCTTCGGCTGCTAGTTCTGGTGTTGGGGCGTAAACGCTTTTGCTTTTCTTTTTGCTCGTGCTTTCTTTGCTCATTATTTGTGCTTTCTTTGCTTATTCTTAAACCAAACTCTTATCAAACGCGCTGGCGTCGGGGGAGAGGATCATTTCGTTATGGGCTTTGCCGGATGGGATCATCGGGAAGCAGTTTTCCGTTTTGGCCACTCTGACATCAACAACGGTTAGGCAGTCATTGTTCATCATCTCTTCGATTACGCCGTCCAGCTCATCCACGCATGTTGCCCGTAGGCCAACACCGCCATAGGCTTCTACCAGTTTAACGAAGTCGGGTAGGGCTTCGGAATAGGTCTCTGAGTAACGCTCTCCATGCAATAATTCTTGCCATTGGCGCACCATGCCCATCCACTCATTATTCAAAATGAAGACTTTAACGGGCAGGCGATATTGGATCGCGGTGGCCAATTCTTGAATATTCATCTGGATGGAGGCTTCACCCGCAACATCAACAACGAATGCATCGGGGTGTGCCATTTGCACGCCGACTGCGGCAGGCAAACCATAGCCCATCGTGCCGAGGCCGCCCGAGGTCATAAAGCGGTTAGGCTCGTTAAACGGCAGGAACTGCGCTGCCCACATTTGATGCTGACCCACTTCGGTGGTGACGTAGCACTCACGCTTATCTTGCTCCATATAATGGGCGAGGCGTTCCAGCGCATATTGCGGCTTGATAATTGTATCGTCCATCTTATAAGCAAGGCAGTTTTTTGCGCGCCAGATCTCGATACGATCCCACCATGATTTCAAGGCTTTCTGATCGGCTTTGTATTTCTTTGCGCGCCAAACGTTTAGCATCGCTTCCATGGTTTTCTTTGCATCTGCAACAATCGGGATATCAATATTGATGTTCTTATTGATGGAGCTGGCATCAATATCAACATGGATTTTCTTGGAGTCGGGCGAGAATTTGCTGGTCATGCCCGTCACGCGGTCGTCAAAGCGCGCGCCGATACAAATCATAACGTCACAATCATGCATCGCCCAGTTGGCTTCGAAAGTGCCATGCATGCCAAGCATACCAAGCCATTGTTTGTCCTTCGCAGGATAACAACCAAGCCCCATCAGGGTGGAAGTGATCGGAAAGCCTGTTTCGCGCACGAGTTCACGTAATAGGGTGCTGGCCTCTTCCCCTGCATTGATAATGCCGCCGCCAGTGTAGAAGACAGGGCATTTGGCATTTGCCATTAATTCAACTGCTTCTTCGATGGCCTTCATGTCGGGGTCTGTTTCCGGCTTATAATGTGAATGCATAATCGCTTCATCTTTGGAAACATATTTACCTTTTGCGAACTGGATATCCTTTGGAATATCAATCACGACCGGGCCGGGGCGACCTGAACGTGCGATATGAAAGGATTCATGCATCGCACTGGCCAGATCGTTCTGATCTTTAACCAGAAAGTTATGCTTGGTACAGGGGCGAGTAATACCAATGGTATCGGCTTCTTGAAAGGCATCAGTTCCGATTAAGAATGTTGGAACTTGCCCTGTTATACAAACGAGGGGAATAGAGTCCAGCAACGCATCGGCTAAGCCTGTTACTGCATTGGTCGCACCAGGGCCAGAGGTTACAAGCGCGCAACCAACCTTGCCGGTGGAGCGGGCATAGCCTTCTGCCGCGTGCAGCGCACCGCCTTCTTGACGCACAAGGACATGCTTGATTTTATCTTGCTGGAACAGTGCGTCATAAATTGGCAGGACAGCACCACCGGGATATCCAAAGATTGTATCAACGCCTTGCTCGATCAGGGCTTCAATCACCATTTCCGCGCCGGACATTTCTTTTGTCTCGGCCTTCGGTTTGGTTGTTGTCTTGTCCTGTTTTTGTGTCGCTTCCATTTTATTTCGCTTTCGAATTATATTATTGCCGTAAACTACATTATTTTTACTGTATTGTTTAGTGCTCTAGTCATTTTACTTCGCCCTTGCACATCGTTATGCGTCGCTTACGTATAAGAATACGCTGCACGCCTTATGCCTTGTGCAAAAGCAAATTAAAACACTATGTCTCTTTCATGCTTCAGACATAAAAAAACGCCCCGTTTTTAGGAGGGCGCTGCGTGTGTACTTTATGCCATAGGCCTAAGTGCGCAGCTCCCTTTTCAGAAGGAGGACGAGGTTTGCCACGACAATCACAGTGTTTAAAATAATATTAATCATATTCCACATGTAACGCAGCACAAAAAATTATGCAAGGATTTTTCTGGTTTTGACAAAGATGCTTGCGATATAATATGCTTATCTATCAAAAACAGGGATGATAATATGCATATTAACGGAACCAGATATGATCTTGAATTTAAAGGATGGGTTCACCCGCCGCAAGAAAAAGGTGGCAATGTCATTGGTATAGGGGATGAAAACTTGCGTGCTTGTTTTTCCAAGAATGTTTGGGATACACAGAAGGGGAAAGTTAATATGGGTGATGTTTATCACAGCGTAGAAGCCCTTCTAGAGCAGGAAGAGTGCATGAGTTGTGACAAGGAACATGTTGCTTTTCCTATGGAGCTGGATCAGGTGGTTGCGGCGCTAGATGCCTATGAAGGGGCGAAAGACACAACGCCTCACCTACATTCGATTCACGATAAGGACCACGGATTTTATCCGCGAACGCCTGAGGTGTGAGTTGGGGTTTGTAGTATGATTGCTGAATTGTTTTATCCATCTGAGTTAAAAGACGTTATTGAGAATCTTGGTAAAAAGAATGACTTGAACGTGTATGCATTAAGGTCATTGAATACATTTATCCATAAGCATATTTTCGGTTTTATATTAATTTCAGCTATGTTGTTTTATCTTGGATATCCTAATTTTTCGATCTTGCTGTTTGTGATGTCGCCACTTTTTGTTTGTTTTGATTTTCGGTTTCATGCCAAGCATAAGGTCATGCCATTTGTTACTGGCAAGCCCGCCATTTTAAAATTGGTAAAAAGAAATTCGTACAGGTTTGGAATTATCTTGTTTCTTGAATACAGTAATGGAAAGAAATATAAGACTCCAAAATTGCCAGAGTTATCCTGCGGGTCAGATTTTACAATAATAGGCAGGAATGAAAATTGCTACATAAATACAAGGTTTCCTAAAAAGTGTATGCCTTGTGAAAAAGGAATATTAAAGAAATATTGTTTAAAAAAATCAATGTTAGAAGCAGAGGGATAAGTTAATCTTCTGAATTTTTCTTTGCATTCAAAATCTGGTTTCTGAACCATGTTACTTGCTGTTTCGCGTATTGACGGGTGCGGGCTTGGGATTGGGTTATGGCGTCGTCTTTGCTGATTTCGCCCTTGATATAGGAGAGCAACGGGCGGTATCCCAATGATTTAACCAAGGCGACATTCTCGCGTATTTCACCGCTTTCGATGCGTTTACTGAATGCTTCGACTTCTTCCAAAATGCCGTTATCCATCATCCATAGAAATCTGTCGTTGCAGCGTTGATGTTGCACGGGGCGTTCGGGGATGATGACTTCGATTTGGAAATCCCACTCTTCGGGTGGGGCGCTGCGCTCTAGGGTTTGCCATTCGGCGAGGCTTTTTCCTGTAGCTTCCAGAACTTCCCATGCGCGTACCAGACGGGCGGTGTGGAAGGGATGAAAGCGTTCTGCCATGATGGGGTCGCGTTTTTGAAGCTCCGCGTGAAAGGCAGGGTTTCCCAGTTCTTCCTGTTTCTTGACGGCGGCGTCACGTATGTCTTGCGGGACATCGGGCATGGGGGACAGACCATCGGTTAAAGCGCGGATATACAGGCCGGAGCCACCAACGATAATCGGGGCTTTGCCTTGCTTTAGAACGTCATGGATGATCGGTTCAACAATTTCCCGCCACGTCCCCGCAGAGCAGGTGTCATTCGGGTGAACGTGACTGTAGAGCATATGTGGCACACGTTCTAAATCCTCGGCGGGGGGCTGTGCGGTCAGGGTTTGTAAGCCATCATAAATCTGCATGGAGTCGCAATTGATAATCACGCCGTCCAGTTCTTCACATAGCGCAATCGCGCGCGCAGATTTTCCGCTTGCCGTTGGGCCTGCAATAATGTGTATTGTTTGCTTGTTGTCTTTATTCTCTCGCATAATGCGCGGGATTATAAGCATATAAGCAGGATTATGGTAGATTTTATATTTGTGCATGGCTGGGGAATGAATTCGGAAATCTGGTCGCAGGTGGCTGCGGGCTTTCCTGATGATGATGTTTATTGCCCTGAACTTGGCTTTGTTGGTGATGTGCGCGTACATGATACTTGCGGTAAAGCGGTTTATGTGACGCATTCTTTGGGGACGATGTGGGCGTTAAAACATCATGCCGCTGATATGAAGGCTTTGATTGTGATTAACGGTTTCACGTGTTTTCACCCCTTCACGCCGGCGCGCACATTACGCACCATGCAAAAACGCTTGGCGCGTAATGCGGGTGCGCAGATGCATGCATTTTGGGATAGCTGTGGCTTGCCTGAGGAGATGCAAAATAACCTTGACGGGGCTTTGAATACCGATAGATTGCAGGACGGTTTGGAATGGCTGATTGATTGGGATATGGCGGATGCGCTGGGGGCATTATCCGTGCCGATTTTATCGCTGAGCGGTCGTGAAGATTTGGTTTTGCCGCATGAAACAATGCAGGCGCAGTGGGCGGGGTTTGATTTACAAACTCATGGGCAGGGCGGGCATATCCTGCCTTTGTCACGTCCTGATTGGTGCGTCGATAAAATAAAGGATTTTATGCGTGAGCATGCGTTGGAAAAATAATGTAGTGCGGAGCTTCGATCAGAAATCCGCGGCATATGACCGGAATTGCAGTGTGCAGCAAGCGATTGCGCAAAGCCTTGCCGCTGATCTGCCTGCCTCTGATGGGGGTATGGATATTCTTGAAATTGGATGCGGGACGGGGAATCTAACCGCGCATTTATTTCGTCAGTATAAAGGCTGTAATTTGCGTATTACTGATGCTAGCCCTGCGATGGTTGAACGTGCCAAGGTGAAGTTCCCTGATGAGGATGCGCGTTGGGATGTGATGGATGGGGAATATCCCGAGGGATCAGAGACTTATGATTTGATCGTTGCGAACATGGCGTTTCAGTGGTTTGAGGATATCGGCGCGGCGGTTGAACGGTTGTCTTCTATGCTGAAACCGAATGGTTCGTTGTTTTATTCGATGCCGGGGGGTGAAAGTTTTTCTGAGTGGAAACAGGTGCTTACTGACCTTGGTCTGTCTATAGGTATTCTCGATTTTCCAACGTCGCCTGATATTTATCGGGAGGAAATCATTACGCATCACTATAAAGATGCTGTTGATTTTCTGCGCTCGATGAAAAATATTGGCGCGGGAACGGCCAGAAAAGATTATACTCCTTTAACGCATAGTGAAATGAAGCAGGCTTGTGCCGCACTTGATCAAAATCATGGCGGAAAGACCACATGGCATGTTCTATATGGTCGTGTTGATAGATAAAGGTATAGAGCATGAAAATAGCAATTATCGGTGCGGGTGTCTTAGGGATGAGCACGGCCTATATCCTTGCGAAAAGAGGGTTTGCGGTTTCTGTGTTCGAGAAACAGGTCGTTCCTCCTGTTAATGCAAGTTCTATTGCAGGCGGTATGCTAGCCCCTTTTAGCGAAATTGAAGCCCTTCCTGTTCGCTTTGTTCGTGCAGGGCTAAAGGGAATTGAATTCTGGGATAAATTATTGGGCGATGATGAATCCGGTATTTTGCAAAAGACGGGCAGCTTGCTGATCGCGCATCCTGAAGATCGCCATATGCTGGATCGCTTTGCGCAGCATTTGCATGCGGTTTCCGATCAGTGGGAATGGGCAGATGCGCGGCGTATGGACGCGTTAGAGCCGTGCATTGGCGGTAAGTTTGGCAAAGGTTTGTATATGCCTTTGGAGGCGAACGTGAATCCTGTTCCTGCGCTTGCGATGCTGGCAGAGCAATTGGTCGCATTGGGTGGTCAAATTCTACATGAGGATGTAAATGCTGATGATTTGAAGGCGGATACGGCCTATGACTGGGTGATTGATTGCCGTGGTTATGTTGAGGGACAAGATAGTGATTTACGCGGGATTAAAGGCGAAATTTTGCTGCTTGAAAATAATGAATTTACGTTGCAGCGTCCCGTGCGCTTGATGCATCCGCGTTATCCGCTCTATATTATTCCGCGCCCTGATAATGTGTTTGCGGTGGGCGCGAGTGTGATTGAAAATTCGGATGAAGATGATGGCTTGGTGTTCCTACGTTCGGCGATGGAGCTGTTGAGCGCAGCATATTCCTTGCATCCCAGCTTTGGTGAGGCAAAAATATTAGATATGTCCTCGGCGGTTCGCCCTGCCTATCTGGATAGTCTGCCGCGCATTAAAGTCGATCAAGATCAGAAGTATATACGGTGTAACGGATTGTTCCGTCACGGATATTTACTGTCGCCGATTATGGGCGAATGTGTGGCGCATTTGTTGGATAAGGGTGAGAACAATGCAGATTTTGCTTTGTTTTCTGGATTAAGCCATGAGTAAAGCGGAACGTTATAAACGCCAAACTGTCTTGCCTGAAATTGGTGAAGTAGGGCAAGCGCGCATTGATGCCGCCTCTGTGCTTGTGATTGGTGCGGGTGGGCTTGGGTGTCCGGTGTTGCTCTATTTGGCCGCGGCGGGGGTTGGGCATATCGGTATTGTGGATTTTGACAGCGTTGATGAAACCAATTTACAGCGGCAAATTTTGTTTAATACCGATGATATCGGCACCAATAAAGCGCAAGCTGCCGCCGTGCATTTACACGCGCTTAACCCAGATATTATCATTGAGAATTTTCCGGTGGAGCTGGATAGCAGCAATGTCGAAGCTCTGTTCGAACGCTTTGATCTTGTCATTGACGGGACGGATAATTTCGCGACGAAGTTCTTGATTAATGATGCGGCAGTCAAGACGGTAACGCCTTTTATTTATGGCTCTATTTTAGGGTTCGATGGGCAAGTCTCTGTGTTTGGCGCGCCTGATGGCCCATGTTATCGATGTTTGTTTCCTGAAAGCCCGAAGGGGCATATTCCTAATTGTGCGGAGGCAGGCGTTATCGGCGCGGTTGCGGGCATGATTGGCACTGTGCAGGCGATGGAGGCGATTAAAATGATCGCTCCGCATGAAAGCTTTCAGCCCTTGGTAGGGCGGTTATTAACGGTTGATATGCATTCTATGGAGAATCGTTTACTTACGTTATCTAAAAACCCTGATTGTTCTGTGTGTAGCAAAAATAGAGATGAGATTACTTTGGAATATACATCGCCCGTGTGCGGTATTATCCCTGAAATTACCCCCGATCAGGTGCAGGGGAGTGACGCCCTGTTGATTGATGTGCGGGAGCGCGATGAATGGGATGCAGGCCATATCGAAGGTGCTGATCATATGGCGCTGTCATGGTTAATGGCGGGGAATGTTCCCAGTTTGCACAAAGATCAGGACATCATCCTGTATTGCCAAAAAGGAATGCGCAGTCTGCAAGCCGCGCAATATCTTGCAGGGGTAGGGTTTTCAAATATCCGCAATATGACGGGCGGATATGAAAAGTGGCTTAAAATGAATTAAGCCACTCTTTGATTTCTTTAATGTCGTGTTGCAGAGGTTATGCTGCGTCGCGTCTTTTCTTTGGAGCGGAGAAGCTTTTCTTCCCGCCGGTATTGCCGCCTTTACTATATTGACCGTATTTTTTGCTGTTATTGTCACGATCATCTTTTTTGCGTTTGTCGTCACGACCGAAGTTTTTGCCGCCTCTGCTTGGCTTTTCGAATGTTTTGCCTTCGCTGTTGCGCTCGTCTCTGCGTCCTTCGTTGCGTCCTTCACTACGATTATTGCTCTTACGGTTTTCGCCATCACGATCATCACGTTTGAAGTTTTTACGGCTTTCACCATTACGCTCATCGCGGGTGTTATAGCTTTTATCTTTGTTAAAGCTACGCCCTTCGCTTTTGCGACCTTCGCTGCGGTTTTCGCCGTTACGATCATCGCGTTTTAACAATCTGTCGTTATTGAAGCTGCGCCCTTCGCTTTTGCGGCCTTCATTACGGTTTTCACCATTACGATCATCGCGATTGTTGAAGCGCTTGTCTTTATTAAAGCTACGACCTTCACTCTTGCGACCTTCGCTGCGGTTATCACCGTTGCGATCATCACGATTGTTGAAGCTACGCCCTTCACTCTTGCGGCCTTCATGGCGATTTTCACCATCACGGTCATCGCGTTTGAAGCTTTTGCCTTTATTATAGCTGCGGCCTTCGTTACGGTTTTCACCATCACGCGTATCAGAGCGTTTTCCTTTGGAGAACTTCTTGCTTGAGTCAAAGCGCTTATTCTTGCCGTACTTTGAATTGCCTCTGTTTTTAGTGCTGTTGTCGTTACGCGCCGGTCCTCTGGCTGGTTTCTTGCTTGGATCCATAAGGATTTCAATTGCGTTCCATTTACGACCATCTTGCGGTGTAATCATGCATAGGGATGAACCCTTAGCACCTGCACGCGCGGTTCTGCCGATACGGTGAATGTAATCTTCCGGTACTTGCGGCAGATCATAATTGATAACATGTTCGATATGCGGCACATCAAGGCCACGCGCTACAACATCGGTAGCAACCAGAATTCTGAACTGCTTGTTACGATATTCTCTGATCACGCGATCACGTTTACGTTGTTGCAAGTCACCATGAATGGCGCACGCATCAAAATCATCGCTACTTAGCTTTTTCGCCATTTTATCGGCGCCGCGCTTTGTTTTCACGAAAATGATAACAGATCCGCTACGGGCGTGAAGCTCGTTGATTAGTTCAGGATATTTCTTGTCCGCGGCAACGTGAATGATATCTTGTTTGATATTTGCCACAGGATTAAAGGTTGAGCCAACGGAAATACGCTCTGGATTATTCTGATATTTTTTCGCCATTTTGATAATGCTGTCAGGCATTGTGGCAGAGAAAAGCAATGTTTGACGCTTTTCAGGCATATATTTGACAATGCGATCGATTTGAACACTAAAGCCCATATCAAGCATACGATCCATTTCGTCCAAAACGAGGAATTCTGCATTATCGAGGTCAAGATTACCGCGCTCAAGATGGTCGTTAATACGTCCCGGTGTACCCACAACAAGGCGTGGACGTTGACGTAGCTGCTGGCACTGTCTGTGCATGGCTTCGCCACCAATCAGGAAAGCTGTTTTGATTTGGCTTTTTGGACCAAGCATTTGCAGCATAACATCCATAACTTGTTTACCAAGTTCTCTTGTTGGTGTCATAACAAGCGCAGTACCGCGCTCTGTGTTTAAAAGCTGTTCAAGCAATGGAATAGAGAACGCCGCCGTTTTTCCGGTTCCTGTTTGTGCAGAACCCAGAATATCGCGCCCTTGTAGGGCAATAGGGATCGCCTGTGCCTGAATAGGGGTCGGTGTGTCGTATTTCATTTGTGTTAGAGATCGTGCAAGCACGTGGTGTAGGCCGAGGCCATCAAAATTTTTCATTAATTCATCCTTTCGCCGTCATCGTCCATTTTGACATTGTCATGTGTTCTTAACGCATAAAAATATGCGCAGTCACACATGATCAGCTCAAATAAAAATTTGAACGATTATGCGTTTTACAATTGTTATGAACTTTTCGGGAAAGGTGAATTCTAAGGCTCACATAATATCTGTTTCAGATATTTACCTAAAGCTCCGTTTGCGTGTACATCACACCAAACTGGGGCGGAACATCGCAGGTTTTCCATACTATGTCAAGAAATTAAGATGATCTGTTCAAGTATGAGGCGATGAAAGCATATAAAGCCTTGACTCAAATCATCTACAAGCCTCTTTTAATATGGTTGAAATGCAGAGGCATTTGGTTAGAATAGGATGGCTATGATGGATCATGATATTATAATTATTGGCGCAGGCCCTGCGGGTCTTAGTTTTGCCAGAGCAATGGCGGAAACCAAACTCGATATTTTATTGATCGAGAAACAGCCTGAGTCTGTTCTTGCTGATCCGCCCTATGACGGGCGGGAAATCGCGCTGACGCACTTGTCGCATAAAATTATGAATGAGCTGGGAATGTGGGATCTTGTTCCCGAGGAACATATATCCCTGATTAAAACGGCGAAGGTGATGAATGGAAATTCACCTTATGCTTTGTCTTTCGATCACACGGAAGTCGGCGAAGAAAATCTTGGTTTTATGATTTCTAATCATCGCATTAGGAAGGCCGCGTATGAATCGGTGAAGGATTATTCCAATGTGACGTTCTTGAACGAGGTTACGGTTTCCAAAGTTGACACCGATGATGATAAAGGCTGGGTGGAACTGTCTAACGGCAAGTGTTTGGAGGCTCCATTGATTATTGCGGCGGATAGCCGTTTTTCCAATACGCGCCGTATGATGGGGATTTCGACCAATATGCTTGATTTCGGGCGCACTTGTATTGTTTGCACGATGGAACATGAGTTGCCGCATAATGATACGGCCTATGAGTGTTTCCATTACGACCGCACGGTTGCGGTTTTACCGCTGAATAATGGTCAGGTTTCTGTGGTTATGACCTTAACGTCCGAGGAAGATACGGATGTTTTGGCAATGGATGAACAAGAGTTCGCCGATGATGTGGCGCAGCGTATCGACCATAAATTCGGTAATTTGAAGCTGTCTAGTAAACGCCATCCATATCCGCTTGTGTCAACTTTGGCCAAGAGTTTTTGCGCCAACCGTTTTGGTTTGATTGGGGATGCTGCCGTTGGTATGCATCCTGTAACAGCGCATGGGTTTAACCTTGGTTTACGTGGTGCGCAGGCTTTGGCGGGTGAACTTCAGGCAACATTGCAAAGTGATGGTAGTTTTGCCCCGAATATCGCGTTGGAGCGTTACAGCCGTAAACACCGCAAGCATTGCTTGCCGCTGTATCACGGGACGAATGCATTGGTGCGGCTTTACGCCACAACAGAATACCGCACGGCGAAATTCGCGCGTAAGGCTTTATTGCGGCTTGGTAACCATATTAAACCGGCGAAACGTTTTATTATGAATCAGCTTACCGAAATCAAAGATCTTTAATTCAGGCGTAAAGTTTGTAGTATTTTGACAATCAGGCGGTGAATGGCGTATAATCCGGTCAATTATAAAATGCGGGAATGGTGATATATAATGATAACAGCACTTAATTTTGGTAATGCCGTTGGCGTAAATGCCGATGAGGACGAAGAAACCATTGCTTTGCAGGAGCTGAATAAGTTTCTGGAAAGCCCGCATTCCATTGGTTTGGATACAATCAAAGAATCTTTACGCAACATGGTTCAGCTTATGATGGAGTTGAAGGGGTACGCCACGGGCTTTGCTTTGCAACATCTGGTGCATGGTGAGCATTCCTCCATGGCTGTGGATGGTGGTTTGCGTGATGATGCGGAGAAAAAGAGACGGTTCAAAGAGTTTTGGGATGAAATGATGCGTCTTGCAGCTCTTATGGAGGGGGGCTTTGAACATGTTTTGGCTCATGTGGCTGCAGAAATTGTAGAAATTAAGGAAGATATTGCTGATAAAATTGAAGAAATTGATGCAAAAATCGAAGAGGTCGCAGATACGGTGGAAGAGGCGCGTGTCTTAAAAGCTCGAAGCACCAAGCGTAAGAAGTTGGTTAAGTTTAAAAAGCATATTGAAAAGCATGAAGTTGAGTTGCATGAGGCCGAGACCACGGAAGAATTGATTGAAGTTCAAAGTAATGTTTATGAAGATGTGCAGGATTTCAAAGAAAATCGTTTTGATCCGCATAAGAATAAATTGGATTTGCTTGCGCCGATAAGAGAAATTATGGAAGCGGCTCGTCCTAGCAATGATAGTGCTTTTGATCTGGGTTATGGTTCTGATGAAGATGATTCTGATACACCCTCATCGTGGAAACCTAAGAATAAATATGATGATACCGGCTCTTCAGATACGGGCGGCTCAGGTTCGACTGGCGATGATACATCAGGATCAGGCGACGATACTGCGGGCAGCGGTGATAAAGATGAAGACGTTAAACCGCCACCATTTGAAGTTGATTTTTAAGGAAGAAGAGTAAAGGTGGATATTCTAGAGATCCATGCTTTGTTCATGGTCGTTGTTCTTGCCTGATTTATTTGGCAGCAGATTTTCAAAGATTTCTTTTAAATCCAAGTCTGCAAATGCTTTTCGTACACCAACAAAACTGAATGCTGTACCGAGCGTTCCCATATTTTCATTTTCTTCCTGTAAACCGCTTAGTCGCTGATCATATGGGCGCAGGGCGGGTTCTTCAGACACTGGTACTTTGCCTTTGGCTGCTGTTGTCTGAGAATCCCCTGTCGCAGAAGATGTATTTGTAGAGACAGAAGGTGTACCTGTAACAGCAGCAGAGGCGTCTTCTTCTGTGATACGATTTTTTCTCATACCCTCGACAGAAGCGGCGCGCTCAATTTCTTCGGCTAGCTTTTTTAACTTCAATTCGTTTGCAAATTCATTGGTGATGACCAATGGTTTTGCAGTTTTAGACATATAATCTGTAATGCCTTCAATACCTTGCCCCTTAAGTTCGCGATATTGTGCGAGGCCTGAGGTTGCGTCATATAATTTTATAGATTCTTCAGCTTTCCAACCGACATGCGTTAGAATTTGCATATCATTGTTTTTGTCTGTGCGTTGGATGGTGTAGCCATTCTCGTTGTGAATAACGATCGGTTGTTTAAATCCCAGTTCTTGGGTGAAGGGATTGTTTATTTCTGTTGTATTTTCTTTTACCATTTTAACGCCGCTTAACCCTTATTACCGCTTTAAGTGTTACGGTATTTTTTCATAATATTATTTTTTAAATAAAGAAAATGGCCGAATCGATACCCAGCCATTTTACGTGTGTCATTAATTTCTTAAAAATTAACTGATATTAGATATCAAGCGTTTGGCCTTTTGCTTCTGCTTCGATAGCAGGGAACTCGGCTTCTTGTAGAGCTGTCAGCCCAGCCTTAGGAGGAACACTTCCTGTTTCGTCAATACCAGCCATTTTTGCTGTAAAATTTGCATTCAATGCTTCTGCTAATTTATCACCACTCATTTTTATTCTCCTTTATTCTTAAACTTTGAGTGCTCTATTATTGCACGAAATACACCCCTGTTGTCAAGTTTGGGACATAAATCGTTGAAAACTAAGCCGCGTCGGTCAATTTTTTCGGTACGTCTGTTTTTACGTGGAGGTCTTTGAGCAGCGCAGGGTCAACGACGCTTGGAGCTTGCATCATTTGATCTTCATATTGACCGTTCATGACAAAGGCATAAACCTCGCGCAAATTCGGCTCATCGGCGAGCAGCATGATGATACGGTCAACACCGAAGGCTAAACCACCATGCGGTGGAGCGCCGTAACGCATTGCATTCAGCATGCCGCCAAATTCTTCTTCAAGAACATCCTTGCTGTATCCGGCGATGCCGAAGGCTTTTTCCATGATTTCAGGTTTGTGATTACGAATCGCGCCGGAGGCCAGCTCAAACCCGTTACAAATACAGTCATATTGCCATGCATAGATATCCGTTGGCTCTTTATTCTCCAGATCGTCCATACCGCCTTGTGGCATAGAGAACGGGTTGTGCGAGAAGTCGATTTTTTGTGCTTTTTCATCAAATTCATACATCGGGAAGTCGATAATCCATGCAAGTTTGAAAACGTTTTTCTCACGCGCAGAGGGGTGATCTTCGGGCAAAGCAGAACAAATGGCATCACGCGCCGCGCCAGCGAATTTTGCGGCGGGCAGTTCTTGATTACAGATGAAGAATATTGCATCGCCATCTTCGCAGCCTGAAATTTCCTTGATGGCGGCTTGTGCGGCCTCGGGGATGAATTTTGCGATTGGGCCTTTACCTGCGCCGTCTGCAAATAACACATAACCAAGTCCGAATGCACCTTCACCCTTTGCCCAGCTATCCAGCTTGTCAAAGAAACTGCGTGGTTGATTGCCAACTTTTGGTACGCGGATAGCGCGAACAACGCCGCCTTTTTTAATAACGTTCTTAAAGGCATTAAATTCAACATCATCACGAGAGAAAACCTCGGTCAGGTCGCAAATCTCTAATGGGTTACGAAGGTCAGGTTTGTCAGAGCCGTATTTCAGCATGGCTTCTTTATATGGAATAGACGGACACCAGATAACCTCACGTTTTTCACCTGTGAAGTCCGAGAATTCCTCGAAAATGCTGTGAATAACGGGTTGGATTGTGTCGAAGATATCTTGTTGGGTGACGAAGCTCATCTCTACATCGAGTTGATAGAACTCGGCCAAGCGGTCTGCGCGGCCATCTTCATCGCGGAAACACGGTGCGATTTGGAAATATTTATCAAAGCCAGACATCATCAATAGTTGTTTAAACTGCTGTGGTGCTTGCGGTAAGGCATAGAATTTCCCAGGGTGCAGACGTGATGGTACGAGGTAATCACGTGCGCCTTCAGGGGAGCTTGCGGTTAGGATTGGTGTTTGGAATTCTTGGAAATCCTGCGCATGCATTTTCTCGCGCATGGTGCGGATGACATTGTTTCTAAGACGGATTTTCTTTTGCATGCCTTCGCGGCGTAAGTCAAGATAGCGGTATCTAAGGCGGATATCTTCGCCTGCGCCGTCATCTTCGTAAACTTGGAATGGGATAACATCGGCGCTGGATTGCAGCTCGGCTTCGTCAATATCAATTTCAATCTCGCCGGTTTCCATTTTCTTATTAATGGTCTCGTCAGAACGTGCGCGGACTTTTCCTGTAACGGTGACAACGGATTCAACGCGCCACTGGCTGATGGTTTCAAACAGGTCGCTGCCTTCTTCGATGACGCATTGGGTCAGGCCGTGTGTGTCACGTAAGATTACAAACAAAACGCCGCCCAAATCATAGATACGGTGTATCCAGCCAGAGAGTTTGACCGTATCGCCCGCGTCATCTTTTCTAAGGGCGTCACATTTATGCGTTCTAAAAGCGTGCATTCTTTTATCCTATTATAATCAGAGTTATGAGTAAGCGTTGATTTATAACGCATCATTACACAATGTCACGCCTATTTTTCAAAATTAACGCCTTTATGCTGGACGAAAAGGTGAGGTTTTGTATGATGGTTTTCTCAAGATTTAAGGATATCATGCCCATAATTACAAAATCAGACGATGTCGCGGCTTTCTGTAAAGAGCTGTCGGTACACGAATTCGTAACAATCGACACGGAATTTTTACGTGAAAAAACCTATTATCCGAAGCTGTGCCTTGTGCAGTTAAGCGGCCCGGATAAGAAGGCCAGAGCGATTGACCCGCTGGTGGAGGGGATTGATTTGTCGCCTTTGTTTGAGTTATTGGCGAATAAGAAAATCCTGAAAGTGTTTCATTCAGGTCGTCAGGATTTAGAGATTTTCTACAATCTGACAGGCGCGGTGGTGCAATCATTTTTCGATACACAAATCGCGGCGATGGTCTGCGGGTACGGTGATTCGGTTGGTTACGAGAATATTGTGCGTCAGGTTTCAGGGTATCAGGTGGATAAAAGTTCTCAGTTTACCAACTGGTCGATACGCCCGCTGAGCGATAAGCAAATTACCTATGCGCTGGGCGATGTGACGCATTTATGTGATGTGTATTTGCATTTGAAGGCGGAGCTGGAAAAGCGCGGACGCACAGAGTGGGTGGCGCAGGAAGAGCGCATTTTGAATGATCCAGATACTTACGCGAATGACCCCTATAAGGCGTGGGTGCGGATTAAAATTAAATCCCCTAAAGCCAAAAGTTTGGCCGTGCTGCGGGAGCTTGCCGCGTGGCGGGAATTGCAGGCGCAAAAACGTGATATCCCCAAAACATGGGTGATGCGTGATGATGCGCTGTCTGATATGGCGAACCAAGCGCCGCAGAATAAGAACCAATTGGCGAAAATCCGTAATATCTCTAAAGATATGGCGGAGGGTAAGACTGGTGCGCAGTTGTTAAAGGTGATTGCCAAAGGGCTGGAAACACCGCGCGATACGTGGCCGGTGCCAAAGCGGAAGGCGTCTTTGTCGCAAGGGGCAATGGCGATGGTTGATATCTTGAAAATGTTGTTGAAGGTACAAAGCGCGGTGCATGACGTTGCGCCGAAGATTATTGCCTCTGCCGCAGATATTGAGGCGATTGCACAGGATGATAACGCTGATGTTCCGGCTTTGCAGGGCTGGCGCAAAGAGGTGTTTGGCGGCGATGCATTGGCGGTTAAGAACGGAAAATTGGCAATCGGTTTGAAAGATGGTAAAATTACAGTCTTCAATATTGCAGATTTATAAGGGATTTATAGGGGAGGCGTTTTCATATGCCATCATCTGAATTTACAGGAAAACGGTTGTTTGTATTGCGTCATGCTATGGCTTTGTCGCAGGCGAATGATGGGGATTCCAGCCGTGCTTTGGCACCAAAAGGTATAGAGGATGCGCAAGCCTTGGGTGAAATGATGGCGCATAAAGGATATGCGCCTGATGTTGTTTTATGCTCATCTGCAGTGCGCACACGCCAAACATTGACAGAGGCATTTCCTGATTTGGATACAGCGAAGGTTCAGTTTATCGATATTCTCTATAATGGCAGTGTCGGGGATTATCTCTATGAGATTCAGAAGATTGACGATGCGCATAAAAATATTTTAATGGTTGCGCATAACCCCTGTATTTACGAGCTGGTGATTTTATTGGCTGCGCAGGGGCAAGATTCCATGATGCAGCGCCTATCAGAGGGGTACAACCCCGCATCTTTAAGTGTCATTCATTGTGAATGTGATAAATGGGCGGATATTCAGCCTGCGGTGAATGAGTTGGTTAGCTTGTCTAACCCCATGGATTATAATGCGCCTGCACGACCAACGCGCTGGATGTAGCCGTTTTCACTGTTTCTAAATAGACCAGCTTTGTTGTAATTCCGGTTCTTTAGCTTCCGGAGGCATAACGGCGCTACGGGGTTTTATGATGGTGTCGCGATCGGGGTGTTGTTCCATATGTTCAACGCATTTTTTCAGGAAGATAACCATTTTATCGATGCCTTCCGGTGTGGAAATTAGGTCGTTACGAATCTCTAATCCTAAATATTGCAGATCATTATTCTTTGTAATCATTGGTGCGGCGTTTTGTTTGCGCTCTGCTACGCGGTATGGCTCACCGGAAACGAAGAGATACTCCGATTGCGTTCTGAGATAGGCTTCAAAAGCCCGTGAGAACGGGGTTTTCTCACAGCGTAGCGTGCCAAGCTCTACATTGCGTTTTTTCTGATCCCATGTTGGAGAGAAGCTGTGTACGTCAAGGACAATCGCGCCACCCAGCTGGTTACGCTTTTCATTGATGGTGGCTGTCTTTGTGTTGTGGTAAGGCCAATATACGGCTTCTAATCTGCGCGCATGTTGTTTGCTGCAACATAGATCAGGTTGGTTTTGTGGAATGGTAATATGCGCATGTTCCGGTGAACGTCTGGTGATGGCATAATCAGGCAGGGCGTTTAAGTCGCACACCAGGCGTGAATAATTTCCCGCGATCAGGGTGATGTTGTCACATGCTTTTTCCAGAGCATCAAATAACGTATCCATGTGTAAATCCATGGCTTCGTGTGCTTCGAAAAACCAGTTTTTATCTGTGCCCAAGCATGGCTCCATGCAGGCAGGTACGGTGCATCCATTATGTGGCCCTGAAAAAACAAAGAGGCCATCCCGTTTAATGGTTTTAACGGGAGCGGGGTCTTGTTTTTGTAATAGGTCTGATGATGCATCCATAGTGCTTGGCAGTATATCTAACGGTTATTAAAAAAGCATTTATAATTAAAGGCATTTGTGTCTGTGCGCTAGACTACTTCAATATCTGAATATCACCGTTTCTGTCAATGGTTTGGGCGGGAATGCTTTATGTTAGGACACGTGTTTATCCAGCTTATCCATAAGTGCCAGTAATCTAGAATCTTCTTGAATGCGGGTATTCATCTGTTGGTGAAGGGCTTCACTTGCGGCTTTATCAAGGATTGTTGCTTTGTAGTGATCTTCGACGCTCGATATATTCGCATCTTTCAAGACGGCTTGATAATGTTTTTGAATAAGGGCGGCATATTCGGTGCGGTCGCTGGATGAGCCTGCTTCGGCTTTAGGCTTTGCACCCAAATGGCTGGAAAGTTCGTTACCATGTTGGGCGAGCCATTCCGGCAGTTGATAATATTCGAGCGGATAGTTCCCGTTAGCAGGCGGGCTTTGAGTGGCTTCTGTCGGGGAGGACGCTGTTATTGTGTCGGTATCCTGTTTGGCTATTACTGTGCCTTCTTCTGCTTTTTGGGTGGTGCGTTCTTTGATTTTCTCCTGAATTTCTGTCTCTATTGCCAGTTTTTCTTTAGGGGGCAAGGCGTTGTACTGTTCTCTGGTCAGGCCTTTTTCGGCCAGCATAGCGTCAAACCAGCGTTCTTCCGGTGTTTTGCTCATGTAATCGAGAAATTCTTTGACCGGATCAGAATCGTTGGAGACTGATTCTGTACTTTCTTCGGCGCCGGAGGGGGCTGTTTGTTGTGTTACAAAATCGGTGCGGTTGTCTTTATTATCATTGGAAGCATTATAGGGTTTGCCGTTTGCGGTAACGCTTATTTCACCGTTGGTGCTAAAATTTAATGTGATATCGATATAATTATTGTGACTATTCGTGCCTTGTGCAGCGGCTTGCATTCCGGAAAAATGGCTGGTTAGAGCGGATATTGTGCTTAATTCTCGCGCTAGCCCATCATTTTCTTTCAGTGCTTGCTTTAATTCATCCGCATAAGGATAGTCCGCAGGGAATTTTATGTTACCGGCGGTATCATAGGTTATTTTATCCGGCCCTTCGGGGATGCCGTATTCTGTAAGTAGGTTTTGTAACTTTGTGGAGGCGTGTTTGGACAGGGCATCTATATTATTTGCTGATGGCGTAAGAAGAAGGGCTGTATCAAGGTCGACCTTACCTTGTGGTGCGAAATAGGCATCAATATCCAGTGCTTCCTTCCCATTACTTGTGTCCAGAATGACTTTTTCGGCGGGCGTATTATCTTGAATACCTTCTTGTGCGATTTGCTGGGCGAGGAACAGCGTTCTTGCTTGCTTGGTTTTTTGTAATTGCTCATACATGGGGTCTTCATGCATCGCTTTGTAATCAACGGTGCCTTGTGGCTGTCCTGTGGCATTAAACTGTGCTTGCGTCATGGCAGTGGAAGATTTTTCCACTGTGCCACCCAGTAGCTCGGCAATTTTTTCCGCCCTGTCTTGTGCCCCTGCTGGCCCGCTTAGGTTTGTGTCTTCATTTGCAAATAGTTTTTGTATCTTTGCGCCTAGTGCATTTGATGAAGATACGCCTCCACCGTTGTATAATGTAGCCACTGTTTTCCCATCAACCTGTACGGTTGCATAGGGTTGGTATAGCGGATGGTTTGATGTGTCAGGGTGTTCGGTATATTGGGATTTAAGGAATTTTTCTTCGGCGTTGATAAAGCTTTGGTACAGTTCTTCGGGTGCTTCGGAAACATGAAATGCTTTCATCTTGCTCGTATCCAGAGCTGTAACATGTGGGCTGTTAATATAAATTCCAGTTTGAATAGAGGTCATGGCACCGTTCCTTTATCTGCAATAAACTATGATGTTTTATGCAAAAAACAGGCCAGTAAAGTGCTGTATTATATCGGTATATGCGTGAAATTTATTGATAGGGGTGCTAAATATGAAATTCCTTATTGTAAAAGGGGGCTTGCCTGCCTAAAGTCTATCTTATGACACAAAATAATACGCCTCAGAGCAAGAAGAAATATTTCGGAACGGACGGTATTCGCGGTAAGGCGAACAGCTTCCCTATGACGGCGGATATGGCGTTAAAGGTTGCTATGGCAACGGCCAGTGTTTTGCGCACAGCGCGTGGTGGCAAGCATATGGATCGTGTGGTGATCGGGAAAGATACCCGTCTATCAGGTTATATGTTGGAACAAGCGATGAGTGCGGGTTTTATCTCTATGGGGATGGATGTGATTTTGGTTGGGCCGATCCCGACTCCCGGTATTGCCAAGTTAACGCGGTCATTGCGCGCGGATGTAGGGGTGATGATTTCTGCGTCTCATAATCCGTATCAGGATAACGGCATAAAGCTGTTTGGCCCTGATGGGTTTAAGCTGGAAGATGCGATTGAACGTGATATTGAGAAGAAAATTGATGCAGATTTAAGTGAGGAGCTGGTTGCGCCGGAGGATCTTGGTAAAGCCAATCGTTTGGATGATGCGCTGGGGCGTTATATTGAATCGCTTAAACGTTCTATTCCGCGTCAGGAGTCTTTGGCAGGATTGAAAGTTGTTGTCGATTGCGCGCATGGCGCGGCCTATAAAGTGGCTCCGCAAGTTTTGTGGGAATTGGAAGTCGATGTGATTGCTATCGGGAATACGCCGGATGGCCGTAATATTAATGATGGGTATGGCGCGACTTCAACAGGCGCATTGCAGGAGGCTGTGGTTGACCATGGCGCGGATTTGGGCATTGCGCTGGACGGGGATGCAGATCGTCTGATCATGGTGGATGAAAAGGGCGATAAGATTGATGGCGATCAATTAATGGCGGCTTTGGCACTGTGGTTTAAAGAGCAAGGAACGCTCCGTGGCGGCGGGCTTGTTGCAACGGTAATGTCGAATTTAGGGTTGGAACGTTTGATGAAAGATAATGGTCTTGATTTCATTCGCACCGATGTTGGTGATCGCCATGTTGTAGAGCATATGCGCAAAGAGGGCTTCAATTTAGGCGGTGAGCAATCAGGGCATTTAATCATGAGTGATCATGCCACTACGGGCGATGGTTTGTTGGCGGCGTTGCAGATTTTGAACTACATAAAGCATAAGGATATACCCGCTAGTGAAGCTCTAAATATGTTTACCCCATGCCCACAACGTCTTAAAAACGTTAAATTTTCTGGTGACAGCCCATTGGATACCGATACGGTTCGAAATGCAATATTGGATGCGCAAGAAAAGTTTAATGGATCAGGGCGGGTTTTGGTGCGTCCATCGGGTACTGAGGCTTTAATTCGCGTGATGGCAGAGGGCGATGACGCCGATATGGTGGACAATGTTGTCAATGATTTGTGTGATGTGATTGAGAAGGCAGCGGCCTGCTAATCGCTATTTTTAATCCTGCATAGCACAACAATAATCTTGAACACGCTTTCCTTTTTCGTCTTTGAATAAATCGTCTGAAATTGTTAAATCCTGAATACGATCAATTCTGAAATTGCGGAAGTCATCGCGTTTTTCACACCATGCCAGCAACAGCCAAACGGGGCTGAAAAAAACCAGACATAAGGGCCGCACTCTTCGATTGGTGCGCGCTTTCTTTTCATCTTCATAGGCAAAGTCGAGTTTGTTTTTACCGCGGATTGCACGGCGCAGGGCGGTGAAATCAATATTGATTTTCACTTCCGTGCTTGAGGTCATTGAAAAGAGGAAGGTTTGCTCCAGCTCTGCTTGCAGGGATTCTGGTAAAACGGTGGTGATTTTATCGATGGCTTGGCTTGCGGCTTGTGCCAGCCCTTTATCGCCCCAGCTTTTAACCATCTGCGCGCCTAATATAAGGGCGTCAATTTCCTCCAACCCGAACATAAGGGGCTGCACTTTGTGGTCTTTGCTCAGGATATAGCCCACGCCGGCCTCACCCATTATGGGGATGCCCGATGCATTCAAATCGGCGATATCACGGTAAATTGTGCGTGGGCTGACTTCTAGAACGTCAGCGAGTTTTTGGGCGGTGATAACGGTGCGCCGTGCTTTTAGATATTCGACAATGCGGAATAATCGGTCTGCTCTGCGCATGATTTTAATCTCCTTTGGATGTTTGACTGTATCTTACACCAACACTACTGACAACACGCTGTCAGTAGTGTTGTGCCAGTATGAAAATCAACGGCAATAATGCCGCACTTATTTAAACCGGAGATAAAAATGACGACGAAACAAGACATTGCAAAAGAATTGGTAGAGGCATGGGTCACAAAGAATAAGGAGGTTATGCGCAAGTATCTGCATGTAGATTTTCATATGAAAGGGCCAATGATGGAGTTTAACAGTATGGAGGAATGTGTTGCCTCTATGGATGGATGCCCGTTTGAAAGTACGTGCCAGAATAGTGAGATGATTGAACAGGGCGATAACGTGGTTCATGTGTTTGATTGGGTGGTAACTGCGCCGTTTCAAGCTACAATCCCGACAGTCGAAGTGATGGAATTTGTTGGTGATCAAGTGAAAACGTCCCGCTTATATTATGATACAGCAATATTACCTGCTGAATTTATTGAACAAATGCAACAACAAGCCGCGTAAATAGCGTATGGAGCCGTTGTCAGGGGGGATGTCCTCTGGCGGCGGCCTTGCTTATTTATATTGTTACTGCGTTAAAATGGCGTGCTTAACTTTTATTGTGCTGTAATTGTAGGATTTTTGATATTTAAACTGGACTTTGGCTGCGCATAGCGATAAGTTTTTTCGGTTTGCACAGTGTTTATTGGTATCGAAAAGATATGAACAAAAAAGATGACAGTCTGGCCTTGTTGCCAAATGGTTTTGCCGATCTTCTGCCGCCCTATGCGGAGGAAGAGGCGAAGTCTATTCAGGCTTTGATGGATAAGTTTTCTGCTTTTGGTTATCGCCGTGTGAAACCACCTTTGTTAGAATTTGAAGATAGTCTTCTGGCTCCAGGTCCGGGCGAGCGTCTGGCCAATGAAACTTTCCGCCTTATGGATCCTGTATCGCATCGTATGATGGGGATCAGGTCTGATGTGACAGCGCAGATTTCGCGCATTGTGTCCTCCCGCTTAATGAATGCAGAGCGCCCGTTGCGCCTGATGTATGCGAATGATGTTTTGCGCACGCGCGGCAGCCAAATGCGCACTGAACGTCAATTCGCACAGGTCGGTTGTGAATTGATCGGTGATGATAATGGCGTGCAGACGGATATAGAGATTTGCGTTTTGGCTGTTCTAGGGCTGAAAGCAGTTGGTATTAACGATATTACACTGGATATGACGATTCCCGGTTTTGTGTCCGATTTGTTGTGCGAAGTGAAGGTAGAGCATCGTGAGGCGGTTGAAAAAGCAGTGGCGCAACGTGATATTGATGCTCTTCAAGCGCTGAAATGTAAGAAAGCGCAAATCATTGCACAGGCGATGAGTGCTTCGGGTGGGGCGAATGACGCGTTCTCTGTTTTGAAAAAGATTAAATTCAAAGGTGATATGGCAGGTCATGTCACGCGCTTGAAAGATGTTTCTATCGGTGTTCAGGCTGTTTTAACAGATCTTGGTATTGATGATGTTTCTTTGACCATTGATCTTCTTGAGCAAAATGGTTTTGAGTATCATAAGGTTCTTGGCTTTACGTTGTTTTCTTCTGAAGTGCGCGGCGAATTAGGGCGCGGTGGTTGTTATAATATTCATTTCGGGAAAAGCGAAAGCAATGAGATGGCCAAGGGGTTCACCCTGTATATGGATACGATTGCGCAATCGTCTGCAACGCCGCCGGAATGTGACAAGGTTTTTGTCCGCAGCTCAGAGGCGTGGAGCGTAATATTGGATTTACAGACGCAAGGGTGGACTGTTATTCGCGGCACGGGTTCGGGCGATGTGCCTGAGGCTTGCACGCATATTTACGAAAATGGCAAAATATCAAAATTAGGTTAAATAACAAGGTTTTAGTAAAGGTTTTATTATGGGTAATGTAGTCGTTATAGGGTCGCAATGGGGTGATGAAGGCAAAGGCAAGATTGTTGATTGGCTGTCTTCACGCGCGGATATTGTTGTGCGCTTTCAAGGCGGGCATAATGCGGGGCATACACTTGTTATTGATGGCGAAGTTTATAAGCTGAACTTGTTGCCGTCTGGTGTGGTGCGCAAGAATAAAAAATCGATGATTGGTAATGGCGTTGTGGTTTGTCCTTGGTCGTTGCTCAATGAAATTACCATGATTAAAAAGCAAGGCGTTGAAATTACGCTGAATAACTTTGTTATTGCAGAAAATGCACATTTGATTTTGCCTGTTCATCAGGCCTTGGATCAAGCCATGGAAGCAGGGCGCGGCGATGATAAAATCGGCACGACAAAGCGTGGTATCGGGCCGGCTTATGAAGATAAGGTTGCGCGTCGCGGCGTTCGTGTTTGTGATTTACGTCACCCTGAATTGCTGAAAGAAAAAATCGAAAACATGATGTTTCATCATAATATTTTGCTTAAAGGCATGGGCGCAGAGACGATATCCGCCGATGAAATCTACAAGAAGCTGATGGAAGTTTCAGAGGATATTTTGCAATATGCGGGCGTGGTTTGGCGTGAATTGGACGCGGCGCGGACAGCGGGTAAGAAAATCTTGTTTGAGGGTGCGCAAGGCACGATGTTGGATATTGATCATGGAACATATCCGTTTGTGACATCATCGAATACGGCTGCGGCGCAGGCTGCGCTTGGTTCGGGTGTTGGCGCGGATGCAATGAAATATGTTTTGGGGATTACAAAGGCTTATACTACGCGCGTTGGTTCGGGGCCATTCCCGACAGAACAAGATAATGAAATTGGTGAATTCCTTGGTGAAAAGGGGCATGAGTTTGGCACAAATACAGGGCGTAAGCGTCGCTGTGGTTGGTTTGATGCGGTGATGGTGCGTCAAGCGGTTAAGGTCAATGGTATTCACGGTATCGCGCTGACCAAGCTGGATGTTCTTGATGGTATGAAGGAGCTGAAGATCTGTGTTGGTTATCGTTTGAACGGTAAGGAAATTGATTATTATCCTGCGTCTCAGATTGAGCAAGCCGCGGTTGAACCGATTTACGAGACTATGGATGGTTGGCAAGACAGTACATATGGTGCGCGCACATGGGGCGAATTGCCTGCCGCAGCGATAAAATATGTTCGCCATATTGAAGAGCTGATTGGCGCGCCTGTCAGTATGCTGTCCACCAGTCCAGAGCGTGATGACACAATCTTGATGCATGACCCCTTTGTTGGATAGGGGCTAAGGCGGTTTTTAGGCCGAAGCTATCTCGTTCAATGTGTTTTGCACATCGGCGACATGGCCTTTGACCTTTACTTTACGCCATATAGCGGCGATTTCACCGTCCGGATTTATCAGGAAGGTGGCGCGTTCAATACCCATATATTTTTTGCCGTAGAGGTTCTTTTCTTTCCATGTGCCGTACGCTTCGCAAACGCTGCCTTCTTCGTCAGAGGCGAGGGGGAAGTTCAAATTATATTTACCGACAAATTTATCATGCTTGGTGACGCTGCACTTGGACAGGCCGATAATGGCGGCGTTTAAGGTTTCGAAGGCGGGCAATGCATCACGGAACGCACATGATTCGATGGTGCAGCCGGGGGTGCTGTCTTTGGGGTAGAAATAGAGCACCACATATTTCCCTTTGAGTGATGACAGCGATATCTCGCCGTTATTATCAGTCGGTAGGGTGAAGTCAGGGGCTTGGTTTCCTATTTCTAAATCTGCCATTGCTTTTTATCTTTCCTGCGTGCTTTCGTATATTTCAGTGGGCTTTATCAGTAAAGCAGGACGGGGATATGGTCAAACCCTTTGGAGTGAGATAAAATAATCGCTCAAAGTCTTTGTCCTCTATGAAAAGGAAATATTGTGCCCAAACAGGTACGGCATTTTTGTTGGCATATTAGCCGCTTTAGCCTGAGCATGCTGTGGTTGCTCAGTATGGTTGCGGTTATTTTGGTGACGGTATTTGTGTGGCGCGTTTCGACTAAGCCACTGGATATTGGTTTTGCAAAGGATTACATACAAGCCGCGTTATATGACGAGGAAACAGGCAATGCAATGCATATGGAGCGCGTTGTCTTGTATTGGCCTGATTTGCGGGGGCCGCTTTATCTGCAATTGCATGGCGGGCAATTGGTGAATAAGCAAGGCGCGACGATTATTTCTATTGATAAGGCATCGATTAGCTTTTCCCGTGGTGGTTTGTTAGCAGGGCGTATATTGCCCAAGGCCATTATTCTTGAAAAACCAACATTGCAGTTAATTCGAACTGTGGATGGCGAGTTTAAGCTGGATTTAGGGCAAGAGACGCCGGAAGAAGAATCACAAGAACAATTTGACCTGACCACCCGCATTTTTGGCTATATTGCCCGTCCAGGTCGTGAAAGTGCAAAGCGTTCGATTATTTCGCGCCTTGAATCCTTTGCGATTGAGGATGCTCGGTTTTTTATTGATGACCAAATTGCCCATCAATCATGGTCTTTGCCTGATTTTAATGTTGGGTTTCATAGCACCGTTTCGGGGATGAAGGGCTATGTGAATGCAAAGTTGCCAGATGTTGGTCTGGAAGCATCAGAAATGCATATTGATATGAATTATCTGTGGAATCAGAAAAACGTAGAGATTTCAGCGGATTTTAAAAATATAGATATTAAGGCGATTGTAGGAAAGATTCCTGCGCTTGGTGTGCTGGGTCAGCAAAATATTATTTTGGATGCGCATCTTGAGACTATTCTGGATGAGACATTTATGCCTGCGGATGTCAGGTTGGATATAACATCACAGGGCGGCGATCTTATGCATCCAGATATGTCGGATGATCCCATTCCCTACACTGATTTATCATTGCATGCTTCTTATAATTATGAAGGTAAGGCGTTGGTGTTGAGTGACACGAAAATCACCGTGCAGGACGTTACGATTTTTGCCAAGGCCGATATTACCCATACCGATGATCGGGTGAGCGGCCCTGTTAAAATATGGCTTGCTGATTTAAAGCAGTCTCAAATTGAGCCTCTATGGCCAAAAATATTACGCGGTGATAATAGTGAAAAATGGATTGTTAAGAGAATGTCGAATGGGACACTTCATGATGTTTGGCTCGGTTTTGATTTTATCGCGGAGAAGGTTTTTGTGGAAGGCAGCGCTGAAATATATGGCCCGCGCGCCGCATTAACATGGGACGCTGATGTCGAAAATCTGGAAGCTGAATTTTCTTTTAAGGATATGAGAATTGACTATCGCGCCCCTTTGGATGCGGCTGTAAATGTATACGGTTCGGGTCGTTTTGATTTAAACAAGGACGAACTGACGATTGATATTACGAAGGGGAAACTTGGTGTTATGCCTGTGTCGAATGCGACGTTGTTGTTCGATCAAGTTGCGGCTGTTGGGAAAGGTGGCGCGGATATCAAGATTAATTTAAGTGGTGGTTTGCAAGATATCATGCGCTATATTTCGAAAGAGCCGATTAATCTTGGTGATGATATTGATATGGATATTGCGAAGGTGAGGGGGCAAGCAAACCTAAAAATTGCATTACAGTTTCCGACGCAAGCCGATATAAAACTCACAGATTTCAAGATTGGTGTTGATGGAACGCTAAAGAATGTATTGTTGCCTGATGTGGTGTCTACGCTGGATTTAAGTGGTGGGCCATTGACGTTTTCCGTGAAAAACGGGCTGGCCAGCATGAAGGGCAAGGCGATGCTGGCAAATCGTCCTGTGGATTTTGCATGGGAAGAGTTTTTGAGTAGTAAGGGCAAGCCTTATAAAGAAAAAGTGACAGCAAAGATTACGGCTGACCCTAATATTCGAGCGATGTTGGGCATTGATCTGACTGATTTTATAGAAGGATCGTTGCCTGTTGAAATGGCCTATGTCTCCTATCGTAATGGATCAGGTAGGGCCACTGTTCGGGTGGATGTTACGCCAGCGTTGTTCTTTGTTGATCCGTTTGATTTTGAAAAACCCCCCGGCGAAAAGGCCGCCGCGACGTTTACAGCACATCTTCAAAATGGAAATTTAAAGAAGATCACTGATTTGGAGGCACATGGCGCGCATTTCTCTCTATCTAAAGCGGAAGTTTTATTCAAGACCAAAAAGGGTGAAACCGAGCTATCCAGCGGCAGTATTCCTCATTTTACTTTAGGGGATACAACGGGAAAACTGGATTTTGTTTTTGATAATACGGGCGCGGTGAATATTGTTCTGGATGCGCCTTTTATGGACGTACAGCCCTTTATGGATGCAGAAGAAACACAAGGTGAGTATCAGGAGCCACCCATGATTATTTCTGTGACGGCGAAGAAATTACGCACTGCGCCGAATGAAATTATCCATGATGCCAAGCTGTTTTTCGATATTGACGGGCAGGGGCGTTTTAATCAGATGGAGATGGATGCAAAGGTTGGCAAGGGTGGCCTTTATGTGCGTTTTAAGCCTGATAAAGAGGGTAAACGTACGTTCCGTTTAAAGGCTGATGATGCGGGCGCATTCCTGAAAGCGTTCCAAGTGTACAATGATATTCGTGGTGGCACGATGGTGATTTACGGAGAGCCTGTGCGCGGTGTTTTGGATCGTAATTTACGCGGTAAGGCAGAAATTTCTAATTTTACAGTGGTGAATGCGCCTGTTTTGACCAATTTATTGAGTATTTTATCTTTGACGGGGATTGGAGAGGTTCTTGGCGGCGATGGACTGGCTTTTGATAAGCTGGAAGCAGATTTTAGTTGGCTCTATCGTAAAGGCGGTAGTTTGCTTATTTTGAAAGAAGGGCGTACCTCGGGGAACTCACTTGGTTTGTTGTTTGACGGGACGTTTGATAATCAAAAGCGCGAGGTTAATGTTTCGGGAACGGTTGTGCCGATGTCGGCGGTGAACGAGATTATTGGCGCAATTCCAATTATTGGTGATATCTTGACCGGTGGTTCTGGCGGGGTGTTTGCTGCCACGTACAGCATTAAAGGCCCATCCGAAAAGCCAGTGATTTCCGTGAACCCGCTTTCTATCCTGACACCAGGAATCTTGCGCCGTATTTTGTGGGAATAGATGCGTTTTTAATATGTCTTAATTCCGCAAGCGATAGCCCGTCTTAAAAATCCATGCGATAATGGCGATACAAAGCGTTAGAAACACCAAAATCATGGTTACGCTTGTTGCTAGACTTACGTCAGAGCTTTCATAAAAACTCCATCTGAAACCGCTGACCAGATAAACAACGGGGTTGAACAAGGATACGCTCTGCCAAAAGGGAGGGAGCATGCTGATCGAATAGAAGCTGCCGCCCAGAAAGGTCAAAGGTGTAATGATGAGTAGTGGGATAAGCTGCAGTTTTTCAAAGCCGTCCGCCCAAATACCAATGATAAAGCCAAGCAGGCTGAATGTGACGCAGGTCATAACCAGAAAGAAGGCCATCCATATCGGGTGCTGGACTTCCAGTGGTACGAAAAAGCCTGCGGTTGTCAGAACAATAATGCCGATGATAATGGATTTTGTTGCTGCTGCGCCGACATAGCCAATGGTGATTTCTGCGAATGATAAGGGCGCGGAGAGGATTTCATAAATCGTGCCGGTAAAGCGCGGAAAGTAAATGCCGAAGGATGCATTGGCGATGCTCTGGCTTAAAACGGTCAGCATGATTAAGCCCGGCACGATGAACGCGCCGTATTTCACGCCGTCAATATCGCCGATGTTACTGCCAATGGCGGAGCCGAAGACGATGAAATATAGGATGGTCGAGATAACGGGTGAGGCAATGCTTTGCCCCAAGGTGCGCATTGTGCGGCCCATTTCGAATTTATAGATGGAGAGAATACCGTGAAAATTCATGATTGGCCTACCAATGTTACGAAAATATCTTCTAGGGAGCTTTGGCGCGTGTCGATGTCTTTGCATTTGATCCCGCTGTCTTTGAGGTGATCAAGCAGTTCGGCCACGCCGTTATTTTTCTTGGATGGGTCGTATGTGAAGGTTAAACGCTCTCTATTTTCAGATAAAAGCAAATTATAGTCCGCGAGAGATGTCGGGATTTCTGTGATTTTGGAGTATAGCTCCAGAATCAGTTCCTTCTTCCCCAGCTTTTTCATCAGGGTTTTCTTTTCCTCAATCAAAATCAGCTTGCCCTTATTGATGATGCCAATGCGATCGGCCATTTCTTCGGCTTCTTCGATGTAATGGGTGGTCAGGATAATGGTTGTGCCGTTATCACGTAAGCGGCGGATTTGTCGCCACATGGATTTACGAAGCTCCACATCCACGCCTGCGCTTGGTTCATCAAGGAACAGAATTTCAGGTTCGTGGGACAGGGCTTTGGCGATCATCACGCGGCGTTTCATACCGCCCGATAGTTTACGAATTTGCTCGTCTTTCTTATCCCAGAGCGATAAATCTTCTAGTATTTCCTGAATAAAAGCGGGGTTTTTGGGTTTGCCGAACAGGCCGCGGCTAAAGCTGACGGTGTTCCATACGGTTTCAAATGCATCTGTTGTCAGCTCTTGTGGGACGAGGCCGATTTTCCCGCGGGCAATGCGGTATTCCTTGGTGTGATCATGGCCGCAGATTTCGATTGTGCCGCTACTCACTCTGATAATGCCGCAAATGGCACTGATCAGTGTGGTTTTTCCTGCGCCATTGGGGCCGAGCAACGCGAATATTTCACCTGATGCGATATCCAAATTAATATCATCAAGAGCGATGAGACCGCTATCATAGGTCTTGGTCAGGCTTTGAACAGAGATTGCTGGTTTTGTCATGGTTTTCTGCGGCTTCCTTGGATTGGAGTAGAAGTTACAATATCGAAAGATTGTTGTATACGGGTTATTTTGATCTCTTGGGGGTTTTCATCGCGATGATATTGCCAAGCAAGGTTAGCATAACACCTGCTATCGAGAGTTGTGTCCATGTGTAACCCTCGAAGATTGTGGAAATGGTGAGTGCCACAAGTGGGAATAGGACTGCGGTGTAGGCGGCTTTGTCTGCGCCGATGTTCTTTACAAGGGTTAGGTAACAGCCAAAGGCAATGGCAGAGCCGAAGACGGATAAATATATCATGGACAGGGTGTATCCGTAGGTCATTTCGAAGGTGAACGGTGCGCCCATCATGATGGCAAGTGCGAGAGAAAACCCTGCGCCATAGAGCATGCCATATGCGTTTGACTCCATAACAGGAATGTTGTCGCGGCTGTTTTTCATTGAGACCATATTCCCCAAGGATGCGGAATAGCTGGCAATCAGGCACAGGATAATCCCTTGAACAATGTCATCGCCCAAATGTATATCTGCAATTTCCGGCCAGAAAACAAGGAGTATACCGGTTAATCCGATAAGGCTTCCCAATAGAACCTGCTTCTTTATTTTCATTTTAAAGAACAAAGCCTGATTGAAAATATTCATTAAGGTCATGGTCGAGAATAATATAGCAACTAGGCCGGACGTTAGAAATGATGTTCCGAAATAGAATAAGACATAATTCAGGTTGAACAGAAACAGCCCTTGAAGGGCGAGGAATTTGTGTCGTCTGAATGAGAATTTGAATGCAGGCTTCTTTCTAACCAGCCTCAGGAATGCAAATAAGATGCAGGCGGCCAGCATAAAGCGATAGCCAACGGAGACAACAGGGTGTACCTCGCCTAATTGAAAGGTGATGGCGTACCACGTTGATCCCCAGATCAGAACCGTGAGGGCATAAAGTCCGATATTGTTCATTATAAGCCCTTAAATTTTCACCAAAGCATGTCGTTTCTTGCCTGATGAAACTTTGATGTGATCGCTGTTCATATCTGCGAGTGATGCGGTTTGATCGATGCTGGAGACTTGCACGTCATTGATGCGTGCGCCGCCGCCCTTGATGAGGCGTCGAGCATCCCCTTTGGAGGAGCAGAGTCCGGTTTCAACCAGCAGCTCAACAACGTCAATGCCGTTTTCAAGGAAGTCTTTGCCGACTGTGATGCTGGGCAAATCGCCACCGACACCGCCTTGTTCGAAGACGTCTTGCGCGGTTTTCACCGCGTCTTTGGCGGCATTTTCACCGTGGCAGAGTTTGGTTGCTTCGAAGGCTAAAATCTTCTTGGCTTCGTTGATTTCTGCGCCCT
Source organism: Alphaproteobacteria bacterium (assembly GCA_033851915.1). GTDB lineage: Bacteria > Pseudomonadota > Alphaproteobacteria > Micavibrionales > Micavibrionaceae > UBA1672. The sequence continues at coordinate 799,857 of JAWSVM010000001.1, forward strand.
GTAGATTGCCTAACTTTCTGATTTCCATCATGTCCAGCGTGGTAAATCGGCGGAGCAATGTATCGACCATAATGTCATCGACATTGCGCCAATATTGATAGTAATCATAGGGCGAGAGCATGTCCGCGTTCAGCCATACTGCGCCATTCAAGGTCTTACCCATTTTCTTGCCATCCGGTGTGGTTAGCAGAGGTGCGGTCAAAGCAAAAAGCTGCACACGGTCGGCTTTGTGTCCCAGATCAACACCGTTAATGATATTTCCCCATTGGTCAGAACCACCCATTTGCAAAATAGTGCCGTGGCGGCGGTGTAGTTCAAGGAAATCATATCCTTGCATGACCATATAGTTGAATTCCAGCAGGGTTAGCGGGCTTTCGCGCTCTAGGCGTGTTTTCACGGAGTCAAAGCCGATCATGCGGTTAATCGTAAAGAACCGCCCATAATCACGCAAAAATGCCAGATATGACAGTTCGTCCAGCCAGTCATTATTATTGACCATTTGCGCGTCGCTCTCGCCTTCGCCGTAATTCAGGAATTGCTTGAAACAGGTGGCTTGGATGTTTTTGATGTTGTCGTTGATCGTATCATCATCAAGAAGAACGCGTTGCTCATCCTTGAATGAGGGGTCGCCGATTTTGGATGTGCCGCCGCCCATCAGAGTAATTGGTCTGTGTCCGCATTGTTGAAACCAGTGCAGCATCATAATGCCCGTTAAGTTCCCGATATGTAAGGATTTTGCCGTTGCATCAAACCCGATATAGGCGCTTTGTGTGCCTTCGCATAGTTTCTTATCCAAGGCTTCGAAATTTGAACATTGATTAATGAATCCACGTTCCTCAAGGATGTTTAGAAAATCTGATTTATAACTGGTCATGCTTCTTCACTCTGATATATTATTTTATCTTATTTGTATAACAGCAAATATAAAGGACTCTCAAGGGGTTTGTAAGTATGGGCGAACATAAAGTTTATAGAGCGATCGGATTAATGTCGGGAACGTCTTTGGACGGGGTCATTGATGTTGCCTTGATTGAAACGGATGGGCATGGCTATGTGAAGCCGTTGCGCTATTACGCACACCCGTATGATATTGCGGTTAGGGATAAGGTGCGTGCCTGTTTTGGTAAAACGGTGCGTGATGCGCAGATTGATGAAGTAGAACAATTGGTTACCGATATTCATATTGATGCGGTGAAGGCGTTGGGCGAGAAGGCGGATATTATCGGCTTTCACGGGCAGACGGTTACGCATAAGCCTGATGACGGCTTTACGTGGCAGCTTGGCGATGGAAAATCTTTGGCCAAAGCAACGGGCATGGATGTGGTGTGTGATATGCGCCAAGCCGATATCAAGGCAGGCGGGCAGGGCGCGCCGTTATTGCCGCTGTATCATCAAGCTTTGTTTTCTACGCAGGATAAGCCTGTGGCGGTTTTGAATTTGGGCGGGGTGGCGAATATTACTTATATGGCGGAAGATGGCGCGTTGATTGCGTTTGATTGCGGGCCTGCCAATGCTTTGATGGATGATTTTATCAAATCCAGAACGGGTGACGACTTTGATAAAGGCGGACGCATGGCCTCGCGGGGCGCTATGTTAGAGAATGTGGTGAAAGATTTTCTTGCTGATCCGTATTTTATGAAAGCGCCGCCGAAATCTCTGGATCGTGATCATTGGTCAATTGAGTGTGTGCGTTATGCGTCTACGGCGGATGGTATGGCGACTTTGCTAGAGATGTCGGTTTGCGGGATTGAAAAGGCGATTGAGTGTTTACCGCAAAAACCTGCGCGTATTTATGCGGCGGGTGGTGGGCGTTACAATGAATTTATGTTGGCTATGCTTGCCAAGCATTTGGATATTCCCGTTGAGAATATCGATGTATTAGGTTGGAACGGTGATGCAACCGAGGCGGAGGGCTTTGCTTATCTGGCTGTGCGCTCTCTGCTTGGTTTGTCTTTGACTTTGCCTGCAACAACTGGCGCGCCGCGAGATATAACAGGTGGCGTTCTGTGCGCGGCGTAGTTTCTTAATGGCTTGATTTTAAACATAGAATATGGTTTTTACCCGTTATGACACGTATTTTAGCATTAAACGAAAAATCGATTGCCGAGGCTGCTGCTATCTTAAAGGATGGTGGTTTGGTCGGTATGCCGACGGAAACGGTTTATGGTTTGGCGGCTAATGCGTGTGATGGCGTGGCGGTGGCCAAGATATTTACGGCGAAAGGCCGTCCGCAATTTAACCCGTTGATTGTCCATGTGAATGATATTGATGAGGTGCGCGCCTTTGCGGAGCTTAGTACACAAGACGAGATTATCGCGCAGAAATTCTGGCCGGGGGCTTTAACCTTAATTTTAAAACGTAAGGAAGATTGTGCCTTATCCGATTTGGTGAGTGCAGGTTTGCCAACGGTGGCGGTGCGCATTCCATCGCATAAAGGTGCGCGCGCGTTGATAAAAGCGTGTGGTTTTCCTGTTGCTGCGCCCAGTGCGAATAAATCGGGCAGCTTAAGCCCGACGACGCCTGCTCATGTTGCACAAAGCCTAGGCGACGCGGTTGATTTGATTTTGGCGGATGGGGCGTGTGCGGTTGGTTTGGAATCAACGGTGGTGGATTGCACGGGGGATCAACCCTATGTTTTACGCCCCGGCGGTGTGACGGCGGAGGATTTATCCGAAGCGTTGGGGGAAGAGGTTGGTTATTCTCTTGGAGAGGGGAAAAGCGAGAGCGTTAAATCTCCGGGGCAGCTTCTGAAACATTATGCGCCCTCTATTCCTGTACGTCTTAATGCGATTGATCTGGAGGAAGGGGAGGCGCTTCTTTCCTTTGGCGGGGTTAAGTTTATGGGGGTAAAGGGCGGTAGTGCAGCGTCAAACTTGCCTGACGATATGGTGCAACACCTCAGTAAAGAGGGCGATCTATACGAAGCTGCGGCGAATTTATTCGCGATGATGCGGGCTTTGGATAAGCCTGAACACAAAGCCATAGCCGTGATGAATATCCCTGATAACGGCATTGGTGTGGCGATTAATGATCGTTTAAAACGCGCGGCGAATTCTTGAGTTCTCAAGCCCTGCATTTTCGGATAGTATGCACGTATGATATCACGTAATCGAAATAATACAGGTATGGGGAATACAGGGGCGCTTCAATATGCGCTGTCTTGGGTTTTGTGGCCGTTTCTGTTTGTGGGCTGTATGTCTATCACGGCCTATGGCTTTTCGCTGGATCATCCGTATTTACCGTTTGTGTTTTTTAACGGTGCTTACTTTTTGCTGATTGTGTCTCTTCTGTGGTTGGAACGCGTGATGCCGCATGAAGGTGCGTGGCATAAGCCCGATGGACAGATTTTCGCAAATATTGCGCATACGCTGACCAGTAAGGGAACAACACAGGCTTTATTGGTGGTGAATGCCTATATCGGGGCAGGTATTGCAACGGGTGGCGCATCAGGTTTGTTGGGCGCGCAAATTTGGCCGTCTGATTGGCCGCTATGGGCGCAGGTGATATTGGCGGTTGTGGGGTCTGAATTTATGCTCTATTGGGCGCACCGCACGGCGCATGAATTTATGTTTTTGTGGCGCTTTCATGCCATTCATCACAGCGTTAAAAAGCTATGGATTGTGAATACCGGTCGTTTCCACTTTGTTGATAGTTTGTACAGCATCGTTTTGGGTATGTTGCCGTTGTTGGCGCTGGGCGCGTCTATGGATGTTGTGATGTGGTTGGCTGCGGTGACGGCCTTTATCGGGATGCTAACCCATTGTAATGTTGAAATGCGCTTTGGCATTTTATCATGGATATTCAATACGCCGGAAATTCACCGTTGGCATCACAGCAGAGTCCTGCGTGAGGGGAATACGAATTATGGTGAGAATGTTATGCTGTGGGATCACGTGTTTAGAACCTTCTTTCATGAAGATCGCAGACCGCCCGCGCGTATTGGTATTCATGAACATATGCCGTATAAATTCTCGGAGCAACTCATCTGGCCTTTCCTAACGAAGGAAAAGCGGCAGGCGATAAGCGATCTTTATAAGGCCAAAGCACAAGAAAATGATGTTGCGGATGCCACAGAGTTCCAACAGGCGGCGGAGTAATAAAATATAATGACGGTAGGCTGGTTGGATACTCCATTATCTCTTGCGGGCAAACGTGTTTGGGTTGCGGGACATAATGGTTTGGTTGGCTCTGCTTTGCTTCGACGTTTAGAGCGTGAATCTTGTGATATTTTAACTGTAGAGCGTAAGGACCTTGATTTATGTCGGCAGGCCGATGTAGAGGATTGGCTCGCCGTGCATAAGCCTGACATCATTGTTATCGCGGCGGCGAAGGTTGGTGGTATCGGTGCGAATTCTGCACATCCCGCACAATTTTATTACGAGAATACAATGATTACGACCAATATTATGCATAGTGCGCATTTGGTGGGTGTTGAGCGATTATTATTTCTGGGTTCATCTTGTATTTATCCGCGCGATTGCGCGCAGCCTATTGGAGAAGATGCTCTGCTGTCCGGTGCGTTGGAGCCGACAAACGAGGCTTATGCTTTGGCAAAAATCGGTGGATTAAAAATGACGCAATATTATCGTCAGGAATATGGTTGTGATTTTATTTCTGCGATGCCGTGTAATCTCTATGGCGTGGGGGATTATTATGATGAACATAACGCTCACGTTATTCCTGCGCTGATTATGAAAGCGCATAATGCAAAGATACAACAAGATAAAACTCTACATGTCTGGGGCAGCGGTGCGCCTTTACGGGAATTTCTCTATGTTGATGATCTTGCGGATGCTTTGGTACTTTTGTTACAAAAATATAACGATTTTAGACATATTAATATTGGGTCAGGGCAGGAAGTAACAATAAAAAATCTTGCTAAGGATATCTGTGAAGTGGTTGAGTATAAAGGGAAACTTATATTCGATACATCAAAGCCCGATGGGGCACCAAGAAAAATACTAGACAGCCATCAATTATTCGGGATAGGTTGGGAACCTGAAATATGGCTAAAAGATGGCATAAGCAAATGCTACGATGAGTTTTTGGAAAGATACGGGAATGAAAAAGGCGGGTAATATTGCGCCGGTAATTTTGATTGGTCGACCGAGTATGCGGTTGTGCCCGTCAGCGCGTGATAAAGTGCCATATTCTTTTCTACGGGTTCTTTCAAAATATTCCTTATTCCAAAATACGGTTCTGCGCGCGTTGTCTTTTCAGGCACCAATTATTGTATGTCATGAATCTTATCATCACTTGGTGCAACAGCAGTTGGATGAAATTCAAGTTAGACCGCGTGTTATCATTTTAGAACCGGAATATAAGGGGAGTGCCGCTGCGATTACGTTGGCGGCGTTTTATCTGAAGAATCAAGGTGAGCGGATGCTTATTCTTCCAAGCGATCATGTCTTGGAGGGTGAAGGGTTTGAAACGTGTGTCTATGATGCTTTGGATAAGGTTGAAGACCATATTGTTCTTCTGGGTGTTAAACCCTCACGAGGAGAAAATGGGCACGGATATATTACTTGCGCAGAAGAAAATGGTGCTAGTCGTAAGGTTCTTCGTTTTGTGGAAAAGTCGAATGCTAAATCCGTACAGCAGCTCTTTAAAACGTCTAATTCTTTTTGGAATACAGGGATTTTTCTGGCGCGACCGCGTATATTTCTTGATGAATTGAAAAAGTTTGAACCGGAAACCCATAAATTTTGTCAACGGGCATTTTATGCGGGTCAGGAAGATGGTAGTATCTATCTTCTGGCGGGGGATGATTTTTCGAAAATTTTACCTATGTCGGTGGAGCATGCTATTTTAGAGATGTGCCAAAAAGCGTATGTGTATGAAATGTCTGTTTCTTGGAATGATTTGGGGGGATGGCCTCAAATTATCAGATTAAAAGTAAAATCAATATTTAGAAGAGAAAAGCGTATTCATCATGAACCAAGACCCCGAAAAAGAGCATCCTAAAAAAGAAGGCGTTCGTTATTCCTTTGGAAATGATTGTCGCCGTTCAACACGTACAGAAGATGCGTTTGATGAAAAGATGGATAGAAAATCGGTTCTGTTAAGCCCTGGTGAATCATATTGTCTGGATGAGGATCAAAAAATGCTGGTTGCTGTAGTTGGGGCTGGTGTTTGTATGACGATTTTTGATGAGAAACTGCATTTTGGTGTTATGGCTTGTCCGTTAATGACGCCGCAAATGTGCGCGGCATTTCCTAAATTCGATCAGATAGATGATGCGCTTATTGCAAAAATTGTTGAACCGATTGGGAATGCTATATCCGAAATGAAGAAACATGGCGCGGCCAAAAATCGTATCCGTATTCGTTTATTTGGCGGTGCTGATTTGCCGGATGACGAACAAGAGTGCGGGACAAAAAACTATGTGTTTGTTAAGGAATATCTGAAAAGTAAGCAATTATCTGTGATGGGTGAAGATATTGGTGGCACACATCTTCGTCGTGTGCATTTTTTGCCGAATATTGGCAGTGTGACGCGCTTTTCCTTGAGAAGAGGCGATGATTTTGACAATTTGAAGCAAGCTGAATTGTCGTATTTCGGCACATTGTAAATTTTTATATGGGCGCTCGCGTTCATTTTGTTTTCGTTTTGCACGTAAACCCGTTACAAAGAGTTATCTATATCGAAATATTTTAAGGGGATGTTATGTCTGCTGTGAAGAAAACCGCGAAGGCTGGTTTGTATCTGTTGAGTTTCTTTGTTGTCTTGTTGATTGGTGGGGCTGCTTATTTATATACCAATATGGATTCGCTTGCCAAACAGTTGACCGAACAGGTCGCCAGTGATGCACTTGGTGTTCCCGTACATGTCGGCGAGATGAAAATCACGTTGGAAGACCTTAAAGTTGTCGTGCAAGATATCCGTATTGGGAATCCTAAGGGATATAAAAACCCTGATGCGATTACGATTAAAACTATTGTTATTGATGGTGATAATTTTTCAAGAGATCTTTTAACGTTTGCGCTTATTTCTGTAAGCGGCACGCATGTTAATCTGGAAGTGAACAGTGACGGCACGAATTTGGCTGACATCAAAAATAATATTGCAAATAGCAGCCCGTCTACATCATCCAATCATGAAGAAGATAGTATTAAGGTTATTGTCAAAAAGTTTTCTCTAACCGGCGCGCAAATTAGTCCATCGGTCACGTTACTGGGTGGCGATTTGCCGACAGTTACTGCACCGGATATCCACTTGACGGGGATAGGGCAAAAGGAAAACGGTATTCTGGCAGAAGAGGCGATTGCGCAAATTATGGATGCGGTTTTGCAGAAGTTTAATAAATCCGCAAATGGTGCAGGCTTTTTGGAGGGCATGTCCTTAGAGATGTTGAATTCAATGGGCGTCAGCACTGCGGATGTGTTTAAAAAGAACCTGAAGAAAAGCTATAACAAAGAAGTTGAAGGATTTAAAAAGGGCTTTGGAGAGCTTAAGTCTCTGTTTGAGTAGTGGTTTTCTTATATGTCTTTGGCTTTAAACACATTATTACACCAAATTAAAAGCGGGTCGTTTCGCCTGGATGGTGGACGGGCAGTCTTCTTGAATGCGATGTTTCATTCAGATTTGTCTGTGATGCGTGACAGCGATTTAACAATTCAGCAACATTTTAAACCTTATGAAAATGCGTTGGTAAAGGCCGGTTTTACTGTGCAACCGGATATCCCGTGTGATGATGGGGCTTATGATGTTGTGTGTCTTCTTGTGCCTAAGAACATGGTGGAAGCGCGTTACTTTTTGGCTAGGGGGTTGCGGCTGTTACGCCGTGGGGGAGCGTTAATTTGCGCGGCAGATAATAAGGCCGGTGGAACGCGGTTGAAGAAAATGATGCATAATTTCGGTGTGCAAGATTTATGTGATGATGCCAGAAATAAGGCGCGTGCGGTTTGGGGCGTTGTTCATGATGTGCGAGAAGCCGAGATTGAAAAAGCATTAAAGGCGGGCATTGAACAAGAGATTCTAGATGGAAAATTTGTATCACAAGCAGGTATTTTTGGCTGGGATAAGGTTGATAAAGGCTCTAATCTTTTAACACAGCATCTTCCGCCAAATTTAAAAGGTCGTGGTGCAGATTTTGGCTGTGGATATGGTTATTTATCTGCATTTTTGCTTTCTAACTGCCCAAAAATAAAACATATAAGCTGTATTGATGCGGATTATAGGGCCGTAGAGCTATGCCGTAAAAACCTTGCACAATTTAGTCAGGAAAAGCAGTTTATGTGGCGCGACTTGACGCAACGTGATGGTGGTTTGGAAAGGCTGGATTTTGTGGTGATGAACCCACCTTTTCACGAAGGAAAAAAATCCGACCTATCGATAGGGCTAAGCTTTATAGAAATGGCACATCAATCATTGCGCCGTGGCGGGTGTTTATGGATGGTCGCCAATAATCATTTATCTTATGAGCATGTCTTAAACCACACGTTTTCGGTGTGTGATAAGGTATATGAAGGACAGGGGTTTAAGATCCTTGCCGCTCTGAAACAGAAATAGCATCAACAGATACTTTGGATTTTTCTTGTTCGTTTTTCTCAGGTTTTGGTGTTTCTTCTTGTTTGTTTTGTGGTTTTTCCTCAGGTTCTTGGGCGAGTGGCTCTGCAGGAGCATCTGTGTTTTCAGAGCCTGATTGTTGTTCAGCTTCTTGAGAGGCTTTGATGACTTCTTTTTGCTTTTGATCTTCCTTTACCTGTTCTTCCTGAAAACCCTCATCTGCTTTGATATTTTTCAATTGAGCAGATGGGTTATAAGCTACTTTTTCTTTGGTCTCTACTTCTACCTCTACTCTACCTTCTAAAATCTCAACCTCTTCACTGATTTTGCGGAGCTGTTTGTCGTCATGCATGGCTTTTGCATTAAGGCCTGTTTCTCTGGCAACCATGTAATAAATTGAATCAACATCAACGTCCTGATCAATACCTTTGTGCATAACGTGATAGGCAAGCGCCGCATCTGCGGTGATGATTGATTTATCCGGTTGGTTTCTTTTGCGCATATGTTCTTCGGTTAAACGCACGATCAGCATAAGAAGATCATCGGGGATTGTCACTTTATGGTGTTTTTCTAGACCCGGGCGCAATGCTTTCATAATTGCGTATGTTTCGGGGATATTCGGAGCTTTCAAGAATACCTTTTGAAAACGTCTGTCCATGGCGGGGTCTTGTGCGACATACATGCGGAATTCATCCAGCGTTGTCGCGCCGATCATCAGCAGGTCACCGGCGGTTAGATATGGTTTGATTGTATCTGATAGGCCAGCATATGAGCTGCCGACACAATTTGGCATGATTTGGTGCATTTCATCGAGAAACAGGATGATACGTGGGTTCTCGGGGTTATGATAGCGCTCAGCCACTCCTTTACAGAGAGGCAAAAAGCGATCCTGAAATTCCGCGCGGGATGTTGTTCCTGATGCCATACGCGCAAGGTCAACTTCTAAAACACGGGCGTTGTGCAAATAGTCCGGAACGTTTCCTGCAACAATTGTTTGGGCAAGACCAACAACGGCAGCCGTTTTACCAACACCGGCAGGGGCAAGGAAACAAACGTTTTTACGTCCTTTTTGCAGGAGAATCAAAATACAGTCACCGATCTCTTTATCACGTCCTGTGATCGGGCCATAACGGCCTTCACGTTCAAGTTGTGTGAAGTCGGTGCAATAGTTTTTGATTAGATCTTCCAGCTTCTCGTCTGATACGGAATAATCCCACTTCTCGGTCATCTTTATTCTTTCATTCATCGTTTGGATGATAGTAACGCAGAAATACGTTGTATTCCACCATAGCGGTAGAATATTAAGCAGACTTTAACAGTAGGAATTTTTATTGAGCGAAATATTGGCTGGAATATCCTTGCGCGTAAAGTGCGGCGGTGAGATCACCATATAAGATACAATTGCCGATATCTTCTTTAACGGCTTCCTTGGGGTGATAGCCAATGCCCAATCCTGCCATTTTCAGCATCGGTAGGTCGTTTGCACCATCACCAATGGTTAGACAGTCTTCTGCCATTAGGCTTAAGTCTTTGAGGTAATGCTCAAGGAATTCAACCTTGGAATATTTATCTAAAATAGGGTCGATAACATTCCCTGTCAGGGCATCGCCTTGAATGTCTAATGTATTGCCGTGGTTAAAGCTGAAACCACAGCGATCGGCAATATCTTGTGTGAAGAATGTAAAGCCGCCGGACACAAGAACGCAGGCACTTCCTGATTTACGCATGGTTTGGACGAAAATTTCCGCGCCGGGGTTCAGTGTTGTTTCATCCAGCGTGGCGCGTAAAGCTGTTGTTTTTAAGCCTTTCAGTAAGCCAACGCGTTCTCGTAAGGCGGCATGAAAATCAAGCTCACCTTCCATGGCGCGCTGTGTTATTTCTGCGATTTTATCTTTAATGCCTGCATAAGCGGCAAGTTCGTCCAGCGTTTCAGAGGAAGCGATTGTGCTGTCCATATCGGCGAGAAGAAGTTTTTTCTGGCGGTTTTTATTTTTTGTGACAAAGAAATCAATGCGATCTTTTTCGAGAGTGTCGCGTAAATGGGCAATCAGTGATGATTGCGCATCGTCCGATATAGCGATCTCTGCTGCGATGTCTTTATCCAGCCAAATAAGTTTGCTGGTGAATTTTAAATTATAGGCGTCAATAATATGCCCTATATCCTTAAAATGCTTTTCTGTTACGGGCGTTGCTTTTGCAGATGCAACCAATGTTAGGATGTAACTCATATTAAAAATTTCTACCTTTTGATTTTTATGACGATAATTTAAAGAAAAACACTTGTCAGCGGCGCATAAATTCCGTAACGCTTGGGCGTCGCTCTTTAATTAAAGCACTTACATATTAATTATATATCAATAACGGTGAAATCAAATGGAAAAGCCAGCAATAAAACCTAAAAACCCTAATTTTTCTTCAGGCCCGTGTTCAAAACGCCCTGGTTGGAGTCTTGATAAGCTATCAGGCGCTATGCTTGGTCGTTCTCACCGCGCCGCGCCGCTTAAGGCAAAGCTGAAAGAAGTGATAGAGCTTCAGCGCACTTTGCTTGGCATTCCTGCGGATTACAAGGTTGGTATTGTGCCGGCATCTGACACTGGTGCATTTGAAATGGCGATGTGGTCTATGTTGGGGCAACGCGGCGTTGATGTTTTTGCGTGGGAAGCATTCTCTGGTGATTGGCTGAAAGATATCACGGGACAGTTGAAACTGGATGACGTGAATAAGTATCAGGTTGGCTATGGTGAATTGCCCGATATGTCACAGGCAGATCCTGCGCGTGACACGGTATTTGTCTGGAACGGTACGACCAGTGGTGTGCGGGTTCCTAATGGTAACTGGATTTCTGAAAGCCGTGAAGGTTTAACATTTTGTGACGCGACATCGGCTGTGTTTGCCTATGATATGCCATGGGATAAGCTGGATGTGACGACATGGTCATGGCAGAAGGTTCTTGGCGGGGAAGCGGCGCACGGCATGATTGCCTTGTCACCGCGCGCGGTTGCACGTTTAGAGAGTTATGCGCCTGATCGTCCATTGCCGAAAATATTCCGTATGACCAAAGGGTCGGGCGATAATATTAAGCTGAACGCCGGTATTTTTGAGGGGGCGACGATTAATACGCCGTCTATGCTGGCGATTGAAGATGCACTTGATGCGCTGAACTGGGTTGACCATATTGGCGGCGTTGAGGCCAGCATCAGACGCGCCGAGCTGAATTACGGAGCCTTGAAAGAATGGGTCGATCAAACTGATTGGGTGGATTTCCTTGCTGTGGATGAAGCCACGCGTTCAACCACCTCTGTGTGCTTGAATATTGTTGATGGTTGGTTTTCTGCTTTGCCTGCGGAAGAAAAAATACCATTCATCAAAGCGATGACTAAATTGCTTGATGAAGAGGGGGCGGCCTATGATATCGCAGGATATCGTGATGCGCCTGCGGGTTTACGCATCTGGTGTGGCGCAACGGTGTCTATAACCGATGTCAAAGAATTATGCCCGTGGCTTGATTGGGCCTATGCAACGGCGCAGGAAACTGCGCAGGGGTAACTATGTGCTTAAATCAGGGGCGTCTTGTGCAGGGCTTTGCATTTTTTGTAAAATATCTGTGACTTGTTGTGCATGTTCGTCATGATTGCCTAAAACTGGAATATGGGTGAAGGCAACGGGTATGTTTCCATTTTCTTTCGCCCAATTCATTCCTTGAAGATATATCTGATTGCAATAATAGCTGCCAATAGAGCTGCTTTTGTGCTGTTCATCAATATTCGATACAAAATCAGATGTAATGGTTTTTGCAAAGAGCTGTTTTAGCGGCAATGTGCTGACGGATGTGTCGTAAGCAAAAGGCTCTAGCCTTATGTTTTGTGGCGGAAGTAAAAGATGTTCTCCCATTGATAAGATGCCCGTAGGTTTTTCCTTGTTCAGAAAATCCAAGAATTGCGAGATGGATTTTTCAGATGTCGGTAGGGTTTTATATAGGAATTCTTCACCATGTGTTTGTTGTATTTGATTGATAATTCGCTGGCTTGTGTTCTCGCCGCGAAACCACGCGCCAATTAGGCCAAATGGTTCAAATGCTGTTATTAAAATTTTACTCATCTTCTAATTATTCTTTGTTCGAGGTGTGGGGGATTGTATATGAGTTCTGATGTTATGTTAATGAAAATTATATAAAAAATTATCTTTACATCTGCTTTGAACGTGCGTACTTCTGAAAGCCTGTTTACCTAAACAAGACAAAATTAGGAGTATGAAAATGCCAAAAGTCTTAATCAGCGACAAGCTGGACCCTTTGGCCGTGGAAATATTTGAGAAAAACGGCGTAGACGTTGATTTCAAACCCGGCCTATCTGTTGAAGAACAACTCGCAATTATTGATCAGTATGATGGCCTCGCCATTCGATCATCGACGGTTGTTACCCCTGAAATGATTGCCAAAGCAACGAATTTGAAAGTTGTTGGCCGCGCCGGAATCGGTGTTGATAATGTCGACATCCCTAGTTGTACGTCTGCGGGCGTGGTGGTTATGAATACACCGTTCGGTAACTCCATCACAACGGCGGAGCACGCGATTTCCATGATGATGGCTTTGGCGCGTGATATTCCGCAAGCCAATGCGAGTACGCATGCCGGTAAGTGGGAAAAGAAACGCTTTATGGGCACCGAGCTTTATAACAAGACGTGCGGCGTTATCGGGTGCGGTAATATTGGCGGCATTGCGGCGGATCGCGCATTAGGTTTGCGTATGAAAGTCGTGGCGTATGACCCCTTCCTAACCGAAGAGCGTGCAGCCGAGATCGGTGTTGAGAAGGTTGAACTGGACGAGTTATTCGCCCGCGCAGACTTCATCACTATTCACGTTCCGAAGAATGAACATACAACAGGCCTTATCAATAAAGATACGATCGCGAAGATGAAAGATGGTGTGCGCATTATCAATTGTGCGCGCGGCGGTATTGTTGTTGAGGCTGATCTGAAGGATGCGCTTGATTCCGGTAAGGTTGCCGGCGCGGCTTTGGATGTGTTCGAAGTTGAACCTGCAAAAGAAAATGTTCTCTTCGGTCATGATAAAGTGATTTGTACACCGCATTTGGGGGCTTCTACGACAGAGGCGCAAGTGAATGTTGCGATACAAGTGGCTGAGCAAATGTCGGATTACTTGGTTAGAGGCGGCGTAACGAATGCGTTGAACATGCCGTCCGTTTCTGCGGAAGATGCACCGAAGCTAAAGCCTTATTTGAAATTGGCGGAACAGTTGGGTGCGTTTGCAGGTCAAATTACCGAGCACGCGATTGAATCCATTGAAATTGAATATTGCGGTACGATTACGGATGTGAATACAGATCCGATTACCTCAACGTTGATTGCTAATTTGCTGAAAACGCAATTAGACAGTGTGAATATGGTGAATGCGCTGCAAATTGCGGAAAGTCGTGGTATTAAAATCAAGCAAAGCTACGATAATAATGCTCAGCAATGGCGTTCACTGATTAACATTATTGTGACAACGCAGGAACGTACCCGCAATGTCACAGGCACATTGTTTACAGGCAAAGAGCCACGTATTGTTAATATTGAAGGCGTGCCGATTGAGGTGACATTGACGGAAAACATGTTGTTTATTCGTAATGAGGATAAGCCCGGCCTGATTGGTGGTCTTGGGACTATTCTGGCGGATGCAGGGCAAAATATTGCCGGTTTCCATTTGGGACGCCAAGATTGTGGTGAAAATGCCATTTGTCTTGTGGCGCTGGATGGGCCGTTGTCAGATGCATTGTTTGATGATGTATCAAACTTGCCGCAGATACAAAATGTGAAGCGTTTAAATTTCTGAGATTAAACCCTTCATTCTGTAAAGATGATAGAGCCTGCATGCATGTGTAGGCTCTTCTTTTATATACAGTACTTTTCTCCTGTCTAAGCGACTGATTTTTATTGGTTTAATTCTTATATCTGTTCATCTGTTCAGGGTTGTGGCGGGATGCTTTGGTGTTATGCTCAGATCTCACCTTACCTTTGTCATAATTTCTTTGACAATTTAGTCATAATTCTGTTATGTACACTCACCATTTGTTAATAAATGGTTAACGATAAAACTTGAAACGGCGGGTAATGATTTCAAGTTAAACGGGCTTAATTGCGTAAGGGAGTGCTGCTACATGGAAAATTCAGATAAAAATACTAATGAAAATGTAACCGATAATACGAATGTGGCGTCATGTGACGTTTCAGTCGGTAGTCTGGATAAAGAAGTGTCCATCGTAGATTTACGTGATGAGCTAGGCATTATTGACGTACCTTCCAATGTGGAGACAGAGCAAGCCTCTGTTGAAAGTGATAATACGAATAACGATGAAAATTATACGCAAGTTGATGTAAATGTTGAGGCGAACGAGGCTGATGCTTCTGTTCCTTCGCAAGAAGATTTGGCATCCCTTGCTGAGCAGGCACAAGAGCTCGCAAAGATTGAACCTGTCGCCGGTGATCAAGTTGAAGAAATAGAAGAGCCATCATCCGCAGCGGCGCAAAGAGTAGCAGAGATTGAGCCTGACCTCGGTACGCCGAATCCACCGACATCAAGTGGTAATGCATCTGGTGGTGGTTACGGTTTTCAAAGCAGCTTTGATGCGCAAGGCGTATTAAGCCTTGATGATGTCGGGCCGATTGACCCGACGAAATTGCAATATGGCATTGATAATCGTAATGACGAGTTGTTTGCTTTTGAAGAAGAGTTGCCGCCTTTAAACCCTGTATTGGAATTTGGTGAATATCGCGTTTATGAAGATGGTGATGTTCGCGTTGCTGTTTTTGCCGCACCTGAAGCCGAAGACGGGGATATTACATTTACAATATCCGGTATTCCAACAGGTTGGAGTGTAACAGACGAAGCTTTTGATGCGGGTAACGCTCCTGTGGGAACGGGTGTATTTGATTCTGCGGCTGGTACGTGGACAATTACTTTAACGAATGGCGCGATTTTTGATGGCGGCCCTATATTTTCACCACCAGCAGATAGCGACGTTGATGCGCTTGACCTTGTTTTCACGGTAAGTGAAGTTAATCCTGCGGGGCAGAGTGGCACAACAAGCGATACGTCCTTTATTATTGTAGATGCGGTTGCGGATGATCCTGATATTGATGCACAAGATGATATGGGCATTGAGGGTGTTACCCTTGATATTGATATTGCTGCCTTAACAGGTGAAGAAGTTAATAATGGTACGGGTTCTGATGATGGTTCCGAAAGCATTACGGGCTATCAAATTTCAGGTATTCCTGCGGGCTTTACGCTTTCTGCTGGTACTGAAACGTTCCTTGGTTCAGGTGTTTATAATCTAATCTCTGCGGAAATCGTTGGTTTGCAAATTACACCAAATGATCCAACATATTTTGGTTCTATTGATTTGGTTGCGACAGTATTTACAACGGAAAATACGCCAACTGATACGGACTTTGATTTCACAAATAATAATGCTCAAGATTCTGATCAATTCTCTCTAACGTGGAAGCCTTTGGCTAATCCGCCATGTGTTAAGGTTAACCAAGGTATTGATGATGCGCTTGTAAAAGAAGATAGCAGCGTTGATGTGCCGATTGTTGCAACGCTTGATCCTGCGGGTTCAGGTAATGAAATTCTAACTGTTACTGTAACGGGGATTGATTCATCATGGGGCTTTTCGGCGCCTGTTGGAACATATGACAGTGCGGCAGGGACATGGACGATTACATTGCCTGCGGGACAGGATTTAAGCACAGTGTTCACATTCACACCACCTGCGGACAGCGATATCGATATGACTGGTTTGCAAGCTACAGCCAGTGCGTATGAGCCTGCAACGAATACGACGGCAAACGCTGCACCGGATGATTTCCAAATTATCACAGACGCCGTTGCAGATGACCCTGATATTGATGCC
Source organism: Alphaproteobacteria bacterium (assembly GCA_033851915.1). Taxonomy (GTDB): domain Bacteria; phylum Pseudomonadota; class Alphaproteobacteria; order Micavibrionales; family Micavibrionaceae; genus UBA1672. The sequence goes on from JAWSVM010000001.1 coordinate 816,281, forward strand.
GCGAATGATAGTGGCCTTGAAGGAGTTGTTCTTGATATTGATATTTCTGCCCTAACCGGTGAAGAAGTTAATAATGGCGTAGGCATGGATGATAGCTCTGAAAGCATTGCAGGCTATCAAATTTCAGGTGTTCCTGCTGGCTTTACGCTTTCTGCGGGTACGGAAACTTTCGCTGGATCAGGTGTTTATAACCTGACACCTGCTGAAATCGTTGGTTTGACGATTACACCACCTAATTCCAATTACTTTGGTACGCTTAATTTGACGGCGACAGTGTTTACAACTGAAAACCCTGTCTCTGATGGTGAATTTGATCTGACAGATAACAATGCTCAAGATTCTGACGGGTTCTCTTTGACATGGACACCTGTGATTAACCCACCTAGCATTAAGGTGAATAATGGCGTTGATGATGCGCTTGTTAAGGAAGATAACTCAATTGATGTTCCGATTACTGCGCAACTTGGTGCAGACCCTGCGGCGGGCGAATATCTAACCGTTACTGTGACGGGTATTGATCCATCTTGGGGGACATTTACTTCAACGATTGGTACATATGATAGTGGAACCGGTACATGGACAATTACATTGGGTGCGGGCGAGAGCTTGGATACAGTGTTTAATTTTGCGCCGAACGGTGACAGTGATATTGATTTAACAGGGCTTGTGGCAACGGTTGTTGCAACTGATCCTGCAGCGAGTTTAACTGCAACCGCGAATGATGGCTTTAACGTTATTGTTGATGCGGTCGCTGATACGCCTAATCTTGATGCGGATAAAGCTTCGGGTGAAGAGGGTACGGTTATTGCTCTGGATATTACAACATCGGTGAATGATACTGATGGATCAGAAGTTATTGAAGTTATCAAAATTGGTAATTTGCCAGCAGGTACATCTTTAACGGCAGGTACTTATAATGCTGTTGATGATGTTTGGGAGCTTAGCCCCGCTGACTTGATTGGTTTGGGTCTTAATGTTCCTGATGGTGTGACTGGTAACTTTGAGTTGACGGTTGAATCTGTTGCTTATGAGCAAAATACAAATGGCTTGGAAGTTGATCTAACAGATAACCGTGCCAGTGCGTTTGATGTGATTAAAGTTTGTGTAGAAGAAGACCATGTGCCGATTATTCAAGGTGATGAGGTTACAGTTGATGAAACTGACCTTTCTCCGACAACATTTGTATCCAGCAATGTATCTGCGGACTTTGGCAATGATGCGCCGGGCACAATAGAAGGAAACGGAACGTTCCTTATCGGAAATATAACATCAGGTGGTACACCTGTGACGGTTACCTTTGATGCGCCGACAAATACATATACCGGAATGGCTGGTGCGGAGACGATCTTCACATTGGTTATCCAATCGAATGGTGATTATACGTTCACACTTGAAGGTGTTTTGGATCACCCTGATGTGACAGATCATAACGACTCGTTGCCGTTGGAATTTGGTGTGAAGGCAACAGACAGTGACAACGATGTCGCTAATGCGGTGATCACGGTTAACGTTCTTGATGACGGTCCGTTCATTCATAATAAGTTTGCGGTAGTTGACGAAACAGATCTTGATAGTGGCCCGATTGGCTATACTAAAACTCTGGACTTTGACTTTGGTGAAGATGGTGCGGGTTCAATTGACCCGACAGGTAACTTTACGGCGACATTCCAAGTTGGCGGTTCTAATCAGCCACTAACCTCAGGCGGGGTAGCGATTGATGTTACGACGACGGCTGATGGTTATGTCGGTATGGCTGGCGGTGAAACGATCTTCACTTTGACACTGAACAGCCAAAGCGGTGAATATACCTATACGCAGTTCAAGACAATCGATCATCCGGATGAAACAAACCACGATGATGTGATTTGGTTGAAGTTTGAAGTTGAAATTACGGACGCTGATGGTGATACGGATACAGCGATTATCGGTGTGGACGTGCATGATGATGGCCCTGTTATCCATGATAAATTCGCGGTAGTTGATGAAACAGATCTTGAGAATGGTCCGATTGGCTATACGAAGACACTGAACTTTGATTTTGGTGAAGACGGTGCAGGTTCGATTGAGCCGACAGGTGACTTTGTTGCTAAATTCCAAGTTGGTGGCCCTGATGTGCAATTAACGGCGAGTGGTGTGGCAATTGACGTTGTTGCGACGGTTGATGGTTATATCGGTACGGCAGGCGGTGTGACTGTGTTCACTTTGACATTGGATAGTCAGAGCGGTGAATATACCTATACGCAGTTCGAAACCATTGATCACCCTGATGAAACAAACCACGATGATGTGATTTGGTTGAAGTTTGAAGTTGAAATTACGGATGCTGATGGCGACACGGATACGGCGATTATCGGCGTAGATGTGCATGATGATGGCCCCGTTGCGCATGATGATTGTATTGAGTTTAATGCATCAGAAGGCAGTTACAGCGCGAATGTTGTTGATAATGATGATTTATCGCAAGACGCTGATAATACAGTGACGCAGATTAAGTTTGACGGGAATGTATTTGACGTACCGACGGATGGTTCGGATATTGTCATTAACGGTGAATTCGGCGCGCTTACGATCAATAACACGGGCGCATATACATATGACCTATTTGATACAGCGTTTAGCGGTGGCGGTTCGGATGCTTTAAATCCTGAAGAATCTGATGTTGCAGGAATGCAATCTTCCATTACGAAGAACGGTATTACAGTTGAAATTGCCAATGTCGGTGATTATGATATTAGCTGGATGAATACTGGTGATGGTAATGGTCTTGGTATTGATAACCTGAACACTGGTGACAGTAAGAAAGTTTGGCCTACGGGCGAAACATTCGATGTTTCTTTTGACCAAAATGCGCAAAGCGTGACTTTAACGATCGCAGAGCTTGGTAACAATAATAATTCCGGTAACTATGGTCTTGATTATGTTGTTACATTGGCTGATGGAACGGAAGTTATCGGCGAACAGCAATTTGTTCCGGGCGAGATCGTTGATGGTCACTTTACCTTTACCTTGGATGCATCTGATTTTGGCGGTCAAGAAATTGCAAGCATCGAGATTAATTCTACAAATGATGGTCAATATGACGGTGCATCATTCCTGTTGAATAATGTAGTGGTTGAATATCCGCATGCTGAATGCGTTCAGGATGTTTTCGAATATGTGCTGACAGACGGTGATGGCGATACGAGTGTTGCTGAGCTTAAAATTAAAACATTTGCCCCTGATGATGTGCTTATTGTCGGTCAAAATGTGAATGATGATGCAGACTCTGATACACCGCATTTGGTGAATGGTGATGAAGGTGTTATCGAAGGTGGCTTCGGTAACGATATCCTTGTTGGCGATGCCGGTGGTTCGTCTATTGAAGAACAAACACAGGATTATAACTTTGTGTTTATCCTTGATGTATCCGGTTCTATGGGAGATGCGAGTGATGCTAATTCCAAAATATCACTTTTGAAGGTCGCCGTTGAAAATCTACTGAATGAATTCGGTAGCTATACTGACGGTCAGGTGCGTATTCATATCACGCCATTTGCGAGTGGTGTAAATTCGAGCGCCTCCTTTACGGTGACGGATATGGCCGGCCTTACGAATGCTTTGGCATATCTTGAAGCATTGGATGGCAGTGGTTACACAAATTATGAGTTGCCGATGCAAGATGCGATTGCATGGTTGGAAAGTGGTGATGCGCTGGGTGGTAATGCGATTACCACCACATATTTCGTCTCTGATGGTAAGCCGAATCGTTATGTGGATGGTACGAATTCAAGTGCATCGGGTAGCGCGTCTGTTGTTATGGGCGAAATTACAGGAACTGATGGTACGAACGAAGTTGCGATGCTTCAAACTTTAAGTGATGAAGTGATTGCTGTTGGCATTGATATTGGTTCGAATATTTCAAACCTGCATATTATTGATTCAGATGGTAGTGCGTTAAATATTACTGATCCTGTTGATTTGATGGTGGCTTTGGCGGATACGAACCCGTTGGACAAGCTGGATGCGGCTGGTGATGATGTTCTGGAGGGCGGCGAAGGAAATGACATTATCTTTGGTGATGTGCTCTTTACGGATGATCTTTCGGTTTTGCATGGTTTAAGCCTTGATAAGGCATCCGGTTGGGAAGTATTTGAACGCTTGGAAAATGGAGAAAGTGCGGTTGATGCCGGTTGGTCACGTGATGACACAATCGCGTACATACAGTCGAATGCACAAGACTTGTCACAAGAATCTGTGAATTCAGAGGGTGATGGCCGTGATGGTGGAGATGACATTATTAATGGTGGCGCTGGAAATGATTTGATCTTTGGTCAAGAGGGTAACGATATTATCGCCGGTGGCCTTGGTGAAGACGTTATTTACGGTGGATCAGGCGCAGATATCTTCTTGTTCGAGGCTGTTAATGAAGGCGTTGATACAGTGAAAGACTTTGATTTGTCAGAGGGTGATCTTGTTGATTTGTCTGCTTTGTTAAGCGGATATGACGCGCTGACAGATGATATTGCGGACTTTGTGATTGCAACAGAAGCGGGTGGAAGCACCACTTTATCTGTTGATCAAGCAGGGAATGCGGGTTTCGGTGGCTCGGTAGAGCTAGTGATACTGGAAGGTGTGACGGGTCTGGATCTGGATGCATCAATTAAAACGGACACAGTGATTGTATAATGGTGTTTGTTTAAATTCTTGAGGCATCCTTGAAAAGTTTAGATATTTTTAAGGGTTCCTTGTTAGAAGTATAAGGCAATATGTATTGCCAAGCGGTTGAATCATTTACAGTAATGCCTTGCTTAACAGCATAAAACAGGGCATAACTATGGGTGTGAAAGCCATAGGTTTTTTATTTAACAATGAGGTAACTACTGTGATTTCGAGTAAAAAAATGCGCACTTTATGTTTAACGACAGCGGTGTCAGCGTTAATGGTTCTGGGTTCAAGCCAGGGCTTTTCCCAAGATAATAAAGTAACAACATTACGCGATGCATTGGCAATCGGCGTTGCGACGAACCCTGAATATGGTATCGTTGCGGCTAGCCGTCGTGCAACGGATGAAGAGCTAAAACAAGGTGAAGCTTTGTTCTTGCCTTCAATTGACGTGAATGGTGATATTGGTTTCGAACATAGTGATGATCCGGGTACACGCGCTGGTGCAGGCGATGACACGGAAAATCTTTTCCGCAAAGAAGTCGGCATAACTTTGACGCAAATGTTATTTGATGGTTTCGAAGCGCATTACGAAGTTCAACGTCAACAAGCCCGCGTGATATCTTCCGCACAACGTGTTCGCGAAACAGCAGAATTAGTTGGTCTTGCGATTGTTGAATCTTATTTGGAAGTTTTACGTCAACGTCAGCTTTTGTTGATTTCACGTGAAAATGTATCCTCGCATTTGAACATTCTTGAACAGATTCAAGATGGTGTTAATGCTGGTCGTTCAACACGCGCTGATGGTGAACAAGCCAAAGCCCGTTTGGCTGCAGCTCGTGCAACAGAATCAAGCACACGTCAGGCTCTTAGAAATGCTGAAGCGCAATATCGCGCAGAGGTCGGTGATCCTGCCGGTGATTTAGATATGCCGGTTATTCCTTATGAAACATTGGCTGCTGATGTTGACCAGGAAGTGATGACGACATTGTCGCATAGCCCGACTTTAGACATTTTCACTGCTGATATAGAAGTTGCTTATGCCGAAGCGCAGGGTACGAAATCTACACAATACCCGCAATTGGATTTACAGCTTAATGCACGTACCGGCCACGATCTTGGTGGTACAGAAGGACGTGACACAAGTGCATCTGCTCTTGTCGTGTTGAACTGGAATTTATATCGCGGTGGTGCAGATGTTGCACGTGGACGTGAGTTTGTTCACCGCCATCAACAATCTAAAGAATCTCGTGCAGAAGCAGCACGCGCAGTTGAGAGTGATGTTCGCCAAACTTGGGCAAGCATGGTTTCTGCAGGTGAGCGTGCAAGTCAATTCGCTGCACAAGCAGATGCTAACTCTGAAGTTGTGAAAGCATATAAGGATCAGTTTAATCTTGATCGTCGTACATTGCTTGACGTACTTGATTCTCAAAACGAGCTATTCGTATCGCGCAGTAACACGGTAAACTCTGAATTTCTTGAAGTTTTTGCTGTATATCGCTTGATGGCCTTGAAAGGGCGCTTGCTTCCAACCCTTGGTGTCGAGTATCCTCGTGAGAGCGTTGTCGCATCTGATACGTGGTCTTACGAAGAGCAACAGAAGGCGCGATAACCTAAACTTTAACGTTATAAAACGGGCCAAGACTTAGGTGACAGATAATCGTAAAAATAAAAAGGGAGCCACTGGTAAAGCGGCTCCTGAAGGTAGCAGCCCTCCCGCGCAGGAGGGCGTTTCCGTTTCTACGGATTCGGCTCAGCCGCAAGCTTCTGATAATCCACAAAATGATGCTCGCCCCGATGATAAACGGGATAAAGCCGCGCATGGTTGGCCACTGCAGGCTGATCGCATGGCGATTCAAATGCCTTTGGTTGAATGTTTGCAGGTTATGGCGGGGCATTATGGTCGTCGTAGCAGTGCCGCGTCTTTAACGGCGGGCTTGCCAATTCCACCACAAGGCATAACGCCGGCTCTATTCGTTCGTGCGGCAGAACGTGCGGATTTACGTGCAAAATTGGTGGAGCGTTCACTGGAATCTTTGGCGATTGCACCGAATTTACCCTGTATTTTGTCGTTAGAGCATAATCAGGCCTGTATTATTTGGGATGTTCGCCATCCAAAGGGGCATGCTCCTAAAAAACAGGATGCGAAAAACGCAATAATACATCCGAAAACGAAGTTCTTGGTGCAATTCCCTGAAACCAGTGATGAAAAGCAAGAAATGACGCTGGATGATCTTGGTGCGCTTTATACGGGGTATGCATTTTTCGTGCGTCCGACAGCGCGCGTGGATGATCGCGCAGGGCCGGCGGCAATTGATACAGAGCGTAATTGGTTTTGGGCAACATTTTGGGAAAATAAAACTCTTTATAGTGAGGTTGTCGTTGCGGCCTTGATGATTAATATGTTCGGGCTGGCCAGCTCGATCTTTATTATGAATGTGTATGACCGCGTTGTGCCAAATAGTGCATTTGAAACGCTGTATGCGATGTCTGCGGGGATATTCATTGTCTTTATCTTTGATTTTATTCTGCGAAATTTACGCGCGCATTTTCTCGATCATGCAGGGCGTCGCGCCGATGTGAAAATCTCCGGCATGCTGTTTGAGCAAATTATGGGCATGAAAATGACCTCCAGACCGCCAAGCGCAGGTATTCTGGCGAGTAACATGAAAGAATTCGAAACGCTGCGCGATTTCTTCACCTCCGCGACAATGGCAGCGTTGATTGATCTGCCGTTTGTTTTTGTTTATATCGCCGTGATTGCGCTTATTGGTGGGCCGATTGCCTTTGTTCCGTTGGCGGCTATTCCGTTGATTGTCGGGATGGGGCTGTATTTACAGAAACCTTTGCGCAAAGTCACCAAAGAATCCATGCATGAAAGTGCGCTTAAAAATGCACTGTTGTTCGAGACTATTATCGGTCTTGAGACTATTAAGGTTCAGGCTGCAGAAGGGCACACGCAACGCAACTGGGAAGAGCTTACTGATAAGGCGTCTCGCACCGCGGTTAAATCTCGCCAGTTATCTGCTTTCGCACAAAACTGGGCCGTGTTTATTCAGCAAATTGCCAGTGTCGCGATTGTGATTGTGGGTGTGTTTTTGATCAGTGACGCGACTATTTCTATGGGTGCGTTGATTGCCTGTGTGATTTTATCGGGGCGTGCAATGGGGCCTTTGGCACAGCTTGCAGGTTTGATGACGCGCCTAAATCAATCTCAAGAGGCCCTCGTGCAACTTAATGAATTGATGAAAAAAGAAGTGGAGCGTCCGGCCAATAAACACTTTGTATCCTTGAATCACGTGCGTGGTTTAGTTGAGTTTCGGGACGTAGTGTTTAGCTATCCTGGGCAGGCAATGCCTTCTTTAAATGAGCTTAGCTTTACCATTCAACCGGGGGAACGTGTCGGAATTATTGGCGCGGTTGGTTCCGGTAAAACAACGATTGAGCGTTTGTTATTGAACCTTTATGAACCGTCTGCTGGTTCAGTTCAAATTGATGGTACGGATGTGCGCCAAATTAATCCGGGTGATCTGCGCCGTAATGTTGGTGCTGTTCAACAAAGTCCGCAACTGTTCTATGGTTCTGTGCGTGATAATATTACGATGGGGCATGAAACCGCCCCTGATAGTGCGGTGATGAAGGCGGCGGAAATTTCCGGTGTTATTGAATTTCTGAGAGATTCCTCGGCTGGTCTTGATACGATGGTGGGGGAACGTGGTGAAGCTTTGTCCGGTGGGCAACGTCAGGCTGTCGCGATTGCACGTGCATTACTCTATGATCCGCCGATTCTGATTTTGGATGAGCCGACAGCTTCTATGGATCCGGCTTCTGAAAACCGTTTGCGTAAACGTCTTGAAAAACTATGTGAGAATAAAACAACAATCCTGATTACGCATAAGGGTGCAATGCTGTCGATGGTCGATAAATTAATTTTGATTGATCGCGGCCGTATCGTGGCGTTTGGCCCGAAAGAAGAAGTGATCCGCAAATTGCAGGCACGTGAATATGGCACAGCGGCGGAGAAAACGAATGTCTGAGCAGCAAACATCTGAACAACAAATAGAAGATGAGCACGGGGAATGGACAGCCATCCGTCAGAACTGGGCGAAGGAGCAAGCAGATCTTGCACAGGCGCATGCCATTTCATTCTTTGATGCTGATGATCAAGTGCCGCTCTCCAAGCACTTTCTATTGGTTGCGATTACATCGTTCTTTATTTTGTTTGTTATCTGGGCGAATATGGCACGGTTGGATGAGGTCACGCGCGGTGATGGCAAGATTATTCCTTCCAGTGAAGTGCAAGCTTTGCAAAGTCTGGATGCGGGCATTGTAGAAGAATTATTGGTCAAAGAGGGTGATTCTGTCGTGCAAGGACAGGTGCTAGTTCGTTTGCGTGATGTTGAGGCATCTTCCGATCTTGGCGCAAATCGTGTGCGGTATTTGGGCTTGTTGGCTTCTATCACCCGTTTGCAAGCACAAACCAAGGGGCTTGACGATGTTGAATTTCCTGAGGAAGTCAAAAAAGGCGTGCCAAGCAGCGTTGTTGAGGAGCTGAATAGTTTTCGTGCGAATCAGCGTCAGTTGGTTGGACAGCTCAATGTTTTAAAACAACAAAGAACGCAGCGCGAGCAAGAGGTGGATGAACTGAATGTGCGCATTGGTGATTTGAAAGGCGTGATTTATCTGCAACGTAAAGAGCTTAATATGATTAAGCCACTTGTGGAGCGCGGGTCTGCACCGAAGTTGGAGTTGTTGCAATTACAGCGTGGCATAAAGGAGCGTGTGTCCGAGTTGAATGGTTTGAAATCTAGTTTGCCGCGCGCGAAATCTGCTATTGATGAGGCCAATGCCCGTTTAGAAGAGATTAAACAAACCGCAAAAGCTGAAGCACAAGCAGAGCTTTCTACAAAATTGATAGAGCTTAATGAAATTCAAGAGCGTCTGAGTGGTCTTGAAGAACGTAAAGGTCGTCGGGAAATTAAATCGCCTGTGGATGGCATTATACAAGAGTTGAATGTGAATACGATTGGCGGCGTTGTGCGTGGCGGCGAAGATTTGATTAAGATTGTGCCTAAGGATGACCAGTTGATTGTTGAAGTGAAAATCAAGCCTTCGGATCGTGCATTTATTTACCCCGGGCAATCTGCAGTGATTAAAATCACCGCATATGATTTCTCGATTTATGGTGGTTTAAAAGGAGAATTACTGGATATTTCCGCTGATACGATAGAAGACGAGCAAGGCAATCCGTTCTATCGCGTCCGTCTGAGAACCTATGAAACGGAGCTAAAGCGTAAGGGAGAGGTTCTGCCCATTATCCCGGGTATGGTGACAAGTGTTGATATTCTAACAGGGCATAAAACCGTGATGCAATATTTGCTGAAGCCATTTGTGAAGACTCTCGATAACGCAATGAACGAACGCTAGTTCAAAGATATTTGTCTTATTACAGCGTTACCTCGTATTTTACGTATAAAATATACGCTGCGTGGCTCGTGTCTTGTACTAAAATAAACATCTTTGAACGAACAGGACGTTGTTTGCTTTTGGGCAGGGTAGCGGATTAGTTTGGAAAACGAGTTGGTATGTTTTTATCTTGCTGATCAAACCTTCGATTATCTTTCTTTTCTTTATAGCTGAATTCTTCGAGTATTCTAGTTAATGCGCGTTTTATATTCTTGCAATGTGTTTTGAGTTTTAAAGCTTTCTCATATGCTTGTTTCATATATTTATCACGGATTTTACCATGATGTTTTTCATGCAGTATGATGTTTTCGAATATAACGCGCCATCTATCGTGTATCTTAGGATGTGATGGTTCTTGGGGAGTCCAGATAGGAAAATGATAAGCAGCATTTACGACAAACTCTATTTCCGAAATACTGCATTGACCCTTTCCAAGAGCAGTATATGAAGGCTTAATATAAATTGGTCCCGTTGTGCATGAAAGAGGGTGTCCAGATATTTTGCAGCTCTTTTTCAGCCTTTTTGATATTGCAGAAAGAAGCTTTTTTGGGTCAGATTCTTTGACAGATAAATATTCAATACTTTCATTGAAGATATATTCTGCCTTCACTGAGTTTGAAAAACAGAGTAGAAAAAGTGTCGCGAATAATAAAATTTTCATATTCTTGGCAGTCTAACCATTATTATGTGTTGATAGATAATCATTCATAACATGTTTATGGATGGGGCAACAATCTCTTCTATAAACGCCCATTTCGTCGCTTTACGCCCGTGCATATAAATAAATGCGGGGTTTGCCCTATGGATACGTGAAATGCGCTGGATTTATGGCGTGGTTTTTACTATATATGCTAGTTGATCAATGATGTGAATGGAGCAAGAGCGTAGCGATGCCTGATAATATTAAAATTACAATGCCTGATGGATCTGTTAGAGAATATGATTCCGGTACGACGGGCATGGAGATTGCGCAAAGCATATCGAAGTCTCTGTCCAAGGTATCCATCGCGATTAAGCTGAATGGTGAGTTGAGTGATCTGTCATTGCCCATCATCGCAGATACATCCATCGAGATTATTAAGCGCGCTGATGAGGATGCGTTGGAGATGATCCGCCATGATGCCGCCCATGTGATGGCGGAGGCTGTGCAATCTTTATTCCCCGGTACGCAAGTGACCATTGGCCCGTCGATCGAAAATGGATTTTACTATGATTTTGCACGCGATGAGCCATTTTCCACCGATGATATGGCGGCCATCGAAAAGGAAATGCGTAAAATTATTGAACGCGGTGACGCTTTTGAACGTGAAGTCTGGGATAGAGATAAGGCGATTGCCTATTTCAAAGATAAGGGTGAAAGCTATAAGGCCGAGTTGATCGAAGATTTACCCGAGAGCGAAGACATCACAATTTACCGTCAGGGTGATTGGCTGGATTTATGTCGCGGGCCGCATATGCCGAGGACGCGTAATGTCGGAACGGCGTTTAAATTGTTGAAAGTTGCGGGTGCGTATTGGCGCGGTAATTCCGATAATGCGATGTTAACGCGGATTTACGGCACAGCGTGGCGTGATGATAAGGAATTAAAAGCATATTTGTATCAACTGGAAGAAGCGGAAAAACGCGACCATCGTAAACTTGGCACCGAGATGGATTTGTATCATTTCCAAGTCGAGGCACAAGGATCTGTGTTTTGGCATCCAAAGGGCTTTACGATTTATAACCAGTTGGAGGGCTATATCCGTAGACGTCTGAACGATGTTGGATATAAGGAAATTAAAACACCGCAGTTGATCGATAATAAATTGTGGGAAGCTTCCGGTCACTGGGGGAAGTATCGAGAGAATATGTTTGTTGTGCCCGATGAAATTCCAAATACGGATGAAGACGGGCCGGTTGTTAGTGATAAGGCGTTTGATAAGTTGATGGCGTTAAAGCCGATGAACTGTCCCGCTCATGTGCAGGTGTTTAATCAGGGTACAAAATCTTATCGTGATTTGCCGCTGCGTTTGGCGGAATTCGGATGTTGCCACAGGAACGAGCCGCATGGCGCGCTGCATGGCTTGATGCGTGTACGTCAGATGACGCAAGATGATGCGCATATTTTTTGTACCGAAGATCAAATTACCAGCGAATCTGTTGCGTTTTGCGATCTTGTGAAAACGGTGTATTCGGATTTGGGCTTTGATGATGTGAAAATTGTTTTGGCTCTGCGCCCTGATGAGCGCGCGGGAAGCGATGAGGTCTGGGATAAGGCCGAGGAGGGCTTGCGCCGTGCTTTGGTTGAAGCCGGACTTGAATTCGAAGAAGCCGAGAATGAAGGTGCCTTTTATGGGCCGAAGATCGAGTATCATATTCGTGATGCAATCGGGCGAAGCTGGCAGTGCGGCACGTTGCAGCTTGATTTCGTTTTGCCGGAGCGCCTTGATGCGTCTTATATTGGTGAGGACGGCGCGAAGCATCGCCCTGTGATGTTGCATCGTGCGATTTTAGGTTCTCTTGAACGTTTTATCGGTGTGATGATTGAAAGCTATGCTGGAAAATTGCCATTATGGTTGGCACCGACGCAATGTGTTGTCGCGACCATTACAGGTAAAGCTGATGAATACGCGCAAGAGGTGTATCAGGCTTTGCTGGATGCAGGTGTCCGCGCAGAGCTGGACATTCGCAACGAGAAAATAAACTATAAAGTGCGGGAGCATTCCGTTGGGAAAGTGCCTGTTTTGTACGTTGTCGGTGTGCGCGAAGCTGAGGAAAGAACCGTGGCGATTCGCCGTTTGGGATCGAAAAATCAGTCGATAGAGGCTCTTGATGATGCTTTGGCTTCCTTAAAAGAGGAAATTAAGCCACCATTTTAAGGTATAAACGCGGGAAATGCTTGCGATTCGGGAAAAACCACCGTATTAATTGTTTTCTAAGTAATTTTGTTGATACTGTCTGTGCGAACATATCGCACATGGAAAATAATATATAGGAGAGACCGTTATTGCCAGACCACAAAGACCAATGCCCAGAAAAGATCGTGGGCCACGTAGAAATTCTGATATTACCGCCCCCGAGGTTCGTCTTGTTGATGCTGAGGGTGAGATGCAAGGTATTGTTACGCTGGCGAAGGCGCAGGAAATGGCGGATGATTCCGGGTTAGATTTGGTTGAGATGTCTCCCAATGCGGAACCACCAGTGTGTAAGATACTGGATTACGGCAAGTATAAATACGAGCAGCAGAAAAAAGCGAACGAAGCACGTAAAAAGCAAAAGACTGTTGAAGTTAAAGAAGTTAAACTTAGTCCACGTATCGAGAAAAATGATTACGATGTTAAAATGCGCAATGCGACACGTTTCTTGAATGATGGGAATAAAGTGAAAGTAACGATGCGTTTTCGTGGTCGTGAAATGGCGCATCAGGATATTGGTCGCGATATTTTTACGAAGATTCGTGAAGAATTGGCTGAATTAGCAAATGTTGAGCTGGAGCCAAAATTTGAAGGCCGTCAAATGATTATGATCTTGGGGCCTAAACCTTAAGCTCATGACGATTATAGAGATTTTTAAGAACAGCGTACTTTAATTTGTGCGCTGTTTTTCGTTGATTGTGGCACAGGGATTGCATTTTAATGACTGTCGGCGTATTCCTAATACATTATAAAAATTGTAAAATATGCGCTGTGTTCGCGTTTAAAGTAATAGAGGAAGTTTTCTTATGATTCTTGATGTTATTGTCGCTGTTATTCTTTTGATATCAGTCATTATTGCATTTTTACGCGGATTTATTCGTGAGGTTCTCACTATTTTCGGTATTGGCGGCGGGGTATTGGCCGCGTATGTCTGTGGGCCTCTCTTATTACCATACATGAATGGTTGGTTGGGTGTTACAGGCGGGGATGATGCGGACATGCTGTTCAGTGCCATTCCTTATGAGTATGTATCCTACGCGCTATCATATGGTGTGATGTTTATTGTTTTCGTGATTCTTTTATCTATCTTGAGTCACTTTTTGGCTGAATTTGCGAAAAATCTTGGTTTGGGGGCTTTGGACCGCACATTAGGCGCGGTGTTTGGTATTGTGCGCGGTGTTCTTGTGCTTGGTTTGTTATATTTGCCGTTATTCTATCTTGTTAATGATGAAGAACAAAAAGAGGAGTGGTTTGCAGGCAGTAAGTCGCAAATCTATCTTGAAATGACCTCGGCGTGGATTGATGGTTTTATTCCAAAATCGGTTGAGGCTGATCTGGAAGCAGGCTTTGAAAAAGTTAAGGGTCTGTCGGAGATGGGCAAGAAGTTGGAAGAAATGGATTTACTAAAAAGCACCTCTGAGCAGATCGAAGAGAAAAAAGACGGCTATACGCCTGAATTTAGAGACAATATGGATAAAATGTTCGAGCATAACAATGATACATCCCCTGATTATAATGAATAACGCGGGGTCTTAGGGCGTTCTCAGGGGGTGCTTTTAGCTGTTACCATGCAAATCAATGCAACGTGTGTTGTCGCCTGCTCCATTGCTTTGTTTGCTTTTGTCGTTTCTGCTTTCTTCAAGTCTTGCGAAGTACAGATCATCGATATCGCCCGTGACATATTTTCCATCGAACACGGAACAATCAAAGGTGCGTGATCCTTGTACTTCATCACTTGGTGTGGCGGCTTTTATCAAATCATCAAGATCCTGATAGATTAACCAATCTGCGCCAATGGCTTTCTCGATTTCTTTATCGGTCTTTCCAAATGCAATTAACTCTGATTTTACGGCCATATCAATGCCGTAGACGTTAGGGAAGCGAACGGGTGGGGCAGCAGAGGCGAAATAGACTTTCTTTGCTCCGGCGGCGCGTGCCATTTCAATAATTTTTTTAGAGGTTGTCCCGCGAACAATTGAGTCATCAACCAGCAGTACATTTTTATCTTTGAACTCAAGACCAATCGGGTTGAGTTTTTGTTTTACAGATTTTTCACGCTCTTCTTGTCCGGGCATGATAAATGTGCGTCCGATATAGCGATTCTTGACGAAGCCTTCACGGAATTTAAGGCCTAACCTATATGCGAGTTCCATCGCACTTGGGCGGCTGGATTCAGGGATTGGGATGACAACATCGATATCATGATCGGGGTTTTCCCGCATAATTTTTTCGGCCAGGTATTCGCCCATGCGTACGCGTGCTTTGTAAACCAAGCTGCCATCTAAAATAGAATCGGGGCGGGCCAGATAGACATGTTCGAAAATACATGGTGTGTAGGATTGCGCATGATCGCTGACATGGGTGTGGAGTTGGCCATCTTTGTCGATATAGACCGTCTCACCCGGTTTAACATCACGCACGACCTCAAATCCCAAAGCGTCTAGTGCGACGCTCTCTGAGGCGATCATGTATTCTGTTTGGCCATCGCTGTTTACGCGCTGTCCGTAGATTAGGGGACGGATACCATTTGGATCGCGAAACCCGATCATGCCGTATCCTGATATCATTGCAATAACGGCGTATGCGCCTTCACAGCGTGTATAGAGTTTGTCTATCGCGGCAAAAATATGTTCTGCTTTTGGCTGTAATTGTTTGAGTGATTGCAGTTCGTGTGCGAAGACATTGAGTAAGGCTTCGGAATCAGAGTTTGTGTTGACGTGGCGTAAATCTGCGCGATAAAGCTCTTCTTCCAGATCGCTTTGATTTGTAAGGTTACCGTTATGCGCCAAGACAATGCCATAGGGGGAATTAACATAGAAGGGTTGCGACTCGGCGGAGCTTGCGCTGCCTGCTGTTGGGTATCTGACATGGGCAATACCCATATTCCCTTTTAACTGGGTCATATGCTCCAGATCGAAGATATCGCGCACCATGCCGTTGCTTTTGCGTAAGCAGAATTTTCCGTGATCTTCAGTGACAATTCCTGCGGCATCTTGTCCGCGATGCTGTAGGACGGTTAGAGAGTCGTAGAGGCTCTGATTAACCGGTGAATAAGCATAAATTCCGACAATTCCGCACATGTCTTTATCTTTCTATCGTGGAGCGTTGTTTTTCTCCGATACCGAGAAGACATAAGATATGGCTAAACCCTTTGTTTTTCAAGCAAAAAGAGCCACCATAAGGCAGCTCTTTCTTAAAATTGTGTGTTTATCTGAATTAAGCAGCTTTCTTTTTCGGTGCTGCTTTTATTTTTGGCGCTGCTTTTTCGGCTTCGTTTGCCGCTGGAACCATTTCAATTGTGCGTGTTGGGAACGGAATAGAGATACCATCTTTATCCAATGCTTCCTTAACGGCTTTCATTGTATCAACCTTTATTGATGCAACATCTCCTCTGTCTGACCATATACGTAAGGTAATATCTACAGATGAGTCGCCCAAATTGGTAACCATGATTTTCGGAGCTTGATCTTCATTGGTGAAAATACGCTCGTCTTTTGATACGGCTTTTTCAATCGTTTTGAAGGCTTTATTGATGTCATCATTGTAACTGATGCCGAAAATAATATCTTGGCGGCGGGTATCGTTACGCGAAAAGTTTTTGATATCTGTGTTCCACAGCTTGCTGTTCGGTACGAAGATATAAACATTTTCAGATGTTGAAAGCTCTGTCACGAATAGGCCAAGGGACTTAACCGTTCCTGTTGTGCCGCCGCAAGAAATAAAATCACCAACATCGAATGGGCGAAGGATAAGCAGCATAACCCCTGCGGATACGTTACTGAGTGTACCTTGTAAAGCCAAGCCAATGGCAAGGCCAGCTGCGCCGAGGATGGCCAACAAGCTGACAATTTGTACGCCGAACTGTTGAAGGATCATAACACTGGCAAGTGTTAAAATCGTATATTTTGCCATGGCACCCAGAAAACTTTTTAAGGTGTCATCCAGCTTTTTAATATTTTGAATAATTTTGTAAACGTAGTTACCAAGCATCCATCCTGCCATCAGGATAAGGCTTGCGATAATAACGTTTGTGGCGACAGTGATGAAGTATTCCATGGGTTCTCTCTCGTATTTGTAATTAAACTATAGGGGTTATTCATAAATGAGTATGCTGTGTTTCGCAAGCTTAACGCGCGAAACCATCAGGTATTTGCCTGATTTTGTTTTTTTCTTGTATACTAAATGGGTAGGGATTCATTTTTTAGCCGCAAGGGAGAGCATTTATGTTCACAAGAGAAGAGTGGAAATACAATTTAGTTGGATGTATGGAAATATTGCTGTTTATGCCTGTGGGGGTGGATAGGTTTAAATCATCACGCAGCGCGGCGATTAAATCTTTTATTGTTCCGATTGCGCTTTTGCCAATTTTGCTTGCTGTTATGGTGGCAATGTCGGAGGGGTTTTCCTTAGGGATTCTTCTTTCCTTGCATATGATTCGTATGGTTCTTGCGGCGGTTTTATTTTTTGCTGTGGTGTATTTTTTAAGTAAACAATTTGAACGGCAAGAGCATTTTTATAAGTTCGTGAATGTGGTGAACTGGTCGAATATTCCCGGGGTTTTATTGACTTTGCCTATCTTGGTGGCGTTGGTTATGGGGTACGATATCACGGCACTTGAATCCTATGCGGTTTTTATGACGATTGTCGGTTATATTTACTTGGCGTTTATTTTGACGCATTGCTTCCGATTTCCTTGGGAAATGGGTGGTTTTATCGCGATTGTTGGTTTGGCCATCGATCAGAACTTGCTGGATGTGACGATTTATCTGCGTGATTTGCTCGCGGTATAGGGGGCTTTGCCTTCTTAAGACGCGTAAGGGTTCTTACTGGCGCGTATCAATAAACGTAAGGGAACACTCGGGATATCAAAATCACGGCGCAAACCGTTGGTGATATAACGACGATAAGAGTCCGGCAATTCTTTTGGGCGCGAAACCCATAGGGCAAAAGTCGGTGGGCGTGTTTTGATCTGCGTAATATATTTCACACGGTTATGTCGCCCGCCAACAAGAGGCGCAGGGTTTTTGCTTTCCATACGAGACAGCCATCTGTTCAGGCCACCTGTGCCAACACGTTTATTCCAGATTTCATAGGTTTTTAGGGCTTTATAGAATAATTTATCTATATTCTTGCCGTTTTTTGCGGAAATTGTCGCAAATTCAATATCTTTGGTTTGGGAGAGGGAGGTTGAAAGTTTGTGCTTTATATCATCCAGCACTTTTGACCTGTCACTGACACTGTCCCATTTATTCACAGCGATAACCAAAGCGCGGCCTTCGTCAGCGACGTGTTGGGCAATCTGTAAGTCTTGTTTTTCCAATGCCATGTTACCATCGAGTACAAGGATAACAATTTGTGCCAGACGAATGGCGCGGAAGGAATCCTCGGTCGACATTTTTTCGATATGGTTTGATATCTTTGATTTCCGGCGTAAGCCTGCCGTATCGACCAGCTTGAATTTACGGCCTTCATATTCCCAATCCACAGCAATTGCGTCGCGGGTGATGCCTGCTTCGGGGCCTGTCATCACGCGTTGCTCGTTTAATATTGTATTGAGCAGCGTCGATTTACCGACATTCGGGCGACCGACAATCGCAATTTTAATTGGTTTTTCAGGATCATCTTCTTCTTGTTTAAAGACGTAATCTTCCAGTCCTTCGATATCATCAAGATTGTCAAATTCACCTTTGACGCTGCCGTCTTCGTCTTCTATTTCCTCTTCTTCAGGGAAATAGGGGATTAGGGCGTTATGGATTTCATCGAATCCGATGCTGTGCTCGGCGGAGATTGCAATGGGGTCGCCAAAGCCCAGTGAATAGGCTTCGCCAACACCGCTTTGGGAAACTTTATTGCTTTCACATTTATTAACAACCAGAATGATCGGTTTGTGTTGTTTGCGCAAGAATGCAGCGAAATGTTCGTCGGAGGGGGTTACGCCTTCGCGCCCGTCAACGATAAATAAAATAACATCTGCCATATGCAAAGCGGCTTCTGTTTGTTGGCGCATGCGTCCTTGAATGGAATCGTCAAACCTTTCTTCAAGGCCGGCCGTATCAATGATAATCACTTGTTCCCCGAAGAGATTGGCTTCGGCCTCTCTCCAGTCGCGGGTAACACCGGGGGTGTTATCAACAATGGCCAGTCTTTTGCCTGCCAATTTATTAAATAATGTTGATTTACCAACGTTCGGGCGGCCAACAATTGCGATTTTTAACATATCTATTCTGCTTTATTCTACGTTCTATAAGTGGCCTGCCTAGGCGTAAATCCGCCTAGTGCCATCTATTTTTGAACGGTCTTACCATATATCTTATTTATATGCTATTAAACTTCCGTCTTCTGACAAAAGATATAATGTCTCATTGGCCACGATGGGGGCGATTTGCACGTTTTTCTTGGTTCTGGTGGTGCGTAGGATTTGACCGTTTTGCGCGTCTATTTCCACGAAATAGCCATGAGAACCAGCGAGGATCAATCTGCCGGAGGCCATGACAGGGCCGCTCCAGTAAATCGGGTCTTCGCGATCATCAGGGTCTTCAAAGCGTTCCAGCTCTTCTATCCATAGGATTGCGCCATTGGCAGCACTTAGGGCGATTAACTGACTGTCAGAGGATAGAACGTATATCGTATTACCTGCGATCCACGGTGTTTGTGATCCGCTGATTTCTCTTTGCCAGACACGTGTTCCGGTTCTTTCGTCTATCGCAGCGATCTTTCCGCCGAAACTGATCGATATAATCAATCCGTTATCCAGCACAGGCATGGCTTTTATGTCGGAGAGGCTTTCCAGCCCACCGCCGTAACGGCGCACACTCGCAAGGTTGTCAGACCAAGCAACTGAGCCATTTTCAATGCGCAGGGCAGTGATCTCGCCGGAGGAAAATACGGGAACGACAATATCGCCATTTGCAGCGGGGCTGGCAGCGCCAAGCAACCCTGTGGTCTCACCTATACCTGTATATTCCCACAGGCTTGTTCCGTCTTTCGCGCTTAAAGTGACAAGGCGGCTATCTATTGTCGATATGAAGACACGGCCGCCAATAACTGTTGGTGCTGCTCTTGATGGTGCAGGTAGTCTTTTGCGCCATTGTATGTCGCCATTGCTTGGTGAGATGGCCAGAACTTCATCATATCCGTTTGTCACATATAATAAATCATGGGCAAATGATATGCCGCCACTAATAACGGACTCGCCTTCATCTTCTTTCTCGACATCTGTCTTCCAGATAAGTTTTCCGGTTTGCATGTTGAAAGCAGATAATCTTGAATCTGTATCCAGTGTATAAATGATATTCTTCGCAATAATAGGCTGCGCGGTGAGGGGGAGACCGTTCGAACTTCCTGATCCGATATCAGAAGACCAAATACGTTTCAATTGTGTATTAGGCAGGGATGTATTTTGCATGGAGTGATTGGGATATCCACCTGCCTGAGGCCATGATGTGTTCGTCCAAGGCTGAGGGATAGTGAAGTTTTGTTGATCTTCTTGTGATACATCAGGGGTTAATGTTTTTTGCAATTCCAAAACAGAAATACGCTTGCCTTCTAATTTTGGGACTTCGTCTTTTTCAAACATGCCGGAAACGCTGGAGCATGATCCGAGGATTAAAATAGAAGATACGGCTAGTATCGTTTTGTTTTTTAACATTCTGTTATCCCTGTATTTTTAAGCAATTTTTAATTTTTTAATGTTGGCACGTGCATGTATTAAATTTTGTCTTTCAATGCGTATAAAATGTCCAGAGACTGTGCTTTTTGTTTGAGTGTCTGTGGCGTTATGTCGCTTGCTAATATGCGATTTAGCTGGCTGCGTGCGGTTTTATAGTCATGAATAGAGTTCGCTTGAAGCAGCGCTGCCTCCATCATTGCATGGTATCTCCATGGGTTATCTTTGTTTGATATAATGGCCTCAAGCTTGGTTATTTTATCTTCTGCGCTTATATCTTTTGAGATTGAAATGACCATATAAGAGGCAAGTTGTGCGATTGTCGGATCGGTATTTGGATCTGCTTCTAACGTTTTATATGTTTGTAATGCTTTTTCATTGTCGCCGTTTTCAAGATACAGACCTGCGGCTTCGATGCCTGTGAGGCTGCGTAAGCCTGCTTGTAAATTCGGAGAAAGGGCAAGCAAGTCGTCTGCGCTGTAATCTGTTTTGGTTGTCACGGAAAACAAGAGTTCTGTTTGCGCAGCATTTTTAGACATTTCCCAAGATTTGTATCCAGCATTGGCTGCTGTACCTAAAACGATCATGCTTAAAAAGCCAATGAAAAATCCGCCATATCTCTGCCAGATTTTTTCCAGCTTTTCTTGCTTTAATGCTTCATCTACTTCGATAAAAATGTCCGCCATATGCTTGACCCTTATTTTGTACTTTTATGGATGGGGGCATTGTAATCATATTTACGCTCAAAACCAGTGTTTTTGAATAAGAGGCGCGACTTTGTTGTGTTTACTATTGCGTTGCTTAAGTTTTCCACTTAATGGAGCATCCCATTGATGGGGTTTGGGTCGCTGATATTTGCCCTTTATTTTTAGACTCCAGCATCGCATTCAACAGCTCCGGGACTGTCTGTTCATCGGCGGGTTTGTTGGCGGCGCTGTCCAAACGTCCGCGGTATTGCAACAGGCCGTCCTTATTAAAACCGAAGAAATCGGGGGTACAAACCGCGTCATAAGATTTTGCTATATTTTGTGTTTTATCAATAAGATAAGGGAAGTTAAACTGATTTTTTCCGGCAAATATTTTCATGTTCTCAAAGGAATCTGCGGGGTATATCTCCGTATCATTGGCCATGATGGCCACGCATCCGATGCCTTCTGTTTGTAAACGGTTACAAGTCTTTGCCAGACGATCTATAATCGCGATGACGTAGGGGCAATGATTACAGATAAACATCACCACAAGGCCATGCTCCCCCATGCAATTTTTCAGGCTGTATGTTTGTCCGTCAATATTGGTGAGTGAGAAATCAGGGGCTGTGAAGCCATCCAGCTTTTTCGGTGTGTGGAGTAGTGCCATGTTTGCTTTCTTATGGGGGTTTAGTCAGGATCATAATGAGGCTGCAGGTTCTTTTTCTCCATGGTTTCACTGTAAGTTTGACGAATTGTTGTTTTAGGATCGGGGTGGCCGGATTCGCCCATTAACCACGGTAGAAGTATATTTTTGCTACGTTCGAACGGGAAGATTGTATATTCTTCTTGTGGGCGTTCGACAGGGAAATATGTCATTTCTCTTTGAGATATTTCTCCTATAATTTCCAAAGTTTCTTTCGGTGTTGTACTCGCATAAACACCGTTATTATTGTCCAAATCACCACGTTTTTCCATGAGATCCAATAAGGCGTCATGTGGTGAAATTGTTCCGGTTGGTAAATCACGCGGGGCATTTTCAATGATAAGATGAATGCGATCTGCCCCTGGTACATTTAATTCCTTTAAAGCCATAACCGCGGCCATTTCCTGAAGGCCACCGATACCACAGCCTTGTGCAACTGCAATTTTTTTCATCGAGGGGCTTTTCTGTAATTTCTCTATTTCGAGAAGCTGCCAAATGCGCAGAAAAATATCCGGCGCAACAACGCCATAATCTTCGCCCATAAGGTGGCGCATTGCCTCAAACGGCGCGCCTTCTGTTTTCATAGCATTAGGGTCTTGCACCCCCATGACATTCACATCGAATCCTTCACGGCGAAGTTGTAACCCTGCCCAAACGACAGCGCCCATAGGGCCGGACATTCCAAAACCGCTCATATTATCAAAGCCGTTTAGCCCGCAATTAACGGCTAACTCATAAGCATTATTATTATCGACAGGGCTTGCGGATGTTGCAGATTCCAAAAATACAATCGCATCACGCTCGGTTTCGGGCAGTGGGGTGAGGTTAAATTCCGTATAATCCTCATACGTATATTGTTCCAGAATTTGTTTCTTTATATGCTCGGAAGCTTGGCTGATATCGTCCGAACAATAAAATAGATGCTGCATATCTTGCGGAACCATATTGGCTCTTTTCAGGTGGTCGCAGATGTTTTCAAAATCTGTGCGCTCTGATGTGTCTGAGTGGAATACCACGGGCATACCATTTGCATTCGGGTTGCTGAGTTGTTTCTCAACAATTGTGCTGGCGGGTAGGAAGATATTATTTGTCCAGAAATTGCTGTCTTGTAAATCAGTTGTGTTCGGAACGAAGATCGCTTTGGATTGATATATGGTGCTGCGTATATCATCAAATGATCGGATAGGCGAATCTCTGACCTCCAGAACTAATCCATTATCTGCGAGTTCCTGAGTGTATTTATCCTTTAGGTCTTCGGATAATGTTAGTGGGCAATGAACGACGAGGCCTTTCACTTTATCGTAATCTGCTTTGAGGCTAACGTTATTTTTAGGCATGCGCACAGCATCGGAAAACCCGCGGATTGCTTTGGAAATAGCCAGTTCTTTCACCATCCATGGGTCATTGTCGGCCTCCATTTGTGCCAAGGTTTCATCGCGGTCTAGCGGTCTATGAAAGTGGCGTTGTGTTTTATGCCCATGATTAACAGACAGTAGAGGGTCCAGATCAATAGAGGCCCGTAAGACTGTGGTGGATTTGAAAGCGTAATATCGTGGGTTCTTTATATCATCTTGTTTTAGCGGCATGTATAAAACAACGCAGTTATCAAGGAGGCGACGATCAGCTTTGCGACCCTCTTTTGTTTCTATCTCTTTTAAGGCCTGATCACATAATGCATAGGTGTCTTCATTGGTTCCGATAGATTGCGACCATGGTTTTGTTTCGGCGGCGGGGTATTCCGCGTAAGGGTGGGTGGTTGATTTATAAGGTTCTAACGCTTGTGTATCGCGCAGGCCGCGTTCCGCATTACATTCTCCACCATCATAATAAATCAGGCCGGCTTCTTCATAGGGAATGCCCATTTTTTCAAGGACGTCCAAAACATGGGGGTTATCTTTTTTATCTTCGGTTGTTGTGAGTGCCTTCGCAAAATTATTTCCGGCAAAGGTCCATTGGAATTCCGGATCATGCTCGCTTAAGCCACCGAGGCTGTCAGATGTAATTGTTTGTAAATCAGAGCGCTGATCGCGTAGCGCTTTTCTGATGTCGCTTACTTTCTCATCACTGCTTGTGGCCTGAAATGCTTTCTCATGAATAAGCTGCGGTAGTTTGGGCAGGGTTTTATTGATATCGATACCAATATGAGACAGGCGGCCAATTATTGTTCTTGGCTCGTCCACAACAGTGATCATTGTGCCGCGTGTGTTCTTATCAAACACCTCATTCAAGGCATTAACATCTGCTTGTGAGTCTAAATTCAGCAAATGTAGAAATGGGGTGAAGCGCTCGCTGGAATTATCAATGATTATATTGCGCGTGGATTTGTCGCGGCCTTCTGCGATGTCACGCAGTAATTTCACCGTTTGGGAGAGGGATACAACATCACCTTTGGCATGCAAAAGCAGGTTTGGTGAACGTTCGTATAGGCCGCTATAATCACGACGATCTCTGAAATGTAAATTTGCGCCTGCAATCGTAAAATTCCGCATTTGGATTTTGGAGGCTCGTCCGCTGAACCTTTCGCTCGCAAGGTGGAGGTTCTCGTGCAATGGATGGACTTGCGTATTGGCTTCCAGTAATATTTTTTCATCGCCTGACTTTATTTGATCGGGCGTGATGTAATACATTTCCGGTCTTGTATCCAGACTGCGATCCAAGGCCTGATCAAAATCATCAGGATAGAAGCTGTGAAGCAGGTCAATGACAAGCTGTTCTTTATGAATTTTAGGCGCAAGATAGAGCTTTTCTCCATCTAGGACCTTATCCAGACATGCATCAATATACTCTAATTCATCGCGCAACGATGAAAGGCCACTTATATCACCCATGGTAAAAACCCAGTTTTTTTATTAATTTTATATTTATTATCACTTGTTATTTCTACCATAATTACGAAGCTGAGTGCAAAGTTTTATGAATGGTGATTTATGAGCGATATGATGTTTGGAGGCGCGTGGGGCGGGGACTTTATGTTTCCTTCCTTTATGCCCTATAATTTGCTATAATAACTCTATGGTATTTGAAGTCATTAATAATCCGGCATTCGTTCAAGCGCCTGGTTTCACACAAGAACAATTCCGCAAACTGGATCAGGTTTATTGCGCAGCGGCGTCGCTTAAGACGCTGAATTACAGAACTGTGGACTGTGATTTTGATGAAGGCGTTGCCACCTATACCTATTATGTATCTTCTCAACATATGCCGTATTTACAGTTTATTATCGGTAAAGTCGGGCCGCAAACCATGATGTATGAGCTGTATAAGCAAGGCAAAGGGCGGATTGCTAAATCCGGTGTATTTGAGCGTACTTATGAGCGGCTTTGCAAGGAAATCGAGAGTTTATAGTCGCTTAACGTGATTTTTTTCATTTATGGGGTGTTTCTCGGTGGAATTCCTGTAATATGTCTTGTGCATATTTTTACAGGATATAATGATGCGTCTTAAATTTTCCAAATTCAAAATATATTGTTCGGTTATCGCAATGGGAGCGTGCTTTGCCTCTCCATCTTTTGCGGAGTATCAGAAAAACTATATAGGTGATATGGAGACGTATATCGCTGTTTATGAAGATACGCTTGTTCATCTTGCGCGCAAACATAGCCTTGGGTTTGTAGAGGTGCGCGCAGCTAACCCTGCCCTTGATCCATGGATACCGGGTGCGGGTGCGGAAGTTATTTTGCCAAAGCGCCATTTATTGCCTGACGCAAAGCGTGTGGGGTTGGTGATTAACTTGCCGGAGATGCGTGTCTATGGCTATTTAAATGGCGATGATGCGCCCGTGACATATCCTTTGGGCATTGGCCGTGAGGGGCTGGATACGCCGATTGGCATAACTTCTATTGTTCGTAAGAAGGAGGGGCCGACATGGCGTCCGACATCGCGTATGCGCAAAGCCGATCCGAAATTGCCTGCTGTTGTTCCACCAGGGCCTGATAACCCGCTTGGTACGCATGCTTTGTATTTGGGCTGGGCGCAATATGCTATTCACGGAACCAGCAGACCTTATGGTATTGGGCGTCGTGTGAGTAGTGGATGCATACGTATGTATCCCGAAAGTATTATCAAGCTGTTTGGGCAAGTGCCTGTCGGGACAAGAGTGAATGTGGTGAACCAGCCGATTAAGGTGGCCTGGATTGGCAATGAGTTGTATTTGGAGGCGCATCCTGACATGGAGCAGGCCATCAAGATGGAGGAAACCGGCGCGGTTGAACATCAAAGATTGAGTGATAAGGATATGACCCTGATTATTGATAAGGCCGGTATGTATAGTGAGCGGTTAAATTGGCCGCGTATCCGCGCTGCGGTGCGGGATCGTTCAGGTTATCCAATTCGTATTGCACGGTATTTTGACGACCAAGAGGCTGACCAGCAGGCCGAAAATGTTGACGATGCAGAACAAATCACGAGTGACGTTGATGAAGTGCAGGAGGCTATTGTACGCCCACCTCAGCCGAAAACGATTATTGTGGAGGCTGTGACTCTGGTAGAGGATGGCGTGGTGAGTATCTCTCCCCCTAGAAAGCCGGAGCAGGATAAAGTCGTTAAAATTGGTGCCGGTAACCTTTAAGTGTAGGCTGCAAGCAGCTTGATACTGCATATAAAGGGCACCACAATTGGTGCGGCCAAGAAGAATATCTTCCATTTATTTTTGGTAAAGAAGCTTGCAAAGCTGAATATCACGCATGCTATCCACATGAGCATGATGGTGAGTATGTCTGATTCTTGATGTAATAAGAAGTTTGTATTCTCCACATCAACAAAGCCTTTTATAGGCGCGAGAGCATATAATATAACGATAACGGCGAAGCCAATAGCGTTTGATGCAAAGAAAAGAAGAACAGGAATAATAGTTTTCATTGTGCGCTCACTTTTAGATTTCTTATTATTATATAATAAAAAGACCGTCACAAGGACAGTCTTTTCTTAAATTTTATACTTTTTACAAAGTGCTTATTTTGTTTGAGCTCTTTGGAAAACGCGCTCAGCCGGAACAACAGCAGTTGGTGTTGCAGCAGGCATCATGTCGCTTTCATACTGTGCTGTACGTTCTTGAGCGTATGGAGGGGCCGTATCAACGTTACCATTTCCTGTAGTGTCACAAGCAGATAGAGCAAGTGTAGAACCGACTAGGCAAAGTGTCGCAATTGTTTTTTTCATTTTAATTCCTCATTATATTTATTTTATTAACGGTAGGTACCTTGCGAAGAAGGTGATCTTTCAAAACCTATATAGGATTCATTATACTATGCTCATAGTTTTTCAAGTTATTTTTGATCTTTTTATCAGACATGATTGGATAAGTGCAAAATTGCAACACTTGTAAATGTGAGGTCATGGGCGGTGCTTAACTGTATTGGGGGATTAAAATTGTTATTCTCATGCGGTGTTCTGGTTGTGCATGGTTTGTTTCTGCGTGTAACGATAGGCGTAGCGCAAGAATCACCCGAGGAAAAAAGTGTGTGGTAACTTTGCTATAGGCTTCTTGCCAGCATAGAGTTTCGAGCGTTCTTGTGATAATTTTAAGGTTCTTATTTTATGATGCTAGGAATCAATACTCGCAAGAAGGCGTATGAATCTCATGAAACAATCCACCAATCACCTTTTTATGGTTGAGCCCGCTGTATTTTATGCCAATCCGCAGACGATGGAGACGAATGCCTATCAAATTGATGGGGCAATCGAGGGGCATGATGTGACGTTGCGTAAGGCGAGGGAAGAGTTTCGCACGTATCGCGATATGCTGGTTGAACGCGGGGTTACTGTGACTACTATTTTGGGGCAAGAGGAATGCCCTGACATGGTGTTTCCCAATTGGGCATCGACATATGATGATGGTCAGTTGATTTTATATCCGATGCTCAATGAAAATCGCGCTGCGGAGCGCACACCCGAAATCACGGATTTATTGAAGAATCTCTATTCTAAAACAGAGGATTGGAGCGGCTATGAGGCTGAAGGTATTGCTCTGGAAAGTACGGCGAGCATTGTGGCCGATCATGTGAACCGTCGTGCTTATTCAGGCTTGTCACGTCGCACTGCGCCGGAATTGGTGCAGAAGTGGGCGGATTTTACGGGTTATGATGTGATTACTTTTAAAACGCAGAGCCATGCGGGAATTCCCGTTTATCATACGGATTTTCTGATGTATATCGGCAGCGAAATGGTTGGTATTTGCGCGGAATGTATTACGGATGAGACTTTGCGCAACAGTGTCCTTAACCGTCTGTCACAGACACATGAGGTCGTAGAATTCTCTATGGCGCAGTTACAGGCGAATTGCTGTAACGCGCTGGAAATTGTAGGGACGGACGGGGAGAAGATGCTGACCATGTCTCTGGCTGCGTATGAGGCCTTGGACGCGTCGCAGCGTCGCGTGATAAAGAATCATTACAAGACTGTGATATGCCCTGATCTCCAAACGCTTGAAAAGTATGGCGGGGGTTCTGCGCGCTGTATGTTGATGGAGCTGTTTTAACGCAGTTTTAACGCAACGAATCGAACATTCCCGTTATCATTAATCAGAAGTAGAACGGATTTACGATTGTTCTTCTCCGCTTTTTCTACGATATCAATAACATCTTGAGGCTTTGAAACGGGCTGTTGATTAATTTCGACAATGACTTTGCCCTCTGACAGGCCTTTCTTTGCGGCCACTGACATATCCTTAACGGCTGTGATGACGACACCGTGTGTTGTGTTATCAATGTTATATAAGTCGCGTAAGTCGCTATCCAGCGGCTTTAACGTTAGCCCTATTGTGGGTACATCTATGCCCGTATCTGTTGATTTTACCGAGCTGTTGATCAGGCCGTCTTTCTCGGCTTTTTCCAGCTCACCAATCAGGACTTTTGCCGTATGTTCTTTGCTGTCGCGCCAATAGACAACTGTTGCGGTTGATCCGATTTCATTCTCGGCGATGATTCGGGGCAGGGATCGCATTGTTTTAATGGCTTGTTGGTTAATCTCAAGAATAACATCACCGGCTTGTAACCCTGCTTTTGTTGCGGGGCCGTCTTTGTTTACGCTGGCGATTAGAGCGCCCGTTGCTTTTTCAAGGCCAAGGCTTTCAGCGATTTCATCTGTTACAGTTTGAATACGAATACCAAGCCAGCCGCGGCGTGTATGACCAAATTTTATGATTTGGGTAATAACAGGCCTGGCGAGATCGGATGGAATGGCAAAGCCGATACCGACGGAGCCGCCTGTTGGGCTGAAGATTGCGGTGTTAATGCCGATAACATCGCCTTGCATGTTAAATAAAGGGCCGCCGGAATTTCCGCGGTTAATGGAGGCATCTGTTTGCAAGAAATCATCATAGGGGCCTGATTGAATATCGCGGGCGCGGGCAGATAAAATCCCCGTAGTGACAGAGCCACCAAGGCCGAAGGGGTTACCAATGGCGAGTAGCCAATCACCAACGCGCAAAGCGTCACTGTCGCCAAATGATACATCTGTGAGACTGAGCTTCGTTGTATCAACCTTTAAAACCGCAAGGTCTGTCTTTTCATCCACACCAATAATTTCAGCATCAACGGTGACATCATTAACAAAGGTTACATGCACACCTTCTGCGTCACGTACAACATGGTTATTGGTGATGATATAGCCGTTCTTGGCATCGATAATAAAGCCGGATCCCAAAGATGATGCAGGGGTGGCCGGCATGCCTCCGCCTCTGCGTTCCATGAACTCTTCAAAGAAATTTTCGAACGGTGATCCTTCTGGGAATTGCGGCATTTTAGGGAAGTCTTGAGGCACGATGGTCTTTTGTGTCGAAGATATATTCACCACAGCCGGAGATAGTTTCTCGGCCAAATCAGCGAAGCTGGCGGGCACCATCACGACAGCAGGCTTTGTACTGTCATCGTTTTTTGCTTGAGCTATAGGGCCGTAAGAGAGCGTTGCAAGACATAGTGTGGAGAGTAGGAGTGATGTCTTGATATTGCGCATAATCTCGCCCTTTTGAGTTTGTGTGTCTTGGTTTATAATGTGTGGTAAAGCGTCTGCTCTTTCTCTAATTTTAATTAAAGTGCTTAAAGAAGTCACTATCAGGCGATAGGATTAAGCGTGTTTCCGGATTGGCCATGGTCTTCTTATAGGCTTCCATGGAGCGTAGGAAAGAATAGAAATTCTTATCAACATTAAAGGCATCTGCGTAGATTTTAATCGCAGTCTTATCACCTTCACCACGGATGATTTGCGAATCACGCTCTGCTTCTGCAAGGAGGATGGTTTTTTCTTTTTCTGCCGTTGATTTGATTTCCAAGGCGCGTTCTTGTCCTTTTGAACGGCGTTCTGTGGCACGTTCATTCAATTCTGAAATCATTTGCTTTACTGTGGATTGGCGCAATTCATTGGTTAAATCGGCACGTACAATGCGTACATCGACAATTTCAATCCCTAGGGCATCTTTCTGAATTTTGTCGTTTACGCGTGTGCGGATATTACGCATGACAGATGTTCGTGCATCAGAGAGAAGCTCAACCAAGGTAGTTTCACCAAGGACGGCACGGGTAGAATCATTCAAGATGCTTTCAATTCTGGAGTTTGCATTGGCTACGGTGCGCAATGTTTTCATGAATTGAAGCGGATCAACAATCTTGTAGCGCGCGAATGTATCAACGATAATCGGCTCTCCGCTGACATTGTCTATGCTGGGGCCTTTTTCGCTGTCGATATCTTTATTGTCTTCATCCGTTGCTTTTCTTTTCTCAACATGTGCACTGGAAATAACCACTTGTTCAGGCCTTGGATCAATGGATAGAACGCGTCTATCGAAATAGCGTATATTTTGAACGAACGGTGTTTTGAAATGAATGCCGGGGCCGCGTGGTTCTCCCTTTGGCTGCCCGAGTTGCAAGACGATGGCTTGTTCACGTTCATCAACAATGAAGAAGCTTTGCGAGCCGATTAACAATGTGGCGGCAATAACGATAAAGAAGGCGAGTGTTTTGGTGTTCATAGTGTGTATTCCTTTTATGTCTTCTTATTTCTTCGTGCCGAGTTCACTGAGGGGGAGATAGGGTACAACGCCCTGTCCGCCGGCTTTGCTATCGATAATGATTTTCTCTGCGTTGCTGAGAACTTCTTCCATTGTTTCGATATAGATCCGTTCTTTTGTTACATCCTTACCTTTTAAGTATGCAGCGTGGATGGATTCAAAACGTTTTGCATCACCGGTTGCTTTTGCGATTTGTGATTGTTTATACGCCTCTGCTTCCTGTTTCAGCTTTGTTGCCTGACCACGCGCTTCGGGTAGAATTCTTTCACGATGTGCGCGCGCAATGTTTCCAGTGTTTTCTGCGTCCTGTTTTGCGGATTGAACATCTTGGAATGCATGTTGCACATCAGGATGTACTTCGGCTTTTTGAATCAAAACCTGTTTGATATTCACGCCGGAGTGATATTCATCCAGATTTTTCTGAATGATGTTTTTGACTGTGTCGGATATCTTTTGGCGTCCTGTTGTCAAAATTGTAAACATTTCTGTTTGTCCGACCACTTCGCGAATCGCACTTTCTGCCACTTTTTTGATTGTGTTTTCCTGTCCTTTAATTTGGAACAGGTAATCTTCTGCGGATTTAATATCCCATTGAATGGTCATGTGCAGATCAATAATATTCAGATCAGAGGTCAGCATCAGGCTTTCACCATGGATATCTGTTTTGCCTCTGCTAACGCCGCCGCGACGTGAAGGTGCGCTTTCGGAATAGCCGATACTCATGCTGCGTTGGTGGTTTACATTAACCTTTGTGATTTGTTCAATCGGGGAAGGGAAATGATAACCTAGTCCTTCAGTGGCTTGTGTGCGTGACCATGCGCCAAAGCGTTGGATAACACCATGTTCACCCGGATTAATAATGTGGAAACCACTGGCTAACCACAGAGTTAATATCGCAAGTAAGAGAAGGATAACAGCTATGCCGCTATTCATGTTGCCGGGCAGGACATCGCGCAGGCCTTCTTGCGCGCTTTTTATCATGTCGTCTAAATCCTGTTGGTCGTTACCATTGCCGCGTCCGCTGCCATTACTGCCGCCGCCGGAAGAACCACCCCACGGGTTGTTGCGTCCAGATTTGGAACGGTCATCACTACTGTTATTTCCCCAAGGGTTTTTTCTATCGTCTTTCGACATATTATATTTTCCTATTGACGTTTGGTGTAGAGTAACAATATCTCTTTTAGTGTCGAAAGCAAGTGCTACGATATTAAAATCAGCAAGATATAGGCAGGATTATGGGCGATATTGTACGTGATGAAATTTTACAAACGCTGCGTGGCGTGATTGACCCTGATCGCGGCGTGGATATTGTGTCTTCGGATATGATTTCTTCTCTTCAAATTCATGATGGAGGAGAGGTTATTATCCTGCTTGCTGTTGATCCTGATCGTGGTGCTGCTCTTGAGGGGCTTCGCCAAGATGCGGAGCGCCGGGTGATGGCTTTGGATGGTGTGAATAAAGCATCAGTTATTCTGACGGCCGAGAGGGAGGCGGAGAAAAAGCCTTCACCTTCGAAAAAGAAGCCGGCATCTGATCCTCATGGTATGGACAAAAACCCGCCCGTTGATGTGCCTGCGCGTCATATCATTGTCGTTGCGTCAGGGAAGGGCGGTGTCGGAAAATCTACGGTAGCTGCCAATATTGCAGTTTATTTGGCCAATAGGGACCAGTTACCCACAGGGTCAGGCTTGGGTCAAAATGGCCAATTATCCACAGGGTCACGTTTGGGTCAGGATAAAAAATTATCCACAGGGTCATGCGCGGGTCAAGGCAGTCCAGGGTTAGGCCGAATTAGAGTCGGGCTGCTGGATGCCGATATTTATGGCCCTTCACAGCCTGTAATGATGGGAGATGAAGATTATAAACCTGCTCTGGATGCGCAAAGGCAGCTTATTCCATTGGAGCGTTACGGCCTTAAGATTATGTCGATTGGCTTTATGGTGGATAAGGAAAAGGCGATGGTGTGGCGTGGTCCTATGGTGCAAACGGCGTTCTATCAAATGTTGCGGGATGTTGCGTGGGGCACAAAAGAAGAGCCACTGGATTATTTGATTATCGATTTACCACCTGGCACAGGCGATGTGCAGTTAACCTTGGCGCAAAAAGTACGGGCAAGTGGCGCGGTGATTGTTTCTACCCCGCAGGATGTTGCATTGATTGACGCGCGGCGTGCGGTTGAAATGTTTGGCAAGACGGGTGTTCCTGTGCTTGGCTTGGTTGAGAACATGAGTACGCATATCTGTTCTAACTGTGGTCATGAAGAGCACATATTTGGCCATGGCGGTGCGGAAAAAGAGGCGGAGACGCTTGGTATACCTTTCTTAGGGGCTGTGCCGTTGTCCAAAAACATCCGTTTTTGCGCGGATGAGGGGAAGCCGATTGTTCTGGCCGAACCTGACAGCCCGCAAGCTGAAGCCTTTGCCGTGATTGCGCGCAATATTATTGCCGCTCTAAAGTGATGAAGCTGTAGGGTGGCTCGTGTTCCATATGATCTGCACGTTCACTCTCTTGCCAGTCTTGTTCATTAAAATCAGGAAAGAAGGCATCGCCATCGACGCTTTCATGGACTTTGGTTAGGTGAATGCTGTCGGCGAGTTCAATGCTTTGCGTGTATATTTGCGCGCCACCAATGATGAAAACTTCGTTTTCCCCATCTGTTTCTGCGATTGATTTTGCGTGGCTGATCGCTTGTTCAAGGTCTGAAAATATGGGGACATCATGGGTGTTTTCGAAGCCCGTGCGGGAAATGACAATGTTGGTGCGGTTAGGCAATGGCTTGTTCAAATATCCTAAAATCGATTCGTACGTTTTTCGCCCCATAATGACGGGATGCCCCGTTGTTAGGGCTTTGAACCGTTTGAGATCGTCCGAAATATGCCACGGCATCTGATTGTCTTTGCCGATGCATTGGTTTTCCGCCATCGCGACAATGAGTGAGGTTTTAATGCTCATGTTTTATACGGCCACCTTACCTTTAATATGGGGGTGTGATTCGTAGCCAACCAGCTCAAAATCTTCAAATTTAAAGTCGAAAATGTTGTCAATGTCAGGGTTTATCCGCATTTCAGGCAGTTTGTATGGTGTGCGGGAGAGTTGAAGCTCCGTTTGTTCAATGTGATTCGAATAGAGATGCGCATCCCCCAATGTGTGAATAAATTCACCACATTTTAGGCCTGTGACTTGCGCCACCATCATGGTGAGTAAAGCGTAGGAGGCAATGTTAAAGGGTACGCCAAGGAAGATATCCGCGCTGCGCTGATATAATTGGCAACTTAGTTGACCATTAGCGACATAAAACTGAAAAAACGCATGACAGGGGGGCAGTGCCATTTGGTCTACAACCCCCGGATTATAAGCCACCACCAGCAAGCGGCGGCTGTCGGGGTTTGCTTTTATTTGCTCAATGACGTTGCTGAGTTGGTCAATGGTTTGGCCGTCTGCCGTTTTCCAGCTGCGCCATTGTTCGCCGTAAACGGGGCCAAGGTTTCCGTCTTCATCTGCCCATTCATCCCAGATGCGTACACCGTTTTCTTGCAAGTATTTGATGTTGGTGTCGCCCGCGATAAACCAGAGCAGCTCGTGAATGATGGATTTCAAATGGCATTTTTTGGTTGTTACCATTGGAAAGCCGTCGGACAGGTTAAAACGCATCTGATGACCGAAAACAGAGCGCGTTCCTGTGCCTGTGCGATCTTCTTTTATTGCGCCATTATCCAGTACGTGACGCATGAGATTGAGATATTCTTGCATATCCGTATCCTACTCTAGTTTGATTCTTAAACAGCATAAAGGAATTGAGCGCATCTGTAAGGAGGCGAAAGCTTGCAAAGCCTTACTTATCCATGTTATTTTACGTCTAGCTTATGTTTTTTTGACTTTTTTCGTTTAGTGTATTAAAACAGGCGTAAATAAATAATAATTATTAGGTGATACAATATGTCGGATACCCCACAAGAGTTTTCTATTGAAGATGATAAGTTAACCTATCGTGCGCAAGTTAGTGTGCCGCACGTGACAACAGCGTTGACTTCCGAGTTCGTTGAAACGGCGATTGCCGGTAGCCAAAAAAGCGGATCAGTGTTTCTGCGGGATCAAACAAGTATTTTGATTGAAGATCTGCAAAGCAGCAGTAGTGCGTATGCGCATAAGAAGACGGCAGGCCAATGGGTCTTGGATCTGCAAGTTGGTGATGAAGAGTCTGCGCGGATTATTTTGGGGCGTATGACGGGCGCTGATGACGTTAAACAAGCTGCGGCGCAGCATTTGGCAGTTAGCGTGACGGATGTTGGTGTTATGCTGGCGCATGCTCAACACGCTAAGCTTAAAGAGGGAAATATTGTTGGGATAGGCGTCGGTGAAACTGATCGCGTGATCGCAGTGGGTAAGGAAGTTGATTCAAACAGCCTTACCTCTAAATTTATGATTTTTGAAGCAACGATTGATATGCCGGAGGAATGGGCACTTTATTATGATCGTTTCAGAGATGGGGCGGATGTTAGGGATGAGCAAGGAACAGTTACTGTTGGTGACCATGTGTCGGGTAAAATTCGTGCGGATGAACAAAAAAACGGAAGTTGGTTGGCGATTGGTCAGGGTGATGTTGATTATCACCGAGTCTTTAAAGGCGAAGATGCCGATACTGATCATATTGCAGGACAGCTTTCTCAGGATCTCGCCTCTCTTGAATTGGGCGATGCTGCCATTAAAAATCATATCAGACGCCATCAGGTTTCTGTTGATGAAATTGATTCTGTTGAGTTAGGTGATCGGGTTTATCACCGTAATGAAGAAGGCGGATTTGATCTCGATATGTAGTAATATGATTGAGACATTACAGTATTAAATAAAGCGGCTTCTGTTGGAGCCGTTTTTTTAATGAGTGAATTTATTTTGATGATGTGTTTCTAGCGTAGATTTTGGCGCTCTATAAATCCAGTGTGGTGGTGTCAGAGGAGGGCGTTTTGGGAAGTGCGTTTGCAGATTCGGTGTATTCATTAATATATTCTTTCGCACGATATAGCCTTGAACGGAATGTTCCCAAGGGAATGCCCAACATGTCAGCGATATCTTTTCGTTCCATGTCGTCAAATTCGAGAGTTGCTTCAAAAGCCTCACGGTACGCCGGGAACATCGAGGCGAGAGCGGACTGTGTAAGCTCTATTTGTTTTTGTGCAGCAATAATGTCTGCGGGATCGTTATGGAACAACGTGTCTGTTGCGATTGGAAAATCTTCATTTGGCGATAGATATACCGAGTTGTGTGTGTCTGTTCCATGACCACCAAAGAGCAAGAGGTCCGCCTTCTCTGAGAGTGAAGAGTTTGCACTTGATAAGGCGTGTATGCGTGAGTTGTTTCCTCTTTTTACACTGGGTTTTAACGCATTCAGGGCGGTGTTTTTGGCAATGGCCTTGATCCATGTGCCGAATGTTGAATCTTCATTAAACGAAGCCATTTTTTCCCATGCTTTGCCTAAAGAATCCTGTGTTATATCTTTTATATCTTCCGGGCTCAGTTGGCGGTATCGATGCTCTATAAAGCTTTCAATCTTCCCCTGATGTTCTATTATTAAAGCATTGAATGCTTTGTGACACCCTTGTTTTGTTTGCTTTACAAGCTCTCTTTCTTCTGGTGTGCCGTAGGTCATTTTTCTTAACTTTTGTTATATAATCTGATTAATTTTACCATAACATGGTCTGGTTAAAGGGAGGAAGCAATTAGTTATTATTCCTGTGATTCGTTTATTTTCGTTGAATTCCTTATATCAATGGGCGTATAATGATGTTGCTGGCTTGCCAGCTATGACATTACACGTTTGTACGGAATAAACGTTGCGGACCCGGGGGCGGTACCCGGCGACTCCACCATCTGGAATTTGGGTTTTCAGATTTCAGGTGATGGGGTCGAAATAGGATCGACGCGCGCAATAAAGGTATATTTTCGGTGTCCGGCATAGTATCCGCCGTTATCGGGCTATTTTATAAACGCAAACGATAATAAAGCGTTCGTAGCAGCTAACGACAACTCTGTTGTTGAAGGTGAAGTTCGCATTGCTGCCTAATTGGGTAGTAGCGATGCTACAATCTAATCCCTGACGGATTAACGTCCATCAGGTGGGGCCCGAGCCGAGCCTCGCAACAGGATCGGCTCACTTTTTTTATTACCCACAACCTCGTAATAGAAGTGTGGGTATTTCTATTCTTAGAACAGGCGGATAGTGGATAATGGGTACGCATGAAGAACAGGTTGAATATGGCGGCGTATCTGCGCGTATTCGTACTCCAGAAAACCCTGCCGGCTTAACATTTGTTGCTCCGGGCGCACTTGTTTCTATGGATGATGATTTAATTCAATCAATAGAAGAGGCTTGCATAGAAAAAGGTCAGATTGTTGTGGTCGCTGACCTTGGGCAAACGCCATATACGAGTGATATTCCATCTTCTCGTGGTAATTTCATAGAAAGCTTTCGGCAGGTTGTTGATGGATATTTAGAAAATAGTGATTACACAGGTGAGCAATTTGAATTAATTGGTCATAGCATGGGTGGGGCGGCGGCTTTATCTGTGGCTTCCGAATATCCAGTTTCTGCTGTTACTGTTTTAGACCCAATGGCTGCTGAATATGACGTGTTACAGGATATTGAATGTCCGGTAAATGTTATTATTTCGGATGTACGTTCCTATAGAAATCCGGGTAAGCGCATGTTTAACGAGCTGAGCGGTTATAGCGATCAACATGCGCTTCACGAAGTTAAAACCAGCAAAGATATGCCGGGCGGACATATCTTTGAAGGGCAGGAAGGTGAAGTTGCGCAAATTATTCGTGATTATCGCGCGCCGAATGAGCCTGATACCTCCCTTGAATTAGGTGAGCCGGGATAAGCATGAATTCTTCATCTGATATCTATCATACACCGACGTTGCTTTATCTTATCTGTGCAATGAGTGCGATGTCTTTTGTTGTGTGTGCGTATCGCTGGCTGTGGCAGACATATAGAAGGAAGGACGCTGCGTCGGCAGGACGGTTTGAAACGTCGATCTGGCGTGGTCAGATATTCAGTTTTCTTTTCGTTATGATTCTTTCTATTTTGATTGGCCTGTATGATTCTTATGTCTATGGGACTTCTATACAAGTTTATGGAGAATTTTTAATATTAGGGGCGTTCTTTGCTCTTTCGTTTGCGGTGGGAAAGTCTAATCGTTTGTGTCGTGTTTTATCTGTTGCGCGGGAAGTATTTCTTCTTGGGGGTTTATGTCTTGTGGCTTGGGCATTGACGATTGGTGCAGGCTTGCTTATTGCTGAACTTCTTAAACTGGTCAGCGTGATAGAGCGTGCAGATTTTAATGTGGTGGTTATCTTTATGGCCGGTGCATTGTGGAATGTTCCGATTTTATGGGGGTATCATCGTGTGCTGCGTCATTCGGAAACACGAGGTGCTTTGCAGGGAATGGGCTTTCATAAGTTTCTTTGGCCTGTCTTGTTGGCTTACATCATTGTTTTGATTCCGTTGATGATGCAGGATATTTCTAACTCCGAGAAGTGGCATGAAATGCAGAATGCCAAGCCTGTGCGCCAAATTTAAGGTTTATTTGATTGGGGTGCGGTGATGCGGGAAAATCTCCTTTTGTATAAAACTGCAAAATAATTGAAACGACTCTTGATTTATAACCCTAATATTTGCGACATATAGTACATGACAGAAGATGATGACATTTTACGCTATGACCGAATGGTTGAGAACGCACTGAGAAGTGTTGTACGTACTGCTATTGAAGAAGTGATGGAAAGCCATGACGGATCGGGTGGTATGCTTGGTGATCACCATTTCTATATAACGTTCTTAACGGATTATCCCGGGGTGTCTATTCCCGATTATCTGCGTGATCGTTATCCGGGGGAGATGACGATTGTTTTACAGTATCAGTTTTCTGATCTTGCGGTTGATGATGAGAGGATGCAGGTTACGCTCTCCTTTAATGATGTGCCGGAAAAGCTTGTTGTGCCTTTAGGTGCGATTAGTATATTTGCTGATCCGTCAGTGAATTTTGCATTGCAGTTCCAGCCTCTTGGTGATGTTATGGAGGAAGATATTATCCTTCAGGAAATGCCCGATGGTGATGATGATCCCGATGATCCTGATGGGTCAGGCGGCGGTAAAGGCCAGACAACGGGAGAAGTTATTTCTTTGGATAAATTCCGTAAGAAATAAGTTTTTGCCTGTGACTGTTCTTTGTTTCTATCGTATTGAAATACGCTTTCATTCTCTATACCTTATGAAAAAATGAATTAGGATAATTATCTATGAGCATCTGGACTCCGGAAACAGTTGTGCGCGAAGAGCCTTACAGGGTTTTGCTAAAACGCGGTGAATTTATTGACAGTGCGCGCGATGATCGCGTTGTGCCGTATAAAATATATTACCCTGATGGGCATGATCTGGATAGTATTCCGGTTGTTATATGGAGCCATGGTTTTGGCGGAAACCGTGATGGTGCGGCTTTTATCTCCCGCTTTTTGGCGGGGCAGGGTTATATCCTTGTTCATATCACGCATATTGGTACAGATAGCAGCTTATGGGAAGGTAAGGGTGGTCATGCTTGGGATGTGTTGCAAAAAGCAACAATATCGCGTAAGACGACATTAAGCCGTATGTATGATGTGCCTTTTGTGTTGGATCAGCTTACCGGTTGGGGGCAAGAAAACCCCGAGATTGGCCGTTATATGGATATGACGCGTATCGGGATGTCTGGGCACAGTTTTGGCGCGATGACAACGCAAGTGATGGCGGGGATGATGTTCCCCAATATGGATAGGCAGCTAACAAGTTTGCGCGATGCGCGGATTTCTTGCGGTATTACTTACAGCCCCGTGCCGATCGCACATTTAACAGATGCGCCGCCGAAGGATATTTATGGCACGATTGATATTCCGATGCTTCATATGACAGGTACGGATGATGCATCGCCTTTGGAAGATTATGGGTATGAGCACCGCTTGATTGTGCGTGAGCATGCCAGCCACCCTGAACAATATTTGCAGGTTTTAGAAGATGGCGACCATATGGTTTATAACGGCACGCGCGGGAAATTGGCGAAAAATCCTAAACGTGATGAGCATGAAGAAGAGATCAAGCATGCTGCCCTTGCGTTCTGGGATGCGTATTTAAAGAGTGATAGCGGTGCAAAAGAATGGCTTGAAAAAATGTACCTCTAGCGTCATGATTGCATCTGTAACAACATATAAATTGAGGAATGAATTATGAGCTTAGCAAATATTGCAGCAGAAATTTTTATGAAACAAATTGGCGGCTCCGGTAATGCGGATATGATTTCCACCGCGCTTGGATCTCTATTGGGTGGTAGTGACGGAAACATTGATTTGATGGATATTATTTCTAAATTTCAATCCGGCGGTTTGGAAAGTGTTGTTTCATCATGGCTTGGTGATGGCGGCAATGATGGCATTTCTGCGGAACAGATTACGAATATTTTGGGGCTTGAAAACATTGCGAGCTTTGCAGCTAGAATTGGTATTGATACCGATACGGCGTTGGGCGGATTGCAAAACACAATCCCTAATATGATAGATCAATCCAGCAGTAATGGTTCTCTGCTTGATAGTGTTGGTGGTCTTGATGGTGCGCTTAATATTGCCAAAGGTTTGTTTGGTTAATGTGAATTAATTTTGTTTCCAAAAGGCCTTAACACCATGAAAAATGCGATTGAAATCCGGGGTTTGAATAAAACCTATAAAGCGACGAAGCGCATGAGTGAAAAGGTCGCATTGACGGATATCACGCTGGATATTCCACGGGGGTCTATCTTTGGTTTGCTTGGTCCGAACGGGGCGGGGAAGTCGACGATTATCAATATTATGGCGGGGTTGGTGGTTAAAAGCTCTGGTTCGGTCAAGATATGGGATTTCGATATTGACGTGAATGAGCGTAATGCAAAATCTTGTATCGGCGTTGTGCCGCAAGAGATTAACTTTGACCCGTATTTTACACCATTGGAATCTCTGGAGCTTCAGGCTGGATTATACGGCGTACCGAAGGCGGAAAGGCGATCTGAAGAGATACTGGAGATCGTAGGGCTATCCGAACAAAGGGATGCCTATGTGCGCTCTCTTTCCGGTGGCATGAAGCGTCGTATGCTGATGGCTAAGGCGATGGTGCATAACCCGCCGATTCTTGTGTTGGATGAGCCGACAGCCGGTGTGGATATAGAGCTGCGTCGTCAGCTCTGGGATAATGTGAAAATGTTGAACGATCAGGGCGTTACGATTTTGCTGACCACGCATTATCTGGAGGAAGCAGAAGAGCTGTGTGATCGAATCGCTATCATTAATCACGGTCAGGTTGTTGTGTGTGAGGATAAGGACACATTACTCGGGCGCCTTGATTACAAGAGTGTGACTTTTACGCTGGATCGTGATGCCTCTGAAGTTATCGGGCAGTTGTCACAATTCGATTGTGATTTGGTGGGGGGGCGTGCTTTGGTGGTGCGATATAATTCTACGGATACTCATGTCGGACACGTCATTGAGGCAATACAGCAGGCGGGATACGGCATTGTTGATATTACGACAGAGCAAAGCGATCTTGAGGATGTATTCCTTCAAATGGTTTCTGCTTCCCGTTAAAATTTCTTTTTTTCATAAATTATGGTGATAAAAATATATATCATGGGTTGCTCCCAGGTAACTTTTATGATTTTATAGGATAATAGATACATATTTAAGTGGGTTTACTCCTTTGCGATTGCCGATAGTGGTGAGCAATCGCAGTGAGTTTCAGTAATTAAGTATTACAGTTTCCTAGGTTGAAGGCGTTCGACGTTTTGCGTCGAGCGCTTTTTTCATTTTTGGGTGTTGCTCTATACCCTTTTTATATTATAACCATATCTGCATAGTTATTAAGCGCCCGTAGCTCAGGGGATAGAGCACTGGTTTCCGAAACCAGGGGTCGCAGGTTCAAATCCTGCCGGGCGCACCATTTCATACTCACCACCCTTAATCTGCTGTAAAACCGTTAATGGAAGCGCAGTTTGGGCGGTTCGAAAACCCTCATTTCTTTCAATTAGATAATGTCTATCTGGGTTTATTTATAAGTAAACTCGACAGTTACCTCTTACGTTCGTAAATAAAACCTAGTACACTTACTAAATTGAAAATGACGGCAATATTTTTATGAGTATTCAAATTATTACAGGAGGCACAACATGCTGACAGGAAGTATCATTTCTTTCAAAGAAGATAAAGGCTATGGCTTCATTCGCCCTAAAGACAGCGATGATAATGTCTACTTGCATATTTCTGCGTTACAAGCCGCTGGTATTGATAAAGTAGAAATTGGACAACGTTTAACGTATGATCTTTTATCCAAAGATGGAAAAAATTCAGCTACCAATATAAAACTTGTCGGTTAACCGATATTACCAAGAGGATTTGAACATGAGCATCATGACTATGATGAAATTAGAAAGCGGGATGTGCCGCTGGCCTATTGGCAACCCCGAGGATGAGGACTTTCATTTTTGTGGCGAGCCAAGCGAGCCTGCTTCGCCCTACTGCGAGACACATATGGGGATGGCACAAGCCCCCACCCGCAAACCCAAGGCTTCTTAAATATTGAACGGTAGTGCGTCACTAATTTACGAGAATAAAGTAAATTAACATGATAATTAGCACTATGATAAATGATGGATGATTTTCAGTGTTCACTAAGTGCTGATAGAGTAAAAGTCTATCCGTTTCTTTTCCAAGCGTCATATATTACAGGTAAAAGTGCCAACACTTATTTATAGCTAGGTCAGATGGAAAATATACGTGTTTCTATTATTTTCTAATAGAGACCTTAAATTTCAAGAGCTGTATCTTCAGGTGAAGTGTTAGACGCAGGTGTTTCATCATCGGTTGGTATTTTTACGATAAGGGTGCTGAGGGGGATGTCTTTTAAAATCATTTCAGGCGTACGGATATCAACATCCGAATCCACGAGTTCAGACAACATATAATCGTTTTCTGCTGTATTTTTCATGAGCGCCCTGAGCGGGTTGTTTGTTTTCCATTCACCGTAGTGAAGCTCTTGTGTGACAGGGTGTTTATCAAAGGTTTGTGCTTCAATATATAATCGTGCGTTATCTTGTGTAAGCGCGGTGTACCCATCAGAGAGTAATGCGTCGGCTAATGTTTTACCTTCCGGTGTTTCAACAAGGCGAGACCCCCATGTTGGTGAGATGAGGCTTCGGTTATCTGTTGAGGCGAATAGTGCTAAATCGTTTTGAAAGAATTGACGAAATGATGCATCAACCAAAAATGCTTGTGATGTCGCGGTATCATTTTCTTCAATTGGAACTTTTAGAACATTGAAGACGTGGCGCATTTTAGAATTTTCTGATTGGTCATTTGCTTGATGATAATAAGCTTTCATGCCCATCATTTCTGCCTGATGGCCAATCAAAGCTTGTGTATATCCGCAAAGTCTAATCATTGTTGAGGGGGTCTGCATGCATCTTTCATCGTCTTTAAATAGGTCATTGCGTGCGCGCTGTACTATCCATGTCAGTAATGTATCTGCTTGCTCGGGCGTGATGCCGCGTTCTGTGGCACCTGCTTGTTCATTGTGGGCAAGAGCATCTTGTAGTGCTCTTTGCGCTGATGC
This sequence comes from Alphaproteobacteria bacterium, assembly GCA_033851915.1. Classification (GTDB taxonomy): domain Bacteria; phylum Pseudomonadota; class Alphaproteobacteria; order Micavibrionales; family Micavibrionaceae; genus UBA1672. The sequence continues at coordinate 859,999 of JAWSVM010000001.1, forward strand.
TGCTTCATTGATGTCCAAATCAAGCATTTTTGGGTCAGGCCCAAGACCGTAATTTGTAACGCCTCCCAAGAAATCAGCAGGGCGTTCTTCCAATGCATCGAATGCAATTTGATGGTAAATTAATGTCATATCGACACTTAGGAACAGTTCCCCATCTTGTTTCGTTACATCAGCATACAGTCCGTGATGTGAGAGGGCATCTTGAAGCATTTCTATATGATTATGGTCGAAGTCTTGGACTGATAACACACGTTCTGCGCCATCATTGATGTCATGCCATGGGGCATTCAAAACTTCTTGCGCCGGAAGTAGCGTGTAAGGGGCATTGCTTTTGACGGCTGGAATTATATCTGGCATTTGGTTTTAACTCTTTTTATTCTTTATATTGAGTTTTAGCATTTCACCGCGAAAAATACAATTAATGCGTCTTTTTGAAGCGGTATCGTGATCTTTGATCTTTTGCTAATCTGTTTTTATGCTAATCTGTGGAGCATAATTGCGTAATATTAAGGGTGAATCGTGCAGCTTAATCCATTTTACATTCTAAAATCGACACAGCGTAAGCAAGAGGCGATGATTTCTTACGTGGTGCAGGATACGTTCTTTGCCGAACTTATGCATGATTTGGTAGATTTTGGGTATGAGATCGACTTTCCTTTACGTGGTGGTGCAGGTGCGTATCAGCCATTCTCTGTCAGCACAGAGGCCATTGATACGCCGCAGAAACAACAGCAATTTACCAGTGGCTTTTGGGGGATGATCGAACAGGGCGGTGTGCGGGCTAAATTTCGTTTTTCTGCTTTATCGAGTGCAGATATGAATGCCCATTATTTTTTGCATGAAATGATGCATTTTTATCAAGATATGCATGGGCTTTACTTGTTGCCTATCCATGAACAGGGCGTGTTTCCAATTCTTCTTGACGCCAAAAGTGACATTGTCGCCATTTTGTTCTGTGAGGCGTGGGCGGAGGTCGAGGCAATCCGAACGTCATGGGCTTTGCGGGAAAAGGGGAATCCCAGTGGTTGGAACGGGGCAATCAGATCACCGGATTGGGCGGATTTAGCGCGTGCTTACGATCATGATTTGAATGAAGGCGTGGATGAGGCCAAAGCGGCGGCCAATACGTTTCAAAGATGGTATGAGGGGAAGCATCGTCGTTTCTATGAAGAACATGCTTTGAAAATGCATGAAATAAATCTTGCGCGCTTTAAAGAGGGCGTAGAGGGTTTTAAAGAATCAGAGATGACGCAGAATTTTAGAGTGCTGGAGCTACCGATGCTGATTGCCCGTGTGCCAAAAGGCGGCATTCCTAAATACTTTCATCAAATTGATTGGGACAGTGATGTGTATGGCCAAATAGCGACGCCTGAAGTTTTAACGCGCGTTGGGGACTTGGAAAAGCGCTATGGCGTTGCTGATAATATGAATATTCAGGAGATTAAATGCGGCGCGCCGCCATATTTATGGCATCGCCTGCGTGGTGCGGAGCAGCAAGCTTCCGAAGTTCTACCACATTGATCTTACTGCCTAGTGTTATTTTGTCGCATTATACATAGACAGGATTTCCGTAGAAGACAGGGCGCGATTATAGATGCGCACCTCGTCAATCATGCCGTTCCATGCTCTGTCGGGGTCTACTATGCTATTTGCTGCGCCAAAGCGTAATGGCGTTCTTGCGCTAAATACGCCTGTGTAATTTGTGGAGGCTGCTTCTACACCATCAATATATAATTTAACCACTGTGCCATCGAATGTGCCAACATAATGATGCCAAGAGTTTAATGATGGCACTGATGCTGTGGATGCGACGTGCGGTATTGTGGCATTCCAGATACTGAAGTTTATATTGGCGGGGTATATAACTATTCGTTGTCCAATTGCAGACGGGGAATCACAGCCGCCTTCACAGATTATTTCCGAACCGTTTGTTCCGTATGAGCGTGCGTATGCCCATGCGCTGAGTGTTGTGGCTGTCGTTAAGCCTGTTCCTGCTGCAATAACTTGGTCGTCACTACCATCGAAGTCCAGAGATGTTCCGACTTGTCCTGCAGCAGTATCTGTGGCCGCGTCCATACCGAAGGAGAGCGTGCCATCGTTACCACTGCTGGAGCTATCCACTGCTGTTGTACCGCTGGTTTCATCCAGTTTCCAATACCCGATAAGGCCGTTGGTTGGCATAGAGGCATTATTTGTGCCAAGGACGGCGATCCATTCATCGCCTTCACAATATTGTACAACGTTAGAATCGGTATTATAGCGCAGCTCCGCGGCTAGACCGGTTGGGTTTGTACATCCTGCACCGCCATCGCCCGGTGGCCCCATGGCAATCCAGTTACTGCCGTTGCAGTATTGCATGACGTCATAATCAGTGTTGAAAACGATTTCGCCTGTTGTGCCTGATGGTGCGGCACAGGTAGATACGCTACATATCCCGCCCGTTGCACCGTAAATCGCCGAGACTTCTGTTTCGGATAGAGGGCTGTTATAAACGCGGACATCGTCTATGACGCCATCAAAGCCGCAACCTCCACCATAACCGATGCGCATGGTGGTGCCGACATCACTGTCTGGTGTGCCCACAGGTGGATTATTTTGAGTCAGTGTTTGTGCTGTACCATTAATATAAATAGTAGGATTATTATTAAGATCATCGTCACTATAAGAAACAGTGATATGATTCCAAGTATTCAAGGTGATGGATTGGAATGGTGTTGTCCATTGGGAATAGGTTGTTGAGTGGCCTTTGAAGAAAGCGATATTTTCTTTCGGGTTAACTCCACCGCCATTATTGACGATTAATGACCAGCCGCCCGAACCGGTTATGCCAGCGGCTTTTTCTAAAATACGGCCATAGTTACATCCGCCCCAGCTCTCTGGATAAATCCACATTGAAAGTGCGCCACCACCATTGAATACATTTTCGATGCTTGCATCTGACCCTATGCTTACTCTGTCGCCTGCTCCATCAAAGTCGATGGCTGTGCCATCTTGCCCTGTTGTGGTTTCTTCTGTGACATCATTGCCGGTGCCATCATTCCATGTTCCTGTATTTCCGTTTCCTGATGTATCAGCGATGGATGATCCGCTGGTTTCATTTAATGTCCAGTGTCCTGCGAGGTTGGCTGTTTTTGCGGTGCATAGAGTGCTACTTCCATAGAGTTTTGATACTTCTGTTGCTGATAATGTACGGTTATAAACTCGAACATCATCAATATCTCCATCTGCATTCGTTATCGTTCCTGCATATCCAACGCCTTGTCCAATTTGTGCTATTGAATCTTGCTGATATGAAATTGTATCAGGTTTTGCGGCATTGTATTCTGCTGCTCCATTGAGATACATATAGGCTTGTGTTGTATTCCAAGTGAGGACAACATGATACCACTGATCAGCGAGCATAACTGTATTTGGAGATTTGAATTGTGTCCCATCAAAACGGCTGCTCATATATATTGGAGATGCAGGGCCAGATTGATGAAGTTCAAATTGAATAGCACCGGCAACATACTGATTGGTATGTTCAAATTTTCTAAAGATTGGCCAGTTAACGTTTTGTCCTATATTGGAAGAATTTAATTTAATCCATGCAACAATAGCGCCACCTGTGTCTGATAGTTCAAGCTGCGGATCGTAGGGAATGTTGATTCTATCATTATTACCGTCAAATGTAAGCGCGGTATCAATGCTTCCTGTTGTGGTTTCTTCGGCAACATCATCACCGGTGCCATCACTCCATGTTCCATTATGGCCATTCCCTGATGAGTCAGCGATGCTTGATCCGCTGGTCTCATCCAGTTTCCAATGTCCTATGAGGCTACTTTCAAGAGTATCCGCAGGGCCAATGCCAACCCAGCTGGATGAATTACAATATTGTAGCGCGCGTACATCGTTGTTAAACAGCATTTCTCCCGTGACACCATCGGGGCTGGAACATGTGTACTTGACGGCTGTGTCATTATATAGTGCGGTGATATCGGCGGTGGATAACGCGCGGTTATAGATGCGGACATCGTCAATTTGGCCTTGTGCGAAGGCATTTGCATAACTGAGTCGTTGGCCAATATGGAGGTCTGTTCCGGAATCTGCGGGGGTGTTCGGTGTTATGGCACTGGCTTGTTGCACAGTGTTTACATATAAAATCGTATCTGTTCCGTCATGAATACCAACCAGGTGGACCCACTGATTGAAAATTACGGGAGCTCTGGATTTTTGTCCGCCGTTACAATTTCCGACACAAAATTCGAATTCTGTGGCGGTTGCTTCCAATATGTAGTGAACGGAATTGGAGCCTCCTCCATTAAATTTTGTTACTATGTATTGGATTGCCCCTGTGTTGTCCAATTTAACCCAAGTGGAAACCGTAACTTCCTCTGTACTTATATCGTCAAGGGTGGCAGAGCTTGGGATAGAGATATAATCATTCACCCCATCAAAAGTAAGGGCAGTCGCGATCTTGCCGGCTGTGGTTTCTTCGGTGACATCATTACCTGTACCATCGACCCAAGTTCCAGTGTTTGATCCGGCAGAATCGGCGATGGATGATCCACTGGTTTCATCCAGTTCCCAATGTCCGATGAGGCCGGAGGTGAAATCCTGCGCTTGTGAAATATTCGGGCAGAGTAGTGCCAGCCCTAGCATAGCGATGCGGATAAATCGGGTGGGGGCGTAGGGGTGGCGCATTTGTTTCACGCTCCTACTTTTGTTGCTTACGTTGGATTAGCAGCATAAAGCCCATGCCGCCAAGCAAACCAAACAGAAGCATGAGATATGGCATCATGGATGCTTTACCAACATTATTACCTGCCATTTTATTGAGAAGGGCGACTTGTTGGCTGAGGTCTGTAAGGGCTTGTGTCGTTTGTGCCTGTGCGGTTCTAACACCGGATAATTCGGCTTTCAGAGCGGCATTTTCTGCGCGCAGCTCTTTTGTGGCTTCGATTATTGGCGCGATCAGGCCAACATAGTTTACAGATTTTGTGCCCATCTCGTCTTTGGCTGTATGAACCAGAGTAGGGAATATTGTCTCAAGCTCTTGCGCTATGACACCGAATTCTGTGCGGCCTTTTTTATCTTCTTTCATGGTGAAGCTATAGGTATCAATTTGCGCGATACGATCCAGTGTTTGTCCTAATGGCTTAATATTGTCTTTTAAACGACGGTCCGATACATCGGTGAGTGTGCCGGAATATTCTATGCTTCCTGTAACATCAAGTTCAGTATCCGGTGATGCATTACCGATGCCTACATAACCAGCAGCAGTAATACGCATACGTTCTGCATTGCTGCTTTCATTATTGCCTGTTTTGAAAACAAGGTCAGTTTTAACATCTTGATCTGCAACGCTGCCGTTGACTTCGAACAATATTTGTCCTGTTCGTTCCCAGCTATTTCCGTCATAGGCAAATGCCCCAATTCCAGCTAATTCGTCATTGTCTTGAACTGCTGAAGGGCTAGCTTCTGTGCCACGTGCACGGTAACCGTACCAATCAGGTTTATAGTTAGGTGTATTAGAGTAAGAATAATGATGAATATCTTGTCCATCACCGACGATGGTTAAAATGTCAGTCGGGTTGGCTGTGCCGATGCCGATATAACCGTTGGCAAGATCACCGTAAATTGTGTTTCCGATATTCAGGTGGTTGCTTGTTGTGGCGGTGGGGGTATCTGCGTCGTGCCCAATTATGATGTTATCTGATCCTGTTGTGACGCTGTTACCGGCATTATAGCCGATAAAGACATTGTTTTCACCGGTTGTAAAAACAAGGCCTGCATTTGCGCCAAGGGCTGTGTTTTCTATTCCTGTTGCTGATGTGCCGCCGTTGCTGGGCCCGCGCAGAGAACGGTAACCAATTGCTGTATTATACGTGCTTGAGGCACCATCGAAATCCCCCAAAGCGTCTACACCGATGGCGACACTATACTGGCTGTTTTCTGCGCCAGTTAAAGCGCGGTCACCAATGGCAATATTATCGTCACCATCTGTATTTTTTTCAAGGGCTTGTATACCAATGGCAATATTACTATCGCCGTTTATATTGTCTCCTAGTGCGGTACTACCAATGGCGATATTATCATTACCGGAGGTATTTTTTTCCATTGCGCTGTCACCAAGGGCAATATTATCATCACCCAGAGTATTTTTTACCAATGCCTCACTACCCATGGCGATATTACGATCACCAGAGCTGTTGACCAGCAGTGCCTCACTACCAATGGCGATATTATCACTGCTATTGGTGGTTGTGCTCAGGGCTTGATATCCAATGGCTATATTATCGTTACCATTATTGACCGCGGTTAGTGCTTGGTATCCGATGGCGATATTATTGTCTGCGCCGGAATTATTTAGCGCATCCAGTGCCTCAATGCCGATTACGGTGTTGAAGTTATCTGTTGCACCGACGCTTCCGCCGTCATGGGCGAGGAAAAGATTGTTGCTTGTTAGGTTCTTTGCTGCATCGGATAAGTCGTTTATGGCAAGAGCACCTGCTGCGCTTGCATTTTGCCATGCAGACCCATCGTAATATTGGATAGTGTTTGTCGTTGTGTTGTAAATTGTTAAACCTGTTGCAAAAGTGCCTGAATTAATTGAATCACGTTGTGTGGTGGTCATGCGTGGTGGCAAGAATCCGTGCGTTGTTGAGGTAATATCAAAGGTAGAGGAGGCATCAGGGGCGACTGTATTGATACCAACGCGACCGCCCATAATAGCCATAACGTTTGTGGCTGTAACATTTACGCCGGATTGGTTGCCCATGAAAAATCCAATGGATTCATCACCTGAAACAATCGGCGCTGTCCCTGGAATATTGGCAAAGGTGGTTAGCCCGAATGCGGCAGACCCTTCACCCGAGGCTGTTATGCTTTTACCCATGGCAATGGCAAATCGTCCGCTTGCTGTGGCTTGGCTACCCATAGCTTCTGATGATTGCCCAGAGGCGACGGATTGCCACCCTGTTGCAATACTGGCTTCACCCGAAGCTGTGTTATTTTCACCATTTGCAAAACTATTGTCTCCAACGTTAGCGCCATCCCACTGTGTTCCTGTTACTAGACCCGCGCGGAGAGCACCTTTCGATACATCGAAGAACATGCGGTAATCTTGGTTGGTCGTTGCTGTGTCGTTGAGCTGGTATGACCCGACGATAAAATCTCCACCGAGGACAGCCATGGTGTTGCTATCGGTAAGGTCAATGCCAGTTTGGTTACCCATGAATATACCGAAGGATTCATCGCCAGAGACGATTGGCGCTGTTGTGGGATTGTTTGCTATCGTTGTGAGGCCCATGGCTATGGAACTTTCTCCGTCGGCAGTGCTGTTGCGCCCCATAGCGATACTGGTTGCTCCACTGGCAGTAGTGTAAGCGCCCATCGAAACACTACTGCCGCTGCTGGCAGTAGTGGCATACCCTGTTGCGAAGCTGGTACTACCGCTGGCGCTAGAGGTGAAACCTGTTGCAAAGCTGGCATCGCCACTGGCACTAGAGGTGTTACCAAATGCGGCGCCGTAATTACCGCTTGCGCTTGCACTCCCGCCAAAGGCAACACTGTTTGTACCGGATGCTCTTGTATTTACGCCAAAAGCAAAACTGTTTGTACCGATGTTTACGTCTTGCCAGTAAGGAACACCTCCTGAAATTGTACCACCTCTAAATGAGCCTTTATCGGGGTCGAAAAATGCGTATGATCCGTTGCCATCTAGCCCAGCGGTGGTGCTGCCAGCGGCAAGGCCTGTGTTGAGAACATGGAAGTTGCTGCGGCTGATATGTGTTGTGTTATCTGTCCACAGGCCGCCGCCGCCAGACCCCATTGTCACGTAGGTTGAACAATTGTGAGAATATTGGATTTCCGTTGTGGCACTGTTGTATCTGATACACCCTTTATTGGCGGATGAACTGACATCGTCGATTTGGAATTCACCGCCGATGATGGCGAATTTATCACTGGCAGTGAAATCGTATGCGCTGTTAGCATTAGCGACGCCGCCATCCATGTATAGAACCATAGAGCGATCCCCTGTAATAATAGGGTTCGTGGCTTGTGCGGCAGTTTGTAGACCAATGGCAAAGGAGCTGTCTCCATCTCCGTCTCCGCCCGTGCCTGATCCTGCTGTGGCTTCATACCCCATGGCAGTACTATAAAGCCCACTGGCGATTGTCGTTCTACCCGTTGCGATACTGTTTTCACCGAATGATCCTGTGGTGTTACCGAATGCGAAACTACTCGTTCCACTTGCGGTCGTTTGGTAACCTGCGGCAAAACTACCTGTGCCATATGCATTTGTACTATACCCGAAGGCTGTACTGTAAGCACCGGCTGCGCTTGTGCCGAACCCAGCTGCGAAGGTATTTGAAGAAGCAGCTCTGGTGCCCTCTCCGAATGCGGCGCTACCTTCACCTGAGGCTTCTGCATTTTCTCCCCATGCAAAACTGCCTACACCAACATTGGTATCTTCCCATGCATCATTACTGCTTGTAATTAAACCACCGCGCATTGTGCCTTTATCAGGATCGTAGAAGCTGTATGTACCGTCACCATCTAACCCAGCAGTTGTTGACCCTGCGGCGAGGCCTGCGTCAAGGATGTGGAAATTTTCGCGGGTGATGTGCGTTGTGTTGTCTGTCCACAGGCCGCCTGTTGCGCCGATCATATTGATCCAGCTGCTATTTTCGTAAGCTTCGAATTTGCTGAGTGTGGAGTTATAGCGAATCATACCGTTCACACCTGTACTAGGGCGCTGTGCGGTTGTACCTGACGGGTTGGTGAGGGCGGCTGTTCCAACAACTTGGATATTGCCTGTGCTCATATCGCCTATAATGACATCGCCAATATTCAGGTAGTCATTTGTAGTTGCCGTTAAGTTGTCTGTGCCTGCGCCGATAATAATGTTGCGTGCACCTGTTGTGTTGTTTGTGCCAGATGAGTCACCAATGAAGGTGTTTCCTAGTCCCGATGTTGTGACATAGCCGGATCTATACCCAACAAAGGTGTTATCTGTGCCTGTTAATTGTCCGACGCCTGTGGCGGCTTTACCGGCTTGGTTTCCAATGAGTGTATTGTTGCTTGCTGTCGCGTAGTAACCGGCTTGATAGCCGACTGTTGTGTTGCCGCTTCCTGTGTTTTCAGCGCCGGCGCTGTCGCCCAGGAAGGTGTTGGTGCTGCCTGTTGCCTCTAAGCCTGCCCATGTTCCCAGATAGGCGTTGTTATTGCCTGTTATGTTGTTAAATCCGGAGTTGCTACCAATAAATACATTACGGGTACCTGTGGTGTTGATGCGCCCTGCGTGATCTCCCATAAGGGTATTATTTGTTCCGGAGGTATTTACGTTCCCTGTATTGTATCCGACAAAGGTGTTATCTGTGCCTGTATTTTCCACACCGCCTTTTGCTGCGCCGGAGCCAAAGCCGATATAGACATTGTCATTTGCTGTGGCATAATCACCAGCATAACTACCGATCATCACAGTATTATCAGCGGCAGCACTGTTTGACCCTGCATTTTCTCCCAAAAGGGTATTGTTATCGCCACTTGCTTTATTTTGTCCTGCGGCGGCACCAATATAGACATTGGTTATACCGGATATATTATCTTCACCGGATTGTACGCCGATAAAGACGTTGCCAATACCTGTGGTGTTTGCAATACCTGCGTTTGCACCAATGAATGAGTTCCCATCACCTGTTGTATTGGCAACACCTGCGCTGTCCCCGATAAAGACGTTGTCTTCACCGGATGTTGTGACCATACCTGTCTGATAGCCAACAAAGGTGTTATCTGTTCCTGTCATTACGCCAACGCCTGTTGCGGCTTGGCCTGCTTGGTAACCAATGAGTGTATTGTCGTTCGCAGTGGCATAGCGTCCGGCAGAATATCCAATTATAATGGCATTGCTTGCTCCTGCGCTATCACGTCCGGCGAGTGATCCAACTAAAATAGAATTACTTCCTGTGTTATTGTACCCAGAAAAGTTACCATAGAATGTACTGTCACTACCGTTGTTGAATACCCCTGCACCAGCGCCAATCATTGTTTGATTACTTGCAGATGAGCCTAAAAGGCCTGCGGCAGATCCTACATAAACATTGTTATCCCCTGTGATATTTGCACCACCAGCATCACGTCCAATTGCTGTATTTCCATCTCCGGTCGTATTTGTATCACCTGCGGCAAGGCCAATATATGTATTGCGCTGTCCTGATGTGGTTGCTGTACCTGCGCTTTGACCAAAAAATGTGTTGCGTTTTCCATCACCGGAGGAGGGCGTATCCGGTGTTACGCTGGCACCAGCACCTTGGCCGAGGAATAAATTGTCATTGGTGAAGGCACTGACCAATACCGGATCATTATCTGATCCGATTTCCATGATGACGGTTTCACCTTCAACATCAATAGGGAATGACAGAGCTGCGCCGCCAGAAATTGTACCTGTTACGGTAAGGTCACCATCAATCGTAATGTCGGCATCGCCCGTTCCCGGTGTGGTTGGGTTTGTGCCCATATCGCCGAAAATCGTATTGCCGAGATTGATATAGTCATTTGTTGTTGCGGTTAGGTTGTCCGTTCCGGATCCGATAATGATATTACGGGCACCTGTGGTGTTATTATCACCAGCGGCAGACCCAACAAAGACATTGTCTGTACCTGTGGTATTGGCAATTGCTGCGCTATCTCCGATGAAGACATTGTCTGCACCGGATGTTGTTACCATACCTGTTTGGTATCCTAGGAAGGTGTTATCTGTTCCGGTTAATTGCCCCACGCCGCTTGCGGCTTGGCCTGATTGATAACCAATTAATGTGTTGTCGTTTGCCGTGGCGTAACGTCCGGCAAGATTACCGAGCATAACGACGCGGCTTGCTGATGTGCTTTGACGACCGGCATTGTGACCTATAAGTACGGACGCTGTTCCCGATGAATTTGTGAAACCGGCATATGCGCCGACAAAAGTGTTTGTTGCGCCCGAGTTACCATACCCAGCACCCGCACCAACCATTGTGCGGCCATCTGCTGTTGTGTTTGCGCGTCCGGCAACGTCACCTATATGGGTGTTATCTTCACCTGTGGTGTTATTCTTGCCCGCTTCACGTCCGAAGAAGCTGTTCCATGCGCCTGTCGTTGTTGAGTTTCCGGCATCAAAGCCCATGAAAGTGTTGCTTTCGCCATCACCTGCTGTTGGTACGTCCGGTGTTACACTTTCACCGGCGCCATAGCCAATAAACACATTTTCATTTGCTTCGGCATTTACAAAGACAGGGATGTTGCCTGTGCCGATTTCCAAAATGACAGTTTCTCCTTCAACATCAATAGGGAAGGAAACCGTTGCGCTTCCTCCCATTGAACCCCAAGAACCATTTTCATAGCCTTCAAGCTCATTGGTGGTGCTGTTATAACGAATCATGCCGTTTACGCCTGTACTTGGGCGTTGCGCGGTTGTGCCTGATGGCAGAACAACGGAATCTGTGGCTGCACCAATATCAAGCACACTGCGTGCTGTCAGTTGTGTTGCAGGAATGGCTGGATCAATAACAAATTTACCACCGGCGAGCAGCATAGTGTTTGCATCTGTCAAATCGACACCACCATCTTGATCGCCCATGAATATACCGAAGGATTGAATGCCTGTAACTTGAGGGCGTGTTGTGATTGTAACAGCGTCATCAATGAGGCCGAAGGCAAATGATCCATCACCAAAGCCGCTGCTTATTGTGCCATTTCCTGAGCGTACATTTGTACCTAAGCTAACCCCGAAGGCAGATGTTGTTCGAGAATTGGTTCCTATTGAAACACTTCGGCTTCCTGTGGCTTGCCCTCCGATAGCGGCAAAGGCGTAGTATCCTGCTTGACTTGCTGACCCAAGGGCAACGCCGCCTTGTGCTGTCGCGCCTGCAACATTTCCGAGGGCTATACTGCTTAGGCCGCTGGCGCTGGCGCCATTACCCATGGCTATGCTATTTATTCCACTGGCACGCGCGTTTTCGCCCCAAGCAAAACTGTTCGTGCCAATGTTTGTGTCTTGCCAAGCACTGCCATTGCCGGTGATTGCACCGCCGCGGAAAGCACCTTTATCGGGATCGTAGAATGCGTATGTGCCGTCTCCGTCAAGACCTGCGGTGGTCGATCCTGCGGCTAGGCCAGCATTAAGGATGTGGAAACTTTCACGGCTGATGTGGGTGGTATTGTCTGTCCAAAGGGACGCACCTGCGCCGCTGCCCATGGATGTCCAAGCACCATTTTCATAGCCTTCGAATTCGTTGAGGGTAGAGTTATAGCGGATCATGCCGTTCACGCCTGTACTAGGGCGTTGGGCGGTCGTTCCTGATGGGTGGGCGAGGGCAGATGTTCCGATAATCGCGATGTCACCTGTGGCCATATCCCCTGTGATGACATTACCGATGTTGAGCTGGTCTGATCCAGTCAGGTTCGTAAGTTGTGCATCATACCCAATGACAATGTTATCGCTGCCCGCTGTTTGGCTATCTCCTGCTTGTTGTCCTACGAATATATTATTACTACCAGAAGTTAGCGCTACTGCGGCATTATCACCGAGAATAACGTTGTATTGTCCAGATGCGAGTACTAATCCTGCATCATTGCCTAGTGCTGTATTTTGGTTTTGATTGCCGCTTAACCCTGCCAGAGCTTGATCTCCGACAGCAGTATTATTGTCTCCTGCGGATAGTGATGATAGGGCGTCCATACCAACGGCGACGTTCCCCCCTTGAAAACCGGTGCCTAAATTGTTTAGTGCGTTGCTACCAATTCCGACATTACGTAGACCGGTTGTGATTGAAGGCATGACATTCCGGCCAATTGCAACATTGTTATCTCCGGTGGATAAAGTTGTTAGTGTACCTATTCCAAGGCCTACATTGCTTGTTCCTCCTGAGGCAATTGAACCACCGACTCCGGTTCCCAAGAATATATTGTAATCTGTGACATAATCGGTGTAAGCATCGGAGAGGTCATTTATTGCGCCTGCTCCTGCGCTGCCACCCATTGAAACCCAACTGCCATTTTCATAGCCTTCAAATTCATTGAGAGTAGAGTTATAGCGGATCATGCCGTTTACGCCTGTGCTTGGGCGCTGCGCTGTTGTGCCTGATGGGTGGGCGAGGGCGGCTGTTCCGATAATGGCAATATCACCTGTGGCCATGTCACCTGTGATAACATCGCCGATATTAAGTTGGTCGTTGTTTGTTGCGCTGGCGGCTGTTTGAGCGCCGATCATTATATTGCGATTTCCTGTTGTGATGTTGCTTCCTGCACTGTGCCCGAGGCCTATATTAGCCAGTCCCGTTGTTACAGAACCTAGTGCCGCACCTCCAACACCTGTGTTATAGCTACCGCCTGATGCGTTTGTTACGCTTTCCAGTGTGCGCGCTCCGATGGCGACATTAAGCTCTGTCTGATCTGCATTGGTTAGTGCCCATGCACCAACGGCAACGTTACCGGAATAGTAGTTGGCGGAACCAACTGTATTTGATGCGAGAGCGGCGTAACCGATAGCAACGTTTATTTGGCCTGTTGTGTTGGCTTGTAAAGCTTCTGCGCCGATGGCGACGTTACGTGATCCGAGTGTGTTTGCTGTTAATGCGCTATGGCCGACGGCAATATTGTAATCACATTCCCATGCATTTGTGCATGTGCCATCTAGTGATGCTAAGGCGTTTTGTCCGAGTGCGAGATTATATTGCCCCGGTGAACTTGATGCGCCTGCGCCGTCACCCATATACATATTAAAGTCTGTGACGTAGTCGGTGTAAGCATCTGATAGGTCGTTGATTGCGCCGACGCCAATAGATGAACAGGCGACGTTTTCCCAATTACCGGAAGCATTATTATAAACAAGACAATCGCCGTCTGAAGGGGCTGCAGCGATAACGTCTGATAAGTCGTTGATAGCCATGAATGTTGGTGCTGCGCCACCGGAAACTGATCCAACACGCACGCCGCCATTGACGTCTAATGTTGTTTGCGGGTTTGATGTGCCAATGCCAACTTGGTTCGCACTTGTCGTGCCGTAATGGATGCGCCCACCTGTCAGATCTCTCCAAAGCCCGAGACTGCCGTTACTAAAGGCGGTGAAGGTTGCACAGTCATCGGAGAACTCAAGTTCGGATGTTGTTCCATTATATTGGATACACCCTTGTGATCCCGATGTGCCGTCATCATCTATAAGGAGGTCGCCGCCGTATAACCCCATGCGGTTGGCAACAGACAAATCAACACCTGATTGATCACCCATGAAAATACCGAAGGATGATGCACCGGAAATAACAGGGTTTGTGCCTGCGGCTGTGCCTAAGCCAAAGCCGATAGTATTGTCAGCACTTGCCGTTACGTCTTCACCAAGGGCAACGGAGTTTGCGCCGCCAGCCCACGTGAAGAGACCTGTGGCAAGAGATTGACCGCCACTGGCGCCCGTCGACACGCCGAAAGCGACACTATAGAGGCCTATATTTGCATCATTCCAACGTGATCCTGTATCTCGCCCAGAGCGGAATGCGCCTTTGGATTTATCAAAGAACATTCTGTTCCCATGATTTATATTACCATTATAACCGAGGGTTGGAGACCCGACAATGAAATCATCATTTGTGTAATTACCTGCGCTGGATTTAACGCGTATAACATCAGAGACGATTTCAAAGATACCCGCGCCGGTTCCGATACAAGGAGCATTTCCCCATTCACCGGAGCTATTATCATAAACAAGACATTCACCATCTGCAGGGGTGGTTACGCCTACATCGGTTAAATCATTTAAAGCAGGAATACCGCCGCCGCCGCCGCCCTGTAAATCTGTTACACAAGACCAACCGCTGCCGTCGTTCCATTCCAGTTTTCTTGTAGAAATACAATGAAGGGCAGGGCCGAGTAGGTCAGTACCGACACCTACGTACAGTTTGTCTTTGACGGTGATGTTTTCGCCGACGATATCACCTGTAACATCAAGATCATTCGCAATATCGACATCATCACTAAGCGATAAGTTGCCGGATGGGTTAGATATTGCCCCTTCAACTGTTAAGTTATTTGAAACGGAAACATCTTCAACATCAAGAGACCCTTCTATGTCCGTGTCTTTATCGATGGTAACATTCCCTGTCGAATTAGTGATGTCACCTTGTGCGTCTAATGTGCTTCCTAATGTTGTTGCGCCGTCTGCATTGAATGTAGAGTCGAAATCTACAGCGCCGCTTGCGTTCAGCACGCTAAGTGTTGTTGTTCCCGTTACATCAAGCGTGCCGGTAATATCGGCATTCCCACTGGCAGTGAAATTGCCGCCTGTTTCAAGCGCGCCGGTAATATCGGCATCTCCACCAGCTATGAGATTGCCGCCTGCGTCAAGGTTTCCTGTAACATCAATGTTTCCAACAACATCGAGAGCTTCGGATGGGTCTGTTTTGCCGATGCCAACTTGCGGTGTTGTTCCGGTGTTATAATATATGTCGTTACCTGCGCCTGCCGACCATAATAGATTACCGCCAATTGCGACCCAGCCGTTTGAGGCATCACAAAGTTCAAGAAAGTCAGGGTCAGCGCCCGTGTTAATGCGGATTAGTCCGACATTTGCACCATTACAAGTGGTAAGTGTTGTCTCATTGGGAAACAGCATAGACGCGGCGCCAAGAGTTAGTGCTGCGGTACTCGCACTAAGGTCTATACCGGCACTAAAAGATGCATTTTCACTGAAAGCAGCTGTGCCTGTAATTTCTAGGTTTTTGTTTATCTCTGCAGTTGTCGGATCGCCGCTTTTTAAATTCCACAATCCGTTTGATGCGGCGTTTGCGCTGGCATAGGTAAACTCCACTACCATGTCATCACCGGTTTTGGAAATGGAAGGATTTGCCCCACCTATACATGTGGTGCTGAAGACTTGGTCAGGGCCGGCAGATACAATGGCAATGACGGTATATGTTTCATCTGTTGGGTTACCATTCCCATCAAGACGATTATTTGTGCCGTTGGCATCAATATCACAGCCGATAGTACCTGTTGCGACGCCTGCATCCCATGCGCAATAGCCATATTCCGTGCCCCATGGGTCGACACGAGAGGAGGCAACATCGTTAGGCAAGAACCCTCCGCCGACAGGGCCAAGGCCACCAGCATCGGCAAATTCTAGTGGTTCTACGAAACCGTCACCATCACAATCGCCTGCATTTGCTAATTCTGTGGCTTCTAATAAAGCCAGATGTGAGGCAACGCCCATTTCGCTTTCAGCTTGGGTGCGGCTTTGGATTTCAACCATTGTGCTTAAGGGGCCACGCATTGTTGACATGACGGCTGTGCCCAGCAGGCCAACGATGGCGACAGCGCCGAACAGCATAAAGAAGATGTTACCATCTTGATTATTATTTAGATCAGAAAGGTTTTTTCTCGTATGTTTGGCAAAGTGCAAACAAGAACGGATCTTTCTAAGCATATTGTGTCAGTCCCCCTGAAAAGCACATATAAAAATATATCGAAGTATATGATCCAAATTGTAGGCGGCCAAAGCTTCGATGACTCAGTTGTGCTTTAACATTATGGGGGTAAAAAGTTTATAAACCCTTACGGTTTCAGGGTTTTCCACAGATTTTCATGGGGATATGTGGGTAGTTTTGTGGAAATGTTTTAGGATTTGATGTCGAATCTCTTTAAAACCTCGTTTTGTGTCTTCCGTAGATCTTCAAGGTTAAACCCGTCAATCAGTTCGTTAAACACTTGGTGCCAGTTGATTTCAGCTTTTAGATGCAGAAACAGTGAGCCCAGACCAAGGGCAGCGCGATCCATGAAGACAAATTCCCGCGGAACTTGAATTGTGCCTAATTCGCGGAGCTTTTTATGCACCTTTTCCGCTGTTTCGCGGCCATATATGCCGTCTGTTACGATGCCGATGGGGCGGACTTTATCTTCTAAAATCGGGCCGTATAGGAACTTAGCCCATATATTAAGTGTCTCAATCTGTTCTTTGTTTAAGTCTTTGAACCCCCACGTCTTGTAAGCATGGGCAGACAAGTCGAAATCATCATTTTGGAGGGCATGATAGAGGTCGATTACGCCGCCGATAAATTCAACTGGAAAAATGCGTACGCAGCCAAAGTCCAGCAAGTTGATGGAGAGGTCGTCACGCACTGTATAATTACCCATATGCGGATCGCCGTGAATAACGCCATATTGATAGAGTGGTACATACCACGCGCGGAACATGTTCATGGCAATGGTGTTGCGGGTTTCGATGTCTTTATCGATATAACCCATAATCGGGTTACCCTCCAGCCATGTGCTGGTTAAAAGGCGACTTGTCGAAAGGCTATCAACGACTTGCGGGGTGTGCACATGTTTTTCGTTGCGTAACATATGGTGGTATAATTTTGTGTATTTGGCTTCTAATATATAGTCCAGCTCTTCGCGTAAGCGTTCGGCTAATTCCCCGTGGATTTGGCTGGTTTTAATGGCTTTGTCGTATTTCTCGTATAGGGAGAAAATGATTTTAAGCTGGTTTAAATCTGCTTCGATGGCGGAAGCCATGTCAGGGTATTGCAATTTGCAGGCAAGGTCTTGTCCGTCAAGGGATATGGCTTTGTGGACTTGGCCCAAGCTGGCTGCTGCTGCGGCGTCGCGTTCAAAGGATGCGAATTTTTGTTCCCAGCCCGCGCCAAGTTCTGCTTTCATTCGTCTGCGTACAAACGGCCAGCCCATAGGCGGTGCGTTGCACTGTAATTGTTGGAATTCCGCGGCATATTCCTTTGGCAGGGCTTCGGGAATGGTGGCCAGAATTTGCCCAACTTTCATGAGGGGGCCTTTAAGGTTCCCAAGCGATTGAACCAGCTTTCCCGCATGTTCTTCACGCGCTATATCCATGCCGAAATATTTCTCTCCGGCCAGCTTCAGGGCGAGGTTCGCCATGCTGCCTGATACACGACCATAGCGCGCCATGCGTTTGCCCAGTGTATTTTTCCCAAGGTAGTCTTCATTTGTGCTCATAGGCACAACTGATAGACTATGTGGGGTAAAAGTCTAGTAGATTTATCTGTACTTAATTCAGTTTTACTAATACAAGCCTAGACAAAAGCCCTGTTTATATGATGGTATTATGTCAGGTAAGTTAATTAAACTGTGGTGAGTAGATCGTGCGCTATAAAGGTTTCTGTTTTATTTTTGTTTTGGCTGTTTGTGTGCTTGCGGGGGGGGCTGCTCCGTCTCATGCTGGTTGGTTCGAATTCCTATTTCCGCAGGCGAATGACGGGCCAAACCCTTCTGAAACATTGAAGGCGCCATTCGCGAATGATGATGGCGTTATTGTGGAAATGGATGCCACGGGGCAAGCGGCGAACAGAACGCCTTTGCATCTCAGGCATCGGACAAATACGATTATGACACGCTGGGTGCAGCAGACTATTCCAAATATGTTGTCCTATAAAGCGCAGACTTACAAGCGTACATACGGGAAGAATATTGCGTATTTCAGTAAGGTTGGTGCGGATGAATATTTGCGATTTTTAAAAGACAAAAATTTCTTGAAAACGTTGGAAACCGGGCGATACGACATTGCGGGATTTATTCAGGACTATCCTGTTCTTTTGAATGAAGGTGCTATTGATGGTTATTACCGCTGGTTATATCAAATGAATATCATGGTGACGTATATTGAGAGCGGTGTGAGTGATTATAAGAACTTGAAAAATGACGGTTCTATAACGCAAGAGTTTGTTGTTAATTTTCAATTGGGGCGCCATAAGGATATTGATAATGAGCATGGTATACTGATCGAAACGTGGAGTGTTCGGCCTAAAAGAAAGGAATAGTGCGGTTTGCGCTATTTTTTCGAAATGAGGGCTGCATTCTTGTGTGATTAATGTACAATTCTTTTCTACGAATCATATGAATTTTAAGGAGCTATACATGACAGAGAATGTTGCATCTTTTCCTGTGTCAGATCATCAGGAAGCAGAAAATAATCAAGGCGGAGAAGTTAAGGATGTTGGCGGCGTTGCCGGACAGAGGCTCGCATCATTTATTGAGCGCGTTGAACGTCTTGAAGAAGAAAAAACCGCACTGATGGAAGATATCAAAGAGGTCTATGCTGAGGCAAAAGGTGTTGGTTTTGATGTGAAAGCGATCCGTAAGCTGGTTGCTTTGCGCAAGATGGACACGGAAAAGCGTCATGAAATGGAAGCAATCCTTGATCTATACAAATCTGCAGTTGGTATGGTCTAGTTTTTACTGGTTTTACCCGAATATATTGAATGAATGAGACGTTTGCGCGTCTCATTTTTATTTGTGCCATCTGTGTGTAGTAGGGGGGCTACAATTTAGAGTGCGAGCCATCGCAAAATGGTGTTTTATTCGTGTGTTTACACTGGCAGAGCCACGCTTTTCCGGTCTTTTCAGCGGTAAATTTGTGCGATTTGAAGCCTGTGTCTTTGTGCGAACCATCGCAGAAAGGTTGTTTGCCTGATAGGCCGCAGGTGCAAAACCAGTAATCTTTCCCTTCTTCCAGATCAATTCCTATGGGGGCTTTGTCTACAATTTTGGGCAAGTCACTCATTTATACGATTCCTTTTTTCTTTGTTACGTGTTTATACGGATTTTCGTGCGCGGATCAAGTCTTCTACAACGGAGGAGTCGGCTAGTGTGGAAATATCACCCAAATCCTCAAACTCGTTTGCTGCGATTTTACGCAGTATACGGCGCATTATTTTTCCCGAACGTGTCTTTGGAAGGAAAGGGGCGAACAGGATGCTCTGCGGGGCTGCTATGGGACCGATAATTTTTCGCACATTTTGGATGATTTCTGCTCTGATTTCATCTTCGTTAACGTTTGCGCCTTCCATTAATGTGACATAGGCGAAAATTGCTTGTCCTTTTATCTCATGTGGGAATCCTACGACAGCACTTTCGGCTACATTCTTGTGTTCATTGATGGCACTTTCAATCTCGGCGGTGCCCATGCGGTGTCCTGAAACGTTCAAGACATCATCTGTGCGTCCGGTGATCCAATAGTCACCATCTTTGTCGCGTCGTGCGCCATCTCCGGTGAAAAAATAGCCGGGAAAATCGGAGAAATAAGTCTGTTCAAAGCGCTCTGGGTCGTTATAAACACCACGCATTTGTCCGGGCCACGAATTTTTGATAGCAAGTGCGCCTTCTGCGTTTCCGTCCAGTATTTGTCCATTTTTGTCCAATAATACGGGCTGTACACCGAAAAATGGCTTAGTTGCTGAGCCGGGCTTCAAATCAAAGCTCGCCAGTGGGGTTAACATGTGCCCACCCGTTTCCGTTTGCCACCACGTATCAATAATCGGGCAGCGTTTATCGCCGATAATATTGTAATACCATTCCCATGCTTCTTTGTTGATCGGCTCGCCCACGGTGCCAAGAATGCGCAAAGATTTACGACTTGTGCATGTCACCATTTCATCACCTGCGGCGAGTAGGGAGCGCAGAGCCGTCGGCGCGGTATAGAATATATTCACCTGATGCTTATCAACAACCTGCCACAGGCGCGAGGCGTCAGGGTAATTCGGGATGCCTTCGAAGATTAGGGATATCGCACCATTGGCCAAAGGCCCATACACGATGTAGGAGTGCCCTGTGATCCAGCCGACATCGGCTGTGCACCAATAGACCTCACCAGCGTGGTAATCGAACACATACTCGTGTGTCAGGCTGGCATAGACCATATAGCCGCCGGTGGTGTGCAGAACGCCCTTGGGCGTGCCTGTGGAGCCTGAGGTGTAGAGGATAAAGAGTGGATCTTCGGCGTTCATTGGTTCGCACGGGCAATCGCTGCTTTGTAGGTTTGTGATATCATCCCACCAGATGTCGCGTTCTTCGTTCCAGTCTATGTCTTCGCCTGTGCGCTTTAGAACCAAAACGGTATGCACGTTCATGCACCCTTTAATGGCTTCGTCGACGTTGTGTTTTAGGGGAATGGTCTTGTTACCGCGATAAGCACCGTCTGCGGTGATAACGATGTTGGATTGGCAGTCAATGATACGGTTTTTCAGGCTTTCAGGGGAGAATCCACCAAAAACAACGGAATGAATTGCGCCAATACGCGCACAGGCCAGCATCGCATAGGTGGCTTCGGGTACCATCGGCATGTAAATAGTCACGCGATCGCCTTTTTTAACGCCGCGTTCCTTCAGTGCATTGGCTAATTTAGACACTTCGTCTTTCAGCTCTCCGTAACTGACTTTGTAGGATTCTTCGGGGTTATTGCCCTCGAAAATCAGTGCGGTGGAGGTTAGCTTTTCCGGCAGGTGTCGATCCACGCAATTGTAGCAAGCATTCAGGATTCCGTCCTCATACCACTTGATTGAGACGGGAGAATTGAAGCTGGTGTTTTTTATGATTGTCGGTGGCGTAAACCAGTCAAGGCGCTTGGCCATTTCGCCCCAGAACGTGTTGGGGCTGGAGATTGATTCTTGATATAGTCTATCGTAATCCTGACGTGAAATTTTGGCGTATTTGGATGTTTTTTTGGATGGTTTGTACAAATCAGTCATTTGCTACCCCTTTGTATTGCAATATTAATTTAAGCCAATATTGGTTAATTATAATTCACTTCCTAATGGTCTGCTCAGCATTTCCTGTAAAGCCAGATCAAGTGATAGACTTTCGTTCAGGCACTTGTGCACCGTCATCGAAATGGGCATTTCTACGTTATATTTATTGGCTAATTTAACGGCGGCCTTGGCGGTGTAGAAGCCTTCGGCAATGCCCTTGCTGCTGTTCAGTGCGTTATCAACATTCGTGCCTTTACCCAAGGCATAACCAAGGGCAAAGTTGCGGGATTTCTCGGAAGAGCAAGTCAGCATCATGTCGCCAACACCGCATAGCCCCAAGAAGGTTTCCTGATGTCCGCCCATCGCCACGCCAAGGCGCGCAATTTCAGCGAGGCCACGTGTGACGAGACTGGCGCGGGCGCTTTCGCCCATATTCATTCCATGTGCCATGCCGCACGCAATGGCTATAACGTTTTTCAAGGCGCCTGCGATTTGTGTGCCGATGATATCGTTGGATATGTAGGGCCTGAAATACGCGCTGGCAATGGCGTTCTGTAAGGTGATGGCGAGGTCTTTGTCTGTGCAAGCCAGTGTTGTGCCTGCTGGCTTTCCTGCGGCGATTTCGTGGGCGAAGTTGGGACCGCTTAGGATTGCGCATGGTGTGTTGGGCAGTATTTCTGCGACAACATCGCTCATCAGGTGGCCTGTATCGGTCTCGATGCCTTTAGAGCACAGGACAAGCGTATGATCTGCGCGAATGAAAGGTTTCATATCGTCTAAAACAGCGCGGATTGATTGTGCAGGGGTAACCATCAACAAGATGCTGCTCTCCAAGGCGATTTCAAGCTCGCTGGTGGCGTTTATATGATTGCTGAGTTGAGTGTCACCCAGATAGGCTTTGTTCTTGTGTGTGGCGTTTATTTCGTCCGCAAGGGCGGGGTTGCGTGTCCACAGCGTTACCTGTTCTTCGTGGGCGGCGATCACTTGTGCTAAGGCGCTGCCCCATGCGCCGGCTCCGATAATGCTTGTGTTGTTCATGTGGTGGCCATCCTTTATGCTTTTACCCCTGCACCGTGACGTGGTGCGGCGTTCGGGTCAAGCGGCCAGCGGGGGCGCGCCTGAAAATTCAGAGGATCGTTTTGTCCGCGCTGTAATCTTTCTATGCCTGCCCATGCGATCATCGCACCGTTATCACCGCATAGCGGCAGGGGAGGAGCGTTGATGGTCATGCCGTGTTTTTGTGCTAAATCATCCAGTGTTTCGCGGATGGTTTGGTTGGCTGAGACTCCGCCGCAAACAACGAGTATCGGGTTTTCTGTTTTCTCGCCGTATTCCTGTAAGAACCGTAGCATAGCACTTTCGCATCTATCGGCTAATATTTTAGCCGTTTGGTTTTGCAGGGCATAAGACAGATCAGCCACATCTTTCGGGTCTAAATCACCTTCGGGCAGTTTTTCAATATGGGTTCGTATGGCCGTTTTTAGACCGGAGAACGAAAAATCATGTCCTTTGCGGCCTTTTAAGGGGCTGGGCAGAGGGAAGCGTTCGAGTGCAGCAACTGGGTTTCTGCAGTTTTTTGCAATTTTCTCGACATTGGGGCCACCGGGGTAGGGCAGGCCCATCATCTTTGCGGACTTGTCGAGGCATTCACCCGCGGCATCGTCCAGTGTTGTTCCCCAACGTTTGTATACGCCAACATCCTCGGCCACCAGAATCTGTGTGTGACCACCTGAAACCAATAAGAGGAGATAGGGGAAGGCGATATTATCTGATAGGCGTGGGGTGAGGGCGTGTCCCTCCAGATGGTTGATGGCAATGAAGGGAATACCCTTGGCAGCAGCAATTGCCTTTGCGCTCATCATGCCGATCATAACGCCACCGATTAGGCCGGGGCCACAGGTTGCCGCAACGCCGTCCAGATTATCAAAGGTTATGCCGGCATCGCTTAGGGCGGCCTGTATAACTTTGTCTATATGGTCCAGATGTGCGCGTGCCGCGATTTCAGGGACGACACCGCCATAGACAGCGTGTGTTTCCAATTGACTTAACACGACATTAGAGCGTATTTCTCTAGTGTCGGTAACAATTGCAGCCGCTGTTTCATCACAGCTTGTTTCAATGCCAAGAACGTTCATAACCATAGAGATAAAGCGATACACAATGACTGTCAAACCTCAATATTCATATCCCAAGAAGGTTGTTATCGGAACGCGGGGGTCGCCCTTGGCATTGGTGCAGGCCAATATGGTGAAAGATGAATTGGTTGGACTTGGTCAAAATATTGACGTTGCGTTATGGATTATAAAGACTTCGGGGGATTGGAGCCCTTCGGACGGGGAGGTTGCTTTGCAGGCTCTTGAGGGTGGTAAGGCGCAATTCGCGAAGGAGATTGAAGAGGCATTATTGCGTAAGGAAATCGATATCGCGGTGCATTCTATGAAGGATATGGAGACCGCATTGCCTGAAGGGCTGGTTATTCCCTTTATGTTGCCGCGCGAAGACAATAGAGATGCATTTTTATCCATAAATAGCCAAAATATTTATGATTTACCAGATGGTTGCACTGTGGGGACGGTAAGTGCGCGGCGTAAGGCTTTCTTACTGCATAAGCGCCCAGACCTTAATGTAGTGCCCTTGCGCGGTAATGTGCAGACCCGTCTTGATAAATTAAAGGCCGGTCAGGTCGATGCGACGTTCTTGGCGTGTGCCGGTTTGAACCGATTGGGGCTTGCTGACCAGATAACATCGATCATTGAATGTGATGATATGCTGCCTTCTGTCGGACAGGGGGCTGTTGGCATTGAAATGCGGGAAGAGGATGCTATGCGCTTATCTTTTATTAGCCAATTCTCTTGCGCCGAGACCTATGTATGTGTCGCGTGTGAACGCGCGGTGCTTCACGCTTTGGGTGGGTCATGTCATACACCCGTCGGTGTTTACGCAAAATTAGAAGGCGCGGAAATGCATCTTCGTGTGAAGGTGGTTTCATTAGATGGGAGGGATATTTGGGCAGAGGATGTTCGGGCAAATATAGCCTCTCAAGATGAGGCCGTGGCATTTGGGTCGAAAATCGGTCAGCAACTACGGCCCTTGGTTCCCAAGGAGGTTTTGGGCTGAGCTTGCCCAATAAAAGGTATGAAATCACAAAAAATTGTCATAACACGCCCAAAAGAGCAAGGAAGGGCATTTATTGAGCGTTTGGAGGACTGTAATTCGTCTGAATTTTTGTTAGAGCCGCTCTTGAATATCCAATTTTTGTCCGTTTCTTTGCCTGATTCAGAATTATATGATGGTGTTATCGTCACCAGTATTCACAGTGTCGATATATTTGCCTCTGCTGATCCAGCATGGTTAGAAAAGCGTTTCTATTGTGTTGGTGAATCTGTCGCGGCAGCTTTAAAAAATAAAGGTGTAGAAAATATCTGTTTGGTTACATCTGTGGCGATTGATCTGGCGCAAAAAATAGGCACGTTGTGTGTGCCCGAAAAAACGCGCTTTTTATATTTGCGTGGAAAGGATGTCGCTTTTGATATGAAGAATGCATTGATGGATGCAGGCGATGATGTTGATGAGTTAATATGCTATGAGGCCATCGCTGCAACAAAGTTTAGTGACACGTTTATAAAGGCACTTAAGAATCATGAAATTGCAGCGATTACATTCTTCTCTAAAAGAACGGCTTTTGCCTTTTTAGAGTGTGTACGTGTTTCAGATGTTCACAAAGACTTAAAGGGCATTAAAGCTTTGTGCATTAGTGAGGGCGTGCTAGAGTGCTTACACTCTATCTTTGGTCAGAATATAGTGGTTTCTGACACCCCCGATGCGGACGGAATGTTGCGCATTACACGATTTTTCATGTGAATGAATCGCAGGGGAGAAGTCGCATATTATGCTTATAGACTTTGTTTATGGTATTATGTATGTGCTATGAAAGATAGGTAAAGGAAAAGAGGGACTATATCATGAGTACAGCGAAGAAACAGCCGATTGAAAATGCCATAGGTATTATCGAGATGTTTGGTGGTATAAGGCCTATGTCCGCGAAGATTAATGTTGCTGTGACAACGATCCAAGGATGGAAAAAACGTGATGCGATTCCTGCCGCGCGTAAGGATGCCATATTGGTTGCAGCGAAAGAGCAGAATATAGATTTATCAAAATTCTTTAGTGATGCTCCGTCTGTTGGTGTTTCTGTTGAGAGCGATGTAACGAAAAGTGCTGCTGATACGTCAGAGGCTGTTTCAAAAGAAGCGGATATGAAATTTGATATTTCAATTCCGGAGTTAACATCGAAGCCGGCAAATGTTGATGTTGCTTCTGTGGCTGCGAATCAAGCAAATGAAAAAACTGCCGCGCCGCGTGTTGACGCTGTTGTGACAGCGCAAAGAGTGCCTGATGGTGGGAACTATACTGAAATTGCAATTGATACGTCCGTGCGTAAAGGTATTACTAAGAATGTAGCCGTTACGGCGGCTATGGTTGTTTTGTTTATTGCGGCTGTTATCGCGATGCTATTGCCTAATTATGAGGCCGGTGCGCGTCGAGAGCGTTTGGCGATGTTGGAAAATGAAGCGGATATGAAAGATGGCCAGTCTGCATTTAAAGGCTTGGTGTCTGAAAATTGGTCACAGCAATTAGATAGTCTTAAAGAGCAAGTCTCGCAAGCCAAGCAAGCTGCTGGTGGTGTTGTGGAGAGCGTGCAAATTGCGTCTCAAAAATTTGTTGTCGACAATGGATTGGAAGAACGCGTTGTTCAGTTGCAATCCTATGTTTCTGAAATTGCAGATGAGAATGGTATCTACGGCTTGTTCTCGCATTTCGAGGGTATGGACGAAAGTGAAACCGGAAGAGACTATCTTGATGATTCGGTCTTGGAATTATCGGATCTGTTAGGGCTGTTGAAGGGGAGAGATGATTCGTATGTGAATGAAGCGATTGATGCGGCACGCTCGCAGAGCGCTGCGCTAAGCCAAACGCTTGGTAATGTTCCTAAAAACGAATTGAAAGCGGCGGCGATGCTGTTGGCTTTGACACAGGTGCGTTCGGCTTTGAATAGAAGTGATGAAGCCTTTGATGATGATTTGGGATTGTTGATGGGGATGGTTGGTAATGAGAATGGAGAGCTGACGACGTCTTTGAAGAAATTGGCGCCTCATTCTAAATCAGGCATTCTTTCTATGCGTGGATTGCAAGAGGAGTTCAGAACAGTTGCCGGAGATGTCGTCGCGGCGTCATTGCGCGGGGATGATGTTTCTTTCTCGGAACAGGCAACAGCACGTTTCAATGAGATTTTACAAATCGAGAAAAATGGTGAACTGGTTACTGGTACAGAAACACAGGTGAATGTTGATAAAGCTTCGAAGATGTTAGCACTGGGGAATATTGATGAGGCAATAAAGTTTTTGATGAAGCAGCTTAATTCCAAAGAGCTTGCGCCACTTCGTCCATGGATCAAGCAAGCCAAGATTGCTGTAGCTGCGAGAAAAGCAAGAAATGCAATTGAACAAGCGATTGATTTGAGTATTGGTAGTGGTCTTCTTGGTGGATCTCAGCTAATCAATGATGATGAATAAAGTTTTTCCAGATTCGGAATCCTGAATCTAAAGTATAAAATTTAAGGGGAATATTATGATTCGCGCATTGTTAACCTTGGCTAAGGCAGGGGTTGTCGTGGCATTGGTGCTATGGATTGCTGAGCATCCGGGAACGATTACGATTGACTGGATGGATTATAAGATGACAGTCCATGTCGGGCTTTTCTTACTGTTTATGTTGGTTGTCGTCGTCGTCGGGATTGTTATTTTCTCGTTTATAAAGACGGTGCTGGATATGCCCAAAACGATGGGGCGTTATCGCGATATTACAAATAAAGATAAGGGACTGAAGGCCTTAAGCATTGGGTTGACGGCTGTTGCTGCTGGCGATTCGAAGGCCGCAACGTATCAGGCGCATCGTGCGCGGAAGTTTTTGGACGAAGGTAATGCTTTATCACAGTTGCTTGAGGCACAGGCCGCGCGGCTGGATGGGCGGGAAATGGATGCGTCGCGGGCATTCATTGCTTTGATGGATAATAAAGACTCTGAATTTCTGGGGATTAGAGGCCTGTTACAATCTGCATTGGATTGCGGTGATTATAACGGTGCCTTGGAATTGGGACACCGCGCTTTGAAACTTCACCCAAAGCAGGATTGGATATTATGTGTTGTTTATGATTTGGAAATAAAGGCACGGAATTGGGATAGCGCGCGGAAGATTCTTTATTGCGCAGAAAAGTACGGTTGTATCCCTGTTGAAAAAGCGAAGAGTGACCGCGTTGCTATGTTTTTGGCGCAGGCGGAATATGCCAAAGCAGAAGGAAATGAAGAGCTGTTCTTCCGCACGTTGAGTAAGGCTTACAAAATTGATCCGCATTTTATGCCGGCGGTTTTGCGTTTGGCGGGTATGTATCTGGAACGAGGTAAGAGAAAAGCTGCAATCTCTATTATTGAAAAGATGTGGAAACATTCTCCGCATCCGGGGTTGGCGATATTATGGGGCGAGGCCTATAAGCCAGCTAAAGAGAATGATTTGATGGCGCGTGTACGTTGGTTCGAGAAGCTATTGAGCCTTAATCCTGAAAGCGTTGAAGGGCTGCAAGCTTTAGCCAGCGCGTTGATTAAAGAAAGTCTATGGGGTGAGGCCAGAAAATATCTGGAACAGGCAGAGGCGA
Source organism: Alphaproteobacteria bacterium (assembly GCA_033851915.1). GTDB lineage: Bacteria > Pseudomonadota > Alphaproteobacteria > Micavibrionales > Micavibrionaceae > UBA1672. The sequence goes on from JAWSVM010000001.1 coordinate 888,211, forward strand.
TTCGCCCCAATGTTAACCTATATAAGATGTGGGCTATGTTAGAAGAGCGCGCAACGCATGATGATGAAGCTGTCCGTATGTGGTTGGAGAAGGCCGCAGATGCGCCGCGTGAGCGTGTGTGGATATGTGCTGAAACAGGGCGAGAATATGATCAGTGGATGCCTATATCTGATCAGGGTTTGTTTAACACCATTATTTGGGATTTCCCGCAGGGGCGTACTTTTGCCCCGTCTTTGTTCGGCGCGGCACCTATCTATGGTTCTGCCGCTAACCCTATGTTGGAAGCTCCGAAGGGATAAAACCCTATAATCGAATCACGCCTTTTTTCCAGAGATGGAACAGGCCTATACCGCCCCAAAATCCACCAATGTGGGATTGCCACGCTGTGTCTTGAGAGAGTAGACCCATACCGACAATGATGCTGGACCATAGTAATATGAAAGGCAAAGGGCCGCGCTTTTGTGCTTCGGGGCCAACCATGCCGCGTTCTATCATAATCAGGAAGGTTACTGCGAACAGACCGCTGATCGCGCCGGAAGCACCGACAACCGGCACAGGAGAGCCCGGATTAAGCAGGAAGTACGCCAAGTTCCCCGCCATGCCGCAGGCCAGAAAGAAAATAGCTGTACGTTTTGCGCCGAATTCTCGTTCAAAAAATACGCCCATGGCCATTAACATCACAATATTAAAGGTCAGGTGCATCCAGCCGCTGTGCAGAATTAGGGTTGTGAAGGGGGCAATTAATGCGCCCCAATGCCATTCAACGTCGCCGCTATACATGGCGGGGACAAAGCCAAAATGATAGAGCGCGGAGACTCTGTCTGCGCTGCTGAGGACGAAGGACATGATAATTTGTACGATCAGAAGGGTGCCAATAGATATGCGTGCAAACATCGGGATCTTGTGCCAATTGATGAATGGTTGCTTACCAGAAGCACTATATTGCGCTTTTTGGCTTTGCGTTTTTGCACGCTCGGCGCGGTATTGTGTGCGGTATTGTTCTTCCAAAGCACCTTGTGTGCTGCGCTCTTTATTTGCGTGCTTAGCGGTGGCTTTATCAGCCTTTTTCTTGCTTTTGCCTAAGGATTTACGCTTATCCAATTTGGGGAAATAAATGATTTTGTCTTTATCATCATCTTTATCACTCATGTGCGTGGCTCCTTAGATATGCTCATACACAGTATCATTAAATGGAGTAATGCGCGGGGGCAAGAGAAAATCACCGAAGTGTGGGGCACTCGGTGATTTTCTTGAAGTATGGATTCGTTTTATACGCGCGGGCTAGCCAAGCGACATCTTAAATCCGATATCGGCATTCTTATCGCGGTCATAGCTGTATTGCGCGGTTTCGTTGCCTTTTGGTTTCATAAACTCGGGTGGTTGTACGCGTGTCACCATGCCGGCGGCTTTGGACAGAACCTCTGTCATAACCAGATGTGCATGGTGGATTTGTTCGGTAAGTTCGGTAAAGGCTGCGTCGAATGCATTTTTTGCAATCTCCACGCCCATGATAACCATTTCTTTGATTGTGCCGGACGCCGGGATGTCGCCGTCGGCGCTGTCACCGAATCGTGCGGCAATAATTTCTATATCTTCCAGCTTTTTCTGGGCTGGTTTCTTGCCGCCACCGCCGCTTTTGCCTTTGGATTTTTCGCCATCACCATCTTCGTCATCGTCGCTATCGCTGTCATTGTCATTTGTGATGTCGATGACCACATGTGTGGGCATTTGAAAGCATACGGGATATTTCTTTACAATTTCAGGGGCTAAATGCTTGCCGCTTAAGCCCGGTTTTATATCTATTATGAGGGTGGCGGGGTCGCGCCAATCAACAACAACACAGTGATTCTTATATTCACCGACCTGTTTGCATTGTTTTATGATGCGTTTGCCAGGGTATACGGCCTCTTTAATATCAGCATCAACTAAAAACTGTTTTACATTTACTTGCATTGCATTTACTCCAAAGTCACCATGTTTAGGCTTAGTATTTTGTGGTTTGTTTACATAACCATACTGAATAATCGCTTGAAAACATTAAAAACCATTTAATTTTAGATGGCATTTTATGAAAAAGTGCGTTTCTCTTTTGCACATTGGAAGGTATTGCTGCTATAGTGGTGTGGTAATAGTGTTATTTTTGAGCGAGATATGAAGATGAAGCACCGTATTTTTTGTTTTTTGATGGTTTGTATTTTTACAATTTCCACTGCGCAACCTTTTATGAACGCGGATGCTGCGGAGCTATGGAATAAAGGTTCGCAGGCAAAGAAGAGCGGTAAGAAAACATATTATAATAAATCCAAGTCTTCACATAAAAAGACTACTCATTCTTTATTCAATCGTAAGGGAGTTACTTCCAAGGTTGAGAATAAGGCAGCGACGTCCACATATAGAGGCGGTGCGGGGTATGGATTTTATAGAGAAGTCAGGATGTCTAAGCAAAAATCATCTAAGCAGTGGAGTAAAATGTCGTCTGTCGCGGTTCGTAACAGACAAAATGACGTAGATTTTGCACTGCAGCAAGAATATACCATTCTTAAGAACACTGCTAAAATGATGAATGAAGAAACCAAAAAGCAGCAAGCTGTTCGTTATCAGAATTATAAGAAACATCAAAAGAAAGTTGCGAAATATAAACGAGATTACGCGCAATCTAAATTGAATGAAGAAGCGCAAAGAGATAAGGCTTATGCGAAGTTGGCTAAAACCAAGGGATGGCGTAGCCACAAATCATCTAAGAATAGCAAGCGTAGCTCTGCTACGAAGAAAAGCTCAACTGGTTTGAAGAAATCTAAGAAGCTATTCAATGATATCCATTAGGTAAATTTAATCTTTCATAACAGGTGTTTTCTTTGTTTAAGGGGATATTATGTTTTGAGTGAATAGGGCGCGATTGGCGCTCTTTTTCTTGTGCGGTGCGTCTTGCAGGTGTTTAAAACTATGTTAGGTTCGCCCTATGGATTTGATGACAGAAATTATACCGTTAATTGCTTTGTTAGCGTCTTTGGGCGCGGTGGCGGGGTTTCTGGCGGGGTTGCTTGGTGTTGGTGGTGGTATTATCTTGGTGCCGGGGCTCTATGCTGTCTTTACCTTCTTGCAGCCTAACATGGGCTTTGATGTTACGCATTTGATGCATGTTTCCGTGGGCACGTCGTTGGCGATTATTATTCCTACGGGGTTTTCTTCCGCTTTGGCACATCATAAGCGCGGCAGTGTTGATTTTAATATGGTCAAGATGATTGGCGGTGGCATCATTGTCGGTGTCATCTTCTCGACATGGGTGGTGCAGGGGCTTGATGCGATGAGTATGAAAATGATCTTCGCCAGCGCCATTCTTGTACTGGCCATTATTATGATTGCGAACCCCGCGCGCTTTCAAGTTAGCACGGAAGAGCCAAAACAGCCTTTCAGCTCGCTGGCTGGTTTTGTCATTGGTGGGCTATCAACATTGATTGGGATTGGCGGCGCAACGTTAAGTGTTCCGTATTTAAGTTTGCATGGTGTGCCAATGCATCGTGCCGTTGGTAGTGCTTCTGCGATGGGGCTTGTTATTGCTGTACCTGCCGCGATTGGCTTTATGATTATTGGATCAGGGCAGAATAATCTGCCGCCTTTTTCTGTCGGCTATGTAAATTTTATGGCGTGGATTGCGATTATTCCGGTCAGTGTGTCAGTTGCGCCGTTGGGTGTACGTGTAGCCCATAAAATAAGTGTGAAGCGTCTCAAAGTTATTTTTGCAGTTTTTATGGTGGTTGTCGCATTCAATATGTGGCGCAAAATATTGCTAGGAGAGTAATGGGTGAACGCCAATGCTGAAAAAGGTTTTAACCAGTATTTGAAAATATTTCCGATGCGTATCGATTTATATGATTATCGCGCAATATGCTTTTTTGCGTCATGCACCGTTTATGCGGTTGTTGGGTCGCCAACACCAGATCATTTCGGTTGGCCAGAGATTCTTATAGGGTTACTTTTGGCATTGAGCATCGGCGTGGGGCGCGCACGTGATGCCATACTGCAACCGCTTAAAAATCGTTTTTGGAAGACTGCGGGGCAAGTGTTTTTAATCTATGGTTTGTCTGTGCCGTTACTTGTTGCGGCATTATCGGGGCATAGCATTACAGTTGTCCTCAGGGATGTGTTTCCTTTTCTTTTTCTGTTTTTACCGATGTTTTTACTTCCTTTGATTCGGGCGCGTCCCTATTACTTTCGCAGCTGCCTCTTCGTTATCTTGCTTATTGGGTTTCTGTTTTCACTGCGTTCGCTGGTGAGGCACTTTATTCAGGGCTGTCCTTTATGGTGTGGCGATGAATTGCTGTATTTAGAGAACATGCCAACGGTTCTGTTTGCCTGCCTCTTTATGATTGGTTCGGCGATGACTTTTCTTATGCGCGGTATTACGGTGAAGAACGTGACGGTTTTTGCCGTGTTGATTGCTTTAAGCCTTGTTCCCATTGCGGCGATGGAGATTACGTTGCAACGCGCCAGCCTTGGGGCTGTTGCGCTATATGTCGTTATTATCTACGGATATTTTTTATATAAAGCGCCGGCGCGGGCTCTCAGCTTGCTTGTTGTCAGTGTTATGGTGTTACTGATTCTGAATATATCATTTTTGTCTGCTTTTTATGCGCTGTGGGATAAAACGGCGAAGGTTGGGCTGAATATGCGGCCGCAAGAATTTGAGGCGGTTTGGTCGGTTGTAACGGCCACTCCATATAACTTTTTCTTTGGTATCGGTTGGGGTGGGCATTTTTCTTCGCCGGCGGTTGGAGGCTTAAGCGTGAATTTTACACATAATTTTTTCTCAACTTTGCTTCTAAAAACGGGCGTGTTGGGGGTTGTATTCTGTATCGCTTATATAGCGGGGCTTTTGGAAAGGTTGCTACGCGTTATTTTGATGAATCCAGTGCTTGGATTTGCTCTCGCTGCGCCAATTTTTATTGATTTAACCCTCTATGCAAGCTTTAAATCGCTTGATTTCGGTTTGGTGCTTTTGATGATTTCCAGCTCTTTGGTATACTCAAGACAATCCGAATCACTTCACGTTTAAAGATGTTTTCATGCGTAGACCGACCATATTATTTATGAACCGAGTGTATCCACCTGTGCGTGGTGCGACTGGCCGTGTTTTGCAAGACTTGGCGGTGTCTTTTGCGCGCGAAGGGTGGCATGTCACGGTGATTTCTTCCGGCCCGAAAGCGGGGGAAGAACGGCAGGACGGTGTGCGTATTTTACGTGTGAAGGGCGTTGTTCGCCCAAGTGGTGCGCGTGCATATTTTTGGATTTGGTTTAAAATGCTTCTTCTTGCCTTGCGTTTAAAGGGGCGACATATCCTTGTGACCATGACTGACCCGCCTTTATTGATTCTGGTGGGGCAATTTGTTGCCAAATTAAAGAGAAGTCGCCATATCAATTGGTGTCAGGATTTGTATCCGGATGTTATGCCCGCATTGGGGTACCGTATGCCAGCACTTTTGATGCGGTGGTTTAGGCGTCTGCGGATTAAGGCGATGAAGCGTTGTGATAAAGTGATTGTCTGTGGGCGCTGTATGGTAAAGCATTTGACGCAAGAAGGGATCGATGCGCAGAAAATCGCGATGGTCGCGAATTGGCCGGATATGGAGCTGACGGATCCGGAGATGGTTGATGTTACGGGCATTCCCTATCAAGCGCCTGATTCGGATATTGTTCGTCCCTTTGAAAAACAAGTTAAAACGGAGCCGCGTTTTCGTGTTCTTTATGCGGGTAATATGGGGTTGGCACACCCAATTGAAACGATTTTAGCCGCCGCAGAAATATTTGAAGAACAGGGCAGTGACATTGAGTTTGTCTTCGTTGGTGATGGTGCACGTTTTGATTATATTGCGGCAGTTCGCTCTGAAAAATGTCTTGATAACATCCGGTTATTGCCGTTTCAGCCTGTTTCGCGTTTGCGAGAAATCATGGAAAGCGGGGACGTGCATTTGATTACGATGAAGGAAGAGGCTGCGGGGTTGGTCGTTCCGTGTAAGCTTTACTCTGCGTTGGCTGTGGCGCGTCCCAGTATTTTTGTTGGCCCTGTGCAGTCTGAAGTTGCCAAAGTCATTCGGGATTTCTCTACGGGGCTTGTCGTTGCTACAGATGATGTCGATAATCTAGTGAACGCAATTAAGCATTTTAGGGATAGCGGAGAAGCGTGGTTTGAGGCGCATCGCGGCGCAGTGCAGGCGCGTGAGGTATTTACGCCGCAAAAATCTATCGAGGCATGGATGGATTGTGCATGGGATGTGGTTAAAGACGATCTTGAAACATAAGCAGCGCAGAGGATTTTCGACTTTTTATGTGTTGCTATGTCATGTATTATGTCTTTGCTTTTCAAGATGTAAAACGTAGGAGCCTTTATGACATCACCGCATGCGATTTTGCCGGAAAAAACATTGTTTGATGTGCTGCGCGATGTTTGGCGGAGCAAGTTCTATATGGCTTTCTTTGCGATTATTGCGTTGATCTCGGCGTTTGTTTTTCTATCCTTTGCACAGAAATTTTATCGCGCGGACATGCTGATTGCCCCTGCAACGCCTATGGGGCAGGGAATGCAAGTGTCTTCGCGGGTTGGTGAGGGTTCTATTCAGGTGCAGCATGAGAATTTGCAAAGTACGGCGGCGTTTATACGTTTTGAGGCGATTTATAACGGTATGTCTGTGGCTTCTGTTTTGATACAGGATAAGGAAGTTTTGGCTGCTATTAATTTTGACCGGACATTTGAATTTTCAAAGTCACACACGGATTGGAGCGCGGAAAAACTATCCGAGTATTTAAAAAGGCGTGTGCGGCTGGAGCCTGTTAGTGGAACGCCTTTACGCCGTTTGACGTATTTGCATCCAAACAAGGGTTTTGCAACGTACATGATAGCGCGCATTCATCGTGTGAGTGACGAGATTATCCGCAGGCGTATTTTACGCGACGCTAATGGTCGTATCGTATATCTAAATAATGCACTTGCCGCAACGATAAACCCGGATCACAGGCGAAATTTAACGGCGTTACTGATAGAGCAAGAACGCCTGAAGATGTTGGTATCCTTGGATCAGCCCTATGCGGCAACAATTATAGAACGGCCTTTCGTTTCTTCCAAACCGCGCTGGCCTGACCCGTATATTATCTATGCGGTTTTCTTATTTGTAGGGTTATTATTTGGCTTTGTTGTGCATGGATTGCGCCATCATGAGTGACATTCCCATCTCTGTTCTGGTCACAACGAAGAATGAAGAAGATAACATTGCACGATGCTTGAGTGCATTAAGAGATTTCGCACAAATCATTGTTATTGATTCGCATAGTGACGACCGTACGTGCGATATTTCTCAAGAATTCAACGCAGAAACTATTTTATATCAATGGGATGGGAAATACCCAAAGAAACGCCAATGGTGTCTGGATACGCTCGATATTCACCATGATTGGGTGTTTTGGGTTGATGCGGATGAGGTTGTGACAGAGGCTTGTGTTCAGGAAATTCGTGCATTATTTCAGGCACAACGCTCTGAGGCCGGATTTTTTGTAAAAGGGCAATATGTTTGGGAAGGCACGGTTTTACGCCATGGCTTATGTAATAATAAGCTCGCACTTATAAACCGTAAAAAGATTGCCTTCCCCATTGTTGATGATTTGGATATTGACGGTATGGGTGAAATTGAAGGGCATTATCAACCTGTTCGACAAGCGGGCTTTGAAGGTGATGTCGTTGGGCAAGTCACCGTGCCTCTGCTGCATTACGCTTATGAAGATGACGCAGGGTGGAGCGCGCGTCATGAGCGTTATGCTCATTGGGAGGCGGAGATGACCAAACGTGAACTCTGGCCGGAAGATCCGGTGCTGTGGCGGCAAATGGTGAAGAAGCATCTCAGGACGTCTGTTTTGCGCCCTTATGTAGTGTTTCTTTATTCTTATATTGTGAAAATGGGTTTTCTTGATGGTGTAAAGGGATATCGTTTTGCTCTTAGCCGGAAGCATTATTGTGACGCAATCTATCGTAAGCTTCGTTAATATTGACTATTTCGGGGTGTTTTTGTTATAATGTTTTAAATAATAATGATAAAGGGTGGGTAATGGCTATTAATTTCTCGGAGGAGAATAAACTTGCGATTGCTGAGGCGTTGACGTCTATCGGTGTTACAAATGAAGCTTCTCAAAATAAATGGATTAATCACGCTGCTAATACAGAGACAGCAACAGCTTTTGGTGCAGGCTCTTTATTGACTTACACGCATTTACAAACCAGTACAGGGGATGCAAAGGAGAGTTTTTCCGAGAGGTTTCCGTCTATTACTGATCCTAACAGCCTAACACAGATAACACCTGCTGTTCTGGAGGGGTATAAGCCCGATATGGTGTGTTTTGATACGCATTATCGTGGTACGAAAGAGGCTCCTGCTATCACTCTTGGGATTGAAAAATCGGAAGGGGCGGAATTGAGCGGCGGTATTTTAGAAACCTCCCTTGAAGGAATGTCACCTGACATGGCGACGAATTTTCTGATCTATTATCTGGAAGAGTTTAAGGATCGTGAGTTTCCACCAGATATGCCGATTTATGCTTTTGATGTTGTTGAGGCGGGCGGTGTTCCGGTTCTTGGGTGCTTGGCGGATACAACAGGGCCATTATATATTCATAACGAAAACAATGATTATGCTCAAAAAGATTCGGCCTACTTCTTTGAAAAGGGCGATTTGGTCGCAAAGGCGCATAATATTGCCTCTGCTCATGGGCCGACGCATGACCCCAGCACGGGTGCAGAGAAGCCATTAGGGAAGATTACGCCGTTGGATTTCTTAAGAGATTTGGTTGATAGTAGTATTGAGCGCGATATTCCTGTCGATAAGGATATTATGAAGCTTTACGTTGCTTCTGTAGAGGCACGCCAAGATTTACCGGCTGGCCAGAGAATGACATTAGAGAAGTTTGAAGTTGAAGATCGCCATGCGCGCACGCCTGATCTGTTGAATGATTTCGGGAATGTTGTGTATCTGCATAACACGAAGTTCACGCCTGATGTTGATGCTGCGAACGACCCTGAGTTTGATGCTCTGGATTATGGTTGATTAATATTACAATCAGGGGTTTTGACTTTTATTCTGCTGCATGCTACCTGTCATGTGATGGTATAAAACCTATAATGATGAGGATTTTGATATGACTAGTAATGATATAGATGATTTAACTGCGGTTAAGAATGTTGGTAAAACCTTGCTGGGTACGGGCGCTGCTGCTGTGTTGGCCGGGACGATTGCTATGGGTGTTGCATCTGCTGATGAGCATAAAAGTGAGCAACCGGATCTTGACCCTGTGGAATATGTTGTTCCTGCAGAAGGTTTGGATCTGTAACCTTTGTAAATATTATTCAATAGAATGCGGGGCTGTTTAGTCCCGTTTCTTTTTGCTTGTATTAAAGAGAGGCAATATGAGTGATTTTAAGCCTCTATATAGCGCAGGGCTGAAATTTTTCAGGTGCCATGAGGCGGTTTGTACCGATAAAATCCATAGGTTTTTAGGCTGTGGTATCATTTCCAGCACTTCGCGGATGATATATTGCTCTTTGCGGCCTAATGCGGCCTGTTGTTGCGATATTCCACCTTGTTCGAAGATGCATATCGGCTTGTTTATATAGATGATTTTCTTGGCTTTAAGCAAAAATCTGGTCGTAAAATCATAATCGGAAGCGATTGTATATCGTAAGCTGTAATAGAGCTTATAATCACGAATTGTGTGGCGACGATAGAGCATGGCCTGATGATGGGTGATCATTCCCCACGCAAGATCTTTGTAGCGTTTGGCCGCTTTATAGGTGTGTTTTCCTTTGTTCCCTTGCGGTTCTAATGCATCGCCATATATAAAATTTGGTTTCTTTTTTGTGTGCGGATACAGTATGTTAAGGGTGTTTTCGTTGGCGAGCTCATCCCCTGCATTCAAGAAAATAAGGTAATGTCCGCTTGCTTGCTCTATGCCTTTATTCATCGCGTCATAGATGCCGCTATCTGCTTCGCTGATGAAGGTGAACGGGATTTCATCTGTTCGTGTGGCGGTGCGTATTTGGCGTAAAAAATCAACGGTTTCATCGGTTGATTCGCCATCGATAACGATCCACTCATAGTCTGTAAAAGTTTGCTTCTCAATGGATTTATATGTTTTTTTGAGGCCTTCACAATTATTCAGAGTGATGGTTATGATGCTGAACGCTGGAAAGTGTTTTTTGTAGGTGCTCATGGGGGAAACCTAATCACGTATATCATTGATGAAAACGGATGTGATGGCCAAATTGCTTAAGATTTGGCTGATATCTTTTGCACTCTGAATAAAGTCAAAGGGCTTTGGATCGCGGGGTACAACGATTGTGGAGCCAGGCGGAATAAAGATGGGTGTGTGGTTCCAGCTATTCACTTGCAGGGGCTGTGCGCTGCCGTCCGGATAGAGAACAAAGGTGCGGTTTTTATCGGCGTGGTAGGTGAAGCCGCCTGCCTCATGGATATAGTCTAGTGGGTCTTTATCTTTTCTGAATTGTAGACTGGCGGGGGAGAGAACATCACCGCTAACCCGTACAGTGAGAGGGCGTTTCGGGATATATATGCGATCACCTTTTTCAAGCAGCATATCAAGCTCCGGCTGTGTAGCGAGGATAGCAGGGTTTGTCTCTACTGTAATGCGGCCTACGGCTTCGATATTATTGAGCTTATTGGCAAGTCTGCGTACCATTGCAATTTGCGTTGCATCCGGCGCGTTATTTTCACGCTCTATCGCGGTGGCGAGGCGCTGTTCCATGTCGTATGCAGCGTTTCTAAAGCGCAATTCTTCGGTGCGGCGTTCCGATTCGCGGCTGAAGATTGTGCCGGCAGGGTAGGCTTGTTCGGTTATGCCGCCTGCACGTGCGATGAGGTCTGAAATCTTGTCACTTGCCAGCAAATCGTATTGCCCGGGGTGATTAACCTCACCAATAATCAGGACAGTTTTGTCGTCCATTTTGCGGAATTTTTGATTAACACGTACAGCGTCTCCTGCTGATATGGCGATAAAGCGTGGATCTGTATCGTTGAGGTTAATGATAGCTCTTTGTGTGCCACTTCTGCCATGTGCTTGATGATCTTCCCCTAAGTTTTTGGAGGTGATTTCAATGCTCTCATTATTGGCCTCTAATGTCATGCCGCCCGCAATGGCGAGGATGTTATCCAGTGTTGTTCCTTGTGCCACAGGGTATAAGCCGGGGCGACGCACTGCACCGCGAACGAAGACCGATCTCTCCTTCAGGAAAGATTTTAGGGCAGGGTTGTCTTTCATATAATTGTCAAATAATCGGGAACCCTCCTCTATGGTTTTACTCTTAATTGTGTCGTTATTATTTTTACTATAAACATCTGATATATCTTGATTAGATAGAAGTATGACAACGTCATTACTGTGCATTTTCATGTCGAATTTATTTTTCAATACGAGTCGAAGCGGAAAGTCTAAAAACTTGGTTGTGAGCTGATCTTCGTCCCATCGTTCTATGAGGCCTATCAGGGGGTATATATCATCCCCTAGAATCTGTTTGTTTTGCAAAAGGTCGGCCAGTGTTTTGTTTTTGCTTAAATCGTGTAGCCCTGGATTTCTAGTTTCTCCAACCAGTTCTATTGTGCCTTTTCTCTTCTCATCTCCCTTTAAGACACTGAGAATTGTGCTGTCCCCGAATATAGGTGCGAAGGAGTCTGATATCTCTGTGACGCTTTCTTGTCCGTCAGATGTTAGTGCGAGGCGGATGAACCTGTTATTGCCCTGTGTCAGGACACCACCTGCAAAGTCCAGCATGGCATTCAGGCTTAGCTTTTCGCTGTTTGGGCCTGTATGTTTATTTATGCCGCGCGTTGCTCTCCTGATTTCATAGATGCCTGAGCGTTTTACGGCGCCGGAAATAGCAACGGTTGGGCCGATTGGGGGCACGATGATGCGATCACCGTCACGCAGACGCATATCCATGGTGGGTGCGCCGTGCATCAGAAGGGAATAGAGGTCAATTATAGTGCCGCGCCCTCCACGTACCAGCTTGATTTGGCGTAGCGAACCATTTTTTCGGATGCCACCGGCCTGTGTCAGTACATCAAGGACGGTGTGAAAGACGTTAACGGTTTTTCTGCCGGGGTGCTTAACATGCCCAACAACAAGAACGCCGATTTGCCTGACAGAGGATAGTGAAACGTAAGCCTGCGTGTTATGGAGCGATGATAGATGCGCATTGATTGCTCCGCGTAATTGCGCGATTGTTCGCCCTGCTGCGGGAATAGGGGGGAATTCTTTGATGGATAATATACCGTGCGTGTTGACCTTATATATGTATTGGTCGGATCGTTGCCCTGTGAAGGTGATTTGCAGTTCATCACCACTGCCAAGGATAAAGTCATCTTGCACGGCGCCCATGGGCGTTTGTATGTTTGCTGGTGTTTGCCCCATCGTGTCTGTTGCGAAAAGATCATAGCCAAATTGTTTAGGCTCATCAATCAGGCGATTGGCATATATAGCCTCCAGCGCGGATGGTTTTATTTTGATTTGTTGTGTGGGTTGATTCGGCGGAGCTATGTTTTTGAGTTGTTTGGGTGGCGGTGGCGGCTTTTGTTGTTGAGCGTGTTGCCACGGGGAATAGGAGGGCAGAATTTCTGCCCGAACGCTGTGGTGAAGCGTTATTGTGCATAGTAAAAGCAGTAGAATTATAAAAGCGTTAAGCCTCGGCATGATTATCCCGAATGGAAAGAGTACATATGTAGGATGATTCTATCGGTTTTTAGCGGTGTTGTGAATCGTTCTTCTATAGTAACCCACAGTATAATTCACCATAATACAGGAGATACACTTTATGCTTCGCTTTTACGGGCATGCTTATGGGTCTCGGCATTCTCGAGAATGGCATAGGCGATTGTGGTGATATAGCTGTTGATGCGACGGTAATCGCGGATAATATCTGTGTGCAAGGCGCTGGTTGATAATGTTTCAGGGATGCCTTCGCGTAAGCGTTGAAAATGTCTCTCCGAGCTTTTCTGCGCGGCTTGGCGGACAACTTTTTTTCCTTCAACCAGTTGCTGTGCGAGGATAGGGTCTTCAGACATGAAGATGGCTTGTGCAATTTTCATGTTCGTTAGGATTGTTTGGTGGAATTCCTGTATCTCTTTGAAACCTGCTTTGGAGAATCTGTTTTCTCCATTGATCTTCAGCATAATTAAGTCGACGAGGCTGTTATCTATGATATCGCCGATATGTTCCAGATTTGTCGAGAAGGATAAAATTTGCACGAAGCGGTCCGATTCTTTGGGATCGAGAGCCTCCTCATTGACGCGCGTTAGGTATAGCTTGATTGAATTGTGAAGTTTATCAACGATATCATCTGATTCTTTTATGCGTCGTATTATATCTGTGTCTTCGTTTTTCAGGGCGCTCATTGCATCGGCGAACATGTCTTCAACGATTTTAGCGATACGTAGCGTTTCCCTCGCTGCGCCAGCAAGGGCAATGGTTGGCGACTCTAGGGCTGTTTCATCAAGGTATAATGGTTTTTCTTTTTCATCTATTGGTTTGGGCACATGTGGCACAATGTTTTCGCACAATTTGGCGAGTGGAGTGATCAGGGGCAGGAAGATGCAGGCGAGGAATACATTGAATATGGTGTGGAAATGTATGATTTCACGGCTGGCTGCGATCTCGATGCTGCTGAATGTGTTTATGATTATTCCGAGGAAGGGCAGCATGAGGATAATACAGATGGCCCGCATTATAAGGTTGCCTGTTGTTATGCGCCTTGCGCGGGCATCCATCTTAAATGTCATTGCATATGGAATAATAGAGCCGCCTAGGTTTGCGCCAAGAACAAGTAATAGCCCTAAATGCATATTGATTAACCCGCTGGATGTGAATGAGGCAATGATAAGGACGGCAGCCAGAGAGGAGTGCAGCATCCATGTCATGAGGCCTGCAACCAGTAGCGCGAGGAGTGGTTCGTTCTCCAGCGGTTTCAGGATAAGGGGCAGTGTTTCAGAGTTGCCAAGGGGCAGGGCGCTTTCTTTTATAATACTTAAGGATAGCAAAACCAAGCCAAGACCTATAAGTGCGCGGGCAATATGTTTTTTGCGTCCACTATGCTCATAGCGATTGTGTAATGCTACGCCGGTTAGTAATAGGACAGGTGTTAGCCATGAGAGATCGAATGTTAGTATTTGTGCCACGAGGGTGGTGCTGACATCTGCGCCAATGATAACAGCAAGGCCTGCTGCGGTGCCAATCATCTTCTTAGAGGCAAAGGATGCGCATATCATGGCTGTCGCGGTGGAGCTTTGCAAAATTGCGGTAACGCCAAGGCCTGCGAAGAATGCTTTGACACGATTATTTGTGTTTGTGGCGATGATGCGTTGCAGAGATGTTGCATAGGCGCGCGTAAAGCCCAGCTTAATCATGCGGGTGCCCCAAAGAAGTAAAGAGACTGCGCCCATAATTTTAAGCAGTATAAGAGTAACCGAGACGTGAATTGCTTCCGGGTTGGCTGCTTCTATAAGTGGCGTGTTTATGATGTCTGTGACGATGGTATCTGGCATGGAGCTTAACTGTGCATTCTTATATCTTGCTATTATGAAAGGATGACACTTATTAGGCAGGGCGACAAGGGGCTTGTTTGTTTTCGTGTTGCTTGTTGTTTCGCCACTTATATGTGTTTGGTATTTGTAAGGTGTTGATGGTGAACGAGGCGGCGGAGCGCCCAAACATATAGGCAGAATATTCAGACCTGTAAGTCGTTGATATTATATGAATTTTGAAGAAACTTAAAAAAACTTTAAAAAAACGTAAAAACTTGTTTGACAGGTGACGAGCATCTGCGTATAAACCCCTCACGTTCTGCGGACAAGCATTGTTTGAAAACAGATCGGGCGACACTGAAAAATATTTTAAAATAATGTTTGACAGGGTCGGGAGAGACAAGTATAACCCCTCTCACGCTTCGCAAAAACGACTTAGAAATGAAGCATCTAAGGGCTTGAAAAAACAGATTAAATTAAGTCTTTTTCTTCAAGTTTTAGGTTGACAAGCAAATGAGCTTATGTTTATATGCGGCATCAATCAAAAAATTGACTGACTGGATTTATTCAGTTGAATGCGACTTAGGTCGGGCGAAGGTTTGCCTTAAGTTGCGCGGTTCTTGTACATCGTGAATAGGAAAGAAGAGATACGCAGGCAGCAGTGTTTGTTATTGCATTGGGTGCATTAACAAGAAAAGACTGTTTGTCACTCTTAATTCAGAAGCGCTTCGGCGTGAATGGTTTTGAGTAAAATGTGTATCTTCTATGACGCACAGTGATCACCTTTTGATCCTCCGTACTTGTACGGAATTTGAAAGGCGCGATCACTAAATCGTGGCTTTAAATTTATTTGAAGTCACAACAGCAAAATGTAATGTCTTTTAAAGATGTTGCATCGCAAGCAAGCAGGTCTTTTTGAATACTAATTACTTCAAAAAACCAAAAAATTTCTTTTTATGGGCATTTTGATGGATACAAACTTAAGAGTTTGATCCTGGCTCAGAACGAACGCTGGCGGCAGGCCTAACACATGCAAGTCGAACGGACTCTTCGGAGTTAGTGGCGCACGGGTGCGGAACACGTGGGAACATACCCTTTGGTAAGGAATAATAGCTGGAAACGGCTACTAATACCTTATAATGACTTCGGTCCAAAGATTTATCGCCAAAGGATTGGCCCGCGCATGATTAGTTTGTTGGTGAGGTAATGGCTCACCAAGACTACGATCATTAGCTGGTCTGAGAGGACGATCAGCCACACTGGAACTGAGACACGGTCCAGACTCCTACGGGAGGCAGCAGTGAGGAATATTGCACAATGGGGGAAACCCTGATGCAGCCATGCCGCGTGTATGAAGAAGGCCTTAGGGTTGTAAAGTACTTTCAATAGTGAAGATTATGACGGTAGCTATAGAAGAAGCCCCGGCTAAATTCGTGCCAGCAGCCGCGGTAATACGAATGGGGCAAGCGTTGTTCGGAATAACTGGGCTTAAAGCGTGCGCAGGCGGATATGAAAGTCAGAAGTGAAATCCCAGGGCTCAACCCTGGAACTGCTTTTGAAACTCCATATCTAGAATCCGGTAGAGGTCAAGAGAATTCCTAGTGTAGAGGTGAAATTCGCAGATATTAGGAGGAATACCAGTGGCGTAGGCGCTTGACTGGACCGGTATTGACGCTCATGTACGAAAGCGTGGGGAGCAAACAGGATTAGATACCCTGGTAGTCCACGCCGTAAACGATGTATGCTAGTTGTTGGAGTCTTAAGGCTTCAGTGACGCAGAGAAATCATTAAGCATACCGCCTGGGGAGTACGGTCGCAAGATTAAAACTCAAAGGAATTGACGGGGACCCGCACAAGCGGTGGAGCATGTTGTTTAATTCGAAGCAACGCGAAGAACCTTACCCACACTTAACTATCCTCTTGGGGCTTTCAGAGATGATCGCTTTCGGTTCGGCCGGGGAGTGAATAGGTGCTGCATGGCTGTCGTCAGCTCGTGTCGTGAGATGTTAGGTTAAGTCCTGCAACGAGCGCAACCCTTATCGTATGTTGCCATCAGGTTATGCTGGGAACTCATGCGAGACTGCCGGTGACAAGCCGGAGGAAGGCGGGGACGACGTCAAGTCATCATGGCCCTTACGTGTGGGGCTACAAACGTGCTACAATGGTAACGACAATGGGCAGCCACTCCGCGAGGAGGCGCTAATCTCCAAACGTTATCTCAGTTCGGATTGTTCTCTGCAACTCGAGAGCATGAAGTTGGAATCGCTAGTAATCGTGCATCAGCATGTCACGGTGAATACGTTCCCGGGTCTTGTACACACCGCCCGTCACGTCATGGGAGTTGGTTCTACCCGAAGGCCGTGTGCTAACCAGTTTACTGGAGGCAGCGGACCACGGTAGGGTCAGCGACTGGGACGAAGTCGTAACAAGGTAGCCGTAGGGGAACCTGCGGCTGGATCACCTCCTTTCTAAGGATGCTACTTGGTGCTTATTATGAGCGCTGTTGCCCGCATATCTCTTCTTTCCTGCGTACGTTAACGGACGCGTTATCGCCTGATTTTAATCGGGCTCGTAGCTCAGTTGGTTAGAGCGCACGCTTGATAAGCGTGAGGTCGCAAGTTCAAGTCTCGCCGGGCCCACCATTTTGGTTTCGGTAGCGCTCCATTTGACTAAAATAAGTAACGGGTCCTTAGCTCAGCTGGGAGAGCACCTGCTTTGCAAGCAGGGGGTCAGCGGTTCGATCCCGCTAGGATCCACCACTTAACACAACGTACGCGCTTCTTAGAGAAGTTAGAAATAAGTCGTCAAAGACGCTTTATTTCTGGTTTTGACCGGAAGTACATATACATCGTAAATAGGTTTAAAGAAATGACATCATAAGGTGTTAATAGCAAAATGCTGGCATTTATGTCAGTGAGTTGAATAACTATTAGCAAATTATGAAATCTCCAAAAATAAATAATATATAATTTTGTAGGTTTAGTTCATTGAAAGCATGGAGTAATCCGTGTCGGATATGAATTAAATGTAAACTGAGTTTATTTTGAAATACGAACAGCGTTTTGCGTTGTTTATTGAAATGAATTCAGTCTTAATGTCTAACAAAATCTGAGAACGTCTTTAGGTTCTAGTTCAATCTAAAGACATTTTAATGAACGAGCAGTGGATTTATCCCTGCGCGTGATTTAAATTCAAGCGTTTTGAAGGGCATCTGGTGAATGCCTTGGCAATTAGAGGCGATGAAGGACGTGGCAGGCTGCGATAAGCTGTGGTAAGGTGTCAACACCCGTTATACCCACAGATCTCCGAATGGGGAAACCCACCCTTTTATAGGGTATCTTACACTGAATACATAGGTGTAAGAAGCAAACCAGGGGAAGTGAAACATCTCAGTACCCTGAGGAAAGGAAATCAACCGAGACTCCGTTAGTAGTGGCGAGCGAACGCGGACTAGCCCAGTGGCTATTCTTTAATAAGTAGAAGCGGATGGAAAGCCGCGCCAAAGTAGGTGATAGCCCTGTATACGTAAAAAGAAGAATAGTCCTCGAGTAGGACGGAACACGTGAAATTCTGTTTGAACATGGGGGGACCATCCTCCAAGGCTAAGTACTCCTAATTGACCGATAGTGAACAAGTACCGTGAGGGAAAGGTGAAAAGAACCCCGATAAGGGGAGTGAAATAGACCTGAAACCGGATGCCTACAAGCAGTGGGAGCATCTTTAAGATGTGACCGCGTACCTTTTGTATAATGGGTCAGCGAGTTAGTCTATCATGCGAGCTTAAGCCGTTAGGTGCAAGCGTAGCGAAAGCGAGTCTTAAATGGGCGCATAGTATGTTGGATTACACCCGAAACCCGGTGATCTAGTTATGGGCAGGTTGAAGGTACAGTAACATGTACTGGAGGACCGAACACACGTATGTTGCAATATGCGGTGATGACCTGTGACTAGGGGTGAAAGGCCAATCAAACCGGGTAATAGCTGGTTCTCCGCGAAATCTATTTAGGTAGAGCGTCAGACGAATACCACCGGGGGTAGAGCACTGGATGGGCTAGGGGAGCGCGAGCTTTACCAAACCTAACCAAACTCCGAATACCGGTGAGTAATATCTGGCAGACAGACTGTGGGTGATAAGGTCCACAGTCGAAAGGGTAACAGCCCAGACCTACAGCTAAGGTCCCCAAGTGATAATTAAGTGGAAAAGCAAGTCGAAAGTCCATGACAACCAGGAGGTTGGCTTAGAAGCAGCCATCCTTTAAAGATAGCGTAATAGCTCACTGGTCTAAATAAGACTTTTGGCGGCGAAGATGTATCGGGTCTAAAATTATCCACCGAAGCTTAGGACTCATAGTTTACTATGAGTGGTAGCGGAGCATTCTGTAAGCCTGTGAAGGTAAACCGTGAGGTTTGCTGGAGGTATCAGAAGCGAGAATGCTGACATGAGTAACGAGATGAGTGTGAGAAACACTCACGCCGAAATCCCAAGGTTTCCTGCACTATGTTAATCAGGGCAGGGTAAGCCGGCCCCTAAGGCGAGGCAGAAATGCGTAGTCGATGGGAACCACGTTAATATTCGTGGGCCAGTGGATGTGTGACGGATCGAGTAAATTGTTCCTCCTTATTGGATTGGAGGGGCTGTGAATCGGTTCCAGGAAATAGCACTCCACATAATGACCGTACCCCAAACCGACACAGGTGGGATGGTAGAGAATACCAAGGCGCTTGAGAGAACTGTCCTGAAGGAACTCGGCAAAATGCTTGCGTAACTTCGGGAGAAGCAAGCCCTGAATCGAGGCAACTCTTTTCAGGGGGCACAAAATAGGGGGTGGCGACTGTTTATCAAAAACACAGGGCTCTGCGAAGTCGTAAGACGACGTATAGGGTCTGACGCCTGCCCGGTGCCGGAAGGTTAAGAGGAGGAGTGCAAGCTCTGAATTGAAGCCCCGGTAAACGGCGGCCGTAACTATAACGGTCCTAAGGTAGCGAAATTCCTTGTCGGGTAAGTTCCGACCTGCACGAATGGCGTAACGACTTCCCCACTGTCTCCAGGGCAGACTCAGTGAAATTGAATTCGAGGTTAAGATGCCTCGTACTCGCGGTTAGACGGAAAGACCCTATGAACCTTTACTATAGCTTCGCAGTGACAATATGACTGTAACGTGTAGCATAGGCGGGAGACTTTGAAACCAGGACGCTAGTTCTGGTGGAGTCGCCAAGTGAAATACCGCCCTTTGCTTTTGTATTGTCTAACCACGGCCCGTTATCCGGGTCTGGGACCCTGCGTGGTGGGTAGTTTGACTGGGGCGGTCGCCTCCTAAAGTGTAACGGAGGCGCGCGATGGTATGCTCAGGACGGTCGGAAATCGTCCATCGAGTGCATTGGCATAAGCATGCTTTACTGCGAGACAGACAAGTCGAGCAGTTACGAAAGTAGGTCAAAGTGATCCGGTGGTTCCGCATGGAAGGGCCATCGCTCAACGGATAAAAGGTACTCTAGGGATAACAGGCTGATAGCGCCCAAGCGCTCACAGCGACGGCGCTGTTTGGCACCTCGATGTCGGCTCATCTCATCCTGGGGCTGTAGCAGGTCCCAAGGGTATGGCTGTTCGCCATTTAAAGAGGTACGTGAGCTGGGTTCAGAACGTCGTGAGACAGTTCGGTCCCTATCTGCCGTGAGAGTTGGAGTCTTGAGAAGAGCTGCCCTTAGTACGAGAGGACCGGGGTGGACGAATCTCTGGTGTATCTGTTGTTCCGCCAGGAGCATAGCAGAGTAGCTATATTCGGACAGGATAACCGCTGAAAGCATCTAAGCGGGAAGCCCCCTTCAATACTAGGACTCCCTATCAGAGCCGTGGAAGACCACCACGTTGATAGGCTGGATGTGGAAGCTCGGTAACGAGTGAAGCTAACCAGTACTAATTGCTCGACTGGCTTGAATTTAAATTATGCAATGGCTTGCATGTAGAGAGATCTACGAACAAAAGGAGCCATTGTTACGCGCAGTGATAAATGTATTACTGTTCATTAATTCAGGTTTTGTTATGATAATGTGTATGCATTATCAGCACTCACATATGCAGACATTAAGAATAAACTACATAATTATATTTTTGAGAGAATGAGTTTAAATGATTCGGTGATTATAGCGAGAGTGAAACACCTGATCCCATCCCGAACTCAACCGTGAAACCTCTTTGCGACGATGGTACTGCGTCTTAAGGCGTGGGAGAGTAGTTCGTTGCCGGATCTTTTAAGCTCATTCTTATTCTTTAAACCTATTCGACGTATATTTCAAACAGCCCACCTTTTTGGTGGGTTTTTTGCTGTTTATTCCCTGATTTGTTTTGTACTACCCGCTGTATTGAGATAGGCTTTCAATATGAAATGTCCGATTGATAATATTGAATTACAAGAAAAGCAGGGCGAAGGTTTTGCTTATCACCAATGTCCTGATTGTGAGGGATTATGGATGCGCCATCGTGCTCTACGTACTTTAGTGCAGGAATATAACCCTAATGCTGATGTGGTTATGCCCCGTCCTGCGGATGCTTATGTGTTAGGTAAGGCGTCTTCAAAGCGTGATACGAATGATATTACGCAGTGTCCTTTGGATGGTTCGGATTACTACGAGCATGCTTTTGGGTCTGTTATTATGGATATCTGCCCGAAGTGTGATGGTATTTGGCTGGATAAGGGCGAGATGGCTAAGGTAAAGGATGAGCTCCAAAATAGTAATGTTAAAACTCTATTCATTGAAAGCCAGTTAAACGACCTTGCCGCATTTTTTGGTGAACTTTTTTCACGGGGCAATGATGATAAGAAAGAGTGAAGTGCCTGATATTGAATAGATTTTTGATTGTTTTCAAAACAGTCCAATTTTTTGCAAGTATTTCTATGAAATTCTTGGTTGGCCGTTAATTTTTTGCCTTGGCGTACTTTATTATAAGTTTTTTAGTGCTTTAATGTTGTTCCTTTATCTCCTTTGGGGGGAAAAAGGCTCAAATTTATTTCATCAGCAGCAGGTGATCTTATGATAAATGTTTCAGCTCTCTCCGGAAAAAATAAGCTTATGCACGTATAAATTCATTTTTTTCACGTTTAAATAAAGTCGATATCAATTTTCTCTGGAGTAATCTCAAGGTAAATTTCTGTAAAAACATATAAATGGGTGATTTCTTCATATGCTTTATTGAATGTCATTTGAGATGAATCGTGAGCGTTAACGATTTCCAGCATACTTGCTTTTATTTTTTTCAATATTGAAACCAGATAATGATTGTCAATCTTTGCCGCATTATTGCATTTTTCATCTATAGCATGGACAAATTCGTGAAGTTCTTTGGATAACGTATTGTCCGGCATTAATATGTTTAGGTATTCTATATCGTCATAGTGTTTCATTTGTCTCTCCTTGCACAAATAAGAAATTGATTTTGTCTTACTATTATTAAGCCATGGAAAGAGATGGGATTTAAGTTTGTAACGGTATGTAACGGTATGTAATATTACAAATTTTGTATATATTTCAATTGGTTGTAATATATACGTGCATTTATTTATTTAGGTGATAGGGTTACGTATGTATACGCCTAAGGGGGCCTTAATGAACAAAAAGCATATTAAAAATAGTATTCTGTTGTCGCTTCTTGTGGTTTTTCTTTTCATTCCAACGATGGTTATGGCAGGGAATGGGCTTAAGAAAGCACTTTTCATTCGTCCTGATAGTAAGGAACGGTTTTGGGATATTACCGAAGAAGCAATGCGCGCCGCGTGTGAAGATTTGAATATTAAGTTTACGGTGTATCGTGAAAATAATGATCCGTTTAAAACAGTTCAAAAAATACAACAAATCGCAGCGGAAGACGATAAGCCGGATGTGGTTTTTTTGAAACCGGTTGGGTTTACTTTGCCTCAGATTTTTAGAACGTTGGATGATGCCGGTGTGGATATATTCACTTTTAATACAGAGGTGCCTGAGATAATTCTCAGAAAAACAGGCGAGCCGCGCGAAAAATATAAACGCTGGATTGGGCGAATGCATCCGGATGATGTCGGTGCTGGATACCGAATTGCCGAGTATTTATATAAGCGTGCTAAGCAAAAGACGGGTAAGAAAAACGATGTTGTAAATATGGTTGCAATAGAGGGTGCAAATATGGTCACACCGTCCGACACCCGTTTGGCTGGATTACGAATGGTTGTCGAGAAGCATGATGATTTTATTATGCTGGAAAGTGCTGAGGGGTATTGGGAAGAGGAGGCTGCAGAGAAAGTTGCATCCATATTCTTGAGAAAATATTATCCTGGCCTTGATGCGATATGGTCGGTCAACGACATTTCAGCTATCGGCATTGTGAAGGCTATTAAGAAGCGTGGGTTGCAGCCTGGTAAAGATATTTTTGTCGTGGGGATTGATTGGTTGCCTGAAATTTTTGAATATATCAAGAGAGGGGAAATTGAGGCATCTTTAGGAGGGCATTTCATGGATGGTGCGTGGGCTATTATTCTTGCGTATGATTATAAGAATGGTCGTGACTTTGCACAGAAATATGGTGTTAGCCTCCTTTCTAATACGCAGATAATTGACCGAGATAATGTAGAGACTTATGGTTCAAAAATTCAGAATATGGAGTGGGCAGATATAGACTTCAAAATATTGACCAAAACACATAATTCGAAACTTGAAGAGTATGAGTTTGATGTGTTGAAGTTGCTGGATTAGTGGGCTTTATGTTCTGTGAAATTGATGCCTGCAGCTTCTGCGCCAATAAGGATTTTTTCAATAAACTCGTTTCGAAAGCCTAACGGGCGTAGGAATTTTCTTGGTTTTTCTAGAAATTCAGGGAAGTTTGTTTCGATGGTTTTCGCACTTTTGGCGGCCTCAGACGTTCTGTGTAAACCTGCATAAGAAACAGCGACAGCTATTTGTGAAAAAAGATCTTCATCTTGATAAAAGCGTAAGGCATAGAGAAGCGCGTTCTCGTATTCTCCTTTATGAAAATGATAGGCGAATAAAACTCCCTCATACCAGCGTGGGTGACCGGGATTTAGAGAAATGGCTCTTTGTGTCATCATTCTTGCTTTTTCCCATTCTCCTAACTCTCCGTATGTCCAGCCTGCGTTGGCCAAAATTTCAGAGTCATTCTTGTTCAGAGAAAGTGCTATTTTTGTATGGTGTCTAATCAGGCCTTCATTTCTATAAAGCTTGGAGGCCTCTGCCATATATTGGTGTGCACGGGCGCTGTTAGGATTAATATTGATTGCTTTTTGGGCAGCTTCTAGCGCTTTTATTTCTGCAGGTTTGCCAAATTTTCGTGGATTAAAATTAAAGCGAAATTCTTCGGCGTATAAATATGAAAGTAATGCCCAAGCCTCGATATAAAGTGGATAGTTTTTGACAGTCTTCTCCATACAAGCTCTCATTGCCTTGTGCATTTCTTGCTTTTGGTTATTGGCATATACATATGTATCCAAAACACATTTATAAGCCTGTGCAGCTTTTCCTGTGCTGTTTTCAGTTCTTGCATATTCTTGTGACTGAATAATGCCATACGGAGAGCCAAGTTTTGAAACTATTTCACTTGAAAGATCGTCTAAAAAGCCATCCATGTCATCTGTGGTTACTTCATGTGTCTGGTCATAGCTCCATATATATTTGGATTTGTATAAATCAAGTATGCGGATACTGACGCGAATGTCTTGTATTTGCTTTTTGATTGTCCCTTCTATCAGATAGTCGGCATCGAGTGTTTCTGCAATTTCGGCGCTATGGCCTTGCCAATTTTTATGGGCAGAAACTGTTGCACTGTTAAGAGCATAGAGTGAATCAAAGCGGGACAGCTTGCTTGTGATTTTATGCGAGAGGTCATTACTTAATTGTTGTGCTGATACATCACCCACAGCGTAAAAAGGTAAAACGGCGATAGTCGGTGCCATCGGGCCATTTGTTGCATGCTGCCCGTCGGTTTCGGCTTCAGCGCCATTATGGCTGTTCATATGATAAGAAAAAACAGAAAGTAATACGATGAGGCAAGCTATAAGAATTCCAGATATCAAGCGCGCTTTGTTATTGCTTGCTGTTGATACATCTGATTGTGGGCTGGTCTTGGGTTCATTGTTTGTATTGTTATCGGCAGGCTGGGGCGTTCTTTCGTAAAAAAACGGCTTATAGCGGCCTTTCGGTATTTTTATAACGATTGAATCATTTTTCCCTTCATCATGATAATAAAGCGCCAAAGATTTACGAAGCCTTGTTGCTTCAACACGTACGGATGCATCAGTATCGGGGTTAAAATCTTCGGGTTTATCGAAAACCTCTATACCAATGGTATAGCCTTTGATTTGATCTTCTTTACCTTCAAGAGTATTCTGGACAATAAATTTAAGAAAACTAGAACTGCGTGTCGCATTAATAAACTCTTTGCTTTGTAATATGCGATCGAGTTGTTCGGTTATGTCTTCGGCATTTGGGTTTATGATATTAGCCATTATTGTTTTTCTCTTGATTATTAAAGGCATTGCCCTTGAGCATAGAGACTACCTTTGATTAATTTAGGCTTTCTCTTTGGAAGAAGCAATATGCCTCATTGTATCTCTGCAATAGTAATCGAGAGGCTGGCAAGTTTTGTCAGCTTTTGTTTATCTATTCATGCTGTGATTTTGCACTTGCCCATTATTTTTTACCAACAAAGCTCGCAATACGTCTGATGACGTACAGTTGTTGTAATACACGCTAACCTAGGGAATTATATTCCAATGGTGGCTATGGTATTTTCTGTATTTTCATTGGAGGGTACAATAAGGCTTTCGGGAGTAGGTTCTACTGGTGCTGGCTGCTCTACTGTTGAGGCAGCTGTCGCCGGTGAAAGATCCATGTCTATGTTGAAGAGTGCTTTGAATATCGCAGCGATCAACGTAAATGGTGTTGCGTTTGCGGCATTATTGAAATCTTGTGTTGTGTTGGGCTGATTGTTCGCGAATTGTGTGTTGTGTAGAATAAGGTCATTAATCTGTCTGCGTTGGCGCTCAACCTCTTGGAATACCTGAGGTGTTGTGTCTGAGTCGCTTGACGGATTATCAGTGCTTGGTGTGTTGTTAGACGCCAAAACAGTTGAATAAGAGCCATTCTCTAATGGTTGATGTAGTTTTGGATTGATATAAACTCCGACAAAGTTACCGGGAACTGAGCCGCCCCAATTATTACGGGCTTTATCAGATACATATAATCGGCTGCCATCGGCTGCTTCTGCGACAATTTCAACATGTCCATATTGCGCGCCGCCGCCTTTGCCTTGAAAATTTGCGTCGCGATCATAAACGAGAACTGAGCCCGGGGGGGCGTTTTCCGGCGTTACGCCTTCCAGCAGTTGCCAACCATTTTCGGGTAGGGTTTCATCCCATGTGTGTGCATTGCCTCTTGTGTATCCAAGGCCGGCAGCTTCCAGTATATTGGCGACACCTTTCGCGCAATACCCACCGTAAGCGTTATCTGAAGCCGCTGTTTGAAGAAACTGAGAACATAGAACCGTCATATTGACTGCTGCAACCATTTAAACACCCATACATTGTATTATTATCACTGCTCTTACATAGAGAGCATGTTATTATTTTTCTTTATAGGCCAAGTGTATCTATATTTTTTGGCTTTGTCAAATTGCGGTGACTGGCTGAATATCAAGGGTTTTCGTTACCTATACAATCATTGCGATTGTTTAGAATTTGCCATTCTTACGCATATGTTGCACAATATAATAAAAATCAATGGGTGAAGTGTAAATATATGAATGGTATCCCCTCAATTGTTGAGCGTTTTAGGGTCTTAACGGCGTGGTCGTTGGAGGCTAAGGTTCTTAATGCCGTGCGTAGTAAAGGCGAGCATGAGCGGGAGATTCTTAAGGCGGCGGATACACCGAAAATCAGAGTGCAAGAAAAAACGCTGGCCGTGCCGAATGCGTATGTTTCAGATGAGAGTATTACCGTTGTGACCAATGGTGATCAGTCTTTGGCAGATGACGCCAATATGGTTTATGTGAATTTAATCAGTATGTTGGAGAAGCAGGGCAAGGGCACGCCGGCTTTACGGCAGGAAAAATTAAATCTGTCTGATCGGTTATTTACAGATGGAAATGATAATCCCGTGCGCTTTACGATGTCCGATCTGGATGGAGATTATGACGGTGGCCCGAATGCGGACTTGTTAAGATCTGTGACGAAGGCACTTGAGGATATTGGTTTTGATGAATGTGATGAGGTTTTACGCGTCTTGAAAGAAGATGATGTGGTGATCAGGGTGCAGCCTGGTTTTCAGGGTATGGTGACGTCTGCGCAATATTTTCCTGAAAGATCAGAGATGAAGGTGACTTACGCGCTTGATTTAGATGAGACGAGCAAAGTTGCTGCGATTGCTCTTGGGCTGATGCATGAAGGGTGCCATCATGTTCAAAATAGAGAGGGTATGTTGTCTTCGGTGGCGGAAGAGCCTGATAATTTTCGTGAACTCATACATTTGAATGAATTGCAGGCTCATACGGTGCAATATAAAGTGGCAATGAAATTATTTGCGCAATCAGATGAATATGATGGCTTTATAAATGGTAGCACGTCTTTGGATGATCTTGGAGAACGATGGGGGCAGTCTGATGACGTTAAAGACAAGATGTGTTTGGCCTATTTGATAGAGAAAAATACGGGACGTGATATTTTGAATAATATGGCTAAATATGCTCAGGCTGATGGCGCTGAATTTGATTCGAATGATTTGGAAGGCTACGTTAAGGAAGCCTTGAACCATGGCGAAGTTCTTGAAATTAACGATGGCGTTGCATCTTATGATGAGCAATATTTATCCAGAATGCAGCGTTATGCTCACGCACATATTTCTGTTTTGAATTTTTCGGGCTTTGGTTCGGGCGGGAATTCAAAACAGAATGATGATGTGGAGCAAATCGCCTTGGCGCATGAAAAGCATTTTTCTGGGCCACTGGGGATGAGTAAGGATGATGTCGAGGTGCATTTTGCCGCTCCCGAGACGGTTTTTACCAGTGCGGTTACAGGTAAAAATCTTAATGTTGCTCAAATTGAATTTATGTGGGAAAGAGAGGGCGGCAGCGCCCTAAACAGTCTTGGACGCATGGATCGTGATGATGAGAATAATATGGGTGCGCTGCAATTTGAAAGCGCTCCTGCTTTATAACGCTTTTTTCTTTATGTTTTTGTGTGCGTATTCTGGCAGGATTTCAGGTCTGGGGTAAAGCTCACTCATTGGAATAGAGGCTCCGTTATCTTGCACAATGCGCAAATGTTTACGGCGGAGAAGGCGCGGTTCGTTCACGCCGCATGAATGCGCGATAACCTCGACATCATGTACCAAATTCAAGCAATAGTTAGACACTTTGGCGGCTTTGTCCGCTGGATTCAAGCCTTTTTGTAAACGTGTGTTATGGGTTGTGATGCCTGTCGGGCAGGTGTTCTTGTTGCATTTCATCGCTTGAATGCAGCCTAGGGAAAACATGAAACCGCGGGCGGAGTTGATGAAATCCGCGCCTGTGCAAATGGCCCAAGCAACCTCGGCGGGGGTGATGAGTTTCCCTGACACCACAATTTTAATACGATCCCGTAAGCCGTATTTGTGCAAAATATCAGAAAGCATCGGTAAAGATTCTTTGATTTGTAAGCCAACATTGTCGATTAATGGCATGGGCGCGGCACCTGTGCCGCCATCGCCGCTATCCAGTGTTATGAAGTCGGGGGCGCTTTCGATGCCGCGTGCATGAATTTGTTGGCACAATTCTTCAATCCATTCATATCCGCCCAGAACGCTTTTAAACCCTGTCGGCTTTCCGGTAACGGAGCGTACGCGGTGAATGAAGTCCAGCAAATCATCAACTGAATTGATTTCAAGGTGGCGGTTGGGGGAAATGGAATCTTGTCCCTCCGGTATGCCGCGTATGTTGGCGATGTTTGCGGTGACTTTTGCACCGGGCAGGATGCCACCTTTGCCGGGCTTTGCGCCTTGGGAGAGTTTGACTTCAAACATTTTTACTTGTTCATGTGCGGCGACTTCTTTTAATTTTTTATCGCACATGAGGCCGTTTTCATCGCGTACACCGTATTTAGCGGTTCCGATTTGCATGATGATATCTGCGCCGCCTTTAAGGTGGTGCGGTGACAGGCCGCCTTCGCCGGTGTTTAGCCAGCATCCCGCTTTGTGCGCACCGGCAGAGAGGGCGCGTATCGCAGGCGCGGAGAGTGAGCCGTAGCTCATTGCCGAGATGTTAAAGAATGATTTTGCGGCGTATGGTTGGTTACAGTAAGGGCCGATGGTCATTGGCTCGGTATGGGCGGCGTCTTTTTCAAGGGTAGGGAAGGGGCAATTTGCGAAAATGATTGTGCCTGATGGGGATAGAGACTTGGTTGAGCCGAAAGCGACAGTGTTGTCATCGCCTTTGGCTGCGTGGTATATCCATTCACGTTCTGCGCGGTTAAAGGGCATTTCCTCGCGATCCATGGCAAAGAAATATTGACGGAAGAACTCTCCTAAAGTCGAAAATAAAGAACGGAAGCGTCCTAACACGGGATAATTTTTGCGTATGGCATCTTTGGTTTGTGTGATGTCGATAATAAACAGGGTTATGACAGTCAAAATAATTAACCCAAGTGAAAATACAAAAATCGTGGTTAGTAATTCCAACATTGAGAAGGCGTCGTCATTCATGCTTATGCTCCGTTTAACTGTGCTTACATGTTAAACGCATTCAGGGCGCTAATCTATCCCGTAATTATTTTTCTAAATATGGCGTGTTCGTTAGCTGGCGGTTTTCAGATCTTGGCAGGGGAAGTTGGATGAGCATGCTGCGCAGGAATAGCGCACGATTTGGTCAAGGCTTTCCATTTCTATCGTGGCGCCGTTTATACGGATGCCTGTTTCATCGCGTAATTTGGATAGTGCGCGTGAGAATGTTTCAGGTTGCATGCCAAGGCGCGCAGCAACAAGTGTTTTGTCATAGGGCAGGTGAATGGTGACAGGCCCTTTTTGGTTTTGATCTATCAAGCGCAGAAGAAAGCATCCAATGCGCTGGGGTGCATTCTGAATTGTTCTATGCTCTATTTCTTTATCTTTGCGGCGGCGGTCATAGGCCATAGATTTCAGCATATCCAAAGCAAGTTGATTATCGTTTTTGATTTCTTTTTTTAAGTCTGCAAGGGGTAGTGAAATAATTTCGGCGTTGCTGACGACTTCTGCGCTGTAGGGAACGATATTGTTTTCAAAAATCGCGATCTCACCCAAAACATGATGATTATCTAAAATGTCGACGACAGCCTGTGCTCCATCCAGCGTTTCGCGAAACAGTTTCACCCAGCCAGATTTGATAATGTAAAAGCGTTCAATCGTATCATCATGCACAAACAGGATTTTCCCTTTTTTATGAATTTGGCATTGTGCATTGGCCGATATCTTGGCAAGGAAGGCGTCACTACAACCCTTAAAAATGCTGACTGTTTTTAAATAGGTTTTAATTTCTGATGGGTTGCTTTTATGCGTCATTTGATCTGTCTGATTTTCTTGTATCTTTTTGATTGTTTAGTGTGATAATTGATTTTGGTCAAGGTGTAGTTAGTGTAATTTTATATTATGCGCAGCAACTAAATTGGAAAGCCAGTAATGATTATTGTGCAATGTATACATGATATAACAACATCGTATGGGTTGCTTATCAGTATGTTGCTGGCTGGCCTTGTCGGTGGGGCAACACATTGCGTTGGCATGTGCTCACCGTTTGTCTTGGCGCAGATTGGTGAGGATCGGAAAATTCAAAAATTGAGTTCGTTTTTGCTGTTACCCTATCATCTGGGGCGTATGACAACGTATGTAGTGCTGGCGGTGCTTTTAAATTCGGTTGTTAATCTGGCTTTTCTGTTTTCGAGTACCAAGGTATTCATTGCTGTACCTATGTTGGTTCTGGCAGGTATTATCTTTCTGGTGAGTGCATTTCCACGGTTGACTATTTTATTCCCTTGGGTAAATAGTGTGAGAATAAGTATGCCCTACACTGTGATTAGTCGTTTTTCTGCACGTTTGATGAATAACCCTAATGTTGTTGGGCGGTATGGATTGGGCGTGTTGTTGGGTTTTATGCCTTGTGGGCTGGTTCTTTCGGCGCTTATGGCTTCGGCAACGGCGCCTACGGTTTTTCAAGCGGGTATTGCGATGATGGCGTTTGCTGTTGGCACGATGCCTGCATTAGTAATTGTGGCTGTTGGTGGTCATGCGTTTAAGTCTAAATATCCGGTCGCGGCAAAGCGCGTATTTCAGGGGGCAATGGTTGCCAGTGGAATATGGCTGTTTGCTTTGGCCGGAACAATGGTTTTGTAAAAGGAAAACAAAATGACAATAATGACAGATCAAACAGAACCCGAATATAACTATGACGTTGTAAGGCTCTTTACGTTGGCCACTGTTTTTTGGTGTATTGTCGGGTTGCTTGTCGGGTTGCTTATTGCATCGCAATTGGCCTTTCCTGATTTGAATATAGAGCCGTATTTTAACTTTGGTCGCTTGCGCCCCGTGCATACATCGGCGGTTATCTTCGCCTTTTGCGGGAATGCGCTATTTGCAACCAGCTATTACGTGGTGCAGCGTACATGTGGTGTACGCTTATGGAATGATAAGTTGGCTCACTTTACGTTTTGGGGGTATCAACTGTTCATCGTTATGGCGGCGGTTGGCTATATTTTTGGTGTTAATCAAACCAAGGAGTATGCAGAGCCGGAATGGTATGCCGATATTTGGCTAACCGTTGTTTGGGTATCGTATCTGCTTGTGTATTTGATGACGTGTATCAAGCGTAAAGAACCGCACTTATATGTGGCGAACTGGTTCTATTTATCTTTTATTGTCACCGTTGCGGTTTTGCATATAGCAAATAATCTCTCTATACCGGCTGAATTTGTTGGTGCGAAGAGTTATTCTGTGTTTGGGGGGGTGCAAAGTGCGATGATTCAATGGTGGTACGGCCATAATGCAGTTGGTTTCTTCTTAACAGCTGGTTTTCTGGGGATGATGTATTACTTTGTGCCAAAGCAGGCTAATCGTCCGGTGTATTCTTACCGTTTGTCGATTATTCACTTTTGGTCTTTGATTTTCATCTATATCTGGGCGGGGCCGCATCATTTGCATTATACCGCGTTGCCTGATTGGGCGCAGACTTTGGGGATGACATTCTCTATTATGCTGTGGATGCCGAGCTGGGGGGGGATGGTGAATGGCGTGATGACGTTGTCTGGTGCGTGGCATAAGCTGCGTGAAGACCCAATTTTGCAGTTTATGATTATTTCACTGGCGTTCTACGGTATGGCGACATTCGAAGGCCCGCTTATGGCGATTAGATCGGTGAACTCTTTGTCTCATTATACGGATTGGACGATCGGGCATGTGCATTCTGCGGCGCTGGGTTGGAATGGGTTCATTACTTTTGGCGCGCTGTATTATATGGTGCCAAAACTCTGGGGGCAGACGCGCATGTATTCAACAAAGCTTATCAGCCTTCACTTGTGGATTGCAACGATAGGTATCGTATTCTATATCACCGCGATGTGGGTGTCCGGCATTATGCAAGGTTTGATGTGGCGTACATATGATGAAATGGGCTTCTTGCAATATTCCTTTGTGGAAAGTGTTATGGCGATGAAGCCGTTCTATATTATCCGCGCAATGGGCGGCTGCCTTTACCTAACAGGGGCGTTGATTATGACTTATAATATCTGGCGCACCATTCGCGGGGATGTAAACGTGAAGGAGTTTGGCCCTGATCAGACCCAGTCTCAGACCTTGGCGCAAAGTCCTCAAACGCAAGGAGCAATGGCATGAGCTTTCTAGATAAACATGAAAAGCTGGAGCGTAATTCTCTTTTGCTGCTTGGCTGTACGATTATTGTAATCCTGATTGGTGGCTTGGTTGAAATTGTGCCTTTGTTCCGTATGGAAACGGTGATTGAACCGGTGGAGGGGATGCGTCCCTATACACCGTTGGAGCTGGTTGGGCAGAATATTTATATGCGCGAGAATTGTTCGGTTTGTCATTCGCAACAAATTCGTCCGCTGCGTGATGAAGTGGTGCGTTATGGGCATTATTCTTTGGCTGCGGAAAGCATGTATGACCATCCTTTCCAGTGGGGATCAAAAAGAACGGGGCCAGATTTGGCACGTGTCGGCGGGAAATATTCGGATGAGTGGCATAGTCGCCATTTGATTGAACCCAGAGACATGATCCCTGAATCTGTGATGCCGTCTTACGGGTTTTTGATGAAGCGCGGCGCCACGTTGCATGATCTTAAATATCATTTGCGCGCATTGCGCGCCGTTGGTGTGCCGTACACCGATGACATGATTAAGAATGCGACAAGGGATGCCAAAGTGCAAGCCGTAGGCGAAGATCGCGTTGATACAACTGGTTTGCTTGAGCGTTATGGCGAAAAGGTGAATGCCCGCGACTTTGATGGGCAGCCGAATATGATTTCAGAGATGGATGCCTTGATTGCTTATTTGCAAGTGTTGGGAACCTTTATTGATTTTGACGCTGCGAAAGATGTTGAGGGGGGTGCGCAATGAAACATTTCTTTGCCAGTGCGGATGCAGGTATGCTCGGCCTATTATTTTTCTTCATATTCTTTTGTGCCATTACGTTATGGACATTTCGTTCCGGTGCTAAGACTGACTACGAAAAACAAGGGCGTATTCCTTTAGAGGAGAATGAAGAATGAGTGATCATCAAGACGAAAACCAAGATACAGATAAAAAAGACATTGATGCCCATTCAGGCGTTGAAACCACAGGACATGAGTGGGACGGCATTAAAGAGCTGAATAACCCTTTGCCGCGCTGGTGGTTATGGGTGTTTTACGTGTGTATCCTTTGGTCTGTTTGGTATTGGGTCGTTTATCCGGCGTGGCCAACACTGGATGGCAGCACAAAGGGCACGAGCGGCTATACTCAGTTTAAAGAGTTGGAAGACTCTCAGGCGGAAATCGTTGCGCGTCAAAAGGTCTATCTGGATCGCTTTGAACAGGCGAGTTTTCAAGATATTCTCGATAACCCCGAGCTGTATGCATTTGCGATGGCTGGTGGGAAGGCGATGTTTAAGGATAATTGTGCGACATGTCACGGAACGGGTGCGCAAGGCTTTAAAGGTTATCCTAATTTGAATGATGATGATTGGCTGTGGGGCGGTGCGCTGTCTGATATTCACCAAACTATTCAATATGGTATTCGGGAGAATAATCTGGATACGCGTCTTTCGCAGATGCCTGCTTTTGGTAAGGACGGGATGTTGAAGAACGAGGAAATTGAAGCCGTTGTTGATTATGTGTTCTCGTTATCCGGCCAAGCCGCAGGGCATGGTGGTGACCACGATTTGGCAAAGGGGCAAACAATTTTCTCCGAGCAATGTGCGTCTTGTCATGGCGCGGATGGAAAAGGTGATCGTGAATTTGGCGCGCCGAACCTGACTGATAAAATCTGGCTGTATGGCGGTGATCGGGACAGTGTGTTTGAAACTGTTTATTCTGCGCGCAGTGGTATGATGCCGGCATGGAAAGACAGGTTGGATAAGAATACGATAAGACAGTTGACCATATACCTGCATCAGCTTGGTGGCGGTGAAGAGGAACGAGAAGATGGACAAGAAGAAACCGTCGAAGATATCCCAGACGCAACACACAGCGAATAGCGCCGAAGAGCCTATTCAGTATTTTGCCAAGCAGGAAAAAATATACCCTAAACGTGTTTGGGGGAGGTATCGCATACTCAAATGGATTGCGATGATCCTGACTTTGGGGGTTTATTACCTGACGCCGTTTATCCGCTGGGATCGTGGCCCTAATGCGCCTGATCAGGCTGTTTTGATTGACCTTGAAAATGCCAAAGCCTATTGGTTCTGGATAGAGATATGGCCTCAAGAGGTTTATCTTTTGACGGGTATTCTCATTCTTGCGTCTGTTGTGCTGTTTTTTGTAACCAGCTTATTCGGCCGTGTTTGGTGTGGTTATTTTTGTCCGCAAACTGTTTGGACGGATTTATTTGTTTGGGTGGAGCGCATTGTGCAGGGTGATCGTAATGCGCGTAAAAAGCTGCACGAAGCGCGGTGGAGCTTTGACAAGGTTCGAAAAATTGCAACAACGCATTTTATTTGGTTGGTGATTGCGTGGTGTACGGCGGGTTCCTTTGTTCTGTATTTTAATGATGCGCCGACATTGTTCTGGAGCTTTTTTACGTTTGATGTATCGCCAACTATTTTATCATTTATTGGCGGCCTAACGTTCAGCACTTACCTGATGGCTGGTTTCGCGCGGGAGCAGGTTTGCACTTATATGTGCCCTTATGCGCGGTTTCAGTCTGCGATGTTTGATCGTGATACGCTGGTCATTGGTTATGACGAACAGCGCGGTGAGGCACGGGGAAAGCATAAAAAGGGCGAGAGCTGGGATGATCGGGGGCATTGCATTGATTGCACGGCCTGTGTTCAGGTTTGCCCGATGGGGATTGATATCCGTGATGGCCTGCAGATGGAGTGTATTGCCTGTGGCTTATGCGTGGATGCCTGCAATAATATCATGGATAAGATTGACCTTAAGCGCGGCTTGATCCGTTATGACACCGTTAATCATATGGAGGCAGAGCAGCAGGGGCGTCAGGAAAGCTTTAGGTTCTTACAATCGCGCACGATTTATTATGCGGCTATTCTCGCCGTTGTTGCGGTTGCGATGTTTGCGGCGGTTATCGGGCGTACGTCTCTTGAACTTCATGTTCTACATGACCGTAACCCCTTGTTTGTGCAGCTTTCCAGCGGTGAAGTCCGTAATGGCTATATTATCAAAATATTGAATAAGACCCATGATCATCGCACGTACACGCTTGTGATCGAAGGTTTGGGTGATGCGCAGATAGAGGTGAAAGCCGCTGGCAGCGTCAGCGCGGATAGTCTTTATGTCGTGGCAGACAGCATCGGGACATACCATATTTTCGTTAGCTCTAATATGACGCCGGATAGCCCGCGAGATATTCAATTTATTTTAACGGATCAGGGTGGTGATTTGACAGATACCTATGATGCTGTATTTATCAGTAAGAGAGGACGGTGATGAGCATGGATGCGGAGCGCGTAAAAGATCCAAGGGATAAGTGGATACCGATTTACTTTGTGATGTTCTTTGTGGTGATTGCTTGCCTTGATGGCATTTTTGTCTATATCGCTGTCAGCACGCAGACAGGCGTTGTGACGGAACGTCCCTATGAGAAAGGGCTTGCCTATAACGAGATATTAAATAAGGCAAAATCGCAGCCTGATATCAAGCAAAGCGTGACATATGAGAATGGTATTTTGCGGTGGGAGCTTGCAGATAAGAACGGAAAGCCTTTAGAGAATGTGCGCGTGCATGCAAGTATTATCCGCGCGGTGCATGATGGTTATGATTTTGATATCGTATTAGCACATATGGGTGGTGGTGTTTATGAGGCAATACCGGATTTACCGATGAAGGGGCTTTGGCGCGCAAAATTGAGTGGTACATGGGACAACAAACAATATCAGACAATGCACGACTTCATAGCGCAGTAGAGCCGCAAAGCTCCGGCTATGAAACGTTGGTACAAACGAATGATGATGGCCTATATGTGCTGTCTGTTCTGGTGAGTGGTGTGCATTGCGCGGGCTGTATTCAAAAGATTGAGTCCTCTTTAGCGCGGGAGCAGGGCATTCGTGGCGTCCGTCTTAATTTTTCGACCCGCCGCCTTGCTTTGGAGTGGGAGGGCACGTTTGAACAAGCCAACGCGTATGTGGCAATCATAGAGGCGCTGGGCTACAGCGTGCAGCCCTATGATATAGACGTCGAGAAATCCGAAATATTCAAAGAGGAGCGTTTTTTGCTGCTGTGCCTTGGTGTGGCGGGTTTTGCGATGGGCAATGTGATGTTGCTGTCTGTTGGTTTGTGGTCAACAACGACGGAAACTATGGGCATTGCGACGCGGGACTTTATGCATTGGGTGTCGGCTCTGATTGCGTTGCCGACAATCTTATTTTCGGGGAGACCATTCTTTCGCTCTGCCATAAAGGCGTTAAGTGCAGGTCATACGAATATGGATGTGCCGATTTCTTTGGCTTTGGTTTTGGCAGGGGGTATGAGCTTATTCGAAACGGTTAATCACGGCGAACATGTCTATTTTGATTCTGCTGTGATGTTGATCTTTTTTTTGCTGATTGGGCGGTATCTTGATTTCAGGGCGCGGAAGAATGCACGTTCTACAGCAACTGATTTATTGAGCAGTTTGAGTGGGTTCGCTAATGTTGTTGGAGGCGGCGGTTTCGTGGGCAATACGAATCGTATCTTAATTCGTGATTTGGAAGAAGGCATGATTGTTCGCGTTGCGGCGGGTGAAAAATTCCCTATTGATGGTTTTATCATTGATGGCGAAAGTGACATTGATACATCCCTTGTCACGGGGGAGACGATGCCGCGTACAGTTTGCGTGGGCGCGGAGATATTCGCAGGCACGCTTAATTTATCTGCGCCAGTGACAATTAAAGTTGCGGCGGCGGCCGAGGATTCATTGTTGGCTGATATTGTGCGCTTGATGGAAAAGGCGGGGCAAGGGCAGGCACAATATGTTCGCCTTGCCGATCGTGCAGCGCGCCTTTATACGCCCGTGGTGCATAGCTGCGCAGTGCTGGCTTTTATCGGGTGGTGGATTGTTGGTGGATTGGTTTGGCAGGATGCCTTGATGGTGTCGATTACGGTTCTGATTATTACGTGTCCTTGTGCGCTTGGGCTGGCTGTACCTGTGGTGCAAGTCTTGGCGACAGGGCGTTTGATGCGTGAGGGTATCTTGGTGAAGTCCGGCGATGCGTTGGAGCGGTTATCCGATATCGATACGGTGATGTTCGATAAGACGGGGACGCTGACACTGGGGCAACCGACATTGGACGGTGTATATGACAATGACATGATGCAGATGGCTGCGTCTTTGACCGCGCATAGTGCGCATCCTTTGTCGCGAGCGTTGAGTGATGCCTATGACGGAGTGTTGTATGGTGTTTCAAATGTAGAGGAAATATCAGGTAAGGGGGTTCGTGCGGATTATAATGGCCAGCTTATAAAGATAGGCTCGCGTGCATGGTGCGGGGATATGGACGTGCCTCAGAGTAAGGCTTTGGAGCTTTGGCTGAATATTGCGGGGCAACCGCCTGTGGCTTTTCGTTTCATCGACCATGTCCACAAAGATGCGGCGGAAGTTGTTGAAAAATTTATAAAAAACGGTATCGATGTGGTGATGTTATCAGGGGATCGGCAGGCCGTTGCTGATGATATTGCGCGCCAATGTGGTATCTTCAAGGTTTATGCCGAGCAAACACCAACGCAGAAATATGACGTTTTGGAGCGCTTTAAGCGGGATGGTCATAAAGTCTTGATGGTTGGGGATGGCTTGAATGACGCGCCTGTTTTGGCGGGTGCGGATGTTTCTTTTGCCCCCGGAACGGCGATTGATATGGCGCAAAATGCCGCAGATATTGTGTTTATGGGCGGAAAGCTGCATCCCGTTTATGCGACCTATAAGGTGGCGAACTTAACCCAGAAACTTGTGAAACAGAACTTTGCGCTGGCGGTTTTATATAATATGATTGCGGTGCCGTTGGCTTTGGCGGGGTTTGTAACGCCGTTGATTGCTGCGGTGGCTATGTCGGGTTCATCCCTGATTGTGATTGCCAACTCTTTCCGCTTGAGGTTTAGCGCATGAATATCTTGATTTATCTGATACCTATCGCATTATTGCTTGGCCTACTAGGGCTTGCGGCTTTTGTCTGGAGTTTGAAGTCCGGCCAATATGATGATCTGGAGGGCGCTGCACATCGCATATTAATGGATGATGATGACGTTAGTGAGGCTGAGGACGACCGCTGATTCTATTGCGAAGAAAAGACTGCCTTTAAAAGCTCTGTTGTGCGCTTGGCCGGATTTTCGCGTATTGCGGCTTCTTCTTGCCCGACATAATAGAAAATCCCATCCATTGCTTTCTCAATAACATAGTCATTTATGTCGGCTTTGACATCAGGCATAAAAGGAATCTGGTCGTATCGCCCTATAACGCTGTCATAGGCTTGAAACGCGCCGGCGCTTGCGAGAGCTTGTTGGACAAGTGGCTGCATTTCTTTTTCCAGCCCTGCGCCCATTGTGCGTCTTAGATACTGCGTTGCCGCATCTTGGGGGCCGCTTAGAATCTGTCTTGCATCTTTGATGGTCATTTGTTTTATCGCGGTGATAAACAGAGCTTTGGCCTTTGGTGTCGCGATTTCTGCTGCGCGGTTAATGCGTAACTCCAAATCATCTGTCAGGCCGTTCATTCCGATAGCAGATAGGGCGCTATCAACGCGAGCGAGGGTTTTAGGCAAAGGAATATGAATTTTGGGATCAAGATTAAAACCATTTTGGACGCCGAGTTGACCGACGACTTTCTTGGTTCCAATTTCTAGTGCTTCACGCAAGCCTTGACCAATTTTAGTATTGCTCAAGTTATTGCCTGTGTTGGCTCCGCCTTCCAGGGATTGTGTAAGGCTTTTGCCCATGTCGGAGTTTAAGGCGGCTTTTGCCTTATCCCACCAACTACCTGCTTGTGCCTCATATGAGAAGACAAGCACGCATAAAACAAACCCTGTAAAGACAGATAATCTCACGATAAATATTCCTTTGCTTAAGATTTAGGCAGCTTGTGAAACGGCATTATCACAGTTTGTGATAGATTGCAGAGCTTCACCGCTTTGTTGTGTCTGGGCTTGCGCCAAGTCACCAAGGGAAACAGTGC
The DNA here is from genome assembly GCA_033851915.1 of Alphaproteobacteria bacterium. Lineage (GTDB taxonomy): Bacteria > Pseudomonadota > Alphaproteobacteria > Micavibrionales > Micavibrionaceae > UBA1672. The sequence goes on from JAWSVM010000001.1 coordinate 927,620, forward strand.
CGACAAGGCGTTTGTCACGGTTTACAACCGGCAGACGACGCACTTTTATTTCAGCCATGTTTTGGCAAATCTCATCAACACTTTGATCGTCATAACAATACATAAGCTGTGGTGTCATGATGTCTCTGATTTGTGTGGAGCTATTCAAATTATCTGCCACGGCGCGCATAGCTATATCTCTGTCTGTGACAGTGCCGATCAAGCGATCATTCTCACCAATTGGTAAAAAGCCGATATCTTGCTCTTTCATAAGCCTTGCAGCCTCACAGATTGTGGCCTCAGGGGCGATCCATTGGTACTCTTTAGACATGACATCTTTGATATGCATAATTTTCTCCTTTTTTGATGGAATATATATGCATATAATCACAAATGTTTTGTGATAGGAATGGAAAATGTGACTTTAAATCTCTATTTAGGCTCAAGATCAGGTGCCTCTGATCAAAAAGAAGTATTAAACCTTAAGTATGCGAACCGTCACGGGTTAATTGCCGGTGCGACGGGGACGGGGAAAACGGTTACACTTCAGGGCATGGCCGAGGGGTTCTCCAAGGCGGGCGTGCCTGTTTTTATGTCTGATGTTAAGGGCGACCTGTCTGGTATGGCGGAAAAGTCGGAGATGCAGGATTTTCTTGTGGCGCGTGCGGAAACCATAGGGTTTTCAGAGGAATATATTGCGGAAGCTTTTCCTGTTACGTTTTGGGATTTATTTGGTGAGCAAGGCCATCCCTTAAGAACAACGGTTTCTGAGATGGGGCCTATCTTGCTGTCACGTATTCTAGAGCTTAACGATACGCAAGAGGGCGTTTTGAATATAGCTTTTCGTATTGCAGATGAGGAAGGCTTGCTCTTGCTTGACCTTAAGGATCTGCGCAGTCTACTGGTGTTTGTCGGGGAGAAAGCCAGTGAATTTTCTCTGGAATACGGCAATATCAGCAAGGCCAGCGTTGGGGCAATCCAGCGGCGTTTATTGCAGTTAGAGGCTCAGGGCGGCGGCGAGTTCTTTGGTGAGCCTGCGCTGGATCTGTATGATTTCTTACAAATTGATAGTCATGGCAGGGGGCAAATTAATATTTTGAGTGCAAACCGATTGATGCAGACACCGCGCCTTTATGCGACGTTCTTGCTGTGGTTGTTGTCCGAGTTGTTTGAGGAGTTGCCGGAAGTTGGTGATTCTGAAAAGCCTAAATTTGTATTTTTCTTTGATGAAGCGCATTTGTTATTTAACAATGCTCCGAAACCTTTATTGGAAAAAATTGAGCAAGTTGTGAAGCTTATTCGCTCTAAAGGGGTTGGTATTTATTTTGTAACGCAAAATCCTGCGGATATTCCGGAGGCTGTTTTGGGGCAGCTTGGAAACCGTATACAGCACGCATTGCGTTCTTTCACGGCCAAGCAACGTAAATCGATAAAGCTTGCCGCGCAGACATATCGTGAAAACCCTGATTTTAAAGTCGAAACGGCGATAACTGAACTTGGCGTTGGTGAAGCGTTGGTCTCCACACTTGAAAAGAAGGGGCAGCCAAGCATTGTGCAACGGACACTTATTCGTCCGCCATATTCAAAGCTGGGGCCTGTTTCCAAAGCGCGGCGCCAAGAGATTATTGCGAACAGTAGGTTCGATAAGAAATATGGAACGGCGATTGATCGTCAATCTGCGTATGAAATCTTAAAAGAACGTGCGGAGAAGGTGACGAAAAAGGCCGAGGCTTCCCAAAAGAAACCGACGAAGACGAAAAAGAAGCGTTCATCACGTCAATCAACGACGGAGGCTTTCATTAAATCTTTTGTCAGGCAGGTTGGTCGTCAGGTTGGCCGTGAAATCATGCGCGGTATTTTGGGCGCAATGAAGCGTTAACGGCCAGCCCTGAAAGATATTCGTTCTATTCAGTGTCAAATAGAGCCGTTGAAAGATAACGCTCGGCAAAATCAGGGAATATGATGATGATATTTTTACCCTTATATTCAGGGCGTTTTGCCACATCCAGTGCCGCGGCTAGGGCTGCACCTGATGATATCCCTGTGGGGATGCCTTCTGTACGTGCAAGTTCACGCGTGGTTTCGATGGCGGTTTCGCTTGAAACTTTTACAATATCATCGATGTAACCGGTTTCCAAAATGGAAGGCACAAAACCTGCCCCGATGCCCTGTATCTTATGTGGGGCAGGGTTTCCACCGGATAAGATCGGGCTTTCTTCCGGCTCAACGGCAACGACTTTAAGGGCTGGGTTCTTTTCTTTTAGAGCGCGGCTAACCCCTGTTAATGTGCCGCCCGTTCCAACGCCGGAGATAAGGACATCGACCTTCCCATCTGTATCTTCCCAGATTTCCAGCGCGGTTGTGCGGGCGTGAATGTCGGGGTTGGCAGGGTTATCAAATTGCTTAATCATATAGGTGTCAGGCGTGGTTTCGACAATTTCTTTGGCTCTGTCAATTGCGCCGTTCATGCCTTTTGGCGCAGGTGTTAGTTCTAGCTCCGCGCCCAAAAAGTTCAGCATTTTTCTGCGTTCAATCGACATGCTTTCAGGCATTGTCAGGATAAGGCGATATCCTTTTGCCGCGGCAGTGTAGGCCAGTGCAATGCCTGTGTTGCCTGATGTCGCCTCAACCAGAGTGGTTTTGCCCGGTGTGATCTCTCCGGCTTTCTCGGCGGCTTCAATCATCGCAACGCCAATCCTGTCTTTCACGGAAGAGAGGGGATTAAAGAATTCTAATTTGGCCAGCAAGTTTGCTTCAACATTGTGAAGTTTTTCGATGTTGTGCAAGCGTACCAGCGGCGTTGCCCCAATGGTCTCGGTAATCGAGTTGTAGATTTTTTTACGGAATGTAGACATGGTCACTGACCCTTTCATAATGTGGTAACTGATATAATTTAAATTTCAAAAGTGAGAATTCCGCTTCCAAGTCTAGGTACGCCTTCTTTTTCAGAAGCATTACATAAATCTTGAATCGTAACCCCCGATAATTTATCCCAAAAACATTGGTAGCTATCTTTAAAAAAGTGCTCCAATACAGGGGAGAATTCAGAAAATGCGCTGCACTCGGGTAATAACTTGTGAATGAAGCACTCCGCGATATCCTTAATATTAACCTTGTCCGGAGACTCTATATAATATCCGCCGCCTTGACCACGGATGCTTTGTAAAAATCCTGCATTGCCCAAAACTTGAAGGACAGGCTCTAAGGTTCTGCTGCCTAGGCCGTAATGCTGCGCAATAGCGGCGCCGGAGACAGGTTCTTCTTTGCTGCCGTGGTAAGCAACGAATAAGGCGGCGTTTAAACCCATGTGTACTTTGTTTGGTAAAAAGTTCATAAATGAATAATACAGAAAAGAAATGTATTTACAAATAAAAAATGTAAATTTATAGTGATTTCATGATGACGTATTTACCTTTGTTTCTAAAAGCTGACACGAAAACCCCTATCTTAGTGATTGGGGGTGGTGCGATTGCATGTGCAAAAACGGAAGCCCTAGCCAGTGTTAATGCCACAGTAGAGGTGATTGCAAAGGTGTTGAGCGAGGAGCTTATCATTCTTTGTGGGAAGCATGGCTTTTCATATAGGGAAGAAGAGTATACTGCGGATGTGCTGGATAATCGGCAAATTGTGGTCGCCGCAACGGATGATAATAGTGTGAACGAGCAGATCGCCGCAGATTGTCGCATGCGCAGGGTTTTGGTTAATGTTGTTGATAATCCTGCCTTGTGTGATTTCATATTTCCGGCGCTTGTGCGTCGTGGGCCGTTGCAAATTGCGATATCTTCTTCGGGGATTTCACCGGTTTTGGCGAGGCTGATTAAACAGACGGTTGAAACGCTGATTCCTGCACGTTTTGAACAGGTTATTGGGTTTTTACAAACTAAAAAAACGGAGATGCGCCAGCAATTATCAAAGCTACAGCCGCGCCGTATGTTTTATGAGCAAATCATTCGTGGCCACGTTGCCGAGGATATTCTGGAAGGCAATATGGAACGCGCGCATGCGTCTTTTGATAGGGCATTAAATGAATATCCGAATGAGGGGAACGCCGCGCTTTATCTGATTGGCGCAGGGCCGGGTAATCCTGATCTTGTGACCATAAAGGCTGTGCGGATTTTGGGGCAAGCGGATGTTATTTTATATGATCGCCTGATCCCGCAAGGGTTGATGGATAATTATGCGCGTAAAGATGCGCATAAGATTGCCGTTGGTAAAACGCGTCATCACCATCACAAAAAGCAAGATGAGATTGACGAGATTATCGCGTATCATTTACGCAAGAACCGTATCGTTGTGCGTTTAAAGGGCGGAGACCCTGGTATTTATGCGCATGGCGCGGAGGAAATAACCGTTGCACGCAAAATGGGTGTGCCGTATCAAATCGTGCCGGGAATAAGTGCGGCGAATGGTTGCGCGGCTTATGCGGGTATTCCTTTGACGGAGAGGGGGGGCGCGTCTTCGGTGCGTTTTCTCTCTATTTACAAGGATCAACTTAACGATGAGGCGTTCTGGGAAGGCTTGCGCCATGCAAAGGATGAGACGCTCGCCCTTTATATGAGCAGTAATAATTATGCTTTATTGTGCCGTAAGTTGATTGAATTGGGCTTTGATGCTGCAACGCCGTTACTGGTGGTGGAGCAGGGAACAACCACCCATCACAAAGATTACCCCGCGACCCTTGAAACATTTGAGGGGCTATATGCGGAGCATAAATTTGCCTCACCTTGCTTGATGATTATCGGCAATGTTGTGAAGTGGCATGAGTGTCACTCGTGGAAAGAAGCGCCTGAAATATCAGGAAATTATTTCACAGACCTTCCCGTGAAGGAGGTTTCTTATGCCTGACGAGGCTTTACTGGAAAAAATATTGAATGACCTGACGCCTTTGTCATGGGAGCAGCGCTTGGCGCGCCTTAAAGACTATAGCGATCATGTGATGGCGTTCTCGACAAGCTTCGGTGTAGAGGATCAGGCGATGACGCATGTGATTGCGGCGCATAATGTGCCTATTCGCCTCTTTACTATTGATACGGGACGTTTGTTTGAACAAACACATGAGGTTTCTCAGAAAACCAGAGAGGCTTATCCGAATATCAATATTGATACGTTTTATCCTGATACTAAGGACACACAAAATTTAGTGAAAAATCAGGGTGTTAACGGATTTTTCGAATCCATTGATAAACGCCATGGTTGTTGCCATGTGCGCAAGGTTGAGCCGCTGGGGCGGGCGTTGGACGGTGTTAAAATATGGGTGAGTGGCCTGCGTCGTGAGCATTCGGATAATCGCGGTGATCTGCCGATTGCTGAGTTGGATACAGGGCGCAATATTATTAAAGTTTATCCGCTGATCGATGTTTCTGAAAGTGATATCAAAGACTTTATCACGAAACATGATGTCCCATATAATGTTTTGCACGATCAAGGATTCCCATCGATTGGCTGTGCGCCGTGTACGCGCGCTGTGCAGGCGGGCGAGCATCCAAGATCAGGGCGTTGGTGGTGGGAACAAGATAATGCGCAGGAATGCGGACTTCATTTGGTGGATGGGAAACTTGTTCGCGCGTCGGCTATACAGGGAAAAGAGAATTTAAATGCTTAATCCGGATCAGAAAAAAATACTGGATACGTTGCTTAGCAGTGTAACCCGTGACCAGACTTTATGGTTGGCTGGGTATCTTCAAGGCCTTGCCGGCGGGGATTCTTCTGTTGGTAATGCGGGTGGTGCGCCAGCGAATAAGCCAAAGGTGAGTGTCTATTACGCAACGGAAACAGGCAATTCAAAGGCACTGTCTTTGGGCGTTATGAAGGCATTGAAAGGGGCGGGGTTTAAAACCAAAGGCACTGCCGTTAACCGTTTAAAGCCCGAAGATCTCAAAAAGGATGAGTTTGCGATTTTCTTGGTGAGTACGCATGGTGAAGGCACACCGCCGGAACCCGCCGAGAAGTTCTTTGGCCTTATGGAAGGCGCGCCTGATGGTTTGTTGGATAATTTATCTTATGCGGCGTTAGGACTGGGCGATAGCAGTTACGAGATATTCTGCGGCGCGATTGTTACGCTGGATAAAGAGTTGAGCCGTTTGGGCGGCAAGGCTTTTCAGGATATTAAGTTGCTGGATGTGGATTATGCATCGCATACCGCACCGTGGATTGAGGAAACGGTTGGCGCGCTGAATAAGCTTGTTGGTGATACGGGCGAGCAACAACCTTCTGCGCTGATATTTGACGCTGTGCCGGAAGTGCGTACAGGAAAAGGCTATACGCGGTTGGAGCCGATAAAAGGCAAGATAACCGATATCGTGAATTTGAATGACCGTGGTTCGAAGAAAGAAACCTATCACATTGAAATTGTTTATGACGATGATGTTATCTATACGCCGGGCGATGCGGTTGGCATTATTCTACCTGCCGATGTGGCGGGGGATGATGTGACACCGCGCCTCTATTCTATCGCGTCTTCTCCGTCTTTGCATGAGGGTGAAGTGCATTTAACTGTGTCTCTTACAAGCTATCAAAAAGAAGATGGCAGCATCGGGCACGGCCTTGCCTCCGGCTTTTTATCGCAGATTAAAGAAGATGATGAGATTGAATTTTACATCAGCCAGAACCAATTATTTAATCTACCCGCGGATGAGCAAGATGCGATTATGATTGGGCCGGGAACAGGCGTTGCGCCTTTCCGTTCCTTCATTTACGAACGTTCGGAGCGTGGAGCATCTGGCCGTAATTGGCTGATTTTTGGCGATCAACATGCGCATTGTGATTTCCTTTATCAGGCAGAGTGGCAAGAACATTTGGCCATAGAAACATTGACCCGTCTTGACTTGGCATTCTCTCGTGATCAGGACCATAAAATCTATGTGCAGAATCGTTTAGAGGAAAATGCGGATGAGTTGATCCGCTGGCTGGATAGCGGCGCGGTGATTTATGTCTGTGGTGCGAAAGATCCGATGAGCAAGGACGTGGAACAGACACTGATTAAAATCATTGCGGAGAAAAAATCTCTGAGCGCGGGAAATGCCGAAGACTATCTCGCGGACTTGGAAGAACAAGGCCGTTACTTAAAAGACGTTTATTAATTAAGGATATAATTATGAGTGAAAAATTATCAGCCAATGAAGGTATGAAAACAGGAAGCCGTGGTCTGCGAGGAACACTGGCGGATGGTCTTGCCAATCAAATTACAGGCGGCCTTGATGAGGTAGAACAGCAATTGGTGAAATTCCATGGATCGTATCAGCAAGATGATCGTGATCGTCGGGCAGAGCGCGAGCGTAAAAAGCTGGAATGGGCGTATTCTTATATGATCCGTTTGCGGATCTCGGGCGGCGATATTACGGCCAATCAATGGCTTAAGTTGCAGGATAGCTGCGATGAAAATGCCAGTGGTATTATCAAGATTACAACGCGTCAAACCATTCAATTCCACGGCATTGTCAAGGCGCGGATGAAGCCGACAATGAAGGATTTCGATGTTCTAGGGCTGGATAGTATTGCGGCGTGCGGGGATGTGAACAGGAATGTTATGTGCGGCGCGAACCCTGCGCTGGCGCCATATCATGAGGAAGTGTTTGAATTTGCAGATAAAATCAGCCTTCATCTTTTGCCAAAGACCGGCGCATTTCGTGAAATTTGGCTGGATGGTAAAAAACTGGCAGAGGGCGCACCTGCGGAGGAAGACCCGCTGTATCAGGAACGTTATTTGCCGCGGAAGTTTAAAATCGCCATTGCGTTGCCGCCGCATAATGAAAATGATGTGTTTGCAAATGATATTGGTTTGATCGCGATTGGTGAGGGGGACGAGTTTCTCGGCTTTAACATTGCGATTGGTGGTGGCCTTGGGGCGACCCACGGCAATAACGCGACATATCCGCGTCGCGGCACAATGATCGGCTTTATTCCGAAAGATAAAACGTTGGATACGTTGTGGCAGATTGTCGCAATTCAGCGTGACCATGGTAATCGTGAAGATCGCAAGTTATCGCGCCTTAAATATACTGTCGACCGTCTGGGCGTTGAGTGGTTTAAGGCAGAAATCGAAAAGCGTTGTGATTATAAACTGGAAGAGGCCAAGCCTTATGAATTTAGCTATCGCGGTGATGCGTTTGGCTGGGTTGAGGATTATCAAGGCAAATGGCATTACGGCATTTTTGTTGAGAATGGCGTGGTGAACGATGTGAATGGTTACAACATTAAATCCGCCATGCGCGAGATTACAGAAACGGAGAAATGCGGCGTGCGTTTCACGGGTAATCAGAATTTGATGTTGAGTTATGTTGATGTGAAAGACAAAGAGGCAATCGATGCGCTGTTGTTAAAACACGGTATTGCCCATGATCAATATTCCAAATCCCGTAAAGAAGCGATTGCCTGCGTTGCGATGCCGACTTGCCCGTTGGCTCTGGCGGAGGGGCAACGTTATCTGCCTGAGCTTATAACCAAGATAGACGGCTTGCAGGATAAGCATGGCTTGAAGGACACACCAATTACGATTCGCATGACCGGATGTCCGAATGGTTGTGGTCGTCCGTATTTGGCGGAGATTGGGTTTGTTGGTAAGGCTGCCGGAAAATATGCGCTGCGTTTGGGCGGTGATTATGAAGGCGAGCGTCTGAACCAAGTCTATAAAGAAGAGGTCAACGAAGCAGAAATTCTAGAAACATTGGATAATTTGTTCGCAGAGTTCACGGATAAAAGTAACGATAATGAACGTTTTGGCGATTACATGCACCGCACCCATTTCAAGGGGCAGGTTTTTGTCGGCGCGGATCAGGAGATAAATACATGAGCAAGTCACTTCCCCTATATTTGCAAGAGCTGGAAGATGAAGCCATCTTCATTATCCGTGAAGCGATTGCTGTCGCAGAAAATCCGGTTTTACTTTATTCGATTGGTAAGGATTCCAGTGTGTTGCTGCATCTGTTGTTGAAGGCCTTTGCTCCGGCGAAACCGCCTGTGCCGTTGTTGCATGTTGATACAACGTGGAAATTCAAGGAAATGATTGAGTTTCGCGATAAAATCGCAGAAAAACACGGCTTACAGCTGATCGTGCATACCAACCAAGATGGTGTGGATGAGGGGATCAACCCGTTCGATCACGGCAGCAAGCATTATACCAATGTCATGAAAACCGATGGTTTGAAGCAGGTTCTGGATAAGCATAAGTTTGATTATATCCTTATTGGCGCGCGTCGTGATGAGGAAAAGTCCAGAGCGAAGGAACGTATTTTCTCTACGCGTAATCGTTTTCATGCTTGGGATCCTAAAAACCAGCAATCCGAATTTGGCTGGTTGTTTAACACGCGTTTGCCGCAGGGCTTTAGTTCGCGCGTATCGCCGCTATCCAATTGGACGGAGCAAGATATCTGGGAATATATTTTGCATGAGCAAATTGAGCTGGTGTCTTTGTACTTCGCCAAAGAACAACCCGTTGTGGAGCGTGATGGTATGTTGATCCGCGTGGATGATGATCGCTTGCCCATTGAAGATAAAAGCGAAATTCAAAACAGAAAAGTCAGGTTCCGGACGCTGGGTTGTTATCCATTAACCGCGGCGATGCCTTCGGAGGCAGAGACGCTGGAAGAAATTGTTGCGGAGCTGCTAGAGAGCAAAGAGTCCGAACGGCAAGGCCGCTTGATTGATAAGGACTCTGCCTCATCCATGGAACAGAAAAAGAAGATGGGATATTTTTAAGATGAAAGATTATAAGACAATAAATTTTCTGACGTGCGGTCATGTGGATGATGGTAAATCAACTTTAATCGGTCGGCTTCTTTATGATATCGACGTGGTTCCTGACGATCATATCGAGGCGGCGCGGAATGAAGAGGGAGAAATTGATTATGCTCTCTTCACGGATGGCTTGGAAGATGAGCGCAGGCAGGGCATTACCATTGATGTGGCGCATCGCTATTTCCGCTATGAAGACTGCCGTTATCGTATTGCCGATACGCCGGGGCATCTTGAATATATGCGCAATATGGCCGTTGCGGCGGTGACATCTGATGTGGCGGTGATTTTGGTGGATGCGATCCATGGTGTGCGCTTGCAAACTGTGGAGTACAGCAAAATTGCGAAGTTCTTTGGCGTGCGCCAGTTTCTTGTTGCGATTAATAAGATGGACGCGGTTGATTATAGCGAAGCGCAATATAATAAAATCAAAGAGCATTATCTAAGGGAATTCGGTGCGCATAGCACAGATTGTGATATTGAGTTTGTGCCCGTCAGTGCTTTGTTGGGGGATAATATTGTTACTCAAAGTGATGAAATGCCGTGGTATAAAGGGAAAACCATCATGGAGTTCCTTAAAAAGGCGGATCAGCACACATTGACGAATGAGAACTTCAGATTACCTATTCAGCATGTGATTAAGGATGATGATGGTACGCGATGGTATGGTGGCACGTTGCATGGGAAATCTTTGACTGTGGGGGATCGTTTGACCTCCATAGAGAGTGAACAAACGGTTACTGTTACGGGCATCTATCACAGTGGCAAACCTGTTGAGCAGGCCGATAAAAGGCAAGCGATAGCGATTAGCCTTGCCGAGGATATAGATTTGTCGCGTGGCGCGGTTTTGTCGAAGTCTGATAATTCTGGTTCCGTGGCAGAGGCGTTTCATGCCGAAATTCTATGGATTGATAAGAAATTGGAGGGCAAGGAATCATTTCAAGGAATGATAAAGATGCATCATTCCGAAGTACAGGTTCAGGTTACAATTGACGGTGAGAATGGTGTTCTAAAATCGGGGCAGGTGTTTTTGTCGCAAGCCATTGCGATGGATCCTTTTGATGAGAACCCACATACAGGCCTGTTTATTCTGACTGACTCTTATACGGAGCGTGTTGTTGGTGTGGGAACGGTTAGTCGACTTATTCCGCTTCACTACCAAGGATCCAGTGCGATTTAAGGCCTGATATAAATACCCAAAAGCGGGATTATTTGTAATTATGTTTTGCTAATATATTGGCTGGCATGCTATTTATAATAAAAAAGTAAATAGCTGGGTCAATAATGTCGGGAAATTCAAAGCAAGAAAATATGCCATCTTTGCAAGACGCAGCGCGTCTGGCTGAGTTTCAGTCGCCGCATTATTATACATTTTGCCCTATACCAACGCATCTGCCCGAGAGTTGGGAATTCATGGATTACGCGCCTGCGGGCATACAGACAGGGTTGGTGCGGGCACATGCACATGGCGAAGTGCGCTCTAAAATGACCTTTCTGAGCGGGTTTAAGGCCAATGTGATTGATTATAATACGCCGCAGTTAAGGGCGTTACAGCGTGTTGGTATAGAAGTTGATATTATTGTATTGCCTGATCCGGGAAAAGAAATTGGCTATCTACAGGATAATAGAAGAATTGTCGCAGCCGTGTTTAATGATGACCCACCGCCAGGCGGGTTAAAGGCGGGTATTCCAAATTATATTTTTGGGCATTCTCTTGGTGGCAGAGCATTTGTTGCGAATATGCTTGATGATAATTTTTCCAAGCATATTTTAGATAATTATGCAGGCGCTGTGTTAATTGCTCCTCATTTTTCATCGCCTTATAGATCAAAGCCAATTTTAAATGCCGTTTATAATACATATTGTAAATTGTTCGCGGACAAAGCGTATGGTGATGCACCACTGGATTGGACATTATCAGCAATTGAAAGTTTGAAACAAAAGTTTCAGGACATGGCCAATAAGAGCTTTGTGAAAAGCATAATATATGAAGAAAAGAGCAATGCTGTTGCTGTTGATACTTTTGATAAGAACGCGCCGTCAACAACGCATGGGCAAATTCTATATTCTAATATTTTTGGTGAACGCTTGCGGAAACGCATTATAGATGATGGTGTTCCGGATGCCGCGAAAGAATTTCCTATGATTATGCTTGGTGGATCACGGGACTTTGTGTCATGTAAAAATTATATCAAAGATGTCGCAGATGATTTTTCTGCCAAGTTTTATGAGTTTGATACATATCACAATCCTTTTCTGGAATCTAAAGAGGCGCGGCAGCTGATATTGAGCGCAATGAAGGATATGAGCGATCAATGGCGTAACATTAATACGCCTCGTGACAACACAATTATTAATTCGCAAACGAATGGCAGCCACGGACAAGTTACCGGCTCTGCGTTTGAAGATCCGATGGTTGAATTATAAGCTTATTTTAGAGCTATCTATCTGCAAGTCAGTTTAGGTACGCGTGTCTCTATAGATAAATTATCATTTTCGAATATAACGGTTTCTTCCGATGGCAGGTTCATGGCGGTTAAAACCTCGCGGTAAGTGGGGGCGATATATTTAGGGGCTTGGAGATATTCCTTCCATGTTCTTAATGGGTTATCTGCTGGCTCTATCCATTCATGAATGCCGAAAACGGGTTTGTATTGTGCGAGGTCTAATGTGGGGTTTGTCCAAAGCTCTGTTTCACGTAGGTTAATTCGTAGAACGATATAGGCATGTACTTTAACGGCGTCTGTATCGTATTTTTTGCTGTAAACTTCTTTTAAATGATTTGCGAATTGTACGGTAATATCACTCCATGTGACGCGGCGGCATTGTCTTTCACTTGAATAATTTCTTAAAGAGACAAATTCAATACGGTGTTTTTCAGGCATGTGAACGGCAAAGGCAACCGTTTTAACGCCTCTTTCATTCAGCATCATCCGCCACGTAAATTGGTCTCTATGGCCGCTCCATTCTGTTTCAATATTGGGCGTGAAAAGTGAGGGTAGCGGGATGCTTATCTGTATGATTAGCCATAGGGAGAGGAGTGCTATAGTTATTTTACGTGGCCGAATGGCATGTTTCTTTGTTTCAGAAGGGGGTGACGTATCCATTGGAGTATCAGGCTTTAGCTTGTTTACAAACTTTCTCGGCCAGCTTGGATTAAAGAAAAGCAGGGTTGCCGCAATTGTCATATACGGGAAAATACCGATATGAAAAAGGATATTGTTTGTGAGGTGAAAGCAGACATAGATTGAAAAAACCCAAAAGCGCGTGCGGCGCAGAAATAAAAGAGGTGCGCCCAGAACGTGAAGTATAATAATGCCGTAAGCGCCGATGGCAACGGTTGTGTCGTAAAGAAAGAGCCAGCCGATGAAGGGTAAATCGTGGAGACCGATTTGGATCCACCCCGTTAAGGGCAGTAGGTGAAGCCAATCATTATTAATTTTCACAAGTCCAGCAAAGACCAGCATAATTTCTGTTTGTAGCTTTAATATCAGATAGCACCATCTTGGCACGCTTTGTCGCGGATGGGGGTTTTTTTTCTTTTGCCATAGAGCGTCTATCGCCCATGTCTTGTTCGCAGGAATAAAGCTCATCAAGGTGAGGTAGAGCAAAAGAAGATAATAATGGTTTAGGTAATGTTCCGGAAACGCTAAAAAAAGATAACCAAACATAAGCGTGGTTAGCGGCATTGCCAGACGATAAAACAACCCCACAATAATACAGAACACCGTATAGGGAAGGAGGCTGAGGCATATTTCAACGACGCTTTGATTGGCCTGAATCCAGTCAAAGCCGTAATATGTCGGTTTAAAGTCGTGAACAATGTATTTGTCTGAGAATTTCTTCAGAACATCGCTCATTAATAAAAGCCCAAGCAGGATACGGAAAACGGCGAGAGAGGCACCGTCTTGTTTTTCGAAAAGCTTGGTTGTGATTTTATGCCATCTTTGTGACGGCGCGGTGTTTATGTTCTCACTCATATAATTTTTTTAATCGCTCTTCTGCGTGTAAGCAAGATTTATTATGAGATATCGATTTTGCTTTTGATTATATGGGGGTGATTATATCTTGACCATGCGTTGATAGAGTGCCTCTATACCTAGGCAATGGATATTTATTTGATTGTTAAAACACTGCATATTTTAAGCTCTACCATATTGTTTGGTACGGGCATTGGCATTGCGTTTTTTATGCTGCGCTCGTATTTCACACAAGATGTTCATGAGAAGCTCTACGCCGCGCGCAACACTGTGCTGGCTGATTATATCTTTACATTTCCTGCTGTGATTTTGCAGCCTGTAACGGGGGCATGGCTCGTGTGGCAAGGTGGTTATGATTGGATGGATTTATGGCTGGTGATAACCTATGCGATTTATATGGTTGCGGGGCTGTGTTGGTTGCCTGTGGTGTGGATACAAATACAGTTGAAACAAATGCTGATCCATAGCGTGGAAAGCGGTGAGGCATTACCGCTGCGTTATAATAAGCTGTTCAAGGTTTGGTTTTTAATGGGCTGGCCGGCCTTTATTGGCTTGGTTGTTGTGTTCTTTTTAATGGTGATGAAACCCGTATGAATGATGTGATGGCAAAAAGCGGAATATGGTTTGTGTATGATGGCGAATGTCCTTTATGCAAGAAAGCGGCATTGGCGTTGCGGATTAAGGAAGAACATGGTGCGCTGCACCTTCTAAATGCGCGAGAAGAGCGCGAGCATCACCTTATTCAAGATATTAACCGCCGTGGGTTTGACCTTGATGACGGTATGGTGATTTACGATGGTGAAAATTTTTATCACGGTAAAGATGCGCTGCGTTTTATGGCGCGATATGGTGAGAATAAAGGCGTGTTTAATTTGGCCAATAAGGCTCTATTTTGGTCGGACAGTATTGCAAAAATTATTTACCCATGGATGCGCGGTGCGCGTAATGCATTGCTGCGGCATAAGAAAATCGGGAGACTTGATAATTTGAACTTAAAATCGCAACCTACCTTTAAATCTATATTCGGTGATGATTGGGATAATCTGCCTCCTGTGATGCAGACGCATTATATGAACCGCCCCTATAGTGATGATGTCACGACGGTGGAAGGGACGCTGGATGTTATGTGTAGGCAGCCTCTGAAATTTCTGTCGCCAATTATGCGGTTGATGGGGCAAGTGCCAACGCATAATGAAAAAGATGTACGTGTCACTGTGGAATTCAAGAGCGACAAAGAGACCAAAGCCTTTCACTTTAAGCGCACGTTTCATTTTAAAGACGCCAAGCCCTATGTGTTTCATTCGCGCATGATGCAGATCAAGGATAACGAAGTGATAGAAATTATGCGCTTTGGCTTGGGGTGGAAGATGCTCTATCTGTGGGATGGGGAGAAGGTTGTGTTGCAACATCGCGGTTATGCGCTGCATTTGTTCGGGCATTTTATGCCTGTGCCGCTGACATTATTTATGGGCAAAGGCTACGCCGAGGAAATCGCCGTTGATGATAATACGTTTGATATGATCACCCACATCACCCATCCATGGTGGGGCAGGGTTTATGAGTATAAGGGACGGTTTAAAACATCATGAAAGCACTAGTATTGAGAGGCGAAGTAGTTGATATGAGCGAGAACTCGTTTGAGGTTCATAAAGAATTGACATGGGTTGAGGCGCCAGAATACGTCCACATAGGTTGGCTTTATGATGGAGAAAACTTTTTGCCGCCACCTCCGCAAGCCCCCGGAACGGGTGGAAAAGGCGGGTCAGCCGTAGGAGGCGATATCAATATTGGTGGTCGTGGAGGTGATGGAGTAATTGGAGGACAAGGTGGAAACGCGATAAGTGATGATGGGATTAACATTGCTGGTGATGGTGGTAGGGGATATGGCCGCGCCACAAGTCAAAGAAGTACAGAAACGTCACTGCAAGACTCTGTTATATTGGAACCTAATTTTTTTGGGATAGGTTTGGATATTAGAAAGTTTTTTCAAGCGTGCATGGATAAAATAAATGTCTTCAAACGTTGATATGAACATAAAACGTGTCCTTATCATTGGTGGTTACGGGAATTTCGGGGGCTTTATTGCGAAGGTGCTTGCGCGGGAGGATAACATGCAAGTTATTATCGCTGGGCGTTCTCTTGAGAAGGCGCGGGATTTCGCGGGTGATATCACGGCGGTGAACAAGGTTGAATGTGCGCAGCTTGATATTACGGCGGGTATTACAGATGCGCTGGCCGAGGTTAACCCTGATATCGTTATCCATACCTCCGGCCCGTTTCAGGCGCAGGGCTATGACGTGGCGACGGCTTGTATTGCGCAAGGGGCGCATTATATAGACTTGGCGGATGGGCGGGACTTTGTTGATGGTATTACCGCGCTGAATACGCAAGCGGAGGAGGCAGGCGTTCTGGTTATCAGTGGGGCGAGCTCCGTTCCATGTCTTACTTCGGCTTTGATTGATGATTATAAAGATGAATTTGAAACGCTGGATACCCTTGATTACGGCATTACCACGGCGCAGAAAACTGCGCGGGGGTTGGCGACGACAGCGGCGATTTTGGGGTATACAGGGCAGAAGTTTAAAACGTTGGTCGATGGTAAGCCAAGCGATATCTATGGCTGGCAAGATTTGCGCGTGCGTAAGTTTAAGGGGCTGGGCTGGCGGTTATTGGGGAATTGTGATGTGCCGGATTTATCCTTATTTCCGCGGCGTTATCCTGAACTTAAGACGATTAGGTTTTATGCAGGGCTGGAAATACCTTTTATCCATATCATGCTTTGGATGTTGTCATGGCTTGTGCGGATTGGGTTGATTAGGGATTTGCAGAAAGCTGCGCCACTCTTGCTGAAGGCATCTTATCTGTTTGATTGGATGGGTACGGATAGTAGTGCTTTTTACATGAAGATGTCGGGGCAGGGGAAAGACGGCGCTGATAAAATGGTTACATTTGCACTCACTGCGCGTTCTGGCGATGGGCCGTATATCCCGATTATGCCGGCTATTTTAATGGTTAAAAAGATTGTAAGTGGCAGTGAGAAAAGTGTTGGGACGTATCCATGCGTCGGATTTATTACGCGGGATGAATATCTTGGCGCGTTAAATGATTTGGATATTAGTTGGGTGGAGGAATGAAACTTTAGGGTGTTAACGAGTTCTTATTGAATATTTATTATGGTCATTCCTGTGTTCACGGGAAATGCAATGTTTCTCTGAATCTTATATTGAATAGGAGAAATCATATTATGAAAACACTTTCTAAGTTAGCTCTTCTTACAAGCGTCTTACCTTTGGTATGGGCTGCACCCGCAACCGCCAAAGATCTGGGTAATAGTGTATGGGCGAAAGAACGCTTTCAAATTCGTGTACGTGGCATTGGCGTCCTTCCGGAGGGTGGTGGTAATACAACCATTAATGGCTCTCCCGAGGCTGATAACGCATATGTGCCGGAAATAGATTTTACGTACTTCTTTACAGAGCATATCGCAGCAGAGCTTATTTTGGCGACATCGCCGCATAGTCTAAGTTTGAAAAACAGTGATCTGGGTGATCTTGATTTGGGTGATACGATGTTATTGCCGCCTACATTGACGTTGCAATATCACTTTACGCCGGATAATAGATTCAGCCCGTATATCGGCGCCGGACTTAATTATACGATAACGTATAATGATAGCCATGGGCGTGATACGACAAGCCTAAGTGCAGGTAATAGCTTTGGCATTGCTTTGCAAGCTGGTGCTGATTATTGGATCAGTAAGCATTGGGGCGTTAATGTGGACGTGAAAAAAATATGGTTGGATGTTGATGCCTCCGTTAATAGTGGTGCTATTACCGGAAATGTTGAGCTTAACCCATGGATTATCGGAACCGGTGTTTCTTATCGGTTCTAATAATACATAAACTACTTCTGTTTTTTTGTTTCGCTTGTATTTTGATCTGGTCACGGCCACTTATATTTAGTATTCATACCCTAGATATAATCTGATTAAAATATAAGGTGAAACATGGAAACAAAAGCTGCAATTGCCTATAAGGCAGGATCTCCACTTGTTATTGAAACAGTTCAACTTGATGGGCCAAAAGCCGGAGAAGTTCTTGTTGAAGTTATGGCGACAGGTATTTGTCATACGGATGCCTTCACGTTATCCGGTGATGATCCCGAGGGAGAGTTTCCCGCGATCCTAGGTCATGAAGGTGCAGGTATTGTACGCGAAATTGGTGAGGGTGTAACATCCGTTGCCGTTGGTGATCACGTTATTCCGCTTTATACGCCGGAATGTAGAGAATGTGATTACTGTCTACACCCCAAAACAAATCTATGTCAGAAAATCAGATCGACGCAGGGACGGGGGCTTATGCCTGATGGTACTTCGCGCTTTTCTTTAAATGGAAAACCTATATTGCATTATATGGGGTGTTCTACATTTTCTAATTTTACAGTTATGCCTGAAATTTCTGTTGCGAAAGTGCGTAAGGATGCGCCGTTTGATAAAATCTGTTACATCGGTTGCGGCGTAACAACAGGCATTGGCGCGGTTGTTTTTGATGCGAAGGTCGAATACGGATCAACGGTTGCTGTTTTTGGCTTGGGCGGCATTGGTTTGAATGTTATTCAGGGCGCTAAAATGATTGGTGCCAGCAAAATTATCGGCATTGATATCAATGAGGACAAAGTTGAGTTGGCCAAGAAATTCGGCATGACGGATTTCATTAACCCCAAGAAATGCGAAAATCTGGTTGAGGCGATTTGCGACCTTAGCAATGGCGGCGTTGATTATTCATTCGAATGTATCGGTAATGTTGATGTGATGCGCGATGCTTTGGAGTGTTGCCATAAAGGCTGGGGGGAGAGCATTATTATCGGCGTTGCTGGCGCGGGTAAGGAAATTTCAACCCGTCCGTTTCAGTTGGTGACTGGGCGTGTTTGGCGAGGCTCTGCATTTGGCGGGGCGCGTGGACGTACGGACGTTCCTAAAATTGTAGATTGGTATATGGAGGGTCGTATTAATATTGATGATCTCATTACCCATAAAATGCCGTTGGAAGATATTAACAAAGCTTTTGACCTGATGCATGCAGGCAAAAGTATCCGTAGCGTTGTGGAGTTTTAGATTTATGAGTACAGCAATAAAATGTGACAAAACGGCGCGGGTTCATGGCGGTACTCTTGGGTATTATTCTCATGAGAGTGTGAAGACAGGGACGGTAATGCGTTTTACTTTGTTCACGCCGCCGAACGATAAAAAGAGCGGTGGTCTTGTCGTGTTTTTATCGGGCTTAACCTGTACCGAGGATAATTTCACAATAAAGGCGGGGGCATACCAACAGGCTGCTGCGCTTGGTTTGAGTGTTCTTGCGCCCGATACATCCCCGCGCGGTGAAGGTGTTGCGGATGATGATGCATATGATCTTGGGCAAGGGGCAGGGTTTTATCTGAACGCCACGCAAGCCCCATGGGCGGAGCATTTTCAAATGGAAAGTTATTTGATTGAAGAGCTTATCCCACAATGTGAAGAGAAGTTTGATTTAGACCCAAGCAAGAAATCTATTATGGGGCATTCGATGGGTGGGCATGGCGCGCTGACCTTATATTTTAAATATCCTGATTTATTTCGCTCATGTTCGGCTTTCTCGCCGATTGTTGCGCCGTCACAGGTGCCGTGGGGGCATAAAGCGTTTACCGCATATATCGGGGACGACCAGTCTTCTTGGGAAAACCATGATGCGTGTGCGTTGGTTGAAAGTGCAGAGAATGTGGCGTCAAATGCAGAGATCTTGATTGATCAGGGCTTGGCTGATGATTTCTTGACGGAGCAATTGCGCCCTGAATTATTTAAAGATGCTTGCGCCAAGGCAGGGCAGGCACTCACTCTGCGTTTGCATGAAGGCTATGATCACAGCTATTTCTTCATCCAGAGTTTTATGGATGATCATTTGGCTTGGCATGCGAAGTATATAGCGTCCTGATTGGCATATTTTGGTATGTAATTGATTAAAATCAAGTATCCTTTGTGCTGATAGTTGTACGGTGGTTATCCGAATTACGCATTTCTGCAACAATGGATATCCTATGCCTCAATCTATAATGCCTACCGGTGTTGAACAATTTTTTGATAAAGACGAAATTATCGTAAGTAAGACTGACTTGAAAGGTCGGCTAACTTATACAAATCGGGTTTTTATGCGCCTCGCAGGCTATGAAGAAAAAGAGCTGTTGGGGCAGCCTCACAATTTGATCCGCCATCCTGATATGCCACGTTGTGTGTTTAAATTGCTTTGGGATACGCTGCAATCTAAAAAAGAGATTTTTGCTTACGTTATTAATATGTGCAGAAACGGTGATCATTATTGGGTCTTCGCGCATGTTACGCCTTCTCTTGATGGGGAGGGTAATATTAATGGGTATCATTCCAATCGCCGTGTGCCGGATCGCAAAGTGCTTGATGGAACAATTATCCCTTTATACAAGCAGCTACTTGAAGAAGAGAAGCGGCATAAAAACACCAAAGAAGGCATGAATAGCAGTTTTAAAATGCTGGTAAATCTTCTGGAAGAAAAAGGAATTGGATATGATGAATTTATCTTCTCTCTCTAAAGTTAAAATTGCTGCTTTTCTCGCTATGGGGACTGCTATTCTATCAACTTTAATAGGGGTTTTGGGCGGTGCAGCGATGCAGGCCGTTAGTTTGTTGTTTTTACTTGGCACGTTGGGGGCTTTGGCGGCAACGCTTTATTTTCAGCGGCGTCTGGAAAAGGAAATTCAGCGCACCAAAGTCGTATGCCAATCTTTGGCCAAAGGGAATTTCGAGACACGCTTGACGAATATCGTCGAGGGCGGAGATTTTGGTGAATTTCAGTGGGCTGTTAATGAAATGACCGACACGACGGATGCGTTCGTGCGTGAAGCCACTGCGGCTATGGAATATGTAAGCCGTAATCAATATTTTCGGCGTATTTTGGAGGATGGCATGCAAGGCGATCTTCTTAGCGGTGCGCGGATTATTAATCGGGCGACTGAAAGTGTTGGCGCTAAAATGAATGGTTTCCTTGAAATCGCAAATGATTTTGACGAGTCATTGAAAGAGGTGGTCGGGGATATTAATACAACAGTTTCCAGCCTTGCCGAGACAGCGAATAGTATGGGTGAAACCGTAGAATTGACAAGAGAAGGGGCGGATGCGGCTGTTGCCAGCTCTGATGAAACGTCTGTGAATGTGCAGGCTATTTCAGCTGCTGCCGAGGAAATGTCGAGTTGTATTTCTGAAATCTCTCAACAAGTGACGCGCACATCTGACATTGCGCAAACTGCAGTTCAAAAAGCCGAAGAATCAGGGCGGACTGTTAGAGAGCTTTCTCAAAATGCCGAAAAAATTGGCGATGTTGTTCAAATTATTGAAAAAATAGCGGAGCAAACGAACCTTTTGGCTTTGAATGCAACAATTGAAGCGGCGCGTGCAGGGGACGCGGGCAAAGGTTTTGCTGTTGTTGCTTCGGAGGTAAAAGATTTGGCCGGGCAGACAGCAGCGGCAACAGAAGAAATAAGTGAACAAATTGCAGGCATTCAGACGGCGACAGAAAAGACGATTGAGTCTTTCTCCGGTATTGGAAAAACGATTGGGGAGATTAATGAAGCGGCGACAGCCGTTGCCGCAGCGATTGAGCAGCAGAGCGCTGCATCACAGGAAATTGCTTCCGGTGCAGGAAGGGCTTCGGAAGGAACGAATTACGTTGCAGGAAATGTGAAAGAGATTAACCGGAGTATTGCCCAAGTGGACGTGGCCGCAAAACAGGTCTTAAGCGTCACAGGAGAACTGTCAGAGCATGCGACAAAGAAAGTCGAAGCTTTACTGGATAAAATGGGTGTCTTCATGGCAGAGCTTAAGAAGATTGCTTAACATCTTTTATTTAAACAAAGAACTTCCGCAGTTCATTTAATTCTATTTTAATATCGCCCAGCATTTTTTCTTTATCGGCATTGTCTTTTTCATATCCATCTTCTGCCTTTTCACATGCATTGGACAAAGGCACAGCGCCTAAGTTTGCAGAGGCCCCTTTCAAGCGGTGAGCTGCTTTTTCCCACGCATCATCATCGTTATCGGCAAGGCTCTGTGTTAGGCTGGATACACTCGAATTTGCTTCATCAAAGAATAAGTCTAAAAGTTCTTTTTCCGTGTCTGGATCGCCATCTGTAAATAGGTTCAAATGTGCAATGTCTATGGGTATATTTTGTGGATCGCTTTTCTGTTCTGCCTCATCGGCCACAATAATATCGTTGTTTTCTTTGTGAACCGTGTATTTCGCCAGCATAGTGGTTAGCTTTTCCGGCCGAATGGGCTTGCTGAGATAGTCATCCATTCCGGCTTTCAGGCACTTTTCCTTGTCTCCCACCATGGCATTGGCCGTTAGAGCAATAACGGGTAAATGTTGCGCTGTTTCTTTTTCCATTTCACGCAGCATGGTGGTTGCTTGATAGCCGTCAATTTCAGGCATTTGGCAATCCATAAGGACGATATCATATTTATTTTGTGCGATCATTTCCAAGGCTTCCTTGCCGTTTTCAGCCAAATCTATATTGATAAAGCCAAGGCGTGTCAGCAGTTTTTTGATGAAGAGCTGATTGACAGGATGATCGTCTGCCGCCAAAATCCGTATATCTGAAGCGGCGCTGATATTGTTTTCCGTTTGGTTTTCTTCGTAGAGATTGACGGGATTAACGTCGCTCTTGGCAACGACAAGGGGAATTGTAAACCAGAAGGTTGAGCCTTTGTCTTCCACGCTATCAACACCGATTTCACCACCCATTAAATCAACCAGTCTTTGCGTAATTGCCAACCCCAAACCTGTGCCGCCAAATTTGCGGGTGACAGAGGCGTCGGCTTGTGTGAATTTCTCGAAGATGCTTTCTAGTTTGTCTTGCGGAATACCTATCCCCGTATCTATGACAGAGATATGGAGGTTGTTATTACCGTTTTCATGTGTTGCAATTTTAACGTTTACGGTGATGCTGCCCTTGTTGGTGAATTTAAGGGCGTTGTTGATGAGGTTGCGTAATATTTGCTGTATGCGTCCCAGATCTCCTTCAAGTACGTCAGGCACGTTCTTTGTGCCGTGCATCTGGAGGTCTAAATCTTGTTCTGTTGCCAGAGGAATGAATAGCTGGATGATCTGGCGCATTGCCGTATCAAGGTGAAATGGCACGGTTTCGATTTCCAGCTCACCGGCTTCTATCTTCGAAATGTCTAGAATATCATTTAAAATAGAGAGTAGATTTTCTCCCGATCCATGTAATGTTTGGGCATTTTCCCGTTGATCTTGATTTAAGTTTGATGAGAGCAGCATTTCCGTCATGCCTATAATTCCGTTCATCGGTGTGCGTAGCTCATGGCTCATATTGGCAAGGAATTCGCTTTTTGCACGGCTGGATTCTTCTGCTTTTTGTTGTGCCTCCATGGCTTCGAAACGTGATAGTTCCAGCTTGTCGGTGTATTCTTGCATTTGTATCGTGAGTCGTTCCTTTTCTTGATAGCGCTCGGCCAGAGTTTCGCGAGCGTTTTCCAATTCATTTTGCCATTGGCGAACACTGCGCAGGGCAAAAAACCAGACAACAATCAGAAAAATCAAGGCGGCGATGGTTGGATAGAGTGCGTAATACATGCTGCGAGCCAGAGCAAAGAAATCCTTATGGGTGTTTCCGTTTATCTGCTGCAAAAATTTGCGCATGCCTTTGGCGTAGACTTGTTTGTTTTCCAGATAGGCTTCGCTTGTGATGATGTTTTGGGCTTCGGCGAGTTCGCGCTGGTTGACGTGTTTGAATGTCTCTGTTTCCATTTCTATCAGCTTATGGTTGGCGATATCTGTGGCGTCGATGTGCTGAAGGTTTAAACCTTTGTATTCTTCTTTAATTGTGGCCATTATTTTATCAAGAATAATGACATGTTCGTTATATTTTTCCTCCCATTTCGTTTGCCCTGTGCGCGCCGCCATCGTCGCAGCGTAGGTCAGCATGCTGTCTTGTTCCATGATTTTATCGGTAAGGTTTTTGGTTCTTACACTTTCATGAACATCGTTGGTTAAGGTGCGGTGGGAATGGTAACCATTCCATATTCCCCATAAAATAGAGATAAGCGATAAGATGATGGCTATACTCAGTAATTTGGCAGGAAAGGGTATATGTCCCTTTGTTTTTTCAATGTATTGTTCCCGTGTGAAAATCGCCAGAGACAGCGCTATGCCCAAAATTGTGCTGGTGATTGTGGCGATGATTAAGGCCAGCTCTATGAAATTTTGATCCGGATCATATCTGCAGTCAGCATAGGGAATGAATACGCTGGCCCACATGCCGGTGTAATGCATACCGCAGATGGCTGCGCCCATGATAAGTGCTGCTGCTGCTTGCCAAGCCATTTTCCAGCGTCCTTCATGTTGTCCGAGTGTAAAGACAATCCATAGAGCCGCGCCGGAAGCAACAATAGCAATTAAGACAGATAAAATGAATAAAGACGGAGCGTAGCGTAAATCTGCATCCATTTCCATTGCTGCCATGCCTGTATAGTGCATAGCGCAAATGGCTGTGCCGAGCAGGATTGCGCCTTTACATAGTTGTTTTATTCTCAAATTTTCCGAACGTATGATTTGAAGAACACCATAAGCAATTACAATGGCTATAACCATAGAGAGAATGGTGAGGAGGGGATCATAGCTATGTGCCATATCCATATTGTAGGCCAGCATTCCAATAAAATGCATTGACCAGATACCCGCGCCAAAGGCAAATGCACCGCCATAATGCAGCATGGATTTTAGTTTATCTGTCGGCGCTTTTTGAATATCTGTTGCGAGGCGTAATCCTGTGAATGATCCTAGTGTTGCTATAATATAGGACAGAATGACCAGAAGCGGTATATACGTTCCGGTTTCCGCGTTTTGGGGAATATCTCCGAAAATAAAGATGTATTCCAATATGGATTGCGGTTGCGGCAGCATATGATGTCCCTCTGTTTCTGCGTTCAAATGATTGTAATGGTTTAGTGAATATTGGGACAGCTCTCAATATAATGAACGAGCTGATCTTTTCTGAAAGGCTTGAAAATGAAGCCTTTTGTACCTTCTTCTAAGGTGTGTACGATGGTATCCAGATGGCTTTTACTGCTTGAACATGACGATATAGGCACGAGTGTCGTGTCTGATGATTTATTCTAAGACAGAGTGTCCATCTCTATCGGGCAAGTTAATATCCAGAAAAACAGGATTTGGTTGGTAGGAGGTGCAGAGCGATAATGCTTTGTTTCCGTTTTGCGCTGTTGCAAAGTCACATTCGGCGCGTAATGAATTTCTAACCATCCACCGTGTTACCGGATCATCTTCGACCAATTCTGTTTCTGCGCCTTCTGTAACGATTTTCATGCGCTGCTTCCTTATTGGTTAGAGGTTTTAATATGTGGAGATTTCTGGATGTATTGTGCTAGCTTTTCACGTGTGAAGGGCTTGCCAACAAATCCTTTGGCACCATTCTGGATAGCTTTTGTGACGTTATCCTTATCTCCCTTACCGCTTAGCATAATGATGAAAGCGTGTGGATCATGTTTCAGGATTTTAGCCAGTACGTCATGCCCGTCAATGTCAGGCAGTCCTATGTCTAGGAATAGAATATCTGGTGCGACTTTGAAATATTGGGTTAGAGCCATCTGTCCATCTTCCACAAGGGAAATATTGCCCGTTTCTGCGAGTGATTTCTGGACGAGGGCACGCGAAAACGGGTCATCCTCTACGACCATAATTTCTGTCTTTTTTCTGTCTTTGCGGCGCTTTGATAAAGTGTTCACGAGTGCATCGGGTATTGGCATTTCCATGATTTTTTTGCGCTGTTCTTGTGCCTGTATTTTCTTTTCTTCTTTACGCTTTTCTTCTTCTCTTTTTTGTATGTCTCTTAATTTTTCTTCCATAATTTTTATGATTTTAATGCGATCGACCCGAATCTCAAAAAGAGTGGCCAACTCAGGGGAGTGAGCTGGCCGAGTTTTCAGGTGGGTTAACATGAAATTCTGAAGAATTTTTACAAAAGGGGCGCCAATGCATCTGGTTACGATAAAAAAATCGCCGTCGTCGCAAACAAATATCCCTCCATTTTGATCGCCTGTATTGTTGTAAATAAAGTCGATCGTGGCGCTTTGGTCAAAATTTGAAATCGTTGATGCTTTAAAATAAACACATCGACGATCTTCTTTATGTGCCGTATTGAGATCAAGTGCGTGTAGAAGTTTTTCTTCCGCTTTTTCCGTTGTTACAATCATAGGACCCATCCTTTTATATTATTTAATGTATTGCTTTGCATAACATGTGCCAATTGTAACTTTTCTTTATTATCAATAGATTACATGATTTTCGTGTTTGGATAACGTTTTAAAATGAGAAATATACGATGGTATTCTCATTTTAAAACGTTCGTTTTTGAGAATTGTTAAGGTTTTTTCAATTATACTTATAGCATGAATAGAAAGATTCTCATTGTTGAAGATGATGCATCACAAAGACGGATGGTTGCTTTGCTTGTGCAAAAGAAGCTAGGCTTTAGTGTCGTCGAAGCAGATGGCGGACGTACGGCCTTGTCTATCCTGCGTGACGCCCCGATGCGCGATGATATTTGTTTGGCGTTGATTGATTTTCGTATGCCTGAAATGGATGGGCTGGAATTGTTGGGCATTATGAAGCAGCAATATCCGAATTTGCCTGTCATTATGTTGACGGGGTCTAAAGACGTTAAGGTTGCTGTGGATGCTATGAAAGCGGGGGCTGGTGATTTCTTGAATAAACCTGTTGATCCGCAACGTTTGCAAGTCTCTGTTCAGAATGCTTTGAAAATGGGCGTTCTTGAAAAAGAAGTAAAGCGGTTAAAAGACAAAGACGAGAACACGTTCCATTTTGAAAACCTCATTGGTCATGACCGCGGCTTGCAGGATGTGGTGAGTGTTGGGCGTAAGGCTGCTTCGTCTGATATTCCTGTTTTGATTACGGGTGAAACCGGTGTGGGTAAAGAAGTTTTCGCGCGCGCGGTACATGGTGAAAGCGCACGTGTTGGTAATCCTTTTGTGGCGATTAACTGTGGTGCGCTGCCTATGAACCTTGTCGAGAGCACGTTATTCGGGCATGAGAAGGGTGCATTTACAGGCGCGATTGCAAAGTCACCGGGGCGTTTTAGGGAAGCCGAAGGCGGAACAATATTTTTGGATGAAATAGGCGATCTTCCCCTTGATGCGCAAGTGAAGTTGCTGCGTGTATTGCAGGAAAAAGAGATTTATCCCGTTGGTTCTGACAAGGCCGTTTCGGTGAATGTGCGGATTATTTCTGCAACCAACCGCGACCTTGAAACGGAAGTGGCAGAGGGACGCTTTCGCGATGATTTGTATTTTCGATTAAATGTTTTGCCTATTCACATGCCGTCCTTAAGGCAGCGTAAACAAGATATTATGATCCTTATTAATCATTTCATAGAGCGGTTTTCCGCATCGGAAGGGCGGTTATTAAAAGAGATCACACCTGCAGCGGAAGCTATATTATCGGCGCGTGAATGGGTTGGTAATGTTCGTGAGCTGGAAAATACAATTCACCGCGCGATGGTTTTGTGTGACGGGGATGTTCTGGATGTTGATGATTTTACGGCCTTGCCAATAGGTGGAACGTCACCGGTGAGTGAGGATATGGCTTTACCTGAACATATTTCCGAAACGGCATTGACGATGCTGGATGTGGACGGACATTTAAAAACGATGGATCAGATTGAACAAGCCGCCATGCAGTTTTCTCTGCAATATCACGATAATAATGTAACCCAAGCGGCGCGCGCGCTGAACATGGCCAAATCGACATTCTATAGAAAGTTGAAGCAGTAAGTTTTATTGTAACGCTTCCGTAAAATAATCTTGCGCTGTCTTAATTCTCTCAATAAAAAAATTAATGATGTTGATCTCCCTATGAGATTTATCTTTATAAAAGCATGGGAATTAATATAGAGTTCAAAAAATAAGAATGCAGGGCAGGGTAATGGCACTTAATCCATTTGATATTAAGAAAATAATGATTGGGCAAAAAGAAGAGGCTCTGGCGCAGTTCAAGTCAGGCGATATTGATGTCCAAACATTGACGCATACTCTTAGTGATATTGTCGATGAACATGTTGCGATGTTTGCTGACGAATATTTAGGTGAATTCAAGGATAGGATTGCCCTTGTTTATACAGGCAGTAATGGGCGGCGCGAAACATGCCCACATTCAGATCTGGATGTTTTTATGTTGCTGGATGATGATTTCTTTGATGGCAAGGCTTTGCCGGAAGACATCCATGAATCGTATAGTACATTCTTAAACGCTCTCACGGATATTCGGTTATTGGATGATGGGCTGAAGCCCAGAAATGTTCAAAATTGTGAAGAAGAGATATTGAACGATCAAGAGGTCTGGACGCAGATGATTGATCGCCGCATTGCATGGGGGAGTGAAGACCTTTATGCGCGTATGGATGAGAAAGTCGCACAAATTGATGACAGCTTGCGTCCAAATTTTATTCAAGACAAATTTGATGAATATGATCAACGCGTTAAAAAGCCAAAGAATGCGCCATACTCCACGGTCAATCAAGGGGTTGATTTGGGTGGTCGATATGCGGTTGTTGAACCAAATGTGAAGGATGGCTATGGGGGCTTGCGCGCGATTCAAACGGCACGTTGGGTCGAGAGTGAGCATGCCGGCGCAGATAATGATGTGATGGGCAGCGGGATTATAACGCAAGATGATGAAAATGCAGCGCAGCGCGCCTATAATTTCATTTTATCAACGCGGTGTCATTTACATGATATTGCAGGTAAAGAGGATGATGTTTTGCGGGCGCATTATCAGCCAGAATTGACGTCCCGTATGGGATATGACGATGTAGAGTCTTTTATGAAGGATTATATCGCCGCAACACAAGAAAGTGCGCACTATGCCAAAATGGTTTGTGCGGATGTGGCCGAGCAGTTAGGGATTAAACCACCCGGTGATACATCTGATGTACAAATCAATTTCCAGAATGAAGATGTTACGCATCCTGCACAAATATTAGAGTTGTTTAAGCAGCATGTGCAAACCGGACATTCTCTGCATCATGGCGCAATGCATGTTATTCGGAAAAATGCGGATTTATTGGACGGAGATTTTATTCAAGATCCTGATGCGAACCGCATGATGTTGGATATTTTATCACATGATAATGCCGCGCGAACATTGCACCGTATGAATAATTTGGGAGTCTTGGGTAAGTTTGTGCCGGAGTTTGATCCTGTTGTGCATTTAACACAGTTTGACCCATATCATGCATATACCGTGGATGATCACACGATTGTTGCGATTGGCAATATTGCGTCTTTGGTTCGGCAGGAACATGCTGAGCTTTCACCAGTGGCTAGTGAAATCGCGGAGGAGTTAACGCAGAGCGATAGAGAGATATTGTCTGTGGCTCTCTTGTTGCATGATGTTCATAAGTCGGACAAGCCCGATAATATGAAGGATTATAA
This sequence comes from Alphaproteobacteria bacterium, assembly GCA_033851915.1. Classification (GTDB taxonomy): domain Bacteria; phylum Pseudomonadota; class Alphaproteobacteria; order Micavibrionales; family Micavibrionaceae; genus UBA1672. Next base: position 956,855 of record JAWSVM010000001.1, read on the forward strand.
CCGCGACCTTGTTGAACGCGTGGGTAAGCGTTTGGGGTTGGAGGGGGATGCTTTAAATACGGCGGCATGGTTGGCGGAAAACCATTTGTTGTTGAAACATACGTCGCGTTATCACGATATAGAGGCACCGGAAACGGTTGTAGATTTTGTGTCTAAATTGCCGAATGTGAAGCATCTGGATTTATTACGGGTGATGACTTTTGCGGATACATTGGCCTTGGGGCCGGGGCGTTTGTCACCGCACGCTGCGTATCGATCAGATTCTTTGTATGAGAGGGCTCATGCCAATATAACGGGGCTGTCTTCACATTATAATCAGCAAGCATTTGTTCTGCCTGATGATTATGAGCAAGGAAAACCGTATGTTAATATTCGTCCCAATCAGGCGATTAATGCCGATGTTCTAACCGTTATTACGCAGAATAAACCGTATTTGCTGGAAAATATTATGGCGGCGTTGGAAAAAACGTCAGGCACTGTGCTCAATGCACGTGTCAGAACAATTGCAAATGGCAGTGATCGGGCAATGAATAGTTTTGTGATCCAGAATAATCAAGGCGGCATGCATTTCGAGGGGCAAATAAAAACCATTCAAGCTGCGGTTTTAGCCGCGGTTGCACTGGATGAGCGAATAGAGCCATCTTCAACGTCTATCAAAAGTAAACTTATTAAGAATCCGCAAAATGATGTGTTTTCAGTTGCGCCGACAATTGAGTTCACCAATGCATTATCGGATTCAAGCACAACGATACAAATTACTGCGCGGGATAGGCCTAACCTTTTGTACGATATAACAGCGGCGTTTAATGATTTGGAATTAAACTTATGTCATGCCTCTATTATGACGAAGGGGCATCGCGCGGTGAATGTATTCGAAGTACACACCGAAGATGGTTCGCAAGTGTCGCCTGATGAACAGGCTGTAATTCATGATGCTCTGATGGAGTGTGTTTCTTCTTAGATACCTAAAGCGGTAGTTTTTGCAGAAATTTTACGATTTTTCGTGTCTTGTCACTAAACAGGCTGGGCGTATACCAAGCGCTTGCTGCGCGTTTGCTGATTTCCCCGAGTGTCGGGTAGGGTGCAATCATACTTGTTACGGCGCTGATTTTAAGGCCTGAGGAGATAGCCAATGCCCATAGGCCAATCAGCTCACCTGCTTGTGGCCCGACGATAGATGCGCCGAGGATAGCGCCTTTTTTATTGGTTACAACGCGGATTTGCCCTGTGGTTATGCGCTCGGCAATGGCGCGATCATTTTCATCTAAATGCCATGAGGTGATTTTAATGTTGTCCCCGTGTTTTTCGCGGGCGGCGGTTTCTGTTAGGCCGACTTGTGCCAGCTCTGGGTCAGTATAGGTCACCCACGGCAGAGCTTTATAATCCACCTTCGCCCAAAACATTTTAAAGCAAATTTGTTTGATAATGATGCCTGCGTGATAGCCCGCAACATGCGTGAATTGCGGTCCACCTGCAACATCGCCGATTGCGAAGATGTTCTTGGTGGAGGTGCGCAAATGCGGATCAACGGTGATGCCTTTTTTATCGTAGGCAATGCCTGCTTTTTCCAGATCGAGTGTTTCTATATTCGGCGCCCGTCCCGCAGCGATCAGAAGGTGTGAGCCGCTGATTTTTTGCTTTTTACCGTCTTTTTCAATGATAATGGTGATGTCATTCGCGCCATGTATGACTTCTTTGACGGCGATGTTTTCGTGTAATTCAACGCCTTCATCAAGCAAGACCTTGCGGACAATTTCGACATTGCTTTGGTCATCGCGGGGCAGGATTGCGCCCATATCAAATACACTCACCGCACAGCCCAAGCGGCGGTGTGCCTGCGCCATTTCAACGCCAATCGGGCCACCGCCGATAATCAGGAGGTGATCGGGTTTATCCCGCAAAGCGAATATAGTCTCGTTAGTGAAAATTTTGTCTTTATCAAGACCGCGGATAGGCGGTACAACCGCGCGTGATCCTGTGGCGATAATGAAGTAGCGCGCCGTAATGATATGCTCACCTGCCTGAATTGTATCAGGCGCGATGAAGCGGCCTTCCTCTAAAATGACATTGACGCCGAGGTTACTGAAACGCTCGGGCGAGTCGTTAGGCTCAATAGTTTTTATGGTTTCGAATACGTGATCCTTAACGGCGGAAAAATCGATGTCCGGTTCATGGGGGGCAATGCCTTTGATGTCGCTTTTGCGGTGCATCTGTGCGCGTTTTCCTGCAGCGAGTAAGGCTTTGGAGGGGACACATCCTGTGTTCAGGCAATCGCCGCCCATCTCCGCGTGCTCTAACAACACGGTTTCAAGGCCGAGTTGTGCTGCGCCTGCTGCGACGCTTAAACCACCGGAGCCTGCGCCAATAATACATAAATCTACTTTGATTGTTTTTGTCATGTTACTTCATCTTGTTGAGTGACCAATCATAGGCCATGAATTTCAGATCATGGTTTTGATTGATGGGTTGATAATCTGTAAGCCAGCCTTTGATGTTGCCATTTTTGAAATCTGTAGCAAACCATTTGAAAATTTTACTGACATAAATAGTATTATTTTCAATGCGTAATCCTTTACCAGCGTTTTGCAGGGTGAGGCGTACTTGATCGTTAAGTTGAGCGTTCAGATTTTCTGCTCTGTAGGATTCACCCCGTAAATCGGGGCAGGATATAGAGGCGCAGTTGATGGCGAAATGGATACGGGCATCGTTCATCGGGCGCAGAATTTTATGCTCAATATGATCCAGCGTGTAGTTGTGTGCGCCCAATGCCCATGAATGTTTTTTCCAAGGGCTGGTGAAGAAGGAGCCGAGGTTTTTAATGCTGTGACGCTCTTTTTCTTGCACGATCAGCTCAATCGTTAGGAAGTTATAGGCGTTAATCCAGAAAGCTTTTGCGTCTTCACCTTGATAGGCGTTCGGGTTTTCTGTCAGTAGAAGAGCGAGAGCTTGCTTGTGCCTTTGGTCGGATGCCCAGCCATCGTAATTCACACCGTTATAGGCAACACCGTTCGCCTTAACGGGGGCAACATGCGCACTTAGCAAACCATCATAAAGAGATAGGAATTTCTGATACTCCGCCCCCGCGTGGCTGTTTTGCGGAAAGGCCAACAGACAAGCCATAGCCAGCACGGCAGAGGCTTTACGGTTTTTGAGTTGTTTATAAAGGGTAGGGATTAAAGCAAATAAGCCCAGCAGAGAAAAAGCTAAAAGCGTTTGTATGGAGACCAAATCATTGAGGCTTTCGATATCGGCCAATTGTTGCCCTAAATTCACGTAAACGAAGCTGCCCGGGATAATGCCGAAGAAGGTTGTTAGGATAAATATCTTTGGCTTTACATTGAATAGGGCGGGCACGATATTCACCAGAAAGAACGGAAAGATCGGTATCAACCGCATGAATAACAGATAGCCCGTTGCGTTATCCTTCATATTGCCTTCAATGCGCTTATACATGCCGCCCGCCTTTTCGCGCAATGTCGCGCCGAGCGAGGTTTTGGCGATGAAGAAAATAATGGTTGCGCCAATGGTGGCGGCGGTGACGACATATAGCGTGCCCAGCCATACTCCAAACAAAAACCCACCCATCAGTGTCAACAGAGTGGCCGCAGGCAAAGATAGCGCCACGAAGATGATGTAGACTGCTATAAACCCCAAAGCCGTTATAACAGGGCGTTCTGCGACCATATTTAACATCGCACCTTTATTCTCCTGAAGTGCATGTAAGGAGATCTTCTCATGCAGCCCCGATGCGTAGGCGATAACCATTAATAGAGTTATCACAACAAGAGGCAGCCAGCGTTTCAGGTTTTTTATCTTCATAAGTTACCAATATCTTATCAGGATGATTTGTATTAATATTCGAGTTACTGTGAGGCGAGGTTACAAAACAATATTTGTAACGTTTGGCTCTGAAACACGAACCACTATGATTGAATTCTATTTTGACTCTTCTTCAAGAAGATAGCACAAAATGATTATCTTAGACTAAGGAGAAAATATGTCGCAACAAACACTTGATGATGTTCGGGATTACTACGGGAAAGTTCTAGAGACCACTGAGGATTTGAAAACCAGTGCATGTTGCCCGTTGGAAGCACCACCTGCACGCGTACAGGCTTTATTGAAAAACGTACATGACACGGTGCAGGCCAAGTTTTATGGCTGTGGCTCGCCTTTGCCTTTGGCGGCTGAGGGCTGCACTGTGCTTGATTTGGGTTGCGGTTCGGGGCGTGATGCTTATTTGCTCAGCCAGATTGTGGGTGAGAAGGGGCGCGTTATTGGCGTTGATATGACCGATGAACAGCTTTCCGTGGCCAATCAGTATGTTGGCTGGCACATGGATAAATTTGGTTACAGCAAACCGAATGTGGAGTTTGTGAAGGGCTTTATTGAGGATTTAAGCACCGCGGGTATCGAAGATAACAGTGTTGATATTGTTATCTCTAACTGCGTCATTAATTTGTCTCCTGATAAGGAAAAAGTGTTTAAGGAAATTCACCGTGTTTTGAAACCGGGCGGGGAGCTGTATTTCTCTGATGTGTTTTCGGGGCGACGTATTCCCAAGGCTTTGATGAGCGATAAAATTCTGCTGGGTGAATGCCTTGGCGGGGCGATGTATACTGAGGATTTTCGCCGCATGATGACAAATATCGGCATTCCCGATACGCGTATCACATCTAAGCGTCAGTTAACGCTTGATGATGCCGATGTTGCGCAAAAAGTGGGCATGATTGATTTTTATTCCATGACGGTGCGTGCTTTTAAAGTTGAGCTTGAGGATATCTGCGAGAATTACGGCCATGTGGCGTATTACAAAGGCACGATTGCCGAATGCCCGCACAGCTTCACTCTGGACGATCATCATGAGTTCAAAACAGGCATGCCTGTGCCAGTTTGTGGCAATACGGCCAATATGTTGAGCCAGACGCGCTTTAAAGATCATTTCAGAATTGATGGCGATTTTTCGACCCATTACGGTGTGTTTGAGTGTGGCCCTGATGTGCCTGAGACTGAGGCGTGTTGCTGAATGGCGGAGGTGCTTGGACAGGTTAGTATTATTATTCCTGTTGCGGGCGGTGAAACGGCGCATGAACAGCTGTTGAATGATTTGAAGGGGCTAGAGAGCGAGATTATATTGTCCTCCGAAGGCTCGCGCACGAAAAGCCTGAATAAGGGTGCAGCCAAAGCTAACCAACCGTTCCTATGGTTCTTACATGCCGATAGTCGTGTCAGCGCGGAGAATATTACCGCTTTGGCGCATGCCATTGAAAACCACTCTCAGGCATTGCATTATTTTGATCTGGCTTATGAGGCGGGTGGCTTGCCTGCGCTTAATGCGTGGGGGGCTAATGTTCGCTCACGCATGTTTGGTTTGCCTTATGGCGATCAGGGTTTTTGTATTTCGCAAGCTGTATTTGATGATATTGGCGGCTATCCTGAGAATGTCCCCTATGGAGAAGATTTACTGTTTGTTCGTTTGGCGAAACAATCGGGCATCACGCTGAACCGCGTGCCATCAAAATTGTTAACCAGTGCGCGTAAATATCAGCAGCATGGCTGGTTAAAGCTAACGGTTTTTCGGCAATGGCAGATGTTAAAATTGATGAGGCAAAAATTATGAGCACAGCAATTGCTATTTTTGTTAAAACGCCAACACTCTCGCCTGTTAAAACGCGGTTGGCGGCGGGGATAGGTGATGCGGCGGCGCAGGAATTTTATCATCATAGTCTTAAGGCGGTTGCGGAAACGGTGAAGGCTTTGGATGTTACAGCGTATTGGGCGGTGGCGGAGGAAGACGGCGTCGGTGATCCTTTGTGGCAAGACTTTCCTAACCTTCATACGGAGGAGGGCTGTTTGGGTGCGCGCCAGCATCATATTTATGAGACGTTGTTGCAGAAGCATGATCGGGTTATTTTGATTGGTGCAGACGCGCCGCAGATTTCAACTGAGATTGTGGAAAGGGCGGTTATTGCTTTGGATATGCATGATTTCACGATTGGGCCAGCGCGTGACGGGGGCTATTATCTTTTCGGTGGGCGGGTATCAACGACTTTGAAAATCTGGACATCGGTGCCGTGGAGCACGAGTATGACGCGCGAAAGGCTGGAGGCTGTTTTGCCTTCGCGGCCAGCTGCTTTGCCCATGTTAACGGATGTGGATCGGGAAGAAGATTTACAATATATAGGCGATGAAATGCCCGCTGATATGAATGCGGGGCAAGTTCGTCTCTTGGAATGGATTGAAGAGCGTGGGCGTTGTGTCGCGCTGCACGGGTAATCTTTACGCTTCAGAAACCGAACACGCGCCGCCGCCAAGAACACAGAATTTGGCGCAATGCGGATGGTTTAAGTGAACGGCCTTGGAGGCTTCTTTCAAGCTATCTCCCATATTGAATTGCTGGTCATAGGCCAACAGCGTACACGCCATAACGGAGGGTTTTTCATCACCCTTACGCTTAACCACCATACGTGATGACGCGCACATCATATCATCGGGATCAATATTTAAAATGCCCCAGCAGGCCGTTGTGATTTCCGGTACAGATGCATTTTTATCCATTTCGGGAAACAGTATCAGTTGCTTCTTATTGTAAGCATCAATTTTAATGTTGTGCTGTTTTAGGAAGGCATCAAAGCCTTGTCGTAGTTCGTTTTCTTCTTCTCCCCAAAGGGTGCGTCCGGCGATATCGATTGTGAAATCATGATCGGATAGCCATTTCAGCCCCAGCACCATTGGTTTCCAAGAGCGTGTCCCGCGTTCTTCCTCGTGTCGTTCGCGTTTGAAATGGTCAACTGAAATGCGCAGTGTCAGGGCACTTGCGTATTTATCTTTAAGGCGTAGTAAATCCTTTTCACATTTCATCATGGGGCGCATGGCGTTTGTCAGCACCAGCAGTTTGAATCCACGCTCAAGGCATTCCTCCATGATTGGGATGATGTCAGGGTTCATAAATGGTTCCCCGCCTGTAATGCCGATTTCTTCGGTGGGGTAGCCTTCGCTTGCGATTTCATTCAGATAAGCGATGACTTCGCCGTGGGTTAGGTAAACCAACGCGTCATTCTTTGGTGTGGATTCAATATAGCAATTCACGCAAGCCAAATTGCATAAGGTGCCCGTGTTAAACCACAAGGTTTTCAGCGCGGTCAGATTAACCCACGCACGTTTTTCACCCGTGGCGGTGATTGTGGGGTTGGAGAATTTGGTTTTGGTTTCCATTATGCTTAATTCTGAATATTTTAAATAAAGTTACATTTTCATTATGGTGCAATATTCTTTAGGATTGGTGAAGTGGTGATTGCGTTATCTGACATTTTTTATCCATTAAAGTAACGTTTGATGGGGCGTATGCGAAGTAGGGGGCATGACCCTCAATTAGAAAAGCAAAGATAATGAAACCTTCCATAGCCATAAAACTTGTAACTCTTTTTGCCATAGCTTTCCTGATGCCGCACCTTTCCTTTGCAGAGGTTGGTGAGAAAACGCCAGTGACAAAGGCATTTGTTTATACAGAGGTGCAGAACTCCGTGTCGTTTGGGCAAATTCCATGGGCAAAACGTAACCCTGTTATATCGTCACAAGCGGGTTTTATAAGCAAAACATGGCTTTCCGGTCTTGGTAATAATTCAGTTGGCGGGATTTATTCCTTTGATAGCATGGAAAATGCGCAGAAATATGTTACTGAATTTTTCCCTAAGGCGGTCAGTAAGCAAGGCGTTGCCCATACGACCCGTATTTTTAATGCTGTTGTTACCGAGGAAGCGAGTAGCGATATGAACTCTCCGCATTTTGGCGGCGCGATACCGACCAAGCCGGGAGCCTTTGTTTATACAGAGCTACAAATTATATTGCCGTTTGCGGATGTTCCGTGGCAGAAACGCAATCCTGTGCTGAAAACCATACCCGGCCTTCTTTCTAAGACGTGGCTTAGTGGGGTTAATAATACAATCGGTGGGTTTTACGCTTTTGATACGATTGAGAATGCAAAGCATTTTGCGATAGAGGAATTTCCGAAAACTGCTGCGAAAATGAATGCGGCTGTTTATACGCGCATCTTTGATGCCAGCGTCGTAGAAGAGGCTAGCCGTGGTATATACTCACCGTTCTTTCAATAAATATGTCGGTGCTTCAGCTTTAAAAAACCAAGACGTAGATGGTTGCCAAGGTGATTTGCATCAGCGCAAAGGGCGCGGCCTTTACAACAAACCCCATAAAAGACATCGGCACTTTATGTTTATGCATAATTGTGACGGCAACTAATGTTGAGGCACTGCCGATGGGGGTTAGGTTTCCGCCTAAATTTGCTCCGAATACCACAGCCCACCAAAGCGATGAATCTGTTGCCGTGCCGAGGGATGCCAGAATTTTGGCCAACATTGCGGCGAGCGGTATATTATCTGTCACCGAACTGAATATTGCCGATGAAATCAACAAAGATCCTGTCCCGAAGGCGCTTTCGCTTTCTCCGATCAGGAATTGCACGCCTTTACCAATTGCGTCCAGAACGTGGGCGTGTTCCATCACATTAATCACAATAAACAAGGCCATGAAGAACCCGATTAAGTCCCAATCTATTGCTTTATAAAACTTATCTGCTTCGGACTTATAGCGAATGAGCATTAGCGTTGCGAAGGCAAGAGCAACAAACCCCATGCCCAAATCTTTTATAACGGGCAAAATGGATGTTGTGGCGATGGTTATAATGAATGCGATAAGCACAATAACGGAAAACCAGAAAAACCCTCTGCTTTCTATTCCGTCATTTTCGTCAAAACCCATGATAAGATGCGCGGCTTCTTCTTTTTCTTCTGCCGTTTTGAGGGGGTGGATGCCAAACATTTTTGCGCCCATAAAGATTGTCGCAATTGTTGCAACAACAACATAAGGTGCCGCTTTCAAGAAGAAGGTAACGAAGCTGATCCCTGCTGTGCCGCCAATGATGATATTTGGTACAGAGGAAATAAGTGTCAGTAAGCCGCCAATATTGGTGAGTAACCCTTCAATCAGCAAAAAGGCCAGCAGCATTCCTGTTTTCTCTAGCTTCCCTAAGGACACAACTGTTAAAGAGCCTACAATAATCATTGCGGTGACGTTATTCAGGACGGCGGAGAAAACCACCGTCATAATGCCATATGACCAGAGAAGCTTCAGCGGGTCGCCCTTTGATGCCTTGGTCAGCATAATTGCAATCCACGAGAATAGGCCGGACTTTGATGTTACATCAACAAAAACGCTGGAGCCGATAATGATGGAAATCACTTTCCAATCAATGCCCGGGATATAGACCGGCATTTCAATATGGTGACCGCCTGCAACGATAACATCACCAAATGGAATAATGCCCAAGACGGCGCCCAAGAACAAACTGATCATCGCAAAAACACCAACAATGACGGATTTTTTTGCGTGCAGTTTTTCTTCTGCTGCCAGACTTGCAATCATCATCACTAATATCAAGCCAAAAAGGGCGGTGATTGATGGGGTAACAGTGGTTAGCGCGTGCTCTACATGCTCCATAAAAGCCTCATAGCATTAAAAGGGGGATTTGTCGCAATTCAATGGCCAAAGGGTAGGCCATGCCATGCATTGCGAGTTGATCGTGGTCTTTTGCATTCATAATCAGCAGATCCACTTTGTGATCCAATATCAATTTTTTATATTCCATGATGCGATTGCCGAAGGTTACAATATCCTCGATTGTGACGGGCAGGTTGTTTTCCTGTAGAACCGTTTTGCAAGATTCGATATAGCTTTTCGGTTCTTTCAATAGCTGTTCTTTAATGCCCTCTATCGCATCTTGTGTATTGATTTCAGGCACTTTTGAAATGATATCCATATAGCGATCAAAGGTTGCCTGATCTTCCATATGGGTTAGAAAAACCGAGCCATCTACTTGTGTGAAACGCACGGCGTGATTAATGAGGCGATGGTCATTTGATAAATGATCGGTAATGGCCATTACTCTATCTGTATTTTCCATTGCGTGATCATGTGCATAATTTGCATTTGGATGGGGCAGTATTAAAACAGGTATATCAGATTTTTGAATGAGAACATCAAGATAAGAGCCTAAGCTGTGTTGATGAATCCAGTCTTCGCTTCTTAAATTACGGTAGGAGCATATTAAATCCGGTTTGGCTTGGTCAACGCGATTTAACAGTTCTTGTGTTGTTGTGAAATCGCTTTCATTCAGAACATCCCATGTGACAGACGTGCCTAAAACACTTAAGAATTTTTGCACATCATGCAGATAGGCTTTTATATCATTCTCGTTTTTATCCGTTACCAGAAGAACAGACTTTATCTCAAGCAAGCTATACTCGTAAATATCAACGAGTGCGGAGCGGAATATCGATTCAAATTCATCTACTTGTGCCATGGTGCGCAGAGAGTAGCAGCAGGATGGGCTGAGAGGAAGTGTCGATTTTTATATAGCGTCATTTTATTCAGTGAAAATACCAGATTAGCAAAAACTTGAAGAAAACATGTAAATAGGATAATATTCACAAAACAGGAAAATTGTATCAACCGTCCATTCAGGCGGTTTTTTTTATGGAGTATTCATGGAGATTAAATCTAAACCAATCCTTCGGTGGCCCGGCGGTAAAACACAGCTATTGTCTGATATTCAGATGCTGTTGCCACAAGAGTATCGTGGCTTTCACGAACCTTTTGCAGGGGGAGGCGCTCTGACGTTCGCGTTGCAGCCGTTAGGCGGGTATTTATCCGACCTTAATCCGGAGCTGATTAATTTTTATCGTGTGTTAAAGCAAAAGCCGCAGGTCTTGGCAGGGCATTTGAGTAATTTGCGGATCGAGGATAAGCATTTCTATGATTTGCGCGCGAAAGACAGGCATCATGCTTTTCTGAAATTATGTCCTGTGTGGCGCGCCGCGCGGTTCCTCTTCATTAACCGTACGTGCTTTAATGGTGTTATGCGGGTGAACCGTATGGGGCAGCTTAACTGTTCTTACGGATCTCCGATTGTGGCTGCACGCGTTTTTAATACCGACAGCATCATGGCGGCCAGCCTTGCTCTCAAAGGGGTGCGTATTTATGAGGGGTCATATGAGTGCGTTGAAGGAAAAGCCGAAGAGGGTGATTTTGTGTATTTTGATCCGCCTTATGTTTCTGTGCGTCCTGCCGGCACGATTGGATATACGGAGAGGGGCTTTGGCTTAAACGATCAGGCTCAGCTTGCCCGTTTTTGTGGCAAATTAACAAAGAAAGGCGTGTATTGGATGATGTCGAATGCTAATGTTCCTTTTATCAAGAGGCTTTTGGGGCATTATAATGTGCATGAGGTGTCTGCGCGCCGATCTTTAAGTGGTTGCGCGGCTTCTCGAGGGAAAATAACAGAATTATTGGTTACGAATTATTGGTTACGAATTATTGATTATGAGACAATTTCTTTATTCTCTATTTTGCTTGATGATGATTGCTTCGCACGCCTTTGCGGGGGAGCAGGGCGTTAATGCGAATAAATCCGGACAGAGGTTTGAGGCCGATGTGTCTGATTTGTTGAAGGCGTCCGGCTTTCACGTTGAATTGCATTCCGGTTATGAAAGCGGCAAGCATGAACGGAACATAGGAAACGGGCGTATCGCTTTGCGGCAACCGCCTTACACGACGTTATATGGAGGATCGGGGCGAAGTGATTTTGTTTTGATCGCTCCGGAGCTTCAGGAGAATGTCTGGATTGAAACCAAAAGAATGCGCGTGTCCGGATCTTTGGATGAAAAATTACCTCACATGTTTTTAAATGCTCTGGCTGCAATCCCCGGGAAGCACGTTATTATTCTTATGGATGGTGATGGTTGGCGTGCGGGTGGTGTTGCATGGATACGTGCAGCGCAACAGGATCGCAGGTGGAATGACTTTTCCAATTTAGAAGGGAAAAGAATTGATGTGATGAATGTCGATGAATTTAAAAGCTGGCTCCAAGCTAACTTTTCTCCACTTTAACGGCTTCTCATTTGTGCTCTTTATCGTCAAGGGCTGTTTTCTAAAGATGCCTCCGGATATGGTGAAGGTGGGCATATTGGTGTCTTTGCCGATAGAGATGATATCTGGATACGCTTGCAAGATGATGGCACATCACATGAAATTCGTGTGGAAAACGTTTTGGCTGTTGGGCAGGAATATCATTTCTCTTTAACATTCGGTAGTGATGGCATGAATGCCTACCTTGATGGTGTGCTTGTTGGTAGTAATAGCTACACTGGCGGCTTAAGCGGTAATACAGAACCGATTGTTATCGGTGCAAATCAATGGGCTAGCTCCAATAATACTGCCGATAATATTCAAGGTGCGCTAAAAGGTGAGATATCTGAAGTAAGGCTCTATAACCAAGCTTTTGACGAGGCCGAGATTAGCGAGTTGGCACTTGGGAAAACATTATATGGAACAGATGGTATTGATGTCTTTAATTTTGATACACTCGATCATCAGACTTTTATGATAGAGGCGTTTGATGTATCACAAGGTGATGCCATTGATATTAGTGATATTCTTACGTCATATGATGTGCAAGATCAGGCTTTAAGCGATTTCATTCAAATTTCAGAGAGTAATGGTAATACAGTTATTTCTGTAAGCATAACAGGGGAAGAAGGTGGCTTCCAAGCTGCTTTGGAAATCATTGGCCTTGTTGGTTTGCCGGATGCGGAGCAATTAGTTTCTGACGGCGTGCTTATTATATAAGTACTTATATTACAAAGCCTTATTCGTTTAATGAACCTCAACCAAAGCTTGATAAAGTCATTGAATGTATTAAGTAGGCTGAATGGTTGTGGTTTTCGTTTGGCGTTAAGCTCTCTCTTACAAGATCGCATAGATACTTTATCATAGATATCATTTTATAAAGTGCATTCACGTATAAGTGGTTATGTGCTATCTATAATTGATATATGTCAAGATTCTCGGAAGAATAAGGGGAATACAATGGCAATATTTTCTAAAAATAGGCGACACCATAATGCAAGCCTGTGCTTCGAGTAACTTTACTTTAAATGAAGAAAGATATGACTATGCATAATATTGTAGGGGCGCTGCTTTGTTTTTTGTTGTTAATACCTAATGTGGTAATGGCAGAAGATTATTCAGGCAAAAAAATTCTATGGATTGATTCTTATCATGAAGCGTATGAGTGGGGCTCTGGTGAGGGTGAGGGTATCCAAGACATCATTGGAAAAACAAAGGCGACATTTAAAATCCACCGTATGGACACGAAACGCAATACAAGCGATGAATTTAAGATTGCTGCGGGGATTAAAGCGAAGGCGGTTATTGAGGCGTTTAAACCCGATATCGTGATTGCCACAGACGATAATGCGCAGAAATATGTGGTTGCAAAGTTTTATAAAGATTCTGATTTGCCGTTTGTGTTTGCCGGAGTCAATTGGAGTGCTGACGAATATGGTTATCCTTATAAAAACGTAACCGGCATGATTGAAGTTAACGCGGCAGAAGAGTTGGTTGAATTATTAAGCGGGATGGCAAAAGGAAACAAAATTGGATTATTAACCAGTGATGTCATTACAGAACACAAGGATGTTGAATTTACCCAAAAGCTTTTTGATTTTGAATTCGAAACACGGTATGTCGGAACGTTTGAAGAATGGAAGCTGGCCTTTAAAGACATGCAAGGTCAATACGATATGTTGATTTTACAAAATAATTCTGGGATTGAAGGTTGGGATAAGGAAGAAGCAAAGAACTTTGCTGTTGAATACACCAAAATCCCGACAGGTAGCTATTATGACTTTATGATACCTTACGTAATCGTTAGCTATTCTAAGGTTGCACAAGAGCAGGGTAAATACGCCGCTGAGGTCGCACTTCGGATCCTAGATGGTGAAAAAATATCTGATATCCCTATTGTTAAGAACCAACAAGGGTGGGTAATGGTAAATGCAAGGATATCAATAACTTCCGGCATAGATGTGCCTGCAGATATTCTTGATGTTGCAGAAATTGTTGAGTAATTCTTTGGTGTGTTGATTTTAAGAGAAGACAATGAAGCTCCTACATAAATTTCTTTTCCCTATGCTCGGGCTAATTTTCATTGCTGTTATTAGTTCGTGTATTTTTACCTTCTTTCAAACATCCGAGAAGTTAAAGACGTTATTTCTTGATGACATGCAACGTTCTGTCGTGCTGTTGAACAGGGCGACGGAGCGCTGGATGGATGATCGTTATAGCGATGTAACGAGGTTGGCACGAAGCGATCTGCTTGTGAGGTCTGTTGGGCAAAGTTTTGTTTCCAAGGCAAGCCGGATCGTTGTGTCCAAGCGTTTGCGAGAGTCTCCTGAAACCACCGATTTTTATAATACGCTGTATTTGGTAGATGGTACGCAAACAATTCTTGCAGCATCTTCAGTATTTGAAACGGGGGATCACCTTCCTGAAATCTATAGCGAAATAGCGCAAGAAGCGTGGGCATTTATTAAAAGCCCGAGGCAAGTTTTTCAGGGCAGCTTTCGTGATGAAAATGGAAGGTTTCATTATTTTATAGCATCTCGTATTCATAAGGAGGATAAGAGATCTTCTTCGTTGAAAAGCCTTGATGGCTTGCTGCTGGCCGAAGTTAATATGCAGGTTTTGGTTGATTCTATATTTATGGATGTGAAAATAGGGCAATCTGGTCGAGCTGTTCTTTATCATGAGGATGGTATCCCTGTCGGTAATGCCTCAGGTAATATAGCGTCACGTTTTTCTACTCTTTCATATCAGGATAACATGGCTGTTGATTGGGGTGGTAAGTCTGAGGGACAGAAAGACAATGATGTGCTTGTGGCTTATAAAATGCAACGTTACCCATGGGTCGTTTCAGCGTTAATTGATCGTCATGAGTTTACTGATCCAGCCTATGAAATTGCATATAATATTTTATATGTCGGGGTGGGTATTATTATGCTTGCTGCGCTGGTTCTTGTGTTCTTATTAAAGTGGGTTTTGCGGCCTATTCAAAGTTTGTCGGCGACAGCCGAGGCTATTTCTTTAGGCAAAGACTATACGTTGCGCGCGCATAAGTTCAGTAATGACGAGTTGGGTAAACTGGTTACGGTTTTTAACGATATGCTTTCTCAAATCGCTGTGCGCGAGCAAGAGCTGAGTACCGCTAAGGATAAAATGTTTGAACAAAAAAACTTTCTAGATACGCTCATTGAACATTTGCCTATGGCTCTTATTGCTAAAGACGTCAAAGATGATTATCGCTATGTGGCTTTTAATAAGGAAGCAGAAAACACATTTGGTTTTAAAGCAAAAGAGATGATTGGTACATTTGATCATGACCATTTTTCAAAAGAAGATGCTGACCTTTTTGTTGGTATAGACAAGCAGGTGATTGCTGGAGGCACGCTGGTTAAAAGCGAGCAAGAATCCATAACTACCAAGCCGAAAGGAACATTCATTGCGCAGACATTTAAAATACCTATTTATAATAAAGAAGGGATGCCGGTTCTTCTTCTTGGGCTGACGCAAGATGTTACGGAGCGTATTAATGAGCAAGAAGAGTTAAAGGTAGCAAAACAATCAGCGGAAGATGCCAACCGTGCCAAGAGTGAGTTTCTTGCTAAAATGAGCCATGAATTGAGAACCCCCCTTAATAGTATTATGGGCTTGTCTGACCTTCTATTGGAAGAAGAAATGGACGCTGACCACGCCGATATGGTTTCTGTAATGAAACGATCTTCTAATATGTTGCTAGAGACTGTTAATGATATTTTGGATATATCAAAGATAGAGGACGGTGCCGTTGTATTGGAAAATATTCCATTTGATTTTGGAGATATAAGTTTAGGTATTGTTGAGACGCTGGCACCCTTGGCCAGTCAGAAAGGTTTATTGCTGAGGCGTGATGTGCCACAAGATTTGCCTTATGTTATTGGTGATCCAACACGAGTTAAGCGTATTTTGATTAATTTGATTGGCAATGCGCTTAAATATACCTTGGAGGGGAGTGTTGATGTCGTTGTTCGTGCAGAGCATATATCAGAAACAGACGTGCAAATCACTTGTGACATTAAAGATACAGGCATTGGGATTTCAGAAGAAGGGGTTGCTATTGTTTTTGATAAGTTTACTCAGGCAGATGAATCTATTTCACGAAAGTTTGGTGGCACTGGTTTGGGGCTAGCTATCACAAAGCAGCTTGTGGAATTGATGGGTGGTCATGTTTCCGTTACGAGTACAAAGGGTAAAGGGTCTGTTTTTTCCTTCACGCTTCCACTTAAAATTTCAGAAACGCTGGATGAAGGTGTAATGGATGAGATCAGGGAAGAACATATTAAATTAGACGGTAGCCAAATTCCGGTGGAGCGCGCGCGCGTATTAATGGCTGATGATCATGAGCTTAATCAGATATTTTTGAAAAGACTTCTGAAAAATCTTGGGTTTAATCATTTAGATATAGCGTCTGATGGAAAAGAGGCTCTTGAACTGTTTCGGGCAAATTCTTATGACCTCGTTCTTATGGATTGTCATATGCCGCAAATGAATGGCTATCAGGCAACCGAAGCGATCAGGGAATATGAGAAGGGTAAAGAAAAACGTACACCTATTATAGCGATGACGGCAGATGCAATGGTTGGTGTTAGAGAGGCTTGTCTTGAGGTTGGTATGGATGAATATATAACCAAGCCGGTTGATGCCAAGCGTTTTGTTTCATTGCTTAGGCACTGGATAGATTTTTCAAATAGCACGTCTGATGATGGTTTGATTGAGGAGAAGGATCATCAGGGATCAGAATTTGAAAACATGCCAGTCAATTTGGGCAATCTCAAAAAGCATAGCAGAGGGGATGATGCTTTTATGAAAGAGATAATTGCCTTATTTGTTACGCAAGGGGCGACACAAATAGAGCGCATTAAAAACTATTGCGTTGATGGTGTCGATCATGACTGGGTTGAAATATCCCATGCACTTAAAGGTACATCTGGTGGCGTTGGTGCCGAATCTATGCGTGCCTTATGTGCGGATGCGCAAGGTATGGCATCAGCCAGTGCAGAAGAACGTAAAACGATTCTGGTCAGCATTGAACAGGAGTATATGAAGGCTAAAGATTACCTGATAGCCCAGAATTTGTATGAAGGTTAATTTGTGGCGGTTGTCTTGGATTTAATTTACGGTGTATTGTTGGCTGGTTAATGCAGTTATGCATGCACATTGATCTGATTTAATAGCATTGTTTATGGCTGCTTGGTGACGACAATTAAAATATAAAGTTACTATGTATTCAGGCCGCTGCTGCCGCTAATAGAATGTTGTTCCCTGATAGGAGAGGAATATGAAGTCTGTAATTTTGAATTTATGTATGATTTTGGCATTTACTGTCAGTTTTTCAGGCCGTGTGGTTGCGAAAACGCCTAGATGTGGTGATGTTAGTAAGCGTGATGTGCGTGATACATTTGATGATGCGAAGGATGTTCGTTCTTATTACGATGTGAGAGATGATTTGAAGGCGATGTGTGCCCAGTTGGAAGGCTTTAAAAAGTGGGAAGGAGAGCAGGATAAGGCTAAGCTGTCCGATAAGCATTATAAGAAAAATAAGGAAGATGTCGTTAATACTGCGAAGCGCTCTATGAACGCTATGAGCCGTCCATTAACGATTATACGCGTTTGGCTTAAGGTTGATCCTCAAACAAAGAAGCAAAGATACAGCCGTATTATCAAAATTCGCAAGGCAAAGAAAGATCTTAAGGTTTTACAGGCTAAATTGAAGGACGTACGTGCAGATGTACGTGCGTTAATGCGTTAGATTTACCTGCAGGCGTGGTTTATTTAATATCGGCGTAGGTGATCGTCACAATATTCCTTTTGATCGACATTTTCGGGAAGGTCTTGCATAGGGACTGACATGCAACTCTTATATTTAGCTTCTGCTTCTTTTTTCTGTTCATCCGTTGCATCCATTTATGCTATGGCAGGATCACCTGTTTCAGCGAACGCCGCCTTGGTAATGATGGATAAAAAACATAAAGTTAGAAGCAATAATAGGCGCATATATTAGTGTGTCTCATTCTTTAGGCAGGGGTGGAATTATCCGGCTCACCGTATCATAAATTAGATGTTTGTGTCTGCCTGTATATATAATTGGTATGTTGTTGTCATTCTTATGGCTTTGTGCGCTATATTTTATTATCATGTACTTTGTAACTTTCTAGTAACATATCAAATGTAAAATAAATCATGGCAGGCAGTAATAAAAGGCTAATCGCGGTTGTTGATTCCCATACGAGTTATCGTAAGGATATCGTTGATTCCTTGTGTTCTTTTTATGACGTTAATGATTATGGTGATGGTCGTGCGGCCATTAAGGCACTGCAAGAGGATGTGCCTGTTATTATTATTGTTGGTGAGGATGTTAGCCCGTCTAATGCGATTAATTTTATAGGTGAACTCCGTAATACGCCAACGTTAAACCCTATCCCTATTTTGCATATCATTAATGAGAAAAATATGGATCTCATAGATGAGTCTAAAAAGACGGGTGTTACTACTATTATTACGAAGCCGTTTAAGCGTAGTGCATTGATTAGAAAAATTTCAGCGCTTCTTAATGCTAATGTTGAAAAGGAATGGGATAAACTGCCCGAGCTTCAGCGTGATGCGTTGAAAAGCAGTATTGGTGTTTTTAACGAAATTGAAGATGTTCTATTAACGGATGATACTGTCTCTTTTGCTAAAGTGAAGGGGAACTGCCAGTCTTTGGTTTCCGCAATAGCAAAAAATGATTTCAGTGCCATATTAAATGGTGTGCGAGATCACGATGATTACACCTATGCCCATAGTATGCGCGTTGCAACGATGCTGACGCTTTTGGGGAATGCTGCAGGCTTTAAGAATGATGATCAATTGATTTTGTCTAGCGGGGGATTGTTGCACGATGTTGGTAAGATGTATATTCCGCACCATATCCTTAATAAGCCGGGGCGCTTAACGGAAGAAGAATTTACGATTATGAAGGGGCATGTTAACAGCACAGTTGATTATCTTAAGAAAGTGGACAAGATCCCATCTGCTGTCTTTATTATAGCTGAGCAGCATCATGAGAAGATTGATGGCACGGGTTATCCTCATGGTTTGAAGGGGAAAGAGCTGAATGAGTTGGCGCGTATGGCGGCTGTTGTTGATGTGTTCAGTGCCTTGACGGATAGGCGCGTATATAAAGAGCCTATGAAAGTGTCCAAGGCGATGGAGATTATGACGGAAGATATGATAGGGCATCTCGATCAGGGCTATGTGAAGATGTTTAAAAGTATTTTGATAGACGCTAAATTACTTGTCTGATTTATTGGTGTCGTATTGCTATTAATAAGAGTGGGGGCTAAGCGCTCTCTTTTTTTATGTCTTTTAAAGCCTTCATCAATCCGTCAGCATGAGGCAGTAGTTCCTCTTCATGTTGCAAACGTTGTTCGGCTGGCATGTCGCAGAGAAGCCCTTTGACCAATTGGTGGGCTTCGTTGCCAATATCTTTTCGGTTTAGCGCTTTAGACATTTCTATATTTTCGTAATAGATAAGTTTTTGAACAGCATGTTCTATAACTGTTTTTATGCTTTTTCCGGCTTTGACTAGGCGTTTTTGAAAGTCTTGACGTGTAATTATGATGACGGTGGCGGTTTCTACCACTTCAAAGCTGAGTGTTGCAGGTTCATCAATGACAAGGCATTTTTCCCCTATAATGGCCCCGGGGCCAAACGTGCCAACTTCTATTTTTGTGTCACCATCCATTGTGAAGGCGGCAACTTTTCCATTTTGGATAACGTAAGCGCGTGCATTTCCTTCGCCGGCACGGATGAACACTTTGCCTGCCGGCATGCAGCTTCTCTCTAAAACATCGGCACCCTTGCTCATATACTTTTCCATTTTTTATTTTATCACGCGGTATGATAGCAGCTATTTTGCTGCGAATGCAGCCCAGATGCACTTTTATCCCCGACATACTAAGTATTCTTGGATGTTTTTTTTGTAAAAAGCATTTCTTTTCTTGACAAATCCTTGAAAAAACGTTTAATCAAGCCAATTCTTTGTGGCTATGACATCTGACTAACTATCAGCCTAATACCAAGAAGAGCTGATTTTTAAATTTTATAAGGAGTGTCAGAAATGGCGACAGGAACCGTAAAGTGGTTTAATTCAACTAAAGGCTTTGGCTTTATCGTACCGGATGATGGCGGAAATGATGTATTTGTACATATCTCTGCTGTTGAACAAGCAGGTATGGGAACTTTGGACGAAGGTCAAAAGGTTTCATATGAGCTAACAGAAAACCGCGGTAAGCAAGCTGCTGGTGACCTTAAGGCTGCTGACTAGTCCCAGGCACTATCTAATCGAATTTTTAAACGCCCCGATATTTTTCGAGGCGTTTTTCTTTGTTTTGTATGCATAATTAATACATAAATTTAATTATTATATTCAATGATTTAGCCCAAAGCTTGTGCGCTGCGTCATGGATGGTGTTTGTAGGGGGTTGCAAAACGCCTTATAATCCGCGCATGACACGATAGAGAAGGAGACTTATCATGGTAACTGCTTATGCTTGTGGATCTGGTGGGGTAATATTTGTGCCCGAGGAAATTGAAAGAACAATGCCAAAGGTAATTATGCGCCGTTCTAATGATAATGAGACGTCGGAAGATCAAGAATAGGTTTTTTCGGACTTTGCTTCACAGAAAATACTTGCCGTGAAAAGGCGGGGATTGTATGACTGCATGATCGAATTAAAGTTCAATCTGCGAGAGGAAGCATAGATTATGGATATCTCTAAAATTTCAGTTGGTGAAGATGCGCCGAATAACATACATGTGATTATTGAAAACACTGCGGGCGGTGTGCCTGTTAAGTATGAAATAGATAAAGAGTCTGGTGCTTTGTTTGTTGATCGCTTTGTGCACACACCAATGTTTTATCCTGCGAATTATGGTTTTGTTCCGCAAACGCTTGGCGGCGATGGTGACCCTGTTGACGTTCTTGTATACTCACAGCATGCCATTTTGCCCGGTGCAGTGATCTGTGCGCGTCCTGTTGGCGTATTGGTGATGGAAGATGATGGTGGGCAAGATGAAAAAATCTTGGCTGTTCCTGTTGAAAAAACCCACCCTATGTTCGCTGACATTAAAGAATATAGTGATTTACCGAAAATTCTGTTGGATGAGATCGAGCATTTCTTTACCCATTATAAAGACCTTGAAAAAGGTAAATGGGTTAAGATCCAAGGCTGGGAAGGTTCTGAAAAGGCTAAATCTTTGATCCTTGAGGGGATCGAGAACGAGAAAGCCAGTAAAAAGGCAGCTTAAAAGCGTCCGTCATTTAGCTTAATTATGAGCGCTCCGATTATTCGGGGCGTTTTTATTGTGTGAGTTGGTGCCGTTACACGCTGAACTTATCCAGTACGCAAATATTGTCATAGCCATTGGCACTTAGGTATTGTATGGCCTGTACGCTTCTTATGTTTCCGGCGCAAATAAAGGCGAGGCGTTTATCTTTGGGCAGCTCGTCTAGTCTATCAACCAGCTCTAGCAACGGGATGTTGAGTGGTGGCGATTTTATGAACTTATTTTTAAGCGGGTCTGCTTCAATCTCTTCTGGTTGGCGCACATCGATGATGATGGTTTCGGTATCGTTTAACGTTTCGATGCTAATCATGATTTCTCCTGATGCCAGAATGGTTTGTCGAGTAAGGGGGTGGATGGGGTCGCGTGTTCTTGTTTGGCGATTATGCCCGATAGATATGCACTGCGTCCTGCCTCTATTGCTTTGGCGAAAGCGCTGGCCATTAGTGGGGCGTTTCCGGCTTTCGCTACGGCGGTGTTTAGTAATACGGCGTCATAGCCCATCTCCATGGCTTGCGCGGCGTGTGAGGGTGCGCCTAGCCCTGCGTCAATAACTAACGTTTTGTCAGGAAATCGCTCGCGGAGTTGTCGCAGGGCGTATACGTTATTTAATCCGCGACCGGAACCGATGGGTGATCCCCATGGCATTAAGATATTACACCCCAGATCAACCAATCTTTGCGCAAGGACAAGGTCATCCGTCATATAGGGGTAGACTTCAAACCCTTTGTCTATGAGTTTTTCTGTGGCTAGCAACAGGCCGTAAGGGTCTGGTTGTAATGTGTAATCATCGCCGATGACCTCTAATTTAATTCGATTCGTATCGAATACTTCGCGCGCCATTTCGGCTGTGGTGACGGCTTCTTCTACGCCGTAGCACCCCGCAGTGTTGGGGAGGACAGGGATATCAAATTCTTTTATGATGTTCCAGAAAGATTGCCCTTTACCCGCTGCATTCTCGCGACGCAAGGACACGGTGATTAATCCGGGGGCGGAGGATTCTATGGATTGCCTTAAGGCATCCAATGATGAATACTCTGCAGTTCCCAAGAATAGTCGGGAGCTTAGCTCTGCGCCGTTGATGTCCCATGTTTGTGTCATTAATTTAGCCGCCTTGCATCGGTGCAACAATTTCAATTATATCTCTATCCTGAATTGTGTAATTATCATAAGAGGTTCTTGCAATAAAGTGATTGTTCACCGCAACGGCAACCAGTTTGTCTTCGTATCCCTCTGAGAGCAGGAAATCATGAATATTCATGGTATCGTCAATTGACTTGCTCGTACCGTTAATGGTTATTTTCATGACGTTCTCTTTTGCAGTATGATAGCGTTCAGATAAGGATATGGGCGATTATAAGTCAACGGTAATCGTATATATTTGCCTTATAAGTAATAAAGTTTGTATCAGCCCTTGCTTTTATAGTTCTACGGCGATATAAGTTGCCATCCATTTGATGGACAGAGCATTTTAGATGCTTTTTTATTCGGTGACGCGGGGTGGAGCAGTTCGGTAGCTCGTCAGGCTCATAACCTGAAGGTCGTAGGTTCAAATCCTACCCCCGCAACCAACTGATACTGTGATTTAGCAGTATCTTCCAAGTCTAGTGGGTCGCAAACTCCCGCAACCAACTGATACTGTGACAGAGCACTGTCTCCTTTATTAAGCCCAGTATCGCTTTTCAAGCTTTTCTGCAAATTTAATGATTCCAGTAAAGATGGATTTAGAAGTTCTTTTGATATTTCTTGCATCTGCTTTACCAGTTCACGTTGTTCGAATTTTGATTGTCTGCTTGCGGCCATTGTAAGGATACCAGCGAGGTCACCCTTGAGATCAATGTACAGGCCTGAATTATCTTCCTTAGGGGTTAAAATAATTTTTTCGATAAGGCTTCTAATTAAATCAGCGGCTTCTTGACGGTGTTCTTGATTATTTAAGGACGCTATAAGCGCTTTGACTTCTTTTTTGTAGTGATGCGCCATGTTTGGGTGTAACAGCACTGGAGTTTCCTCTGTATTGCCTACAAGTATTTCTAATTCCTCTATGCGTGCAGAGTTTGCGTTAATACGATCTTTCATTGCTGATGTAGATGCAATGCCATCAAGAACCATTTGGATCAGACGGTCATCATTGCGGATGCATTTTGCCAATTCTTTTTCGTATCTGTATTTTTGAGCGTTTTGTTGTTTGCGGAGGTGCTTCATATATTCTGCATATTCTTTACAAAATATATCGCACATTTCAGGATTCATGAGATGTGATCTTAAAACACCAAGGACATTGTTTTCCAGTGTATCTTGTCTTATGGACTTTCTGTTCTCACACATACCTTTTTTATGAGCAGAGAAACACCCGTAATGGGTCTTTGATATCTTGGTATAACCACTGCCACAGCATCCGCATTTAAGTAAGCCGGAGAGCAATAGCTTAGGTCTTCTTCTATCCTGAAAATTTGGTCTGCTGCTTAGGCATTTTTGTCGTTCTCTTATTTTGTCCCATAGCTCTAATTCAATAATTTGTAATTCCGGTACGTCCTTGATAATCCAATCGTCTTTGGGGTTTGGGCGAGAAACGCGTTTTCCGGTGTCTGGATTTTTTATATAGCGCAAACGGTTCCAGATTAAGCGGCCAATATAAAGCTCGTTATTCAGTATGCCTGTGCCGCGTTTGCGGTTGCCGTTGATCGTGCTTTGTGTCCACCCTTTGCCAGATGGGCCAGCGATGCTTTCCTTGTTTAGTTGCTTTGCTATGGCGAGAGGAGATTTTCCAGCGGAATATTCGCTGAAAATGCGTTTAACAATTGCGGTTTGTTCTTTGTTAATTGTGCGTTCACCGCAAATAGGCTCTCCGTTTGCATCTAATTTTTTTACGACATCATATCCATATGTAATGCCGCCGCCTGATTTGCCTTTTTCAATACGTCCGCGCAAGCCACGGCGTGTTTTATCGGCAAGGTCTTTTAAGAACATCGCATTCATTGTGCCCTTTAGACCGATATGTAGGTTAGATATTTCACCTTCTGAAAGTGTAAGGATGCTAACGCCTGCAAATTGCAGACGCTTAAAGATGCCAGCGATGTCTTCCTGATCTCTTGAGAGCCTATCGAGGGCTTCGGCTAATACAACATCGAACTTTCCATCTGCTGCATCTTGCATAAGCATTTGAATGCCGGGGCGCATCATACTGGCGCCGGATATTCCATGATCTGTATATTGCTTTGTAATTGTCCATCCTTCGCGTTGGGCGCGTTCTTCTACAATTCGTATTTGATCTTCTATCGATGAATCGGTTTGTAAGTCACTGGAATATCGTGCGTAAATGGCAGCTCTCATAATGGGCTCTTTCTATTCTTTTGTTCGTTCTTGTTTCTTGTAATCACGCTCTGCAGAAATACGGGCAAGCAGTCTGACAATCTCTATAATATGTGGGTGCGGTGCCAACCCTTCAATAGTGCGAAGGGTTGTTCCGGCGTTTAATCTGAATATATCATTCCTTGTCATATGCTTTCTCCCGTTATTTAAGTTTAGTCTAACATCTAGGATGAGTGGGAACGGGAGGCGGTTTTTAAATGTAAATCGATACGGTATGTAACTATTTTGTGTTGTAATCCTCAACAGCCGCTAGCAGTTGAGTTCGGAAATCCTGACAATGCGTGCTTTGCAAGATTGGAGTGATCCATTCTTCTTTTGGTTTGAACGTATCTACATGTGTAGCCAGAGAAATAAGATCAACCAATTGGTTATCATTTTCTTCGGTTATTGTTTTTAGATGTGTCTCAACCTCATTCCAGAAATCCAAACTGGCAGCATCATTTTGTGATGTAGCGTGATTTTTTCTGGCTGTAATATAGTTATCTCTTTCTTCGGTATCTTTCATTTGCCATCGTATAAATCGCGCCTCCATAGAGGCTAGATTACTGCCAGCGGCCAAAGCGAGTAGAGGGTTAGAAAAACGTGTATGCATGGTTAGGTTCCCCGTCATTTAAAATGAAACGACTTCCAGATAAGCTCTGGAAGTCGGGGAGTTAGTAACCGTAACAGTTGAAACGGCACGACGTATTCACGCATGCGCTGTTGTATTTCGCCGTCCCCCCGACCATAAGGCTGAGAAGCGGCATCGTTAGTGTATTTAATAAAAAATACACCAATAACGGCTGATGCCAGCCGCAACTGTTAAAGAGGTTACTACGCCCCACCTCATCCGGAACTCCGAACAAAGCCATAAGAGGATAGGGGAATGATTTGGAAAGCGCTAGTGGAAAATGGGATTGTTTAGCTGAGTATGATTTGATCTTCACTTGTAATTGGCCAGTTCAAATGTACATAGCCACTTTTATTGTCTATATTTTCCTGTACATCTTCTGGCACGATGTATGGTGTTGCAATTAGAGATATTGAGCTGGCGCTTTGAATTTTGGGGAGCAACGTTTTATCCGTTACAATCAGTACATCTTGAATTTTAAATTTGGTGTCTTCTATTGTTATTGAGTGGTCATGCCCAAACGTATCTGTTTTAACTTCGTTCCATTTGGATTGGAGGTTTGGTCTTGGTTCAACTTGCATTCTTGATACTGGAGCGGGGCGCCATAAACGATCGGGATTTTTACCACTTGCCATATCGCCATATAGACTTTCGAAAACATCTTGAGGTGTTATGTCATTTTTATTTACATGGATGCTTCCATTGGCATTTTTGGAGTAAAAACTAGCCCAAGGAAGCGCACCATGTAGGTAGCTGACTGTGATCTTGCTTCTGTCTTCTGTACCCAACACCTTTTCTGATGCAAGCTTGAATTCGCGCAAACGTGCGCTGACTTGTTCAATATCTTTAACCGAGAAGGTGGAGTATTGTCGTTTGTTCTGTTCGTTGGTATGTTTTCTAATCCAGTTTGGGCGATATTCTCCTCCAATTTTTGGCATTGCTTTTTCGGCAATATATTTGGATAGGCGGCTCAAGTCTTTATTGAAACTTGTTACGAAGTTAATGTTCATTAAAATGGTGCGCCCTTGTGCGAGGGCATCCTCCATTTTTAATATGCGTCCATGATCAACGCCGGCTTCATCGGGGCAATTTTTTTCATGAGGTTCGCCTGTTATATCAGTTTTAAAATGATGTGATGTTGTTCTATTTGATGCGCGTGTCAAATAATCTGATATATGGCGTAATGCACCACTACATTCGCTGCGGGGGCACTGAATTAGGCCTTCATGTATGTCAGGCGTGTACTCTTCTGGGGTGACTGGTTCCCAGTCACCTGTTGATACATCATAGAACTTTGCTGTTAGAAACTTTTTGCTCATTTTTATCACCCGCCTCAATATCCATGAAATGGCGGGTCTTTGTCAAGTTAGGCTCTTTTTGATTGCGCGCCGGAATAAATGTTCCCTTTTTGTTCTTGGCTCTTTTATACTTCTGGATCATCCTTAGGTCAATCAAAAAGCAGGAGGAAAAGAGCATGGACACACAGGATGTAGCAAACCATTTAACGAACGTATTAAAGGATGTCTGTCCGGGCATCGAACATGATTACCCACTTGTGTTTATTGAATATACCCTTTGTAAAGAGCTGGATTTAATCATCGGTCAAGCGAGGGAAAGCGTTAATGATAATCAGGAGGGCTTGTTCAGTGAGTAGCCGTAGGAAAGTTATCATTCAATGAACTGATCAAAATGCCACTTTAAGGCCGTGTTACTTGGCGTACTATTTGATCTCTTAGGTGTTATTACTTTCTTTCCATCTAGGGCAACATATTCAGGGCTTTGTATTTTACTTGATACCCTTACAATCCGTTCACTTGGGTCAATGGATAATAAAAAGAGATCGAAAAGATTGTGAATATCCGATCTAAGTAATAGGCCATTACTGGGGTGATTGGTTTTTGGGCCATTATAGGGGATGATGTGGGCGGCTTGAAGCACATACGGAACGTCACAGCCAGTGATCGCACAGCATCCTTCGTAAGCACTCATTAACGAGCGTCGAAAGCTTGCTTGACCTTGCCTTATTGCTAATGCTCGAAGTTTCTTTGTGCGACCATCCTCACCATCTGAGGGAAGGTAATCAAAGTCTTCTGAGTAGCTCTGGATCGTTTTACTAATGCTTGCCATTATTCTATCAGGCTCTTTAGGCTGACAGTTCATCTGTATATTCGAGAAAATTTTGAGTGTTTCATCTAGAAGTTGGATTAAATCTATAGGGCTCTGTGTAATCATCTGTGGCGTGATAATGCGGCAAATAGCGCCGCCACCATAACAAGTCTTTTGGGATTTCAAGGCGGAGAATAGTTCTGAAGAAGTATCGTAGAGGTCAAAGCCATCGTCTCCTGACACTAACCTGGTCTGCTTGTTTACATGCCAGTGTGGTGACGTCGTGACGACTGAATCCAGTTGATCAATTACGCGTCCCTCTATCGGAAGCTTAAGGTGGATTTGGGGTATAATTTCACGGTTCTGTATTTTGGCAGTTTGATCATGGTAGTCACTTTCTGGAATACTGACTGCAAAACCAACCTCTATACCTCGCTCAGAAATAATGACATATATTTGGGGCATTTCATTAAATGCTCCGGAGTCTTTGTTGCGAATTGCGCACCATAAATCTTTTGGTCTGTGGCCTCTAGCTCCTCTGTCTCGACTGTAAGGTCTAGGTTTGACGTAAAATTTATTACTAAGGTCTTGGTTGTCGACAGCGGTTGTACATGCAAGAATTAATTCTTCATAGATATCCCAATAAAGTTCCTTATCTTCATGGCTAACAATTGGTTCTTTGCCTTTGCCACCAAATGCATACTCTGATGCATTAGAATACCGTTTGAATAAATTTATATTTTCATGATTAATCACATGTATTTCCTGCGCTTGATATTTTAAAGTTTACTATATTTTGTTGCCTTGCCCCGAGACTTCTCAACTGGATATTTTATGCTGTTTTGTGCGACTTTATCTATGGCTGCTTCAATAATGTCAAAGCCCCCTAAGTCAGAAATTAAAATTAGATAGTTGAGTATATCCGCACACTCGTTCTGAAGGTCTTTGCTAAACTCTTCATCTTTGATTGCATCCATCACCTCTTCATCTGATTTCCATAGTGTGAGTTCTGATAGCTCTGCAGCCTCAATAGACAGCGCTGTTGAGAGGTTTTTTAAAGAGTGAAATTGAGACCAATCTCGATCATCTCTAAATTCTATAATTAATTTTTTTAGATGTTTAAGTTTATCCAAATTATCCTCCATTGATATTCCTCAGTTTATGAAATGTACAAAAATTCTATTCTAAAATCAGATATAAAAAGCTTGGCCTTGTTTGTTCGGCGTTAGGGTTGCGAACATTCCTCTAACAATTTCATCGTTAGTGTCTCTTGTATGCAGTCCCATTCCGTATTGTTCGATCAATACTTTCTTGTCTGTGGGGACGAGGTCTTTAGATCTGATGCATTTAATTTTACGCTGCATTATTTTGACGGCGTCGCTATCTGCATTTACTGTCATGGTTCCACCAGAAAAACTGAAACATTTATTGTTCGGCCCCATGATGTTTCGTAGAAGATAGAGTTTTGGAAGGTGTGATGATGGATCATTTAGAACCATCATGCTGTGCCCGTTTTTCCCGACGATGTAACCGCTGCTTTTCTGTTTCATCACGTCGGAAAAGCCATCCTTATTATAATAAAACAGCTCTTCTGCTGATAGAGTGCCGTTGCGGGTTTCTTTTATACGCAATAGGAATTTTACGATGCAATCAGGTTTTTCTATGGAAGGCATGTATGCCCAATAGTCACCGGGCAGGCTTTCTCTGGCCTCTTTGTCATCATGATCGCCAATATTCATAAACATGGAGAGAACATGCGAGAAGTCATCGGCGCTCAATCTTTCCTGCTCTTTGGATATAGAGAATGTTTCGCCGTCTTCCTTCATCATATCAAGCATTACGTCATAAAAAACTAAGGGTACGTTGCCGTGAGCTGTTTCGGGGCTTCCTAGGTATTTGGAGAGTGTGCTTTTGGTTGTTTGGTTTTCCGGCCAACCATCTTTATGGGCGCGTCTTATGATATTGGCTTGTGTGAAGTTAGGGTATGACTTGCTTTTGCATAGCTCGGAAGCTTTCTCCAGTATGGATATTTTCTTATTATCGCTCAGCATATTTATCTAACTTTCCGTAATGTGTTTCCAGACTGTTTCCATTCATGGAAAGGATTTTAGGACTAAACGTCAAGTAGAAAAACTTACGAAACTTTATTTTCACGTATTATGAAGTTGTGGGATGAGATCAATTCCACATTTAATTAAAACCGATAGAGCTGCGCAGCTCTCCTAACCGATGGGAGAGCATCATGAAACAAAACCACTATTGCCACTTTGGCTGTAAAGAAGAACTAACTGTAATACTCGCGCCAGGTGCGTGTTTATTGGCTGAAGGTTACTATGTACTGATATGGCATACGATGATTGATTTGCGATTATCACGACGTCGTTTAGCTGAAGAGATCGTCAATATTTTTCGAGATGTGTGTTGCACTAAAATACTCGATGCGCTGGGGGATGAATATATACTTCCTGAATTTGATGATGTGTTTACCGATGATGATTCTAGGCGCTGGTTTGGTGACTATATGCGATGTGATAAATTGGGTGAGAAGCCTCAATATATTTCACAGCTTGTACCACGTTTGGAGATTTTGGATCTTGCCGCGAAAATTATTAACCCAAAGCCGTTTAGGGCGATTGGGCAAATGTGTTAATTATCTATTTTGTGGTTCTAAAAGTTTGTTATCTTTGGTTGAAGTGATTATAATCTGCGCAAAAGAATAGAGGGTGATTACTTTGGCAAGTCTGACAGCAATATTAGAGCCGCAAATTACGTTGAAATCTGTTGAGGGTGACGAGGTTATTTTGAATGCTTCATCTGAATGGAAAAAGAAGCTCATTGATTTTCTGAAATATGCAGAGACGACAGATGACAGAACAGTGGATTGTCAAGTTGATCTTGATGCCTTGAGTGATATCCGATCTGTTATTGGTAAACAGTCCCATACGCCTGATATACTAAGGCTGCATAAGCTTGCATTGCTTGATATCGGCTCTGCTGTCGCCGTCTTTAGTGATTATCCGTCTTGTGGTTTTTATGATTATGATTCGAATGATTATAGCCGCCTTCATGATGATATTCTTGATATTAAAGAGACTGTTTTTGGCAGAAAATCACGTTTGCCCAGACGCGTGAAAACGGGATTGAGCGGAGACTTCGATGGATAGTCCGGATCAACCTGTATTAACCCTAGATACTTATGTTGAATGTATTGCGCGTGGGCATGCGTTTAATAAACACGTCTTAGGTACTGATCATGATCCGGCGATGAGAGGGCTTAATGCCTTTCGTGCTGAAGAAACGAAGGCTTTCTTTGATGAAGATGCACGGAGGCTTGTGTCACCAAAGCGCCTTGGTGATGATCTGTTTATAGAAACGCCTGATGATTTTGCGCATTATATAAAGAATAGTCTTTTAGTATCCGAGCATACGTATGGTTATGTTGATCCTCGTAATAACAGTGTGAACTTGTATAATCCGAAAGATAATGTTGCCTTGCATTTTTCATGGAAAAATGCGGAAGGTGATTTGGGAACGGTCTACCGCTATGAGCGTTCTGCGCAGAGATTTGACGAGGCTATGGATGATGTAGAGGACATTGCAAGTCTTCGTGGTCTTGATTTTCAGGGGTTTAGTAATAAGCAAGATCCGCAGACCGCTGCACATACTGTGCAGAGTTTGATTTATGATATGAATGCCAATCCTCAGAATTACCTATTGAAGCGTGATCCTGAAAGTACAGTACAGAATAGAGTTTTGAATAATGCCGCGCGTCCCGGCAGAGACTGGCTTAATGATGAGGTTTTACGTGCTCCGAATAATGTAAAGGGACATAGTGAGGAATATGCCGAAGAAAATAAACTGAATGTAGATCCTGCAGATTGTGTGTGCATGAAGCAGGCAAGTGAAGGCGAGTTTAATGTTGGCCGGACGCGTAAGTCTTTGCGCTCTGGTCGTGTTTTTCGGGCGATTAAAGAGAGCGGGATCAATTTTGATGTAGAGCCTGCTCTTGCTATAGCTTAGGTGTGTATATGCACGATTATTGAGAATCTAATCAATTTACAGCTTCTTTTATTCCATAAATTTTATTATTGAGCATTCACTTGTAGGAAAGGTGCGAGCGCCGTAAATACCGATATAGGTGCATGAGGTAATGTGTGGGTGTTCTTTGCTTCCGTAATACTCATATTCCCAGAGCATATGCGGCATTCCATATTTGTAGATGTAATATCCACCAATCACGAAAGGGGATAGCACCAGTGTCAAACGGAGAAAAATTATAATAAGGAATGGCAAGAGATAGAGGATGGTTCGTCCTCGTAAGTTTTTAGGTTTTGTATAGCGGATGACTTTTGCTTTTCTCATTATTGTTCCTTTAATATCTCAGATGGACTTTCGTTTTTCCTTTGAATTTTTTGCCATACATGGGATCAACATCGGCCCATTTACTCCATGGCTTTACTTCATGATAGCCCGCTGGGTGTGCATGAATGGGGCTTTGACCTCGGATTAGGATAATGCTGCCGGGGAACTGTCTTACCTCATCGGGTGTGAGGAGTGGCCTTGCATGTTCGCCGACACTCCAATTCACCGGATCATGAATAATATGGCCAAGATTATAGTTGTCGGCCTTTACTGTTGTGTTGCCCAAGGTTCTTGAAATAAGAAGAGCGGTTTTATGAGATTGAATGCCGAATATTTGCTGGCATTCACATTGCTCTAGTAGCGTTTCCAAATCTTCTTTGCTGTAGGTCTTTGCGAAGGCATCCAAAGATTGGAGCGCGAACCAGACACGACAACCATAGCCGCGCAGTTCTGTTAGTTTTGAGATTAAGCCTTCGATCTTGAAATTGGCGGCTTCATCGAACAGGAAAAGCACTTGTTTGCGGCTCTGGCACCGTGTGAGCTCGGTCAACGCACACCAGCCTAACAAACCAAGCCAAGGGGCATAGACAGACATTCTGGTTGGGTCTGCGATTAAATAGACTGTGGCCTTTTCTTTCTTTAAATCGGCAAAGCGGAAATCACAGGCGCTTGTGCTTTCTGAGAGCCAGCCACTTGCGCTGAAGGCTGAGAGGGCTTGGACTGCGCCTTCACGAAAAGATTCCCATTGGCGTGTGTCGTTTTGTTCGACCTTGGCTAACAGGTCGTGTGCCATATCGGCGAGATCACCTTTCATGAAATCAGATGTGGAGGCTAGGTATAATCCCTCCTTAAGCAATGTCTCGTTACGGAGCAGCTTTAGAACACCACTTAAATTTGGCGGTGTATCGCTTTCTCGGGTAACGAGATAGAGAATGCAAAAAACGATAATCATGCGCCCGCCATTACGGAAGAATGAGTTCTCCCCGGATTGAGGTGGTTCTGTTAGCAACTGTAGAGCGATGGATTGTGCATCTGTGATGAGATCCTCGTGATGACCACTTTCCCAGCTATCGACGAGTATCTGTAATGGATTATAGCGCGCAGGCTTACCGAGTTTTTTCTCGAATAAACGGGCTGGATTGACGCAGTAGACTTTATTTTTGTGCCGCTTCTCACGTGTGCGTTTTGTGATGCAGGCGAGTGTCCCTTTAAGATCTGGTACGATCATTGGCATGTCGCCCAGATGCAGCAAAGCGGGAATAAAGAAGTTGACCGTTTTACCGCCTCCTGCGGGAGATAGGGTTAGGCCATGTGTTTCGCCTGAGAAGAATAATGGTTTTCCGCTTTTGGCTGAAACACCGAGGAATAGCCCGTCGGTTTTAAACTGGCCGCAACGCTTATGGTCTTTCTCTGTTGCCCATTTGGCTGAACCGTATTTTTGCGAAGGTGTTAAGGCGTACCAACGCAAGAGTAAATTACGGATGATATCCAAAACGGCTATGAGGAATTTAAGTCCGGCAAAGGCAACAAGAACGATACAGATTTGCCGAAGCCAATAGAGTTCTTCGGTTGTTGGTTCAATATAGATGATGATGGAAATCATGATGCTCAGAACAATGATTTGTTGCATGAGTGGTGTGTTTTGTCTGCGGGCCATTGTTGTTTCCTTTCGTAAAAAAAGGCCTGCCTGTTGAGGCAGGCCTGTAGGTGAGGAGGAAGTCTGTTAAAGCCCTAAGATGTCTTTTGGCTTAATAATTAGCCAATTTTTATTGGCCGATTTTCCTGAGGCCAACGTTTGGTCACGACCTATACTGGCATTGCCTTTCCCGGCTTTAATTTGAAACGGCAGGCCATATGTTTTCTCACCAATGGCCAAGCGAATTTCTCCGCGAACATTGCTCGATGCTTTGCCGCCATACCAGTTGATTGCAATAAGCGTGTCGCGTAAATCGACAGGTACGGTGAAGCTTGTCGTTTCAAACCCTCCGTTAGGCTGTGGGCTTTGAGTGAAGTCTTTGTGGTATAGACCTTCAGTGGTTTTTGTTCGTCCGAAGTAAAGGACTTCTGCGTTGTTGTGCGGACGGACGTAAAGATCAAAATCACATTTCGAACAATTCCAGCTAATGCCGATTTCAACATGCTCGGCCATACGAAGAACGCTGGGATTTGGAGGAGTGGTGGTTAGGTCGCGTTCATATATAGGCAAGGTATTTTTTTGCTTATTGGCTATAACCAATGTCTCCAGCTTTCCGGCTAATTCATCGCGTTTGAAGCTATGCGGTAAAGCATCAGCGTTGTTGGATACACGTAGCCAATAGGTCTGGGCATCGCTTGTGAAGTTGGATAGAACTGCGCCTTGTCCCTCAATGAATAACGTCCACATTCTTTTAACCAGATAGGCGTAGTGATCATTAATTGCCCAGTTACGATTGCGAATGAAAATATGAACGCGCGCTCCGCTTAATAGGTTTTCTTTGCCTATAACAGAGAAAGGTGTATCTGAAGGTGGTGCGGTAAAATGACCGTCACTTGCTAGTCTACCTTCTGTCATGCTCATTTGAGGGTTTTGTATATCGAGATAAATGGGAGACCCTAATATCAGGATATCCGTGTCGTTCAATGGGCCGTAATTTTCTCCAAGGAATTGCAAAAACTGAGGCAGTTTTACGGCACCTTTTACGGTGCTTGTAAGGCGTGCGTTGTATCTTCTGTTTCTGCGCATAAGTTTGGCAACCAGAGAACGGTTCGCCTGTAGCTTTGCCTTTTCGACGTTATAGGCCGCGTTCGTCGGAACAGAGAATGTTCCTATGGATTGCAGGCTCCATGCATCAAATATGATAGCTTGTTCGCTGGGCTGAATTTCTCGGGTCAGGAATTGTAGAAGCTCTTTTGTTTGAGCTTTTGCTTCGTTTTCACTCAATGCCGGTGAAATACCGATCATGAGTTTTCTGGCCTGTGCTTCACTGTTGATCCCTGTCAGCAGTGCAAGTCCGAATAGTGTGTTTATAACAAAGTTTTTCATCTTCTTTGTCTCCTTCTGTTTTTTTGTGGTTGGGGTTGGAATACCGTTAAGGCGCGCAGCTTGTTGCATGTACGCGGCAAGCTGTGTGTTGATATATGCCTTGCGGGCGGCATTAAGTGATTTCAAACGGCCTTGCTTTTGTTTGTATTCGTTGGCCAGCTTTTCGTGGTTGCTGCGAAGGGTTTCAAGGTTTTGTATGTGCTCTTGATATGCCGGATTAGGCAGCAATGTTGTTGGGGAGTAGATCGAGAATATATCGCTCGAAACGATGAACAATGTTGCGCCAATGAAAAGTTCCGATAAAAGCTGGATAATGGTAAAGAGCTCGTCTTTTCCGCCACTGGTTTGGGTGTCAAAGCTGTCCCAGTCAATTCCTGCGCCGGAAGATTTGAATGTCAGGCCAAAAAGTATGACCCACGCAATAAGGCTTAGGGCAGACAGGCCGTACATAACCATGGTGTAGCGTTTCTTTGCTTTATCGTGAGGCAGATAATTGGCAAAGAACTTCAGTGCTACGCTGCCGATAGGCAGTAACCCCGAGAGCATAATGGCGAGATTAGGGTTATCGAGAAAAGCGGGGGTGCCTGATGCCATAATGATGGCGTAGACGTTACTGCCTCCCATCATCACAACGACGCAACCCAAAAGCAAAGCGGTCAGGCCAACGAATATATCTTTGACCTGTGCCAATGATTTTCCTGTTGCGGTGTTTGTTTTTTGCGTATCACTGAGGTACGTGGCGGCTTTTATGGTTGGTGTCGTAACGGAAAGCTGGCGTTGCTGTTCCGCCATAGATTTCTGAGATTGGTTGTAGGGTTCTTGTGTGTCTGTGATATCTGTTTCAAGTTGACTAAGCTCTGCGCTACTTGCCATATCGAAGATCAGTCCGGCTTGTTCTTCGACTAGAGTGCGGGCCTCTTTTTGATCGGGGAGCGTCATGACTGCATTGATGAACTCCTCGATATTTGGTATTTGGTAAGCCCCTTTGTGCATGGTTAATGTGGTTTCATGTTTTGTCATTTGTGGCACCTCCTGCTGGTTAGGTTGATGCCTCATGGTATCGTGCGGTCGCCCATAGCTTGGGCGGCGTTGTTTTCTTGGAGCAGGGGATGCGTGTTTTTCGTTAGCGGAAAATATATCTGAAAAGTAGAGTTAAGTCGTTCTGCAAGATGTGTGTGTACTACACACCATCTAGGCAAGGGAAGACGCTAGCGCTCTCCCGTTGCATCCCTCTGGCAGGTGGTGCGACAGGGCATTGAGCCTATTTACACCATAAACGTATCGCCGTTTTATCGCTCATAGGTTTTGGAGAACTGTCCTCTCCACTTGTACCAATCCATGCATAAACATTTGGTTGTTTAATTACCATTTAGGGGAGCGCTCTTGCCGCCCTTTAAACCCCCATGATCAAAAGGGATGTATCATCTCTCCTTCTGACACCTATGGAGCAAAGAGAGGGGTTATTTCCTCTTGTGTAATCCCTTCAACCAATTTGGCGCAATTTGGATTTGCACCACTGTTTTTGCCAGTGGAGGGTTGTTTGTTAGGCGGCAATAGATAATTTAGTTTTTTTGGGTATGTTCGTTAAGTTGTAAAATGCCTTTACAAAATAAACTGATGATTAGTATTGTTGTGTAGGTGAAATGTCTTCTACCTAAAGTGGGCATTGCGAATGTTGAATAATTTTAAGGACAGTAATGGCACTTCATACTTGCCCACCTCCTGATCTAGATGAATGGTTAGAAAAATATCCTAGTGTTGCAGGAAATTATGGGCACTTATTGCTTGAGCAGAAAAAGGCTAAAGACGTTGATCTGTTTGCCACACTAGTTCCTTACTTCGAATCGGCTCACTTGGATGCGAGAACAATCTTTCATGAGTTCATAGGCATCGATCTTCACCCCGACGCCGCTGCAGGGCTTGCTGAAGTTAGCTATCCTTCTTCTCTACACCTAACTACTTTGAAAGGGTTCTTTGGTGAGGCATTAACAGGTCTAATAGTTGAGGCATATGATTTAGTCGGTGACCATGATTGGAAAGTGCCTGTATTTCTTTTTAGGTTTCATGATGATGCAAAAAAATATCTTTACACATTGGTGAGAGATCCCGAGCAAGAACGCCAAACAATCGGAAGGTTGGGCACAGATTTTATAGGCATTTCCGTCGATGAAGATGGTGAAGTTGATAGGTTGATATCTGGTGAGGCCAAATGGCGGAAGACATTAACAAAAAGCGCAGTTGATGACTTAATGCTAGGGCCAAAGGTTTCCGGCGAGGAGCTAAGGCAAGAAGGAAAAGGTGTTTGGGCTGAATTGAACAAAGAAGTGAACCCACCCAATGGTCTTAGGGAACTTCAAATTGCACTTAAGGAAATTGATCCAGACGGTCATGCTGAAACAATTCTTTCAATGGATAGGCTGCTTTCAGCCTACAGCCCACAGACAGTGCCGAAAACAGATCTTGTTGTAATTGTTGGAAAGGGAGGAGCTTCTCGCAAGGAACGCACTTCTTTCATCGGGTGGGAAGAAGTTCCAGCAGCTTATACAGCGGGCAATGATCTTCAGGTTGTTGAGGTGATTTTGAGTGATGGTGAGGAATTGGTTGAAGAACTCTATGCGAGTTTATGGAATGATGAGGATTAACTATGCCAAGATTAGATGATCAAAGGTTGGAGGTTGCTAAATCTATTCAAACTGCATTAGCTCAGGAAAATTTATTAACCCCCACTCAAGCTCGATCCTTCGTTCGATGCCTCCAAACTACTTGGGATGT
The DNA here is from genome assembly GCA_033851915.1 of Alphaproteobacteria bacterium. Taxonomy (GTDB): domain Bacteria; phylum Pseudomonadota; class Alphaproteobacteria; order Micavibrionales; family Micavibrionaceae; genus UBA1672. The sequence goes on from JAWSVM010000001.1 coordinate 994,432, forward strand.
AGAATTAATTGGATGGAGTGATGACGACTCTTCTAAACAATTATCCAGTGCTTATAACCTGATACATGTCGCTGGAATTTTTAGAGATATAGAAGGAGCCACTTCTTTAAGCGCTATTCAATGCTATAAACGAGCTGCAGAACAACTAGAATGGTTGGCTCGTTCTGAAGACAGGCTAAATAATGAAGTGCCAATAAGCCTTCTTGCGGGAGCGGCCTATCAACTAAGTGGTCTACCAGCAATGGCGAAAGGTTTGTTGAAACAAATTTCGTCAGATGAGGAGGGGTGGCGTTTATTTTCCTTTTTTTTGCAAGCTGATTTTGATGCTGTAATTAAAACGGCCACCAATTTTTGGAAGAACTCACCTGAATTAACTGAACAGGCGTCTTCATCTCGTCTATTAAACGAAGGTGATGATGCTGTTTCTTGGTATATCACTGTTGAGCTCACTCGCACTATTGGGCTTATTTCTTATTCTTTGAGAACTGGTGATCAAGGTCGATTAGAAAAGGGGTTAGAAAAACTTGATGCTATGCAACGTATGGCAACAAGAGTGTTCAGTAGCGATATACCGCTATTGATGGCAATGTTGAGTGAAGTGGCTTCTGGGTTCAATGATGCCTCCATATATAAATCTATCAATAGACTTGCAGAATTTGATCTTACTAAAAAGAGTAGATTATATACCCTAGCAAGGCGTCAATATCATAATGGACGGGGAATTCTTTGGCCATCTCAGCTTGCTGGTATAGAACGATTGTTGGCTCAATCGTCTTTTGCTCTCTGTACTCCTACGGGATCAGGGAAGACATTGGTTGCCAATCTTGCTCTAATAAAAGAATTGTTATTAATTGATGATGATCCTCTTATGGCTCCTTTAGCCATTTATTTGGTCCCATCAAGGGCTTTAGCGGGTGAAGTTGAAACAAAGCTTACTCGGGAAATGGGTGATGAATTTATAATTACAGGCCTTTATGGGGGGAATGACTGGGGAGTAACGGATTATTGGCTGGATGCTGACCGCCCCACCGTTCTTATTGCGACCGTTGAAAAAGCTGATGCATTAATGCGATATCTAGGGCCTATTATTATTTCGCGTCTAAAACTTCTTATCATTGATGAAGCACATCAAATTGTTCCTGCTGACCCTGAGTATGCTGCAAAAAACTTTGCGAAGCATTCGGATCGTTCTCTTAGATTGGAAAGTTTCGTATCTAGAATACTGGTTCAATCGCCGGATGTTGCACGAATTGCTTTGACCGCTGTAGCTGGAGGTGCGGCAGGGCCCGTTTCAAGGTGGATTGAATCAAAGGAAGATGCGCATCCAGTTGGCCTGAATTATAGGAGCACTCGCCAAGTTATAGGCGTATTGGAAGTACGGTCTGGATCGGCTCCCGAGCTTAAACTTGATTTAATGAATGGAGCACCTCTTTCTATTGTTGGCAGAGAAGGTTCGCCATACCTTCGTCTCAGAATTCAAGCTATGCCTCAACTGCCTCCTGGCATGAGAAATAGTTTGAATTGTTATAACCAACTAGAAATTTTTTGGACTTCTATGCACTTCCGACAGAGTGGTCGTCGTGTTTTAATTTCACTCACACAAGTTCCCGAGCAAACAATGAAGTGGTATTCCGAAGCTCTTCAATTGGAAGAATGGGCCGATATTATGGTCTTTGAGCCGCCAGAAAAACCTTGGCTACAAGAGTTCTATGATGAAACGATGGCAATTTGCATTGATTATTGCGGTGAAGATTCATATGAAGTGCAATTGCTAAGGATTGGTGTTGCTACTAGCCATGGACAAATGCCCCAGAAGCTTCGTCTGTTGATGACAAATTTGATTGAAAGAGGAATCTGTTCGATTACAATTGCCACGGCAACACTAACTGAGGGTGTTAACCTGCCGTTTGATATTATTTTCTTACCTCAATTGCGGCGACAATCATACAATCCTGATGAGGAAGAAGCCGTTATAATACCATTATCAACTGCAGAATTTAGAAATCTTTCAGGTCGCGCAGGAAGGCCCGGAGCAGCCCGTTCAATGGAAGGGTTGACCTTGATAGCTTTGCCTCAGGCTCCGTCCACGACAGCAAATGGAATGAAACCCACCCAAAGACGACAAGTGAGAAATTTAAGATCAGATTACGAAAATCTTCGCGAAAGGCTTGTTGCTGAGGAAAGCTGTGTGGGGGATATGGATAGTCCTTTAGCTTTGCTCGTCAGAACACTTTTTATTAAAGCAGTTGAGAGTGGTTTTGTAGAGAATGAGGACGATTATCTAGATTGGCTAGATAGAGTTTCTCCATCAGATATCTCTGATCATGCTGCAATGGGGCATAAATCTCAGGACGCTCAACTAGCCGATACGCTAGATGAACTTGATGGTGTGCTTTTAAGCGCCATTGAGGAAATTGGTCATATGGATGTAATTGATGGTGAAAGTGCTGAGAAATTCTTAACGGAGCTTTGGGCCAAAACGTTCTCTACATATGCCGCAGTACAAGAAGAGTGGATGGAAAGTGCATTTATAAAGCGAGGCGCAGCTCTTGTTGAGACTATTTACCCTGATGAAGGTGAACGTAAGCGATTATACCAATATGGCTTTCCACCTTATATGGGCAAGCGATTTGATGGTGTATTTGAAGATATTAAAGAAATTTTAGCCTCAGCCAATAGCTATGGAGTTTTATCCATTCAGGAGCGATGTACTGTCTTTGCCGCATTGGCAGGTTTGATAAGCGAAGACCAAGGATTTGGGTTTTATGTGCGGGACGCAGTGAAAGCGCAAAATGTACTTGCAAATTGGAGAGGGGTTTTAAATTGGTGGCTCAACGATCCAGAAGCTAGTGGTCCACAAGCAGACACGCTACGAGAGTGGCAACGTTTTGTCTCCGAAAACTTGGAGTTTCGCCTCGGAGTTGCTGCTGGTGCTGTGGTAGCAAGGGCGTGGGCTGATGGTGCTGAGGGTCATTTGACAATTCCAAGTCTAGAAGCGTGGAAAGAGACAACAGGCTTGCCATGGTTTGGTTTCTGGGTGCGAGAGCTACTCAGGTGGGGTACTCATGACCCATTCGTTGCATTCGTACTTGCTCAGGGCATTGCAAAAACCAGATCTGTGGCGGCTGACAAAAAACCTGAATTTCAAGAATGGCTTGAGAGCGAGTATGAAGAAATAGATGCCGATGATTGGATTGACCCTCAGTTATTTCTTCAATGGCAAATGAGTTTACCGGGGCGTGAGAGAACTAATGCTGAAGAAATCGTATATCAAGCTCAGCTAACTGGCACAGATGGGCTGCTGGGGCAATACACTGTAATTCCTATTTATAATGATGGGGTATTATCTTGGATAGATCCTGCTGGTTATGAGCTAGCAAAATCTAATGTGGCTGAATGGGGTGATCATGTGGATGCACATAAATCAGATTTTAAAATGATTGTTGAAAATGGCTCTGCTACTGTTGCTAAAGTTTTTTGAAAAATGGATGTATTTGATAGCTAAAAGCTATTAATTCAACGGAAAATAAAATGTTCTAATTTTGGACTAATTAAAATGATCGATAAAAATTTGTATGAAAATTATGGAGTTTAGTAAAATGGCTAAAGACATCGCTCCGGAAGATCGTTAGATTAGAGGCCTGACAAATATAATGGTGTAGGGGCGGTTTATATGAATGAACCTATTTTAAAATTCTACGATGATACAGGATATGAGAAGGCCATAGATTTATTAAAGGTATCTGATAGTCATTTAGTGATGCGTAAAGTTATTTTTCCTAATCCGCGTCAGGTGAATATCACTAATCAAGGTGGTTATGAGAATTATACCATTCACCGAGGTGTCTATCTTGATACTGAGACAACAGGTGTTTCTCATAGTGATGATGAAGTCATTCAAATATGCATGCTACCGTTTCTCTACGCCAAAGATCCTGCCACAGATCGCTCCATGATCATTGGAGTGTATCCGCCTTATGTTGGTTTTAAGGAACCGTCAGCACCACTCACTCAAGAGATTATTGATCTGACTGGACTTACAATGGATATGCTTGTAGGTCAGAGCTTAGATATAGAGGAAATCGATAAAATCTTAGAGAAAACTGATTTTGTGATTGCTCATAATGCAGCTTTTGATCGACCCTTTACGCATGATATCAGCGCTAAGTTTTCTGAGAAGAAGTGGGCGTGTTCTATGAGTAATGTGCCATGGCGAGAGCTTGGTTTTGAGAGTTTGAAGCTTACGCATTTAGCATCTGACCTAGGTTTCTTTTTTGAGCCTCACCAAGCTGATAAGGATTGTTTGGCTGGTCTTGCAATACTTGCGCAAGTTGATGACTCTGGTGAGAGTTATTTTCAGAAGATGATGAATACTGCAGAAAAAGACAGTATTACCATTAGGGCTGAATATGCGCCGTTTGAAGCAAAAGATATTCTGAAGAAGCGTGGCTATGGTTGGAAAGATGGCAGTGATGGAAGCACTAAAGGGTGGGAAGCCATCGTTTCTATCGATAAGGCAGACGATGAGAAAGAATGGCTGTCTTCAGAAGTATATAAAGGGAATCCAAAGTTCTCAGAAAAAACAGAAGATGCGCTGACTAGGTTTGCGGTTGCTTCGTAATGTGGGAGAGATAAATGGCTCACTGGTGGGTTAATCATAAGCAGACATGTAAGGAAGAGCTTGAGGGTGGTTATATTTGGTCGCCGCAAGAGAATAGAAATGGTTCTAGAAACCAGACCTATATTAATCTAACGCGTGTAGAAGTTGGTGACGTTGTTTTTTCTTATGCGAGCGCCGTAATAAGAGCTGTGGGGTTAGTTGAGAGTTTATGCCAAACAGCAGATAAGCCAGTAGAGTTTGGCTCTAAAGGTGATGGTTGGGATCAAACTGGATGGTTGGTTAAAATTAATTGGGAGGTGGCTTCCGAGCCTCTTGTTCCTAAAAGACATTTGGATGAAATTGTTCCGTTATTACCTGAAAAATATTCTCCTATTCAGTCTAATGGGAATGGAAATCAGAGTTGTTATCTTGCTGAAATTAGTGAGCCATTGGGTGATTTTTTACTACAGGAAATTGTAAGTCTTAATCCTGAGTTTTCTATCGCATTGGATGATGAGCGTCGTGAACTTTATGAGGTAAGTATTGAGCAGGAAATCTTGGCTCAGGACGCTGGGGATACTGAAAAAGAACAACTGGTAAAGTCGCGCCGAGGGCAGGGTGTTTTTAAAATGCGCGTATCCTTAAATGAAACGTGTTGCCGCGTCACTGGCATTGATGTTAAGGCGTTCCTTATAGCCAGCCATATCAAGCCATGGGCTGTATGCTCTAATAATGAGCGATTGGATGGTAATAACGGCCTATTGTTATCTCCTCATGTTGATAAGCTATTTGATAAGGGCTGGATTAGTTTCACTAATTCTGGCGAAATATTGTGTTTTGATGAGAAGACAAAAGAGTTAATGACAACCTGGGGGATTGATCCAAGAGCCAATGTTGGAGTGTTCTCTAAAGGGCAGACTATCTATTTGGAGTATCATCGCACAGAAGTCTTTAGAAAAGAGCTATCATATGGCAGTAGCAAGAAATGAATTTTTGGAATATATCCTGGATTTAATGGAGCCTTTTGGTGAAATTAGTTCATGTCGTATGTTTGGTGGTTACGCCATTCGTAAAAGTGGTCTTCCTATTGCCCTTATTTTCAAAGATGAAATTTACTTCAAGGTAGATGATAGTAATAGGGCTGATTTTGAAGCATTAGACAGCGCTCCCTTTACCTATGAGAAAGGCGGGAAGACGATCGTTGTTTCGAATTGGAAATTGCCAGCTGAGATACTGGAAGATACAGATGAATTATTGGAATGGACAGAAAAGTCTTATCAAGTTGCCTTAAGGGCACGTAAAAAATAGCGCATTTCAAAATTTATAATTATGATCATTAACAAAATAATATAAGGGACATTTTTTATGGGCTTCATTTCTAAAACTACAATAGGCGCTGCACTCGTTTGTTGCTCAATATATGCTGCATCACCGTATTATGCAGGCTACCAGATGTTTCAAGCTATTAAGACTGGTTCAGAAGAGGGGATGACCCAGTATATTGATTTTGTTTCTGTTCGAGATTCTATCAAGCAACAGGTCGATACATCCATAGAACAAAGCAGTGGTGGTGACCCTTTAACAAATAGCATGCTTAAAGCTTTTAGGCCGATGATTGATAAAATGGTCGATGAAATGGTTGCACCTGATAAGTTGGCGGCTTTTATTAAGACAGGTAACTTGAAGCAATCTAGTAGACAAAAGCAGAAAGAAAACCAAGAGCAGGGCAGTGCTGAAACGCTTTCGTGGTATGCATTTTTTGATCGTATTGACCGTTTCCGTGTGAATGTTGATAAGCTTGTTCTTTACATGGAGTTTAAGGAGTTTCAGTGGAAACTCGTTGCGGTAGGATCCTCTGATTTCCTGAATTTTTCAAAAAGGCGCTCTAAAAAAGTAGAACAGCATGTTGCTGATGAGATCGATGAAAGCCCTGCGCCAATTCCTCAAGCTTATAGTGACCTGAGCAGTTTTAAGAAACGTTATGCTGATAGCTTTTTTATCAATGGAGGTTATGGCAGTAAATTTGAGCTTGAGGGTGACCTGTTCTTTCTTTCTAGCCTTAAAAATAGCAAGCCAACCTTGGTCGCCTTTGAGGGGTATGACAAGGATGGCAATGTAGTAACACGTGATTTTACTGCAGCTGAGAAGGAATACAAAGCTAAATACCCGTATTATTCAAACGGTAGTTGGAGTGAGGAAATTCATAAGATCTCATCTGATCTTAAAATTCATGAGCTAAAAGGGCGCTTACAAATTGATGTGCCTACAGGTGTTGAGAGCTTTCAGTTAAGTGCTGACGATAAAGGTAAGTTGCAGAAAAAATCTGTCTCAGCAGTCACCTTAACTGAGATCGGCAATGGCTCTGTTGGCTTAAGTTTATACAATCCTTATGATGAGGGTGAAAAAGAATTTGTTGTGATTTGCCGCAATAAAGATGGAAAGCGTTTAAAGACATCAGGAGCCTCCTGGATGTCCCCTCAAGAGTCCATAGCATTACCAGGGGTTCAAGGTAAGTACAAAGCCCGTAATATGACGCTCGGAGTATCTGGTACACCTCATAGCGTAGAAGTTTACTACGTGTATAAGGATGAGAAGGTTGAAATTGATTTTACAGCCTATCAAAAGCCTAAATTCTCTTTTGGAGAGTTAAAGTCACCAATTAGAAGAACGCGTTATGTAGCTCCTAAGTCAGAGCCAGAATTACTTGAGGTGAGCAAAACTGATTTGGGTAGTATTACGTATGAATATAAACAAAAGGCTAACTATGATGGAAAAGAACGCAGGTTTTTGCATTTTATTCTTCCTAATAAACCTAATACGTATTTCGCGAAACCTGATTATAGCGGCATCAAGCTTAGCCTGAATAATCAGAATGTTGATTTTAAAGCTAATAAGGAGCATATGGGGCAAACCAATTTTATAGTGTTATTTGGTCAGCCTAATAATGAGTCGAGCGAAAGTGTTAAGCTTGATAAGATTTCTGGTAAAGTGGTCTTTAGTTATCCCGCAAAAATCGAGAAGAAGACCATTAGACAGGGGGAGAGTAAAAATGGTGTTAGTTTGATAGACCATAACTTTTCTTACCCTAAGGGCTCTTCTGTATTAGTTTATAACTCCGTATGGCCTGTAGTTTCTGCGCGTGCTTATGATGCCAAAAAACGTGAGATAGCTCTTCTTGATAGTTCGAGTTGGGGAAGAAAAGAGAACAGTGTCATGTTCTGGGGATCTCCTGCTTATGTGGAGTATAAAGTGGCCACTGAATGGCTGGCTTTAGAGTTTGATATTAACAAAACTCAAGATGATATGATCATCGTTGAGAAGTGATGAATTGGTTTTTATGAATTGTGATTTAAAAGGCCGCTTGAATGAGCGCCTTTGTTTCTTTTGTAGTGTTTTTTATAGTGCCACCTCTTGGGGCTTTACCCTGCCGTTTCAGGCCCGCCCGCCCGGCATTCCCATATCATGCTGTTGGTTGTTGTTTTGGGTTTGCTGTAGGGTGAAGCTGTATTCTTCCTTTTTACCTTGCTCTTTCATCTCAATATAGCGGGCTATATCTTCACGCATTTGTAGCATTATTTCGTTATGCTCCTGTCGTACAGTTTGTACCTTCTCTTGAAGGCGTTGGCGCTCTTGTATTTGCTTGGTTATGATATCGTTCTTTTCATTACGATCACGTTTGTTGCAATGCTCTGTCTCTTGTGTGTTCTGCTTTAGAATTTTACGGTATCTGCCAGTAATGTGAGAGAGTAAGCTTTTTAAGCCTTTGGGGATGCGATTTAGGCGTTGTTGCTCTTCTCTTTCACTCCTGTTGCTTTGTGTGTGTTCTAGCTTATTACGCGAGTGTCTATGTTGGTCGCGCATTGTTAGTTTTGCATTTTTAAGAGGTAGGTATTTTTTAGTTCTTTGCTTGCGAATGTCCTGTATGAAGTTTTGTAAAACCGGGGTCATGCTTCTGCTAATATCGGTTTTTGCTTCTTGTATGGAAGGCAGATCACCATAGTTGCCTAATCTGACTTTTAGGGCTCGTGTTTTTACACCACTCCATCGACTAATTGAATAAACTTCACCTTGATAATCTATGGCTACGTAACTTCGTCGATCGCCACGTGCAAGAGTAAAGCCATGTTCTTTTAGAGCGCTTATGAACGCTTGTTTATTATCTGATCTATCCCAGGTTTGTTTGAACAAGGCTTTCAGCATTTTAGGATCTATGTCTGCGCGTTTCGCCTGTTGGTATTCTGCTAAAGTATAATTAAGCGGATTACGAAACTGACGATCAATATAGCCCTTGGGAAGTTCCCAATCATGTTTGAGGTAAAGCTGTCTTGAAACGTCATTGAGCTTTTGTTTGTAGTAGGGAAGGTTGATTGCTTTCATCTCTTTTGCATCAATACGTGACCAGACGCAATGTGCGTGACGACGCCCTTCCTTTTCATGAAAGATGATGATGCGCGGTTGGCCTTTTAAGTTCATTTTTTCTTCTATTTGCTCGATAGCATCTTCGAAATATTCAATCGGGGCGTTTTCGTTTTGCGGAGGATTAAGGGAAACAGAAAACATGAATTGTGAGCATTTGGTGCCACGGCTAATGGTTTCTGCTTCATTAAGAGCATCTCCTATATTGGTAGAAGAAAAGCCTTTAATCTCATGAATCTCTACATGCTCATTTTCTTCAGTTTTGAGAAGATGTTGAGCGACCTGTGCCGCATTTTTTCGCTGGGAACCCTTTAGGATCATGTCTTATCCTTTGTGCGGCGGCCAAGGGCTTTGGTGATGTTATCTCGGATAGATATTACCGCTTCGCAAGCTTCTCGTATGGCGCTTTCTGTTTCTGGAGTAACTATAAGCGCGTTATTGTTTATGGCCTTTGCTATCTGGTTAAGGTTGCTCGGTATATGCGTAGCATTTAGGAGCGCAAATATTTGTGCTAGTATCTGATAGTCTTTGATTGGTTGCTTTTTACGCTTTTTTTGTCTTCGGCGTGGGAGTGGGTTATCCAGGATTCTAGACCTTATATATTCGCCAAGAGGTGTATCACCAGATTGTGTGTCTAGATATTCTCGCTCTTCTGTCGAGAGGCGCAATGAGAATGGTGTTGGTTTTTTATTATCTCGTTTTGTCATACATATATGCTATATGAGCTTTTATGTATTCGTGGGAAGTGCTTTACAAGCAATGCTCTTTTGAAAAAATCTTGTGCGAATATTATTTATAACATGGTTATTATTAGTTTAAATTCATTTTGGAGCAATTTAAGCGGTGTTTTTGTATTCTCCTTCTTGAGAGTAATGAGCTGGATATTCAAGAATAAGCTTTTCGCGTAAATTTGTAATTTTTTGGAAGTTACTCAGTAATATTTGCTCTTCATCACCGTTCAACGGAGTATTTTGAAGTGAATAGTATTCTGATCTAATAATGTCGAAAATACGCATGTGATTTTCATTTTCATTTTTGAGAGCTTGCTCCATAATCCATAGGCCTACACGAGCACTCTCTTCGGATAACGCGGGGTCTGAAAACCAATAAGGATATCCTAACCGCTCGTTTCCATCTATTGATACAGCCATGACGTTTTCAACCTTGATCGTTAAGTGACCTTGGGGCGTCACATATCGCCCTTTGGGAGTTCTGTCTATGATGTCAACTTTTTGGTTGTCGCCGCGTTTCCATAGTTTTAAAAACCCTTCTTCAAGACGTGGGTATAAATTTCTCCTTTTTTCGTTGGCCTCTATGCGACGCTTTGTTGCTTCACTCAAGTCAGTTTTGCCTAAGACATGTTGTTTTATATCGTGCCAAATAGGCTGATAAAAATCTCCACCCCCAGATTTTTGTCCAGACTGTTTGTGTATTTCAGTTCTAATATCCTTTCTAAGCTCGGATATTAATTTTTTTTCTGGCAAGTACATCAACTTTAGAAATTTATTCAGATGTATTATATTTATAGACATATCTATGTTCTCTCTCGGTTCATAGTTTTAGAGTAGTGGAAGGGATTTGGGGGTTCTTGAGTCTAATAACAGGTGACTGGAATACCCTGTGCACATAGCAATTAGTGCTTTTCTTAATGTCTTTTGTTTAGGGTCTGTTGGTGACCATTTATAAAAATGGTGCATTAAGCAGCATACTCCTGCTAGCGTTGCCCAGCTATGAAAGAAGGCCCTATGATTTGGAGAGGATGCTGGTTCAATAATGTCAGGAAGCCTTCCTCCATAAACGCTGGATGCCAGTATTGCGATTCCATCGGTTATTTTTTGATTTATATTTTCGGAAGGCTCATCGTCTAGTGCAAAGAAGGTGATTACGCCTATTCCGGCAGCCGCCGCCATATGAATTTTTTTTCCAGGCATTATTTTTCCTTTCTTACGCCTTTGAAAGGCTTTTTGTCCGAAGTTTTGACATCCATAAACCGTCCTGTGTCCGAGTCTCGTTTGATCCAATTACCGGATGGCGTTTGGGTTTGTGAACGTTTTCGAACACTTCCTTTACGGTGACCGTCACCTGTTGGGGGATTGGTAGCCATTGATTATCTCCTGTTTGTTTTGACAATAACCACAACATACAAGATCAAAATGACTTGGTCAACAGATCTTTTTGATTCCTAGTGACATCAAAAATGATTGGTGCTACAAGTTGTAAAAATTAGGAGTTTGTAATGACGGTAAATGCTAAAGGGCTAAGTAGATCTCAAATTAAACGATTGGAGTATATTGATCTTTGTTTGTCTTTTTTGGGTGGTGTACAGCGTAAGGGAATTGTTGAACACTTTGGTGTTAGTAGTGCAGCTGCAACGCGGGATTTATCTCTTTATAGGGAGATGCATTCAAGAAATATGGACTATGATAAATCTCGGAAGGAGTATTCCTCCTTGGAAGGGTTTAAAGCTGCTTATAGTCACGGTGTTCTTAAGGTTTTCTCATTGCTTTGGGATATGGGGGTGGTTTCTGAAAAGCCTAATCAAATAAATGCTCCGAATTTAGAAACTATTGCACAAATTAGTCGAGCGATTCATCTCAAGAAGGCTGTAGAGATGCGTTATTGGTCTTTAGGTAGCGGGTGTACAGAGAGAGAATTCGTTCCGTCTGTTCTCGTTGATAATGGTTTGAGATGGCATGTTCGAGGCTATGATAGGAAAAGAAAGGAATTCCGAGACTTTGTGGTTAATCGAATAGAATGTACAAAAATCCTCATGGGAGATTTAGTCCAGAGTGATGAGCTGAAAGAGGCGGATAATCAGTGGAATAGAATTGTGGAGATGGAACTTGTCCCGCATCCTGGTTTACAATGTAAAGAGACTATTATTCGTGAGTATAATATGGACGACGGGGCTGTAAAAATTAATGTGAGGGCTGCTGTTGCGGGATATTTCTTGCGACGTTGGAATGTTGACTGTTCAAAAAACTATACGGGAGATCATAAGGTTTATCATTTGTGGTTGAGGAATAGTTTGTCATTGTATGGCGCTTCAAATTTAGAAATAGCGCCAGAATACGAGCATCCTGAATAATTTGTAGGATATCTTCCTCGTAGGCATCGTAATCTACACTATTCAGGACAGACATCGAAAAACAAAATCCTGCTATTTTTTTGTTATATTTGTGTGTTTTTCGATATTTAGTCGTGTTTATTGCCGTTTTTCGATTTCAATTGTTGTTTTTCGATGTTAGTTTGTGTTATCGTTTTTCGATATTAGTTATTAAATTTGTGCGTTTTTCGATGTTTGTGAGGGGTTTTCGATATATGATATTTAATATAGTTGTACCAACATATTTTCAGAATGAGCCTTTATTGGAGAATACCCGCCTTGTAGGGTGGGCTGCTTTGGTTCACGGATTGAATATTAAAGCTCCTGTGCGGCAAACGTGTTGTGTTTCTGAAAAACATATAACTGGCTCACAGAGAAAAGAAGGGGTATGGCAAGTTTTTGATAAGAGGTATGCCCCAGATGAAACGCCACTTGATCATATTGTGTTTGCGCTCAAGCATGAAAATATTGATTTATTAATCTTAAAACGTACTTTTGAAAAAATACCACCAGCCGATATTGAGGCGTTTATACGGGCGACACCGACTGGAGTAGTTGCGCGCCGTATATGGTTTTTCTATGAGCTTCTACTAGGTCAAGCACTTGATATTGAAGATGCTCCAATGGTTGGAGCAATTGATGCTCTGGATTCTAAAAAATATTTTACGAGTAATCCTGAGTTATCAAAGCGGCACCGTGTAAGGGATAATTTGCTAGGGAATCCTGGCTTTTGCCCTGTTATCCAAAAAACGGATAAGCTGAAGTCTTTTATTGATTTAGATCTGGCCAATAAGGCTAAAACGATTATTGGGAGAACAAGCCAGCACTTAATCACGCGCGCCGCCAGCTTTATGTTATTGGCGGATAGCGGTGCTAGTTTTGCCATTGAAGGCGAACGGCCGCCAAGAAACCGCCTCGAGCGTTGGGGACAGGCTGTTTTACAAGCAGGTAAAAAACCACTTAATCAAACTGAAATAGAGCGTTTGCACAGTATTTTACTTGGGGATGATCGTTTTACAAAGGTTGGTTATAGGGATGTAGGAGTTTTTCTTGGTGAGCGAGATCATAATAATGATCCAATTCCTGAGTTTATAGGTGCGCGTCAAGATGACGTGGTTGATCTAATGGCGGCTTTGGATAAGTGTAATAATAGAATGCGCCCGCAAGACGTAGATCCTGTTATCCAAGCGGCTATTATCGCATTTGGGTTTGTGTATGTTCATCCTCTTGAGGATGGTAATGGGCGATTGCATAGATGTCTTGTTCACCATGTTTTAGCTGAGCGCAAATTTTCACCTCCTAATATGGTGTTTCCAGTATCGAGCGTGATGCTGGACCGTATTGCGGATTACCAGTCTGTTCTGCAAAGCCATTCTGCGCCCCTTATGCCTTTCATTGAATGGCAATCGACTGAGGATCATAATGTTAATGTAACCAATGATACAGCAGATATTTATCGCTATTTTGATGCCACAGAAGTTGCTGAGTTCTTGTATGAGTGTGTAATAACAACGGTAGATAATGATTTACCACGTGAAATATCATATCTTACCGCACATGATGAAGCTGAGAAAAATATCATGGAATGTGTGGAGATGCCTAATCGTCTTGCTCAGAATTTAATTATGTTTACCCGCCAAAATGACGGTGCAATTCCTAAAAAACGCCGTGAAAAGGAGTTCTCGGCCCTTACTGATGAAGAGGCGAGCGCTATAGAAGAAATTATAGCAAGTTCTTTTGAGGATTATGATGAAGCAGGTTTCTCAGGCTAGCGCTTGGTTATGTTTTAAATAATAATGTTAAGCTGCAAACCTTTGCTTTATCTGTAGTATTTCAGATTTGCATAGTGGCCTTAGGCGTTTATCGAAGATGCTGAAATAATTGGTGTTTTTATGTTTTTGAATATCTATAAAATTGAATTTCAAGACCAGTGGGGTTGCGATCCTCCATAACCAATTGATACTGTTAATCTGACCAAGGCAATGATTTACATGCTACTGTAAGATGATCAACAAATAAGCGCAGGCGCGTTGATAGGTAACGGTTAGGCATGAAAACAGCATGTATGTCACGATTTGGCCAGGTCACGTATTCTGGAAGAACCTGCTTGATCAGACCTTCTTTCAAAGGTTCCGCAATATAAAATATAGGAAGGATGGCTATCCCGACGCCTTCAATAACAGCCTCGCGCATCATTTCACCTGTATCGCATTTGAACGTTCCTTGTAGTTTAACGTGTCCTTCTTTGCCATTTGGGTCTTTATATCGCCACTCATGTGGGCTTTGATTACGTGTATAAGCAAGTACGTTATGCTCTGCCAATTCTTGTGGATGTTGAGGTGTCCCATGTTTTTCTATGTATTCCGGGCTAGCGCAAATATAAATTGGGCAGGACGCTAGCCGCCTTGAAATAAGCGATGAATCTGGGAGGGCTCCAATTCTGATGGCAAGATCAAACCCTTCGGCAGAGATGTCGACATAACGATCATCAAAGCTTAGATCCAAATTCACATCAGGGTATTGTTTCGCAAATGAAGCAATAGCTTTACCAAGGTACTTTACTCCAACACTGAATGGGATGCTTACTTTTAACGTGCCATGTGGGCATGACTTTAACTCGTGTATTTGTTCTTTAGCTTCTTGCAGATCCTCCATAGCACGACTAGCGCGTTCAAAGAATATTGCGCCTTCTTCGGTCACGGAGACATGTCGTGTTGTTCTATTTAGTAGCTTTGTCTGAAGTTCAAATTCTAAGTTCTGTATCTGTTTGGACACAGCCGAGCTTGTGATCCCAAGCTCTCTTGCGGCACCGGCAAAACTGGCGTTTTTTACAACCTTAATAAATATACCAATACGTGATAAATGATCCATATTATTATCAATCAAATAGAATTAATTAATTTCAATTATAGTATATTATCAATTTTTATTCCGTATGTCAGAATTAATTATAGATTAAACAAATGATTAAATGTTGAAAGGAATAAGATAATGTCGCAGGAACAATCGCATAATTATGGCGCCTTAGTCGCAAGGCTAGCCTTTGGAGGAATGTTAGTATCGCACGGTTTACTTAAGCTGACGGTGTTTACTATGCCTGGAACGGTTGCCTTTTTTGAAAGTCAGGGTTTCCCGGCTGTAATGGCGTACTTAACTGTGTTTGGTGAGATCGTTGGCGGAACTGCAATACTTATAGGGCTTTATACTAGACTGGCTTCTTTGCTCTCTATTCCAATTTTATTAGGCGCAACTTTTGTACATGCCGGAAATGGGTGGGTTTTTAGTAACACGGGCGGTGGTTGGGAATATCCAGTATTTTTAGCTGTTATTGCTGTAAGTGTTGCTTTGCAAGGTGGTGGGCCATTTGCGATACGCAAGCTCCCGATTATTGATGCCCTTATTCCAAATATTCTGAAGGCATAAAAGGAAGGAAAAACAAATGATTAAACATTATCCTTATAAAGACTTAGGTCATCATGATTTAGGCTGGCTAGATGCGCATTATCATTTCAGCTTTGCGGATTATCTTAACCGTAACCGAATGGGGTTTGGAGCATTACGCGTTATTAATGATGATGTGATTATGGCGGGCGCCGGATTTGATACACATCCCCATAAAGATATGGAGATTATAACATACGTTCGCAAAGGCGCTATCACACATCACGATTCGAAAGGGAACAAAGGCCGTATCGAAGCTGGTAGTGTACAAGTTATGAGTGCTGGAACTGGTGTTTATCATTCAGAATTCAATCTTGAAAGTGAAGATACAAACCTCTTTCAAATATGGATAACACCAAAGTATGAAGGAGTGAAGCCACAATGGAAGGCAATGCATTTTCCCAAGGGCATGATTAAGAAGACATTACCCTTGCTTGTGTCTGGATTTGAAGAGGATAAACAAGATGGCGTCTTATACATTCATCAAGATGCTAGAATTTATGGTGGTATAATTGATGAAGGACAAACTCTAAAACACCCCATAACAAATCAAGCTTACTTTTTAGTTTCTGATGGAGAAGTAATGGTTGACGGTCAAAGACTGACGAAAGGTGATGGCGCTGAAATAACTAAGGTTAACGTAGTCACAATAGAGGCTATCAAGTCATCAGAAATTCTAATCATAGATGTACCACAATAAATTAATATATTGAGATCCGTTGGACTGGATAATATATGAAACCATGAACCGCTTTTAAGCAGAATTGCTTGAAATAACTGACAATTACAACCCAAAACTCAAAAGAAAGAAATTACTATGTACACACTTTATTCAATTCCAGGAACCTGCTCAACAGGTATTACTGTTTTACTCGAGAAGCTAGCTGTCGATTTTAAAACTGTGGCTCGTGACGATGTTCCTAATTATACGGAAATCGTTCCAACCAATGCCGTTCCAGCTTTAAAGACCGAAGATGGCCAAATCATCACTGAGGGTGCTGCTATTGTTTTATACTTACTTGAAAAGCACAATAGCGATATGTTGCCAGCAGATTTGTCTGAGAAGGCGGAATTTTTAAAATGGCTTATGTTCGATTACGCCACATTACACGTGGCATATTCCAAGCTTTTTACCATCGCTATGAAAGTAAAAATTGATGAGACAGAACAAGCGAATGTAATGCAACAGCTTGGCGATCAAACGTCGGCACTTTGGGCAATCGTAGATAAACGTCTATCGGACAAAACGTTTATATTGGGAGATCAGGCAACTATCGTTGATTATTTGATGGCTATTTACAGTAGTTGGGGAAATTATTTCCCAAATGTAAAAATTTCTTTAGGCCAAAATGTGGAACGTTTCATCGTGGACGTACAGGCGTTGCCGGAATTTAAGGCAGGCTTTCAAACAGAAAAAATACAGTTTAAAGCTGCCGCATAAAATTTAAGTGCAAACAATTAAGAAAAGCTGTGCGCCAAAATAGTACGGCTTTTCTTTCATTTGATTGCCGCTTTTTAGCGGCTTTTGTTTTGCCTTGGTGCTACTTTTTCTTCGTTCTGATAAGGGACAATGAAATACTAAGACTTTAAAGGTAGGATAGTGACTTGTCAGAAGTACAGATAATTTTTTCATAGTATTGGCTTAGAAAGGCTGGGGTGAAGGTTATCAATGGTGAAATTACATTACCTATCAATTTTTGATTTTACCTATGGCCTTAGCTAGTGAAGTGATAAAGCTTAAATAAAAAAACTCTAACAATTGCCCTCTGTCTCTATGCTTTACATGGCTCTTCCAATATACCTTGCTCACCTTCTGTTTTCGCAATAATAACGGCGCAGCAACTATCACTAAACACATTGACGGCTGTTCTCATCATATCCAGAATTCTATCTGTAACAAGCAACATGCCAATACCTTCGAGAGGAAGCCCTATAACACCAAGAATAATCGTTATGGCGACTAGGCTTGCCGCAGGGATGCCCGCCACACCTATGGATGTTAGCAATGCCGTTATGACTATAATAAACTGTGTCGCAATACTTAAATCTAGGCCGTAGGCTTGCGCAATAAAAATAGCAGCAACACATTCATAAAGCGCAGTTCCATCCATGTTTACAGTTGCCCCTAAAGGCAAAACAAAAGATGTCGTTTTATTAGAAACTTTGGCATTTTTTTCTATACACTCCATTGTGATTGGCAACGTTGCAGAAGAAGATGCGGTAGAAAATGCTGTTAATAACGCTGGCAACATTGCTTTATAATGAAGATATGGGTTCTTAACCCGCCCTAAAAACCTTAAGAACAAAGCCAGTGTAATGAAAATATGACATGACAAAGCTAAAAACACAGTCAAGAAAAACAACATTAGCGGCTGAAATGCGTCAAATCCCGTTGCCGTCACCGTCTTTGCTACCAGGGCAAACACTCCAATCGGGGCAAATTTCATAACGAATAAAGTCATGCCCATCATCGTTTCAAATATGCCCTGCCAAAACCGCATAAGAATTATCTTATTGTCGTCTTTGATGCGCGACATGAAAAACCCGAAAAGAATACCAAAACATATAAGCCCTAACATTTGCCCCTCAGCGGCGGCCTTAACAATATTTGGAGGAACCATCCTTAAAAATACTTCAACGATATCTCCTGTTCCGCGCCCCTCTACGCGTTCTAATTGCTCAGAAACTTCACTCGCAGAGCTCAAGTTAAGTCGATGACCAGCAGCTTGGCCATCAATAATACCGGGTTCGATAATATTTACGAAAGTTAAGCCAACCAATATAGCCATCAAGCTTGATAACAAATAGAAACCAATCGTTTTCCCAGCTATTCTGCCTAAGCCACGTTCATTGCCAATTCCACTAACACCGCAGATGATTGAAGACAAGATGAGAGGTATAATAAGCATTTTTAGGGCATTCAAAAATAGAGTGCCTATAAAATCAAACACTTCATAAAATTTAATCCCTAGGATGCTCGTTTCTTGATCAATGGTCGAACCAACAACAACAGCCAATCCAATTGCGAGTAGTATCTGCCAGTGTAGTTTCATGTTTTGATACCATTACTAATAATTAAAAATTTACCTCTATGATCCAGAATAAATATATCATAAAAAATTCATTTGCCAATGTCCGCTTATGGCCGACTTTAACATTCGATATAACCAGCAGAGACTTGACGGTAAATTTTATTTAAATTCAATTGAAAAGAAAGCTTTAAATATGTTTCCAAACTGTATGCCAAAATTAAAGAAAAAGAATTCCTCAAAATTCTATCTACTTTACTTGATGCTGGTTTTTTGTACATTTTCTCAATCAATATGCGCGAAAAATCTATCATTGTCCCAATCAGCAGTCGTATCTGCGCACCCTTTAGCAACACAAGCTGGACAAAAAATCCTTAAGAATGGAGGGAATGCATTTGATGCAGCAATAGCTATAAGCTCTACACTAGGCGTGGTAGAACCCTTTGGGTCTGGCATAGGTGGAGGTGCTTTTTGGCTTATTTACCATGCAGAAACAGACAAATACTTTGTCTTGGACGGCAGAGAAAAGGCTCCGTTGGCAGCAACTAGAGACATGTATTTGGATGATGATGGTGAGGTGATTAAAGGCTTATCCACTTCAGGTGTATTAGCCGCTGGAATTCCAGGCCTTCCTGCTGTTTGGGTCGAAGTTAGTCAGCGTCTTGGTGCGTTACCTTTTAAGGACGTTCTTACCCCTGCAATCGACATGGCACAAAAAGGTTTTCCTGTCGATGAACGCTATATTTCTGGAGCCAATTATAAGCTCGCCCAATTACAAAATAATACGGCGGCGTCATCTATTTTTCTTGATAAAAATGAGGTTCCAGAAATCGGCTGGAATTTAACCCAAGAGGATTTAGCGCGCACGTTGTCACGTATTGCGAAGGAAGGGAAGTCAGGGTTCTATGAAGGACTTATTGCAGAGGCCTTGGTTAAGGATGTTCGCGCCCATGGTGGCATCTGGTCTATAGAAGATTTATATCAGTATTCTGTAATTGAGCGCTCTCCAGTTTTTATTGAATATAAAGGATCGAAAATAATTGCCCCGCATTTGCCTTCATCAGGTGGTTTAGTATTAAAAAATATCCTGAATATTTTATCTGGATATGACCTTGATCGTTTTTCATTATTGGATAGAAAGCACTTAATTATTGAGGCAATGAGACATGGATATTACAATCGTGCTTTGTATATGGGTGATCGTGATTTTGTAACTGTACCCACTCAGAAAATTACAAGCGCCGAAATGGCCGATAAACAACGCTCTTTAATATCAACAAAGATTGCTACTCCAAGTTCTACATTACCAATAATAAAAAATGACGAGAAAAAAGGCACTGAAACAACACATTTTTCCGTTATTGATGCGCAAGGAAATATGGTTTCTGCAACGCAATCAATAAATTTTTGGTTTGGCTCAGGCTTTGTCGCAAAAGGTACAGGGGTCTTACTAAATAATGAAATGGATGATTTTACCATTAAACCTGGTGTGGCTAATGGATATGGGTTGATGGGGACTGAGGCCAATACGATTGCTCCAGCAAAACGAATGTTATCTAGCATGACCCCAGTTATTGTGCAGACCAAGGATAAGGGAGCAATATTTGGTACGCCTGGAGGTTCTCGTATTATCAGTATGAACTTGCTAGCAATCTTGTCTTTTTTAGATGGGTTGGAAGGAAATGATATCGTTGCCATGCCGCGATATCATCATCAATTCCTACCTGATAAAGTGATCTATGAGGATGGTGCTTTCACAGATAGGGAAGTAATGGAACTGCAAAACAAGGGGCATGACTTAGAAAAAAAGGAAAAAAAATATGGGAATATGCAAATGATTATCTTTGATAAAACAAGTGGTAGCGTAAAAACATATTCAGATCCACGAGGAGAAGGTTCAGGTCGAGTTTATTAGTTTTCTCGTAAGTTCTTGTTGTTAATCTCAGCACATATTTTTATGGACGTTAGCTTATGGCCGGCAAAAAAATATCAAAAAACGGGAGCAGAAAATTACCGATCTTATGAATAATGAGATGGTGGGTAAATTGCCACTGCTTTCTGATCGCTTCTTAAGAGAAAAGTAGAAGCAAAGGCTCTTGCACTCAATTTATACGTCTGGTGAAGTACGGTTATTTCAATGGAGTCCACTAAATAAGATAGTCTATTCATTGGGCATAATTGTTCTGAAGGTTAAGTTTATTCGTGGGGTATGGATAGTTTTTGTAGGCGGTAAACGGTGAAGCCAATTTGTTTGTGTTTTGCCTTTCATGACCAAAAGGCTGCCATGCTGTAATACTTGCGAAATACTCTCTTTGGTTTGTTTGTGTTTGAAAGAGAATTTGCGTTCTGCGCCGAAGCTTAGTGAGCCTATGGCACCGTTTTTCTTAAGGTCTTTCTCTGCATCACTATGCCACGCCATGCCTTCGCTGCCATTATGATATAGATTGAGGAGGCATGAGTTGAAGGTTTCGCCCGCCGTCTTCTGTATTATTTCTTTGAGTTCCAGTAATTCTGCTGTCCATGGTAGGGCTGTCTTGGTGGTTTTTGAGTAGGTGTATGAAAAGGTATTGTCGCCGTACCCTGCTACTTTGCGCTTTGTTGTTATTTTATTACCGAAAATAATGGCTTCATCATGTTTCCATGAAATATTAGTCAGAAGTGCATGGAAGTACTGCTCGGCATTATGTTGTGACATTATTGTGCCGTAATAATGAACGCAGCCATCTTTAGGTAGTAAATTTCTTGGTTTGTTATCTAGTGTTTCAAAGAGATCCATTCTTGATACTTATCTTTCATGCAATGACCGCAAGGGCGGTATCCTTCGTTTTGTGCATCCTTCTCGGTTTGAAAAAACACGCGGTTTTCTCGCTTCATTCTTTTTCCAGAAGGGCATTCCAATGTGCCGTATATTTTCAGGTTTTTGTTGCCGCCAAATTGAATACTCATATCTATTATTTTTTGTCTTAATTCTTGCGGACTGATTTCGCTATGCGGGATCATGTTAGCTCACTGCATCGTGAAAAATAATGCCCATTGTATGTCGTTCTCCGCTGTGTAGCTCACTGACGCCATGCTTCATATTAACACGGTAATATCCTCTTGTTCCTTTTACGGGCCGAAAATTAGTTGTGAATATAATCATGTCACCTCGCTGTGGGTTTAGCACTATGGCTTTGGATTGCGCGCGCGGGGTTTGTTGGGTTAGAACAAATTCTCCGCCTGTAAAATCTTTTCCCGGCTGGTTAAGGAAGATGGCCGCTTGTAGAGGGAAGTAAATGTCTCCGTATAAGTCTTGATGCAAGGTATTAAAGCCGCCTTTACTATATTTTAGAATGAGAGGTGTGGGTTTGAGCTGACCATGTTCATGGCATTGATTTTGTAGTTCTAGGAAGGTCTTTGGAAATTGCTTGTCAATTCTTAATGCTTGCATCCAAAAATTTGCGATGGGGGATAGCTTTGGGTATAGGTTTTCTCTTAAACTTTGAACGATATCTGGTAAGGGATAGTCCCAATACTTATATTCGCCACGACCAAACCTATAGCGTTCCATCACTACTTTTTTACGGTACGCATCTACGTTATTATATTGGTTCATTAAGGTTTGGCATTGCTCTTCGGAGAAGAATTCAGGAACAATGGCATAGCCTCTATTATGCATTTCTTCGGTGATGGAGTTCCAGTCTATGGCCACAATCTTTTGTGTTAAATTATTCATGAAAGCTCCTTTATTTGTGCTGCTTCCCATCCAATAATGGCAGATTTTCGCGTTGGCCCCCACATATAGCCACCAATATTTCCGCTGGCTTGTATGACACGATGGCAAGGGATAAGGAACGCGATGGGGTTGTTTCCTATGGCTGTTCCAACCGCACGAGAGGCCGTGGGCTTGCCGATGTGTTTTGCGATATCTCCGTATGTTGTTAAGTTCCCCATGGGAATTCTAAGTAGGCTTTCCCAGACTTTTAATTGAAAGGCTGTTCCGTTTAGATGTAGTTTTATTTTATCGAGGTTGCTCCAGTCTTTTTGAAAAATATATAATGTATCTTGCTGGAATTTATCAACTATCTGGTGGTAGGCGGCATTGGGAAAACGTTGTTTCAACATTGTCAGTGCTTGCGTTCCATTATCTTCAAAGGCTATGTGGCAGACGCCTTTTTCAGTAGATGCAATAATTAATTCTCCGAATGGGCTTTCCGCAAAACTGTAATTTATATTAAGGTTAATGCCGCCGTTTTTAAATTCCCCCGGAGTCATACCTTCGATGTTCACGAAAAGATCGTGCAGTCTACTACTGCCTGAAAGTCCGGTGTCATAGGCCGTATCCAGTAGTGTTGATTGCCCGTCTTTAAGTAATCCTTTAGCGTGTTCGATGCTGATATATTGCATGAATTTTTTTGGGCTAACCCCTGCCCATTCGGAGAACAGCCGTTGAAAATGAAAGGGGCTTAGATTAACAGCAGCAGCAATCTCATCTAAAGATGGTTGATCTTTAAAATTCTCTTTTATATACGCAATGGCTTGCGCAATTCTGTCGTAGTTAATTTTTTTTTGGTCAATCATTCCTGACTCTATTTCTTTGTTTTTTCGTATTGTCCATATGCATTCAATATAAAAAGGATTAACGGAATTTGCGACCCGAAACTTGCTCTTGTCTTATTTTAAAATCATAAACCTGATGGGTATGCTGATCTTTGGAAGCTTCAAATCGGCGAAGGCCTATAGGGGCATTGTTAATTATAAGTTTTATATAACGTTGGTCTTTGAACCTATACGAAAGTGTCAGGGGGAGGCTTGCGAAGGTGTCGATTGATGGTGGTTGAAGAGCTGTATCGCGCTTTTGCAGGCTTTTGCAGATACGTCTTCACATGCGTTAAAAGCCAGTTGGTTGTGAGCCCCCGCAACCAATACCTCTACGGTGCCCTCCGAGGCATGACCCATCAAGGCTTTCCACGAAACTATAGACATTCTTTTTAACCGTTTGGTACAAAGAGTGGTACAAAATGAAAGCTGTAGATTACCGTCTGTATAGTCGGAACAATCATCTCTATTATCGGTATGTCTTACCAAGACCACTTCAATTAGTGTTTCCTCATAAGGAGATAAAAGTATCGTTAAGTACGCAGGATATTGCTTTGGCACGTCTTTATGTTGCTAAGCTGGATATTGAAATTCAAAGCCTGATTAACCAGATATATAATGCCCAAGATATAGACGCTGTACGAACGCTTGTTATGAACGGCATAGAGGGGATGAAGGGGAAGGTTGGGTTGCCGCAACGAAAGAACCTTAACTTCGATCTACTATCACAAGGGGGTGGAACGCAGCAGCTATTCTCATTTATCGCACAGGAATACCTAAAGGATTGTGTGAGCAATTCCCCCAAAACGATTGAGCATAAACGTCAGACTTACGAGATGTTTCAAAGTATCTGCGGTGATCTTTCTTTTAAGACCATCACCAAGGTAGAAGCACGTCAGTTCAAAGCGGTGATGTTGAGAATGCCAGCGAACTTAACCAAGATACTTAAAGTAAAGTCGTATGCAGGGATTGATTGGAAGAACCTGCCTGATAGGGATAAGCAGAGCCTTGTAACGGTGAATAATCGCCTTATCTCCATGACTGCCTTGTTTATGTGGGCAGAGCGTAATGACTTGTATGACGGTAGGAACCCGTTTTCTGCAATGATGATTAAGAAAGCAGAGGTAAGTGCCAACAGAAGACCACCATTTACGATGTTACAGCTTCAAACGTTATTCTCATGCCCTATATATAAGGGGTGTAAAGGCATGCAGCCTAAAGAGCGATTGGAAACAGGTCGACTCGTTATTAAAGATTACAAATACTGGATTCCTTTAATTGGGCTGTATACAGGTATGAGATTAAACGAGATATGCCAGTTGTTAGTGGGTGATATCAAGTGCGTTGATGGTGTGTGGATTATCAACATCGATGATAACGATAATAAGAAACTTAAAACCGCCTCTAGTCGCGACGCTCCCAGATCTGATGATTTCTTTCTGTGGCTCTAAAGCTTGTTATATTTGGTTGGAGTGATTATAATCGGGGAAAAATAATAAAGGGTGAATATCTTGGCGAGTCTAACAGCGATATTAGAGCCACAAATTACATTGAAATCCACTGATGGTGATGAGGTCATTTTGAATGCATCACCAGAGTGGAAGAAGAAGCTTGCCGATTTTTTGCAATATGCTGCAACTACGGATGATGCTGAAGTTGATTGCCATGTAAGCCTTGATGCATTGAACGATATTAAATCTGCGATTATCAAACAGTCTCGTATGCCTGAGACGCTGGGTTTGCACAAATTGGAATTGCTTGATGTTTATTCTGCGGTTGCTGCGTTCAGTGATTATCCTTCTTGTGGTTTTTATGATTATTCCGCGGATGATTTTTGCCGTCTTCATGATGATACCCTTGATATATGTGATGTTGTTTTCGAAAGAAAATCTCTTCTTCCTAGGCGTATTAAAATCGGATTGAGCGGAGATTTTGATGGATAGCCTCAATCAATCTGCATTAACTTTGGATCTGTATGTTGAATGCATTGCGCGTGGGCACGCCTTTAACAAACATGTGCTGGGCAGAGATCATAAGCCCGGAATGCAAGGAGTAAATGCCTTTCGTGCCGAGGAAACCAACGTTTTTTTTGATGAACAAGAAAGCAGACTTATCGCACCCAAGCGTCTTGGTGATGATTTGTTTATAGAAACACCGGATGATATGGCGCATTATATCAAGAGCAATTTTCTGGTGTCCGAGCATACGCATGGTTATGTCGATCCACGCGATAACAGTGTGAATTTGTATAACTCCAAAGATAATGTGGCCTTGCATTTTTCATGGAAGAACTCGGAACGTGATTTGGGGACGGTTTATCGTTACGATCGCACTGCAAATAATTTTACAGATGCGAAAGGTAGGGCAGAGGATGTTTCTAATCTACGTGGCGTGGAGTTACAGGCATTTGATAATGCGCAAGACCGTGAGGCGGCTGTTAATGCTGTACAGTATTTGATCTCTGATATTAATGAAAATATGCAAAACTATCTGTTTACACGTAATCCCGAGAGTACAGTGCGGAACAAGGTTTTGAATAATGATGCTCGTCCCGGTAGGAATTGGCTCAATGATGAGGTCTTACGTGCGCCGAATAATGTCACGGGGCATAGTGAAGAGTATGCCAAACAAAATGGTCTTGATGTAGATCCTGCGAATTATGTTTGTATTAAGCAGGAAAGCGAAAGTGAATTTAATGTTGGACGCACACGTAAATCTTTGCGTTCGGGGCGTGTATTCCGAGAGATTAAAGAGCGGGGCATCGATTTTGATGTGGAGATCGTGCCTGCGATAGCCTAATTGTTTTCATAGCACCCTGTATTCCCAGAGCATCTGCGGCATGCCATATCTGTAGATGTAATATCTTTCAATCACAGAATTTTAATATTTCATAGATTTATTTTTTAATATTGATTTAATATATTAACGCTATGATTGTCGCGTGGAATCATGCTGATGGCAGAAGTGAGGGATTAATGGACAGAGAGAACTTAAGAATATTGGTTGTGGATGACCATATGATTATGCGTAGTCTAATAGAAAAGACTGCAATTAGCCTCGGTTTGAAACAGATTTTACATGCAGAAAACGGGAAACAAGCTTTAGATAAAATTAATGATGGCACCATAGACATTATATTGGCTGACTGGAATATGCCGGAGATGTGTGGTTTGGATCTTTTGAAGGCTGTTCGCCAAAATGAAGATAATAATAATTTGGCGTTTATTATGGTCACTGCCGAGAGTGAGGGGACCAAAATGATGGAGGCTATGAATAGTGGCGCTACGGCTTATTTGGTTAAACCTTTTTCATCGGATGATTTCAAAGAGACAATCGACAAGATTATTCTTTGGCTAGAGAAAAGACGTAATTGATATGAATAATAATCAACGAAAAGAACTGGCAGACGTTATTACTTCTCAAACGATTGAGTTGTTTAAGGTTATGTTTGGTGCGGATATTGAGCCGCACATGAATGACAACCATGATTTTAATGATGATGATTTGATTAGTAAAGTGACGTTGAGCGAAGAGGGGTTTGAGATTGTTCTGAAATTTATTTTCCCACGGCATATATTAGTGGAATTATTGAATGATATGTACGGGTCTATTATGGCCAATCATGAATCTGCCCGTGAAGACGCTATATGCGAAATTTCTAATATTGTGTGTAGTGGTCTTAAAACATATCTTAATGAGAAAGGCCACTCTTTGGAGATGAGCCTTCCCAGCATTTATTGCTCTTATAATGCAGAAGATTCGTCTGATAAGGAATGCCTTAAAATTGATTTCTTTCTACTTGGCGAAGCTTTCACTGTGGATTTAAAAATGGACGAAACGTCTTAAAAAGGAAGAAACCGAATGAAAACGTTATCATGTTCTATCTCTAAAGAAAATTTGGATCAAAAGCTGGATGAAATCCAAGCTATAAACCCTAATTTTCTCTGTTTGTTTTTTTCATCAAGTGAAGTGAAGCAAAGTACAAATTTGTCTTCAATCGCGGAACGGTTTCCTGATGCCACTGTGATTGGATGTTCAACAGCGGGCGAAATATCAGAGTCACAGATATCGGATGATACAATATCGGTGTTGGCGATCCATTTTGATAAAGTAACGCTGGGTTGTGCGAAGCAGTCTGTTGAAAAATCATCAGATTCTTATGATTCTGCTCGAACAGTGGGGTTGGATCTTAAAAGGGATGATCTAAAGGCTTTGCTTGTGCTGTCTCCGGGGTTGAATATTAACGGCAGTGACGTTACGCGCGGCCTTTCTGATGCCGTAGGATCTAATGTTGTTGTTTTTGGCGGTCTTGCAGGGGATGGGGTGAATTTTAAGGAAACATTTACATTGTTAAATGCACAGCCAAGTCATAACGAAATTGTTGCTGTTGGTTTTTATGGTGAGAGTTTTAAAATTTCTACCGGTTCTAAGGGAGGGTGGTCACCATTTGGCCCTGCACGCCGCGTTACAAAATCAGATAATAATATTTTATACGAACTTGATGGTAAGCCTGCACTCGATTTATATAAGGAGTATTTGGGTGAAAAAGCCGAGGATTTACCTGCCAGTGGTTTGTTTTATCCTTTTTCCATTTTGAAAGAAGACCATAGCCAGTCGGGGCTTATCAGAACAATTCTTGATGTTAATCATGAGGATAAAAGCCTTACTCTTGCCGGTAATTTACCAACCGGAAGTTTTGTGTGTTTGATGCATGCCGATATAGATGAGCTTATTGAGGGTGCTGAAAGGGCTGCGCGGGATTCTCGCATTGATGGTTCAGTCGGTGATAGTGCAGCATTCTTGGTGAGTTGTGTTGGGCGCAGGATTGTGATGTCGGATGATGCCGTAGAAGAAGTTGAAGCTGTTAAAGATATTCTGGGTGAGAACACCAGTATTGCAGGGTTTTATTCTTATGGAGAAATTTCACCTTTTGAAATCACAGGCAAGACCGAGTTGCATAATCAAACGATGACCGTGGCATATATCACAGAGACCTAGATAAAATGGCACGAATTGAAAAAAAGCTTAATCGTCAGATTAAAAAATATTTAACCGAGAGTAATGACTTTTCGGAAGATGTTTCGTTGTTGCAAAATTATCTGACACGTCAAGATGATGCTCCCGAAGAATCTTTGAAAATGCTGTCCGGGTTTCCTGATTTTTTTAGTGCAATTGCAGAAACATATCGGCAATACGAAGATAAGAATAAGATGGCTCTTCGTAATCTGGATATTAGTTCGCAAGAGCTAAATGGTGCGAATAGTCGCTTAGAATTTCTGAACAATTCAATGAAGGCCATTCTTGAAAGCCTTGGGCCGGCACTTTTGTTTTTTAACAGTGATGGCATATGCTCGCCCGTATTTTCAAAATCATGTTTTGATCTGCTGGAATGTGACCCTGGGGAACAATTAATATGGGATGTTTTAAAAATAGAGGGAGATGATATCTCGGCGTTTCAGTCACTCATTTCTTTTTGCTTTAATAATGAGTCTGCCATGTCGTTTGAAAATATTTTTCAAATGGCCCCTGAGGCATTTTCCCATTCTAATGGTAAAATAATTAAGCTGGATTATCGTCCTATTTATAATATTGCTGGCGAAATACAAGATGTTTTGGTTATTGCGACAGATGAAACCCAAAAAGACCAATTTCAGAAACTTGTTGAAGAGAGGGAGCGGTATTCAGAAAAAATTATTCGATTGGTAAGCACTAAAAATGCTTATATCCAAACGCTTGGCAATGTAGAACAATATTTCATCGATACGCATGAGAATACGTTTAGATCGGAAACATCAATCTCTTCTATTAAGGAACAAATGCATACTTTGAAAGGTGTGAGTGGAAGTTTCTATATGGAGGATATCGCAGAAATCATTCATAATATTGAAGATGAAATATATGATGGGACGCTTGATCTGGATATGGCAAAACAGATAATAGAAGAGAAAGTGCCTTCTATTCAGACGTCTTTGAATAAGGAAATTGAATTTGCGACGTTTATATTAGGGGACAGTTTTAACCATAAAGAACAAATGCGAGAAATCTCCAATACTGCTTTAAGTGAATTCCATCGTTTTCTTAAACAAGAGAAACATGATGATATTGCACATAAGTTTTTTGAAGACTTTATGACCGTGCCTATTTTTGAAGCTCTTAAAATTTTGGATTTTCATCTTCAGGAATCTGCTAAGAAATCAGGTAAGAAGGTGAAGCCGTGTCGTTTTACGGGGGATAATGTTCTTATTCCTACCTATAAATTTGATGACATAATTGAATCGTTTATCCATTTGGTACGTAATGCCATGGATCATGGTATTGAATCACCGCAGGAACGTTTAAGAGCGCAGAAAGAAGAAGAGGGGCTTGTTACGGTTAATGTGCAAGCGATTGAAAAAGATGGAAATTCTTGGATAAGAATAAGTTTTCAGGATGACGGGCGCGGTATACAGATCGAGACAATAAAGAAAAAATTACAAATATCGGGCATTGATGTAGAGTCTTTGAGTGACACGGATGTGCAACAGTATATTTTCAACGAGAACTTATCATCGCGGGATACGGCCACAATGCTATCAGGCCGCGGCATTGGGCTTTCTGTTGTTAAACAGAAAATTGATGACCTCAATGGAAATATTTATGTGGAGTCAGATAACAATAAGGGCTGTACTTTTATTATAGAATTGGAATTATCCTGATTTATAATCAACTCTTTGTGTATTTTACTTTGTTGAGCAATATAAACTATCCCTGCACATGCTTTTGCATTATGTACACTCACAGTACTTAACTTAACCTATGGATACATTGAAAATGTCGCAACTTTATCAAATGAACCTACTCACTATTATAGAGGTCGGTAAGGACGGGGTTTTCCTTGAAGGCGATGATTACGGAGATATACATCTGGTTGATGCACCCGATAATCTTCAGGAAGGCGAAGAGATAGAGGCTTTCATCTATCGCAATACATCTGATAACGTTGTTGCCACCGTTGCCCCCGCCTATGTAAAGGTTGGTGAGTGCGCGAATTTAGAAGTGGTTTCAGCCGGCGATAACGGCGCATTCTTGGACTGGGGCTTGCCGAAGGATTTATTCCTCCCTCATAAGGAGCAAGCCTATTACGTGGATGAAGGCGATTATTGTGTCGTGCATGTGTATCTTGATAAAAAGGGGCGTCCCGCCGCATCATCATTGCTTTACCACCATTTGGATGAATATCAAGGTGATCTGGAAGAGGGGCAACAAGTTGACCTTCTGATTGCTGATGAAAGTGATCTGGGGTTTAAGGCGGTTATAAATCATGAACAGCTTGGCCTCATCTATCACAGCGAGTTATCACAACCGCTACAGCTTGGAACGAGAATGAAAGGCTGGATCAAGGAAATTCGCGGGGATGGGAAAATAAACCTCAACATTAACGCGTTTGATACTGAGACAAGGGACGAACTGGAGGCGCAAATCCTCGCGCAGTTAAAACAAGAAAACGGACGTATCGATATTTCAGATAAAAGCCCGCCGGAAGAAATTTTCAAGGCATTCAAGGTTAGCAAAAAGAATTTCAAGCGCGCGATTGGTAGCCTGTATAAGCAACGCCTCATTAAAATATCACCGGGCTTTATTGAACTTGTTAATGAGGTATAAGTTATAGTGGCGTATTCTTGTTCAGAGGATTCATACGGAGAGAATACTATGACAGTTATAAAATTTATTCTGGTTATGCTTCTTGCTACCTCATCTATATTATTTACTACACCCAAAGCAAGCCTTGCATATATGGGTAGTGATACGGACACTCCGGGTATTTGTAATCCACGTTATGTTGATATTGAGGGGATTAATTTTATTTTAAATGCAGATATACCCCAGATCGAAGAAGCTCGAATTATGGCTGATTTTGAAAATATGTTTAAAAAGAAAAATATTCAAAATTTTAAAAAAGAGGGGTTTAGTATTGAAGTATCAAAACAAAGAAATCCGCAGCGTAAAAATATTTTAAATGTAACTTTTTATCTATCTTATGCCGCAAAGGAAGATTTCACATTACCTCTTGCCAGTAATGTTCTTGTCCTTTGGACTGAACTAGAGACAGAGCTTAGCCCGAAACGTGAAAATTTATATAACCGAATACAACAAGAGTTGCCTTCATTCCTAAGAATAGCATTAAAAGGTGATTCAATAAAACTCAAAAGTAAGGTTAATTATTTTAGTTTAGATAAAACTGAAAATTTAACGTCTATGCATTTAGGAGGGATAATGAGTAAGAATCTTTCGAATGTTTTATGTTCCGTACTTTATAACAATGCTGGCAAGTATTGTGCTAACTCTAATTCTTTTTCATATACGGCCCTTAAGCCAGTGAAAAGAGCATGTATTCAAGACATTAAATAATGTGAAGAGTAGGGTTATGACAGTACAAATAATGCTGTTAGGTAAACGTTAACTATTCTTGGAAAGCTCTAGCGGCTAATTTCAATTTGTTTTTTGATGGGGCTTAGCCGATTAAAAACTGCTACAAAAACTTGTGATTTCATTGGGACATTATATACTGCCTTACCTTCACACATATATTAGAGATTATTGATGACAAATACTATAAAGAAAAATGTATCCCGTTCGGTTTCAGAGATACATATATTCGTTCTATTTTCAGGACTAGCGGCTTTGTCTTGGGAGGTTATTTGGCAACTAAAATCTACTCTTGCATTAGGCGTATCCGCATGGGGAACGGCCATTACTTTAGCCGTCACAATGGGCGGGATGTCCCTAGGGTCTGTTTTAATGGGGTATTTATTGAAAGATAAATCAAGTGTTCGCCCTTTACGGCTTTATGGTATTTTGGAGCTTATTGTCGGCGTGTCCGGCTTATGTTTAACATCTGCATTTAGCTTTATTGAAACGTTTGATAGCTGGGCATACCAGACAATACCAGAGTTCATAGAGTGGGTATATTTGCTTGGTATTGTTTGTGCTCTGGGTATCCCTACATTATGTTTGGGGGCAACAATACCTATTATAGGCCTTGCTTCGAAACAATATGGCACATCTATATCTGTTTTATATGGTTTAAACACGCTTGGCGCGGCATGTGGCGCGTTAATTGCGGCATTCTTACTAATACCTCTCTTTGGCGTTTTGTTTACCATATGTATCATTTCATCAATTAATATAATTATTGGAATTATGGCTTTATCATTAGATAAGGGCGCTTACACTCTTGAAAACAGCCAACCTAAAACAGGTCTAGCATCAGAATTTACATCGTCTCAAGAATTCTTAATTGTTTTTGTAACCGGTTTTGCAACATTTACCCTTGAAATTGCTTGGTTTCGTTCTCTTACTGCCGCATTTTTAAGTACTACAATCGCTTTCTCTATTATGCTTTGTGCTGTTCTTTTGGCATTAGGCCTTGGTGCCAGAATTGTGCCTTACCTTAGGTCCAGAAAAGCATCGTTGGGTGCTTTATTAAGTATTTCTGGAATATTAATTCTATGCGCGACACCTATCATTGAGCGTTTTGATTATTTTACTAATCCGGTTACAGATAGCCATCCATACATCTTATTTGTGAAATGGTTCTTTCTGATATTCTATGTTATTGGAGCACCGATGTTGTTTTTAGGGGTCTCTTTACCGTGGGTTTTAGAAAACCAATCTTCTCCACGTAAGTGGGGCACGTTATATGGATTAAACGCCTTTGCTTCTATTCTCGGCGCTATTATTGCCGGATGGATATTGCTACCAACTATTGGTTTTGCAAAAGCAGCTTGGGTTGCAGGAATAATGGTTATATTAACCGGTGTATTTATATTGAAGGAAAAACGCTTGGTTTATTCTTCATTAGGCGTTCTCGCGTTTGGCATATCTGTTGTTTTTTATTCTGGTGTCGGCACAACGCGCGTGCAAATTTCATCCAGTATTAATTCTGAAGTTACTAAAATTTTACAAACTTATGAGGGGCCGGACGCAACAGTATCTGCTGTAGAGCATGAAAACGGAGAAAGAACTCTGGTTATAGATGGTTTTATTGCGACATCTCAATCACCATCTAATGATAATATGTTTGCTGTACAATATATGGATTGGATGGGGCATTTGCCGATGTTGCTTCATTCTGATCCCAAAAAAGCACTCGTGATCTGTTTTGGAACAGGACAAACTGCAAATGCTGTTAGAAAAGAAAATCCCGAAACGCTGGATATCGCAGAGCTAAACGAAAGGGTTCTCAAATTATCTCCTTATTTTAAAGCCAATCAAGGGGTTTTGGACGACCCTAGAGTGACAGCAACAGTTATGGATGGGCGGGCATATTTGCGCCGTACTTCCAAAATTTACGATGTTATTACACTTGAGCCAATGCCTCCAACTTTTGCAGGCGTGAATGCATTATATTCTAAAGAATTCTACCAATTAGCACGTAGAAAGATGAGTGATGATGGCATGATTGCGCAATGGTTACCATTCCATCTTTTATCACCGTATCTTAGTGCTTCTATAGCGAGAACATTTCAAAGTGTGTTTCCAAATGCGGTTCTTTGGATAGACCCTATATCTACAACAGGTATTCTTCTGGGAACAACGGATGAAAAGCGGGATCTGGGTACTACTTTCCCTGGTTATGCGCGCACTCAAATGAAGCGGCCTCTTTCCGAAGAAAAAGTTATAAAAGCGGTGGCCTTCAATAAAGAGCGCTTATTAAAATTTGGGCTATTTGGCGATGAGATTACGGATGATAATCAAATTTTATCCTATGGACAGGCTGCTTATGGCACACATAAGCATGATAAGGAAAACACCAATACAAATACAACCTTCGAGATTTTAGAGAAGATATATACTGAATAGCCCTCTATTTATTAGGCTAATCTGACATGCTCTTAATAAACGCCCAGAGACTTAAATAATCGCGTGAGGCTTTCGGCCTGCGCGGCTGTGGCTGACACCATTGCTGCTTCAGCTTTATTTGCGCTGCGTTGGGCATCCAGAACGTCCAGAAACGATATTTCGCCCTCTTTATACAAGATTTGGGAAAGCTCTAGTGCTTTATCCGCGCTGAGATATGCTTTGCGTAGGGATACGTGTTGTTCATTGATGTGCGCGTAATCGCTAAAGGCTGTTTCAACCTCGGTGACGGCATTTAAGACGGCTTTGCGGTATTGTTCGAACGCTTGTTTTTCGCGCGCGCGCGCCGTATCAATACGTCCCTCTATACGGCCAAAATCAAGTAAGGAAACCGCTGCACCAAAGGCGATATTCCATGGCGTGGCAGAGTTAACCAGCGCATTGTCGGCAATGCCGTAAAATCCGCTCAATGTAAAACTCGGGAATATTTCCGCCGTAGCGGCTTCTGCCAGAGAGGTGCTTGCTGCCAAATTGGCGGCTGCGGCGCGAATATCCGGACGCAGGGCTAGAACTTGCGCGGGGGTCATTAAAACGGGGTCTACATTGCCTCCCGGTATTTCTGCGTGCGCGATTAGAATAGGTAATATGTTTTCCGGCAAGCCGCCTGTTAAGACGCTGAGGCGTAGGCGGGCATTTTCGGTTTGGCGCTTGAATTCAGGTAAGGATGCGCGCGTGGTGTTCACAAGGGTTTCTGCGCGCTCGACATCAAGCTTCGGTGCTTCGCCCAGACGATTAAGGTCGCCAATCAGCTTTAGGGTGCTTTCCTGTGAGTTCAAGTTTTTCGCTGCAATGCGCGTTTGATTTTGCGCTGCTCTGAAATCGATATAGGTGCGGACGATTTCAGCAATGAGGGTTAAGCTGACGTCGTGATAACGGGCTTGTGCAGCCTCCAGATTTGAATCGCTGGCTGAAAATTCTTTACGATTTTTTCCAAAAACATCAATTTCAAAAGAGGCATCAAATTTAGCATCATAAAAAGAATCCGATGACGCACCACTTGCGCCTGTATCCGCACGACCGTTAGAGCCGGATACGCCAATTTGTGGAAATAGGGATGATCTGGAGGAACGCTTCAGGCCGCGTGCTTCGGCAATTTTTGCTTCGGCGATCAAGCGATCAGGGCTGTTTTGTAAGGCTTGGTCGACCAATGCATTAAGCGTCGGATCTTTGAACTGTTTCCACCAGCCTTGCAGATAGATTGTATTAACTGATTGCACTATTTCACTGTTTTTTGCTGTCCAGTTTAGCGGCTCTGCCGGTTTGGAAACGTCAAGGCCATCAGAAACGCAGGCACTTAAGATCACACAGGACGGTAATAGTATATATTTCTTCATTATGTGGACTCCGTCACTGTTTCTTGTTTGTTGCGACCTGTAATTCTCAGCTCGAATTCGCGAAGTAAGACATAAAACACAGGTGTAAAGATTAATCCGAAAAAGGTCACACCCAGCATGCCGGAGAACACCGCGATACCAATCGCTTGGCGCATTTCCGCACCTGCACCGTGGCTGAGCACCAAGGGTAGCACGCCCATGATGAAAGCAAAAGACGTCATCAGGATCGGGCGCAGACGTAGGCGAGAAGCCTCCACTGCGGCTTCTAACGGGCTTAGGCCTTTACGCTCCAGCTCACGCGAGAACTCGACAATTAAAATTGCATTTTTACAGGCTAGCCCTGCGAGGACGAACAGGCTGATCTGCGTAAAGATATTGTTGTCGCCATGGCTGAGATAAACCCCGACCAAGGCCGATAAAATCCCCATCGGGACAATCATAATTACAGCAAGCGGCAAGGTGAGGCTTTCATACTGTGCAGCCAGAACCAGAAAGACGAAAAAGATACAGAGTGGGAAAATAAAGGTCGCCGTGTTGCCTGCCAATATTTGTTGATAGGTCAGTTCCGTCCATTCAAATTCGACCCCTTGTGGTAAAGTTTCATTCAGAATTCTGGTAATCGCCGCTTGCGCTTGACCGGAGGAGTACCCCGGCGCAGGGTTACCATTCAGATCGGCTGAACGAAAAGCGTTATAGCGCGAAGCAATCTCGGGGCCAAAGGATTCACGTACATCAATGACCGCGCCCAAAGGCACCATCTGTCCATCGGCATTTTTGGTTTGTAGTCGTAAGATGTCTTGCGGTTCTGAGCGGAATTGTTTTTCAGCTTGTGCAATAACCTGATAGGTGCGGCCAAATTGATTGAAATCA
Source organism: Alphaproteobacteria bacterium (assembly GCA_033851915.1). GTDB lineage: Bacteria > Pseudomonadota > Alphaproteobacteria > Micavibrionales > Micavibrionaceae > UBA1672. The sequence continues at coordinate 1,030,705 of JAWSVM010000001.1, forward strand.
TTCACGTAAATAGAGCCCAGATAAATTTGCATGGTGCGAAATATTTCATCAATCGGCAGGCCAAGTTGTTGTGCTTTGGTTCGATCCAAATCGGCGTAGAGCTGCGGTACATTGACATTATAATTGGAGTACACACCCACGAGAGCAGGATCTGCATTGGCTTTGCCCGTCACGTCTTTCAAAATGTTATCAAGAGCCTCATAACCCAGATCTCCGCGATCTTGAATTTGTAGCTTGAACCCGCCTGTTGTACCCAATCCGCGCACTGGTGGCGGTGGAAAAATTGCAATGAATGCTTCATCAATAGCGGCAAATTTTTGGTTTAGCTGTCCGGCGATTGCGCCTGCGCTCAAATCATCTGTTGTGCGGTCGTCAAAATCATCCAGCGTTACAAACACGATGCCCGCACTGGAAGAGTTTACAAAACCATTGATCGATAGGCCGGGGAACTGCACCGCATTGGATACACCATCTTGTGCCATTGCAATGTCACCCATTTGTCGCATAACGTCTTCGGTACGCTCTAATGTAGCGCCGGGGGGCAGTTGGGCAAAGCTGATCAGATATTGTTTATCTTGCGCCGGAACAAAGCCGGAGGGGACGAGGCCGAAGCTGAAATAGGTGGCACCAACGAGGCCGGAAAACAGCACCATCATGATTAATTTACGACGTCCGGCAATGCCGACACTTTTGGCGTAGACACGTTGGCTCTTGCCAAAGAATTTGTTGAATAAGTTAAAGAACCAGCCAAAAAGAAAATCCATTAGGCGGGTTAATTTGTCTTTTTTCGCATCACGTGGTCGAAGCAGCAACGCCGCCATAGCGGGGCTGAGTGTTAGAGAATTCAGGGTGGAGATGAAGGTCGCAATCACAATCGTCAGGGCGAACTGTTTATAGAACATACCCGTTAGGCCACTGATAAAGGCGAGGGGGATAAAGACCCCTGCAATTACCATGGATGTTGCGATGATGGGGCCTGTGACCTCTTTCATCGCCTGAATGGTTGCGTCGCGGGGGTTTTTGCCCTCATCAATATTGCGCTCGACATTTTCCACCACAACAATAGCATCATCCACAACGATACCAACGGCGAGGATAAGGCCGAAGAGTGAGAGTACGTTAATGGAAAAACCAAGCGGCAGCATGATGGCAAAGGTTCCCACGATGGAAACAGGCACAGCCAGCAGCGGAATAATAGAGGCGCGCCACGATTGCAGGAACACAATCACAACCAAGACCACCAGTAAAACGGCCTCGATCAATGTGTGAATAACGGAAATGATGGAGTGTTTAACGAAGACTGTTGGGTCGTATACGATTGTGTAATCAAGGTCTTCGGGGAAATTTTTCTTAAGCGCGGCCATGGTTTTACGTACATTGGCAGAGAGTTCCAACGCGTTGGCGTCAGGCGCCGCAAAGATCGGAATCGCAATGGCTGGTTCATTATTCAGCATAGAGCGCAGGGAATAGCTTTGTGCACCCAGCTCTGCCGAGGCAACATCTTTCAGGCGCGTTACGACGCCATTTTCATCGCGCTTGATAATGATTTCTTCAAATTCTTCGGGGCTGGAAAGCCGCCCTTGAACATTCACAGATAATTGCATCTGGGTTTTATCATCATAAGGCGGGCCGCCAATAACACCTGCGGCAACCTGAACGTTTTGGCTACGGATTGCGTTGATTACTTCACTCGGGCTCAGGCCACGCTCGGCAATTCGGTCAGGATTAAGCCAAATGCGCATTGCATAATCTCCGGAACCAAACAAACGCACTTGCCCAACGCCCGGAATTTTTGCGAGCTGGTCTTTTATGTTCAACGTTGCATAGTTGCGCAGATAAAGCATGTCATAGCGCTCATTCGGGGAGGTTAGATGAACAACCATCGTCAAATCGGGAGAGCTTTTTACAACCGTTACACCTAGTTCACGGGTGACTTCCGGTAAACGCGGCAGTGCCTGTGATACACGGTTTTGCACCAATTGCTGTGCCAGATCTATATCCGTGCCAATTGCAAACGTGATTGTCAGCGATAAACGTCCATCAGCGGTGGCGAGAGAGTTCATATAAAGCAAATTCTCAATGCCGCTGATTTGCTCTTCCAATGGTGTGGCGACTGTTTCTGCAATTACGGACGGGTTAGCACCGGGAAAGCTGGCACTCACCTGAACCGATGGCGGAGAGACTTCAGGATATTCCGAAATGGGCAGCTGGAACATGGCGATTGCGCCAAACAAAAAGATGACGAAAGACAGCACTCCGGCAAAAATCGGCCGATCGATAAAATAGCTGGATAAACTCATGAAATTACTCTTCTCCGCTTACTGCGTGATTTTCGGGTGATGGGGGTAGTTCAGCGGTATCTTTATTTTCTTGTGGAGTAACGGCCATGCCGGGACGAATACGTACGAGACCACTCGTGATAATTTTTTCGCCTTCTTTTAAACCGGAGAGAATAACGCGCTGGCCATTAATACTGTCGCCAATTTTCACTTCGCGGTATTTGGCTGTGCTGTCACCATTTACGGTATAGACGAATTTCCGATCCTGATCCGTACCGATCGCACGTTCGGATACTAGAATTTTTTTCTGATCACCTGTGTCACCGAGCAGAATACTAACGGACATGCCCGGTAGAAGGAATTTGTCTTCATTCTCAAAAATTGCGCGGGCGCGAATCGTGCCGGATGAAGGGTTAATGCGGTTATCAAAACTATCAACGACGCCATTATATTCTAACTCACCATTCAACAAAACCAAACGTACGGGTATCTTAATGCCTTTATCAGAGGCTTTGGATTTGACAGAGCCTAGATATGTACGCTCATCAACTTCAAAATCGACGTATACGCGTTCATTATTCACAATGGATGTCAGAAGCGGGGCACTTGCACCAGTTTGTATTAAGTTGCCTTTCGTGATTTCGGCGCGGCTGACTTTGCCGGAAATCGGTGCTTTAACATAGGCATAATCCAGATTGATTTGTGCGCTTTCAACCGCTGCTTTGGCACCGTTTACGTTTGCAACAGCAGAGCTGCGCTTGTTGGTGCGTTCATCAAATAATCCTTGCGAAATGGCTTCGCTTTTGATTAGTTTTTTGGCTCTCTTATATTCTTTTTCCGCTAGGCTGGCCTGCGTCATCGCAACATTTAATGCCGCTTTTGCTTGATTAAAGGCGGCTTGATAGGGGCGCGGATCAATAACAATAAGTATATCGCCCTTTTCAACATTCTGCCCGTCCTTAAAACGAATTTCTGTTATTCTTCCGCTGACTTGTGGACGAATTTCTGCGCGATCAACGGCGACGACATGACCGGAGAAATTTTTCCAAATTTGAATGTTTTGCGGCGTAATTTCTGTTATTTCGACAGCCATTGCTTGCGGTGCGGCAGGTGTGTCTCCCTCTGATGCCACGGCGTTATGTTGTTGGGTATAGAATTTTACACCGACACCAAGTGTAACGGCGATCACTAAAAAGATGATCCAGATGCGTTTTGTTTTTCTCATGTTCTTTTCCAATGTAATTTGACCAACCGGTCAATTTCTTTCTTTTAAACGGATTACTTGATCCCGATAAGGTTGAGTAATGCGCGTTCTAAATTTTTTTCTACAAAGCTCAGGTCATTTTTGATTCTTGCCATAATTAGATGCCCGATAATGAATGCGAAAATTTCATTTGCTTTTACTTCCACGTCTGTATCGGAAGCGATTGCACCTTCCGCCACCAAGTCGCGCAGGGCGCTTTCGTAATACGCTGCTTTTTTTGCGCAGATGTTTGAAATTTTTTCACCAATTTCTTTGTCTTGTGCTGCAAGCTCCGAGCCTAATGTTGCGAATGGGCAGCCGCATACATGGCCCAGTTCTTTTGAGATTTCTTTTTGTTGTTCAATAACATGGCGCGCCATCAGCTCAAATCGTTCCAGGGGAGGGCGCGTTGGTGAGAAGATATCATCATACTTTAATTTGGTTTCTTCCATGCATGCGTCCATCGTTTCCAATGCCAAGTGTGCTTTGGATGGAAAGTAATGGTAAAAACTACCTTTTTTAACGTCTGATTTTTTGCAAATATCATCAACGCTGACAGCATTATAACTTTCACCCCAGATTAGTTCTCTGGCGGTATCGATTAGTTTTTGCTTGGTGTCTGTAGGTGCGCGGCCCATAAAATTTCTCCTTACAACATATTATATATAATACTTGACTGATTAGTCAAATATATTTTCTATATTAATATTGACTGTACCGTGTCAGTATAAGTTGGATATGATGTTGAACTCTGTTTTGAAACACAGGAATACGAAGTAAACTTTTGATTCTCTAAGATTATTTTTGTTTTATAGTGAGATGGCGGTGACGTTTGGGTTCTGATTATGAGACGCTAATTCTGGTAAGTTTGGCGTGACGTTATCTTGTGCATTATTTGTGTCTGTCAACGCTGCGATTTGATCGCTATAATTTTCTTTAAGTTTTTCAATAACTTCAGGATTGGTATCGGGATCGTTTAAAATATCTGTAATTGTCTGTTCTTCTAGGGTATCCAAGATTTCGCCAGCGCTTAGCTTTTCCATTGATATTGCAACCTCAATATATTCAGGGCGCTCAATAATATCCTGATCGTGACTTTCGGGTGTGCTCAAGGGTGTGTCAGAGGCGACGTTTTGTATCAATGAATTTGGAGAGACGGCATCATCCATTGTTTTATCTTTTAAGGATTTTGCAAGATCACGCTCATCTTTTCTTGCTTCACGTCTATCTGATCGATCGTCAATTGTTCTTAATTGGGCCCGATCATCTCTCTTGGTTTCCTGATATGGTTCTCCAACGTTTGTAATTACGCTTCCGTTGTAAAGAGAAAGTTCAATGCCTGAGTCGCTTAGACCAGATGTGCTGTTAAATATATGAGCGTCATTATCAACAAGTAGAGGTCTTTCACCTGAGTTAAAGCTTTGGGTTTCATCACCGGTATTATAGCTGGATACATATCCATCGTGATCAAGAGTTACTGTAGATGTATTCTGCGATAGAACGCGGCTGTAGAGTGTTTGGTCGGCATTTGATACGGTTTCGTTTAACCCATCGATCTGATCCGTATATTGCTGCTTTAGGGTTGCTGTTTCTGCTAACTGTTCTAGTAAACGTTGTTTGCTGGCCTCATTTTCTATGGGTTGTAGAGCTCCATTGATTTCAATGCCGTTTTCTAGCATGTCCTTAATTTGAGTTTCATAGGCAACGGCTTCTGTGAGCTTTTGTTGCATGCTGTCGATTAATGTTTGGGTTGTCTCTTGTTGCGTTTGTATTTCTTCACGATCAGGCGCATCTTTATTTAAAGCCGTTTCAACATCATCCTGTAGCTCTTGCGTTTGTGATATGAGAGCTTGGTCAAGTGTAATCTTGTTACTTTCTAAGGTGTTGATGGCGACGCTGTTCTCTGCTTCTTTCAGTGTGTATTCAATCGCTTGAGACGTTTCTGTATATGCGTCAGCCAATCCTGAGATTTGTGTGTTATAGCCCGATAAACGCTCTAGATTTTGCGCCGTATACTCAGCTGTATAAACGCCATTTTCGAGACCCTCCTGCTGTGCTGTCATTGTAAGAAGCCCTGACTGAGAGGCCGTAATATCGGCAAGTTCCTGCGTGGATTTTTGTTGTAGGGCTGCTATATCTTCGCGCGCAGCGCTTAATGTCTCTTGGTCTAATTCACCAGATTCTATAAGGCTCATTAAGGCAATGCCGCTTTCTTGCAGTGCTTGATGTGTCTGGCCGTCATTATAAGCCGTATTTATATTATTTAACTCTCCAACCATTGTCTCTGAAAAGCTTTGTTGCACAACAGCCGCGTTGTACGAATAAATAGTGTCGGCTCTATCGCCCACCATTTCCTCGATAGAGCTGATTTGTTCTTGTGCCTTCAGTGTTGCTTCTTCTTGCGTTTGGCCGTAGCCTTCGCCGATCAGATCATTAAGTGTTTTTAATCTCTGTATGCTAGCAGCAGCTTCTTGTAGCCCAGTTCTATTTTCCTCAAGTCGGGCGAGGGCCTCTGTATCGCCGGAGGCGGTTAAGTGTTGCTCTTTCATGTTGTAGAATTCAACTTGCTCACCAATAAAGTCATTTACACTGTCTAATGTATCAAGCTCACCTTGAGATAATAATGTTGTTTCTATGTGATCGGCAAGTGCTATGCGTGATGTTTCAAATGCCGTTTGTGCCTCTTGGATGGTATCTACGTCTGTTCCTTCAAAGGCCTCTTGTAATTTGTCGAGTGCTTGTGTGTATTCAAGCTCCAGATCTTGAAAACGATCAATGTTCTCGCCGATTCCTTTTATTCTTTCAAGATTACTTTGCTGCTCTTCTAATGTTTGCGCATCAAAATATTCTTGGAAATCATCATCAAGATATTCGCCGCCAGCATAACCGCCTGCAAATGCGCCGATGATACCACCGATTGCGGCTCCAGGCGCTGCGCCAACGCCAAAGAACCAAACACCAATACCTGCACCGATTGCCGCCCCACCAAGTGCGCCACCACCAGAACCAACGGCTTGGCCTGCGCGCTTACCGTCATCAGTTTCGGATGCAATATTATATTCTATACCTGTTGTAATGACAGTAATGGCTGTGCCCACAGGTCCTGCAACACGGCCAATTTTTGAAAGGGTGGATACACCCGTACTAAAGCGCCCTAAATTTGCGACATCATCAATATAGCCTACTGACTTTGCGAGTGCTAAGCCGCCACGGGTAATATCGGCGGTTAGGTCAACGCTGTCTAAAGCAAAAGCCGTTACATCAAGGCCAAGGGCTATCTTTGCTTCTGTGGCAACGGCGTCATTTTGAATATCTCTATGAAATGTAGAGTTTTCACCAAGTAATTGCTGTTTGAGGTGGAAGGCGCTGAGGCCAAGACCACCTCCGCTGGCGCCTATTCTAAGAACATTTCCTGTGCCGCCAGCATTTTGTAATGCTCGACTCCATTTGCTATCACCGCCAGCGTCCACGTCAGGGGTGGAGGGTGTGTTAGAAGGGGGCGGACTTGCAACAGTTGATGGTGTTTGAGAAGGAGGTGGTCCGGCAACATCGAGGCTTGTTGTCGGTGGTGGTGCGCCTCTTGATGTTTCATTGAAGCCACCTGAAAGGCTTTGCCCCGTAGGGCTTTTAGTATCCAAGCCTTGTGTATCGGCAACATCTAATGGCGTCGGTCTTTGTGGATTTACACCATCATCAGGTACAGCTGAACCAATAACCTCGTTGGGGGTATTTACATTATTGGTACGCTGAGAGTTTGGTGCATTGTCTGTTGCGGCAGGGTTGAAAGTTCTGCTTAGGCTTTCATCATATGTTGTGCTTATACCAAGTTCGCTTAGGCGTTCTCGTGAAACGCCACTACGGCTTAGCACGTCATCTAAAACTTCCGGGCTTGCTGCAGTAACTGTATTATTCGCACGATCCCATTGAACGCGGGGGCGCTCTAGTTTTGCCAATTCTTCTGTGTTGATTTCCAGCCCATCAACAGTAATGCCAAGATCATTCCTAAGAGCTTTATAACCTGGGCCGCCGTTCACTTCAGATAAATCTAGAAAGTTAGGGTGAGCATCTGTAATACGCCCGTATTTACTTTCGTTATTGAGGGTTACACCAGGCTCGAAAGCTGGGTTACGTTGTGTGCGTTGTGTATAGTCGCTCTCTAGTCTTGCTTTGCCGTCATCACTTAAAAGACTGTCTATGCCTTCAACTTGTGCTGCCCCACGATCATGGACATCTTGAATAAATTCTTCAAGATGCCTACTTTTTGTAACCTCTTCCGGAGTTAGAAAGCGTCCTTCTAACTCAGCGCGTTTTTCTATTGCGTCAATCTCTTCATAGGCATCATGTGTGTAATTACTGGCGGCCAGCATGTCGCGTTGATTGATTTGAATTTCTGCAATATGCCCGTTCTCTAACTGAACGCTGAGGTTGATATCTCGATAATGAGTTCCGCTTGGTTTTGCGAAGCGATCTTTGACATTTGTTATGCCAAGTTCATCGGCATTGTTTGTTAAGAACGTGCGTATGGCTTCTATCTGTTCCGGTGTTTCAACGATAATACGCCCGCGCACCAAATCAGTTACGCCAGAAGCTTTGGTTGGATCAAGTAATCCAGTGCTTCCATCGATGAGTTTTGCAGCAGCGCGATCAAATGATTTGACAGGCCCTTGTGAAAACTCAAGATCACCTAGAAGATCTGGAAATTGTTGGCGCATAGCCGTCGTAATGTCGTTTCCGCTTTGATTAAGCAGAGGCGGAGATACATGCGCTTGTTCATAAAGCGCCGTAAAATCATTTATTGGTTGTTTAGGTGGATCTCCCATCCATCATTTCTCCCCGATACCCACACTTATATTTTTATAATGCGCGGATAAGATACTTCCCCTACATCTCCAAACCTTCTGGCTCAGGTGGTGCTACTTTTTTTTTACTTATTAATTCATCACATAAATCATCGCACTCATCTTCAGTGATATCATCACAATGTGGGTCTGATAAAATTTGAGCGATAACAGAGGATCTTTGAAACTCTTCAGTTTCAACATTGAATACTTCAGAACCTATTTTGTCACCGTCGTCGTTTAACACAAGGCGTGCAGGCACTCCGCGCAGGTTATAATACTCATATTCATATTTTTCATCTGTGTTATTTGCGACCATTTTTTCAACCTTATCTTTTTTATTTTAACGCTGGTACGTTAATTTAAATATAATAAGGCACTTATGGTTTAAGAGTCAATTTTTTGCCATAGAAAATTTGTGAAGTTTAGCTCAAATTCGAATTAAAAGACGTTGACATGATTATGTAAACAAAGTTACGCTAAGGAATGATGTGCGTTGCTGATTTACAAGGACGCCAAGTTTTCAAAAAATAAATTTTGTAATTGCGATTAAAACTTTCTGTGCTATCTCATAGTGTTTTTTGGGCATTGACTATGTGCCATTTTTTATTTGCTACATACAATAAAACTTAATTCTTGGGTAAAGGAGTAACTGCCATGTCTAACAATACACAAATACCAACAAACCGTACTAATCCTATCGACATAAACGGTGATGATACTGACAATAGTATAAATGGGGGTAATGCTGATGAGAATATATATGGCCATGGTGGAAATGATACGATATTTGCAAATGAAGGTTCTGATTATGTATTCGGCGGTGACGGTGATGATAGCCTTTGGGGGCAAGATGGAGATGACTACCTTGTAGGGGGAGCAGGGATGGATCAAGTCGTTGGTGGTGATGGTAACGATTGGGTTGAAGGCGGAGATGGTAGAGATCTTGTTTATGGTGATGACGGCGATGATCGCGTAATAGGTGGCGCTGGTGATGACTCGGTTTCCGGAGGTGCTGGTAATGATGTTCTTGATGGCGGTCTCGGCAATGACACTCTTTGGGGTGGAACGGGTAATGATACGTTAAATGGTGGTGACGGTGATGATAACTTATTTGAAGATACCGGCGATGACATTCTGAACGGTGGGGCTGGTAACGATTATTTGTATAGCGATGAAGGCAACGACATTTTAAACGGCGATGCAGGTGATGACAGGCTGGAAGGAGGAACAGGAAACGACATTATAAATGGAGGCTCCGGCAATGATACGGTTGAATATTGGCAGTTTACATCAACAGACCACGGCGTTACTTCTGATTTGAGCCAAGGAACCACGTCAGATGATGGCAGTGGTGGTGTTGATACCTTAAGCAATATAGAAAATATTAGAGGATCACGTTGGGGAGATAACCTAACCGGGGATGATGATGATAATGAATTACGGGGCGATGGCGGCAATGATGTGCTCAATGGCTTGGGCGGTAATGACACGTTATATGGTGGATCTGGTGATGATATCCTCAATGGAGGTAGTGGTCATGATAAATTATTTAGCGGATCTGGTAATGACACCCTCAATGGTGGTAGTGGGAATGATGAATTACAGGGCAGCAGTGGTGATGATACTCTGAACGGAGATGATGGTGATGACACCTTATTAGGTGGTTCGGGAGCTGATGACCTTGATGGCGGCGCAGGTACTGACAGAGCTTATTATGGTTTTGCTGCTGCAGGTGTGAATGTAGATCTTAGTCAGAATATCGCGTCAGATGATGGTGATGGTGGATCTGATACCTTAACGAACATTGAAAATATTACAGGATCCGGCTTTAACGATACGATTATCGGTGATGATCAGAATAATTTGTTAATTGGTGGCGCCGGTGATGATGAAATATCAGGAGGAAATGGCGATGACCAACTTCAAGGCGGTGATGGTAATGACACAATCAATGGAGGTATGGGGAATGATATTATCTTTGGTCAAGCTGGTGATGACGTCCTTTATGGCAATGAAGGTGATGACCAAATTATTGGCGATTTAGGCAATGATACTATTTTTGGTGGTGCAGGTAATGATGCTGTTTGGGCTGGCACGGGTGATGATGATGTCAACGGTGGCGCTGGTGATGACCAGCTTCAAGGTGGTGATGGTAATGACACACTCAATGGTGATGCTGGCGATGATACCATTTTTGGGCAAAACGGTAATGATGTCCTCTACGGTAATGAGGGTAATGATGAGCTTCAAGGCGGCAGCGGTAATGATGAATTATATGGTGGATCAGATGATGATCTATTGCTCGGCGGGGCAGGAGATGATGCTCTGAATGGTGGTGATGGATCGGATACAGCCTATTATGGTATAGCCGCAGCAGGTGTAAATGTAGACCTTAGCCAGAATATCGCGTCAGATGATGGTGATGGTGGGGCGGATACTTTAACGAGCATTGAAAATGTTACAGGTTCTGCTTTCAATGATACAATTATCGGCGATAGTCAGAATAACATCATTGATGGCGGGACAGGTAATGATGTCTTAAATGGTGGTGCTGGTGATGATACTTATCTCTTTAGTCTAGGGGATGGAGATAATATTATTACCGATACATCTGGCTATGACGTCATAAAAGGCGGAGAAGGTATTCTCCAATCCTATTTGGTTTTTACCAGAATTGGCGATGATCTTGATATTAATGATGACCCTAGCCTTAATTTAACCTTCGCGAACGGGATTGTTGTAAAAGACTTTTATGCTGGCAACGTTATTGAAGAAATTCAGTTTAATGATGGCTCAACATTTGATTTGACGTCACTGCTTACGACTGTGTCTGTATTGCCATTATCCTTCACTGAAGCTGATTTAACATCTTACACCAATCAGGATAAGGTCAATAATACCTTTGAGGTTATCGATGATACAGAGCTTCACTTGGCTGGGAATAGCTGGAAGGTGTTAGACTTTGATTACACAGTTACAGACAACACATATGTGCAGCTTGATTATCAAACGGTGGTGCAAGGTGAAATCCAAGGTTTGTTGTTCTCTCCTGTAGGACGGAATGTGGATGGTGGCAGAACCTCTCATGATGCTTCTGAGATTATCCGTCTGGATGGTTACCAAAGCTTGAGTAGTGGTCAAGACACGCTCTATAGCGAGACGGCAGGAACATGGGAAACCATTACGATAAAACTGTCTGATTATAATGCTATTGGTACGCAAATTGATAATCTTGTCTTTGTGAATGACGATGATGATGACAAAACGGGTGAAGCATTGTTTCGTAACATTAGAGTTTATGAGGATGATACAAACGCAACACCTGTTTCTGTATATGATGTTCATTTGAATTTCGCTGAAGCTGATTTAACGTCTTATACCAATCAGGATAAGGTCAATAATACGTTTGAGGTTATCGATGATACAGAGCTTCACTTGGCTGGAAATAGCTGGAAGGTGTTAGACTTTGATTACACGGTCACAGACAACACATATGTGCAGCTTGATTATCAAACGGTAGTACAAGGTGAAATTCAAGGCTTGTTCTTCTCTCCTGTAGGACGGAATGTGGCAGGTGGCAGAACTTCCCATGATGCTTCTGAAATCATCCGTTTGGATGGTTACCAAAGCTTGAGTAGTGGTCAAGACACGCTCTATAGCGAGACGGCAGGAACATGGGAAACCATTACGATAAAACTGTCTGACTATAATGCTATTGGTACACAAATTGATAACCTTGTCTTTGTGAATGACGATGATGATGACAAAACGGGTGAAGCATTGTTCCGCAACATTAAAGTCTATGAGGAGGGCACATCAGGCGCAGATACATTAAATGGTTCCGTGTTCAACGAAACATTATATGGGCGTGATGGTGATGATATGCTCTACGGTAATGATGGTGATGATATTCTGTATGGCGGCGGCGATACTGATACGTTGTCCGGTGGCAGTGGTGCGGATGTATTCGTATTTGAATCCGCATCAGCATTCTCAAATGTTGATACGGTAACTGATTTTGATGTATCTGAAAGTGATGTTATTGATATTGCAGATTTATTGAGTGGTTATGATCCGTTAACAGATGCTATCTCAGACTTTGTTCAAATCACTGATAATGGCACAGACAGTGTTCTATCTGTTGATGCAAATGGCGGTGCAGATAACTTTGTTCAAGTTGCGACATTGCTGAATGTTACCGGCCTTACTGACGAGGATGCCCTTGAAACATCAGGGAATTTGATTACGGTTTAGCCTGCATGGCAATTAGAAACAATGAATATGGGGGTTATCGATATCCCCATATTCGAGAAATAATTTTTGATTTACGTCGTTATGCATTCTGGATTCTTCCTTTTTTTTCTAGCGTTTTTTATTAATATCTTATTATATAAGGTCAAAATTTGACGAATGTTTGGCGAAATTATGCGCGTACTGATAGTAGACAATAACCTTAAGACATTAGACTTCCTTAGTAATATCCTTGGAAAAGAAGGGTTTACAGTAACTTCTTCTGATACGGGCCATGGCGGTTTGGCGCAGTTTCGGGCTGAACCACCTGATTTTATATGTCTGGATATTATGATGCCGGATATATCGGGCTATGATGTTTGCAAAGAGATAAGAAAAACGAACGAAGAAATCCCAATTATTTTTATAAGCGCGAAGAATAATATTTCAGATAAAATCGTAGGCTTGGAAGTTGGTGCAGATGATTATATTACAAAACCATTTGATATAGGCGAAGTTATCGCCCGTATTCGCGCCGTTGCACGTCGGTCTTTGATAAATAAAAAATCTATAGAAGAGATAAATGAATATTTCCAAATGGGAGATTTATTTATATATCCCAAAAAATTGAAAGCGCAACGCGAAGGCATGGATATAGATCTTAGTCTTCGTGAAATTAATATTCTTACAATATTACACCAGAATAAAAATAACGTTGTTAATAAAGATGCGTTACTCGATTTTTGCTGGGGGATGCATATTATGCCGGAGAGCCGCACGGTTGCATGGCATATTTCGCAATTACGTAAACGCGTGGAAATAGACACTAAAAATCCGTCTTTGATTAAGACTGTGCATGGTGTGGGTTATAAGTATGAAGAGTGAATATTTACAGGATTTATTAAATTATTTTAATCGATTTGTTGTCTATATACGTTCTAAAAGCGCTATTAAAATCTCCGGTGATGCGTTTGCTCTCTACATACAAAATCATAATACTGCTCTAAAGTTTTCGGCGATCATTGTCTGTTCTTTAGTCTTAGTGAAGATATATCTCTATGGCTTTCCGGGTAGTGTCAGAACATTGGTTATTATGACGGTGTTTTGCGGTATTGGCTCTTTTTCTGTGATGAACCAGCTCAGTTTATATAAAAAATGTCTGGATGAAGAATATTCATCTCGTGCGATTGTTGAGGGAGATATTTTCTATAGGCTTATTCTAAACAAGCTTGGCTATACAATTCCATGGTTGCTCTATTTATTTTGGCCCATTAATGCAGTTTATTTTTATGACCATGTTCTTGGGTTTGCTTTTGTATTTTGTATTATCGCTATATATCCGTCAATTAGTGCCCCTGCATGGCCATTATTCCTATGGGATGTGGGTATTCATGTTGTCATTATTCTGTTTATTACAATTTATCATTATAATATTCAGGAAACTCCGGTGGCAGGTTTCGTTATAATACTCTTTAGTTTTTACACAGGTGTTATTGCGTGGAAGTTAAACAGGACGTCGTATGAGCTGTTTAAAAAGAAAGCAGATTTGCAGTTGGCAATGGAAAATGCTCAACATGCCCATAAAGCCAAAACCGAGTTCCTTGCAATTATGTCTCATGAGATTAGAACCTCAATGAATGGCGTTATTGGTATGCTTGATTTTTTAAAGGGGATGAAGCTTACGAAAGAACAAAGCCGATGTATTACAACGATAGATGAATGTTCTGATACGCTTATCAATACACTAAATGATGTTCTTGATTATTCGAAAATAGAGGCGGGGAAGTTTGATATTCGTCCGGTTAATTTTAATGTTCGAGAGTGGATGGAACGTATTGTTAATTTGTTTCGCGTTAGAGCCAAAAAAGAGAACATAGTTTTTAATATCCATATTGATGAACACGTGCCAGAGGTTATTTATAATGATCCGAACAGGCTGCAGCAAATAACGGTTAATTTACTTAGTAATGCTTTTAAGTTCACCGATGATGGCGTGGTTTCTCTCCAGATCAGCTTTAACGGCAACCAGTTGTTAGGAAGCGTGCGGGTAGAAATAGAAGATACAGGCGTAGGTATTAGCGATAGTGATCAGAAGATGCTCTTTGAACAGTATAGCCAAATTACAAATGAAGACGGTTCCCAAAATAAAATTTCTTACCAAGGGACGGGATTGGGGCTGTTTATTTCTCAGCGGTTAGTGCGGCTATTGGGCGGAGATATCGGTGTAAAAAGCAAGAAGGGGGAGGGGAGTTTATTTTGGTATGAAATACCGTATGAGCAGCCCATTTCGGAAGATGAAGATGTTGATACTATCTTGGAAGGTAAGCACGAAACATATAGTATTTTGTTGGTAGATGATAACCGACTTAATCAGCAGATCGTAAGACGATATTTACAAAATAGGTCACATAAAGTTCTGAGCGCTCATAGTGGTCAGGACGCTTTTAGGTATTTGCAGCAAGGGCATTCTATTGATGCAATTTTAATGGATTTACAAATGCCAGATATCGATGGCATTGAAACAACATTGCAAATCAGAAGTCAATTCCATGATTATAATAACGTTCCGATTATTGCTCTGACAGCCAACTTAATGGCCGATACTTTGAACAAGTGTTATGCCGCGGGGATGGTTGATTATATTGCTAAACCGATTAGAAAAGAACAATTTTTTCAAAAGCTATATTATCATATTGAAAAAGCAAAGTCTGAACCATCCATAAATAATAAGGGCGCGGAGCCTGATGATATAAGCATTTTCTCTCAGGCTATAGAAATGAAATTAGAGGAACTAACAGAAGAATTCGGAAGAGATTATGCCCTCTATGTTATCAATGATCACTTGGTGGAAATGCAAAGCCTGATAGCAATAATCGGTTTTGCGTCTTTGAGCTATAATATGAAGAAAACAAAGCAATCTATCCATGATCTGATAACAATTAGCGGCAATATAGGTTTGCAAGAAACCTCCCGTCTTTGTGAGGAGGTAGAGGATAGATTTAATAAATCACCCGCTAAAATGCCTAGATCTATGATTAGAAGGCTCTTGGCAAAAGCGAGAGATGAAAGAAGCCTTCTGCTATCACATCTTTCAAAGGTTGATTAATTTTCTTACAAATTTCTTACAAATCCCTAACACATGGTGTGCCCTGAAAATGGTTTAGTAAGCCATCGTAATAATCATGAGGAGTAAGAAATAATGACAATTTACAACCAACCTTTTTCACAAGTCTTGCAAGCAGCAATACTTTTGGATCAACAAATATCAAGTTGGACGCCGCAGCAAATTCAAGACTGGGCAACCAATACCCCACAAGCTGTTGAAACGACAATATTGGACTATGGATATTGTTTAATTACTCACCCTGATTTCTCCACGGCTTCTCCGCAGGATCAACAAATTGCGCAGGACGTATTTAGATCTCATCTTGAAAATTTCGGGCAATATATTGCAACCCCAACATTAAGCAATATTTTATCTGACTTGGCGATAGCCGGAAACCTTGAGGGCGTTGACGCTGTTACGGATAATTTAAGTGATGATGTGCAAACTTTCATCGATCCATATACATGGAGCAATATCATCCAGT
>JAWSVM010000001.1:1046976-1047139 GCA_033851915.1 Alphaproteobacteria bacterium
TATGCAGATATTTCTATGTTGGTTGATATAGCCACGTTGGGTTATGTTATGGAGAATGCTGGTTTCCAAGGTAACATTGGTCTTATTGATGCGATCACGGATAGCTTGAGCGATGATGCCCAAACCTACCTTCAGCCATCGACATGGAGCAATATCATCCAGT
>JAWSVM010000001.1:1047209-1078139 GCA_033851915.1 Alphaproteobacteria bacterium
CAGATCATTCCTATGCAGATATCGCGACGTTGGTTGATATGGGACAGATGAACACAACAGTTCAAAATCTTGCATCGAACGATAATTTTGATGCTGTTGATGCTGTACTTGATAACTTGAGCGCGAATGCGCTGACGTCTATTGATACGGTTGCTCTTGATGCTTCAGATGTTGCTGTTGGTTCAGATAGTTCAGATATCATCTGGGGTCTATTCGGTGGTACTGAAGCCTTGTATGGCCTTGGTGGCAATGATCTTCTCATTGGCGGCAGTGGCGATACGGCTCTATATGGTGGTGATGGTAATGACCGTCTCTATGATTTGGGTGGAAATGGTGATGATGTGATATCCGGTGGTGATGGTTCAGACCGCCTCTATGGTGGTGGTGGAGCGGACACATTTGTGTTCCGTGAAGGCGAAACCGGTGTCGATACTGTATTGGGCTTTAATTCTGGTGCAGGGGACCGTTTGGATATTACCAATTATCTAGATCAGTTTGATCCGCTTCAAGATGCTATTAATGACTTTGTTATTCTTACGGAATCAAATGGCAGCACAACAGTTTCTATTGATATTGATGGAACAGGTTCTGGAGTGGCGCAAGATATCGCAGTATTGCGTGGTTCTACCGGTCTGGATATCACTGATGTGATTGATGTTGATACTGGAATAATTGTCTAAAACATAACTTACTTTATTTTGTAGTAAACAGAGCCATATGTTGTGTGTGGCTCTGTTTTTTTATTTACGGAAATACATACCTGCAGGTATTTTATGCCAAAGTAACGCGCAAGCCATCAAGCGTTTTATCCAAAATAATCTGGCAAGAGAGGCGAGAGTTTTTGTCGACATTGAAGGCTTCATCCAGCATTTCTTCTTCGTCGCTGCGCATTGTGTGTAGCTTGCCTACCCAATCTTCATTGATATAAACATGGCATGTCGCGCAGGCACACGCGCCGCCGCACTCTGCTTTAATCGGGAAGCCGTAATCACGGATAACCTCCATTAGTCTCCATCCTTCGATGGCTTCTAATTCGTGTTCTTTGCCGTCATGGCCGGTTAAATATATTTTCATATGTGCTTAAGTCTTGTCGCATTAGAAAAAGGCCGTGAGTCTCTAGGGAAGAGTCACGGCCTGCTCATTAAGTGTAATTTTTTAGAAGTTCACGCCGACCTGAAACCAGATTTTTTGCGTGTCGGTGTATGGTGTGTCATCTGCATTATAATCTGCATATTTCACAACGAAGTTAAGTTTTTCAAAGGGTTGGCCTTCGGGCAAAGTGAATGACTTCTTCACCGCCAGATCCAGTTCCGAGCCATAGTCACCAGTTTCGTTGCCATCAAACTCATGATAAACGGCAGTGATCTTTGTGCCGTCAATATACTGGCCAACATTCGAGAACTTGTAAGATGCTTTTATGTATGCATCTTCAAGGCCATTTGCAGGTGTGCTTAAGAATTTATCAGCCCAGCCATTGAACTTATGGCCTGTTGCAAGCGGGGTTTGGAACGAGTCTGTACCATCACCGCCCAAGACTTCATAGCCTGCTTGTAATGTGAAGCCGTGACCGGAAATTCCGGGAGCGATGTGGTAATATTCTTCATCGTAACTTGATGTATTATTTCCGTGATTGCTTTGTGTTGCGGCTTCAGCTTCGTAGAAGAAAGACCAGTCATTATTAATCGCGCTCTTGCCGGTTAAGCGCACGCCATATGTCTTGGAGGATAGGGACGGTGCCAAATCAATATCCATCCAATATCCATAGCCTGTCACTGTAAGCCAATCAGCAACGCTGTAACTGGCGTGGGCGGCGTGGGTTTCTGTGTCTAGGTCACCAAGTGGATGATCGCCGCCATTGATGCGGTTTACATTCCAGACGTAACCATATGCCAAAGCAAGGTTGGGGATGCTGGAATTTGTAATCAGGACAGAGTCAAATGTTTGGTCATTCTGACGCCAGCCAACGGTGCCGATATAACGTTGATTATCAAGGTTAATGCCTTGACGTCCGGCTGTGATCTTTGTGTTGGGTAATCCGCCCCATGAAAGCCATAACTGGTTTATTTCTGCTGTGTCAGGGTCGGCAACTGTGGGGAAGTTTGTTTTGCCGTTTACTGTGTCATTAAAGTCATCTGCGCCGAGTGTGTGGACAAACTGTCCTTCGAACAAGGCTTGAAAATCTTTGTATTCACCTGTCTTGAAACCAATGTTCGTGCGTATCGTGGAGGCACGTGCATCTTCTGCGATGCCATCTTGATTAACAAATTCATAGCGATAACGAACTTGACCGAAAAAATTGCCATCCGTCACAATGCTTTTTACATCGTCGCCCGCAAAGGCAGGGTTGATGGATAGAACGGCACCGGAAACTAACAGCGCTTTGATAAGTGTGGATTTATACATGAGATGTCCTTTAATTTACAAAAAACCATGAGGAAATCTATAATGCTTATTTCCGTTGTCACCTTGATCTGAATCAAAAAAATATGAACATTTTCTAATGTTTGTAATTGCACTTGATTAGTATCAAGGGCTTTACTGTGCAAAGTAATTTATATCAGAAGTTTGTTTAATAAAGAGGCGTGCAAATGATTACATATGATGAAGCAAAATCGATTGTTGTTGCAGCGGGCAGTGCTTATGCCCTTAAGACGGAGGTGGTCGCAACGGCGGATATTGTTGGCCATGTTTGTGCAAAGGATATTGATGCGCCGATTTCGGTTCAGCCATTTGATAATTCGGCGATGGATGGTTTTGCTGTGCGCTATGATGATGTGGTGCAGGTGGATGAGAATAGCACGGTGATGCTTAAGCGCGTGAGGGTTATTGCGGCGGGTGATCCTGTTCCTGAGGTTGGTATAAAATCCGGTGAATGCGCGCAAATCATGACGGGCGCGCCTGTTCCTGCGGGCGCGGATAGTGTCGTCCCCATTGAGTGTGTGTCTATGGATGGTGATGTGGTTGTGTTTACACAATCGGTTACTCAAGGATCACATGTTAGAAAAGCAGGTGAAGATTTCCAAAAAGGGGAGGCTGTTCTAAAGCGTGGTGATGCTTTGGGGGCGCAACATATTATGGCGCTGGCAACGTTGGGTGTGGCTGAGGTTGAAGTGTTCAGGAAGCCGCGCGTTGCTTCTATCACGACGGGGAAAGAGTTGGTTGATGACTTGTCGAAATCATTGCAATCAGGGCAAATTTATAATTCGAATGGGCCTTATATAAAAGAGGCTCTCATCGCGTTTGGTGCGGAGGTTATCTCGTGCGGAACGGTTGCTGATGATTTGGATGTTTTTCAGGGAAAGCTAAAATGCATTATGAAGAATGACGTGGATATTGTTATCTCTACGGGTGCGGTTTCTGCGGGGGCGTTTGATTTTGTAAAAGAAGCGCTTGAGAATATTGGCGCGGAGATTTTATTTCATAAGGTTTTGGCGCGTCCGGGGAAACCAATTTTATGTGCGAAGCTGCCTAATGGGACGTTATATTTTGGGTTGCCGGGAAACCCTGCGGCCAGCTCGGTTGGTTTGCGTTTCTTTGTGGCTGCGGCGATGCGGGCGATGCGTTTACAAGAGGTGGAAAAGCCACAATATGCCAAGCTCATGATGCCGTTTTCCAAAAAAGAAGGTTGGCGCATGTTCTTGAAGGCAAAGACCGAAAGCTGGAATGATGGCTTAATGACCGTAGATTTATTTGCGGGGCAGGCGTCTTTTATGGTCAGTCCGTTTTTGCAAATGAATTGCTGGGCGGTGGCAAAAGAGGATGACAGCGCGTTAAAGGCGGGTGATATAATCGAGATTTATCCGTTATATCCTGATGCTTGAAGAAGCGGGCAGTCGGGGCAGTCTTCTTGTTTCGTGCTGCTACATATATGCGCCAGATCAGGGTCACAGAAATGGCAGAGGCTGAAGGAGTCTTTCATTTTGATTGTTTCCCCTTGAACATCTATGCCCATGGTTTTTATTTTTGAGAGTGTGCGCGAAAAAGTTTCAGGGGTCATGCCTAAGTGGCTGGCAATCATGGACTTTTTGAAGGGAAGCTCAAATGACAAAGAGTTGTGTTTGTTCTCAAGATGTTGTTCTAACAGGTAATACCCAACGCGTTGCACCGGTGATTTAATGGACATGCCATCAATTTGATGGAGGGCGGATTTGTAATGTCGTGTGACGACTTTAATGATGTTTGTTGCGAATTGTGTGTCTGCCAAGACATGGGTTTTTATAAATGCACTTGGGATAAGCAGGAGTTGCGCGTCATCAATAACCTGCACATTGATTGGTGAGGGGCCGCCCATGAATATAACAGCCTCCATACAGCTATCCCCGTCCTTAAGAAGGCGAATGATAGACTCGTCGCCATCTTCATTTGTTCGTAAAGTTTTGAGGCTGCCTTTTATAATCAGGTAAAGATGTGTCGGCGTGTCGCCTTGCTGTATTAATAAGCGTCCGGCTTCGTAGTCGTGAAGAATGGAATTCTCGAAAATGGCATGTAAAGATGCCTCGCTCAGATTTTCAAAAATCTGGGGCTTTCTGTTTGCGTGCGGGGACATGTATGTCCGTAGAATCTTATCATCTATAATCATTAAGTGTTTATAAGCTTAACTATTTTATGACTACTTGATCTCGATCAAGTTAAACACCATCACCCACATAGTAAAACCCTCGCGGTACTGAATAGAGTGTTCTAGTACCTCATCTTTATTTAAAGGGTAGGGATCTATCATGGTTACGAAAACCGATCAAACACGCGCTTTAGCGTTAAGTACAATAGCTTTCACAGTGTGTTTTGCGATTTGGACAATCTTTTCAATATTGGGAGTGCAGATCAAAGAAGATTTGGGTTTGAGTGATACCCAGTTTGGTTTGTTGGTGGCAACGCCGGTTTTGACTGGGTCTTTAAGCCGCCTGCTCTTGGGGATATGGGCCGATCAGTACGGTGGACGTATTGTGATGACCTTAACCATGTTGGCATCCGCCATTTCAACTTATTTACTTTCCACCGTGACAACATATGAGATGTTCTTGGTTGCGGCCCTTGGGGTTGGTCTTGCCGGTGGTGGATTTGCCGTTGGTATTGCTTATGTTTCCCAGTGGTATGAAAAAGAGAAACAGGGCACGGCCCTTGGTATTTTTGGTGTTGGTAACGTCGGTGCAGCGATTACGAACTTTGGTGCGCCTTTCTTGCTGGTTGCTTTGGGTTGGGAAGGCACTGCGCGTGCTTATGCTGTGATTTTGGCTGTGACAGCTATTTTGTTTTATCTCTTCACAAAGGATGACCCGAAGCTTGCGGAGCGTCGTAAGAACAAAGAGAAACCTCGTTCTATCAAAGAACAAATGGAGCCATTGAAGAATATTCAAGTATGGCGTTTCTCCCTTTATTATTTCTTCGTGTTTGGTGCTTTCGTTGCGTTGGCTCTTTGGTTGCCGCGCTATTATGTTGGTGTTTATGGGCTGGAGCTTGGCACTGCGGGTATGTTGGCGGCATGTTACGCGTTGCCTGGGTCAGTATTCCGTGCGCTTGGTGGCTGGATGTCGGATCGTTTTGGTGCGCGTACGGTTATGTACTGGACATTCGGAGCATCCATGTTGGCATGTTTCTTCCTTTCATACCCATCAACATCATACGTTGTGGATGGTATTAATGGGCCGATTGCATTTGATATCTCAATCAGTTTGCCAGTTTTTGTGTCATTAACGGTTGTTCTTGGTTTCTTCATGTCATTGGGTAAGGCGGCGGTGTTTAAGCATATTCCGGTTTACTATCCTGATCATGTCGGGGCAGTCGGCGGTATCGTTGGTCTTGTCGGTGGTTTGGGTGGCTTTTGTCTTCCTATCGCTTTTGGTTACATGAATGATGTGACTGGTATATGGACAAGTTGCTTTATGTTGCTGTTTGTTGTTACGTCTTTCGCACTTCTTTGGATGCATGCCTCTATTCTTCATGCTGAGGGAAAGGTTAAGAAACCTAGATTCTTGCCCGAATTTAACCGAAGAAAAGAGAAGGTAAGCAAAGAATATCCTGAAGAACTGGAACATCGCCATCCTGAGGAATTCAGCCATATGGGTCTGAAAGATTGGGATCCTGAAAATGAAGAACAGTGGAATTCCTACGGTAAAAAGGTTGCGTATCGTAACTTATGGATCTCCGTTCCTTGTTTGTTGACTGGTTTTGCTGTTTGGCTTTACTGGGGGATTATCACGGTGCAGATGCTTAATTTGGGCTTCCCGTTTGATAAGGGTGACTTGTTCTCTCTTATGGCGATTGCGGGCTTGGCCGGTGCGACGCTTCGTATTCCTTCGACCTTCTTTATCAGACTGGCGGGGGGGCGTAACACGATCTTCATGACAACGGCCTTGTTGATCCTGCCTGCAATTGGCGCGGGGTATGCGTTATCAGATCCGAATACACCGCTTTGGGTGTTTCAGGTTTTGGCTCTGCTCTCTGGTTTTGGTGGCGGTAACTTTGCCTCGTCAATGTCCAATATCAGCTTCTTCTTCCCGAAGAAAGTTCAGGGTTTGTCTCTTGGACTGAATGCAGGTTTGGGTAATTTTGGTGTGACAACTATGCAAATCCTTATTCCTCTGGTTATGACGTTTGGGTTGTTCGGCGGGGATGCGATGGAGCTGCAAAGCACCAGTGGTACATTGATTGGTAAAATCCCTGCGGGAACGGATACCTACATTCATAATGCCGGTTTTGTATGGCTTATCTTTCTTATTCCATTGTCGATTGCGGCGTGGCTGGGGATGGATAATATCCGCGCGAAACATGTGTCACCTGATCTTGGGTCACCGCCAATGGCGTTTGCCAAGATTGCGGTTATGCTTACGATTGCTCTTGGTGTTGCGGCGACTGGTCTCTGGTTGATGTTGCCGGAAAGTGCGAATGGCTCAGGCTTTGGTGTCAGTAAATATCTTGTTCTGCCTATGGTTATTGCGGCGACGGTTATGTTGCTTAAGATGTTGCCTGGTGAGACGGGTAAAAGTCTGAAACGTCAGTATAAGATTTTCAATAATCCGCATACGTGGGTTATGACGACTATCTACACGATGACGTTTGGATCATTCATTGGTTTCGCGGCATCCTTCCCACTGGCGATCAAAGTGATCTTTGGGTACCAGCATGTGATGGTTGACGGTGTTATGACACATGATATCGCAAATCCGAATGCGCCTAGTGCATTGATGTATGCATGGACGGGCGCATTTATCGGGGCGTTGATCCGCCCAATCGGCGGTAAAATTGCCGATAAGATGGGCGGCGCATTTGTCACTCAGATTTGTGGTGTGGTTATGGTCGTTTGTGCATTGGGTGCTGCTTATTATATGAAGGCAGCTTATATGTCAGCGACACCGGAAGAGTTCTTTGTGCCCTTCCTGATTATATTCCTTATTCTCTTTGCCGCGACAGGTATTGGTAACGGATCAACATTCCGTACAATCGCCATGGTCTTTAATAAAGAGCAAACAGGCCCTGTGCTGGGTTGGACATCTGCGGTGGCGGCTTACGGCGCGTTCATTATTCCAAAAGTGTTGGGTGAGCAGATTAAGCTGACTACACCTGAGGTCGCGCTTTATGGCTTTGCTGCATTCTACGCATTTTGTGTATTGCTGAATTGGGTGGTTTATCTCCGCCCCGGTGCGAAGTACCGAAATCCATAGAGTGAGAAATACAAAAACCCATAAAAAATTGGGAAAAAGATAAGAAAGCAGGCTGGCTTGATTCAGATCAAATGAATTTTAGTCGGCCTGTTTCATAAGTACCGTAAGAGATTAAGATCAGGAGATCCCGAATGAGCTATTTTGTAGACCGCATGATGTATTTCAAGCAAAACCGCGAGAAATTCTCGGATGGGCATGGTGTTACGACAGAAGAAAATCGTGCATGGGAAGAGGCTTACAGAAATCGCTGGGCGCATGACAAGGTTGTTCGCTCTACGCATGGTGTGAATTGTACGGGGTCTTGCTCTTGGAAAATTTATGTTAAGAACGGTTTGATTACGTGGGAAACGCAGCAAACGGATTATCCGCGCACGCGTCCTGATCTTCCAAACCATGAGCCGCGCGGTTGTGCGCGTGGTGCGAGTTATAGCTGGTATATCTATTCAGCCAACCGTTTGAAATATCCCCTTATTCGTAAGCGTCTGTTGAAGATGTGGCGTCAGATGAAAGAACAGTATAATGGCGATCCTGTTAAAAGCTGGGGTGCGATCCAAGCTGATCCGATTTTACGTGCGGAATACCAAAAAGTGCGCGGCCTTGGCGGCTTTGTCCGCGCTGAGTGGGATGAAGTGAACGAAATTATTGTGGCGGCAAATATTTATACGATTAAAGAATATGGGCCGGATCGCATTATGGGGTTCTCCCCAATTCCTGCGATGTCGATGGTGTCTTATGCGGCTGGCTCGCGTTATTTATCATTGCTTGGCGGCGTATGTCTTAGCTTTTATGACTGGTATTGTGATTTACCGCCAGCTTCACCCATGACATGGGGCGAGCAAACCGACGTGCCTGAAAGTGCGGATTGGTATAATTCGGGCTTTATTATTATGTGGGGTTCTAACGTTCCGCAAACCAGAACGCCTGATGCGCATTTCATGACCGAGGCACGGTATAAGGGCACGCAAGTTGTTACTGTAACGCCTGATTACTCCGAAGCATCAAAGTTTGGTGATATCTGGTTGAACCCGAAACAGGGAACAGATGCGGCGATGGGCATGGCGATGGGGCATGTTATCCTTAAGGAATTTCATCTTGAAAAAACGTCAGAGTATTTCGATGAGTATTGCCGCACATATACGGACATGCCGTTTCTTGTGAAGCTGGAAGAGCGTGATGGTAAATTTGTTCCGGGGCGTATGGTTCGCGCGGCTGATTTCAAAAAGAATATGGGTGAAGAGAATAACCCTGAATGGAAGACCATTTGTTTCGATGAAAAAACAGGTGATCTTACTGTGCCAACCGGCTCTATCGGTTTTCGTTGGGGGGAAGAAGGCAAGTGGAATATTATTCCTACGGACTCAAAAAGCGGTGAAAAAATTCATCCACAAAAAACATTGCTTGGTTCTGAGGAAGATATCCTATCTGTTGGCTTCCCTTACTTTGCCAATAAAAACCAAGAACATGAGCATGGTTATTTTCCTTCGACGGATCATGATGAGATTCTATATCGCGACCTTCCGGTTAAGTATCTTGATTTAGATGGTGAGAAAACGCCCGTTGTTACGGTGTTTGATTTACTTTGTGCGAATTACGGTATCGCGCGCGCGGGGCTTGGCAATGATAATGTGGCGACAAGCTATGATGACGATGTTCCCTTCACACCAAAATGGCAGGAGAGCGTAACAGGCGTTGCTGCGGATAAAGTGATCGAGGTTGCGCGTGAGTTTGCGGCCAATGCGGATATGACCAAGGGTAAATCCATGATCATTATCGGTGCGGCGATGAACCATTGGTATCATATGGATATGAATTATCGCGCCTGTATCAATATGCTGACTTTCTGTGGCTGTGTTGGCCAATCGGGCGGCGGTTGGGCGCATTATGTGGGGCAGGAAAAGCTGCGTCCACAAACTGGGTGGCTGCCCCTCGCGTTCGCGCTTGATTGGACACGTCCACCGCGTCAGATGAACTCAACATCATTCTTCTATGCCCATACTGATCAATGGCGTTACGAGACTTTGGGGGTTGATGAAATTCTCTCTCCAACGGCTGATAAGGAAAAATGGAAAGGTAATTTGATTGACTGTAATATTCGCTCCGAGCGTATGGGCTGGTTGCCATCTGCGCCGCAATTACAGGAAAATCCGCTTAATCTGGTGAAACAAGCCGAAGAAAAAGGCGTTGACCCTGTCGATTATGTTGTTGATCGCCTTAAAAGTGGTGATTTGCGTATGTCTTGTGAAGATCCTGACGCGCCTGAAAACTGGCCTAGAAACATGTTTATCTGGCGTTCTAATTTGCTGGGTTCGTCCGGTAAAGGGCATGAGTATTTCCTCAAGCATTTCCTTGGCACGTCACATGGTGTGCAGGGTAAAGATCTTGGCGCAGAGGGCGGCGAGAACTGTTCCGATGTTGTTTGGCATGATGAAGCGCCGATAGGTAAACTCGATCTTGTTATAACGCTTGATTTCCGTATGTCTACGACTTGTGTTTATTCGGATATTGTTTTGCCGACCGCAAGTTGGTATGAGAAAAATGATTTGAATACATCGGATATGCATCCGTTCATTCATCCGCTATCCAAGGCGATTGATCCCGTATGGCAGAGCCGATCAGACTGGGATATCTATAAGGGTTTCGCGAAGAAATTCTCTGAACTTGCGCCGGATTATCTGGGCGTTGAGAAAGAGATTGTTCTAACACCAATTCAACATGATACGCCGGGTGAGTTGGCACAAAATGATGTGAAGGAATGGCGCAAAGGCGAATGTGATCTTATTCCGGGTAAAACCGCACCATCCATGAAAGTGGTGGAGCGTGATTATCCCGCAACCTATGACCGTTTTACAACGCTTGGGCCTCTTCTGGAAAAGCTGGGGAATGGCGGCAAGGGCATTGGCTGGAATACCGATCATGAAGTTGCGTTTCTTAAACAGCTTAATGGTGAAAAAGATGGACGTGCGAAAATTGAAACGGATATCGACGCTACCGAAGTTGTCTTGACGCTTGCCCCTGAAACAAATGGTGAGGTTGCCGTTAAAGCTTGGGAAGCTTTGGGTAAATTTACAGGGCTCGACCATACGCATCTGGCGAAGCCGAAAGAAGACGAGAAAATCCGCTTCCGTGATATTCAGGCACAACCGCGCAAGATTATTTCTTCTCCCACGTGGAGCGGCATTGAATCCGAAGAGGTTTGTTATAATGCAGGCTACACCAATGTGCATGAATTTATTCCGTGGAGAACGCTGACAGGGCGTCAACAGCTTTATCAGGATCACCCGTGGATGCTTGATTTCGGTGAAGGGCTTGTGTCCTATCGTCCGCCGATCAATACGCGCACGGTGCATTCTATGCTGGATAAGCATGGTAATGAAAGCCCCACAATTGTGCTGAACTGGATTACGCCGCATCAAAAATGGGGTATCCACTCAACCTATTCGGATAACTTGCATATGCTGACCTTGTCACGCGGTGGGCCGATTGTCTGGATGAGTGAAACCGACGCGAAAAAAGTGAGCATAAAGGATAATGACTGGGTCGAAATCTTTAATACGAACGGCGCGATTATGGCCAGAGTGGTTGTTTCGCAACGTGTGAATGACGGCATGATGATGATGTATCACGCACAAGAGAAAATTGTGAACACACCGGGCAGTAAAATTACAAATGCGCGCGGCGGGATTCACAACTCGGTCACACGGACAACGTTGAAACCAACACATATGATCGGTGCGTATGCGCAGCAATCATACGGTTTCAACTATTACGGCACCGTTGGATCAAATCGTGATGAATTTGTAATTGTTCGAAAAGTTGAAGATCAGGATATTGATTGGATGGAAGGAAGTCTGGAGGCTGCTGAATGAAGATACGCGCACAAATAGGTATGGTGCTTAACCTTGATAAATGTATCGGGTGTCACACGTGTTCCGTTACCTGCAAAAACGTTTGGACATCGCGCCAAGGCGTTGAGTATGCGTGGTTTAACAATGTTGAAACCAAGCCGGGGGTTGGTTATCCGAAAGATTGGGAAAATCAGGATAAATGGAATGGTGGCTGGACGCGCAAAAATAACGGCAAGATTGAGCCGAAGCAGGGTGGGCGTTGGCGCATCTTGGCGAAGATCTTCGGTAATCCGGATATGCCGGAAATTGATGATTATTATGAGCCATTTACGTTTGACTATGACCACCTTCAAAAAGCGCCTGAATCAAAGGCTCAACCAACCGCGCGTCCGCGTTCACTTATCAGTGGGCAGCGTATGGAGAAAATCCAATGGGGGCCGAACTGGGAGGAAATCTTAGGGACGGAATTTGAACATCGCCGCAAGGATTATAACTTCAAGGATATTGAAGAGGAAATGTATGGGCAGTTTGAAAATACATTCATGATGTATTTACCGCGCTTGTGCGAGCATTGCCTTAATCCGACATGTGTTGCCTCTTGCCCGTCAGGTTCGATCTATAAGCGCGAAGAAGATGGTATTGTCTTGATTGATCAGGATAAATGCCGTGGTTGGCGGATGTGTGTGTCGGGCTGTCCTTACAAGAAAATCTATTATAACTGGGAATCCGGCAAGGCAGAGAAATGTACTTTCTGTTATCCGCGTATCGAAAATGGTGACCCAACGGTTTGTTCTGAAACCTGCGTTGGTCGTATCCGTTATTTAGGCGTGATGCTCTATGATGCAGATCGTATAGAGGAGGCTGCTAGTGTTGAAGATACTGGCGATCTCTATCAGGCGCAGTGTGATATTTTCTTAAACCCGCATGATCCCGAAGTGGTCGCGCAGGCACGTAAAGACGGCATTCCTGATAATATGATTGAGGGTGCGAAAAACTCTCCGATCTATAAGATGGCGATGGAATGGAAAGTGGCGTTTCCGCTGCATCCTGAATATCGCACATTGCCGATGGTTTGGTATATTCCGCCATTGTCACCAATCCAAAATGCAGCGGAGCAGGGCAAAATCGCCAAGAAAGGCATTATGCCTGATCTTGATGATATGCGTATTCCAGTGAAGTATCTTGCCAACCTTCTAACGGCTGGCAGGGTTGATCCGATTAAACTTGGCTTGGGACGGATGATGGCGATGCGCGCCTATATGCGTACCAAATTGATCGAGGGTGAGCCTGATACTTCTATTTTGGATGATGTTGGTTTAACACCCGAGATGGTTGATGACATGTATAAAATCTTGGCACTGGCCAATTATGAGGATCGCTACGTCATTCCAACGGGGCATCGTGAAGAAACGATTGATGCCTATGGCGAGAGTGGCGGCTGTGGCTTTAGCTTTGGTAACGGGTGTTCGACCCATTCAAACAGTGACATTGATTTATTTGAATCGCAAAAAACAACGCGTGGTCAAAGCGCTTCAACCAAGGATAATCGTGTGAACACATTGTTTTCACAAGGGAAATCCGGTGGCTGTGGTAGTGGAAGTTGCGGGTGTTAGGAGGCTAAATAATGAGCATTTTGGATAATATAAATCCTTTTAATAAGGATAACACTGATCGTGGTGACGCTGGTAAGAAGAAGGGTGAAAAGGACGTTAAAGATCGTCCTGCTAACCCTCATGAGACGGGTGGTTGCTGCGGTGGATGTGGTGGCTTGCAGGAGAATGATGAATGAAAACATTAAAAGTACTAGGTTTTTTACTGACATACCCTTCGGCGCAAACTGTTGAAGTCCTTAGTGAATGTCGTGAAATTCTGGCAGCAGAAAAATGGCTGGATAGTGAAACATTAGTTGCACTGGACGGGTTGATGGCGTGGATGGAGAAAACCGACCTTCTTGATCTTCAGGAAAACTATGTTGCTTTGTTTGATCGCACGCCGTCCTTGAGTTTGCATTTGTTCGAACATATTCACGGAGACTCAAAAGACCGTGGTCAGGCCATGGTTGATTTGTCGGATGTGTATGAAGATGCGGGGCTGATCATTGATACAAAGGAATTGCCGGATTACTTGCCGTTATTCCTTGAATATCTATCGGTTATTCCTTTGGATGATGCGCGTGAAAATCTTGCCGAAGTCATCAATATCACAGGGATTTTAAGCAAGCGTTTGAAAAACCGAGAGTCTCTCTATGCTTGTGTGTTAGATGCATTGGCCGTTGCGGCGGCGTGTCAGCCTGATATTGAAGCCGTCGAGGAGGCCTTGAAGAAATCTTCCGGTGCGGCGTTCACCTTCGAGGAAATGGATGAAGAGTGGGAAGAGCATAATGCTTTTGCCAACACACAACAAACAACAGGTCAGGATATGGACGGCTCTGATAATAGTTGTCCCATCGCACAGCAAATGCTTGATCGTATGAATTTACCAACCGGAAAAGAGGAGGTATAGAGCCATGCATTTTTTCCTTTTTCAAATCTTCCCTTATATAGCGGGAATAACATTAGTTTTAGGCAGTATTCTGCGCTTTGACCGTGATCCGTATTCATGGCGCAGCAAATCCAGCCAGCTCTTGCGCAAGAAACAACTGATTGTCGGCAGTGTACTTTTCCATTTGGGCATCTTGGTGATTTTGGGTGGTCATGTCGTTGGCCTGTTAACACCGATTGCGGTTTTTGATGCGATGGGTATTTCCCATGGCGTGAAGCAGATATTGGCGATGACGGCGGGCGGTATTGCAGGCGTGTTTTGTCTTATTGGTTTACTTATCCTGATACACCGCCGATTGTTTGACCCACGTATTCGCGCAACAACATCGTTTGCGGATATCTCTGTGCTTTTCCTTCTGTTGGCGCAATTATGCCTTGGGCTATATACAATTACGGAATCCATGAACCATCTTGATGGGCATGAAATGACCAAGTTCATGAATTGGGCGCAGCATATCGTGACGTTCCGCGGCGGTGCGGATGCGTATCTTAGCGATGTCGCGCTTGTCTTTAAAATGCACATAACGCTTGGTTTGTTCATTGTATTCATCTGGCCGTTCACACGCTTGGTTCATGTCTTCAGTGCGCCAATCGGGTTTGTGATGCGGCCATATCAAGTTGTACGTAAACGGGCGAGGTAGAGAAAATGGAACTGGCACCAGGCATTGTTGTGAATGGCGTGAAAATTACGCCGGACGTTATTAACGCGGAAGTTCAATATTATCCGGCGGAGAATTATTTCGATGCCAAATACCAAACCATGCAGGCTTTGGTAATTAAGGAGCTGTTATTGCAAGAAGCGGCGCATCAGGGCGATGATGTTTCTACGGCGGTTGATAATCCTGATATCGTGATTGATGCGTTATTAGAGCGGGAGCTTGATATCCCTTCAACAGATGAAGCGACATGCAAACGTTATTACGAACAGAACCTAAAGCGCTTTATGACCTCGCCTTTGTATCAGGTGTCGCATATCTTGTATTTGGCACCGCCTGAAGATGAAAAGGCCTATGCGCAGGCGAAGATAAAGGCCGAGGATGCGCTTGCCCGTATTCAGAAAAAACCTGATTTGTTCAAGCTGATAGCCAAAAAGGAATCTGCTTGTTCGTCTTCGGGTGAGGGCGGTAATCTTGGTCAGATCAGCAAGGGGCAAACGCTGCCTGCTTTTGAGGCTGCGCTTATGGCGATGAAGGCGGGCGATATGTCTGCGGAGCCTTTGGCCAGTGAAGTCGGTTATCACATCATCAAAGTCCATGAATTTGCAGAGGGCAAGCAGTTGCCTTATGACGCGGTTGCGGAATGGATTGCAGATTTTCTGGAACAACAAAGCTGGAAAGTTGCTTTGAATCAGTATATTCAGGTATTAGCAGGCAAAGCGGATATCAGTGGGTTTGATTTGAAGGCGTCACGTTCTCCGCTTGTTCAATAGAGCAAATGAAAGACTATGCAACAGCAATCTAATATTTTAGAGCATCCCGTATTAGGGCGGGGATTTCGCCCGTTCTTTCTGCTCGGGGCGATTTATAGCGCGCTTATGCTGCTGCTTTGGGGCGGCTATTATGCGGGATATGTGATACCGCCAATGTTTGTTTTAGACCCCGTGTCGTGGCATGCCCATGAAATGGTCTATGGCTATACGATTTCCATTATTGCAGGATTTTTATTGACCGCCGTTGCCAATTGGACGGGCGGTGCACCTGCAAGGCAACTTCATTTGTTGGGGCTGTGCCTTATATGGGTTTCTGGACGTATCGTAATGAATATTGATTTTGGTTTGCCGTTATGGTGCGTTCAATTGATTGCCGTGTCTTTCATCCCTGTTTTGGCGGTAAGCCTTTCTATCCCTTTGCTTAAGAGCAGGAACAAGCGCAACTTTGTGTTTTTGGCCTTGCTGACGTGCCTTTGTGTTTCGCAGGTGGCGTTCTTAATATATGAAATCCACGCTGCGATTTACGTTGCCTTGATGATGATAATGATTATGATTTCATTGATTGGCGGGCGGATTATTCCTGCTTTTACTGTTGCGGCTTTACGGCGAAGCGGGCAAGAGGCGTTTCAAACACCGCAGATGAAAATGGATATCGCCGCTTTGCTGTCTTTGGTGGCAACAACGCTTTGCCTTGTTATGGCGGCGAACACACTGTTCCTTACCTGTGCAGCGTTTATTTCGGCCATTATCCATGTCATTAGAATGCGGAATTATCATAGTTTGAAGGTGCTTGGCGACCCGATGGTCTGGATTTTACATGTCGGGTTTTTGTGGTTAATTATTGGTCTTGTGTTGCTTGGTTTATCCGGCGCGGGGAGTGTTCCATTATCTATCGCGTTGCATGCGTTAACGGCGGGGGCGATTGGCTCTATGACGCTTGGTATGATGGTGCGCGTTGCGTTGGGGCATACGGGGCGTGATTTGATTGCAAATAAGTCAACGGTTTTCTGTTTTTATCTTATGCAGATATTGGCGCTTATGCGCGTCTTTGGCGCGATGATTATGCCTGAGTATACGACATTCTGGATAACAGGGTCGGCGGCTTTGTGGAGTGTGTGCTTTGTTGTTTACGTTATCAGCTACGCCCCGATGTTGA
Source organism: Alphaproteobacteria bacterium (assembly GCA_033851915.1). GTDB lineage: Bacteria > Pseudomonadota > Alphaproteobacteria > Micavibrionales > Micavibrionaceae > UBA1672. The sequence goes on from JAWSVM010000001.1 coordinate 1,063,838, forward strand.
TGAGCGCCCGTCCTGACGGCAGGGCGGCCTAATCAACGTCACAAAATTCAGCGAGGGCTTCGGGGGATTTTATCGTGATGGCGCGTTTATCTGCGGTAACGCCATATGGTTCTAACTTTGCTAGCGCGCGGGAGAAGGTCTCCGGCTTTATGCTGAGGCGTGTTGAAATGATGGCCTTATCATACGGCAAATCAACGACCATTACGCCATCGGCGTTTTCTGTCTGTCTTTTGCAAAACCTCAACAGGAATGCGCCGACGCGTTGGGGCGCAGTTCTGGATGTAACTTGTTCTAATTGTTGGACAAGATAATGTTGATGCGCAGAAATTGACCCTAACAAGCGCAAGGCAAAGCGGCTGTCTTCCTCAATTTTCTTGATGAAGAAACTACGCGGTATTTCAATAACTTCTGCATCTTCGATGGATTGTGCATAGACGGGATATTTCTTTTTATCACTGAAGACGGCGGCTTCGGCGAAAGATTCTCCGGGTCCGAAAACATGGATGATAATTTCTTCGCCTTCACGAGAAATACGGGACAGTTTTATCCAGCCGCTCAGAATGATATAAAAATTCTCTGCAGTATCGCCCGCAGCAAAGAGTTCTTGCCCCTTATAGAGCTTTTTCTTACGGCAGTGCTCTGCGATTTCTTTTAGGGTCTCTTCGTCAATGGTCAGAAACAGGGGGGATTTCTTGATAGTTTGCAGTAATTCCACGGTTGGCTCCATTCATAAGCAGTCTTGGTTGCCATACTACCTACTGAACCGCTGTATTTAAAGCAGAACTTATACGGTTTTTGAGGATTTCTTTGCGGAGTTGATCCAAATCAAGTGATGTTTCAAACAGATGAATATGATCGGGTTATGAAGTTTTGTCGGGTTGCATTTTTGTAGCTTGGCACCTCCGAGCTTTTAACGCCTAAGTCCCACATGGATATGGTGTGGAAGCCGGGGTCTTTGCGGAAACGCACTGGCCTTCCGTGTTTGAAAAGGAGCTAACGTGCGTAATAAGCCTATTATAACCGACCCTTTTGGTCGTCGTTTTCCGTATCTACGTTTGTCCGTAACGGATATTTGCAATTTCAGTTGCACCTATTGCTTGCCCGATGGCTATAAGAAGGTCAAAGGCGATACGCCGTTTATGCGCTCCGATGAAATTATACGTTTGGTGCAGGCGTTTGCCGCGCTTGGGACGTGGAAAATTCGGCTGACAGGCGGGGAGCCGACGGTACGCAAAGATTTTCTTGATATCGCCAGTGGGATTAACGTGATTGACGGCATTGAAAAATTGGCTTTTACGACGAATGGCTATCGTCTACCTGAACGCGCACAGAGCTATTACGACGCGGGATTACGCGCGATTAACATCAGTATAGATTCCCTTCGCCCCGCTAAATTTGAGGAAATAACAGGCCATGATTATCTGGCAAAAATTATGGACGGGATTCAGGCTTGTTATGATGTCGGCTTTGAAAGTGTGAAGACCAATACGGTTTTGCTTAAAGGTTTGAATGATAATGAGCTGGATGACTTTATCGATTTTGTTGCGGATAAACCGATTTCTGTGCGCTTTATCGAACTGATGCAAACGCGTGATAATCAGGATTATTTCAAGGCACATCATCTGTCCGGTGGTGCGGTAACGGAGAAATTATTGGCGCGTGGCTGGCGGTTAAAGCCGCGCATTGACGGGGCGGGGCCTGCGCAGGAATTTGAACATGAGCAAAGCAGGGGAACGATTGGCCTAATTGCACCATATTCAAAAGATTTTTGTAAGAGTTGCAACCGTTTACGCGTTTCTGCTAAAGGTGCACTTCACCTTTGCTTGTTTGGTGAGGGTGGCTATGACTTGCGCGATTTGTTGCAACGTGACGATCAATGCGAAGCGTTACAGGATAAAATTATGGGCTTAATGAATTTCAAAAAATCGACACATTTTTTACATGAAGGAAACTCAGGCGTCAGAGAGCATCTGGCATCTATAGGAGGATAATACGATGGCGAAAGCAGAACAAATAGAATTCCCTGCGGCGAATGATCCGCATTTTAAAATGATTGATGTTGGTAGGAAACGCCCAACTCGCAGACGCGCGGTGGCCGTTGGTTCTATCACGATGAGCGCAGCGGCGTTCGAGCGCATTAAAAGCGGAACATTGCCCAAGGGTGATGTGCTGGCGTTGGCCGAGGCGGCGGGGATGATGGGCGCGAAGAAAACGCCGGAGTTGATCCCGATGTGCCACACTTTACCGATGGATCAGGTGACAATTCATTGTGCGCTGAATGATGATGATTACAGTGTCAGTGTTTATTGCCAAGCTGCGGCTTACGCCAAGACGGGCGTGGAGATGGAGGCTTTGGCGGGCGTAAATATCGCGTTGCTGACTATTTGGGATTTAACCAAGGGCGTTGATCCGCATCTTTGTATTGGTGACATCAAGTTGCTGATTAAAACGGGCGGCAAAAGCGGTGTCTGGATTAATCCTGATGGTATCCCTGATTGGCTGGCAGAGCAGATTCCTTCGGAGCGCATCTTGGATGGTTTGAAGGCGGGCGTGTTGGTGATGAGTGACCGTGCATCCAAAGGTGATTACGAGGATAAATCGGGTGCGGTTCTTGTTGAAATTCTGAAGCGCGCGGGGGCTGATCTTGTTAATTATGATGTTATTCCTGATGATGCGCAGACGATTGCCGAAAACCTTCGCTCGATCTGTCAGACGCATCAACCTGATTTGCTGATTGCCTCGGGTGGCACAGGGCCGGGGCCACGGGATATTACGCCCGAAGTTCTTACCGAGGTGTGTGAGCGGATGTTGGACGGGCTGGGCGATTATATGCGCGCTGAAAGCCTGCATTTCACCGATACGGCGTGGCTATCACGGATGAGCGCGGGGATGTGTGGCAGCACCCTTGTTATCGCATTCCCCGGCAGTCCAAAGGCGGTTAAGGAATGTTGGGATATCATCGCGCCTTTCATCGGTGATGCGTTGGCCAAAATTAAGAAACAGGGCTTTGCACCGTTAGAGAAAGAATAGGGGATGAGCAACATAACCATTCAAATACAGTTCTACGGCGCATTCCGAAAGTTTGGCGCATCACAGAGCATCACGCTTGCCTCGGGCAGTACAGTGATGCACATAAAGCAAGCCTTATCAGAAACGCTTGGCGCGTTGGTACATGACTCGGTCTTGGCCAATGATAATGCCGTATTACCGAACGGTTACGTGTTTGAAGAAGATGCGACGCTTTCTATTTTACCGCCTGTTTGCGGAGGATGATATGAGCGAAACGATCCATGTTGAAATATCGGAAAACCCTTTAAGCGTTCAAGCGGCTTGTGACTTTGTTATGGATGATGCGCATGGGGCGATTGATACATTTATCGGCGCGGTGCGTAATCACCATGAGGGGCAGGTTGTGCAAGGCATGACGTATGATGTGCATAAGGGGCTGGCGGAAACGACGTTTAACGATATATGTCTGGAGGCGCAAGGGTTTTGGCCAAAGACAAAATACTATGTTTCTCATTTTCAAGGTGAACTGGATATTGGTGGGATCAGCGTTATTATTGCGGTCAGTGCGGCGCATCGCGGCGATACGTTTGATGCGTGTCGCTATGTGATTGAAGAATTAAAAAAGCGTTCTCCCATTTGGAAAAAAGAACATTACCCGAGCGGTAAGAGCGAGTGGCTGGCGGGGCATTCTTTGAATGATGAAGCGGATGTAGAGACAATTTGTTGCGGTAAGTGCGGAGGTTAGTATGCGCATTGCAGGTGTTGTATTGGCTGGCGGTCGTTCATCTCGCATGGGACGAGACAAAGCCTTCCTCGATTTTGGCGGCAAGCCTTTGATTGACCATATGATGGCGTTATTGCGCGATGTTGGGTTAGAGGATGTCTATGTTAGCGGCGATATTGAGGGCTACCCCAGCATTCCCGATATGCAGAGTTTTAACGGCCCCGCTTGTGCGATTGCGGATGTGATGGCGCATCTGAGCCAATATGACGGAGCGCTGTTTGTGCCGGTTGATATGCCGCTTCTTTCTGTAGGGGCTTTGAAATTATTGATGCAAAGCAAGGCAGGCGGGTATTTCGAGCAATGGCCATTGCCTGTGTTCATCACTCAGCCTTGCATGGTTGAGAATGCATATTCCGTTCAAAAGTTGTTGGATGAGCAAGGCATAATGCCCCTTGAAATTCCTGAACATCATAAAGCAGAGATGCAGAATTTTAATACCCCCGAAGATTGGAAAAAGGTGACGCAAAATGAATGTTAGATTTGAAGAACAAGATATCCGTTTTAAGATTTCAGAGGAGGAGCTAAAGCATCTTATGCAGGGGCATATTGTGCGTGTTTCAGTTGGGTTTTCTCTTAACAGCGTAACCATCTTGATTAACCCGAATGCATTGGGAGAGGGCATGGAGGTTAAGCATATTTTTGATGATGATACCTCCTATATTACGCTGCTTGTTCCCAGCCATATCTTGGTTGACCTTCATAATATGGGCAAAAACCGTGATGGTATTGTGGTGAAGCAGGGCGCGCTTTCCTTGTCATTACAGGTTGATGTGCGTAAAGATTCCCGACCCAAAGAAAAGGCGTGAGAGAACAGACATGCTAGCCCTGTCATTCTCGTTTTTTGTTACAGCTATCCTTTATGCCTCTGTGGGGTTTGGCGGTGGATCTACCTATAATGCGTTACTCGTTTTGGCAGAGGTGGATTATCGCATTCTGCCCAGTATCGCGTTGCTCTGTAATTTGATTGTTGTCTCGGGCGGTGTGTGGCGATTTTCGCGTGCGGAATATGTTGATTTAAGGCGCATGATGCCGTGGGTTATCACGTCGGTTCCGGCGGCATGGATTGGCGGCAGTTTGAATGTCTCCGAGGAATTATTTGTCGGGTTGTTGGGCTTTTCTTTGTTGGCCGCGGCAGTGCGGATGCTTTGGCCGAAGACAAAGGAACAAAGTGCGGCGAAATTAACTATCAATCAATATCGTTTTCTACCGCCTGTTATAGGCATCGTTTTGGGGTTATTGGCCGGATTGGTTGGTATCGGTGGTGGGATATTCCTTGCGCCTATTCTTTATCTTATGCGCTGGGATAGTGAAAAGAAAATCGCGGCAACGTGCAGTGTTTTCATTCTGGTTAACTCTGTTTCCGGTTTAATTGGGCAGGTTATGAAGCTTAGTGATATGGAGAAGCTTGGCAGTATTTCAGTATATTGGCTGTTGTTTCCTGCGGTGTTGGTGGGTGGGCAAATCGGCTCCACCATGGGCGCAAAATATCTTAACCCGAAGACGCTAAGTCTTATGACCGCGTTGCTGATTTTATACGTGTCTGTGCGTTTGTTATGGCGCTGGCTTAATATGTAGAGTGCTGTCAGGCAAATGCTAACTTTCTTCGAGGGTAATTTGCGCATAATTCTAGTTCATACAAATTCATCTCCATTGTTCAATAGAGGCTTGGCGTAAATTCTTAAAGCTATGTCGATTTTCTAAATGTCGTTGGTGATTAAAATAATGGAGGAAGCATGACTGGATGGAGGTGAATTAAACGATGAGTCTGATTTTGATGAGGTTTTGTATATGCCTTAAAACTTGATTGTAGGCCATAAGTTTTAAGTGTGATGTGTCACACAAATATTTATTGCAATCAGAAATATAGTCACTTATAACGAAATACAGCCATGCGTACAAGAGGGTATTATGAAAAAATTCTTCAAAAAAACAATGTTATGTTTTTCGGTTTTGTGCTTATCGTTAACCGCATGTCAGGTGGAGGATGAGCAGGTGAGTGCGCATGCGCAGGAGCCGTTAAAAAGTTTACCGTTTTTGGTGGTGGATTTAGATGGTGATGGGATTGAACTTATCCCGTTAGAGGAATCAAACGTGTATTTCGATGTTGATGGTGATGGCTTGGCGGAGCGTACACAATGGGTGCATCCTGATGATGGGTTTTTGTATGTGTCTAGTCGAGAAGAAGATCGTGTGTTAAATTCTGTGCTAACAAGGGTTATGGCTTTTTTTACAAACTCTATATTAAAAATCAAGGAGCATGATAAAAATATAGATGGTATCTATAATAAACTGGATTTTGTTCCCTTCTCACAAGGAAAGACCCTGCAAGAATTAGGTTTTATAATTATGCAAGATAAAAAGCTGCTTGGTATCCCAAATTCTAGTAAAAAAAAATCTATCAAATGTAAGTTAGATTATTTTTCTATTGATGCTTTTGGTAAGCATACTTTGTCTTGTTTAAATGATAAGACGTACGGGGTGTCTGAGGTATATTTCGACTATGAGGACACTAACGTAGTTTGGGCAGAGATGTGTAAAAGGTTGAAAAGAAATCAACATCAAGCACAAGGCTCAGAAAGAGATTATCTGTCTCATTGTATCCCTAATAAATCAAATAAAAAAGGAGAGTAACCATGGCTTTTGAATTAGCAAATCCAATACATTATGTCGGTGATAGATCAGAACCATGGGAGGCACCAGCAGAAATTAGTTTGCTTGGTACGATATTAAACGGCGCCATATTAGAATCTGTTACAAGCGGAAACATTATTACAAAAACCATTGTAATGGCGGCAAAAACTGGTATTCCCGGACAAGTTCTTAATGAGACGGTTGAGGTCGTTATTGAAGCGAATGGTGCAAGTATTAACCCCCTAACATACAAAGTGTATAAAGATGGTCAATTAATTGAAATGCGTACTCCGATTAATCCATATGCTACGGATTTTGATGTCACCACATATCTGGCAGGCCAAATGGGAGAGCTGGGCGTTTCATATGTTACGGGGGAGCTTTTCGTTGCAGGCGCGTTGGCGTTTGGCGCAACACCGCCGGGCTGGTTGACTGTTATTGTGGGTGGTACGGCAACAGTTTTATTATCAAAGGTTGTTGATATTGACCGTCTGAACCAAGTTGCAGGTAACACGTTGGATGTTGAATTTAAGATTTTTGACGCTGATGGTAATGTTTTAGGGGGGACTTGGTATAAGGATGGTCTTGTTAATTTAACAACGCAAGTTCTATCTAATGCGATTACAGACTTAATATCTCAACATGGGTTTACAACAACCGAGGGGGAGGCTTTCCCATTGGTGGCAGAAGGTATGAAAATACAGCATTTCTATGATAATGCTCTGGCTGATGAATTTACTGTTTACAATGGACAGATGATTAAGGATATTGCCAATATTCATGGTGTTACAACTGCCGAATTATTTGAAAATGATGGCGCCGCGTTATGGGATGATGGCGGGAATTCTGATTTTAATTTATTTTTTGAAGTTTCGGGGCATCCAGTGGTATTTGCACGAGACACGGATATTTTGAAGGTCGATGTGGACGGTAAATCATTGACGCCAAGAATATCTTTCCACCCCTCCGAAATTCTAGCGGGGCTCACGGAAATTATTGGTACGGATGCGAATAATTTGATTATCGGCACGGATAGCGGGATTGATTATTTAACTGGTGGCGCAGGCGTGGACTATGTGTTCGGCGGCGCGGGGGGGGGGATATTCTCTATGCAAGTGCATATGCAAAAGAGTGCTGTCAGACAAACGCTAACTTTTCTCCTAAATCGAGTAGGGCGTAATTTATCTGACGCAAATTGTTCTCCATTGATCAACAGAGTCTTGTCGTAAATTTTTAAAGCTATCTCGATTTTCTAAATGACGTTGGTGGTTGAAATGGTTTTGGAACGTTGATTGAATTGAAACAAATTTTTGCAAAGACCGCATTGATCTGAATTTATTCATTCCCCGTTCTCGTCGTCGAAAATGTAGGTGAGAGTTCTCGGCTTGGTTGTTCTTATATCGTCCGGTTTCTTGTAAATTCTGTGCGTTTAAGTCTCTAAGAGCAGCTTTGTATGAGGGTAATTTATCCGTCACGATTTCTTTAGGCTGTCCATGTCTGGATATAAGCTTTTTCAAGACTTTATATGCTGCTTTCTTGTTTCTTCTCTTTGAAACGTAGCAATCAATAATCGTTCCTTCATGATCTACCGCACGCCATAAATAATGTGTTTCTCCATTAATTTTTACGAAGACTTCATCGATGTGCCAGCGCCAGTTTGAAGCGCGATGATTAGCCTTTTTCTTCATCTCTTTTGAGAATAACGTTCCGAACTTATTCCACCAATATCGTATGGTTTCGTGGCAAACATCAATACCGCGCTCATGTAGAATATCTTCGACTTGCCTTAAACTCAGTGGATAACGGATGTAATACATCACCGCTAGCTTGATGATTTCGGGAGAAGTTTTGTAGTATTTGAAGTGGTTAATTTTGCTCATAATTGACCGTAGCATGAGCAAAAAACTTAAAACACAATTTTAGTCTGACATGACCATACAGAGATCCTCTCGACCTTCCTCAAAATGAATTAGAGAATCTTGTTAAAGGACTTGTCTGGCGCGAAGAGCATTTTGGCGGATCGACGCTGCAAATGATTGCCGACAAATACGGTCATTCAAAATCTCACATCCATATTAATATCCTAAAAACACTGAAGGCGGCTTAACCCCAGGATTCTGGTGCTTTAATTCCGTACATGGCGCGGGAGCATCATGAGAAAACAGGTCGTTTTCGTCCATAAACTTCAATTTTCAGCATGTACGGATTTTTAATCTACGCAAAGCGGCGCGGAACGCCGCGGCTTACAGGCATAAACTCTCATAATGTATGGATTGGTGGACTGAATGGCAGTGCTTGCAGTCCAGCGCTAACTTTTCTCAGCCATATATTCACTGTAATTAGTTTTTTTACAGGGTAGTTTTAGAAAATTGTCCTGTTTTATCTGACAATATATCTCGAAAAGATCTGATATTAGGGCTTTCGAGGTTTGGTTAATAAAAATAACAGTGATTTATCAGGGGTTTCCAATAGCCTCTGGTTTTGTGGCAAATATAAATGCCGTGTTCGTGCAGAATATCTTCAACTTACCGTAAGCTTAGTGGGTAACGGATGTAATACATCACGTATTCGAGAAATGTCCCAAGTTAATTTGACATGACCCTCATAGGACCTGACGGAGAACAATTTTTCTCTGCTAAAGTCACAAAATTTAATCTACAGAAGTGGCTGGCACTACTGAAAACATTACAAAAGCGGTTAAATGTGTATTTTTTCTGCAAAATGTTAGTTAGAATCGTAAAAATTTTCAAAAACACACCAGACTATACTTAAGCATTAATATTTGATGTGATATCTATCTTCATGCCATTGATTGTATAATAAAAATACAAAAAAGTAGCTTTAGGAGACATAAAACGCATGAGTGTATCTTGTCAGCATTTGTGTACTATAACAAATCCTCCATGTTTCAAATAAAAACGCTCCGTAATTCTTTATAATTAAGACCTTTTTAAGTTAATTTATATAAAATTGAAGATATTATATTTTTATAAATTTTTATAGAAAAAACTTGAATCCTTGAGTGCGTATCTGACATGAACCATTTACATGAAACAAAGCTGTATAAAACATCTGTCTTGAGCGAAAATTCTGAGCAGCTTCTTCACGCATTAAGTATTGTCGAAGAGCTATATGGCATCAGCTTCGAAATTTTGGATGGTAGTGCATTTAAAATTTTTGGTTCTGCCGAACAAATTGCCCTTGCACATACTTTTATAGAAAAGATGTTCGTCAGTATTTCAAGCGGAGATACTTTAAATTTAGAACAGATTACTTTGGCTGGTTCATTAGATGATTTTCTAAATAATCAGGAGCCATTATCAAATCAAGAATTTAGGAACAATGACGTACTCAATGAGCATGCTGGTGAACCCCTAATATTATATACAGAAAATGACAGCCTATATAATTTGGAGGAAGAGAACAAAGTAAATGCAAAGGCGCGTTATACGCAGACCCAAGATATTGAGGAAGAAGAACTCGCTGCTCTTTCAAATAATATATTAAAAAATAGCATTCTTAGTGATGGTGGTAATTTTGAACCCCCCGTTCTGAATAACGATATATTTTACGATGGTGTAGGCATAATTTCTTCTAAGGGAGCATTACGTTATGACACGGCATTATATTCTAGTGCATACAAAAACGAACTAGATCTTTCTTTGTCATCAAATGCAAGTGACACGCTTCTCATTCCTAATATACCACCGGTTGCTGCAGGTGATCTTATCTATGTATTTGAAGGGCAGATTGTTTCTCTATATTCACAGTTACTCTCAAATGACCTTGATACAGATGTGTTGACGATAGAGAGTATAAGTGATGTTACGCTTCTTAAAGGGTTGATTACATTTGACCCATCTAGTCAAAATTTAACTTACGAAGCGGGCAGTTTCTTTGATTCCTTTGCCGTTGGAGAAACCCTTACAGAGTTCTTTGATTACACCGTTTCAGACGGTAGAGGCGGCACATTTAGTGCGGAAGTAACTGTGATAGTTACAGGTGTTAATGACGGACCGATAGCGAAAGCCGATGCTGCAACTATTAATGATGATGTAACAATTTTCAATGGCAATGTTATGTTGGATAACGGTAATGGTGCCGATAGTGATGTCGATACCAGCGATGTAATCGTGGTTAGCACCGTAACAGGCGGCAGTGTTGGCGCAGCAGTGGTGGGCTCAACAGGTGGTTTGTTTACAATCAACGCCGATGGTTCCATGACTTTTGATCCGAATGGCGATTTTGAATTTCTTGCTGTTGGTGAAACACAAAATACTCTTATAGATTACACTATAAATGATGGTAATGGCGGTACAGACACAGCGACCGTAACAATCACGGTTACTGGTGTGAATGATGGCCCTGATGCGCGAAATGATGCAGTAACAACAAATGAAGATACCGTTTATAATGGAGATGTTTTCGCGGATAATGGTGATGGGATAGATAGTGACGCGGATACCAGCGATGTAATAGTGATCAGCGCCGTAACAGGCGGCAGTGTTGGCGCGTCAATAGCAGGGTCAACAGGTGGTTTATTTACAATCAGCGCCGATGGTTCTATGAGCTTTGATCCAAACGGTGATTTTGAAGCTTTGGCAGTTGGTGAAACACAGAATACAGCTATAACTTATGTAATTAGTGATGGTAATGGTGGAACGGATACGGCGACGATCACAATGGCCGTTACAGGTGTAAATGATGCTTTTATAGGAAATGCAGACAGTGTCACCATAAACGAAAATGTGACTTCTAACCTGTATGCTACCTTGTTATCAAATGATGTGGATATTGATACAAATGATGTTTTGGATATTATTGCAGTTGATAGCAGCGCAACCAATGGAATTATAACGTTCAATAATGCATCAAATATACTCAGCTATAATGCTGCAAATTTTGAATCATTAGCAGTAGGCGAAACTGCAACAGATAGCTTCATTTACTCCGTAAGTGATGGTTATGGCGAAACACAAAATGTAACCGTAACGTTAACAATTAATGGCGTAAATGACGGCCCCATCGCCCAAGATGATGTCGGAACAATTGATGAAAACAACACATATAGCGCGAATATATTAAACGATAATGGCAACGGCGCAGATAGTGATGTTGATGCTAGCGATGTATTGGCCATAAGCGCAGTAAGTGGCGGTAGTGTGGGCGCGGCAACATCAGGGACAAATGGCGGATTATTTACGATCAGTTCTAATGGCTCTATGTCTTTTGATACAAATGGTGATTTTGAAAATCTTGCGGTTGGTGAAACGCGCGATACTGTTATCATGTACACCGTCAGTGATGGAAATGGAGGCACCGATACGGCAACGGTTACAATGACTGTTACAGGTGTGAACGATGATCCGGTTGGAAATACAGATACACTTGCCATCGATGAAAATGTGATTTCTGCAAATTTACAGACGACGCTTTTGTTAAATGATACGGATGTAGATACAAGTGATGTGCTTAATATTATTGCGGTGGATGCATCTTCGACTATGGGCTTTGTTACATTTAATGACTCTGCAGATATTTTAACATATAGCGCGCTTAATTTTGATTACCTAACAGAAGGTGTCACTGCAACTGACAGTTTTGTATACACCGTCAGTGATGGTAATGGTGGCACGGAAAATGTAACGGTAAACGTAACAGTTACGGGCGTTAATGATGACCCAACTGCGCAAGAAGATCTTGTTACAACGGATGAGAATACCACCTATAACGGTGATGTTTTGGCGGATAACGGTAACGGCGCGGATAGTGATGCTGATACGGGCGATACAGTAAGCGTCAGCGGTGTAATAGGCGGCACACTTGATGCCGCAGTTGCAGGATCAACAGGTGGGCTATTTACTGTTAGTGCAGATGGTTCATTAAACTTTGACCCCAATGGAGAGTTTGAATCCCTCGCTGTTGGCGAAACACTGGATACCATTATTTATTACACGGCAAGTGACGGTAATGGCGGCGAAAGTACCGGAACAGTAACTATGACGGTGACAGGCGTAAATGACGATCCGACTGCGCAAAATGATGCAATAACAACGGATGAAAACACCATCTATAACGGTGATGTTCTAATAGATAACGGCAGCGGCGCAGATAGTGACGTTGATGCAAGTGACGCGTTAACTGTGAACGCGGTAACAGGCGGCACGTTAGGGGCGGCACTGGCCGGTTCGACAGGCGGATTATTTATCATTAATGTGGATGGCTCTTTAAACTTTGACCCCAATAGCGATTTTGATGCTTTGGGCGTGGGAGAAACACAAGATACCCTGATGACCTATACGGTAAGTGATGGCAATGGTGGTACAGATACTGCAACGGTTACAATGACTGTTAGTGGTGTTAATGATGGCCCAACGGCGCAAGATGATGCGATAACCATTAATGCAGATACTGTGTTTAACGGTAATGTTTTACTCGATAATGGCAATGGCGCAGACAGTGATATAGATATAAGTGATGTTTTAACGGTCACTGTGGTCACTGGTGGTACTGTAGGAGGAGTAATTTCAGGCTCAACAGGTGGGTTATTTACAATTAATTCAGATGGTTCTATGACTTTTGATCCTAATGGAGATTTTGGTCACCTTGCTGTTGATGAGATACAAGACACCCTTATTACATACACGATTGACGACGGAAACGGTAGTACAGACATGGCAACCGTTACAATGACAGTAACTGGCGGCTCTATTGTGGCTGAAGATGATGGTCTATACGGTGAACTTGCAGAGAACGGTAATACAATTATTATTACCGAAGCAGATTTAATGCTTAACGATACAGATGTCGTTGGCTTAACGCTTGATATTGTCGCTATGTCTGCTGATACGGGGCAGGGGGTACTTTCAGATAATGGTGATGGTACATGGACATATACATCACCCACAGACAGTCTAGGATTTGCAGGTGAAGCAACAATAACCTACACACTAGAAGATAATATCGGCGCGACAGATACCGCAACATTCCAGCTTCGCGTTTTCAATACAGTAACAGGAACGGCTGGGGGAGATTCCCTTGTCGCAGAAGATAATGCCGTACCACATCAATTTATCGGCCTTGCCGGAAATGATGCCATCACAGGTTCTAACGTAAGAGATCTTTTAATCGGCGGCGCAGGTGATGATAATATGTCTGGTGGCGCTGGTGATGACGATTTTATATTCGAAGGTAGTGGGAACGGTGTTGATGTTGTCGATGGTGGTGATGGTACGGATAGAGTGATAGGTAGTATTGGTGATGACACTTTTTCCGTCTTCACATTCACAAATATTGAAGAAATTGATATGGGTGCAGGTGTGGACACTCTTTTAGGGACAGCGGGTGATGATATTATCATCTTCGGCACAACAATTATTACAGATCTTGACCAAATTGACGGAAATGGTGGGAATGATATTATTTCTGGTACGGGATCTGATGATAATTACGATCTTTCTAATGTAATTCTTATCACTAATATTGATTATATTGATATGGGCGCAGGAAACGACATACTTCGTGGGTCTAAGGGTGATGATACAATCCAAATCAGCGCAGGTGATAATTCCCTGTCTGGTGATGATGGCGATGATACATTTTTGTTCAGCGCTTCCGCAACAGGAAGTAATATGATTGATGGTGGTGCAGGTACAGATCAGTTAATAGGCACCTCTGGTAATGATTCATTGACGTTAAGCTCTATGGTTAGCATTGAGTTCATTGATATGGGCGCAGGCACTGACTTTATGCGCGCCAATATTGATGGTACACTTGATATATCTGCTTATACATTGGGCGCTGATCTTCTTGGCCTTGAGTACATTACCGATAACACAGGTGCAGAAACGGTTATTGGTACGAACCAAGCCGATGAAA
>JAWSVM010000014.1:0-1257 GCA_033851915.1 Alphaproteobacteria bacterium
ATTACTCAACAATTTTACTAACCACGCCGGCGCCGACTGTGCGGCCACCTTCACGGATAGCGAAGCGGAGGCCTTCAGTCATCGCGATTGGTGCGATCAATGTAACTTCCATGTTGTTGATGTTATCACCTGGCATCACCATTTCGGTGCCACTTGGCAATGTTACTTCACCTGTCACATCAGTTGTACGGAAGTAGAACTGCGGGCGATATTTTGTGAAGAATGGTGTGTGACGACCACCCTCATCTTTGGACAAAATATACGCTTCGGCTGTGAATTTTGTGTGTGGCTTGATTGAACCGGGCTTACAAAGAACCTGGCCACGCTCAATATCTTCACGCTTTGTACCACGTAGAAGAGCACCAATATTGTCACCGGCTTCACCGCGATCAAGCAGCTTGCGGAACATTTCAACACCTGTACAAACAGTTTTTGTTGTGTCTCTGATACCAACGATTTCGATTTCGTCATTGATGTTCAAAATACCTTGCTCAATACGACCTGTTGCAACAGTTCCACGACCGGAAATGGAGAACACATCTTCAACAGGCATCAAGAAATCTTTATCAACTTCGCGCTTCGGCTGAGGAATATATTTATCTACAGCTTCCATCAATTCGCGGATTTTATTCTCGCCAATTTCAGGGTCGCGGCCTTCAAGAGCAGCAAGTGCTGAACCTGAGATGATAGGAATATCGTCGCCAGGGAAATCATAAGATGTTAGAAGCTCACGAATTTCCATTTCAACAAGCTCCAAAAGCTCATCATCATCAACTTGGTCAACTTTGTTCATGAAAACAACAAGAGCAGGAACACCAACTTGGCGTGCAAGCAAAATATGCTCGCGCGTTTGTGGCATCGGGCCGTCTGCTGCATTCACAACAAGAATACCACCATCCATTTGTGCCGCGCCTGTGATCATGTTCTTAACATAGTCAGCATGGCCCGGGCAATCAACGTGCGCATAGTGACGCGCCTCTGTTTCATACTCAACGTGAGCCGTTGAAATCGTGATACCACGTGCTTTTTCTTCTGGCGCGCCATCGATTTCATCGTAAGCCTTGAACTCACCAAAATATTTCGTGATCGCCGCCGTCAGCGTCGTCTTACCATGGTCAACGTGACCAATTGTTCCGATATTACAATGCGGCTTCGTCCGCTCAAACTTTTCCTTTGACATGATACTGTCTCCTTAGATTATTAAAAAACGCGCCGCATATGGCATAAAAATCAATGCTTTTATGTAGAAAACCCGCC
>JAWSVM010000004.1:0-33302 GCA_033851915.1 Alphaproteobacteria bacterium
CTAAAGGAGCCACTTTAACATTACAAAAACCAAGTCATTCTTATACAGGAAAGGCTTGTCGATTTGTTGTGCATCTTTCTTAATATAGAGTAAATATTCCATTATTACACACATATTTTATTTCTAATGGGTGCATGTAAAGTTCATTAAATCTGAACAAAGTGGGTTCACTAATATGGCACATAATGAAATTATTGCTGTCTCAAAGAAAGTATCGCGTGACCATGGGGATTTATAAACTTAGCAAAGATGCTAAAAATGACTTAATACTTTTGGGGGCAGTTGAAAAGATTAGTTTTTTCTATTAAAATGAAAAGTAGAGGAAACAAAGGTTATAGACATACCTTATTTTTACGAATAAATTTAGAAATATGTCTTCTGACGTACAGTTGCAACCAACACAAAGTGTAATATGAAATTATATATATATCCCTGCGTAACCTTTATTCTCCTAACCGCATCTGTACAAGCAAAAGCAGACATGATTTATCTACAGAATGGAGATCGTATTAGTGGACATGTTTTAGACACAAGCAACGATGAAATACTACATTTCCGTACGAGCTTTGAACAAGATATAATACTGCCCAGAAGCAAAGTTAAAAACATTGAGTTTACAAACGCTGAGACCAAGCCGCAACCTGCAGCTCCTGTTGTGCGCGCTGTAGAAGAACCCGCGCCAGAAAAGGCCACAAGTATAATAAGTGCAAAATGGACTGGTCGCGTTAATTTCGGTGCAACCATACAAACAGGAAATACTGATAGTGCAGCAATAAATGCTGATGCTATGGGGCAAACCAAATGGTTAGATAAACATCGTGTGATCATAAAGGCCGAATATAATCGTGAAAAAGAAAATGGTAAGATTACAGATGATAATCAATCTCTTGAAGGGACATATGATTACTTCTTTCGTGACAAATGGTTCCTCAATAACACGCTAAAACTTGAGCAAGATGATATTAACAAAATTGATCTACGCACAACGTATAGCGCGGGTTTAGGGTATCAAGCATTTGAAAGCGATGATTTAAACCTTAAATTTATTCTCGGCCCGTCATATCTGCATACGTCTTTTACAAATAACGACAAAGAAGATAGCGCGGCAATCCATTGGGCAACAAATTACGACCAAAAATTGTTTAACGGTATGCTCCAAATTTTCCACGACCATGACCTAATCGTACCAACAGATGATACCGAAGACTTTTTACTTGATACAAAAACAGGCATGCGCATTCCACTAAAGAACAATATCATTGCAACAGCTCAAGTTGAGTTTAATTGGGATAACGCCCCCGAAGCCAGTATAACCGAAGATGATACAAAATATATCCTTATGCTTGGCTATGAGTGGTAATATCCTTCTGGATACGCTGCATTTTCTAAAATTGAGGGTACACTCCCCTACTCTGCGCTATAAAATTGTGCTGACGGATATACTTCACTCGCCTGGTTAGGAAGCAGTGCGAGGTTCTTGTCTAAATCTGTTAAGGCTTGTCTAAAATCCTGAACAGGGTTTAATCCTTCACAGCCAACGGATACGCGTATCATTAACGGATCAATAGCAATAGGATCAATATTGAGATTCAGTATAGTTGGGTTCTGTTTATCGGGGTTGGCAAAAATGCCATACATGAGGGCGATGGTAAATTCCATACCAAGGCTTTGTCCTTTGTAGCCTTGAAGGCTGTCATAAATTTTTATAGCATCTTCGGGGTTCTGCATCGTAAAGGACAGGAGGCTACCATAGCCGCCATTTGTTTTTTTGATGTTATTGTAGGCAGCGGTGCAGATCACTGAAGGGTGGTTAACTTGATTGACGGCGGGGGATGATAGCAGTAGCTCTACTAGCTCAAGTGCTTGTTCGTCCATTTTATTTACACGCTGTTCGAAATTGCGTGATTGTTTTTCGATTTCCAGCGCATCACGGATATAGAGATGGTCTTGGTGGTGTTCGAACAGATATGCATGATATTCAGTGTAATATTTTGAGAGCGGGTTCAATGTTAGAGCACCGCCCATCACATTCCCCCCGCCGGTAAAGGATTTAGTAAGGCTGGTGACAATAATATCGGCATAGGGGGTGACATCAACATCCGGCCATGTGCCGATGGTGTTATCAATAACCAATGGTACATCATATTGGCTTGTGATTTTTTTGAGCCGTGGCATGTCAATTGTATGCAAGAGCGGATTATTGGGGGCTTCACAAAAAACCGCGGCAATCTCACCCTTGGCAACCTCATGTTCAAGTTGCGTGAAATCATCTTCGGAATTGTAGGGCACGTAAATGGAGCCTGCTGTACCATTAAAGTCGTTTTGTATTCTGCGCGAACTGGCGTAAGAGACATCAAACTGAATTGTTTTTTTGCCATTGCCTTGTTGCATAATCATTTGATGTGCATTGTAAATAGAGGCCATGCCCGTAAGGTACAAAAAAACATCATCCGCTTTTACATTGGGTGATGTGACGCACCCTGCATTGGTAAGTGATGCAATGCGGTTTTTGATGGTATGGAGTGTTTTATTATAATGACTCACGTCGTGAACAACGTTGCCCTTTGTAATATCCTGGGCAAAGCGTGAGGATATGATTTGTCCCGTATTTTCCGTGAATTTTTTGAGATCACCCTGTTTGTTTTTCGGGATAATGATGGCGCAAAGGCTGTTGTCGAGGGGCTGTATTTTTCCGCTACCAACGAAATCACGGGCTTGTTGAGCGATTGTTTCAGAGGGTAAAATTTGCAGATACTCCCCTGTATCCGCGAATTTTTCTTCATAGTTTTGGCGGAGAGTCTCGAGAGTTTTTGATGCTCTATTGCGCGGGTAGCCTTGTTTAAGTGCCGCGAGTGTTTCAGGGTCTCCTTGCTCGTGTTTTATTGCATCTCTAACAGTGGGAATAGAAACAGAGACGCCGTGTAGGTCGTTAGGTGGAATTGGGGTTCCTAATGGGAGTGCTTGGGGTTTCATTTTATCCGTCTTTATTCTAGATTACCTACTAATTTATTCCATAATACGACCGTTTCTGTCAATTTAAAAAATGTATTTTAATAGGCTTGAATGCACAAAATACAAGCAATGCTGTGGGATGCACACGTATATAGGGAACAAGAAAAGGCGTCCTCTTTGTGCACAAAGAGGACATTTTTCTCATTTGCGTATATCATTTGAGGTCGTGTATCAGGAAAGTTATTATTGCAATAGTTGGTGATATTTCATTTTCCACAATCGAGGTTATCACCCTAAAAGTCGCGGCTAAAACCTGCGCCTTGCCAATGGGTTGTAAGAATATTACTAAAGAATGTCTTTTTTTATGTAAAATTGATTCATAGCCACTGATAAAAAAGGAGGGCGGTAAATTTATCACGAACGTACTGCAAAATTCAAATTTGCGGAGAAAAAACACCTAATCACCGCAAATAATGCAGAGAATAATTGCCTATGCGGAGAATACAGGATATAATCACCGCATAAGGAGCGGAGAATATGACATACATACATGAACAAAAAGACTGGCCGGAATTTAGGTGGAGCTCAGAGGAATTATCCTCACTTGTCGCAAATATTCGTCACAAACAAGGGCTTTTGCTGGGACGCATGAGCGTTCTCGGCTTTCAACTCCGCAATGAAGCCAGCCTTGAAGTTTTAACAACCGATGTTGTGAAATCAAGCGCTATTGAAGGTGGAAATCTTGATCCTGAGCAGGTGCGCTCTTCCATTGCAAAAAAACTTGGGGTTGATATAAGCGGCACAGCAGCAATTAACCGTCATGTTGAAGGTATTGTTGAAATGATGCTTGATGCAACTCAAAAATATGATGAACCATTAACAAAAGAGCGGCTTTTTGGCTGGCATGCCGCTTTATTTCCAACAGGGCGCAGCGGTATGCATAAAATAACAGTTGGAGGGTGGAGGCTTCCAGAAGCAGGAGCTATGCAAGTCGTATCCGGTATTATCGGACGTGAAAATATTCATTTTGAAGCCCCTGATGCGTTGCTTCTAGAGCAAGAAATGGATAGATTCTTAGACTGGTTTAATAATTCAGGGTCAGATAATCCGGTTTTAAAAGTGGCTATTGCTCATTTCTGGTTTGTTACCATTCACCCATTTGAAGATGGAAACGGTAGAATCGCAAGAGCAATTGCAGATATGGCACTTGCCCGCTCAGATAACAGCCCACAACGTTTTTACAGCATGTCCGCTCATATAGAGCAGGAGCGCAAAGAATATTATAATTCTCTGGAAACCTGTCAAAAAGGTGATCTGGATATTACATTTTGGCTAAATTGGTTTTTATCCTGTCTTGAAAGAGCCATAGATAATGCTGATGAAACACTTTCCGGTGTTTTATACAAAGCAAGTATTTGGCAAAAAATTAATCAGGAACCCGTTAATGAACGGCAAAGAAAAATTATCAATCTTCTTCTGGGCGACTTTTTTGGCAAATTAACAACATCAAAATACGCAAAACTGGCAAAATGCTCTCCGGATACTGCTTTGCGGGATATTCAAGAGCTTATCAAAAGAAATATTATGGTTCAAAACCCTGAAGGAGGACGTAGCACCAGTTATCAATTGGTGGCTTTGGATGAAAATGCCAGTGCGCACTAGCAAATTTCTGATAAACTGCCAATAAACTTCTTACAGGCTTTCTTGCTTCATATAGTTATGCTTTGATATGTCGTTTAATTGTGGGTAGTTGCTAAAAGGCATAAATAAAGGGGTGTAATCATGACATACGAAGAAGCATTAGAATTGTTTGGTTTAAGCAGAATCCCTTCCGAGGCAGTTCTTAAGATATTAAGGAATGATGCTGTTAAGGCTGCCGTAGAACAAAAAGATGAAGAGCGTCAGAAAAACATAAACGCCGCTTTTGCTGTGTTGATCGGTAAAGAAGACGCAGAAATTGCCGATGGTCAAGGCGAAGAGCGCACCGGAGCATCTGGATTTGTGAAAGCTGTATGCCGTGAACGTAAAGGCATTGCCAATACAAAGCTCCTGAAAAAGTAAGGGTGTGTCGCCATGCCCACTATTTTCATCATTATTGTTGGCTCTATTTTCTGGTGGCGGTGATTGGTTTTGTGATCGCTTATCATAGTGTATTGGAGTGCTACACATTCGCGCGGCATGAAGGATGGATACGCAGCATCTCCAGAGATTACCGTGATGTTCAATATGTGGTGTGGACTGCCCTCTTTTGTCTCGTAACCGTGACAGTGTTCAGAGTGGTCATTATTACATTTAATCGCATCCGCCTTGGCTTGGAATTGTTTGCCAGCTATAAGGCATTATTGCGCCATGCTAACACAGCTCAAAACTCTCAAGTCGCATTAGAGTATGCCCCTGCTTTAAGAGAAAGTGCCAAGCACCATGTTCGATCACTTTATGATCTGTTTGTAGTTAGACACGCCCTACTCTCTAAAAGTTCAGATACAGCTTATTACAAAAATGTGCGACTTCGTGACACCATCATATATCTTGAAAAGCACTTTCCTCATGACGAAACAGATGAGAATTTCAGAAGGAAATATTGGAACTATGCCCGCCATATTTATAAGCTGCTGGATTTTCGGGAAGACCCATTCATTGAAGATTCAATGTTCGCACAGCCCTACCCTGAAAGTGAAAAATTCAAAGAACAAGAAGCGCGTGAAACTCTAAAAAGAGAACGCGAAAAATATCAAAATGAGCCACAAGATGTTTGGTCAAAACAAGTCGATATGATTACTTTGAATGATGCTCTTGAACTTATCGGCATGAAGGACGTTCCTCCTGTGAAGGTTCTTCATAAACTCCATATGGCAGTATTGGAAGATCATAAAGGTGATCCGAAAAAAGAGAAATTAACGGCAAAGGCATTCGAACTTTTAGGGGCGCAGGCCGTTAAGAATGAAATGTTTAAAAGCTAAAATGCTTTCCTAAGGTACACATAGTTAGCATGACGCTTTTTATGTTTATGTGCTTAATGTGTTTACTTAAGCGTTATTGTGTCTATTGAAGGCTATAGCTTTCCGTTGTTTTTCGATACATTGAGTATTGCATGTCATTTTTGTGGTTTTCCAACCTTTCTTTCTATTTTAAGATTATTTTATTGATCTGTTTTTTACGATTCAAGGCGTATTGAAAGTCGGTCTACGCCCTCCTCTTGGTTTTGTTTAAGAAGCCCTTATCTAGCTTATATCGACATAAACGCCTGCATCAATAGCCTTGCTTACTCCTGCCCGCTTAAACGTGTTGTCGCAGTAAATCCCGTTTCACGGAACAAGTCTTTGAAGTCGTTTTCTTACGATCAACCGTCACTCCGCATGCGCGGGTTTAAGTGTTCCGCTCGCCGCTTAGCAAGGTTTCATGCACAGGGGATATTGGCATTCCCTGCGGTCATTAAAAGGAACAATAAAATGATTAATAAATTAACAGATAAAGAAAAGCATGACGTTTTTCTAAGGTCAGTGTGTAGCTATCAGGGCGCAAAAAATAGATGGGCAAAACGAGCCGAAACAGGTTTGAGTGATGAGGCATTAAAACAATCCTTAAAAGAAGAACTTGGCATAGCTGGCGGATCAGGATGTGCAAATATAATAAGCATTGCTTATCAAGGTAGCGGTTTAAAAATATGGGCATCGAGAACAACGCCCAATCATTGCATGGATGATCCTATTCTTGAGGGATCGCAGACAATGAAAATGGCGCGGCTTGTTTTTAATATTGCTGACCCTGAAAACCTTCAAACTGATTTGTTCGGGGGTGCGCTATGAATATATATGATGCAGCTAAAATTCTAGGCCTAACTGGTGAGGTGAACCCACAAGATATAAAAACAGCCTATCGCACCGCGTGTAAAAAATACCATCCAGATATTAACCCTGCGGGTGAAGATATGATGAAAGTGGTTAATGAAGCCTATGACGCGCTCAAAGATTACTCCGGCGAAATCAAATCAGAACAAATAGATTATGGTGACTTGCTCAATGATGCTTTAAACGCGGTTTCTAGCCTCCCTGCCCTCGTGATAGAAATTTGTGGCTCTTGGGTGTGGTTGACTGGTGATACACGCGCCCACAAGGACGTATTGAAAGAAGCAGGTTTTAAATGGGCAGCAAAAAAGAAAGCATGGTATTTCCGGCCAGAACAATTCCGCAGCCGTTCCAAAGGCACAAAAACGCTTGAAGAGATCCGCGCTAAATATGGTTCGCAGAAACCACATAGACGCAATCATATGATTGCGCGGGGGTAATCATGACCAACCCTCAAGCAAAAGTAGAAGAAATAGCCCTGTATCTTGGCAAGCCGTGGAAGTTTTCACGGCTTGGCGAAGAATCTCTTTGGCGGTTTGAGGTCATAGATGGATATGGGCGCGGTTTATATTTTAGGCTCTATGGTGACAAGTTTAAAATTGGCGGCATGTTCCCGCGTCTGAAATCGAGTCCGTGGCGCGATGATTATAAAGAAATAGGGGTAAGTGTTGAAAGACCGGCGAAAGACATTGCCGCTGATATTATGCGTAGGTTTATGCCCTGTTATTTGAAATCTTATGAAGCCGCCCTACTCCGCTATAAGGATGAGCAAGAAAAGGAAGCGCATCTTAATTTGATTGCACAATCAATTGTTCAGGTGACAGGTGGACGTGTGCCAGATCATAGTCGCGCCCGTAAGACTATTTACTTTGAGAACGGTACGGCAGAAATATGGTCATGTGGTGATATTAATCTAAATCTGCAAAGAGTATCTATTGAGCAGGTTATTCGAATTGTATCGCTCCTGAAGGAATAAAGCAGCCTTAAAAAATTGAAGGGGGCGAATGCCCCCTACTCTCATGCTCCAAAAAGTTTATGAAGGAAGGATTTGCTTTTTTCTAATTTCAAAGCCTCCTGCTCTTCTTTGAGGATTTTTTCTTTTTCTTCAAGCTGTGCTTTCAGTTCTTCTTTTTCTTTGTCCAGTGTATCGGCCTTTTCTTTCGAAGCCGTTTCTTGATTGGCTATACGTTCCTCAAGAGCTTTGATAGATTTTTCCCAATCTGTTGTCTTCGCTGGATTCTTACTTTGATCTTCTAATAAGTTTTGAAAACTTCTTATTTGATCGCCTTGCATTTGTATTTGTTCTTCAAGGCGTTCTGAAATTTCTTCATGTTTGCGGTTCTGTTCTGATATTAAGCGTTCAAATAATATTTCTTGCTTCTTATGGCTTTCAATCCGCTCTTGCAACACAGCTACTTGTTCAGTTTGCCCTCCCGTTGGACGTTCTGAACGTTTTTGATCGTTTGAGGACGTTTTTGTTTTCGTCTCTTTTGTCTCAATATCAAGGTTATCATAGACTCTTTGTAGTTCGGAGACGTTTATTAAGGTCTTCCCTCGCCCATTCGTACTTACCGATAACATCCCTGATTCAATGTCTTTATATATAGTATTTCTTGAAACACTAGCCATCTTGGCAGCTTTTGTAATTGTTACATTCATTTCATTGGTTCCTAATCAAAACAAAAAAGACGAAACGATTGTAACAAATATCAACATATGAGTACATAACAAGAATTAACATTATTTAACAAAAATTACGCACATTTTATTCGTACCCATATGTTGATATTTGTCTTTTATGACTTCTGTTAAAAAACGTTTTTATTGTTATCTTACTGTTATATATCAAAACATAAAAACGATTCTGAACGTTCCGCAACATAATTGTGCGTGCAGGTATGTCCTATTGTGATTTTTTCGTTTTTTTGATATGGTTTTTATACTGATTCCTTCCACAGGATTCGTTTTTCTAATGACATTTCGTCAATTCATCATTTTAAGAAGAGGGAAGGCTGAAGACTTAAATAATGCCAAAATAAAAAACCACTGCGCTAACAGTGGTTCTTAAAAAGAGCGGTAAGCCCAAAATCTAACTAATCTTACCTCTCCACGAATCAGGATGCAAGTCAAAAGTGACTTTCGCAGACCCTTTTTTGCACCTTATTCACATGGTTTTTGAAGTCAGCTTTTATATACATATGAACGATCAAATATTCAATATTGCAGAACTAAAGCAGAGTAGGGGAGGGCGCACCAGCTCCTCGTCACATCGTCAATCATACGCACAAGCAGAAGATTTCACAGGATTAGAAGAAAATGTGAACCGTTATGACCTTCTCTTACTGGTCAAACGTATGGGCAAGCAAGCAGGGTTTACACCGCGCATGATTAACTTGCTTGATTACTATATGGCCTTCACCAGAGAGATTGACTGGGAGCAGGGTAATTCACCCATCATCTATCAATCACTTTCAAAAACAGCTCTTGATATGGGTGTGTCCGAACGCCAAGTACAACGCCTTGAACAATCTTTGTTCGAAGCCGGGGCATTAACATGGCATGATAGTGGTAATCATAGACGCTATGGCAAGCGCTGTGAAAAAACCGGACGCATCTTATATGCGTATGGTGTTGATCTAACACCTCTAGCTTATCTTAAAGCCTCATTAGAAGAGAAACTCCAAGAAAAACGCATGATAGACGCGGCTTGGATGGAGACAAAACGCCAAATCTCATATTATAGAGGCCAGATAAGAGCTGTAATGTGTGAAATGGAGCTTCTAACACTGGACGGGCAGGGCGATTATACGGCTGATCTTCTCGCACTTCAAAAAGGATATGAGCCTCTAGCGATACAAATACGCACTCACTTAGATCTTGAGAGTGTAAGGACACTCCTTGCCAAGCATAAAGCGCTTCACAATCAAGCATTAGAGGCTCTGGACGTACTTGATTCAGAAAAGGTGGATAACTCACTGGAAAAGAGTCAGGAAACAATAAATATGTCGCCTAAAAACGACACAGATGACGTTCACTATAACTTTACAATAAAAAAACAATCTAATAAATTAGATACAAACACCCAATCGGGTGAAAATCGTATGGCTTCGCCCAATGCTTTCAAAAAAGCTAGTAGCGAACCTCGAGAGCTTCAGGCCTCAACATCTAATCAAGCTGAAACATCCCATAGCGAGGAAGAAAGCTTTACCGATGAAGAAGCGTTGATCTTACAGACAGGGTTACAGCACATCACGTTGAAACAAGCCCTCAATGCAGCGAGTGAAAAGTTCAGGGATCACATGCCGATGGAACAACGTCCGATGAATTGGAATGATTTTGTGACAGCGG
Source organism: Alphaproteobacteria bacterium (assembly GCA_033851915.1). Lineage (GTDB taxonomy): Bacteria > Pseudomonadota > Alphaproteobacteria > Micavibrionales > Micavibrionaceae > UBA1672. Next base: position 10,146 of record JAWSVM010000004.1, read on the forward strand.
CCTATGCGATGAAGGGTGAATTGTTCATTAGCCAAGCATCTTGGGCGAGATCTTGCGGATTATTAGGACGAACAGGTGCAGCAATTTGTTTACTTTTGACCGATAAAGCGCAGCAAAGAGAGATTAAACCTGTACAAAAGACCGGTGCTTACTTCAATGCGATGATTAACCGCGCAAAGAGCGGTGAGCTTCATCTCCACAACTCAATATTCGGGATATTGCAGAAAGAATATGGTGATTTAGAAGCAGCATAGAGCAGGGAATCTGCAATGTGCAGCAAACACAGCTTGCCAATGTGCTTGTATTTTTGTTTTATTGATATATCCATGATTTTAGGAGAAGCTTTAGATGCCTGATAATGATTTGAGTGAAGAAAAATACATTGAAGGCCAGCTGGAGGCGTTAGAAGGCGAGCGCAAAGCTATTCAAGAGGAATATGATGCGGGTAATGTATCAGAAAAAGAATATTTGGCTGCACAGATCAAGGAACATAACCAGCAGAGCCAAGATAAGAGCCGTGAACAAACATATGAACGTAAACGTGACCGGTTCAATGATTAAGAGGGAAATATGGGGCAACCAAGAGCAGCAGCGCAGCGTAAACTAGGCTTTACAGCACGGCTGTACTATTTGAGTTTTGGAATCCTGGCTCTTATTTGGTTTGGTGTCTATTCTTTTGGTTCAATAATGGGGGTCATTGATGCAACTGCATCACGTGATGTTTCTTTTAATCTTGATGGTCGTATAAATTTACAGACATTTTTACTGACCTTTGCCGGATTATGTGTGGTGTGGTTCGCGCTTACCGGTACAAAATATAGCGTGGTAAAAGTTCCTAGAATTTTTCCAAAGTTGGAAGGCCTCGCCGTTATTTTGTTAATTGGTTATTTTTTGTGCCGGACTGATATACAAGGGCTTGCCGATTTTTTCCAAAAAGAAGACTTTCCTTTTATCTTTTTCTTTCTGATCCCAATATGGGCGATTATGATTTTAAGTAAGATTAATGACGGGCTTGGAGATCCACTTCAAAAAGTGCCTTCTTTTTTGTGGCATTTGATTTTACCCGTCCTAATTATCCTCACGCCCTTTGGTGATCTTACTCCAAATATGCACATTGCCGGAGAAGGATTCTTGGTCATTGGTGTGCCGTTCCTGATTTTTACCTTGCCTGTTTACTATCGGCTTGGACTTGAATACGTCAAAGAACATCCTGAATATCGTAAAATGTTCATTTTTGGCCGAGGAGGGGCAGCAAGATGGGGCGGCCTATATTCATTTCTAAAATATGACTTTAATGCCTTTATGAACCATAATGAGGTTAAATATGGTCCGATCTATTGCGGAAAAACACTCTGGTATGATGATGTTAAATTGAACGGGCGGTCTATTGGCCTTGATAGTGATTCCATGATGTTGACTGTGGCGGCTATGGGCGGGGGTAAATCTCTTTTTGCCGCGTGGAATACTCTGCTTTCATGGCGTGGTGGGATATTTTCAATTGATCCGAAAGGTGAGCATACGGAGAGAGTTTATGAAGTAAGGAGCAAGTTTAGTGCTGGGCATATGCTTGACCCATGGGGCAATGTTAAGCATCTATATGAAGGAGACATAGGGGCAACATTTAACCCGCTTGAAGAAATTGATATTCATAGCCCAAATGCTAGAGACGATATCTTTCAAATTGTCGAGAGCTGCATCATGCAAGAGGCCGATGAAAACGCAAATTCAAAACACTTTAGAGAGAATGCCCAGAAGATTATGACGGGGGTGATTGCCCATGTCTTGAGTGAATACCCTGAAAAAGATCATAATCTGCCCACGATTTACGACATTATTTTAACTGGATCTCCTGAAGGCACAATTAGCATGCCTGAAGCCTTTAATGTCTTTGGTTGATCGTATGGCGATGAATGACACAATGGGACGCGCTCCGATGGATGCGGCTAAAGTGCTGAAGGAAGCAGGGGAGAATGAACGAGGCGGGTTCATAACAACACTTGCCACCGGATTAAGTTGGGTGAATATGCCAGTGCTAAGACCAATACTCATGAAATCATCGTTTAAGATGAAAGATATTAAGCAGAAGAGAGAAAGTGTTTACTTGGTTGTGCCGTTTGAGCATATGAAGAACCATAGCCGCTTTTTACGAATAGTGGTGAGTATGGGGCTTATGGCTTGTCGTGAGCATGCCGATCATGATTACAAAACGCTTTTCTTGCTCGATGAGTTTCCGCAACTCGGAACATTTAAGCCTATCAAAGAGGGACTGGTAACACTTCGAAGTCGTGACATTAAAATCTGGATGCACTTGCAAAACTTGGGACAGCTTAAAGAGCGATATGGGAATTGGCAGGACTTTATGAGTTCGTGTGATAAACAATTTTTTGCTGTGAACGATCACGGGAGCGCAGACGAAATATCAAAGATGCTTGGTGACTATGTTGAGCGTTGGGTTGAAGGCAAAGAAGGTGAAACCAAATCCGTTGATAAGAACAGGCCGCTACGATCACCATCCGAGGTTATGGAGGAGCTTAAGAAGGGTTCAGGGATTCAATACGTGTTGCCTGCCGATGGTTTGCCACTTAGGTTAAAGCTTGTGCCATTTAGTAAGAATTTTAAGAAATATGGAATAGTGAAGGGGAATAAGTTTGGATGATAATTTAATAGTGTTTGTATCGCCATAAATATGGCTTATATGGTAGTCCAATTGAGTATTGTGAACATTCGCGTCGGTGTCCTGTATTCAGCATTGTTTCATAATCGAGTGTGAGAGAAACGGGTTTATAAATTAATTTTTCTAGGCGTGCGTCATTATCATGAAGTGCATTTATTCTCTTGCTATCACCAAAAAAACCAAATTTTTGTTTATGGTTACATAAAGGACAGATTACTTCCCCATGATTATTAACTGGCGTCGTTTTTATGTCTTGTATTACTGAAATATCATGAATTTTGGGAATGACTTTTTTAAGCATTCTGTCGGATAGATCTTGAGGTGTCGCATGTTGATGGTACTTCCATTGATTGCAGCTCCAGTCATCGACTTCTCTGTCAGGTGTAACAACGCCTGATAACCGATAAATTGTTTTTTCACATTTGTGACATGAGCATTTAAGAAATTCTAAACCTGAAAATTTAGGTTTTGGCAATTTGGGGGTAACATTATTATAATCTATATTTATATAATCAATAAAGTCGCCAATCTCTGTTTTAATTTCTTGATTGTCTAAGTCTCGATCTACTATGTATTCAAAATTCTGATTTTTAAACTCTGCTATCATATATGTTTGGTGGTTTGCGTGTGTTGCTTCCTCAATAGCTGTATGATTTTCAAAATCAGAATTTTGAACAAATATTATTGTTGTGAGATTTTGTTGTTCATTTTGTGAAATGCGTTCTTGTAATTTGTTTAAGTCAGGATCGTAGATGTAATAATCATATGTGCAATCTATTAGTTGATAGTCCATATCACCAACGCAACTTTCTACATTTATGTACCAAAATGGCGTATCATCCCCGAAGAGTTTCCAATCATCACATTCAAACTGTTCTGATACTTCTTCTCTAAGTATTTCTCTAACTGGAATGATAGAAGCATGACGATTAAATAGATGATTATAACCGATACTTTGAATTGGAATTCCAATGATATCAGGGAGTTTATGTTCCTCTCTCATATCAATTTCTAAAGAGTTGATGCCATAATCTTTTAGGGCAGAGAGGTCGAGCCTCCACTTTATCTGATTTCTTTCTTCCCATGTTTGAAAGGCTTGTTCTGCATGATCGGCACATTGCTGTTCTGACCAGCCATTTACAGCAGCCATTTTTGCAAGAGCCTTGTCTAGCTTACCGTTTAAATTTGCTTTTCCTAAATGCTTAATAGAATGGCATGTTGGACATAGGGATGTCAGTCGCAGAAGCTTTTGTGTTCCGTTGGTAGGGTCGTCTTTATCTGGAATGTATTGCCATTGTTCATTGCACTCTACAGGCCATTGGTTCCCTTTTTCACCGCAAACCATACATCTGTTTGCAGAGTTTTTGTAACAATCATGTCGTAGCTTATCCCATATATGATTTGGAAGTATTGAACGCAAATTTGCATACCACATGTTTTGAGGAACCATTTCACTCGTGATATGCGGTGGTTGGCAGTTTGGCTTATGAATACGTGGCAACCATTTATTTACGTTATTGAGATTTGAGTTTTTAGGTATCCACCAGCGTTTCCCTTCCGCGTCCCAACGAGCGCCGTTGTTCTTGGCACTGCCCTTTTCCTCGAAGGGAACGTTGAGATATATGCGTTCAATAGACATGATTTATTCATACCATTTTTTCATTACCAGACACTAGTTGAATACTTTTTTTCTTTCTCTTCGCTGAGATCGTTTGCGGCTTTCCTGTTCATCTTTTGGCAAGGGTTCGAGATCGAATAGGGCGCGTTCTTTGTCTCCGATCACATAATCATCAATGAGAGCTGCGAGCTTCTTGGCAAAGGCTGAACGTGGGTTCTTCTCCATGTGAAATCCTGCCAGCCCACCCATGATGATCTTACGGCGCGTGTCACGTTTCCTCTCAGCGGTTTTTTCACGTGCAGAGATGTCTTTGAGCTGTGCATCTATTTGGGCAATCTTTTTATCATAGGCCTCATTGATAGCCGCCTTCTTTTCTTCCAGTGTTAACTTTCGTTTGTCCATAAGATGCCTCCAATCCCGCGTTGACCAGATCAAGCTTACCTCGTGTTTGAAATCGAGTCCAGAAAAGTGTACACTCAGCCATAGCGCCATCCCGAAATAAGAATGAAGGGCGCACTTATACAAACTCGCTTTGCTAGAGTTTGTGTGCTATCTCAATTCCTGCGGATGCGCGACGCGCTTAGGCCATGTACCCTCTGGGGCATAAATGCCCAAGGGCACAAAGAGAGGGTGTTGCCCCTCTCAAACACTGACAAAACATGGGGCACATAATCCGTTTCCCATGTTCAAAAAGGGACATAACGTTGTCATTGTCCCGTTGCCCGTTAGGGCAATAAGAGAAGTTTCGCCTTCTCAGACTGACGACAAACAAGGGTGTTTGAACCCAATGCCAATTGGCATCAATGGATAAATCATGAGAACGAATGAGTTACATGCCAGTGCAAAACAGATAGGACGCTCTTCGGGTCGTTCTTCTGTTGCTGCTGCGGCATATCGTTCTGGTGAGCTTCTGCACGATGAACGCACAGGCCTTACCCATGATTATCGCCAAAAAGGCGGCGTAGAATATGCCCGTGTTTATACCCCCTATAACGCACCTGAAGATTTGCGTGACAGGGAGAAACTTTGGAACGCCGTAGAGAAAAAAGAAAACCGCAAAAACTCGACGACCGCGCATGAATTAGAAATTGCATTCCCTCATGAGTTTAATGCAATGCAACGGCGCGAAGCAGGGGATAGCATATCCCGCGAGCTAATGAACCGTTACAACTGCGCCGTTGATATTGCTCTTCACCATCCCAATAAAGAAGGGGATGAGAGAAATTTTCATGCGCATATCTTATTTACGACCCGTGGCTTTGATGAAAGCACCAAAGACGGTTGGTCTAAAAATAAGTTCCGTGATTTGGCTGCGGACAAAATTACGGTTGATGGTGAGAGCACCACCAGAGGAAAAGAGGAAGTCAAAGCCCTTCGCAAATTCACCGCCGATGAGATGAACCGTATTGCTGAGCGCGATAATCTTGAAGTCAAAACCGAGCATTTAAGCTTTGAAGCGCGGGGCATCGAGAAAGAACCGACGAAGAAAATGGGCGTTTCGGCGACCCAAGCCGAGCGCAGAGGCGTTAAGACGGATCGCGGCGATCTTAATCGTGAGATCAAGGCCAGTAATGATAATCTTGGCAGCGATTAATAAAGGCGATAGAGGTCGCGAATAAGAGGTTTATAAGTTTGCTGGTGAATGCTTTATTTATTGCTCTATTTGTAAATTATTTAAAATCTTTTTAAGGATCCTTTAAGGATCAAATATCCAATTAAATTTATGTAATAGATTTAAATAAACTTCCTTTTATTTTTAAATTCTTAAAATTCTTAAAAAAACAAAGACTAAAAACTTCTATCTGGTATTTAATTTTGAGCTCAGTGTGTGCCCATAGGGCTGCTTATTTTTATCGCCTTCCTCTCCTCGCTTAATACATGTTTCACATGTGCTCTTTCGTTCCAGACAATGAAAATAAGCAGCCCTATGGGCGGCAAGTATCGTGCCAATTTGTTAGATGTATGTGGTTATAAATACTGGAATGGTTATTCCAAAATAATCTAAAGATTACAAACCATTTGGTTTATAATCACGAGTGATGGGGCAGGAATGCGCCTGTTAAACCCTTTATTTTTTAATCTCTATAGGAGAAAGGACTATGAAACGTCTTTTATTTGGCTCTACGCTATGCGCGTTAGGGCTTTTTTTATTACCAACGCAACAGGTGCAAGCTGCTGTGTGTGTAAATAAAGTTGTGGGAAGCAATCAGGCTACCGCTAGTAATCCCAATTATGCGTCAAATGCAAGAAGCGGTGCATGGATTAAGGTTAAAGCTGGTGGGACAACTGATCCTAGTTGTACGGATTATCGTACTGATGGAAACTTTCCTTTGTCTGGTAAAAACAGTGAAAGTAAAACAGGGCCAATTAAAGACTCTTATCAAGTCCCAAATGGTGATGGTGGTTTTGTAACAATTAAGATTACTGGAAAATATAGTGCTTCTGCAAGTGTGTCAGGTTTAAATGTATCAGCTTCTGTGCATGAATATAGCGCAGATAGAGTGTCTGGAAGTGCGCAAGCGAAAGCTGTTGATTTATTGTGGGTTAGTAAACCATCGGCTGGTGTTGATGATATTACGCCAATAGCTGTTTCATTTTGTAGTACTTTGACTTCATCCGTTTCTCCGGTAACTGGCACTAGTAGATCTATTCTTTCTTACAAAGATTTTAGCTATAATGGAGAATCGAGTGCTGGTGATTACATGGCTTTAATTGGGGGCGGTCAAATTGTACATCAAACAAATGGGCAAATTTGTAATTCTGGTCATATTTATATGAAGGGTAAATACCTTGCTTTTTCTGTTGCCATCACAACAAGTACTTCGGGTAATGATGGACAAGCTTCTCCTATTCATATTCACGATAATTATTATATTACGCCTTTGCTTAAAGATGCCTCTATTAGTGCAAGTTTTAATGCACCGGGAAGTGGTTTTTCTGATGCTGGTATAACTTGTTTTAGTGCGTCAGGAAACATAGCTGGGTGTGAAGATGAAATACCAGAGAGTATTATTGATCAACTTCAAGAGGATAATCCAGTTGACCCCAGAAAAGACGGTCAGTCTGATGATATTATGGATACAAGCGGCACTGGTGGTGAAAATGGTGGGGGTAGTTGTTCTAAAGCGAGTAATACAAACACAACAGCAAAAGCGACAGCAGGTAATCCTATTAATTTTGCGCTTGGCTATAAGTATCAAAAAGAGACAGATTATAGTGGTGGCGTGTTGTCTTTTACGCGAGCTTATCGCAGTGATAGTACATGGACGAGTGATATTATTGGTTCACATTGGCGGCATAATTATGACCGTGTTTTTAATGTTGTTACAACTCCGGCAACGACAAGTATTAACATTACAGACAGCACAGGTGCGCGCACTGTTTTTTCTTTAGAGAGTGATGGTTCATGGCTTCCTTATGACCAAGATATAACGACCCAGATGGAAAGTATTTTAAGTGGTTCTACTGTTGTTGGTTATATGTATACGACCAATTCAGATAGACGTGAATATTTTGATACTGATGGCTTATTATATCGTATTGAGTATGAAGGCGGTCAAGCTTTAGATTTGGTTTATAACGGTATAGACCTTCTGGCAAATATAACCAACGAGAACGGCAAAAGTCTTGCCTTTACTTATAATGCTGGCGGTAAAGTAGCTAGCATGGTTACGCCTACAGGGACTTTTACTTATTATTATGACGGCAATGGTAATTTAACGACTGTTACAAAACCTGATACTGAAACCCGCATTTATCATTATGAAGATACAAATTTTATAAATGCAATGACAGGTATTACAGATGAAAAAGGTGTACGTTTTGCGACTTATGGCTATAACGCTGGCGGTTATGCGATTTCTTCAAAACATGCGGGTGATGTTGGTGAATATACCTTTGCTTATAATACAGATGGAACAACAACCGTTACGAACCCACTTGGTAAAGACACAATTTACACTTTTCAAACCATTCATGGTGTACGTAAAATTGTAAACGTGGAAGGGCAAGCTTCTACCAATTGTCCGGCGGCTGGTAAATCTTATGTTTATGATGAGCGTGGATTTACAGAAAGTAAAACCGATTGGCTTGGTAATATCACGACTTATGAACGTGATAATTTAGGTTCTGTTACATCCTTGACCCAAGCATTAGGTGACGGGGCAGAACGCACTTTTGATGTTACGTATATTACTGATACGCGCCTTACTGATGTAGTGACCGAGGAAGGACGTACAACCGATTACAATTATGATAGTGATGATCGTGTAACGAGCGTTACGGTAACGGATACAAACACCAGTGAAACCCGCACGATAAACTATAGTTATTATTCTAATACAACGGATGGAAACGGTAATACTGTGCTTGGTAAATTGCATACGGTTGACGGTGCGCGCACAGATGTAAGTGATATTTCAACCTACACTTATGACGGTTCATTGCGTTTATTGAAGGTTAGTAATGCGGCAGGACATGAGGTGGAAATCACAAGCTACGATGCAGCAAACAGACCGCTAAAATTCGAGAATAGCAACAACGTAGAAACAACCCTTGTTTATGACGTTATGGGGCGGCTTGCCAGCTCAACCCGTGCATCGGGTACAGCCAGTGCAATTACTACCAGCTATGCTTATGATGAAAATGGTAACGTGACTTCAATCACTGACCCAAGCGGCACGGTTTACAGCTACGTTTATGATAATGCACATCGCTTAACTACCATTATAGATGATTTAGGAAACACGATTGCCTACACTTATGACGATGCGGATAATATTATTCTGCAAGAGTATAAGGACACAGGCGCAACGCTTACCTATACGCATTCTTACGTGTATGACGAGCTATCGCGCATTATGGAGAGCGTGGACGCGAACCTTGATGCGGTTGGGTATGCTTATGATGTGAACAGCAACATGACCAGCGTTACAGACGGCAACATGAATGTAACGTCTTACGCGTTTGATGGGCTTGACCGTTTGGTAACATCGACGGACGCGCTAAGCGGTGTAACGTCTTTAGGCTTGAATGAATTGAACCAGCTTGAAGATGTAACAGACCCGCGCAGCAACATAACCAGCTACACCTATAATGCTTTTGGTGATGTAACGCAGTCAATCAGCCCAGACCGAGGAACGCGCACCTATACCCATGATAAGGGCGGCAACGTCACCAGCATGACCGATGCGCGCGCCGTTGTATCAAACTACACCTATGATGTGCTTAACAGGTTGGCAAGCGTAGCCTACCCAAGTGACAGCGCGCTAGATGTAGCCCTAACCTATGACAGTGCCAGCGGTTGCGGAACATCATTAGGCAGGCTATGCAGCGTTACAGACGCGGCGGGAACAACAACCTACATCTATGATGTATTAGGGCGTTTAACCTCCACCAGCAAAGCCGTAGGCGCGTTAACTTTCACCACGGGCTATGTTTATGATGCTTCGGGTGTGTTGAGTTCTATAACCCTACCCAGTGGGCGCGTTATTGCCTACACCCTAAATGGTAATGGACAGGTTAGCGGTGTTAGCGCAGATGTGAACAGCACCGGCACAACCCTAGCCAGCGCAATAACCTATCTGCCTTTTGGCGGGATTACGGGCTTTACTTACGGGAATTCAATCACGTTCAGCAACACCTATAACACGGCTTATCAATCCACCTTACGTCAAATCGGTTCTATGATGTATGACGTGCATAGTTATGACGGTGCGGATAACATCACTTTGCAGGATAGCACCAGCTACACTTATGATGCTTTGCACCGTTTAACCGCTGATGGTTCGGATAGTTACACCTATGATGCTATAGGCAACCGTACAGCTAAAAACGCGACAAGCTACACCTACCCAAGCACCAGTAGCCGCCTAAGCGATATCGGGGCAACTGCAATCACAACGGACGCAGCAGGCAACATCACCGCAGACGCAACCCGAACCTATGTGATTGATGCAGCGGGACGCTTGGAGCAAGTCAAAATCAGCGGCTCCACAGTCGGCGCATACATCTACAACGCCAACAACCAACGCACCCAAAAAACCGCGAGCAGCATTGTAACGCACTATGTTTACGGGCTAGGTGGTTTGCTATACGGCGAGTACGACAACACAGGCGCGTTAATCCGTGAGTATGTGTATATGAACGGGCAGCCATTAGCACAAATAGAGAGCGGGGAAGTGTTGACGTACATCCACACCGACCACCTAGGAACCCCACGTTACGCAACGGATAGCACAGGCGCAGAAGTTTGGAACTGGTCAAGTGACGCCTTCGGCAACGGAACCCCAAGCGGAACCGCCACGGTTAACTTGAGGTTCGCGGGGCAATATTGGGATGATGAAAGTAATCTTCATTACAATTGGAACAGATATTATGACCCTGAAACTGGGCGTTATATTAGCAGCGACCCTATCGGCTTGAGCGGAGGTATAAATACGTTTGGTTATGTTAGCGGTAATCCGATTATGTTTGTTGATTTAGAGGGAGCTTCTCGTGCTAGAGGGGATGGTAGTACAGATGGAAAAAATACAGGTAAAAAATATAAACACTGTAAAATAAACCCCTTTAATCCAAAACAAATTATATGCGTTGATAGAAATGGGAAAAAAGTAACAAAACCAAAACCAATTGACTTTGATGAAGTCAAAGCACAAGAAACAAAAAAGAGAAAAGGAAAGAAAAAGAAGTTATTGAAAAACGCTCTAAAAGCTTGTAAAAAAATACCAATAATAGGTCTTCCAATTGGCCTAGGGTCTTCAATTCTAACTGGTGACCCTTGGGAACCATGGTGCGATGTTTTAGGTGGATGTAACTCAGCTTACTAAACTTTATGCCAAACCCCTGTTTTAAATCAGGGGTCTTTAGAGGAATTTTTTAAATTATGAATGCAGAAAATCTTTTTAATTTAGGCAGCGAAGCTTATGATAAAAATGAATATTCTAAATCTTTGTCTTTCTTTTTAGAAAGTGCCGATTTAGGAAATGCGTCAGCTATGAACTATGTAGGATATATGTATTCGGAAGCCAAAGGCACGGCTCTAAATTATGATAAAGCTTTTGAATATTACATGATGGCAATAAATAATGGCGATGATAATTCATTTGCTAATATTGGTGTTAACTTTCGTTGTCTAGGTAATATTGTTGAGGCAAAAAAATGGTTTGAAAAAGCTATATGCGTAGGAGATTTTGATGCAGCCTTACAATTAGCTAAGCTATATCTAGTTAGCGATAAGGAAACTGAAAATGTAAAAAAATATTTAAATTTAGTTATAAAAGAAGATAATGTTTGTACATCTTCAAAAGAAGAGGCACAGAGATTATTATCTAACCTATAGTAGGATCTAAATATGATGATGACTACATTAATAAAATACCATTTAAAGATAAACCTAACAGGATTATAAATCCTGATGGTGGTACTGCATTTAGACCGATAAATGGTAAAGAATACTTTAATAATTTATAACAAATGGTGACATTTATGAAATTAATTAAAAAAATAAAGAGACCTTAGAAGTACAATATTAATAATTTAATAGACTATGCAGAGATAATACCGAAGATAACTTTTCCTTTTTAAGGAGGTATATAATGGAATTAGAAAATAAATTTATTAGCGAGCTAACGAAAAGAAAACAAGAATGCATTAGTAGTTTTCTTTTTTATTTTACTATTGAAATGAGAGAAGTGCATGCTAATTCTGATAAAGATTCTTTTTATGCTAAAAAATCATGGGCAGCTAATGAAATTGTACATGTCAGTTTGAACCTTCTTTTAAGTTATATGCATGATGAAAAGGAAGCCTATAGTAATGATGTTTATTTTAGTATTCTGAAGGAACGTTCTAATTCATCTGATATCACCAGTGAATTATATACAGCTATAGAATCCTGCTTAAAAGAAAATTAGGTTACCTTTTCCGAAGCCCTCATTCCGAGGGCTTTTTTTCGCCCTCAATTCACCCACCGCCAGAACCCTAAAATAACCCCACAATCACAGGTTTTTCATGTTGGCATGTATCCTGCTTAATAGTGCACTTATACATCGCAGGATAATTACATATTTCACTCTAACGTTGTAATTTTATTACAACAGATATCATCAACCTTAAATGGTGCTTTTTCCCTTAAAAAAAAACAGTAGCCGCCTAAGCAATATTGGGGCAAACAGTATCACAACAGACGCAGCGGGGAATATCACCGCCGATGTAACCCGAACCTATGTGATTGATGCAGCGGGGCGTTTAGAGCAAGTCAAAATCAGCGGCTCAACAGTCGGCGCATACATCTACAACGCCAACAACCAACGCACCCAAAAAACCGCGAGCAGTATTGTAACGCACTATGTTTACGGGCTAGGCGGCTTACTATACGGCGAGTACGACAACACAGGCGCGTTAATCCGCGAGTATGTCTATCTGAATGGTTCGCCCTTGGCGCAAGTCGAGAGCGGGGAAGTGTTGGCATACATCCACACCGACCACCTAGGCACACCGCGTTACGCAACGGATAGCAACGGCGCACAGGTTTGGGCATGGGGTAGTGATGCATTTGGTAATGGAACGCCGAGCGGAACGGCTACGGTTAACCTAAGGTTTGCGGGGCAATATTGGGACGCAGAAAGTGACCTCCATTACAACTGGAACAGATATTATGACCCAATCACAGGACGTTATATTTCTTCTGACCCTATAGGCTTGGCTGGTGGTTTAAATACGTTCGGATATGCGTTAGCTAACCCCGTCATGTATATTGATCCAAGGGGGCTAAGTATAAAAAAAGCCATAGCGAGAGTGATACCGGGATTGGGGCAAGCTTGTAATATATATGATGCAGCGACTATTCTAACGGCCTGTGCTCTTGACCCTAGATTTTGTAAAACAATAGCTCAGGAAGTTTTAACTGGCTTACCTAACACAGAAGCCGAAGCGCCAAGTTCTAAACCAAAATCAGATGGAAGTAACGTCGATCCTAAAGAGAATGAAGGGGGTAAAAAACCTAATACCGGAAACGCAGATTTAGATGAAGTCTTGGGTGACTCGGTCGCAGGTGATACTAATAAAGGTTGGAAGACCCCAGGAACTAAAGAGGGCTTAGAAGAGGCCATTGCAAATATCCCTGGGGCAGAAGAATCTAAAAAAACTTCTAAAGGTGGAACAAGCACCACACTTCCCGGCGGTATTAAAATTGATGTATACCCAAAGAGAGGATCAGATGGCTTACCCGGGTGGTCAGTAACTAATCCTTCTGGTAACAATAGTGGTAAAGGTTCTATAGGAGATTACTAAAATGAGAGTATTTAACAAACAATTCTTTAATGATAATGCTTTTGAGCCAAGTCTTTGGGATGAAAGTTGGAATTATATACGTGATGAAGGTATTACCCTTCATCAGTCTCCAGAGACTATACCGTTTAATGATTTTCCGCCTATTCTTTCTCGTTCTCCATGGTTAGAAGATTTAGCGGTAATTGCGCCTAGATCCGATTGGAATAGTGTACTTATTCCATTTTCTCCCTTGGATCATGAGAAACAATATTTCAAAGGGCATTTAATTGCAGATATTTTTGCGCCTTTAATTGACAGGACACCTTCTAATAAGAAATTTATTGCCTCAGCGCGGCCATCTTGTTGCTTTTTTGCGGAGATGGATAAATTCAAGCATGAAATATTCAATAGAATTGTAGGAACGAATGAAGATCAACCGTTCTTTCTTTTTGATGAATCTTTAAGCTACTGTTTTGGATTTGACTTTGATTTTGAGTACTGTTTTTTTTCTTCTGTAGATTTAAAACAAGATGATGAACGGCTTATGGGAACATTTGCAGAATGGGATACGTTTTTTGTAGATAATTTTGTACGCACTGCTCCTAAAGATACATTTCACTTAAAATTATTTGAAACTATTTTACGGCCGTCAATATCTCGTACTTTTGATATTAGCTAAGTCTATATAATCCTTAAACTCTCTTTTTAAACCCTCTTTCCGAGGGTTTTTTTTGCCTCCAATTTACCCAACACCAAAACCATAAAATACCCCCACAATCACAGGTTTTCCATGTTGGCATGTATAGTGCTTAAAGAGTGGACTTATACATCGCAGGATTATTACACATTTAACATTGATGTTGTATTTTTATTACAACATACATCATCAACCTTAAATGGTGATTTTCTCCTTTTAAAAGACGAACGGCTTATTTATTAATGTAAATAAAATAAGGGGCACTGGGGAAGCAGTAACTAAAATTGAGGGTATTGAGATAGTAAGTTATATTGATATTCTCAAACTGTTATTTACGGAGTACTAAAAACCTTTTGTCTGATCCTTTAGGATCAAATATCCATATTAAATCTATGTAATAGATTTAAATAAAAAACTCTTTTTAAAATCTTAAATCTTAAAATCTTAAAAATAAAAGAAGCCCGTTCTGGTTAATAAGTTTAGTCGTGTGCTCATAGGGCTTATTATTTTCATGGTCTTCCTCTCCTCGCTTAATACATGTTTCACATGTGCTCTTTCGTTCCAGACATAGAAAATAATAAGCCCTATGAGCAGCAAGTATCGTGCCAATTTGCAAGGGTTCTTATAGATTATTTGGTGCTAACAATGCGGATTTATAAAAGAAACTATTCTAGTAATAGCCTGAAAATTATTTTCATTAGGTTTATAATCACATGTGCAAGAGCGTTGTTTGCTTCTTGTATACTTTAACTTTCAATTTTAATTTAGGAATAAATACAATGAAAAAAAATATTATTTTATCATGCTCCATGTTGTTTGTTGGACTAGGGTTTTTGGGTCATAGCGCGGTTGCTGATACTTTTCATGCTGATGTTTTGAATGGTAGTATTACAGCCGTTCGAACAAACTCATCAGGTAATGATACGACGATCTTTGATATGACTTCGGTTACCACGGGCACTGCATCGCATATTAAATTATCATATGATTGCAATGTACTTGGGAATAACAACGCCGCGTACAACAGGGTCATTTTTAAAGATGCGCAAGGCGGTGATATTCTCACTATACTCGGCTGTAGCTCTAATGGCGTTAGTAATGGGGAGAGTACCAATATAGATGGGGATCGTGTTATCCCAATACCATCTGGTACAGCTAGTCTGGAGTTATATGCAAGTCAGAGTGGCAGTGTTTCATATAGCGGTAACAGGTCGCGGATGATTGTTGATATATTAGGTAAGAGCTATACGTTCATAGATTTTAATACTCCTAATTTTTATGATTTTTCTTCTGTTGGCAATTCCTCACAAAATGTTAGTGATAATTATGCTGTAGAAGATAGTGGAGCAACACTTCATCTTGCCGAAAATACATGGAAAGCAATTGATAGTGCATATACCGTTACGACGAATACAGTTTTAGAGTTTGACTTTTATTCAACTGCTGAAGGAGATATACACGGTATTGGTTTTAGTGGGGACTTAATCATTTCAGATGGGGAAATGTTTAAGTTATATGGCTCACAAAGTTATAGTGATGCCGTAACTCTTTATCAAACATATGCGGGGAATGAAGGTACTTGGGTGCATTATACAATCAATGTTGGGACACATTATACAGGTTCATTTAATTATCTGTTCTTTGTAAATGATGATGACAGCACCACACCCACTGCAAATGGGTATTTCAGAAATATTGAAATATATGAACAATAACTAATCCAACTTACTAAAATTTAGTATTTTAAACCCTCTTTCCGAGGGTTTTTTTCGCCTGCAATTTACGCACCGTCAGCCCCCTAAAATCACCGCACTATCATAGTGTTTTTCATGTTGGCATGTATCCTGCTTAATAGTGCACTTATACATCGCAAGATTATTACCCTGATTTTAAATTTATTTTCACATAATAAAACCCAATCATCAGATGTGTTGTAACCGTTGGTGGCGTTTGCTCTGCCCCTGCACGGAGAAACGCTTCACGTGGAACGTATGGAGAACATTGGCGCAAAAGCCTATTCTTTGGGTTATTTTTTTCTATGCAAAGGTGTAGAGGCCATGCTATCCACACCTGCAACTGATTAACATAATAATAACTTGCGTAAACTATGATTGAGTATCCATTCCACTTGAGTGTGAAAATCATGTCCCGTTCCAAGGGGCATAACACGGTTGCTGCCGCGGCATATCGCGCGGGCACAGTTCTGTATGAAGAGCCGGAAATTCTTGCGCCGATCTCAAAGGTTTTTAATAAAGATCTGATCCGCGATAAGGCTATCCCCGTCTATAATTACAGTCGTCGGGCAGGGGTGATGTCCTCTTTTATCATGAGCCCCAAAGACGCACCAAGCTGGACTCAGGATAGGGGGATGTTGTGGAATCAGGTGGAGCGCGCGGAGAAACGCGTTGATGCTCAACTAGCGCGGGAGGTTGTTGTATCTTTGCCAAGCGTTGATATTTTCAACCACCTGAATGCCGAAAATAAAGCGCACCGGCTTCAGGCGTTTTACGAGAAAATCTTGCGGCGATATGCGAATGACAATTTCGTGAAAGAGGGAATGATCGCCGATATTGCTCTGCACGCGCCATCAGAAAAGAATGATGAACGGAACTATCACGCGCATATTATGCTGAGCATGCGGGAGGTTAATGCCGATGGTTTCGGGAAAAAGGATCGTGGATGGAATGCACCGACAAAGCTGGATGGATGGCGGCAAGCCTGGAGCAACCTTATTAATGACACGCTGGCCAGCAACAAGATCAAAGGCTTTATAGATCATAGAACCTATGAGGCACGCAGCCTTGATATCGCTACAACCAAGCCGCTTGGTACAGAGTATCACAGGGAAGAAAAGCGCGGCGTATATACGCGGGTTGGCAATGATAACTGTAAAGCTAAAGCCACCAATAAGGCAGGGCATAAATATCTGGAGAAGGTGTTCGAATATAGCCCGATGGCGCCGGAGCATGAAATATTGGATGCGATTACCAAAGCCGGCCATGAAGATGCGCTGGATGTTCGTGATCGATTAGAAAAGGAAGGCATGCTCATTCGTTTAAAAGCCCGTGGAACAGATATGGATTCAGGGCTTTGGGCATTGTCTCCGTTGAAGAGTCGCGCTGATAATATGAAGAGCCTTGCCGATGCGCTTTATAAGCGTAATCACTATGCTGTGCCCGTTAATGTGGTGCAGGGCATTACATCGCAACGCCGTGATAAAGCGGTGCGTGAAGCCTTAAATTACACTGCGCAACCACAAGGATTTAAGGTGATTGAGGCGGAGAATAACGGCTATAAGAATACCTATCTCTCCAGCTGTCATGAAATGTACAAAGACGCGGGTTATGACGTGATTGCCGTTGCGCGTAATAATATTGGTAAAGATGTGTTTAAGCGCGCAGGCTTTAACAAAGGTGTGCTTACCTATCGTGATTTTCTCCGCAGGTTCGGGGATCGTTACGCCGGCGCGAAGAGTAATGATAAAAAGGTTATTCTTATTGATGAGGCTGATCAGCTGAGCCCTTTACAGGATCAGGAGATTTTCAAAATGGCGCAAAAGATTGATGCTAAGCTGATTTATATAGGCAGCCCTAAAGCCCAGAAAAAACATCTGTGGCAGAGCCTTTTCCCGTATTATAAATTACATACAGCGTTTAAACGTCTGAAGCACAGTTTCTTTAACACGCAAAATCAATCACAGAAGATAGAAACGGCCTTTACCAATGCGCATATTCATGACGCATTACAAATCCAGAATAAGAATAAGGCTAAATATTTACACCGTTCAAAATCAACCTCTGAAGCAAAGAAAAAAATGCTTAAAACTTGGTTTAAGAGAATGAAACGTAAGAAGGATAATCGCTTTATTTTAACTGCACGTGATTTGGATACGGAGGTTTTCAACTTTGCCATCCAGAAAAAACGTTTGGAGAAAAAGCATCTGGCCGCGCATCAAGGCAAGGCCTTTAGTGTGGCATATCCATCTGATCACAACACCACATTAAAGCGTGATATGTTTGTGTATTGGGGCGATTACATCCAGTTCAAAAAATCTTACAAAGATATTGGGATAGAGGAGGGCACGCGCGCACGGGTGCTTATTCATTATTCCAATTATTCGTTATTAGAGACGGATGATGGGCGTTTGCTGAAAGTGAATTTGAAGGACTATAATGGCTTTGATTTGGGTTACGCAGGGCGTATTGTCTCAAACACGGATAAAAATTTGGAGCAGGGCTATCTATATCATAATAAAGCCAACGCACTGGATGACGCGCCGCTGCTTTACCAAAGCTCTAAACGCCCGGTACAGCTATTCTATTCTGATGATATAACGGATGGTTTGAAGGAACTGGCCAATCAACTTTTGGGCAGAAGGCATGATCTTCATCGTGGGTTTTATGAAGAAGAAGAGGAATCTGATACATCGACAAGTGATAATAATGATATCTTAACCAATGAAGCGGAGAATACGCCAGAGGATTAGGACTATGAAACAATTTGATCTCCTTGATTGGCTGGACGAGAATGCGGTGATTAAATCCGCGTTGCCCAGTAATGCTATCCAACATCGTGAATGGTTGAAAGCGCAGCTAGAAGTGTTGATGATGGAACTCGATCATTTACAAATATCGCCCTTAGCGATCAGTGAGGCATTGAGCTTCTATGCCAATGCGTATGCCGAAAAAGCCCAACAAAATATTCTCAAACCCGAGAGTAAATAATGCTTGATGACCTAAAGCCTCTCTTGAAAATTCTGGAACATATTCCAATAGAAGCATGGCCGCTTATAGGCTTAGCCGCACTTTTTATATTTTCATGTAAGTGGGGACAGCAAAAACACCTATTATGTAAGCTTGAATCTTATCAGCAGCTTAAACGCCTGAAAGGCAAGCCGGCAGATCATCAAATGACGCATCTTAGGCAAGTTAATCCGTTTGTTTTTGAAGAAATGGTACTGACCGCTATCAAAAAGCAGGGGCATAGCATTACCAGAAACAAACGCTATACGGGTGATGGTGGCATTGATGGACAATGTAAGATCAAGGGTGTTGATTATTTAATCCAGTCAAAGCGATACTCCAATCATATTAATCCAGCCCATGTGATTGAGTTTGCGGGAATTTGTAAGCGGCGGAATAAAAAAGGTCTGTTTGTTCATACGGGGAGGACAGGCGCGAAGAGCAAACAAGTTGCCAAAAACACAAAAATTGAAATGATTAGCGGGCAACGTCTTCTCAATCTTCTGCTTAACCAGCCTAAAGATCATGGAAAAGATTTTTAGAAATTAACTTTTTTAAAACAGAGCTCTGCTATTTTAAAAATACAATATTGTTAAAGGATAAAGATTATAGCTAAAGATCAGCATGTTTATAACCGCATTAATGCGGCGCGCTTCTTAAAGAAGCTGAAAGACATAAAAACGCCGCAAGCGCAATTTTATTATTTGCGTAACTTGGATGCGTTTGTGTTTGAAGAGATGATTTTAACGGCGCTGAAGAAGAAAGATTTTATTATAGTGCGTAATGACGGCTATACGGGCGATGGTGGTATTGATGGCAGGGCATATTATAAGGATCAACATTACTTAATCCAAGCGAAGCGCTATAAAGGCCATGTTAAGGCAAATGATATTATTGAGTTCGCAAAGATATGTAGACGACGTAAAGGTAAAGGCCTGTTTGTTCACACGGGTAAAACCGGTGATACAGCAAAAGAAGCTGCCAAAAAAGAAAATGTAGAAATTGTAAGTGGTATAAGGCTTCTTGAGTTGTTACTTGCGGAGTAATTTACCTTATACTTTCCATAGTCTATATTATCGTTTTAACTTAACGCATTGAAATAGAATGAGTTTTTAGCCGCGAGTTTTTGTGTGATAATATAGATTACGGAAAATAATGGATTTTAACTTCTAATTTAGGTTATATAAAACTGAGCATGGCTTCAGTCTTCTTGTTTAAGCCATCTCTTTAGTAAAAGAAAATTAAGTACTAATGTGAAAAAACAAACCATGAAATAAATTAGCATCTTTACTTTATAGTACTCTACTGATCCTTCAAAGTGCACAGTATCAGCTAGAAAAATCATCGTAACAGCCTGTAAAAAAGATATTACACAAACAATTAATAGAAACATTAACAATACACAGCGCTTTAAAGTTAATTTTTTAAGGATATCCATTCCACCTCCTATTTTCCATACTTGAAATTATCACTCCCCTACTCTGCGCTATAAAAATTGTGCTGACGGGGAACACTATTTTAGAGAACATGAAGTAGAAATATTTTTACTTTCTTTTAGTACTCCGGCGGCGGTTTTTTTTTGGAGTATTGTTATCAATAGTAGGTTTTTGCTTACTATTTTTCTTTTTACCCGTAACGTGACGTTCTCGGGGCACGGCGGGAATAGGTGCTAATCTTTCAAGTTCAGGCGTTTGTAATACCGCTATTTTGAACTTAATGACTCTTTCAATGGCATTTAACGTTTTACCTTCTGTTTCATCACAAAATGAAATAGCAGTACCTTGGGTGCCGGCGCGTGCGGTACGGCCAATACGGTGTACATAACTTTCTGGTTCGGCTGGCAGGTCATAGTTTATCACATGACTAATATTGTCTACATCAATACCGCGCGCAGCAATGTCGGTCGCAACTAACGTTCTAATTTCACCGTTTTTAAATGCAGCCAGCGCTTTCTGGCGGGCACCTTGTGATTTATTACCATGAATCACAGCGGAAGAAATACGTGCATGGTCAAGCTCTTTTACAATGCGGTTAGCACCATGTTTAGTTCTACTAAAGATAATGGCTTTGGTAATATCTTCGTTTTGGAGTAGCGTCACGAGTAATGAGCGCTTATCTTTTTTAGCAACTTTATATAGACTTTGATCTATCTTTTCGACAGTAATAACCTTTGGTGTGACCTCAACGGTTTTAGGGTTATGCAAGAGGCTTTTTGCTAGTTTATTAATAGAGCTAGGCATAGTCGCAGAAAAGAGCAGTGTTTGTCTTTTTCTTGGAATTTTAGCTATAATTTTTTTGATGTCATGGATGAACCCCATATCTAACATGCGATCTGCTTCATCTAAAATAAAGTGTGTAACCGACCCAAGATCGACGTGACCTTGCTGCACTAAATCAAGTAATCTCCCGGGAGTTGCGATAAGTATGTCAACGCCTTTAGACATCGCCTTAACTTGTGATTTTTGGTTCACTCCACCGTAAATGGTGGTCTGACGTAATGAAAGATACTTACCATATATTTGACAATTATCTGCAATCTGGATAGCAAGTTCTCTGGTAGGGGCTAGTACTAATGCACGTGTTGAACGCGGTCTTAGGGTGCATTGTGTTGTAAATAAATCTTGTAAAACGGGTAAAGAAAATGCTGCCGTTTTACCCGTTCCTGTTTGCGCAATACCCAATAAATCTTGTTTCTCAAGGAGCGAAGGTATGGCACTCAGTTGGATTGGTGTTGGAGTTGTATAATTATTTTCGTCAAGGGCACGTGTAAGGGGCTCTACAATGCCAAGATCCTGAAAACTAGCTGTCGTCATAATATTTCCTTTTGCCAACTATTGTAAAACAAGGTTGGGCGTTGCGCTGCAAACCGCGCGAAGGGAGGCAGAGTAGTGTTACTAACTTCTGGAGATTAGATGGGGGCTTTACATGATCACCATCTCGCGCCATCACAAGAGTTTGTGCCGGTGTTGTATATCAAACATTTCTAATGGTCAATTGTTCTCAGAGTTTATCTGTCAAGTTCTTGGTAATGCTCCCTGAAAATAGTACTATTTAAAAGTGAAATATAAGATAAAGTGAAAGGTCTTCTAAAAAACGAAACTAGAAGTGAAAATATACATTGATTTCCGTATTGGGGGTTATCACTATACGAAGTCCTTACTCCCCACAAGTTTCCATATGATTATATTATCACACACATGTTTTGGGAGTAAAACCCCGCGCATCTTTGGGCAATTATTCCTTATTCAACTTGACCAAATTCACAAGAAAATGCAAATTACCTAATTATAATATTCTAAAGGATGGAAAGATTACATATGGGTAATGAGCCTGGCGATCACGTTGAAGGTAGCTTCCCTCATAGTGAAGCGCTACAACAACAAGCGGACTTGGCAAAGCATCATCTTTTTGGGGGTGATCCTGCACCTGATAAAAACAAATCAGATGAAATTCCAACGGCAGGTTTAGGTAAGCCCAAAGAAGCCTTTATACCTGCAATGTCTGATGAGGAGCGCAAGTACCTACTATCCATAGGGGAAGTCGTTCCCACGACTCGATTATATAGATTATGCGCTCTAGCTGCTGTATTTTTTACACTTCCCCCTGTTCTTAGTCTTCTTTTTACCAAGTCTAATTGGTTCTGGCTTATAGGAGATAATGCCGGTCTTGTGACAACTGCCGGATTCGTTGTGTATTGCGCAGGATTTTATGCCGTATACAAAGCAATTTGGAAGTATTTATGCAGTCTAAAAGGGCAAGAAATAACAGCAAAAATAACATTTTTGGTTGTTAGAATTTCTACATTTATTCTCCTCAGTCTATACTTAATGCAAGCCATGATTTTCTATTTTAAGATGGAAAATCCGTATGAGTTTAAAGTCGCCCTCGCTGTTATCATAAGTATCGTCTTGGCATTTTTCTTATCCAAAAAACCTATAATTCTCCTCATACCATTCATCCACATTATCTGGTATTTATCTACATCCTGAATTCATAATTAACATTATCGCACCGTCATTGCGCAGGATAATCCAATGGTTTATAATTTCGTGCTCAGTGGAACTCTTAGTTTTAAGATATGATGCTTCAATAATTTAAATGTTATGAATAGAATCTGTTTGTATGCCTCAATCAATACTCCTCGCGCTGTTGCCTT
>JAWSVM010000005.1:0-29670 GCA_033851915.1 Alphaproteobacteria bacterium
CAAAAAGTTTATGAAGGAAGGATTTGCTTTTTTCTAATTTCAAAGCCTCCTGCTCTTCTTTGAGGATTTTTTCTTTTTCTTCAAGCTGTGCTTTTAGCTCTTCTTTTTCTTTGTCCAGTGTATCGGCTTTTTCTTTCGCGGCCTTTTCTTGATTGGCTATACGTTCCTCAAGAGCTTTGATTGATTTTTCCCAATCTCCGCTGCTCCCTTCTTTTGTGTAATGTTCTAAAAGTAATGTTGTCTTACTTTGATTTTCTTGGGCTTTGCTCAAGGTATCTTGGAGTTGTTCTATTCGTTCTTCAAATTGCTCACGTTCTCTTTTACGTTCTTCGTCTGTTTTACTGTTGTTTAATTCTAAGTGTTTTACTCTTTCCTTCAAAACCTCAAATTCAACGTGATTACTCACTGTTTTATTAGGTGTATTATTCTGTTTAATTGGTGTTGTATCAGTCTTGGTGTCTGTATCATTAGTGTTCACTGTATCTAGTGTTTTAACTTTATCTCCATAAACACGGATGAGTTCCGATATATCAATTTTTGGATTCCCATCGTCATCTTTTTCAACTGATATGCCTTTTTTATCTATGTGCCTGTATAAGGTAGCTCTGGTTATTCCAACCATTTCGGCAGCTTTGGATATTGAAACTTGCATGCTGTATATTCCTGTATAGATACGCGTAATTAATACTGTATCTATACAGTGTATTATACGATTAATAAACACATAGCTGCTACGTTCACGAATCGGGCTGTATATACCTGTATAATGAATGACTAACTTCGGTGTATTATGGTGTATTATTAAACAGTACAATACACCATAATGAGTGTATTATATTGCTGTATTGATGTTTTTTTAGAAAAAATAAAACTCACAGAACAGCAGTATTTTCAATACATAGAAACAGATAATATCAAAAAGCAGGGTGTGTATCGAGGGTGTATAGTATTGTGGACTATTATACACTGTGATACTGTTTAATGGTGTTTAAGGACGAATCAGGACTTTACACAACTTTCAAAAGATACTTTTCAGTGTCTCATTCATATCAATTTGAAAAGGGAGCGTTACGCACTCAATAAGCCATTAGAATAAAAAAACCGCAGCTGTAACTGCGGGTTTTTAAGACTAGGAGCGGTACTCCTGTAATTCAATAAAACAATATTACCGCTCTAGCGAATCGGATGCAAGTCAAAAGTGACTTTCGCAGACCCTTTTTTGCATCTTATTCACATGGTTTTTGAAGGTCAGCTTATATATTATTATGAACGATCAAATATTAAATATAGCAGAACTAAAGCAGAGTAGGGGAGGGCGCACCAGCTCTTCTTCACATCGTCAATCATTCGCACAAGCAGAAGGTTTCACAGGATTAGAAGATAACGTGAACCGTTATGACCTTCTGTTATTGGTCAAGCGCATGGGCAAGAAAGCTGGTTTCACGCCGCGTATGATAAATTTGCTTGATTACTACATGGCTTTTACAAGAGAGATTGACTGGGAGCAGGGTAATTCCCCCATTATTTATCAATCACTTTCAAAGACCGCCCTTGATATGAATGTGTCCGAACGCCAAGTACAACGCCTAGAACAATCTTTGTTCGATGCCGGGGCTTTGACGTGGCATGATAGCGGTAATCATAGACGCTATGGCAAACGCTGTGAAAAAACAGGCCGCATCTTATATGCGTATGGTGTTGATCTAACACCTCTGGCTTATCTCAAGGCTTCACTAGAAGAAAAATTACAAGAAAAACGCATGATAGATGCGGCTTGGATGGAGACAAAACGCCAAATCTCATATTATAGAGGCCAGATAAGAGCCGTTATGTGTGAAATGGAGCTTTTAACACTGGACGGGCAGGGCGATTATACGGCTGATCTTCTCGCACTTCAAAAAGGATATGAGCCTCTGGCTATACAAATCCGCACTCATTTGAGTTTGGAGCGTGTAAGAGCGATGCTTGCAAGCCATAAAGAACTTCACAACCAAGCATTAGAGGCTCTGGACGTCCTTGATTCAGAAAAGGTGGATAACTCACTGGAAAAGAGTCAGGAAACAATAAATATGTCGCCTAAAAACGACACAGATGACGTTCACTATAACTTTACAATAAAAAAACAATCTAATAAATTAGATACAAACACCCAATCGGGTGAAGATCGTATGGCTTCGCCCAATGCTTCCAAAAAAGCTAGTAGCGAACCTCTAGAGCTACAAATCGAAACATCTAACCAAGTCGATCTATCCCATAGCGAAGAAGAAAACTTTACTGATGAAGAAGCGTTGATCTTACAGACAGGGCTACAGCACATCACTTTGAAACAAGCCCTCAATGCAGCGAGTGAAAAGTTCAGGGATCACATGCCGATGGAACAACGTCCGATGAATTGGAATGATTTTGTGACAGCGGCCTATGCGATGAAGGGAGAATTGTTCATTAGCCAAGCATCTTGGGCGAGAGCATGTGGATTATTAGGGCGAACAGGTGCAGCAATTTGTTTGCTTTTGACCGATAAAGCGCAGCAAAGAGAGGTAAAACCCGTACAAAAGACTGGTGCGTACTTCAATGCGATGATTAACCGCGCGAAAGAGGGTGAGCTTCACTTACACAACTCGATATTCGGGATATTACAGAAAGAATATGGTGATTTAGAAGCAGCATAGAGCAGGGAATCTGCGATGTGCAGCAAACACAGCTTGCCAATGTGCTTGTATTTTTGTTTTATTGATATATCTATGATTTTAGGAGAAGTTTTAGATGCCTGATAATGATTTGAATGAAGAGAAATACATTGAAGGCCAGCTTGTGGCCTTGGAGGGTGAACGCGAAGCGATCCAAGAGCAATATGACGAGGGAAACGTTTCAGAAAAAGACTATAAAGTGCTTTTGGCGAAGAATGCATATTTGGTTGCCCAGATTAAGGAACGCAATCAGCAGAGCCAAGATAAGGGCAGAGAACAAGTGTTTGAGCGTAAACGTGATCGCTTTAATGATTAAGGGAATGATATATGGCACAAACCAAAGCTGCGGCTCTCCGTAAATTAGGCTTTACAGCTCGACTGTACTATTTGAGTTTTGGAATCTTGGCTCTTCTCTGGTTTGGTGTCTATTCTTTTGGTTCAATAATGGGGGTCATTGATGCAACTGCATCACGTGATGTTTCTTTTAATCTTGATGGTCGTATAAATTTACAGTCATTTTTACTGACCTTTGGCGGATTATGTGCGGTGTGGTTCGCGCTTACTGGTACAAAATATAGCGTGGTAAAAGTTCCAAGGGTTTTGCCAAAGCTGGAAGGCCTAGCCGTTCTTCTATTGAGCGGCTATTTTTTGTGCCGGACTGACATACAAGGGCTTGCCGATTTTTTCCAAAAAGAAGATTTTCCTTTTATCTTTTTCTTTCTGATCCCAATATGGGCGATTATGATTTTAAGTAAGATTAATGACGGGCTTGGAGATCCACTTCAAAAAGTGCCTTCTTTTTTGTGGCATTTGATTTTACCCGTTTTGATTATCCTAACGCCTTTTGGTGATCTTACCCCAAATATGCACATTGCCGGAGAGGGCTTTTTGGTTATTGGAGTGCCGTTCCTGATTTTTTCCTTGCCTGTTTACTATCGTCTTGGACTTGAATACGTCAAAGAACACCCTGAATATCGTAAGATGTTTATTTTTGGCCGAGGAGGGGCAGCGCGTTGGGGCGGCCTATACTCATTTCTAAAATATGATTTTAATGATTTTATTAGAGGTAACGAGATTAGATCTGCCCCTATCTATTGCGGAAAAACACTTTGGTATGATGATGTTAAATTAAATGGGAGACATATCGGCCTTGATAGTGATTCCATGATGTTGACTGTGGCGGCAATGGGCGGGGGTAAATCTCTTTTTGCCGCGTGGAATACTCTGCTTTCATGGCGTGGTGGGGCATTTGTAGTTGATCCGAAAGGTGAGCATACGGAGAGAAGTTATGAAGTAAGGAGCGAGTACAGTGCTGCGCATGTAATTGACCCATGGGGCGATGTTAAGCATCTACATGAAGGAAACATAGGGGCAACATTTAACCCGCTTGAAGAAATAGATATTCATAGCCCAAATGCCAAAGACGACATCTTTCAGATTGTTGAGAGCTGCATCATGCAAGAGGCTGATGAAAACGCAAATTCAAAACACTTTAGAGAAAATGCTCAGAAGATCATGACGGGGGTGATTGCCCATGTCTTGAGTGAATACCCTGAAAAAGATCATAATCTGCCCACGATTTACGACATTATTTTAACGGGATCTCCTGAAGGCACAATTAGCATGCCTGAAGCCTTTAATGTCTTGGTTGATCGTATGGCGATGAATGACACAATGGGACGCGCTCCGATGGATGCGGCTAAAGTGCTGAAGGAAGCAGGGGAGAATGAACGAGGCGGGTTCATAACAACACTTGCCACTGGATTAAGTTGGGTGAATACGCCAGTGCTAAGACCAATACTCATGAAATCATCGTTTAAGATGAAAGATATTAAGCAGAAGAGAGAAACTGTTTACTTGGTTGTGCCGTTTGAGCATATGAAGAACCATAGCCGCTTTTTACGAATAGTGGTGAGTATGGGGCTTATGGCTTGTCGTGAACATGCAGACCATGATTACAAAACGCTTTTCTTGCTCGATGAGTTTCCGCAGCTCGGAACATTTAAGCCGATTAAGGAAGGGTTGGTTACGCTTCGAAGCCGTGACATTAAAATCTGGATGCACTTGCAAAACTTGGGACAGCTTAAAGAGCGATACGGCAATTGGCAGGATTTTATGAGTTCGTGTGATAAACAGTTTTTTGCGGTGAACGATCACGGTAGCGCGGAAGAAATATCAAAGATGCTTGGTGACTATGTTGAGCGTTGGGTTGAGGGTAAAAAAGGTGAAACCAAGTCCGTTGATAAGAACAGGCCACTTAGATCACCATCCGAGGTTATGGAAGAACTCAAGAAGGGTTCAGGGATGCAATATGTGTTGCCCGCCGATGGTCTGCCCTTGCTTCTAAAACTTGTGCCATTTCATAAAAACTTCAAAAAATATGGGACAGTAACGGGGAATAAATTCGGGTAGTCGGAAGTCTTTATTAATGCCCTTAAATCTAGTCTTTGTTTTTCTCATCCCTATGCTTAATACGCCGCGTTTCCGCTTCTGTTTTTGGCAGGGGATCGAGATCGAATAAGCTGCGTTCTTTGTCCCCAATCACATAATCATCAATGAGAGCTGCGAGCTTCTTGGCAAAGGCGGAACGCGGGTTCTTCTCCATGTGAAATCCAGCCAGTCCACCCATGATGATCTTACGGCGTGTGTCGCGTTTCCTCTCAGCTTCTTTTTCTCGTGCAGAGATGTCTTTGAGCTGTGCATCTATTTGAGCAATCTTTTTCTCATAGGCCTCATTGATAGCCGCTTTCTTTTCTTCCAGTGTTAATTTGCGCTTGTCCATAAAATGCCTCCAATCCCGCGTTGACCAGATCAAGCTTACCTCGTGTTTGAAATCGAGTCCAGAAAAGTGTACAATCAGCCATAGCGCCATCCCGAAATAAGAATGAAGGGCGCACTTATACAAACTCGCTTCGCTAGAGTTTGTGTACGATCTCAATTCCTAGCGGATGCGCGATGCGCTTAGGCTATGTGCCGGAAGGCACAAAGAGAGGGTGTTGCCCCTCTCTAGTACCCAGTGGGTACAAACTCTGACAAGGAATACCGCACACAATCCGTTTGGTATTCAAAAAGAGGGACATTCCGTTGTCATTGTCCCGTTGCCCATAAGGGCAATAAGAGAAGTTTCGCCTTCTCAGACTGACGACAAACAAGGGTGTTTGAACCCAATGCCGATTGGCATATATGGAGTAATCATGAGAACGAACGAATTACATGCCAGTGCAAAACAGATAGGCCGCTCTTCCGGGCGTTCTTCTGTTGCTGCGGCAGCGTATCGTTCTGGTGAGTTACTGCACGATGAACGCACAGGACTCACACATGATTACACCAAAAAAGGCGGCGTTGAGTATGCTCGTGTTTATACTCCCTATAACGCGCCGGAGGATCTGCGCGATAGGGAAAAACTCTGGAACGCTGTAGAGAAAAAAGAGAACCGCAAGAACTCTACCACTGCACATGAATTAGAAATTGCATTTTCGCATGAGTTCAATGCGATGCAACGGCGCGAAGCAGGTCATAATATAGCGTGTGAAATTATGCGCCGTTACAATGTCGCTGTGGATATTGCCCTTCACCATCCCAATAAAGAGGGGGATGAACGGAATTTCCACGCGCATATCTTATTTACGACCAGAGGCTTTGATGAGAGTACCAAAGACGGATGGTCTAAAAATAAGTTCCGTGATTTATCAGCTGATAAAATAACGGTTGATGGTGAGAATACCACCAGAGGAAAAGAGGAAGTTAAAGCCCTTCGTAAGTTCACTGCCGATGAAATGAACCGTATTGCCGAGCGTGATAACTTAGCTGTCAAAACGGAGCATTTAAGTTTTGAGGCGCGGGGCATTGATAAAGAACCAACGAAGAAAATGGGCGTTTCTGCAACACAGGCCGAGCGCAGAGGTGTTAAAACTGAGCGCGGTGATATCAACCGTGAGATCAAGGCCAGTAATGATAACCTTGGAAACACCATCATTCAGCTACAAGATCAAAAGACGCTTCTTATCCTTGAGCAAAAACGCGCCCTCTTGGCATTAGAGCAAGAGCGGACGGACGGAGAAGAAGGTGAGGGCGGTGGTACATGGCAAAGCACGATTGCTACGTTTAAAAAGGAACAGAGTTTTCCATTTCATCAAAGGAGAGTAGAGCAGGTTCAAGATGAACTTGCGAAGGCTAAAGGTCAACTTGAAACAATGAGCATGATTGATCGTATGGTAGGCAAGAAATCTGCCTTTGAAACAGAGATACAGGCCAAAGAAACAAACCTGAAAGAAGCACAGAATGCACTTGATGATATCAAGCGTAAAGGATCTGCGCAGCCGGTGGATATTAACGGACTTGACGCGCAGTTAAAGAGCATTGAGCAAGAAAGACTTGTGACGGTGCAGCGCACAGCCCAATACAAACAGGAGCAGGGCGAGGCGGCCTCACTTCAAGCACAGCTTGAAAACAGAAACAATATAGACAAGATCATTGGTGCGATTACTGGAAGAACCAGAGAACAGCAACAAAGGATTGAAAAATTACAGGGTAACATCAAGACATATGAATCTGATAAACGCCTTGAGGAAATCAAGCAACGCCAGCAAGACCAGCTTGAGCAGGATGCACAGATGCGTCAGCGGGATAAAGATCGTTCTAATGATAACAAGGTTGAACAAGAGCCAGAACAGGACAAAACCAAAGAGCAAACTGTCCAAGAAGCAAAACAGAAATATCTAGCTGATATGGCGGCGGAGCGCGAAGAGAAAGCAAAGCAGGAGGCTATTAAAAAGGGTTATGATTATCAGCCAATGTCAGAGCGCAGCGAGAATGATATGTCCCTTTCCAAAGATGATCGCAAAGAGGCTTACTTAGAGCGTATGGATAAACAGCGTGAGCAAGAGGCGGCTTATAAAGAAAAAGAGCGGGAAGTTGAAAAACTAGAATATGAATCTCGTCCAGAGAATAACCCTGAATTATCTGCGCAAGAAAGGCAGCAAGCCTATTTGGATCGTATGTCTTCGGAGAGAGCAGAGCAGAGCAGCGTAATAGCCCTGAACGTTAAAGGTGATATTGATCGGAGCTAAAGATTGATAATTAGAGATTAAAAAGGCCGCAAGAGATCATTGTCTCCTACGGCCTTCCTTCTTCTTTCAAAACGGAACGTGTGTGGGTCGCCGTTCTTACTTAAAACCATACATACAAGTACTTGTATGTTGATATTCACGCTACTTTATCAGTGATACAAAAAGCAAGAGAATTTTTTTACTTGTGTTTGTATTTATGGATCTAAAAAAGCAAAATGCCGAAGTTATAAAATATTTGAGAGAGGTCAATAAACTCACTCAACAGGAACTTTCTGCCCGTTCCGGTTTGGCAATTTCTACAATCAGAAGTATAGAAGGTGGGGCGTATCTTCCCCGCGTTGACACTGTTCTTAAGCTTGCCAAAGCGTTTGATATTGACCCTGCATTTTTAATCTGGCCTCTTTGGGAATATCAAGAAGGTAAGGTGAAAAAAGCAGTCGAAGTTTCACGTCGATTAAGAAGCTCCACAACACATTAATCATAAAAATAGGCCTTAACAAATAAAGCTGGAAGAACACTATTGTCTTCATGAATTGCATTGGTTTCTCTTGGTTGCATTTTATTACCTCCTATAGTAGCGTATTTTTATTCTGATGATTTATACGGAGAGAATACTATGACAGCTATAAAACTTATTCTGGTTATGCTTTTTGCTACTTCATCTACATTATTTTCTATACCCAAAGTAACCTTAATGAAAAAAATTATAAGCCTGTTCATTTTTAATATTATTGTATTGAGTTTTATAAACGGTGCTTTTGCAAATACTGTAAAGAATAACTATTGTAATCCTTATTATAAAAATGTTGATATTGTCTTTATTGGTTATGAAGAAAAAACCCCTAATTCTAGAGGTTTAGACTGGAAGAAAATTGTTCAAGAAGCGAGTAAAACCGCTGTAAAATATTTCGAAAACGAAAATATAAAATCCGAAATAACCAAACAGACGGTAGTAGAGGCACTAAAGAATAATCCTGATGCGCTTTATTTAAAATTAGTTTTTTCTTACGTTGACAAGAACGCGGTGAGCATCCCTTTTGAAGAAAATAAAATGGCTAGTTGGCTTGAAATATCGCGTATTTTAGACGGCTCTCTTAGAACTCAAAAGGTTAAGACTTTTAATCAAGAAATTACATTTCGTAATCTTACAGAAAATTCTAAGCAAAATCATATTTCTTTGAGAGCATCTCAAATGGGATCATTATATTTTGTTGCATGTGGTGTCCTTCATTCTACAGCGCATAAAGTTTGTAGTGACATGGCGTTTAATGCACAATTCAGAGCCAGCTCTAATAAAATTATCCCAATTAAAGATAAGTGTGTCGATATACCGTCAGACTCAATGATTAAAATATATGAAGAACTAGTAGAAAAACTTTAATATTAGAAAGAAAAGATATGCCAACTATAACGAATGCAACACAAGTTACAGATGGAAATATTGTGTTTCTTGGACAAGCAGGTAAGCTAAACGCAAGAACTCTACAAAAACTTTTTATTAATCTTAGGGCTTCTTCGGAAGCATTTGATCTAAAAATACAGGACATTCAGAACTCTGGAAAAAAACTTGTTATCTCCATACCAGATACCGGAGGAGCAGGGGGTGCTAATACAGAAAATTATGAACTCTTACCAAATATTGTTGATTCAATAATACGTATCCCTTTAGATGCTTTTAATGGTGATTTTTATGAAACAGTTAACAATGGTACTGGGCAATTTTCTTTAGAAAGATTATTAGCACATGAAATATTCCATGCTCATCATGATTTAACAGATAATGTACTTGGTGATAATGATTACCCAGCAGAAGAGCAAGATGCTGTTGATTTTGAAAATCTAGTTAAAAATCAGCAAGCTGATTCCTTGGGACTTGCTCATGAATCAGAAAGAGAAAATCACGAGCAGGGTACAGAGAGTAATAGCCTAGGAGATAATTCTAATATTACTGACCCTACTATTCTTGACCCTAATGAACCGTCTCTTCCTCCAGAAGACCCCAGCAATCCTGGTGATCCAAAATTAGTTATTCCTAAAAATCCGTGGTTGCCGGATTGGCTGCTTTCCCCCCTTGTGCTTGACCTTGATGATGATGGTATAGAGCTATATTCAGTCGGCGATTACGGAACATATTTCGACTTGAATGGTGACGGACAAGCAACCTTAACTGGATGGGTTGAACCGGATGATGGGTTGTTAGCACTGGATGTTAATCAAGATGGGATCATTAATGATATTACGGAGCTTTTTGGCTCTGGCACGACTGATGGTTTTTCTATTCTCGCAACATATGACAGTAATGCAGATAATAAAATTGATTCAAGTGATACAATCTTTTCTGATCTTTTAGTTTGGACGGATATAAATAGTGATGGATTTAGTCAAGCTGATGAGCTTCATACTTTAACAGATCTGAATATAATTTCTATCTCTTTGAATGTGACTCGTCTTGCCAATATAGATAATGCAGGAAACAGCATTACACATGAATCCAGTTATGAAACAAGCGATAATGCTACTCATACAATTGTTGATGCTTGGTTTGATGATAATCCGTTCCTTACAGTAAATGTAGAGGATTATGATTACGATTTACGGGTTGCATTTATGCCTACTTTTAAGGGCTATGGTCAATTAAAAGATTTGTATATAGCAGCTTCCATTGATAATAGCACTGATCCAGATAGCTTGATGGAGCAACTCACATTATTTGCAAGCACTCTTACGCTCGAAGATGCTTTAGCAGATTGGGACAGTGTTGAGGCTGATGTTCAGGATTTACTGTACCGTTGGGCAGATATTGAGAATGTTGATCCTCAAGGGCGAGGAGAAAATGTTGATGGTCAACATTTGGCATTCTATGAGGCTATTCGAGGTGAAGCATTTAATCAGTATGGACATAGCGACCCACACCATGATGCAGGTGCATTTGTGGAATCTATATACGATTATATGTTGACGTATTATACGGCACAACTTGTGGGGCAAATTGATGCGGGTAGTATTTTCACGAGCGCTAATTATGATTTATATCATGCTAGTATTAAAGGTGATTTGACTTTATTGCAAAGCGGTATTGATGCTGTAGAAAGTCAAGCAATCTCTGCCGTTGACGCAGTGGAGATTTGGACTCATTTTGCGCAATTACTTGGATATACAAAGGGGTTGGATAATCTCACGGCATCAGAAATTACCGCACTTGACGCAGCAGTAGCGGCGACAAATGATCCTGCTATATCAAGCTGGGCAAATGTTGTTTCATCAATGGAACTATCATTGGGTGAATTAATTGAAAGTGCTGCGGATTGGGAAAATTTTGATGATGCAGCGTCTTACAATCATGAAATTCACGGCACAGTAAATGCGGATACGATCACCGATGCTTATACGGGATCTGATAACGATAATTTATTTTACGGACATGAAGATAACGATGTAATTTATGCTCTTGATGGTAATGATAAAATTGATGCAGGTGCAGGCAACGATACACTTGTAGGTGGGACTGGTGACGACATTATGATTGGTGGTACTGGTGATGATATTTATATCT
This sequence comes from Alphaproteobacteria bacterium, assembly GCA_033851915.1. Taxonomy (GTDB): domain Bacteria; phylum Pseudomonadota; class Alphaproteobacteria; order Micavibrionales; family Micavibrionaceae; genus UBA1672. The sequence continues at coordinate 11,310 of JAWSVM010000005.1, forward strand.
ACACGTCCGGTAATGACACCATAAGTGAAGAAGGAGGTGGTGGGTACGATGTAATTCATGTGGAAGCTGCCACAGGATTTACTCAAGCTGACTTAACGCTGTATAGGCAAGGGGACAATCTAAATCTTCTTTTTTCAGATGGAAGTTTTATTGTTATTGACGGATACAGCACTGCTGATGGCTCGGTGGAAAAAATTATTTTTGATTTCGACAGTACAGAAATTGACTTAACTGCTCTAACCTCTGAAACTTTTTACGGCACAGCTGGCTTTGATGATTTTACGGCTAGTGGAACATCAATACAGACATTGCTTGTTTATGGCTTTGCTGGAAATGACGTATTGGAAGTATCCGGGGGCATAGGCGAAGTTTATGGTGGTGATGGTTATGATGTGTTAATCGGAGATTATCTTGATGATGAGTTATATGGCGATAATCAAGGTGACTATCTGTTTGGAAATGCTGGTAATGATTTATTAGACGGTGGTGATGGTAATGATGTTCTTGATGGCGGTGTTGGTGACGATATTCTGTATGGAGGTTCTGGTAATGATACCTTTCGTTTTGGCCAAGGGTATGGCAACGATTACATAGAGCGGACAATTGTAGAAATAACATCAGAGTTAAATCATGATACAATCGATTTATTCGATGTATTACCCTCGGAAATTGAACTGTACAGAGCTGATACGCCAAGTGGACGAACGGATCTTGTTTTTAAGATCATAGCAACAGGCGATGAACTAACAATCGAAGACATGTACGCCAAAAATGGCTTTTGGATAGCTGGTATCGAGAATGTAGAATTTTCTGATGGAACAGTTTGGACGCATGAATCTATCATGGAGACATACATCGCTTTAAATACAACAAGCGGTGATGATGTGACGCTTGGTTTTGAAGCTGATGACGTGTTCTTAAGCAGCGCAGGAAATGATGTACTTCATGGCTATAGTGGTGATGATATCTACCATTGGGGCGCAGGTGCAGGAAATGACGTAATTGAAGAACTGACGTTAAATCTAAACAACGGAAATACTGCCGATAAAGTTATTTTTGATGGCCTAAACGTCTCTGATCTTACATTTCAAGCAAGTGGTGATGATTTACTGATTACCAATATTGTTACTCTTGAAACATTAACTATTAATAATCAGTTCCATTCCCTTAGCTATTATCACATCGAGAGTTTTGAATTTGCCGATAGCACTATATTAGATGAAGCGGCGATTGATACCCTTGCTCATCCATCATCCGGCGGTACTGAAATCAATGGTACAATAGGAAATGACACTATCTATGGTGATGTTGAAGGCGTAGCCGATGATACGATCAATGGACTTGCCGGAGACGATATTATTTACGGCTATGCTGGTAATGACACGCTAGTTGGTGGCGCTGGAAATGATACCTTAAGAGGTGGTAACAATGATGATAGCTATGTTTGGTCGGTAGGAGATGATGATGACACTATCTATGATACAGATGGTGTTGATCAGCTTATCTTGCACAATGTTCTCGCAAGTGAGATCACTTTTGAAAAAAGTGGTAATTATGATCTTAAAGTTCATATCGGATCAGAGACTATTCTTCTCGATAATCAACTTAAATCGGATTACACAAGCACCTCAAACTACGACCAATACCAGATAGAAACAGCCTTACTTGATGGCGGTGGCGTTGTTGATCTTCTGAATAACCTAACCTTTGTTGGTACATCAAGCGGTGAAACGCTTACTGGTCTGAAAAATGGGAATGACATACTTGTCGGGCTTGGTGGAAATGATGTCCTTAGAGGATATAAAGGTGATGATAATTATGTCTGGTCTGTTGGTGATGGGAATGACACCATCTATGATACAGAAGGTACTGAGCAGCTTATCTTGCATAATGTTCTCGCAAGTGAGATAACTTTTGAGAAAATCGGTAACTATGGTCTTAAAGTTCATATCGGTTCAGAATCTATTCTTCTCGATAACCAGCTTAAATCTGATTACACAAATACTTCGACTTATGATAAATATCAGATAGAAACACTTTTATTGGACAATGGTAGTGTTATTGACCTTCTGAATAACCTTACCTTTACGGGTACATCCGGCGGTGAAACTGTTAAAGGCTTAAAGAATGGCAATGATACGCTGTACGCTCTTGATGGCAATGATATTTTGTATAGTTATGCGGGGGACGATACCCTGATTGGTGGTACTGGCGATGATACGTTGCGTGGCGAACTTGGTAACGATACCTATATTTGGTCTGTTGGGGATGGTGACGACACTATTTATGACACAGGCGGTATTGATCAATTGGTTCTACATGGTGTTCTTGCTAATGAGGTTCGTCTTGAAAAAAGCGGCGTTTACGATCTTAAAATTCATATAGGATCAGAAACTATTATGCTCGATAATCAACTTAGATCTGATTATACGAGCAATGCAACCTATGACAAATATCAGATAGAAACCATTTTGCTTGATAATGGAACTGTGATTGATATTGCAGATAACTTAACCTTCAATGGCACATCCGGCAATGATACTCTTACTGGAAGCAACGGCGATGATATGCTATTCGGTTTTGACGGAAATGATGTGCTGAACGGTGATGATGGTCACGATACTTTAATCGGTGGGAATGGATCTGATTATCTCTATGGTAATAATGGTGATGATATTCTTTCCGGTGGAGCAGGGATTGATATGCTCTATGGTCAAGCTGGTGCGGATACGTTCGTGTTTGAAGCAGCCTCGGCATTTACCAACAGTGATAATGTTCAAGACTTCGATTTGTCTGATGGCGACAAGCTAGATATTTCAGATCTTTTGATTGGTTATGATCCGTTGACGGATGCAATTAGTGACTTCGTACAAATTACAGAAAGTGGCTCAAATTCTTACCTTTCTGTTGATGCGGATGGAGGTGCGGACAATTTTGTGCAAGTGGCTTATCTCTATAATGAGACTGGTTTGACTGATGAAGATGCGCTGGAAACATCTGGTAATTTGATTACAGTATAATGCTCTGAACCAAATACCGGATTGGATACATGGTAAAAGAAGAAAAAGAGAAACCACGAGTTCGTGTCGGATTTATTCTGTTTTGGATTATTGCTGCATCGGTAATAGCCTTCTACAGTCATATTCTTTTCTTTCCACGCAGTCCGTTTTTACCTAGAAGTTCTTCCTATGAGCCATTTGAAAGACATTATCACCTAAGTACGAAATTTCCTTTCATCACGTCATATTTCCTGATGTTGCCCGAAGATTATGATCCCGAGCAGGAGGAGTATCCTCTCGTTATGATGCTTCATGGTGTTAGCCGCCACATGTATGCAGGCAGCGCCTTAAAACATAACAAACGCCGTAAAAAATACAGAGTTATTGCTTATATCCCCATTGCTCCGCCCGTTTTTACTTGGGTCAATCCTTTTGAAGAGGACATTAAACCCGAAGCTTTGCCTGTTGCTATGGAAATCTTGGAAAGCCTGAAACAAGAATACAGCGTGGATGAAAATAGAATATATATTACCGGGTATTCAATGGGTGGTGTCGGTACTTATGCAGCGTTAGAACGATATAAAGATGTTTTTGCCGCTGCTGCCCCCGTTGCAGGAGCATGGCTTCCTGAAAAAGCTTATGATCTCGATGATATACCGATATGGATATTTCAAGGCGCTAAAGATCCTTATGCTCCTCTTGGTCGTGCAGTGTATTCTGAATTGAAACAATTTTACCGCAATGTCAAATTTACCGACTATCCAACACGAGGCCATAGTGTTTGGGGCGATGTGTATGAAGACAATGAATTTTGGGACTGGTTAGTTACGCAGGAAAGGTAATGGCTACCTAAGCTGTAAATTTCCATAATCTATATTATCACACATACGCCTTAGGAATAATTTCCTGCCACTGTGTGTGCCCCTGTCGGCCATTAGCGCCAGTTTATTTCCTACATGATAATATATGTGTTATAAAAATACTGGATATTTTAACCGTTTAAGTTGTAATATTTCTTAGTTTTACTAAGAGGTAACTTGTTAAGTTTCATGGAGGAATTATGCCAGAGTTCAAAATACTCAATAATGTTATTGACTACATGGAAGCGACAGGTTCAACCTATAAACTTGTTGGCCTATCTATAGACCTAGATTTTGTTGAACAGATAAACTCAGAAAATAAGACTATATACACGCTAACTGAATTAGAAAAGGCCACTGATAAGTGTTTAGCTTATGAGTGGTTAGAGCATACAGTGTGTGGAGCTGGAAAATATGGGAGCTTAAGAATTACGCCTAAAGGTGTTGGTGCCGCAAGATCAAAACGAAAGTCGGAGGCACAAAAGGCTGCCCGTGGAATGCTTAAGAAAGCTTCTGATTATGTAGAAGATCACAAAGGTCTATTTGTCGTGTTGGGCTTCTTATTGGCATTAGCAACATTTTCTATAAATTTTTTTGGAGAGTAACTCTTGAAAGACATAAGCTTTACTATAGGGCTAAAGTGCTTCTTTTGTGATTGCATTTTAGAGGGGGATAGTGAAAAAGACTTTTCTTCTGGAGATATGCTTAGATGTCAACACTGCCATGAGCTTAATGACTACGACGTTCTTATCGATATTGCGGCAAAAAAAGGAAAGGAGATCATTGCAGACCACGCTCAACAAGAAATTGAAAAGATACTCAAAAAAGCATTTAAGAAATGAAATTTAACAAGCATGTGTTACAGGGAAGTTTCGGCAAATCAGGAATTTATAAGGTACTAAAGATGATATATAGACTTCGTACCTCATCTTCATTCGGCCAAAAGCAGACCTTTAGAGTTTGCTAATATTCCACCACTACCTGAAGAGCAATTTTACATTGTATACGAGAATAAAAATTACTCAGACGAGCATGGCAATTGGTGGCTTGTACAAAAAAGGCGGCATTTGAAGTTCAATGAAGAAATAAACATTGAAACTCTAATGCTTGAGTGTGTGCCAGATCCAGTAAAGTGAAGGGCTTAACGCTTGACAAGAGAGCCTATTTTAAGCGTGGATTTACTACAAGATTTCCGCTTTCTAAAGCGTTGAACACTTTAGTTCAGCGGGAGTTAGGTAAAACTATTAATTGATGTTTCCACTCTAAGGCTTTAAGAATCGGCGGATCTTCAACCCCATCAGGGATAATTGGATTATCATCCTTATTAATAGCCATTAACTCAGGGTCACTCAGCCCAACTTGCCAAGCTTCTTTAATATAAACCGTTGATTTATCTATAGTAAGACGAGTTAAAAAACGCGGTTGCGTTGGACCACTAACTATCGCAGCGGCTAATTTAAAAACGCCAAACTTATAATAATCTGTCAAAAAGCGGTTTATATTTTCACTATTATTTGGCTCCATGTAGTTAACACGCCCTACAGAAAAGTAACTTTTTTTAGGCAACAGTTTCTCATGAGTTAATTCAGAAGTTACAAGAACTTTATAATGGTGTGGATTGGAAGCTGAAACGCCCCTCACCACAGATATTCGTATTTCTTCATTAGTGTCTCTCTCTCCAAAACGTTCACGCCAACGCTCAAATATTTTAGTGGCAGCATTAGTATCAGTAAAAAGAAAAGCCATAATAGGAGGTGCACGGCCTTCTGAAGTCATAAACCCAACGCCACACCATCCTGCATTATCCCATAAAGGAACATCTATTATCGACAATACCTTTTGATCAGAATGTTTCATATGATCAACTTTAAATTCTCTCCTATCAGCACCGCCATCATCTTCATTTAGAGAACCTTCTTCGAACGCTTCTCCCTCCATAGGGTCTGTAGAAATCAAATAACCCACTTTAATGTATTCACCCCACTGAGAAAGCGAGCCCATCATAGAGCCAAATATTCTACTATAACTCATGGCTGTTGTATTAAAATTCAAAGACCGCTCAAAAATATTTTCTTTTTCAACTAGCTTCTCAAAGGTCTTTTCAATATCCCTTATCATGGCTATATGCCCCAGTGTCATAAGAGCAATCTCCATCAGTATGTCTTGGTAATCACTCCAAAACTCCGCGCCAGTCCATAGGCTAGCATCTGAGGGAACCATGATATTTGCGCACATGCTGTCTGATAAAAATTCATGCTCTGGTTTAGAGATATCCTTTTTACCTATAACATTAATCTCAAACCGCTCTGTGTGTGGATAAACGTCCTTTCCTAAGCTTGTTGAAAGAAAAGCCTCAATTGTAGAAAGTATCGCTTGAGAAAAAACTATGTGCTCAGGAATATTGCTTGTTTGCACCGCTATAACAGATCCGATAACATTGGTTTGGAATGTTATCGGGTTATCATCATCGATTAGAAACTTTTCTGGCAAGCTTGTTTTAATTTCCTGATTTTTCCAAATTCTAAAGAAATCCAACATAGAAGCGTTAGTTTCTGCTTCTGGAATGCTGCCCTCTTCACGCAACAAGGTTTCATGACCAAAACGATACAATAATGCTGTTCGTGAACTTATTAGCCCAACATGGTTCAAAATATCTGGCAGAGTTTTTAATTCACGCAAGTTTTCTTGCTTGGAATTTAAAAAGTAGCACCCCAATGCCATATCTAAACTTTGGAGCTCTTCCTCAAGCCTTTCCTTGGACTCTTCATCTAAACCCATATTTTGCTTAAGAGTTTGCAACATATAAAAAGCATTCAAAAAATCTGGTATATGCCCGAGCTCAAGGGAAATCCATGCTAGCAACTTAACAGAAATAATTGTTTGAGGTATAAACTCATCATGTTCTTCGAAGACAGAAAATGCGTTCAGGCAGGCGGCAAGGCATGTTGATCTTGCAGACCATAGTAATCCTGCCTCTCTGTACGCAATGGCTATGAGAAATAGTGCATCAAATAATTCTGAACGATATTCCTGTTTTATAAGCAGTGCAACGGCCTTACCCAAAAATTTTATGGCATCATATCGTTTTTCTGCATCTAATTTTTGTTGCCCGCGCTTTAGAAGAATAAGGCCTGCCTCACCTTCACTACGCCTTTTTGCAATAAAATCTGCCATCTTCTCGCAGAGCGCGTCATACTGATCATCATCGTCAACAATAGAACCAAAAATTTCAATTATCTCTTGTAGTTTTTCAGCTGGATATTCTCCTAAATTCTGAGCACGATCTAAAATATCTGAAAATTTGATCCAATATTCTGAAATTTCATTTTTATCATCGCCATGAATAATCTGATGCAGCCTCATTAGCAGCAACATAGTTTCTGCTTGAAGTGCGTTATTGGGGCGAGCACCATCATTGGCAAGATTTAAGAGTGATTCTTTTAATTTTTCAGATCTATCGACAAGGGAAACATCATCGGGGGTCATAAAGCCGTTATGCACGGATGAATATAGCAACCCTAAAAGGGTGTGTAATAATTCCAAGTCTATAGCTTTATCACTATTTACAGAAAGGTTTTCAACCTGAGAATAAAGATCATTAAATTTTTTAAAATCATCGAACCACCAATATGTCGTCCAAGCATACTCGTATGTGGCTCTTAGCTCCTGCCGCCCTATCCCATCTTTTTTTGCTAAGGTGATAGCGCGCTCATACCGTCCATCCGTTTCAAAACGTGGCTTCTCTAATCCTCGAGAAAGTTTTGCTGCGACAAGTGCATCTTCAACTCGTTGGTAGGCTACATCGATGTATCGTTCATCTTCAGTGAGTTCACGATCTAAATTTGTTAATTGATCTTGTCTTTTAAAATCATTGGGACCTATGGCCTCTTTATTAGGATCATAACTCCCTACCTTCAAATAATCATAAGCAATATCGAAATGTTCACCTTCAAATACTTTCTCTATAATCCATGACCTATCGAGTATTTTAACTGGTATAGAATATTTTTTGCTTAATTCATCTTCTATGCGAGAACGGTCTTTATCGCGTGCATATCTACTAGTGATGAAATATATAAGATCATAAGGCCTACCTGTATCAACTAGTCCTTTAACGTCGTCTCTTACTTTTGAGCTCCAAGTTTTCTTTGCGCTTAGTGCAAAAGCCCAATTTTTTTCACCGCTATTAGGTTGACCTAAGTACCATCCAGATTGGATTTCTTCCGATACTGGATATGTTTCTGTATCAGCTTTACTATCTCCTCCTCCCATAGGACCTGTTGCAGGCCTAAGGTTTACAGCAATGTGTTTTTCGGCAATTTTTCTGGCAAATAACTCAAAATCAAGATGTTGATTACGGCTTGTAAGCGTATCAAGAAAGTGATCAAAAACGGCGCGGTCTAAATGGTATCCTGTAATGGTTTTACCATCAGAAAATAGATAAGGCCTACGTGCCCGCATGTACTCTGACGGCAACACTCTTCTTGGGTCATCGTCTTCCATTATTTTAGTCATTGAATTAAACCTCTGTATTCTTCCAGACGCGCTAAAACGACCTTAGAATAAGATATAATTTCTTTGTCTTTATCATTTATATAGGGGTCGTTGGGGCGTGAGGGGTAAGTGAAAATTTCAGTATTTTCAATTGGTCTTTGCGTTAGAAACACCTCAAACTGATTTTGTTCTTGTTCTGAAGAAAATATAGCTACTGGCACTCGACATCCCCTAGAACTAAATTCGCCAGTTTCTACGATTTGTTCTACTGTTTTTTTGGTTAACAAAGGCAGCAGAAAAAAATAAAAATCATCCGCACACAGTGAATAATACCAATTTTCGCCACTTCCAATCATCCCTGTAACTTTAGGAGCAGGGATAAAATACCGCATTTCATCAAAATAAATACAAACAATTTTTGTAATAACCGTTTGATTATATTGAAGTTGCATAGGCCTTACGAAAGCACGCGGGTTTGTTGCTGCACGTACCCAATTTTCGCCACCTTTAACTTCCCAGTACTCCTCTTCAGTGGGACAAACTATAAATTCAGGATGTGGTTTATAATGCCAATTATTCTCATCAGTTTCTTCCCAGTTTTCAAAATCAAGTAGATACTTTTTGAAATGTTCTTCAACTGAAATATTATCTTTTCTATACCTTAGGAATTCTACACCTAAATAAGCCACCATAATTATGGCTAGAGATAACCAACTCCAATGCTCCCACTCATTACCTTTATCAACAAAGACACTATTAAGCCCCATAACGGAAACAATCAGAATGCTGATAAATGCTGCGTGATTAGATATATAATTAATTATTTTCTCATAATTCACCATTATATTTTATTGGATCTCCATCAAACTGTAGGTCTTTGTGCTTCTCATTTACTGGCTCTCTCAATTAGAATTTTCTATGTGTTTTATTTATTCTGTCCCTTTGCTCCCGACTTGGTAGCAATGTCTGCTTTAGGCTAACAGCAGACTCTTAGCTAATATTTATGATTTAAGGTAGAGTATCAGGAAAGCTATTAGCACAATAGTAGATAATAGCCATTTTCTACAATCAAGGTCATCACTCACCCTACTCGTCTAATTATTTCTTTAGTTTTTTTAAAAACTGTTCTAAAGATTCTTTGTGATTATTGTTTGGCATTTTTTCTAGATTTAGCATCTTCCATTTTACAGCGGGTAATTGACCTACGTCGTTTAGTCCAAGTAAATTTCACTGGGGTTCTATGTCTTTAAATGAGATTAAGAACTCTTTGTCATCATCGGTTAGTGACGAGCAGAAAATTAGAGCATAAGGCGGAACCTGAAAGGAAAAAATAAGATTCTTGAAGAAGTTATTAATATTTACACCAATGCGAGGATCAAATGGAATGCCTGACATAATCAGTCGCACTTCAGGCTGCTTTCCATTTAATAGAATTATACAGCAGTCAGCTTATCTGTATCCGACCAGACCTCATCGATAATGCTTTTCAGCTTAGAGCCGCGTGATAATGTTGAGCGTTCTCTATTATGGTATTTGCTTGCTTCATCGCGTGGTGCAGACAGCCAATTAAATGAACCATTCATGTAAAATGCATCGTCATACGCCAATGTTTTACAGTGCGTTCCCTTAACTCCTCTTATTTCTATGCCTTCCTTCTCAAAAGCATTTAATGCACGATCAGCAATGCTTTTATCTTGGTTATAAGCAATGTCATAGATAACAAGGCACTCAACACCACGTTCAGATGCTTGTTTTAACAAAGACAGTATATTATCACGTTCGATTGCATTAATGGACAGATATGCAGATTCAATGAGTAACCTACTTTTTGACTGTGTTAACGCTTCTCGCAGAGCATCACGGTGCCGCTCAAGAGTATCAATCACCTCCACGTCCACAGTAATTTTTGCCTTACTTAAGCGCGTTGCGATCTCAATGTCATGGATTTCATTTTCTTGGTGAGCAAATAAATATTTTCCAAGTAATCCAGACGGCTTGCTTACAGGTTGACGAGAAAGAATGCGCATATCACCGAAGACAAGAAAAGATTTTTTTGCGCGAGATACAGCCACATTGAGCATATTTGGCTTCATATCAAAGAAATATGATGTTGTGTCATCATTCCCACCATAAACTGGCGAAAAGATCATAAGATCACGTTCTGCGCCTTGAAAGGTATGTACTGTTCCTACGCGAATATCACTATCGATATGGTGATTATTAAGCGCCTCGGTAATACAATTTTTCTGTGCAGCAAAAGGCGTTACAATTCCGACAATATCCTTCAAACTTTTACCGCCGCCGCCATATGTTTGCATCAGGCGCTCTGCATTGTCTGAAACCCATTTGGCTATTGTCGTTGCTTCTATTTCATTGTAGCGGCTTTGACCATTTTTTTGCTTAGATTCCCCCGGAATATGCGCATACCCCATCGCAGGAAACTCTGGATCGTTTTCTGAAATAGTTTTAGGGATAATCCGCCCTTCATAGACCAGTTCATTACAATACGCGATAATCTCTGGCAAACATCTTCGGTGTTCACTCAAAAACATACCTTGTGTTTGCTCATCAAATGATAAGACGCTCACTTTTTTTGCAAGTGCCATCATATTCCCAGAATGGCTCAAAGCTCCACGATACTCCATGTCATCAAGATGTTTTGATAGAGCATGTTTACGAAGAATTTGTCCATCTTCATATCGGTTATGTTCGAAAATCGGTTCAATTTGATTTGTATCTCCAACGATCAAAGCTCTCTTTGCCAGACTCAGCGGCGCAATGCCCTTTTCGGGAGCAACCTGACCTGCCTCATCCATAATCAAAAGATCAATCGTATCAAATAAGGGCGGATTTGAGTTTTTAGAAGAATCCTTCACCCCCGTATCAAAATATCGAAGTATTTTAGGTGCCGTATACGCCGTAGAAGCAATACACGGTGTTAATTTTGCAAGCCTGCGCAAAAATGCCTCAACACGCTGTTTTGTGTAGCCATATAACTTCTTTGGTTCGTCTTCATAAAGCGTTTCAAATTCTTGCAACCATTCGCCTTCCCAGTACCGTGCAGCAAGATGAAAAGTCAGTAACCTTAAAGACGTATCAATTTCTTCTTCAAAGCCTTTTGGATCACGCAGAACTGACATAAGCCTTGAATCATCTGCCTGTAGATCATTCAGCACACCTGACCACTCCGTCCGTAATGCACGATAATTAGATTGTTTTGCCTCCCACTGAGTAAGCTCTCCTTCTAACACTAATAATTGCTCTTTTTGTTCTTCTAAAATGCTCTTAAAACTTTGCAATGCCTCTTTCTTCTTATTCTCGATAAGCGACAAATGCGCTCTAATATCATCCTCGGATAATGTTGTCGTAAAACCCCAATCGTCATCTGAAATTTTATGGCTAGATAGAAACTCAATCACACGCGTAGAGCGTCTTTGACGTATGTTTTTTGAAAATAATGCACTCAACGCTTCAAAAATATTTTTATTTTGTGATAGGCGCAAAGCTTCATGCGCATGGCCTTGATATTCTGTCAAAGTGCTTTCTTGCGTATCAACCTCAACTTTAGCCCTATCACTCTGTCTTTGCACTTCTCCTAGGTGCTTTTTTAGCTCATGTACCTTTTCATTTAAGAAAATCGTAATATCACATCCGTCGTATTCAATATTAAGGACAGACGTTTTGTTTTTTAAATCAATAACCTTGTCAAGATACGCCTTAGCCAAAACAAGTTCGGCATGTACGCACTCAATTGCATCAGAAAGGGTTTCAATACCTTTTTCTACAAGAGCCTCATTCGCGCATGCTATGTAATGTTGTTTTCTCTCTTCTCGTTCATCAGGAACTTCTAGATCATCTAACCATCCCTTCCATGATTTACCTGATTCATAGCTTCGCTGCATACATTGGAAATTTTCATATATTTCTCTATTACCCGCCTCTCTATCAGAAGGTAATAGCGTCCCAAAAGATTCAACGCCCTTAACCCAACGATCAAACAAAATCGCTTTATTCTCATCCCGCGCGAAAGGATGGTTTTTTGGTAAACCATCATCACCAGAAATACTATTCAATGCATTTTGAACAGCTTGATTATTTGTTGATGTTACCAAGATAATCGGAGCATCTTTCTTTTGTAGCGCAGCATTCACCCACTCAGAAGCAATGATATTTCCAATTAACGTTGTTTTGCCTGTGCCCGGTGGCCCAGTGACAGCCAAAATATCACCGTCATTCATCTGTAAATCAGCATAAAGAGCAAGCCTCTGCGCATCATTTAATGGATAATGTCCTGTAACATGTCCAGTATGTAATTTCTCAAGCTCCGTATTTGCCGATATAACTTTGGTTTGAGTAGATGATAGTGTTGCCTCAATCAGCATTGGCACCGTTTCAGACGCATCTATATCAGAATACAGATCAAGTAATGCCGCGCTTGTTCCACCCGTTTGCAGATCAAGAACATAATACACATCTTCGGTTTGTACACATGTTCCATTGTGGTCGCTTACAACAAATTCTATATCAAGATGCTCATGTAAAAGTTTTACAAGGTACTCTTCCAAATCTTTCTGCGTCATATTTTCTGCTATAGAGCCGACATGACCAAGCGCCTCTTCAATTTTTTGCTGATAAACACCAAATGAAAAGACGCTATTACGGCATGGTTCTATAAATTTATCATTAAAAGCAGGGAAACTATCTGGCGTAATTGTCAGTTTACCATCTTTATCTAAACGTCCTCTGATCCAGAGCGGAATAATATCAGTACCGCGCCTTTGAAAATTGATATGGCGTAATACAATGGGAGCATATAAGACTGGTACAGAGGACAACTCGTCCTCATCTTCCCTAAAAGCTTTCGAAGATTTTTTCTTTGGAAACTTTTTATCTTTATATGCGGCGAAGAACTTACTTACAGTCACTTGAGATAAAGAAAAGTGATCGTCATCTTTCTGTATCTTATCAAGAACAGTGTCTTTCTTGATTTCAAATTCAACGGAGTCGACAAGACACTGCCTCCAATAGAGCACACACTGTTCAAGCTGTTCGGTTAAATCGTTCATATGGATTAAATATCAAAAATTTAGAATGCTAGATACATTTATAATAAAAAACATACCCCTCTTTATTATTTAACACTCAGAAAAACCGCCATTGTAAGTTATTAATATGGTGTGATGATACCGGCTGAAAAAAAACGTAAACGCAGAATCTGCTCTTTACTTTAGAGATTTGTGTAAACGTTATGGTGAAGATTGTGGTCGCCGTTTATGTTGGCTTTCTGACGGCGGAAAGAGCATTACTTAGCGGTACTAAACATCATATATTTTGAGACAGAAGTAGTGTTTCACGGCTTTTGGGGAATGAGAATTGTTACATTTTGGATGTTGTCCATCCAATCAACAGTTGTTTTATCTCTCCATTCTATAAGTTCATGTATTTTATTGTAATCTTCTTGCAGGTCGTGCCGAAATATGGGTTCGTGGTGTGCAATCCGGTTTCTTAAGCGACGGATAGTAAAAATATATTGAAATACCTTCTCCCGGATTTGTTTTGGAATCATTTGTTGAGGTGAGTTGGGGAAAGCTGTCCTGATATGCTGGTTCCATATTCGAACATCATGTCTAGCCGTAAACATTTTTTCCCAAAACACAAACTTCAATTCTGAAACAACTTTCCCCATAGTAGGGTTTTGCATATTAGCTGTTTGTTGTAAATTACGCCTTGGATTATAGCCGTTACTATCTGGTAAGCTCAATATGAACCTTTGATTCCAAGGCCAGTTGGAGGTGTATGTACTTTCTAGGCATTCAGAAACAGCATTTCTTAGGCTTATTTCTAGTAAATGTAGAGGTAATAGAAAAGCTGAAGAAATTTCTAAATTCCATTGATATAGCTCTAAGGCACAAGCGCGATCATTGTTACAATATTGTAAATATGTTGCAAAACGTGGTTCAGAAAGTATATGTGGTATATTATTTAATTGTTCTTCGGTAAACGGCATGTTGGGTCACTTATATCTTAAAATATATTGACATTTGTAACATTTAGCGAGTATCCTGTATATAGATGTTACGAGATACGCGGGCTTCACGGCCTCCACTTGTAACGACAAGATTATCTAAGCCCGTTCTTTAAGTTGAGAACGGGCTTTATCTTTTTGCAGTTTAGCGAAGATCTTTTAATGTAGCTAAGGCACTGGAAAAGACACGAATAAAGGGGTGTAACCATGACATATGATGAGGCATTAGAATTATTTGGGTTAAGCCGGATACCTTCCGAGGCAGTTCTTAAGATATTAAGAAATGACGCTGTTAAGGCCGCCGTTGAACAAAAAGATGAAGAGCGTCAAAAAGACATAAACGCCGCCTTTGCTGTGTTGATCGGTAAAGAAGACGCAGAAATTGCCGATGGTCAAGGCGACGAGCGCCCCGGACCATCTGGATTTGTGAAGGCTGCATGCCGCGAACGTAAAGACATGGCCTTTGTGCTTGAATGGCAAAAGATGCCAATGGACGCTCTGGATAATACAGATAAGGTCATGATGAGTAACCCGCAACGCCTTGAGTGGGATTCCTCGGTAGATGGTTATGTGCGCATTGATAAGGCGGGCAAGCGTTTCAATTACGATGATAAAGAATATAGCAAAGCCGATGGTAGCCCCTTTGATGCAAAAACGGGGAGCTGGACTTCCGGCTTTGAAGCAGAGGTTCAATTTAGTAAACATGCCCCCTGCCCTTCATGTCATGCGCCGCATCTGCAATGGTGTGAGCAGTGTGACACGATTTTCTGTCACAGAGGCCGTGATGATTATGCAGACCAATCCTATACCTGCCCAGAATGTCAGAATAAATATGGTTGGGGTGATGGTTATGGCGTTCCCATTAAGAAAGTTTTTGATGGTAAGCACCTTCGTTCGCTTACAGCCGAAGAACGCAAAGGCATTGCCAATACAAAGCTCCTGAAAAAGTAAGGGTGTGTCGCCATGCCCACTATTTTCATCATTATTGTTGGCTATATTCTCTATGGAATATATTGGGTTGTCGTCAATTATTGGCCGTTGGTTTTAACGGGCGCATTTTGTATATGGTCATTCCCGAAAATAGCGCAGCTTATATCTAAAAAATGGGCGCATTATCATACGAACTTGCGGGAACACAAACAGCGCGAACATAGCCAAAACGATCTCTTCTCACGCTTATCTGATAAAGATATTAAACTGCTCTCGTTTCACTGGCTCTATTTTCTAGTGGTAGTGATTGGTTTTGTAGTCGCTTATCATAGTGTATTGGAGTGCTACACATTCGCGCGACATGAAGGATGGATACGCAGCATCCCCAGAGATTACCGTGATGTTCAATATGTAGTATGGACTGCCCTCTTTTGTCTAGTCACTGTGACAGTGTTCAAAGTGGTCATTATTACATTTAATCGTATCCGCCCTGGCTTGGAATTGTTTGCCAGCTATAAGGCATTATTGAGCTATGCTAACACAGCTCAAAATTCTCAAATCGCATTAGAGTATGCCCCTGCTTTAAGGGAAAGTGCCAAGCACCATGTTCGATCACTTTATGATCTGTTTGTTGCCGGACACGCCCTACTATCTAAAAGTTCAGATACAGCTTATTACAAAAATGCACGACTTCGTGACACCATCATATATCTTGAAAAGCACTTTCCTCATGATGAGGCAGACGAGAATTTCAGAAGGAAATATTGGAACTATGCCCGCCATATTTATAAGCTGCTGGATTTTCGGGAAGATCCATTCATTGAAGATTCAATGTTCGCACAGTCCTATCCTGAAAGTGAAAAATTCAAAGAACAAGAGGCGCGTGAGAACCTGAAAAGAGAACGCGAAAAATATCAAAATGAACCACAAGATGTTTGGTCAAAACAAGTCGATATGCTTACTTTGAATGACGCTCTTGAACTTATCGGCATGAAGGATGTTCCCCCTGTGAAAGTTCTTCATAAACTTTATATGGCAGTTTTGGAAGATCATAAAGGCGATCCGAAAAAAGAGAAATTAACGGCAAAGGCATTCGAACTTTTAGGGGCGCAGGCCGTTAAGAATGAAATGTTTAAAAGCTAAAATGCTTTCCTAAGGTACATATAGTTAGCATGACGCTTTTTATGTTTATGTGCTTAATGTGTTTACTTAAGTGTTGTTGTGCCTATTGAAGGCTATAGCTTTACGTTGTTTTTCGATACATTGAGTATTGCATGTCATTTTTGTGGTTTTTCAACCTTTCCTTCTATTTTAAGATTATTTTATTGATCTGTTTTTTACGATTCAAGGCGTATTGAAAGTCGGTCTACGCCCTCCTCTTGGTTTTGTTTAAGAAGCCCTTATCTAGCTTATATCGACATAAACGCCTGCATCAATAGCCTTGCTTGCTCCTGCCCGCTTAAACGTGTTGTCGCAGTAAATCCCGTTTCACGGAACAAGTCTTTGAAGTCGTTTTCTTACGATCAACCGTCACTCCGCATGCGCGGGTTTAAGTGTTCCGCTCGCCGCTTAGCAAGGTTTCATGCACAGGGGATATTGGCATTCCCTGCGGTCATTAAAAGGAACAAAAAAATGATTAATAAATTAACAGATAAAGAAAAGCATGACGCTTTTTTAAGGTCAGTGTGTAGCTATCAAGGCGCAAAAAATAGATGGGCAAAACGAGCCGAAACAGGTTTGAGTGATGAGGCATTAAAACAATCCCTCAAAGAAGAACTTGGCATAGCTGGTGGATCAGGCTGCGCAAATACAATAAGCATTGCTTATCAAGGTAGCGGCTTAAAAATATGGGCATCGAGAACAACGCCTAATCATTGCATGGATAATCCTATTCTTGAGGGATCGCAGACGATGAAAATGGCGCGGCTTGTTTTTAATATTGCTGACCCTGAAAACCTTCAAGCTGATTTGTTCGGGGGTGCGCTATGAATATATATGATGCAGCTAAGATTTTAGGCCTGACTGGTGAGGTTAACCCGCAAGATATAAAAACAGCCTATCGCGCCGCGTGTAAAAAATATCATCCAGATATTAACCCTGCGGGCGAAGATATGATGAAAGTGGTTAATGAAGCTTATGACGCGCTTAAAGATTACTCTGGCGAGATCAAATCAGAACAAATAGATTATGGTGACTTGCTCAATGATGCTTTAAACGCGGTTTCTAGCCTCCCTGCCCTCGTGATAGAAATTTGTGGCTCTTGGGTGTGGTTGACTGGTGATACACGCGCCCACAAGGATGTATTGAAAGAAGCAGGTTTTAAATGGGCAGCAAAAAAGAAAGCATGGTATTTTCGGCCCGAACAATTTCGCAGCAGATCTAAAGGCACAAAAACGCTTGAAGAGATCCGCGCAAAATATGGATCTCAAAGACCACATAGACGTAATCATATGATTGCGCGGGGGTAATCATGGGCAACCCTCAAGCAAAAGTAGAAGAAATAGCCCTGTATCTTGGCAAGCCGTGGAAATTTTCACGGCTTGGCGAAGAATCTCTTTGGCGGTTTGAGATCATAGATGGATATGGGCGCGGTTTATATTTTAGGCTCTATGGTGACAAGTTTAAAATTGGCGGTATGTTCCCGCGTCTGAAATCGAGTCCGTGGCAGGATGATTACAAGGAAATAGGGGTAAGTGCTGAAAGACCGGCAAAAGACATTGCCGCCGATATTATGCGCCGATTCATGTCCTGTTATTTGAAATCTTATGAAGCCGCCCTCCTCCGCTATAAGGATGAGCAGATAAAGGAAGCGCATCTTAATTTGATAGCACATTCAATTGTTAAGGTGACAGGTGGACGTGTGCCGGATCATAGCCGCGCACGTAAGACTATTTACTTTGAGAACGGTACGGCGGAAATATGGTCATGTGGTGATATTAATTTGAACCTGCAAAGAGTACCTATTGAGCAGGTTATTCGAATTGTATCGCTCCTGAAGGAATAAAGCAGCCCTGAAAAATTGGAGGGGGCAACATGATCCAAAAAGTTTATGA
>JAWSVM010000006.1:0-21285 GCA_033851915.1 Alphaproteobacteria bacterium
AAAAGTTTATGAAGGAAGGATTTGCTTTTTTCTAATTCCAAAGCCTCCCGCTCTTCTTTTAGGCTTTTTTCTTTTTCTTCAAGCTGTGCTTTCAGTTCTGCTTTTTCTTTGTCCAGCGTATCGGCTTTTTCCTGAGCAGCCTTTTCTTGATTGGCGATACGATCTTCAAGGGATTTGATAGATTTTCCCCAATCGTTATTTGTGTCACTTGTGTCACCTCTTTGATCTTCTAAGAGCCTTGTGAAGTTCTTTATGCTTTCGGATTGGTTCTCTATTTGTGTTTTAAAATATTCCTCAAACTCCTTTGAGGTATCTCTTTCACGCAATCTTTCTTCTTTTTCTTTCTCCAACATATCTTCGAGCAATTCAGAATGTTTTTTCTGTGCTTCGAGCCGTTCTTGTAAAACGGCAACTTTATTTGATTGTTCCGGCACTTTAGAGTCACGCTTTTTGTCAGTTTTTACAGTTTTAGAATTGTCATCATCGTCAGGATTTTTTAAAGTTTTATAGACTCTTGTTAGTTCTGATACATCAACCATTTTACGCCCTTTAGCGCCTAGTTCAATGGATAACGTCCCTGATTCAATGTCATTATATATAGTAGCGCGACTAACGCCTGCCATTTGTGACGCTTTTGATATTGTTACGAGCATTTTGTTAATCCATTACATAGTTAGACGTTTTTGACATTTTTATAATACAGAAATATGTAAGTATTGTAATAACCAAAATGTTACATATTTTTACAAAGGTGACGAAATATCACAGAACTTACAACTATTTTTGTTTCCAGTTTTGTTTAATAGTGTAAGTTATGTAACTGTAAGTAATGAAAGATTTTCCAGAGAACCCCTGTTTTATAACGTTTTCTTGGCTCATAAGTTACACTATTAACGTTGCGAGGAGTTTAACTCCTGTCAGTTGCGTACTTTGTGTATTTTTGTTATGTTCTTTTATACCGATTCCTTCCACAGGATTCGATTTTCACATGACATTCCGTCAATATCATCATTTAGAAGAGGGAAGGCAGAAGACTTAGTAAACCAGACAATAAAAAACCACTGCTGAAACAGTGGCTTTTAAAAAGAGAGGTAAGCTCTCAATAATCTAAGTAAATCTTACCTCTCTAGCGAATCGAATGCAAGTCAAAAGTGACTTTTGCAGACTCTTTTTTGCACCTTATTTACATGGTTTTGACAGTCAGCTTTTATTATCATTATGAGCAATTATTTACAAAACATAGCAGAACTAAAACAGGGCAGAGGAGGGCGCATAAGCTCTTCCTCACATCGTAAATCATACGCGCAAGCAGACGACTTTACCGGATTAGAAGAAAACGTGAACCGTTATGATCTTCTTTTGCTGGTCAAACGCATGGGTAAGCAAGCAGGATTTACCCCGCGCATGATTAATCTACTGGATTACTATATGGCTTTTACCAGAGAGATTGATTGGGAGCAGGGGAGTTCACCTATTATCTATCAATCACTGTCCAAGACTGCCCTTGATATGGGGGTGTCCGAACGCCAAGTACAGAGATTAGAGCAAAGCTTGTTCGAAGCAGGGGCTTTAACATGGCATGATAGCGGTAATCATAAACGTTACGGCAAGCGTGATAAAACAGGCCGGATTATGTACGCCTATGGTGTTGATCTAACACCTCTAGCTTATCTTAAAGCCTCGTTAGAAGAACGCTTGCAAGAAAAACGCATGATAGATGCGGCATGGATGGAGACAAAACGCCAGATTTCTTATTATAGAGGCCAAATCCGTAGCCTTATGTGTGAGATGGAGCTTTTGACCTTGGACGGGCAGGGCGATTACACGAGCGAGCTTCTCATACTTCAAAAAGCATATGAGCCACTAGCGATACAAATACGCACCCATTTAAGCCTTGAGAACGTAAGAACACTCCTTGCCAAGCATAAAGAGCTATATAATGAAGCTCTAAACGTTCTTAATGATCAAAATGTGGATAAAACATCTATTATTAAAGAAGAAACAAAAGAAAAGTCACCCAGAAGCGACACGGATGACGTTCACTATAACTCTACAATAAAAAAACAATCTAATAAATTAGATACAACAAAAGGTATGGCTTCGCCCAATGCTTTGCAAAAAAGCAGTAGCGAGCCTCAAGAGCTACAGACCCCAACATCAAATCAAGTCGATATATTCCTAAACAGGGAAGAAAGCTTTAGCGATGAAGAAGCATTGATCCTACAGACAGGGCTACAGCATATTACTTTGAAACAAGCCCTCAATGCCTCAAGTGAAAAGTTCAGAGATCACATGCCAATGGAATTCCGTCCGATGAACTGGAATGATTTTGTGAGCGCAGCCTATGCGATGAAGGGAGAATTGTTCATTAGCCAAGCATCTTGGGCTAGAGCGTGTGGATTGTTGGGGCGAACAGGCGCAGCAATTTGTTTGCTTTTGACGGATAAAGCGCAGCAAAGAGAGAATAAGCCCGTGCAAAAGACTGGTGCTTACTTCAATGCGATGATTAACCGCGCAAAAGGCGGTGAGCTTCACTTACACAACTCTATATTCGGGATATTGCAGAAAGAATACGGCGAATTGGAAGCAGCTTAAATTGACATTAGTTTTTTAATGTTATAACATATGTAATAACTTACGGAGTTTAAGGATATGGAATTAAAAGTTACAAAAATCGGAAATTCTCTTGGTGTTATTTTACCAAAGGAATTATTGGCAAATTTAAAGCTGGATAAGGGTGACACTCTTTGGGTGAGCGAAGCGCAGTCCGGTTTTCGTATTACGCCTTATGATCCAGAGTTTGGTGCACAGATGGATGCTGCTCGTAAAATTATGAAGAAACGCCGCAATGTTTTACATGAGCTTGCCAAATGACCAAAGAATATAACTGGATTTTAGAGAGCGTGGTTCACGCTATTCATGATGAACAAATAGCAGAGCATGGTGGATTGCAGGGAACACGTGATATTACGTTATTGCAGTCTGCTTTAGGTCGCCCGCTGAATTTAGCTGTTTATGGTGATCCTGATATAGCAGAATTGGCAGCCGCTTATGGTTACGGCATTTCTCGTAATCATCCTTTTAACGATGGTAATAAACGCAGTGCTTTTGTGGTTGTTGAATTATTTCTTATGCTAAACGGCTATAATTTGATTGCGGATGATGGCGCGTGTGTTCTTATCATGCTTGATGTTGCCAGCGGTGAAATCACAGAAGAGGCCTTTGCTTCGTGGATTAGAGATCATATTGAATCCTCTAAATAATTAATCACCAGTTGCCAATGCCCGCATATTTTTGTTTTATGAATATACCCTTGTTTTTAGGAGAAGTTTTTGATGCCTGATAATGATTTGAATGAAGAGAAATACATTGAAGGCCAGCTTGAGGCGTTAGAAGGCGAGCGCAAAGCGATCCAAGAGGAATATGATGCGGGCAACGTATCAGAAAAAGATTACAAAGTTCTTCTGGCTAAAAACGAATATCTGGTTGCCCAAATTAAAGAACGTAACCAGCAGAACGAAGATAAGAACCGTGAACAAACACATGAACGCAAACGTGAGCGGTTTAATGATTAAGGAAATAATATGGGGCAACCAAGAGCAGCAGCGCAGCGTAAATTAGGCTTTACAGCACGGCTGTACTATTTGAGTTTTGGAATCTTGGCTCTAATCTGGTTTGCGGCATATTCTTTTGGTTCAATAATGGTGGTCATTGACGGGGTTGCATCACGCGGCGTTTCTTTTGATCTTGATGGTCGCATAGATTTACAAGCATTTTTACTGACTTTTGGCGGATTATGCGCGGTGTGGTTTGCACTTACCGGAACAAAATACAGCGTTGTAAAAGTTCCAAGGGTTTTGCCAAAGCTGGAAGGCCTAGCTGTTGTTTTGTTAATTGGTTATTTTTTGTGCCGGACTGACATGCAAATCATTGCCGATTTTTTCCAAAAAGAAGACTTTCCTATTATATTACTTTTTCTGATCCCTGTATGGGCAGTTATGATTTTAGCCAAGATCAATGACTGGCTTGGCGCTCCGCTTAAAAAAGTACCTTCTTTTTTGTGGCATTTGATTTTACCCGTTTTGATTATTCTAACGCCTTTTGGTGATCTCACCCCAAATATGCACATCTCCGGAGAGGGGTTTTTGGTCATTGGCGTTCCGTTTCTGATTTTTGCGTTGCCTGCTTATTATCGGCTTGGGCTTGAATACGTCAAAGAACATCCTGAATACCGCAAGATGTTTATATTTGGGCGAGGAGGGGCTGCGCGTTGGGGCGGTCTATACTCATTTTTAAAATATGACTTCAATGATTTTATCAGAGGCAAAGAGGTTAAATCTGCCCCTATCTATTGCGGCGGCACACTATGGTATGATGATGTAAAATTAAATGGGCGTCATATAGGCCTTGATAGTGATTCAATGATGCTCACAGTAGCAGCAATGGGCGGGGGTAAATCTTTATATGGGGCGTGGAATACATTGCTTTCATGGCAGGGCGGGGCATTCGTTCTTGATCCTAAAGGGGAGCATGCCCAAAGAACCATAGATGTAAGAGGAGAGATTAACGCCGCGCATGTGCTTGACCCATGGGGCGAGGTCAAACATCTTTATGATGGTGAAATTGGAGCAACCTTTAACCCGCTTGAAGAAATAGACATTGAAAGCCCGAATGCCAAAGACGATATATTTCAGATTGTCGAGAGCTGCATCATGCAAGAGGCCGATGAAAATGCTAACTCAAAGCACTTTAGAGAAAATGCCCAGAAGATCATGACGGGGGTTATTGCCCATGTCTTGAGTGAATATCCAGAAAAAGACCATAATCTGCCTACTATTTACGATATTATTTTGACGGGTTCTCCTGAAGGCACAATTAGTATGCCTGAAGCGTTTAATGTTTTGGTTGATCGCATGGCAATGAATAATGCTATGGGACGCGCTCCGATGGATGCAGTTAAAGTGCTGAAGGAAGCCGGAGAGAATGAGCGCGGCGGGTTTATAACGACACTTGCCACTGGATTAAGCTGGGTGAATACTCCTGTACTCCGACCAATATTGATAAAGTCATCATTTAAACTCAGAGACATCAAGCAGAAAAGAGAAACTGTTTATCTGGTTGTGCCGTTTGAGCATATGAAGAACCATAGCCGCTTTTTACGAACAGTGGTGAGCTTGGGACTTATGGCTTGCCGTGAACATGCCGATCATGATTTTAAAACACTATACTTACTTGATGAGTTTCCGCAGCTCGGAACATTCAGGCCGATCAAAGAGGGACTTGTGACGCTTCGAAGTCGTGACGTTAAAATCTGGATGCATCTGCAAAACTTGGGACAGCTTAAAGAGCGATACGGGAATTGGCAGGACTTTATGAGTTCGTGCGATAAGCAGTTTTTTGCGGTGAATGATCATGGCAGCGCAGAAGAAATATCCAAGATGTTAGGCGATTATGTTGAAAGATGGGTTGAGGGCAAAGATGGTGAAACCAAAGCTATTGATAAGAACAGGCCGTTGCGATCACCGTCCGAGGTTATGGAAGAACTCAAGAAGGGTTCAGGGCTTCAATATGTGTTGCCTTCTGATGGCCTGCCATTGAGATTAAAGCTCGTGCCGTTTAAGAAGAACTTTAAGAAATATGGAACAGTGAAGGGGAATAAGTTTGGTTGATAAAATATGGAGTAAGTTTTCCAAAATATTGGGAGTAGAAGAAAAAGTTGAAAAAACAGCTCATAATGAGATGCACATTGTTACAGCAGCATTAATGATTCATGTGTCTTTTACTCATGATGATTTTAGTGAAGCAGAAAAGGTAAGTGTTTTGTCCTGTATTCAGGATCACTTTGATTTGGATGAAGATGTGGCGCATCAAATTGTTGAGAAGGCCACGGGGTGTCACGAAAATTCCATTGATCTTTATGGCTTTACGCGTGTGATCATGAAGGAACTTGAGCAAGAGGGGCAGAAAGACATTGTAAGGTTGCTCTACCGCGTTGCATTTGCAGATAAGCATTTGGATCATTTTGAAGATCAGATAATAGCAAAAATATCAGGATTACTTGGAATTGGTGTGCGTGATCGTGTGCTTATAAAGCAAGAGGTTCGCGCGGAAACTAAAGTTTAAGACTTATATTTTTCTTCCCTGTGCTTAATTCTACGAGTTTCAGCCTCGGTTTTTGGTAAGGGATCAAGATCGAATAAGCTACGTTCTTTGTCACCAATAACATATTCATCAATGAGGGAGGCGAGCTTCTTGGCAAAGCTTGAGCGTGGGTTTTTCTCCATGTGAAATCCAGCAAGTCCACCCATGATGATCTTACGGCGTGTGTCACGCTTTCTTTCGGCTTCTTTTTCCCGTGCAGAGATGTCTTTGAGCTGTGCATCTATTTGGGCAATCTTTTTATCATAGGCCTCATTGATAGCGGCTTTCTTTTCTTCGAGTGTTAGTTTGCGCTTGTCCATGACAACATCCTGATCCAGTTCTGACGACCTCAGAGTAGCGCGCGTTTGAAATTGAGTCCAGAAAATGTTATCTTTGACCATAGGCGCATCCCGCAATGAAGATGAAGGGCGCACTTATACAAACTCGCTGCGCTAGAGTTTGTGTACGATCTTAATTCCTAGCGGAGGCGCGATGCGCTTAGCAATGTGCCTTGGGGCACAATGAGAGGATAACCTTCCTCTCAAACTCTGAGGTGAACATGGGCACACAATCCGTTTCCATGTCCAAAAAGTGGGGTATCCGTTGTCTAACCCCATATGCCTTTCAGGCATCAAAGAAGGTTTTGTCCTTCTTAAACTGACAACAAACATGGGTGTTTGAACCCGCATGGAGTAATCATGAGAACGAACGAGTTACATGCCAGTGCAAAACAGATAGGCCGCTCTTCAGGGCGTTCTTCTGTTGCGGCTGCGGCATATCGTTCTGGTGAGTTACTGCGCGATGAACGCACAGGCCTCACACATGATTACACCAAAAAAACCGGCGTTGAATATTCCCGTGTTTATACCCCATATAACGCGCCGGAGGATTTGCGCGATAGGGAAAAACTCTGGAACGCCGTAGAGCAAAAAGAAAACCGTAAGAACTCTACGACTGCGCATGAATTAGAAATTGCCTTCCCGCATGAGTTCAACGCTATGCAACGGCGCGAAGCAGGGGATGCAATTTCACGCGAGCTGATGAACCGTTATAATTGCGCCGTGGATATTGCCCTTCATCATCCCAATAGGGAAGGGGATGAGAGGAATTTCCACGCGCATATCTTATTTACGACCCGAGGCTTTGATGAAAGCACCAAAGCTGGCTGGTCTAAAAATAAGTTCCGTGATTTGTCTGCTGATAAAATCATGGTTGATGGTGAGGCCACCACCAGAGGAAAAGAAGAAGTCAAAGCCCTTCGTAAATTCACTGCCGGTGAAATGAACCGCATTGCCCAAAGAGATAAGCTCGAAGTTAAAACGGAGCATTTAAGCTTTGAAGCGCGTGGCATTGAAAAAGAACCAATGAAGAAAATGGGTTATGCCGCAACACAAGCAGAGCGCAGAGGTGTCAAAACAGATCGAGGTGATATTAACCGTAGCATAAAAGCCAGTAATGATAATTTGGGGAACACGACCATTCAGCTACAGGATCAAAAGAAGATTCTTGTCCTTGAGCAGAACCGCGCCCTCCTAGCTTTGGAGCAAGAGCAGGGTGATGGAGAAGGAGGCGAGGGCGGTGGTACATGGCAAAGCACGATTGCCACGTTCAAAAAAGAGGAGAGTTTTCCATTTCATCAAAAGAGGGTAGAGCAGGCACAAGGGGATTTGGACAAGGCTAAAGACCATCTCGAAACAATGAGCATGATTGACCGTATGATAGGCAAAAAACCTGCCTTTGAAACAGAGATACAGGCCAAAGAAACTAGCCTGAAAGAAGCAACGGACGCACTTGAGAATATTAAGCGCAAAGAATCCGCGCCGCCAATGGATAAGCAATTGCTGGATGAAAATCTTAAAACCATTGAGCAGGCAAAAATTGTGACGGCGCAGCGCACAGTCCAATACAAACAGGAGCAGGGCGAGGTGACGACACTTCAAGCGCAGCTTGAAAACAGAAACAACATAGAGCGGATTATTGGTGCGATTACTGGAAGAACCAGAGAACAGCAAAAACGCATTGAAGAGCTACAAGGGAATATAAAATCCTATGAGGCTGATAAACGCCTTGAGGAAATTAAGCAACGGCAGCAGGATCAAATTGAGCAGGATGCACAGATGCGTCAACGGGACAAAGACCGTTCTAATGATAATAGGGTTGAGCCAGAACAGGACAAAACCAAGGAGCAAAATATTGAAGCCGTTAAACAGAAATATCTTGATGATATGGCGGCGCAGCGCGAAGAGAAGGCAAAACAAGAAGCTCAGATGAAAGGTTATGATTATCACCCTATGGCAGATCGGGCAGAAAATGATATGTCCTTGTCTAATGATGAGCGCAAAGAAGCATATATAGAGCGTATGGATAAACAGCGTGAGCAAGAGGCCGCGAATAAAGAAAAAGAACGTGCAGCCGAAAAATTAGAGTATGAATTTCGTCCAGAGAATAACCCTGAATTATCCACGCAAGAAAGGCAACAAGCCTATCTTGATCGTATGTCCTCCGAGAGAGAAGAGAAGCGCCAAAGTCCTGAGATTGATAGAGGTGACAGAAGCCGCGAGTAATAGGCGCATAACCGTCCTGTAATACATAAGTACTTATTATAGTGCAGTTTTCGGCACTTTTTGATTAAGAGCGTTTTCTGCGTAAATGGAAGGGTGCGCCAAATATTTCATATTCTCTCTTTTGAAACTGAACACCTTTAAATTGATTAAAACCTATTGATTCTAATTCTGTTAATCGACGGCAAATATAAGCGTAACTTACCTTAGCCTTGCAGTTTCTTTTAAAATTAATAATATCTATTTCTGACCACCTTTGGATATTTAGCAAGGATATGTCATGAGCAAATTCTCTAATAGGATAGATAAACTCAGCCGCAAATTTCTCTGCACCTACCTCGATTGGGTCACTCATATTGAAGTCTCCGCAATGGATATATCCACTTCTGAGTAATCCTTGGTCACAATAATGATGTTTTAGCTCATGTATTAATGCAAATATTTTAGGTTCATCAGGGAGTTTTTTTTGAACAGCAACTGAATGATGATTATCATCGCACATATATAGCGCTTTAACTTTGTTTGGTAGAGGGTGATAATCAATTTTAATTCCTTCTGCTTTATATATCTCGCGGACTTTTTTTAGACCAAGGTTAGATGTATCGACCTCGTGTTGCTTGCGCTTATCACGAGCCAGTTGTTTTAAATCATCAAATTGGCTCGAAGCACTCAATTATTAACTCTTTCTTTTCTTTTTGGCCTTTTCGAGTTCTATTCTAGCTTTACGAAAATTAGCGTAATTCAGAACTTCATCAAAGTCTTTTTTACTTAAACCACCAGTAGCAGATGTTAAAGCTGATACTCTATCATTTTCTTGTAGGTCTGGAAAAAAGATAGAAATTGGCACTTTGCAAGCGCGAGCGATTTTATCAAGGTCTTCTGCTGTAGGTTTATAAGTTCCAGTTTCCCATCTAGATAATTTATTTGGAGCGATCTTTAACTTTTTAGCAAAAGTTTCTTGGTTTACATCGCCTCTTAATGCTCGTATTTGCTTACTAATATATTCATATATGTTCGTCATTTCGATTCTCCTTATTGGTATATTAACATCCTTTTTTAGCCTTTCAACCTTTTTATTTATACTAAAAAAGCATTAAGAATTACTAAATCAGTATTTTTCTGTTGACTCATTTAAATTACTATATCAGTATATGTATATCCTTTTTTAGGAATTTAATAACTTTATTTTAAGGAGGGCAAAATGTCCAAACGTAGAAATAACGAAGTCACAAGCAAAAAAGCTGCATCAGCAGCCTCTAAGGTGCTTCGTAATCCAAGATCAAGTAAAGCGGCCAAAACTGCGGCAGCTTCAGCGCTAACACAACGACCAAACAGAAAGAAATAGGAGAATATTATGAATAGAGAGTGTAAAGAAAGCTACAAAGTAAAGATTGATGATAAAAAACATAAAATTGATGATGCTGAGCCAACAGGTCGTCAGCTTCTTGATAAGTCGGGCAATCGTCCGGTGGAGGAGTTTGTAATATTTGTCTTTCTTGATAACGGTTTGATGGAAGAAATTAGCCTTGATGAAACGGTCGATTTACATGGGCGCGGGGTTGAAAAATTTATTACATTCAAAACAGACAGACTTTTTCGATTTGAATTAGATGGTCGAACTTTCGAGTGGGGAGCCAATTTGATAACGGGCTTGACGCTAAAAAAATTGGCGAAAGTCAATGTTGAAAAATATGATCTTTTTTTAGAGTCACGAGATGAAGGGAAAAATGAACGTATTGGCGATCGCGAATCTGTTGATTTATCTGAAGAAGGCCTAGAACGCTTCTTTACCAAAAAATCTAATAAAATGGTCACTATTATTGTGGAGGGAGTTCCACACGAATGGCCTAAAAATCAGAGCATCAGTTATGGCGAAGTTGTTGCTTTTGAATATCCAAACTATGAACAGAACCCAGATATTACGTATTCAGTTATGTATGAAAAAGGCCGTGGCAGTAAACCTGAAGGTACACTGTCCTCGGGGGCTTCAGTAAAAGTAAAAGAAGGGATGATATTCAATGTTTCAACAACTGGTCAATCATAATGATGATATACGACGTTTAGTCGAAAAAGGTTATGCTGTTGGTTTCAACAGTGGTCACATGGTCATTCGAGATATTCCTTATCTTAATGACCAGAAAGAATGCAGAATTGCGGCTATTGTTACAAAGCTTGAATTTGTAAATAAAGAAAAAGTTATCCAAACGGATCATCAAATATTTTTTTCTGGTGAGATTCCATATGGCCTTGATGGTACAATGCTTAACAATCTTGGTGGTGGTTCCGCCCAAATCCCTCTGGATAATGATTACCAAGATATTGTTGTGCAAAGATCATTTTCAAACAAGCCAAAAACAACAGGTAAGTTTGATAATTTTTTTGAAAAAATTGAAAGCTATGTATCCATAATTTCAGGGCCAGCTATGGAGTTGCATGACGCTAG
Source organism: Alphaproteobacteria bacterium (assembly GCA_033851915.1). Classification (GTDB taxonomy): domain Bacteria; phylum Pseudomonadota; class Alphaproteobacteria; order Micavibrionales; family Micavibrionaceae; genus UBA1672. Next base: position 11,146 of record JAWSVM010000006.1, read on the forward strand.
TCCATACACATTTAATCGTAATGAATGTATTTCAAATGATACCGTCTTTAAATTTCAAGATACGCTCACTAGCAGAGCAGAAATATCAGATTTATCTGGTAAGTTAACGAATGATGTTATTGCTATCATTGGATTGGGTGGGACTGGTTCATATTTATTAGACCTTATGGTTAAAACACCTGTCAGGGAGATACGTGGATTTGATCGGGATGTTTATCATGTTCATAACGCATTCCGTTCGGCAGGGAAATTGGATGAAAGTGAACTAGGCTTGTTAAAAGCTGATGTTTACCAATCTAGATACGAAAATTTTCGAGAGGGTATTGTTCTTGAACCAATAAATATTGATGAAGAAACAGCGCATAAATTAGATGGTGTGTCGTTTGCTTTCGTATGTGTTGATAAAGGTTCTGCCAGATCAGAAATTTTCGATATTTTGATTGAAAAAGGCATTCCGTACATTGATGTGGGAATGGGGTTGAAAAGGGAGAAAGAAGATAGTTTAAAAGGAATGTTACGTACCACCTACTTCCCAAGTGATAAGGCAAAGGAACTACGGAAGAAAAACTTGGCTGAAGAGGCTGACAACCCAAATGATATTTACAAATCTAATATACAAATATCTGAATTGAATGCTTTGAATGCATGTTTGGCTATCATGAAATATAAACAACTTAGAAATTTTTATCATGACACTCAAAAAGGTTGCCATATTTTGTTCAATATAGCGAGTATGAAGGTGGTTACAGATGTTGATGAAGATTAAATTAGAGCATGTTCATTACATGCCTAAATCCCTTGAAGACGGAGTTCTTTATGTTTCTAAGGAATATAAGACTGCTGCTCATTTGTGTGCATGTGGGTGCAAAACAAAAGTAAATACACCTTTAAAGGCGACAGAGTGGTCTTTAAAAGAAACAGTGCATGGCCCGTCTTTGTATCCTTCAATTGGTAATTGGCAGTTGCCCTGTAAATCACATTATTGGATACGTGAGGGTAAAGTTAGTTGGTCTAATCAGTGGACGTCACAACAAATTTCGTTAGGACGAGACAATGAAGAAAAGAAACGTGAATTACACTACGCGCCTTTTAATAAGAAAACATTGTTTGAGAAAGTTACTGATTGGCTAAGGGGTTTTTTCGGTTAGGCTTTCAACTTAAGATTATAGTATGTTAAGTTTTATATCCTTTTGTATATTATTCACTTATAAGGATTATTATGTCTGCAAATAAATTACAAAAAGAACCTCACTTTACGCCACAGATATATCCAGAGATTGTGATCGGGCTGGTTAGTCCCTTAGGTGTTGATTTTGATACGGTGTTTGATGAGCTTTCTGCTATTTTGGATGAAGTAGGCTATACGCCGGTACCTATAAAACTTAGCGCGGCTCTAGAAGAAACGACTGATGTTCACAAAATCCCTTTAAAACGTGAGTATGAAGATGAACGTTATGAATCATTCATGACAGCAGGTAATCAATTACGAGAAAAAATGGGTAGAATGGATGCTCTAGCATTGCTAGCTATGGCACAGATTAAAGAATATAGAGAGAAATCTACAGGTGAACATAATAAATCAATTCCAAAACGGGCATATATTTTGCGTTCATTAAAAAATAAAGAAGAAATAGAAATACTAAAAAGTGTGTATGGAGAATCTTTTTTCTTAATTTCAATCTATTCCCCTAAAGAAACTAGAAAAACTAACTTAACAGAAAAAATTGCTAAATCTCGTAACAAACCATCGCAGCTTAGTAGTTTTTCACACGCCGCTGAAAAGCTTATAGAAAGAGATTATGATGAGCAAAATGAAGATTTTGGTCAAGATGTAAGCGGTGCTTTCCCCATGGCAGATTTATTCGTGGAAGCTGAACAGACTAAAACAAAAATGAAAGATGGTATTTCACGGTTTATTGATATGATTTTTAGCCATCCTTTTCACTCACCTTCCAAAGATGAGTTCGGTATGTTTTTGGCGTTCAGTTCCGCATTAAGATCTATTGACTTATCAAGGCAAGTCGGTGCCGCTGTAATGAACACTGATGGTGATTTATTAGTTATCGGCTGCAATGAAGTCCCTAAATTCGGCGGCGGACAATACTGGGGGGATGATGTAACAAAAGCTAGAGATTGTGAAATTGGGTATGATAGTAGTGTATATATGAAAAAAGAGGTTCTAGCTGAAACTATATGCTGCTTACAAGAGGTCGGGTTAATAGATGATAAGCAGAACGCAAGCGATATTACAGATGACTTATTGTTTGGAGAACATGCTGCCAAACTCAAAAAAACAGACATAGCCAATTTATTAGAATACGGCAGAATGATCCACGCTGAAATGGCAGCTATAAGCGAGGCTGCAAAAAGAGGTTTATCCCTTCAAGGAGCAACTCTATATTGCACAACATTTCCTTGCCATATGTGCTCAAGACACATTATTGCTTCTGGAATAACAAGGGTTGTTTATATTGAGCCTTACCCCAAAAGTAAGGCCGCAAGTCTATATCAAGACTCTATTGTGGTTGATCCTTTACATGCAACAAAAGATAAAGTTTCATTCGAACCATTCGTGGGAGTTTCTCCATTTAGATTTCGTGATCTTTTTAAACATATAAAACGTAAAAATTCCAAAGGTAAAAAAACAGAATGGTCTAGGAAAAATTCAAAACCTAAAATAAAGATTTATACAGATAGTTATATCTATAATGAAATATATTGTATTAGTATGGCTGCTAAAATAATTGAAGATTTAAAAAGAAAATAAGATAAAAATGTGTATAATGGTATTTACAATGTGTAAATTTTTACTTCCCCACTCAAGAATCAATTAAGAATACATATAATATTTCACAATGTCAGGATGTAGATATGTCTCCAGCAGGATGGCTCAATAATCAATTAACTCAATCCACAGAAGATATTAATGATTGGCCGGAATGGATGAAAGATTCCACAACAGAAAATAGATGTGAAGTATTAGATGATACCGACAAATAGGTTTATAAGAGCTTAGTGTAAACTTTTCTTGGTGTTTTATAATTAAGAGCTTTTCATCGTCAGTTAAATCCGTTCTTTATGTTTAATTCCCATAAGATACATTATCACACAAATAATAGTGTTTATTTACAGTGGGTTATGGGGTTTTCGCGCAAGTTATATGACCGCCCTATTTGTTATTTGCAGTGATCATATAATCTACAAAGCTTTTTATTAATGATGCTAGGTTCACTAAACTGAAATGACTTAATGCTATTTAAGTGTAGAATGTGGCTCATATTTAATCCCATCTTTCTATAAGCAAATGTTTTGTATTGTCCTACTTTATGATCTTCTTTTAAGTCACTAGCTAAGTTTTCTGCCTTTTCCCAATTATCCTTGTATATCAAATAATCTATTGCGCTATTTGTGGTATATGCCCCAAATGAGCCTAATTTTTCTTTTAAAGCTGTGACACTTTCCTTTTTGTTTTTATTCAAGTAATAGCCATATAATGCTCCCCATGCTTTATATGTATTTTTAATATCAGGATGGTTATCAAGAAGCTCTTTTCCTTTTTCTGCCTCGCCCATAAATACTAGATATTTTGCGAATATATCTATAGATCGTTTTTTGAAATATTTATCTTTTTGAATTTGCTCTCCGTTTTCTAAATAATCATAGGCTGAGGTAATTATAATTTCAGCCTCTTTATATTCACCGATTTCCTTTAGATATAGAGCAATTTTAAGTAGTGGCTCATATAAATAATGATTATTGAATGGTGCTTTAGTTTGCAATTGAGTTGCTAGATTTTTAAAGAAAGCTACTTTCTCGTTTTTGTTTAAAGAATTATGGGCAGTTTCAATAATGAGATTTAAGCCAGTATTATTGGCATACTTAGTGCTTTCTATCGCCTCTAACGCTTCAGAATATTTACCTTTCAATGCAAATTTATTTGCTAATATTTGTAAAAATGTGGTGTTAATTAATGGGCTGTTTGGATTGGCTTCCCTATATTTTCCAACGAATTTTATATATGAAGTATAAGCTATCTCTGGATTTTCAAATAACATGGAATAATAGAGAATGTAAGGCTTAGCGTCATGAACATTTTCAAATGTCCCTGTGTTTAATAATTCTTCTGCAAGGGCAATAAATCGTGCCGCATCTTGATCATAACTCGCTAATTTTAATGCTATTGCATAGTCAACATATGTTTCAAGTAATAATTGGTCGTTTGTAATTCTCAATGGGTAATGTTTTGCAATAATATTAAGGGCTTCTTCTAAGCTTGAGCATATCATGGCAGTTTGTGACCAAATACGGATAGTTTTTTTAGCAAAGGTAAAAGTACCCGATTTAGGTCTTTTGGTATGATTTATAAAAAAGGTTTTTTCGTTTTTTAAAGGCGCAAGTAAATTTAGATATTTTTCAGCTTTTGCACAATTAGAGTTAGAAGCGTAGAAAAAGCCTAATTTTGCAGCAGATACATGAATTAGGTCTTTTCTATTTTTTTTAATACTTTCAAATGCTTTTTCAGCCATAATTATATCATTATTATCTAAGGCAAATTCAAGCATATAAACCACTCTGCTTTTCAGAGTATTTGCGCTGCTATAAAATTCATCTACATATGGCTTTGCGCTTACATAATTTTTAGATAAAGCAGGAAGAGGAGCTTCTCTTATAATACGCTTTACATCTGGAATATTTGCTAATAGCTGATTAACAATTATTGGTGCGTCTATAAGATCTTGTTTATCAACTTTATTGACAAGAGCTTGCCAGCCCATAGCAGATTTGAGGGCTATTTTAGCATTCTTTTTCCACTCTTGTAGTTCTTTATTTTTAATTTGTGTGTCTTTATCTGGTGCATTTAATAATGCATAAGTGCCAAATAAAACGATTATGAGAGCTAGAATTTTTATTAATTTCATGTTGTAAATCCGATATAGAAAATATTATTTGCTTCGGTAGAATATAAAATGAAGAGCCACTTTTGTTTACTTAATATGTACTTATTAGATAATTAAATGAACAAGACCAGCTACACCAGCAGAAATAACCCCGTCTTTAACAAGCCTTTCCTTTTCCTTCTGCGTAATAGCCTCACCTTTTAATAGAACCTTAGCATTCCTAGCCAGTGTCACCATTCCAGCAATAGACATACTAGCCAAGGCATTAGGGTCATCGTATTCGCCCAATCCATTTATTACGTTAGAAACATCTTCATTTAATTCTGTATTTGAAAACCCTGTAGATGTTATAGACTGGTCTATATTAGCAACTTCTTCTGTTGCAAAGACTTCAATATTTTCATATTTATCATTGTGTTCTCTAATATATGAAATATATTTTGTCGCTTTTAATTGTACTTCTTTAACCTCATCAGTGACGGTATTAATAATACGTATGAATTTCGTTTGTTTGACTTTATACTTAACATCTTTATTTACCATATAAATAAGGCTGCGGTATTATTTAAGGAAATAGTTTTTATGTTATCTAAAATAATTTTTAACGCTGAACTCTATCTGTTCAAAGAATATTTGTTTGAACGCAGATAAGTTACTTTGTTCATAGAATATCAACATGGCTTTTTTGTAATCAATTGAATCAACACTGCGATATGATAATGGGCAAATGCCTTCTTGGATAAGAAGCGCGTTGCTAATCATTCGACCTGTGCGTTTATTGCCATCTTCAAAAGGCTGAATATAGGAAATTAATGCCACTGCAAGAAGAGCCTTTTCAAAGCCATTATCTTTAGTGTTAATAATGGAACACATGCTCTCCAAAGCCTCTTTGATTTGATGCTCATTATCAAGCGGCTTATATGCTGATCCGGTTATACCTACGCTACGTGAGCGTATGTTACGTCCAACACCTAAATCTTTGATTAGTAGTGAATGTATTTCTTCTAGTAGCCGTAGATTTATTTCTCCTGCTATGCCTTTGTTGGCGAGGAGATAATTTAATGCGTCCTTGTGATTAAGCAGCATTGTTGCATCTTCTTTGGGTTTCCCTTGTGCTTCTTTTTTTTCTAAAAATAGCCTTTCTGTTTCAAGCAAAGAGTAAGTGTTGCCTTCAATTTGTGCAGATTTCCAGCTTAACTCAATTGTCAGGCGTTCCAGTTCTTTTTGATATAGCGTTTTGGGGTAATCGGAGATATTATTTTGGTATTCTTGCTTTAAGGCCTTGAGTTTGTCCGTTTCATTTTCTGTAAAAAGATCGACTTTTTCCAAGAGTGACATTATATCCTGATTGAAGTTGGTTTGTGCTTGGCGCATGTCTGGCTCTTGCTCGAAGTAGTTCGAAGTATCAAAGGGAGCAAAGACTTTATAGGCAGGAGAAATGCTATATGATGTAGCCCTACCCTTGCCCATTTTAATCAAACAGTTGCCTGCTACCAATGCTGCAAGAGTTCTGTTTAACGTAGGTATGCTTATATTTTCGGATAGGCGATTATTTATTTGAGAAATTGATCTATTGTCCTGAGTGGAGATAATATTAATAATTTCTCTTTGTCTGTCTGTTAATTTCATTATCTGTAATCCTATCATTTAATACACTTAATCCTATCACACATGATAGGTAAAACAAGGAAAAGTGATAGGATTAAGTGTGTGGGCAATTTGTTTATGACTGATATCAGCCTTTCTTACTTCATATAATCGCTTGTTTGATATATCGTTTAACTGTGGAGAGTTGCCAAAAGGCATAAATAAAGGGGTGTAAACATGACATATGAAGAAGCATTAGAATTGTTTGGTTTAAGCAGAATCCCTTCCGAGGCAGTTCTTAAGATATTAAGGAATGATGCTGTTAAAGCCGCCGTAGAACAAAAAGATGAAGAACGTCAGAAAAACATAAACGCCGCCTATGCTGTGCTAATCGGTAAAGAAGATGCGGAAATTGCCGATGGTCATGGCGAAGAGCGCACCGGCCCATCTGGATTTGTGAAGGCTGTTTGCCGTGAACACAAAGATAAAGCTTTTGTTCTGGAATGGCAAAAGATGCCAATGGAAGCTCTGGATAATATAGATAAGGTCATGATGAGTAACCCGCAACGGCTTGAATGGGATTCATCGGTTGATGGATATGTGCGTATAGATAAGACGGGCAAGCGTTTCAATTACGATGATAAAGAATACAGCAAAGCCGATGGCAGCCCCTTTGATGCAAAAACGGGGAGCTGGACTTCCGGCTTTGAAGCAGAAGTCCAGTTTAGTAAACATGCCCCCTGCCCTTCATGCCGTGCGCCGTATCTTCAATGGTGTGAACATTGTGACACTATTTTTTGTCACAGAGGCCGTGATGATTATGCAGACCAATCCTATACCTGCCCTGAATGTGAAAAAGAATATGGTTGGGGTGATGGCTTTGGTTCTCCGATCAAAAAGGTTTTTGACGGGAAGCACCTTCGTTCTTTAACAGCAGAAGAGCGCAAAAGCATTGCCAATACAAAGCTCCTGAAAAAGTAAGGGTGTGTCGCCATGCACACTATTGTTCTCATTATTGTTGGTTATATTCTCTACGGGGTTTATTGGGTTGTCGTCAATTATTGGCCGTATGTTTTGGCGGGTGCATTTTGTATATGGTCATTCCCCAAGATAAGACGGTTAATATCCAAAAAATGGGAGCACTATCATACAACGCTACAGGAACACAAAGAGCTTGAGCGTAGCCATAATGATCTATTCGTACGCTTCTCTGATAAAGATATTAAACTGCGCTCTTTTCACTGGCTCTATTTTCTAGTGGTATTGATAGGCCTTGTGGTCGCTTATTATAGCGTATTGGAATGTTACACATTTGCGCGGCATGAAGGATGGATACGCAGTATCCCCAGAGATTACCGTGATGTGCAATATGTGGTGTGGACTGCCCTCTTTTGTCTCGTAACCGTGACAGTGTTCAAAGTGATAATCATTGCATTTAATCGTATGCACCCTAACTTGGAATTGTTTGCCAGCCATAAGGCATTATTGCGCCGCGCATCCACAGCCCAGAATTCTCAAATCGCATTAGATTATGCCCCTGCTTTGAGAGAAAGTGCCAAGCATCATGTTCGATCACTCTATGATCTTTTTGTTGCCGGACATGCCCGATGCTCTAAAAGTTCAGATACGGCCTATTATAAAAATACGCGCCTTCGTGACACACTTACGTATCTTGAAAAGCACTTCCCCCACGCGCACGAAGATGAAAGTTTCAGAAGGAAATATTGGAACTACGCTCGCCATATTTATAAGCTCTTAGATTTTCGGGAAGACCCGTTAATTGAAGATTCAATGTTCGCGCAGCCCTATCCCGAAAGTGAAATATTTAAAGAACAAGAAGCGCGTGAGCGATTAAAAATGGAACGCGATAAATATCAAAACGAGCCACAAGATGTTTGGTCAAAACAAGTTGATATGATCACCTTGAAAGATGCTCTTGAACTTATCGGGATGACAGATGTTCCCCCTGTGAAGGTACTCCATAAACTTCATATGGCGGTTTTGGAAGATCATAAAGGTGATCCAAAGAAAGAAAAATTAACGGCAAAGGCGTTTGAGATTTTAGGAGCGCAGGCCGTTAAGAATGAAATGTCTTAAAACTAAAATACCCATACAATCAGCATGACGCTTTTTGTGTTTATGTGCTTAATGTATTTCTTTAAAGCGCATTATACCTAATGGTACACATAGCTTTTCGCTATCTTTCGATACCCCAAGTCTTGTATGTCGTGTTTGTGGTTTCCCCTCTTCCCTCTGTATTTGAAGATCATTTTTTGATCTGTTTTTTATGATTCAAGGCGTATTGAAAGTCGGCCTGCGCCCTCCTCTGGTTCTCTGTGAAGAAGCCCTTATCCAGCTTACATCGACAAAAACGCCTGTATCAATAGCCTTGCTTTCTCTTGCCCGCATAAACGTGTTGTCGCAAGTAAATCCCGTTTTACGGGACAAGTCTTTGAAGTCGTTTTCTTACGATCAAGCGTCACTTCCGCATACGCGGGTTTAAGTGTTCCGCTCGCCGCTTGGCAAGGTTTCATGCACAGGGGGTAATTGCATTCCCTGCGGTCATTAAAAAGGAAACCAAGATCATGAACATATATGATGCAGCTAAAATTTTAGGCCTATCAGGTGAGATAAACACACAAGACACAAAAACAGCATATCGCGCCGCTTGTAAAAAATACCATCCAGACATTAACCCCGTAGGCGAAGATATGATGAAAGTGATTAATGAAGCCTATGACGCTTTAAAAAATTACACGGGCGAGATCAAATCAGAACAAACAGATTATGGCGACTTACTCAATGATGCTTTAAACGCAGTTTCTAACCTCCCTGCCCTCGTGATAGAAATTTGTGGTTCATGGGTTTGGCTTACTGGTGATACACGCGCCCACAAGGACGCATTGAAAGAAGCAGGCTTTAAATGGGCAGCTAAAAAGAAGGCATGGTATTTTCGCCCTGAACAGTTCCGCAGCCGTTCAAAGGGTAGTACCAGTCTTGAAGAAATTCGCGCAAAATATGGATCACAAAGGCCACAGCGCAACAATCATATGATTGCGCGGGGCTAATCATGACAAACCCATGCGCAAAAGTAGAAGAAATAGCTCTATATCTTGGCAAGCCGTGGAAGTTTTCACGGCTTGGCGAAGAATCTCTTTGGCGGTTTGAAATTATAGATGGATATGGGCGCGGCCTGTATTTTAGGCTTGATGGTAACAAGTTCAAAATCGGCGGTATGTTCCCACGTCAAAAATGTAGTGCATGGAGGGATGATTACAAAGATATAGGGGTAAGTGTTGAAAGACCGGCAAAAGATATTGCCGCCGATATTATGCGCAGACTTATGCCCTATTATTTAAAAGCCTATGAAACCGCCCTCCTCCGCTATGTTGAGGATCAAGAAAAGGAAACGCACTTAAATCTGATTGCACAGTCCATTGTTCAAGTGACAGATGGACGCATTCCAGATCATAGCCGCGCACGTAAAACAGTTTACTTTGATAAAGGCACAGCGGAAATATGGTCTAGCGGCGATATTAATCTAAATCTTCAAAGACTATCTATTGAGCAGGTCATTAGGGTTGTGTCGATATTGAGGGAATAAAGTAGCCCCGAAAAATTGAATGGCGCATATCATGCAAAAAGTTTATGAAGG
>JAWSVM010000007.1:0-328083 GCA_033851915.1 Alphaproteobacteria bacterium
AATTCTCCCCAGCAGCACCATTTTATACTCACCACCCTGAATTCTTTCTGTCCATACGCGCGCGCGTTATAATTTAGAGTAGAATAATTTCCTTCTGCCCAGAGAAGCGGTTTTCTTGTGCATAATTAAGTTAGATCAATAACTGCATTTTCGTGTTTATCTACTGTATCAATAATTTCTGAGCCATTCACTTTAATAAAATCAAGTCCTTTGTGAACTCCTACCGGAATAATAACAATGGCTGGTTGCTCCGCTTTATTAGAGAAGTGATGGTTTGCTATGTAGCACAAATCATTAGAGCCAGATAAATTTTTGTCACAACTGAGTATTACGTCATAATCATTAGATTGCGCATATTCGTATAAAGCTTTGTCTGAGCTATTTTGTTTAATGCTACCTTTGCAAGTCGTGACTAGAGAAAATTCATCTTTTGTACGCTTGGAAAATGTAAAGTGGGGAATACCAATATTTTCATATATCATATGAGTAAGGGCATAGCCGAAATTAACATCACATAGAATTCTTAGATCACTGGCAGGCTTTCCCAGTATCTTTTGTATGGCAGATGTAGATTCAAATGTTGTTAAAAAGGCAAGGCTACGGCCTAAGTCTTTTTTATCAAACTGTTCAATTAAAGACGACATTCCCTCATCATTTAAAAGAGATGCTCTAATTCTGTTTATTTGTGGGCTATATATATTACCGCTTTTATCAGACATTTTTACTCTTATTATTATATTTATTATCTAGTCTAATTAGCATTTTGTGTATTTAAAGTCAAAAAGTAGGGATACGCAAAACAAGTGTGGCTAGGGCAAACCCGCACCGGACATATACAAAACAACGATAATTAACAATATCTCGCCACCAATTATTAGAAGCCACTTTAATGGCTTAGAGGGAGCCTTCTTTTTTCTGTTCTGTTCCATATTTAATTTTCTTATATTAGGTAAGCTGATAGTACTGAAAAAAATGTTTGGCATGCCAACGGGATTACAGCGCTTATTATACCAATAGTAAAAATAGTAGGTATGCTCATTAAATTAAACTGTAGTACATATGCAAAACTTAAACTAGTGACCGCAAATGCTGCTAAGCTTAGGGATGCGCCTGCTTTTGTCACAGTACTGATTTTTTTTGATAATTGTCAGGCGTCCATAATTCTGACGGTATGATAATTGAAAAGTAATACGTGAAAAAACAACCATAAAGTTTGCATAGAAAGTATAGAAAATGTTAATCTATATAGATAAAAAATATGGGTTGTAATAATGGTGAATCTCAAAGAAAAGCTAATGTCTGGAACGGCTGTTGCACTGGTTGCAACGTTTCTGACTGCGTGTGCAAGTGTTAATGATAATAAGAGGGCACATGAGGGTGGGATTTCTGTAGATTCTGTTGAGACCGTTATTGTGGAAGAGCAACACCAGAGTCGGTACTTGAAAGCTGTAGAAGAATCATTAGATGCCGCTAATAAAATGGCTATACCAATGTGTGATGAGACAATGTCCATTACGCCCCCATTTCTTCCTGAAAGGCATGCTGAAGATACGACGTCTATAGATATACCGGACGGCGAAGATGTTAAGTCTCCATTTTCCGGTGTTATAAAAAAAGCTCTAGAAGATGCAGAAAGAGCCCCGGAAGAAACAGAGGGTAACGTTACGCCACCCTTTATTCCTGCACATGACGAGCCGGAGGTTATGTAATGGATTTTTTAGGGATAGAGAGTTTATTTCGTGGTAGTAATGAAGTTGCATATGAGGATGCGGTAGAGGAAGTTTCTGAAGTTCCTGTTATCTTTATTGACCCCGATTTATTTAAAAATGCTCTGAAGTCAGTGGGTATTGATTATAGCAGTCTCGATACCGTTGATGCGGTAAAAGAGGCTTTCGATAACCTTTCATCTGAAGAAGAAACGCGTGTCGGTGAGGCTATGGCTAAGGCATTTGAAGAGCATTTAGAGAATGAGCTGCCCGGCTCAACAAAGGCTCTTTTAGATAATCTGTCGAAGAAATATGGAGAAAAACTGGATGTTGAAGATCTGGCTATTCAAATATTTTCAGGTGGTCCACGTGCTTTTGATGGCGTAATGGTTGATGGCAAGAAATACGGTTTTGCTGTTCTTCCTGCTGAATTCTTTGATACTAAAGATAAGGTTGTTGATGCTTTTCTACGTGGCAAATATGACGATGATGTTCTGGAAAGTATCAAAAAGAATATGTCTGGATCCAATGCGGAGTGGGGCAAGGTAATCGGTTACCATGAAGGTAAACATCTTGATGGGTTTGATCAGACTGCCAATAATGTTGCAATATTAGAAGGTGAAGTAAGGGCAGATCGTAGAGCTATAATAGAGATGATTGCGGATGGTGATGCAGATGTCGCGTTGGCATTTAAAGACTTACGAGCGCTTAGCGCTAATGATATTGATACTACCCATGCGACGAGTGCATTACTGAATTCAGGGGATCAGGCATCAACTCTGCATCTTGAAATTGCAGAAATGTACAAGGATGCTATGTTTTTCGAGGTTGATGAGACCTTTGACTGGGAATCGTATGAAGGTGAAGCGATTGATGCAGAAGAGCTTTTTAAGGAAAATCCTGACACATTCTTCAAAGCTGTTAATAAAGGCTTAGACGAGCTTAAAATAGAAGCCATGGCAGATTACGATAAAGATCCCACATCTTACGAAGCAATAGGTGGTGTCGTTGGTGCACAGATTTTTACGGATTATATAAAAGATTTTGAAGGTGCATACCGTCGACGCGCATTGGGGCAATCCGACTTTCCTGATAACCAACCAACTCAGCTTATTCCTCAATCAGTGGAAGATGAGTTTTATGCGGATTTGAAGCATGAGAATGCTATACAAGCAGTAGAAGAAGAGCATAGTGATGCAGCAAACAGTGCATACTCTGCGGATGATGCTTATAAAGATTTTGATTGGGAAGGATATGAGGGAGAAGCAAAATCCGCTGTAGATTATCTTGCTGATACAGACCTCCGTAGAGAAAGTCCCGAGATATTCTACAACATACAAAGAGAACATCTTGTAAATCTGAAAACTGACGCACAAGCACAATATGCAGCAGATCCTTCCCGCGAAAACCTTGGTAAAATGCTTGCAGTTGAACACGTTATAGAAAATAGAGCGCCGTTAATTAATGTTAGATTAAATGGCACGGATACTCCGGAATTACCTCTGGAACATTTTGTTCCTGAGGATTTAAGGCGTGGCTACTATGAGGAAGAGCTTGTTATAGAAGAGGCTAAGGTTGCTGCAAAAGCAACGGAGGAAGCGGAGGCTAGAGCCGCGGCTGATGCAACGGACGAAAATAAGGCACCTGAACTTGATGGTAACGAATATAACGGTGGTGAGAGACTGTTGAATGTTGAGCCGAGTAAGGGCTATGAGCAGGGTGTGGATGGAACGGCCTACACGACAAAGGTTACTATGCAAGATGCCGGGGAGCCTAAAGTTGATTTTGAAAATGGTGTGTTTGTAGGTGGTTTACCAATTACCCATTTCTTCGCTCAAAATGTTGAGCCTCCTCCTGAGGATGTCATGCTTGTAAATGCAATAGCGCCTGAAGCTGCAGATACACTGGATGCACCAATGGGCTTTCCAATTGTTGAGACCAGCCATACCGCGCAGACATTATGATAAGTGCATCAATTCTCTATTTTAAATTTTCGACTTAGCTAAGCTAGGGCTGAATCGTCGTTCTTTGGGCGCGCGGTAGGGAATGCCAAAGTAGACGTTACATATGTGAATGAAGTAGGAGTATTTTATGTCTGAAGGATCTGTTGTCGATAATATTAATTTTTCTGAAACTGTTCTGGATTTTCTGGCGGATAAGCTGAAAAAAAGCCCGACGACTAAATTTGCGAAAAATTTGGGACGGGTTTTTGTGCTCGAGGCAACGTTTATAACGGTTGATCCCGCGGGGAATGCAATATCTGATAATGAGGCTTATTTAGAAGAAAATGTAGAGCCTATTACTGAGGCTATTGGTGGAGGAGAATTTGCTGCGGCATTTATTGAGAGCGCCGAGGAAACATATCTTATGCAGCGCACTTTTGATGGACGCATGCATGAGCAAGTGGCACGGGCGGAAAACCTTATACAGAATATAGAGCAGCAGCTTCAGAACTCTTAAAATGGAGTAAGAGCCGTTATCGGTTAAATACTTCCATTGGAGCCTGTTTTTGTGCTATTTCTGTTGTAAATTTTTTGAAGGATAAGGGTTGAGCAATGAAATTATTACAGTCTAGCCATACTTTGGTTTCTCGTTTTGATGGGGAAGCACTGCAGGGTGAGGGGCATGAACAGGGCGATGGGGCAGGAGTATATAAAACTCCGGTGAAAAGGCCTGTCCTGATTTTTGATGATTCCGAGGCGTTGCTTGATTGGCTTGGTATAAAGCCTTTGATAGGAGAGATAGCGCGAAACGATTTGTTGAAAGATGAGGCGGGTGTGCAGATTGGCATATTCCCGTCTGAGAATCCTTTTGGCTCTAAGAATGAGTTTTATCAGCAGGTGGCATTTGAAGTTGATAGAAACAAAAACGTAATGACCATAGAGCATGAAAATGGGCATTATGCAGTTGGTATGATTTGCGTTCCTCTGGTGGAGGAGGCGTCGGCAGCGACAGGAGGAAAATGGATAATCAGTGAGGCTTATATTGCAGATTCCTCTATGATTAGTTCGATTGAGCTAACGGCGGATAAGCATAGTGGTGCGCCTCTTATGAGTGATATTGTGGACCTTATTTTGCGTATGAATAAAGGTATGGCGACCATGGCAAGCACGCGTGAGTTATCCGATAATTCTGATGCGTGGGATGATGTAAGTGCCACATTTACCGGGCAAGTGGTCGATATTGCGCAAAAATACAATCTTCTAAAGTCCAACGGGAATGGCCATACGCCTTCGTAACGTACGGTAAGGCGTCGCGGCTTTATGTTGCCATCTTTTTGTCGTTTTGTATAAAAGGCTTGAGATGGTAGGGGGATAATAATTATTTATGCTTATAGAAGTACTTACTACTTGACAAATAGTGCGAAAACCTCTTTTCTGCACCCTGCCTTAACTGACCAGTTTCTAAATAATATGGAGGGGTGGTCGAGTGGTTAAAGGCAGCGGATTGTAACTCCGCCCGCGTATGCGTACGCAGGTTCGAATCCTGCCCCCTCCACCATTTTCCTCTTCACCGACATTTATCTGATTTTGTGTGTCCGGAGTTCTTGAATATGCGTTATGTATTTATTGTAGTGTTGATGTTGTTGGCAGGCATTATTGTTATCAATATGTTGTCTATCGATCATTTAAAGGATGAGGAATTAATGCCTGAGGCTAAGGCATTATTTGCGCCCGATCCGATTAACCTTGAAAACAACTTCCTTGTCGCGTGGAGTGGTATTTATGCCCCGTCAGAAGAAATGGATTTATACGGTTTTGGTGTGAAAGCATATCAAGGGCGGATAGATAGAAGAACATTAAAACGTGTGCGGTTTCAAAACGATATAAGGGGTGGTAAACGTCATTGTGAACGCCAGAGGGGGTACTATAAGTATGATGATTTGAATGCTTGGGATGAGGTCTGTTACAGCCCTGAAGAGCTTGGTGTGCTTTATACTCAAAATGAACAATTGGTTTTCAGATATAAAAATCTTTTGCGAGATGCTCCCTCTATGTTGGTTTCTGCAGGTGATCGACAACATATTGGTGTTGCGTCTATGCAAGATATTATTTCAATGCAAGGTTTGTTGTTAGATCTTTGGATAAGCCAAGCCAGAGAAGGGCAAGGGGAGGCCGCATTAAAAGAGTGGATGATAAGCATGCGTGCTTTCCAGCATATTATCAGTGGTAAATTGGATGTGTTGGACCATATGGGCTGGGGAATTGTGTATTCTATTAATCTCAATGGTCTTCCTGCTATTCTGGAGGCTGACCTGACTTTGATTTCTAAATATGGAGTTGAGCTACGTGATATTTTAGATTTTGATTATATGGCACATTGGAAGGTGGAAGAGATGCTACGGGTTGAGGTGATGTTTCTGATGGAGGTGGAGAAGCAGTATGGCATATTTTATGCACCGAACATGGTGCGGAATTCAGCATATGAATTAAGCCAGCGTGTTATTGCTCTATCTGAAATGCCACCAAATGAACTTTATAATGGCAGCGAAGATGATGCGCCGTTATCAGAATGCTCTCTTTTTAAGCTTCAGTATTGCTTGCCTCATTATTTGATTTTGAATGAGATGACGAGAGGTTTTTCTCACTATCGTAGTATGTTTACTCATGCACATGGAAGTACGGCAAGGCAAAAGGAACTTATCATTTGGATGGATGCATATATGCAAAATATACCTTCAGAAGATATGTCCGTGTTTTTAGAAAAGGCGGAGAAAGACCCAATTAATAATAAGCCATTCTTATGGGATAATGATAAGAAATGTATCTATCATCAAGTGCCGGATGAGCATGGTGTGCTGCAACAAAGAGATGCTGTTTATTATTAAGTAGGAGGATGTTCTTTCTTAACATGCATCATCCAAATGATCGCCATGAAGATGCCCTTTGCACGGGGGAGGATGAGGGCGCTTAGTAGGAGGATAAACAAGATTGAATACAGGATTTCAAGAGTTGTATTATCGATGCCTTGTTCCAGCAGCCAGAACACAAAGGGCATGGATAAGTGTCCGGTTATCAGAACTGTGGCCCATGCAGGGCCGTCATCTGCGCGCAAGGGCTCAAAGAGTAAGCTGCAATGTGCACATTTCTCTAAGGGCGTGATATAGCGGTGGAGCATGTTTCCCTCGCCACACGCAGGGCATTTGCCATGCAGCCCGCGTTTAATGGTTTGGGATGTTGTCGATGGCAATGCCATGTGCCGAACCTTAAGGCTTTGCGGGTTTTTCACGCACCGTGAATGCCGGTGTCTTTGGTGGTGGAGGTGATGTTGTTTCACCAAAATCAGCAGCAGGCGCGGTGTTGTAACATGTCACTGGAAGTGCCAGAAGTTCCGGCCATTTATTAACCCAACCCTCGTCATAGCTTGCCTCTTGCACCAGCATTGTTTGTACACAATTTGTTGGTGGCATCGCCTGAAGGTAGCTGTGTAGCACTGCAGGGGGGACATAATTATCTTGTCCGCCGATAAAGTGGTATTGCGGCATTCTTGTTAGGGTGCTGGCTTCTTTAACCGGATTTAATGATCCGCTTAATATCGGCGCGCCTGAAACTGCGCTGTGAGTTTCGTGGTCAAGTATTCCCGCAACGGTACGTATGGAAAGTATGTCTGTGCGCTTTGTGGCCAGTAATGTTGCAATGGCCGCACCGCCGGAATATCCGATAAGGTTAAAGCCGCGAATATCATAACGGGCTGCAATGTCATCAAGTGCTGTATCAAAAGAGGTTATAACTTCGGCGGAGAAGCGTTTATCTTTCCAGATGCTTTTATCGCAGACATCACCCTTGGATAGCATCGCTGTGTATTGGCAAGGGCGCGCAATGAAGACAACATTGTCTGCGCGGTCTTTTGATGCAAGGTGTAGTGCAATCGGGTTTTTAGGGGTTGGGTTTAATTCCCATTCTTCAACAGATGTGCTGACAGAGCCGTCTCCTGCGATGTAAAGGTTGGCAACACCGCCGCGATCATGAATGCGTTCGTAAGAGCGGAGTAAATAAGGGGCAGCTGCGATATCACGTTTTATCATCCATGCCGGAGAGGCAATGCGTTGCGCTGTTTCTGCTCTCATGTAAGGGAGCGTTGTTGCAATACAGCCGCTTAAGGCGAGAGCTGCAAGTAAGCCTGCTTTTATGGAGAGGGAGTCAATAAATCTGTTCAGCTTCATATGAATAAACCGTGTTAAGTATTGGATAAAATTTAAGTCTTGGCAGAACGCTATCACTTATGATCGGGCGAATCACTACCTCGCAAAAAGTTTTCCTCATCTTTCCACTATTTTTTTAGAAAAAGGCATTAAGGCGTTGTATTGAAATGCCAAAAATGGTGCCATGCTTGTTATAAAAGGTGGGTTTGTGGCGTGATATATTTAGTTATATCAGTGTCTTGGTGTGTTTATCTGCTGCGTTAGATGGGTTTTGGTCTTTTGGCTATTTAATTGTGAGCTCTATCGGCGTGTGGTCGGATGGTCTATCCCATGCGCGCGGTGCTTTGTTTATTGTGCAGGATGTAAGGCGGTCGGCGATTGTGGGGGAGAGCAGGAAATGATCGATGCGAATGCCATTGTCTTTTTGCCATGCGCCGGCTTGATAATCCCAAAAGGTATATTGGCCTGCGCGGTTATCTAGTGCGCGGAAAGCATCTGTCAGGCCTAGATTTATCAGGGATCTGTAAGCGCGGTGAGTCTCAATTCGAAACGCGGCGTCTCCTTCCCAATTTTTAGGCGTGCGGCAATCGCGGTCTTCAGGGATAACGTTGAAGTCTCCACCTATAACAAAAGGGATATCATCATCGCGCAGTTCTTTCAGGCGCACATAAAGACGCTCCATCCATTTGAGTTTATAGTCATATTTGTCACCGATAGGGTTGCCGTTGGGCAGGTAAATATTAATTAGGCGCAGGCCGTTTATGTCGGCTTCTATATAGCGCGCTTGTTCATCTGTCTTATCATTGGGGAGTGCCTCAAGAACAACATTAATCGGGTGCTTTGAAATCAGGGCAACGCCGTTATAGGCCTTTTGGCAAATGGCGTGGGTTTCATACCCTGTGCCGATGAAGGCGTCCGTTGGAAACTCAAGGCCTTTCAGCTCCTGAATCATTAAAACATCAGGCGATTCGTCGGCGAGATAGCGCAGGACATGATCCAGCCGCGCTTTGATTGAGTTGACATTCCACGATACGATTTTCATGGCGGGTAGGGTATCAGTTTGGGCAAAGAGAACAAGAGTTGATTTTATGGGAAGTATTTTGGTATTATGCTTTCAACAAAGGTTAAATATAACCAATAAGAATAAACAGGGTGCATAATGGAAAATAACAGAAATTTAGTTTTAGTCGGTAAAATTAACCTCGATATTTATGCGGGATCGGGCGATGTCACGTCATTAGAGGATACGAAAGACTTTGCCTCCGGTGGTATGGGGGTGTCGCTGGGCGGTGCTTCGGCGAATGTTGCGCGTGCGATCAATACGTTATCCCGTGTTTATGATGATCCCGGATCAACCAAAATAATAACCCGTATTGGTGAACCGTCAGAGCATGTGGGGTATAAAGATTTTGGCGAGCATCTTTTGTCACAGCATGTTTCCGACATGACCTTTCGTTTGCTTCAGCATGAGGGTGTGAATTATGCAGATGTTGCGGCGGGGAAAACCGGCCCCGGTATTGCGAAAAGTATTGTGTCTAATTTTAAAGGCGGGCGTCATATATATAAACAACAGCCCTTGGCAGAGCAATTTAATGCTGCGAATGATGGCTTGGTCACCAGTGTTAAGCCTATTGTTGAAGCTGAAACGGCCGGCGCATCTTATGTTTTTGTTGATCCTGCGCGTCCACATCTTTCCAATATTGCGGCAAATGTGTGTGAGGAGAAAGGCATTCCTTCTATTGTTGATCATGGATTGAAGGCATGGCCGAAAGAGGCAGGCAAGGCAGCTCTATTGGAGAATATTCTTAAAAAGGCAGATATTTTGATTGTGCCGGGAGATGCTTTTGTTCCCGGTATGGAAGAGGGGAAGAAAGACCCAGATAAATTGTTTGAGTTGCTGCAAGGCAAGGAATATAAAGCGCGCACTATTATAATGTCTGATGGCATTGATCCGGTGCGTTTATCGCATAATGGTAAACCGTCTGAAATTCCTGTAACGCCTGCAGAAAATCCGATTAATGTGAGTGGCGCGGGTGATACGCGTGATGGGGCATTGATGTTCTTCCTGTCACGTGGTGACGAAATGGAAACCGCCGTTGCGAAGGCCACGGAAATGGCGACAATCCGTATTCAGTATTACGGTAATGAATGGGAAGATCATATTTTCAAGCATGTCATGGATAATCCACTATTTGATGATGATCTTGCAGAATTAGCAGCAAGCCATAATAAACCTAAGCCAAGCATTCTTCCTGAAGCGGCGAATGATCCTGACTTTGAACAACTAGAACAAGCTTAGCAGGCTTGCTTAGCGCACTTTTTCAATGCCTTCACCAAATGAATTAAACGTTGCATTAAAACCATAGTGGCAGGCGGAGTCTTTCAGGATGATGCGCATTTTGATGTATTGGTCTATACGGCATGTTGCCCCTGTGGCAGCGCTTACGCCGTAAATAGAATTATGTGATTTGCCATGGTTCTCTTGGTAATCAATATCAGGGCAATGTTCTTGCCACTTTTGAGCAATTTCACGTCCTGTTGTAGTTTTCCCCCAGATTTCGAACAGGTCTGGTGGTGTTTTGTCTGTTTGATTCTTTGGATTCCATTGTATCCCTGAGTAGCTCCAAGATATTTTCTCTACAATATAAGGGGATGAGTCATTCTGAGTTCTTTCTTTCGGATGCGCATACACTTTTATTTTTCGTTGTGGAGTTAATGGTTCTTGCGTGGATTTTTTGGCTGGTGGTCCTTTTAAATATCTCTTTGGTATTTTCTTCACAGCTTCTGCTTGTGGTATATCGTCATAAGAATAATGGTACCCCATGCCACGGAGTATACCGTTTTTGAACATAATGCCTTGGCTTGCAAGTTGTGCGCGTAATGCGGTTTCATGCATGCCAAGATTAAAGCCTCTAACGCTATGTGTGCATTGTTGTGCCGCTGCAATTTGTGGCAAAATAAGGCAAGATAGAAAGGCGAGGGGAAGGGCTTTTATTATTCTGGTCAAGGTAATGCTCCGATTTTAAATAGGTTATATTGTGAATTGGGGGGAGGTATTCTACATCACTGAAAATGACGTGCCACACCCACAGCCTGATGTGGCGTTCGGGTTGTTGATTTTGAATTCTGATCCGATAAGCCCGTCTTCAAAAAACACTGTTGCGCCATCAAGAAACCCCATTGATATATCATCAGTTAGGACACTGCCTGCGAATTCTATATCTTGGTCTTTGCGTTCCTCGGTTAGCTCCAGATTATATTGAAATCCGGAGCATCCACCACCATCTACGCGCACACGCAACATCAGGGAATTTTTACCCTGTGATTTACGAAGTTCATTTATACGCTTTACGGCGCTGTCATCTATATTTAAGCTCATAACATTATTATATCTCTTCCATATGTGAATGAGCAACCTAAAAGGGTGAAATAACATGGAACAAACATCTTATAATTATTGTGCTTTGCCGCTGGCATCTTACGCGTGCAAGCCTGAACAAACGCTGGGGCGAGTGCATGATGAACCGGAAAGCCGTCACCGTACGCCGTTTCAACGTGATCGTGATCGCATCATTCATTCCAGTGCGTTTCGTCGCCTGAAGTATAAAACGCAAGTGTTTGTGTATCATGAGGGCGATCATTACCGCACGCGTCTTACTCATACGTTAGAGGTCGCGCAGATTGCTCGCACGCTGGCGCGCGCCTTTATGGTGAATGAGGATTTGGCGGAGACCGTCGCTTTGGCGCATGATTTGGGGCACACGCCCTTTGCTCATATGGGGGAGGAACACCTTAAGGCCGCGATGGAGCATTATGGGCGTTTTGAACATAACGACCAATCTCTGCGCGTTTTAACCACGTTGGAACGGAAATATCCACAGTGGAATGGTTTAAACCTGACGTGGGAAACGTTGGAGGGGGTGGTTAAACATAATGGCCCTATGACCACGGAACCCTACATCGCCGTGCGTGAGTTACAGGAAAAAATGGATTTGCGATTGGATACTTACGCATCGATGGAGGCACAGGTGGCTGCGCTTTCGGATGATATTGCGTATAATAATCACGATGTTGAAGACGGAATACGCGCCGGATTGTTTTCTATTGATGATTTAGAAGAAATACCGATTTTATCGCGGGTAATTGCGCAAGTGCGGAAAAATTATCCTGATATAGAGGAACGTTACTTGGTGCAGGAACTAAAACGCGACATGATTGGCGTGATGGTTGACGATGTTTTGGCGGAAACGCAGAAGCGTTTGGATAAGGTAAACCCCGAATCACCTGATGATATCCGTATGGCGGGCATGCAAATCGTCGCATTTTCCTCCGAAATGTATGAAGACGTGCAGAAACTAAGGCATTTCCTCTATCATCGTATGTATCGTCACTACACAATTAACCGTATAGGGCTGAAGGTTGAACGCATCGTTGGTGACCTATTTCAGGCTTTCCACAAGAATTATAAACTATTTCCAGACAACTGGCAGCAACGTGTTGTAGAGGCCGAAGCGGTAGATAATGAGCGCGAGAGAGCCAGAATCGTTGCCGACTATATTGCCGGAATGACAGACCGTTATGCCATTCGGGAGCATGAAAGGCTCTTTGACCTTTATTGGGATTTGCGCTAGGTTTTTATGATCTAATAACTTTGCTTCTGGTGTCGATTCGTTCGTGTTTTAAGTCGAAGTTTCGAATGCTACTTGTGTAAAATTAAGGGATCTAAAGACGATGAGTCAGGATAATCAGTTTCACCAATATGGTTATAATCACTATTTGAAGGCGCCAGCAAGGCCGCAATCAAATCCGCGTTTGGGCGGTGCTACACGTGAAAATATTTTGCGTAGAGTGCAAAGTCCTGTGGTGGCAACAGTGGCTCTGGTCGCTGCTGCGGCTTTATTCGTCGGGGTTATCGTGGCGACATATCCATCTGGTGAAGATGCGCAAAAACAAATTCCGATTATAAAGGCTGATCTTCGCCCCATTAAAACGTTACCTGATGATCGCGGTGGTATGGCTATTCCGCATCGTGAGAGCACTATTCTGGCACGCGCAGATTTACCGGCTATGTCCAGTGACAGGCAGGAAATTGAGAACCTGTTTGCGCGCACAAGTGAGGATTTGGTTACGAAGGAACAGGCGATAGAGCGCGCTATGGCGGAACATCCGATGGCTCCCCCGGCACTTTTGGAGCAGAATAATATCTCTACATTATTGCATGAAAAACCATCGCAAGGGATTGTTCCGAGTGCAATAGAGACTGCTGCTGTGCAGAGTGTTGATGAAAGGCATGATATTGTCGTTCTTGAGTCGAGCTTTGAATTGAAAGAGCCGACAGCCAAGGATATCTTGCAAAAAATTGGATCTTCTAATGGATCTTCGCAAGGAAATAGTGCGGTATTTAGTTCCAAGGTTGCTTCGGCGGCTATGTCTGTGAAGCCGCATAGAGCGCAAATGCATGCGGCGGCAACATCGCCTGAAACGCTGGATTTTGTGCGTGGTATTTTGAATGCAAAAGAAAAAACAATGCAGGCCGAGCCTAGTGCCGCAGAACTTGCTGCGATTTCACCTGCTGTTGGCGCGGGATCTGCTGTGAACATTACTTCGGGTTCTTATTTCGTGCAGTTGGCCAGTATCACAGATGCGACGCGGGCGGGTAAGGAATGGTTAAAGATGCAGGCGAAATACGATGTTCTTGCGAGATCCAAGTTTCGTGTGCAAGAGGCTGCATTAAGCCGTGGAACATTCTATCGTATCCAAGCGGGGCCGATGAGCAAATCAAGTGCGAATGCGGTTTGTGATACTTTGAAGCAGGCGAATAAGCCCGGAGGATGTCTGGTTGTCAAATAACGCGCAGGCGCGTGGTTTTGCAATTGGCGCCGAAGAGTCTCTTGCTTGTATTTTTTCCTTATCAGGAACGACTTTAACGGATCATGAAATATCTTTGTTTCGTGCTTCTAATCCTTTTGGCTTTATTTTGTTTAAGCGCAATTGTGATACCCCTCAGCAATTAAAAGAATTGGTGGCACGTCTGAAAGATATTGTCGGGCGTGATTGTCCTGTCCTGATTGATCAGGAGGGTGGGCGTGTGCAACGTTTGCGTTCGCCACAATGGCGCGATTATAAGCCAATGCAATATTTTGGTGATCAATATAAGGATGATCCTGAGAAGGTTCTGGAGGAGTTGCGTTTCGAGAGCTTGCGGCTGGCGGAAGAATTGCTTGATAACGGGGTGAATGTGAATTGTGCGCCTGTGTTGGATTTATTCTTTGACGGTGCGCATGACATTATCGGAGACCGCGCTTTTTCCGCTGACCCTGAAATTGTAGGACGATTGGGTTTATCTGTTTGTCGGCATTTCTTGAATGCGGGTATCACCCCAATCATTAAGCATATCCCCGGCCATGGTCGCGCGACAGGGGATAGTCATCTGGAGTTGCCTTATGTTGACGCATCTTATGATGATTTATCATCGTTGGATTTTGCGCCGTTTCGCGAGATTTCAAAATCCGAAGTTGGGCGATCCGTTTGGGCGATGACCGCACATATTGTCTATGAACATATCGATTCAAAACATCCCGTTTCAGTATCACCTGATGCGATTACCGATATTATCCGCAAAGACATTGGTTTTGAAGGTATCTTGATTGGTGATGATTTGGATATGAAGGCGCTGGATGCTTATGGTGATGCAGCAACAAAAGCAATGGAAAGCTTGAATGCAGGCTGTGATTTGGCGCTTTATTGTGCCGGAGAAGCTGATAAAATGGATGCTTTAGCCGAAAACCTGCCGAAAATCAGTGAAACGACGCTAAATCGTTTGGAAAATGCGAGTTTTTCGAGAGAAAGTGCTGCGTGATGGTTGGGAATGTGGATGCAGTGCAAGAAAATGCACAAGATATGAGCGTCTTCATTGAAGAAGATGGTGAAATGTCGGAGGTGGATCATCTTCTGCTGGATATTGATGGCTATGAAGGGCCGATTGATGTTTTGCTGGAGCTATCGCGTAATCAAAAAGTTGATCTTGCCAAAATATCTATCTTAGAGTTGGTGCGCCAATATCTTATTTTTATCGAGCGCGCGCAGAAACGCAATCTTGAACTGGCCGCAGAGTATCTGGTTATGGCGGCGTGGCTGGCTTATCTTAAATCACGGCTGTTCTTGCCGAAGGAAGAGAACAGTGATGAGCCGAGCGCCGAAGATATTGCGCAAGCTTTGCAATTTCAGTTACAGCGTTTAGAAGCGATGCAGAAGGCGGCGGATAAATTATTGGCACTGCCGCAATTGGGGCAGGCTATCTTTGCGCGCGGTCAGCCGGAGGGGCTGGAGATGAAAGTTGTGACGCAGTGGAATGTGTCGCTCTATGATATGCTGAAAGCCTATGGCGATATTGAACGCCGCAAAGAGGCCAGCCATTATGATTTGCCGACTTTTGATCTGATGTCGACTGACAGCGCGATGTCACGTTTAAGCAAAATGCTGGGTAATCTGCCTAAAAAAGGCGGGTACAGCGTTTGGGCGACATTGCACAGCTTTATGCCTGAAGACATCGAGGATAGCCTCTATGGACGTTCAACTTTGGCCTCAACCTTTACGGCGGGGCTTGAATTGGCCAAGCAAGGCGGGTTAGAATTCAGGCAAGATGGTTTGTTCCGCCCGATTTATATGCGTAAAATGCAGCCATCTGATGAGATGAATTATGGTGAAGTAAGTCAGGATGTGGATGAGTAATGCTTAGCGATGAATATCTTCAAGCTGTCTTGATGTTGTTGGGCATGCCCGAAGATCTGTTTTCTGTTACTAATCCTATGTCTGTTTTGCTTATTTATATTTTCAGTACACGGATACTGACATTTATTCTATCTATTGTTATCTGGGCGGTGCTTTGCTTGTTTAAGTCACGTCACGATGTGGGCATAAAAAAACAAGTGAAGGTGCGTGCAAAACACAGTAAAACGCATCGTTATGATAAGAAGGATCCATTTAAAATGGAGCAAGTTAAAAAACCAAGCCTGTTAGGTATGACGATGCGGGGCATAATATTGCCCATCATGGCCATTTTTATCGCGCTGTCAGTTGTAATGAGTATGTTCAATGTCTGAAAAAAATAATCATATCCGTCTTTTAGAAGCTCTTTTATTCGCATCGTCCGAGCCTATGAGCACTTCTGCGCTGCATGAGCGTATGCCTGAAGGTGCGGATGTTGGTGGTTTGTTGATGGAGCTTCAGAAACATTATGCGGGGCGTGGTGTTCATTTAACCGATACGCAAGGGCAATGGGCGTTTCGCACGGCGCAGGACCTTATGGATGAGCTGAATGTGGAAAAGCAGGTCAGCAAGAAGCTGTCTCGCGCGGCGATGGAAACGTTGGCTATTATCGCTTATCATCAACCTGTTACCCGCGCGGAGATTGAAAACATCCGCGGTGTGGCAACGCATAAGGGGACGCTGGATACACTCTTGGAAATGGGGTGGATCAAGCCCGGACGTCGGCGTGAAACGTTGGGGCGTCCTTTGACATGGGTGAGTACAGCGGGGTTTCTTGATCATTTCTCGCTGGAGAGTCTTATTGATTTGCCCGGTATGGATGAAATGAAGGCTTCGGGCTTATTGGATCGCCGTCCAGCAATTGATACTATACATCAAGAAGACCTGTTCTCTGGACAATCTGCGCAAGAAGGCGTAGAAAGTGATGAACACGTTGATGATGAAGATATCGATATACGTGAAGAAGAGATGGAAGGACTGTAAATATGGCTCCCGGTGCATTACAGATTATCGTTGTTATTTTACTGATTATGGTTTTATTCGGTGCAGGGCGTATTCCGACCATCATGGAAAACTTGGCCAAAGGCATTAACAGCTTTAAAAAAGGCTTGAAGGATGAGGATGCAGCATCCGATTCTGTGAAGAAAAGCCAAAGTGACAAAGATAACAGCGAAGACGCATAAGATGTTTACACATGTTGCGCTGCCATGGTGGGGATGGGTGTATTTGATACTCGTTTTAACTATGTTTGTTACCAGTTTCTTTTCTGAGAAATCATTAAATATGAATGAGGTAAGTGCATCCGTTATGTCCTTGTTTTCTATCTGTGTTTTTGTTATCGGGTTTTATAATCCATTCGTGGTGCAGTTTTTAGGCATTCTCATTATTCCGATGACATTAATCGGGCTTTACTGGGAATTTACCAATGCAATACATGAAACAGGGAATGCGCAGAATGAATTGGCGCGTGAGGCTGATTTGAGTGATGGAGAGCGGGCTGCGCTTTTAAATGTGGCGATTGGGTTTAATGCGTTGATTGTTGTTCCGGGATATGTTCTTGGCATTATCTTGAGTTTTCACGTTCTTGGAATTGTATAGGGGGGTAAGCGATGCTTGATTTTGGTTGGGCTGAATTACTGGTCGTTATTGCATTGTTGGTAATTGTCGTGGGGCCGAATGAAATCCCTGTGCTGATGGTTGGCTTGGGGCGTGTGTTCCGGCGGCTGCAATATATTAAATTCGCGATTTCCCAGCAATTTGATGATGTGATGCATGATGCTGATCTAAATGATATTCGTAAGAGTGTGAATTTTGAAGCTCAGGATTTTGATGAAGCCGAGGCTGACGCAGAATATGCTGTTGTTCCAGAAACGCCGCCAAAAGAAGAGGGCAGCAGTGATGAGTGAGGATATAACCCTTTCCACGGAAGAACACACAGAACAAACTGCAAAGCCGATTGTTGCTCATTTGGTTGAACTGCGTGCGCGCCTTATTTGGGTGATTGGCATGATGGTGTTCGGAACAGCAATCTGTTTCGTGTTCGTTGATGATATTTATGGCTTTTTGGTGCAGCCTCTTGCCGATGCGATGAAGGAAAACGATACGAACAGATTGATATATACTGGTCTGACGGAAGCGTTCTTCACCTATATGAAGGTGGCATTTTTCTCCGGAATTTTTCTGACATTTCCGATGTTGTTGATTCAAATATGGGTGTTTGTCGCTCCCGGTCTTTATAAAAATGAGCGGCGGGTTTTTCTGCCGTTTTTGCTGGCAACGCCGGTGTTGTTCTTTCTGGGCGGGGCATGTGTTTATTATCTGGTTATCCCGATGGCGTGGCCTTTTTTCCTAAGCTTTCAAAGTTCCGCTGGTGATATGGCTCTGCCGATACAGTTAGAGGCACGGGTCAGCGAATATCTGGATTTAATCATGACGCTTATTTTTGCATTTGGTATATGTTTCCAACTACCTGTTTTCCTTACACTTTTAGGGCGCGTTGGGCTGATCAGTGCAGAATTTCTGATACGCCAAAGGAAATACGCGGTGATTATAGCCTTTATTCTTGCAGCTTTTCTGACGCCACCTGATATGATTAGTCAAGTCATGCTGGCTTTGCCTTTGCTCGGGCTGTATGAGCTGTCTATCATTCTGATTAAACTTTCTGCCCCGAAAATATCACCCGAAACATGATCTAAGAACATGACCCAGACACCCATTGAAATATATCAAAGCCGCTTAAAATTTGGTGATATCAAGCCTGATCCGGTGCAAGAACAAGCCGTTGCTGAACTTCAGCGTCTGTTTGATGAGGTTATGGCGCGTGAAAACGCACCCAAAGCCAGCTTGTTCAAACGCTTGACTCAGGGCAGTAAAGGCGTGGTTTCTCCCAAAGGGATCTATTTTCATGGTGGTGTCGGGCGCGGTAAATCTATGTTGATGGATTTATTTTATGACGCATTGCCTGATACGGTTAAAAAGCGCCGTGTTCATTTTCATGAATTTATGATCGAGGTACATGATTATATCCATTCGCGCAGCATGGATGGCAGTGTCATGGGCATTGTTGATCAGGCCTTACCATCACTGGCGGCGTTGATTGCCAGTAATTCCCGCGTTTTATGCTTTGATGAGTTTCATGTGGTTGATATTACCGATGCGATGATTTTAGGGCGCTTGTTTAAAATATTGTTTGAGCATGATGTTACGGTTGTCACGACCAGCAATTGGGCACCGGATGATCTTTACAAAAATGGTTTGCAGCGCGACAGGTTCTTGCCGTTTATTGCATTGTTGAAAACCAAGGTGAATACGTTCCATTTGAATAGTCCGTATGATTACCGCACGCAGAAGACCCAGATTGACGGCACATATTTTGTACCGCTTGGCAGAGCAACCACCAAAACAATGGATGATATTTTTAAGGATTTAACCAATGGGGAGAAGCCTAAAAAAGACACCTTGCGTGTGAAGGGCCGTGATATTGAAGTGAAGAAAGCTGCGGCTGGTGTTGCGCGTTTTACCTTTGCACAATTATGCGAACGTCCCCACGGCGCGGAAGATTATCTGGAGATTGCCCGCAAGTACCATACTGTCTTTCTGGAGGGTATTCCTAAACTCGGTTATGATCGGCGGAACGAGGCCAAACGCCTTATGAATCTGATTGATGCGCTGTATGAGGCACATACCAGTGTTATTATATCCGCCGCGGTGGAGGCAGAACACCTCTATGCCGGCCATGACCATGCTTATGAGTTTGAGCGCACCGTTTCACGGTTGTTGGAAATGCAGAGTGATGAATGGTGTTAATGTAATTCGAGAAGGTAATATTATGAAATTTGTTTTGAACTTAAGCCTATTGGTTTTGATTGTATTCTTATTTTCCCCCATGAATATATGGGCTAAAAGCAATCAGATTGAAGATATCATTTTAACGGAACAGGTCGAGAAGAAAAGGGCTGATGCTGTGCGTCAGTTGTTGAAACAACATAAATATAATCCTCATATGTTTAGTGAGGATATTCCTGAGAGTGAGTTGATGTCTCAATGTATGGGGCTTGAATTTCTGAAATTCATTCATACCGTTAAGGAAAGAACATTAGAACAATATCCGCATTGGAAAGGCAAGCGTGTAAAGTATAACCTAAGAATAATGGGCCGAACAGTAGAGGGCAGTCTTGTTTTTAGTGACTGGTCTCAACGGGTCGCAAAAGCTTCTGAAGTCTGCGCGGATATTCATTTGGAAGAAACATTGCCGCTGGTGCATATTTATCAAAATTCAGCAATACGTGATTTGAAATTGCTGAATGATATGCAGAATTCTATGGGTCAAGGGGCTTTGGGATGTATGATGTTATATGCGAAGTGTACTGATATGGGTGGTGGAAGGAAAAAATGTAATTCATCTATGATGTCAAAGCAACAGAAGGCGGATGAAAGAGCCTGTACATGTCGTAAACTGAATGATGAGCGTGCTGAATTTAAAATGTTTACTGCGGCGCTTTTAAAAAAATACCCTGAGTGGAAGAACTCTATAGTGCATTATATACAAAGTCCGCATGATTTTGAGGCTGCTAATTTTTTCTTGAATTTTCCTTTTGTAGAACAATTAAATAATCAAAAACGCTGCCAGTAACAAGATGAATATCCGTTAAAATAGAGCGTGGAGTAATAAAATGGAAGTAGCACCTTTTCTCGTTGGTTTCTGGCTTGTTCCTTTGGGGGCTTATCTTATCTATATCAATCGTAAGGTTAAGGCGAAGATTGCCGAAGCGCGCCTTTGGCCGCAAGCAAAAGGGCGGATGGTTAAAATTGAAAAAACGGGGATGAGTACAAAGATTGCCGGTAGTGATGATTACAGGCAGTATCGATTTACCATGCAGTATGAATATGATGTTGAGGGAACGCCTTATAAAGGAGAGCGTGTTGTGTTTGGCGCTGCGTTGATCGTTAAAGATGACGTTGACGCGGCGTGTGAGAGTTTCCCTGAAGGAGAAAATCTTATGGTTTTTTATAATCCGCAGCAGCATGATGAGTGCGTTTTGTTATTGGACCGTCCAGGTGGGAAAGATGATGCAATCAGATATGTTGGCTATGTATTGATTGTCGTAGGTATTGGCTTGTTAATCTTGAATAGTGGTTGGTTTCTATAATAGTTCCGTTTTTGGTGAATTTCTTGCGAAATTGTATTTTACATGCTATAAATAAAGAAAAAATAATAATGAATATTTTATTTTAACGGGTAGATACAATGAGTCTTGATAATCATTTTTCTAAAAAAGATACGCAAGGGCCTGAAAAGGGTGCTATGCTACCTGTGACGGCTGATTTTACCGTACGCAGCACGAATGATGCATACGAAGCAGCTGATAAGCTGTTTGAGCATGCCTTGACGTCTTTTGAGCGTGGTGATGATTTGAAGCTAGACCAGCTTTTGTCGCAGGTTATGGCGCTTGAAATTCAGGAAATCAATTTGGGTGATACGGATGAGAGCATTGATGAAAGCCTTTCTGAATCTCCGTTGTTTCAAGGATTAGATGCTGATTCGGCATATGATTCATCATATGCCGAATATGTTAATAAGTGGTTGGAAGACATTCTAATGGAATTTCAATTTCAGGAAGATGATAACAGCATTGATACGACACAATTTAGTGGCACATATAAGTCGGATCTCGTGGCAGAGGCGGTTGTTGAAGCACGAAGAAAAGAAGAGTCCCGCGCTCAAAATTTCTATTTCATGAGCTATTTGAATGAATCTGTCAAAAATAGAGCTTTGTTAAATGAGCAACATCTGGTTCACGAAGATTAATATCGTCACAGATATGTGCTGTTGTATTCTCTCCTCTTGCCCTCAATCATAAAAAACGCTATTTCTAAAGGGTAATGATTTTCCATTTATCAAAGAAAGATTTTCCATGAAAGACCCAGTAAGAGTAGCCATAACAGGCGCAGCAGGACAAATTGGTTATGCGTTGTTATTCCGCATTGCATCAGGTTCAATGTTGGGGCCGGATCAACCCGTTATTCTGCATTTATTGGAGATTACCCCTGCGCTGGGCGCACTTGAGGGCGTGATTATGGAGCTTAATGATTGTGCATTCCCACTTTTGGCAGGTACGGTTGCGACTGATGATCCCGATGTTGCATTCAAGGATGTTGACTTTGCATTGCTTGTTGGCGCGATGCCGCGCAAAGATGGTATGGAGCGCAAAGATTTGCTTGAGGCCAATGGCGGAATTTTCGGGCCACAAGGTAAGGCTTTGAACGCGCATGCAAAACGCGATGTGAAGGTTTTGGTAGTTGGTAATCCTGCAAATACAAATGCGTTGATTGCACAACAAAATGCACCTGATCTTGATCCTAAATGTTTTACTGCGATGGTGCGTTTGGATCATAACCGTGCGATGAGTCAGTTGGCCGAGAAAACAGGGGTTCACTCAACCGATGTGAAGAATATGATTATCTGGGGTAACCACAGCTCAACACAATATCCTGATATTCACCATGCCACTGTTAAGGGTGCGGCAGCGATGGATCAGGTCGATCAGGCTTGGTTCGAAGGTTCATTTATTCCTGATGTGCAACAACGTGGTGGCGCGATTATTAAAGCACGTGGCGCATCTTCTGCTGCGAGTGCTGCGAGTTCTGCTGTTGATCATATGCGCAATTGGGCGCTTGGCACACCGGAAGGTGAGTTTGTGTCTATGGCTGTTCCATCCGATGGATCTTATGGCATAGAAGAGGGCGTAATCTTTGGTTATCCCGTGACATGTAAAAACGGCAGCTACGAAATTGTGCAGGGGCTGGAAATTGATGCCTTCTCGCAAAGCCGTCTTGATGAAACGGATAAAGAGTTGCGTGAAGAGCGTGCCGCCGTTGAAGGTTTGTTTGCCGATAAGGCTGCTGCGGCTTAATAGGCAGCGATATATATAATTTTGAAACCGCGGCGATATGATGAATGTTGGCGCGGTTTTTTGTTTCTAGAGTTTATTCCGGCCTTTTATTATTTTTGCGGCGGATACTGTTTGTATTTTTGGCAAATTACAGCGCGAGCTGGGCAGATCGCCATTTCCATATTTTTCGCTAATTGTGTGTAATCTTTTATATTGCTGTGAAATTTTACGATGGAATTGAGTGTAGGCTTCTGCTGCGCTTAAGGCTTTGTTTTGTGCATTGTAGAAAAAGGTAGGATTGAGGCGTATAGCCTCTTTGAAGCCTTTATTGTTTAAATTGGCCAAGATATTAGACGATTCGTTTTTTAAGAGAGTATAAAAGGTGCGTGCCTGAGATAAGCCCAACATATGTACGATATAGTGATCTGTCGCGTTAATGCGTTGTCCGGCCTTATATTTTGCGACAATTTTTGCTTCGTCTTTTAACTGATTTGCTTTGATAAGAGCCGCAATTTTTGTGTTATCACGCAGGGAAAGGATATCTTTTTTTGTGAATTGGCTAGCATCTGTAATCTCTGGTAGGTAGCTTTCAGTATTGATTGTAATAGCACTGGCATAGTTCTTTTGGCCGATTCGTGCGCCATAACGTTTTATCAAGACAAGCCATGTTGGTTCAATGTATTGGAAGATGCCGCGCGCGGAGCTGGTGGAGGATTTTGTCACACGGCCAAGGTCGCTTTCAATCATTGCTGTGATAAGTAAGAGTTCGAAGTCTATATGGGTGGCAATGCTGGCTTGGTAGATATCATCAATCAGTGATGAGTCACGATTTTGCGCTGTGAGGTAAAGTTTTAAAGAATCGGCTAAATTTTTATACCGATTCGAATTTTTAGAAGTGCTTTCGTGGCAGGCGCGTGTTTCTATCAATTTAGGCGTTATATTTTTGACGGGGGTAGAGCGCGTATTTGTGATTGGTGCTGGCGCGACTTTATTTTCTTTTGTCTTCGGCGTTGTGTCTTCAATCTGTCTTTTTTTGATCGTTATTTTTTCAGGCGTTTTTCCAACTCTAATATTGAACGATTTTTTTGATGAGGGTGATTTTGAATTATTGATTTTTATATGCAGCGGAGCAGGGCGCGTGTCATCTTTTGCAAAACCGGATGTTGGCGCAAGCAACAGCCCTGTCGCATAAAGTGCCAGGCAGAGTCTGATGCTGATATATTTTTGTTTTGTGAACATGTTTAAACCATAGAAAATGATTAGCTTGCGCGTGAATGCGCAAACGAAGGCTGAAGCCTCAATCTTTATGGTAGAGCAGAATTGGTAAAGAAACCGCTAAGAAACTTTAATGGTTATGATACTAGCACAGGGCTTGTTACCGGTGCTGTCACATCTAGTGAATTTGCGGCATCAGCTTGCGCGGCTGCAGCGATAACATTAACACCTTGTCCATCAAATGGAAGAGGATCTGGTTGTTGTGAGTCTTGCTCCGCTATGCCACCATTATTAAAAGCGGTCTGGTTTGGTGATGCTATTGGGGTGTTTTTGGCATGTTGCATGGCGATCAAAAGTGTTGCAGGGGATGCATGTGCTTTATTCAGGCCATCGCCTGCGTAATAACTTACGCCACTTGCGTCTTTTGGCATGGATGCCCATTCCATCGAAATGTTCTTCATGAAGCGACTTTCGGAAAGATCGCCGGCAAGGTAATCATCATAGCCGCGGCGTTCCAGTAATGCGACTGCCATGCGGTCTTGCATTGCTTCGTCGAATAATTCGTCACCACTCAAACCGAGTTCTTCTTTTAGCCCGGTTAGTGTTTTTCTGATAATTTGATATTTACCGATTGCCGATGAGGCTGCACCTTCGTTTTGAGTAGAGTTTCTTTGCCATGCAATGACGTCATTAATACTCATTTCGGTGGCGTTAATGCGTCTGCCGCCATATACGATGTTGTAATCACCACCGGATTCTTTTGATGCTATAAGCTCCAACAAAGGGTTTCCGGTTGTTGCATATTGTGAGACGACATCTTCTGCGCGTGACAAGTCTGCTTGTGATATGTTCATGTTGCTGCGCACCGTGGTGGCGGCATTAAACATGGATATATCACCAGACCTGTATTGTGTCACAGTGTTTTGTAATGTTGTTGTATCTATCGAAAGTGCTTTTGCCATGGCAGAAATGGCATTTTTACCGTTCATACCTTTATCATCATCAATGCCCATAAAGAAAGACATTAAGAAGGCGAGCAAGTTCATTCCGTCAAGCTCTTCAACATTTCGAAGCATCGCCCGGCGGTTGTTGAGACTTCTCTCGCGTTGAATTTCAGGAGAAGCCGTTAGGTCTCCATTATCAACATCAGCGGAGGTTGCAACGTTTGTCGCGTCTTCCGTTGGTGTATCTTCATTTGTATTATTTGGTAAGTCTGTCAATTTTTATCATCCCTTTATCACTTTACCATTTATTATTATGCTCCGGCTACGCCTCCACCGCCAGCACCTGCGCCGGCACTTGTTGTAAGTGCTGCTAGTTGCGCTGCTTGGCGTTGGTTTTCTTCTAGTCTAAGCTGTTCTGCTTGTGCTGGTGTCATGCCATCGACCTTCGGAGCGCTTGCTCCAGCGTCATCTGGTGTTGCTGCAAGTGCAGCGGCAAAGCCTGAAGTTGCTGCTGGTGGGCTTTCACCCTGTTTTACAGCGACTGAGTCATATGAATTTGTTTGCGATGATGGGTCATTCGTGTTTGCGAATTCCATGCTGTCTGCAAAACTTTCGTATTTTGTTGCGGGTGACACGCCATTTTGATCAGGGGACGGTGCCATCGATGTTTGAATTGGGTCAAAATCAAATTGAACACCAAAATGCTGTGCTGTCATTGTGTTGGATGCAGTAACCGTGTTGGTTTGTGCCTGTTGATTATCTAATGTGACTTTATTTTTTGCCATCATGTCATCAAGCTGTTCTGCTGACATGCCGGGTGCATCTTTTAGCGTGTCGTAATCTTCTTGAGATAATGTTCCACCGTTAAGGGCGGTCATTTCAATTTTCTCTAATGCAGCATTACGAGAGACTGCGGCATCAGCCAAGTCATGATCTGGAATATCCAGATTATGTGTTTCTGACGTTTCCCATTGTGTATCAGTTTTGTTTGCTGCTGTTGTATCAACGGAAGACGTTTCGTTTGCGGCGGCATCGGTAATAGCTGCATTTTCTGCTGCGAATTCTGCGGCAGCGGTATTTGCAAGTCTTAAGCGATCCTGTGCTTGTGCAAGTTTTGTTTGCAATGCTGTTAAGTCACTTTGGTTGCTGTCTACGTCGCCTTGTGCTGTGGCTAAGGCTGCTTTTGCTTCGTCTGCTGCGGCTTTTGCAACGACAACGTCTTGCTTTTCTATCTCTGCGGCCTTGTCGACGAGAGCTTGTTGTTCATCAGCTTCCATGTATCCGGGGACTAATGATTTAAGAATACTCTCAGTGAATGTGTCAGATTTGCTGTATTCTTCATATGCACCACCTTCGTTTTTGACGAAGTTTCTCGGTAGTAGCTTTTCACTATACATTTTTTGATAAAGTTCGATGGTCTCTACGGGGGATACCGGAACCACCGTTTGATTTCCGTTACTGTCTATATCCAGTGTATACATTTCTTGCGTATCCGGACTGACATAAACAAGATTGCCATCATTATCTTTTAGTATTCTGTTTGGGTCATCGTCAAGGTCATCAATGTTTTGTCCACTACCCCTTGTTATACCCAACATTGTGACGCTGTAGTTTGTTGACATGTAGTCATATACAGAATCGTATTGCAGGGTTACTTCTTTAATTTCGGCTGCACCGGCTGTTGCTGCATCGCTTTCTGCTTGTTCTGTTCCCAGGGTTCCTTCTGCGGCATTTAGGGCGGCTTGTTGTGTTGCAACTTGTGCTGTCAACGCGGCGACTTCTGCCTCGGCAGCAATAACGTCAGCTGTTTTTTCTTGTACATTTTCTGTTGCGGCTGTTTGTTCTTCTTTGATTTCTTCCCATTGGGATTGCAAATATGCGGTGGCGTCACCACCTGTCAGCGTTGTCGTGCCACCAGGGGAGTTGGCATCAGCGATTGTGATTGTACCGTTTGTTGCGGTAAAGCTGTTTATGAATTCACTTTTTGATTCTTGAGATATTCCAGCGGCATTTAAACCGCTTGTTATGGCGGCCAGTTCTGCTTCATCCAAGTTGCCGTCTGCTGTGGCGGCGGTCAGTGTTTCTATTAATGCGGTTCGCGCGTTAATCTGAGCAGCTTTTTCGTGTTCTATTGCAGCGGTTAGGCCACAGCTTTCACTTTCGCCTTTTAAGTCACCGACGAGCGTTGCGATGCTCTCGGTCATTCTTGCTTGGTCTTTAAGATCTTCTATCGAATCTTTTGCGGCATCAACGTCAGCTTTTGCAAGAACCATTTGGGCTTGGATTTCAGCGAGATTGTTGTTTGGGTCGCCGCGCAATTTTGCGATACGCTCTTGTTCTGCTAGGTTATCGTATCTTTCTTGTGCAACTTCTATTTTGTCTTTGGTTTCTTGAATCTGGTCTCTGGTAGACGTTATTGTATTATTTATCAGCTCAAGACGTGCTTCTGCGTTTGCTATTTCCGCTTCTTTCAGGGCTATTTGTGCGGCCTTCATTTCCGGATCGTCACCTGTGTAAAGTAGGCTTTTTCCATCTTGAAGATCTTGTAGCTCTTGTTTTAACTCTGCGAGTCTAACTTCCACAATGTCTGCTTCTTTACCAAGGGAATCCAGCATTTCGGTTGCTTGCGCGTCGATCTCTGAGAAAACATTGGTTAAATCGGTAAGTTCTATCCCCATATCTTGCAGGGCTTCTTCTATCGCAGCATAGGCAGCAGCAACAGCGGAAGTCATGGCGATTGCTCTGATGTTTGCCATAGAGTCTTCTCTTTTGCGTCTTGCTTCCTCTTCACGTGTGTGTGCCGTGAATGTCGTTTGTGTTTTTCCTTCGCC
Organism: Alphaproteobacteria bacterium; assembly: GCA_033851915.1. GTDB lineage: Bacteria > Pseudomonadota > Alphaproteobacteria > Micavibrionales > Micavibrionaceae > UBA1672. The sequence goes on from JAWSVM010000007.1 coordinate 27,499, forward strand.
AGCGCCGGAGAGGGCATCATTCATTTGTTTGGATGCAGCATCTGCGCCAAAACCATACTGTGTTTCGTTTTTATGTGCATCATTTTCGATGTCTTGTGCTGTGTCACCGGGGGTAACTGCCATTGTTGCGTCAAGCACAGCGTTTGATGTTGCTGTCTCGCCGATATTGTTGTTATCACGGCCAACCATTACTGAACGTTCCGCGCTTTGTGCTGCGTTAAGCTCTTCTTTTATGTGCTCTTGTTCACGTTTGAATTCTTTATCCAGATCTGAATCGCTGTCTGCGATAACGGTGTCGGCAATGATTGCGTCCGTAGGGGGCAGTGTCGTTTGCTCTGTAGGGTTAGTGTTCTGGTCGTCTTGACTTGTCGTCAAGGAAAGATCGTCATTGTTAGGACGTTCTTCTTCTTTTTTGTCTGTATCACCCGTTTGATTTGGACCAGCCATGTTCAAAATACCCTTCTTATCCAGCGTTTATTATACTATATGGTTTCTCTTGTATGTTGTCATCGGTATTTATTTTCTTGTTTTTACGCGGTAATCCACGTGTTTTCACCGTTTAACGCACATACATGTGCCACTCATTTACACTTAAATCCTATTGTACGGTAATGCGACCCCCTTTGTCAAAAGGAGTGTGCAATAAAATGATTCAAAAATTGTTTTTAATATTTATGAAATTTGCGGTTTTCAAATGGAATCAAGAGTGTTACACCTGATTAGGTAAGTGTCGGCGTGTCTGTTGATATGTCTGTCCTAAATTTTCTGAACGGAGTTCCCTTAGATGAACATTCATGAATACCAAGCAAAAGATTTATTAGAGAAATACGGTGTTACCGTGCCCAAAGGCATTCCCGCGATGAGCGTGGATGAGGCTGTGAAGGCGGCGGAAAGCATGCCTGATTCGAATTTATATGTGATTAAAGCGCAAATCCACGCAGGTGGACGCGGTGCAGGTCACTTCACAAACGATCCTGACGGTAAAGGCGGGGTTCGCCTGTGTAAGACTGTTGATGAGGTGCGTATTGCTGCGGAAGCCATGATGGGTAATGTTTTGGTGACAAAACAGACAGGCCCTGAAGGGAAAGAAGTACAACGCCTTTATGTGACTGACGGTGTTGATATCGAGAAAGAATATTACTGTTCTGTTGTTCTTGATCGTGCATCGAAGCGCGTCGCATTCATGGTGTCTACAGAAGGTGGTATGGATATTGAAGAGGTGGCTGAAAATTCACCTGAGAAGATTATTAAAGTATCCGTTGATCCTGCCTCTGGGATTTCTGGCTTCCATTGTCGTAAGTTGGCATTTGGCCTTGGTCTTAAAGGTGCGCAGGTGAAAAGTGCGGTGAAGTTTTTCTCTAACCTTTATGCAATATTTATGGATCTTGATGCTGATTCTGTTGAAATCAACCCTATGATTCTTGTTGGTGATGAAGTTATGGCACTGGATGCAAAAATGAGCTTTGATGCGAATGCTTTGTATCGTCACCCTGAAATTGTCGCGCTTCGCGATGAAACAGAAGAAGATGCGAACGAAAAATTGGCTTCTGACCATGAGCTTTCCTATGTCCGTTTGGACGGGAATATTGGTTGTATGGTTAACGGCGCTGGTCTTGCGATGTCTACGATGGATATCATTAAGCTTAAAGGCGGCGAGCCTGCAAACTTTCTGGATGTCGGGGGTGGCGCAGATGCAGAGCGTGTAACCGTTGCGTTCAAAATTATTCTGTCTGATCCGAATGTGAAAGGTATTCTTGTGAATATCTTTGGCGGGATCATGAAATGTGATGTTATCGCAGAGGGTGTTATTGCTGCGGCGAGGGAGGTTAATCTTTCTGTGCCATTGGTTGTGCGCCTTGAAGGTACAAATGTTAAAAAGGGTAAGGAACTCATGGCGAATTCCGGTTTACCGATTATTTCTGCCGATGATTTGGACGATGCCGCCCAAAAAGTCGTGGAAGCAACACAAAAAGCGCAGGAGGCCGCGTAATCATGTCAGTACTTATCAATAAAGAAACTAAGATAATATGTCAGGGCTTTACAGGCTCACAAGGTACATTCCACTCCGAGCAAGCTATCGAGTATGGTAGTAAAATGGTTGGTGGAGTTACACCAGGTAAAGGTGGTGCTGATCACCTTGGTTTGCCTGTGTTTAACACTGTGGACGAGGCGCGTCACGTTACGGGGGCAAATGCCACTGTGATTTATGTGCCGCCTCCGTTTGCTGCGGATGCTATTTTGGAAGCAATTGACGCGGAAATGGAACTTGCGATTTGTATTACCGAAGGTATTCCGGTTTTGGATATGGTTCGGGTTAAGCGCGCATTGCAAGGGTCTAAAACACGTCTTATCGGGCCGAATTGTCCGGGTGTTATCACGCCTGATGAATGTAAAATCGGTATTATGCCGGGGCATATTCATAAGCGCGGTAAAGTCGGGATCGTTTCACGTTCTGGTACTTTGACGTATGAAGCTGTTGCGCAAACAGGCGCGGTTGGCCTTGGTCAATCGACATGTATCGGCATCGGCGGCGACCCGATTAATGGCACGAACTTTATCGATTGTATCGAATTATTTATGGCTGATGACGAAACCGAAGCGATTTTGATGATTGGTGAAATCGGTGGAACGGACGAGCTTGAGGCTTGTGAATTCTATAAAAGCCTTAAAAACAAGAAGCCTATTGCCGGATTTATTGCCGGTGCGACGGCTCCTCCGGGTAAGCGTATGGGCCATGCCGGTGCGATTATCTCCGGCGCTGATGATACGGCGCCTGCGAAGATGGACGCGATGCGTTCTGCAGGGTTTATTGTATCTGAAAGTCCTGCCGGATTAGGGACGGCGACATTGGAAGCTCTTGCGGCTTAATCTGTCTGAATTGTAATGTTGAGCAAGGCATCCTGTGGGGTGCCTTGTTTTTTAGATGTAAAATGCGCTCTATTCTCGTTTCTAAAATAGAGGTTTGAGCTTTACACCGTTTCCGTGTAGTATCGCGCAATAGACTATTAACAAAGGTGTTCTTTCTGTCATGAGTTTCCTCGATCAACTTTCTACGGAACAACGCACGCTATTGGTGAGTTTGCCATATCGCGTTGGCTTGTTCATTTCTCAAAGTGATGAAACGGGCGGCGATGATTCTGATGAAGCGGAAATGCTTGCGCTGTCTAGTATCATAACAGCCTATTCGCAAGAGGTGTTCGGCGCGGAAACTGTGCAATATGTGATTAGTGAAACTGTAAGGCGCAAGCCTGAATGGAAAGAATGGTCAAAAGATTTAGACACAATTGAGGGGCAGTGCCATCGGGCGATTGATATATTGTCGGATCACGTTGATGTAAAAGAAGTTAGTGCCTTTAAAAATCACTTAATCGAAATTGGTGAATCTGTTGCGCTGGCTTTTAGGGAATATGGCAAGGAAACGCCTTTAATGGATAAAATCCGTGTTTACTTGTTTTATATGAAGGGCAAAAGGCATGCTGCCAAGATTGGTATGCCGTATAAGGATTGGGAACAATTCATTAATATCTCTTTGGATGAGCGTAAGGCTCTGCGCAGAATTGCGGGCGCGTTAAATACAATTTATATATAACCTTAATTTACGGGAGTCTCTATGACACAGCTTTCTTCTTTTTCAGACGAGGACGTCGAACTTATTGTAAGTTTGCCTTACCGTGTTGGTATGCATGTTAGTTTTACCGAGGATGAAGAGGGTGAGCAAGATGATGAGCGTGAAATGCGCGCTTTGGAAACCTGTATTAAGGAGATAGCCAAGCTTCATGAAGGCTCGGAATTAATGAAAGAGATTGCGGCTGAGGTTTTGCGCTCAAAGGATAAATGGCCGTCATGGTCAGAAGGTGTGTTTAACATTGAACCACAATGTGAAAAAGCTGTTCTTATTTTGAAAGCTACGGCAAGTGAAGGTGATGTTAAAAGTTATATTAAAATGCTTCTCGAAATTGCCTCTGCCGTTGCGCAAGCTTACGGTGAGTTTGGTGAAGAGCAAGCCCCTGAAAAAGGCTTCTTTGGTAAGGCTCTTAGCCGTATCGTTGGCGAGTTTTCCGGCCTTTCTGCCGAAGATGCAAATCATCCTATGAACGTAAGTGCCGCCGAGGATAGTGCTATATCTTCTATTGCTACTGCACTTCGCAAAAATGCGTAAAAACAGTTGAAAATAACGTAGTTGTCTATACTCTGTCATAAGGGATATTCTCCTATGGCTGCCTTGCGTAGCTGTGCTTTTTTGAAGCGAGTAATTTTAAGTTTTCGATTATATTATAAGGATTTTAGGCCATGACACAGGCACAGCAGGATCAAACCTTTTTAAGTGGTGTAAATGCGGAGTATATTGCGCATCTTTATGTGCAATATTTGAAAGCTCCGGTAAATGTTGATGAGAGCTGGCGTGACTTTTTTTGTGGCCTTAAAGATAGTGAAACCTTGTTCCTAAAAGAACTCTCGGGGGCAAGCTGGACACCTGATGAAAATGCACGCGATTTGCGTAACTTTGGCAGTGCAGCTGTTGCGCCTGCTGATGGTATTGTGGTTGAGGTGGCAAATGATGCCTCGGCGAAAGCAAAAAAAGGTGGTGCTAGTGCAGCCGATATACAGCAAGCAGCCTTAGATTCTATTCGTGCGCTGATGTTGATCCGTTCCTATCGTTTCCGCGGGCATTTGCTTGCCAATATTGACCCGTTGGGCATGAAGTCTGTTGAAGAACATCCAGAACTTGATCCCGCATATCATGGTTTTACTGATAATGACTACGATCGCAGTATCTTTCTAAATGGTGTTTTCGGGCTGCAAAATGCAACATTGCGCGAGCTTCTTGTGGCATTAAAGAACGTTTATTGTGGCACGGTCGGGATGGAATATAGACATCTGAGTAACGTTGAAGAGCGGGAGTGGATACAAGAACGTATTGAAAACCCGGAAAATAAAATTTCTTTTACGGATGAAAAGAAGAAAGCAATTTTGGAGCGTTTAACTGCGGCCGAGAGTTTTGAGCAATTCCTGCATAAGAAACACACAGGTGCAAAACGTTTTGGTATTGACGGTGGTGAGGCTCTGATCCCTGCGATTGAAGAGATTATGAAATGCGGCGCGGAACTTGGGCTGGAAGAAGTCATTATCGGCATGGCGCATCGTGGACGTTTGAATGTTTTGGCCAATGTTATGGGCAAGCCTTTTAGAACGATTTTTGCGGAATTTCAGGGGCAATCTTCAACACCGGATGATGTGCTTGGAACGGGCGATGTGAAATACCATCTTGGAACCTCCAGCGATCGCGAGTTCAATGGAAAGAGCATTCATTTGTCTTTGACGGCAAACCCATCTCATCTGGAGTTTGTTAACCCTGTGGTTATTGGAAAAGTACGCGCGAAGCAAGTGCAGCGTAATGATGTTCAATCTACGGCAGTTTTGCCATTGTTGTTCCATGGTGATGCTGCTTTTGCAGGGCAGGGCATTATCGCGGAAACATTTATGATTTCAGAATTGCCGGGGTATCGCGTTGGCGGCACGCTGCATATCGTGATTAACAATCAAATTGGTTTCACGACGATGCCAAAATTTTCGCGCTCCGGCCCGTATTGTACGGATGTGGCGAAGATGTTGGATGCACCGATTTTCCACGTGAATGGTGATGATCCGGAGGCGGTTGTTTATATGACGCGGATGGCGACGGAGTTCCGTCAGAAATTTAAAAAAGATGTGGTTCTTGATATCTTTTGTTATCGCCGATTTGGCCATAATGAAGGTGATGAGCCTGCTTTCACACAGCCTCTTATGTATAAGAAAATTGCTGAGCAAGAAACTGCGCGTAGTAAATATGCAAACCAGTTGATTGACGAAGGTGTGATTACTGAGACGGAGTCACAAAAAGTACAAGATGACTTCATTGCATTGCTGAACGAGGCTTTTGACGAGGTTGAAAGTTATAAAGCAGACAGTGCTGATTACCTTGAAGGTGCTTGGGAAGGCTTGAAAGTTGCCTCTGGCGATGATCGCCGTGGTGAAACTGATGTGCCGGAAAAAGATATTCAGCGTATTGGTAAAGTGCTGACACATGTGCCTGAAGATTTTGCAATCAATAAAAAACTTCAACGCGTTGTGACCAATAAAGAAAAAATGCTGGAAACCGGAAAAGGTTTTGACTGGGCCATGGCTGAGGCTTTGGCGTTTGGATCATTGCTTGATGATGGCTATGCTATTCGTCTATCCGGTCAGGATGTCGGGCGTGGAACGTTTTCGCACCGCCATGCGATTTGGTATGATCAAGAGAACGAGCATAAACATGTGGCTCTTCAACATATTAAGCCTAATCAACCGAAATTCGAAGCGCATGATAGTCCGTTATCTGAAATGGCGGTGCTTGGGTTTGAATATGGTTATTCCTTGGCTGATCCGAAAACGCTGACAATTTGGGAAGCGCAATTTGGTGACTTTGCCAATGGCGCGCAAGTGATGATTGACCAGTTTATTTCCTCGGGCGAGAGTAAGTGGCTGCGTATGTCGGGGCTTGTTATGTTGTTGCCGCATGGGCATGAAGGCCAAGGGCCAGAGCATTCCTCCGCGCGTTTTGAGCGTTTCTTGCAACTATCTGCAGATGATAACTGGCAGGTTTGTAACTGTACAACACCGGCGAATTACTTCCACGCATTGCGTCGTCAGATGCATCGTGAATTCCGTAAACCTCTTATCATGATGACACCGAAATCATTGTTACGACATAAGCTCGCCGTTTCGGAGATGTATATGTTCACAGAGGGCAGCACATTCCACCGCGTTTTGTGGGATGATGATATGGATACTCTGGCCAAGCCGGAAAAAATGAAGCGCGTTGTTCTTTGTACGGGTAAGGTTTATTACGATCTGTTGGAAGAGCGCCGTAAGCGTAAACTTAAGGATGTTATTATCCTGCGTTTGGAGCAAATATATCCATTTTCTTCGGAGGCATTGGGCGGAGAGCTTAAGCAATATAAAAATGCCGATATCGTTTGGTGTCAGGAAGAACCTGAAAATCAAGGTGCATGGACTTTTGTTGATCGTCGCATTGAAAAAACGTTGGCAGATATCAAACATAAAGCGGGGCGTCCTAAATATGTTGGTCGTATTGCTGCGGCGTCTCCGGCGACTGGGTCGAACTCTCGTCATCATGCAGAGCAAGCGGCTTTGATTAATGATGCTTTGAGCGTTTAATGATACGCTTTCTTGCTGTTTCTGCTGTACTCCTATTTCCGTCTTTATCCTATGGCTGTGAATGCAGGGTGTCGTTTCCTGATAATGAACAGGCGCTGTTGGATGAGGCTGTCTATTATGGATATTTTGATGTGCTTGATGTTCAAATGCCGGATTGGTCTGGCGATACGCCCCGAATATTAGAGGCAACGCTTAAACCGGTGAAGCAATATGGTGAAACTCCACCTGATATTCTAAAGGTAACCAGTGATCTGTATACGAATTGCGGTAAAATTATACAAAAGGATACGCAAGAGCATCTGCTTATTTTTAAAAATGATGGCGGGTATTATCTTGAAGGAATCTGTTCAGATTTAGCGGAAGAGACATGGGCTTCTTTTGATAACGATGTTTTGGATTATGATGCGTATTATGATTTTGCGGCCAAGTTGGATCATAAAAAACATGTTCTTTCTCTCGATAAATTTAAAGAAATGTCACAATTGGAAAATGTTGTTATTTTGGATTTGCGTTCTAAGAAAGCATATGATGCAGGGCATATGAAGGGCGCTATGCATGTTGGTTCAGATATTACACAAGATATTTTGGAGCAAGCTATCCCTTCGAAGGGAGCTACCGTTTTAATGTATTGTACGAACTCTCTTGTTTTGACGCGGATGATTGCACTGACGGATATTGTTTTCCCTCAGATTTATGCGCTTGGTTATCATAACGTTTACAGCCTGCAATCAGCGGCAATGGATAATGATTTTGATGATAAAAACCGTAGAGAAAAATTGAATTTTATTTATCCGGAAGAGTAATATTTCTTCTTATGGAGGAGGGTTATTCTACGCGCTTTGTACTATGTCGTCATTCAGGCAAATCTCGGCGAGTGTTTTATTGATGTGTTGTGTCATCCGCGTAAAAACAGTTTCAAGAAAATAATCTGAGGTATCTTCTCTTTCTGTTAAACGCTCAATCAGTTTTTTTGTACGTATAATTAACGCTTGTTGTCCTGCATTGGGGTTTTGGCGGAATTTTTGTGTCTGATGCTTTATGGGTTCAATTGCCCAAAGAGATAAAATGAAGTGAGCATCTTCTTCTCGGCCCCTTGTAAGAAAAGTGGTGAGATTAAAGTTAATCAGACTTAATCCGCATGTATCCATACTGGCATGAATGATTGCACTGGCGCGCATGATCTCGAAAGGCGTTTTGATGTTCGTGCCTTTAAATACGCTTGTCTTCAATTCTGTATCCATGTTTTCTTCTTATTTATTATAGTGCTGTATCTGTGGCTGCAAACAATACAGATTCTACACTTAGAATAAAAGAAATAAATAGAACACAGCCTTTTTCTTGACTTCATGGTGTTGGCTCTGCACTGTCACTTTTATGATTTATCGCAAAAATTTTGATCTCTCTATTTATTTTATAGCCGATTCGTCTGTGTGTGCAGGACGCGCGATCGAAGATGTTGTCGTCGCGGCAGTGAAGGGTGGGGCAACGATAGTGCAGCTTCGTAATAAGATGTGTACGCGTGATATCGTTGCTGATGAAGCGCGGCGCGTACAAAGAGTTCTAGCCGATTCGGGGGTGCCATTTATTATTAATGATCACGTTGAATTGGCTGCTGAGATTGGTGCGGACGGTGTTCATATAGGACAAGAGGATATGAGCGCGAAAGAAGCCCGTAATATCATAGGTACGGATGCTATTCTCGGTTTAACGGCTTTTACCCGTACGCATTATGATGCATTTGACCCTGATATTATTGATTATGTTGGAACGGGGCCGTTTCACGCGACGTTGACCAAGCCTGATAAACCGGTTTTGGGTGCGGATGGTTTTGCGCAGTTGGCGAAAAGTTCACCTGTTCCTGTCGTTGGAATTGGAGGAATTACGCCAGAGAATGCGGGCGATGTGATTGTGGCGGGCGCGCAAGGTGTTGCGATGATGCGCGCGGTGAGTGAAGTGGCTGATCCGGAAGCGGCGGCGCGACGTTTTGTGAAAGCTGTGGAGGATGCGCGATGAGTATAATATTAAGCCAGCAGATCCCAAATGTCTTATCAATCGCGGGGTCTGACCCATCGGGCGGCGCGGGCATTCAGGCTGATCTCAAGACATTTGCAGCACTGGATGTTTATGGCATGGCGGTGGTGACCGCGCTGACTGCGCAAAATACGCAAGGAGTTAGTGGGGCTGTTGATGTGCCTGCGGCTTTTGTTACGGACCAATTAAATGCTGTGTTTGAAGATATCAGGGTGGATGCGCTTAAAATCGGTATGCTGGGAAACGCCGATATTGTGCATGCCGTGGCAGATGCGATTGAGAAATATCAGCCGAATAATATTGTTCTTGATCCTGTTATGGTCTCGACCAGCGGTGATGCTTTGATTTCTTCTGATGCGATAGAGGCGATGAAAACGCGCCTTTTTCCGCTGGCGAATGTTATAACGCCCAATATTCCCGAGGCCGAAAAGTTGGCGCGGAAGGTTGTGATTGATATGGAACGCGCGGCGCAGGACTTGTTGAATTTGAATGTAGAGGCTGTATTCTTAAAGGGGGGGCACTTAAAGGGCAGCGTTGCGCAAGATGTTCTCGCCTATGATGGTGGTACAAAAATATATGAAGCGCCGCGGGTAGATACGAAAAATACGCATGGAACAGGGTGTACGTTATCCTCTGCGATTGCGGCGTATTTGTCGCGTGGCTTTGCGCTTGAGGCGTCGGTTGAGGCTGCAAAAATTTATATTACGGCGGCGATTAATCATGCTGATGAGTTGGATGTTGGGCGTGGGCATGGCCCTGTGCATCATGGATACTGCAAGAGGCTGCATTCATGAAAGACCTTATTGTACGTAATTTTAATGTGGTTATGCTGCTGAGCGTTATCTTGGGGCTTGTTCTTCCTGGATTAGAATATTTGCCGAAATCCTCCGCTATGATTTTGATTTCTATAGCAATATTCTTTTCTTGTTCCAATGTAACAATGGATGAGTTACGCCACACGAATGTAAAATCATCTGTTATTTTTTACATTGTCCGGTTTCTATTTTTTCCTGTGCCGATATATTATGCCGCGCTTTATTTGGTGCCTGATTATGCGATGGGTGTCTTATTGATTGCGTGCGCACCTGTCGGGGCATCGGCAACCTCGGTGGCGGTGTTAATGCGGGCAAACCCGTCTTTGGCTTTATCGGCAACGGTTATCACAAATGCTCTTGCGCCTTTTGTTATTCCATCTCTGATATTCTTTTTAGGGAACGATGCTATAGAAATTAATATTATTCAATTATTCATTACTTTGGGGCTGGGTATTTTCTTGCCTGCGGCATTATATTTTGGCGTTGTGCGTAAGTATGAAACGTTGAAAACCTATGTACGGCGGGAGTCTCGATTTTTTTCTACGGTGTGTATTGCGGGAATGATTGCTGTCGTTACGGCGTTGGAAAAAGATTATATATTAAATAATCTCGGCGAAGTTTTTTACATGACACTGGTTGGTAGCGTGTTATTCGCGCTTTTATATGCCGTGTCATGGGTATTTTCTTTGCGTATGGGGCTTGTTGAACGGAAGACATATATGGTGTGTTCCGGCGTTAATAACACAGGGATTAGCTCTGGTTTGGCGTTGCTCTATTTCTCACCGGTGACTGTTTTGTTCACGATTATTGCGGAAATCCCGTGGATATTGGGTGTTCTCGTGCTTAAAAAATATGCGGATTATTGCGATGAATGAGTTCGAGATGATAGAGCGTTATTTTCTGCCTCTAACGCGTGGGCATGTGGGCACGGCGGGGTTGCGCGATGATGCTGCAGTTTTGGATATTCCTGATGGGCATGAGTTGGTTGTGACCAGTGATACGCTCAACGAGAATGTGCATTTTTTGGCGGGGGAGATGCCTGCAAATATTGCACGTAAAGCGTTGCGGGTGAATTTATCTGATTTGGCGGCAATGGGGGCGACGCCTTTGTGCTATCAGCTTAATATAGCGTTTCCGCAAAAGCCTGAAGAGGCTTGGTTGGCGGCATTTTCCAAGGCTCTGCAAGAGGATAATGAGGCTTACGATGTGTTTTGCTCCGGCGGAGATACGACATCAATTAAAGGGGGGGGCTTATCGATTTCCATTACGGCGATGGGCGTTGTGCCAAAGGGGATGGCTGTTCGGCGTTCTGGCGCGAGGGATGGTGATTGTATCGTGCTGACGGATTATATTGGTGATGCGTCTTTGGGGCTAAAAGTTTTGCAAGATGGGCTGGATATGCAAGGGTATGCGCATGCAGTGTCTCGATATCAGGTGCCATGTCCACGTATGAATGTTGAAGAAATCGTGCGGCAATATGCGCATGCAGCAGCAGATATTTCGGATGGTTTGCTTGCCGATTGCATGCATATTGCCAACGCATCGGGGGTGGGTGCGGAAATCGATCTCGACAAAATGGTGTTTTCAGAAGACGTACAGCGGGCTTTAGATGGAAACATAATAATGCTGGAAGATGTGCTAAAAGGGGGCGATGATTATGAGCTGATTTTGGCCGTTTCCCCAGAAAATCTGTCAAAAATGATTTGTAAATTTAAAAAAATTGATTTAAATCCGTTAGTTATAGGTATCTTCAAAGAATTTAACTTAGGTTTGTCTCTTTTAAATACGCGAACGTTGTGTTTCGATGGTGAGAGCCTTGGCTGGAAACACTTTTAATGACTGTTTTAGTTGCTGTACGTGCATTTTGGTTTTTTGCCTTTGCGGCTCCGATTTTTACATATTATTTTAGCGTGATTTATAGGCGATGTTTTGCGTATTTCTCATTGCGCTGGCTCGCGTCTTTGCTTACATTAAGGGGGATAAAAAATTCTATAATATGTATAGAAAATTCAGGTACATATTTTCAGGCTACTTAATAATTGAAAGAAAGCATCATTATGACTCAAATCGTTGTTCCCACACTTGGTGAATCCGTTGCAGAAGCGACTGTCGCGCAATGGCTGAAAAAAGAAGGCGAAGCCGTAAAAGCGGATGAGCCGATTGTAGAGCTGGAAACCGATAAGGTGACATTGGAAGTGAACGCACCGATGGATGGCGTGATTGTGAGTATTTCTGTTGCTGAAGGTGAAACTGTTGAAGTTGGCGTTGTCCTTGGTGAATTGAAGGCTGGAGCCGTTGCGAATGACGCTGTGTCTGCTGCGAAGAAAGAAGATAAAGCGCCTGCGAAGGCTGCTGCTGCCCCTGCTGTGGAGAAAGCGGCCAGCACATCGGCTGATCCAAAAACATCTCCTGCGGTGCGTAAAATGATTAACGATAATAATCTGGATGCGACGGCAATTCCTGCGAGTGGTAAAGATGGACGTATTACGAAGGAAGATGTTCAAAAGGCACTTGCTTCCGGTGGTGCGGCTTCTGCTCCTGCGACATCAGCTGCTCCTGCTGCGACAGGTCCACGTGAAGAGCGTGTTAAAATGTCGAAATTGCGTAAGGTTATTGCGCGTCGTTTGAAAGAGGCACAGAACACGGCGGCGATGCTAACGACATTTAATGAAGTTGATATGGGCCCAGTAATGGCGCTGCGTGGTGAATATAAGGAAATATTCGAAAAACGTCACGGTGTTAAGCTTGGCTTTATGTCATTCTTTATTAAAGCCGCTGTTCAGGCATTGAAAGAATTCCCTGCGATTAATGCGGAAATTGATGGCGACGATATTATTTACAAGAACTATTATAATATTGGCGTTGCGGTTTCTACGCCGCAAGGTCTTGTTGTTCCTGTTATCCGTGATTGTGATCAGTTGAGCATGGCAGAAATCGAAGCCAAAATCGTTGGCTTTGGTAAAGCGGCGCGTGATGGAAAATTGACGATGGATGATATGACAGGTGGCACATATACGATCACCAATGGCGGTGTGTTTGGTTCGCTTATGTCCACACCGATTTTGAATGCACCGCAGTCCGGTATTCTTGGTATGCACACAATCCAGAAACGCCCGGTGGTGATGAAGGATGGTTCAATCGAGGCACGTCCAATGATGTATTTGGCGCAGTCTTATGATCATCGCATTGTTGATGGTCGCGAAGCGGTTAGCTCTCTCGTGCGGATGAAACAAGCCCTTGAGGATCCACAAAGATTGCTTCTTGATGTTTAAGTCGGGTTAGGCTTAGAGATGAAAATCAAAAACCCCGTCCAGTTGTGGCGGGGTTTTATTTTGAGATGTAGGTATTATCTAATTTTCAATAGATTTTTGTAAAGATTCAATACGTTGTTTTGTCATATCGTATAGGCATATTTTGTATTTATACTCTGATAATAAAGGAGTATGAGGGGTTATGAAATGCTCTTTTAGCCTATTACATTCCAATTTGCGGTATTGCTCAAAAATTGCCGTCGTTTCGATGTGCATTTCGATGCGTTCATTTTTCTTTGCTGTATAACGAATTATATCAGATTCTACTCTTTTTTCTCTTAATAAATTGTTTTGTATTACTTGTTTTTTTAGTGCTTCTTCCAGAATATTGTTCCCCCCCCCTCTGCTGTAGGCAGGTTTGGGCTTTGAATCGTTAGGTGAGTTGAGGTTTTTGCCGCTAGGTGACTTAAAAGATAACCCAGGTTTTGTTTCTGTTGTTTTTTGTTCTCTTAAGTGCTTTGGAATGACGTATTGCTTTTCCTGGATAATATCCATTAATTCCCTTTCAATTGTTTTCCTAACGCTCTCGATTTCTACATTTGCAATAGTAAGGCATACTGAAATTTGACCGTCTGATTTTGAATCTGCAAAGCATTCATTGATTGGGTTTTGTGCTTGAGCATTGTTGGAGACAATAATTAAGCTGAATAAGAATAATATACGTAGCATCGCGAACCTTTTTATAAGCCTAGTATTGATTGACAGTTATTATAAACAATTATTATTTTAAATCTATGATTTTATGTATATCCAGTTGTTCTAAAGCCTTTAAACCCCAGTCATCACGGCACTTATCACGATCACCTATATGCAAAGATGTATAACCCGCACCGATCATGTTCACAAATTCGCGTGATGTCGGGGTTTGGCTGGAATAGAGGTAATCTTTATCAATTTTTAGTCCATAACGCGCGCAGGTTAAAAGCAGGCGATTAAGAGGTTGCAACATTGGCTCGTATTTATTTTGAAGGCTGGATATATCATCGGCTTGTTCTTGTAATAAGCCGACCGAGCGTTGCGGTTGTGCCAGCAGGAAATTATATTGCCCTAAGGCGCTCTTTGCATAGCACGCGGCGAAAGATGTATCGATTATTTGCTTCTCTATCATATTCATAAAGGTGGCCTGATTGATGTCGCTATGCTGCAGAGGAATATGCCGTATAGGACGATGGATTTGCAGTAAGCTGTTGGGCGCGGGGGTGATTATTTGCGTGATGGTTCTTGCTTCACTATTTATCTCATAAACCGAAATACCTGCATTTTGAAGAATAGGCGTGGAGACATCATCAAAATAAGGCTTCATTTTTTGTCCTAATGGCGTGTCGTGCGTGTGCGCATCTGTGTAAATGTTTTTGATGCGCGCTTCGGCCATGACTTTTGCGCAATTCGGGCAGGGTAGGTCGGTGACGTAAATCGTGGCATTTTCGGTTGCAGGGGCGGCGCAAATTGCGGCGACTTCTGCATGTACGGTTGTACTGGCATTGCCTAGTTTCTTATCTTTTCCAATATGTTTTTCCAGCAAAACAGGCCAAAAGTTTGATTTTGAGATTTTGTAATGTTCGGTATTGCGATCGGTGCCACAAATTAATGCACCGACTTTGTGCGTCGGGTGCATGCTCTGCTGCTCTGCATCGCGGGCTAATGCCATATATTTAAAATGATCTATGCTCATAAGTTTAGATTGTATCTCGTATTTTGCTTTTGCCAGTATACTAAATCAGCGTTAATCCACCGTTAAAATATACGCTCACTTTAAATGGCAAGGGGTTTTCATTTCGCCTTGCATGCTTTATAAATCACAACACTATGTTCTTTATTCCTAATATCTAAGACAAGGCAGAAAATATGTCCGATAAATTTGATGTAATTATCATTGGTGCTGGCCCGGGTGGGTATGTTGCAGCGATCCGCTGTGCGCAGCTTGGCTTGAAAACCGCGATCGTGGAAAAGCGTAAAACACTTGGTGGGACATGTTTGAATATTGGCTGTATTCCGTCAAAGGCGTTGTTATATGCCTCTGAAAAATTCGAGGAAGCAGAACATCATATGGGTAATATCGGCGTTAAGGTAAGCCCGAAATTAGACCTGAAAACGATGATGAAGCACAAAGAAGATGTTGTCTCGGATAACACTAAGGGCATTGAGTTCTTGATGAAGAAGAACAAAATTAAAAGCATTACCGGCACGGCGGAGATTGTTGCGGCGGGCAGTGTTAACGTTGGCAAAATGACTTATGAAGCTGACAGCATTATTATAGCCACCGGATCGGATGTTATTTCGCTGCCGGGTATTAAAATTGACGAGAAGAAGATTGTGTCTTCGACAGGTGCGTTAGAGCTTTCTTCTGTTCCGAAAAAGATGGTCGTTATTGGCGGCGGTGTTATCGGGCTGGAGCTTGGCACGGTTTGGCGTCGTTTGGGCGCGCAAGTTACTGTCGTTGAATTTATGGATAACATCTTGCCGGGTATGGATAATGAAATTCGTAAAGAGGCGAAGAAATTATTCGCCAAGCAAGGGATTGAGTTCAAGCTCTCCAGCAAAGTAACGGGCGCGAAAACATCTGCGAAGGGCGTTGATCTTACGGTTGAACCTGCTGCCGGTGGTAAGGCCGAGAAAATTAGTGCGGATATCGTTTTGATGGCAATCGGGCGTAAGCCTTATGTTGATGGTCTTGGGCTTGATAATGTTGGCGTTAAATTGAATGAACGCGGGCAGATTGAAACTGATGAGTTTTTCGAAACATCAGTTGAAGGTATTTACGCGATTGGTGATGTTATTGCGGGGCCGATGCTGGCGCATAAAGCAGAAGACGAAGGTGTTGTCTTGGCTGAAATGTTGGCGGGGCAATCAGGGCACATTGATTATGATGCCATTCCGGGTGTGGTTTATACGTGGCCGGAAATCGCTAGCGTTGGTAAAACCGAAGAGCAGCTTAAAGAAGCAGGTGTTAAATATAAGTCCGGTAAATTCCCGTTCATGGCCAATGGTCGTGCACGTGCAATGAATGCAACGGATGGTTTTGTTAAAATTCTGGCAGATGCGGCGACGGATCGTGTTCTTGGCGCACATATGATTGGGCCGAATGTAGGGGAGTTGATCTCTGAAGTTGTCACGGTTATGGAATTTGAAGGCACAGCCGAAGATATCGGACGTACATGTCACGCGCATCCGACATTGACGGAAGTGGTGAAGGAAGCCGCGCTTGCTGTTGATAAGCGTCAGCTTCATATGTAATGAATTTATTATATTTTTTTTTAATGCGCACCTGTTTGAAATATCGGGGGCGCATTTTTTATGACTTACGCAGGGGCGGGAGCATCTCCGCCGCCTGATCCTGATAGGAAGTCCCAGAAGGATTTTTTGGCAGGTTCTGGCTCCGGAGTTTTTATAATCGGATCTTCTAAGCTGGCATCAAAACCGGCAAAGACTGTATCTTCGTTATGGATGGATACAAACTCGAAATTTGTATCTTGAGTTTGCGCGGGAATAATGCCGGATTTATAAATTGGATAAAGCTCTTCTATATAATCATGCCATGCTTGTTTCAGCTCTGGGTCTATTGTTTGGCCATTGCGGGCATCTTCATACATGTTTGAATCAATACCAACCAATGTGCCATTTTTGTCGGGCATGCGATGGACATTTTTTGGGCTATCGTCATTTTCCGAAAAATCCATTCCTTGGTTTTGTAGTATTTCTCTGAGCTCTTCTATATCGCTTCTTACGACGCTGCCGGGGGCAATCCATGGGTAGGTTGCGACGATGTATTCCCGATCATCTGTTGTTACTTTTTGTGATGTGATTGGGGGCATGCTGTAAATTGGATCACTTTTATCAAAATGGTCCTGCGGAATAATTTTAGCGACGATTCCGTCCCCAGCATAGAAAGATAAAGCAATCATCGCTTGATCTGATTTTTGCGTAAGGTTTATTAAACGTCTGATCCCTATGTCTCTTAATGCTTCTAAAATCGCGGGTTGAGCTTTGTGGTCGTATTGCATTTTTTTAACAACATCATTGAGCGTTAATCCTTCGCAGGCATGATCTAGCGCTGCCCATATCGGACGTATATTGTTGTATTTCGAGAGTGGATTACTCATTAGTTTGCTCGCTTTTTAACCCTGAATTTTTTCTTTTAAGCTTAGCATGTGATGTGCCTTGTATGCAAACGCAGAGAGGATAGGGGTTAGAAAGGTGCAGGGTGGGTGTTGTCATCATTTGAGGAAGAGAACATGGAACGCCAAAATGTTTTCTTTGGCTCTGGTTCTTGTGTTCGTATAATCGGGTCATCCAGACTTGAATCAAAGCCAATCAGCTTGGCTTCTTTATCGTGAATTGAGAAAAATGAAAAATCCGTGTTATCTGTTTGCGCAGGAACACTACCTTGTGGGTAGATGGGGAATAATGTGTGAACATATTCATGCCATGCGCTGTATTGTTCTTCTGATATATCAGGGCGTCCTTTTATCGCGTGGTACATAGATGAATCAATCCCCACGAATGTTCCATTTTGGTCGGGCATGCGGTGTATGTTTTGAGCGGTATCATCACCATCTATAAATTTTAGCCCCAGAGTCTCTAATGTATCTCTAAGTGTTTCTACACTGTTATCAGTGACATAGCCTTGTTCTACCCAAGGGTATGTTTTTATGGCGTATTCGTAATTATCTGTTTTTACGTCTTGTGTCGATATTGCAGGCAAATGATGTATGGCATCGGTGTTATTTAAATATGTTTGGGGTATGATTTTAACAACAATTCCATCACCGGCATATAATGATAACGCAATGGTTCCTTCATTTGATTTACTCGTCAGGTTAACAAATTTTGTTAGCCCCATGTCTTTGAGGGCATCGACTATTTTCTGTTGGCCTGGAATATCGTGATTAAAACGTATGGCGGTTTCATTGTTGGATAGACCTGCACACGCTTCACCGAAGGCCGCTTTTGTTGTAAGTATTTCTGGTGTTTTATTTGAATGCATTTAATTCTCTTGAATATCAATATTTACATTGTGGCAAGGAGGGGCTGTATCGTTGATACATTAAGTGCATTATTGTTATCAAGATCATTATTCTGTTCTGGAGCTTTTATACCACTCATATTCTCCCAAGCTTGATCCATCTTTGCTTTAAGTTCAGGAGATAACTCTCCTGAGGACTCTTGATTATGGATTTTAAGATCACTAAGCTGTGATGCATACGCAAACATTGCATCTTGTTCTAGGTCGTCACTCGTGGGACGAAATATTGCTCCGTCTCCAAATACAGATTTCGCTATAGTAGCCATTTCCAAAACGCCCTGAATATTTTCTATACTGTCATTCTTTGTGTTTTCTTTGAATAAGTCACCGCCGACATGGTCATCACTTATAGTATAATTTCCATGTTTACCCTGATAGATGTCATCATCGGGGTCTTCATCTTCTGAGAGAATAAGAAGCAGATTCATTAATTGTGTATTATCATCATCTTTAGAAGGGTTCTTGTGTAATATTTCAACAAGTTTTGCCTTCATTCTATCCGTATTAGAAGAATTTTCATCAATTTCTATGGGGGTAATGGGAGGTTCCTGTAAACGCTGTCCTTCAATCTTCTCCTGATCATCTGCATCTCTTACATACTGCATACCAGCGCGTCCCTTATATTAGCCCATTAAAAATATACTATAAGGTGTAATTATATATATAATTTTGACATATTGCAAGTTAGGCCACTAGATAATGGGGCGTTATGTTAATTTGAGAAGTCATTCATACTAATCAAAATTTAGCATAGAAATTTTAAAATTTTACATATTTATGGTCTGATTTTAGGCACGTGGATGAGCGGATTTATAGACCCTCATCATCTCTGCTGCATTGATTTCGGTATATCTTTGGGTTGAACTGAGGGAAACATGCCCCAATAGTTCTTGGATTTCACGTAAATTGGCGCCATTTTGCAAAAGATGCGTGGCGAAGCTGTGGCGCAGGGCGTGCGGCGTTGCATTTTCGGGCAGGCCAAGTGTGCCGCGTAATTGCCGCATGGCGCGTTGGGCGACACCTTGATTTAAACGCTGCCCCCGTGCGCCGAGGAAAATGGCTCTGTCCTGTTCGTTAGAATAGGGGCTGCTTGCCAGATAATCTTCCAACGCGCTTTCCACCAATTCCAAAACGGGGACTTGGCGTTCTTTATTGCCTTTTCCGATGACACGTAAAAACCCGTCACGCGGATAGTCTCTTATATCAAGGGATAGAGCCTCATTAATCCGTAACCCGCATCCGTAAAGCAGGGTGAAGAGTGCCATATTGCGCATGCCGACCCAGTCATGTTTTTCCATCATGCCTGCATGTTTAATGACATCAAAGGCTTGTTCCTCATGAAGGGGGCGGGGCAATTTATGGGGCAGTTTTGGGCTGCGCACTGTGTTGATTGCGGCGTTGTGCATGATGCCCTGTTTATCCAGCCAGCTCAGAAGGCTTTTAACACCGGAGAGGGAGCGCGCGCGGCTGGCATTTGATGTGCCGTCCATCGCTTTTTTAGACATCCAGCTACGAAAATCGCGGATTGATATCTCTGATAGATCGTTAAGGGATGGTTGTTTACCCAGATGGTCGAATAGGAATTTCATGAAATGCCCGACATCGGCGCTATAGGCGCGCAATGTGTGTTTTGACATGTGCTTTTCGAAGCTTAAATAATCGTTCCATTCATGAAGTTTTTCCGCTAAATCTGCGGCGCATAGGGCGATTATATCTGCCTTTATGCGGTTATATTCAGCCATGAACGGAAAGACCTTTCAATAACACGGGCGAGGAAAATAATCTGGTCGGTGGCTTGGCCTTCGTGGAACATATTGGGGTTACGGCTGCCGAAGGCAAGGATTGCGGGCGGTGTATCCATCGATATATCGACGCGGAGTAGAATTTGAGAGCGCACAAGCGTCGCACCACCGCCATAAATGGCTTCGATACCGCTGATATTATCTTGCAGCAGGATAGTCTTGCCGTTCATCCATTCGTTAATTGTGCCTTCGGGCAAAATGCGGATACCGTTTTGGTGGACATGGGGGATGTCTGTGCCGCTGGCTTCGATCACGAGGACAGAGATATCGACATCTAATGTTGCGGCCAAATCCATGGTGATACAATGGATGAATTCGTCGAAATGTGTGGCTTCTAGTACGCGCAAAACGCCCATATGGATGCGTTGCTGATTATTCATATTAGAGCGCGCATTTTCCACGATTTCGCGCGTGCTTTCGATGACCTCTTCTTTGTCGGCCTTTAGGCGTTCAATCATATAAGATTGAAAATCGGCAAGCCCTTTTCCCTGTACGGTTGCAGGTGGAAGCAGCAGATCGCAAACCTGTGGGTTATCTTTTAGAAAATCCGGATTTTCGCGCAAAAACGCGATGACGTTATCTTCTGTAATGGTTTTGGAATTATCGGACATGTTATTATCTACTCTGGACATGGGAATATTCTACCACAGGCAAGCGGTAGAATACAGTGCGATAATAGAGGGGAATGCTAGAGGATTGATTGTCCTGTTTTTTCCCAATCTTTTACAAATGCGGCAAGGCCACTTTCTGTAAGAGGGTGATTGAAAAGCTGGTTTATGACTTTTGGCGGTGCGGTCATTACGTGCGCGCCCATTTTTGCGCTTTCGATAATGTGCATAGGGTTACGGACGGAGGCAACCAGCACTTCTGTATCGAACTGCGGATAGTTATCGTAAATACGGCAAATGTCAGAAATCAGATCCAACCCTTGTTGGCTGAGGTCATCTAAACGCCCAATGAATGGCGAGATGAATGTCGCGCCTGCTTTGGCTGCTAGAATAGCTTGTCCGGCGGAGAAACAGAGCGTTACATTAACCATTGTGCCGTCATCGGATAGCTCTTTACAAACGCGTAAACCGTCCGGTGTTAAAGGCACTTTTACCGCAACGTTATCGGCGATTTTGCGTAAGACTTCGGCTTCTTTACGCATGGTTTCATAGTCCGTCGCTGCGACTTCCGCGCTGACAGGGCCACTAACGATTTCAGTGATTTCTTTGATAAGGGGCAGAAATTCGCGTCCTGATTTTGCGATGATAGAAGGGTTTGTTGTAACCCCGTCAAGTAAGCCAGTTGGAATAAGAGCTTTGATTTCATCAATGTCGGATGTGTCAGCGAAGAACTTCATATTTTTGTATCCTGTGTACTATGTTTTGAGTGATGCGCTTAACGTAATGCGTTTCACATATCAGGACAAGAGGCTTTCGCCAAGATTAACTGTTTTCGTGGGTGTTTGTGTTATCGATAACGATTCTGGGAGGGGCAAAATAAGGTTTAGCGTCTGCCTTGGATAGATTACCGAAGCGCAGTGAATCCATCAGAAGTTGATCGAAGCTGTTATTTTCAATACCGGATATGATGGTGTTTGTTGTTAGTTCTGTGCGGTAATCGTTTGATATTTGATCTTCCGGCAGCTGTATCTCACATTCGTCTATATAATCCAGCACCTTGTCGACCAAGTCTTGAATATCGTTATAATTCAGAGTGTCTTTGATCTCTAATTCTCTAAATGCGTTATGGTGTGCGGTTTGAATTTCAGGGGTGTTTTCATAGATTTTGGCCATATGCATCAGGCCTGCTTCAACATGCGTTTTGCTATAGGTAGGCGTTGGTGCATTGGTATCATTGTCATGTCCGAAGGCGGCTTTACATACGCCGCTGATTAGGTTTTTAATTGATATCATTCTATCACCCTGATTTATGTGTATTTATTTTACTATCCTTTTATTCCAAAAGCAAATTTCCTAAAGGGATAGGCCTATTCCAATCAAAATGTTATATAGATATTATGGATCAAGGGTCATTTTTCGAAGAGGATAAGCAAGTGGAGCATTCCGTTGGCGTGCAGGCTGGCGGTGTGGTTATGCGCGTGCTTGTGCCATATCCGGTGGATAAAGCTTATGATTACGCTGTGCCACCGAATATATCCGTTAGCGCGGGGGATTATGTGTGTGTGCCATTGGGCAATCGTGAGATATCGGGTGTTGTCTGGGGCGAGGCTTCGGGTGATGTTAAGCCGAAGAAACTGAAATCCATTATATCGAAATATGATTTAGACCCGATGTCGCAGGAACACCGTAATTTTATTGACTGGGTGGCTGGTTATACGCTTGGTGCGCTTGGGTCAGTTTTGAAAATGTCACTGAGCGCGCCTGCGGGGTTAAACCCGCCAAAGCCTGCGCGCGGGTTTCGGTGTAATGCCGATTATGTCGCACCAGCCAAAGGGTTATCCGCGCAACGCCGGAGCGTGTTGGCTGTGGTTGCCGATGGGAAGACGCGTATTGCTTCTGAACTTGCGGATATGGCGGGATGCTCTGCTGCGGTGGTTAAGGGGATGGCGGATAAAGATATGCTGGAAGAGGTCAGCGTTTATAACCCCGCGCCGTGCCTTTATCCTGATTACGAAAACAGCGGCGCGGATTTATCAGAGGATCAGCGCATGGTCGCGGATGAGCTGTGCGCGGATGTGCGTGCGGGTAAATATAGTGCATCCTTGCTGGATGGCGTGACGGGCGCGGGTAAAACCGAGGTGTATTTCGAGGCCGTTGCCGAGGCGCTCAAGCAGGGGCAGCAAGTGGTTATTCTGTTGCCTGAAATTGCGCTGTCCAATGCATTTTTGAAGCGCTTTAAATCGCGTTTTGGCTGCGCGCCTGCTCTGTGGCATTCACATTTAACACCTGCGCAAAGACGCACCGCGTGGCGCGGCGTAGCGCAAGGGGATAGCCGCGTGGTGGTTGGTGCGCGCTCGGCTTTGTTTTTGCCGTATAAAAACCTTGGCCTGATTATTGTGGATGAAGAACATGATTCTGCCTATAAGCAGGAAGATGGCGTGATTTATAATGCGCGGGATATGGCGGTGGTGCGCGCGCATTTGGGAGGGATTCCTGTGTGCCTTGCCTCTGCAACGCCGTCACTGGAAACCATGATGAATGCGTGGGAAGAGCCATTGGGCACAGGGCGGTACAAGCATTTAGTTCTTGAAAGTCGTTATGGCGGGGCGGTATTGCCCGATATATCGGTGGTGGATTTGCGCGCAGATAAGCCGGATCGTCAGTGTTTTTTATCCTCTGCGGTGATTGAAGCGGTGCAAAATGCCTTGGATGCGGGTGAGCAATCTTTGCTGTTCCTGAACCGCCGTGGTTATGCGCCGCTGACTTTATGCCGCACCTGTGGGCATCGGTTTGAATGTCCGCGTTGTACGGCTTGGCTGGTGGAGCATAAAAGCTCGGGGCGGCTGCATTGTCATCATTGTGACTTCCGTATCTCTGTCCCGAAGAATTGCCCTGAATGTGATGATATGGACAGTCTTGCCGCGTGCGGGCCGGGGGTGGAGCGTATTTTTGAGGAGGCCAAACGAAACTTCCCTGATGCACGGATTATGATTTTGGCCAGCGATACGGCGGAGAGTAATGAAGAGCTGAAGGCGATGCTGGACGAGATCATCGCGGGTGATGTGGATATCGTTATCGGGACGCAGATTATCGCGAAGGGGCATCACTTTCCGAACCTGACTTTTGTTGGTGTGATTGATGCCGACCTTGGGTTAAAGGGCGGTGATCTACGCGCGGCGGAGCGTACCTATCAAATGTTACATCAGGTGGCAGGGCGCGCAGGACGAGAGCAGAAAAAGGGGCATGTGCTGCTGCAAAGCTGGATGCCTGATCACCGGATTATGAAGGCAATGGCTGCGTCTTCGCATAATGGCGGGCGCGATGAGTTTTTAAGTGTGGAGGCGGCGGAGCGTGAGGCTGCCAATATGCCACCTTACAGCCGTTTGTGCGCTATTATTATTGCAGGGCGCGAAGCGAGCCTTGTACTTGATGTTGCGAAGGCTTTGGGCAAGACATCGCCGCAAGGTGTGACGGAGGACGGTTTGCGTATTCAAACACTCGGCCCTGCACCTGCGCCCTTGGCACGTTTACGCGGGCGTTATCGCTATCGTTTATTGGTGCGGGCGGATAAGGCGATTAATATTCAAAAAACCGTGGCGCATTGGGTTAATGGTGTGAAAACGCCGTCAACAGTGCGGGTTTATATCGATATCGACCCGCAGAGTTTTCTTTAGTGCGCTACGTTTTTTTGTATTTTGGTAACTTTATGACTGTGGAACCATAATCATATTCACGCGGGGGGCGGTGTTAAAGTCTTCTTCGGGTGGGGGCGCTTTATGCCAGATTGTATGGTCTAAAAGAAAAATTTGACCGGCTGTTGTTTCTATTATTTTATCTGTTGCAGTGTGTCCGTCCTTGCCGGATGTTGACATGGTGCCTTTTCCCGTAAAGGTAAATGATAAGGTATCTTTGTCGCCCGGCTTTTGGTCGTCGGCAAGTTCGTGTGGATGGAATTCTTCAGGGTGGGCGGAATTTACCCGTAGGCTAAGGTCTATTTTTTGTTGTTCGGGGCTTTTCTTATCTCGCGTTATCGCGAATATGGAGGCTAGATTATGCAGAATATCTTGTTCTGCTCCATTTAAGCCGTCATTTTTTAAGGCATCTAGAAATGAAACTTTGTTAGCAAGTTCGCTTGTTATGTTTTTATCTTTATTCAGGGTGTACCACATACTGTTTGCAATGTAGTCAGGCGCATTTGGGGGGGGCATCGGGGTTAGGAGTTTTAAACAGTTATCTGAGTCCAGAGCGGCTTCACTGCTGACTTTTATTATGTGCTGAGCGGCTTCTTCTAATGTTTTTATGGGGGCGGCGTAGTCGCAGATTATCCCATGTATGTTGAGTTTGGAGCGTTCATGCCATAATTTAAAATCGCCTATATCCTGAATAATCAGGATGCGGTCATCATCGGGGTGTCTGTCATTGGCTCTAAATTTTGTCATAGGACAGCATTTACCATAGTTATTTCTTCTTCCAAAGCCTTATCGTGCGTTTAAACGGGTAAGTCAGCCAGCCGATAAAGTTTTTCTCGGGGAAGTTCTTTTGTTCCATTGGGGATAGCCCTAAGCCAGAGGGCAATTCCTCCGGATGGTAATAAGATCCAAACATAAGATCGATGAATGGAAATGCGCCGCAGAAATTCTTGTTATAGGCACTGGCGACTGTGGCGTGATGCCAACGGTGATAATGCGGTGAAGCAAAGATATAGCGCAAGGGCTTATCAAATTTCAGATCATAATTCATATGGGTTATATAGTTCATCATTTTGATAATGATGATGGCGCCGACAAAACCGATCCCTGTGAACCCGAATATATAAAGAACTGTACTGTCGAGCATTGTTGCGACGAAGATATCTATGGGATGCAGGCGGAAACCTGTTATCCATGTGATTTGCGTCGCGCTGTGGTGTAGGGAGTGGTATGACCACATATAAAAATGGGTGAAACGATGACGCCAATAGGTGGAAAAATCTAGTAAAACGGCACCAAATATGACTTGTAGCATGATGGGGAGGGACTGTATTTGTTTATCAAATAGTTGCTCTGTTATCAGTGGTGCTAGTGTGATGTGAATAAAGAGTACCGCGATGATGGCCATCAGAGGTGCAAAGAAGAACAGGTTTGTGAGGGCGAGAAGAACTTCGTTCTTCATATCATCTTTGAAAATACCTGTGTTTTTTTCTGCCGGTTTTATGCGTTCTATGAATGTAAAAATGACGCCGAAAACTATGATTTCAATCAAGCTGGGAAGAGGTTCGTAAGAAAAATCTGTAAATATATCCATGCCTTATCTTAACCCTCATTTACTCGATGCTGTCTTTGTATATCGAACCTGCATCAATGCCTTCGTAATGCTTGTATATATACATAAAGTTAGCACTTTCTGTTGGGCTTTGTGACCACATATCCAGTCTGTCATTCGGGGTGCGGCGCGATAGATACGGAAAGACAGAGCGTATGGTGTTATCAATATTTTTCGTAAATAAATTGTTGAAATTAGGTGAAACAATAAAGTTCGCAATCAAGATGGCTTTATCATTCAAATGACTTTTAATTTCAAAGAAAAATTCTTGCGTTACAAGGTGTTCCGGAATGCTGAGGCCGCCAAGGTAAGCATCAAGCAGGATGATGTCGAATTTCTTATCTGTTCTGGCAAGGTAAGCCCGCGCAGGAATGGGATAGAATGTTTTATTATCCTGTAGCTTTTCCTTTAGCAGATATTTTTCGGAAATTTCTTTCAAGTCCTTATCAATATCGAGGTAGATATAGTTGTTTTTCAAATCGTTATGCCCAAATGTAAAACCACCTGCGCCGATAATTAAGATGTCTTTCGGCGGTGCATCTTGGGGAATTGATTTGATAACAATGCGTTCGCCAAATTCAACATATTCATGCTTTCGGCCGTTTTTGGAATACATAGAGGAATCATTATTATTGATGAAGAGATGAGGGGCATTGTTATCATCTTCAACTTCCATCACCATAATGGTGCTGTATTTATTATTCTTCACGATGTGAAGTGTTTCCATTACGCCTTTTGAGTTCAACATTGCGGAAAACCCGAGAATGGCGATCATGAACATTGTTGTATCACGCGTTTGTTTTTTGCCTAAAATGAGAACTAGAATAAGTAACATGACGAACAGCAAGGTTACCGTGTGATGGACGCCAATGGTTCCCATTAGAATTAATGTGGTTAAGAGTGATCCCGTGAAAGAACCCATCGTAGAGATGAATAGCATCCGTCCGGTGATTGTTGAAAGCTTTGCGTTCGAGAAATAATTACTGACCAGCGGGATGGTTTGGCCAAGCAAATATATGGGCGTCACAAGAAAGACAAGACAATATATTGTGACTTTGGCGATGTTGTTTTCGACGCCCATTGCCTCCAGACCGATAAAGAAGAATTGAAACATAAAATAGCTTAGAGCAGGTAAAAGGAAGGCGCTGGCGATGACAATATTGGAGAGTAGTTTTTTTCTGATGCTACAGAATTGCCCTTTTGAGTTTTTGATTTTGAATTGTCCGCCTGAATGATATCCAACGGCCAAGGGCATTAGAACAGCGGCAATGATAACCGATACGGAGTCAGTTCCGTTTCCAACAAAGGGAATGGTCTGGCGTATGGCCAGAAGCTCGGCAGATAGGATGATATATCCTTCGAGGGCTATAATGATGAATAGAAAAAAAGTGTTATTCAGTTTGGTCATTAATATAATCGCTTTTTAATCGGCTCGTTGCTTTTCTGTTTATAATCTTACGGGGTCAGCTTTTTTGGCTTGTCATAGAAAACAGTGTTCTTGTTGTCTGTATAGATATGCCCCGCGTTATAATCGATTTCATGGCGATACATATATATTGTATTGGCCATCGTTGTGTCGCTGTCACTCCATAACTTGTAGTTCTCACCGATTATATGGCGTGAAACATGCGGGAAGACAGAGCGAATAGTGTTATCAATATTGCGCGTGAACTGATTGTTGAAGTGAGGTGATAAAATTAGGTTTGTCACCAGAACGGCATTGTTTTTCAGATGCGCTTTTACTTGTAGAAAGAATTCTTGCGTAACCAGATGTTCAGGAACGCTGGCTCCTCCCAGATAGGCATCAACGAAAATAACATCGTATGTTTTATCCGTATCATTTAAGAAGGCACGTGCAGGAAGAGGCACAAATTTTTTGTTCTTACCGATAGGTTCTTTTAGAATGTACTGCTCGGCAATGGCTTTCAAATCTTCATTGATATCGACATATGTATATAGATTGTTTGAGTCATTGTGACCGAAGGTAAACCCGCCGGAGCCAATAACAAGAATGTCACGCGGGGGGGTTGCACCTGCAATGGGTGCGATGGCAACGCGTTCTACGAATTCTATATATTCAAATTTTTGACCGGCGTCATTATATTTGGAAGAGTAATTGCCATTGATTTTCAAAAGGCGATTATCATTCTTTAGAGTTCCGGCGGCAATGAGGCTGTATTGGTTATTCTTTTTTATATGATCTTTTCTTAACAGGGCGTTGGAATTAAAGCTCATCGCGAGCAGGGCGATGATGACGCTATATATAACGGGGAGCGATTTTTTGTTTTTGCTCAACAAAATGACAAGAATGGCCAACAAGACGAAATTCAGGCTGACCGTATGATGAACGCCGATAGTTGACATTAAAACCAGTGTTGAGAGTATGGCCCCAAGAAATGATCCGACGGTAGAGAAGAACAACATTTTCCCTGTGATTTGCGATAGTTTCTCTTTGGAGAAAAAGTTGCTGACCAGCGGAACTGTCTGTCCTAATAGATAAACAGGTAATACCAAGAACAGAGCGGAATAGACAAATGTTTGTGCCAGCCTGTCTTCAATACCAATTTCCGGCAGCCAGACAAAAAATGTTTTCATATATTTATAAGACATGCCGATTAATAAGATTGTTGAGGCAATAAGTATGTTGAGGACGAGTTTTTTACGCACAGTTATATAGTGCCCGAATATTCTTCTGGGTTTGAATTGCCCGCCATATTGATATCCGAATGCCAACGGCATCAATACTGCGGCGATGATAATAGAGACTGTATCTGTGCCGCTGCCGACGTAGGGAATGGTTTGGCGTATGGCCAGTAGCTCGGTCGCGAGGACGATATATCCCTCTATAACAATGATAGTAAAGAGCAGTAATGTATGGTTTATTATTTTCATGAAACTCGTATCCAAGTTATTCCCAAGCTATTTGGCGTGTAGTATAGTATGTTTCTTTTTGAAAATTAAAGCGTTAAAGAGAATTTTATGAGAAAAATGTTACCTAAAGAATTAACATCGTATGATTTGTTGAAGGCATTGGCGATAATTCTCATGATTACAGATCATGTAGGGCACCACTTTTACCCCGATGAAATGTGGTTTCGAATCTTAGGGCGTCTATGTGTGCCGATATGGTTTTTTCTGGTTGGCTTTGCCAAAACAACAGAATTACCAAAGCGACTTTGGATAGGTGGTTTGATTGTTGCCGTGTCGGGCATTATCGCGGGGCAGTATTTACTACCGCTCAACATTCTCTTTACGATTATTGCATTACGTTATCTTCGTGGTGGTTTGGTTCGGAATGGCTTGCATTCCCCTGATGCTTTGCGCGGGATATTCTTTATCATTCTGTTTATGGGGCTGCCGACGTCTATATTCTTTGAATACGGCACTATTTCTATGTTGTTTGTCTTGTTTGGTTACATCGTGCGCAATAAAGAAGAGGTTTATCAAACAATAGAGCCTCAATATGTAAAAATATTTGTGTTAATTTCGTTTTTCTCTTTCTTTTTGATTGAGGGGCTTCATTTACCCGCTGTTTCACCAACGCAGGCAATGGTGTTGTTCTTTGGGCTTGTTGGCGTGGGAGCGATGCTTTGGAATTTTCGTCCTGTTGTTTATACCGATGCGCCGCACCATATGGCGCCCTCTGTTATTGCGGTAATCCAGTTTATGGGGCGCAGAACGTTGGAAATATATGTTGTTCATATCGTGGCATTCCGTGCCATTTCTATGGTTTTATATCATGATAGATATGTATTTATGGGGTGGCATTATGTGCCTTCGGGGTTGATTTCTATGTTTACGTAAGGGGTGATATCCAAGTGGTGGATATGTACTGTCGTACGTTGTTAAAAAAAAAATGCAAAAGGCATGCTCTTGATACTTGTCAGCGCAGGTTTGGTGTGCTAATTCTCCCACCAGCGTTTTATATGTGAAAAATGAAATTGCGGTTGTTAGTGTAAAGAAAAGGGACTAGAAATTTGACATCGTCTTCCTCAGAATCTTCGGAGCCAATCTCTTCTGTCGTGCTGACGCGTTATGCTGGTGCCCTTATCGACTTGGCGGAAAAGGCTAAATCTGTATCCAAAGTTCAAAAAGATTTCCGTGATATTGAAGCTATGATTAAGAGCTCTCCTGAGCTTGAGCGCGTTATTTCTTCTCCGTTAATCAGCCAGCAAAAACAAGAAAAAATAATTAATGACATTGCGGCGAAAGCAAAATTACAAAAACTGACAAAAAACTTTCTTGGCGTTCTTGTGCAAAACCGTCGTTTGGGCGCTCTTGTTGGGGTTATTAAAGTGTATCATAAATTAGTGTCTGCGCGCTCCGGCGATGTTTCTGTGCGTGTGCAAACCGCGCAAAAGCTGACTGCGACACAAGAAAAAGATTTTCAAAAGAAAATATCCAGTGCAATTGGCTCCAACGTGTTGGTTGAAGCTGTTGTTGCGCCGGAAATACTCGGTGGAATGATTATCACAATCGGATCTTACATGATTGATGATTCTGTCCGCCGTAAGCTGGAACGTTTGGGTTCAGCACTTAAAAAAGGTTCAAATCAAAATACAGTTAACTTGAAAGAGGTCGTATAATGGAAATTCGCGCAGCAGAAATTTCGGATATTCTAAAAAAACAAATCGCAGACTTTGGCGCACAAGCTGATGTCGCGGAAATCGGACAGGTTTTGTCTGTTGGTGACGGTGTTGCCCGCGTTTATGGTCTTGATAATGTTCAGGCCGGTGAGATGGTTGAGTTTTCCAGTGGCGTTAAAGGCATGGCGTTGAACCTTGAAGCTGATAATGTTGGTGTTGTGCTGTTCGGTAGTGACAGTGAAATTAAAGAAGGTGATATCGTTCGCCGTACAGGCCAAATCGTTGAAGTGCCGACAGGGCCTGAATTGCTAGGTCGTGTTGTTGATCCTTTGGGTAATCCGATTGATGGTAAAGGCCCGATTAAGGCCAAATCATCCAGCCGTATTGAGGTGAAAGCCCCGGGTATTATTCCACGTAAATCTGTGCATGAGCCTATGCAAACAGGTTTGAAGGCTATTGATGCCCTTGTGCCGATTGGTCGTGGCCAACGTGAATTGATTATTGGTGACCGTCAAACGGGTAAAACGGCTGTAGCGGTTGATGCGATTATTAATCAAAGAACAATCAATGCTTCTGATAACAAGAATGATCACATGTATTGTGTGTATGTTTCAATCGGTCAGAAACGTTCAACTGTTGCTCAGTTGGTTAAGGAATTGGAAGAGCAGGGCGCGATGGAATATTCTATCATTGTTGCTGCAACAGCCTCTGACCCTGCGCCTCTACAGTTTTTGGCACCATATGCCGGTTCTGCGATGGGTGAGTATTTCCGTGATAACGGTATGCATGCTTTGTTGGTTCTTGATGATTTGTCCAAGCAAGCTGTGGCGTATCGTCAAATGTCATTGCTTCTTCGTCGTCCTCCGGGTCGTGAAGCATATCCGGGTGACGTTTTTTATATTCATTCCCGCTTGTTAGAGCGTTCTTGTAAGTTATCAGATGAACATGGCGGCGGGTCTATGACTGCGCTTCCTATTATCGAAACGCAAGGTGGCGATATTTCCGCTTATATTCCGACAAATGTGATTTCGATTACGGATGGTCAGATTTTCCTTGAGACAGGTTTGTTCTTTAAAGGTATTCGCCCGGCGATTGATGTCGGTGCGTCTGTGTCTCGTGTTGGTTCTGCCGCGCAAATTAAAGCGATGAAACAGGTTTCAGGTACAATTAAATTGGACTTAGCGCAATATCGTGAAATGGAAGCTTTCGCACAGTTTGCGTCCGATCTTGATGCTTCAACGCAGAAGCTATTGGCACGTGGTGCGCGTTTGACATTGCTTCTTAAGCAACCACAATACAAGCCTTTGGCGGTTGAAGAGCAGGTCGCGGTTATTTATGCGGGTACAAATGGATATCTTGATGGTATTGAATTGGATCAAGTCGAAGTGTATGAACAGCGTTTGCTTGATAGCCTTCGTAGTGCAGGTACAGAAATTCTTGCGAAAATCCGCGAAGAGAAGAAATTGGATGATGATATAGAGAGCAGCTTAAAAGCGTTCCTTGGTGACTTTACGAAATCGTTCTCTGTTGTGAAAGAGGCTGCATAAGACATGCCAAATCTAAGAGATTATCGCGACCGTATCAAATCGGTTAAATCGACAAGAAAGATTACGTCTGCCATGAAAATGGTGGCGGCGTCTAAGCTGCGTCGTGCACAGGAACAAGCTGAGGCGTCACAGCCTTATGCACGTTCTATGGCGGGTATGCTTTCGCGTCTTTCTGCTAATGTTGTTATTAATGCGGCCAGTCCGAAGTTACTTGCCGGTACGGGCGCGGATCAAAAGCACCTGATTATTGTGGTGACGGCAGATCGCGGCCTTTGTGGTGGTTTTAACACCAATGCGGTTAAGGAAGCTCGTCAGAAGATTTATGCTCTTGAAAAACAGGGTAAGGATGTTTCTATCGTTTGTGTCGGACGTAAGGGGTATGACCTGCTTGTACGTGAATTTAGAGATAAAATAATTCATTCATTTAAAGATGTCTTTGGTAAAAAAGGCGTTG
This sequence comes from Alphaproteobacteria bacterium, assembly GCA_033851915.1. Taxonomy (GTDB): domain Bacteria; phylum Pseudomonadota; class Alphaproteobacteria; order Micavibrionales; family Micavibrionaceae; genus UBA1672. The sequence goes on from JAWSVM010000007.1 coordinate 60,174, forward strand.
AATATGCAGAAGCGCATAAAATTTGTGAATTTGTTTTGGCGCGTTTTGAGGCCGGAGAGTTCGATATTTGTAGTTTAGTCTACAATGATTTCCGTTCTATTCTTGTTCAAGAGCCATCATCATTGCAATTGATACCGTTTCAAGCGGTTGATGGTGAGGCAGAAGATGATGTGGATGATAAGGACGCCGAGGTGTCTAAAATTAAATCTCCTTATAGTTTTGAGCCGACAGAAGAAGAAATTTTGGCAAAGTTATTGCCGCGTAATTTAGGTGTGCAAATTTTCCGCTCTATGTTGGATAGTGCCGCAGGTGAGCAAGCCGCGCGGATGACGGCGATGGATAATGCAACGCGTAATGCGGGTGATATGATTGATGATTTAACCCTTCGGTATAACCGTGCACGTCAGGCTTATATTACGAAAGAGCTGATTGAAATTATTTCCGGTGCGGAAGCTGTTTAAAGCAAGTGTTGAGAAGAAGATGAAACATATTTTTATGCATATAAGTAGTTACCGTTATGTTTGCAGTTTAATGCTGCTGGCGTTCGTTTCTGCGTCTGTGTATTTTTCTGTGTTTTCACCTGTGCTTGCTGATGAGAACGATACGGCTGTTCATATTAATGACATTAAGTTCGAAGATCGGAAATGGGGAGAGAAGTTTCTTACTCTTCTGGATACTGGCCCTATGGTTTTAAGTCGTGATGAGGTTTTTGAGGTTGTACTACCGCCGGTGAATGACTCTCAGATTACCAAAGATGAGTTGGTTTTCTTAAAAGAGATTGAGCTGAATGAGCGTGATGAAGATACGCTCGTGCGTATTTATTTTGAAAATACAGCAGGAAGTCCACAAGAGTTTTTCGTCAAAGAAGGTCTTTTAAATATCGAGAGCTATAATACTGTCTTATTGCTTAATATGATTGATGTTGATCACGTATATTTTATTTTGGAGCGTAAAAAGCATTTTTTACGTGCGCGTCCTTCGCAGCTTAATGAAGATCTGATTACGGCGATTCCTAACCCTGCACATGCGGCTTATCCGTCTGGGCATTCTTCACAAGCTTATATGGTTGCGTTAGTGCTTTCGGAATTTGATCCGGAGAATGCAGAAAAGTATAAGCAGTTTGCGATTGATATTGCGCATAGACGTGAAATTGCCGGTGTGCACTATCCGAGTGATAGTGTTGCAGGACGACAGCTTGCTGTGGATATGCTCGCGCGTTTGCGTGCTGTTCCGGTATTTGAAAAGAAATTCCAAGAGGCGAAGGCGTCTCATCTAAAACCAAGTTTTTCTATGATTAGCGATGAAGAGCTCGAAAAACTGGTTAGAATAATGAGTAAATATAATTAGAATTTTTATGGTTTAAACACACTTCTAGTAATGGAGAGGAAGCAAAATGGCAAAAGCTAAAGAAGCAACAGGAAAAGTCTTACAGATATTGGGCGCGGTTGTTGACGTTCAATTCGAGGATGGAGCTGTTCCACCGATTTTAAGTGCACTTACTACAGATAATAATGGTCAAACATTGGTTCTGGAGGTTGCACAGCATCTTGGAGAAAACGCAGTTCGTACGATTGCGATGGATATGACTGAAGGTCTGACACGCGGGCAACCTGTTATTGATACAGGTGCACAAATTCAGGTGCCGGTTGGTCCTGAAACACTTGGTCGTATCATGGATGTTATTGGTCGGGAAATTGACGAAGGCAAGCCTATTAAAACAAAGGCTAAATGGAATATTCACCGTGAAGCGCCTAGCTTTGCTGAACAGTCAACAGATATGGAAATCCTTATAACGGGTATTAAAGTTGTTGATCTTCTTTGCCCATACGTAAAGGGTGGTAAAATTGGTTTGTTCGGTGGTGCTGGTGTTGGTAAGACTGTGACAATCATGGAATTGATTAACAACATTGCAATTGGTCACGGCGGTGTGTCTGTGTTTGGTGGTGTTGGTGAGCGTACGCGTGAAGGGAATGACCTTTACCACGAGATGATCGAATCCGGTGTTATTGTTCCCGGTGATTTCGAAGCATCAAAAATTGCACTTGTTTACGGTCAGATGAATGAGCCACCGGGTGCGCGTGCGCGTGTTGCCTTGTCTGCTTTGACAATGGCGGAATATTTCCGTGATGAAGAGGGGCAAGACGTTCTATTCTTCCTCGATAATATTTTCCGCTTTACACAAGCGGGTGCCGAGGTGTCTGCGTTGCTTGGACGTATTCCATCTGCCGTTGGTTATCAGCCAACATTGTCCACTGAAATGGGGCAAATGCAGGAGCGCATTACATCAACGAATAAAGGGTCGATTACATCGGTTCAGGCGGTTTACGTGCCTGCGGATGACTTGACTGATCCTGCGCCTGCAACAACGTTCTCTCATTTGGATGCGACAACTGTTTTGTCTCGTCAAATTGCGGAGCAAGGTATTTACCCTGCGGTTGATCCACTTGATTCAACATCACGTATTCTTGACCCTCGTGTTATCGGGGATGAGCATTACGGCGTTGCAACGCAAGTTCAACAAATACTTCAGAGCTATAAAAACCTTCAGGATATTATTGCTATTCTTGGTATGGATGAACTTTCAGAAGACGATAAATTGACCGTGGCCCGTGCCCGTAAAATTCAACGTTTCTTGTCTCAACCATTCCATGTTGCGGAAGTGTTTACGGGATCTCCTGGTGTTTTCGTTGCGCTTGAAGACACAATTAAAGGCTTTAAAGCGATTGTTAACGGTGAGTATGATCACTTACCAGAGGCGGCTTTCTATATGACTGGTACGATTGAACAAGTTATTGAAAAAGCAACTAAAATGGCTAAGGAAGCAGCATAAAAACTTCGGATATCCGCGTATGGTCTGCGTCAAATTTCGGCTCTCGTATTTTTATACGCTTCGCCTTATTTTCCTAGCCATACGCAAATCTCCTTCGTTTTAAGTGAAGAGGTAATAAAATGAGCGATAACGTAATCAATTTCGAACTAGTATCACCTGAAGCTAAACTGGTGTCAGAGCCTATGTATCTGGTGGAAGTGCCAGGTGATGAGGGTGCGTTTGGCGTTGCGGTGGGGCATTGTTCTTTAGTGTCTTCTTTGCGTGCGGGCGTTGTTCGCCTGCATAAGGAGGAAGGTACAAGTGATGTTCGCGAAATCTTTATTGCTGGTGGCTTTGCTGATGTGACGGCTGAAAGCTGCACTATCTTGGCGGAAGAGGCCATTGATGTGAAAGACTTGAATAAGGAAAGTCTTGAGCAACATCTCTCTGATCTGGGAGAAGATCTTGAAATGTCTGAAGAAGCAGAAGACAAAGCGCGTGTGCAGGCGAAAATTACTCTGACACAGGCTAAGCTAAACGCTGTTTCTGCTTAATACGTCTTTGAATTTAATTATTTTTATAAAGCTGCGCTGTAATTGCGCGGCTTTTGCTTTTCTTGACATAAGTGCAAAATTCTGGTGTTTTAGATATATAAAAACAAAGAATAAGCAGGGTGGTTTTCTATGAATATATTAAAAGCAGGTGTGGCGGGTAGTGTGGTGGCTCTATGGCTAACGTTTTCAGGGTGTTCATCACTTCCTGTGAATGGTCAGGAGGCGGCTCAAGACGTTGATACATGCAATTCAAGCCTTGTGGATGATCTTGCCTTTAATGATGCGCATGAACGCCTTCTTGCTGGCCGGAATTTTGAACCTCATATTTTCCAACATAAAGATGAGGGAGAGGAGCTTAAAGATTTTTCAGAGATTATTGCGAATTACAAAGAAATGCGTACGAAAAATTTGAATACATTATTTGGTTGTCGAGATGATAATAAGGTTTTGCATGGCTATGCCAATAAGATGTATGAAGCGCCCTCCGATCATGACACATTTAAAAAAATGATGGTGACTTTGGCATCTGAGCGTATGGATGATGTAAAAGCGCTTTATCCTGTTGAACATTTTGTTGAGGCAACGACGGAGTGGACGAACTACTTTTTTGAAGAGAATAGTTTGCAATTGCAACAACTGCAAATTCCGTTAAAGGATGATGTTTTAGCGGAGAGACTGCGGGGGGCTGTTGAAGAAAATTATGAGCATCTGGCAATTTTAGCGATGGAAACTGAACTCGCAGATACCTTTAATATCGGCGCGCGCGCTGAGCATGGTTTGAAAGAAGTATTGAAAGATAATATGAGCCTGCTTATCAAGGAAGAGATGATAGAATATGTGAATGAATTGCAGGAAGAGCAAAGAAAACGCGGGCCAATTCATACTATATAAGATTGTTTGGTTTTATATTTCTATATGCTGTTCAAAAACATCTGCCGGTAGCCTTTGCAGGTGTTCATACCCTTCTTCAATGTCATTAGCATTAAATTTGAATGCATCAACATCGAGGCCTGCTTTGTTTGCAAGATAGTCAATCATGAAATCAAGGTTAGGGATGACGGTGTTTTTATATTCGTCCAGAATGCTTTGAACATTGTCAGGCATATCTTCGCCCAATAGGAGGGTATAGTTGAAGGTGATGTCTTCGAGAAGGCCTTGCGTTTGCACCAGAATATTCATTGTTTCTTCTTCGTCATATATATCGTCTTTTACGAAGCCCATCAGCATAGAGTTTTTTAAGATAGGGTCTCTAAAGGCGTGTGTCAGGCTGCTTGATAGGGTGTTGTTATCGGCAAACATCGTTGGTGTAGATGCAGCTTTTATCGCGGCAAGTTGTTCTTCGTTTTGTTCAAACTCTTTGCTGATGAGGGCATCACTCAGGGCATATGTCCAATGACCTGTCTTGGTGAGGTTTTCTAATGTTTCTGCAATATCCTTGGCTTGCTCTCTAAACTTATCGTTTAGCATAATTACCCTCATTTTATCACTTTATTCGGTTTCCCGAATTTCTATATGGGTTTTGGTCTCGCTTGGCCCCCATTTTTCTTCCTCTAAGTTTATATGAATAACGGCCTGTTTGTCCAATTTTTTATGTAATATAGCGATGTCGGCATCCGCGCAGAAAAGCTGTGTGCAGCGATCTGTAATGAAGTGTTCTTGCTGTGCTTTATCGATCCAGCGGATTAAATGGTCGAATTGCCCTTTATCATTCAGCAAGCCAATGTGGCGTTGATGTTTGTCGAGTTGCTTTAACCCCAGAGCCGTGGCCAGAAAATATCCATCTTTTATGGTTGCTTCTTTAAAAATGATCGGCGCATCTGTGTCGCGTAAGATTTCGTCTTCGAAATGCGGCATGTTGTTGATGTCGCCTGTAATTTCGGGCGGTGTCCAGCTTTCCAGCTTAGCAAATATATCTGTGACATTATCGGCAATAATCAAATGATCGTGCGATAAATCGGGCAGGGTGCGCAGATAGGCAATAAAATCATCCCAATAATTGTCTGTGTTCACCAAAATGACGGGCTTTGCATGTGCGCCTAGATCTGCCCAATATAACGCCTCCAGCACTTCATCAATCGTGCCGAAACCACCAGCCAGACCGATAATAGCATCGGCGCGTTTGAACATTTTTAATTTACGTTCCCACAAATCAGGCACAAGGATTGTTTCGCTTAAATCGGGGTGGATGCGTTCGCTATCTTTTAGCTTCTTTGGGATAATCCCTGTGACATGCGCGCCGGAGGATAGTGCATTATTCGCGACAATGCCCATTAACCCTGCATCCATACCACCGTAAATTAGAGATTTACCGTGCTCTCCAATTAAATTACCTAACGCAGCGGCTGTTTCCTTGAATATGGGGCGACATCTGCCTGATGATCCCAGATAGACAGTGAATTTATTGATGTTGTTCATGGTATGTGGATCTTTCGTTCTGCGTGCCAAATCTGGGCATAATTTATAAAATTCTCGATAATGTTGAAACCTTGTTCTGTCAGAATGGATTCAGGGTGAAATTGTACACCAAAAACAGGATGCTTGTCGTGTTGGATGGCCATAATTTCATCTGTGTCACTGCGCGCCGTAATGGTGAGGGGGCTTTCTTTTGGTAGATCCGTAACCAGAGAGTGATAGCGCCCGACATTAACGGGGCTGGGGACGCCTTTGAACAAGGTTGAGCCGTTATGTGTTATCGCGCTGGACTTTCCGTGTACAGGCTTTTGTGCGCGCACTGTTTTCCCGCCGAAGGCTTCGCTAACCGCTTGATGCCCTAAACACACGCCTAAGATAGGTGTTTTGTGCCCAAGTTGTTTTACCAGCTCAATGCTTATGCCTGCGTCTTTTGGGGTGCAAGGGCCGGGGGATATTATGATTGCGGTGGGGAGGTGCTTTTCTATGGCTTTGATCGTGATTTTATCATTGCGCCGAACATCATGTTGAAGCCCCAATTTGCCGACATAGCGGGCAAGATTGTAAACAAAGGAATCATAATTATCGATAATCAGGATCATGGAAACAGAGCATAAGGTTATAGACAAAGAATGAAAATGTTTAATTATATTCAATGCAGGAATTATTTAGTCGTTGCTTAAAGAAGAAAAGAAATCATCAATGCTTTTAAGGGCTCCTGATAGATCTTCACCAAATTCAACAATGCCTTTTTCAAATTCGGAAGGCTCGCGGGGTTCTGGAGGATCTTGTTGATAGACGGGGTTTAGATTAACATTTGCGCGGCGGCTTTCCTCGTCGGTATCTGCCAAACCTTCTACTAATGGGGCGCATTCACCTTCGCCTGTTCCGTAAATGTCTCTATCTTGCCCTATAATACCTTCAATATCCCGATATCGTGTGATGGGCACACCTTCTGCTTCCAAAGCGTTCAGAACGCTGTGTGCGCGCCCTGTCGCAAGGGCGTAGTTGCTTCCGTCACTTCCGTCAGTGCTGGTGCACCCCTCTATTTCAAAGGAATAGCCTGTTTCGATAAGGTATTGTGCAATATCTTTAATTTGCTGATGAGAGCTTTCGGGAACGTCGTGTTCACTGATACCAAAGAAAATGGAGAGTGGTGGTGGCAGTGGCTTTACTTCTTGCTGCGTGATTTCATTGGCAGACATCGGAGTAACCTCTGCGGCTTCAACGTCTATATCCTGTGTGGAATTACTCCCTACGATGAGGAAAATTCCAACAGCAGCGGCACTTACTCTATTGAATATGTTTCTTTTAGACATGTTTTTTCGAACCCAGTTTTTTCAATTATAGTAATGTGAATTGCTTTTTATGTCAAATTTTAAGAGCAACTTGTTTTTTGTATATGTTTAACGCTATAGTGGTGAAAAATAAAGAGCTTGTGGTGTTAAAAAGTGACTGATGATTTTATACAGAATACTGGTAATCAAACTAAGAAATCCGTTCTTGAGTTAATGGCTGATTATATCCGTGTTTCCGAGGAAAAAGTGGTGCCCATTACCAGCTGTCATTCTACTGTGGCTTATTGGATTATGAACAGTGTTGAGCTGGAGCCAAGTGATGAGATTGTGTTGTTGGGGCCGAATCCAGATAATGACTTGGTCTATCATTCTATTATTATGCGCGATGGGGATATTATAGGTGATCAGGAACGCGCTGCACCTAGGCGAGGAGTAGATACTACATATGATATGGAAACCGGCGTTTATAAAACAAAAATGAAGAATGATAATGTCGGGGACGAGGTCTTTTATACTCTGGAACGTATAAGTCTTGCGGAATTTCGTGAACAGTATCTGAAGGAAGAGCAACCGCAGCCGGATGTTAATGGCCCGGGATCGGATATAGATTCAAGCTTTGATTTCTAAAGCAACGTTCTCATTTTTATCTATAATTTAAATGGCGACGGATGTTTGCGTTGTTTTAATTTTGTGCTCGGTTTCGAAAGATTTAAAAATTGCTTCGGCTTTATCCAGTGTTTCCTGATATTCATCTTCCGGATTTGAATCTGCAACGATGCCGCCGCCCACTTGTAAGCTGACCCGATCATTATCATAGGTTAAGGTGCGGATGAGGATGTTGGTGTCCATCGTATCATCAAATCCGATATAGCCCATAGAGCCACAATAGGCAGCGCGGCGCGTTGGTTCCAGCTCTTCAATGATTTCCATGGCGCGGATTTTTGGTGCGCCTGTAATAGAACCTCCGGGGAAGCAGGCGCGCAGTAAATCAATGGCGGTTTTGTTATGCTCTAATTTCCCCTGAATAGTCGAGACAAGGTGATGGACGCTGGCGAAGGTTTCCAGCTTACATAAACCAGTGACATTGATGGAGTGCGCTTCGCATACGCGTGACAGGTCGTTGCGCAATAAGTCTACAATCATTGTATTTTCTGCGTTGTCTTTTTCGCTGGATTGTAGGGCCTGTTTATAGGCACGGTCTTTTGTATGGTCTTCCACATGGGGGCGCGTGCCTTTTATCGGGCAGGTTTCAACGTGTTTACCGCGCAGTGTTACAAAGCGTTCGGGCGAGGAGGACGATATCTTGATATCTCCGATATTCATATATGTTGAAAATGGCGCGGGGTTCACTTCACGCATATGCAGATAATGGATGAAGGGATCGAACTTTTCAGGTAAGTCGGCATCAAAGCGTTGTGCTATATTGGCCTGAAAAATATCACCTTCATGGATATAATTGACAACTTTTTTCACGTGTTCGATATAATCTTGCGGCTTGAAATTCGCTGTCCAATTCAGGTTATGTGGTTGATATTGCGGCGTATCATATTCCTGCGAGAACTGTTCGATTAAAAAGCTGCATTTTTTATGGGCTTCATCTTTGTTGCGGGCATGGGTGAATATATATGTCTTCCTGAGCAAGGAATCGTGCGCCAAAACTTGATCGTAGATACCTATGGCCATGTCGGGGATGTTCGCATTCTTTGCGGCTATTTCGGGGATTTTTTCTAAATATCGCCCTAAATCATAGCCGAATAATCCCGCTGCGCCGCCTTGAAAAGGGGGCATATTGGGAACGTGTGTCGTTTTTTTAACCCATGATTTCATGCGTGATTGTAATATGGCAAAGGGGTCGCCGGTGAAGGAAAGTTTTTGTTCCCAGTTGGTGACTGTGATATCGCCGTCTTTGACATAGATTGTCTCAATCGGGTTGCACATAACAAAGCTGTAGCGGCTGTTTGAATGACTTGGATCCGAGCTGTCCAGCAGTAAGCTGTAAGGCAAGTGTTTCACCGCAAGGAAGGCCTTGAGATAGTCTATGCCAGTAACATCGCGAATAAATGGTTTCATTGCTGTTTCAAACGTTATGTGTGTGAGGTTCCAGTATAGAAGTACTTGCTACAAAAGCACAAACTTTGCTAGGATTGTTATCCACAATAATAAAAATATATTGGGTAGAGTATGGGTAAGAGTTTAGTTAGAAAGAATCATTTTTCTTCTATTGAGCGAGGGTTTACAAGTTTTGCTTCTGAAGAAGGGGCTGTATTTCCGCGTTTTGAGTTGAAGGGAAATGCTGATGCTAATAATGCATTAAGTTGTGTGTATGAGAACGCAACGGCAAGTGATCGTAAGGCTGCAATGGATAATGTTGCCGAGGATATGCATGACCAATTTATAAAAGCATTAAATCATATTTGTTTTCCTTTTGGTGGTGCGGACAGCCGAATAAAGTCAGTGCCGCAACACATGGCGAATGGCGTGTCTTATGGTGTTCCTCTTATTGAACGTGCGATAAATCTTGAGGTTCTTTGTGATACTGCGACGAATATAGCCAAAGGTTATGAAGATATTGGTTATGAAATGAATGGCGGTGTGGCGGAATATTATCTGACCAAAATACATTTGGCAAAAGCGCATATGAATGCCGCGATTGGAGATGGTGGAGATATTGCTATAGAGGATCTTCATCCTGGTATTTTGTATCTTGAGACGTTGGTTGCAAAGTCGAAGGATCTAAGTGATTTGATTGAATTTGATCGCGGTAATGATTTATGAGTTTTACTTATTTTTATTCTGAAACTCTCTGATTTGTTGAACAACATCACTTAAGCTCGTTTTGATAATTTCCGTATCTTCGGGGAATGCGCCGTGCAGACGTGAGGGTAACATCGAGTCCAGCATCACAAATATACCCCGATCATCGGCGCGTCGGATTAATCTGCCGAAAGCTTGTTTTAATTTGAGGCGGGTTATCATTTCGTCATAGCGACGTTTGCCGAAGGCTTCGCGGCGGGCTTTGTGCAATATGGTTGGACGGGGCCACGGGACGCGATCAAACACCAATAAGCGTAGCGACTCGCCCGGCACATCGACGCCATCGCGCACCGCGTCTGTTCCTAATAAACATGAATTCACATCATCGCGGAAAATATCGATCAGCGTGCCTGCATCCATATCATCCATATGCTGCCCGTAAAGTGTGATGCCTTCTTTTTCCAGAGGTAGGGCGATTTGCCCATGTACGGCGCGCAGGCGTTGCACGGCGGTGAACAAGCCAAGTGCACCGCCGTTACTTGCTGTGAAGAGGGCGCGGTATGCTGCTGAGACTTGTCCTAAATCATTCTTATTTACGTCATTAACGATAAAGACTTTCGTGTTTTGCGCGTAATTAAAGGGCGAGGTAAAGCTGCTTTTATGTGGTTCGGTGGTTAGATATTTCGCGCCTGTGCGCTCAAACGCGGCTTGCCAGTCTAATTCTTCGTCGCCTGTATGGTCTTGCAAGGTGGCGGAGGTTACAGCCATGCCGTGGATATGTGGGCGGACACTGGCGGTGAAGGGTTTCATCGGGTCGGCATAGTGGCGGTAAATGCCGACATCTACAGATTTTCCATCGATGCGTTCAACTTCCATCCAGTCGACAAAACCATCTGCTTTGTGGGCTTGTTGTTCTTTGTCTTTTTCCTCCAGAGTATCCAGCATTGCGATCCAGCTTTTTAAGGTCATTGCCCCGCGGCGCTCCAGTGATACGCTCAACGTGTCCAGTCGTCTGCGGATATCCGCGTCCATTTCCCCTTGATCGTCTACCAAACGTTTAATCATGATTTTGGATAGGGTGTTGATTGGTTTCAGCAATGCAGCCAACGCAGTTTTTAACTTGGCACATGCTTCTAATGCCGCGTCATCCACTGGATGTAGAGCCGTTTCAATGGAGTAGGGTGTGTCCGTTCCTTGTGCGCGGGCATAGACTAGGCGGTAAATTTGCATCAGGAATTCTTCGGTGGGGCCGCTTGGTAGATTATCTTTGAATCTACGGCTCCACCCCATACCGCATAGTGCGTTTGCGTGCTTTAATATGTCTTGTAAGGCGTGTTCGGCTTCTTCATCGCCGGTGATTAAATCTTCTATTCGGCGTTTTAATCCACGGGCGCGGCCTTTGTTGCCCTCCACGCCCAAAATCCAGCGGCGCAGTTCGGCGGTTTCGCGCGCGGTTAAATGTGCGGAAAAGGCGCTGTCTGCCGCGTCGAATAAATGATGTCCTTCGTCAAAGATGTAGCGTGTTGGCAAGTTTTCTAAAGGTGAAGACATGGCCGATTGAATCATAACCAGTGCATGGTTGGCGATGATAATGCGGGCGTGCTTGGCTTTGCGGATAGAGCGTTCAACAAAGCATCGGTGATAATGATCACACGCGGAGAAGATACATTCTCCCCGTCGATCCGCCAGCCCATACGTGTTGCCCATGCCTAGTAATCCTGCCAGCCAGCCGGGGAAATCATTGCCTGATAAATCGCCGTCTTTGGTGGAGGCTGCCCAACGCACCATGATGCCTGCCGCAATGGCGTGGCGTGGGTTATGTGTCAGAGCTGCGCCTGCGGATAGATCTTCTAAATTCAGCAAGCATAGATAATTCTCGCGTCCCTTTCTAACGGCGACATAGGCGTTTTTGACCTCGGGGTGCGGGTAGAGGCGATCCAGTTCGCTGTCGATTTGGCGTTGTAGGTTTTTGGTGTAGGTTGAAATCCAGACTGCGCCGTCATTTTTCTCTGCCCAGACGCTGGCAGGTGCAAGATAGCCGAGGGTTTTACCAACGCCTGTGCCGGCCTCGGCCAGAACGATATGCGGGTTTTCATCTTCGCGCATCGGTTCGAACATTGCGCGCATGGCATTGCTGTATGATTTTTGCTGTGGCCTTATTTCTGCGGGGGTGTCTCCGACATTGAGGAGTTCTTCCAGCTTTTCGAGTGTTTCGCTTTCACTGACACCGTGATGCGATGGCGGAGGCTCCGGCGCGTCTTCTGCCCATTCGGGTAGGTGCTTCCAGACATTCAGTGCGGTTTTGGAAAAGACTTCTTCTTGTGGATCATATTCTTGCCCAAGTGCAGAGAATATAAAATGCGCCCAAGGCCAGCCCTTGCCCTTTAAGCCCATAATGCTTGCGATTTTAAGCGGGTCAGCTTTATCGCCAAGCGTATCTTTTTGCAAATTCTGTAACAAGGCGCGGCTGATATCCATGAGGGTGAAGGGGTAATCCTCGAATGCTTCGGGAACGGATAACCCTAAAGCCCGCGCCAAACCCACAGGGGTGGGGACGCAAAACTTGGTTGGGTGAACGAAGGCGAACAGCTCCAGCACGTCAAAGGTATAAAACTCGTCATAGCCAAGGCGTTTCTTAGTATGCGGTGCATGGCAAACCAGCGCGGTTTTGTTATAGAGCAGGCTTTGCGCTTCTTCATGGGGCAGGGTTTGCAGTTCTCCCTCATCGCTTAAAATCACACACTCACGCGCATTGGCGACAATCGCCGGAATATCCGGCAGGGAAATTTTTGCGGGGATGGGAATCGCTTGCTCTGCACTCATCATATGTGCATAGCATTTTTTATTGGACAGGAGAAAGGTCTATTGTGCTATAATCCCTGCGTAATAAGTATAAACAGAATGGAGTGACATGATGAGCGGTAATGGTAAATTTGATGCGGAAAGAACATTGACTCGAATTATGGCGGAAAAAGGCATCGTTCCGACAGGTGATGGTGCTTTTCTTAAAGTGTCTCCAGAGGCCGGCGAGAAAATTGCTGAAGACATCGATGGTGGCGCACGTTTCATTGATAATGAAACAGATGGTCTAACGCCATAAGGCATGTTTTATTTTTTAGATTTTGGAAGAGCGCGATGTTTCGGCGCTCTTTTTTATTTAACGTTTTTCTTTTTCTTCGTTTCTGTTGCTGCTGGCGGAGTGAACAACTCTGGATCGCTGCCTGTGGGCATGCTTTCCAAATAGATGGATTGTGATGGGAAGGCGAAGTTTGTGCCTGCTTTTTCTTCAACAATTTCCTTGATCACCAGTGCAAACTCTTCTTTCACCGCCAGCCATTCGCCCCAATTTGTTGTTTTGGTGAAGCAATATATCATGAAGTCGATAGAAGAGTCGTTGAAGCTGTCTAACCTTACAAACGTTGAGACCTTAGGTGGCTTTTCGAAATCGTCACATGTGGCAAGGTAATTGGAAATTTCATCGCGGATCAAGGTGAGTTGCGCTCGCGTTGTGCTGTACGTTACACCGATTTTCCAGTAAATACGGCGATTGGTCATGCGGCTGAAATTTGTAACAACCGCGTCGGATAGATCAGAGTTCGGCACATAGACGGGGGCCTTGTCAAAACGGCGGATACGGGTGGAGCGAAAACCGATTTCCTCGACTGTGCCTTCAACGATGCCGTCAACTTTAATCCAGTCACCGGGATAAAAACGTTTTTCTGCAATAACGGTCAAGCCGCCAATCAGGTTTTTGAATAGATCTTGCGCGCCCAAAGCGATGGCAACACCAAATAGGCCGACGCCCCCTAAAAGCGGGCCAATTGCAATGCCCCAAATTTCAAGAATAACCGCTGCACCGATGAAGCCAACAAGGACTTTCAGGAATTTGAAAATCCAAACCATCATGACTTTGGTCAGGAGCTTTTCCATTTTTCTTGAAATATGTTGGATTGGAGCAAGGGCACGGTGTAATGCCCAAAAGATTGTAAAGGCAATCATGGAGCGGATCAGGCGGGTTAAAAATTCTGCAACGATGCCGTCAAACTCTAAGGCTTGTGCGGCAAAGAACAAACCCATAATAACCGGGATAAACCGGATAGGGGGCAGGAGGGCTTCGATAATTTTATCATCAATGTCGGTGCTGGATTTTTTTGTCCAGAGGTGGATCGTGTGTAATATATATTTACTGAGAACACCGCGCAGGATCAGGAATATACTGAAAATCCCTAGAGCAACAATAATCTTTCCGATATCAATACCAAGAAATCCATTGTTCCAGACATCAACAACTTCTGCCCAGAAATCACCTGCTTGCTTTGTTATTAGCTCAGGGGTTCCTTGTTTGTCTGTCACTTTATCTGCCACGTTATCCGCCATGATATTTGCTCCTGCTTATAGAATTCAGGATGGCAGGATAATGGTTCGATGTGTGATAAGCAAGGGTGCTATTTGCGAGGGGTGCTTTTTGGCGAGGGAATAGGGGTTATGCAGAGCCCCAAAGAGACTTAAAAAGACTAATAAGGCTAAAGCGATTAAACTTTGATTTTAAATGCACTTTCAACGCGGCGTTTCTTAAGGCTATCTTGTAATTGGGGCCAATACCAATGGTGCCGTCTTTCATTGTAACGATAGAGAGATTGCCTTTGCCTTGAGGACCTGCGATAACCGCGCTGTCTTCAACCATGTCACCTTCTAAAGAGCGGGAACGTTTTGCGTTGAAGCCGGGGTAGTCGCGCATAATATGTGCGTCATGGGTGAAGCCCATATCATATTCTTGTTCATCTAACCCTTGCCAGAGAAGGCGTTTTCCGTTTTTGGACTGTTGGTATCTGTATTTTCCAAGCATAAGAACTGCGCCAATGCTGAGCTCTTCGTTGATTTCTCTGAATTCGGAAGGTGAATAATGTGTTTTTCCCATGCAGAAGTTTTCGAATGTATCGATATGGCCAAGGATTTTCTTTGCTGTTGGTTTTGCATTTTCAATATTAAGCATCAAGGGTACTCTTCAGTTTAATTATTCAGTTAATGTCATGTGAATGCTTTCCTTGCGCATAGGCGTTGGAGAACACTGTAGTATTCATAGTACTACGCGTGTATTTAAAATTTACTTAAAATTTGAACTAAATTTTGCGAAAAATTGCTTTAAAAGCGGTTTTATGCCGATTTTGCCAATTTGTTGTCCAGTGCATCACGGATAAGGGTTACGGTTTTGCCTGCCCCATAGAGCGCAATGAAAGAGCCAAAACGTGGGCCTTGATCTTGTCCTAGCAATATTTGGTAAAGCGCTTGGAACCATGTGCGAAGCTCGTCTTTCTCGTAGCCATTTTCTTTACCAGCGGCAAAAACGGCGGTCATATAGTCTTCGGCGGTCAGTCCGCCTTCCATGTTGTCCAGAGTATTAGCTAGTGCTGACAGGGCAGCGCTTTCGCGTTCATCTGCGGTGCGGTATGATTTTTTTGGTAAAACGAAGTCCTTATAATATTGAATGGCATAGCCAACTAAGCGGTCAAGGAAGGGCGTGTTTTCAGGTGTGGCGTCAGGTGCGTATTGTTGAATAAAGCCCCAGAGCGTTGCCGCGTCATCTGTGTTGGCTGCGTTCACAAGGTTCAGCAGCAAAGCAAACGATATAGGTGTGTGTTGCGTTGCTGGCACTTCGCCATGGTGAATATACCATGTCGGGTTGTCCAGCTTCTTTGCCGGTTCTTGCGTGTTCAGCTTTTCTGCGCAGGCGATGTATTCATCTACAGCTTTTGGAATAATATCGAAATAAAGCTTCTTCGCTGAAGTCGGGCGTTGGAATAGGTAATAGGCCAGACTTTCCTGTGGCGCGTAGGTCAGCCACTCTTCCAGACTGAGGCCATTGCCTTTGGATTTTGAGATTTTCTCGCCATTTTCATCGAGGAACATTTCATAGTGGAAGCCCGCAGTATTCGGTTTACCAAGGATTTTTAGGATTTTCTTGGATATGTCGGCTGAACTTTTAAGGTCTTTCCCGCTCATCTCGTAATCAACATCCAGAGCGTGCCAGCGTAGTGCCCAATCTGCGCGCCATTGTGCTTTGACTTTTCCGCCTGTGACTTTTTGGGTGATGATAGTGCCATCAACGTCTTTGAAGCGAATCGTATCGTTTTCATTGTCTACTTCAAGAATAGGGACTTGTAAAACTGCACCTGTAGAAAGTGAAATTGGTAAGAAAGGTGAATAGCTTGCGGCACGTTCTTCACCTAATATAGGAAGAACGGCGTGCTTGATATCGTCATGATGTTTCAGCATTAAAAGCAGCGTTTCATCGAAGTCACCCGACTTATAACACTCGCTCGCAGATTTGAATTCATACTTAAAGCCAGCATTATCGAGGAACTCACATAAAGCGGCATTGTTATGGTCGGCGTAGCTTGGGTAATCTGTGCCAAACGGATTGGGGACGAGGCTTAACGGTTGCCCTAAATGTTCTGTCAGCATCTCTTGCTGCGGTACATTGGTCGGTACTTTTCGCAGGCCATCCATATCATCGGAAAAACAAATCAGCTTGGTCGGGATTTCGGGGTGCAGGGCTTCAAAGGCTTGTTGTACCATTGCTGTGCGGCAGATTTCGGCGAAAGTTCCGATATGCGGCAGGCCGGAGGGGCCATATCCGGTTTCAAATAACACATAGCCTTTTTCAGGTGTTTGTACCTGTCCGCGGCCTATGGCGCGTAAGCGTTTTACCACGGCTTTAGCCTCTTCAAATGCCCATGTACGGTTCTTGATGGCTATATCTGCTGTGATGTCGTTTGTCATTTTTCATATCCTTATTTTAAGGCATAAAGAAATAGCAGAGAACGCAGCGGTTTTCAAAGGGTATTAGGCTGATTACTTATATTTTCTTAGCCTAATACTATAAAAGCTGCAGCTAATTTGGGGGAGGTTGGTAAAAAGCCATTTTTTACAATCAGAGCTTTTCTTTCCAGAGGATTAGCGTCAGAAAGCCTTGCAAAGTCTTCCAGTACTTTTTTTGACTCTTCTGGAATATCATCGCCAAATTGATTTAAGAAATTCTTCGCCGTTGTGCATTTGTCGTCTAGCTTTTCATGCGCTGTGCTAAATGCAGCTTTAACCGCGGCAATGCTTTTTCCATTAAATACGTTTCTGATTGACATGTTGTTTCTAAATTTTTCATATAAAGTTTCATTATTACCCAACACGTTCTGATCATGAATCCTATATTTTGCCAGTGGCTCGTCCATGTATTTAATATGACCAAAAGTGGATGCAACCAGTGCTATGTGGTGATCGTGAGATGTCTCAGACTTTGGCAGAGGGCTGGCTTTATCTATTAGCGCCCTGTTTGCAACGGCTGAAAAGCCATGCACTACATTTTGTATAAGTATATGGTTCAGTGAACCGTTTGCCTTACCCATATTGCTGGCCAGATTATAAGAGCTGGAAATTTCATCGCCATTTGATGACATTGTTGAAAAATCATGATGAACAAGAAGAGGGGTTTCATATCCATGCTCTTCTTGCATGTCTTGCAAACACACAATGCTACGTTCTATTTTATCTTCATTCCAAATATCATCTTGGTCAGCAAAGCATATTATATCTGCTGTCGAGTGTTCCATTAGTCTAGAAAAATTATGCCCATAACCAAGGTTTTTATCGGTATCTTTAATTATTTTTATTTTATCAGGATGTTTTTCTTCGAATGCGGCAAGAATATCAGGTGTTCTATCTGTGGAGCCATCATCACGTGCAATGATTTCCCAGTCAGTATGTGTTTGACTGAGGATAGAGGCTAGCTGCTCCTCTAGGAAGCGTTCCCCATTATAGGTCGCTAGCAGGATTTGTGTTTTTGGCGGTGTCATATATTATTACCATAATTTCCAGCATGTTAGCATAGTGGGTGTAAATCTACAAAGTAGATAATAAGAGCTATTCGTTCCGAGTGTACGCTTCTTTATATTTCCTGCGCTTATAGAGCGTGATGCCGATGATGACGGTGATGAAAAAGACATTCACGGCGTTCACAGCAGAGAGTTTGGAATCGCCTAAGGTGTAGACACTATAAAGCAGGCTGACAATCATGGTGTAATTCCAAATAAACCATGTCGGCAGGGAAATATCACTGCATGTCGATGTGCTGCGCCACAGTTTTAAGGCTTGCGGCATATAGGCAATGGCCACAACGATGCCAACCGTTGAATATAAATAATCGATCATAATAATTCTATCCGTTATTACGTTCATCATTATGGTGTGCGGCGTGTTTATTGTCACCATATTGTTTGGGAGGGAGAAACATATTTGTTTTTGGCGTAGGACACTTTATATAAGTACTTATGAAAGCCCATATACCTACAGTAATCCCGAATAATGACAGGCCCTTGATGGGCGAGGCGGAGTTTGATCGCTCTAACCCGTTTCGCATTGAGTCTGATTTTACGCCAGCAGGGGATCAGCCTTTGGCGATTAAAACGCTGACGGAAGGCTTGCGCGATGGGCTTACCGATCAGGTTTTACTTGGTGTGACAGGGTCGGGTAAGACGTTTACTATGGCGCATATTATTCAGGAGCTGCAACGCCCTGCCTTGATTTTAGCACCGAATAAAACCCTCGCCGCGCAGCTTTATGGGGAGTTCAAAACATTCTTCCCCGATAATGCGGTGGAGTATTTCGTATCCTATTATGATTACTACCAGCCCGAAGCGTACGTTGCACGTAGTGATACCTTCATTGAAAAAGACTCCAGCATTAATGAACAGATAGACCGTATGCGCCATGCCGCCACCCGCGCACTGTTTGAGCGTAAGGATTGTATCATCGTGGCGTCGGTGTCGTGTATTTATGGTATCGGCAGTAAAGAAGATTACATGGCGATGGCGTTTCCGCTGACCACAGGCCAGACGATAGAGCGTGAAACCTTGATTACGAAAATGGTTGAACTGCAATATACCCGCAATGATATCGCGTTTGAGCGTGGCACGTTTCGCGTGCGCGGTGATACGGTTGAAATCTTTCCTGCCCACTTTGAGGATCGCGCATGGCGGTTTTCTCTGTTCGGGGATGAGCTGGAGCAGATCACCGAGTTTGATCCTCTGACGGGGCAGAAGTTTGAAGATCTGGAAGGTGTACGTATTTTTGCGAACTCGCATTACATCACCCCCGGGCCAACAATCCAGCAAGCAATAGCTCAAATAAAAATCGATCTTGCCAGTCGTTTGGAATATTATGAGGCCGAAAGCAAATTGCTGGAAGCGCAGAGACTAGAGCAACGCACGAAGTTTGATCTCGAAATGCTGGCGGCGACCAACTCCTGTAAAGGTATCGAGAATTACTCACGTTATTTAACGGGGCGTCCTGCGGGTGCTGCACCGCCGACATTGATTGAGTATTTGCCTGATAATGCATTGATGTTTCTGGATGAGAGCCACGTGATGGTGCCGCAACTGCGCGGGATGTATAACGGTGATCGTGCGCGGAAAACCACATTGGTGGAGCATGGTTTTCGCCTGCCTGCCGCGATAGATAACAGGCCGTTACAGTTTGAGGAGTGGAATGCCCTGCGTAAGCAAACGGTGTACGTCTCCGCTACGCCGAATGAGTGGGAGCTGGAGCAATCGGGCGGTATCTCGGCCGAGCAAGTTGTACGCCCCACAGGCCTAATCGATCCGCCCGTTGAAATTCGCCCCACGGAAAATCAGGTTGATGATTTGATGCATGAATGCCATGAAATTGTGAAGCAGGGCGGGCGTATTCTGGTGACAACCTTGACCAAGAAAATGGCGGAGGCGTTAACCGAGTATCTGGATGAGCATAATATAAAGGTGCGCTATCTTCATTCCGACGTTGATACGTTGGATCGCGTTGAAATCCTGCAAGAGCTGCGCGAGGGGGTGTTTGACGTGCTGGTTGGCATTAATTTGCTGCGTGAGGGGTTGGATATTCCTGAATGTATGCGCGTGTGTATTCTGGATGCGGATAAGGAGGGGTTCTTGCGCTCGCGTACCTCGCTGGTGCAGACCATCGGGCGTTGTGCGCGTAATATTGACGGCCGAGCAATCCTCTATGCCGATAAAATCACCGACAGCATGCAATATGCGATTGACGAAACGCAGCGCCGCCGCGAAAAACAAATTGCCCATAACGAAGCCAATGGCATCACTCCGAAAAGCGTGAAGAAGGCGTTGTCTAATGCGTTCGATCATATGTATGGGCAAAAGAAGGTCGCAAAAGTGCATAGCCTGAATGATGATGCTTTAAGTGACTTCCTGCACAATCCCGCCAAAATGCGTAAGCATATTGATGGCTTGAAAAAACGTATGCTAAACGCGGCAGGGGATTTGGAATTTGAGGAAGCGGCGAAATTACGTGATGAAATCAAGGTGCTTGAAGATCGGGCGTTAGGGGTTTAATTATGTTTGATATTAGTACGGCGGATGATTTTTATGAAAAAGTTGTAAAGCCACAATATCAGGATTTTCTTGATAATAATTCATCTGCTAGGTATGCGCTTTTAAGTATTCTTGTGACCTATCATTTGCATGAATGGGTTGGTGATAAGGTTAAATTTGATAAAAATGCTTTTTTAGAACGATATCCTGATTTCGAGACAGAATCTGAATATTTTGAGGTGGCGCGAAGAATTTGTAATGATACAAAACATTTCAATAAAGGTTTAGAGAAAGAAGTTAAAACGCGTACTCAGTTTGGCTTTAGCTCGTTCTTTTCAGAATTTTATGCGCGACCACTCATGATTAAAATAAGCGAAGATAAAGAGGTTAGTGTTGACTGTCTTCTGAAGTGTCTTTTGGGGTTTTGGGAGAAGAAGAAAAGTGACGGGCTTTTTTGAATAAACCCTTCCCAAAACCACAACCTTAGCAAAAAATAATAAACTTATAGGAACGTGCCATGATAGGATGTATGGTAAGTTGCAATGACTTAACAGCAGGGGGCGCGGATGGCCGAGGCATTATTAAAAGCAATAAAATGGTATATATTGGTTGGCTCCGCCATTATTGGAACATCTGCATTTATCATTGCCGATAATAGCGGTTCGGTTAGGCCGATTTTGATTGGGATTTTGAGTTATGGTGTGGTTTACATCATGTCATATTTCTGGAAAGAGTTTCGCCGCAAATTACTGCTTTATAGTATTATTGTTTTTCTTGCTCTGTCATTTTTATCACCTAAAATGCCGTTGATCTTATATATATTATTTGGTTATGACCAATATGCCTATGACCCGTATTACATGTGGGCGGCGACGGTTGGTATTTTAGGCATCCCGATTATGATGTTTATTTTCAAAAAATTTGATTAGAAAACGGTGAGCGCGCGCCCTTAATGCAAGTGGTTGTGCACAATGCTATGTTATTGTAGGGAAATGACTTTCCTTATATATCTTACGCAGTGCAGCATAACATTATACCCTGAAGTTCGCTCTGAGCCTGCGTTTTGTGATATGATAGGGTATGAGACATAAACAAGTGAAGACTTGGTTTCTCATTCCGTTTGATTATTTTAAAGGCCGGGAGTTTTTTAATAAGTTAATTTTGTGTACTAGTTTATTGGCCTTATCGGGGTGTTTAACCACCGGAAAATCGAAACCATTGGCGCCATCGCCGCCATCGGTTACAAGCAGTTCATTATCTGCGCAACAATCAGATCTCGCTTATCAGCCCCATTATTTTTCTGCACCGCTACAAATAGCTTTGCTTCAGGTGGAGGCATCGCCCATCACTGATAATTCTTCGATACAGGGGGCAGGTGCTGACTTTGTGCAGTTACCCATGAAGGGAAAGTCGGATGTGGTTTCTTCGCTGGCTAAATGCCGAATGAAGGATCGGTTTGATCGCGAGGCTGCTTTGGCTTATGAGTGGGGGCGTTCGCGTTTGGCTCTGGATGTTGATGGTGTTAATTTGAGCGGCGGGAGCGAGCGGGCTTTTCGTCTGGAGTATAGAGTGAAGCTCCAGCCTGAGAAAACAAGAAAGCAACGCTGTCGTTATTCCTCTTCGTGGCAAGGGCTTATTGGCTCAGGTTATAATGAGTTGTTTGTACGTCAGGAAGACACGGTTTGGGGCGAGATAAAAGATGTCAAAAACTCTGCTATGCAATATATTGGGCGTGTATTTTAGATGGGCTTACTTTAGCACCGTATAATATAATGCAAAATCCTCCGTGCTATTCATGTGAAATTATTGTAGCATGCCCTTGTGATTATTCTGCGTTACAATCTTATGAAATTCTATTCGTTATCGGGAGCTTGTATCTTTATGCAACGTAATGCTTGTCGTCTTGTCTTTGTTTTATCCAGTTTTCTTATGGTGGGATGTTCCACGGGCACGGATTATGCTGTGTTTGAGGGCGATACTATTGCGATGGCAGAGCAACTAGCAAATATTGAAAATGAGCCGATTACAAGATTGTCTTTTGTGCCTGTAGAAAATTCATATGATGAATTTGATGTTGTTTTGCATCAAGGTGGTGAAGCTGTAAGCCAGATCATGCCAGCTTCTGGTGATGAAAACATGACAGAAAAACCTTCTGAATAAACAAGGAAAAGATTAAGAAACGTATAATTTTCAGATATCTATATTGATTTTTTAATGTGGATAACGTATTCTTTTTGCGTGTTGTGCATTTCGTGCCACGTTTCTGCGTAGATATCATTAATTTTTTGGGGAAAATGTTATGAGTAAGTCTATCTTACGGTTTATGGTTCTTTGCGCACCGTTAATGTTGGTTTCGTGCGGTGAAGGGTGGGAAGTACAACGTATTGATAATGTTGTTCCATATGGTTCTCGTACTGCAGGTAGTGGTGTGGCATATGTTCGTGCGAAGATGATGCCGGAAAAAGAATTGAAGATTGAACCGATTGCTGAGGTTGAACCTGAACCTGTTGTTGAGGCTGCACCAGCGCTTGACGCAGAGAAAATATTTAATGAGGCACAAACTAAAGGTAGCGCGCCGGTAAAGAAGGAGGCTGTATCTGAAGAGCATTCTTCAAATGGCTATGGGAATAATAAGGCTGTTGCCGAAAAGCTTGCTGTAATGGGTGTGAATAAATCTAAAGATGATGTTCTTGCAGAAGTCGAAAAAGCTGAAAGCAGCATGTTTGAGCTGAGCGCCGAAGAATATATTAAGCAAGAGCCAAAGAAAATGGCAACTTTTGTCAGCCGTGCCGCGAAGGATATCGTGGTGACTGAAACGGCTGAAGTGGAAAAATCTATTGATGTTGCGAATGTTATGCCTGCTGCACATGCAGAGATAGAACATGTTATTGAGGTTCATGAAAACAAAGTGGTTAAGCCGGCTAAGGAAATTATCTCGCCGAAAAATGACTATTTTGATTTCAAATCCCAAGGGCAATATGACTTGGATGATATATATGATGACCCGTTTGCGGACTTCTAATATGTAGAGAAACAGTATAAAAGTAGAGGCGGCGCATAGAAATATGGGTCGTTTTTTTATGTGATTATCATAAAACAATATAAAAATTTAGATAATTTCAAAACGATAGTTATGGACAGACTGTGTTTTCTAGAGTTACCATAATAGTGTAAGTGTTGTTTGAGATGCAGCGAAGAATTTATCTTCCCCGTGTTTAATAATAAAAAAAATAACGCACTTTAAATTATAGTTTACAACATTTCAGGAAAGGTTTTGGGTTATGTCTATAGAGGTAGAAACAGTAGTTGCCGTATCGGTTATGATGGCCGTATTTTCGGCTGTGGCTGCGGTGGGGACAAGCATCGTCCTTGGTGCAGGGTTTGAGCGGTTACGCTCTGGCTTTGAAGTTATAAGCAAGCAAACCGGATTTTTCAGTGATGCCATTCATAAGCTGGAACATAAAATGGAGGTTGTTGACGATCAAACCGGGAAATTCTCTCGCTCTATTGAAGTGATGGAAGCAAAGGTTACTAGTGTTGGTGAACAAGCGAATGCTTTCACAGGGTCTATACAGAGTCTGGCGAAAAAAGTTGAGGTTGTTGATAAGCAATCTGGTTACTTTGGTGATGCTATTCATCGTCTTGAAAATAAGGTTGATCAAGTCAGCGTGCATGAAGATATCTTGAACGAGAAAATAGAGCAACACGCTGATGCTGATGTGTTAAGTGTTGGTAAGACAGAGGCTCTTGTGTCTCATGCCGAAGAGTTGTTAACACAGATGGGGGCAATTGCTGAACAAATGTCAGAGAAAACAGTAACTATTGCTCAAGAGACCTCTGGTGGAGAGCATAATACGGCCTCTATGCATGGCTTTGCTCATTATACACATGTACCTGCTACAGATGCGGAGGAAGGCCTGCGTTATAATTAATCGCGGAATGGTTAAAGTGCATTGAAGTGGAGGTCGGGGTTTTTCCGGCCTTCATTTTTGGTGTTTATAGGGCTTCGTTCAAATAAGAAGTGGCAAGGCAATGAAAAGACAGTTAAACTGCAAATTATCAGAGGGTTACCTCTGATCTTTTTATTTGTTTTTGCCTGTGAAGGGGATTCTTTTGACACTGTCATTTTTTCTTTGGTTTCTTATTTCGGCCGTGTTGCTGGGGTTTTGGTTTTGGACGAGTTATTTAATTTTTCGGCAAAAAGCTGCATGGAAACTTTTTGCGGAGAAAAGAGACTTAAGATATTACTCTAATGGTTTTTATCAAACGCCATCTATGAATGGGGCGGTTGATGGTTACAATATTTCTTTTTTCACGAGTGAGCATTCAGAACTTGATTCGCGTTCCGAGCGCCATTTAACGGCCATAGAGATTAATTTGCATACGGGGTTATCCGTTGCCACTGCTATTGCCAGCGGCGGTATGTCTATGATTGTTGATACGCTTGATCTGCACAAGGAATATAGGCCGTCGAATAAAGATGGGAAAAGAAAAGATTGGGATAATAGCTATGTTATCCGTACGCAAGATGTTTCATATATGCATGAGTATCTGAATGATAAACGTGTAGACAGTATTATCCGTTTGATGAAAATTGATAAGGCATGGGTTATTATTCTGTTTTTTGAGGAGACGGGGTTATTGCGTCTTGATACGCCATTGCCTTTGGATACGCCGCAAAAGGTAGATACTATTGTTAAGCAGTTGGTTGAGCTTGCGCGTTCACTTGAAATGGGTGAAGGGGAAGAGAAAAATATTCTGCGTGCCATGCCTAAAGTGGATAGTAAAAAGCAAAAAATATTGGAGATTGATGATGACCTTCTTAATGATGATATTGGCTTTGAATTAGAAGATTAAAATCGTAATTGGTGGCTTTTCCCTCCTCATTATTCTCTCTATTTGTGTGCTTATGATGCTTTGAACCCATCAATGTGAAAAGAATATGGAGCATATTTTTGTCCATTATAGTGAATTTCTTCGCCAGATAGATTAAACATACAACGCGTTTCGTTTGATGCATTGTAACGCCTTAAATCTATTATATTTGAGTTGTTTGTCTCTATAAACTCATAATCTCCATTAACTATTTCCAGCTTATTCTTTCTCCATGCAATGAATCTTCTTGTGAAATTCAGAACAGATGCGATTTTTTCGTTTTGAGCTTTTATATTTAGTGCATAGTGTGTTTGAGGAATGGGAATCCATGGCTCTATTTGTGAAAATCCACAGTGCGTGGAATTATCCCATATCATAGGTGTTCTACACCCATCTCGTCCTTGCCATTCCGGCCAAGTTTCTTTTGCCCATGGGTCTTGTATGTTCTTAAACGGAATTTCTGCTTCGGGTAAACCGAGCTCTTCACCTTGGAATATAAACGTCGTTCCCGGAAGGCATCCTAAAAGAGAAATTAGCATTTTTGAAAAGCTATTATTATAGCTATATGGCTTATACCAACGACTTTGGGCACGTACGACATCATGGTTCGAGAATGCCCAGCTGGGCCATGCCGTTGATTTTTTGGCTGATTCGTCCGATTCGTTTTTATGAGTGCCCTTGTTAAAAAATGTTTCGATCGGCACACGTACAAGGTCTTCGGTGAATGTCTTTTGTGTGCCCGACATCATGTGCGGATTGTAACATGTGTGCAGGTGATTTTTACCATTCGCGTATTCTTGTGCTAATTTGTAAGGATGGTCATCACCGATCTCACCAATTAAAACACGAGCGCTATATTTGTCAGTAAGGTCACGTAATTTTGCGATGAAGTCTAAATTTTCAGGGCGAGATTTATCGTATATATGTTGTTGGGTTGAGTAGGGTGTTTCTTTTTCAAACTGAGTGGCAAATTTTGCACCGCTTTGGCGAGGGGGATTATCACGCAGAAGCTGATCGTGAAAATAGAAATTTACGACATCAAGGCGAATGCCATCAATCCTACGATCTAACCAGTATTTACAGATATTGATAATTTCGCTCTGTACGTCTAGATTATGAAAGTTTAAATCCGGTTGCTCTTTTAAAAAATTATGGAAGTAATATTGCTCGTGCTTTTCATCCCATTCCCATGCAGATCCACCAAAGACGGAGACCCAGTTATTGGGAGGAATGCGATTATTATCTTTATCGTATTTTGCGTCCGCCCAAACATACCAGTCTTTTTTGCTCTCGTCGGAAAACCATGGATGCTCGTTGGAGGTATGGGAAAAAGCGAGATCAATAATCACTTTTAAATTGAGGTTGTGTGCTTTCTCAAGCAACACATCAAAATCATCGTTACAGCCAAAAATGGGATCTACATTTTGATAATCTGAAATGTCATAGCCAAAATCTTTCATTGGTGATTTGAAGAATGGTGATACCCATATGCCGTCAACGCCTAGCCCTGCAACATAGTCGAGTTTCTGCGTTATGCCTGCAAGATCGCCAATGCCGTCATTATTACTGTCATAGAATGAGCGTGGGTAGATTTGGTATATGATTGCGCCGCGCCACCAATCCACATCGTTAGACATGGATCTTGCCTTGCATATAGAGGACGGCTTTGCCGGTTATTTCAACGCGCTCGCCTTTCAAAGTGCAGATTAGGTCGCCGCCACGGGTAGAAAGCTGTTTTGCGTTCATTGTGGTTTTGCCTAGAATATTCCCCCAATACGGGGTTAAAAGGCAGTGAATAGCACCTGTGACAGGGTCTTCATCAATACCGATTTGTGGTGCAAAGAGGCGTGAAACAAAATCTGTGTTGCCTGTTCCGCGCGCGGTGATGACGAGGCCTAGTGTGTCGGTCAGGGTTTTTATCTTTGCAATATCAGGTTTGTAATTCTGAACGTCTTCTGCGCTGTCGAGAATCGCGAAGGTTTTCGTGCTTTTGAGGATAGTTTGAACTTTCAGCCCTAGTATAGACTCAATATTGGATACATCCTGTTGGACTGTATAATCCCATGTCGGGAAATTGAGCGTGTAGCCTGCGGATGTCTTTTTGACGCTTAACTCGCCTGAACGAGAGCTAAAATATACCGTATCTTGTGTGAAGCCTAAATTTTCGAAAATACAACATGCACTGGCTAGTGTTGCGTGCCCGCATAAATCTATTTCTGTTGTTGGTGTGAACCAGCGGAGGTGAAAGCCTTTGCCTTCCGGAACAAAGAACGCTGTTTCCGAGAGGTTATTTTCTGCAGCGATATTCTTTAGCATCTCATCGGGAAGCCATGTCTTTAATGGGCAAACGGCGGCTGGGTTGCCGCCGAAAACCGTATCTGTAAATGCATCAATTTGATATATGTCTATATCTGTCATGTGCTGTGCTGGCAGAATTATTCTGCTGCTGCTTTTTCTTTTTCTTCAGCAGGTGCTTCTTCTTCAGAAACTTCTTCTGCTGCTTCTTCAGCTGGGGCAATTGTCATCTTAACAATTTTATCCGGGCTGGATGGTGGCTCACCAACGGCAAGTTTATCAATGAACTCCATGCCGGATGTTACTTGACCTAGCACGGTATATTGACCAGTTAGGAAGCTACAGCCACTGTCTGTGAAACAGAAAAAGAATTGTGAATTCGCACTGTCAGGGTTTGAAGAGCGTGCCATGCCGATTGTTCCACGCTTATATGCGTATGGGCTGAACTCTGCAGGAACATCAGGGTATTTTGAACCACCCATGCCTGTGCCTGTTGGGTCGCCTGTTTGTGCCATGAAGCCGCTAATTACACGGTGGAAAATAATTCCATCGTAGAAGCCTTCGCCGATCAGAGTTTTGACGCGTTCAACGTGTTTCGGGGCAATATCGGGTAGTAGATCAATAACGACTGTGCCGCCGCCGGATACTTCCATATGTACCGTATTCGCGGAATCCGCTTTTGCATCTGTTCCTGCTGTCATGATCAAAAGACCTCCAAGTGTAAGCATAAATTTCTTAAGCATTTTATATCCTCTTAAGAGTTAACATTAAGGGATTATTGGTTACATACCGTGGGCATAAATGCAAGGGATGGATGGGATTTGTTACACTGTTTCTTTGTTTTTTTCGGTAACTTTGTTCATTTTTTGGGATATACCCTCAATGGTGCGGGCATTATTGTGCGTATCAACCATTGTTTTAAGTTCGCTTACGCATGTTCCGCAATTTATTTCTGCTCCGCCTGAACATGCGGCATACACATCTTTAACGCGTGCGCTTTTCTTTGTCGTATCCAAATGGTTACGAACATCTGTGTCAGTAAAGGGGTTGCACATGCATATATACATAGGGTTATTTCCAACATGTTTGATTCGTTGTTAGTAATGATAATTATTATCATCTATCCTTTGTAAATGCAAGTCATTATCAACTGAATAAATGTATCTATTCTTGTTTATGTGACGAACTAGGGTATATGTTATTTCGATTTTATTTATGGAGAGCGTAGAATGATTTCAAAATCAATGATGGTAATCACCTTATTTATGGCTGTTTTTGTATCGGCAATAGCAGTGCAAGCGGCGGATAAGCATAAACAAGGCGTAGAAATCCATAGAGTGTCGCCCCATAGAATAGCGCGTGATATTAATAATGTTAAGGGAAAGAAGCGCGCCATTGTTCTGTATGCGTCATGGTGCCCGAATTGTGTGCAAAAAATGCCACAGATTATAGATATAGAGCGTGCCAAGGCCGGCTCTATTATTGCGATTTCTATTGATGAGAGCCGTCAAGATTTCACACGTTATATGAACAAGCTGGGAGATGTTCCGTTTAAAGCCATTGTCATTGACGGGCCGGAATGGAAGTTGGCGGAAGAGTTTGAACGGTTTGATGTTGAAGTGTGGGAAGCTATTCCACATATTATTTTGCTTGATGAAAATAATAAAACTGTAGAGCAGGGGAATTTTTCGCCGAAGTATATCGAAAAGTTTTTGTTGTCTAATGAAAATTGAAGGCTTTATGGCTTTTTATATTTTATGAATGGTGTCAGCGTTGCGACTTGATCATATAGGCGACGCGCACGCGTGTTATCACGCTCTGTCATCCAATATACTTGATCTGCCCCATGTGTGTCCGCGGCTTGATATACGGCTTCGATAAGGGCTTTGCCAATACCGGATTTCCTTTGCTTTGTGTCCACAAATAAATCCTGTAAGTAGCAGTAGGGGCCGATGGTCCAGCATGATGCGTGGAAAAGATAATGTGTAAAGCCAATGATGTTGTCATGTTCATCAACGGCACATAAGCCGTGAGGGCTTATGTCATCCAGAATTAAGCGTTCCCATGTCTTTGACGAAATATCATCGGACAGGTCAGTTTTATAGAAACTAAGGTACTGCTTCCAAAGCACAGACCATGCGTCATGGTCTGTGTGCTTAAGAGGTCTAATGATGAAAGACATTAAGCCTCTGCATCCAATGCGCTTTCAGAATTAATCTGAATATAATTTTGCAGCCCCATATTCTCGATCATCTGTAATTGTGTTTCCAGATAATCAATATGGCCTTCCTCATCAGCAAGGATTTTTGCGAACAGGTCACGTGATACATAATCTTTAACGTCTTCTGCGTGCTCAACAGCTGCGCGGTAATGTCCTGCGCCGCCATGTTCCAGCTTTAGATCGCATTCAAGGATTTCCTTGACGTTTTGTCCGATCATAAGCTTTTCAAGGCTCTGTAGGTTTGGCAGCCCTTCAAGGAACAATATACGTTTGATGAGGTTGTCAGCGTGATGCATTTCCTCTATCGATTCGTTATATTCGTGCTTGGCGAGTTTTGTGATGCCCCAATCTTCTAGCATGCGTGAATGTAGAAAATATTGGTTTACGGCGGTCAGCTCTTTTTTAAGGGCTTCATTCAAAAACTCTATAACTTTTTTGTCACCTTTCATGGTGTACCTCTCTTTATATATTCAAAACGCTTTATTTAAAGGCGCGGTCTAATATTGCGCCGATATTCTTCGTGTAAGCATCATACTTAAATATAGCATCTAGCGCATTTTTGTCAAGTTTTTCAGTGACTTGCAAATCACTCTCAAGCGCATTACGTAGTGTTAATGTGCCTTTGCCGCTGCTGCGGTCTGCCCAGACGGTCATGGCGGATTTCTGAACAATGCGGTAAGCATCTTCACGTGAAATTCCGGCCTGTGTCAAAGCCAGCATCGTGCGTTGTGAGAAGACAAGCCCGCCTGTCATTTCCAGATTATGTTTCATACGATCAGGGTAAACCAGCAACTTATCAATGATACCGGCTAAACGATTAAGCGCGTAATCTGCAGAAATCAAAGCATCCGGTAGTATGGTGCGTTCTACGGCGGAGTGCGAAATATCGCGTTCATGCCATAAAGCAACATTTTCAAGCGCAGGCGTTACGGCGGCGCGGATAATACGGGCTTGCCCTGTCAGATTTTCTGTTCCGATCGGGTTACGCTTATGCGGCATCGCGGAGGAGCCTTTTTGATTTGGAGAGAAATATTCCTCTGCTTCGCGGACTTCGGTGCGTTGCAGGTGGCGGATTTCAACGGCGATATTCTCAATAGAGCTGGCAACAACACCAAGCGTTGCAAAGAACATAGCATGGCGATCACGCGGGATGACTTGCGTGGCAACCATTTCCGGTTTTAAGCCGAGTTTGTCAGCAACGTGCTGTTCTACTGCCATATCAGTCGTGGCGTAGGTGCCGACTGCGCCTGAAATTGTGATTGTGCTGACCTCTTCTTTGGCTAAAACCATGCGGTCACGCGCACGTTTAAACGCGGCATAATGTCCGGCGAGCTTCATGCCGAAGGTTGTCGGCTCACCATGAATACCGTGGGAGCGACCAATACAAAGCGTGTCTTTATGCTCTAGGCTGCGTTTTTTAAGGGCAGCCATCACTTTTTCAAGGTCGGTAATAATAATATCCGCAGCTTGGGTCAACATAACGGCAAAGCTGGTGTCTATAATATCGGAACTGGTCATGCCCTGATGCACATAACGTGAGTCTTCGCCGACATATTCACCAACAGAGGTCAAGAAAGCGATCACATCATGATGGATTTCAGCTTCGATTTCATTGATGCGATCAATATCAAAATTGCCTTTTTCACGCAGGGCGATGGCCGCGCTTTCAGGAACAGTGCCAAGCTCCGCCATTTTCTCCAGAGCAAGCGTTTCAACTTCCAACCAGATACGGAATTTATTTTCCTGTTCGAAGATGCTGGTCATTTCTGGTCGTGAATAGCGAGGAATCATGAATAAGCCTTTACAATAATTATGTGTTTATTGCCCAGAACTTATTCGATTTTCAGCGGAGGATCAAGGGGGTTAGAGATAGTTACCCTTATTAAACACATAGCGCCCGTTCTTTGCTGTGGCATGCGCGGGGGTGCGGTATCTTTCAAAGTGGTCATAGCCTTCTTTAAGGTTCTCCCAGAATGGATACCAGTGTGACGCACTACGTGCTTGCATATTTTCTTTTGTCATGCGGAATGGGTAGATATGGATCGGGATAGATTTATGCCCGTACTTAAAGTTTTGCTCAACGATCAGATAGATCTCGCCGATGCTTTTATCTGTCATCGCAAGGCACCCTATAGACACGCAATTGCCGTGGATCATAAGCAGAGACCCCGTGCGTTTTAATGATCTGTCATAGGCGTTGGGGAAGCCGATATTGAAGGATAGAAAATATTGGCTGTTCGGGTTCAGACGGTTTTTTGTGACATTATAGAAGCCCTCCGGCGTTTGTTTGTCGCCTTCTTTTAGTTTTGGCCCTAAAACGCCTGATTTACTACAGACATTATATGTTTTGAAGAGATCATATTCATTGCTGTAGCTGCTTTTCACCCATAGCTCCAGTTTCATTTCCGATTTAAAGGCGCGGATCAGCATCGGGTTATCCATGCTCATCCCTTTTATCACCATTTCAGTGCGGAGAACGGAGAAGTTCTTTTTACGCAGGTTTTCAAGCTGCTTATTTACCATTTTTTGCTGCAGTTTTTCTCCGCGTATAGGCGGTGGCCCTGCGCGGCGTGAATCCGGTGTGCAACCCGTGGAAAGAAACAAAACGAGGCTAAGAAGAATGGTTAGCAAGACAGGTGGCCAAATATACATCAGATTAAGCCCTCATTACGAAAAGAGGTGTAGCCATGGCGGGCGACAACAATATGATCGTGGATTGTAATTTCAAATGGTTTCGCCGCGGCGATGATGGCATTTGTCATGTCTATATCCGCTTGTGAGGGTTTAGGATCACCGCTTGGGTGGTTATGCATAAGTATAAGGGCTGTGGCGCCTAATTCAAGGCTGCGTTTCATAATTTCACGTGGATATGCAGGGGTATGGTCAACCGTGCCCGAGCCTTGAATTTCATCGGCGATCAATTCGTTCTTTTTATTCATGAAAAGGATGCGGAAATATTCCTTCTTTTCATGTGCCATGGTCATGTGGCAATAATCCATGAGGCGCGTCCAGTTATTCAGGATTGGCTTTTGCATCAGCTCTTGCTTCATCATGCGTTCTGCTATGGCGGTGACGGTTTTAATCGCGGTGGCCACATTTTCACTGATGCCGTCTATTTGTGTTAGCTCATGATGTGAGGCGCTCATTAGTTCGGGTAGAGAGCCAAAGGTGGAGAGTAGGGTCTTTGCCAGTTCCTTTACATCACGGCGTGGGATAGCCATGAATAATAACAGTTCCAACAGTTCATAATCTTGTAGCGCGACCGCACCTGCGCCAACAAAGCGATCTCTCAATCTTTGTCTATGGCCTGCATAATGCGGAGTTTTCTTTTCTTGTTTTCCGAATAAATCGGTCATTTAAGTCCTGATCTTAGCTGTATGGCGGCTTTGTGAACCCTTTGGGGGACAGGGTGAATATTTCAAAGCCATCTTCTGTGACGGCGAGGGAATGTTCAAACTGGGCAGAAAGCGAGCGGTCACGTGTTACTGCCGTCCAACCATCACTTTTAAGAACTTTGGTTGTGTAATGTCCGGCATTTATCATCGGCTCAATCGTGAAGAACATGCCAGGCTCTAATACTGTACCGGTATTAGGCTCGCCGTAATGCATCACTGATGGGGCGGCATGAAACATGCGGCCTAAGCCGTGACCACAGAAATCTCGTACAACGGAGAAGCGTTGTTTTTCGGCAATTTGTTGAATGGCATATCCGATATCACCAAGCGTCGCGCCGGGCTTTACGGCTTCGATGCCTGCCATCATTGAATCATAGGTTACATCACATAGGCGGCGTGCCTTGATAGGCGTTTTATCGCCTGCGAGATACATGCGCGATGTATCGCCGTGCCAGCCATCAAGGATAACAGTGACATCAATATTAACAATATCGCCATCACGGAGCTTTTTTTCGTTTGGTATGCCGTGGCATACAACGTGATTAATGGATGTGCAAATTGATTTTGGGAACGGCGTTGGCCCGCCGCCTTGATAATTGAGTGGCGCGGGGATAGCACCTGCCTTTGTGCAATGGTCGTGACATAGGCGATCCAGTTCCTCTGTCGTTACACCAGGCACAACATGATCGGTAATCATATCCAGAATTTCTGCCGCTAGCTGGCCAGCTTTTCGCATACCATCGAAGTCTTCGGGGGGATGCAATTCTATACCTTCGGCGGTGAAAGTGGATGTTGTCATTTTTATTCCTTTTGCAAATGCTGTCATCTTTTTCCTACACATGTTAAATATAGCTTTGTGCAAGATGTGTAAAGAAGATTGGATGAATTCAATGGCTAAGCAATATACAGCAGCAATGATTGTAATTGGGAACGAGATTCTATCGGGACGAACGCAGGATTTGAATATTAATTATGTTGCGAATAAGCTGGTTGAGTGCGGCGTTGTTTTGGCCGAGGTGCGGATTATTCCCGATGTCGAGAGCGTCATTATTTCAACGATCAGGGAATTAGGCGATCAAGTCGATTATATCTTTACCAGTGGCGGTATAGGGCCAACGCATGATGATATTACCGCGGTCAGTGTTGCGAAGGCTTTTGACGTTGCGTTGGAAGAACATCCGGAGGCTAGAGCGTTATTGTTGGCGCATTATGGGGATAATGATCTCAGCACGGCGCGTTTGCGTATGGCGCGTATTCCTGTCGGGGCGGAGTTGATTCCTAACCCTGTTTCAGTTGCACCGGGCTTTGTCATTGAAAATACGCATGTTATGGCAGGCGTACCGCGGATTATGCAGGCGATGATGGATCATGTTGCTTGCACATTAAAGGGGGGCGCCGTTATTCAATCACGCACTGTTTCTTGCACTTTAACGGAAAGTATCATTGCGAAAGAGTTAACCGAGATACAAGAAGACTGGAAAAACGTGGATATAGGGAGTTACCCTTATTTCAAAGATGGCGTGTTGGGTGTAAATATTGTGCTGCGCTCCAGTGTGGAAAGTGACTTGGAACAGGCGGTAAGTGATGTTTCGGAAATGGTTGACGGCTTAATAGGCACCTGAGCCGCATAAAACAACGCGCAAGGTTCTAATCAAAATCACGATATCACCCCAAACCGACCAATTACGGACATACCAGCCATCCCAATAGACGCGTCTGTCAAAACTGGCGTCACTGCGCCCGCTGACTTGCCAAAGGCCTGTAATGCCCGGGCGTACCTGATAGTAATGTTTTATCGCTTCGCCAAAGAGGGGGACTTCGTCATCAAGGATAGGGCGTGGACCAACGAGGCTCATATCACCTATAAGCACATTCCAGAGCTGTGGCAGTTCATCAATGCTGGTTTTGCGGATGATGCGTGCGGTCTTTGTTGTGACGCGTGGGTCAGGTTGTTTTAGTTTTCTGAATTCTTCCCAATCTGCCTTGGCAACGGGATCACGCTCTAGTAATTCGTGGAGTAAATGATCTGAATTGGGTTCCATTGATTGAAATTTCCAGCATTTAAACTTGTTGCCGTTCCTGCCAATGCGATATCCGCCGTAAAACAATGAACCGCCTTGTCCTTCCAGCTTAAGACAAACCATAACACCAAGCATGATGGGAGACAGTAATAGAAGTGCGCAAGAGGCCGCCGTAATATCCATTGTGCGCTTTAAGAAGCGTCCCATAGGAGAGAATATCGATGTTTTGGCGTGGAGCAGCATAATATCATAGCCAAAGAAGTATCGTGGCTCCATTTCAAACAAGCTGACGCGTGACACGGGTGGTACAATGGCATAAAGAGCATTTAGCTCTGTCAGCACCTTGATAAGCTCGTCACGTTCTTCCCCGCGGAATGTCTCAAGGGATATAACGAAGAAATGGTCTATATTTTTTTGTATGGATTCACGGTAATTTATTCTTCCGCGGATCACGTTTATATCTCTATATTGCGCAGGGATTGTACTTTTATCGAGGCCTTTTTCGGCATCTCTATCACGTAGTGAAACTGTTTTAACATCATAGCCTGTATAGCGATCTGCGCTGAATGCGAACAGGATGTCTGTGATTGTGTTGATATCCCCGATTAAGACTGTGGGGATGCGCCATATTCCTTTCCCACGGGCAATGGCATACACAATTTGCCGCCCCGTTAATGTTAGAAAGCAAACGTAGATCCAGCTTAATCCTATGAGTAGTCTGGAAAAGGACATGTCGAGGGCAAAGCGGATGAAGCCATCCATGATTAATGCCATAAGACAGACACCAAGAACGCTTTGCACTTGGCTCCACCATGGAACACGTTGTGTGTAATGGCCTTTTGTGAAGAACAGGAACAGCACAATGGGGCACATCCATACAAAGAACAAATCGTGGATCATTTTGTAATCTGACAGGGGCTTATTATATGTCTCGGGCAGTATTAAATCTTTTAAAAATTGTGCTGATAATAGAGCGAGTATGAAGGAGAAACTCATCGCAATCATGTCAGAGAAGAACAGTGTGACGCTGACTGTCTCTTTTACCAATGGCCTTGCTTTATCGTTCTTTTCTGTCTTTGCTGCCATTGATTTGCCCGGTTCATGCTGTCTTTAATTGTCGATATAGTCATTACTAAATAGGTATATAGCAAGTTGTACTCATTAAGATACATTGAATTAAGATATATTGAAGCTACAGGAAAGGGCTATCGAAAAAATATAGCGGTGATTTAGGGGGATAAATCAAAGTAGATACGGTGATAGGCGTTCTCGCTGTCGGGAGAAAGGCGCTTTTCTCTTAAGATTTTCGTGGTCTTCTTCAGAGACAGGACAATCATGGTGCCCGTGCCATTATTTAGAGGTTCAATACTGTAGGACTCTAGCAATTTTGAACCTTTGAATGTCTTGCTGCTGCCGTCAATCCAGCGTGCCTTGGGCAGCTCGATAATAATTAGTTTCTCATCATTATCCAGATCGATACTGAAATTGGTTCTGTGGTTTGTATCAAAAACAATACGCGATTTATCCGCGTGCTCTCCAACACGCAGATTCAAGGCGACAACACCATCGTGGCTTGGAGGTGGTGATGCTTTCTTGGGAGGTGATTTTTTCTCGGGTGGTTTTTCTTTCTCAATGTGCTGGGGAACCTGAACAATCTTCTGTGGCTCAGGTGGCGTTATTTGCTGCGGTGCCAGTTGCGTTACTTGCAACTGATGTTCAGAGGGCTCTACCAACATTTGAGGGGGCTGACTGGCTGGTGTTTCCTGCAGCAATACCTCTAATTCCTTGATAAGGTTCTGAATGTCCGACTCCACAGCGGCTAACCGGACGATAGATGGTTTGTAAGTGTCAAATTCTTTTCTAAGATCTACAACGGCGTTTTCAACGCGATTAAAGCGGTCACCGGTGTTTTTGATGTTTTCTGTGAACAGTGTATCTGCGTTAATGCCCCTCATTGGTTTTAGGGCGGGTAAACCGTTGGGCATATACTGCGTATTGGTCTGTCCCGGTCTTAAAGGGGTGCTATTAAATGCAGGGGGAAGGGCTATTGGTGCGCTAATGCCCTGATTTTTCGGCGTGTTTTCTGATTTTTTGGTGATATTAGCGTTTGATGATTCGCTTTTTTTAAGGTGCAAAAGTCCTTCAGGACTACACGCTGTAAGTAGACCCAAAAATAGTGTGAAACATAGACTCAAAGCTATTTTTTTATACATATAGTAAAGAACCACAAGCCTCAGAATAGAGACATTAAAGAACTGAAAAAGTACGCAGCAGAAAACACCAGATTAGATTCTATCCTAAAAACACCATTAGCATCAATAGGATATTTAAAATAAAGTGTAAAATTGTGGTTGATTTTCAAAAAATAATTATATGGTGGTTGCGCTTAGCCTGCTTGAGCAGGAGTGAGTTGTGCACATGTTGTGGTCGTTATTATCACTGATAGTAATTGCCGTGGAGGATTGCTTTTTGTATAGTCACGTACATATTATGAATGTTGAGGAGTTTTGACATGCGTTTTTTCGGGTGTTTTGTTTGTACTATATGTGCTTTTTTCATGATGACGTTTTCTGCTTATGCGGCAGTTACCACTGTGCAAGCGCTTAGTTTTGGTCAGTTTATTATGAAGAACAATGACGCCGCGTATAACATAACAGTTGGCACGAATAGTAGTGTTACTTTTTCTGCAGCGGGATTTATTCAAATTGTTTCGCCGCAGGAAGGTATCTACGACCTTGATGGTATGGCGGCCAATGCGGCGATTGCCAGTGTTACGGTGACGCAGGTCACGCCGTTAAGTGGTTCCGGGTTCGATATGCAGTTGATTAATTTTCAGGAGACCCATCCAGCCAGTACGGATGGGTCCGGTGTTGCGAGGATAGAAATCGGGGCGACCGCGCGTACGAATGGTTTGGGTGGTTCTTATATTGACCAAACGTTCAATGGCACAATACAAATTCAAATTAATTTTTAAAGAGTTACATTGTTTTTAAAGTAAAAAAAGGAAGAATAATAATGAAGAAATATTTATCGCCTCTGCTTATCTGGGGTGTCGTTTGGACTGGTTTTTTTGTCGGGGGTGCGTCTGTTGCGCAAGCTGATATGTTGATTACGCCGACACGGGTTGTTTTTGGGGATCGTGATCGTTTCGGCTTGGTGACGTTGGCAAATAATGGCCATACAGTTAGCACTTATAAAATTGGCTGGCAGTTTTTCCGTATGGTGGAGAAGGGAGCGGCCTATGTTGAGGTGACCAAAGATGAGCTGCCTTTTGATTTTTCAAAATATATCGTGTTTTCGCCAAGGCAGGTTACGTTGCAACCCGGGGCTTCACAGAAGATTCGTTTGGCGTTACGGCGTTCCGATGAGATGCCTGAGGGGGATTATCACATACATTTAAAATTTTCGATCGTGCCGGATGCTGACCTTGATGTTGTTTTGAATACTGATACCAAAAAACAACAGTCTGCGGGTCTGTCTGTTAAAATTAACGTGGGGTATACTATTCCGGTTATATTGCGTTCGGGGGATGTTCATGTTGATTCGTCTATCGGGCGTATTGGTCTTTCTCGAAATCCTAATAACGGCCTTTTAAAGGTTTCTGTGCCGGTTGAGCGTGGTGGTGGGCCATATTCTATCCTGGGGCATCTTATGGTTTATCACATAGATGGTGATGGTAATGAGGAGCGCGTTGGAGAAGTTAGCAATGCCTATGTATTCTCAGAGGTTGATCGTCGCGTCTTTGATGTGCAGCTTACGAAGGATATTGTTGGTGGTTCGTTGCGTGTTGTTTTGTATGATTATAAATATAGTAAAAGTTCTGGTGACAATAATATTTATGTAGAGAAGACTTTTTCTTTGGAATAGTTGGAGGGGGCCTTTTGTGCACCTGTCTGGCCCTGCCTTTTTTGGTGGGGCTTTTCTTTGTGTGTTGAAAAAAGATGGGTCACGTTAGGGCAAGTAAAAAGGCGCTTAAAAGCGCCTTTTTGTAAGGGAATGTAAGAATTCCTTTAGTAAGAGAATGTCACTTCAAAGGATGCAAGATGCGTAGCATCTGCGGCTGTTGCGTCAAACACAATTGTTCCGCCGAAGGATACATCTTCCGGTGTTCCTCCTACAAGAACAGTTACGGTGCCTGTGTCGGCATCTGCATTAAGCGCACTTGTTTCCGTTGTTGTTCTGTATGCAACAGTGTCTAGTGATATATTGGTATCTGTAAAGTCACTTGTGGATCCGCGTGTCATTGTCAATATAGAGGCAGCGGGTGTTTCAACCGTAAGTGTACCTTCTGTTACGGGGGCTGTAACAAGAAGCACTGTTGAATCTGTTACACCTGTGACTGATGCTAATAATGAGCCATCGTTTGTTAAGGTGATGGTTACGTCATCTGATGCAGCATCAGTGGTGCCAATAATGGCAACCCATTCGCCGAAATCCATGTCATCTCCATCGGTTGTGGTGATTGCGCTGGTTAGAACAATGGATGCGTTAACTGTTACTGGTTGTGCAAATGAATTGCTGGTCATGGCGAAGCCAAGCGATACTGCGCTTGCGAATGCCAAAAGTTTCAGGGTGTTACGTCTCATTAGGTTTCTCCTTATTTTCCCTAGATTAAGATACTGTTACTCAGTGTATGAGTGGGATAAAATACTGATACTCAGTAAGTAGTTAAGATAAATACATATCTCTAAATAGTATTATCATACAAAAATGGTTAAATCATTATTAATGTAATCAAATTAATTAAAATACATGTGGCTAACTTTAGGTGGTCACCCAGAGAAGTACGTTATTTTTATCATTAACCGATTGTCTTTGTCAAGTGGGTGTGATGTAATGTGATTAACGGATGTAAATCCTTATCCACAGAGTTATTCATTTTTTATCTACAGGAAAATCGGGTACTTTTCGAATGAAACGTTTTTTTCATTTTTGTTTTTTGTATGGCGTTTTTATGTGTGCGGCAATGATGCCGTTGCACTTGAATGCGCAGCAATTAACGCTGGAAGAGCGCGTAGTCCTTGTAAAGAATCAACAGCGCTTGGCTTTAGCGCGATCTTTTGTTTTAAAAATGAAGGCGGGTTTAAAGCGTGCAGATCGTTATCTTGGCGCATCAGGTTTGTCTGTAAAGAAAGCAAATATATTACTGGATGGTGAGATATTGTTGT
Source organism: Alphaproteobacteria bacterium (assembly GCA_033851915.1). GTDB lineage: Bacteria > Pseudomonadota > Alphaproteobacteria > Micavibrionales > Micavibrionaceae > UBA1672. The sequence goes on from JAWSVM010000007.1 coordinate 100,346, forward strand.
TGCAACCTGTTTTGAAGGGTAATTTTCGGGTCGATGGCGTTATATATGGTGTTGTTAAGGATCATAAAATTCTTCTGTCGCTTCGCGATGTCAGTGATATCTTGCAAATTCCTTGGGATATTGATGTTGAAAATAAAACTGTAAAAGGGTGGTATGTCAGGGAAGATAAAACATTTTTTCTGGATATGACGTCAGGTATTGTGCGTACTGATATTGGTGAATTCAACATATCTAAAAGTGTGTTTATTGAGGGGGATGATGTTCTTGTGCCAGCCACGGAGCTTGGGCAGTGGATGGATTTTGACTTTGTCCCTGTTATTTCCGCGCAGGATCTGCGGATTTCATCTTCTGAACTATTACCCATTCAGGCAAGGCTACAACGTAGGAGTTCAAACACTAGAGGGCATAAAGTGCCTGAGCCTTCATTGCCGCGTATTGATGATGATTATAAAACATCGGCTGTTCCTACGGTTGATATCGCGACGCGCTCAACGTATCGAAAGCAGGGTAATGCTGTGGAAGGTAATGATTCGCATAGTGCGACAATTCGTACTGTCGGAGATTTCGCACATGGGACATTATTAACGCAAGTGCAGTTAAATGATGTTGATAATCTTAGAAATGTGCGGATGAAGTATAAGCAGGAATCTTTGAAGGCTGATTTGTTGGGGCCATTAAAGGCGCGCAAGTTTGAAGTGGGTGATGTGACAACAATAAGTGTTCCTTTAGGTGGGGGGGCTGCCCAAGAATTAGGTGTAAGGGTTACAAACACGGATGCTTTGCGAACATTTAGCACGCCCACAACAGGAATCTCTGGCACAGGGTTTCCAGGATGGGATGTTGAGCTTTATCGGGAAAATCAGCTTATCGGGTTCAAGGAAATTGGTGATGACGGGTTCTATCAATTCGCGGATGTTAATTTGTTTCAATCGAATAACAATTTTCGCCTTGTCTTTTATGGGCCGCAGGGGGAAATTAGGGAAGAAAGTGTATATGTTCCCGTTGATCGTGCGTTGCTTTCTCGTGGAGAGGGTATTTATGATGTCTCTGTCAGTTTGGATGGAAAGAATACATATAATAAGTCTAATTCGAATTTAACTTCAGATGAGGGTACCAATATTAATTTGTCTGCGCGTTATGAATATCCTGTTATGGATGGTGTTACGGTGAGCGCAGGTGTGCGTAGTAATGTAGAGGAGGGAGAGCGTGATAGCGCGCTGAATGTCGGTGCTTCCGTTATTGCCAAGCAAGTTTTGCTGAATATGGGCGTCGCTGTTGATGATGAAGGGGATATGTCGGCGCAGCTTGCTGTGCGGCGTGATTTCGGTGAACATGAAGTAAGCGGTACGCTTGACTGGCTTGGCACGAATTTTGATGTGCAGGGCAGTGACGGCAATGACGGTGTCGGCTCTATTCGTAATAATATTAATGTTAACGGCCCGTTGCCGTTCCGGTTGGGCTTAAAACCCAGATATAATTTTTCTACGAGCTATCTGTTGAATACAGATGATGATTACAGCATACAGTCATCTGTTGGTGTGAGTACGGCGTGGCGGCACTTATCTGTGAATGAACAGTTGAGGCACACAACTGGCTCTACGATTCCGGAGGATACTCTGGATTCCGTAACAAGTTTGACAGGCACATACGGGCGTAATCGTTTACGACTTTTGGCCACGTATGAATTGAAGCCGAATAATGAATTGAAGAATATGTTGGCAACGTATAATCGTAATTTTACCAAAAAGTTAAATATGGAGTTGAGGGTTGATAAACGTTATGAGACGTCTCTGACTGAGTATTCGGCGAAGCTTGATTGGCAAGCCGGATTTGCCCGCATATCACCAAGGGTAACGTATAATACTGAAAAAGATTTTTTTGCAGGGCTTGATACGCGCTTTAGTCTTTTACGCGATCCAACGCAAGGGCGTGTGAAAGCGTATGATTATACTTTGACAAGTTCCGGTGGTGTCAGTGCTTTTGTTTTTCTTGATAAAGACGGGGATGGCTTATTTAATAATGATGATGAACCATTGAAAGGCGTTAGTGTAAAAGCGCCGCAAAATGGTGGACGCAAATTAACGGATGAAAATGGTGTTGCCTTGTTCACACGGATGGGGAAATTGCGCCTTACAGATGTTTATGTTGATCCGGAAACGCTGCAAGACCCCGTATGGGTAGCAGGATTTGAAGGAGTCTCTGTTCTTCCGCGTGAAGGAAATATTGTCGAGGTTAATTTCCCGATACATATATCCGGTGAGTTGGATGGTAGTGTTTATATCCGCGCTGTTCCGTTGCCATCGGGGGATGATGATGTGCAAAGGCCCACGCCAAAGCCGGTGTCTCTGAAGAATGTTCGTTTGAAATTGTATAATGGCCAAGGTGAGCTGCAAGATAGTGCTCTTACAGATGCCACTGGGTTTTACTATTTCTCGCGTATTCCTCCGGGGCGTTATCTTTTGATTATTGATGAGAAGAGTGCAGAGCGTGGACAATTTATTAGACCGGCACCTCAACAAATAGAGATCGGTTATGACGGAACAATTATCTATAGTAATGATATATATGTTGATGCGGGGAACGGCGATATCCCGAGTGCTTTTTTGCCTGATTTGAATGAGTATAAAGCACGCCATCCGCATGTAGATTTTTCAAATGATGAATATGACCTTGTTTTGAATTTAGGTGACTATAACTCAAGGCTATTAATGTCGGTGATTTGGTATAAGTTGCAATCACGTTATGACACAATGCTGACGGGGGGGGATTTGTTTGTGCCTCCAACGCAGAGCTATGCCGATGCTAGAACAGGAAAACATACTCTGCGCGTGGGCTTACAGGGGGTAACGATAAAACAGGCTTATAATCGTTGTCATGCTTTGATGGTGCGCGGGCAGTATTGTAAAGTTGAAATTTATCCTTCTTATATAAAGCAGGCGCAAGCAGCTATTCTGGCTGTATCAGAGGCAGTGCCATCTCTATTGCCTTGAGTCTAGCAGTTCTTCTTTTTCCTGTTTATTGTGAAGGAGTTGTGCCAGATTAACCTCTTCTGGGCAATCTGTGTGTCCGTTTTCATTAAGACATATCGCACAAAGAATGCAGGTGTCGGATAATGTTTCCAGATAGTTCACTGGAATTAGAACTTGTTCTATTTCTTTCGGTTCAACGTCCAGTGATTTGCTGGTATTGCCATATTTTTCCATAAAGGATTCAACTTGTTCACGAGCGTAGTTAAAGGCTGGTCTTGCTACAAATTTATTGGCTCCATAGACCGTTGTGCCAGATCCATACCCTAATCCGCCCAGACCCAAATGTGCGAAAACCAAATCATCGATGGGGTTAATCAGCAAGAACATACCTGTTGAGCCTAGGATACCAAGGCTATACCCCGCATGTGGGATGATGTTTTGCAGGGTTTCGCCTCCAAGGCCTGCTGTGTCTGCACCGGCGAGTGCCAGGCCTGCACCGACAAGGGCGATGCCTGCTTTTTTCTTATGTGGAATTTCTCTGGTAATGCTTTGAACGCCGCGTGCACTGCGGGCAATTTTATCCCAAACAGGGTTCCACCCTTGCTTTGTGCGTTCCCATGCAATCTTCGCGCTGATATCCAGTCTGTCGATAGCATTACTGAGGGTGTATGAGGCCTGCGTCAGGCTGTTGCGTTGATGCGGTGAAATATGCGGGAAGTCGACGTGTCCCTTACCGACCTTGCTTCTTTCCTCTTTTAGCTCGCGAACGTTCAGGCTGTTTTGCTTAAAGCTTTCTTTGCGTGCCTGAATATTATATTGCACGTCTCCGGCAAGGGTGAAGCGATCCATCATTCTTTCTGATGGGGCTTTCTTATATATCGCATTGTAAATATCTGCGTTGTCGCCAAGGAAGGCTTGTGCCTGCATCACTTTTTTAAGGTCTTTGTTGATGTGGCGTTCGAATTCTTTAATGCTCATCTTTTCGTTTTGAACATCTTTAAGGGCTTGCGTGAATGATTCAATCTTGCCGTGGATGAAGTTGTGGTAAGTTTTGTTTTCTTCACCCATATAGCGCGATGAAATATCCATCGCTAAATCAAACTTACGTAGAGCTGTTAATGTTGGTTCCAGATTATCGGCGGCAATTTTAAAATTGCTGGATAGCTTGTTGATCAGGCGTTTCTTGGAATAAGATATTTCTTTTACATCATCAGGCAGGCCTGCTCTGACTTGTTCTTGCAGCAGGGCGGCTTGTGATAGGGCGTTAACGATGTCGGGGCGGGCATCCAGTAATTTAAATCGTGCCTCATCATTATTGAGGTGATTGGTTAGCGTGCGCGCGTTTTTGGTTATTTCCTTGTGCAGCTCTTTGGTTGAATTTGCCGTGCGCTTCCACAAAGATGCCGCGGCGATTCCAGCAAGCAGAGGGAATGCAAAGCCACCTTTATCGGCTTCATTGGCCAGAATAATTGTTTGTGGCTCAAACAATGCTGTTAACGTGGCAGCAGGCAGCGCAAGTGGGCGATCTTTCAGTGTTGCAATCGTTGAATTCATAAAGCCGTCAAAGAACCCGAAAATACGCTTGATACCGTTTCTTGGGCCTGATGTTAATGCCATAAGTGCAAGGGCGGCAATCATCGGAATATGGCCGATGGTTGTTTGGAAGACATTGATTTTAAATGTTTTATCACCAGCATCAATCGCGCCGTTACTTGCGGATTTAAAGAAGGATGCTGCCTCATCCACTGTTCCACCGGCGGCTTCTACCAGACTTTCTGTGGCGACTCTGGCAAGATCGAGAAGAGACAGAGTTGTGCCTGTAACGGCGTTATCAATGGTGAAATGCTTGTAAGCGCCTAAAATGCCATAATTATTATGGACGTAGCTGGAAAGCTGGAGCATTTGGTCATCTGAAATATCCAGACCATTATCACGGATAAAGCGCACGAACTCTTTTTTATCCTCTTCGGTTAATTTACTAAGATCCAGGTTTTCGATTTGGGCTGTTGTATCTCCTAGACCGCTGCCGTCATTCAAACTGCCCATTATGTCATCAAACGACATAACATCCGGCACTTCTCCGGCGGCTACGGTTTCGGTCATTGTGTTGGCGGCATCAAGCAATTGGTTTGCGCCATCGGCATCGCCGCCTGATTGCATATAATACGTCAGCCAGCCTAAAACCGCGACGGAGGCAATAAATTCTTTCTTGGAGGCAAAGGGGCGTTGATAGATGTCTTGGAAGAAATCGATGGTGTTATCAACAAACTCGGAGGACATGCGGCCGATACCATCATGCCCTGTGCCCATTGTTCTTTCAAAAATATCTGTTACGGTTTTCTTGTCATCATCCAAATGTTCATTTGCAATGTTTTGTCCGGATATAGACAAATCGCCAATCATCTTCTGAATGGTGCGATAGCTTTCCTGATGCTGAGTCTTTTCCTCTTTTGTCATGTCCTTGATTTTTGGAATTGAATCCTCAATGGCATGTGCAATGTTTCTTTGGAAGGATAACAGCTCCTGAAAATCAGGATCCAGTGCGATGGCTTCCATATGTGCTTGTGTGACATGTTCTGCGGCGTTGAAATGTGAAACGACATCGTTGAGAACATTTACATCAGCAACAATATCCGCCATTGCAGGGTCTTTTCTTTGCATGAAGTAGTAATGCGACCAGCGGGCTTTCATTGCATCAGATTCGAGAATAGGCGTTATTGCAGAGCTGGCGATGATTAGGTTTTTAAGAGTGTTTTCCTTATCCTCGGGGATTGCCGCATCTTTGATAACTGCTTTGTAAATGGGAGAGTTGATATCTTGAACTTCTGCTTCAATACGCTCAATGGCATCCTCGACACGTTCTTGGTGGCGTGTGTCTTCCAGTAAGGCCATAAATTCAGGCGTTTGCAGGTTATTGTGGGCAAGGGCGCAAAAATCATCCATTTCTTCCAATGTGAAGTGGAGTGTATTGTTGCTGCCGCGTGCATCAAACCCTTTAACCGTGGTGATCATATCCCAAACGATGACGTTAATATCTTTTTCAGTGTTTTGGTCGATGAATTTGGGAGACAGCTCAAATTGGAAGCCCTTAGACGGGTGAAAGCTGCTGTTTTTGATAATCGCAGGTTCTAGTGCGGTTGAGTCTCTGTCAGGGTCATAATGTCTTGCGCGGTCTTTTATATCTATTTCGCAGGTATGGCGCCACATATCGGCGGTGCGTATTTCATGCTCGGGGCCGTGTTGGTGTTCTACGTCGCCGTTAGGGTCTACGAATTCAGGCAGGGTTGCAGAGTTTGTCGTCATAACACGAAACAGCGAAAGGGTATCTTTGCGTTCGTTTTTGACTTGCGTATTCATAGTGTCACGCATCATTATTTTTTTGCCGGCGCTGGCTGCATTATAGCCGGAGCTTTCCTTTACAGCTTTTTCTATGCTTGTGTTTATTGGCTGATGCAGCGTGCGCAGATGTGCTTTTAGTTCTGATATATTGCCTGTGAAGTTCTGTTCACCGTTACCGCTGAAGAACGTCATTTTATAGCCTTGTGGTTCTGATGCAGATTCTACGTATGCACCGTAATCTTGCGCCATGTTCAGCAATGATTCATTAATTAGAAAATGCGCACGCCCAACTTTATTTTTGGGCGATGACGTACCTTTTTTGCGGAACTGCTCGTTGATGTCATGCGTTGTCATAGCGGTTTTCTAAGTTTGTTTTGTACTGTTTAGTGAAAGGGGGAGGGCTAAGGTTGTTGTGGCTTTGCGAATAAGTCCATGGCATCGTCGTTAAGATCATCTAACCTGTCTTCACAGATCTCCATCATATCGCTGATAACCTCGACATAAGGCACTTTGTGAAAGCTGGATAGCATGCCGAGATCATTTGGGTTCCTTGAAAAAACATTTTCAGGGATCTCGAATATATGTGTTGCGGCGAATTTTGTGCTTTTTTGACCGATCGGGTAAAGCGATGTTCCGGATGTTGTCATCATGTCTTTTTCAACATCACGATTCGGATCGGGGGCTATTCCGTTTAAGGCCAAATGGAATTGAGTTGTCATGGCCAGTGTTGGTTGCATGAAAAATTGTAAGTATTTTTTGCCTTTTTCGATAACGTCGCCATTTTCCCTGACAATATCTTCGTTGGCGGTGAAGGCGCGTACACTGATAAAGGCAAGGTCTCCGTCGATTGGCACCGTTATATCGCGTCCATGGTAATTATAAGAGAGAGAGCCTTCGGGGCCTTTGCCAAATAATTCGGTGATTTGCCGTTGTGCGTTTATCATTTGTTGGCCGGCTGCTCTTTGTGCTTCAATATTTCCTGATTTCTGTGCATTATCAACAGCCAGAGCCGCGGGGTAGAGCAGGGAAAGTGCTTCCTTTGCGGTATCGATTGTGCCATCGGCTGCTGCGGGTTGTTGCGCGGCGACGGACATGGATATAACCATCCCTAATCCGGCAATCATATTAAACATTTTTGACTTGATCTCACTCATTTTTTATCTCTGGTTTTGTTTTTATTGATAATCATTCGCAATTTAAAGCTTGACGATGTCCTTTGTCAATGATAATTATTCGCAATAATAATATGGTAAGAACCAAAGGTCGGTTTTAAAAATGGCAGCGGATGTAATGAAAGAAGATGACGATGATAGCTGGATCCCAGGTGGGTTGAGTACGGCTTTTTCATATGCTGTGAAAGGGGTAGCTTGGTATTTCGGCTTCTTTATGCTGGATTCCTTTCTGGATTTCGGATTACTGCATAGCTCCGGTTTTGCTGCCTCTCCTATTTCTAATCTTGCACATGAATTTATGCTTCCGATATCTGATGCAATGCCTCAGTTCTTTTCAGAAGGATTCGGCGCGAATGTTCTGAGCGTTATGACGGATGTTTTAACGGGTATTCATCGTTTATTTGGTGTTACAGATACTTTTCTTGGTGATTCCTTTCTGACGGGCAGTGATTCCATCGGTAGCGATCTGTCTGGTGGTTTCTTTGGTGGAGATGTCGATTTTGGTACTTCGGCAGATCTTGGTGGTCTTGAGTTGCCTTTTTAGGTTATCGCTCCTTATACCCGCAGTTATTTCTTTTCATTTTGTGATGTAATCAGTATTGTCTGGGGCATGAGAGTATTTCACTGTTTATCTATTGTTGCTTGCTGCGGCCTGCTATCTGGTTGCGTGGCGGATCGTTTAAATTTTTGGTCTGATGATGACTTGCATAAACGCTATGAAGTGACAGGGCTGGATGATGCCGATCCTGTGCAAAGTTACATTACTTCTATCGTTACAAATGGGTTTGAAGATGTCTCCGATAATCAGGATGATGTTGATTATGCGCAAGAGACTGTGCGGTTGGATGTTCTAAAGGCGATGCGCTCCAAAGGATATTATGATGCGGCTGTGACGTATCAAGATGGTGATATCGGGCTTTATAATGTTGTCGCGGGGGATGTGACGCGTATTAAAAGCATAAAGGTTACGCCTCGTTCTTATACTAAGTATTTAAAAGATTTATCTGTTTCCGTTGATGACCCTTTAAGCGCGTCTGTTGTTTTGGGCGCGCAGTCGGCTTTGCATAAAGAGCTGCAAGTGGAGAACTGTGCTTTTGCGTTGGAGGTTGGGCACAAAGTGCTGCTTGATCCAGCAACGCGTATGGCGGACTTAACCTTTTATGTGACGCAAGGGCAGGAGGCTTCTTTGGGCGCGGCGTCTTTTTCCGGTCAGGAAAGCGTGAAGGATGATTATCTACGTCAGATGGTGTCATGGAAAGAGGGCGATTGCTTTCGCCATGATACAATTGCTTCTGTGCGGGGCAAGATTATGGCGACAGGGTTATTCTCTAACGTGGATATAAAGTTACCCGAGCAAGCAGAGGATGGCGGGGTTATTCCTGTTGAGTTTGTGTTGAAGGAAAAGCTGCAACGCTCCGTTCGCGTGGGGGTTAGTTATTACACAGATGAAGGCCCTGGTGCGGTTTTAGGGTGGGAACATCGCAATTTTCTGGGCGCGGGCGAGAAGTTCAATGCAAATCTGACGTTATCTCTGCGGGAGCAATCCTTGAAAACTAAATTGACCAAATCGCCTTTTCTACGCAAAGGGCAATCGATTGCCTTTAACGCGTTCTTGGATCGGGAAGATACGGATGCCTATGAAACATTTGGCATGGGCGCAGGGTTTGGGATTAAACGTTCTCTCGGCAAAAATTTCTCGGGGCGCGTTGGTGCTGACATTAAGGTAACACGCATTAAGGACGAAAGTGCGGAGACAGAGAATTTTGCGCTGTTCTCGCCCTTTGCATCTTTGTTATATGATAGCCGTGATGATACGCTGGACCCGCATAAAGGCTGGGTTCTTAGCGGTTCGTTACATCCTTTTATTGATGTGTTGGGGCAGAGCAATCCATTCTTAAAGGCCAGAATAGGGGCGCAGAGCTATTATAGTGTGCATGACAAAATCGTGCTGGCGGGGCGTTTGAATGTTGGCTCTATCGTGGGGGCAAATACAGATGATATTCCTGCGACTGAACGTTTTTACGCAGGCGGCGGTGGTTCTGTTCGTGGTTTTGGATATCAAGAGGTTGGCCCCTTTGAAGATAATGATCCCGTAGGCGGCAGATCGTTGGTTGAAGGGTCTGCGGAGATACGTTTTAAAATGACAGAGACGTTGGGCGCTGTTGCTTTTGTTGATGCGGGGCAGGTTGATGACAGGGTTAGCCCAAGCTTTGATAATCTATCTGTTGGCGCGGGGGTCGGGTTTCGCTATTATACGGACTTCGGGCCTTTAAGGTTGGATGTTGGTGTGCCATTAAGCGGCAAGGATAATACCGAACAGAATTTCCAAGTTTATATTAGTATTGGTCAGGCGTTTTAGACTTTAGGCGTTATCATGATGATGAAGATTATAAAATCAGTGTTCAAGCGTGGTGGTCGAGTCCTTATCGGGGGCTTGTCTATCTTGTTTGCGATGATGTTTGTTTTGCCGACGCTTTTTGTGGAGGGGTATGCTTGGCTGCATTCTGATTCTGCACGGGGTATTGTGCGGTCTTATATAGAGCAACAAGCCAAAGCGCAGGGGTATCGTTTAGAGATGGACGGTTTTTATTATGATCTGGAGAAGGATAACATCTCCGTCACTCGTCTGGATTTATATGATGCGACAGGATTGTTGCTGCGGATGAAGGTGGTTAGCCTTGATATTGATATGAGGGCTTTGTTGGCGGGGGATATGGAAGCCGGCTTATCCGTGCGTGATGTCACATTTTATAATACTCAGGATATATCGACGTCTTATTCTATCTCTCGTGTTCGCGCCCATGTGGATGCAACGCTGGATGGTGTTATGGCGGGGACGTTTGATGTGAAGGCTCTCTATCGGGGGCGGAGCATTTCTGCGCGTTCTAAATTCTCTTTAAGGGAAAAGTCGTTGAGCTTGTCTGATATTGTCATATCTGCGCCTGATCTACGGGGGGCGGGGCATGTCGCCGTTCATTTCTCGAATAATTTGGCACGGGGGCAGTTCTCCGGTCAATTGGATACATTGTCTTTCTACAAGCACCTTATTGGCGCAGGGCATGAGTTGGATACGACCAAGTTTGATATTACTTTGGCTGGTGCCGGTGGCAGGCAGGATGTTTCCGTAAAGGCGCAAGCGCGTTCCTATGCCAACAAAAATTTCTTAATTGCTGTGCGTGATATTGATTTGGATATGCACCTTTCAGGGGCAATGCTGCGGGTGAACTCTTTGAAGGCGCGTGATTTGGAAGAAGGCACCTTTGAGGTGTCCGGCGATGTGGATTTGGTGCGTGAAGCGGTTGATGTGTCTTTGAAGGCAAAACATTTTCATGCGCCAAAGGGGGGCATTGCGGATGGGTTTATTAATGTAGATTTGAATTTTAAAGGGGATAAAGCGGCCTATCTTTTGAGCGGAAATATCTTGCCCGAGAAAATAAACATCACATTGCCGGAACGTTTCACGCAAGCCATTCCCGAAATTAATGTCGAGACGCCTAAAACACGTGCGGCAGAGACACACGGTATGGGGCAAAATATGACGCTGGATATTGTTGTGGACGCGCCGAATCAGATTTTTGTGCGTGGCTGGGGGCTGGATGCGGAATTTGGCGGTAAGGTGAAAATCCATGGTGCGTTGGCTGACCCTCAATTTGATGGTGTGATGAAATTGCGGCGTGGGCGTTACGATGAATTTGGTAAGAGCTTTAAAGTTGCCAGAGCAACGCTGAATTTCTCAGGCAGTATTCCACCCAATCCGAAATTTGATATTTTGGTTGAAACCAAGACCGGTGATATTATGGCGCGGGTTGGTATCACGGGGAATGCGTTAAAGCCGAGCATAAAATTTTCGTCCGACCCTGCTTTACCTGAAGATGAAGTTTTGGCACATATTCTGTTCGGTGAAGGTATGGGGAATATCTCACCATTTCAGGCGGTGCAATTAACACAAACCTTGCAACGTTTTACAGGACGTGGGAGCAGCGGCGGCGGCTTTGATCCTGTAGGGTTATTGCGCACAACAACAGGGTTGGATGATTTGCGTTTTGACGCGGATGAGGATGGCAATGCCAGTGTTGGTGCAGGTAAGCATTTATCAGATAAAGTTTATCTTGAAGTAGAAGCAGGATCGGCAGATGGCAGTGGCAGCGCTAATATAGAGATAGAATTAACCCCGAATATCACATTAGAGAGTGAAATAGGGCAAGATGCGCGGGGCGGGGCGGGTATTTTCTGGAATTGGGATTATTGATCCGCTATAATAAATTTATGATTGTTGAGATATTTTCAAATGAAGTGAAGGGGCGTTTAAAGCCCTCTAATATGGTTGGTGATGATCCAGGGGCATTAAGCTTGGCTGATCTTGATCCGATTTTTGAAAAAATGCACTTATTGACGCCACGGGAAGGCATCGATGTCGTGAAGACCAGCGAAGGTGGATATAACCTTATGCTGAACCAATATGGATCTGTGTTGCGTTTGTACCCGAATTCAAAGAAGTTAGATGAAGATGGTAAGCGTGTTGGGCATGGTTATCATCCCAGAACGGCTTCACCAATTGGGTTGGTGCAGTTTGATGGGTTTGCCTTGCAGCTTATGCCGGGGCTTAAGCATGGTATAGATGAAAAAGATGGTATTAGCGCCGCAATGAAGGAAACGCAAAAAGACGCGGGGCTTTCTGATCCGAGGGCTTGTAATTATGGTGATTTGAATGGTAAGGCCACATTGCTGGACACTGTTCTTGATATGAATTTTGAAGTTTATGATGACTATGTTGATGACGGTGTTTGGGATCGTATTTTTGTAGAATATAAGTATTTCGAAGATTTACAGATTTCTTTTCTTGATGCATGGAATGGGAATAAGCCATTCGAAGGGTTTTGGACGGAAATGGAAGAGGCCAAAAAGTCAGGTCGATTGATGGATGGGTGGAATCACAGTCACCTTTCGATGGCCTTCGAGAAAAAAGGCAATGTCATAGAGGCTGCAAGGGCATATGAACAGCGTATGGAAAAATTAGATATTGGCTATACCCTGTAAGTGTGGACAGGTGCGGAGAATGTCTTTAAAACTATCTTGAGTTAAATCAAATCAGTAAGGAATAAAAATGGAAATACCTGCCTCAGTTTTTGCCAGCCCGTATTTGTGGGGTGCTATCGTTACGTTATTTACTCTAAAGCGCGGTATACTTTTTGTACCTCAAAATAGAGGGTATGTGATTTATACGTTTGGAAAATATAGTGGGACGTTAAGTGCAGGTCTTAATTTTATTATCCCGTTTGTGCAGCGTGTGGTCGCAGACAGAAATTTAAAAGAGCAGTCCTTGGAAATCAGCTCTCAGTCAGCCATTACGAAGGATAATATTAGTTTACAAATTGATGGTATTTTGTTCATGAAGGTGACTGATGCGGCGGCTGCGACGAATAATGTGACTGATTATAAAATGTCTGTGATCCAGCTTGCGATGACAACAATGCGTAATGCGATTGGCTCTATGGAGTTGGATGAGTGTTTCCAAAATCGCGATGTTATTAATGCCCATATTTTAACGGCAATGACCGAAGCGACAGCGCCTTGGGGCGTGCAGGTAACGCGTTACGAGATTAAAGATATTACGCCGCCGCAATCCATTAAAGAAGACATGGAAAAGCAAATGACGGCAGAGCGTGAAAAGCGCTCGGTTATTTTGACTGCTGAGGGGGTTAAATGCGCCTCTATTACACAAGCGGAAGGTAAGAAGAGGTCGCGCGTTTTGGCTGCGGAAGCAGAGAAGGCAGAGACTGTGTTGCTGGCCGAGGCCGTAAGAGATCAGCAAGTTCTTGAGGCGACAGGTAAGGCAGAGGCTATACGCTTGGTTTCGGAGGCAGATGCCGCCGCGCTTAAAGTTGTTGGTAAACAAGCCGCGACGGAAGAGGGCAAACAAGCCGTTCAGTTGACGTTGGCGCAACAGGCGATTGATGCACATAAGGCGATTGCCGCAGAAGGTTCTGTTATTCTGACGGACGGTAATACGGGGAATAATATCGCAGAAACCGTTGCACAGGCAGTTGCTGTTTCAAATGCATTGAAGCTGAGCAATGATGATATTAATGTGAATATTGGTATTGATAAGGGATAGGTTATGGACGCTGTTATCGAATATCTCTCACAGAATATTGATTATATTTTGCAGAACCATGCTCGCATTCTCTATGTTGTTGCCGGGCTGGCTCTTGTGCTTGAATTGACGGTCATCGGTCTTAGTGGGCCATTGCTGTTCTTTGCACTGGGGTGCTGCATCACTGCTCTATTCATTGACTTGGGGATTGTTTCGTCTTGGGAACTTGAAGTTCTGTCTGTGGGGATACTCTCTATTCTCAGCGCGATTATTTTATGGAAGCCCCTGCAAAAATTTCAGGGCAGTGACAATGTTAGCGACACGTCGAGTGATATGATTGGCAAGGTTGTTGCTGTTAGTAATGAAGTGACCGCCGGTGGTGGTTCTATTCGTTACTCAGGCATAGATTGGCAGGCAAAACTTGATATGGATTCAGCCTTAGATGCGCTTGCTGATGGCATGCAGGTAGAGATTTGTGCCGTTGATGGCACGACGATGATCGTTAAGGAGCAGGACACAAGCTCCGTTGATTAATGTGTAATTCTAAGAATTCATTTTCCCTATTAACATCAGTTATTTGTATGATATAGTTAAAGTTAGTTTCCTTGTGGAACTACGTTTTCTTTTTTCTTCTGTGTTGCCTGCGTTTTCTTTGATTACAAGATTTAATGAAAGCTGCACAAGATGTCTGCCCCAATATTTTCAAATACGTCTGTTAAGAACAAGCTTTTGTTCATCGTTTTGCTTCCTATTTTGGCGCTGTTTATATTGGCGGGAATGAAAGTTTGTGCGCTTCATGGACGGGCGATTGAACAAAACGATCTTGTTGAATTAATGGATGTTTCTGTTGCAGCAAGTGATTTGGTGCATGAGCTTCAAGCGGAGCGCGGAGCCTCTGCCGGCTTTATAAATAGTAAGGGTAAAGCCTTTGCCGGCGATCTTTCAAAACAGCATTTGAAGACAGACAAGAAACGTAAAGAGCTTGAACTTGTTTTAAGTCGCGTGAATACGGAACGCTTTGGTGAGAGTTATAATAAGCGTTTGGTTTTTGCTCTGGATTTACTGAAAGATATTGAGGTAAAACGCAGAGAAATAAGTCAATTAAAGTTGCCTTTGAAAGAGGTCGTTGGTTATTACACAAAAACGACATCCCGATTTTTAAATGTGACCGAGCAATCATTCTTTGCTGTGAAAGATGCTGAAATTCTACGCGATCTTTCGGCATATCTCTATTTTATGCAATCGAAAGAACGTGCAGGTATTGAGCGTGCCGTTGGTGCATCAGGGTTTGGTGGAAGTTGGGATGGCTATTTGCGTGTTAGATTTAACAATTTTATTGTCGTGCAGGAAACCTATATGGATGTATCGCTCACCTATGCGACGGATGAGGAGAGGGCGTTTTATCATAAGCGTATAGATGATCCGTCTTTTGCCTCTGTTGAGAGAATGCGTGATATTGCCCTTGGACGTATTGAGGCTGCGGAGGATATTACTGCAGAAATTTGGTTTAAAGCCATTACGAAAAAAATCAATATTTTGAAAGAAATTGAAAATCATTTTAGTGCGGATATTAAGCATTTGGCGCTTGAGGAATCTACGGATGCGATTGCACAACGTAATTTCTATATAATTATTCTGGGCGCTTTGTTTATTGTTATCGCTTTATTGACGCGTTTTGTTTTGAAAGATTTCCTCGGTAATATTCGTGGCACGATTGTTGTTATGGAAGAATTATCGCGCGGTAATTCAAGTGTTACTGTTCTTGGTATGGATCGTAAGGATGAGTTCGGGGAGATGGCACGCTCTATCGAGGGGCTTAAGCAAGGTTTGATAGAGAAGAGTGCAATGGAAGAGCAGGCTTTGGCCACACAGGCACGTGCGGAGGAACAAAGCCGCCAAATGATGTCCGGTTTGGCGGATGGCTTTGATGAGCAAGTTGGCGGGCTTATAGAGTCTTTGGCCTCAGCCTCTACAGAGTTGCAAGCGAGCGCAGAAAGCATGCGCGATATTGCCAATGAAACGGCGCAGTCCAGCCAAACGGTGGCCACGTCTTCTGAAACGGCAAACAGCAATGTGAATAATGTTGCTGCTGCAATGGAGGAAATGGCCGCAGCGAGCAGCGAAATTGCCATGCAGATATCTAATGCACAAACCCAATCAAACGAGACGGCAAAAAGTGCAACAAATGCTAGCCAAACGGTGGGGGCATTGAATGCTTTGGTTGGAAATATTGGGGAGGTTGTTTCCTCTATTCAAGATATTGCGGAGCAAACAAACCTTCTTGCGTTGAATGCCACCATTGAGGCTGCGCGCGCCGGAGAGGCTGGTAAAGGTTTTGCAGTTGTTGCCGATGAGGTCAAAAAACTAGCGACCGAGACGGGCAGTAAAACATTAGAGATCAAGGAGCGTATCGCCGAGATTCAAGAGGCCACACATAATTCTGTTCAGGCAATGGAAGGTATTATTGTTAATATTGCTGAGATAGATCAATCAGTCACGGGGGTTTCTGCTGCAATTGAAGAGCAAAATGCTACAAATGGAGAGATCGTTCGCAGTGTTGCCGAGGCTTCGCAAGGTGTTTCACAGGTGTCGCAGATTATTGTTGAAGTGCAAAAGAGTGCAGAGAGAACAGGCGGCGCAGCAGGGGATATGCTCGGTGCGGCGACCGAGGTTTCTAAGCTCTCTGAAACCCTGAAGTCTTCTGTAGATAAATTCTTGGGAGACATCAGGAATGGTAATGGTTCCGATGAAGGCAACGTTGCCGCAGAAGATTAAAGGCACTCTCTTGGGTTTCTAATGCCTTTTAAGATGCAAGGCGCGTTAAATTATATTCAGCTGTGGTGTGGTTATAGATTTTTTCAATTGTTTCTTGATCTTGTGTGCTGGGCCATTCGCCTCGCTGGATGTGCAGTATTTCGGCAAACTCAGATAAATCCACACTTATCGGCTCATCTCTTTGTAAGAGTTGGGTTAATACGCTTTGTTTTATTTCGAGGTAAATAAAATGCTCTCGCATAAGGTGGTCTATAGTGGGGACAAAGAAACGAACTTTGTCGGGTGCATTACTATAGGAAAGGTGTGAGCAGAACTTTAATAGACAGCCCGTACAAAATCTAAATGATACACTCATAGTTAGCCTCCTTTATATGATGTTAGGAGGCTAGCAGGCATAATTACTTGCGTCAATGAGAATGGTTATCATTATCGAAGTTGTTAAAAGAGACTTTCATTGCCGCGCTCATTCTTACTTTGTTAGCTTCATAACAACTAAAGTAAGATATATATTTTGTGTTCCATCTGTGTTGTGGTTCATCCTGATTGTAACAGTATATTTATGATCATTTTCAACTGTCACCACAAACATCTCATTAATAGAGCGTTTAGTGTGCGGATCTTTGGAGATGCATCCGTTTTTATTCTTGTTACCATTATCTTTTATGGCGCATAGCGTTTCTAAAGTCTTCAAAATGTTGTTGTCTAGAGCTGCATCACCTGAGCTTTTGCAAATATACTTCATCATACTTGTGCTCATCATTTTGCCAAACTCAAACCGACAATTTTCTTTATTGTATAATGTGCCTCTGGGGCTGGAATGCGTTTCTGAATAACCATGGCTGGTCATCATGGATTGTGCCTGATCCATGCTGCTAAATATGTTTATGCCCTCAATTTTTAGTTCCTTGATGGCATCCGCAACTTGCTGATTTGCATAGGCTGGTGCGAATGGAATTGTGCAGAGTAATAATATAATTAATATATAGCGCATTGAAAACTTTCTGGTCACTTGAGTCGTTGGGAGGACTGTAGCACTCATTGGGCTGAGTGTTAAATGATAACAGAAATATCTTTTGGTGTAATGGTGGACGTATCAGGGGACACTTCGAACCATTTATTCCATACTTTATGCACTGGGAACAGCTTTTAAAATAAAAACAAATCCATATTGTTATAATATAACATTTCTGTTACTTGTATTTAATTATGAAGATTACAAAGATAAGTAATAAGCTTTTAGCTATTTGCATGTTTGCTATTCTGGTGTTTGGCCAAATGGCAATTTCTGTGCATTCTGCAGTTCATATAGATAGCGAAATTACGAACTCTGCCTATACCTCGGACGACCATAATTCAAATCATGACGATAAAGATTTAAAACACCAATGTCCTGAATGTCTTTTAACACAGGCCTTTCAGTTTGCCATTCTAACAGATGTTTTTTATGTGTCTGAACGTGCATGTTTTAAATGTACATTTATCACAAGGTGGCATAGTAACACGTCGTTAAACCTCCATTCTTATCAGGCCAGAGGCCCGCCCCTTCTTCTTATCTAAATTTCAAAACCAATTTTATATTTTTTAGATTAAGAAAGGGCATGAAAATGTCAAAAAAACTGCTATTTGCAGCCAGCACGGCTGTACTACTAAGTGTATCTCCAGCATTCGCTGCGGATAATACCGACCTTCAATCATTACGCGCGGAAATTCAGGCTATGCGTGATGTGTATGAAGGTAAAATCCAGCAACTTGAGCAGAAGGTGGGAACCCTCCAAGCACAACAGAGTAAAACCTCTGCAAAGGTTGCAACTATTGAGCCTGCAACAGGGCGTGCATCTGCGCCACCCGCAACAGGTAGGAATCGGATTAGCAATAATAGCTTCAATCCTGAAATCGGCGTGATATTGCAAGGGAAGTATAAATCCTTTTCAGAACGCGAAGGTGATATCGCTGGTTTTGCGATTGGCGAGGAAGCTGAGCGCGGAGAGGAAGGCGTAGGCATCGGTGAAACCGAACTTAACTTCTCGGCAAATATAGACGATAAATTCCGCGGAAGTACAACAATTGCATTGCATGAGCATCATGGTGAAACCGAAGTGGAAATCGAGGAAGCTTATGTTGAGAGTTTATCATTACCATATGGGCTTCATGCAAAAGCTGGACGATTCTTTTCAGAACTTGGATATCTGAATTCTCATCACAGTCATGCAGATGATTTTGCGGATCGTCCTCTCACTAACCGTGCTTTTCTTAATGGGAACTACGGCGATGATGGTGTGCAGATATCTACAGTTCTTCCAACCGATTTTTATTCTGAAATCGGTGCAGGTATATACCGAGGAAATGATTTTCCTGGAGGAAGCGCAGAGGGCAGCAACATCGGGTCATGGTCGGCATATGGGCGCGTTGGCGGCGATATTGGTGATAAGACAAGCTGGCGCTTAGGGCTTTCAACACTGCAAGTTAATGGCACGGAGCGCGAAGCTAATGAAGATACTGTTATCTTTAAAGGCGATAGTGGTCTCTATATTGCCGATGCACGCATGGTTTATGCTCCGACAGGTAATAACGCAGATAAGGAGATAACATTGCAGGCGGAATATTTCTATCGTGATGAAGATGGGACATATGAAGATACTGGTGCAGGCACCGGTGAGGTTGACTATAACAGCGGTCAAAGCGGCTGGTACGCGCAAGGCGTTTATAAGTTTCACCCGCAATGGCGTGTTGGGGCGAGGTATTCACAGCTTTACGCTGGTGATGTGCCGACAGGCCTGACGGGAAGTGCTTTGGATGATGGAGGGCATAATCCGTGGGCGACATCGGCAATGATAGATTGGACAAACAGCGAATTTTCACGCGCACGAGTTCAGTTCAATCATGAGAATCTGGCGGATGGGCAAAAGGATAATCAAATTATCTTGCAATATGTCGTGAGCCTCGGTGCTCATGGCGCGCACGCATATTAAGGGGGGGAATCAAATGAAAAATCTTCTTATTATACTCACTGGATTGGGGGCGCTCTGCGCGCTCCCACCTTCTGCTCAGGCAACGCTGAATGTCTTTGCTTGCTCCCCGGAATGGGCGGCATTAGCCAAAGACATCGGCGGTGATCTGGTAAAGGTTAAATCGGCGACGACAGCCTTTCAGGATGTGCATCATATCCGCGCAAAACCAAGCTTGCTGGCATTCATGCGAAAGGCAAATATTGTCTTTTGTTCAGGGGCGTCTCTAGAAAGCGGCTGGCTACCAATCCTAATCAAAAAGACGGGAAGTGCGGACGTGCAGCCGGAAACAATCGGTTGGGTTATGGCATCAGACTATGTACAAAAACTTGAGGTTATGCACGGAAATGTTGATCGCTCTATGGGGCATATACACCCCGACGGAAACCCGCATGTGCATCTTGATCCACACAACATATCAGCCATAGCAGATGTATTCGTCGAGCGGCTGTATATGCTTGATAGGCAAAATGTAAAAATCTATGACCAAAACCACGAAGCTTTCAAGTCTGCTTGGGATGAAAAAACCAAGAAATGGGAAGAAAAGGCAGCGCCACTGAAAGGTACCAAGGTTGTTGTCTATCATAATGCGTGGGCTTACTTGCTAAACTGGTTAGGCATAGATGTGATTGCAACGCTTGAACCTAAGCCGGGTTTGCCTGCAACGGCATCTCATCTCGATAAGGTTTTGAAACAGCTAAAAGACCAAGATGTGAGGGCTATACTTGTGGCACCGTTCGAAAATAAGGATGCGGCGCAGTGGCTATCATCGAAAACGGGCATTCCTGTTCTGGAGTTGCCCTTTACGGTCGGTGGTTCAGGCAAGGCAAACGACCTCACCTCATTATTCGATGAAACGATTACAACATTGATGAGCGTAAAATGAACTTACCCTACGATATTTTGCTAATGCTTGCTCCAGCCTTTATGGCTGGGGCAAGCATTACTCTCGCCCATGTACCTTTAGGCATAGAGGTTCTAAGGCGCGGTATTATATTCCTTGATTTAGCCGTTGCACAATTTGCGGCATTAGGCATGCTCGTCTTTCACATTTATATCGAAAATTATGATATGGCACCTGAATATGCTGTTATGGGCGGGATACTCACAGGCCTATCCTTGGCCTTATTATGCGCGTTGGGGTTTCATGCTCTTGAAAAAATTGCAGGGGCATATCAAGAGGCGTTAATCGGCTGCGGTTTCATTCTGGCAGCATCCCTAAGCATTCTTATTATGTCAGGAGATCCGCATGGCGGTGAACAGATGAAAGACATCCTAGCAGGGCAAATTCTTTGGGTAACGTTTGAAGATTTAACATGGTATGCGCCTTTATTTATGGCCGTCTCTACCATTTGGTTCTTCTTTAAAAAATCACAGCAAAGACTCTTTTATATTTTGTTTGCGCTAACAATTCCATTCTCAGTGAAATTAATTGGCGTCTATTTGGTATTTGCCAGCTTGATTTTACCAGCCTTGGCAACTGTGAATATATCACGCTATAGAGTTCTTACAGGGTATTTTTTATCGTTCGCGTCTTTTGCGATCGGGCTGTGGGTTTCATACATATGGGATTTACCATCTGGTCCAGCGATAGTGTGCACATGTGCTTTGTTATCTGGAAGTTTT
This sequence comes from Alphaproteobacteria bacterium, assembly GCA_033851915.1. Taxonomy (GTDB): domain Bacteria; phylum Pseudomonadota; class Alphaproteobacteria; order Micavibrionales; family Micavibrionaceae; genus UBA1672. Next base: position 121,326 of record JAWSVM010000007.1, read on the forward strand.
GGGATATTTATAAAATTAATAAACATCAGGTCATAAGAGTTTCTGTATATTTTTAATCGCCACCACCCACCCACCCACCCACCCACCCACGTAAGAAACTATGGCATGCTAGAGGGGGAATATGATGGTGGAGAGGGTAACGGGCTTTAGCATAGTTTTTATACTGTACCCCGTCAGAGTATCTGAGGCTTTTGATCGGATTTTCAATGTTGATGGTACTTTTGGCTAACCTGACATTTTTGCCGATTTTAATCGTGATGTTTAAACCTTTTAGTAAATAAAATTACTAAAGATAATATTTTTGTGAATTATTCGTAACTTTGTTATAAGATTTGTGTTGAAAAAAGAACAAACTCGGGTTGTGATAAATGGATAAGTCTCCACAAAATTCAGCCTTAATATGATAATTTAGAGATGTTAATATGCATATACCAGAAGCTGTTAAAACATATGGACTTATTTTACTAATTATTGTGGCATCTTTTTGGGTAGCATCTTGTTTTATTGCCCCCCCTCCACCAAAAAATATAATATTTGCGGCAGGCTCTGTGAATGGAGAGTATTATCGATATGCACAGATCTACAAACGTGCACTCGCAGAAGAAGGCATAATAGTCAAAGTCCTGGAAACTGCAGGGTCATCAGAAAACGCTGAACTTTTAATGCAAGGAAAAGCTAATATAGCCTTTATTCAAAGTGGCTCAAAAATAGAAGACATTGAAAGCCATGTTGAAACGTTGGCTAGCCTTTATTATGAGCCTTTATGGGTTTTTACAAGGAATGTTGATCAAAAACAAAAAGACTTACAAAATTTGCGTAACAGTAGAATAGCGATCGGGCCTATTGGTAGCGGAACCAGGGCTATTTCCTTGCAGCTTTTGGATCTGAATAATATTACAAATAGTGCTATTTTGAGCGAGGCTTCTGGAGAGCAGGCCGTAGAAGCTTTGAAGAATGAAAAAGTTGATGCAGCATTTTTTGTGTCTCACCCTAATGCTCCATATATTCAAGAGCTGCTGCATGATAAAGAGATTCATCTTTTATCTTTTCAGCGCGCAGATGCCTATACTCGTCTTTTTCCATTCTTATCAAAAGTACAACTTAATGAAGGGGTTGTAGATATAGCAGCGAATATTCCAAATAGTGATATTTATCTTATCAGTTCAGTTGCCCAACTCGCATCAAGAAAAGATTTTAATGGCGTGCTAAAAACACTTCTTGTAAGAACAGCAATGAAAATTCATGCTGATGCAGATATATTTTCAGAAAAAGGCCAATTTCCAACTCTGGATTATGCTGATTTACCTATCGCTGATGAAGCAGAGCGTTATTTTAAATATGGCCCAAATTTTTTACAGCAAATCTTACCATTTTGGTTTGCTGATATGATTAATAGGATGGTTGTTATGCTTATTCCTTTGGTAGGTGTTATGTTCCCTCTTTTAAAAATTGCCTCACCTACATACCGTTGGCGTACACGTTCTCGAATATATAGATGGTACAAGAAATTAAAAAAGATGGAGGAAGCAACTTCTTCCGAAGATTTTGATTTAAAGAAAGTTTTGTCTTCTCTTGAATCCATGGATGCGGATGTTAAAAAAACGCAAGTCCCACTTTCTTATGCTGATGAACTATATAGTTTACGCCAACACATTCAGTTAATTAAAGATCAAATACAAAAAATACAGTAATTTTGATCTTTAGTTTATTAATAAAAGTATACATCGTCAGAGTATTTTGGACTTTTGGCGTAAAAGAATAAAGTCTTTCTTTTCTAAAGACTAGAATAGGTTTGGCATAATCTGGGACGTCCAATGAAATCGGATATATAATCTATATTGGTAAGTGAATTTGGAAAATGGTGGGCCTGGCCGGGCTCGAACCGGCACGTCCATACGGACAACAGATTTTAAGTCTGCAGCGTCTACCATTCCGCCACAGGCCCAGATATTAGCACTCAAGTATTCTGCTGTGCTAATTCCATTTGTGACTTTTTAAATAATGGTTATCGTGCGTCTGGTCAATAGAATATTGGTAATGCGTTGGATTCATTATTTCTGTGACATAATATTTGATACATTATTTGCGATATCTCGTCCTTTTTTTGTTAAAAACAGCTGTTTTTTCCGTCGTTCCTTCGGGGATATCTTTACTTGTACAAGCCCATAATTTTTGCCTCTCGCTTTTTCTTTGGCCAAGGCGCTGGTAATTCTTGATATGGTTGAAAGAGGCATTCCGGTTTTCTCGGATAAGTCTGTCAGGCACAGTCCTTCATTTAGCGCTATTTCAAACAAACATATGGCGTATTGGAGTGGGAATTCCAAATTAATTTTTTGGAGTTCACGCAGTAGTTTTGTGAATTTTTCTATGTCCTGTTTCATTTTTGTTGTCCGTCCGGCCAATTAATTTATGGTGTGGTGTGAAAATTATAGTTGTAAATGGCAGTTGTATAATTGTTTCCGTGTTATGCTTTTTACTTGAAAAGCATGGATACCTACCCAATTTATAGTTTATCTCTATATAAAGCGCAAACACACGTCCACATGTTAAATATATTGTCATTTATAATCCCCTTTATTTAATGCCGATAATGGCATCAATTAACACACACGATTATTTTCAATTATTGGTTTAGGCTATTTGTTCATTCTCTTTGAATAACTCAAGGAAGATCCTGTTATCATTGGTTGATGGTTGTTTGGTATATGAGCTGATTATCTTCATTAGTTCAGGAAGAATAGTTTTTGGAAATGTTTTCATGCCAATTTTTATGGTGTGATCGAGGATAATTATATGGGTGTTCATAAAACCTTTTAATACCATAGGATGTTTTGACATTCGGTGCATTTTACCGTCATCTGTCTCGAAGATGCACCCCGTCATACTCGCTGTGAAATAGAAATCCAGATCAAAGCAAGATAGGGTGGAGAACATGCAATCTTGTATATTTGCACTATCGATTAGAGTCGCTCCGAAGTTGGCATTCCTAAAGTCACATTTTCGTAGATCAGAGAATGATAAACAGGTGTTGTAGAGTGAGCAGTTGTAAAAGACAGCATTCGCCAAATTAGCCTCTGACAGGTTCGTTCCGCTTAAATTTGTGCTTATAAAAAGGGCGTTTGGCATGTGAGCATTATCTAAATTTGCGTTCGAAAGGTTTTTGTTTTGTAGATTAATATTAGCAAGATTTATTTGTTTTTTAACGGCATCTTCGAGGCATTCTGTGAAAGATTTGTAGTAGCCTGAAAATATTTCTGTATGGCTTTTATGTGTATAAAGTTTAAAATGTTGCATGTAATTTCCCCTTTAATATTGCATTGACACACTCGAATAGTTGACAGTGTGCAAGTGTTTGTCAAACAGTTTTTTGTGGATAAAAATAAACTTTAAGTTGAGTGAACTCGTTTCGCCTTATAAAACAACGCCGTAACTAAAGTATGCATAAATTACAGCATGCTATACTTTAGTATGGTGTTGGTTGTTGTTATCGTGTGAGGCAATGGTGCGTATAGCTATTTATTGTGTTTGAACTTTAGGGTTCTGAGGGGTATCGTTAGGGGAAAAGCGCATTCATAATAGGTATAAGCAGAGTATGAAGATATCATCTATTGAGCAAGGCATTAAAACAATTAAGGGTTATGTTGTGTCTTTGCCTCTTACGCCGGGGGTCTATAGAATGCTCTCTGATACGGGTGAGGTGCTTTATGTTGGTAAGGCGAAGGCGCTGAGAAAACGTGTTGTCTCATACACTAATTTTGAGAATTTGCCGCACAGATTGCAACGTATGGTGTCAATGACCAGGCGTATGGAATTTATTAATACACATACCGAGGCAGACGCACTTATTCTCGAAGCGAATTTAATTAAGCAGTATAAGCCGCGCTTTAATATCTTGTTACGTGATGATAAATCCTTTCCTTATATTGTGTTGAAGGAAGGACATGATTTCCCGCAAATATTAAAACATCGTGGTGCGCGTACACTGAAAGGTGAATATTTCGGGCCTTTCCCAAGCGCCGGTGATGTGAACAGAACGCTTTTTGCGCTTCAACGGGCTTTTTTACTGAGAAATTGCAGTGATACTACACTTGAAAGCCGAAATCGCCCATGCTTGCAGTATCATATAAAGCGTTGTACCGCGCCTTGCGTTGGTAAGGTCAGCAAGGAAGAATATGCGCAGCAGGTTCAAGGCGCACAAGATTTTATGCAGGGGAAAAGCCGTGCTGTGCAGAAGTATCTGACTATATGTATGGAAGAGGCCAGCGTTGCAACGGATTATGAGTTGGCTGCTGGCTATCGTGATCGCATTCGTGCGCTAACCTCTATTCAGGCCAAGCACGAGATGAATGATGGCCTTGGTGATGCAGATGTTATTTCGATTATCAAAGGCGGAGATATGAGCTGCCTTCAGGTGTTCTTTTATCGTGGGGGACAAAATCTGGGGAATAAGGCGTATTTCCCGCGTCATGACAAAGATGAAAGTTCCAGTGCGGTCTTGTCTGCATTTATTGCGCAATTTTATCAGAACAAAGCTGTGCCTAAAGAGATTATTGTTAATCAGGATATGGATGATAAACCTCTTCTTGAGGAAGGGTTATCCGCGACATCATCTTATAATGTACGCATTTCTGTTCCTCAAAGGGGGAAGTATAAGCGTGCAGTTGATTTTGCGTTGAAGAATGCGCAAGAAGCTCTAATACGTCACCGCAGTCTTTCAACAACGCGCTTAAAGCTGCGCCGCGGGGTGGCTGACTTGTTTGGGTTGGATGATGTTCCAACGCGGATTGAGGTTTATGATAACAGCCATATTTCGGGTGCGCATATGGTTGGTGCGATGATTGTTGAGGGCGAGGAGGGCTTTCAGAAAAAATCATATAGGAAGTTTAATATCAGAGAAGCGGGCAGCGCCGATGATTATGGAATGATGCGTGAAGTTTTATCACGGCGCTTTAAAAATGCTTTGCAGGATGATGAAATTGGATCAGATAATTGGCCGGATGTTCTATTGATTGATGGTGGGCTAGGGCAGTTGAGTGCTTGTCGCGCAGCATTGGAGGATTTAGGGATACTGGATCAACTAACGCTGGTTGCGATTGCGAAGGGCGCGGACAGGAATGCAGGGCGTGAAAAATTCTTCATGTTGGAGCGGGAGATGTTCCAGTTGCCTGTGAATGACCCTGTGCTGCATTATTTACAAAGATTGAGGGATGAGGCTCATCGCTTTGCAATTGGGTCACACCGTGCGCGGCGTGCGAAGGCTTTAACCGCCTCACCGTTGGATAACATTGATGGTGTTGGCCCTAAACGCAAAAAAGAATTGTTGCTGCATTTTGGTTCTGCGAAGGCAATTGAAGGCGTCAGTATTGCTGATTTGTTAAGGGTGGATGGTATTTCCCAAGCTCTTGCACAGGCAATTTATGATTATTTTCATGAGAAATAATAATATCAGCCAGTGTTTTACGTATAAAATATGCATAAAAAGACTGATGAAAAATAAAATTGTGTTGAATCAAAATGATGCATTTTTGTTTGGGGAAAACTCCGAATCATACCTTGCAGAGCTTAAAATGTCGTGTTACCTTTTATTCAATTCAGTCACAGTTAACTAAAAATTTGGCATATGCATTGGCATGTGTCGGACTCTAATACTCTTATGGAAAGGTGTGCTAAAAATGTTTCATCGAGTGAAATCGGACGTTCAGACTACTGAGCCAAAACAACAAACCGAATCTGATAAAGGATATCGTAATGCGGAAACGCGTTCGTCATCCGTTCGTCAGGAACAATACAAACCAAATGCGAGCGAAGAAAAAGTTGAGCGCTCACAAGAGGTAACATATGGAAAAAAACAACCTAAAACTCAGGAAGAAACACATACTATGCGCGTAAGAGAAGAGTCCACGACACAAAGTAAATATGGACGAGATACAGAAGAAGAGCGTAGCGAAGACTCTACAAGCAGATCAAGCTATCAGCCGTCTGTTGCACGTTCTAGTGGTTATCCCGGTTCATATTCCGGCTCATCATCATCGTCGTCGTATACTGCGCCACAGGCACCTGATGTGTATTCTGCCAGTGAACGTACGTTGACGATTGGTCGTGGCATTAATATGTCTGGTGAAATTGATGCGTGTGACCATTTGATGGTTGAAGGCACAGTTGAAGCGGCGCTTAAAGGGGCTAAACTTCTTGAGATTGCACAATCCGGTACATTTTACGGTACAGTAGAAATCGAAGAAGCAACAATTGCAGGTCGCTTTGAAGGTGACCTTACAGTGAACGGTCGTTTGACGATTAAATCATCCGGTGTGATTACAGGTTCTATTGCATATCGTGAACTTGAAGTAGAATCTGGTGCGGTTATTGATGGTCGCATGACACCTTTGAAAGATACTGTGGATCCGAAAAGTGTTGATAGATATCGCGCGGGCAGTGATGCTTCTGCGATGGCTAAGACGAAAGAAACTGTATCAAAAAAGGATAACAGGGAGCCTGCGAACACAGAAAGTGGTCTGTTTTCCAAGGCGCACACATCATACTAAGTTTTTAATTCAAAACAGGCCAATATATCGCTTAGCTTAAGTGGATGGCCTGTTTTGTTTATTCTTGCGTATGAGGTGTGTTGAACATAATATTTGTTCGATCCCTGAAATTAGGAATTTTTATGAAGCCGTACAGAAATGTGCGGCTTTAGTTTTTGGTGGAAGAATTACGTGTTTAGTGTTTTATCTTCAAATTCACATAAATCATAAACGGGGCAAATATCGCAGGTCGGTTTGCGCGCTTTACAGGTGTAACGGCCTAGTAAGATTAGCCAGTGATGTGCATATAGGGCAAAGTCATCGGGCATGATTTTCAATAAGTTTTTTTCAACGGCGTCAGGGTTTTTACCGGGCGCCATGCCCGTGCGGTTTGAAACACGGAAAATATGCGTATCTACGGCCATGGTCGGTTGTTTGAATATAATGTTCAAAACTACATTCGCTGTTTTACGCCCAACACCGGGCAGGGTCATGAGGCCTTCTCGTGTATCGGGAATCTCTCCATTATAGTCGCGTACCAGAATTTCAGACAGGGCAATCACGTTCTTGGCTTTGTTGTTATAAAGCCCGATTGTTTTGATATGTTGTTTTAGTTCATCAACGCCCAAATCGACCATCTTTTGCGGTGTGTCTACGGTTTTGAACAGCGCGTTTGTGGCTTTATTTACGCCGACATCTGTTGATTGTGCGGATAATGTTACGGCAACAAGCAGGGTGTATGGATTTGTATATTCCAGATCGCTCTTGGGCTCTGGATCGATTGCATGGAGGCGTTTAAAAAATTCGTGAATATTTTCTTTTTTCATAGTAGTTTAAATAGCAGCACAGAAAGGCCAAGTCATGGAAAAAATTACATATGGATTTTATCAATCACCAATTGGTGAAATGGTTTTAGCACAAAGTGAAAAAGGGTTGTGTTGGCTTGGCTTTATGGTTGAGGGGTATAAGGGTAATGGATATGACCGTATGGTGGGACATTTTCCGAAGGCTGATTTCGTTCATAATGATGATGCTATTCAATCTGTCGGGGATCAGTTGATGCTTGCTTGGAAAAAGGGGCATGTTGCGGATATCGTCCTTGATTTACGGGGGACGGAATTCCAGAAATCTGTGTGGCAGGTGCTGTTGGATATTCAAAAAGGGCAGGTTAAAACATATGGTGATGTTGCCAATGATATTGGAAAACCCAAGGCTGCGCGTGCTGTTGGCAGTGCTGTTGGATCAAATCCGGTTTCGTTGATTGTTCCGTGCCATCGTGTTGTACAGCAATCAGGTGATATCGGGAATTTTGGTTGGGGCGTTGATTTAAAACGCCGCATATTGCTTGAAGAAGGCTTTAGAATCTAGTTTTTGATCCTAGAGGTCTAGAACGTCACGCATAGAATATAGTCCGGCGTCTTTTCCTTCACTCCACAATGCGGCGCGCAAAGCACCTTTCGCGAATAGCTTTCTATTCGTTGCTTTATGTGTCAGCTCAACACGTTCACCATCACCAAAGAAAAATGCTGTGTGCTCGCCAACAACATCACCGCCGCGTGCAACGGAAAATCCGATTTTCCCTTTTTCGCGTACACCGATTTTCCCGTGTCTGTCATAATCTGCGAGGTTTTCCAAGCTGTTGTTACGTCCCGTGGCTGCGGCTCTTCCGATGGCCAGAGCCGTGCCTGATGGTGCATCGACTTTATATTTATGGTGAGATTCAAAAATTTCGATATCCCATTCAGGGTCAAGACGGGCGGCTGCTTGCTCTACCAAGGCTAGAAGTAAGTTCACGCCGATGCTCATATTCGCTGCGTAGATAATCGTGGTTTTCTCTGCTGCTTGTTTGAGGGCAAGCTCATCTTCTTGTGTAAGGCCTGTTGTGCCAACGATTAGCGTTTTTTTGTGCTCGGCGGCAAGTTTAGCGTGATTGCGCGTGCCTTCGGGCAAGGTGAAATCGATAATAACATCAGAGGCTTGAAAGAGTGCTTCTTCGTTGTCGGTTGTGAAGTATTTACCACTGTTATCCACGGCTTCGCGGGCAGAACCACCAGCTAACTCGAGGTTATGCGCATCCCAATCTCCTGAGAGAAGTTCGTCAATAATAAGTTTTCCAACGCGCCCATTACAGCCAACAACACCGATTTTCATGTTAAATATCTTTCTTTTATCGTGTTTTATATTATTCGCTTAAATCATCCCAGAATTCACGTATTTTTTTGAAAAAACCGCTCGATTCCGGAGAGTTTTTGCCTGCAGATTTACCCTCATCCATCGATTTATCAAGATCACGTAGCAAGTCTTGCTGTTTTTTATTCAGATTAACAGGGGTTTCTACAAAAATATTGATATACATATCCCCGTGTGCATCAGAGCGTAGCATGCTCATGCCTTTGCCGCGTAGGCGAAATTGTTGGCCAGTTTGTGTGCCTGAGGGGATCTTCACGCTGGCGCGCTTTCCTTCAATTGTCGGAACATCAATTTCACCACCAAGGGCGGCGCGAGTGACGGTGATTGGTACGCGGCAATAAAGGTTTGCGCCATCACGTTGAAACAACTTGTGTGGCTTGACGTTCATCATAACGTATAGGTCGCCGCGTGGGCCGCCGCGTAAGCCTGCTTCACCTTCACCTGTTAGGCGAATGCGGCGTCCGGTTTCAACGCCTGCTGGAATTTTTACTTTAAGTGTTTTGGCTTTCTTCACGCGCCCTGCGCCGGAGCATTTCTTGCACGGGTCTTTAATGAAGCTACCTTCACCGTGACAGGTTGGGCAAACGCGTTCAATTGTGAAAAATCCTTGCTGCTGGCGTACGCGCCCTGCGCCGCCACAGGTGCCACAATTTTGGCTGGATGTGCCTTCTTGTGCGCCTGATCCATCGCATTCGTCGCATGAATCGTTAACGGGGATTTTTATTGTGGCTTCTTTGCCTCTATAGGCATCTTGCAGGGATAGTTCCATCGTATATTGCATGTCAGAGCCACGTGCGGGGCTGTTACTGCGTCTGCCGCCACCACCGCCGCCCATGAAATCGCCAAACATATCTTCGAAGATATCGGAAAACGCACCAGCGCCACCCATACCACCTGGGTGACCAGCGCCACCGCCGCCCATACTGCCGTCAAAGGCGGCATTGCCGTATCGGTCATAAGCCGCGCGTTTTTGTTCATCTTTCAGGATATCGTAAGCCTGATTGATTTCCTTAAATTTTTCTTCTGCTTTGGGATTATCTTGGTTTTGGTCGGGATGGTATTTCATCGCCAACTTACGGTATGCTTTTTTAATTTCGCTCGCATCGGCGGATTGTTCAACGCCGATTACTTTGTAAAAGTCTGGTTCAGCCATAATCGTTACTCTTTTCCGGAGTTATGTTTCTTCTGCATGGTTGTTTTAGGTGGCATGAAAAATTCGATGAAGCTATCCCATAGTCCCGTATCATTGGCGATCGATTTATTGTCGTTATCGGCTTTAAGGTTGATGCCCTTGGGCTGACCTTGTTGTGAAAGCAGCAAGCGATTATAACGTGCGCGTCCATCGGGTGTTTTCAGTGCGGCATATGCTTCATTAATCAAACGAAAGCGTAGGGCTGCAATTTTTTTATTCCCTGGATTTTTATCAGGGTGATAAATTTGTGCCAATTCCAGATAAGACTTTCTGATATCCGCATCAGGTGAATTCGGATATATCTTTAGAATGTCATAGTAGGATTTGCTTTTGTTTTCTTGTTTAAACATCAAGTCACCATATTTATTGCATGTTTACAAGGATACCGAAGGCCAAATAAAGCGCGCCGATATCCTTGAATATATTTATTTAACTATAAGCTAAGCAGATTTTTCTTCATCATCTGTTTCTTCTTCGATCTCAAGATCAGTGAAGTCAGCGTCAATTGCATCATCATCAGAAGGGCTTCCTGCATCATCGGATGCTTCTTCGCTATCCGCTTCACCAGCTGCATCTTCTTGCGCTTGGCGGTATGCCAGTTCGCCCAGTTTCATGCTTGCCTGCGTCAGAGCATCATTCTTTTCTTTGATGTCTGTTGCGTCTTCGCCTTCTAATGCTGTTTTCAAATCAGAGATCGCCGCTTCGACTGTGGCTTTTTCGTCGTCTGGGACTTTATCGCCAAGCTCTTCTATTGAGCTTTCCGTTGCGTGGATCATTGCTTCTGCTTGATTACGCATTTCAACTGTTTCGCGTTTTTTTGCGTCTGAATCTGCATTGGCTTCTGCGTCTTTAACCATTTGATCGATATCTTCATCAGATAGACCACCAGAGGCTTGAATACGGATTTGCTGTTCCTTATTCGTTGCTTTGTCTTTGGCAGAAACATTGACGAGACCGTTCACATCAATATCGAAGGTGACTTCGATTTGCGGTATACCGCGCGGAGCAGGGGGGACGCCAACAAGGTCGAATTGTCCTAACACTTTATTGTCTGCGGCCATTTCACGCTCTCCTTGGAAAACGCGGATGGTTACGGCATTCTGATTATCTTCCGCCGTGGAGAACACTTGAGATTTCTTGGTCGGAATTGTCGTATTACGCTCAATCAAACGTGTGAACACGCCGCCCAATGTTTCGATACCAAGTGAAAGTGGTGTCACATCAAGAAGCAGAACATCCTTCACGTCGCCGCGTAGGATACCGCCCTGAATAGCCGCGCCATTGGCAACAACTTCATCAGGGTTAACACCTTTATGTGGCTCTTTACCGAAGAAGTCTTTAACCGTTTCGATGATTTTAGGCATGCGGGTCATCCCACCAACCATAACAACTTCATCAATTTCAGACGCTTTTAGTCCGGCATCTTTCAGTGCAGATTTAAGCGGGGTAATTGTGCGCTTGATATAGTCAGAAACAATGCTTTCCAGTTTTGCACGGCTAAGTGAAATTTGTAGATGTTGCGGGCCAGAGGCATCTGCCGTAATAAAGGGCAGGTTAACTTCGGTTTGTGTTGTGCTGGATAGCTCGATTTTCGCTTTTTCTGCGGCTTCCTTCAAACGTTGAAGTGCGACAGTATCATTACGTAAATCAATGCCTTGCTCTTTTTTGAACTCATCAGCGAGGTAGTCAATAATGCGCGCATCAAAGTCTTCACCACCAAGGAATGTGTCACCATTGGTTGCTTTCACTTCGAAAACGCCATCGCCGACTTCCAAAATTGATACGTCGAATGTACCACCACCAAGGTCGTAAACAACGATTGTGCCTGTTGTACCTTTATCCAGACCATAGGCTAACGCCGCGGCTGTGGGTTCGTTAATGATACGCTCAACTTCAAGACCTGCGATTTTACCCGCGTCTTTCGTGGCTTGGCGCTGTGCATCATTGAAGTATGCAGGCACCGTAATAACGGCTTTTGTTACAGGTTCACCAAGGTAGCTCTCTGCCGTTTCCTTCATTTTTTGCAAGATCATTGCAGCGATTTGGGACGGGGCGTATTTTTCGCCTTCAATTTCGACCCATGCATCGCCATTATCACCTTTGATAATTTTGAAAGGGGCTTTCTTGGCCATTTCCTGTACTTGTGGGTCATCAAAGGGGCGTCCAATAAGACGTTTGATGGCGTACACTGTGTTTTCAGGGTTCGTGACGGCTTGGCGTTTTGCAGGTTGTCCGGCCAAGCGCTCTCCATCTTTTGTGAAAGCGATCATGGACGGTGTTGTCCGTGCGCCTTCTGCATTTTCGATCACGCGTGGCTCTTTACCATCCATCACGGATACACATGAATTGGTAGTACCTAAGTCAATACCGATTACTTTGCTCATTTTAGTTTCCTTTTAGTTTTGGCGAATTATAAGCAGCCCACACCAGTGGCACCGCATAAATTCCCGAAGGTTTTCATTTAGGGGGGAACTATATCAAGAGGACGTACAAAAATCTAGTTTCTGTTACGTAGTTTTTGTAAATATTTTATTAGAATAAGGTTTTATAATCAGGAGTATTACATATCCAGTGATTTTTCAGGCCATACTTGCTGGAAATCATCGTTTACGACGGCGGCATCAAGGCTTAATGGTTGGAACAATGTCTTTGGCGAATCGACTTTGATTACAGTTTCTATACCGGCTTGTATCATTTGCGCATGCAGGCTTTCGTTGGCGTAGGTTTCTTCGGCGTCATTCAGGTTTATAATCTCTCCCCCAAGGTATGTAAGGGGTGATATTGCGATATTATCTTCGTCATAGACTGATGTTTTATTTGTATTTGCGGTAAAAAATTGGACGGCAATGGTGCTTTCGGGGATGTCTAAATCATTTAAGTCCGTTGTTGTAACTGCGACATCTTGTTCTTCAAGCATGAAGTTTCCGGCTGTTGTGAACCGAACAAATGTATTTTGTAAATCAGGCATTTTTTATTCTTACTTCGTTTTCGTCTATATGATTATATTTCACATAACAATGAAGTGTCAAGTTTTACACTTGTGTGTCGATTGTGCTGCCGGTCTCTCCGGTTGTTGGTTGCTCTGCTGGTTTGGCGATACCAACGCGGGCAGGGCGCAAAATGCGACCATTTAGAGTGTATCCAGGTTCTATCACTTGGATAATCGTTCCTCTTGCTTTATCAGGCATGGGGGTTTCGAACATGACTTCGTGAAAATTAGGGTCGAAGCGTTCGTCTAAAGGTTCTGTTTTCTTGATGCCGTTTTTCTCAAAGCAGCGTAGGAGTTCTCTTTCTGTGGCATCAATACCATCAGTCAGATTTTTAATCTGGGGATGTTGTGCTTGCAACTCTTCAGGGATGGCATCAAGGGCACGGCGGAGATTATCAGCAACGCTCAATATATCGCGGGCAAAACCTGACACGGCGAATTTGGAAGCATCTTCACGCTCTTTTAGTGCGCGTTTGCGCCCATTCTCAGCCTCGGCGACTGTGCGCATCATCAGATCTTTTGTACGCTCCAGCTCTGTCTCCAGAAGGGTTATGCGCATTTGATCTTCGCTTGGTTGATTATTGGCAGGAGAGGTCGTTGCTTCCGAGTCTAAATCATCGGAAAAGGAATCGTATTCCAGTTCTTCGTTGTCCGTATGATACTCGTTGCGTGCGTCTTTCTCTGCCTGTGTTTGTTGAGCAGAATTATCCTCTTCATGAGACATTTTGTCGCATCCTAACGTGGTGATTTGTTGTATAAAAGCTACACAAGTATACTTATATTACACATGTTGCGTGATGATGGAGGTCTTATTAATACAGGCGCTTTGAATATCTTCTGTTGAATGTATTCTTTGTGCGTTTTGCAATAATTTTCAGATTATGAGACACTTCAACGGGGCCGTTGGCGCCATATCTTGTTTCAGTAACTGTGATTTGACCAACAGGAACTCTTGTTTCAAGAGAGTCGAGACCTTTTGTTAAACGCCCATCTGTATCCGAGAAAACAACGTAGTTGTGAGCATCGTGTGGAAAGTGATAGTCCTTCACAACCTTTTCAATTGGTGTAAGCCCTTGTGCCATACCAAACGCACGAATAGCATCACGCACATCGTCTCTGTTCTTCGCATTAGGTGCTTGCAATGTCACTGTGTTTTTCGGGTGGAACCAAAAAATAATGTGTTTTTCCTGATGAGGTGATGTTGATGTGAATTTCAGGTTGTTCTTGGTGGTTTTAATATCAACGATTTGAAAGTCACCATATTCTCTGCTTTTAAGCTGTATATGCTCAATTTTCTTAGCTATTAATTTGTCACGATCAAGTAACACGTCAAAGAACGATTCGTTTCCGTTTACCTGACAGGCATAATGAGCGTATAGAGGCTCTTTATCGTTAAGCAATGTTTGGGACTCAACAACTTCGATTTTCATCGTGTTACCGATTGTTTTAACTTCAACATAATTTCCTGTTGTGTGCGCACAGCCTGAAACTTTTCCAACTGAACTGACGCGCATTGTAAAGGTGTTATCCGATAGATGCGGTGTATTGAAAAAAGCAATCCGATATGAATTGTGAGTGAACAGATTTGCGGATGTTCCTTCTTCTTGCTCATAATCCTTCACATCTGCGCGTGCAGAGAGGGGAAGAGCCATGCTGATGAATATCATTGAGAATAGGAAAGAAGAAAATAATTTTTGTATCATAATATTAAAACCCAAATTAGTGTGCTACTGCGCAACGATCTTACAGTGGAAAACGATATTACGCAAAACATATCTTTGATATTGAAGGTTTTTTGTTGTTTTTCGGTTTAAATTTCATCTTTATTGTGCCTGAAATTGACAATTGGTTTTATGTGGGTAATGGTGGCGCACCGTTTTAGATATTATATAAGGATAACAGAGTATGCCCCGTCCATCAGGCCGCAATTTAAATGATTTAAGAGCCGTGGAAATTATTCCCGGTTTTTCAAAACACGCAGAAGGATCATGCTTGATCAAATTCGGAGATACGCATGTTTTGTGTACTGCTAGTGTTGAAGAGCGTGTTCCGGGGTGGATGAAGAATTCTGGAAAAGGTTGGGTTACCGCTGAATATGGTATGTTGCCGCGCTCCACAAATTCTCGTATGGATCGTGAAGCGGCCCGCGGAAAGCAATCCGGCCGGACGCAGGAAATTCAACGCTTGATCGGGCGCGCTTTGCGGGCGGTTGTTGATATGAAAAAATTGGGCGAGCGTCAGGTGCGTATTGATTGTGATGTTATTCAAGCTGATGGCGGCACGCGCACGGCGGCGATTACGGGTGGATATGTGGCGCTTCATCTGGCAATGCAACATTTGGTGAATATCGGCGCATTGGATGAAATTCCGATGAGCGATAGTGTTTCGGCAATTTCGTGTGGCATATATAAAGGTGAGCCTGTGCTTGACCTTGATTATGATGAAGACTCCGATGCCGATACAGATGCAAATTTTGTGATTACAGGTAAAGGCGGTATTTGTGAAATTCAAGGTACGGCTGAGAAAGAGCCATTCTCGGAAGATGAATTTTTGGCATTATTGGCTTTGGCTAAGGCAGGCTGTTTAGACCTTAGAGAAGTACAGAATAAGGCTTTGGGGTTGTAATATGCGCCAATTTGACGGTGATGAGCTGCTGATCGCAACACATAACAAGGGCAAAGCGCGTGAAATATCGGCGTTGCTCTCGCCTTATGTCTCGACATTTTATACGGCGGATGATCTTGGATTGCCGGAACCGGAAGAAACGGGCGCAACATTTGTGGAGAATGCTATTTTGAAAGCTCAAGCTGCCGCGCAGGCTTGTGGCAAGGTATCTCTTGCAGATGATAGTGGCTTGGCGGTGCATGCGCTTGGCGGCGATCCGGGGATTTATTCTGCACGTTGGGGCGGGGCGGATAAGGATTTTAATTTGGCAATGCGCAAGGTTCATGATGCATTAGGTAGGGAAGAAGATCGCAGTGCTTCTTTTGTATGCGTACTTGCGCTTGGTTGGCCTGATGGGCATTCAGAAGTGTTTGAAGGGTTTGTTCATGGCTCAATTACGTGGCCGATGCGCGGTACACGTGGTTTTGGATATGATCCTATCTTTCAGGCGAATGATTACAGCGTAAGCTTCGCCGAAATGGAACCTGAGGAGAAGCAGGCAATATCTCATCGGGCAAATGCCTTTAAGTTGCTGGTTAAAAACTGCTTAGAAGGATAATTCTCCCGTGTTTCGTGATAATCAGATGGGGGTTTATATTCATTGGCCTTTTTGCGCGGCAAAATGCCCGTATTGTGATTTTAATTCTCATGTCCGTGGCGCTTTTGACCAGAAGGAATGGGCAGAAGCATATGTTCGATCTCTGGAATATTACGCTGAACTTTTACCTGATAAGCAGGTTGTGTCGATTTTCTTCGGGGGCGGAACGCCTTCATTAATGGCACCTGAAACGGTGCAGGTGATGATTGATGCGGTGCAGAGATTATGGGGGTGTGTGAATGATATTGAAATTACATTAGAAGCAAACCCAACATCGGTTGAAATCGGAAAGTTTAAAGCCTTTAAAGAGGCTGGTATTACGCGCATATCATTGGGGGTGCAGGCACTTAATGATAAGGATCTGGCATTTTTAGGGCGTGAGCATAGTGTGGAGGAAGCATTTAAGGCGATTGATATCGCAGGTGAATGTTTTGAGCGTTATAGCTTTGACTTGATTTATGGCCGCCCTGAACAAACTTTACAGGACTGGGAGGCAGAATTAACGCGTGGATTATCTTATGCGCGTGGGCACATGTCGCTGTATCAGCTGACGATTGAACGTAATACGCCTTTTTATATGCAGTATAATCGTGGTGCATTCTCTATTCCCGATGATGTTAAAGGTGCGGAGTTTTATCACCTGACCCAAGATATTATGGAAGGTGCAGGCCTGCCTGCGTATGAGGTGTCTAATTACGCACAAGAGGGGCAGGCGTGCCGCCATAATCTGGTTTATTGGTATATGGCAGATTATATCGGTGTGGGTGCGGGGGCGCATGGGCGCTTTATGAATAGTGGTAATAAGTTTGCGAGCAGGGATCACAGTGCGCCGGAGATATGGCTGAAGCGCGTGCAGGAAAAAGGCAATGGCGCGCATGCATTTGAGACGTTGAGTGCAGATGATCGTTTTGTTGAATGCTTGATGATGGGCTTACGTCTACGTGAGGGTGTGTCGATCAAGCGATGTGAAGCTTTATCTGGCCTTGCATTTGATAGTGTGATTGACGGCGATAAGCTGCAAACGGTTTGTGATGAAGGGTGGGCGCATGTCACTGACGATCAGATACACTTAACGCGCGAAGGCTTGTTGCGTTTAAATGCTCTGATTCCGTTTATTCTTCAGTGAATGGGTTTATTTAAGATTCAGTGTTGATGTGTCTTTCCCATTGACGGTGATCGAACCTTGCGGGTTGGCCTCAAAATCAAAGGTGTAAATCGTTTTCCCATTCTCGTCAGTGCTTGTGTTACCTAAAGATTTTAGTGTTTCTAAATTCTTGATGGTGTTCATGGTTGCTTTATTTTCCGGATCACGCGGAATTTTGGTTAACAGGTCATCCAGACCTTTAAATATCATCTGAAATTTTGCCGAAAATCCCATGGCCGCAGTCAGATCCGTCAGAACCTTTCCGTTTAAAGAGACATCATACACGTCATTTTTGATGCTATTATCTGTTACGATCAATTGTGTATTGGCTTGCGACAGAATGGCGGGGAGCTTCATCAGGGCAGTAAAACCGACTATCCCAGCAGAATCCGGATTTTTAACCAAAGACGCAGCACTGTTTTTCATCATTCTGGAGAGTGTAAGATATGGAATATTTTCTGCTCTGATATCCAGATTGGTATGTGTTGGTAAGGACGTAGAGAACGCCTGAGGATTCTCTCCTTGTATATCAAGTGCGTCATGTCCCATTTTAATGTGCAGCGTACCGTTTTCAGAATTTATGTTGTCAGAACCAAATTCTATAAATGCAGAACCGATTTTTACACTATCAAGATCTTCATCATTGTCTTCGGCAGTAGAAACAATCTCCATGTTTTTAAGGGCGTATTTGATGTTAAGGCTGCTCATATTGATGTCGTACATATCAAGAATCATGTCCAAAACACCTTGGCTATCAATGTTTTCAGCATCGCTTTCATCATCCATTTTTTCCAGAGATTTAAAAACATCGGCATGTTTTAGAAGTTTGGCTTTATATTCCAGAAGTGTGGGCAAAGCCAAGTCTGTTACTGTAGAGGAAATTTTTAGTTCTTCTGTCTTTATAGAGATGCCGTCTTCCGGCTTTACGACTACTAAATTATTGATAAGGAAATGTCCGGGGCCTGAAAATGTGCCCGCTTCATTCTTGTCAAAGTTTGTGTAGAGTTGAAGGTTGCCAATGGAGGCTCCGGTATCTTGGTCTCCTACTTTAAAATGTAGATCTGATAGGTTCATGTTCATTTTGGTGAAATAGCCAAGTGTATCGTCAAACAGAGCAATGATATTTTGCGATCCAAAACTTATTGTGAAATCTTCACCGGTCTCACCGGACATCGTCATGGCTTCTGGCAGTGTCCAGACTGTTTTCCAATATCCGGCTTGGTCATCGGGCATTGCGTTAATGGAAATGATACCCATGTCAAAAGTCTGTTCACTGGCTTTCGTGTCTTCGCCATCTTCTGTGGGTGTTATAATCGGGCTTTTTAACAGAATGCGGGGCAGGGTAATGGTGTAATAGTCGCTTTCTTGTTTAACGCTGAGTTCACCTTCATAGATCACACGCACAGAGCCAAAGGCTTCGTTGACTTCTTTTTGATATGCAAGGATGTCCCCAAAGGATGTTTTAAGCTTTTGCGCACCTTGAGCATTGATTTCCGCTGCCATAAGATTAAGGGGAAAAAGAAGCATAACAAATAGGATTGAAGCGAGCCGGATCATGGATTTTCCTCTAAAAATTGTAATAAAGCACTTTTGTTTGGTGAATTTATAGAAAAACTCTTGCCGTGTCCAAGGATAAACGGCATTAATATCCAAACAGATTAACAATTGGCGTATTTACAGGTTATGTTAGAAGCAAAAGCATCACAATTTATATTGTCCGCGGAAGGGCAAATCCTTTGGCAGGAAAAGTTAAACAATCCATTACCGGGGGTCGCTGTTGCGTTTCTGGAAAAGGGAGAGGTTGCCTTGAAGCCTGTGTTAAAGGTTCTTGAGAATGAACACACGGCGAAACATGATCAAGTGGAACTCAAAAATAGTTTGAATATGTGGCTCAATGCGCATTTCAATACGGTTTTAGAGCCGTTGATGTTATTGGAAGTGCCGCAAGGCGTCGCCGCGAAGGATGATGCTGTCTCGCAGATTGCCGAGAAGGTCTATAATGGGCTTGGTATTGTGCCGCGCGGTGACCTTGAAAGTGTGATTGCGGAATTAACGCCTGAAACGCGTGCGGATTTACGTGCGAAAAAAATACGTTTGGGGCCAATCTTGGCGTTTATCCCTGCGCTTAATAAACCGGCAGCAGTTAAATTGCGGGCTTTGTTGTGGTCGTTGTTTCATAGCAAAGAATTACCTGCGAAGACACCGGCGGATGGTATTGTTTCCGTGAAAATTGAAGATGTGAAGGCAAATGAGGATTATTATCGCTCTATTGGCTATCCTCTTTATGGTGGTCGCGCTGTGCGTATTGATATGCTGGATAGAGTGATTAGCTGTGTTTATGATAATGCGCAGGATGGCAAATTTCAGGCACGTCATGAAATGGCGGAATGGTTGGGATGTCCTATTGATGAACTCTACAAAATCTTGATTTCTATGGGGCATACAAAAGTGTATGATCCTGCGGAAGTGAAGGCGAAAGAAGACGCTGAGGCTGTAGCAACACTTGTTGCAGAAGAAGAAAGATCTGAAGAGAAGCCAGAAGACAAAACAGATAAAGCCGAGCCGGAAGAAAAAGCGAAGGATGTGAAGCCGGAGCTTGCTACGTTTAGATTGAAAAAGGGCAAAGCTTTCCAAAAAGGGAATGCGGGCGGCGCGTCTGAACATAAAGCCAAGAAGCCTAAAAGCTCTAAGCCTAAGAAAGATACGAAGAAGAGACCTAAGAAAGACAATAGCCCTCGCGTTATGTCTGCCGAAGCGAAAGTTAATGTTGAAGATTCTCCTTTCGCAATTTTACAGCAATTGAAAAAGTGAAACGGGAGAGTAATGGCAAAACGATCAAAGTTAAGTGTCTTTAACATTGCTGTTTTCTTTGTTATCGGTGCAGCTTGTTTGTTATCGTCTTCTTCTAAATCACATGCGGCGCAATTTTCCGGTGATTATTTACTGAAAGTTTGTTCTGTGAACAGAGATGGCAGCGAGCGCGTTTCCGGCGGTAAAATCGCGTGTCAGGCCTATATATCAGGTGTTATAGATTATCATAATGTGTTGCGTGCGATGGGGTTAACGACGGATATGAATTTTTGTATTCCGGAGAAGGTCACGTTGAACGAATTGCATATTCGGGTTTTAGTTTATTTGTATGAGCATGTGAAATTGCATCGAAAATTTGTTGCCGCACCGGCTGTATCGATGGCGCTGTATTCGCTATATCCATGTCATAAATAAAATAGTAAGGTTTATCCTGTAGTTTGAAAAACCTAAGGGTAAAAAACTGACTTTATTAGGAGTACTATGTCTAAGAAACAGCAATATACAATACGATTAGATCGTGACGCCGAAGATCGTATCCTGCCGGAAGGTTTCTTCGATATTATTGTGCACCGTTTCTTGCCGGTTCTTAGTTTGTCTTATATTGCCAGTGTTATTGGCATATCCATTAATAAAGGCGCTTTTATCTATTATATGTTTCAAGATAGTACAGCCTATACGATGGGGTTGTTTATTGTTCTTTGGGTTTCAGGACCAGCAATTATATGGGTATTGTTGCAGGGTAGCCCACTGTTCCGGCATGTTGCTGATCTTTGGTATAAAATTCTGGCAGGATTAATGGTTATTACGATAGCACTTAGCTTTTTCTTGTTTCCTGAAGCTGATGTGTATGGGCTTAAAGTTTACTTTATTTTATCTGTGCCTGTATTTATTCTGATTTATTATTTATTCGTGAAAGATCTGCTTCCCAGAGTTGCGGCTTATCCGCTGAATGCACTGGGGTTTTGTGCATTACTTTATGGTGCATTTGTAAATCTTATTTTCTAAACACCAGCCATATTCATTAACCATCCAATCAACAAGACTTGCGGAACTGTGATGAGCGGGATCATCAGAGCAATTTTCCATGATTTTGTGAATTCGCGCACGGCCATTAACTCCGTATAATCTGTTGCAACGCCAGCCATTAAAAATGTGAAGCTGTTGCCCGGTGCATGGGCATTGGTGAAAATCTCACCTGCAACAGGGGCGGAGCCTTCGGAACAAATTTCCACAATGGTGGCAATGAATAACGTGATAAACAGGCCGGCCACGGATGGCCCAAGCCATAGGGCAAATAACTCGGTAGGCACGAAGCTGCGCAGGGACGCGGCGATGATAGTGCCAAAGAGTAGCCATTTTATAATCATCTTACCGTCATGCCAGCCGGATTTTAAGATATTTTTGCATCCTGACTTGCTGAATTTTACCGTTTTCAGCAGGGCTTTGCTTTCACGTAAGAGGTTAAAATCTTCCGCTATGTCAGGCTTGTTTGGATTATCAGGCAATCGCCCACTTTTGATAAGGTGCTGCAATATAACGCCGGTGGTTAGGGCAATAACAACTGAGCCTAGAATATAGAGCATTGTCCATTTAAAGCCGATGAGTGTTATCAGGACAAGTGTCAGGGAGAGGGAGTTCCACGGGCTTGCCACCAAAAAGGTGACAACTTGCGGCAGACCAACACCGCGTTCATACAGCTTCGCCGCGACCAATAAAATACCGTGACAGCATAAGTCGAGTAATAGGCCGCCAAAGACAGCGCGTAGAAGGCCGGAAAAATTATCACTACGGCCCATCATGCCGGTAAAGAAATCACGGGGAATTTTGCTCATCAAGCCAATAATAACAATGCCTAGCGCAACACCCCACCACATGGTCAAAAGGATTTGTAGGGAAGCATGGGCGAAATGATGCAGTAATACAGGGGACGAATCTAATGAAGACAGGATTGCATTCAGGCCAATAGATACAGCGAGGATAATTGTACTGACAATCAGTAACCAGTCTTTTTTGCCTTTAGGCGTTTTTGATGGGCAGCAGTTATCGATGTGTTCGTGTGCCATGGATTATATCCTAAAAACTGCGGGTAATCGTGTATCCTGTGAGGTCACATAGTAGGGCTTTTATTTCGCTATCGGGTAATGCAGAGAGTGCTTGCGTTGCATCATCGGCGTATTGTTGTGCCAGTGCAATGGTTTTATCCAGAGCGTTATGGGACTTGATGATTTCCATGGCGTGGGCGAAATCTGTATCGTCTTGCTTTTTGTATCCCAAAGTACGTTTCCAGAAGACACGTTCTTCTTCGCTGGCGTTTTCTAGAGCCAAAATAACAGGTGCAGTCATTTTACCTTCTTTGAAATCATCGCCGATTTCTTTGCCGAGTTTTTCCTGATCTGCGGCGTAGTCAAGGGCATCGTCAATGATTTGGAAAGCGGTGCCTAATTTGGTTCCATAGGTGCGCATGGCTGTGACTGTGCTGTCATCCTGATCGGAGAGCACCGCACCAACTTCGCATGATGCAGCGAATAGGGCAGCGGTTTTTGACTCGATAATGTTCAGATAAGTCGGCATATCTGTTGCGATATCATTTGTGGTGGCAAGTTGCAGGACTTCACCTTGTGCAATAACTGCTGAAGCTCCTGATAGAATGCGCAAGATATCCAAAGAGCCACTTTTGACCATCATTTGAAATGATTTAGAGAATAAAAAGTCGCCCACCAAAACACTGGCTTGGTTTCCGAATACAAGGTTCGCGGTTTTCTTTCCGCGGCGCTCAAAGCTTTCATCTACAACATCGTCATGCAAAAGGGTTGCGGTGTGAATAAATTCTACTGCGGCGGCAAGGTTATATGATTTATCCATTGGCCCATCAAATAAAGCCGTAGAGGCCAGCGTTAAAAGCGGACGGATACGTTTGCCACCTGCGGAAATCAAATATTGTGCCAGTTTCGGAATAAGTGGAACATCAGAGCGCATGTTTTCTATAATCAACGCATTCACTTCGTTCATATCAGCATGAAGAAGGTTAGATAACCTGTTTAGCGGGTTATCTTCTGCGGTGTTTTGTGTGTCGTCTGAGGCACGTTGAGCCGATTGATTTTGCATACTCGATTTAGAACAGTTTTTAGGCAGAGGAGCAAGCAAAAATACGCGGTTATTACCCGATATTAGTCAATAATTACAAAATACTAATCAATCTTACCAAATGATCGTGTATTTAGGCTGCCTTTGTCTTGTTGCGCTTTTTTATAGTCCTCTATGATGCCAGCTATTCCGGTGCTCTTTTTCTTTTCACCCGCTGATTCTTCTTCTGTATCGCTTAGGTTATTTTCACCTTCTTGGTCTTCATCATCAACTTTTTTGCTGTCTTTCTTTTTACTCTTACTCGCGCTTTTTTTGTCTTTCTTTTCTTCTTTTTTAGCGTTCTCTTTTAGAGCTTTATATTTATCCCAAAGTTTTTGTTCCGGGCTTTTCTCTTTTTCCGCAATACTCTCTGCAGATTCATCAAAATCTGCTTCTTCGATGTCCTCCAAGGCAGGTTTTGCCTCTTCTTCTTCCTTAGCCTCTTCTTTTTTTTCTTGTTCGTGAGATTTAAATGATGTGCTTTTCATTTTTTTTCCCGCGTCATCATCTGTTTTTGGTAAGTTGAAAATTGGCGGGGGCTTTGTTTTGTTGCTGCTGCCTTCTGCCTGAACGGGCGAGGAAGCGCAAAATGTCATTGCGGTGACGCAAAATAATAATTTTAAACAAAAAACTTTAGCTCGATTCATCATTGCTTTATTCTCTATATTCTTAAGGAAACATAATAACCAAAGACACGGTAACGGAAATATAGGGCATTATGCAAGATTCATCATTATCCATTCATCACTTTACCCCCGATATGGCACAAAAATTCTGGGAAATGCTGGATGAATTTACATTTCATATTGATCGCGGCTATTACGAGCGGTGTATAGAACGTCATGAAAATGGAGAGCTGGTGTTGTTTGTGGCCTCTGTCGATGGGAAAAATGTTGGTTATTGTTTGTTAAATTGGCAGCCTAAATATGCATATTTCAAAAAACTTGAATTGCCGGAGATACAGGACTTAAATGTTCTCAGCCAATATAGGCGGCGCGGTATTGGCAAGGCTTTGGTGGAGTATTGTGAGGGTATTGCGCGTGATAAAGGTCACGAGGAAATGGGGATTGGTGTTGGGTTGAACAGCTCGTTTGGTGCGGCGCAGCGTCTTTATGTTCGCCATGGCTATATCCCCGATGGATGCGGTGTTAGCTATGACCGGAAGCAGGTCGCGGCAGGGGAATTCAGGCCAATTGATGAGAACTTGTCTCTCATGATGATAAAAACATTGATTTAAATGCATTTTTATAGGCAGTAGCGTGATTATCTCCTTCCTTTTCCGGTATTAAATGTGCTAAACCCAATGCGAATTTGGAATTTTTCAGGAGCGCAGGATTCATGACTAAATGGGTTTATAATTTCGGTAAAGATAATAACGATGGCGACGCATCTTTGCGTAACCTTTTGGGCGGTAAAGGCTCTAACTTGGCAGAGATGGCATCCCTTGGTTTGCCTGTCCCTCCGGGCTTTACAATCACCACTGAAGTCTGCACTCATTATTACGATAACGGCAATGAATATCCTGCAGAATTAATCGCTCAAGTGGAAGAGAGCTTGGCGGCTGTTGAAAAAGATATGGGCATGGAATTTGGCGGTGTTGATAATCCGCTGTTGGTTTCGGTGCGCTCCGGTGCGCGTGTGTCTATGCCGGGGATGATGGATACGGTTTTGAATTTGGGCCTGAATGACGAGACCGTCGCAGGCTTGGCGAAGCAAGCCAATGACGAGCGATTCGCATGGGACTCATATCGTCGTTTCATTCAGATGTATGGTGATGTTGTTCTTGGTGTGGATCATCATGATTTTGAAGATATCCTCGATACGTATAAGCGCGATGAAGGCTTGGCTCAGGATACGGATATTACGGCAGAGGGCTGGAAAGAAATCGTTGGTGAGTATAAAGACCTTGTTGAACGTGAATTGGGCAAACCATTTCCTACTGATCCTAAGGAACAGCTTTGGGGCGCGATTGGTGCGGTGTTTAGCTCATGGATGGTGCCACGCGCGATTACCTATCGTAAGATTAATGAAATCCCTGCAAATTGGGGAACGGCTGTTAATGTGCAGTCTATGGTGTTCGGGAATATGGGCGATGATTGTGCAACAGGTGTTGCCTTTACGCGTGATCCGTCAACGGGTGAGAATTACTTCTATGGTGAATATCTGGTCAATGCACAAGGTGAAGACGTTGTCGCAGGCATTAGAACACCGCACTCTCTAACAAAATTAGGGCGTGAGAAAGAGGGCAGCAAGCATCTTTCCATGGAAGAGAATATGCCGGAGGTGTTTAAACAGTTGGATGATCTACGTTTGAAATTGGAAACGCATTTCCGTGATATTCAGGATATCGAATTTACGGTGCAAACAGGTACGCTCTATATGTTGCAAACCCGTACAGGTAAACGCACTGCGGCGGCGGCTCTGAAAATTGCGGTGGATATGGTTGAAGAAGGCCTTATTACGCAAGAAGAAGCACTGCTTCGTGTTGATCCACAATCATTAGATCAGCTGTTGCACCCGACATTAGACCCAAATGCAAAGCGTAATGTTATTTCCAAGGGCTTGCCTGCATCACCTGGTGCGGCGTCAGGGGTTGTTGTCTTTACCGCGAATGAAGCGGAGATTAAATCTCACGCAGGGGAATCTGTTATTCTTTGTCGTCAGGAAACATCGCCGGAAGATATTCATGGAATGCATGCTGCGGCAGGTATTCTAACATCACGCGGTGGGATGACATCTCATGCGGCCGTGGTTGCGCGCGGCATGGGTAAGCCATGTGTCGCTGGCGCGGGTGATCTTTACATCGATCAGAATGATATGGTCATCCGTAAAGGTGATATTGAAATTAAAGAAGGCGATACGGTGACCATTGATGGTGCAACCGGTGAGATTATGATCGGCAGTGTCGAGACGATTAAGCCGAAATTATCCAACGATTTCGAAATATTGATGGGCTGGGCGGATGCACGTCGCCGGATGGGCGTTCGTGCCAATGCTGAAACGCCACTGGACGCGGAAACGGCTCTATCATTTGGCGCAGAAGGCATTGGCCTTTGTCGTACAGAGCATATGTTCTTTGACCCCGAGCGTATTCAAAATGTTCGCGAGATGATTTTTGCATCTAATGAGACTGAGCGCCGCGCCGCGCTGGATAAGTTATTGCCTGCACAGCGTAGTGATTTTGAAAGTCTGTTTGAAATTATGAACGGTCTGCCTATTACGATCCGTTTGCTTGATCCGCCATTGCATGAGTTCTTGCCACATAGTGAAAAAGACATAGCAATGTTTGCAAGCAACACTGGTCTTGATGAAGGGCGTGTGCGTATTCGTCTTTCAGAGCTTGATGAAACAAATCCGATGCTTGGCCATCGTGGCTGCCGTTTGGGTGTTACATATCCTGAAATTTATGAAATGCAAGCCCGCGCTATCTTTGAAGCGGCGGTGAATGTGGCGGTCAAAACAGGGAACAGCATTATTCCAGAAGTTATGATTCCACTCGTTGGTGCGCGTAAGGAATTGGAGCTTATGCGTGATGTGGTTGAAAATGCAGCGAAGGCTGTGTTTGAGGAGAAGGGCTCTACCGTAGAATATATGGTTGGCACAATGATCGAACTACCGCGCGCGGCGCTGACGGCTGATCAAATCGCAGAAAGTGCAGATTTCTTCAGCTTTGGTACGAATGATTTGACGCAAACTGCACTGGGGATGAGCCGCGATGACGCGTCCAGCTTCCTGCCGTATTACACAGAAAAAGGCATTTATGAGCGTGACCCATTTGTGTCTATTGATGTTGAAGGTGTAGGCGCACTGATTGAGATTGCACGTGATAAGGGTCGCAGCACTAACCCGAATATCAAACTTGGTATCTGTGGAGAGCATGGTGGAGATCCTGCTTCTATCGCATTTTGTGAGAAGATCGGCCTTGATTATGTATCTTGTTCACCATATCGCGTTCCAATCGCACGTTTGGCGGCTTCTCAAGCGGCAATCCGTGAAGGCAATGCCAAAACAGTTGATATAAAAGATAAGAAGAGCGCTTAACTTTGTTTTTTGTGTAGGGAAGGATATTTTTTATGCGTGTTCTTATAGTGGTTTTGCTCGTCTCTTTCTGTTTTAAGCCAGCTTTTGCAAATTCTGATTTGAAAACCGGATATATTCAGTCATGTGAGAATCATTTTCGAAAGAGCCCTGCTTTTTGCCAGTGTAGCTATGATGTGTACACCGCTCCGGCTCGTAATAATAAAGAAAAGACAGCTCACGTTAACTTTGAAGAGCAAAAACAGTATTTAGAAAATGAAATTAAGAAGGATGAAGATGTGTTGGCTTCTGATGCGGCGTTATATCCATCACGTATAGGTAGAATCTGTCGCTTTCATAATGAGATTTATAAATTAAATACTCAATTAGGTGGTGATCCTGCAAAGTTAAATATGACAGCAGAGCAGCAGAAAATGTCCACCTTAAAGATGACGAATTTAAATAGGAAGTTGCATGATACACTTGAAAGATATTCAGTTAATTCAAATAGTTATGCGATATTGAATGGTGGTGAACTTTGTCGCGCAAGGCGTATGTTGAAGCAGTTGAAAAAAGATCAGAAAAATGTACCCGTAAAAAAACACCCAAGTGGCTTAACAAATCAGATGATAACGAAGTTATCTGGTGGGGCATATGGCCATATAGACGTGGTGGTGGTTGGTGAAAAGGCCAAATGCCCAGAATAGAGAATGGATGTTATTTTTTATTTTTTATTAAGGCAATCCCAATATCTCCGCAAGATGATCTAAGTTCTGCTTTTTCGGGCAGGGCGTCCAGTTTTACAGTTTGTAAATGTTTCTTTGCCAGTCCGCGATAATGCATGCGCGCGGTGAGTTCTTGCCCTATATAACATCCTTTTTCATAGGATAGGCCGTTTAGCTTATCGATATTACCTTCTGATAGCGTTGACTTGTTAGGGATCATATCGCGGCTGCCATCGGGAATTGTTAGGGATATTCGATGTGTGTCCCATTCTTCGAAAGGACTTTCTTCCAGTTCTTCCGGTTTCTCAAAGCTGCGATACCCCATATCAGGATGGCGGGGGTCTTGTGTGCCGTATTCTGTGCCGATAATGGCATAAACATCTATATTATCTTCTATATCAATTGTGACGTCTGCGCGTAATTTATACATGCTCAACAGCTTGGCAAAGCTTTGTAAGCGTTCGCCGCCTTCACAATCCAAGAGCAAGGCATCTTCTTTGGTTTCGGTAATGAAAAAGTCGTAAAGGAACTTTCCCTGAGGTGTCAGCAGGCATGAATAAACGCACTTTTGTTGATCCAGTAATGTCACGTCATTACTGATAAGGCTTTGCAGAAAGCTCACTCTATCTGTCCCAGATATTATAATTTTTCCACGCTGTTTTAGTTTTGTGTAGAAAGGCGTTTGTGTCATGATATTCGAATGATCCCAAGTTCCAAAGTTCAGCATATCTTGTTTATCACATCCAGCCGTATTGGTGATGCTGTTTTGTCATCTGGCTTGTTAAATTATATGCAATCCGAATATCCGAATGCAAAGTTCACGATATCTTGTGGCCCTTTGGCGGTGTCTTTATTTGAGGGGTTTCCGAATTTAGAGCGCATTATTCCCCTTAAAAAGCAAAAGCATAATAAGCATTGGATAGGCCTTTGGAAGAATATCATTGGAATGCGCTTTGATATTGTTGTTGATCTTAGAAATTCTGCCGTATCACGCTTGGTTAGAGCGCGGCATCGTTATATATATGGCTCTTACGTTGATAAAAAGCTGCATAAGGTGGAGCAAAATTCTTCTGTTATGCGGTTGTCCGGTGCGCCTCCATCGCCGAAATTATGGTTTAGTGATGTGCAGCGTGAGAAGGCTACGGCTCTTATTCCTGATGGTGAGGGGCTTGTTCTTGGTGTCGGGCCGACGGCGAATTGGTTGGGCAAAACATGGCCTGCTAATCGGTTTATAGAGGTGGTTCAGTGGCTGACCTCTGATGATGGCTTGATGGCAGGTGCACGTGTTGCTGTTTTTGCTGCGCCGGGGGAAGAGGATGCCGCGCGAGCGGTGCTTTCTTCTATTCCGGCAGAGAAGCAATTGGATATCATTGCCAAGACAGATCCTGGAACGGCCGCGGCGACGATTGCACGTTGTGATTTTTATATAGGCAATGATTCAGGGCTTATGCATTGTGCGGCTGCGGCGGGTGTGCCTACATTCGGGGTGTTCGGGCCCAGTTATCCGCATATCTATCGTCCATGGGGGGCGCATACGGCTTATGCTTCCACGCTGGAAACTTTTGATGAATTGATAGATTATGAGGGATACTCTGCTCAGACGGCAGGGTGTCTTATGACTAGTTTGTCTGTTGATATGGTGGTGGCTGCCATAGAAAAAAGCTGGCCGCATATCACGTCCAGCTCTCAATAATTATAATAATGCAGAGTGCTTAATCGTTTAGATGAGCATAGTCATCTTTCTTAAACGCTTCATAGCCTTTTTTGCGGGCTTTGTCTCTGGTGCTTGTATGTGTGATTTTGTAATTTTCACGCGCTTCACCAGCAACATCAAACGGAACATACTCAATACGTTCCCAACCTTTGGCAAGCATACAGCCTTCGAAATCAATATAATCGGAATGTTCTGCGAAAAGCTCTTTATCGCGCTCGGGTGTATCCCAACCTGCAAGCTCTGCTTCTTCTGTGCTTAGAACCAGGCCATCATCAAAATTCCCATGGGCATATAATGGAATAGCATCTTTAACTGAGCCTAAACGCTCAAGCTCGCGCAGTTCGGTAACACAGCGCGCAATACCTCTATTGAGCATTTGTTGTGCTTTGGGGCCACGTAAATATAGAGCAGAGGATGTGTGAACCCTTTGCCAATATTGACCACCTTCAGTTATTCTGTCGTTTACACCAGCCGCTACGGGGGAGGAAAATGTAAGGGCCAAACCTAGAAGTAGAAAAGAACGCATAATCATCATAAGAAAAATCTTTACTTTGTTTACTATAAATCAGATGAAAGAATAACAAATATAATGCTTTAGCTCAATATAATTATAAAAATTAATTTTACGGGACGTATTGTGTTGTTATTGCACAGGCTCCATCCACCATGTTTCGGTGACTGCGCCGTATGTTGGTGTTTCTTGTGGGCGTTGTATCGTCTTGTGGTGTGCGATGTAGTCAACACCCTTATAAAACAAAGGGATAGAGATGTATTCTGATAACAATATGCGGTCAATAATATGCGCGTAATTGGTTAAATCTTGATAGGTTTTTGCATTTGGTATGGCGCGCGCAAAATGGTCAAGTGCAGGGTTGCAAATGCCGGAAAAGTTGAAGCGTGACGGCTCGTTTGCCGCTTTACATGACCAGTAGACCATCTGTTCCGTTCCAGGGGACAGGCTGTTTTGCCAGTAGAAGGATATCATATCGTAATCATAATCGTTCTTACGTTTTTGAAATGTTGCGCTATCCATCATACGAATGTGCAGATTTATGCCGAGGCGTTCTAAGGTGCGTTTATAGGTTAGGGCAATTTTTTCTTCTTGTGGAGTGGAGAGGAGAAGTTCAAAAGTGAATGGTTCTTTTGTGTCTTTATGCAGGCGTTTGCCGTTTTCAATAATCCAGCCGGCATTCTTTAATAAGGCGTCGGCTTTACGTAGGCGTGTCCGTGTATCGGGCGCTTTGAGTTTAGGCTCTGTGTTGTAGGCTGCGGGGTGGATATCGTTTGACCATTCGTGCATTTGGGCAATGGCTTCGTCTGATATTTGATGGAAACCATCTAGGTCTGAGTTCGGGTAATAGCTTTCTATGCGTTTAAATTCGCTGTGGAACAAGTTCTTGCCAACCCATTCATGGTCAAATGCCAGTGATAGAGCTTTGCGGATATCGCGGTTGTTAAATGGTGTATGTCGCAGGTTAAAGATAAAACCGTGCGCGCGTTCGGGGCGTTGATGGGGGACGCTGAGGCGAACTTGATCTACATTCATACCATCATATGCTTTTTGCCATTTCGTAATATCCCATTCGCGACGTAAATTCAGATCACCTTTTTTGAAGGATTCCAGTGCGATCGTGTCATCACGATAATATTCATAGGTGACAGTATTGAAATTATAGTGCCCTTTATTAACGAATAGATCCTTGGCCCAATAGTCTGGAACGCGCTCATAGGCTATCTTTTTGCCGATTTGTGATTCCTTGATGCGGTAGGGGCCATTAAGGAGAGGGGTTTCAGAAATCGTAGAGTCAAAATTGCGCGTTGCCCACCATGTTTTGGACAGAACAGGCATCATCGCCAAAATCATTACGGTTTCGCGATCATAGCCTTTGCCAAGATTAAACTTGATTGTGAGAGGCTCTAGAATTTCGGCTTTGCTGACAAGCTTATAGATATTGCGCATATTCGGGCGGCCAAACTCCTTGAGCGTTTGGTGGGAGAACAACACATCTTCGGCTGTAATTGGCGATCCGTCATGAAAGCGGGCGTCGGGATTAATGTGGAATGTGATGGAAGAGCGATCATCCGCGACCTCAATATGTTCCGCTATTAATGGGTACATCGTGAATGGTTCATCCCAAACACGGCGCATCAGGCGGTCATAAACCAAGTTCAGGCTGGTTGCTGCTTGCCCCTTGATAGAGTAGGGATTGAGGCTATCAAATGTGCCGATTTGCGCGATTTTAAGGGCGCCACCTTTTGGTGCAGACGGATTAGCATAGGACAGGTTTGTGGCGGTCTCATCGTATTTGGTTTTTCCATGCATGGCCAAGCCGAATACTGATTGTTCAGCGCGTACTGAAAAGCTCAGAAAAATAAAGGATATGGTAATAAACAGCGTGTAATATTTTCTCATGAAACTAGTGATATCAAACTCTGGGCATGCCGCCAAACCGTTTCTTGATCGTATCCATCTTATGCAGGGGGATATTACCAAGCAAGAGGTTGATGCCATCGTGATTTTAATTCCTCAAACGCTGGAGTATCGGGGCAGTATCAATGAGTCTGTGCAAACGGCCTCTGGTCAGAATATGGATGAATTTATTCTGGACAATATTTATAAGCCGAAAGTTGGGGAGGTTTATGCGTTACCCGCGTTTAATTTACCGGCCAAGCATATTCTTGTTGGTGTTTTGCCAAAGTTTCGTACTGATTTTGATATGAACCCGTCGCATTTATCAAGTGTTGTGCGTCGCGTGATGGAGCTGGCGCGGTGTATGCTGCTCACCAGCATTGCATTTCCGCCATTGGCCTCGGGACGTCATGGTTATCCCAAGGCGAAAGCCGCTCGTTTGGTGTGTCAGGGGGTTTTGGATCGTCTGGAAGAGAGCTTTGAGGATATTCGTATTGTTTGTTCTGATGAACAAATGCTTGAAACATATGATGGAAAGCTGCGTGTCTTGGGGTGGGATGGAGGATAATAATACCCTCCTGATCCCTGATAATTTAATATTTAAGCGGCTAATTCTGCGAGCTTAACGGCAGGGCGTGCGCCCATATGTGATATAACTTCTGCCGCTGCGATCGCGCCAAGCTTACCACTTTCTTCCAGTGATTTTCCTTCTGTAAAGCCATAGAGGAAGCCTGCTGCGAATTGATCGCCCGCGCCTGTTGTATCAATGATCTTTTCAACAGGCACAGCATCGATTGTGATTTGTTGATCGCCCGCAATGATAACAGCACCTTTATCGCTGCGTGTTATTGCTGCGATTTCAACATGTTTGCTGATCGCGCTGATTGCGTCATCGAAGTTTTCCTGCATGAAGAGGGATTTGATTTCATCTTCATTTGCGAACAAGATATCCACATGGTTTTCCACAAGCTGTAGGAAGTCATGGCGATGGCGATCAACGCAGAATGGGTCAGATAATGTTAGGGCGATTCTGTGTCCTGCTTCATGTGCATATTCTGCGGCGGTGATGAAGGCTTCTTTTGCTTGTTCACGATCGAAAAGATACCCTTCCAGATAAGTTACTTTTGCAGAAGCGATAAGGCTTTGATCTACATCAATGGGGCTAAGCTCAACGCTTGCGCCAAGGAATGTGTTCATTGTTCTGTCTGCATCCGGTGTCACCAAAATCATGCAACGTCCTGTTGATGCGCCAAGAATAAGGGGCATGGTGTTGAATGTAACGCCCAAAGACTGGATATCATTTTTGTAGGTTTTGCCTAATGCATCATCAGCAATTTTACCAATAAATGCGCCGTTACCACCAAATGAAGCAAAGCCTGCCATTGTATTGGCAGCAGAACCACCGGATGTTTCAATGCCTTGTGGCATTTGTGCATAAAGGTCAACCGCGCGGGTTTCTTCAACCAGTGTCATTGCACCTTTTTCCATGCCGTGTTCTGTTTTCTGCTGTGTGATGAAATCTTCAGAAACTTGTGAGAGGACATCAACCAGTGCATTTCCGACTGCAACCACGCCGTATTTTGTATCAGACATATTACTTTATCCAGTATCTTGTGTGTTCGTTCAAAATATAGTTTTATAGCACCGAGAAGAAAAAGGCCACGGCTATGTCTGCAAAAAAAATAGATATTAAACAAAAAATCCTTGATTCTGCCTTACATTTGGCTGTTGAGCAGGGGTGGGAATACACAACGCTGCGCGATATTGCGGAGCATGCGGGTGTATCAGCGTCTGACTTATATGACGCGATAGACGATAAAAACGATATCCTTGTTATATTAGGTCGCAAGATTGATAAAGAGATTATGGGGAATATTGACCTTTCCGATGATGACGCAACAAATTCGCGCGATCGTTTGTTTGACATCATGATGGATCGTTATGAGGTATTGAATGAATATCGTGAGGGCGTTGTCTCTATTCTTGAGTCTTTTAAGCATGACCCGAAACAAGCCGTTATTTCTATGCCGCATCTTTGCAAGTCTATGGGGTGGATGCTGGAGGTTTCCGGCATTGAAACGGCGGGTATTAAAGGTGCACTTAAAGTTGTTGGCTTAACGGGCGTCTATATTAAGGTGCTGAAAGTTTGGGCGGAGGATGAGAGTGCTGATCTCTCTAAAACGATGTCCGCATTGGATAAAGCACTTGAGCGCGCGGAAAAAGCGGCCAATATTCTTGGGTTTTAAGCTCTAAATCAGATTGTCTTCAATATCACCGAGATAGGGGAATGCATCACTTTGTGCTGTCAGTGTTGCGGCGGACACACCATATTGCATGGCTTTGGGAATGGGCAATCTTGCTTGAATGCAGGCGGCGAATGTTCCGCAGAAAGAATCAAATATATCGGCGTGGCTTGTTGGCACATCTTTAGGTGAGGAGGCTTGCTCGTGCTTTTCTCCATTTTTGTTGATGACGTATGCACCGGATAACCCTTGATCTTTTGTGATAATGCAGTGGGTATTCGTGTCCTTGGCTAAAGATTGGGCGCATTTTTTTAATGGAATGGAAAGTTTTCCACAGATTTCGGGGAGAACATCTTCGTCAATAATAACGACGTCCAGATTATCAAACATTGTGGCTTCGATATTCTCAGTATGGGATATACACATAATGGCGTATGCCTTACGGGTCTTTGCGCGCTTGAGGATTTCCTTATTTATGTCTGCTGTTATGTCGTTTTGCAAAAGGATTAGGGCGCGTTCGCTCAGCATATTATTGGGGAGCTGGTCAGGTACGCTTTCAAGATTGGCATTGGCTGAAAAAATGGTCGCTTTTTGTTGGTCGTGATTAATGAGGGCATGGATAACACCTGTCGGGGTATCACTTTTGGCGATACCGGAAGCATTAATGCCTTCTCTGCGCAGCGTCGCCAGTATCGTTTTTCCGAAGACATCATTACCAATTGTGCCGATCAATGCTATCTTTGCGCCACTGCGCGCGGCGGCAATGGCTTGGTTGGCAGCATGACCGCCTACGTATGTATGACTCTCCTCTGCTGTCATATGGCAAGGGAAGGCGAATGAACTGGATAAATTCAGTCGAAATGTCATACAAAGATAACCAAAATCAAGGATCATATTTTTTTCTGTGTATAGAGTGCTAACTTATATAGGTATTATATATGTTGTTTGGCTATATTATAGCTAAAATATAATAAGGAAACACTTGATATCTGTTGCGTAATAAAATAATAAAAAGAAAACAAAGGCAGGTTAATATGTCGATTGACTATAATAATCATTTTAAAGGCTGTGTAGAGTCCATTAAATCTGAAGGGCGCTATCGTATATTTACGACGATGGAGCGCATTGCCGGACGCTTTCCGTATGCGAATTACCATGATGGGAAGGGTAATACGAAAGAGGTCGCGATTTGGTGCAGTAATGATTATTTGGGCATGGGGCAACATCCTAAAGTTATGGCGGCATCCAAGAATGCGATAGATTCATGTGGTGTGGGCGCGGGTGGAACGCGTAATATCTCCGGTACAACTTTTTATCATGTCCAGCTGGAGCAATCTGTTGCTGATCTTCATCAAAAAGAGGCTGGTCTTGTTTTCTCTTCCGGTTATGTTGCCAATGAAGGTGCGTTGGGAACATTGGGCAAGCTTTTACCGGAGTGTGTGATGTTCTCTGACGAGATGAACCATGCTTCTATGATTCACGGTATTAGAGAGAGCAAACGCGAAAAGCATATTTTCCGTCACAATGATGTTGAACATTTGGAAGAGCTTCTTAAGTCTGTTGATATTAAGCGTCCTAAAATTATTGCCTTTGAATCTGTGTATTCAATGGATGGCGACATTGCGCCGATTAAAGAGATTTTGGATTTGGCCGAAAAATATAATGCGTTGACGTATTTGGATGAAGTTCATGGCGTTGGCCTCTATGGTGCGCGTGGTGGCGGTGTTGCTGAAGAACGTGGCCTGATGGATCGTGTTGATATTATTGAAGGCACATTTGGTAAGGCTTATGGCGCGATGGGTGGTTTTATAACCGGCAGTGCGTCTGTTATTGATGCTATTCGTTGTTATTCTTCTGTGTTTATTTTCACAACCAGTCTTCCTCCATCTATCTTGGCGGCGGCGCATGCTGCGGTTGAGCATTTGAAGGTGTCTGATGTTGAGCGTTTAAAGCAACGTAAGAATGTGGCTTTGTTTAAAGATATGCTGGAAAGTGCGAATTTACCGTTCCTGCGCGGCGAAAGTCATATCGTTCCGCTTATCGTGGGCGAGCCAACATGTTGCAAAGAGGTTAGTGACCTTCTAATCAATGAATATGACATATACGTACAGCCGATTAATTACCCAACTGTTCCAAAGGGAACTGAGCGTTTGCGTCTTACTGCAACGGCGGCACATTCCGAAGAGGATGTGAAGTTTATGGTGAATACATTGCAGCATATGTGGGAAAATAACCATGCTTTACGCGCAGTGGCTTAACGACTGAATTTAATGGTTTTTGATTTATATGGATAGGTTAACGTGCGCTCCGCGCGCGCGTCCTGCTGGTGCTGATCGCGTGGCATCATCTAATATTTTAGCAATGGCTTGTCCCTGTTCAGCGTTATGTTTGATAACGGAAAGGGTCATATTTTGACGTGCTAGCGCGGCGTCTGCTGCTATTGTTGCTGGTAATTCCATTGTTTCGAATCCTTCTAACCTCATTATTATAGCTTATTACAGTATTTATTTCAAAAATATTATTTATGAGGACGCTTTTACTTCATCTATTGTTCAATAGTGCGACTCACCATAACATGTTGGTAAGTTATATTTATTTTTTGCATTTTTTGTCTGAGGTTCTTTTATGGAATGCCAAAGTATCATCATGAATCATACGGTTCCACCAAGTCTTGAGGATTTGGAAACGTTGGCTGCTGGTGTGTTACAGGGTATGCCGGAGGAATTTCTGCGGCATTGCGAGGGGCTTGTTATTCTTATTGAAGAGATCGTTGATGAGACAATGCAAGAGGATCTTAATTTGGATGATCCTTTTGATCTCTTAGCTCTCTATAAGAACGGTAAGGAAATCTCTCCCGGTATTGAGCAAAAAGTTGCAAATGATGATGATGTTTTGGTGTTGTATAGGCGATCGTTATTGGATATGTGGTGTGAAACGGGGGAAGATTTACAGTCTGTTCTTCGTCAGATCATTATAGAAGAGCTGGGGCGATATTTCGATTTTTCGGAAGATGATATGCAAGATATGGCCGATCAGCATTTTCAAGGGGTGTTATAAATAAAAATTCAAAACTATGCAGATGCTTTTGCAATATGTTAAGGTATCTATGAAGGTTTAGATTTTTTAGTTTGGGAATTTAGTTTGTCTCTTTTATTACGTATTGTATGTATGTCGTTTCTTATGATCTTTTCTGTTGTTCAGGAAGGCTACGCTGCGAGTGTACCGATAACAACGCCTGCGATTTTTGGTTCAGGGCGTAATACGTGTGATCCTGAGTTTTGGGATGTTTTAAAAGACAGAGCATGGATGGAAGCGCAACGCGAAGTGACGCAAAATCAAAACTTAATTCCTCGTCCTGACAGTGTTTTGGAAATGACGTGTTTTGATTCGTTCTTAGATGAATTGGGATCGCACGCAGATAGTAATTTCCCTAGTAATCCGAGATGGTCAGAAGGGGGGCTTAGTGGACTTATTATTGATGGTATTTTGAGTCTTGACCAAAGCGTGCTTAATGCCGAGCCATTGCTTCCTTCGCCACTCGGTACGCCGACAGCGTTCTTTCTTGGTGGGAGTGGATCTAGCGGATTGATTATGACCGCTGTACTTGAAATTCTTGTTTTGGATCAGTTGGTTGATGGTGTAACTGCGGCTGGTCCTATTGAGGATGTTATAAATAATCCTCTATTGTCTGCTTGTGTACTTGCTGGTGAGCAAAAACAATATTATCTTGAGCATTTTACAAACCGTATGCTTGGGGATAGGGCTATAAATGCGTCTCTCCCAGCTCAGCCATCGCCAGCACTTCCTTATCCTACCGGAGTTGCATGGGCACAGATACTTGCTGGTAACGCTGATGGTAATGTCAGGGATAGTGGTAATTATAACGGTTGTACCAAAATGAATGATTTGTGGAACAGAACCAAATGTTATGATTTTGCCACTGAATCGCATAGGCATGTAACGATTCCTGACACTCCTATAGATACACCTCCTGATGCACCACCGTTTCCGCCGGCTTCTTCACCTCCAGGGGGAGAACACGATGGTTTTTATACGTTGGAAACCTATCGCAATATGGCGGCGGCGAATAACGATTATAGAACCAAAGAAGAAGAATGCGATATTCCTACGGTTGATGGTTCTCCGGATTTTCCAAGTGTTGGTGAGTTTGCGTGTGATCTCGTTGTACATGGGGTTCCACCTGCATTGAACTTAAGTACCCTTGTTTCAATTATCACTGGTTTGGCAAATAATAACCCAACGTGGGGCAGTGCTTATACAGGTGCTAATCCACCGCCAAATGCAACGCCTGCATCATCAAATGGTGGTGTTGATATGTATTTACATTTCTTAGGTTTGCAGGATAGTTCCAGTTGTAGTGCTCTTACGCCGATTAAAACGGGGTTTATCGTGACGCTGTCTAGCGGTGTGCAATATATTGATGCTGTTTGTTCTGCGCCAGGGTGTGTTTTCACTCCACCAGCGACTATGGGTGCTAACGGTAGCTGTAACTAAACAAACCTAATCCACATATTTATGTATGTGGTTTTCTTCCGGAGTTTTAGCTCTGTGAGGGCTTATATAGCCTTATTCATGAACTCTGACATTCTGCGTGCGAAGGCTGATAAATCATCAACGGATTGTCCTTGAATGATTTTTGCTTGATCGAACAGCAGATACGCTGCATCAGAAACATCATCACCATTTTCATGGGATTTGGCCAATGTTTTGATAAGGTCATGATTTATGTTGATCTCAAGCACAGGTTTGGTGCTGGCCTGATATTTTTGGTTGATCTTCAGAACTTGTTCCATGTGCATATCGACGCCTTCATCGGGGGCAACCAAGCAAACGGCTGAATTTGTTAAACGTTTCGATGGGCGTACGTTATGTACTTGTCCTTTTAATATTTCTTGGAATTTTGTAAGTAAAGCATCCGTAGATTTCTGTTGCTCTTCGGATATTTCTTCCTCTTTTTTATCTTCAGCGTTATCATCTTCTGAGGGGGCTATTTTATCAAAATCAATATCGCCTTTGGTTATGGATTTAAATGTTTTGCCTTGATAGTCCAAAACGCTTTGAAGCCAGAAATCATCAATGGTGTCGGTGAAGTAGAGTACTTCGATCCCTTTGGCTTTAAAGCCTTCGGCTTGTGGGCTGCTTTTGATGTTTTTAAGGCTTTCGCCGCTGATATAGTAAATCTCTTCTTGGCCTTCTTTCATACGTGATACGTAATCTTCTAAGGTGACAAATTTTTCGCCATCATCGTGGGTGGAATAAAAACGGCAGACTTTAAGCAAGCTTTCGCGATGGAGTGGCGAATCATATAGCCCTTCCTTCAAGGCTGACCCAAATTGCCCCCAAAATAGAGCAAAGGCAGGTGGGTCATTGCGTGATAGTTTATCAAGATCGCCAAGAATACGGCGTGCCACGGCATTTTTAATTTTTTCTATGGTTAGATTATATTGCAGCGTTTCCCGACTGATGTTCAGGGGAAGGTCTTCACTGTCGATCACACCGCGCATAAAGCGTAGCCACGGATACATCAGCGTGTCCATTTCATCAGTGATAAAGATACGACGCACATAGAGCTTTACGACGTTCTTGCGACCTGGATCAAACAAATCCCAAGGCTTTTGCGTGGGGATATAGAGCAGGGACGTGAATTCAATCGCGCCTTCTACATTCCAGTGGGATGTCATCAGTGGTTCATCAATATTGCTGGATATATGTGTATAGAAGTCGTTATAGTCTTTTTCTGTGATGTCGCTTTTTGATCGCATCCAAAGGGCGGAGGCACTGTTTATGGCTGTAGCGTCTTTGTCTTTTGCCACTTCGGCAGGTGCGCCTAAGAATATGGGGACGCTGATGTGGTCTGAATACTCTTTTACAGTGGATATAATTTTTTGATCCAGAAGGAATTCACAAGCTTCATCTTTTATATCTAGAGTAATGGCTGTGCCGCGTTGGCCATCCAAACGGGCGGCCTCTGTTTCGTTGGCTTCACGTATCGTAAATCCGCTTTTGCCATCAGATGCCCAGAGCCAAATTTCATCACTGCCTGCCTTGCGGCTGACCACTTGAATTTTATGCGCAACCATATAGCCAGCATAGAACCCGACGCCGAATTGCCCAATGAGTTTCAGTTTGTCTTTGTCGTCGCCGGCTTCCTTCATTTTTTCTGTTAGGGCGGCTGTACCGGATTTTGCGATCGTGCCCAAGTTATCAATCAGCTCGGCTTTGTCCATGCCAACGCCGTTATCGACAACCGTTACCGTGCGGTTTGTTGTGTCTTTATAGGTGCATATACGAAAATCAGGGTTATCCTTGATTAGCTCAGGCGATGCGATTGCATCATAGCGCAGGCGATCACAAGCATCCGCCGCATTGGAGATCAGTTCACGTAAGAACACGTCTTGATTGGTGTATAGGGCGTGGGCAACGATATCCAAGAGCCGCGATACATCGGCACTGAAGCTTTGTTGGTCTTGTTGTTGTTGTTCTTCTTTTTCTTCGACGTGTTTTTCTTGTGCGCTCATAATGCCTAAACTCCATTAAATATGTATGCGCCTCTTTATGGATGGTATTGGGCGAAGAATCAAGGGTAGAGACGTTGAATATCCCAATTCCCATCACTGTTTTTTGTGTATTTCAGGCGATCATGTAAGCGATCCGGATTATCCCACCAAAATTCTATTGTTTGTGGGATCAGGCGATACCCAATCCAGTATGTGGGGCGCGGTACAGTAGAGCTTTTGGGATATTGAACTTGTAGCTTTTTGATTTTTCCTTCCAGATGCTCACGGCTTTCAAGTGGTCTTGATTGTTGCGATGCCCATGCGCCGATTTGTCGTTCATAGGGGCGGTTTGTGAAATACTCATCGGCTTCTTGTTCTGTAACGATTTCTATTTTACCTTCCGCGCGCACTTGTTTGCGCAATGATTTCCAGTGAAAGCACAGTGCGGCATAGGGGTTTTCAGTAAGCTCATCTCCCTTTTGGCTTTGTTTGTTTGTATGGAACTTAAAACCATTTTCATCAAACTGTTTCAGTAGAATCATACGAACAGAGGGTTTTCCATCTTTACCGCATGTTGCCAAAGCCATTGCACCCGGGTCATTTGTTTCGTTTTTTGTCGCTTCGGAAAGCCAGT
This sequence comes from Alphaproteobacteria bacterium, assembly GCA_033851915.1. GTDB lineage: Bacteria > Pseudomonadota > Alphaproteobacteria > Micavibrionales > Micavibrionaceae > UBA1672. Next base: position 162,819 of record JAWSVM010000007.1, read on the forward strand.
TTTTGAATAAGGTTATGGGGTCATCAGATATTTTTATATTCATTTTCGAAGGGTCCTGCTTTTTTATTCGTATATTTTCTATGAATTCATTTTATAAATGGATATACTCTCGAACTCAAATAACTTTGTTAACTTAGGAATGAAAGTAGACACAGATGAAAAATTTAGCACTTTTAATGATGGTTGTATCCACACTTGGACTAAGCGCGTGTGAAAACTTGCAAACGGGCGGGAATAAGCAATTAATCGGTGCCGGTAGTGGCGCGATTATTGGCGGACTTTTAGGCTCTAAACTTGGCGGTGGCAGTGGCCAGCTTTGGGCAACAGGTGCCGGCGTTTTGCTTGGGACTCTCATCGGTAGTGAAATTGGTAAATCGCTGGATAGTGCAGATAGACAGTATATGTCACAAGCGACATATGATGTTCAAAGCGCACCGGTTGGTGAGACAATTTCATGGAATAACCCTGAAAGTGGTAATTCCGGTGATGTGGTTGCAACCAAAGACGGTTACAGCGCGAGCGGTAAATATTGTCGTGAGTATCAGCAAACTATATATGTTGGTGGTCGTGAAGAATCAGCCTATGGCACAGCGTGCAAACAGCCGGACGGTAGCTGGGAAATTATGAACTAATAGCTCCGTTCGTATGAAAATTTTAAAGAATCGCGCCCTGGATATATTGTTTCATGGGCGCGTTTTTTTTTGAGTACTAAGATTACTTAAGTACTTTTTACTGCGTTAGGGCTTATGAAATCTGAAATATTAGGTGAGGAATCAAATGTATCGTCATTTACCTCTGCATCTGTTTTTCTTTGCTTATTATTTACAGTGGTTAGAACATGATAAATGGATGCGAATTCGTCATTTCCATCGGCAATATTTATAATATCATCCATCGTTTGATGTAGATTGTTACGCCGATGGTTAAATAAAGCGCGTGAGAAATGCACAAGTGTGTCCCATGGGATTGAGTCTACTTCTTCTTGAAAAACAATTCTTGCATGCTTTAGAATGCCAACAATATCATTGGATAAGTCGCTTTGCTTTATATAAACTTTTGTTTGGATAAGCGCGCTTGAGCACCATCCAATCAAGGATGTGTCTTGTAAAAAAATATTCTGCTTTTGTATAACTTCCATGATAATTGCATGATTTTTTTCTTCATGGATTTTATTTAAAATACTATCAATTAACTGATTACATTGCTTTTTATGAATGCGCTCGTTTGCTTCTTGGGCTGTGAATGGGTTGTATTCTTGTAATGTGGATATAGCATCCGGCTTGATGTTCATCCGCTCTGCAAGCATGTCGGCGATTGACTGCGCGTAAGTATTCTCACTGGTGTAGATGGCGGCGCCTAGAATGCTTTTCGGGCTGTGCCCCAGCCATGCCATTTCTTGCGCTGGCAGAGAAAAACTTCGCCATTGCTCTATCGAAGATTCGTCATATGTCTTTCCTATTTCTTCGGCTATTTCTGTTGCTGCTATTATCGGTTTTTTGCTTTTCTTATATTGACTGATTTTATTTTTAAAAACAAAGTCGAGTGTATCCAAGCAGACAGGGAAGGGAAAGCTTTCTGCGACAAACCCAGGCGTTGCATGCAATGTATCGGACATTCTTTGTTTGGATAAAATCTCCAGCGTGTTTTCGCGCCCCTGTAGTGTCTGGATGCTGACAGCAAAGATGTCAGCTTGTAAATTGCGGTGCTTCCATTGGGCAGAGGTCATATCCGTTTGTAAAACATTGTTGCTGTCTTTGAATAAATCCGTGTTGTGATCGTTTCCCTTGATGCTTGCATCCATAAAGTTTCTATAGAGGGCAATGGCGTGCCATGCCAAATGGAAGGCGTGATTTCGTAGATTATCTTCATTTTGAAAGCGTTCATGGTTTATGAATAAAATAGATAGGTAAGAGTTGCTCTGAAAAAACCCTAGGAAACCAGGTTGTTTGTCATATGCGAGTATAGAAAAACAGGATCTGTTTTTTTCAAGTAGGTCCATATGTTGTGGGTCTTGTAAGTGATTAATTGCGAATTCACCGGCGGAGTGCCCTGAAAGAGTTTCCTTTTCTTCCGAGAAAGCTTGTTTGCGTTTGTCTTCTGCATGAACAATAAAATTGATGTAGAGATCGGGAAAACCGCCCTGTATTTGTCTGCGTATGACATTGCATATGTGTTTTGCTGTCTTGTAATCAACACTCATAATTATTCTAATTTTCAATGTTTAGGAAAGGGGGGGTACGCATTCCTGATCACTATAACAGAATTCTATTTATACAATAAGGGGGCAGCAATTTTTTTACAGGTTAATTTGATGAATATATATGCTTACTCTGGACTGTAGAGCATAAATGTGTACGATGTTACATTGCTGAAAATTATAAATAATAAAGAAGTAAAATGATGAATAGTGATTTTTTAAAAGGAAAACGCGGCCTGATAATGGGTGTTGCGAACGAGCGATCCATTGCATGGGGCATTGCGAAAGTTGCTGCTGAAAATGGTGCTGAACTCGCCTTTACCTATCAGGGAGATGCGTTGTTAAAACGTGTTAAGCCTTTGGCAGAGCGTGTTGGTTCCGACATTGTTTTACCATGTGATGTGACCGATGAGGCCAGCATTGATGCGGCGTTTTCTGAAATAGAAAAGCAATGGGGCAAAATTGATTTTGTGGTTCATGCAATTGCATTTTCCGATAAAAATGAATTGGATGGCCTGTATTTGCATACGTCACGTGATAATTTTCTACGCACAATGGATATCTCTGTTTACTCCTTCACCGCAGTGGCGCAACGCGCAGCACCTTTGATGACAGATGGTGGTTCACTGTTAACCCTTACATATTATGGTGCGGAGCAAGTTATGCCGCATTACAATGTTATGGGTGTGGCGAAAGCGGCTTTGGAAGCCTCCGTGAAGTATCTTGCCGCAGACCTTGGTAAAGATAATATTCGCGTGAATGCGATTTCTGCAGGGCCGATTAAAACATTGGCGGCCAGTGGTATTGGTGATTTCCGCTTTATCCTGAAATGGAACGAGCTGAATGCACCGCTGAAACGTAATGTGACGATTGATGATATTGGTCGCTCCGGTCTGTTCTTACTTTCTGATCTGGGCAGTGGCGTGACAGGGGAAACTCTGCACGTGGATAGTGGCTATCACACTGTTGGTATGCTTGCAGTGGATAGTGTCGCGGAAACCGCAGATCTATTACAGAGCATGATTCCAAAAGATAAAGGTGAGGCGGCATAGAGCTTGCCTGCCTTAAGGATGATATTAAATGATCTGGTTTAAAGATTACAAAATCGATTACCTGCAAGGATTGCGTGATTCAAATATGGGCGAGCATATTGGTTTCGAATTTTTGAAAATTGGAGACGATGCTCTCGTAGGACGTATTCCCGTCGATCATCGCACAATGCAACCCTTTGGCATTTTACATGGCGGCGCGAGCTGCGTTTTGGCAGAGAGCTTGGGCAGTGTTGCGGCATGGATGACAATTGATCCTGAAAAATATCGTGCAGTCGGTTTAGAAATTAATGTTAATCATATTCGCGCAGTGACGGAAGGTCATGTCGTTGGAACGTGTTCACCCTTACATGTCGGGCGTCGTACACAAGTATGGCAAATCGATATGCATGAAGAGGCCACGGGCAAGCGCACAGCGATATCTCGTTTAACTGTCGCGGTGATAGAGCAGGGCACGCTCAGTGCGCAGAAGGCGCCGGTTCATCTATCTTCATAATTTCTTGGCATTCTTTTAATGTTGCTCTTGCGGCTTCGGAGAGGGCGTTTACGCCATTATGTAACTCTATGTTCATTGGGAGTGTGATGAGCCATTTCTGATCGGATATCGAGGTTATTTTGAAGTCAGAGTTATCAGCGTCTGTTCTTCTTATTTTTGTGCCACCTGCTTTGAACGCGGTGATAAGATCTTTCCGTTCACCTGTAAAGTTTCCTTGAGCCACTTTCTTCAATGTGTCCAGGTGGTTATGTGTGAACTCTTGTTTGATATGATTTTGCAAAATTTCTATGTCTGTGGTCTTTTTTGTTGTCATGGTTTTATCTTAAACGCCTCTGGCACTCTGCGCCGAATGTGGTTATTGTCTTTATACTGTAAATTATTAGGAACAAGCAATAAAATGTCAGGTAATCGTTTCGGAACTTTATTCCAATATACCACGTTTGGTGAGAGCCACGGGCCAGCCATTGGTTGCGTTGTTGATGGTGTGCCGCCACGTATTCCTTTGGATGAAGCCTATATCCAGCAATTCCTTGATTTGCGTAAGCCGGGGCAAAGCCGCCACACGACGCAGCGTAAAGAGGCGGATGAGGTGCAAATCCTATCGGGTGTGTTTGAGGGGATGACAACAGGGACGCCGATTGGTTTGCTGATTCATAATACAGATCAAAAATCCAAAGATTACGGCGATATAAAAGATAAGTTCCGTCCGGGACATGCTGATTTTACTTATAATGAGAAATACGGCATTCGTGATTATCGCGGCGGCGGGCGTTCCTCTGCGCGTGAAACGGCGATGCGTGTTGCAGCGGGCGCGGTGGCACGTAAAGTTCTGGAACATCAAATAGGCGTAGAGGTGAAAATCCGTGCGTGTGTTGTGCAGGTCGGCACTGAAACGTTAAATCGTGATAATTGGGATTGGGATCAGGTGACGCAAAATCCGTTTTTCTCTCCTGACGCGCAGGCAGCGGAAGATTGGGCAACCTATCTTGATAGTGTACGTAAGAATGGTTCAAGTGCAGGTGCACTTGTGGAAATTCACGCCAGTGGCATCCCTGCAGGGCTAGGCGCACCTGTCTATGATAAGTTGGACGCCGATATCGCCAAAGCGATGATGAGTATTAATGCGGTCAAGGCCGTTGAAATTGGCTCTGGTTTTGATACTGTTGCCTTTGGCGGTGAAAAAAATGCGGATGAGATTAGAATGGGTGAAGATGGAAAACCGAATTTCCTTTCTAATCATGCCGGTGGTATTCTTGGCGGCCTTTCTTCCGGTCAAGATATTGTAGCGCGCGTTGGGTTTAAACCGACCAGCTCTATCCTTACGCCGCGTAAAACCATTGATATGGATGGTAACGAAACTGATATTATGACGAAGGGACGACATGACCCTTGCGTGGGTATTCGTGGCGTTCCTGTGGTTGAGGCGATGATGGCTTGCGTGCTTGCAGATCATTGGTTGCGTCATAAGGCGCAGTGCCTGTAATTCTATTTGCGAGAGAAAAAGATGAGAAAAGATCCTTGGTCAAAACGTAAAAATCTTTATAGCTCACCCGTTCCTAAGGTGGTGAAAAAACCGAAGGTTAAATGGCGCATATGGCCTATCTTGTGGATGGCGCTTAAGAAAACCTGCATGCTGATTGGTGCGAGTGTCTTATTCTTGGTGATCGTGACGACATGGATGATTTCTTCCGTTGTTGATGACATGAATGTGAACTTGCCGGAACAAATGGTGCTGTATATGGAGCTGGATGGTGTCCTTGGTGACCTACCCGCAGATGGGGGCTTCGCAGACTCTTTCAGCAATAATATCAAGACAATGAAGACTTTCACCGATGCGATTGAAAATGCAAAAACCGATCCGCGCGTTGAGGGGATTTATGCGCGTTTGAAGCGGGGGCATTACTCTGTTGCGCATATTGAAGAGCTTCGTGCTTCGATTAAAAGCTTTAGGCAGAGCGGAAAGTTTGCCTATATCTATGCGCCGTCATACGATACTGGCCTTGGTGGATATTATCTTGCCTCCAGTTTTGATGAAATATGGATACAGCCAATGGGTAATCTTATGATTACGGGCTTAAGTGCGGAGATGCCATTTTTTCGTGATGTGTTGGATAAGATCGGGATCGAACCACAATTCTTTCAACGTAAAGAGTATAAGAGCGCGTATGAAAGCCTGACCAATTCAGAGATGTCGGAGGCCAACCGCCGTTCTATGACGGCACTTATCGCAGATATTTATGATGTATTGAGTAAGGATATTGCAAAAGACAGAGATGTCACGGTTTCGGCGTTTAAGTCGTTTGTTGATCGCGGAGTGTTGATGGCTGATGAGGCGTTGGATGTTGGCCTTGTTGATAAGGTTGATTATGCGGATAAGCTGATTGAGCAGATTAGTATGCGCGTAACGGGGGAGGCGAAAAGCGAGACGCTTACCTATATCAACTTTGATAAATACATGAATAAAATTACAGAGAAGGATAATGTGATTGCAGATGCGTTGCTCTCTAAGAAGAAGGCAAGTGATTCTCCACGCGTTGCATTGATCTATGCTGTCGGTGCGATTATGGATACGGATGGCAACAGTGCCTCTACGCGTGTTGGTGTTATGGGCGGCGGTGTTGCGGCGGCGGATAAGATTTCAAGAGCGTTATTGCGTGCGGCCTATGATGAGGATATTGATGCGGTTGTTCTGCGGGTGGATAGCCCGGGTGGCTCGCCTGTTGCATCGGAAACAATTCTACGCGCGGTAGAGATTGTTCAAGAAGAAGGCAAGACGGTTACTGTTTCTATGGGGCCAACGGCGGCATCCGGTGGATATTGGATATCTGCTTCTGCGGATGAAATCTTTGTTCTTCCAACAACGATTACAGGTTCTATTGGTGTGTTGGGTGGTAAGGTTTCTGCTCAGAAATTATGGGAGAATTTAGGTGTAAATTGGGAGCGTATAAATGAAGGGCAGAATGCTGCGATGTTTTCTATGAACACGCCGTTTTCCAAAAGTGAAGCTGCGCGCATGAATTTGATGCTGGATAATATATATGACAGTTTTCTGGAGCGCGTAGCAAAAGGCCGTAACATGAGCATCGCAGAAGTTGATAAGATTGCGCGTGGGCGTGTATGGGTTGGAACCAGCGCGGTTGAAATCGGGATTGCAGATCAGTTTGGTGGCTTGAATGAGGCGCTGGATTATGCCGCGGTGCAGGCAGGCGGTGTGGATCGTCATGATGTTGATGTTGTTATCTTGCCAAAGCCATTAACCCCGATAGAGAAGTTTGTTCAGTTGTTTGAAGGGCAAGTTGCTGCGGGGAAGATCATGGGTATACAGGCTGCTATTTTGAGTGAATTCCAGCCTATGATTTCAGAGTTTATGATTATGCAGGATTCACAAAACAGTGTTTATGCTCCGATAAAAATTCACTAAAGGTCATCGTGATTTAAGCTGTGGCTGTGTCGTTATGCTGGGCTTTAGCATCTTTCTCAAACATCTGGCGAAGTTGGTCATACATATCGTGAAATGACATGATGATATGGTCAGAGCCAATATTGTTTTCAATTATCCCAACAGAGGCACTTAACGCCACGGCGATTGGCATCACATGCCCCTTAACGAGTTTATCTGCAGCCAGAGCGGTGATAACATCTTTGTGACGATCCCCGAGGAACCAGATAACATCATCATCTTTTGGTTCAATATCCATGCGTTTGAGCGCGAGCAGAACAGGCTCCGGATTAGGTTTTGAATTTTTAAGGTCTTCGCGGAAGACTGTTGCTTTGAAATAATGGTTAAGGTCAAATTTCTTTAAAATATCGTGACCATAGCCTTTGCCGAGGCCGTTACTAACCAGACCAATAGGAATATTATTTTCGGTTAGAAGATCCAGAACATCATACAGGCCGGGGCACGGTTGCACGATTTGTTCAACCGGTTTACGGCGCACTTTATGGATGGCACGATGGACGAGCAGTCTCGGTTTTTTCTTGGTTGGGTTAATCCATTCAGGATCATGCCATTCGGGCACCATACGTCCTTTTGCGCCACGCTTAAAAAGCCAAGCGAACAGTTTGGACAGCTTATAGCAAACGCCATCGAGAAATTCGAGGAGGTGCAAAAGGCGTGGGTTTATATGCCTTACGGCTGTCCCATCCATATCGAATATCATAATTGTTGGTTTTTCGATCGTCATTTAAATAATTCTAGTTCTAAATGAGGGAAGAGGCAAGGGTTGCAATATGGTGTGCAGTTAAACCTGCCTCATCATATTGCACAGACGGTGTGTCGTGATCTTGAAATGTATCGGGCAGGGTCATTGTTCGTACTTTCAATCCTTTATCCATCAGGCCATGGCTAGAGAGGTGTTCCAGAACATATGTTCCAAATCCGCCGCGAGCGCCTTCTTCAATTGTGATGAGGGCGTCATGGTTTTTTGCGAGCTGCTCCAGCATTTCCGTATCTAATGGTTTGGCAAAGCGCGCATCGGCAATCGTGATTTCAAGCCCTAGCTTATCTTTCAGTATGGCGGCCGCCTTTTTACATTCTTCCAAACGTGTTCCCAGAGAGAGCAGAGCAATCTTCTTACCCTTTTGGATCATGCGGCCTTTTCCGATAGGCAGAATTTCAGGTGTTTCGGGCAGGGTTACACCAACGCCTTCACCGCGTGGATAACGGAATGCGATTGGCCCGTCATTATAGGCCGCGGCTGTGGCAACCATGTGCATCAGCTCGGCTTCGTCGGCAGGTGCCATAATTACGAAGTTGGGTAGGCATCCTAAATAAGCGATATCGAAACTGCCTGCGTGTGTTTGTCCATCTGCGCCGACTAATCCCGCACGGTCAATCGCAAAGCGTACGGGAATATTTTGAATTGCGACATCGTGGACAACCTGATCATAGGCACGTTGCAAGAATGTTGAGTATATGGTGACGAAGGGTTTATGTCCTTCTGTTGCCATGCCTGCGGCAAATGTTACTGCGTGCTGTTCGGCAATGCCAACGTCAAATGTACGTTCCGGAAATTCTTTCGCGAAGGCATCCATACCTGTGCCCGAGGGCATCGCGGCGGTGATACCGACAATTTTCGTATCTTTACGTGCAAGTGCAATCAAAGCATCAGCATAGACATTGGTATAGCTGGGCGCGGATGGTTTTGCTTTGGCTTGCGCGCCTGTGATGATGTCGAATTTCTTCACACCATGCATTTTATCTTTTGAATTCTCGGCAGGGAGGTAGCCCTTACCCTTTTGTGTGATCACATGGATCAGGATGGGGCCTTCATGGTCGCTGTCGCGGATGTTACGTAGGATAGGCAGTAAATGTTCAAGGTTGTGGCCATCTACAGGGCCGATATAATAGAAGCCCATTTCTTCGAACATTGTGCCGCTGCCCAGTGCCATTCTTGCGCTTTCTTCTGCGCGTTTTGCAACGTGGCGTATGGGGGAGGGCAGAATATCTGTAATTTTTTTACCAAGCTCACGGGCGGTGATGTAGGGCTTTGAGGATACGATTTTTGTTAAATGTCTGCTCATCGCGCCAACGGGTGGAGCAATAGACATTTCATTGTCGTTCAGAATTACGATTAAGCGGCTTTTCTTACCGTTAATGGTTTGTGCGCCTGCGTTATTCATGGCTTCATAGGCCATGCCGGCAGACATTGCACCATCGCCAATCACGGCGATCACATGTTTGTTGTGTTCCTGATCTTCGTCGTCATCAAGCAACTTGGATAGGTCGCGCGCAACAGCCATGCCTAATCCGGCAGAGATGGAGGTGGAGCTATGTGCTGCGCCGAAGGGGTCATATTCACTTTCACTACGCTTGGTAAAGCCTGACAGGCCACCACCTTGGCGCAGTGTATGCATTTGGTTTTTACGTCCAGTGAGGATCTTGTGTGGATAGGATTGATGCCCGACATCCCAGATGATGCGATCTTTCGGGGTGTCAAATACGGCGTGCAGGGCAACGGAGAGTTCTACAACGCCGAGGCCTGCGCCTAAATGTCCGCCTGTCTTGGCGACATTCACAACCATATGCCTGCGTACATCATCTGAAAGCTGTATGAGTTCTTGATCGGAAAAGCACTTTATATCGCTTGGAAATTCAACAGAATCGAGTAATGACTCGGCTTCATGGCTCTGCGGGATTTCGGTTTGTTTTTGTTGTGCTTGTCTCATTGTGTGTCTTTATTAACCTAAAGACAACATTCGGGCAAAGTATTTTTTACTCGAAGCCGAATTCCGGTGATATTATTTAAGGAAAATCCCGATATTTATGCTGTAAATGATGGTGTTGATATTGATGGTGGAGCCATTCCACCCATTGCAGGGTCTATTCCAAAATCAAGATCAGGCATAGGCGCAGGAACAACTTCAGGGGTTATCGCCGTCATGTCCAGTCCGCCATCCATCGCACCGACAGTTTCGAGCGTGCTGATTGTTAGGTCTGCCATAAGCGCAAGCCCAAGAAAATTCATTACCGTACCCATTGGGTTATCAGCGGAGCGATCTTCTTGCTGCAGTGGCAGGATATCAGACTCATCCAAGCCTGGTTGTTCATCTTGTGGTGCTGACATTTGGTTGCTCATGTTATTTTCCTGAATCGTATCTGTTCTCAAATTATAGTGATTTAAAGCGAAATATGCAAATTTTACAGTATTTGTTGTGCGATCATTAGGGGAACCCATGCTGTGTGCTCGGGTTTTGTAATGTCGCTGTCTTTCACGCGGACGAGTAATATTTTTGTATCAGGCAGGATACGTTCGTATATTTCCTGCTTTATTGAGTCTAATTTTATGTGTTTACCTTCGCCTGTTTCGCCGATTTCTGCGATATAGAGCTCACCATGCTCAACGTCAATGGAGGCCCATTCAGGCTCGAACCCAAGATTTTCACCATACATAAAAGCAATTTCGTTGCTTTGGTTCAAAATCAAGTTGGCTTTCATGCGCGGCGTTCCAGAACATACAGGGCAAGTTCTTTCAGCATTTCTGCACGTCCTTCGAATATTTTTAAATGCCCGATGGCTTGATGAACCAGCATGTCTGCACGCTCTTTGGCTTGTTCTTTACCCATGGCGGAGACGAAGGTTGCTTTGCCTGCGTCGGCGTCTTTGCCTGTGTCTTTGCCCGTATCTTGTGGGTCTGCTTCAACATCAAGGATATCGTCGGTGACTTGGAAAGCCAGGCCAAGATCATGCGCATAGTTACATAAAGCCCGTTTCTGCGGGCCACCGGCCTTGCCGATAATTGCACCTGCTTCACAGGCAAAAGCCATAAGCTTTCCGGTTTTCATGCGTTGTAGGCGTGAGATTGTGCCCAGATCAAATTCTTGTTTCTCTGCCAACAAATCAAGCATTTGCCCGCCGACCATACCATGGCCGCCCGATGCTCTTGCAAGGGTCTGGATCAACTCACAACGGACGCGCGGGTCTTCATGGGTTTCATTTTCGCTTAAAATTTGGAATGCAAGGGTCAGCAGTGCATCGCCGGCGAGTATTGCTGTGGCTTCATCATATTGAATATGCACAGTTGGTTTGCCACGGCGCAGCGCCGCATTATCCATGGATGGTAAGTCATCATGGATTAAAGAATAACAGTGGATGAATTCTAACGCTGCAGCAACGCGACGTGCACGCGCAGGATCAACATTGAATAGAGCCGCGGAATGCATCACAAGAAATGGGCGCAATCGCTTGCCGCCGCTTAATGTTCCGTGGCGCATCGCGTCATAAAGGTGATTTTCCGGTAGATCGGTTTCAGGTAAAAGACGACCAATGGTCTTATTGATTGCCTCTGTGACGGCGTTCATTTCACTTTGTAATTCAGGATGTGCATCTCTTAGGGACGGTGCCATGTTTTATTCTTCCGAATCTAGGGGTTGTGTTGTTATCGAGCCATCATTGCCGATGGATATTTTTTCAATTTTTGCCTGTGCGTCACGCAGTTTATTTTCACAATGAGCCTTTAATGCAATGCCACGTTCATAGGACGTAATAGAATCCTCCAATGCGGATTCACCAGTTTCCAAGCCTCTAACAATGTTTTCCAGCTCTACTAACGCTTCTTCAAAGCTCAGCGTGTCTACCGATTTCTGTCCTGTCATTATGATACTCTGTTTATAAAATTTATGGTTAAACGCAGCGGATTGTATGCCAGAACGGCGTTTCGCTCAAGTGTTAAGTTTTCTTGTTAGGGTAGTGAGATCGAAATTCCCTTGAAAAATTAAAATAAACTTGTGAAAATATAAATAATTTTTTATGCCGTAATTTAGAGAAAAGAGACTTATTGATGAAATGTCCTAAATGCACAAAAAAAGTTTCTGCATTATCTATTTTAAACCGTTGGTCTAAAAAGCCACTACAATGTAAAAAATGTTATGAAAGTATTGATACGGAGAGGAACAGTGTAAAATGCTTTTTTATCTGTGTGCCTATTGTTTGGTCTCTAAGTTTATTTGCAAAGGGAGTCCTTGTTAATGCTATTTTTTGGGGAATAGGTATGGGGGTTGCCATTGTTTATTCTACTGAGGTTGATAAAGGAAAACGCAACCAATATAGTAAAGTGATAGGCTCGGTATTAACGGAAAGCATTAAGCTTCTACCCATTTCATGGCGTTATGGGACACTTAATATTGTTTGTGATGGTAATGAGGTTTCTTGTAACATTATAAACAGTGAAGATAATGCAGAAGTACAAAATACAGATAAATTACGTGACTTGTGTGAAGATCTTTATGTGTTAATGGTTGGGCAGGGCGATGTTTGGAGTGTCGCAAAGATTAAGTTTTTGAAAGAAAATGGTTCATGGAAGCATAGTATAAAGTTTTATTAATAGCTGATTTTATATTCATTAAGCCCCCAACCCCAAGGATTGTTCCAGTCCGCCGCAGAGCATATGGCCGAGCAAGATGTGCATTTCCTGAATGCGGGCGGTGCTGTTTGAGGGGGCGATTAACATATGGTCGCAAAGAGGGGGCATTAGGCCGCCATCGCGTCCTGAAACGCCGATGGTGATAATATTTTTGGAGCGTGCCATTTCAAGGGCTTTGATGATGTTTGGGCTTTTACCGGAGGTACTGAGTGCAATGACGACGTCTCCTGCATTGCCAAGTGCATCAATTTGACGTGAAAAAATATGGTCAAAGCCAAAATCATTGCCTGCTGCGGTTAATGTTGATGTGTCGGTGGTCAGGGCAATTGCTGCAATTGGGGCGCGGTCATTGATGAAACGCACAGTTAGCTCGGTCGCGAGGTGCTGCGCGTCGGCGGCGCTGCCTCCGTTGCCGAAGAACATAATTTTATTACCTGACTGGATGGCTTTAACACAGGCATTCAAAACATGCTGGAAATCATTTAGCAAAGTATCGGCGGTTTTTTGCGCGGTTTCCATGTGGTCGCGCATTTCCGCTTGCCAGTAATCATTCATATTAAACGCAGACATTAAACAACGATCCTTATTTCTGTTCTTTTTTCTGCTTTTTTTCAGGAACGGGAACCATATGCTCACGATTATAAGCGAGTTGATCCGGTGTCACTTGAAAGCCAATAAGAACTTTATAGCGGTTGGCATGGGCTTTGTTTTTAATTGGAATAATCTGTCTTAGTTTCTCAAAGTAAGTGTGCTTGTTTTCGTTTGCGCCATACGTCAGTGAAGCTGCAAAGATTTCCTTCGCCATGATCTTTCCATTGGGCGCTGTAACCGCAACGAAGAACGGATAAGAAAAGAACGGTTTGTCCGATGCTTTCAGTTTGGCTTTTTTGCCAAGGACACCATCGAAAATTAATGTCAGGTCAACAATTGCGCTTTTGGACGCAAGTTTACAGGTGCTGGCCGCGCTGTTTAAACTGACGCGCGAGATTAGGTTCTTCTCGATAGGTTTATTAGGATTGGAAAAATCACTGAGTGAGCTGAGATCGCTGACCAGTTCGACTTGCGGGCAAGGGCTGGCGAGCAGTGCCTCCGTTTTTCCGCCCAGCATATGCGTGGGGGGAAGTTCACCTGCGGCTAAATCGCTGACATCATCTTGAAGGCTGGTTAATGTCTGGCAAGCGCTTAGGCTTATGAGGCAAAGGAATAGAGTTATATGTTTTGTGTGTTTCACCAGTATGTATTCCTGATTTGGGGGGAGTATATTCTTCCCTACAGAATACGCAACAAATCAAGAATAGGCAAGGGGATGGATTCTTTATAAATAATTCCCTATAAGGGGGCATGGAAAAGAGAGATTTAAAAATAGTATTGGCGGCGCCGCGTGGGTTTTGTGCAGGGGTTGATCGTGCGATACAAATCGTGGAGTTGGCGTTGCAGAAATATGGCTCGCCTGTCTATGTGCGTCACGAAATTGTGCATAATAAATTTGTTGTGGATTCCTTGCGGGAGAAGGGCGCTATCTTCGTTGAGGACTTAAGTGAAATCCCTGATGACGGGCAGCCGGTTATTTTCTCTGCGCATGGTGTGGCGAAATCCGTACCGCAGCGCGCGGAAGAGCGGAACATGTTTTATATTGATGCAACCTGCCCCTTGGTGAGCAAGGTTCATAGAGAAGCCGAACGCCATCATAAATTAGGCGATCAAGTGGTTCTGATTGGGCATGAGGGACATCCAGAGGTAATCGGCACAATGGGGCAATTGCCCGATGGCGCGGTTATCTTGGTAGAGAATGTTGCCGATGTGAATGCTTTGGAGGTTGAAGATACGGCGCGGCTGGCATATTGCACACAAACGACGTTGTCTGTCGATGATACGGCGGATGTTGTGGCGGCGTTGCAGGCACGCTTCCCCGACATTAAAGGGCCGCGCAAGGAAGATATCTGCTACGCCACGACCAACCGTCAGGCAGCGATGAAGGCCATTGCCCCGAAGAGTGATGCGGTGATGGTCTTGGGCTCGCCGAATTCATCGAACTCTAATCGCTTGGTGGAGGTGGCTGCGCTGAATGGTTGTCCGAAATCAATGTTGGTGCAACGCGTTGACGAGGTGGATTGGGCTTGGTTGGATGGGGTGAATACTCTGGGTTTAAGTGCAGGGGCGTCCGCGCCGGAAAATCTCGTGGATGAAGTGATTGAAAAGGCACGCACCTATTTCAACGTCACGTTAGAGGAAGTATCTATTACACAGGAAAATGTGAACTTCAAAGTCCCCAGAATTTTAACAGTGGCATAATAATGAACATCACCGCAGAAGAGTTTAGAAATTCGCCGAAGAAAGCCATCACGCTGCTTGGTATGTCAGGGGCAGGGAAAACGCATATCTCTTGCCAGCTAGAGGCATGGGGGTGGACTAACTATTCCTGTGATTATGTGATTGGTGTAAAATATCTGAAAGAAGAGCTTTCCGGCGTTGGCCCTGTTACGGCGGATGATATCGGCGCGTTGTCTGAATATCTGGGGAAACTGGGTAATACGGAACAGGGCGGTTTTGCGCTGGACTTATTTGAGGCACGGCAAAAGGCGTATTACGATGCGGAGATTTCTGCACTGGACGCTATGGGGGATGTGCTTGATAAAGTGCAAGGGAACTGCATTCACGATTCAACGGGCAGTCTTTGCGAGGTTGAAGATGAGGCTTTGATGAAAAAGATAGGCACGCAGACATTATTTGTTTACCTCAAAACCGATGAGCTGGAAGAACAAGTCGTGTTGCAACGTGCGCGTGATTATCCTAAGCCGTTATTCTTTCCGCCTGCATTTTTGAAACAAAAGCTGGAAGAGTTCTTGAGTGAATTTAATATCAGTGGCGTTGAGGCAATGACGCCTGATGATTTTTCGCGTTGGGTTTTTCCGTTATTGTTCGAGGCGCGCAAACCGAAATATCAAAGGTTGGCGGATTTATATGGGGTGACGATTAATGCTGCGGCGTTTAAAAACCTAAAATCTCCCGAAGAATTCACAGACATCATAGCAAAGGCTTTAGAAGCATAATGGCGAACCCGATTATTATTTATACCGATGGCGCGTGCAGTGGTAATCCGGGGCCGGGGGGCTGGGGCGTTTTGATGCGCGCGGGCACACATAAGAAAGAGCTGTGCGGCGGGGAGTTGGATACGACCAACAACCGTATGGAAATGATGGCGGTGATTGAGGCTTTAACCGCGCTGAAGAAACGCTCTGACGTAAAAATATACACGGACAGCAAATATGTTTTACAAGGAATCACCGAGTGGATGGACGGCTGGAAAGCCAAAAACTGGAAGACCGCTTCGAAGAAACCCGTGAAGAATAAAGACCTGTGGCAGCGAATCGATACACTGGTTCAAGCGCATAATGTCGAAATGATCTGGGTTAAGGGGCATGCGGG
Organism: Alphaproteobacteria bacterium; assembly: GCA_033851915.1. GTDB lineage: Bacteria > Pseudomonadota > Alphaproteobacteria > Micavibrionales > Micavibrionaceae > UBA1672. The sequence continues at coordinate 178,848 of JAWSVM010000007.1, forward strand.
TGATCCGGGCAATGAACGCGCGGATGAGCTGGCAAGGCAAGGTATACCAATGACTTAAGCCGAAAATGCTTGGTTTAACCCACAGGGCAAAACGTCCCAATCCCCGAAATTAAGATTCTGTTAAAGAATAGCTTCCATGCTGGATGTATCGAAGGTCACTTTCTGACCAGCACATATTGAAGGAGTTGAGAGCTATGTTTAAGATTGAAACAGATAAAATCACTCTACCGCAACCCGAAAGAGCGCACGTCACGCCAGAGCAATGGAGCATCTATACGCGCTTTATGGGACATATGCGCCATGTCCCTGTTAGTCGGGTGGAAATAAAGATATTGTCCGCTATCCAGTTCACGGCAGATATGATGGATATCAGTGATGCGCATACGGCAAAGGCATTGGTTGAGATGGGCTTACGTGCGCCGCGGATCGCGTTTCCTATTGAATTTCTGGATTATATAGATAATGCGCTGATGCGTTGTGGTTGGGATATTGGCGCGCCGAGTAAGGAAATGATGGCGCTGCGTGATCAATGGTTTACGCGCGAACAGCAACCGAGCTTTGCCTCTTTTCGCCATGTTCACAGCATTATCAAGGAAGATGTTTTGAGTTCTTGAGCTTAGGGGGATTACCTAGTCATTCAAATTAGAGTAATCACCGTCACTTCTTTCTTTGGGTGTGTGATTGGAGATAAGCCGTCCCAGTATCCCTGAAATGCCACCACCTTTTGCGCCTGATAGAGTTACAGAATTACGGTTTTTATTACCATACAGCATAACATCACGCCAAATTTCAGCAGGTAAGCCACCACCGGTGATACGGCGCATCGGGCTGTTATCATCATTGCCCAGCCACACAACAGAGACGACTTTGTCGGTATAGCCCACAAACCATGCATCGCGGCTGTTTTGTGATGTGCCTGTTTTACCTGATGCAGGGAAGGGCATGCGTGCGCGGCGGCCTGTGCCCTCGTTAATTACGGTTTCCATCATGGATGAAATTGCACGCACATGTTTGGGACGGATAATGGATTGATATGATTTCGGCGTAGCTCGCTTGAATAAAACGCGTCCCTCACCATTTGTGATACGGGTGATGGCATAGGGGAAGACGCGGTATCCTCCATTGGCTAAAACAGCGTATCCTGTTGCCATTTCCAGCATGGATATCCCTGAACTGCCGAGTGTCAGGCTTAGGTCTCGTTCCATTTTTGAAATAATGCCCAGACTTTTTGCGGTTTTAAGGATAGAGCCAATGCCGACTTCTTTTGCAAGGCGGATTGTTGCGGTGTTCATCGATTTTGCCAGTGCGGTCTCTAATGTCACCGTGCCGTAATATTTATTTGCGAAATTTTTCGGGCGGTATGTGCCTGTTGTTATGGGCGCGTCCAATATTTCATCGTTGGGTTTCCAGCCTTTTTCAAGCGCGCTTAAATAGACGAAGGGTTTGAACGCCGAGCCGGGTGCGCGTTTGGCTTGTGTGGTTCTGTTGAACTGGCTTTGCCCGTAATCATAGCCGCCGACCATAGCAATAATAGCGCCATCAGGGCTGAGCGATATCACAGCCCCTTGCGATACGAATTGTAATTCTTCGGCGTTATCTATTGCGCTGGTCAGGCTTTTATAGGCGCGTTTTTGCAAGCCTGCATCAAGGGTTGTTTCGATTACCAGATCCATGCCGGGGTTGCCAACCAGATCATCTATGCCGTTAATCACCCAATCGGTGAAGTAACGTGCATTTTCTCCGGTTTTGGATTTCTTGTGGGGCAAGGAGAGTAATAGGTTTTCCTCTGTCATATCCGCTTGGGTGATATAGCCCGCATCCTTCATAGCTGCGATAACAATGTCGGAGCGTTCTTTGGCGCGGGTGGCGCTGTTGTGGGGGGAATATCTGGACGGTGCTTTCAGCAGGCCTGCTAAAATGGCGGCCTCGCGCAGGTTAACCTCTTGGGCTGGTTTGTCAAAATATAGATGCGCTGCGGCATCAACGCCGTATGTGCCTGATCCCAGATAGACGCGGTTCATATAGGCACTGAGGATTTGATCTTTGCTAAGTTCGCGTTCCAGCCATAAAGCGAGTAGAGCTTCTTTGATTTTACGTGCTAACTTTCTGTCATGGGTTAGGAACAGATTTTTGGCCAGCTGTTGTGTTATAGTGGAACCACCCTGAACAAACCTGCCCTTACTTATATTGACCAACATGGCACGCGTGATCCCAAAAACATCTATACCCGGGTGATCGTAAAACCGTCTATCTTCGGTGGCGAGAATGGCGTGAATAAGGTAATCGGGGATGTCATCAACATGGATGTTTTTGCCCTTGCTCTCACCATAACGGGCGATCGTAAAACCATCGGCGGCTTTAATGATGATTGAAGCGCGGCGTTCAAACGTTGCGGATTTTGTGATGTCGGGCAGGTCTTTGGCATACCAGAGGATAACGCCGCTTAGAAATATTCCTACCCATAGTCCTAAAACCAACATCCATTTGCAAAAACGAAAAAAGAAAGAGCGCTTCATGTTCTTTTTCTTGGGGCTTTTTTTCTTATTTGTTTTTTTCTTTGTTGTTTTTGCCATGGGAATAATCAGGTGCAATCAAGCCAGTAGCGATTGCGTTCGGGGAACTTATCTGTTGCAGGAAGGGTGTCTTCAAACTCTGCACCACAAAATTTTATGATTTTATTGCCGGCTGTATCGTTAGGAGAAATCGTAATTAACGCGCGCTCAATGCCAAGATAGGAAATATAAGGGATGGCTTTTTGTAATAGTTTTTTGCCAAAGCCTTTGCCGCGCATAGAAGGGCGGATAATAAAGTTTAAATGACCGCCCCATTTTTCCAAATGCCAGTTCAGGCGGTGACGAATGTTGAGTGTGCCGATAAACTCATTTTCTTTCATCAACCATAAAACTGTTTCGGATACCGGCTCTACCCAGTCTGCATAGGGTTTGTGCAAATTTTTCTTACCCTCATTCAATTTTTGAATAAAATCTTCGAAGTTACTTTCAATGTCTTGAATATCGAGGAAGGTATAGCGTCCTTCTTCCTGAAATTCACGTAAAGCCAGAATATAGCTTTCTTTGTGTTCCAGACTTGGTTTTTCTAATTTTGCAGCGGACATAATTTTTATATCGAGTTGTTTCTATTGGGTCGTACTTATATTTTATTTTAGGGTGAATTACAAACGTTTCGATGCTTCTTTTAATTGTTAAATCATAAGCAATGTTGCCAGCCCTAAAAAGGATAAAAATCCAACGACATCGGTGACGGTTGTCAGCAATACAGTTGACGAGACGGCGGGGTCGCTGCCCATGCGATGCAGCAGAAGTGGGATGCCTGCGCCAAACAGACCTGCAACGATTAAATTAATCATCATGGCAAGGGCAATAACAATGCCCAGCATCGGTAATTGGAACCACAGCGCGGCTATAAACCCTGCTAAAACCGCGAATAATATACCGTTCAAAACCCCGACGAGGGTTTCTTTCCAGATAACGCGCCATGTGTTCGTCTCGGAGATTTCGTGCGTCGCAATCGCGCGAACAGCAACTGTTAGGGCTTGTGTTCCTGCGTTTCCGCCCATTGATGCAACGATCGGCATTAAAACGGCTAGGGCGACAACTTGTTCAATTGTTGCGCCAAAGAACGAGATAACGATTGAGGCTAATATTGCGGTGAGAAGATTAACAAACAGCCATTTAAAGCGTGTGTTTGCCGTTGCAATAACCGCGCGATAAAGGTCACCGTGATCCACACCCACCATGCGCAATAAATCTTCTTGTGCTTCTTCGTCAATAACATCAATGATGTCATCAATTGTAATCATACCGATTAAGCGTCCGTCATCATCAATCACAGGGGCGGAAACGATGTTATCGCGACGGAACATGTGGGCGACTTCTTCTTGATCCATTTCTGCGGGGATGGAGTTTGTTCCCTCGATTTGTAAATTCTGGATTTTCTCGTCTCTCTGGGATCGGATCAGGCGGCTGAGTGGTATAACACCTGTCAGATGATGGGACGGATTTATAATAAATAAATCGAAGAAATCTTCCGGTAAGGTTTTGGTCGATGTGCGTAGGTAATCAATGGTTTTTCCAACTGTCCAGAATTCCGGTATCGCGACCAACTCGCGGCGCATAAGGCGACCCGCACTGTCTTCGGGGAAGCTTAGCCCTTCTTCCAGAGCCAATCTGTCTTTTGTCGACAGCCTATTGATAACTTCTTTTTGAACATCGGGTTTTAATGTTTCAACCAGCAGCAGCGCGTCATCGCTCTCCAGCTTCGAGATTATTTCCACGACGCTGGCTGTTGGCATTGCGGCCAATGCGGCGCGGCTAAGTTCTTGATCCAGCTCTGCAAAAATTTGCGGGTTGAGGGCTTCGCCGTACATGGAGAGAAGCTCTTGGCGGTCATCCTCTTTAATTTTTGACAGTAATTCTGCCGCGTCAGCGGGGCTGAGCTCTTTTAGAGCGGCATAAACCGTGTCTGAATCCTGTAATTTTGCAGCATCAAGTATCTCCCTGATGTCTTCATCGGGTAGATGTGTATTCACTTCTTCCTGGGATGCGTTGATCTTTCCAGAAGCCTGCTCTGCGTCTAAGGATTTCATGCACAAGACCTAATTGTTGTGTTTTTTATATCACAGCAAAGAGTATAAACACCCCCGATAGGGGATGCTAGTGACTATATCGTATTTGGCTTGTTATGCACTGCGAATGAGGCGGTGTGTAATATTATCAACAGATGAGCCGTCAAACACTTGTGATCCGACTGTTGCGATTGCTGCAATATTAACAATACCGCGTGTTGATGTTGTTGGTGTTACAACATGCGCCGGACGCGCTGCACCAAGCAGCAATGGCCCGATGCTTACGCCATCAGAGAATGTTTTTACCATGCTAAAGGCAATATTCGCAGCCTCGACATTAGGCATAATGAACAGATTTGCCGGTTCTGTAAGCCTTGAATTCGGCATGATTTTCTGACGAATAGCATCTGACAAAGCTGTATCAGCTTGCATTTCTCCATCAATTTCCAGCTCAGGATCTCTACGACGGATATCGGCATAGGCCGCACGCATTTTACGTGAGGATTCACAATCCAATGTTCCGAAGTTTGAATGAGAAAGCAGGGCTACTCTTGGTACAATACCAAAGCGGCGAACTTCTTCCGCTGCCAGCAATGTCATCTCTGATATCTGGGCAATCGTCGGGTTCGTGTTAATCTGTGTGTCACAGAAGAAATATGTTCCGCGTGGGATCAATAGTGGGCTAAGCGCCGCAGGGGTTTCAACGCCCGGCTTTAATCCGATGATATCTTTGATATCTTCCAGATGTTCGTGGAATTTCCCTTGTGTACCACAGATAACCGCGTCGGCTTGATCTTTATAAACCATAAGTGCGCCAATGATTGTTGCATTCGTACGAACGCGCGTTTGTGCATCATCAGGGGAAATTCCATTACGCTCCATAATCGTATGATATGTTTCCCAATAGTCACGGTAACGCGGATCATCTTGTGGATCGGTGAGTTCAAAATCCTTGCCAACCTTCATGCGCAGGCCAAGGCGTTCAATACGCTCTTCGACAACGGATTTACGGCCAATCAGCATGGGTTTTGCAATGTTCTCGTCAAGGATAATTTGTGTTGCTTGCAGAACGCGTTCTTCTTCACCTTCACAAAGAACAACACGTTTTGGATCTTCTTTCGCACGTGTGTAAACCGGACGCATAATAAGCTGTGAGCGATAGAAGAATTGTTTAAGTTTATGCTCATAGGCTTCGAAATCTTCAATCGGGCGTGTTGCAACGCCACTTTCCATTGCTGCTTTCGCAACGGCAATAGGCAGGTCGACAATCAGGCGTGGATCAAATGGTTTTGGAATAAGGTATTCAGGGCCAAAAGTAAGATTTTCATCTGTGTAAACGGAAGCAACCTCTGCGGCAGCTTCTTTACGTGCGAGTGAGGCGAGAGCATCGACACAGGCCAGTTTCATTGCTTCGTTAATTGTAGAGGCACCAACATCAAGCGCACCACGGAAAATGAATGGGAAACAAAGCACGTTATTCACTTGGTTTGTATAATCAGAACGCCCCGTACAAACGATTGCATCCGGTTTTACCTCGTAAACATCTTCAGGCATAATTTCCGGTGTTGGATTGGCCAAGGCCATAATCAGCGGTGTTTCAGCCATGTCCGCGACATGCTGTTTATTCATTACGCCCGGGCCGGACAAGCCAAGGAATACGTCTGCGCCTTTAATCGCATCATCGAATTCGCGTGCATTTGTTTTGGATGCGAAGGCTGCTTTTTGTGGATCCATACCTTCTGTACGGCCTTCATAAACAACGCCGTTACGATCGCATACAATGATATTCTCGCGCTTTAGTCCAGAGTGAACCAGCAAGTTCAAACATGCGATAGAGGCCGCGCCCGCGCCGGAGGCTACAAGGCGGATATCTTCGATGTTACGACCAGAGTAGTGCAACCAGTTTGTGAAGGCTGCGGTTACGATAATCGCTGTTCCGTGTTGGTCATCATGGAATACGGGGATTTTACAACGTTCTTTAAGGCGACGCTCAAGCTCAAAACATTCAGGGGCTTTGAAATCTTCAAGGTTAATACCGCCGAATGTCGGCTCTAGTGAGGCAATGATATCAACCAGCTTATCAACATCGGTTTCATCGATTTCGATATCAATGGAATCGATATTTGCGAATTTTTTGAAGAGAACCGATTTTCCCTCCATAACAGGCTTAGAGGCCAATGCGCCAAGATTTCCAAGGCCAAGAACCGCTGTTCCGTTTGATATAACCGCAACAATATTTCCGCGCGATGTATAATCATACGCCTTCGCAGGGTCTTTTGCGATTTCTTCACAAGGGGCGGCAACACCGGGGGAATATGCAAGGGCAAGATCGCGCGCGGTGGCCATTGCTTTGGTGGCGCGAATGGCGATTTTACCGGGCGTAGGTTCCTTATGATAATTTAAGGCGCATTCTCTGAACGCTGCTTCTTCTGCTTCTTTTTGCTTCTTATCCATCGGTTTTAATCCCTGTGATGTTTAAATTCAAATAAATGGTGCGGCCGAGAAGACTCGAACTTCCACGGGATTTAACTCCCACAGCGACCTCAACGCTGCGCGTCTACCAATTCCGCCACGGCCGCACTCGCCAATAATCGTAAGTTAGACCTACGATAATGATTCCAGAGGAATAACAAATCTGTACCCGCAGGGCAAGTCAGTAAAACGTTGCAGCGCAATAAAAATAATGCTTATTTCATACGCATGACGCAATGGATCACTGAAAAAGACTTAATTCCTTACGAAAGCGCTGTGCCGTTCATGGAAAAACGCATAGCGGATATTCGTGATAAGCAAGGCTCAGAAGGGAACGAGCTGGTCTGGTTGTTGGAACATCCTGCCCTTTATACCGCAGGGACAAGTGCGAAGGATGATGATTTACTGGATAATCGCTTTCCTGTTTATAAAACAGGGCGTGGTGGGGAGCATACATATCACGGGCCGGGGCAACGTATTGTATATGTCATGCTGGATCTAAAGAAAAGGCAGGGCGGCAAGCCTGATATTCGCGGTTATGTTCGTTTGTTGGAAGAATGGATTATCCGTACGCTTGCTGAATTCGATGTTAAGGGAGAGCGTCGCGAGGGGCGTGTTGGTATATGGGTGGTGATGCCCGATGGAACCGAAAGTAAAATTGCGGCCATTGGTGTACGTATTCGTAAATGGGTCACTTATCATGGTATCTCAATCAATGTGAACCCCGATCTATCGCATTTTGAGGGGATTGTCCCGTGCGGCATTGCTGAACATGGCGTGACCAGCTTGCATGTGCTTGGTAAAGATGTGTCTATGGAGGACTTGGACGCGGCCTTAAAATCTAATTTTAATGATGTTTTTGGGTAATATTTAAGCGCGCTTTACCTTGGATTTGCATTATTATTTATTGTGAATTATTATATAGTTATAAAAATTATGTGATGATTAAATAATATTAACGGGATGACGTCATATGTCTGACAACGATCAAAGTAATATATTCTCTATTTCAAAGCGGCGCAGGTTGAATTTCTTAAATTCCGAAGAGGGGCAAGAGGTACTTGGTAATGCGTTTGTAAGTGCGCAGTTAGAGCGCAATAAGCAGCCTTTGACTTTTAGTGAAACAGAAAATCAAAGGCAATATTGCCAATGGCAAATCAGGCTGTTGGATGAGCGCGTGGATAGAGGGTATATCTCTCAACCTACAGAAATCGAACATGCAAGAGATCAACTGGCGGCGGAAATTCGTGAAATTCGTAATGATTGGCCGAATGCGCAGTGGCGCTTTTTTGTGGAGCAGGGCGGTGATGTCCCTGTAACTCTATATGCAAGTAGCCGCAAAGAGCTTAAGGCTCATGTTGAGGGTATGCGTAGTGATTGGAAAGATCAGATATCAGAGCGACAAGCCGAGGATGAAGAATTTGATGTAATGCAGTCAAAACATTCTTTGGAGAGTGATATTTTTGATGTTGAAAATACATCTTTTAAAATCTGGAACGAGAGAGAGCAAATTCAGAACATTGTTGATGAATTTTTGAAGTCCTCAGTAGAGAATGGGCTGCTCAGTTCTTCAATTGTTACTAGAATAAAGAAATTTTTTGATACAGGTATTGAAGGTATGCACGCTGTTGCCATGGAGCATATCAAAAATTTGCACAATAATGATCGTTTGGATGAATGCCATGAGGCCATTGATTGGGGCGTAGAGAATAATCATTTAACTGAATTTGAGGCAGCAAGTCTGCGTGAAGGTAAAATACCGTCGTCGGAACATGTTCAAGGTGTGCCTGATCTGGATCCGGATGAGCCATCTGTCTAGTCTGCTGCTATACTGGTGAGTTTGCTTTGTGCGAAAGCGGTGCAAAAGCGGATCATTTCGGTGCAATCATTTTTAATAACATCAAAGTTGCGGGTTTTATCGCCCGTTTTTTCATTCATATATAAACTGCGATTGATTTCGATTTGGACGCTGTTTTTTCCGCGCGTTGGTTGTGCGTAACGGGAGATCAATTCCACCCCTTTAAACGGATCATTAATCGTAACGCGGTATCCTTTACTGCGCCAGAAGTCGCGTAATTCATAAAGAAAATCCCGACCACAGCTTTGCCCGTCACGATCACCAATAACAATATCACTGGGCTGTGGCGTGCCGCCAATCAAGGCTATATTTTGTTTTGGATAGGCTGCGCTGGCGGGCATGGAATGGCAGTTAATGTGCCAGAATTGCCCATGGTTATAATAGGCTTTATCAAGGATGGTGCACAGCGTGTCATGATACGGTTCATAATAGTTTTTGATCCGGTTCATGATTTCATCAGGCGTTAGTTTGCGTGCATAAATGGGAAAGCCCGGTTTTATCAAACGCCCGATTAACCCGATGCCTGAATTTGAACGTGATGAAGGCTTTATTGCGCCGTGTACGTCTTTCGGCCATGTGCCCTCAAATAGCGTATCATCAACATCATCTGCTGCGCGGTTCACGTCAATATAGCTGCGTGGGAAGAGGGCGAGCAATAATTTTGCGCCGTAATCAGGGGCGCGTGCGAATAATTCATCAACATATCTGTCTTCAATGCGTCTTAAGGCGTGTAAATCGCAATCATATTTGAAGTCTTCGGGGTAAATCGTGCCGCTATGGGGCGAATCAAAAATCACAGGCAGTGCGTTTTCAGGGCTACAAAGCGCAATAATATCGGGTTTTACTATTTTTTTCACAATTGTCGCCTGTTCGTCATTGTGTTTTATCGTGCCAGCTTTTACTTATAACAGCTAGTGTAAAATAAAAGGGTTAACTATGTTTGATATACGCGCAATTAGAAATGAACCGGAAACTTTTGATAAAGGTTGGAGCCGCCGTGGGTTAGAGCCACAGACACCTGCGATTTTAAAGCTGGACGAGGATCGCCGCGCTATACAAACATCGTTGCAGGAGTTGCAAGCCAAGCGTAATGATGAATCCAAGAAGATTGGCCTGATTAAACGCGATGGCGGTGATGCTTCGGCGCAAATGGACGCGGTTGCGGCAATCAAGACCCAAATGGGTGAATTGGAAGAACAAGAGCGTGATTTAAGCAAAGCTTTGAATGACCTGCTCTCTGCCTTGCCGAATTTGATGGCAGATGATGTGCCGGACGGTGCGGATGAAGCGGATAATATTGAAATCCATAAATGGGGCGAGATTAAATCTCTGAAAGGCCCGGATCATGTGGAGATCGGTGAAGCCCTCGGTTTGATAGATTTTGAAACCGCGGCCAAAATGTCAGGTGCGCGCTTTACGATCCTAAAGGGTGCGATGGCGCGGATGGAACGTGCGTTGGCGCAATTTTTTCTTGATACGCATACGGCGGAACACGGCCTAACCGAGATTTCCCCTCCCTTGCTTGTACGTGAAAATGCATTGTATGGGACGGGGCAATTGCCGAAATTTGCAGAAGATCAATTCAGTACACGGGAAACAGATCATTATCTAATCCCAACTGCGGAAGTGCCGATCACTAATATGGTTGCGGGTGAAATTATTGATACGGAAACTTTGCCGCATCGTTATTGCGCCCACACATCTTGTTTCAGATCAGAAGCAGGATCAGCAGGGAAAGATACAAAGGGTATGTTGCGCCAGCATCAATTCTACAAAGTTGAAATGGTCAGCATCACCACCGCAGATCAGAGCGAGGAAGAGCATGAGCGTATGTTAGGTTGCGCGGAAAATGTGCTTAAAAAACTAGAGATACCATTCCGCACGGTAAAATTATGTTCCGGTGATACGGGCTTTGGCGCGACCAAGACTTACGACATCGAAGTATGGTTGCCGGGGCAAGAAACTTACCGAGAAGTCTCCTCTATCTCCAACTGCAAAGATTTCCAAGCGCGCCGCATGAATGCCCGTACACGTGTTAAAGGCGAAAAGGAAACGAATTTTGTTCACACATTAAATGGTTCGGGCGTTGCTGTGGGACGTGCTTTAATCGCAGTGATCGAGAATTACTACGACCCGACAGATGGCGGTGTATTCGTGCCTGAAGTCCTGAAGCCATATATGGGTGGTATTGAAAAAATCGTGAAAGGTTAGGTTATGTCTATTTTTTATAAACAGCTTGATACGTTGAAATCATCAGGAGAATTGGTGCAGTTTTACCGTAATGTTCAAGACCCGTCGCATGAACTTGCAGGGGTTTTATTGGATTTTAATGAAGACTGGGTGTTAATTGACTGTATTAGCATAAATGATGGTTCGGATGATGGGGTTTCTATAGTTCAGACGCAAGAGATTACTCAAACTAGGTGGGGTAGCCAAACGCTTAAAAACTTAAAGTTTCTGATGGATGAACGAGCAGATAGCAAAAAAGATTGTTTGGTTGATATCACATCAATAGAGACAATACTGAATTCTGTGCAAGAATCTTTTGGATATGTGAACATACATTTCGACGATATTTCAGCTGATAAATGTTACATTGGTACAGTTGTAGAAATTGATGCTGTGAGTGAAGGTGACAGCGGTTGTATTTTATTTGATGAGTATCCAACCCTTTATTCTACCGAGGTTTGCCGTTCTCTATTTAAATTGTCTAAAATTACGCGTGTAGATGCCGGGGCACCTTATGAGCATGCCATTAATTTAATTGCGACAAAAATCGTGAAAGGTTAGGTATCGTATGGGTATGCAAAAACTGATTGAGAAGTTACTGCCATTGGAGGATTTATACGCGACGGTGCGGCGTTTTCCTTTGCCGGTTATATGCGCGCTTGGCCTGTTTTTTATCGTTATATTCAGTATTCACGACATTATTGATTTAAAAGAAGATAGCATCGCGCGCGTTGTTGCGAGTCTCGGGTGTTGTTATTTCTGGTTTGGTATATCCAAATTGATGTCCGAAAGTCAGGGCTGGAGCGCGGCAAAGCACTATATTGTCAGCTTTATTGTTGCGGGTGGAATTATCGCTCTGTTTGTCTTGTCTTCGGTTTGGGCCATTCATCTTCTTTTTGTGCTGCCTGCGTTATTGCTGGGGATTATGATTGCACCATATTTAACCAGTGGTGATGATATATCTGTCTGGTTCTTTAACCGCACGATGTGGTTTGGCGTTGTTGTATCTTACGCGGCGCTTATTATGTTTGCGGGAGGCTTAAGCGTGGCTTTGAGCGCTATTCAGGTTTTATTCGATATGAGAATAAAAAGCGAAATATTTGGTGATATATGGTCATTCGCTGCGCTGGTTTTGGGGCCTGTTTATGCGTTGAGCTGGGTGCCGAAAAAGTTTGAATTTACAGAGGAGGATTGCAACGATCCACCGGGTTTGAAGTTCATCGTAAACTGGATTTCCGCGCCGATGGTGTTTGTGTATTTACTTATTCTGTATGCTTATTTCGGTAAGATTATAATGTCTGGCGAAATTCCAAATGGGCATCTGGCTTGGCTGATTAGTGGTTTTGCAGGCGCGGGGATTGTTACCTATCTGGTGGCGTGGCCTCTGCGTGAGGAAGGCTCGCTGCAACTGAAGCTGTTTTACAAGATATTCTTTCCCGCGCTGTTGATTCCTGTCGGCTTTCATTTTTACGCGATATGGGGGCGGATAAGCGCCTACGGCATTACGGAACAACGGTATTTACTGATGATCTCTGCCATCTGGTTTATGATGATTGCATTGAGTAATAGCTTTACCAAAATACCGCTGAAGGCCATTCCAATGATGTTGGTGGTGTTGATGGTGTTTGCCTCTTTTGGCCCATGGGGCGGAGTGAGTATTTCAGGGAAAAGCCAGTATTCGCGCCTTGAAAGGCTGCTGACGAAGCATGATTTGATTGTCGATGGTAAGGCGGTTAAAGCGAAAGAAGATATCCCTTTTGATGATCGTTTGAATATCAGTTCTATTCTCGATTATTTATGTAGAACAAAGCGTGATGCAATGATTGTACCGCTTTTCAATGATGTGAAATATTGCTCTGCTCACAGTTTTACCAAACAACTCGGTTTTGAATATGTTAGTCGATATACATCACGCCAGCGACAGGAAAAACGTTTCTATCTCCGCACTACGCCTGTAAAATATATAGATATCAGCCAGTATGATGCTTTGTTGAAGGGCATTGCTGTGCGGACCCGGAAACCGGAGTGGAGCGAAGAATATCTAGAAGGCGATAAGCCTGTGAAAATCACATATGTTGACAACCTTTTGAAGATTACGATCGGAACGTACACTGATATAGAAATTAATATGAAAGATTTTGTCTCTGATAAAATTGATTTAGAGAAGAATAACCTCACTCTGGTTATGGAGGCGGAAAGTAAAGATCTCTCTTATCGCCTGATATTCTCTTATATTAATGGGCAGATCGAAAAGGATGAAACGACGGTTCAAAGCATGACTTTTAATTTGTATTATAGGGTCAAAGAATAAATGAACACGCAAGACATCAATAAACGTATCCGCCTGATTATGGATCTGCGCAATAAGGGGATTGTCGATACGGATGTGCTGTCCGCGATTGAGCGTGTTCCGCGTGAAGTCTTTGTGCCGCATCATTCGCGCGATCAAGCGTGGGAGGATATGGCTCTGCCAATCGGTTTGGGGCAAACAATCAGCCAGCCTTTCGTTGTGGCTTTTATGACGCAAGCTTTGGAAATTTCTGATCGTGATAAGGTGCTGGAAATCGGGACGGGCTGTGGTTATCAATGTGCGGTTTTGTCGCATCTGGCGCGTCGCGTTTATACGATTGAACGTCACAAGCATCTGTTGATTGATGCGGAAAAACGCCTGACTGAATTGAAGCTGCGCAATGTCACCGCGATTGCGGCGGACGGGATGAAGGGCTGGCCTGTGATGCATAATATAAGCCAAGCGCCTTTTGATAAAATTATAGTCACCGCGGCGGCGCGCAAGAAACCACCACAGGCTTTGATGGACCAAATAAGAGTTGGCGGACGGATGATTATTCCTGTGGGAGAGCCGGGCAACCAAATGTTGAAGCTCTATAAGAAAGAGAGCGAAGAGGCTTACGCCGTCAAAGATGTTATGCCTGTGCGCTTTGTTCCGTTGTTGCCCGATATTTCTAATGAAACCAATGATATGGCGGGTGCGTTAAATTAATAATGACCACGCTTTGCGATACGTGTATTATATTTTGATGAGCATTCGTTCGCCACTTCTTTTGATTATGCTGTTCTGCCTGACGTCGTGTTTGGGTATGGGCTCACGCGTGCCTGCACCGATTGTGCATCATGGGCAAAAAAGTGGTGCGGGCAGTGCGGGCATTCATAATGTTGTGATGGGTGATACGTTGTATAGTATCTCGAACAGCTATCACCTTCCTATGCGTGATATCATTGTTTTAAACCGTTTACAGCCGCCGTTTATACTTTATGAAGGGCAACGATTGCGCCTGCCGCCACCGCAAGAATATAAGGTGCAGGCGGGTGATACGCTGTATCGTATTTCGCGTTTATTCGGTGTGGATTCATCAGAAATCGCACGCCTGAATAATATTCAATCACCTTATATCGTGCGCGCAGGGCAAGTGCTGCGTTTGCCCTCTGTTACCCGTAAAACGCGTCAGGTTAAGAATAAAACGGTGACTGCAAAACCGTCTATCGTAGAAAAGGGCGATGTTTTGGCAAGCAAAAGCTCTGTTGCTGATGCACCTGTTGTTCCACAAGCAAAACCACAGCCAGCCATTATTAAAGATGGTGTGCCGATGCCGCAAAGCAAGCCGCGCTATACAAAACCTAAAAATGTGAAAGTTTCCAAAGTCACGAGGAAGCCGCCTAAGCGCGCATCCAGTAAGTTTTTACGTCCTGTGCGGGGCAAGATTTTATCGCGTTACGGTGCGAAGAAAAGTGGATTACACAATGACGGTATCAATATAAGTGCGCCGCGTGGAACGTCTGTTAAGGCGGCGGAAAACGGCGTTGTGGTTTATGCGGGGAATGCGCTTAAAGGGTCGGGTAATTTGGTGCTTGTGCGCCATGAAGGGCAATGGATGACAGCGTATGGCCATCTGGATAGCATGTCTGTGCGTAAGGGGCAGGTTTTAAAGCGTGGTGCTTCGTTGGGTAAGGTTGGTTCGACGGGCTCTGTTTCTACGCCGCAACTGCATTTTGAGGTGCGCCGCGGTACGTCTGCCTTGAACCCATCTAAATATATGGAGAAGTAACTTTGGATTTTCTTTTTGATATTGTTTTTGACGGTGTTTCCGCGTGGACTCAAATTGGATATTTCATCATGGCCTTTGCATTTTCAGGTATTGGCGGCGGGTTAATCGGTTATGAGTTGTATTGGCGTTTTAAGGCGGATCGGGTAAAAGCACGCATTTCTTCTGTTCGTGTCACAGGGGGAAATGCTGATAAGAAAAAACGGGCAACTGGTGAAATGTATTATTCCGTGTTTGAATATGCTGCCCCTAATGGTGAAATGTTGGAGCATATGAGTGATATGGGCTCTAATAGCTTACTCAGCAGGCTTCCGGGGAAACGCGTGACTTTGATGGTGTTTCCCGATAATCCCGAAAAAGTTAGGCGGCCATCATTGGTCTTGCCTATATTTGGGTTGGTGTTTTTATTGCCCGGTATCTTTATTGGCCATATGGCTGTGATGACTTTCGAACCCAGCTCTATGTTTTTTATCATAATCACCGCGGTAATTGGTTTTATTGCCTATAAAATATGGGGTTTTGTCAAAGATATACCGCGTGAGGAGCTGAAAGAGGGCTGGCAATCTTTGTGTAAGAATAAGCCGAATATTACTTCTTCATCCAGAAGCAAAAATGAAAAAGGACGGGTGCTTGAACAAGATGAAATCTCCAAACGTTTAAAAAGCCAATGCCGGAATGCCCGTACATCAGGTTATATTATGCTGGTTGTGGCGTGCGCTCTTGTCGGTGGCAGTTATTATGCAGGGTTGAATATGATTGACCGTATGCAAAACGGTGTGCGCGCGCCTGCGGAGGTTGTGCGTATAAAAAGCCAATATTCCAGCTCTACGGATAGCAGTGGTTATACTTATTACGCGATTGTCGAGTTTACGGATGAAAATGGTCGCTCTGTTGAATTTAAAGACAGTGTCGGGGCAAGTTCTCCCATGTATAAGCGGGGCGATGAGGTTGAGGTTATTTATTACTCTGATGCACCAAAGGATGCGATTATTGATCGTGGCATCTTTAATTGGAGCTTAAGCGGCGGTTTGGCCATTGGCGGATTACTTATCCTATGGATGGCGATTTACAGTATTCGAATCTCCCGACGTTTCGGCCACACGAAGCACCGCACCCGCGTATAATATTTCTATCGTTTTCAGTGCATTATTTAAAGTCTTGATACGAACAAGGCTTGCCTTTGTTGTGATTGTCTTTATATTCGCGATCTTAACATAGATTTTAAATGGATAAGGGAGCGTTTTATGCTGATTTCCAAAGCACATGCCGCGTTAGCAGAAACAAGTGAAGAATTAATCGATTTGGCGAATGCGCCAACACCGATGGAAGCCTTTATGTGGAATATGGGGCCGATTGTTTTGTTGGTTATCTTGTTTTATGTGTTGCTTATCATGCCGCAGCAACGCCGCTTTAAAGAACATAGCGATATGCTGTCCGACCTTAAAAAAGGTGACCGTATTGTGACGGGTGGTGGTCTTGTTGGTAAGATTGATACGCTGATCGATGATAAGGAAGTTTTGATTGACCTTGGCGGGGGCACGAAGGTAACGGCTTTGCGCTCTATGATACAGGGTAAGACAGAGCTGAAGCCTGTTGCGAATGACAGCAAGAAGGCTGCGCCCAAGAAAAAGGCCGAAGCAAAAACCGCGTCAAAAACGAAAACGACTAAAGACACTAAAAAAGCGTAATTAATTTATCATGATACAGATTGCCCGCTGGAAAATTTTTCTAATCTTAGCCGTATGTATTTACGGCTTTGCCTATAGCTCTCCTAATTTTGTCGGGATGCAAACGCATCAATGGATGAAAGAATCTCTGCCTGATTGGATGCCAAAGAAAACGGTTAATCTTGGGCTTGATCTGCGTGGTGGTGCACATTTGTTGTACGAAGTTGATCTTGATGCTGTCTTTAAAGATCGTGCAGAGGTTTTTGCCGAAGACTTCAAAAAGTCTTTGAGAGAGAAAAAAATTGCCAAGCAAAGCATCGGTACAATAGAGCGTGGTGTGCGTATTGTGTTGGATAATGCAGATGATGCGCAAGCGGTCAAAAGGATGATCCGCCAAACTGATCCACGGTTGTCTCTTTCGATTGATACGCTTGGTGTGACGATTACGGCAATAATGGATGAGACATATGTTAAGCATGTGCAAGACCAGACAATTTCACAAATAATTGAAGTTGTTCGTCGCCGTATTGATATGATGGGCACAACCGAGCCGGTGATTCAGCGCCAAGGTTTAAACCGTGTGGTTATTCAGGTGCCGGGTGCGGACTCCAAGCAACTTCGTGATTTAATCGGGAAAACCGCAAAACTTGGTTTTCACTTAGTTGGTGGTGAAGGTAAAAGGAAGAGCAATGAACTTTCGTTGTTTTATGCGGATATGCCAATGCGGAAAATTAATGTAAAGCGCCGCGTGATTATCGCAGGGGATATGCTGGATGATGCACAGCCATCCTTTAACCAAAATGGTCAAGCGGTTGTTAGTTTCCGCCTTAATGCGGTTGGTGCGCGGAAGTTTTGTACTGTTACACGTAAAAATGTTGGTAAACCCTTTGCTATTGTTCTTGATGGAGATGTGATTAGTGCGCCTGTTATTAATGAATCTATTTGTGGTGGGCAGGGGCAAATATCTGGTGGTTTTGATGTTCAAGAAGCCGCCGAGCTTGCTTTGTTGTTGCGTGCAGGTGCGCTGCCTACGGATATGACGGTCGTAGAAGAACGCTCTGTTGGGCCTTCTTTGGGTGCCGATTCCGTTGCAGCAGGAAAAATTGCCAGCTTGATT
Source organism: Alphaproteobacteria bacterium (assembly GCA_033851915.1). Taxonomy (GTDB): domain Bacteria; phylum Pseudomonadota; class Alphaproteobacteria; order Micavibrionales; family Micavibrionaceae; genus UBA1672. The sequence continues at coordinate 196,837 of JAWSVM010000007.1, forward strand.
GGCCTGTCTTTGGTGCTTGTCTTTATGTTTATTAGCTATGGCTTATTCGGACTTATGGCGAATGTTGCTTTGGTTGTGAATATCGCACTTATCCTTGCGTTACTCTCCAGTTTGCAAGCAACATTAACGTTGCCCGGTATTGCAGGAATTGTTCTGACTGTTGGTATGGCGGTTGATGCGAACGTTCTGATTTTTGAGCGTATCCGCGAAGAAATAGCGGGAGGGCGCTCGGCGCTATCTTCTATTGATGCAGGATATTCACGGGCGATGGCCACAATTATTGACTCGAATTTAACCACGTTAATTGCCGCGGTGATTTTGTTCTCGTTCGGAACAGGGCCGATAAAAGGCTTCTCCGTAACGTTGGGCGTCGGAATTCTAACATCGTTCTTTTCGGCTATTTTTGTAACGCGTTTGCTGGTTGTGCTTTGGATTAAGAAGACTAACCCAAAAACCATACCGATTTAAGGGGTAAATGATATGCGCGGAATAAGATTTGTACCTCAGGATTGTAATGTAAATTTCATTGGCATGCGTATGGCGGCCTTTGCGTTTTCGATTGTTTTGGTTCTTGGCTCTATCGGAATCACGGTTCAAAGAGGGCTTAATCTGGGGATTGATTTCACAGGCGGTACGGTGATTGAAATCCGCACACCTGTAACACCAAATCTTGAGGCTCTACGTACGACGTTGAACGATCTTAAGTTGGGTTCAATTTCCATTCAGGAATTCGGGCAGATTGACGATCTTCTCATTCGCTTGCCCTCGCAGAAAAAGCCTGATGGCTGGGTAAATGGTGATGAAGATCCTAATGAGGTTGCGATTGAGTTTGTCCGTGAAACGCTGGATGAGGCATTTGAAGGCCAAACCGTTGATTATAGACGTATTGAATATGTTGGCCCGCAAGTTGGGGAAGAGCTGAAAATGAAGGGGCTTTATGCCATTGTATTTTCTTTGCTCGGCATTTTAACCTATATCTGGTTTCGCTTTGAATGGCAGTTTGGTGTCGCGGCGATTATTGCCCTTGGGCATGATGCGATTGCGACGATTGGTTTGTTTGCGTTGTTGCAGATGGAATTTAATCTCTCCACTGTTGCTGCTATTTTGATGATTGCAGGATATTCGATTAATGACACGGTTGTTGTGTTTGATCGCGTGCGTGAGAATTTGCGTAAATATAAGAAAAAGCCATTGCTGGAGCTGTTTAACCTCTCGGTTAACCAAACACTATCACGGACATTAATGACATCAATGACCACGCTGCTTGCGCTGGTTGCGCTTTATGTGTTTGGTGGTGAAGTTATTCGCGGGTTTGTTTATGCGCTGATCTTCGGTATTGCGATTGGTACATATTCGTCTGTCTTTGTGGCATCACCGGTGTTGTTGATGATGAATGTTCGCCGTGGTGCGCCGCCATCTGATAAATCCGCCGAAGCAGGCGCTCCGGAAGTGATCTAAGCGATGGATGTTACGCCTCTTATCCGCAAAGGGAGCCAGGTTATCCAATCTTATGCCAGTGGTGTTTTCAAGGTAAGCGGGGAGCGTTACGATCATGCTCTTCTTGTGGATGTTGATGAAACTGCACCTTGGGATATCGGCGATATCACTGATATTGCGGATTTAAACATCCAACATTTTTCATCATTGATAGAGCGTAATGAGCATATAGATGTTGTTCTTTTGGGATGTGGAAAAACCATGGCCTTTATCCCGCCTGCTCTAAGGGCAGAGCTTAAAAAATCAGGGTTATCTGTTGATGTTATGGATACAGGCGCAGCGTGCAGAACCTATAATGTTTTGATGGCGGAAGGTCGTCGTGTGGTTTGTGCATTACTTACCACGTGATGGTTGCGGCGCATATGCGCGTTTTTCTTGCTTTTTATGTCCTGTTTATTGTACAATTCATCCTATAAAAATAAATATAAAAATATAGGGTTGTTATTATGGCTGATTCTTCTACTGGTGTTGAAGGTCTTACAGAAGATATTCAAAAATTATTATCGGAACAACGTGAAGATGTTGTGGGTACGTATCCTGCTGATTTTCTTTATCATTCTATGACGGGGGAGGATGGAAACCCTTTGATCGTGAAGGTTGATGATACATATTACTCTGCATGGATGTCACGTGATGAGGCCGGCGAGCCGTTCTCAAAAGTTACTCTTTTAACCGAGAACCAAGTGAATGAGATTTATGCACAGATACCCGGTGGCCCATCAGGGAAGATGAATATCGGAGAATCAGTTTACGTGAATCCTGATTTGGATAATCGCGAAATTGCTGCTGATAGTGTAACGAATGTTACGTTTAATGTTGAAACAGGTGAAATAGTCGATGCGGCGCAGGTCGCAGCGGAGGCCGCCCTGTCAGCGCGAATGCGTACACGCTCACGTTCTACAGAAGCTGATGCAGGTACGTCGGCTAAATATGATACAGCATTTGTGCCCAACACTGTTATCGCGGATGGAAATGTGTCTGCTGATGATTTGAAACAGCAGTTGGAAGGGTATCAACTGATTTCTCATATCGATAGCGAAGCAGCTGAAGAATCCAATAAGAGAGCGGCAACAAGCGCTTTGATTAATGGTGTCGGTGTGAGTATTAGTAGACTTCTAGTTACGCAAGGCGGGGCTGTTGAACCTAGTATTGAAATTGATAATGCGAGTGTGCTGTCCGGTGCTTCTAACATTGGTTTAGAGACAAGATTAAGCAATCCACAAGGTACAGCACCAGCGGCGCCTGCCACAGAGCCAGCGCCTGTTGATCTCGGGTATGGCAGCAAAATGCAAGGCATTATTGATTCCGGCCCCGGGCAAGCAGATCCGAACAGTGCCTTTAGAGCGAATGAAATTCCGATGTTAACCAGAGGTTTTGATGATATTGCAGGTAATTTGGCGCAAGGAACTCTGACAGGAGATTCTGTGGCGATGGATAATGTAGATTCTTTGATGATTCTATTTCCTGAACATCGCGATATCATTGCATCTTATGCTTTAGCAGAGGAGAAGAATGCAGGAACTGATCCAAAGACATATTTGGATCAAGTTCAACAACGTAATCCGTCGGCGACGCCGGCTGTTGCAACAACTGCTCCGGCGCCAGCAAGTGGTGTAGAGGCGAGTTCCAAGTTACAAGCTTTGCTTGATGTTGTGGGTGGAGATGTTGCAAAGGACGAGCGGATTTCTCAAATTAATCGCGATGTTGGTCAAATTCACAGATATCTTGATAGTATTTCCGGTGATAAAGAGTTGTTTCAATCAGAAGCAAACAGCGCGATTGATTATTTGAACGCGCAAGGGTTAACGAAGCATGCGGAAATATTCTCCGGTTATGCGGAGGATCCTTCAACATACAGAGCGGCTCGCACTGCGTTGCGTGAGGTTGCTGTGTTAAGTGCGCCGGCATTATCTCCTGCAGATGAAGAGGCCAATCGCGCATGGGCGCAGGCAGCAAATGGTGAAAAGTCTGATGTTTCCGTTACCGCTGATCAGGTAGCAGGTGAGCTGGCTGCTAAACTTGAGGCTATTGGCTTTTCTTCGGATAATTTGCCTTCTGAGCTACGGGATCGTTTAGCCGGGGCTCAAGCAAGGGCGGATGGGGATAAAGGATCTTCTCCGTTGGATACTATTCTTGATAATCTTGATAAAGATATTCAGCGTGATGTAGCAATGTCACAAATTAATCGTGATGTTGGTCAGGTTCTTAGATATTTGAATACAATTGCGATTAATCCGGCGTTGCTTCAACCAGAAGCGGCGCGTGCTGTTGATTTTTTGAATGATAAAGGCTTAACAAAGCATGCGGATATTATTTCTGATTATGCGAAGGATCCTTCAACCTTTAGAGATGCCAGAACTGCTATACGTGAAGTGGTGGCCGTTAATGTGAATAGCTCGGCTTTTGGTGAAATTGCCAGTAATGCTGATAATGTTGATGCACAAATAGAGGAATTCAAGGCAGAGCTTGCTGACGTTGATGGTATGGATCTAGCGATAGATGATGCATCACCTAATGTTAGTTTGACTGGTATGAAGGCGTAAAACTTTCTATCTCATATAGATAATTAAAAGGGAGCCGTTTATAGCTCCCTTTTTTATTGCTGTTATTCGTGCTTATTTTTTATGTAGCGATTTTGATAGGGCCTTTTTCAAACAGCTCGGTCACGAATTCCCAGTTAACAAGGTTATCAACGAAGGCTTCCATGTATTTTGGACGCGCATTGCGGTAATCGATGTAATAGCTATGCTCCCAAACGTCACAACCTAGTATGGCCGTTTGTCCGTTAATCAGCGGGTTTTCACCATTAGGTGTTTTTGTAACCTCTAGCTTGCCGTCATCATTTAGAACCAGCCAGCACCAGCCGGAGCCGAATTGTGTTAAGCCTGCTTGAATGAACTGTTCACGGAATGCATCGAACGAGCCAAAGCTGTCTGTGATTGCTGTCTCAAGGTTGCCGGGGCGATCTCCGCCGCCATTTGGCTTCATCCATTCCCAGAATAATTTGTGGTTCCAATGTTGCCCTGCATTGTTAAACAAGCCTGCTTCGCCTTGCTTATGTGCGTTCAGAACGACTTCTTCCAGTGTTTTGCCCATATTTGGCAGACCTTCCAGAATTTTATTACCATTCACAACATAAGCGTTGTGGTGCTTGTCATGGTGGAATTCTAATGTCTCGGCGGACATGTAAGGGCCAAGTGCATCATAGGCGTAGGGAAGTTCGGGAAGTTCAAATGTCATTGCTGTCTCCTGTGCGATTATGTTCTGTGTACTGTTCATAGAGATAAAAAAATGATAATAGAGACTTTGTTCAAATTCTGGAAGAGCTATATACGTGGATATGCAGAAAAATTACTGTGGCGATTTGGTACGTGCGCATGACGCGGATCGTTACTTGGTCTCTATGTTTGCGCCATCGGATAGGCGCGCAGACTTGTGGGCGTTGTTTGCCTTCAATTATGAGATCGCAAAAACCCGTGATGTGGTGAGTGATACGACGCTTGGTTTAATCAGGTTGCAATGGTGGCGTGATGCGATTGCAGGTGTTTACGATGGTAACGCTGTGCCGGATCATGAGGTTTTAAAGCCATTGGCAGAGGCAATAGAGCGCCATAACTTGCCACGTGCGCATTTTGATAAGCTTATTTATGCGCGGGAATTTGATTTAGAGGGCGTTTCTCCTGAAAATATGGAGGGACTTATCCATTATGCAGATTTTACCACCACGCCTTTATTGTACTTGGCGGCGCAAATTTGTGGAGAGACGTTGGGTGAGGACGTCGTGCGCCCTGTGGCGGTTAATTACACCTTGGCCGGAATTTTACGTGCAACGGCGCATAATGCGCGGCAGGGGCATATCTTACTGCCTCAGGATTTAATGAACAAATATGGTGTTACGAAAGACACTTTATTTGAAGAAACAGGGCAGAATGGTGTGGTTTCTTTGGCTAAAGATGTGACGGAAAGTCGTTTTCTTGATGTGAAATCGCAAGGGAATGCAACGCTTAAGGCTGCAATCGCTATTAGCGACATATATTTTCAGCAGATTGTCTCTAATGGTTACATGGTGATGTCGCCCAAGTTGCAGCAACCACCGGCCTTCAAGATTTTACGTGTATTCTGGAAAGTAAAATGCTGTTATTAACCTTAGATTTATGTATTATGGATAGAATACAGCAGGGTAAATATATAAGTTAGGGTATCAGGAGTATAAATTATGGTCGATTCAGTAGGTTCATCCGGTCAAGCACCGCGCGTTTCATCGGTTGATAGAGCGCAACAGAAATCAGAAAATAATCAAAAGTCTGAAGAGGTTGCGGAAGCACGTGCCGCAGATGAAGTTAAAATTTCGGAGGAGGCGATCCTTGTGCAGGCCGAAGCCACAGCAAAACAAGTTTCCGCACAGCTGTCAGAAGATAAATCCGCTACATTGTCACCGGATATTGAACGTTTAAGCACGCTTGTTTAGGTGAATGCTCTAAACTTAGTCTGTTAAATAGAATGTGATTGTCGTAACCACGCGCACATCTTTATCTATTTTCGCCGTATCACCATAGTCTTGGCCTGCGTCACGCACGTAGAAGCTGCCTTGATGCGCGTTTCTGATGCCACCAACAGTAACGCCTGCATTCTGTGCAAACTCATTTGCTGCAAGGCGGGCGTTCTTCGTTGCTTCTTTCAGCATTGCTGGCTTAATTTCGTTAAGCTTGGTGAAGCGATATTGCGGGGCTTCGTTCTGGATGTTGATGCCTTTGGTTATTAGTTTCCCAATCGCTGCACGCGCTGCTGAAATTTTCTCTATTTTGTTCGTTTCAATATGGATAGAACCCGTTAACTGATGGCTTTGTTCTACTAATACTTGGTTATTGTCCCGAAATTTGTGATTGTAATAGTTAATTACGCCAATATCCATTTCACCGTCTTCAAACCCATGTTCTTTGAGCAGGGCAATGATTGTGGTTTGGTTTTCTTCTGCTTCTTTGTATAGGCGCGGGATAGCGGATTTCTTTTTGTCTACAACACTGAAACGAATTACCCAATTTGCACGATCCGCGCGAACGCGCCGTTCAGCAAGCCCTTTGGCTTCCGCCGTGTTGAGTGCGACTTTTGCATTATACATCGTTTGGCCAACGAAATATCCGCAGGATGCAAGCCCTATGGCAAGGAAGAGGCCAAGAAAAAAGAAATTAGATTGCTTTCCCATCGTATTGGAGCTTTCTGTTATTTATATTCTACTTTTAGAATTTCGTAATCGCGGGTGCCTTTTGGGGTTTTAACCGCAACGGAATCGCCTTCGGTCTTACCAATCAGAGCGCGAGCAACGGGCGCGGAGATAGAGAGTTTTCCATTGCCCATATCGGATTCATAATCACCCACAATTTGGTAGATTTCTTCATCATCTGTTTCTTCATCGACAACGGTTACGGTTGCGCTGAACCTGATTGTATCACCACTGAGTTCTTTTGGATCAATGACTTGTGCACGTCCTGTAACTGATTCCAGTTCTCTGATACGTCCCTCGATAAAGCTTTGCTGTTCACGCGCCGCATGGTATTCGGCGTTTTCTTTTAAATCGCCATGTTCACGTGCGACGGCGATTGCTGCAATGACTTCCGGGCGTTGTACGGATTTTAAATCGTGCAGCTCTTCCGTTAGTCTTGCGAAGCCTATTTTTGTGACGGGAACTTGTTCCATTTCACTTATCCTTAATTGTATTTCAGTAGTTTATGTTGTTTTGTTAATCTAAAAAGCAAAGCCCGCCCAAGTAAACTAAAGGCGGGATTTTATTTACGTACTCCTCTTGCGAGAGAGGACAGGCTAGCGCAATCTTAAAAAGAGGTCAAGCCGCTTTGCTTTTGTCCTTATTCACGAAGTAGCTTTGCAGGGGCGCAACATCAATGTCACGGTCTTTTAGCGCATGGATTGCTTTTACCGTTGCCGTTGCCGCAGTAATTAACGTGTAGTAAGGGATTTTATTCATCAAAGCCATCCGTCTGATGGATGATGAGTCCGATACGGCTTGCGTGCTTTTGGTTGTGGTGTTGATAACCAAATCGATGTCACCGTTAATGATAGAATCGATGACGTGTGGTTGGCCTTCCATCACTTTATTGATGTGTGTTGCCTCGATGCTATGTTCATTTAGGAAACGACATGTGCCGCCCGTTGCTACAATGTTGAAGCCGATGTCTGCCAATTCTTTCGCAAGGGGCAGGAGGGCGTCTTTATCTTCATCCTTAACGGAGATAAACACTGTTCCGCTGGTGGGCAGGTTACTGCCTGCGCCGATCTGGGATTTTGCAATGGCATGTGCCAAATCTTTGTCCAGTCCGATCACTTCGCCCGTTGATTTCATTTCAGGGCCTAGCAGTGGGTCAACGCCGGGGAATTTATTGAATGGGAAGACGGGTGTTTTCACGGCGTAATGTTGGTCGCTCATTCCCACAAGGATGTCGGAGAAGGCGCTGAGTTTCTCACCAGCCATAATCCGCGCCGCAATTTTTGCCACAGGAACACCTGTTGCTTTGGCAACGAAAGGCACTGTGCGGGATGCACGTGGGTTAACTTCGATAATATAAATCTCGTCTTCACCTGTTTCATCGTGCTTACGAATGGCGAACTGAACATTCATCAGGCCTTTAACATGTAGAGCTTTGGCCAGAGTTACCGTTTGTTCGTTAATCTTCTGAATGGTCTCGGCAGATAGGGTATGCGGTGGTAAAACACACGCAGAATCGCCGGAGTGAATGCCCGCCTCTTCGATGTGTTCCATGATGCCTGTGACGTAAACGTCTTCGCCATCACAAAGCGCATCAACGTCCAGCTCAATCGCGCTTTTCAGATAGCGGTCAAGCAAGACAGGGGAGTCGCCGGAGACTTTCACCGCAGTGCTGATATAGCGTTCCAGTTCGGATAGGCTATGGACGATTTCCATGCCTTGGCCGCCCAGAACATAAGACGGGCGAATAACCAACGGGAAGCCAATGCCTTCGGCAATATCCATCGCTTCTTCTTTTGTGCGGGCCAGGCCGTTTGAGGGTTGCTTTAGGTCTAATTCGATTAGTAATTGTTGAAAGCGTTCACGGTCTTCCGCCAAATCAATTGCATCTGGGTCGGTTCCAAGGATCGGGATGTCATTATCCAACAGCGTTTGCGCCAGTTTAAGCGGTGTTTGACCGCCAAGTTGTACAATCACGCCTTTTACGCTTCCGTTGCTTTGCTCGGCCTTTATAAGCTCAATAACGTCTTCTTCGGTTAATGGTTCAAAATACAGGCGATCAGAGGTATCGTAGTCGGTGGAGACAGTTTCAGGGTTACAATTCACCATAATGGTTTCATAACCTGCTTCTTTCAGGGCATAGGCCGCATGAACGCAGCAATAATCAAATTCAATGCCTTGACCGATACGGTTCGGGCCACCGCCGAGGATGATGATTTTTTCGCGGTCTGTTGCATTAATTTCATTCTCTGCAGGCTCTAATCCGTTACCTTCATAAGTGGAATAGAGATACGGTGTTTCTGACGGGATTTCTGCCGCACAGCTATCCACGCGTTTGTATACGGGGCGCACATCATGTGTCAGGCGGGCATTGCGGACGTTTTCTTCGGTCACGCCAACCAGATCGGCAAGTTGAGCGTCAGAGAAACCAAGACGTTTAATCGCCATCCATCCTTGTGCATCAACAGGCAGGCCGTTATCAAGGATGCCTTTTTCCGCGTTGACAATATTTTCGATGCGCTCCAGAAACCATGGGTCATATTTGGAGATCGAGTGTATTTTTTCCAGTGACAGGCCGTGGCGGAAACCTTGTGCGATATACAATATACGCTGGGGGGTTGGTTTCGCAATGGCAGCTAGTAGAGCGTCCTTCTGTGCGTCAGGATTATCATCATCCGCGCCGCCAATGTAAATCGGGCTAAGGCCTGTCAGACCTTTTTCCAGGGAGCGCAGTGCTTTTTGTAGGGATTCTTCGAAGCAGCGCCCGATGGACATGGCTTCACCAACAGATTTCATTGACGTGGTCAGATAGGCATCACTGCCTTTGAATTTTTCGAAGGCAAAGCGCGGCACTTTTGTGACGATATAATCAATTGTGGGTTCGAAGCTCGCAGGGATTTTACCGCCTGTGATGTCGTTATCCAGTTCATCCAGCGTATAACCCACCGCTAGCTTTGCTGCGATCTTGGCAATAGGAAAGCCCGTGGCTTTGGAGGCCAGCGCTGATGATCTTGAAACACGCGGGTTCATTTCAATCACAATCATGCGCCCGTCTTCCGGGTTCAAGGCAAACTGCACGTTTGATCCGCCCGTTTCAACGCCAATACCGCGCAGAACCGCAAGAGAAGCATTGCGCATAATCTGATATTCTTTATCGGTTAGCGTCAGAGCAGGGGCAACGGTAATTGAATCACCGGTATGCACACCCATCGGGTCAATATTTTCAATGGAGCAAACGATGATACAGTTATCGTTTTTATCGCGCACCACCTCCATTTCAAATTCTTTCCAACCCAATAGAGATTCTTCAACCAGCACTTCGGTTGTGGGGGAGGCATCAAGGCCTTCGCGCACAATACGTTCGTAATCATCGTTGTTGTAAGCAATGCCGCCGCCTGTGCCGCCCATAGTGAAAGACGGGCGCATAATTGCCGGGAGCCCGATTTTTTCCAGCGCGACTTTGGCTTCTTCCATATTATGAACAGACATAGAATTTGCGGACTCCAAGCCTAGCTCATCCATGCAGACTTTAAATTTTTCACGGTCTTCTGCTTTGTCTATTGCTTCTGCGCAAGCACCGATAAGCTCGATTCCTAAACGATCTAATGTGCCGTCATTTGCTAAGGCAAGGGCTGTATTCAGTGCCGTTTGCCCGCCCATCGTTGGCAAAAGTGCATCAGGGCGTTCTTTTTCTAATATTTTTGTAACAACAGCAGGGGTGATCGGCTCAACATATGTTGCATCGGCCATATCAGGGTCGGTCATGATGGTCGCAGGGTTGGAGTTAATCAGGACAATGCGATACCCTTCCTCGCGCAGCGCCTTACAGGCTTGCGTTCCGGAGTAATCAAACTCACAGGCTTGCCCGATAACAATGGGGCCTGCGCCGATGATACAGATGGATTTTATGTCGGTACGTTTAGGCATTCTTAGTCATTCCTCTATTTATCTGGAGCATCGTTATTCGTATCCGCAAAGCAAAGCATCGCTTTGTTTGCTTCTTTTTAAAAATCCGAACAATGCATCTGCATTGCTTCGGTACGTAGTAAACTACGCTGCGTCACTCATGCCTTGTCCAGATAAAGATATGAATGACTTTTTGTTCTACTATTCCTCTATGCGGCTTTCGCAGTTTTAATATTATCCATGAAGCGATCAAATAAATAATGGCTGTCTTGTGGGCCGGGGGAGGCTTCGGGGTGGTATTGCACCGAAAACACAGGTTTTCCCTCTACGGTTATGCCTTCGTTTGATCCATCAAACAGGCTGATATGTGATTGTGACACATTGTCAGGCAGTGTGTCGGTTACAACAACAAAGCCATGATTTTGCGATGTGATTTCAACGCGTCCGGTTTTGATGTCTTGCACGGGTTGGTTCGCGCCGCGATGCCCAAGGTGCATTTTCTCTGTTTTACAGCCTAACGCCAGCGCAAGAATTTGGTGGCCGAGGCAAATTCCGAAGATCGGTATGTTCTTTTCCAGCAAGCCTTGCACCATTGGCACAGCGTATTCACCTGTTGCCGCCGGATCGCCGGGGCCATTGGATAGGAATACACCGTCAGGCTTGTGGGCGAGTATCTCTTCGGCTGTTGCATTCGCAGGGACAACCGTGACATCACATCCCGCCGCCGCGAGGCAGCGCAAGATATTACGTTTTGCACCGAAATCAACGGCAACGACTTTATGGGTTGGGTTTTCTTGACGGGCGTAACCACCTTCTGCGCTCCATAATGCTTCGTCCCACGTATAGCTCTGGGTGCAGGAAACGTCTTTGGCAAGATCTGCGCCTTCTAGGCCATGCCAGTTTTTGGCTTCTTCATAGAGAGCGTCCAGATCGAACTTACCGTCTTGGCTGTGCGCGATAATACCGTTCGGTGCGCCGAGGTCTCTTATACGTCGTGTGAGGGCGCGTGTGTCAATGCCGCTGATCCCTACAAGATTATGGTCTTTCAGCCATGCATCGAAATTTTTATTTGCACGCCAGTTTGATGGGGATGTTATATCTTCGCGAATAATAAGGCCGCGCGCCGCTGGGTTAATTGTCTCGATATCTTCGGGATTTGTGCCGACATTACCAATATGGGGGAATGTGAAAGTGATGATTTGGCCTGCATAACTCGGGTCAGTCATTATTTCCTGATATCCGGTCATTGAGGTATTAAAACAAATCTCGCCAATTGACTTATCTTCCGCGCCAATGCCATGTCCCCAGAACAAAGTTCCATCGGATAAAATAACAACAGCGGTTGCATTGGGGGGGCGTTTTGTATTAGTAAAATTAGACATTGATGATATGCTCCAGCAACTTTGTTTAAACAGTACCTGCTAGAGACACAGTTCCTAATGTGTTTTGAACAAAAAGAAAAGGAAAAAAATGGATAAGCGGACAGAAATTAGTACAGCGATGAAAGAAGCGTTGAAAAATAAGGATAAAATTGCCCTTGCGACAATTCGTTTAATCATGGCTGCGCTTAAAGATCGCGACATTGCAGAGCGTGAAAACGGGCAGGCGGATGGTGTTAATGATGCAACTATTTTGTTGATGCTTCAATCAATGGTGAAGCAACGTCAAGAATCATCTCAAACATATAGTGAAGCTGGGCGCGATGATTTGGCTGAACGGGAAGAAACTGAAATTGATGTGATTCGCTCTTTTATGCCGAAACAGCTCTCCGATGATGAAGTATCAGAGATTATCGATGGTATTATCGCTGATCTTGGTGCGGACTCTATCAAAGATATGGGGAAAATCATGGGTGTTTTGCGTGCTGATTATGCAGGGCAGATTGATATGGGCAAGGCTGGCGGTGCTACAAAGGCTAAGCTGGCATAAAATGATTTGTGCAGAAGACAACAAAAAAACCTGAAACAGACATTTCAGGTTTGGAAGCATATCATTATATTTAGGAACTTATTTCTTAAAGAAATCTTGAATCTTTAACCTTAGTTTGTCCCAAAGTGGGAAAGAACTACAGTTTTCACCGTACTCAATGACGTTGATTTTTTGATTTTTTGTAAAGATTTCAGGCATAGTTTTCTCCTAGTTCCTCTTATCACCAATTTTATTGCACATATTTTTCATTAAAGTAAGTACTAATATGCATTTATTCATTCAAATATACACTTATTTCGAATTTTATGCAAATTAGACCTAAATTTTTTGTAATTATGTCTATGGTCGAAGAGTTATAATTTTGTTAGAACTCAATATATGTCACTCAGCCCGCACTTTTTGGATGAACTCCGCAATCGCCTGACTTTGTCCGAGATTATAGGGCGGCGGATTAAAGTGACGCGCGCTGGGCGCGAATCAAAGGCCTGTTGCCCGTTTCATAGCGAAAAAAGCCCGTCTTTTACAATCAATGATGACAAGCAATTTTTTCACTGTTTCGGGTGTGGTGCGCATGGTGATGTGATCGGCTTCATTATGAAGCATGATAATTTGGCCTTTATGGATGCGGTGGAGACGTTGGCTGCTGAGGCAGGGATGCAGGTTCCCAAGCAAACGCCACAAGCTGCAGCAAAAGCGAAGAAGGAAAAAGACCTTTATGAGCTGCTGGAGGATACAACAGTGTTTTTTGAGCAACATTTGCGTGATTCGCGCAATGCTGATGCACTAAATTATTTGTTGGAACGTGGCTTGTCGCAAGAAATTATCGCTGAATTCAAAGTAGGCTTTGCGCCGGATGACGGGCAAGCGTTACGCAAGTTTCTGTCTGCGAAGGATTATACAGACAAGGATATGATTAAGGCGGGTGTATTGAGGCCATCAACACGCGGTGGTGATCCTTATGCATTCTTTCGTGATCGTGTCATGTTTCCTGTGCCGGATCGACGTGGGCGAACAGTTGCTTTTGGTGGACGAATTTTGCCGGAGCATTTAAGACCGCCACAGCGCGGGGATTTCGTGCCGCCTAAATATATAAACTCTGCGGAAACCGTATTGTTTCATAAGGGAAGTATGCTTTACGGCGAACCAACGGCAAGACGCGCGGCGGCAGATGGGCAAACACTTGTCTTGGTTGAAGGGTATCTTGATGTAATCGCGTGTGCGCAAGCAGGCATTCGCGGTGCGCTCGCCCCCATGGGAACGGCAGTAACAGAAGAACAATTGATTTCGATGTGGAAGATGATTCCTGATTTCACCAAAATCCCGCTGCTTTGTTTTGATGGTGATAATGCGGGGCGTAAAGCGGCGCGTCGTGCATCTGAGCGTTTGTTACCTTTATTAGAGCCGGGGCGCAGTGTTAATTTCGCTTTTATGCCCGATGGAGAAGATCCCGACAGTTTGATAAAATCTTCCGGTGTGAAAGGATTCAAAAAAATATTAGGCAGTTCTGTTTCGTTGTTTGATTTTATCTGGAACTCTTATACGCAAGGCCGCGTTTTCAAAACACCGGAATTGCGTGCGGGGGTTATTAAACAACTTGAGAATGAAGTTGCGCACGTGGCGAATCAGGAAGTGCAAGTTCACTATAAGTCCCAGTTGCGTGAAAAAATTTCAGAAACATTCTTTAAGCGCAAAGATTACGCATTTAAAAAACGTGATTTTGGCGGGTATGGTAAATCACAGAATCAGGGGCAGGCGGCAATTCCTATGCGGCCACCATCCACGAAAAACCGTGCGGCGCGAATCTTTACACATGCCTTATTAGCCGCGGTTATTAACCACCCTCATATCTTTGAAGGGATAGAAGATGCGCTGTGTGAACTGACTTTAAGTGATGTTGCATTGGATCGTTTGCGGCAAAATATTATGGGTATTTTGTCTGAAGACCCGTTAATAGAGCGTAAGGTTTTGATTGAGCAACTAAAAAATTCAGGTTTTACACAAGAAATAGGTGACATCTGCAACGAATCTGTATATGTTCACGCATCTTTTTGTTCTCCGTCTGCGAAAGAGGAAGATGTTCAAAGTTCTTGGCTTAAATCTTGGCAAGATGGACATAGCGCAGGGCTGGGGGATGAGATACAAAGCGGATGGAAGCATGTTTCCTGTGAGGAAGATGAAGAAAAGCTTAGAAATTTATTATTAATGAAGACGTCTGATGACGAAATATAGCTGGTTTAATTTTTTTAGGAATAAAGTCGTTAAACGCGGCATAACCCTTTGAAATTCATTTAATTTAGGATTACCCTCAATAGGGTTTTATATAGGTATCTTTTAATATGGTTGGAAATACTGCTGTGAGTGATAAAAAATCGAAAGACACAAAGGCTGCTAAGCCGATGACAAAAGCGGCGATGGCGCGCGTTGTCAAAAAATTGTTCGGTGAAGGTAAAGAAAAAGGTGCAATTACCTTTGATGCGTTCAATAAAGCGTTGCCTGCCGAGGCTGTAACACCTGAACAAATCGAAGATGCGATGGCGGCTTTGTCTGATGGCGGCATTAAGCTGGTTGAGAAGATGGAAGATGCTCCGGCTGATGCAGAGAAAAAATCTGACTCGGACAGTGATGACGAATACGAATCAGGCGGTAACATCGCAGATGATGATACTGGCCGTACGGATGACCCTGTTCGCATGTACTTGCGTGAAATGGGCGCAGTTGAGTTGCTTTCACGTGAAGGCGAGATTGCAATTGCAAAACGTATAGAAGCCGGACGCGGTATGATGATTGGTGGGATGTGTGAAAGCCCGCTGGCCATTGAGTCGTTGATTGCTTGGTATAAATCGCTTCAAGAGGGTGATATTTTGCTGCGTGAGGTTATTGACCTTGATGCGACATATAAAGGGCCGGAAGTTGATGCAACGGCAGAAGGTTTGGCTAAGGCTGCTGAAGCGGCTCTTGCTGCGAAGAAAATTGAAGATGCTAAGAATAAAGACGGCGAAGGTGCAGAAAAGAAAGATGGCGAAGATGCAGAGAAATCTGATGCAGCCACTACTGATGGTGAGTCTACTGACGACGACGAGGATGAAGATGAAGGTAATGTTTCTCTTTCTGTAATGGAAGAAGAGCTATCTCCACAAGTTTTTGAAATATTCGGGAATATCCAAAAAACCTATAAGAAAATGCAAAAGGTTCAGCAAGAGCGTCTTGGCGCGTTGCAAAAAGGTGAAGAGCCTGAGGCCGCTGCAAATAAGAAGTACGATAAACTTAAAGACGAGATGATTGCTTTGATGAATGAAGTGCATTTGAATAATGCACGGATTGAGCAATTGATTGACCGCCTCTATAGCATGAACCGTGAGTTGGTCAGTACTGAAGGTAAAATTATGCGCCTTGCTGTTGAATGTAAGGTGAAGCGTGAGGACTTCCTTAAAGAACATTATGGTTTTGAGCTTGACCCTGCATGGCTTGAGCGTGTTGGCAAGTTAAAGGGTAAAGGTTGGGCTGCCTTTACTGAGAAGCATGGCGAGCAAGTTCAAAAGATGCGCGATCATATTGCGATGATTTCCGAAGAAGCCATGTTGCCGATTGGTGAATGGCGTCGTATTGTCGGCACCGTTCAAAAAGGTGAAAAAGAAGCAGCGCGCGCGAAGAAGGAAATGGTTGAGGCGAATTTACGTCTGGTTATTTCGATTGCGAAGAAATACACAAATCGTGGTCTTCAATTCCTTGATTTGATTCAAGAGGGTAATATCGGTTTGATGAAAGCCGTTGATAAATTTGAATATCGTCGTGGTTATAAATTCTCGACTTATGCGACATGGTGGATTAGGCAGGCTATTACGCGTTCAATCGCGGATCAGGCGCGCACAATTCGTATTCCTGTGCATATGATTGAAACAATCAATAAGCTTGTGCGCACATCACGTCAGATGATGCATGAAATTGGCCGCGAGCCAACACCGGAAGAGTTGGCTGAACGCTTACATATGCCATTGGATAAAGTCCGCAAGGTTCTGAAAATCGCAAAAGAGCCGGTTTCCCTTGAAACACCAATTGGAGATGAAGAAGATTCATCGCTGGGTGATTTCATCGAAGATACAAATGCTATTTTGCCGGTTGATAGTGCCATTCACTCGAATTTACGTGAAACAACAACGCGTGTGCTTGCATCGCTTACCCCACGTGAAGAACGTGTTCTTCGTATGCGCTTTGGTATTGGTATGAATACTGACCATACTTTGGAAGAGGTCGGACAGCAGTTCCACGTGACGCGTGAACGTATTCGTCAGATCGAAGCCAAAGCTCTGCGTAAATTGAAGCATCCAAGCCGTAGCCGTAAATTGCGCAGCTTCTTGGATACTTAAGAATTGTAGAACTATATTTTTCAGGGAGGAGCTTAATCAGGCTCCTTTCATCTATTTCTATCAAATTTTATAAGGAGGATGTTCAAATGAATATTGTTAAACTGACATTGTTATTGGTGTGTGCGTTGGTGACTTTTTCCGGTGTCTCTGTGGCGGCAAAACAGCAGCTTTTAAAGAGAAACGAAGTTGCGGCTTTTATTGGATCTCAAAAGGTGTTGCACTCTTTATCCGAGGAAATGAAAGCGGCTGGCGTTTCTTCATTCTTTAAGTACAATCCGAAATTAATCGCGAAGGAAAATATGCCAATATTGGTTGAGAATATTCGCATTATGCAGAAAGACACACCAGCCTATTATGATAGGCTTACGGCAATTGTTACTGGTTATTCATATAGTGAAACTGTGGGTGACACCCCTGTTTACCGTTTTAGCAGTGCTGAGGATTGGGCAACGATTGGTGATCGGGTTTTGTTTGCGCATTTTACTGGAAATTCGTCGGCAACGCGGACAGGGTATGATGATATTAGAGCAGCGATACCGCCGGAGCTATTGAAAATGCTTAAGCCTGAAGCGAGAGCAAAGATTGAAGCAAATTTGGGTCTGTTGAGCTCTGCACAGAATGTTCCGGAAGCTGATAAACAACTTGTTGCAACTTTTGAAGTAGAACTTAAACAAGTGCTATATGAAATAAGCTTTGCTACCCCGTGAGATACGTTAGGGTTCATTGTACTTTTGAATTCTCTTAAAAGTTGATTTCTTGCATTAAATGTGTGACGCTCCGCGGTATAAAAATAATATCGAACAATGGAGAGTTTAATGTCTAATTTTACTTTAGCTGAATATATATGGCTGGATGGCGCCGTACCTACACGGAAATTGCGTTCAAAAGCGCGTGTCGTGGATCTGGGATCAAAGCCATCTATTGAGGATTTCCCTGAGTGGAGCTTTGACGGATCATCAACATTACAAGCAGAGGGCAACAATTCTGATTGTATCCTGAAGCCTGTGTATTTTGTGACTGACCCAATTCGTGGCGAAGGCAATTATCTTGTTATGAGCGAAGTTTATAATCCTGATGGTACGCCACATGTCTCTAACTCGCGCGCGCAATTACGCGCTGTACTTGATGCAGGTGCGGCAGAGCAAGACCCATGGTGTGGTTTTGAACAGGAATATACATTGTTTAAAGGGCGTCAGCCTCTTGGTTGGCCTGAGCAAGGTTTTCCAGGTCCTCAAGGCCCATATTATTGTGGCGTTGGCGCAGATGAAGCTTATGGTCGTGACATTGTAGAAGAGCATGCGCAGGCATGTCTTGATATTGGTCTTCTATTCTATGGTATCAATGCGGAAGTTATGCCCGGACAATGGGAATTCCAAATTGGTTATCGTGGTGGAACTGAAGACGCTGGTGCAATGAAAGCATCTGATGATGTTTGGATTGCACGTTGGTTGCTATACCGTATTGCTGAAGATTATGGTGTAACAGTTTCTATACATAACAAGCCTATTTTAGGTGATTGGAATGGTGCAGGAATGCACACAAACTTCTCGACAAATGATACGCGCGATAAGGCAAAGGGCCAAGAGGCTATTGATGCTGCAGTGAAAGCGTTGAGTGAAAAGCATCAGCAGCATATTAAGCTGTATGGTCATGCTTTGGATCGTCGTTTGACGGGTGCGCATGAAACATGTGATATCAATACTTTCAGAGCTGGAACAGCGGATCGCGGATGTTCTATTCGTATTCCACAATTGGTTGCTCAACAGGGTTATGGTTATCTTGAAGATCGTCGCCCGGGTGCAAACTCTGATCCATATCTTGTTTCTGCACGTTTGTGTACGACAATTTGTGGTGTTGACGAGTCTGTGATGACATTTACATCATGGCCACGTGAAGAAGCAGAGAAGATTGCTGTTGCTGCGGAATAATATCGCACAATAATTATTATAGAAGGCGAGCGAGTTATGTTCGCCTTTTTTATTGCTTAAAGCTGGTTTTACATGAAATGTTAACCTTTTCCTGATAAAAAGGGGCAATGGCTTTCTTGGCTATGTTTCTACACTGCGTATTTTTGATAAATTAGAGTTATAAAAGCACAGAACTAAAGGTGTAGCGATCGATATGGATGATATTGAACTTGTAGTAACGATGGATGACGATGACAGCCCGGTTGTGAAGCCGAGCGTTAATAGTGACGTCGAAGACATAGAATTTATTATTGATGAGGCGGGTATTGAAGACCTTGAAGCTGTTTCTGTTGAAATTGTTGAAGAAAATGTAAGTATTGTCGAGGATAATGTAAGTCCGGTTGCTGATACAGGCACGGCATTACAGACGGTTGCTGGCGGGCTGCAAACTACACAAGATGATGCACAAGATGATCAGGATGCCGGAAGAGGCCGTATGGGGGAACGTATGGTTTCCATGGGGCTTATTACCGAAGATCAGTTGAATGTTGCTTTACAGGAAAAGAAAATATCCGGCAAAATGCTTGGAGAAATTCTAGTTTCCCTTGGTTTTATTGAAGAAGATGCATTGACGGTTTTCCTTGCGGAAACGTCAGGTTTTGGTGTCTTTGACCCTCGCAATACGATTGTTGATGGCGATGCTCTGGCTTTACTGGATAAAAATATAGCGGTGCAGCACCAAGTGTTGCCTATTTTACTGGATGAAGAGGACGGCGAAGTCCATGTGGCGATGTCTGACCCTTATGATGTCGTTGCCTTAGACACATTACGCCGATATTTGCCTAAGGGCATTCAAATCAAGCCTATGGTTACAACGTCGGCGATTTTGTCGGAGGCTATCGATGCGGCCTATGGTTATGCGAGTTCTATTAAAGGTATCCTTGATGAATTGGAAGAGGGGGGAGAACAACAAGATGTTGCGTCTCTGGATGAGAGTGAAGCGTTCACGCATCCGATTGTACGTCTTGTTAATGCACTTGTTTTTGACGCGGTTAAGCTTGGCGCGTCTGACTTGCATTTTGAGCCGGAAGATAACTTTGTTCGCTTAAGATACCGTTTGGATGGTGTCTTGTTTACCGCACAAATCTTGCATAAACAGCATTGGAGCGGGATATCTCAGCGTTTGAAAATTATGTCTGAAATGAATATTGCGGATAAATTAACGCCGCAAGATGGGCGTTTTAATATGAATATCGGAGGACGTGAGGCAGATTTTCGCGTGTCTTCTTTGCCAACGGTTCACGGTGAGAATATTGTGTTGCGGGTTCTTGATAAGAGCTCAAGCATTATGCCGCTGAGCGATCTGGGCTTCAGTGAAGAAAATATGGCTAAGATAGACCATGCAAATTCAAAGCCCGAGGGGATTATCATTGTAACCGGACCAACAGGAAGTGGTAAAACGACGTCTCTTTATTCTATGTTGAATGAAATTAATGATGTTGAGGTTAATATCCAGACATTGGAAGATCCTGTGGAATATACATTGCCGATGATCCGTCAAACACATGTTCGTGAAGGAATTTTGGAGTTTGCGGATGGTATTAAAGCCTTACTTCGTCAAGACCCCGATATTATCTTTATTGGTGAGGTTCGTGATAAAACCACAGCAGAGATGGCGTTGAAAGCCGCGATGACAGGACACCAAGTTTATACGTCATTACATACAAATGATTCTTTTGGTGCAATTCCGCGTTTGCTTGATCTTGGCATGAAGCCCGGAATGCTTGCCGGTGCGATTACCGCTGTCTTTGCACAGCGTCTTGCGCGGCGTCTATGTAAGAGTTGTAAAATTGAATATACTGCGGATGCGCATGAATGCGAAATTTTGGGTGTTGATGTTGCGGATGCTCCCAAGATTTATAAAGCGCCAGCAGAAGGCTGTAGTGCTTGTATGAATAAGGGCTATAAAGGGCGTGTCGCAGTTGTTGAAATTCTATTATTTGATGAAGATTTGGACGAAATTGTTGCCAAAAATGAATCAAAAGCAGAATTAAAAGCACTTGCTTTAAAAAAGGGCTTCAAAAGTTTGCGCGACGATGGCATTCTAAAAGTGTTGGAAGGGATTACCGATTTTGCTGCCTTGGCAAAGGTTGTTGATCTCAGAGTATAATTCCTTCGTCTTGGTTCTTTCTGACTAAACTTGATTTTTTAACTTAAAAAGGTGCAGAGCATCGAACGTTATAAGTACAGAGCTGTTAATGTCAGGGGTCGTCCGGTTCGGGGGACTTTATCTGCTGTTAATGAAGTGGATTTATATAATCAGCTTCAAACGGCAGGGCTTGAGCTTATTCAATGTTCTACCTTAAGCAAGAAAAAGACGTTTCTATCCGGTCTTGCGCGGAATAAAGTTTTGCTCAGAGATCTTATTCAATTTTTTATTCATATGGAGCAAATGCAAAGTGCGGGTGTGCCGTTGCTTGACGCTTTGTCTGATATTCGCGATGGCGCGGAAAATGACCAAATGCGCGATATGATGAGTGAAATACATCGTGATGTCCGTGATGGTGCGTCTTTGTCTGAGGCTTTGGAAAAGCATCCGAAGGTTTTTAAACCACTTTATATTTCTCTTATTAAATCGGGGGAGGATACGGGGGATTTAACAGCCGTTTATCTTCAATTGGTGCGTTACTTAAAATGGGTTGACGCGATGCAGACAAAAGTCAAGAAAGCAACGCGTAGTCCTATGATTACAGGGGCTGTTGTAATGGGCGTTGTTACTTTTATGATGAGCGTTGTTGTGCCGCAAATTGTCGGGTTTTTGAAATATCTTGACCTTGAATTACCGTGGTTTTCAGTATGGCTGATTGCAACATCCAACTTTTTTGTGCAACCGCAGTTCCATATATTGGGTTTGCCGGTCTATGGTGCGATCATTGTGGTGCTTACACCTCTTATCCTCGCAGCTACATTTATTATGCTGAGGAAATCATCTGATGCCGTTGCATATAAAATTGATTCGCTGCTTCTTGTTGCTCCTATTGCTGGAAATCTGATTAGAAAGATAACAATTGCACGTTATTCACAGACTTTTGCATCGCTCTTTGCCAGCGGTATCGATGTGATCAGTGCGTTAAAATCAGCGCGAAAAACAGTCAGCAATCTTGCACTTATTGATGCGATGGAAGGGGTGGAGATATACGTCCAATCCGGCAGTCCGCTTTCCGATGCGTTGAATGCATCAGGTGAATTTCCAAGCATGGTTATACGTATGGTGAAGATCGGAGAGGAATCCGGTAATCTTGCTGTCGTGCTGGATCAGGTCTCGGAATTCTATACAAAAGATGTCGATGAAGCGATTGATGCATTAATTGAGATGATTCAGCCGACATTAACCATTATACTTGCGTTGGTGATTGTCTGGATCGCTGCAGGGTCTTTAGGCCCTATCTATATGAACCTAGGTAATATGGTCGATTTTTAATTTTTGAGTGTTTTTCACATGTCTTTATCTATTCTAGCACCGTCAAGAACTATCCTTATGATTTCGGATGAGGCTCTCCTCATCTACAGTGTGGATTCTAAAGGCGTAAAATTTATCGAGGCCGTGCCATGGTCTGCCGATGATTTTGAGGATAGCGTATCTATTATTATTTCTAAGGATTGCGGTGGGAAGCCGGTTCTAATCCTTAATGATATGGTTGAACAGCACTATAGAAAAGAAAAAGTGCCTCGTGTGAGTGCTTTGGATAAGCAAAGTATTGTTAAAAGAAAGCTGAAAGTCGCCTTCCCGAATTATCCTGTGCGTGCGGCGCTTCCTTTGAAGGAAAAAATCAAAAAAACGGAAAATTCATTAGGTGGGGATGTTTATATTTTTGCAGCCGTTCCGGCGAGTGATTCCTTCACAAAAACAATGAATGCCACGCGTTTGTCTTTGGCACCTGTGGCTGGTTTTTGTCTGCTGCCTGTTGAATCATCCGATATGATTAAGAAATTGTCGGATAAGCTCTCTCCAAAGGGGGAGGACAAGGCACAATGGACAATATTTATGGGGCAGCACCAAAATGGGGGCTTACGTCAGATTGTTATCCGTAATGGTGAACTTGCTTTAACACGGATGACGCCGATTGCTGAAACGGATGATGACCCTGTTTTGTGGGCAAAAGATGTCCATCAGGAATTTCAGGCAACGATGAGTTATCTATCACGTTTTGGTTTTGACCCATCTGATGGTTTGAATGTCATATTGATATCCGAACCGGGGACTGGCGATATTGTCAGTGAGTTAATAGAGGCTCAGTGTAATTTCTTCTCTCTGACATCCGATGATGCTGCAGATTATTTGAAATTAAATTTGGGGCCCGGAAACACGGCCTATCATGCGACTGCAATGCATTTGGCATGGATCGGCCGTAAAAGCCGCTTCATCTTGCCGATGAAGGCAAAGCAGATTGATCGCGTCTCTCAACCGCGGCAGATGGCGGCACTTGCCTCGTTCTTCCTTGTCTTTATGGGCGTGTTCTTAGGGTATCAACTTTTGAATAGTATGCAGTCTCTCTCCGAAATAAAAACCGATATAGAGGATATCTCTCATCGTAAGGGGCAGTTGGATTTGCAATATAGCAAAGAGGTGAAACGTAAGACGGATTTGGGCTATAATATTCAGCTCATACAAAGCTCCTTGGCTGTTTACGATGTGTTGGAGAAAAAGCAGATAGATATTCTACCGTTATTTTATAATATTGGTGTGGCTTTGGGGCGTAATATGCGTATAGATCGTTTTGATCTTAAGCGTGGAAAGCCTGGTTTGGCGCAAAAAATTCTGAGTGGTAATGCTGCAAAAGCGCCTTTATTTGTTGCAAGTATGCAGATGACTTTTCCAAGCACAACAAATGCAGAAAAAGGGAATGCGGAGATAAGGTCTCTGAGTGTACGTTTGCAGAAAGCCCTTTCTGATCATGATGTTAGTATTACAAAATTGCTTGAAGATTATGAATATAGTGAGGAAATCGTCGTTGAAACCGGCGATGCAAAGAAAAAATCTGTATCACAGGATTATGTGGCAGAGATTAGTATTGAGGGGCCAGAGCAATGATACAGGTCATCGGGATTAAGCGATTAATCATTTTATTGATACTTATAAGTGCGAATGCTGCTTTGGCTGCTGGGGTTTATTTATATGCCATGCCGGAAGAAGAGACATCGTCGCGGCGTCTGCGCGGTTTGCGATCACAAGTTAATTCTGTTCAATTAGATATTGACCGTATGCAAATTGAATTTGAGCAGCTGGATCAACAACAAGATCGTTTTGATGAGTTAAAGGCCAAAGGCTTATTCTCGGCGCAGGGACGAAGTGAAGCCAAAGCACTGTTGAGTGTTATTCAGGATAAATCCAGAGTGATATCGGCGGTCGTCAGTGTTAAGTCCGGTTTTGTTCAAGACGATGTGGAGGCGAAAAAAGCCAATCATAAAATATTGATGAGCCCGATCGAGATTAAACTTGAAGCGTTTGATGATGCGTCTGTTTATAGATATATAGAATTGGCAAAGCGTTCTTTTCCGGGGCACTTGTCTTTGGATGGAATAAAGATAAACCGTACACGGGATGTTAGTTCGCCTGTTTTACGTGCAATCGCATCAGGGACAAACCCTGTTTTGGTGAGTGCGGAAATTTTAATGTCGTGGCGTACGATTATTCCTGAATCTCAAGTCATAATGAAAAAGCCTAAATAGGGGTTGGATCAGTAAGGATATGATTATGAAACATAAGACAAAGATAATTTATACGGCATTCACCGTATTGCTGGCTTTTGTCGTCGTGGTGCAGCCCTCTGTCGCGCACGCGCAAAACGGAGGTAGCCGCGGTGCGGTGGCGAAGCCTAAAGCTGCTGCAAAGGCTAAATTTTCAATTGAAAATATTCCATCTTTATTTTTCACCTATTGGCAATATAAGGCAATTTTAGAGGCACAAAGATCAAGGGGTGTTGTTCGCGCGCCAACGCAAGCGGAGCTTGATGCTTTGGATCGGGGAGATGAGTTTGAACCGGATCCAGGCCCTCGTGATATCACTTTGGGTGGTATTCTTTATACTAAGAAGAATGAGTGGGTTATCTGGATTAATGGGCAACGCGTTACGCCGGACGCGGTTCCCAAAGAAGTTCTCGATCTTCAGGTTTTTGAGGATTACATTGAGATTAAATGGTTGGATGAATATACGAAGCAAATATTCCCACTACGTTTGCGTGCACATCAGCGCTTTAATCTGGATGCCAGAATGTTCCTTCCCGGATAATACTACAATGACTTCAATATTAAATTTACAAGTAAGGCCAAAACTGTGAATAACCCCGCACTGCTTATTGAAGATGTCTGCGTTGCATATGCAGGAAAATCAGCGATTAATGATATTTGTTTGACCGTCCAGCCAGGTGAAATATTTGGTTTGATGGGGCTGAATGGCGCAGGGAAAACGACATTAATCAAATCTATTTTGGGCTTACGAGAACAAGATAGTGGCCAGATTTCTATCTTCGGACAAAACAAATCAAGTAAACAAAGCAAAGCCAAGTTATCTTATTTGCCGGAAAAATTTGAACCCCCGTGGTTCTTAACAGGGATGGAGTTTCTGCGATTTTCTTTGCAGCTTTATAAGCAACCATTCAATAAAGATGAAATGATTGCGGCGGCGCAGGCTTTGGCTTTAGACACCGATGCGCTTAATCGGCGTATGAATACATATTCCAAGGGGATGCGTCAGAAGCTTGGCCTGATGGGGACGATGTTGACCGGTTGTTCGTTGTTTATATTGGATGAACCGATGAGCGGCTTAGATCCTTTGGCGCGTTCGCTGGTTAAAAAAATGATAAATGATATGAAAGATAAAGAACGCACAATCTTTCTAAGCTCTCATATTTTGGCGGATATGGATGAAATCTGTGATCGCGTTGCTTTGCTGCATGAGGGTGAAATTCGCTATGTCGGGACAACGGATGATTTGAAAAAACAAACTCATACAGACAATCTTGAGCAAGCCTTCCTTGATTTCATTGAGCATAAAGCCGCTGCGTGATACAATAAATTTATATCTATAGCGTAATTGATTCGCTTTTCTCCTCTGCTCATTCGAGCACTTTCATTGAAAGACCCAATAATATGTCTGTGTTATTTCCTTCTTCCCGTTCTATTCGTGCATTTTGCGTTGTAACGTTGGGTGTTTTTACTCTTCCTGTTAGTGGATGGGCGCAGAGTACTCCTATTGTTATGGATGATCCGCATGTAACGGTTCCGGCAGTGGATGAACTGAACACTGAGGATGGAGATAAGAAAGTAAAGGATGCCGCCGCTACGTCATCTACCAGCGTTGCTATGGATGTCGGAGATGGTACATTCTTTGATGCTGAGAACCTCGTTCCTCAAGGAGAGATGGCCGGTGATGGGCCGGTAAGTGTTAACCCTGTGACGCAGCCTGCTTCTAAATATGTGGTTGTTACAAAAAACCATGGTGCGAACACGAAGGCCGCGCAGGTTGTTTCTGCTGAGCGTGCATTGGCTTTGGGGCGTTATGATTCTGCGTTTCAAATGTTTGATGGGCTTTATGCCAAGAATAAGAAAGATGTACGGATTTTGATGGGGCGCGCTGTTGCACTTCAAAAGTTAGAGCGTTTTGATGAAGCGATGGGGATGTATGAAGCCTTGTCCAAACTGGATTCTGATAACCTTGAGGTTAAGGTTAATATGCTTGGGCTGTTGGGCACGCGTTATCCTGCTGTGGCTTTGCGTCGTTTGATGGATTTGCACAAGAACAACCAGAGCCATGTTGGCTTGACGGCGCAGGTTGCGATCGTTGCTGCCCAAACTGGTGATACAGCGACAGCGTTAAGTTATTTGGGAATGGCTGCGAGTATGGAGCCTCAAAACGCAAATCACGTGTTTAATATGGGCATTATATCGGATAGAGCAGGGCAGACGAAGCAAGCCGTTTCTTATTATGAGAAGGCTTTGGAAATTGATACTGTCTATGGTGCGGGGCGTACAATTCCACGTGCTTCGGTTTATGAGCGTTTGGCGCAAATTCGCTAATTCCTGTCTCTTCAGGTCGGAATTATTATGTTTTATATAGAGATTTTTACAGTCATATGTCTTGGATTGGTTCTGGGGAGTTTTTCAACGGCGCTAATTTATCGTGTGCCGAAGAAGTTACCTTGGGGAGCTGAGCGATCTGCTTGTCCTAAATGTAAAGCGAACCTTGGTGCTTTAGATTTAATCCCTGTGCTTTCATGGTGTTTGACTGGCGGAAAATGCAGGCATTGCTCAAATAAAATATCACCCAGATATCCTTTAACAGAAATTGTTAGCGGCGTGTTATGCGTTCTCGTTTATCTTGTTTTTGGTTTGAATATCTCTTCTCTATTTCTGATGGCGAGTGTTCCGTTTTTAATTGCTCTTTGTGTGATCGATTTAAAGCATATGATTTTGCCGAATCAGCTCGTTTTTATTCTTATGGGGATAGGGGCGGCGCGTTTACTTTATTGGTTCTCTTTAGGTGAAAATTTTCAGGCTACAGATCTCTTGATGGTTTATATTGCAGGGGCTTTTTTCTATGGCTTTTTATCGTGGTTTCTTGGTTTTGTTTTGACTAAAATCTTAAAGAGAAACAGCCTCGGATTTGGTGATGTTAAGTTTTTTATGGTGGCTGGATTATGGCTTGGAATCAATACTTTACCTTATTTTATGATACTGTCAGGCACGTTGGCTATTGCCTTTGCACTTGGTTGGCGCGTGGTCTTTAAACAAGATGTTTTTCCGTTCGGTCCGGCGCTGATTGTGTCTTTTTATTCTCTATTATTATTACAAGGTATTTTTTAATTTTAAAATAGGGTGGATATAGCTGTAAATTTTTACTTTCCCTTCATCTTATTCCTATAAGACTATATACTGTTAGCATACACATTAAAGGAGACCCGCTTTGGATCTTACACAACTTCTCGCTTTTACCATGCAAAATGATGCATCTGACTTACATTTAAGTGCAGGTAGTCCGCCGATTATTCGCGTTAGTGGGGAGATGAAACGGGTGAAAGCCGATGCACTTGGCAGTGATGATATCCGCACGATGCTTTATTCGGTTATGACGGAAGAGCAGCGCTCAGAATATGAAAAAAATATGGAACTGGATTTCGCGATTGCTTTGGGTGATAAGGCGCGTTTTCGTGTAAACGGTTTTACAACGCGTCTTGGCGCGGCGGCAGTGTTTAGAACAATTCCAACGGTTGTACCAACAATGGAAGAGCTTGATCTTCCACCGGTGTTGCGTCGTTTTGCAAACCTTGAAAAAGGGCTTGTTCTTGTGACCGGTCCGACTGGTAGTGGTAAATCCACAACTTTGGCGGCGATGGTTAATCATATTAATACACATCATTCAAAGCATATTTTGACGATTGAAGATCCGGTTGAATTTTTTCATTCCTCTAAAAAATCCCTTGTTAACCACAGGGAGGTTGGACAGGATACTCATACCTTTGCGCGGGCTCTGAAAAGTGCGTTGCGTGAAGACCCTGATGTTATTTTGGTTGGGGAGATGCGCGATCATGAAACGATATCCTTGGCTTTGACCGCTGCGGAAACGGGGCATTTGGTTTTTGGTACATTGCATGCGAATTCAGCGTCCAAAACAATTGACCGTATTATTGATGTGTTCCCGGGTGAAGATAAAGAAATGGTGCGTGCCATGCTTTCCAGTTCGATACAGGGCATTGTTGCACAAACACTCCTCAAGAAAGAGGGCGGTGGACGTGTTGGTGCGTTCGAAGTTCTTGTTGGCACGAACGCGGTTCGAAACCTTATTCGTGAAAATCAAATTCCACAAATGTTCTCTATGATGCAGACAGGTTCGCGTTACGGTATGATTACCATGGAAGATGCTATCGGAAACCTTCTTGAAGGCGGTATCATTAGTAAAGAAGAGGCACGCCGCGTCACGATGAAAAACTCTGATGAATCTGAAGAGCGTGATGAAGAATATGCATCTACAGCTTTGGGGGGGGATAAAATGCCAACCGAAGATGAAGGCTATGATATGAATGCGGGGGGAGACACGGTCTCTATTAACTCCAAGAAAAATGAAGAAGGATATTCATTTTGAGTGCACCACTAATTTTTACATACCTTAGTGCAATGAATAAGCATGAAGCCAGTGATATGTATCTTACTGTTGGCTGTCCGCCGACATTGCGTGGTGATGACGGGCTGATTAAGCTGACGGATGAAGCGCTTTCCCCCGATGATATTAACGAGATTTTGGCGTCGATGTTAACCAGTCGCCAGCGTCGTGATTTTGATGTTCAGATGGAGCTGAATACCGCTCTTGATATGGGAGAGCATGGACGTTTTCGTATTAATGTTTTACGCCAGAGGCAATTTCCGGCGTTGGTTATCAGACGTATTGTGTCTGAAATCCCAAGTTTTAGTGCGCTGAGATTACCCAAAATCCTTGAGAGTTTGGCAATGGAAAAACGTGGCTTAATTCTTGTGACGGGGATGACCGGATCAGGTAAATCTACGACATTGGCGGCGATGATTGACCAACGTAATAAAAACAGTTCCGGGCATATTATTACAATTGAAGACCCAGTTGAGTTTTTTCACGAGCATAAGGGCTGTGTTGTTACGCAGCGTGAGGTCGGTGTGGATACTGAGTCGTTTGCAACGGCGATGAAAAATTCTTTGCGTCAGAGGCCTGATGTTATTCTGGTTGGTGAAATTCGTGATCGCGAAGTGATGGAGCAGGCTTTATCTATCGCGGAGACCGGACATTTATGCTTGGCTACAATCCATACAAATAACTCTTATCAGGCGATTGAGCGTATTGTTAATCTATTTCCTGAAGATGCCCATAATCAGATTCGTTTGAATTTATCGATGAATTTGAAAGGGATTGTTTCTCAACGGTTATTGCCCAGTATTGGTGGTGGGCTTGCACCTGCGATTGAGGTGCTGATTAATCAAGGCCTTGTGCGTGAGCTTATTTTGAAAGGGGAAATCGGGAAAATTCATGATGTGATGGAGCAGAATAATTCTATCGGGATGTCCACTTTTGATCAGTCGCTTATGCGCTTGTTCATGGATGATTTAATTACCGAAGATACGGCCATCACGAATTCCGATAAGCCATCTGATATGAAAATAAAAGTTCAGCAAGCTAAGATGGTGCAAAATACACAAGGTGCAGGGCGTGATGCTTTGGGCGGTGTTGATACGTCACGTATATCGTTCAGTGAGTAATCGACAGAATGTGTTTTTTTGCTTCTAACAGGGTTATGCACAGATCTTATTCCAAAATTAGACAAAAAAAATCATAGTTTTTAGGTATTTATGTTCTTATAATAAGTACTAGAATCATTCGCTGGCGTTTCCTGCTGGTTATTTCTCATCGTTATATCAAGATTTTGGAGTATTCTGAAACATGTCTTCTTTTAGTATTGTAAAACCATTTATTCAAAACAAGTGGGTTAAATTTTCACTTATTGCATGTGCAAGTATTTCGCTTTTTTCTTGCGATTTAGCGGCAAATTATACGAAGACAGACCGTGCTGCTAATCTGGAGTTTCAAGATTTCAGAGATGGTATGTCAGAAAGGCTTCCGGAAACAACAGCTGATGATAAAGACACATCAATGGCGTCTATCCCTGCGTTACAGCCCTATATATCATCAACACCGGAAAGCATGAAATCTGTGCCGTTGGTTTCTGTTTCTGTGAACCAGACTGTTCCATTGAAAGATATTTTATACGAATTGGCGACGCAAGCCGAATATGACTTGGAGCTGGATCCGAATATCCGTGGTTCAATCATCTTTACGGCACGTAATAAGCCGTTTGATCTTGTGATTGGGCGTATCTGTGCGATGGCAGGATTGCGCTATAAATTTGAAGATTCGTTCTTACGTATTGAACTTGATACACCTTATATTAAAAATTATAAAATCGATTATTTGAGTTTCGTTCGCTCTAACAGCGGTAACATCAGTACGACTATCTCCGTTGTTTCCGGTGAAGGCGCGGATACTGGCTCCAGCTATACCGCATCTTCTGAGAGTACGTCTGATTTTTGGGGAGAGCTTGAACTTAACCTTGAACAGATTTTGAGTGGTGTTACAACGGGGGGGCTGAAGACCAAACGTGACCCTAGAATCACTGTGGCAGAGAAAAACCCAAATGTTGAAGCTGTAGCACCTCAGCAGAATGGCGATGGTGTAACTGTTCAACCTCCGGAAGTCGTTTTGAATGTTGAATCCTTGCCTGTTGATGATGATCTGGACACTGCTGGTGATGAAGAAGGTAATGGTTCATCGTTCAGCCTAAATAAGCAAGCAGGCTTGATTAGTGTGCTGGCACCAGAGCGCGGACACAAAGACATTGAACAGTATCTTAATGAAATTCGTCGTTCTATTACGTCGCAGGTTTTGGTTGAGGCTAAAATATTTGAAGTAACCCTCAAAGATGAATATATCACTGGTATTGATTGGGAAGTGTTAACGGAAAATACCAAAGGGGTTATGCGCTTCTTGGATGCAACGCCTGGTGCTGCAATTACGGCATTGACGCAGCCTGGTGGATCGGTTGCGGCAACATCGAATTTTCAAATTGGTTACAGTGGCAGTGATGTTGGTGTCTTTATTGATGCGATATCAGGTTTTGGCACAGTTCGCGCTTTGGCCAGCCCTCGCTTAACGGTTATGAATAACCAATCGGCTGTTCTTAATGTTGCAACAAACCGTGTATTCTTTGAAATCGATCTGAACAGAGAAACTGACGATGACACGGGTGATGTGACATTGGAGATTGATACAGAGATTAAATCTGTTCCTGAAGGGGTGCTGATTAATGTTCAGCCATCAATTAATCTTGAAGACAGAACAATCTCTATGTTTGTTCGTCCGACGGTCACAAATATTGTGAATACTGTGCAAGATCCTTCGATTGCTCTTGTGGGCGCAGGGCTTATTACCTCGGCGATACCGGAAGTGAATGTGCAAGAAATTGATACGGTTGTGCGGGTTAATTCTGGGCAAGCGATCGTAATGGGTGGTTTGTTACAAGATAGAGTTGTCAGTAAGAAAGAATCTGTACCAATCTTGGGAGAAATGCCGATCTTTGGTAATTTGTTCCGGACACAAGATGATCTTATCTCCAAGACCGAGTTGATAATATTCTTGAAGGCGACAATTATAGATTCTCCTGAACAGACAATCCACAATACGGATCGGGATTTATATAGAGCCTTCTCGGGTGATAGAAGACCATTTAAATTATAATCACCTCTCCTAAGCTTCTTTTTGCGTTAATTATAAAGTGTAGACATGTCTTTTCCCCTTGTTAAATATGTTTTGATAGCGGCACTTCGGGATCGTTTGATTTTGTCCCTGATTGTAATTCTATTACTTGGCAGTTCGCTAGCTTTGTTCTTAGGGAATGCGGCGGTGATTGAGAAAGACCAATTCACGGTTATTTTCGCCGCGTCGGGTTTGCGCTTTATCTCTGTCTTCGGGTTGGTTCTTTTTGTTGTTTTCTTTATTCGGCGTTCCTTTGAGGGCAAAGATATAGAGTTCCTACTTTCCAGACCAATTGGACGCCTGCAAATTATTTTCTCATATGCATTTTCTTTCTCGTTGCTTGCAATATTTATGGGGTTGACGGTTGGGCTGGCTGTTTATGCCGTCGCGCCGCATTTATTTGGCGATGGCCATATTCTGTGGATTGCGAGCATTATCGTAGAGAGTATCATTATGGTGAATGCCGCATTATTTTTTTCAATGTATATATCCAGTTCAGCAACCGCGGCTTTGGTCACATCGGGCTTTTACGTTTTGGCGCGTATGATGGGACAATTACTCGGTATAACAGACTCTACTCTCGTTGATAGTACGGGGATTTATGCGATGGCGTTGCAAATGGTCTCTGTTATTATGCCGCGCCTTGATTTGATGGGGCAATCATCATGGTTGATTTATGGTGCTGAGGGCAGCGCCATTGGTCTTGCCTATATCATAGGGCAGGGTGTTGTCTTTTCTGCCTTGGTATTATTGGCGGCGTCACTAGACTTTCTTCGTCGACAATTTTAAGAAGGAGATGAAAATTAATGCTTTTGTCTTCTAGAGATAAACAGGTTCAGTTGTGTTTGGCATTTGCGCTGTGTCTTAATATTATATTTTGGTTTTCTGGCCGTGATATTCAGGCACGTTGGAATAATGTTCCGCCCGCACCGGAGCAAAAGTATGCTGCCGCTTATGGTATTGGAGATGCAGGTTTTGCGTATCGTCTCAATGGCATTATGTTACAGAATTTAGGGGATACGGGTGGGCGCGTTACGTCTTTGGATGATTACAAATATGATGAGTTGACCAAATGGTTCTTTTTACAAGACCATCTAGACCCTCATTCTGATTTTATCCCTTATCTTGCGGCATATTATTTTGGCAGTGTGCAAACCCCTGAAAAATTTCGCCCTGTTCTGGACTACCTTCAAAAGGTTGGAGAGCATGCAGAAGGGCAAAAATGGCGTTGGTTCGCGCAAGGGGTCTTTTTGGCGCGTTATCAGCTGCATGATTTGGACAAAGCTTTAGAGATGGCCCATATTCTGGCGAACACGAAATATGATGAAGCGCCTAACTGGGTGCGGCAAATGCCTGCATTCATTCTGACAGAAAAAGGTGAAAAAAAAGCAGCTTATGCTTTGCTGTTAGAAATATTGAAAACCAGCGCAGCTGACCTTCATCCCAATGAGGTGAATGCCATGAAGGCATACATATGTGAGCGGACATTAAGCAAAGAAGAGGCGGCGGTGAATCCAATATGTGAAGGGCCGTATTAATCGCTTTATATAGAGAGCAATAGCGTTTATCCTGCATAGTTATAATGAATAATATTCTTTTCACCATTCCAGAAGTTGTTTCCTTGATAGGCGTGTTTCAATGCGTTTATCTGTTGGTGTATGTCAGCTTTCGTGCAGGGAATATTGTTCGCGTTATTTTGCCTGTTCTTTATTTCTTGATTCTGGGCACAGCCTTTTTTATTGATTTGGCGCGTGGTTTTATTGCGGAGGTTACACCGTATTATGACGTGATTAGCTGGACAATCTGGTCACTCGGCACACCGCTCAGCGTTCTCCTGATTATACAAATGTCGCACATCACCAAATTACCATCCCTTGTGAATTGGAGTATTCTGCTGGTGACACCTTTGGCTCTTACCTTTTCTGTTTTTATAACAAGGTATTTGGCGTCGTCATGTGGTGATATTTTGACGTGTGATGAATTTTTGGCGTGGTTGAATGTATCCGGGTTGGTTGCTGGGGCTATTAGTTTACTGGCGATTTGGGGGCATCGTAATATATTCTCGGATGTACGCTCTCAAAAGGCAGGGCAAGAAAGATATTGGCTTATTTTATCACTGATTATCGTTAATATATCCTTTCTTGCGCTGACGGCGTTCCATACAACGGGGTATGACTTAAGCTTTAATGTTTCTTTGCTGCGTAGTGTTCTTGGCTTGTCATTTGTTTATCTTGTCTCGACAAGCTTGTTCAGGATATATCCGAATGCGTTATTTGAGTCTGTGAAAAGGCAGAATAGCGATGTGTTGAATGCGGACGAGCAAGAGCTTGTTCAGAAAATAGAGAAGCTTTTACGGTTTGATAAAATATATCATGAAGCGACTTATTCCAGATCAGATCTCGCGCGGGAGCTGAGCACTGCCGAGGCAACGATTTCACGTATTATAAATGTGCATTTCCAGAAATCATTCCCGCAATTATTGAATGAGCATCGCGTTGAAGATGCAAAAAGACTGTTATTGGATACAGATGCCAGCATAAAAGTGATTGCAGAGGAGGTTGGGTTTAACTCTTTGCCATCGTTTAATCGTGCTTTTAAAGATTTTTCCGGACAAAGCCCAAGTGATTATAGAAAACATACTATAAAATAGTATACCTCCTCATGAGACGTACACTACACTTTGTCAGTGTGACTGGTCATTTTGTTAAAATGACTTGTGTAGCCTTAAAATTAAGCCTTTTTTTATTGTCTTTTGGCATTCTTAATTACATTGGGACTATGAGAGTTTATAAAAGACGTGTATGATTCGGCTGTGCTGTCCAGCACGTTCTTTTACTACTTTCTACTTAACAACAACTTTTTACAAATCTATATTTTAGGAGAAATACTATGAATACACGAATCCACGAATCCGTGCGGGATGAGAAGGGCTTTACCCTTGTTGAACTCGCAATTGTTATGGTTATTATTGGTCTATTGATCGGTGGTATCCTTAAAGGCCAGGAAATGATTGCTAATGCACAAGTAACGGCAACTATTGCACAAATGAAAGGTATCGATGCGGCGACATCTACATTCCGCGATCAATATGATGCTTTCCCAGGTGATATGGCGAATGCAAATGTGCGCTTAACTAATTGTCTAGCCAACCCATGTTTTAATGGTAATGGTAATTCTCGTATAGATCAGGGTGTTGGTGCAGCTCCTGCAATTGCGAATGAGAACGTTTTCTTCTTTAATCACCTTCGTGCTGCTAACCTTATAAGTGGTTTTGATGGTACAGCTACCGCGGCTTTCGGTCAGGCTTTGCCATCTGCTAATATTGGTGGTGGTTACTTAATCGGTCATGCTCAAAATGGTGCAACACTATTTACTGCTGTAGAATTGAGACCTAGTCACTATTTGGTTCTAACCGGTATTTCTGCTGTAATGGCGGCTGGTAATGGTATTACTACACCATCACAAGCTTCACGGATCGATCGTAAAATGGATGATGGTCAAGCTGCTACTGGCGATGTTGTTGCAGAGTCAACGGGTGCTTGTCGTACTGGTAATGCATGGAATGAGTCTAATGCAGCGATCGTTTGTGGTGTTGCTATCCGCATTCAAGGGTAATGTTTAATACCTTAGCTTAAGAATACAGAAAAGAGCCTGAAATTCAGGCTCTTTTTTTATGTGTGGAATTTGGTGGTGAAGGATATAAATGGGTTATTTCTTTCCACCCACCGCTTTGGCGATATTGCTTATCCCACCCATGAGATCAAGCGGAATAGGCAGAATGATTGTGTTGCCCTTTGAATTTGTAAACTCGGACATTGTGCCAAGATAACGCAGTTGCATTGTCTCTGGGCGTTTGGCAAGAATTTCTGCGGCTTGATCCAGTTGAACGGCGGCTTGCAATTCACCCTCTGCGTTAATGATCTTCGCGCGTCTGTCACGCTCGGCCTCGGCTTGTTTGGCGATGGCACGCACCATGGTCGGATCAATATCAACGTTCTTAATCTCTACATTCGTAACTTTAATGCCCCAGCCTTCTGTTTGCTGATCCAGTATTTTCTGAACATCTTTATTAAGTTGTTCACGTTTGGAAAGCATTTCATCCAGCTCATGCTTACCAAGGACAGAGCGCAGTGTTGTTTGCGCCAGTTGGCTGGTCGCCATGATGAAGTCTTCCACTTTATTAACCGCTAAGCCGGGGTCAACAACACGGAAATACAAAACGGCATTCACTTTGACGGAAACGTTATCGCGCGAGATTATATCCTGTGAGGGAACATCTTGGGTGCGGATACGCATATCAACGATCAAAACGCGCTGTATTCCAGGGATGATGATTTGAACGCCGGGGCCGCGGTTGCTGGTGTAACGCCCAAGTGTATAGATAACGCCGCGTTCATATTCCTGAATAATACGGACGGATGAAAACAGGGCAATGACGAGGAATACTAGGATAGGTACAAAAAATGGCATATAAATTCTCCTTATAAATTAATATTTTAGTTATATAAATTTCATTAAACGGTGATTGTTAAATTCAGTTTTCTGACGGCGGATATCGTGACGACATCATCAGGGTCTAGGTTAATATCTGTGCTTGATTTGGCTTTCCATATCTCGCCTTCGTAACGTACAGTCCCACGCGTGCCATCCCAATCGAGGATGGTGGCTTGTTCGCCGATCATGCTTTCTGTGCCGGTGACTTGCTTTATATTTTTGAGGCGCAGATGAACGATAACAACGATGGAAATAACTGATATTTCGATGAATGCAATGCCGAACAGGACGCTCCAGCCAATGGGAATACCAAAGATCAGATCTTGCCCTGCTTGCAATGCATAGCCCGCATAGATTGCCAGAACGCCGTTCATGAACAGTAGACCAAAGGATATGATGCCGATTTCGGCAATGATGAGCAGCGCTCCGGCAACGTAAAGTGATGTTGTTGCGCTCTCTATCGTAATCACACCCATTAAATGAAGTGCGATGATTAAGCTGGCGATCACGAATGTTCTCCTTAGCGTTAATTATTATTTTGCGAGTGCGGCGAGTATTGCATCTCCCATGGCTGATGTCGAGATTTCCGTGCAACCATCAGCCATAATGTCGGGGGTACGTGTGCCGGAGTTTAAGACATCCTGCACAGCGGTTTCGATTCTATCTGCTAAATCGCCTTGGTCGAAGGAGTAACGCAAGCACATTGCGAAGCTCAAAATCGTGGCGAGGGGGTTGGCTTTGCCTTGTCCCGCTATATCAGGGGCGGAGCCGTGAACGGGTTCATATAATGCCGTTGTGCCTTGTACGCCCAATGATGCAGAGGGCAGCATTCCCAGTGATCCGGTCAGCATTGCCGCTTCATCAGACAGGATATCGCCGAACAAATTATCGGTGACAATCACATCGAATTGCGATGGGTTACGCAACAGTTGCATCGCGCAGTTATCGGCGTACATATGTTCCAGTTCAACGTCGCTGAACTCTTTTGCGTGGAGCGCTGTTACGTCTTCGCGCCATAGCAGCCCTGATTCCATGACGTTTGATTTTTCACAAGAGGTCACTTTGTTGCCGCGTTTTCTGGCCAGATCAAAGGCGACGCGGGTGACGCGTTCTATTTCTGATGTGGTGTAAACTTGTGTGTTTACGCCGCGCCTTTGGCCGTTGCCTAAATCTTCAATGCCGCGTGGCTCACCGAAATAAACACCGCCCGTTAGCTCACGCACGATGAGGATATCCAAACCTTTAACAATTTCAGGCTTAAGGGATGAAGCATCAACCAATGCGTCAAACACGATGGCAGGGCGTAAATTTGCGAATAATTCCAGTTCCTTACGGGCTTTTAGCAGGCCAGCTTCGGGGCGCAGCGTATATTCAACATCCGCCCATTTCGGGCCGCCAACCGCGCCGAGCAATATTGCATCCGCCGCGCGGCATTCTTCCAATGTTTCATCGCTGAACGGCACGCCGTACGCGTCAATAGATGCGCCGCCAATCAAGCCGTCACGGGTTTCAATGTTGATGTCTGTATTGCTGTTCAGCCATGTGATCAGCTTTTTTGCTTCTGCGAGAACTTCGGGGCCGATTCCGTCACCGGCAAGGATCTGTAGAGTGTATGTCATGTTTTTATATCCAAGGTTTGTCAGTATTACGTGTTTTTTCAAATTCAGAGATCGCGTTATTTTTCTGCATTGTTAGGCTGATATCATCCAGCCCGCCCAGCAGGCAATGTTTGCGGAATGGGTCTACATCAAAGCTGTATGAGAATTTGTTGCCGCGGGTGATTGTTTGCTTTTCCAGATCAACTTCGATGATGGCATCAGGGTTGTCGCTGACTTCTTTCATCAAGGCATCAACTTGTTCTTTCGGTAGTTCGATGGGCAGGATGCCGTTTTTGAAGCTGTTGTTAAAGAAGATGTCGGCGAAACTGCTGGAAATGATACAGCGGATGCCCATATCTAAAATTGCCCATGGTGCATGTTCCCGCGAAGAACCACAGCCGAAATTCTCGCCTGTAATAAGAATTTCAGCGCCTTTATATTCGGGTTTATTCAAAATGAAATCAGGGTTTTCTGCACCTTGATCGTCATAGCGGAGGTTGTAAAACGCACTTACCCCAAGGCCTGTACGTTTTACCGTTTTCAGGAACTGCTTG
The DNA here is from genome assembly GCA_033851915.1 of Alphaproteobacteria bacterium. Classification (GTDB taxonomy): domain Bacteria; phylum Pseudomonadota; class Alphaproteobacteria; order Micavibrionales; family Micavibrionaceae; genus UBA1672. The sequence continues at coordinate 235,631 of JAWSVM010000007.1, forward strand.
GGGATGATGATATCTGTGTCGATATTAATCATGTTCAAGGGTGCGGCGCGAGCGCTTAATTTTGTGAAGGCTTCCATTATTATAATTCCAATATTATTTATCTTTAAGTAATTGACGGAGGAAATCTGTTTGTTCTTTTTGAAGGGCAAGCGATTCTTCGGCGAGCTTGAAGGCTTGTTGCTGCTGTTCTATTGCTTCTTCCTGACGTTGCATGGATAGGTCATATTTCTCGATTTGCTTTTTCTGCATTTTATTTGATTTTGATATAGCGAAAAGAAAAACCAATACAAAGATAAAAATGGGAATAAATGCCGATAAAATTTTATTGTTTTTAGACCAAAAACCAGCAGGTGCACATTGTGCGGGTGGGTTTGATGCTTCATTTGTCTCTTCTAGTTTGCGCCATTGATCCGCACTCATCCAACGGTTATCAATAAAGAAAAGATAGTTTTGTCTTTCCCAGAGGCCATGGCTGTAAGAATGTTTTTTAAAGAAATCCTCTGGTAAATCAGGGAAATCTATCTCGACAATACCTTTGAGTATATCGTCTGAATTGAGATCATAATCGTAGTAATAGCTGATATTCTTATCAACCACGACATTTAATATTTTCATCTTCCCCTTATACGGGAACAGGGTTGTTTCATATATGTAGGTACCCGGCTCATCCGTTTTTTCAAATGTCACCGTTGTCGGCAGGTTTTTTTGATGCGCTTTCCATGCTTTCAGGAAGCTTTCTTTTGATGTTGGGGCGTGTTCTGTTTCTGCGTAAGATGTGCCGCTGATAAGAAGAGCACTCGCAAAAATACAGAGCATTGCGCCTAAAAATAGGTACATGGAATTTGGCCGCTTTGTGAACGCTGTCATTAATTCTTTATCCTTAAATATCTAAGCTACTTTTATATTCCATCATTTTCATTTCTGCAAAGGATTCAAATAAATCCATATCAAAAATTTCTGCGCCTTTTTCTGCGCGCATGCGTTCCAGAACTGCGGGAATTGAAATATCACGATCCTCAAAATGTGGACGCCATATGCGCCAGCCGTCATAGGCCTCGACAATTGCGGATAGGCGTATGGGTGGTGAGAGCAGATCGCCCGCAACACCGTGTGTGCCATTGCCGTCAATTTGTTCATGATGGTTTGCCATGACATCAATGAGAAGGTCTTTGAAGGGGTGGTTTATATCGGGGAAGTATTCTTGCACAATTTGTGCGCCCAGCAATGTATGCGTACGGCGATATTTTTTGAGCCTGTCTTGCGGTTTTTCTTCTGTATCCCATATATCCAGAGGCAAATTCTTTTTGCCGATGTCATGCGGCAGGATTGCCCAATACATATTATTGGCGATCACATCACTCAGCCCGATATGCAGGCAGGTCTTTTTCATGTTGTCTGCAACGCGCTGTGCGTGCTCATGAAAGATATAAGTGATATCGTCGGGACGCTCTTTGTCATAGGCCTTTAGCTGTGCCATTTCGTTTTCGATAAAGGGTTTGAAAACCGTTTGGCAGGTTTCATCCGTGTCAAAATCAAAAGTATCAGGCCATGAATGCGTCATAATATTCCTAGTCTGGAGTGTTATCTTGTTGTGGATCGTTTTGTTGCAGTGGGACTGGGGCTTGACGAAGAATAGGCAATGAACTTCCCCAAGCACTAAACAATATAGAGGTTATTTCTTTGATTTTTTCTTCTGAAATTTCTTCTGCATCTTCCGGAATGAAGGATGTCTCTCCATCTTTCCTGCCATCTCCAATAGGGCACATCATATAGAATTCATTCTCATTGGGGAGGGGGGATGCGTAAATTTCAGGGCAATGTGCGGAGTATCCAAAACAGGCATCGCTTCTCGCCACGGCGAATTTCAGGCCTAAGGTGCCTGCCAGACCATCAAACTCTGATTTGTCTATTTTTTCGTCTGTTGTATTCAGCTCAATAGAGCGCAAAATTGCTTCTTTGGACTTTCCGCCAAGAACGTACCATTTTACATTTTCATTTGCGTTTAAGCCTGATTTTTCAGAGTTCTCTGACATCGGTTAGCTTTCCTGTGATTGCAGCGGCGGCGGCCATTGCGGGGCTTACTAAATGTGTGCGTCCTCCGCGTCCTTGGCGTCCTTCGAAATTACGATTGGAGGTGGAGGCGCAACGCTCTCCCGGTTCTAACTGATCGGGGTTCATGCCGAGGCACATGGAACAGCCCGGCTCACGCCAATCAAAGCCAGCCTCAATCAGGATGTCGGCAATGCCTTCGGCTTCGGCTTGTGCTTTGACAAGACCAGAGCCAGGGACGACCATAGCATCCACACTGTCGGCGACTTTCTTACCTTTGGCGATGGCTGCAACTGCGCGTAGATCTTCAATCCGTGCATTGGTGCATGAACCAACGAAGACCTTATCAATGGCTATATCTTGAATTTTCGTACCTGCGGTTAAGCCCATATACTCCAGCATCCGTTTCACTGATTTCTGTTTGTTGGGGTCAGAAAAATCGGATGGAGCAGGAACTTTTCCCGTGATGGAGACCACGTCTTCAGGGGTTGTGCCCCATGTGACTGTGGGGGTGATTGTGGCTGCATCAATGACGATTTCTTTATCGTATACCGCGTCTTCATCAGAGAACAGGGTTTTCCAGTATGCAATGGCTTTGTCCCAATCCGCGCCTTTTGGTGCCATTGGGCGGCCTTTCAGATAGGTGAATGTTGTTTCATCCGGCGCGATTAAGCCAGCACGCGCACCGCCCTCAATCGACATATTACACACCGTCATGCGTCCATCCATAGACAGAGCCTTAAATGCGTCGCCATGATATTCAATTACATGGCCTGTACCGCCAGCCGTGCCCATTTCACCAATAATAACGAGGATCATGTCCTTCGCGGTTACGCCAACAGGCAGATCACCATTGACCGTAACACGCATATTTTTGGCGGGGCTTTGGATCAGGGTTTGGGTGGCCAGCACGTGTTCCACTTCGGATGTGCCGATGCCAAAGGCCAGCGCGCCAAATGCGCCGTGGGTTGATGTATGGCTGTCGCCGCAAACTATGGTCATACCCGGTTGGGTAAAGCCTTGCTCCGGCCCGACGATATGGACAATGCCTTGGCGGCTATCCAGCAGGTCAAACAGTTGCACGCCGAATTCTTCACAGTTTTGGCGTAGCGTTTCAATTTGGATACGGCTATCTTCTTCCTCAATCGGTTTTGAGCGATCTGTTGTCGGCACGTTATGATCCATAACCGCCAGAGTATTTTCCAGCTTACGTACTTTACGTCCAGCCATGCGCAGGCCTTCAAAGGCTTGCGGAGATGTAACTTCATGTATCAAATGGCGGTCGATATAGATCAGGTATGTGCTGTCGTCACTTTGTTCGATAACGTGATCGTCCCAAATTTTTTGATATAAAGTGCGTGGTGCCATAGGTTTGCTCGTTCTCTACTCTAAATTATGCTTACGTTAGGGTATAATTTGAAATGTGCATTTTGTCGAGATTTAGGTGAAAAAATTTGCATTTATATAGTTCTGTACCTTATAGTGGTTGCAAATAAGACCAAAAGGTCATGAACAAGTATAAAATGGGGGATCAACGAATGGCAGCATTCGAATATTTAGAAAATTTAATAAACGCAATCTTTGGGGATAATGACCTTAAGGATTATGATGTCGTTGTGGAGCTTGATGTTGGCACGCACGCGGTATCCAATGATCCGTTTTTGTTTGTCAGTAAGGATGGCGTGGGCGAGTATATTGATATGCCCAAAGCGGATATTGACGCGCAAAAAGCTGATGGTGGCATAACGTTTAAGGATGTTTCCGATTTGCAAAATGATGCCAGTGGCGCGAATGCGACTGCTGCTGCGGTCAGCGGTGCGAATGTCATTATGAATAACTTTGGTGTTTATAATGCGGGTGAGTACGGGGATTTGCCATTTGATTTGGAGAATCCTGATACAGCCACCGCAGAAGATTTGCAGGTTATAAAATTTGCCCTTGAGAATATAAGAGGGGATTTGATTAACAATGCTGCGCCTGAGGCTGTCTATACGGATTCAGGGCAACTTGATTCATTGACGTCACAGAGTAATTTGGAAGAGATTAAAGCCAGTATTGCGGCTACTGAGGGTGCATTGGTTAATGTTGATGCGGCGTTAGATGCGGAAGGTGTTTTGAACTCTATGGAAGCAGGGTTAACTGATTCTGAGTTAACAACAGATCAGCAGGGCATTGTTGTTGAAGAATTAGCAAATGATGCTGTGCAGGGTGTTGTTCCGGCGGTTGATGCTGCATTAGGTGTTCCGGCTGGTTTGTAATATCTGATTTAATTATATAAGGGGTGCTTCATTTATGTGGAGCGCCTTTTTATTATTGTTATAAATAATTCTCATATAAAAAGAGCCCTCGAAAACGGGGCTCTGATTTAAAATCTTTAAAGAATGAAAGGCTGCTATTTTTTAGCGGCTTCTTTCTTTGCTTTTTTACCTTTTTTGGCAACAGTCTTATCGATACCGTGTCCGCTTGTACGTTCGGTAATACGGGCTTTCTTACCGCGAAGCTCACGAAGATAGTATAGCTTGGCGCGTCTTACAGAACCGCGACGAATAAGTTCGATTGAATCGATGCGAGTACTCCAAAGTGGGAACACACGCTCAACACCTTCACCGTAACTGATTTTACGAACTGTGAAGTTTTCGTTGACGCTGCCGCCTTCACGAGAAATACAAACACCTTCATAGGCTTGAATACGCTCACGCGTACCTTCTTTGATTTTCACGTTAACTCTAACAGTGTCACCCGGACCAAAATTCGGGATTTCCTTTTTGGATTTTAGTTCTTCGAGCTGCTTCGCTTCGAATTTTTGTAGTATATTCATTGTATTTTCCTTTTATCAGAGCCCGATTTCAGGGTTTATTCTGGCGGCTCAATTATATTTTTTAGCGGATTACTCCAATTCGGGCTCTTTTTATAGCATCCACGGGTAAAAAACAAGCTATTTTTTGCTCTTTTTGTAACATTCCCAAAGGTCGGGTCGGCGTTGCTGTGTCAGGCTTTCGGATTGTTTTAATCGCCACTCTTGAATGTTTTTGTGATGGCCTGATGTCAGGATGTCGGGAATGGTGTGGGTTGTGCCTGCGCTGTCTGTCCAATCTGCTGGACGGGTATAGTGTGGATACTCAAGAAGGCCATTGGAAAAGCTCTCTTCATCAGGTGTTGCATTATTGCCCATAACGCCTTCTAGCAAACGGATACAGGCATCCATCAGTATCATCGCGGCAGGCTCGCCGCCAGAGAGAACATAATCACCAATGCTAATTTCTTCTATATCATGCGCATCAAGCACACGTTGATCTACGCCCTCATAGCGCCCACATAAAATGGTGAGAGCTTGCTCAGAGGATAGTTCTTGCACGAGTTCTTGCGTCAGAGGTTTGCCGCGTGGGCTCATATAAATGGTGCGGCCTTGTTGCGGCTTCGGGATCGAGAGTAGGGCGGATTCTATAATATCAGCGCGCATCACCATGCCTGCGCCGCCGCCAAATGGCGTGTCATCGACGTTCTTGTGAGTGCCTGTTCCAAAGTCACGAATGTCAATGCAACCGTATGACCACAGCCCTTTTTCCAGCGCTCTACCGCTGAGGGATTGCCCGAGGCTGCCCGGAAACATATCGGGGAAGAGGGTGAGTAAATTGACGTGCCAGTTCTTCATATGCTCAATAGACATAAAAAGCACAGTCGTAGCAAGTGGTTATTGATGGTTTTTAGGCAAGGGGATTTGATTTATTCATGCTAAATCGTGTATACTGCTTAAAAAAATAGGGTGATAAATGCGTTATTCAATATCAGTCAACAGCTATTCTATAGTTGCCGATAAATTTGTTCATAATGAAATTGTGTTTAAAGACGCAGAGACGGATGAGACATTGCATCTCAATGGTGGTTCATTTGACAAAGAAGATGGCGGGAACATAGAGTTTTCCTTTCTCTCTGATGAGGATACGTTGCGTGCTTTTCTAAGTGATCAACCTTTTAATACACGGAATGAGGGGATGGGCGAGCCTTTGCATTCGGAAGTTTTGTTTGCAAGCGATGATGGGTATGCCTTTCAAGAAAAATTTGTTAAGGCTTTAGAAGCTGGTGTTTTTATCAATTCGCAAGACCTTGATTACGTGCCGTTTAATATTTTCGAAAAAGAACAAAATTCAAACTCTGTTGCTGCAACGGTTCTGCATGTTATGGAGTTGAATTATGATGCTTCCGATCATGGTTTTATCGCACCGGGAGACGATGACCTTCTTTGGGCGGAGGAATTGAGAGATGAGTCCTTCTATGAACAAATTGATATTATTCCAGTGGATATTCATGCGCATGTGTTAGATCGCCATCAAGATAACCTCCTTTTTAGTATCTCAGAGGAAGCAATAGGCCAGACCATTCGTTCTGAGAACTTAATGCAAAACACAGATGATGAGCCGAGCGGGATTTTGGCAAAACTGAAGGAAGTGTTTGAGGATGTTTCTTCCAGATTTAGACGAACTGCAGAGTTTTTTAATCCGTCAACGGCTATCCCTTCTGTTGTGCGTGTGTCGCACGCTGTTCAGGATAGTTTTGCCGAATATGCGGCAAGGGAATCTGCGCATAACCAGTCATAAGGTTTTCTTATCAGTTTTCTTTCTAAGGGGGCATGGCATGCCTGAAACAATATAGATAACAATGGATGTTAGTATATTGAAAACCCCTCTTTTTACGATAACATTATTTTCTGTATTTTGATTATGTTCCGCGTCGAGTTCTCGCAGTATAGATGTTGCTTCATCAAAATTATGGCCATGAACCATAATTCTAAAATCACCAAGCGCGAGCAGTAAATGCGGTTGAGTGGATCCAGTCATTTCGTCAGGAATAGAACACGTGATGTTATGGCTATTTAGATGCCCACGTATCGCGTGCGCCTCGAACAAGGTTGGTACACGTTTTAATAATTTAAGGTTTCTAGGCATTCCCAAATATCATTCGATAATGAAACGTTCAGCGTTTTCCACTGTAACATATTTCTCATCAAGGTTGATATTGCGGACATATTCATCCTGAAAAGGGACGAAGAATGATGTGCCGGATTCTGGTTTGATTTCCAGTAAGTCACCCGCACCGTAATTTTGCACTGTAATCACCGTGCCGATTTTCTCACCTTTGGGATTTTGGACATCCAAATTGGCAAGGTCTTCGATATAGAATTCATCACTGTTTTTAATTTCAGGTAACGCTTCACGTGGAACGTATAGAGAACATTTGAGTAGCTTGGCTTGCTCTGGTGTGGTTACACCATCAATGTGTGCCAGAATAGACTTACCCATAGAGTTTTTGAGTGTGATATCAAGCGTATCATTGCCTGTTTTATCAGTGTAGAGCGTGCCGTTTAGCAGGCTGGTATCCTCGCAAAAAGGTATGATTTTGACCAGCCCCCGAACACCATGTGAAGAGGATATTTTGCCTATGCAAATACGTCTGTCGGTGATGTTTTTTTCGGGGCTGGTCATAATTTTTATGCATGAGAATAAGAATAAACTTATTCAGCAGCCTTTTCTTCTTCAGCTTTAGCGTCCTCAGCAGGAGCTTCTTCAGTTTTAGTTTCTTCTTCAGCAGGGGCTGCGGCTGCAGCTTTTGCTGCTTCCTTGGCTTCTGCTTCTGCTGCTTCCGCTGCTTCTTTTGCTGCTGCAGCTTTTTCTTGCTTATCTGCAAGTTTCAGCTTTGTCTTCTCAGAAGGTTCAGCTTTGTTCGGGCGGTTTGGTTGTGCAGGCATATCGATGATACCGGCTTTACCCAAGAAAATTGCAACACGCTCTGATGGTTGTGCGCCTTCGCCAAGCCAATATTTGATGCGATCTTCAACAAGTTGTACACGTTGATCGTTATCATCATTCAAAAGCGGGTTATATGTGCCCAGTCTTTCAATGTAACGGCCGTCACGTGGCATGCGTTTATCCGCAACAACAATGCGGTAGAATGGGCGTTTCTTACGTCCACCTCTTGATAGTCTGATTGATAGTGCCATAGTCTTTCTCCTTAAATATAAAGTAAATAATTCAGATCAGCGGATATCCCTGTATTGTGCGGAGTATCTGATGATGTGAATAATGATTTATCGTTTCTTTTTCTTTCTGTTTTTCTTTGTTCCGCCGCGCATTGCAGGCATACCCGCGCCGCCCATTCCAGCCAGTCCGCCGCCGCCCATTGCACCCATACCGGCAAGAGGGTTGCCGCCGCCTGCAAAAGGGTTCGTGCCCAGTGGGCTTTCTTCCGCTGATGATTCAACCATTGCTGCGCCAAGAGAATCAGGGTCCATGCTTTGTGCCATCAATTCCAGTTCGTCTGAGCGACCGCCCATCATTTCTTTCATTAAGCCCATCATTTGGCCTTTGCCCATTTTGCGCATTTTCTTCATCATCATTTGCATTTGCTTTTGCTGTTTTACGATCATGTTGATTTCTTGAACGGTTGTGCCTGAACCTGCGGCAATACGTTTTTTACGTGATCCGTTCAGCAGTTCGGGCTTTGCACGTTCTTTCGGGGTCATTGCGCGGATGATGGCTTCTTGCTTGTTAATAAGGCTGTCGTCCATGCCGGCTTCTTCAAGCTTTCCGGCCATGCTGCTTAAGCCCGGCATCATTTTCATTAATGATCCCATGCCGCCCATTTTATTCATTTGCTGAATTTGGGAGAGCAGGTCGTTAAAGTCGAACTGACCTTTTTTGAATTTCTGCGCCATTTTGGCGGCTTCTTCTTGATCCACTGTTTCAACGGCTTTTTCAACCAAGGAAACAATATCACCCATGCCAAGGATACGTCCAGCAATACGTTCAGGGTGGAAGGCTTCAACTTCTGTCCATTTTTCACCGGTTCCAAGCAATTTAATCGGCTTGCCTGTAACGGCTTTCATGCTCATCGCTGCGCCGCCGCGTGCATCACCGTCAACACGGGTCAGCATAATACCGCTGATCTCTACGCGTTCGTTGAATATTTTGGCTGTGTTAACTGCATCTTGCCCTGTCATTGCATCGGCAATCAAAAGGGTCTCGATAGGCTTTGCGAATTTCTTGATGTCTTCGATTTCTTGCATCAGCTCGTCATCAATAGATAGGCGACCCGCTGTATCCAGCATAACAACGTCATAGCCTTCTTTGCGGGCAATATCCATGGCGCGTTTGGCGATGTCTAAAGGCTTTTGCCCTTCAACGATTGGCAGTGTCGCAACTTCTATTTGCTCACCAAGGATTTTAAGCTGTTCTTGCGCGGCAGGACGATAAACGTCCAGTGAAGCCATCAGAACTTTTTTGTTATTCTTCTCGGTCAGGAGTTTTGCGATTTTCGCAGTTGATGTGGTCTTACCTGATCCTTGCAAACCAACCATTAGGTATGCGCAAGGTGATGTTGTGAATTGAAGCTCGGAATTGGTTGAACCCAGCATCTCTACAAGTGCGTCATGAACGATTTTGATGACTTGTTGCGCGGGGTTTACGCCCTTAACCACGTTTTGGCCAACGGCTTTGTCTTTGATGGTTGTGATAAAATCTTTAACGACCGGAAGGGCAACGTCTGCCTCCAGTAAAGCAATGCGGATTTCACGGCTGACTGCCATGACATCATTTTCACTCAAAGATGCTTTACCGCGCAACTTTGAAAATACATCACCTAATTTTTCGCTTAAACTATCAAACATATATAACCTAATTATCCACGCTGAGCGTAAATTCGCCGAGCGCGGTGTACCGTTAAGCACCGAAAAAACAGCTTTTCAGTGGAAATCTGCGCCAAACTATGCTTATTGACGGTGTATGTCAAGAAAAGGTTTGCCAAATGACACAGTTTAAAAAGATGCATGGGTTAGGGAATGATTTCGTAATTTTCGATGCGCGTACAGAAAATATATTTTTAACGCCTGATGATATGGAATTGATCGCCGATCGTCATTGGGGGGTTGGGTGTGACCTTATTACTATATTGGACGAGTCGGAAAAAGCAGATATCTTTGCGTACTTCTTTAATGCTGATGGTAGTGAAAGTGGGGCATGTGGCAATGCGACGCGATGCGTGGCGGATATCCTTATGTCTGAAAGTGGCAAAGATGAATGCGCGATTGAGGTGACTTATGGTGTTTTGAATTGCCGTAAAAAAGGCGATCTTTCAGTTGAAGTTGATATGGGCGCGGCGAAAGATATCACCGATATGGATTTGGAGCATGGTGCAGTGTCTAAGCCTGTTCGTGTTGATATGGGCAATCCGCACCTTGTGTTTTTTGTGGATAACCTTGAGGATATCTCTGTGGAAGAGTTGGGGGCGCATTTCGAAACCCATGAAAAATTTCCTGATCGCACCAATGTAGAGTTTGTGCAAATCATTGACCGTACTCATATACGTCAGAAAACGTGGGAACGTGGTTGCGGTGTGACCGAGGCCTGTGGCTCTGGCGCGTGTGCGGTGGCTGCTGCGGCGGTGCATCGTGGTTTAACCGATCGCAATGTTGAAATTGAGCTGGATGGCGGTGTGCTAAATTTTGAGATTCGTAAGGATGATGACCATGTCTTGATGACCGGCCCTGTCGCGTATGTGTTTGACGGCACGCTGAATACTGTGTAGAACCCGCGCATGACCAAGGATAATACAGTAAAAGAGCCGAAACTTGTGACCTTTGGATGTCGCCTGAACTTCTATGAGTCCGAGGTGATGCGCGATCATGCCAAAAATGCGGGGCTGGGTGATGCAATTATCTTTAATACCTGCGCGGTGACAAGGGAGGCGGAGCGTCAAGCACGTCAGTCTATCCGTCGTGCGCGGCGTGAAAATCCCGATGCTAAAATTATCGTGACGGGGTGTAGTGCACAGATTAATCCACAGACTTATGCACAGATGGAGGAAGTCGATCAAGTGATCGGCAATGACCTTAAATTACAGGCGGATAGCTGGGGCTGGGGCGTGGAAGGTGAACACGCCAAGATCATGGTTAATGATATTATGTCGGTGAAGGAAACCGCCAGCCACTTGATTAATGGGTTCGAGGATAAATCCCGTGCGTTTTTACAAGTGCAAAATGGCTGTGATCATCGTTGTACCTTTTGTATTATTCCTTTTGGGCGCGGAAATTCGCGCAGCGTGCCGATTGGCGTTATTGCGGAGCAGGTGCGTAATCTGGTTGAGCAGGGCTATAAGGAAATCGTATTTACGGGCGTTGATGTGACGTCTTATGGGCCTGATTTACCGGGCGAGCCGAGTTTTGGGCAGATGATCCGCCGCGTGTTGGCGATGGTGCCGGAGTTACAACGCATACGCCTGTCTTCACTTGACCCTGTGGAGATTGATGATGATTTATGGGCGTTGATCGAGAATGAACCGCGTTTAATGCCGCATTTGCATCTGTCTTTGCAGGCGGGTGATGACATGATTTTGAAACGGATGAAGCGTCGCCATTTACGCCAAGATGTTATCGATGTTTGCGCGAAGGCACGGGCTTTGCGGCCTGATATGGTGTTTGGTGCGGATATTATTGCAGGCTTTCCAACGGAGACCGAGGAAATGTTCCAAAACTCGCTGAAGATCGTTGAGGAGTGCGACATTACGTATCTGCATGTCTTCCCGTATTCCGAGCGTGAGGGCACGCCTGCGGCGCGTATGCCCGCGGTTGATGTGCCTGTGCGCAAAGAACGCGCCGCGCGTTTGCGTGCTTTGGGCGAGGTGCAGGTTGAGGCGTTGATGCAGCGCAATGTTGGTAAAAACTTCTCTGTTCTGGTTGAAAAAGGTGGCATTGGCCGCGCCGAAAATTTCCTCTCCGTTGCGCTTCCGGATGATCTGGAAATCGGCAGTATTGTTGATGTTAAAACCACAGGGCGGGAACAAAAATCCCTGACCTCGATTTTGATATAAAAAATACCGAAAGTTGGTGCGTTTCTTGTATAAAAGGCCTATAATCGGCCTATACACAGAAAGTGAAAATCATGGTATTTTGGCGCAAGAAAAGAAATATTGTAGAGCAGGAAAATGATGAGTCCGATCAGGCGCTTTTGCACCCTGAAGGTGAGCCGGAGATAGAGCCTTCTACGGATTATGAGGCGAGCCTTGCCAATGATGCTATTCAGGCGGAACTCCACGTTAAAGATAATGACGTCATTGATGAACTTGTGGTAACGCCGTTACCTGACAGCATTCCTGAAATTGCAAAAGAAGTGATAGAAGAACCGGATATAGACCACACGGAAGAGGGTGGCTGGTTCTCTCGGATGAGTAAGGGGTTGAGTAAATCTTCCTCGAAAATCACGCAAGGTTTAAGTGATATTATCACGAAATCAAAGCTGGATCAGGATGCGCTGGATCGTTTGGAAGATGTGTTGATTGAGGCGGATTTGGGCCCTGTAACGGCGGCACGCTTGATTGAAACATTCTCAAAGGATCGTTTCGGTAAAGATATTAGTGAAGATGAGATCAAGGAAGCGTTGGCCGAAAATATTGCAGATATTCTTGAACCTGTGGCACAGCCTTTGATGATAGAAAAGCCTGAAAAGGGGCCTTATGTGATTTTGGTTTGTGGTGTGAATGGCGCGGGTAAAACCACAACAATCGGTAAATATACGCAGCAGCTACAACGTGATGAGGGCAAGTCGGTTATGATTGCGGCGGCGGATACGTTCCGCGCGGCGGCGATTGAACAGCTGGGCGTTTGGGCAAAACGTAGCGGCGCGGTGATGTTTTCTAAGGATGTCGGGTCAGATGCGGCTTCGGTGGCGTATGAAGCGTATGAGGAGGCTGTGAAGCAGAATATAGACGTGTTGTTGATCGATACGGCGGGGCGTTTGCAGAATAAATCTAATTTGATGGCAGAGCTGGAAAAAATCATCCGTGTTTTGAAGAAGCAGAATGAAAATGTGCCGCATGCGACATTGCTGGTTTTAGACTCTACAACGGGGCAAAATGCGTATTCGCAAGTGGAAACTTTTAAGAACATGGTTGATGTGACGGGCTTAATCGTGACGAAGCTGGATGGTTCGGCCAAGGGCGGGGTTCTCATCGGGCTGGCGGATCAATTTGGCGTGCCTGTGCATGCAATTGGCGTTGGGGAGACCATCGACGACCTGAAGGCTTTCACTGCGCGTGATTATGCGCGTTCTCTCATGGGCTTAGATTCATAAGATTTTTCTTCTTTTATCTGCGTAATTCACTGAATATTAAGACAAAATTGGCATGATAACCCTATGGTTAAAAAATTAGAGACGTTTAAAGCGAAGAAATATAAAGACGCGGATCAGACTTTTGAGGCTGTAAGGCGTATTTATGAAGCGCACACGCAACATCTGCGCGATGCATTTAACGATTATTGCGAAGACAGTACGCAAGCGAAAAAGGTGCGGGCATTCTATCCTTATGTGCGTATTAAGACAAAATTTGCGCGGCGTTCGGATATTCGTTTGTCATACGGGTTTGCGTCTCGTCCGGGTACATATATGACGACGTTGACCAGCCCTGATATTTTCGATGAATATTATCGAGAGCAGTTCCGCTTGATTATAAAAAACCATGATATTCGAATTGAGGTTGGGGTGAGTGATATACCTATCCCGCTGCACTTTGCTTTGGGGGATGATTTTCATCTTGAGAGTGAATTGTCGGAAGAGCAGGTCAGCATCTTGCCGCAGTTTTTTGATGTGCCTGATTTGGATATTCTGGATGATGATATTGCGAATTTCACACATGTGCCGAAATCAGATGATGAGCCTGATCCGTTGGCTCTGTTTATTGCGCCGCGCGTTGATCTTAGTCTGCAGCGTTTGAAACATTATTGCGGAACGCGGGCATCGCATTTTCAGAATTATATATTGTTCACCAATTATCAGTTCTATATCGATGAGTTTATCGCGCTTTGTCAGGATATGATGACAAAGACAGATGATCCTGAGCTGAAGCGTCAGCGTATGGAATATACCGCCTTTGTCCAGCCGGGTGATAAGGTGATGTTGAATCAAAATATCGAAAACCATGATGATAGCGCGAATGAGGGGGTGAACCTGAAACGTTTGCCGCAAATGCCTGCCTATCATTTGAAACGTGCCGATGGTTCAGGCATTACGATGATTAATATTGGTGTTGGCCCATCTAATGCCAAGACCATTACCGACCATGTCGCTGTTTTACGCCCGCATGCGTGGCTGATGCTGGGGCATTGTGCGGGGCTTAGAAGCTCTCAACATTTGGGAGATTATGTTTTGGCGCATGGATATTTGCGCGAGGATCAGATTTTGGATGAGTTCTTGCCGCCCAGCATTCCTATTCCTGCCCTTGCGGAGATACAGCAAGCTTTGGAAAAGGCGGTGTCTCAGGTGACGGGGCATGAAGGATATGATTTGAAGAAGGTGATGCGCACAGGAACGGTCGCGACGACAGATGACCGGAATTGGGAGCTGAAATCTTATCTAACCCAGAATAAACGCCTTAGCCAGAGCAGGGCGATTGCGCTGGATATGGAGTCTGGCACGATTGCGGCCAATGGTTTCCGTTTCCGTGTGCCTTATGGAACGTTGCTGTGTGTGTCTGATAAGCCGCTGCATGGCCAACTGAAATTACCCGGCATGGCGGATAGTTTTTATAGGGAGCGTGTGGAACAGCATTTGAAGATCGGTTTGCTGACGATGACGTTATTGCGTGACCTTTCGCCTGAAAAACTCCATAGCCGTAAGTTACGATCCTTTGATGAGCCTGCATTCCAGTAGAGCTATAAAGATAATAATTTATATGAGGCTTTGATGTTTATTAGCTTTTTTGACTTATTTAAAATTGGTATAGGGCCATCCAGCTCTCATACAATGGGGCCGATGGTTGGTGCTTTGCGCTTTTGTGAGCGGTTGTCTGAATTTTCTGATCCTATCTCTGTGCGCGTGACGTTTTATGGTTCTCTCGCTTTTACGGGTAAGGGGCATGCCAGTGATAAAGCGGTGATGTTGGGAATGCTTGGGTTGCACCCTGCGACACTGGATGCGGATCAGGTGGAGGGTTTTGTTGAAAAGCTTAGGGCGAAAAAAACTATAATACGTGATGGCTTGCCTAAGATTTTCTTTGATCCTGAACACGATATTATCTTTGATTATGGCCCTGCCTTAAATGGTCATTCCAATGGTATGATTTTTGCGGTTTTGGATAAGAAAAAGAATATTTTGCTGGAGCGGGTATATTATTCCACCGGCGGCGGGTTCGTTTATTCCGAGGAAGAGCTGGAGGCCGCGCAAGATGGATCAGAAGGCGGTGAAGCGTTTTTGGATGTTCCGCATCCTTTTGGTAATGCTGATGAAATGCTGGAAATGTCCGAGGCTTCGGGGTTGAGCATTGCCGCGATGCAGGCGGAGAATGAAAAAATTCAATGTAGCGCGAAAGAATTGGAAGATCGTGTCCTCAAAACATGGGCGGTCATGAATGATTGTGTTGAACGAGGCTTGGTGAAGGATGGTGTTCTGCCTGGTGTTTTGAAGATTAAACGTCGTGCGGCAAATATTAAGACGCAGCTGGATGAAGAAAAAATGAAAAACAGCCAGACCTATCATGTTTGTAATGAATGGCTTTCTTTATATGCCATGGCGGTGAATGAAGAGAACGCCGCGGGTGGACAGGTTGTGACGGCGCCGACAAACGGTGCGGCGGGGGTTATTCCGTCTGTATTACGCTATTACCTCGATTTTATACCTGATGCGAGCGCAGATAATATTTCTACGTTTTTATTAACGGCGGCGGCGATTGGTTCGATTATAAAGCATAATGCCTCTATCTCCGGCGCAGAAGTTGGTTGTCAGGGAGAGGTAGGTTCTGCTTCATCTATGGCGGCGGCGGGGTTATGCGCTGTTCTGGGCGGCACAACGGCGCAGATTGAGAACGCCGCAGAGATTGCATTGGAACATCATCTGGGTATGACGTGCGATCCTGTCGCAGGATTGGTGCAAGTTCCATGTATTGAGCGCAATGGTTTGGGCGCGGTGAAGGCTGTGACAGCTTCGGCCTTGGCACTTCGCGGTAATGGCGAGCATTTCGTTTCACTGGATAGCTGTATCAAGACAATGCAGCAAACAGGCAGGGATATGCATGATATCTATAAAGAGACAAGCAAGGGCGGCTTGGCGGTGAATGTGATTGAATGCTGATGATTGTTTTTGCCCAAAATAAAAGGCGCCGCAAAGGCACCTTCATTTTATATTTTATATAAATCTACACTTAGATCAGAATATCAACAACGGAACCACGTTCAGTTTGTTCGTTTTTCTGTGGTGCAGAATTCTGCGATTGAGCCAAGGGCGCATCTGCCGCTTGCAATTCATTTTCGCGCGCTTCTTGGTTGGCTTGTCTTACTTCGCGCGTCTGATCGCTCCCACCCGGTTGAAACGGTTGAGAGATTGGTGGCGCTGCGTGTTGCCCTATACCTGATAATGGTGCTGCCATTTTTTTAATCCTTGTTTAATGAGTAAACCCTTACATACTCTAACATGGAAACTATTAAGAAATCGTTTCACTCCTAATTGTGCCATGAAACAAATAAAAGTGCAAATCCCTAAAAAACTATCTACATTTTTATACATATTAGTAATTCTGTTAACTGAATCATAACACTTTTCATTTATACATGAGGAATAAGGTTTAAATATCTTAGTCACATAATACCGTAACTTGTTGACTATATGTATGAATTCCTTTGTTTCTGCCAAAAGCACACACCGCGTGCGATAGGTGGATGAATAGTTTGAATATAACATGATAATTGTGGGGCAAAAATCATGAATAAAAGTACAATAGAAAGTGGAGGCAGGGCTGTGCCAATAGGCGCATTACTTGGTGACACGCAAAAATTATATACTCTGGCACGGGATAAAAATCCTGCGGCACGGGTTGAACTTTCCAAAACGATAGGGCTGATTTTAGATACGGATGTATCAACACGTGAAAGCGAGTTGGTTGCCGATGTTCTTATTCAGCTTATGCGTCAGGCAGAAAAAGATTTACGTCAGGCTGTATCCGAACAAATTGCGCTTCTTGATAATGTGCCGTTGCGCCTTGTGTTGCAGTTGGCAAATGATGAAATAGAAATTGCAGAACCAGTGTTGAAGAACAGTAGAGTTCTGGGTGATTTGGATTTAATGTATATCGTAAAGGCGAAAACCTCCGAATATTGGCAAGCAATTGCAACGCGCGAGAACATCAGTGATGAACTTATTGATGTCTTGGCGGATACGGATGATTTAGATACGGCGTTGGTTTTGGTTGATAATCTGAATATCACTCTAACCGAGCATGCTTTAGTGGCTTTATCCGATATTGCACAAGATAACGAAACTCTGGCGCTGCCATTGTTGCGTCGTGATGATGTCGCAAGTGATGTTGCCGCGCGTCTTTACCAATATGTAGGACAGGAAATAAAAGCATTCATCAGTGAAAATTATGATTTGGATACACAGAAGGCTGTATCGGAGGTGCTTGATCGTTCTGTTGAAGAATTTTCTACGCCGACGACACCAAATAATTTTATGCCGGATGAATATATGCTGAATGCCGCGCAAGGTTTTAAAGAGCAGGGCACATTGAATGTTCAATTAATGCTTAGCACTTTACGTCGTGGGCATATGCGTTCTTTTGTTGCGCAGTTCTCGGTTTATATTAATGTGCCTGCTGAAATTATAGGACAGATTTTATCTCAAACACATGGTCAGGGGCTTGCGATTGCGGCTAAGGCGAGTGGTATTGAGAAACAGGATTTTCTCTCCATCTTTATGCTAACCAATAAAATATGGAACCATGGGCGTTTGGTTGATCCGCAGGATATTAAATCTGCGATTGATTATTATAACCGTGCGACGCCTGAAATGGCACAAAGCATTCTGAAGCGGGGACATTAAACGAATTAGAAAAAGTAGAGTTTTTTTATTATTGATATCCTCCAATTAACTTTAGCCGGCCTTGTTTTTCAAGTGCCGGCATTTTTTTGCCAGAATTATATCGTTTTATTGGGCGAGGGCAGCAATGCCGGGGAGTTTTTTACCCTCCAGCCATTCTAAAAACGCGCCACCTGCTGTTGAGATATAGGAGAAATCTGAGGCTGCGCCTGCATTTTCCAGTGCGGCGATTGTGTCTCCACCGCCTGCGATGCTGACGCAGTTGCCATCCCGCGTTTGCGCGGCGACGATTTTTGCAATTTCGTTTGTGCCGTTATCAAAGGGCTTAATCTCGAAAACGCCCATTGGGCCGTTCCAGACAACGGTTTTGGAGTCTTTTATTTTCTCGGAAATATAGGCGATGCTTTTGGGGCCAATATCGATGGCCATGTGGTCGTCGGCGATATTATTGATGTCGACAGCTTTATGCGCTGCATTTTCTTTCAGTTCACTGACCGTGACAACATCTTTGGGCAGGATAATCTCGCAGCCAACGCGGGCGGCTGTATACATGATATCGCGCGCCGTATCGGCCATATCTTTTTCACACAGAGAACGTCCCATAGGAATGCCTTGTGCGTAGAGGAATGTGTTCGCCATGCCGCCACCAAGAACAAGGTAGTCAACTTTCTTGCTCAGGTTTTTGAGTATCTCAAGCTTTGTGGATATTTTTGATCCTCCGGCAACGGCAAGGACGGGCATTTCGGGGGCGTCGAGTGCTTTACTCAGGGCGCTAAGCTCTTCCTTCATCAGTAATCCTGCGGCGCTTGGCAGGTGTGCTGTGATGCCTGTGGTGGAGGCATGCGCACGATGAGAGGCGGAGAAGGCATCATTCACATAGATATCACCCAATGCAGCGAGGGATTTTGCGAAATCAGAATCATTGTCTCTTTCGCCTTTATGAAAGCGGAGGTTTTCCAGCAAAACCACATCACCTGATTTAGCAGAGTTTGCGATTCCTTGTGCGGTTTCACCAATGCAGTCCGGTGAGAATTTTACAGGGCAGCCCCAGCATTTTTCCAAAATAGGGGTTAGAAAGGCGAGGGACATCTCGGGGTTTTGTTCACCTTCGGGTCTGCCGAAATGTGAGAGAATAAGAATTTTTGCACCTTGTTCTCGTAAATATGTGATGGTGGGCAGCAAGCGTTCAATGCGCGTTGTGTCGGTAACCGTGTTATTTTGCTTTGGGACGTTTAAGTCGACACGTAATAAAACTGTTTTGTTTTTAACGTCTATTTCTGTGATCGTTTGAAAATCCATATTTCCTTGCTCCAACCCTGTTTTATATCAGGATATTGTTTTTGCCGCCTCTGTTGCCTCGATCAAGCGTGATCGTAATGGCGCGTCCAGCGCAGAGTGCCCTGCATCTGGAACCACAACATAATCGGCTTCCGGCCATAATTGATGTAATTTATTAGCCGTTTTTATCGGGCATATAACATCGTACCGCCCTTGAATAATGGTTGTAGGGATAAAGCGCAAGTGTTCAATGTTATGGAATAGACTTTTTTCCTCGGAAATAATCTCATGGGTGAAGTAGTGTGCTTCTATTCGCGCCAAAGCAAGGGCTTGTTGTTTTTGCTCATCCGTCGTGATTGTCTCGTAATTCGGCAGTAAAGATGAGCATGCGCCCTCATATAAGCTCCAGTGTACAGAAGCCTGCATCTGGGTTTTAACATCATCTTCATTGGTCAGGCGTTTATAGTATGCGGTGAGGAGATCATCGCGTTCATCTTCGGGAATGAAGTTCGAAAATTGCTCCCATGCTTCGGGGAATATTGTTTGCATCCCGTGCAAGAACCAGTCAATCTCGGGTTGTTCACACAGGAAAATTCCTCGTAAAATCATGCTGATACAGCGTTTCTTATGTTGGTTTGCATAGGCAAGTGCCAGAGTGCTGCCCCATGAGCCGCCAAATAAATGCCAGTCATCGACTTTAAGGTGCTTGCGCAAGACTTCCATATCATTCACCAAGTCTTGCGTTGTGTTATTTTCCAAACAGCCAAGCGGTGCAGAGCGCCCTGCGCCGCGTTGATCGAATATGATAATACGATAATGGTCAGGGTCAAAGAAGCGTCTGTGTATGGGCGTTGCGCCTGCACCGGGGCCACCATGTAGCAAAACGATCGGTACGCCGTCCATATTGCCGCTTTGTTCCCAATATATATTATGGGTGTCGTCAACGGCGAGAAATCCGCTGGAATATGGAGTTATTGGTGGGAACAGGTCAAGCAATGGCGTACGTTTATGTGGCCGGATGGCGCTGTTCTTATTGATGTCGTTCGAGTTTTTTTTTTGCATGATATCTTAGTCATTGAAAACAGGAAGGGCGCTTCCCGTATCTTTTTTACGTGGTTTCTGTTTCTTTTTTGGTGCGGGAGCTACTTGCTTTGGAGCTGATGTTTGCATGTTGCTTTTTTGTTCGAACAAAGCTTCGAAGCGTTCGGGGTGGTCAATATTCATATAGGGGCCATTGTATGATTCAATCCAGCCACGCACGCGCAAACGTTTGCCGTTCCATTGCTGGGGGTTGAGTTTTTGCTTCGTGAATTTCTTGAGGTTGAATGCGGAAATGGAAATTGTAAAATCATCGCGCCAGTTCTTGCCAAAATTTAAATATAGCCTGTTCTTACGCATGGAGACCGTGTTCACAACCCCTTCAACAATTTGGTAACTGCCTATATGTTTTGCAGCCTCTTTAGGGGATAGAACGTGGTGTTCTTCAATATTCCACATGCCTGATTTTGATTCGCGCGCTGTGTTTTCAAGGCTTAGCATTTGCTTGGCCATGTCGGGGTTATAGGGTGTGGTGCGTACCCGTGCGACACCAAGCGAAAGCAGCATACCCTGCACCCAGATATCATTATCTGTGCGCACAAGGTGCCCGATATGATGATCCATACGGTTTTTGCGCCCTTTTGAGGCATTCTTGGTTTGATAGAGCATAACCTTTTTATCTTTTAGGAAGTCATCAAGGATGTGCATCGCGGTGATGGATAAATCTCCGGGCTCGTAAAAATCGAGATCTGCGAAATTTAATCCGGCGAGATGAACGAAGCGGCCATCATCCAGCTTAACTGTCAGAGGGTTTACAATCTCTGTAACTGTGAATATTCCTGTTCGTCTCATGCCTTCAAAATCACCGCTTGGCATGACTTGTTCTTGTGCAAACAGGGTGCTGCAAAAAAATAAGCTGGTCAGAAAAGAAAATGTTGTTAAAATCCATCGCATATGACTATCAAAACTGTTTGGGGCCTTATGAGCAAGCGTTTCTTTTATATATATTTTGTTTTTGCTGCAACGCAAGTTGTTACGGGGTGTAGCACGAACCCTGCAACCGGCGATAATCAATTCACGGCTTTAATGTCACCACAACAAGAAGTGAAGGTTGGGGCGCAGGAACATGTGAAAATCCTGAAGCAATTCGGTGTTTATAAGGATAAAGAGCTTCAGAACTATGTGAGTAATGTTGGCAAGAAGGTTGTTCAGTATACGGAACGGCCGGAAGTTGATTACAAATTTTTCTTGCTGGATAGCCCGGTTGTGAATGCATTTGCGTTGCCGGGGGGCTATATTTACATGACGCGAGGGTTGTTGGCGTTGGCCAATAGTGAGGCGGAAATGGCCTCTGTGCTTGCGCATGAAACAGGGCATATTACAGCGCGCCATTCGGCAGAGCGTTATTCACGTAGTGTTGTGACGTCTCTGGGTGCGATGATTCTATCCAGCGCGGTTGGCAGTGCAGGCGTGTCAGAAGCTTTGGGCGTTGGGTCTAACCTTTATCTAAGTTCTTATTCCCGTGGGCAGGAAAGCCAAGCTGATAGCCTTGGGATAAGATATCTTAGTCGTTCGGGTTATACACCGACGGGGATGTCTGCTTTTTTGACGAATTTACAGGCTGAGACAGCCTTGCAGGCGAGAATAGATGATAAAAGTACATCTAGCGCGACGAATTATTTTTCGACCCACCCTGCAACGGCTGAGCGTGTAAGTAAGACCATCAGTGAGGCGCGTCAATATGCGCAGCAAGGCGTGGTAAAGCATGATCCATATCTGCGGATGCTGGATGGGATGGCTTATGGAGACAGCGCGGCGCAGGGGTTTGTGCGGGGGAATAGTTTCTATCACCCTGATTTAGGCTTTAAATTTTCTGTGCCGGAGGGGTATAAGTTGAAGAATAAGCCTTCGCACATTATTGCGTCGGCGAAAAATGGTGCAGCTATTATTTTTGATTTTGCATCAAATAAGGGGCATTCCACGCCTATTAGCTTTATTAAGAATACATGGATGAAAGATCAGCCTGTATTATCTGCGCAGAATATTACCATTAACGGAATGCCTGCGGCGACGGCTTCGATAAAAGGATCGCTGAACGGGAAGGCGATGAATATTCGTTTGATTGCTATTCGTTGGAGTGACAATCAATTTGCGCGATTCCAAATTGCGATGCCTGCCAATCTTTCAACGGCGCAGATGAAGATTTTAAAAACCACGACATATAGCTTTAACCGGATGAGTAAAAAGGATAAGGCACGCTTTAAGCCTTATCATATCAAGCTGGTAACCAGCAAAGCAGGGGATAGTGTTGCCTCTTTGTCATTGCGTATGGCTTATAAGGATCATAGAGAACAACGTTTTCGTGTGCTTAATGGTTTGAAACCACATGATAAAATTATGGTGAACAGACTTTATAAAATTGTGACTGATTAGGCGGCATTGGGATGCTTTAGCGTTTCGGTATCAGCATTCCAAAGTATCAAGCACTTTGCCATCTTGCCCGAACCCTGCACAAACCAGTGATCCACCGAATCCGCAGCCGCCATCAATCGTGGCTTTGACGCAGTTGAAATCAATGCCGTTATGGTCAGGATCGTAACCGCGGATTACTTTTTGGAAAGGGGCGTAGGCCGTATCGATTTGGTTGAATTTATGATGTCCCCACCAGAAATTATCGCCTTGTTCTTGTAATGCTTTTTGTGTGTCGATGCCTGCATTGACGAACAGCATCGGGTATTCAGCGTCTTCGGGGCTGTAAGCGGCGCGCACCAACTGCATCGAGAATGTGCGGTGGCCTGTGTTTTTGGTCAGAGTTTCTCTGACGCGGTTTGTCCATTGGGATATGCCGACCATGCCTTGGCTGCAGGCTTCTACACCATCATGCGGGGATAGGCCGTAAGCGTAGAGTGTATTGCCCAGGCCATTTCCGAGCATCCACAAAAACGTGTTCATAGGATCAGGCGAGAATTGTAGTTGCAGTAGCTTTTGCCACATTTCTTCCTGTGCGCCGCGAAGATAGATTAAATCTGTTGGTATCATGCTTTGTTTGGCGAGGACTGCGCGGCGAAAGGTGAGCAGCTCACTAATCACATCGCTGGAGCTTTCGCCATAGCCGGTATAATTTCCTGTATAGATAATACGATCACCCGCGCGGATATGCGGGAATAGGGCATCATGTAATGTGACGAGCTTGTCTATATCCCCGTGGATAGCAGAAATAGCCCATATATTGCGGGCGTGTCCAAGCGAGGTAAAGCGAACGTCTGACTCTTTTATCTGTGTCAAAATAATCTTCGTAAAATGTATAGGGTGGGGGAATAGAAAAATTCCCATAAGATGTATTTATAGTACATACAAATCAAGCACATAGGAAGTAAAACCTTATGTGCTTGATAGAATTATTTTATAAAATGATGTTTTAAGCGGCTGCTTGTGTATCATCCTTATTATCTTTGTCTTCATTCGCAGGGGCAACCTTGATTTTACCCATGATATCTTCCAACTTTTCAGTCGCTTTGATTTCTGTAATATCATCAACTGCTGCAACTTCACGTGCCAAACGCTCAAGCGCGGATTGGTAAATTTGACGTTCGCTGTAGGATTGCTCCGTATCATCGTTGCTGCGCTTCAGGTCACGAAGGACTTCTGCGATGGCAACAGGGTCGCCGGAATTAATCTTTGTTGCGTATTCCTGTGCGCGGCGGCTCCACATTGTACGACGAACACGTGAACGTCCTTTCAATGTTTCCAGTGCGCTGTCTAGACGCTCGTTAGAACTTAGCTTGCGCAGACCGGATATTTCGGCTTTTCCAACTGGTATCTTTAGACGCATACGGTCTTTTTCAAAACTCACTACGTATAGAGCTAGCTCCATGCCTGCGATGGTTTGTGTTTCAACACCTTCAACATGTCCAACACCATGTGCCGGATATACAACGTCATCACCTGCTTTAAAATCATAATTATCGTTATGTGCCATTTTTTTATCACCTTTTCTTTAATTAATAATTCTATATATTTCATATCAAAGAGCTTTGAGAAACAAGTGCCTTACTATAGGTAAGTGTTCCTCACAGTGCCTCTCGGCGGTATCTATCAACTCAACATAATAGGTATAGTAGCAAAAAAATGTACTTTTTTCAACTAAATTAGTCGCATTTTATCAAAATTTTACATATTTTTAACGAATTGCTGTTTTAATACCGTGCTTAAGTCGCTAAAGTTACGATTCTTATTGAGTGATTCCTTGTTGTTATTTGGCAATAAACGGACGTTATATGATTGAGCCTGACTTAAGTTTACAAAAACCATTAGAAGATTATGTCGAATATATCGAAAAGATGAATATTCGCTCTCTTCCGTTGTTAGAGACGATGTCCGGCCCGTTATTTTCGCTTCAAGACCCATATCATACTGTAAATGGCGTGGGTGATGCGCAGAAATTATTGGCGCGTCGATTTGAAATATACCCCTTTGGGCGTTACAAAGTGCATGATTTCGCATGGGGACGGCGCATCGCAACAGCTTATATTTATTGGAGTTTCTTCTATAAGGTTGAAAAGCGGAAGCTTCTGGGCAAAAAATCGTCTGAGGCGTGTGATTTTTCTGGTGTGAGTGAAGTTGTTTTTGCGTCCGACGGCAAAATATTATCTCATTCTGAATTTTGGGGCGGGCATGACGCGTTTGACGTGAAGGCATATCAAAAGCCATTGGAATATTAGGGTTTTGCTGTTGCGGTGTCTAATAAAGCAAATTCATTTGTTGCCGTATCTATCTTCGCGCGCGTTCCGATTGGAAATGTATAGAGGTCTTTGCCATGGCCAAAAGGCATGTCGTGCAAAACCGGATACTGCACGTCGCCTATGTGTTCTTGTATAATATCATCTAAGGTGTAGCCGAAGGGTGTGCCTGTTTCGGGTGTATCGGTGAATTGTCCGAAGACCAGCGCACTAACCTCACCCAAAATGCCGAGACGTTTTAGATGTAAAAGCATGCGATCAACACGGCTTAGTTCTTCGTTACAATCTTCCAGAAACAGGATGCTGTCTTTGTAAAAATCATTTGGCAGCGTTTGGGGAAGATATTGAAACAGGCTTAAATTACCACCGATGAGGCGGCCTTCGGCTTTGCCATCGCGTAAGATGTTGTCTTTTGTCATCGGATAGGTGGCAAGCGCACCGCCTAGAAGATCTATAAGGTGGTCTAGTTGTTTGTATTTATGCAGGTTCTTAAAAACGGGGCCGTGGAATGTTGTGATATTCGTATGTGCGGTGATCGCGTTTAGTAAGGATGTCACGTCACTAAAGCCAATTAATATTTTAGGTGTTTTATCGAGGCGTGCGAAATTTATGGTATCGAGAAGGTGTGTGCAGCGATTGCCACCGCCTGCTGCCCAAATGGCTTTGATGTCTTTGCGTTGCCACAATCCTTGGAAGGCGAGTGATTTTTGCAGATGGTTGCCTGCGGATTGATTCTCGCGCTCATAGGTTTGCGGGTGGACGAAGACTTGAAAGCCACGGGATTCGAGTAGGGCTTTCGATTTTTCGATATCATCGCGCTCAACCCAGCTGGATGGCGCAAAAATACCGATTGTATCTCCGGCTTGTAATGCTGGTGGGGTGATGTTCATGCGCGTCTTTACTTAGCCATCTGCATTAATGCGGGCGATTAGCTCTCGCTTTATTTCTTCCGCTTGCAAATTTGCAACCTGACATGTGCCTGCCGCGTGATGTCCACCGCCGCCATGTTCAAGCATAAGAACGCCAATATTAGTTTTACTGGAGCGATCTAAAATAGACTTGCCCGTTGCGAAGACCGTGTTTTGCTTGTTCTTACCCCAAAGGATATGAATGGAAATATTACATTGTGGGAAGAGGGCATAGATGATGAAGCGGTTACCCGCCCAAATGGTTTCTTCTTTGCGCAAGTCCAGCACAACAAGATTTTTATGGACGACGGAGCAGCGTTCTATCTGTTCTCTGCATTTAACCTGATGTTCAAAATAAGTGTCGACGCGTTCTTTTACGTCCGGCAGGTCAAGGATTTCACCAATGTCATTATGGTCACGACAGAAATCAATCAACTTCATCATCAATTGATAATTAGAGATGTTAAAGTCGCGGAAACGCCCCAGTCCTGTGCGTGCATCCATAATAAAGCTTAGCAGCCCCCAACCGGAGGAGGATAAAATTTCTTCTTTTGTAAAGTCCGCAGAGTCGGCCTTATCAACGGCGACCATCATATCGTTGGATACACGTGGGAATGCTTCTGCGCCGCCGAAATAATCAAAGACAACGCGTGCAGCGGATGGTGCGTCAATATCGATGACGTGGTTTTCAGGGTTGCCTTTAACGCGCTCTGCCTCACTGGCATGGTGGTCAAACGCAATGTGAATACCCTC
This sequence comes from Alphaproteobacteria bacterium, assembly GCA_033851915.1. GTDB lineage: Bacteria > Pseudomonadota > Alphaproteobacteria > Micavibrionales > Micavibrionaceae > UBA1672. The sequence continues at coordinate 262,244 of JAWSVM010000007.1, forward strand.
TACATAAGGGAGGTTTGTGCTGATATCATTTGGCCCGACTTCAATGAGAGCGTCTTGCATATCTTTGGGGTGGGCGAACATGATGTCATCAATGATGCCAAGTTCTTTAAGCAAAATGCCGCAGACTAGGCCATCCATATCGCTGCGTGTTATTAGGCGATATTTTTTACCGGCTTCCGGCATGATTTTGTTGTTGTCTGACATGGAATATTGTCTCCCCCTTGAATAGGTATTTGAAAATGAGATTCACACTTTATACTGTTAAAGATGATAACTGCTAAACCAATTCAGGGAAAGAGTCTTGTGCAGCTTTAAGTACTTTTCTTTGTGAAATATGCTTATTTATCTGATTTGTGTGTTGTGTCGATAAAATATAGAGGGCGTTTTTTTGCTTCACCGAAGATGCGACCGATATATTCTCCCAAAACTCCGATGCTGAGGAGCTGTATACCGCTTAGGAATAAGATCATCACAGATAGAGAAGCCCAACCTTCAATGTTAACGCCAAAGAACATGGTTTTGAAAATAATAAAGCCACCAAACAGGAACGAAGCAACGGAGATGATAAGGCCGCAAAAACTGGCAACGCGTAATGGTGTTGTGCTGAAGCCTGCAATGCCTTCCATGGCCAAGTTCCAAAGTTTCCAATAGCCCCACTTTGTGTTGCCGGCCACTCTGGCTTCGCGGTTATATTCGAAGGCGACTTGCTTAAAGCCTATCCATGCGAATAAGCCTTTCATAAAACGATGTTTTTCGCGCAGTTGCACAAGTGCATCAATAGAGCGCCTGTTCATTAAACGGAAATCCCCTGTGTTTTTCGGGATTTCAACATTCGCCGCGATGAAATTAATGACGTTGTAGAACCCGTTAGCAGTGAATTTTTTAAACCATGTTTCGCCTTGGCGTTCTATTCTTTGGCCATAAACGACATCGGCGCCCGTGTCTTTCCACATCTTGATGATATCAGGGATAAGAGAAGGAGGATCTTGCAAATCTGCATCCAGAATAATTAGTGCATCACCTGTTGCATTGTCTATGCCTGCTGTCATGGCAGCTTCTTTACCGAAATTGCGGGAGAGGTTTATGATAATGGCGCGTTTATCTTTTGCATGTATTTTTTCAAGTAATTCTTGCGTGGCGTCTGTGCTGCCGTCATTGACGTAGATGATTTCAAAATTATAGGGCAGGTCGCCAATAACATCGGTTACAGCTGTGTGGCAGAGGTCAACGACGTCTTCCTCATTGTAGCAAGGAATAACGATAGAGATTAATTCTTTTGTTTTTGTCATGAATAGCTCACTCGAATTTCGACCTGATTTGAAAGGTTTGGGTCATGTAGTACATAAGATAAAGTATTGACCATAGGTATGTAAATAGAATAAAAATCACGGTGATGTTAGATGTTTTGAAAAGTCATTATAAAAACCTGAGCAAGTTCACAATTGTAGGAATTGTGAATACGCTGATTGATTTTTCAGTGTTTTATATCTTGCATGATATCTATGATGTGAATTTCGTTGCCGCGCATGTTTGTGCCTTTTTTATCGCCTTGGTGAACAGCTTTATTTTCAATGCGCTTTGGACGTTTAAGAATCTAAAGAAGGATCAACTCTTTAAACAAGTATTCTCTTTCGTGATTATAGGTTTGATTGGTTTAGGCCTTAGTACGTGCTGTATTTATGTGGCCAGTGCGTATATCGGTATTTATCCGGCGAAGGTGTTGGCGATGCTGGTTTCTTTTGTGTGGAATTATACCGGTTCTTGGCTGTTCGTGTTTAAGGACTAGAGGCTTTGCGGCGATAGACATCGTATTTCAGCAGGTAGGCTTTTTCGAGCGTTGTGCCAGTGAAATATTGCGCACGGTCAAACATAAATTGTTCACCTTTCTCGTATTTTGTTCTGATAATATGCCGAAGTTTTTGGTTTTTTCCAAAAAACGTCATGAAATCAAATGCTTTCAATGTGCCAATGGGCAAATCCGCAACAAGTATTATGACTGAGGGTTTATAGTGTTCCAGATCATCGGCAACCATCTGTGTATATTTGTTTTTTAACTTTTGGTAGAGCACTCTTTCTTGTTTGTCTGTGCTTTTAAGCCCCGTTAGTATTTTAGGAATGAACCAAAGGCTGGGAAAGCGCGAGGCGTGTGTATAGCCCATGTAAGCCGCTGTTGGGTTAATGATTTCGATATCGCCGTGGAAGGCAAAAAAGGTGCAGGGCTTGGTGCATTCTTTTTCCAGAAATTGAGCAACGGGTAAATTAGGTATATCCGTTTGCTTTGGAAATCTGGTGTTGAGCGGCGTTTGCACATGTATAATGAAGGCAATGCATGTTATCGGGATAATGATTTGTGCAATTTGCAGGCGTTTGAAAAAATACGGAATCCGAAAACTTATTGAAAGTGTGAGTGCGCAAAGAAAAAAGGTGTAGATGGGGGTTATATGATTGAAAAACCCTTTCATTTGCACAAAATACGGAATTAAACACAGCAAAGCGCAGCAATATAAAAACAAAACAAAACTTTTCTTCTGTTTGTCTAAATCTTCCATAAATAATTCAAGAACACACATTGCCGCACAGGCAAACATATAGGTTTGGATTGATAATATCGCGGTAACGGGGGATGTGTTTGTGGCATATAATGTTAGAACATCAGGGAATATGATCTCTACATAATCGGAGAAGAATGTGAAGATGATGCCTATATAGGCTAGTGTCATGATGCTTAATGCCATGAAATCTATATTGAAGAAGGCGCCGAATTTTCTTTGGCGGATCATACGATCAAGTATAAAAATGGTTGGCAGAAGGCCGTAATGCGGTTTTACCAAAATACAGAGTGCGCCGATGATCATAACGGGGATAAGGATGGTTTTGCGTATATTGATATGCCTCGTCATTGCGTATTGGCACAGAACAAACGGGACGAGAGTGAGAATAACGAAGTGCTCTCTTTCCGAGAAGAAAACCGTTGTACCCAGTGTGACGCTAAGAAAATAGCCGAGGATGAAAACTTTTTTCTCAGCTGAACTTAGAAACTCGAAAGGCTTTATGACGAAATAAGTGGTGAGTGTGGATAGGCATATGAAAATAAAGGTGAGATAGAATGATCCCACCGTTACGGGCAGGCCTAGGGCTTTTGCAAATAATATGTGCGGTGTATATGCAAGAATGCTAAGCGGCGGGTTCGTTTCATAGATGTGTTCGGAGAGTTTTTGACCGTCCAGCAATCGCTCTGCGGCGATGAGTAGCCATGAGATATTACCGTTCACCATATATTGTCCCTGAATAAGAATACAGGGAAGGATGATGCATATCAGTGCTGTAAAAAATACGAATAGATGCGAGATTTTGGTGTTCATTTTTGATTGCTTCCTATTTGTTCTGTGCCTTTTTTATACACATCCCACGTTATTATATGCTCAAAATCATATTTTGTATCGCGATAGAAATATGCGCGATCCATGCTGAAGCTGCCGATAGATTTGTATGTAGAGAGAATATCGATCAGTTGCGGTGCATTTGCGGCAAAGCGCTTTGCGAAATTGGTTGGGTTATTATCCGCATCGCGCAGGATAAGAAGCAGGGAGGGCTTCATCGTTTTGAAATCATTGATGATGTACTCAGCGTAGCGTGTTTGGGCGTCTTCGATGGATTCGTTGTATTTGCTATGGGTGGCTGTTGGCACGTGTCCGTCAAAGGCGGGCTGGAACCAAAAAGCAGGAAAACGTGTTGCATAAGTATGGCCTGAGTAAAAGGCCAATTGGCTGGTGATGTCCATATTTTCATATGTCATGAAGTAAGAGCAGGGCTGTGTGCAATGCTGATCCAGATAGTCTGTGAATTCGTTTTTTTCGTAGTCTTTATGCGTTGGATAGTCGGGCCGCAGGGGAGAGAATGCATAAGATGAAACGAAGATCAGCGCAATGAATATGTGCAGTAAGGCATTTTCGCGAAGGGGTGTTTTGAGGTTTAACTTGCGTTGTGCAATATCGTAGAGCAAGACGCCGCCTAGTGGGAAGAGTAAGGCGTAGAATGGAAGGCGGTGATAGGTGAAACCTTTCATTTGAATGACGAAGACGGCCAAAGCGAGGAGGCTGCAAAAGGCAATCGCGGACAGGATTTTCCTTTTTCCTTCTTGTGGAATGAAGAAAGCAGCGGCAAGGCATCCCCCCGCAATGATGGCGTATATTTTTGCATAGAGATAGACTAAGTGCGGATCGTTGTAATTGAGGTAAAAACGTAAAACATCAGGCAAGATCACAGTTATGAAGTCTTGGAAGAACACCCAAATAATGCCGACATATCCCACAGCAAACAGGGAGAGGATTATGAAGTCGGGGGATTTTATAACTCCTATAATTGTCTTGGAGGTGATTGCGCGATGAATAAATATAAACGCCGGAATGAGGCCGAAGTGAGGTTTAATCAGTAAGGCTATCGCTCCGATAATAATGGTGAAATATTTCATTCCACATGGAACATTGTGTTTATACGTTATGCATAGCTGCGTTAGAATAAAGGGCAGGAGGGCAATGGCAATGAAATGGTCTCGTTCTGCAAAGTAGAGCGCGGGAATGATGGTTAAGGAACATAAAGAGCCTAAAGAGATCAAAAATCGTTCATTATCACTAAATATACCAAAAGATTTGAGGGTTTTATACGTAATGATTACAAAAAGCGCGACAATGGATAATGTGCCCCAGAATATGACGTCATGTGTCGGGATGGAAAAGGATTCAGCCAAGAAAACAAAAGGGGCGTAGATTAAGACGCTTAATGGCGGGTTTGTGTCAAAGCACCCTTGTGACAGGGAAGAACCTGACATTATTCTTTTAACACAGATGGTTAGCCATGAAACATCACAGTTAACGCTTTTTTGATATTGGACGGATAGCCAAGGGATAAGGGCGATGGAAGATAAAATCCACAGATAGATATTAAAGATATATCTTTTTCTATCCATGGTTTTTACCTGCTAGACCAGCGTTAGCTCGCCTCTTTTTCTTCTTCTTCTTTTTCTTTTTTAGAAGAAGATTCTGCCGCTTCTTTTAGAAGAGGGGATGATTTTTTCTTCTTTTTCTTTTTCTTCGCCTTTGATTTTTTGTATATGGGCGGTTCTTTGTTTTCAACAGTCGATGCTTCAACAAGGATTTCTGTAACATCATCCATATCAGGAACATCAAACATTGAATCAAGGAGTATCTCTTCGATAATGGAGCGTAACCCACGTGCGCCTGATTTTCTTTTGATAGCTTTTTTCGCAATGGCCGATAGGGCATCCTCAGAGAATTTAAGCTCTGCATCTTCCATATCAAACAGTTTTTGATATTGCTTGACCAAAGCGTTTTTGGGCTGTGTCAGGATGGTGACAAGTGCATCTTCATCCAGATCTTCCAATGTCGCGATGACAGGCAAGCGTCCGATAAATTCAGGAATAAGACCATATTTGTGCAAATCTTCCGGTTGCAGGTCTTTGAGTAATTCACCAATGCCGCGCTCATCAGGGCCTTGAACTTCTGCGCCGAAGCCAATTGTTGTGCCTTTGCCACGCTCGGCAATAACTTTTTCCAGTCCGGAGAACGCACCACCACAAATAAACAGGATGTTGGAGGTATCAACTTGCAGAAATTCTTGCTGCGGATGTTTGCGTCCGCCTTGCGGAGGAACAGAGGCAATTGTGCCTTCCATCAATTTAAGTAAAGCTTGCTGCACGCCCTCACCAGATACATCACGGGTAATAGACGGGTTGTCTGATTTGCGCGAAATTTTGTCAATCTCGTCAATATAGACGATTCCTTTTTGTGCGCGCTCGACGTTATAGTCAGAGGCTTGCAATAGCTTCAAAACAATGTTTTCAACGTCTTCACCAACGTAACCTGCTTCGGTTAATGTTGTGGCATCAGCCATTGTGAAGGGTACATCAAGAATACGGGCAAGTGTTTGGGCAAGAAGTGTCTTACCACAACCTGTTGGCCCAACCAGAAGGATATTTGATTTGGCCAGCTCAACGTCAGGGTTTTCTTCTGTGTGCTCCAAACGCTTATAGTGATTGTGAACCGCAACGGATAGAACGCGTTTTGCATTTTCCTGTCCGATAACATAATCATCAAGAACGGCTTTAATTTCGCTTGGCGCAGGGACGCCGTCACCTGTGCGTACCAATTGGTTGGTGTCTTCATCACGGATGATATCCATGCATAGCTCAACACATTCGTTACAAATGAATACATTCGGCCCCGCAATAAGTTTGCGTACCTCATGTTGGCTCTTTCCGCAGAAAGAACAATATAGTGGATTTTTTGTATCGGATGAACCGGATGTTTTACTCATGATGTGAGGCTTTCTATCCCTTTATGAATCTTTATATCTTTAATCTGCCAATTAGCGAGCCTATGTGCAAGCCCCTATGTTAAGGATTGTTGATTTTTGTTCAGAATATCCCTAAGTTTCTTTTCAAACAAATATTAGGTTTTTAATTTATGTCGTTAGAATCAGTAAAAGAAGTGGTTGAGAATTTCTCTCTGTTTGATGATTGGGAAGAGCGTTATCGCTACCTGATTGACCTTGGGCGGGAATTACCGCAAATGGATGATGCGCTTAAAACCGATGAAAGTTTGGTGCGCGGGTGTACGTCGCGTGTTTGGCTGGTTGCGGCGGTTAAAGACGGTAAGTTCACCTTTGAAGCTGATAGTGATGCGCATATCGTGCGCGGGCTTGTGGCGTTGTTATTCTTTGCGTATCAAGATTGTACGCTGGAGGAAGTGCGTGGCATTGATATTGATGCAATGTTTAAAGAGATTGGCTTGGATCAGCATTTAAGTGCTAATCGCCGCAGTGGATTTTTTGCAATGGTTGAGCGTATAAAATCTTTTGCTTCCCAATAGAATTATTTGATTTTTGTTTCAGGCGCTTCTTTTTTAGATTCCGGTGCAGATTCGGATTTTGGTTTTTCTGGTGCTTCTATCGCGCCAGTTTCTTCTAAATCCAGAGTATAACCAATGGTGCGGAGAATTTTTGCGAAGTGTTCATCGGATTCGGCGGATTGTTCTCCGATGAGTTCAGCCTCTACAGACATGATGGATTTATCTGCGATCCAAAGTTGCGCGATATAGATTGTATTGTTTAACCCTTTGCGTCCACGTCCCAGAAGGCCGCTTTGACGATATGTTTCTTCCTGACGGCTGCTGATTTCATAGGCTTCGATTATAGTGTCTTTTGTCATCGCGCGCACTGTATCTTCCATAACTTTGGGAGTGAAGGCTTCATATACAGAGGGGGTAGAGCGGTTGCATATAATTTCTACAGTTATCGTTGTGGAGAGGTCAAACACCTTTGTATAGGAGACTAAGTTGAAACATGTATCTTCGGTTTTGCCCTCGCATTTACGACTGATGTGGGGTTTTTCAGGGAATTGAGCGGTAAACTGACAGTAATTCGGTGAATATTTGGCGGTTTCCAGCTGAGTTTGTTCTGTCGTTTCAGGTGCAGCAGGTGTTTCTTTCGCTGTTTCTTGTGCCATCACGGGGGCAGAAAAAGTTACAATCAGGCATAATACGCGCAATAATTTCATCATGTTATTTTGTCCATTCTTCAGGTGACGCTTTGTCTTGCGTGCCTTCTTTCATGTCTTTAACTTCGTGGTCTTGCCCATCCTCGAAAGGCGGGAACCAGACATAGGGTATGCCTTTTTTCTGTGCATAGGCAAGTTGTCTTTTGATTTTGGATGCGCCGTGGAAGGTCTCGACGTTATAGCCACGTTTGCGCAGCGTTTGCGCCGTTGTCATCATTAGGGGGCGTGATTCTTCATTTGGCAGGACGACCAGAATATCAGCAGGTGATACGCCGGACACGGGAAGTTGGTTTTTTAGGCGGATACGGTCAAACAAGCGGGAAAAGCCGATGGATATGCCAACGCCCGGTAAATGCTTGTTAATATAATTGCCTGCCAAATCATCATAACGCCCACCTGAACAGATAGAGCCATAGGATGGGTCATCAAGAAAACGGGTTTCATAGACAGTGCCTGTATAGTAATCGAGGCCGCGTACGATGGATAAGTCGGCAACAACCGCATTATCGGGCAGGTGTTGTAATTGATCTAAAACGAAGGATAGCTCTTCTATGCCTTCTTTCATGGTGTCATTTTGATTGGCTGTTGGTATGCCATTGATGAGTTCTTTGGATGTGGATACTTTAATTAAAGCCAGCGATAGAATGGTATCGATATTCTTATCACTAAGGCCAATACCTGCAAGTTCACTTGCAACGGTGTTTTTATCCATCTTATCCAGCTTATCAATCCAGCGTGTTACTTCTGTAATATTTTCAATTCCGAGACCTTCAAGCAGGCCAATCAGAATTTTGCGGTTTGAAATCTGGATTTGAATTTTCTCATCTTCCATACCGGGCAGGCTGGATAGGATTTCCCAGATGATGGCGGGCATTTCCGCGTCAAAATGCAGGGGCAGAGAATCAACATTAATCACGTCGATATCACATTGATAAAATTCACGAAAACGTCCGGCTTGCGGGCGTTCACCGCGCCAGACACGTTGCATTTGATATCGTTTGAACGGGAAAACCAGTTCGTTAAAATGTTGCGCAGTATAACGGGCGAGGGGCACTGTTTGGTCAAAGTGCAAAGCGAGGCGGGCTTCTTTGTCGCCTTCTTCTTTATGCAAGCGTTCCAGAACGTACATCTCTTTATCTGTGTCCGCGCCACCATCGCCGCCTTTGGCGTTTATGGCATCTAACGCCTCAACGCTCGGCGTTTCGATGGAGCAAAAACCATAGCTTTCAAACACGCGGCGAATATGGTCGAACCATTGTTGCTCTGCGCGTCTGGTTTCGGGAAGCCATTCAGGGAATCCGCTGATTGGCTTTGGTTTGTATATTCTTTTCTTTTCACTCATAAGACTTTGTTACTGGATGATTGTGGTTGGCGCAAGGGGAAAGCCCTTATTGCTCGTCAAATAATTCTGTTAGCTGGGTTGTTAGGGCTTCGGCAAGTTCGTCTGCATCTGAAATGGTGATGGCCTTTTCATAGTATTTCGTCACGTCATGGCCGATACCAATCGCGGTTAGCTCTACGTTTGATTTGGCCTCTATCCATTTAATGACGCCGCGTAAATCCATTTCCAAAATATTGTGTGGATTAACGGACAGGGTCGAATCATCAACAGGCGCGCCGTCAGAAATGACCAGCAGGATTTTGCGCTCTTCGGGGCGGCGGGAAATGCGGTTATAGGCCCAGACCAACGCTTCGCCATCAATATTTTCCTTGAGCAAGCCTTCCTTCAGCATAAGTCCAAGGTTCTTACGGGCGCGGCGGATGGGGGCGCTGGCGTCTTTATATATAATGTGGCGAATATCGTTCAGGCGGCCTGGTTTTTCGGGGCGGTCATTGGCCATCCAAAGTTCTCGCGATTTTCCGCCTTTCCATGTGCGTGTGGTGAAGCCGAGGATTTCTGTTTTGATGCCGCAACGCTCCAACGTTTGGGCGATGATGTCGGTGCTGGTCGCGGCAATGGTGATGGGACGACCGCGCATAGAGCCGGAATTATCGATCAGCAGCGTGACAACCGTATCTTTGAACGGCATTTCCTTTTCTTGCTTAAAGGTCAGCGGCACATTGGGGTTTGCAATCACACGGGCGAGGCGAGCGGCGTCAAGGATGCCTTCCTCCAGATCGAATTGCCAGCTGCGGCGTTGGCGCGCCATTAATTTTCGTTGTAGGCGGTTGGCCAGCTTGGTGATGATATTTTGATGATTGGAGAGTTGGTTATCCAGCAGTTCGCGCAGACGTTCAAGCTCAAACGAGTCGGCGAGGTCTTCGGCTTTGATTTCTTCATCGAACTGCGTGGTGTAAACGCGGTATTGTCCCTCGGTGAAATTCACCAGATCTTGTGATCGATTGGGCGGCAGAGGGATATTCTCCTCCGTCATCATGTCATCGGATTCGATATCATCCATGATGTCATCCATATCCATATCAAAGGATTCGTCTGATTCGGCGGTTTCTGAAGATTCGCCTGCGGGGGATTGTTCTTGTTCCTGTTGGTCTTGCGCGTCACTGTCGGGGGACTCTTGCGCCTCATCAGGCGTGTTTTCATCGTCGTCCTCTTGGGTTTTCAGGTCGTGTTCTTCATCGCCGTCGGGGTCAATTTTCAAGTTCAATGCAGAGAGCAGCTTTCGCGCCGCTTGAGTGTATGATTTCTGATCGTGGATAAGATTTTTCAGGTGATCGAAATTCACCTGCTGTAATTGCTCTGTAATCCATGGTTTCCAAAGTTTGACGAGCTTTGTTGTTGCAGGTGGCGGGATGCGCCCTGTCATTGTGCAGCGTGCAACAATATGCAGCGCATCGGCGAGGGCGACGTCCTCACGTTCTCTGATATCACCAAAGCCGCGTCTGATGGCTTTGGCCTCTAAGACCGCATCAAGATTATCGGCAACGCCATCCATGCTTAATATACCAATAGAATCACAGCGTGCTTGCTCTAATGCGTCCAGCGCGGCTTGTGCTTGCAGGTTGCTTTGGCCGTTATTGCGGTGTAACTGTCTGTTGTGATGGGCGATTTTTAGGGCATATGTGTCGGCGCACCCACGGATAAGGGCGCGTTTTTCTGCGGGCATATCAGGGGTGGGGGCAGGGATGCGTGGATAGTCTAAATCTCTAATTTCACCTGTTGGCATCTCGGTTTCGGAATAGGTGACCTCCAGATCGGCCTTGCGCGAAATTGCCCGCATGACAGAGGATGTATTGGTTTTGAACTGTTCCGGATTTTGTGTGCTCATTATAAGGGGATCGTATCGCATTTCTTGTTTCATACGCAATGGCTATGTCATTGGTTGTGCTATTATTTGACGTGTGGTGCTGAATAATGTTACAAAGTCTCAAAATAAATAAGCAATATTACTGGTGATAATTAATATAGGGAAATACGCACATGTCTTGGTTTAAAAATGTTTGGAGTGGCGGGCTTGGCGTTATTACGTTTACTGCAGCTCTTGTTGTTACACCGATTGTTAGTGTCTATAACGGCGTTGAAGAGATGATGGAAGATAACCCGCAAGGCGTTAGTGACTGGGGACAGTTTAAAGAAGGTGCCAGTTTTGGGCTTATTGATGCGAAAGACGGTTTAACGCCTGAATCTACGGCAGATGCGGTTTATGACAGTGGAAAAGCTGTTGGTGAAGGGGCTTTACGTTTTGGCGATCGTCTGTTGGAACGTGCATCAGACGATCTTGAAGGTGTATCTGATCGGTTTAAGGATGTATCAGTTAGCGCGGACAGCATATTTCAAACAGAAACACAGACCAACCGTTTCCTTAATCCAGATGCGGATTATTCTTTACCGGAAGATCCGCCAGAGCCTAATCAATAGGCTTTACCTCAATTATTAATCAGGCACGGCAATGTTGTGAATGGCGCTGTCGGGTAAATCAACACCAAAGCAGCGTTGATAATATTCCGCGATGATTGGGCGTTCGGCTTCGTCACATTTGTTCAGGAATGCCAAACGGAAGGCCATTTCTCTATCATTGAAAATCAGGAAGTTCTCTGCCCAGCCAATGACTGTTCTGGGGGACATCAATGTTGATAGATCCCCGTTCACAAATCCTGTTCTTGTTAAATCGGCGAGCGTAACCATTTTGCTGATCATATCTTTACCTTCAACGGTGTCCAGCTCCGCCATTTTTGCCAGCACAATGGAAGATTCTACATCATGAGGAAGGTAGTTAAGCGTGGTCACAACGTTCCAGCGATCCATCTGGCCTTGGTTGATTTGTTGTGTTCCATGATACAGGCCTGTGGTGTCGCCCAAGCCAATTGTATTGCTGGTCGCGAATAAGCGGAACGCCGGATGTGGGCGGATAACCATGTTTTGATCCAGCAAGGTGAGGCGGCCTTCAGCCTCCAATATGCGTTGGATAACAAACATAACGTCAGGGCGACCCGCATCATATTCATCAAAGACAAGTGCTACAGGGTTTTGGATAGACCAAGGCAGTAGCCCTTCTTTCCATTGCGTAATTTGTTTGCCTTCTTGTAAAACGATAGTGTCTTTGCCAAGAAGATCAACGCGGCTGACGTGGCTGTCGAGGTTGATACGTACGCATGGCCAATTCAAGCGCGCGGCGACTTGTTCGATATGTGTTGATTTACCTGTGCCGTGATAGCCTTGGATCATCACGCGGCGGTTATGCGAAAAGCCAGCCAGAATAGCCAGCGTTGTGTCACGGTCAAATTTATATGTTGGGTCGACGTCAGGGACGTTTGCCGTATCTTCACTAAAGCCCGGAACTTCCCAGTCTGAATCAATGCCGAATGTTTCACGCACGTTGAATTTACGGTCAGGGATGCTGGTATATTTACCTTCTTTGGCCTTGATTTGCGTAATACTGAAAGACATGCCGCGGGCGGATTCTTTTTCTTTATCCAAATGATCGGCTGAATGGTGTAAATCTGTCATGGTGGGGTCACTTAATCTTTACTGATTTTCTTGGAACTTTTCATAGTCTTTGAGGGCTAGCTTTAATATTGTATACGCCATATTGATCTCTTTGAGAAGCTCTTCCGCGTTTGGGGTGTCTCTATTAAGGTCGGGGTGATATTTCTTTGCCAGCTTTTTATAGCGTGTTTTAATTTCATCCAATGTTACCGGCGGCTCTAAACCCATTAAGGCCATGGCTTCGTATTCCGGTGTATTTCTGTCACCGGCAAACTTACGTTTATTGTCGTTATATTCTTTGTCGTTAGGGGCCGATGACTGATCGCCATAAAAATATGTGTTACGGGCGGCGTTGAGAAGTTCTTCTTCCATGTTTATTTCGGTGTGCTTCCATGTCGGACGGTCACCATATCTGCTTTTGTGCATCTGGCTTTGAACTTCGCTGTTCGACATGCCGGAGAAAAAGTTCCACGCTTTATTGTATTCTTTGATGTGATTAGTACAGAAAAAATAATAATCATTTAGCCCGCGATGTTTAGGCGCTTTGTGGTCGCCTTCATTAGGGCAACCAGGCATTTCGCAGTGCTGTAGGCGCTGCGTCGGAGCGGCGTCAGCGAATTCAGGTGATTTGTGCTTTAATATAATTCTAGGCATAGGTACATTGTATAGATAATATTGTTGAGTGTCACGAAAAGCTGTGCATGGAGGAATATAATAATATGAAGACAATGCAAGAAAAAATAGAAGATAAATTGAAGAGTGTATTTAGCCCTATGTACCTGGAGGTTGTAAATGAAAGCGGAAAACACTCCGGTCATGTCGGCGATGACGGGTCGGGAGAAAGTCATTTTCGCGTTGAAATCGTATCGGAAATGTTTATAAATAAGAATGCAGTCGGTTGCCATCGCATGGTATACGATTGTCTTCAGGAGGAACTTGAGACGGTGCATGCATTATCAATTTTTGCATCAGACCATAAAAAATAAAATTCTTATGGTTGTGTTTTGTATTTGTGTGCTATAGCATGCTTATAGATTTAAACGATATTCTTTATTTTTACTGTGTGGGGGGAAATGAAAGACGCAAACAACAATGGCAGTATTGCCGACAACGCTAAATCGGGGCAGAGTTCCTTAATTAGTCGTAATATAACGATTTTTGATCGCAGGACGTCCATTCGTCTGGAGCCTGAGATGTGGGAAGCTTTGAACCATATAGCAGAACGAGAGCGATGCTCTATTCATGACTTATGCTCTCTTATTCATATCAGGAAGCGTGAAACAACTTCTTTAACGGCGGCTATTCGCGTTTTCTTGATGCTTTATTTTCGTTCAGCATCAAGTGAGGCGGGGCATGACAGTGCAGGCCATGGCAGCTTTACAAATATGAAAGCGCGGGCACGCATTCCGTCTGAGCTTGAGGTGTTTTTCGAAAAGAAGCCACGTAGCAGACGAGCTATCCCAGATCAAGATTTACGCTCTAATGTTGCGTAAACATTCTGAAACCTATGCGTGCTTTTCCTGCGCGAAAGGTTAGGGTTATTTTTCGGTGAGTGGATATTGTGGGATAGAATTCATTGAACTCTATCTCCTTTTTCCTTATAGATTTCGGCCATATTCCAGAAATTTAGCATGACGATTTTGAATCAGCTCTGTTCTGTTCCACGGCATTAGCTCGGCTAGACCTTCTTCTATCTGGTTTGCTACAGCTTGTATTGTATCTTCTTTTTTGCGATGTGCGCCGCCAATTGGCTCAGCGATGATGGCATCAATAAGTTTAAGTTCGTGCAAATCTTGCGCTGTTAGCTTTAGGGCGGAAGCGGCTTCTTTCGCGTATTCGCGGCTTCTCCATAGAATAGATGCGCAGCCCTCTGGCGAGATGATGGAGTATATAGAATGCTCCAGCATATAAACTTTATCGGCCACAGCAATTGCGATTGCGCCGCCGGAGCCACCCTCGCCAATAACAACAGAGACGATTGGCACTTCTGTTCTTAGGCAAGTCTCGATAGATTTTGCGATCGCTTCGGATTGTCCGCGCTCTTCTGCGCCAACGCCGGGATATGCACCTGCTGTATCAATTAATGTGATAATAGGAATCTGGAATTGTTGTGCCATTTTCATCAGGCGTTGCGCTTTGCGATAGCCTTCGGGGCGCACCATGCCGAAATTATGCTTTATGCGGCTTTGCGTGTCATGGCCTTTTTCGTGACCCATGATGATGCAGGATTGGCCGCGGAAACGTCCTAAACCGCCAATTAAAGCGTGATCTTCAGAAAAGTTTCTGTCACCTGCAAGAGGCATAAACCCGTCAATCATGCTGTCGATATAGTCCTGCATGTGTGGGCGTTCTTGATGGCGCGCGACTTGTACTTTTTGTGCGGCAGTTAATTTGCCGTACGTCTGTTTCAGAAGCTTATCTGCTTTGTTTTGCATGCGGGTTATTTCTTCCGCAATGTTCACTTCTGCATCGCTGTTAACGTGACGCAGTTCAGATATTTTACCTTCAAGCTCTAAGATAGGCTTTTCAAATTCCAGCTGACTCATTGGTCAAAATCACCTTGATTTTATATACATAGAGGATGCGGAGAAAAAATGAGTGTCTCTGCATCGTCTTTATATTGTTTTACTTATTGTCTGTACCTGTTTTGGATAAAGGGTGTTTATCCTCAACGGTTTTCTTCACATTCTCACTCAGAATATGTGTGTATATCTGCGTTGTCGCGATATCGGCATGCCCTAGCATTTTTTGAACAGAGCGCAAATCCGCACCATTATTCAGCAGATGCGTTGCAAAAGCGTGGCGCAATACATGCGGGCTAACGCGGCCATTGTCGATTTTGGCTTCTTTTGCCAAATCTTTTAAGAGTTGAGCAAAGCGTTGACGTGTTAGATGTCCGCTATCTGATGTTTTGGATGGGAACAGCCATTTATTCTGCTTTTCAGTTTCACCTGCGCCAACATGTTTTTTGCGCACAGCAAGGTATTTCTCTAATGCTTCTCTTGCCGGAGTAGAAAGTGGCACCATGCGCTCACGTCCTGCTTTACCTGCAACGATAAGGAATTCTTTGTTTTCGCCAAGGGCGGAAAGTGGCAGACCGACAAGTTCGGAAACACGTAAGCCCGTTGCATAAAGCATTTCCAGCAAACAAACGAGGCGTACGCTCTCGGCTGTGCCTTTTTGACCAGCGGTTTTAATTAGGTTATCTACTTCTGCTTCACTAAGTGTTTTAGGCAGAGTGCGGCCTTGCTTCGGGCTTTCAATTGTAGATGTCGGATCATCTTCACGATGATTTTCGGAAATCAGATAACGATAAAATTGGCGTAAGGCAGAAAGGCGGCGCGCAATTGTACGTACAGCAATTTTGGCTTTTTGATCGCCTTTAATATTTGTCTTTTCGCTTAACTCTTTGAGATAGGCTTTCAGTTGATCTGTTGTTGCTTTATCGATGTCGGAATCAATCTTTTTCAAGAACAATGAAACATCTGCAAGATCGCGCCAATAGGCCTGACGTGTGTTTAATGCTGCGCCTCGCTCAGTCGTGATCATATCGAGAAATGAATCTACGAGAGGGTTTAGTTCGGGCTTAGGCATTGCGGGACGTCCTGGTCTAGCCATTGGTCTTTCTCCTTTAGTTTTCTATCTCTAATATGGCTTGCGCCAATATACGACGAGATAATTGTTTTGATCCTGTTTTACGCAGTGCGATACTAATATCACTTAATGTTCCAAGGTATAACTCTTTACGTTCTATCCCACCTAAAATAGCACTGGATAATAACAGGGTTGCACCAATATCTTGATTTTTACTCGATTGCCGAAGTGTATCCATAAGGACAGACGGTGGCATTGTATAACTTCTATTTTCAGTCAAGTCAAAATCATTTTCATAAATATACTGAACTTTATCACTAATACCAGTGTTTATGTCAATAGTTTCTGTAATGTTTTTTAATGCCGCCAAGGTGCTGTTTGATAATTGATAAGGCTTTATTGTGTTTTGGGCGCGTATCATCAGATCTTGATCATCAATCTGGGAAAGGGTTATAGCTGCGAAAAGTATTTGTGAGCGTAGTTTTTCACGGTGTTTATTATCGGAAGGTTCAATAGATATTTTTTGTAAATATTTTATCCATTTGGATGGGAATGGTTGGTCACTGTGTAGAAATAGAATGGCGCTGCGTTTGGCATTTATCAGAGACAGGTCGTCACCGGGTTTCATTTTCATCAAAGTAGGCAAGAATGGTAGAAGCGATAAATCGCCGTATTTTCCGGCCAGAGCAAAAGCGCGCTCTATTTTATTTTTGCGTTTTTTGGGAATCCAGCCTCTTTTGGTTTCGCCATATAATTCTGCAATTTCGCCAATGCCTTTCACGGAGGCATCTTTTTTGTTCAAGCTTTCATATAAGGATGTGAGCACGTCGATTTCAAGGATGCCATGCCCAATGGCCTGCATGGTTAGCAGGATTCTCGTCTCTTCATTCATGTGCGATTGTTGAAGGAGGGGGGCTATATGTTGTGCAGGTGTATCTTTATAGGCACTTTGCAGTGTGATTCTATTGTCCGCCGTTAACAATGCGCGTTCAAGCGAAGAAAGCGCAGCAAAGGTTGTTGGCGTGTATTCGAATTTAAAATCTGGGGAAGATAGAATGGATTGTATAATCTTTTTAGTCGAATTTGCGATGGTCTTTTGTTCGGTTTCATGTGGCTGTGTCGAAAGGGACAGCGTACAATAGGCATCCAATTCTTGCCAAAATGGTTTGTCTTTAAAGCGGGGCAGCAGTGTTTTCGTTTCAAGGCAAGCCAGTGCTTTTTCTTTATTCAGAAGCATACTGAGAACCCCCGAATAAGCCAGAGACTCTTGCGTTATTTCGTCTGGTATTTTGGTGAACAGGTCAAAGGCTTGCTTGTTTAGCCCGCGTTTTAAAAGGGCGTTCAGGCGTAGGGTGAACAGGTCTTTTCCTACTGGAACTTCAATATCATTTTTTATGGCAGAGGCATCAGCGGTGGTTAAAAAAAAGTTGTTTACTGTCTTTTCTAATGCGATCCATTGGCTTCCATTTGTTTGTTCCAGAAGCTTTGTTAAAGCAGCGCGGCTTGATTGGTGATAGATGCCTGCGCCTAAAGAATATTTATGATCGGCATTAAACAGCCCCATGGATTCGTATTGTGTGTCTTGTGCATAAGCCCCCGATGTAAAAAGGGATGTCATTAATGCGCAAACTATAAGACGTATGTTACTGCGTAATTTCATCATAGAAAGCGATCATTCGGAATAGTTTTTGTGATTTCTTCCTGTGGTACAGAAACATCGGTTATCATGAGGAGGGTTGTTGCCCCTACGATAACAAAGACAAGAGCGGCGAAAATTATTTTTAATAAGAACGGCATCAATGATCAGTTCATGTTGTAAAGTTTCAAGGCTATCTGTAAACAAGATATTGTATAGCAAAGATGGTGATGCTTTGAAAGGGCAAGCACATGAATAGTGATAAAAATAGTGACAAGGATATTTCGCAAACACCGATTGTGTTGGTGGGGATGATGGGCTGTGGCAAGAGCGCGCTTGGGAAAGCCTTGTCTGGCGCATTGGAGTGTCCATTGTATGATTGTGATGATTTAATTGTGGAAGAGCAGGGAAAGCCGATTACGCAAATTTTTGCCGATGAGGGGGAGAATGCCTTTCGCACGTTAGAGCAAGAAAAAATGCAAGATCTGTTAGGGCGCGGCGTGTGTGTTATCTCTACGGGGGGCGGCGCGGTGACGGTTGCGGAAATAATGGGGGATATTAAAGCGCGTGCGATTTCTGTTTGGTTGCGCTGTGATGTTGATACAATTCTGGAGCGTCTGGGCGCTGATGATACTAGACCGTTATTGCAATGTGATAATCCCCGTAAAAAATTAGAAGAGCTTTTATCTGCACGCGAAAAGCTATATGCTCAGGCGGATATTCACGTTGATAACACATCCAGTGATATTCAGGATGTTGTGAACATAATAATACAGGAACTCCGAACGTAAAATGCAAACAAAATTAGTTGAAATTGACTTAGGTGAGCGCAGTTATAAGATTGCAATCGGTGCGAACCTTTTATCCTCCATTGGCGATTTTTTGCCTTTTGATATTGAGGGTAAGAAAATATTTCTAATTACGGATGACAATGTTGAGCCTTATGCGCGGGCTTTGCAGAACACATTGCAGCAGGCGGGCGCAGGGTTTTGTGAGGTTATGGTTTTTCCTCATGGTGAGAAAACGAAGTCATACACACGCTTGCAAGAGGCGCATGACTGGATGTTAGAGCATAATATTCATCGTAATTCTGTTGTGTTTGCGGTTGGCGGCGGTGTGATCGGTGATTTGGCAGGCTTTGCGGCGGCGACAGTCTTGCGCGGCGTGCCTTATGTGCAAATCCCGACCTCTTTGTTGGCGCAGGTGGATAGTTCTGTTGGCGGGAAGACCGGTATTAATACAAAATACGGTAAGAACCTTGTTGGCAACTTCTATCAGCCCGTTTCGGTTATTGCAGATATGGATGTTTTCAAAACGCTGCCTGAGCGTGAATTGCGCGCTGGATATGCGGAAGTGGTGAAATATGGTCTGATCGATGATCTGGATTTCTTTGAGTGGCTGGAGGTGAATGGCTCCTCCGTTATTGATGTTAATATGCAGAGCATCTCACACGCGGTTGAGGTTAGTTGTAAGGCCAAAGCGGCGATTGTCGAGGCAGATGAGCGCGAGCATGGCAAACGTGCTTTGCTTAATCTTGGTCATACCTTCGGTCATGCTTTGGAGGCTGCG
This sequence comes from Alphaproteobacteria bacterium, assembly GCA_033851915.1. Classification (GTDB taxonomy): domain Bacteria; phylum Pseudomonadota; class Alphaproteobacteria; order Micavibrionales; family Micavibrionaceae; genus UBA1672. The sequence continues at coordinate 281,501 of JAWSVM010000007.1, forward strand.
GCGGGTTATGATGGCACTTTGTTACATGGTGAAGGTGTTGCTATCGGCACGGTGATGGCGTTTGATTTATCGGTTAAAATGGGTCTATGTCCGCAGGCAGAGGCTTTGCGCGTTCGTGAGCATTTTAAGTATATGGGCTTGCCTGTGCATGCGGGGAATATTGGTCTTAGCGCAAGTGTGGATGATTTGATTGCAACGATGCAGCGCGATAAGAAAGCCGTTGATAACAAGATGACCTTTATTTTGGTGAAGACCATCGGCTCTGCGTTTGTAACCCAAGATGTGCCGGAAGATATGGTACGTGACATTCTGGCACAATCTTTGAAAGAGCAGGATTAGAAATAACCATGGACCTTATATTCTCCATCATTGCGATTATTGTATTACTGATCCTGTCGGGCTTTTTCTCGGGCGCGGAAACGGCGTTTACGGCGGCGTCTAAGGCGCGGTTGCTGTCGCGGGCAAAAGGGGGCAATAAACGCGCGGCTTTGGTTAACCGTATCAGGGATCAAAAAGATCGTATGATTGGCGCGCTCTTGCTGGGTAATAATCTGGTGAATATTCTGGCTTCGGCGTTGGCAACCAGTGCCCTGATGAAAATGTTCGGTGATATTGGTGTTCTTATTGCGACAGTTATGATGACCGTCTTGGTGCTAATTTTTGCGGAAGTTCTGCCTAAAACCTATGCATTTTATCATGCGGAAAGCGTTGCGATGCGTATATCGCCTGTTATTCGCGTGGTTATTATTGTGTTTGCGCCAATAACTGAGGCCGTAACGTGGATTGTGCACCGTGTTCTCAAAATGATGAATGTTGATATGTCAAAGAGTGGCGATAGTGGCTCTCACCAAGAGTTACTGCGCGGTGTGATCGATATGCATGAAGGGGCAAAGGCGGTGCAGGAACAACGCGCGATGCTGCGTTCTATCCTTGATTTGGCTGATGTTGATATTGATGAAATCATGGTGCATAGAAAAAATGTTGTGATGATTGATGTTGAACAGCCAATGGAAAAAATTGTTGAACAAGTTTTGGCAAGCCAGTTCACGCGGATTCCTCTGTGGCGGGATAATCCGGATAATATTGTTGGCGTGATCCATACGAAGGAGCTGCTTCGCGAATTGTTGGATACGGGCGGCGATATCAAGAATATTGATTTGGCACGTATTGCGATGAAGCCGTGGTTCATTCCTGAGACGACCAATCTCTATGGTCAGTTACAAGCATTCCGTGAGCGTAAGGAACATTTCTGTCTTGTTGTTGATGAATATGGTTCGTTCATGGGGGTTGTAACGTTAGAGGATATCTTGGAAGAAATCGTCGGCGAGATTGACGATGAGCATGATGAATCTATGTCGGGCGTGCGAAAATTATCTAATGATTCTTATATCATTGATGGGGCAGTTACGATTCGTGACTTGAACCGCGAATTTGACTGGCGTTTGCCTGACGAAGAATATGCCACGATCGCTGGTTTGATCCTGTTTGAATCCCGTATGGTGCCTGATATTAACCAGTCCTTCCGTTTTCACGGTTTCCAAATGGATATCGTACGTAAGCAAAGAAACCAGATCACCTTGGTGCGTATTACGCCGCCCAAATAGGGTGAGATTGTTATTAATCAGGGGTAACAATTTGAACGGGAATGATATCTTCGCCTAAAGCACCATCGTTAATGAGTTGCCATTTTTCGTGTTGCTCTCCATCATAAACAGCGAATTTGAAATCACCTGTTGGATCTTTGAAAATGCAGGCCATCGGTTTTTCCATGCCATTATCTTGAAGCGTATTAAAGTTTTCTTTCAGATATGCCTTTGCGCTGTTCTCTGCCAATGTTGCGGGGGTGGTTCCCAAAAATGAACTGATGAAAGGGATGCTGCCTATTGGGTCATTCGCATTGTATTTGGTCGGTATGATTTCCACTTGTGCTTGAGGCATTATATGCGATCCTTTATGTTTAGAGATTATTATAAAATACTGTTTTAGATGTTTTTGTCAAATGTGATGTATTGTTAGAAATACGGAGCAACGGGTCTTAATGCATGCACATCTTTTGGCGTAACACTTTCCGGTGCTTCATTTTCGCTGTCATAAATTGCGAAATGAATTTCTCGGTGATCAGTGATATACATCGCTGCGGCAGGTTTTGTAACGCCTTCGTGCTTTAGCTCTTCATTATGCGTCATAAGATATTGTGCGGCAATTGCTTCGGCATCTATACGGGCAGTTGCTTTTTTCCACGCGGCTTTAGGGTAGGTAATTCCGGTGTTTTTGCTCGCAAAGGCTTCTTTAAGTTCCATTTTTTACCCGTTTTTTTATATTATTTGTGATTTTTTATATGTTTTTCCATATTAAGTCAATGGTTTAGAATATTGTTCACTGTTTTAATGTTTTGTTCCAGATGTTTGGATGTGATTGTGCCGATGATAACGCCGCTGGTTCCTTTATGGTCAAAGGCAAAGCGCAGAGCATCTTCTATATTAGTGGTGTGACCGCTGGACAGGACTTTTTTCAGGATAACACCTTTATTGTGCTTCTCGGCATAATCCAGAACGGCTTTTTCTTCTGTATAATCAGGGGTATAGGTTGCCATACATATATCCATAAGTTCCAGCGTTTTTATACCGCCTTGCGCCGTTTTTGTGGAAGCGCCAATGGCTTTGACTAAGCCTTGATCCTTGAAATCATGCATTTTTCTAATCAAGGCATCGTTGTTTAGAATGTCCATATCCGCGCCGTCGGAATGGATGAGCAGCGCATCGATATAATTCGTATTCAGGCGTTTGAGGGATCGCTCTAAACTGCGTTCGAAATGATCAGGAGTGAAGTTGTAGGATGATTTCCCGTCTTCAAATTCCTCGCCAGCCTTGCCGATAATGACCCAGTCTTTCCGTTGTCCTGCCAGCAAAGTGCCAAGGCGTTCTTCACTGGTGCCATAAGCGGGCGCGGTGTCCAGCATATTGATGCCTAATGATTTAGCGAGGGCGAGCAGGTTGTGCAGGTGTTCATCATCAGGCAGGTCAAAGTCTTGCGGGTATTTAACGCCTTGGTTTCGTCCGAATTTTACAGTGCCAAGCCCGAGTGGAGAGATTTTCAGCCCTGTTTGTCCTAATGTGATGTGTTTCATTCAGGCTTGCTCCACTTTGCTTTATCCCATGGCGTTTGCGTGTACGCGGCCTCGGGGAGGAATGAAAAATCGCTTTCGTTTGCGGAGGGGGTAATGCTCTGCTTCTCCAAATCTTTCAAGATCATATCTGACAGCATTGGCGCGAAGGTCAGTTTTGTCGGCCAGCAATAAAGTGCGGCATCCGTATGATGGATAGTTGGCGTATCAGGCATCCAGCTATCGGTTTTTGATTTGCCCTCAATGCGATCAATCGGCAGGACGCTCCATTCTATGTTGGAAAAATCTATAGCGGGGAGATAGGCTTTCAACGCTTTCAACGCATCATTATAAACATCGCGCGGATCGGAGTCTTTTTTACGCTCTGCCACGCCGCCACCCAGATACCACACCAATGTGCCGTCACTCATTTTGTGGGTGGTGATGGAGGCGACAGGCTTATCGGTTTTACCGACCAGATGTGCATAAAGCGGGAAGGGGGCGTTTTTGACCATACCTTGCATTAAAGGGCGTTTTTGGGTGGCTAGCCCTTCATCTTGTGCGTGGGTCTTTGCAATCTGGTGGTTGCTTGCCGCGCCGGTGAAGATGATGCGCTTGGCGGTGATGTTATGTTGTTTCAGAAAGTCGAAGGGGGCGGCGGCTTGTTCCTCGGTAATCTGCTTGATGCAGTTTTTGTATGGTTCAGCCAGCGCGCGCAGGATACTGGGGATATCGAGGACAGGCTCGCCCATGAAGATGACGCTGCCTTTAAAGCCGGAGCGTTTAATATCCTCCGACCACTCATCATGGGGGATTTCATGGACGCTGCTGCCCAGTGCTTTCTTTGTGACTAGCTTGGTAAGGCCGCCCATAAATCCAGCGGGGATTAAGAGTTGCTGCGAATTCGCGCTAACATTTGCGGCGCGTAAATCAACATCGCCTTTACCTTTTAGAGCGTCGCGCCATAGGTCGGGCATCGCGCTGATGGATTTGGCGAGGGCGTTTACTTTGCCCGCGAGAGAGAATTTTAAGCCTGAATGGATGATTCCTTGTGAAGCGATAGTTTGTCCGCAGCCAATGCTTTCTTTTTCCAGTAATAAAACATCATAGCCCATGGTTTTCAGGCGATTAAATGTCCACAGACCTGCGATCCCCGCGCCAAAAATCACGATGTCTGTGTTTGTTTGGTTCATAGACTGCGTTTTTCCAGCCAATCTTCAATAACGGCGATTTGTTCGGGGGCCATCAGGGATGGAACATGCCCGCAATCTTCGAAGATATGTGTATCGAGGGAAAAACCAATAGCAGTGCGCTGCATTTTCTCCAGAATATCTTTGGACAGGATAACAGATCGTCCACCGCGCAGCACAAGCGTGGGGCATTTTATCTGATCCCATAGCGGCCATAAATCAACAGTGCCTGTTGGCTGTGTTTTAAAGATGCGCGCGATTTTCTCATCATACGCGTAGGCGATTTTTCCTCTGCGGATGGTGCGAAAATTATGCTCTGCCATGTATTTCCATTGCGCATCCGTAATTGGCCCCCATGTCAGGCCACGGGTTTTGCGCATGCGCTTTTCCAGCCGTGCGACGTTCTTGAATTTATAGAGTTTCTTGATAATGCGCAGGATGAATTTCACCATTTTTTTCGGCACTTCGGGGCCTACATCATTCAAAATTAGGCGACGGATCGGCGTGTTTTCTTCAGCCGCTAAAGCAATACCCAGTAGCCCGCCAAGCGAAACACCCAGCCAATCAACACTGCGTGGTGTGTTAAGATTTAAATGCGTGAGGACGGCAATAATATCTTGGTGATATTGTTTGTAATTATAATCCAGTGGATTGGGCAGGAAGTCACTGCGCCCGCGTCCGGCAAGGTCAATGGCGATAACGCGGTATCCGCATTTGACAAGGCAAGGTGCGAGATAATCGAAATCATGCCCGTTTCCTGTTAGGCCATGGATGCAGACAATGACCTCTGTATTGTCTTGCCCCCAATCGCTATAGACGATTTTATGTGTGCCCTCGCTGTTTTGGCATGTGAGGGCAGTCTCTATAAAGTCACGGGAGGTGGGGTCAGCTGATTTTTCCATGGCACTGTTTATATTTCTTTCCTGATTCACATGGGCATGGTGCGTTGCGTGGTGTTTTGCTCCATGTCTCGGGATCATCTTTGTTAAATGCGACGCGTTTCTGCGGGAAAGGCTTTGGCGCGGTTTGTCTGTTTTGCGGCCCTGATTTTGGCCCTGATTCTGATAGAGCGGGGTCTGATCTGCTTTCCTGTGTGGCTGGTGTGTTTTCGTCCGATCTCATGGTTAGGCTTGCGCCATTGCTATCCATGTTTACTTCAACCAAGCAGAGTGTCTGGGTGATTGTTTCCCGCATGGATTCCAGCATGTTTTGGAACATTGAAAACGCTTCGGTTTTATATTCATTAAGCGGATCTTTTTGACCAAACGCGCGTAGATTAATACCTTGGCGAAGATGATCGAGGTTTAGAAGATGTTCTTTCCAATGTTGATCAATCATTTGAAGGACGATGGATTTCTCAATTTGTCTCCAGATATCTGCGCCGGTATTGGCAACTTTTTCTGCCATTTTCTTGTCAGAGGAATCGATAATACGCTCCATCAATTCATGGTCGGCGATGCCTTCTTCTTTTGCCCAATCTTTGACAGGAAGCTGCATATTTATAACGCGTAGGATTTCCGTTTCAAGGGTGTCCGTATCCCATTGCTCGGCATATGCACCGGAAGGGACGCAGCGTTCTACGGCATCTTCGATTGCGTCATGGCGCATATCTTTGACCATTTCCTCGATGTTATCGGCGCTCATCACTTCACGGCGTTCTTCGTAAATTTCTTTACGTTGATTATTCATCACATCATCGAATTTCAGCAGATTTTTCCGCATTTCGAAGTTCATGGCTTCGACTTTGCCCTGTGCGCGTTCCAGCATTTTGGAAATCCATGGGTGTTCTAATGCTTCACCATCTTCAAGGCCGATGCGTTTGCTGTTTAAAAGGCCTTCCAGCTGTTGTCCTGCAAAGACGCGCATAAGATCATCTTCAACAGAGAGGAAGAAAATGGAAGCACCCGGATCGCCTTGGCGACCTGAACGTCCACGCAGCTGGTTATCGATGCGTCGTGATTCGTGGCGCTCTGTTCCCACGATGTATAAGCCGCCGGCTTCTATAACCAGCTTCTTGTCTTTTTCAACGTCATCACGTATTTTTTGTGATTCTTTTTCTTGTTTATCTTCTGACCATGATGGATCAAGAGCGTCTTGAACAAGCATATCGGCGTTACCGCCAAGTTGAATATCCGTTCCACGACCAGCCATATTTGTTGCAATTGTGATTGCGCCAAGCTTTCCCGCTTGACCAACGATGAATGCTTCTCTTTCATGGTGACGGGCATTTAGAACGTTGTGTTTTATTTTCGCTTTTTTCAAACGTGCGGAGAGGGTTTCTGATTTTTCAATGGAGACTGTTCCCACCAAGATGGGTTGTTTGCGATCCATACATTCTTCGATTAGGCCAACAATTGCATCTTCTTTTTCACGCAAAGATTTATAGATTTTATCCTCGTGGTCGATGCGGGAAATGTCGGTATGTGTTGGAATAGAGATAACACCGAGTTTATAGATTTCGTCAAACTCTGCGGCTTCGGTCATCGCTGTTCCTGTCATCCCTGATAGTTTGGGATACATACGGAAATAATTCTGGAATGTGATAGAAGCCAGTGTTTGATTTTCGTTTTGAATTTCAACGTTTTCTTTGGCTTCGATGGCTTGATGTAAGCCTTCGGATAGGCGTCTGCCATCCATCATACGGCCTGTGAATTCGTCGATCAGTGTGACTTTATTATCTTGAACGATATAGTCTTTTTCACCCTGAAATAATTTATGGGCGCGCAAAGCCTGATTAACATGATGCACCAAGGAGATGTTATCCATGTCGTACATATTGCCTTCTTTAAGGATGCCATGTTCTCTTAGGAGTTCTTCGACATGCTCTTGTCCTTGCTCGGTCAAAACGATGCTTTTGTGCTTTTCTTCCAGATCGTAATCGGCATCTTCCAGTTGAGGAATGATTTTATCAACGGAAATATAAAGTTCCATATTGCCTTCAGACGGGCCAGAAATAATTAGAGGTGTTCTGGCTTCATCAACCAAAATCGAATCAACTTCATCGACAATGGCGAAGTTGAAGGGGCGTTGAACCATTTGGTCCAACCTGAATTTCATATTATCGCGCAAATAATCAAAGCCGAATTCATTATTCGTGCCGTAACTAACATCCGCGGCGTAGGCTTTGCGGCGATCTTCTTCGCTGATATTGCCGGTAATACATCCTGTTGTCAGGCCAAGGAAGGTGTAGACTTGGCTCATCCATTCGGCGTCACGTTCGGCGAGGTAATCATTGACGGTTACAACATGCACGCCTTTACCTGATAGGGCGTTAAGATAAACAGCCAAGGTCGCGACAAGGGTTTTACCCTCACCTGTGCGCATTTCCGCGATTTTCCCATCGTTCAAAGCTAATCCACCGAGAAGCTGCACATCGTAATGGCGCTGTCCTAGTGATCTCTTGGCGGATTCACGCACAACGGCGAATGATTCGTGCAGGAGATTTTCCAGTGGCTCACCATTTTCAAGGCGCTGACGAAACAGATTGGTTTGATCCTGTAATTTCGAATCATCCATCGGTTCGTATGTCGCTTCCAGCGCATTGATTGGATCAATGTGCTTTTGCAATGTTTTTAACGCGCGGTCATTAGAAGAACCGAATATTTTTGTTGCCAGGCCGAGTACCATAAAGTCTCCTAAAAAGTAATGAGTGCACTTGATATAAGGTGCAAAATCGCCCACGTCAATAAAAGCCCTGTGGGTAGACCTAATAATAGGTGTTGAAAACAGTAATTTCATTCGTTAGGGTCTCAGGGATTGATACATATTTAAAAAAATTAAGAGGAATATTATGATAGAGCATAAGAAATCTTGCCATGAGACGTGCACGTCAGAGCGTGGGAATGCCATTGTTGCGACACTTGTCATACTGGTTATTGCGGCAGTTGGATTTTTTGCCTATAAATCCGGTAAATTGGACATGGTTATGGCGAAGGGTGATTCGGCTGTTAGTGGTGCTGTTGATACTGCGGCAACGGCAGAACCTGAAAAGCCAAAAAATGAAAATCCTGTTTTAGCCAAATTATATGGTGATGAAGTTAAACGTCAGGACGTTCTTGCTTTGGTGAACACGATGCCACCGCAAATGAAACAAATACCGCCAGAACAACTTTTCTCGTTGGCGCTGGAGCAAATTATCAACAATAAAATTATTGATAAAAATGCTGCAACATCAGGGCTTGAAAATGATTCAGAAGTTTTAAAGCAGTTGGAAGGCGTTAAAGTTCAAATCGTTCGTAATAAGTTCCTTGAAAATGCTGTGAAGTCAAAGTTGACGGATGAACGTTTGAAGGCTGAATACGAACAGTATTTGGCGGATTTTCCTGACGTTGAAGAAGTGAAGGTTGCTCATATCCTTGTTGATAATGAAAAGCTGGCTAAAGAGCTGATTGCGAAATTGAATAAGGGGGCAGCCTTTGCAGACTTGGCGAAAGAAAACTCTCAAGATGGATCTGCTGAAGATGGCGGAGAACTTGGTTATTTTACGAAGACTGATGTTGTTCCAGCCTTTGCAAAAGCAGCCTTCGCTCTTGAAGCCGGAACATATTCAAAAGCGCCTGTGAAAACTGATTTTGGGTTTCATATCATTAAAGTTGATGAAAAACGTGCGCGTCCACCTGCACCATTTGCAGAAGCCAAGCCTTACATGGAACAAGAGTTACAGCGCGTTATTCTTGATGAAATGATTGCAGAGCTGAAAGCGGATGTTGCGATTGAGCGTTTTGATATTAATGGTAACCCAATTGCGAAAACCGAGCCTGCTGCCGGTGCAGAAGGCCAAGCAGAAGATACTCCTGCGGAAGCGGATGTTGCTGCAACGCCAATGGATGCACCTGATGAAGATGGTGCAGCAATTGAAGGCGTTGTTGAGTAACCTCTTCAACTTATAAAATTTTATAAAAGCCGTGATGTTGTATGCTTCGCGGCTTTTTATTTTTCCGAAATTTAGAATAGTGAGACATAAGCACATGGCGACGAATAAAATGAATTGCGCGCAGGCATTGGAATTACCACGGCCTGAACAGCCATCAGGGTTGCCTGTGGTTTTGGTTGCTGCGGTTGCTTTGGTTGATAAAGAAGGGTGTGTTCTTTTGGCGCAGAGACCACAAGGGAAATCTATGGCCGGTTTGTGGGAATTTCCGGGCGGCAAGGTTAAGGATGGTGAAAACCCTGAATATGCGCTGATGCGTGAATTGGAGGAGGAGTTGGGCATAGAAACGCGGGAATGCTGTTTCTCACCCATTGGCTTTGCGTCCCATGCCTATGATGATTTTCATCTGCTGATGCCTTTATTTGTGTGCCGTGTGTGGCGCGGTGAAATAAAACTTCTGGAGGGGCAGCAGGACTTTGCATGGGTTTTGCCACAGGATATGTATGACTATCCAATGCCCGAGGCTGACCTGCCACTTATTTACCAATTAAGAGACCATTTATAGTATAGTTATTTGCTTTTACTTTGTTACAGCGTTGTTTCGTCGCTACCGTATTATCATAGGCTTACGTTCCTTTCGCATTGTACCAAAATAAATTCAAACAACCATATAAAGACACTCTGATGTACTTTTCGATTTCAGATTTACAAAAATTTTATAACAGCGATATAGGCAATATCGTTCAGGATATTCTGCAGACCCATATTCATGAGTTTTGGCCTGATATGTATGGCTTGCGTGTTATGGGGTGCGGTTATGCCGCGCCGTATCTTGCGACTTTGTGCAAGGATGCAGAGCGCGTTCTTGCGATGACCACGCCAAAACAAGGTGCGTCTCAATGGTGTGCGGATCAAAAGAACATGGCGTTTATTTCGAATGAATTTCGTATGCCTCTCGAAAGCAGCTCGGTTGATAGGATTTTGTTAATTCATCATTTGGAGCATTGCGACCATTTGCGCGAGTCTCTGCAGGAAATTTGGCGTGTTCTAAAACCGAATGGGCGGTTGCTGGTTATTGTTCCCAATCGCATGGGGGTTTGGTCAAAGGCGGATTGGTCGCCATTTGGTCATGGTCATCCATTTACAGCGTCTCAACTTGGGTCTTATCTGCGTGATAATATGTTTGTGCAAGAACGGCACAAGGCTGCTCTATTTGTGCCGCCAATGCCTGATTCACCGATCATGATGAAATCTGCGAATTTGATAGAGCGTATGGCCGGAAATATATTTCCATTTGTTGCCGGTGTTCACATGATGGAGATGAGCAAGCAAATTTACGCAAAAGTCGATAAGACGGGAACGGGATCTGCTGTTTTGGCGAAGACCAAGGAATTGCTGCAAGGTGGCGGCGGCGTTGTGCCGCAGAATTTTTCACTAAAGAAGTGATCGGCAATTGTTTTTATATCCCCAGAGGGTTATCAGGATCGATACCATCCATGAATTGTTTTTTGCGATCAGTATTGGTGATTTGATAGACAAGGCCAATCCAACTGGCGAGGATGCTGCGGGCGCTGTCTGTCCATGTGTTTTCCAGCATATGGCATAGTTCTTTTTTGCTCATCGTATCAATGTTGTTGAGCTTTAGTTTTTCAATCGCTTCTGCGCTGAAATAATTTGCGGGTATTGGCGGAGGGGTATCGCGCTCTCCTGATTGGTGGAGCATCACTTCTCGTTGATATTCTTTGAGAAGGCTGATTGCATCATATTCAGGATGTCCCTGCATACATACAAGACGAAAACCATCAGGGCTGACCGCGATATGTGTGCCTGCTTCTTTGGAGGCGATGAGTGTATCCATGCCCGCTGCGTCGAATTGCGCGGGGGTAATTGTGTTATGTCTGGAATGAGGAACATCGAACACGGTGTTCATATTGCGCACGAGGGGATGTTGCCTGTTCATAACCTTATGTTTGTACACGCCCCATAGTTTTCCATCGGGCAGGGCGGATCGTTTCTGGTTATAGCGTGACTGCATAACCGCGTGTGTTGCCAAGCATGAACACAGCGTTGAGGCGACGTTATTATGTGCCCATGCCATAATGTCGTTCAAAGGTTCCCAGAATGGTTCGGCTTCTAAATCTTCACCTGAAACATTCGCGCCTGTCACGATTAATGCGTCCAGCCCATTTTCTTTGAGTTGTTCAAAGGTCTCATAATATTGATTGATATAGTCTTGTGTATCTGCGCTGCGTTCTAATTCAGGAAGGGTGAAAGGGTGGATATAGAGCTGCGCGATTTGGTTACTTTCCCCAACGAGGCGAAAAAATTGACGTTCGGTTGCTGCCAATGCGGCATCGGGCATCATGTTTAATAACCCTATATGCATCTCTCTGATATCTTGTTGCTGCGCGCGTTTAGGCGGCAGAATTGTGCGCCCTTCTTCTGCTAGGCGTTTAAACGTTGGTAAATCTTTATAGGCAACAAGAGGCATTGATGTGTAAGGTCCATTGATTTATATAGGTGCAGTATGCAATAACTCTTGTGTAAAGTGAGATAAAAAGAGCCCGATGTCAAAAACATTAAGCGAGATACGCGTTGAAATAGATTCTATCGATAATCAGGTACATGATTTATTGATGCAACGTGCCGACCTTGTATCTTCTGTTGCTTTGGCAAAGAAGAAGGAGGGTTTGCAAATTGTTCACCCTGCGCGTGAGGCAAAATTGATGCGTCGCTTGCTGTCTCGCCATAAGCCGCCCTTGCCGCGTGCCACTGTGGTGCGTATATGGAGAGAGCTTATCGGCTCGGTTTCGTTGTTACAAACAGGTTTAAGTGTTGTTGTTTCCTCTGATGCTGAAGAAGGTAGCACCTACTGGGATATGGCAAAAAATTATTTCGGTAGTGCTATTCCGATGAAAACAATATCGGGTGATGTGAATACGATTGTTGAGGTTAGGGATGGTGATGCGTATTTTGCTGTTCTTCCATGGCCGGAGTTGGTTGATGATTCTCCGTGGTGGGCGCCTTTTCTGGATCAGAATAATGAAGAAAAACTCTCTATTATCTGTGCGTTGCCTTATGGGCATGTCAAAATAGATAATGACGTGGGGCGTCATAAGCGCGCGGTTGTTGTATCGAAGATTGATTTTATGTCTTCTGATGATGATGTTAGCTTTATTGGGGTAAAACTGGGTGTCGAGGCAAGTCGTGCCCGTATTAAAGATGCTGCAAAGGCCGCTGGCTTTTCGCTGATTAACTTGTTTAGCGGGTCTGATTCCTATTTGTTAGAGGTTGAGGGGTTCCATGATCAAGCCTCTGAAATCATACCCAAGTTGCAAGATGCTCTGGGCGATGAATGTTTGTATTGTAAAGCCGTCGGTGGCTATCCGGTAATTCCGGATATCACCTGAAACGCAAGAAACATACATTATAGCCCCTAATTGAAAGAATTTACGATGATCGAGAAAATTACAATTATCGGCATGGGATTGATTGGTTCATCCATTGCCAGAAATGTAAAACAACATAAACTTGCAGGCACTTTAATTGCCGCTGACCGTGATACGGCTGTGTGCGAAAAAGTCGCCGAGCTGGGCATTGCGGACATTGTCACAGATGATTTAGCGCGCAGCGTCGAAGAGGCGGACATGGTTATTCTGTGCGTGCCTGTTGGGGCGATGCGCACTGTGGTGGAGCTTATTGCGCCGCATTTAAAGGATGGCGCGATATTGACGGATACGGGTTCGGTGAAGGAGTCTGTAATTAAGGCGATTAAGCCGTTTTGTCGTTCCGATATAGAAATTGTGCCTGCGCATCCTATTGCAGGAACTGAATTTTCAGGCCCTGAGGCTGGCTTTGCAGAGCTGTTTGACGGGCGTTGGTGTATTTTAACGCCTCTGCCTGAAACCAGCATCAGAGCAGTAGAGAAGGTAACTCAATTATGGGAGGGCTGCGGCTCTATCGTAGAGATTATGGATGCCAAACATCATGATCTTGTTTTGGGGGTCACATCGCATTTACCGCATTTGATTGCTTACACAATTGTTGGAACAGCCAATGATTTGGAAGATGATATAAAATCTGAAGTGATTAAATATTCCGCCAGTGGGTTTCGGGATTTTACCCGTATTGCAGCCTCTGATCCAACTATGTGGCGCGATGTTTTCTTGCATAATAAGGAAGCCGTGCTGGAGATTTTGCAGCGTTTTACCGAGGATTTAACCGCATTGCAACGCGCAATCCGCAAAGAGGACGGGGATTATCTTTATCAAAGGTTTAACGACACCCGTGCCATCCGTAAAGAGATCATAGATCAGGGACAGGATTAATTATGCCATCCCTAAAATTTATTGTGTTATCTCTCTAATTTTCATTGCTATGATGAAGCTTTACACACTATACATGCTATATATAATGTTGTTAATCTGAGGTATTATCATGGCTCTGACGTTACTTGATTTTTTGGTGCTTTCTTGGTTTTTATTTCTTTGGATCGGTTATTCCTTTTATTTAAGGTATAGAGAAAAGCAGGGAGGCACTCTCGCCGCAGAGCTTGCTCGCTATCGGGAGCAATGGGCGCAAAATGTCGTTAGAGCGAAGACAACTCGTGTGCATGATGCTGCGATTTTAAAGAGCCTTAGCAGCATGGCTAATTTTCTTGCAACAACATGCATATTCATTCTTGCAGGGTTGATTGCGTTGGCTGCAAAGGTCTCGGTGATTGATACTGTGCTTAATCATTATTCCATTGTTTACCCAACGACAGTTGATGGGGTAATGATTAAAATTATATTTTTGAGTTTAATTTTTATGGCAGCATTTTTTCGTCTTACTTGGGCAATGAGGCAGTTTTCTATTTGTGCCATTATGTTGGGCGCAGCACCTTATGCGCAAACGGATGAATTGGATAAAGATGAAGAAATATTTGCGCAGCAAATGGCCAGAGTAAATGATCTGGCAGGGCATGATTTTAATTTTGGGTTACGTTCCTTCTATTTTGCTTTTGCGGTGCTTTTCTGGTTTGTGCATCCGATTGCTTTTTTAATGGCAAGTAGTTTTATAACAGTAGCAGTCTATCGTCAGGACTTTAAATCGAATGTGTCGGAATATCTTAGGGTTGGGCGTATTTGGAAAAAATAATATAGGGCGTAAATTCCTCCATTTTTGACAGAGGGTATTATCTAAACCCTACTGCTTTTTAATCGGGGGGAGTTCCGCTATTTTTATCGGGCCGAGATAGATTTTGTGTTTATCACTGGTGAGTGTTGTGCGCACCATGCCGTCTTTTTCCATAGCCTTCAGTGCCATGGCTGTGAACATGGCGGCTTTGGCTTTTACGATTTTTCTTTGGGTTAGTTCTGTGAGGAACGATTCAAAGTTTTCAAGCCCTAAATCAAGATTGATTATGGGATAGGGGGAGGCGTTGAAATCAACTTGTCCCGATACATGGCCTTGCGTTTGCTTTGCAATCAGGGTGGCGTGTTTGATGGTTAGTACATCATTTTTAAAGATAATTTGCGCGTCTAGAGAATCAAAGGTGAGAGGCTGTGACCAACGCGATTGAGCGATGCTGAACGCGCCTGTTTGAATATCAATGGGCAAGCCCATCATTGGCCAGCTTTGTGCGTGGATAAAGCTGATTGTGATTTCTTCATGCGCGGTGGTTTTAAGTGTCTGCGCAGGTAGGGATAGATGCATTTTCCCGGGGAAGCCTGTAATTTTTGGCGGAGTGACTTGGAATTCGGTGATGGAAGGGGCTTTTGCAATATCGTTTAGAACATCTGTTATGGCTTTCTTGGTAAAGTGCGCCGCACCAAACCAAACAACTGTATAGGCAATGCAAAGTAATAGAATGAAAGCAGTTAGTACTTTTGTTGTCTTAGGCTTGTTTGGAATGCTTTTTATTCCTTCTTCCATGAGGTGGCTTGCTTTCTCTTCAACGTTCATTTCGATTTTCTTTAGGGTCTCCGATGCATTGTCGGATGGCATTATCGGCGGCATAAATTCGAAGATGACGCGCCCCGGCTTTTTACACCATTTTTGTCGAGGATAAAATACACCTGTATTCAGTGCCATAGGGATTATCGGTAAAGCCGTTGCATCTTGCATGCGGACAATACCAATTTTATAGGGCTTTTCTTTTGCTGATATGTGCGTGGCAACGCGAGTTCCTTGAGGGAAAATAACAATTGGGCGGCCTTGTGCCGCAACGTGTTTTGCACCGTCTTGAATAGACTTAATCGCAATTTTTGGGCTGGATCGATCTATCGCAATAACATCACTTTTGGCCAAATATTTCCCCCATAGCGGGATTTTGAGAAGTTCTTTTTTCAAAACGACGGCAGGGTCATTAAATAATAAATGCAGTTTTAGCGTTTCATAAGCGGACTGATGCTTTGCCGCAACGATGTAAGCGCCACTGCTTGGCAGGTGTTCTTGCCCTCTGATCTCATATGTCAGGCCGAGGATATATTTCTCCAGAAAGGCTGTGCTGCGGCAGAACCCTATAACGACGCCTAAAAATACATTACGGGGTAAAAACAAGGTTGGTAGTAAGACGACGCAGCTGATCGCGGTCAGGATATAAAAACAAATATTAAAGATGGTTGAGCGTATAAAATAGGGCTGCATAGTTGGGATTAACCTTGGTTTGCCAGCGTTAAAATAACAACGCGGAATAGGGTTTTGTTATATTCACTAAATGTTATTTTCCAGAAGTTTATATTCTGTAATATGTCGTGATCATCATGGACAGGGTGGGGGGTTATTTCAATATTCGGCATAGCATGCCTGAATTCCAAAAGGGCGCGATCCATATGGTAAGCTGAGGTTACAAGACGAATTGTTTTAACGTTTTGTGCTTCAATCCACTCTTTTGTTTCATAGGCATTTTCCAGCGTTGTTGTGGCCTTGTGCCCCAACGTAATGCAGCAATCAGAGATCTTTGTTATGTCTTCCTTTTTGACGGCTTCATGCACGCCTGTAATGAATAGGTTTTTCGAAAGGCCGTCAGAAAACAAAGATAGGCCGCTTTTAATACGGTTATGCCCACCGGTTAAAACGATGATTGCATCAGTTTTTGTTGTGGAGGGCGTGATGGGTTTTGATGTGACATTGACGACAAACAGGCCGTAACCGCCAATCCATAGGATCAGCATTATAAACACAAAGAATCGTAATATTTTTTTCAACATGATAGATATCTTTTACGGTATTTCTGACAGGTTACGCAAGACTGTAAATCGTGAGGTGATGGTGGCGATGGTGGATGCAATTATCGGGATCAAGCATAAGAGCACGATACCTGCGCTGCTGATTTTTATTGTGGGGATCAGGGTTGTGTCGGAATGTGATGATAAGAAGATGATAATTGCGGTTGTAACCAAGCCGAATACTGCGCCGATCAAACCGCCCTTTAGGGATAGAATCATGGCGTGGCGCTGGAATTGGCGTGCGATATAGTGATCGGTCGCGCCCATGGCGTGGAGTAATAGAACTTCCTTTTGATGGATGGCAAGGCGTGTGCGAATACCTGCTGTGATTGCGATGATTGTTACGCCAGCAATGATTAAGGTGATGAATAAAGACAGGTTTTTCAGCGTTCTTGTGAAGTTTATCAGATCGGCAAGCCATTCATGGTGTGTTTCAAGGCGTGCATATTTTGAAAGTTTCAACATATCACTTTTGAGTGTATTGAGGCTTTTCTTATTTGTATTACGCAGCTCAATGGCGATTAACCCGGGTAGAGGGATATCGTTCAGCGTTAGGCTGTCTCCAATCCAAGGTGAGATAAGTTCTTGTATCTCTGCGCTGCTTAGAACGGCTAAGGATTTTATCATTGGATTATTTTTTAAGCCCTTGGCAAGCTTTTTGGTTTCTTTGCGTACGGTTTTATTCGATAGCAAATGTCCGTCTTTCGTTTCAACTGCAATTTCGATTGTAACTTTATTTTCCAACCCTGATGACCACCGCGCGGCCATATCATTCAGGGCGAATGTACCGCTGCATGCCAGAATGCTGAGGAAGCTCATTAAAGCGATGAGGAGTACTAAAAATCTAGAATCCTCACTTTGCGCTAAAGGCAGGTCGTAATCACGAAAACCCAAATTTTCGAGCATACGCATAATCAAAGGGTTTTTTGCCAGTGCATTGCCCAGCGTTTTTATTTTTGGTTGTAACTGTTTTTTGATTTTAGAAAACATTGCGAATCTTCTGTGCTATGGGGCCGTTGGCGGATTGTGACGTGTGTAGGTTTCCGTTGCCGAGAATAAGGCGAGGGTGCCCGAATTGTTCTATGATATTGGCATTATGCGTTGCGATGACAATGGTTGTGCCCATGCGGTTTAGCTGCTCGAACAGCCCCATAAGGCGAAAGCCGATTTCATCATCCAGATTTCCTGTTGGCTCATCTGCAAGTAAAAGCTTTGGCCTGCCAATAACCGCGCGGGCGATGGCAACGCGTTGTTGTTGTCCACCTGATAGGGTCGGCGGAAGGTTATCTTTATGCTTTTCCAACCCAACCCAATCGAGAAGTTCGCTGACATAATTTTTTATGTTTTCATCGCTTTCGCCCATAATGCGCAAAGGAAGGGCCACATTATCAAAAATTGAAAGATGTTTCAGTAGGCGGAAATCCTGGAAAACTACGCCGATGCGCTGGCGTAACTCGAATAAATCTTCACGTTTCAGAGTAGATATTTTCTTGCCGAACATGGTCATTTGTCCCTCTGTTGGCATATTGCCCAGAGACATTAAATTCATGAGTGACGTTTTTCCTGATCCACTGGGGCCGGTTAGAAAGTGGTATGATCCTGACTCAAGGGTAAAGTTGATGCCATGGAGAATCTCTTCTCCACTTTCTTTATATTTAAACCCTATATTTTCGAATTTTATCATATCAGTATTTTAATCTCAGTGTTTGATTGCTCGGGGGTTTTGCTTATCTAGCATATATTGCGTTGCTTGCGCTTTTTTATAAGGGTTGGTAATGGCATTTGCTGCAGTATAGGCATCTTGAAATAAATCATGGTCTGAAAGGATTCTGGAAACGATATTATAGGCTTTGTTTCGAAATGATAGACTTTCGATTTTTTTGATACTGATTTGTGCGGATTTAAAATCACCTTTCTCAGCTTGTATTTCGGCGGTCTCTCCAAAAGCTTTATGGCGTAGAGCGTCATTTTGCATGTCTGAGGCCGTTTTCCATGCGCCTTCATTATCACCGGCAAAGGCCTGTGCCATCGCGATATAGGTTAGGGCAATGGCGTAAGAGGCGGGGTGAGAAATTTTTTCAGCTTCTGCGCGCAAGGTTGAGAACATTATATTCAGATCTTTTTGATTATAGCCTTGCGGCGCTAATGCCATGCCGATACCGCGTATAGTCATGGCTTTGGTGTCTGGGGTTTGTATTTTCCTGATAATATCAACGGCAAGATCGAACTCTTTATCAGAGGCATAGGTCTTTGCAATTTCACGATAGGTTTGATCGCGCCACGCGGTGTTATTTATTAACGCCGTATCTTCTACAACTTGCTTCAGAATGCATGCTCTGTCTTTCACCGGACAAATTGTGTTTTGGTTGGTTTCTTGTGCGCTTAGGTTTGTGCTTAAAATAATAAAAAGCAAAAAAAGCGGCAAAAAGCGTGTGGTTTTGTGGTACATATAACGTTCCTGCGTTGTTGGCTTGTTCAACCTACCTATATATGTACTAAACTCATCTATGAAAGAGAAGAACTGGATTGCAATGATTCTGACTTGTCCCAATTGTAATGGTCAATTTAATGTTGATGATACGCTTATCGGCGATAAAGGCCGTAAGGTTAAGTGTTCGTCATGTGCTGAGATATGGTTTCAAGAACCGGAGCATGTGGAACCTGAGGAAGATGAGATAGAGGAGGAGATCGCCGAAGAAGAGGAAGAAGAGGCTTATGAAGTTGATCTTGTTGATATGGATGAGCCGGAGGAGATAACAGAAAGCGAACCAGAGGAGACTCCGCCGGAAGAGCCGGAAGCCTCTCCGCCGGAAGAAGATACTTCATCTGATGAGAGTGAACATACTAAAATATCACTAAAGAATATAAAACGCGCAGTAGAAAGTCATGCAGCGAATCTTCGGGAAGATGGACGAAGTAAGCCTCTTGGTTACGGTATTGCGGCGTCAATATTCTTTGTAATTTTTGCTTACTTGTTGTGCACTAGCACGTCTATGATGCAGGCACACCCGTCTATGCAGGCATTCTATGGGCTGTTTGGTATTCATAGGGATATTCCGGGTAAAGGGCTGGTGTTTGATCAGCTTGCTGTTAAGGATAATGGTGAGACGATTACAGTGGATGGTCGCATTATTAATTTAGAATCTACGCCTGTGAATGTCCCTATTATTGAAGCTTCACTGATGGATGCGGCAGATATGCCGATAATACAATGGTATATTCAACCTCCTGCAAATATTCTGGAGGGGGAGAGTAATCTGTCTTTCCATTCTGTATATTATAAAAGCGCGCATGAAGATGCCCATGGTGATGAATCTTCTGCGCCGGAACATGAGACAGAGCATGGTGAAAATGGACATGGCGAAGAGGCTCATGCTGAAAATATACAGCATGTACAAATTCGTTTTGCATTATTGGCTAAAACTGACGAAGCAGACGACGGAAATAGTTCAGCTCATCATCAGGACGCTCCAGATCACCAGAGCGATCACGTAGAGTCTTCAAAATCTCATCAACCCGCTTCTTCTGAATCGCATCAGGTACCTTCACACGGGAGCCATTAGGCTTTCCGCCTTCTTCCTCTTCATCGCCATAGGGGCGACCAAGTGGATCGTATCTTTGGCCACCACCGCTCATCCCGATGCCGATCATTTGTTTCATGCGCTTTCCTAGCTGCTCATTGAGCTGCTCTTGCGAGGCTTTCAAATATTCAATGGCTTTTTCCTGATGCGGAATTGATGTGCGCGGGCTGTTATTCTCTAATGCTTGTTCTGAACCGCGCATTTCCTGTTCGGCAAGGCCCATGGTTTCAGGGATTTCATCCAGTTTTTCTGCCGTATCCAGCATCAGTTGCCCAAGAATATAGCGTAGAGCCTCTTGTTCCGTTTTGTTGGGCAGTGTGTCTACGGAAAGTTCGTTTGTTTTATTGTTTTGTTTGGGGGCAGGCGGTGCACCATCTATACCAAAATCTTTGAACATTTCTTCGATAGAAGGGGCAGAGCGTGGTGCAATGTTTTGTTGCCCATCTAAAAGGCGTTTTATTTTGGCTTGTTTTTGGGTTTGGTTCAGCAGTTTTTCCTGACGCTCTATCAGTTCTTGTAGCTCGTTAATGCCTTCGCGCATGGCCTGCATATCTGCGGGAAGTTGCGGAGACATCGTGCCATCCATCATTTCCATCATGCGCTGCAGTTTTGACATCAGTTCTTGCGCTTTTTTCTCATCACCCTCACGCAGGGCGGTTTCTATTTCCTCCATCAGTTTGGAAAGGGCATCAGGGGAAATGATTTGCGAAAAATTATCAGGGGCAAACTCCGGAAATTCCTCACCATTGGCTATACGTTTTTGCATGTCGCGTTGCATTTCTGCAAAATAATTTGCCATTTTTTCGCGCAAATTATCCATTAATCTTGAAATTTCGTCTTCACTTGCGTTGGGATCACGCATGGCGTCTTCAAGTGCGCGTTGTGCCTCGTGAAGTTCTCTCATAGCCAGTGATAAGTTTCCGTCCTCTACAACCAGTGCGGCATTCCACAGCAGTTTTATGATGTCTTGCGCGGCTTCTAGCCTGATTTCTTCCTTTTGGTTATTCACGAGAATAAGGCGTGCGCTTGCTGTTTTTATAGCAAGGTAAATGACGGGATTATTTTGGAAGTAATCAGGTGCGTTGAGCAGTGATTTTAGATTGAGTGCGATATCAATAAAGCTGCCTTCATAGTCCCATGCCAAACGTTTTCGCATAGCAATGAGGGATTTTGCCATTGGGTGTTCAAATTCACGTTCGGGCAAGACCAGATGTATTTTTTCCAGTTGTGCGTTTTGGCCTTTATGGTCTGTAACCGTATATTCAAAGGTAACGGGCAGCCCTGCCCATGTATGCCATGTCATGTTGAATATAGGGGAAATTTTGAAATCTGCGTTCGGTTGAGACATGACGAGGCGCGTTTCTTCGGTGGGCATGCCAAGTGGGCGGTCTTCCACCATGTCATCGATATCCATACGCATATGGAGCTCTTTGACGCCGTAATCATCACGCACCATAAGCGGAAATCGGATTTGATTGTTGCTTAGGAATTCATAGGGGAGCGTTTCTTTGGGGGCTTCTTCTGGCTCAGCATCTGTTGTCTCTGCTGTTTCTATTTCCTCTGTTGCCTCGGTTTGTTCCGTTAGCTTAATCTTTGGCAGGCCATGCGATATTTCGGGCGGAGTATCAATGATGTAGTTATAACGCCAGCTTGCACGTGGAATATAGGCCTGCGCGATTGAGAGTTTAGCACCATTTTCTATTGTGGTTTCAATGCCATAGAGGCCAGTGCCCAGATATTCCATTTGCGCGGTTTTTTTACCGTGTTGCAGATAGGGTGGAATATACTCTCCGAACATACTGTGCACGCGAATTCGAATTTCACTGTCTTCGGGGATATCTAGAGTGCTATCGTATGTGCCGTAACCGATTAAATGTGTTTGGCCAATGCCCGTATAAAGGGGGGGCTTGATCCAAAGGTTTGTGCTTTTGCCCTGTGAAATCACATAAGAAGGGTTGATTGGAAACAGGCCATTTGTGATTTTATTTTGCCATTGTGTGCCTGAAACCATAAGACCAGAGAGGAAAATTAAAACGGCTATGAAACGAATCGCGGAAGGGTCTTCCCGTGATAAAATAGCGCGTTTTTTCGGCGTTTTCAGTGCAGAGAGAGAATGTAATATATGCTTTTGTGCGCTGTTCCACAGATTACGGGTCTCGTGTGTCTTCGGGTTTGCTAACGTGTCATCGAGAATTGCTATATGCCCTTGAGGCAAGTTGCTTTGTGCTTCCAATGCTTTGTCGATGGTTTTTCGCTTTGGAAATGTGAAGGCCAGCACATCTTTTTGGATGAGATAAACCAGCCCAACAAAAAAGCATAATGTTGTTGGAATAGTGATGATTGCGCCGAAAAAGGCAGGGATATCCAGCATCCATAAGCCGCAGAATAGCAATATCCAAAAGAATAACCGCCAAAAGTGCAGCGTTATGTTTTCCAGAGTCAGAACCAGAGCGGCTCTCTTCCGTTTTTTAGACAGAGCATCAAGAAACGGACGGTTTTCAAAATCCAACGGGTCAAGCATGGATAAGAGGATATCTTGTTTTGCCGTATGAACCCATAAATTTTTTCAGGTTCTCCCCCGTTTATAACCAGTCGGGGATTGATTCTCTGGCCATCAGCTCATCCAGAGTTTGGCCTTTGTTAATAACCGCGATATTGTCTCCATCAACCAGTATTTCAGGGGGCAGGGGGCGGGTATTATAGTTGGAGGCCATAGCAAATCCATACGCACCCGCGGATTGTATCACCACGAGGTCATCTTTATTGACGGTGGGGATTTCACGGTTTTTGGCAAAAACGTCGCCACTTTCGCAGATAGGGCCAACAATATCATAGGTTTCCATCGGCGCATTATGCCCCATAACAGGGCGAATGCCATGATAGGCTTCGTATAATGTTGGGCGAATCAAATCATTCATCGCTGCGTCCAAAACAACGAAATTCTTGGATGGCGTGGCTTTTATATATTGGATTTTAGCGAGGAGAACGCCCGCATTTCCAACCATATAACGCCCCGGTTCCATCTGTATTTGTGTATCAAGCGGCAGGATAATATCGTGAACCCATTGTGCGTAGGCATCAAGGTCAAGGTTCGTTTCATCATTATAGATGATAGGAAAACCACCGCCGATATCGGTATGCGTAACGGTGTGGCCTTGTGCGCGTAGTGTGCCAACGAGTTCAGCCAGCTTCTCAAAGCCGGGCTTGAAAACATCCACTTGTGAGATTTGTGAACCAATGTGAATGGCAAGACCAACGGGGGTGACGTTGCCCATTTCCTCGGCGCGTTTATACAGGGTTATGATATCTTCTGCGGTGTTGCCGAATTTATCTCCCTTGCGTCCTGTTGAGATTTTACTGTGTCCACCGCCGTTAAGATTTGGATTAAGGCGGAAGACAACATTTGCGGTCTTGTTCATTTCCGCGGCAAATTTATTGACGTTTTCCAGCTCTTCCGGTGCTTCGATGTTGAATTGCAGGATATTTGCCTCAAGACAGGCTTTAATCTCGCTCTCGTTCTTGCCGAAGCTGGTGGATATGATTTGATTGCCCGTGAAACCGGCTTTCAGGCCTTTCAATAGCTCACCTTCCGAGACGATTTCCAGCCCACTACCCAGTGTTTGCAGGAATTTCAAGATTGCTATATTCGTATTGGCTTTACAGGCGTAGCATAATAAGGGCTGGCGATCTGCGGGCAGGGCGCGCTCCATAGCCTCTTTTAAGGCCATAAACTGTGATTTTATTACGGACGCACTATAGACGTAGCATGGCGTGCCATATTCTTTAGCAATATCAGGCAAAGCTATATTATCAACATGTAAAACGCCGTTTTTTTCGGTGAAACCAGTCATTGTAATCTCTTGAATTTGTGATTTTAGTGGATTTTTTGCTCTAAACCAGGCTGCGGATCTGTGCTTGTATCGGGGTAGCTGCGCGGAAATGTGTCATGTTCCGCCCCTTGAGGTGGGTCAACATATGGAGGCTTGACTCCGCACGCGCAGAGTAAGAGGATGTTGGCACACAAAAATATATGTAAGAACTGCTTTTTATTAATCATCTTTGTTCCTCTGATCGGTTCGCTATAACCTGTGTATATTGGAATGGAAGAAAAATAAACCCTAAACCTTGCGAATTAGGGCAGACAATATGAGGAAAGTTTATGAGTGATGTTCCCAAAGGTTTAATTACGCGGTTCTTTTGGATTGGCGCTATAGGGCTGGTCTTTGCGATTTATTCGACTGCAAGTGGTATTCACAATAAAAATAAGCTGGAAAATACCGAAGCCAAAATAGTATCTAAATTTAAGAGTATAAAATCATATAAAGATAAAGTTTTCTTACCATCCATTCATGTTGCTGCGCCTGATGGCAGCATTGTTGATTTAAGCGAAAGCCATGGGAAATATACTATACTGAATGTTTGGGCGACATGGTGTACACCATGCGTTAAAGAACTTTCCTCTCTTCGGCGTTTGGATAAAACATTCGCATTTGATAGTGATTGGCGCATTATTGCAGTGTCTATTGATTCTAAGAATAGTTTGTCCAATGTGGCGAAGTATACGGCACATTATGATGTTGAAGATATTGCGAATTACATCGATTATAATTCAGAGCTACAAAATAACTTTAATATTAAAAAATTACCAATGACTTTGATTGTTAATCCATCGGGGCGCATTTTGTATAAAATACATGGCGATGTATTCTGGCATGATAAGGCCATCACTGAGTTTATGGACTTAATCACAAAGGTTTATTAACGTGCCTGCATTTAGGCAATTTGTTAATATAATCTGTGGTAGTATATTATCTTCGTTTCGTTCCTTCCAGCAGGGTCAATAAATATGCAGCAAGAGCAGCAAGGTACTCAAAAAATTTCACAAGATCAGCTTGATGCCATGGTTGATTTGCATTCACGGTTTTTGGGTGGTCGAATAGGTGGACGGCGCGCTATGCTTGATAATATCGACATACGGGGCTTATCTTTAAAAGGTAAGGATTTAAAACAGGCGAATTTTACGGCGTGTTTGATGAATAATATGGATTTATCGCGGGCAAATTTTCAAGAAGCATCGCTTTATGCCTGTGATTTAAGTAATTCTAATTTATTTCACACTATTTTTGTGCGCGCGGATTTACGTGGTGCGCGTATTGAGAATGCGAATTTGGAGGGAGCAGACCTTGAAGCTGCAGATCTTCGGCGCGGCGGCATGGCTTCTATGGGGGATTTTCCTACGACGACGAAGGCTGTTAATTTTAAAGGTGCTAACTTGAGTGGTGCACGATTAACCGGCTCTATGGCATCGAATGCGGATTTTTCCGATGCGATGCTGGTTGGTGCAAATCTGGCGAACTCCGATATGCGTGGCGCGAGCTTAGAGGGAGCTAACCTTTCTAATGTTGATCTTGAGGGGGCAAAGCTGAATGGTGCTAATATTAAATCAACCATATTCACTGGTGTAGATTTAAGCGCGCTGAGAGATTGTGGTATGGATTTATCCGATGCCATCACAGATGATAATATTGGTATCTCTGTTTCGGACTTGGCTGAGCCATTACAAAAATTGATTGAACATCATCATAAGTGGCTAAAAAGCAAGGGAGCGGATGGCGAACAGCTGGATCTGAGTGATGTAGATTTACGTGCGCTTGGTTCGTTAAAGCAAGAGCGACTAACCGCGATTAGAGCGGTTGAAACCAAGTTTTTCGGGTTAAATCTTTATCAAGTGCAATTGCAAAGTGCGATATTGAACCATTCAGATTTTAGAAGCTGTGATATGGAAGAGGCTGATTTGCGCGGTTCTTCCTTTAAGGGCGGTAATTTTTCACATGCGAATTTAAAGGGCGCAGATTGTTCTGCTTTGATGCTTGGTGCGGGTGGGACGAGCCGCTTTAACCCGTGTAATTTTGAAGATGCGCGCTTTTGCTATGCTGATTTGACGGGAGCGCAGTTAAAAGATGCTATTTTTGTGGGTGCGAATTTGTCTTATGCCGACTTTACGGGGGCAGATCTACGAGGCGCAGATTTTACGGGGGCGGTGATGGAAAATGTCATTCTTGAAGATACGCAGACCGAGGGCGCGAAATTTGATCGTGATAAGAACAATCCTGTCTTTAAGATGAAGTCGGATACTTGAAAATTGACATAATTTTATATTGGAGGTAAAACTCGATATGGCTTTAGATAAAGAAATACAGAAAATATTAGATCGTGCGCCGAATATTCAGAATATCCCGCATGCTTTTTATTCGAAAGAGGCTGACCTGAATTTAAAGGGTCTGGAAACCTCTACGATTACGGATGAGTTTGGTAAATCTGTTGATGTTAATTTTATTGGTGGGTGTTCAGTTGGGGCTGATGGAAAAGTTATTCCAGCTACGGATGAAGAGGCATTGGCAGCCGAACCGGATACGTATGAGTATCTTGGCTATATAGATGACGTTGGCGTTTTTGTACGCACAGATCATACACCGGAACGTCCGATGCAAACCGTATCAATAGAGCTTTAGTCTTTGGATATTTACAGTTTTTCTGTCAGTTCAGGCACTGCATCGAATAAATCCGCAACCAAACCATAATCTGCAACCGAGAATATTGGGGCGTCTTCGTCTTTATTGATGGCTACAATGGTTTTAGAGCCTTTCATGCCTGCTAAATGCTGGATCGCGCCGGAAATACCGATGGCGATATAAAGGTCAGGGGCAACGATCTTGCCTGTTTGGCCAACTTGATAATCATTGGGGACATAGCCAGCATCAACGGCAGCACGTGATGCGCCAATCGCTGCGCCGAGTTTATCAGCTAATTTCTCGATAATGGCAAAGTTTTCTTCTGATCCAACACCGCGCCCACCTGATACGACTATTTTTGCAGCCGTTAGCTCCGGTCTCTCGGAAACGGAAAGCTCGGCTTTCACAAATGTCGTAAGGCTAGTGGCTTCAGGGGCGCTGTAATCCTCAATAGAGGCACTGCCGCCTGATGTCGCTGCCGCATCAAATGTCGTTCCGCGCACAGTGATCAACTTAATCGCATCGGATGATTTCACCGTTGCGATGGCGTTTCCTGCATAAACGGGGCGTTTGAAGGTGTCTGCAGATTCAACGGCGATAATGTCTGATATTTGTTGTGTATCCAGCAAAGCTGCCGCGCGAGGTAATATGTTTTTACCAAATGTTGTGGCAGGGGCTAGGATATGGGAATAATTTGAGGCTAAATCCACGAGTATAGGGGCGATATTCTCAGCAATTGGGTGTTCCAGAGACGCTGCATCGGCTTTTATGACTTTGGTTACGCCTGCGATTTGTGCAGCTTCCTGTGCCACCGCATCGCAATTCGAGCCTGCAACAAGGACATGGATATCACCGCCGATTTGGCTGGCTGCACCGATGGTGTTCAGAGTTGCGGATTTAATGGATTTGTTATCATGTTCTGCAAGGATAAGTATGCTCATTGTCTTGTCTTCCTATATCACTTTGGCTTCGTTTCTGAGTTTATCGATCAGTGCATCAACGCTATCGACCTTAATGCCGCCTTTGCGCACGGGTGGTTCATTCACCGAGATGATTTCGAGGCGCGGCGTGTAATCAACGCCAAGTTCTGATGGCTCAATAATATCCAATTGTTTCTTCTTGGCCTTCATAATGTCGGGTAGCTTGGCATAGCGTGGCTCATTCAGGCGTAAGTCTGTGGTGATAATTGCAGGGGAGGTCAGCTCCAGCGTTTCCAGTCCACCGTCAATTTCGCGGGTGACGTGGATTTTCCCGTCATTAATTTCTAGTTTTGAGGCAAATGTCCCTTGTGCCCAGCCGAGGAGGGCGGCCAGCATTTGTCCCGTTTGGCTGGAATCATCATCAATGGATTGTTTTCCCATAATTACAAGGTCAGGTTTTTCTTTCTCTACCAAGGCTTTAAGAGTTTTTGCAACGGCCAGTGGCTCAACCCCGCCCAAATCAATAGGGGCATCGGTTTTGACCAAAATACCGCGGTCTGCGCCCATCGCCATGGCACTGCGAATTTGTTCTTGCGCCTTTTCAGGGCCAATCGTTACGACAATAACTTCGGAGGCCTTGCCGGATTCTTTTAAGCGGATAGCTTCTTCAACGGCGATTTCATCGAAGGGGTTAATCGACATTTTAACATTGGCGAGGTCAACGCCGCTGCCGTCTGACTTAACATGGATTTTTACGTTAAAATCGACAACGCGTTTGATAGGGACAAGTATTTTCATTTGAGTGTTACTCCGAGTATAGGGAATAAAAAGAGGCTAATTTTGAGCTAAAAAATACGCTAGTGCAAGCAGTAAAATAGTCAGCCCTTGTAACGCGACACGAAGTTGCATAAGTTTGTTGCCATATTTCTCGTTGAATGCACCGCCCTTTATCATCGAAAAGATGCCGATAAAGAGGACTGCAACGACTGATAGGAAAGAGATCAGTATAAGAATGGGTAACATCGTGTTCATGGCAATAACCTAACGCGATTTATTCGGCTTGTATAGAGTTTCTATTATGTGTTTGCAGCTCAAATTTGACATAACGTTACGAAATATGCATTAATATATGAAAATAAGTGCTAAAAAATGCGCAGTAAATTTATATCGAGGTGATAAAAATGGTAAATCAATATAGAAAACATGCATCAGATTCTCATTGGAGCTATAGCTGGACTTTAGGCGATAACCCTGTTGTTTCTTTTTGTAATTCGAAGGTTAGAACGAATGTAATTTATACTTTGGATGAGTTGCAATCTGTTTTGAAATGCACTGATGAAGAAATCAGCTTTATTCCTTTGCCACGCCGCATCATGGAAAATGCTCTAAGTATTGTTGATGGGTCGTTAACGCGCGCCGCGTAGAGAAATCAAATAATTTACATCTAAATCCGTTTTCGATAGGTGAAACGCGTTTTTCAGAGGATTAAAGATTAGCCCCGTAACATCATACGGGGTTAAATTATGTTTGCGGGCATGGCTGGCGATTTCAGAAGGTTTGACGAATTTTGACCATGTATGCGTGCCGCGTGGAACCCAACGCAAGATATGCTCTGCTGCGACGATGCCCAAGGCGAATGATTTCGGGGTGCGGTTTAGGGTTGACATAATCAAAAGGCCGTTCGGTTTGAGGCGGTTTATGCAGACTTCTATGAATTCTTCTACATTGCGGACATGCTCTATAATCTCCAGAGCAACGACAACATCGTATTGTTCATCCAAATCCTGTGCATCGCCGCACATATAGGTAATATCAAGCTCAGACGTCTTCGCATGGGCTTTGGCAACATCAATGGCATTGGCATCGGCATCAATGCCTGTGACCTGCATGCCCATTTGCGCCAAAGATTCACTGACCAGCCCGCCACCACAGCCAATATCAAGGATATTGAGTTTATCGAATTGCAAGCTGTAATGATCTGCGATTTGTTGGTGGATATAGTCCATACGCACAGGGTTCAAGCGGTGAAGTGGCTTAAATGGCCCGTCCTCATCCCACCATTTTTTAGAGTCTTTGGCGAAGTGAATAATTTCTTTCGGATCAATTGTGGTCGTTTTTTCCACTGTTTTGCCTTTTTTACTTTGATTTTTATGCTGAGGGTGAGTATGGATAACCACTGCTGTAAATACAAGATTATAAACACAAGAGCATAAAAGATTTAAGAGATGGCTTTAATTGTCGCAAAATTTGGTGGAACTTCCGTCGCGGATATCGAACGTATAGAGCGTGCGGCCGATAAAGTTGCGCGTGAGGTAGAGGCAGGACATAAGGTTGTTGTTGTTGTTTCTGCGATGTCGGGTGTGACGAATACACTGGTTGCTTATTGTGGTGATATCAGCCCGATGCATGATTTGCGTGAATATGACGCGGTTGTTTCCAGTGGCGAGCAGATTACTGCTGGTCTTATGGCGATGGCGTTGCAAAAGCGCGGCGTTAGTGCGCGGTCATGGCTTGGGTGGCAGATTCCTATTCTTACGGATAATGTCCATGGGAAAGCACGCATTGAGAATATTGATACGGAAGAGCTTCACAAGCGTTTGGATTCCGGTGAAGTTGCTGTTGTTCCTGGATTTCAGGGCGTAACCGAACATAACCGCGTAGCAACATTGGGACGTGGCGGGTCTGATACGTCTGCTGTGGGGCTGGCGGCGGCTTTAAAGGCGGATCGCTGTGATATCTATACGGATGTTTCGGGGGTTTATACGGCTGACCCGCGCATTGTTCCGGCGGCGAGGAAGATACATAAGATCTCTTATGAAGAGATGTTGGAGCTGGCCTCACTGGGCAGCAAAGTTTTACAAACGCGCTCGGTTGAAATGGGCGCGAAAAATGGTGTGCCTATTCAGGTTCTCTCTAGTTTTGAAGAGGATGTCGGCAGCGCACGTAAAGGTACATTGGTAACAACGGAGGATCAAATTATGGAACAGGAACTCGTCAGCGGTATTGCGCATAACAGCGATGAAGCAAAAATCACTGTTGTTGGTGTAGAGGATGTGCCCGGTGTTGCCGCACGTTTATTTGCTCCTTTGGCGAAAGCATCCATCAATGTTGATATGATTGTGCAAAATATTGCAACAGATGGCCGTACGGATATGACCTTTACCGTGCCACGCGGGGAACTTGACCTTGCGCTGAGAACATTAAAGGGTGATACGGGCTTGTCGTATAAGGATATCGTGGTGAACGATAATTTGGCGAAGGTTTCTATCGTTGGTATTGGTATGAAAAGCCATGCTGGTGTTGCGAATACTATGTTTAGAACATTGGCTGAGAAAAATATCAATATTCACGTTATTTCAACCTCTGAAATTAAAATCAGCGTTCTCATTGAGGCTGACTATACTGAGCTTGCTGTTCGTTCATTACATGCTGCTTATGGGCTGGATGAAAGCTGAAAAATAACGTAAGCTCCTTTTCATTATGAGAGACCAATTACCAGTTGAAGAGCTGGAGGAAATCGCGAATGTAGATGTTGGTGAGGCACTTCGCCGTACGCGCATTTACTATCAGCAGACCCTTGAGGATATCGAGGGGGCATTGCGTATTCGTGCGTGCCAGATTGATGCGATTGAAAAAGGGGATATGGAAGAATTACCCGGTCGTGTCTATGCTATTGGTTTTGTGCGTAGCTATGCGGAGCATATGGGCCTTGATGGTGCAAAAGTTGTTCAGCTTTTCAAGGCGCAATATATGGATGGGCAGGCAAGGTTATTGCTGTCTTTTCCGGTTTTAGCTTCCGAAACAAAAACGCCCAGGTTTTGGCTTGTCATGATATCGCTTTGTGCTTTTTCTATATTTTTTCTTGGTGCGCATGCGTTAAACGGGCGCGCATCGGAAACGCCTTTGTTTATTGTGCAAGCGGTGCCAGAAGATATTAAAGCGCATGTTAAACAAGATATTTTGGTGCATCCGCCGCCTCGTGAGGAAGAGATTATTGGCCCGACGGAGGTTTTGCCGCCCGAGGTTGTTGTTGAAAATATGGGCGATGAGCAAGGTAAAAATCTCGGCATTATTCTTAATATAATGAAAAGCAGCTGGGTCGAGATTAAGAATGCAAAAGGCGAGATTATTGTCTCTAATATTTTGGAAGAGGGCGATCAATATTTCGTTCCGAACAGTCCGGGGTTAAGTATGTCATTGGGCAATGCCGCTAATGTTGAAATTATATTGAATGGCCGCCCTTTAAAGCCTCTAGGGAAAGACGGGGATGTGCGCCGTGATATTCCTCTTGATATCAGCTATCTGAAAACGTTGGCTTTTACAGAAGTAAATGTTGAGGAAGATATTATACCCTCGCCGAAACCCTGAATTTAATGATTATTTCCTTTGAAAAGGCGTGCGGGTAACGTATCACATAGGCTTGATTATCAAGGCAACATAATAAAACTATAAAAGTAAGAGACTTAAACTATGTCCATGAAGGAAAAATTATCATCTATTTGTGATCGTCATGATGAATTGGCAGTGTTGATGTCTGCGGGTGGTTTGAGCGGTGATGAATTTACCAAGTTGTCTGTTGAATATGCAGAACTTTCCCCTGTTGTTGAAGCCATAAGTGAGTTAGATCAAGCCATTCAGGAAAAAGCGGATCTTGAGGAATTACTTTCCGATCCTGAAATGAAGTCGATGGCAGAGGAAGAAACGCGTGTCTTGAATGCGCGTATTCCCGAGTTAGAGAGACAGATTCGCTTGGTCCTGATTCCAAAAGATGAAGCTGATACTAAGAATGCTATTTTAGAGATACGCGCGGGAACCGGCGGCGATGAGGCAGGCTTATTTTGCGCAGATTTATTTGGAATGTATAAGGGCTATGCCTCGAAAATGGGCTGGAAATTCGAAGTCGTCGAGGCGAGAGAGAATGATGTTGGCGGTTATAAAGAGGTGATTGCCCAAATTACAGGCAAAAATGTTTTTGCGAAAATGAAATTTGAGTCGGGTGTGCATCGTGTACAGCGCGTTCCAAAAACCGAAACACAAGGCCGTGTTCATACGTCTGCTGCGACGGTTGCCGTTTTGCCCGAGGCGGAAGATGTTGATGTAAAAATCGAGACAAAAGATTTGCGCATTGATACCTATCGCGCGCAAGGTGCAGGTGGACAGCACGTTAACACAACAGACAGCGCCGTGCGGATTGTTCATTTACCTACGGGCGTGGTTGTGGAAATGCAAGAAGCACGTTCCCAAATTAAGAACAGAGAAAAAGCCATGAAGGTTCTGCGAACGCGCCTTTATGATCGTGAGCGTCAAATTCTGGCTGATGAGCGTGCGGAAGACCGTAAATCTCAAGTTGGTTCAGG
The DNA here is from genome assembly GCA_033851915.1 of Alphaproteobacteria bacterium. Taxonomy (GTDB): domain Bacteria; phylum Pseudomonadota; class Alphaproteobacteria; order Micavibrionales; family Micavibrionaceae; genus UBA1672. Next base: position 314,245 of record JAWSVM010000007.1, read on the forward strand.
TGACAGATCAGAGCGCATTCGCACCTATAACTTTCCGCAAGGGCGTTTAACGGATCATCGTATTAATCTGACACTTTATAAGCTGGAAGACGTTGTGCGCGGCGAATCCTTGGACGAGGTTGTTGACGCCTTGATCGCGGAAGATCAGGCTGAAGCGTTAGCACGCTTGGAAACGTAATTCATTATGTCTGCGTCTTCGAATTATTCTCTTAAACCACTTTATGACGATATGATTGCTCGCCTTAAAGGCGCGGGTGTGGAAATGCCTGACCTTGATGCGCGTTTTATTATTGAGGAGCGCACGCCTTATGATTGGTCGGATATTATTGCGCGCCCTGATTCTCTTATTACCCAAATTCAGCATGATGAAATCGTAAGTGATATAAATGCGCGTATCGCGGGTAAGCCTTTATCCCGTATTTATGGCTGTCGGGAATTTTGGGGGCTGGAGTTTTTGATTTCCGAAGATACGCTCGACCCGCGCCCTGATAGCGAACTGATTATTGATGTGGCGTTAAAGCATTTCCCTGATCGGGATAGACCGTTAGAGATCCTTGATTTGGGAACGGGCAGTGGGTGTATCTTAATTTCGTTGCTATCAGAGTTTAAAAATGCCCGTGGCGTTGGTGTTGATTTATCTTCGGGGGCTGTTAAATGTGCCAAGGAGAACGCGCAAAAGAATCATGTTGGCACACAAGCGCATTTTTTATGTGGTTCATGGCTGAATGGAATCAATAAAAAATTCGATCTTATTGTATCGAATCCACCATATATCTCGAATCAAGTGATTCCAACCTTGTCTAAAGAGGTAAGGAATCATGACCCGATTCTGGCACTTGATGGTGGCGATGATGGTTTGGATCCCTATAAAGAAGTTTTTCCTCAATTAAAAAACGTTCTAAATGCCGATGGAATTGCCTTGTTTGAAATTGGGTATGATCAGGAAAAAGATGTAATGCGACTCGCGGAAGATGCTGGCTTTGCGCAACGCACCGTTCACTTTGATCTGGCAGGGAATCCGCGGGTTGTGGATATCTCTGGTGGGGATAAATGATTTTTTTTTAACGATACGGCTTGATTGGAAAAGGTGCTTGGCTGTACCTTGTAATTGTTCAACGCAACACGATCACAATATGTGGTTAGAGTGAATAAGACGATAACAATATATTGTGTTTAACTATACAGAAACTGGTGTGCCAGACTGTTTATGCCTGCAGAAATGTTGTATGGTGTACGTGTTGAGTTGTGTAAAATTATAACGCTTATGGACTTGAATATGAGACACGGAACATCGAATAGAAGACACAGAAACCGTAACAATAATAACAATAGTGGTGGGCGTCGCAATAATCAGCCGCGTACACAGGTCTATGATAGCAATGGGCCGGATGTCCGCATCCGCGGTACGGCGCATCAAGTGGCAGAAAAGTATTTGGCCTTGGCAAAAGATTCTACGGCGATGGGTGAACACACCATTGCAGAGAACTATTTCCAGCATGCTGAGCATTATATCCGTATTATCAATGAATTGAGCGGTGCACAGGAAGTGAAGAAGGTTCAAGGCCTAGACTCCGGTGTCGTGGCAGATGATGAAGGCAATCGCGTTGAAGGCCAAAAGCCGAACAACAGCAATAATAAGGATCAAGCTGTTAAAAAGAAGGTGGATAAGCCTGTGGATGATTTGTCTTTGCCAGCCAGCATTCTAGGGCCGGATGTTTCTGCGAAGAGCGAAGTAAAAGAAGAAAAGCAAGAAACAGAGATTGTTGAGTAATCTTCCTTCTCCATAAAATAGAAAATATATAAGGCGGTGTTTATAGACCGCCTTTTTTCTTGATTAAGGTCAAACAAGATATAGAGTTAGAGGCGCATAATATCTGTATGATGTGTTTCCAATGGAAGGATTTGTGATGAACTTTGATAAACTCACCGAAAAAACAAAAAGCTTTTTGCAAGAGGCGCAAACACTTGCCACGCGTCATGGTCATCAATCTTTGGAGCCTGAGCATTTATTGAAGGTGATGCTGGATGATTCTGATGCTTTGGTGTCGAAACTCGTGCGTGGATGTGATGGTAATCTTGCAGCTTTAAAAAGTGCAGTTAATTTGGCGATTTCAAAATTCCCATCGGTCAGTGGCTCTGGCGCAGGGCAGCTTCGTCTGTCCGGTGATTTAGGGAAGGTTTTTGCGGACGCTGAGCTGATTGGCGAGAAGGCGGGGGATCGCTTTGTCACGACGGAGCGTATTTTGCAGGCCATGATTATGGCGAAGAAAACCGATGTCGCAGGATATTTGGAAGATGCAGGGCTTAGCGATACAAAACTCAACCAAGCTATCAATGATGTACGCAAGGGGCGCACGGCGGACAGTGCCAGTGCAGAAGATCAATTTGATGCGCTGAATAAATATGCGCAAGATTTAACCGAAGCTGCGCGCAATGGAAAGCTAGACCCGATTATCGGGCGGGATGAAGAGATTAGACGCACCATTCAGGTGCTTTCGCGCCGGACGAAGAATAACCCTGTTTTAATTGGAGAGCCGGGGGTTGGTAAAACTGCCATTATAGAAGGTTTAGCGCAACGCATTATAAATGGTGATGTTCCGGAATCCTTGAAGGATAAGCGCTTGATGTCGCTTGATCTCGGGGCGTTGTTGGCTGGCGCGAAATATCGCGGTGAGTTTGAAGAGCGCTTGAAAGCTGTGGTGGATGAGATCTCCGCCGCCGAAGGCCAAATTATTATGTTCCTTGATGAGCTGCACACTTTGGTTGGCGCAGGGAAGAGTGAAGGCTCTATGGATGCATCGAATATGCTGAAACCTGCACTTGCGCGTGGGGAATTGCATATGGTTGGTGCAACGACGCTGGATGAATATCGCAAGCATATTGAAAAAGATGCGGCGTTGGCACGGCGTTTCCAAACCGTTTTTGTCAGCGAACCTACGGTGGAAGATACAATATCGATCCTGCGTGGCTTGAAGGAAAAATATGAACTGCATCACGGGGTGCGTATTACGGATGCGGCGATTGTATCAGCCTCGACTTTGTCGGATCGTTATATTACGGACAGGTTTTTACCTGATAAGGCGATTGATTTGGTTGATGAGGCGTCCTCACGTTTACGGATGCAAGTGGATAGTAAGCCCGAGGCGATTGATGAGCTGGATCGTCGTATTGTGCAGTTGAAAATTGAACGGGAAGCTTTGAAGAAGGAAAAAGATAAAGGCTCTAAGGATCGACTTAAAAAGTTGGAAAAAGAGTTGAATGAACTCGAATCTAAGTCTGCAGATTTAACAGGACAATGGAAAGCAGAGAAAGAAAAGCTTAACGCGGGACAGCGTCATACAGAAAGCCTTGATCGCGCGCGCAGTGAATTGGAGCAGGCCGAGCGTGAAGGGAATTGGGAAAAAGCGAGTGAGCTGAAATACTCCACCATTCCGGGTTTGGAAGAAAAGCTGAAAGTTTCAGCGGAAGATGATACTCAAAATTTGATTAACGAAGAAGTGACCAGTAATGATATTGCTTATATTGTTAGTAAATGGACAGGTATTCCCGTTGATAAAATGATGGAAGGCGAGCGTGATAAGCTGTTGTCTATGGAAGATAAGCTGCGGGAGCGTGTCGTTGGGCAGGACGAAGCCGTTCATGCGGTGGCGAATGCTATACGCCGTTCTCGCGCAGGATTGCAAGCGCCGAACAGACCAATTGGCTCGTTCTTGTTTCTTGGCCCGACAGGGGTTGGTAAAACCGAATTGACTAAAGCTCTTGCCGAATTTCTGTTTGATGATGAAACGGCGATGGTACGGTTGGATATGTCTGAATATATGGAAAAACATTCCGTATCGCGCATGATTGGCGCGCCTCCGGGGTATGTTGGGTATGAGGAAGGCGGTGCGTTGACCGAATCTGTGCGTCGTCGCCCTTATCAAGTTGTGTTGTTTGATGAAATTGAAAAAGCGCACCCTGATGTGTTTAATGTCTTGCTGCAAGTTTTGGATGATGGGCGCTTGACTGATGGGCAAGGGCGCACGGTGAATTTCAGTAACACATTGTTGATTATGACATCGAATTTGGGCAGTGAATTTCTGGTGAATCAGAAAGAGGGCGAGGATGTTGACGCGGTGCGCGGGGATGTCATGAATGTTGTGCGTGCCAGTTTTAGACCTGAATTCTTGAATCGTATTGATGAAACACTTCTGTTTGCGCGGCTTGGGCGCAGTGAGATTGAAGGGATTGTTGATATTCAATTGGCGTATTTGCATGAGCTGTTAGCAGTGCAACATGTTGGTTTGGAATTATCCGATGAGGCGCGGCGATGGATTGCAGATAAGGGCTATGACCCCATTTATGGCGCACGTCCTTTGAAACGCACTATACAGGTTCATTTACAGAATAAGCTTGCCGAGCTGTTGCTTTCAGGGGAACTCGTCGCTGGATCACGTGTTAATGTTGGCGTGAAAAGTGATGCTTTGGATTTTATTATTGAACAAGCCACGGTGAATAGCTCAGAAGAGTTGTCATAGAGTCTAAAATTATGTATTCTCCGCAAGGCGTTACTTTTTTCTTGGGATATTCATATGACTTTTTGTAAACAAACTTTTTCTTTTCTTTCTCTCTTTAGTGTTCTTGCTGTGGCTGGTTGCGGCTATGTTTCGGAATCATCTAATCAGAATATTACGTTTTTGACACCTGACGCGCAGGATGCAAAATGTTTTGCTTCAGTTGATGGTATTAAATATCAAGTTTTTCCACCGCAAACATTGAACATAAAAAAATCTGAAAAAGACATGCATATTACGTGTCATGCGCCTGGAAATAGAACCATTGAAATGGATGTGCCGGCTGATCTTACAACACGTGCAATTTGGGGTGGCCCTGTAGGCATGGCGTGGGATTATGCATCTGATTCTTTGTATCATTACCCATCCGTTATCGCGATTGATTTTTCACAAACTGAATTAAAGCCTAATAAATTTCCTCAGCATAATAACAGCGATATTAAACAGCCTGAGTCCTATGACCTTGAGGAATTTAAATCATCACAGCCACGTTTGAATTCTGATAAATTCAAAATCGAACAGCCAATATTGCATCGCGGCGAAGAGATTCCTGAGGAGTATATCGGAGAAGTGATGGATGAAGACATGAGCGACGAGATGTCTGCATCTGATGTTATGTCTGTTGAAAGCGAGACGGGTAACTTGCAGTCTGTTCTTGATGGTCTTGCAGACAGTGATGCCTCTGATGCGGCAGAAGATGCGGTTTCTGATGAAGCTGTTTCTGAGCCTGTATCTATCTATCCCGGTCAATAATAACGCATTTGGATTACCAACATGAGCGATCATAAATCCTACTGTTTTTGCGGTGTAGGGGGCAGTGGCATGATGCCGCTTGCTGTCTTGTTGCAGAAATCGGGGCATCATATTGTCGGCTCTGATCGTTCTTATGATCAGGGGAAAACGCCGGAAAAATTTCAAGCATTAAAAGATAGTGGTATAGATATTTTCCCGCAGGATGGCTCTGCGGTTACGGATGATATTGATATTTTGGTTGTCTCCAGTGCGATTGAAGATAGCATTCCCGATGTAAAACGTGCGAAGGAGCTTAATATTCCTATTTTGACGCGCGGGCAGATTTTGGCGGAATGCTTTAACGCGGCAGAGCATAAAATCGCCATTGCAGGGACGAGCGGTAAATCAACTGTGACTGGCATGGTTGCGACGATGTTGGCCGAAATGGGTGAAGATCCCACCGTTGTGAATGGCGGAGGAATTCGTAATTTTCAGAGCAGCGCAGCGGATAAATTCTCTGGTATTCGCAAAGGGCGCGATGATTTATTTGTTGCGGAAATGGATGAAAGCGATGGTTCTATTGCGCATTATAAGCCCTCCATTGCTTTGCTGAATAACATTGCGCTGGATCATAAAACTATGCAGGAGCTGGAGCAGCTTTTTGGTGATTATTTGGGGCGCGCCAGTATGGCGGTGATTGTGAATTACGATCAGCCACGGGTGAAGAGCTTATGCGAAATGCATTCTCGGGCTCGTATTATCAGTTACGGGATTGATGATGATTTTGCCAACCTTGTTGCGCTTGACCTTGTCCCCAGTGCGTATGGGATTGCGTTTTCTCTTAAGGCGTATGGTAAAATTTATCCTGTGACTTTGAATGTTCCGGGGCGACATAATGTCGAGAATGCTTTGGCTGCGCTGGCTGTATGTTTTGCGATGGGGCTGGATGCTGCTAAGGCGGTTAAAGGTATAGAGGCCTTTAAGGGCATTCATCGCCGTATGGAATATATTGGCACGAAAAGCGGGATCAGCGTTATTGATGATTTCGCGCATAATCCCGATAAGATATCTGCCAGTCTTCAGACGTTGAAGTCTTTTGATGGGCGTTTGATTGTGATGTTCCAGCCACATGGTTTTGGCCCTCTACGCCTTATGAGGCGAGAGATGGTAGATGTATTTGTAACATATTTGGGCGCGGATGATATTTTGTTGATGCCCGAGGCTTATTATGCGGGTGGCACGGTTGATCGCTCCGTTACTGCTAAGCATTTGATTGATGATTTAATCTCCAAAGATGTGCTTGCGCATTGGTTCGCCACGCGCGAGGAAATCCCCGCCTTTATTAAGGATAATGCCAAAGAGGGTGATCGTGTTGTGATTATGGGCGCGCGCGATGATACGCTGCACATTTTCGCGCATGATGTTCTTGGGTTATTCGGATAAGCCTAAGTGTAACGCTCTTCTAAGAATGCGAAGATGGCGCGCATGCCTGTATCTGCTCCGCCTTTGGGACGACCTGTTTTGCCGTTTTGTTCCCAAGAAAAAACATCCATGTGCAGCCATTCAATATCGTTATCGATAAATTCTTGCAGGAATAGAGCAGCGTTTGTTGCGCCTGCGCGGCCTACGCCTGTGCTGCTGATATCTGCGATCGGGCTGTCCAAATCTTTGCGGTAAGGCTTCCATAGGGGCAGTTGCCAAACGGCATCGTCAACGTCATCTGTAGCGGATAGATTTTGGATGCTGTGCGCGGTCTCGTCATTATTGCTGAACATTGCAGGTATATCATAACCCAGAGCAATACGCGCTGCGCCTGTTAGTGTTGCAAAATCAATCAATAGCTCCGGCTTTTCCTCACATGCATAGGTCAGTGCATCGGCGAGAACAAGGCGGCCTTCTGCGTCTGTGTTGCCAACTTCAACAGTGATGCCTTTACGGCTGTTAATGATGTCAGAGGGGCGGTATGCGTTTCCGGCAATGGAGTTTTCTACCGCGGGAATGAGGACGCGTAAACGAATGGGCAAATTCAGGCTCATAATCATATGGGCAAGGCCAAGCACATGCGCTGATCCGCCCATATCCTTTTTCATGGTCAGCATGAATTGCGAAGGTTTGATGTCCAGCCCACCTGTGTCAAAGCACACGCCTTTACCAACCAGCGTTACTTTCGGGTGCTTTTCATCGCCCCACGTGAAATCAAGCAAGCGCGGGCGGCGGGGGCTGGCTTTACCAACCTCGTAAATCATCGGGAAGTTTTGTTCTATAAGGTCATCGTCTTTTATAACGTCGAGCTTCACTTTGTGGTGCTTGGTGAGTGTTGTCGTTGCAGCTTCCAGTTCGTCAGGCCCCATATCATTGGCGGGAATATTGACCAGATCACGAATAAAGCACACGCCTTCAACATAGGTTTGAACACGCTTCTTATCAACATTTGTCGAGAGGCACAGTGCGGCATGCTTATTATTTTTGTCTTTTTTGTAGAACGAGAATTTGTATATCGCCAGTGCCCAGCCGATATGTAGACGTTCTAGCTGCTGTTTATCCAGATTCTTGCTTTCGATGGAGAAGCTGGCTTCTTTTAAGCTGTCTTCGGAAAAGGCGCTTTTGATTGCATCATGGATTTTGCTGCCATCACTGAAAGATGCGCTATCGCTTGATCCTGCAATAATCGATTCTGTTTTGCCAGCCTCATTACGTGAGATTAGAACTTCCCCTGATTTTCCTTTGAACCCTTGCTCGGCTATTAATGATTGTAGAACAGGTGTTTGTGCGGTCTGCCATGTATCAAAACTATCCGCAGTGATAACGGTAACGGCTATATCGTTTTTACGTTTTGATGTAAGGAAGGGATTAAAGAATTCTATATTCTGGGAAGGCATAGTGATCCTTGTCTTTTGAAAAGTGGTAGGCCAGGCCGGACTTGAACCAGCGACCAATCCGTTATGAGCGTGCTAGTTTCACTCTAAAGTATTGGATTCCCTTAATGTTGATATAGTTATAGTGTCATGAACGAATCGAGGCAAGCGGTTTTTACTGCCCCAATACTGCCCCAGATTTTTATCTATCTTTCAGCAACATCGCGAAGGTGATCAGGTGATAAATGCCCGTAGACTTGTTCGACCATTTGGGATGAGGTATGCCCGAGCATTTTCCCGACCTTATGCGCAGATTCACCGCGCTGCATGCGCCACGATGCAGCGGTGTGCCGGAACACGATAGCTGTTATTACCTCAACCCCAGCCTCTATACAGGCTTTTTTTAGAGCGGTCTTCACGCTTTTGATTGGCTTTTGGTTCACATGAACAACATAACCAATGTCAGTACCGCGTTTCTTATGCCTTTTTAGATGTCCTAATAATTTATTGGATATAGGCACTATGGCGGCTTTTTTTATCTTGCTGTCATTGGGGTCGGTGAAGTCTATATAACCATTCACAAGGTCTACCTGATGCCAGCGCAATCGAAATATCGCACCGGGGCGCGCACCTGTATAAAGGGCTATTAATATATAGATTGGCAAATGGTCACTTGCCCTCATACTGCGCCGTGCTGCATGAAGTATCTTCGCCGCTTCTGTTGTTGTTATCCAGCGTGTGCGTGGTCTGGACTTGTTAGGCTTCCATACAAACGGGCATATGTTTATTATGTTATCACGGTGAGCATAGTTGATGGCGGCCTGTAATTGCTCAATCTCCCTGCGAACTGTTGCACCCGACAGAGGTTTAGCAGAATTAAAATGATACATTTTCTTCCACTGTTCGTATTCCAACTTTCTGTATTCAAGATATTCTAATGACTTTGATTTTCTAATATCATCCAGCTTAATCTCAGCCCAGAAGGGAATAAGGCGCTCTATGCATTTAAGGGCAGTTTCTGGAGTTTTTACCGTGGGTAAATGTTCTTTTATGTAATAGGTGATTACTTTGCCAAGTGTATCACATTGCTTGATGGTAGTTTTTTGCAAGATGATTTCGGCAAGTTTTCTCTGAGCATCCTCGCGGCAGCCAAAGCCAACTGCGTGTCGCTTACGCCGCCCTGCGATAAATTCTCTGACTTCCCAATAGTTTTTTTCTTTGTCGAAGTTGATATGGATTCCATTGTTTCTTTTTGACATTGGATTTTATACTCCTTTACTGCTTGGCGCTCCATTCGGTATGCGCCTCTCTTTGGTTTGAAATGATTTATCTTTCCCTTTTTGCATAGTTTGACAACGTCCTTGGTGTCAAGGCGCAGGTGAGCCGCAACTTCCTCGGCGGTGCATATTTCAGGCAGGTTATCCACAGCGTTTACTCCTCTTGATGTTCATCAATTTATTTCCGTAGCAAGCTATGGGCATGTACCCCCAAATTGGTTTTGTCTCTGTGCGGTGTTTGGTCATGATTTCCCCATTGCTAGGCCGTATTCATCAGGGAATGTCAGAGATACGCCCTTAGATAGAAACTCGACCTCTATTTTCGTTAGATATTCTGCGAACTCAGCTATTTTCAGCTTTTTTGTGCTTTGAGCCGGTACAGCATAGAACTTGCCGCCAGCCTCGAATGTTTCGATTCCCAGATACTTCATTGACAGAAGGTGATGCCATTGGCTCTTATCCAACTGCTTGCCATCAGAGGTGATGTATTGCTTTGATATCTCTGTGAGCCATTTCCAGTATAGGGAGTTCTGCGCAGTTGAGCGTTTCGCCCGATGCTCTACAATGGTTACGTCCCAGAGCTTACCCGCAGGCAATTTTTGCAGATGATGCATGCAATTACTTAATACGTTTTCATCATGAATTGTGTAGGTGGTCATTAGAATGCCTCCAAGAGCATCATTGCCCGTTCACGATTTCGGGTTGCGTAATACAAATCATTGGCAAGCCGCGTTGCTTTCTTGATTCCGCCGAAACCTTCCCAGAATTTAACCTCATCAACCTTGTGCTGTTGCGTATGGCAAGTGCAGCACAGAGGCACTATGCAGTTATCACCGCTCTTCAAGCCCATACCTGCGCCATTACCACTGCTTATATGGGCGGCTTGGACATCCGTTCTACGGCAGATAACGCAGGGCAGGGAGGCCACGAAACGCCTGTGCCTTTTGTCTCTAATCTTTGCGATTTTGAAGTTGGTGAACATTGTATTTTCTCTTGTTAAAATGCTGTCTCTCCACGCTGTCACGTCTGATATCAGGTGACGTTCCCCCGACCATGTACGGCTCATGGACAAGCCCTAATAAGGGGTATTAACCCCCGTTCGCTAGGGATACTTAAAACGGGATTTCTTCGTCCATCGCATCAACTGGCGCGGATTGCTGTGACCCATTATCTTGGTTTGTCTGGTAATCGCCGTTGCTTTCAGAGTTGCGAGAATCCAGCATGGTAAGCTCACTACGGAAGGGGCGCAGGACAATTTCGGTCATGAACTTCTTTTGTCCGTCCTGTTCCCATGAACGTGTTTCAACTTGCCCCTCGATATAGACTTTTGCGCCTTTTTTGAGGTAACGGTCACAGACATCTACGAGGCCTTTATTGAAGATCACAACGCGATGCCATTCTGTCTTTTCACGGCGTTCACCTGTTGCCTTATCCTTCCAACTTTCAGATGTTGCGATTGATAGATTGCATACCTTGTCACCTGATTGCATTGTACGGACATCGGGATCTGCACCCAAATTTCCAACGAGTATTACTTTGTTAACTGAACCAGCCATTTTTATCCTCTTATCTGTTTGAGTTTTGTTTGAACGTTTGCGCATAGCGTTACTAAGGCTACGGATAGCGCCGCGATATATTCCTCGTCACGCTCTACGCGCACTATTGAAGGGCGAATTTCGGGGTGGTAGCTCATCACATCACACCATTTACGTCCTGTGACCATTAACTGCCCTTGAACCTGTGCTTTGTACTTGTCAGCCACAGTTCCGTTTAGAAGGTAAGTGATGTGTGTTTGTGGGGCGGGGCATTTGATCTCTAATAATCCATCATCACCAATCAGGCGGTCAGGACTTGCGCCTATAGTCCCATCATCATTCGTGATAAAACCCACTTTCTCAGGAACTATGCCTGTGGTCATTTCATAGAAATCCGCAGCGTCAGGCTCAAGCTCATGACCTCTTTCCGTCCACGAGTTCCCTTGGAAATCATCGCATGATTCACCCGTGATTATTTCCGCAGCAATCTTGTTCTCTATAGCTGTGGATTGTGAGGATAGCTCAAGCTTTTTCGGGGTTATGATCTTATCAAAGGATGATGCTGTAATCACACCTATACGAGCGTTAAACCATTCTGGCGCACCTTGTTCAAAATTATGTATAATCATGGTTTACGCCTTCTCTTTGCTTGTCAAAGCTGTGTCTGCTTTAGAGAAGTCTTTTGCTAATATATTTTGCAGAGAACCTGCCTTCATATAGCTCAGAAATTTGGGCTTATACTCTTTGCCATCAGACAATGCTCTTATGCGATTATCGATATCCACCGCTTGTTCATGGCTTATCAACTCAATTGTTACTCCATCATCATCCTCACCTTCATAAGTGAGGGCGAGAAGGCCTTTAATCGCATATCTCTCCGCGTAGCTGAGTGATGATCCAATTGAGTGAACGTTAGACTTGTTACCGCTTGTGTCCTTAGGTATTTCAACGGTATTCTCTTCTTTGTGACCGCCTGAATGCGTCAATACAGCAGTAACCCTCATGTGGTTATCTTTTTCCGCTTGTTCATTGCGATAGGAAATAGAGAACCCGTGCTTGCTTGCCACAGGAAGCACCGCCGCATGGATGTCATCAATGGTTGAATATTTTGTTTTGGTGTGATTATTCATTTTTGATTTTTTAATTGGCGGAATTTGAGATTGAAACAAGGCTCGGTCTTTGTTGAATTCCTGAGCTGCTTGCTTATCCATTATACGTTCTTGAAAATCCAAAACCTTATCCAAGCGTCCAATGTCTATACTTGGGTCACACATTAGTTTTTCAATCATGTTTGCTAACGCTGCGCCTTTGGTGTCTTGAACCATTACTGGCTGGTCACCAGTGGATTCGACAACTGATACTTCATTGCCGTTTGTTTCTGTAATATTTTGCTCTGTCATAATTCTGGTCTTTCTTGTTTTATCTTGTTTAGAAAAAGTTCCGTATTTTCGTCTTCATCGATCCATTCGATTTCATCCATTGCTCAACCCTCCGATAGAGAAAATAGAGGCGGTAACACTGGCAGCGCGAAAGCCGCCTCTATCCATTCCGTGTGGGGAATTTTTGGTCATGATTTCACCTCAACAAACTTGCTTTTTTCAAGGGTGTAGTAGGTGTCAGCCTTTATGCGTGAAGTTCCGGCCTTTGCGGTTTTTACACATATAATTTCATAATCATCGTTACGCTCTGTAACAACAATCCAACTGCCCTTGGATGCCTTTGCTTTTGATTGATATCCCGTAACAATTGCTACAGAATTTTCACCCTCAACGCTTGCTGCTGATTGGTCTCCAGTGTTGCTTGCTGCTGATTGGTCTCCAGTGTTGCTTGCAAGACTTTTACCGGCTCTTTTGGTAGCACCTTTGGTTTTCTGTTTTTTCAGGCCAGCAAAGATAACTTTTACGGCGCTATCAATCATCATGTGCAGTGATATTTCAGCTTTAATCGTAATCACCGCCGAGCATATTTTGTCGCTCTCGCTTTTGATCTCACCTGATTGCTCTACAATGGCAAAGACAGACTCCGCAGGGGGGTAATAACTAAATACATCAAGCGGGTTTTCACATGCATGGAATCCTGAATTACAAGGGCTTACAATTCCTTCGTGCTTATATGTCTCGCCGATCTCGTATTGATAATCGCGGCATTTCATATCTTTGCTGAAACCCTTGTATGCTGTTATTTTTGTGTCTATCATTGTTCTATCCTAAAATTATCGCTGCCAAAAAACCGAAGGCAATCAGGGTTGCTGTTATAAATTGTGCTTTGTCTTCGCCTGTCATGACTGAACCTCTCGTATGAGCATGCTCTCCATGATCGGCGCGTTTACGTGATGCGCTTGGGTGAGAGTTTTCGCGTTGTGGTCGATGATGTTCATTGCGATTTGTGCCGCTAAATCTTGGGCTAATTCTTCCTCAAGCTGCTCTCTTATTTTCCGCAGGGTTTTACTGTGGGCTTTAGCTGCCAACTCGAAGTGGTAGGCGGCTTCTAATGTTTTTAGTGACGCTGTCATGATCTGCATCCCGTCTGTTGAATGGTTACAGGAAAGGCGTAGCAATGTTCCGCTGAGCAGGGACTTACAAGCACCTCTTGGCGAGAAACTTCATCACCATCTGATAGCTCTACAAACTCAATGTATGTGCTTTCCTCAAGGTCGCCTGACAAGTGGTCAATACCGTCATGCAAAGTTGCGAATTCATAATCGCTTAATTTGCCTTCTTCTTCGATTTCCCAGTAAGTCATGTTTTGCTGCCTTCTTTGTTTGTTAAGATCATATTACTAATAAATTAGTACAAGGTCAACAAGAAATACTATTAAATTAGTATTTAATCCCCAAACCGCACAAAGCTGTGCTATAAGGAGGGCAGGAAATTACTTTTTAGGATGT
>JAWSVM010000008.1:0-12635 GCA_033851915.1 Alphaproteobacteria bacterium
AATAACGACATTACCATATTTGGTATAATGATCAATATCCCTAGAGGGTAAACTCTTGTTGAACAGTTTGAGCACGGTATAGAAAAATCTCTTATTGGGTACGGAAAAAACAACTCCCAATAATTAAATGTATCTTTGTTACAATGCGGACATCTTTTTTTCATATTGGCCATTATCACATATTACTAAAAATCATAAAAGGACTACGTTTTTTTACCTCATAACAAAGCGATAATAATCATTACGGGAATTAATACATGTTTTTGCTTCTAGTTTCTGGCTTAAAGCGGACAGTTAAGCAACCTTGGTGGTTTTGATTTGAGTGTTACAGTTTCTCCAAAAAAGTGGGTGGATTATAAAAGCTTTATTGTAGTCCGTAATATCAAGTTTTCTTTTTCCGAAATGAGAATAAATAATAATAGTATCTGATTTTTTTATCCCTGTCTTAATACCATGCGCTTTTGCTTCATAGCTTGCAGCTATTGCACATGTACTATCAGTCATCATAGGAACAATGGCGATAGGCTTACCTCTAAGCTCTGAACTATCTTGCTGTTCTACACTGGCAAAGTAGCTATTCAAATCAAAGAACAGCCATTTAAGCTCACTTACAGGAGTAAACCCTATGTTTTCATTATCATGTTTTGTCATGATCCAAGCATGACGGCTTAGCAAAAATGAGTCAAGAACAAAAAGTGAACACTTGTTTGTAAGTTATCCCCATTATTGGTGGATGAAACAGTGAATAGAATCTGGATATGAGTCTCTTACTCACGGCCTCTATCACCCTTATCGATCTCTGGGCTTTGGGGTTTTACTTCGCGCTCTAAAGACATTCGATCCAGATAAGCTTTCTTTCTCTCTTCATTTGATAGTGCTGGGTCATTCTCTGGGCGGGCATCATATTCTACCTTCTCGGCTGCGCGTTCCTTTTCTTTATGCGCGGCCTCTTGTTCCCGTTGTTTAGTCATGCGCTCAAGATAAGATTCTTTGCGTTCATCATCAGATAATGACCTATCATTCTCACGGCGCTGTGATATGGGCTGATAATCATAACCTTTTTGAAGAGCTTCGTGTCGATCCTTGCCCTCACGCTCGGCGGCCATATCGTTAAGGTATTTCTGTTTGATCTCTTCAATATTTTGCTCTTTAGTTTTGCCCTGTTCTAGTTCAACCTTATTATCATTAGAACAATCTTTATCCCGCTGTCGCGTTTCAATTTCTTGGCTTTCTAAGTCTTGTTGCCTTTGCTGGATTTCTTCCAAGCGTTTATCAGCCTCATAAGATTTTATATTTCCATGAAGCTCTTCAATGCGTCTTTGTTGATCTCTGGTCTTACCCGTTATCGCGCCAATGATTTTTTCAATGTTATTTCTGTTTTCAAGCTGTGCTTGAAGTGTCTGCGCCTCACCCTGCTCCTGTTTGTATTGGGCTGTGCGCTGCGCCGTCACATCTCTATCTAGATCATGTTCCATTAGCTGGGATGAATCTTTTCTCTTTAGATCATTCAGCTCTTTTTGTACGGCCTCAAGGAACTCTTCCTTCTTTAGGATATCAGCTTCGAATGATAATCTCTGACCAGAAAAACTCTCCAATGTACTAATGCGCTCTAATCTACCCTTCGCAGCGATAAGCTCAGAAGTCGCTTGGGTCACTTGCTTCTCATGATAAAGATAATGTCCTCCAAACCCTGCGATTTTTTGACCAGCGAACCTATCGCTTTCTTCTTGCTGTAAGGCGAACAATGCCCGTCTCTTATCGAGAAGAAGAACTTTCCGTTGTTCATTGAGCTGGGCAGTGTTACTGCCGAGGTTATCATTACTGGCCTTGATCTCGCGGTTAAGGTCACCCCGATCTGTTTTGATCCCCCTGCGCTCGGCTTGGGTCGCCGAGACGCCCATCTTCTTCGTTGGCTCTTGCTCGATGCCCCGCGCCTCAAAGCTTAAATGCTGGGTTTTCACTTCGAGCTTGTCACGCTCTGCAATACGGTTCATTTCAGCGGCGGTGAATTTGCGAAGGGCTTTAACCTCTTCTTTTCCTCTGGTGGTGTTTTCACCATCAACCATGATTTTATCAGCAGCTAAATCACGGAACTTATTTTTAGACCAGCCATCTTTGGTGCTTTCATCAAAGCCTCTGGTCGTAAATAAGATATGAGCGTGGAAGTTCCGTTGATCCCCCTCTTTATTGGGATGGTGAAGGGCAATATCCACCGCACAATTGTAACGGTTCATAAGCTCACGGGATATGCTATCCCCTGCTTCGCGCCGTTGCATCGCATTGAACTCATGCGGAAATGCAATTTCTAATTCATGCGCAGTTGTTGAGTTCTTACGGTTTTCTTTTTTCTCAACGGCGTTCCAGAGTTTCTCCCTATCGCGAAAATCTTCAGGTGCGTTATAGGGGGTATAAACTCGGGCATATTCTACGCCGCCTTTTTGGCGATAATCATGGGTGAGGCCTGTGCGTTCATCGTGCAGAAGCTCACCAGAACGATATGCCGCAGCAGCAACAGAAGAACGCCCAGAAGAGCGTCCTATCTGTTTTGCACTGGCATGTAACTCGTTCGTTCTCATGATTACTCCATGTGTGTTCAAACACCCTTGTTTGTCGTCAGTCTGAGAAGGCGAAACTTCTCTGATTGCCCTTATGGGCAACAGGACAATGACAACGGAATGTCCTTCTTTTTGAATACCAAACGGATTGTGTGCGGTATTCCTTGTTAGAGTTTGAGAGGGACAACACCCTCTCATTGTGCCCTTGGGCACACAGCCTAAGCGCGTCGCGCATCCGCAGGAATTGAGATTGCACACAAACTCTAGTGAAGCGAGTTTGTATAAGTGCGCCCTTCATTATTATTTCGGGATGGCGCTACGGCTGAGTGTACACTTTTCTGGACTCGATTTCAAACAACAGGTAAGCTTGATCTGGTCAACGCGGGATTGGAGGCATCTTATGGACAAACGAAAGTTAACACTGGAAGAAAAGAAAGCAGCTATCAATGAGGCCTATGATAAAAAGATTGCCCAAATAGATGCACAGCTCAAAGACATCTCTGCACGTGGAAAAGAAGCTGAGAGGAAACGCGACACACGCCGTAAGATCATCATGGGTGGGCTGGCAGGATTTCACATGGAGAAGAACCCACGTTCAGCCTTTGCCAAAAAGCTCGCGGCTCTCATTGATGATTATGTAATCGGGGACAAAGAACGTGCCCTATTCGATCTCGAACCTTTGCCCAAAGATGAAATTGAAACTCGGCGTATTAAGCATAAGGATGAGATAAAAACATAGACTAATCACATAGCCAAGGCTTTAGGAGCATCCCAAGATTGACTTGCAGCGGGTTCTGTATCCTGAACAGCCAATGATGAAGGACTTTGAACAGCATTAAATTCACCATGTTGTTCCATGTAGCTCGTAACTTCATCTAATGTACCATCCGAAAGAGCTTGTTCATAATTATTTTCAAAGCGATCATTTAAACGATCAATACGCCCCTGAAGAAAATCCATACTTTCAGCCTTATCCATGTGGTTAAATGGCTCTTTCGTACCTTTACTGATATCACCAATCATATCTTGCGTATTTACGATATCGGTTTTGATCTGCGCTAAATCATGTGCCGTCGGGTAACTATGGATAGGATTAGCATCAATATTAGATGGGTCATATGTATCATCATTCGCCGCACTCTCTAATACAGGTAAGCCATCATAAATATCCTGCATATCTGCCGTATTACCACTCATATAATCATAAGCACTATCAATTGCGTTCATCGCATACCCTGCACCGGAAACAGTTTGCTCTATGGCAAAATTTCCTACAGCCAGCGTGGCTTGTGGAATTCTATCCGTATTTTGAGCAATATAAATGCTTCCATCTTTTAACATTAATGCCAAAGAAGATGGTTGCAAGCTCTCACGTAAGTCACCTTGGACATTATAACGATCTGCCCAATCATTAAAGCTCGCCTGAATTCCCGCCTCTCCCATTAAAACGGTAGGATCAGCACCTTGTGCTATATGGCCTGCCAATATTGTATTATACGCAAGAAGGGCATCTTCAGAAATTTGCCCATTATCAATTGCGGTTTGTAATGTAGTTTCAAGTTCCCTTGCCTCAACTATATTGGGCAATATCCCAATAATAGGGATTGCGCCTAATATAACCATTCCCGTTGTCTTTAACATCGGCGCAGATGCTTCAAATGCAGCACGAAGCATAGATTTTTTAGCAGGAGCATTAGGGGCATCATAATCCAAAGGCAAAAGCGGAGCACTTTTAACTATATCGCCTGCATGGTGATAATCTGTTCGCAAATCCCCTTTCCCCAAAACCCGTTCAGGAACGTTTTCTAACTGAGTCCGATACCCTTCAAGGTGTTCAATCCAACCACCATCTGATACGGAACGAATTTCAGGGGTTACACCTGTATTTTTAACAACCTCATCAAGTTCATTTTGAAACCTTCCAACCCCTCTATTATAAGAGTCACGCATCAACGTGCCTGCATGCCCATCACCACCAGTCAATTGTGCTGGGGTAAAGGTGATCCTAGAATTATTAGCCTCGGCACCATTAAAGAAGACAATCCTATCATCAGCTTCATTAATAAAATACTTTGTATTAGGATCATTGAGTGTTTGCCGAACGTGCTGTCGAAAATCTTCTTTATCGAATGCAGTAAGGGCATCGCCCTTAGCTTTTCCGCCTGTACGCTGATTGCCAGAACTATTTTCATTACGAAGATCAGCTAACCGTCTTTGACCTGAATGTTCCGCGAGGCTGTCTATATAAAGTTTAACAATGTTTTTTGGTTCATCGCTCATGAATTTATCTTTTTCTTAAATTCATCTATTTCTTCTCTTGTTCGTAAGTTATCAAACAGCACATCAAATAGCTCACCTGGTATTGTCTCAAAATCTTCTTCTTGGTCTATTTTTGAATCATAAATCAGGTCAGACATAAAGTTTTCTGCTTCACTAAAAACTTTATCAATTAATTCCGTTTGTTTTTTAGAAAGTATTAAATAATCTTGATCTTTATTACTTTCTAAAATTGATCGTGCGCTTTGAGCCTGATCCGTCGTAAAACGACGAATATCAAACTCCAGATCATCATAGTAATCTTGTAAATACGTTGCTACTTGAACGAGTATTTTTCTTTCATGTTTAGAAAGGTCTAATCGACGATTTTCATTTTCAAGAGTTATAATTTTCATTCATCTCACTCCACCCACAAATATTATTTTCCTCACAATAGGGACTTTTAAACATCCTTGCAAGTTTAACCAAGCTTACTATCCATTACTTCGCCTCGTGCCTTAATTCATATGCATCTGAAGGAAATCTATACGGCTTCCATGTCTCCAAATTCTTTCTGAAGTATCCCAAATATCGACTTGTGCAGATGAAGTTCCCCCTCTTTCGCGCGGTTAATCATCGCATTGAAGTAAGCACCAGTTTTCTCAACGGGTTTAATGTCCCTTTGCTGCGCTTGATCGGTGAGGAGTAAACAAATTGCTGCACCAGAGCGGCCTAACAAACAACAGGCTTTCGCCCAAGACGATTGGCTAATCATAAGCTCACCTTTCATTCGATAAGCGGCCTCAACAAAATCATTCCAGTTCATCGGACGCTCTTCCATGGGCATATGATCTTTGAACTTTTCACTTGAAGCATTGAGAGCTTGTTTGAGCGTAATATGCTGTAATCCTGTTTTGAGGATCAGAGCTTCTTCCTCATTCTCTGGATAATCTTCTAGCCTCGATGGTTCGATCTCTTGTCCCAAAATTTTATTATTACTGCTTTTTTGAAAGCTCTGAGCGTTAGCTCTATTTGTATCTAATTTATTAGATTGTTTCTTTATTGTATAGTTATAGTGAATGAACTCTGGTTCGCTTCTGGATGAACCTTTATTTGTTTTATGACTCTCTTTCAGTGACTTAGAATCCGCTTGTGAACCTAATGTGAATCGCGCCGTTTCATAGAGCTCCTTATGCTTTGCAAGCATCTCTCTGGTGCTTTCCAGCTTGAGGCTCGTTCTGATCTGAATGGAGATTGGGTCATATTGCTTTTGAAGGTCACTGAGTTCAGTGCTGTAGTCTGCCCCCTCCTCTTCCATAGAGATTTCCATCTCGCTCATCATGGTGCGGATTTGGCCTCTATAGAATGATATCTGTCTTTTAGTCTCCATCCACGCTTCGTCGTACATACGTTTTTCTTGGAGCTTCTCTTCCAGTTGTTCTTTCATGTAAGCCAGTGGGGTGAGGTCAACGCCATAAGCATAAAGAATGCGTCCTGTTTTATCGTCACGTCTGCCATAACGGCGATGATTGCCACTATCATGCCATGTTAATGCCCCTGCTTCGAACAATGCCTTTTCTAGTTTTTGGATTTGACGTTCTGTAACACCATTATCTAATGCTGTCTTTGAAAGAGACTGATAGATGATCGGTGAACTCCCCTGCTCCCAATCACAATCTCGTGTGAAGCTCATATAGTAATCGAGCAAGGAAATCATACGCGGGGTGAAGCCAGACTTCTTTCCGATGCGTTTAACCAGCAAGAGAAGATCATAACGGTTCACATTATCTTCTAATCCTGTGAAGTCTTCGCATTGTTCAATTGAGTGACGCAGAGCTGAAGAACCTGAGCGCCCTCCCCTGCTCTTGTGATGTAGCTTAGTTGGTGTCGTGTTTTGTGTAATATATTGCATAGTATATTTATAAGCGCGCCTTCTTAAATCCCTTGTGAATAAGCATGCAAAATTCCGTTGCAGAATCATATTTGACTTGCATGAATAATCACTGAGCGGTACTATAAGTACAGTAAGTTGAGGAGTATCGCTCCTTTTGTAGAGACCGCCGCGCCAACGGCGGTTTTTCTTATGGGGTCTTTAAAAGACGCACAAATATCCCTTTAGTTAATGGTTTTTGAATATATTTAGAGGTAATTCTCCAAGAAAAGAGAATCAGTATGTCATAAACTGTATCAAAAAAATGTTACTGTAACAAGGCGGTAACACTGTTACATGATATGTTACATGATGTTACAAGTTGGTACACATAAAAATCAATCACTTAACGACACGACATGTAACACATGTAACACTACCATTGTAACAATACTGTAACACTGTGGCATGATGGGGCAGGGGTGTTACGCCTGATGTTTAATTATCCACTCGTTACATGCCCAATATTAACCACCATCTTGATATTGTCACATGTAACATGTAACATTTGGACACCTGTTACCATCTGTTACAAAGAATATTATTATGAAGTATACTGTTATTGAAGCTGCCAAAATTGCTGGGATATCCCGTCAAACTATTTACCGTCATATAGACAAGAAGCCTATCAGCACTGAAAAGGATGATGAAGGAAACATCTTCATCGATGCCTCAGAATTATTGAGAATTTACGGTGACAAGCTTAATTTTGACGTTACCAATACCAAAAGTGACAATAAAGAAAGCAATGAAAAGTTACAGGCTGTGACATCAAGTAACAGCACAGATGGCATAAAAATCATAGAAGAAAGGCTCAACTCAGCCAGCAAACAAATTGAAATGCTAGAAACGCAAATACAGCGTGAACGCGAAATGCTAGAAGATCAAATTGGAACGCTCAGGTCGGCATTAGAAAAAAGTCAAGAAACACAGAGCAAAACAGTAACGTTACTAGAAGATAAAACTTCAAAAAATGAAAAAAGTGCGGAATGGAAAAGTACACTTAAAGCATTAGAAGAACGCATCGCAAATCAGGAAGTCGGCCACAAAGAACAAGAGCTAGAAGCAGAAAAAATGCGCAAACAAAATAAGGTTCTGCAAAAAGCACTTACGGAAGAAAAATCAAAAGGTTTCTTTAAAAGAATGTTTGGGTAGAAGAGGGGACTTTACAAATCTCACATAATCTCACATAATCTCACATAACCACGATGTGAGATATAATGAGTTATCCAGAGCAACGACTTTCGAAAAGACTAAAGCTAAATACTACCATCATTGAAGAAGTATATGAGCTTCTATCAAAAATAGATGCTGTTAAAAATAGTTGGGCAATAACAGGAAAACTTCTACCTCAAACAATTGAACGTTTAACGCATAGCGTAATTGTAACATCGACAGGAGCATCAAATAGAATTGAAGGAAACCTGTTAACTGATGATCAGGTTGAGGCACTTTATAAAAATTTACGCATTAAAAAATTCAAAACCAGAGATGAACAGGAAGTTGCTGGGTATCTAGAAATGCTGGAATTTTCTTTCGAGCATTTTAAAGAAGTTAATATCACAGAGAATACAATACTCCAGATTCATAGAGACATGTTGAAATATAGTGGCGATGATGAACGCCATAGAGGACAATATAAATTTGGTTCTAATCGTGTAGAGGCAAGAGATCAAAGTGGCAATGTAGTAGGGGTCATATTTGACCCTACACCACCTCACCTTGTTCAAAAAGAAATGCTCGAACTAATAGAGTGGTATTCATGGGCAGGATCAGAGAACTTTAAACATCCACTAATATTAATAGCCAATTTTATATTTGAGTATCTCGCCATTCACCCATTCCAAGACGGTAATGGAAGAACGAGTAGAATTTTAACCAATATAATGTTGTTACAAAACGGCTATGATTTCACGCCCTTTGTTTCACATGAAAAAATCATTGAAGAAAATAAAGCAGATTACTATTTAGCATTAAACAAAACACAAAAAACTTGGAAAACTGATAATGAAGATCTAGCGCATTGGCTGCTATTCTTTCTTAAAACAATAGAGAAACAATCTCACAAAGCTCTTGAAATAATGGAAGGCGAGAATATTGATTATTTATTATCCGAAAAGCAGCTTAAAATACTAGAATGGGGCAGGGGAACTACACTTACTGAATTTAGCAGAAAAGACGTTATAGATGCTCTAGGCATACCTCCACGAACGGTAGAAGAAAGCATAAAACGCCTAGTAGAGTTCAAAAAACTTAAAAAACTGGGTCAAGGTAGAGCAACTAGATATAAGCTCATCAATAATAATTAATATACAAGTATAGCCAATATTTTCATCAGACTTTTACAATCCATAGATAGAAGGATTCTAAGTGCTATTTATGCATAATAGAGATGTAAAAACTGCACGTATTAACCGCGTTTTTTACTTGTAGTTTTTTACAAGAGGCGTATATATCACATAATTCGTTACCGCATATTTATGTATAATAAGGAACTGGATAATAGCAATGGAAATCGATTTTTATGACCTTTTAAAAAGTGATCAGGTTTTAATAATTTTCACCGTAATAAGCCTTGGCTACTTGCTTGGTAAAATAAACATATTAGGCTTTGAGCTTGGTAATGTAACTGGTGTGTTAATTGCTGGGCTATTCCTTGGCTCATGGGGTTTTACAAGTAACCCTGATATGGCGACATTTGGATTTACTATATTCATTTTCTGTGTTGGTTTACAGGCGGGTCCTAGTTTTTTTACCGCATTTGCTGCAGATGGAGCACGTTATTTAGCGTTATCCTTAATTGTTGCCGTTACCGCAGTTACGTTATGTTGGTCATTTTCACTTCTTTTTGATATGGGAACAGGGGTAGCCGCTGGCATGCTTGCGGGAGCACTAACGAGCACACCAACATTAGTTGGTGCACAAGACGCCGTTACAAGTGGGTTGGCAACATTACCGGCCGGAATTACGGCCGAAGAAGTTATTCAAAATATTAGTGTGGCTTATTCATTGACATATTTATTTGGTATTGGAGGGCTAATGTTTATCATTAAATATCTTCCAAAAATCTTTAAAGTTGACCTCGTTGAAGAAGCAAAGAAAATTGCGCCTTCCAAAGCAAGTATAAAAACAATTAATGAAGATAATCTACCAATGGTACGTACATACCAAATTGATAACGGAAAAATGATAGGGAAAACTATCCGTCAAATTCAAGAGGCGACAAACCAATATTTTACAGTTCTAGGTATTCGTCGCAACGAAGAGCTTATTGAAATCACAAGGAACGTTGTGATTAAAGAGGGAGACATTGTTTCAGTTATTGCATCTATTGCCCAACATAACTTTGCAAAGAATAAATCTATTCCTGAAGTCTTTGACAAGGAGCTCTTAAATTTCAGAATTCGTACCAAGGAAATTGTAGTTACGGGCGCAGAATATGTTGGGAATAAGGTACAGGACCTTATGCTACCCGCGAAATATGGTTGTTTTCCAATTGGGCTCATACGTTCTGGCGTAGAGTTACCAATCGATGCAAATACAATTCTATGCAAAGGTGATAAATTGGAAGTCATCGGTGAAGAAGATAGAATCACTAGTGTAAGTAAAAAGTTAGGGAGTATTGAGGCAGATGTTGAAAAAACAGATTTATTAACCCTATGCTTAGGTGCTGCTCTTGGCATTCTCCTTGGAACAATAGTTCTAAAGTTTGGTCAAATTTCTATTGGTTTAGGTAGCGCTGGAGGCCTACTCATTGTAGGTATTCTTATTGGCTTTTTCCGTTCTGTACATCCAACTTTTGGGGCCTTTCCACGTGCCGCTCGTAATATTATGATGGATTTGGGGATTGTATTATTTATGTCGTCTATCGGGCTAAATGCTGGAAGTAAAGTTCTTGAGGCATTAACATCCGTCGGCCCATTAATGGTATTATGTGGCATATCCATCACGGTTATTCCAGTGTTTGTCGCATTTGTGTTTGGCCGTTATGTTATGAAAATGAATGCAGCATTATTACTTGGAGCAATCACAGGTGCCATGACAAGTACGCCATCACTAAACCTAGTTACTGAAGCAGCCGAAAGCCAAGTTCCTGCATTAGGCTATGCAGGAAGTTATACTTTCGCTAATGTTATTCTAACCTTTGCTGGCGCAATTCTAGTACTTGTTTAGAATCAGCTATAAAATTTCATAAAGCCTATAAGAGAAGGTATATGTTAACCTAAGTCTTGTGCCGCATAAGTTACATCAGTATTGATCTCGAAAGAAGGTTGCGTACGTGGGTCTAGATTAGAGACCTATGCAAAGACATTCTCCACAGGAACTCCACCAATTGTAACACCTGCATCAAGGTCTACTAAAGGCGTAATAACTTGTAAATGGTGCGACGTTCATTCAAACTGAGCTGACTATAATTCTTATGCATTTTGACTTTCTCCTTATCGCCCCAAAAGGGCATAAATTAACGAAAGTTGCACTTCATTTTAGATTCCACCCGGCGCAAAATACATAAGTGATAATATAGATTACGGAAACTAAGGGGCTGTATATGTATCAAAACGTTTTTGAAAAATTAGTTTTCATGCTCCGCCAGTTAGCTGCACATATAATAAAAGCCATCCAGGTAGCCAAGTAACTCCAGACTTCAGATAATGAGCTTGATTTGTAATCTCAAATTTGATTTTTTCTCCTTTATTTAACACATATCCACTAGTTGTTAGATCAAAGTCTTCTCTTTTGGTAATACAGTCAAACACTTCTACCTCTGTTTCATATGTAACCTCCGTAATAGCGCCTGTATAACCTGGATTGAAAGTTTTTTCTGAAATAGTGCCTTTTGATAATGGCTTCCCACATTGTATTTTTTCGTGGTTATTGTCGTTATGATATTTAACATATACACTCTCAACAAAGACATCGGCTCCTATTAACTTGTCTGATGTATAAAACCTTAACCGCAAATCGCCTGGAAGCGGCTGAATCAGCCCAGAATACGATAGAACATACGGAATACCATAATAGAATGAATGATCTCTATAATTGAAATCATGTGTGTATACTATCGGTCCTAATTCCACATCTAAGTTACTGACAGATTGAAACCTAAATTTATAATGTCTTTCTTCATGATGGAAATGTATACCCAAAGTAAATAACCAGAGCACAAAAAAAAGAGGAAAAAGTATCTTTAGTATTTTCATTTGAAAACCTTTTGTTTTTCATTATTTTCCATACTTTGCCTTATCATTCTGCCATCTCCCATGTTGGAAAAACTTTCACTGGGTCTTTTAAAAGGAAAACTACGGCCGGAAGACGTATTGATTTCGGTACTACACTGCCTATCGAAACATGTCGAATGCCCACACCAATATCACATTCCGTCGCATCAAATCCTTTTGTATGCTCACTTTTTGCAATAGCACGGATAAGAAAAGGTTTCATACGGTCTGGTCGATCAGAGGTTTGCAATTGTAATAACCCTCCCAACCGGTTTTCTTGCCATAGGCTCCATGTCCCCTTTCTAAATGTGAGCACTGTTTCCTTTGTCTTCTGCAAGATTTCTATTTCTTCCTCCAACATCTGTCTCGCTAGAGTTTTTTCACTGTGCAGAGTAACGCCAATCCATTTACCTGCATTTTCATCTTCAATTGCAATGCTTGACACTTTATTGAGACTTTCTATTGCCTCAGAGCGACGATCAACAGTCACGCCCCGAATCCATAGATGGTCTATTTTAAAACAGCCCTCTTTGTATATTATATCAATACGAGATTCCCAATCATCCACTGTAACAGAAGAATCTGCCAGACAAGGGCTAGACATAAAGAAGAAGAATATCGCAATTAACTTAGTCATGGTTTTCATATTGTCTCTTATCACACATATCGATTTCT
>JAWSVM010000010.1:0-25651 GCA_033851915.1 Alphaproteobacteria bacterium
TCCCGACCTCGTCATTACCAATAGATACCCCCGCCGTGTAAGCCGCAGTTTCTGGTAAATTTTTTACCATAATAGGCCATAAAAACCAGAACGTATAAGGAACATAAATATAAAAGGGTTCAATTGAACCCCCCGGCCTCGTCATGTTTTATTGAACCCCTCCAAAATAGAGGAATAAAATCGGTTATTTTAGGTGCCTTTTCACACAAATATTAAGAAATAAACATTCCGTGCAACAAGGAATATGTCTCACAGACAAACCATATAACCGCCTTACGATCCACATACAGATCATTTATCTTGCCCTAACCCAGATAAAATGCTATTTTGAACCATATACAGATCATGAGAGCGTCTTGTGATCCATTTGTAGCCCAAAAGGTGTGCCATGAAGCAAAGCAAATCACAACCCTATTCCCGCTATAGCGCGGATGCCGCAAAGCTCATGGGCGGCCTTATCAAGATTGCCCGTAAGGAACGCAAACTAACCACGCAAGATATTGCTGAACGCGCAGGTATATCCAGAGGGCTTGTACAACGCATAGAAAAAGGCGATATGAAATGCTCGATTGGAGCCGTTTTTGAAGTGGCGGCAATTCTTGGCGTAAAGCTTTTTGATGCTGAGGAAACAACCCTCTCAAAGCATATACGCCAGAACGAAGATAAGTTAACCCTATTGCCGAAATCAATTCGCCATAAAACAAGAGTAATTGATGATGACTTCTAATACAGAATACAAAGAAGCCTATGTTTGGATTTGGCTGCCGAATGAAACCGAGCCAGTGATTGCCGGAAAGTTGGAAGCCGATGGCGACAAGCTTTTGTTTAACTATGGTAAGAGCTATTTAGAGCGCGTTAATAATACAGCTCGCCCAGCGATATCAATTTACGAGGAAGAGCTACCGCTAAAAAAAGGGGCGCTTCCTTTAATTGACGGATTAACCATACCGAGCTGCATTAGAGATGGTGCGCCTGATGCTTGGGGGCGGCGCGTTATTATCAATAGAAAGCTGGGCGTGAAAGGCAAAGATATTGATCCTGCGCAGCTTGATGAGCTGACCTATATGCTGGAATCCGGTTCGGATCGCATAGGAGCGCTCGATTTTCAACAATCTGCAACTGAATATGTTCCGCGCCTATCTGCCAATGTACCGCTAGATGAATTACTGGAATCCGCTGAGCGCGTTGAACAAGGTGTGCCCCTTACACCTGAATTAGATCAAGCCCTCTTCCATGGTAGCCCTATTGGTGGCGCGCGCCCTAAAGCCTCCATAGAAGATAACGATAAAAAGTATATTGCCAAATTTTCCTTAAGCTCGGATATCTATAGCGTTGTCAAAGCGGAATATATTGCAATGAGGCTCGCCAAAGAAGTTGGGCTAAACGTTGCCCCTGTCCAAATCACAAGTGCAGCAGGTAGAGATGTTATTCTGATCGAGCGATTTGATCGGATAAAAGTAGATTCTGGTTGGCAGCGTAAATCAATGATTTCTGCCCTTACCCTATTCGGTCTCGATGAAATGATGGCGCGTTACGCCAGCTATGAAGCCTTGGCAGAAATTATTCGGCACAAATTTACTGACCCTAAGGCAACACTGGAAGAGTTATTCTCGCGCTTGGTCTTTAATATTCTATGCGGGAATACGGATGACCATGCGCGTAACCATGCTGCATTTTGGGATGGTAAGAATATGAGCCTAACCCCTGCCTATGATATTTGCCCACAAGGCCGATCAGGTAACAAAGCATCACAATCCATGCTTATCATTGGTGATAACCGCTCAAGCAAGCTATCGACTTGCTTAGAGACAGCGCATAACTTTCTACTTTCGGAAGACGATGCAAAGAATATTTTTGAAACACAAAAAGAAACCATCAATAATAAATGGGATGAAATTTGCGATGAAGCAGAGTTAAACGAAACAGATAAAGCCCTGCTTTGGGGACGGCAATTTTTGAATCCTTATATGACCGAGGAAAATAATTGATCAACTAGAACTTTGCTGTTTTCTTCTTCGAGCGTACCAGATAAGTTTTTTAAGCTCTTCAAGATAGCCTTCTTGGATTGGCATTCATTGAGGCTTCAATTATTAATATTTACCGCCTTTCACGTTCGAGGTCTTCATTGGAAATTTCTATGCTTATATCAAAACCACATGGTTTAGGGATTTCACTACCAATTGGAAGAATTTGAAGATGCAGGAGCAAATTCGACTTGGCGCTATCTATTACAGACTCCCACGACATTTCATCAAAGATTATTTTACTTATAGTATGTTTCTCTTCAATAAATACCAACATATTTTCAGTTTCTGTCCTTTCATTTAGTATTCTGAGTTTTAAATCTTTATATAGATTAACGCAAAGCTGCAAATAGAGCGCTTTGGCTAAATACGCCCTTCGACCCTTTTCCGGAATGCCAAATTTAACTTGGGGAGGAGCTAGAAATATATTAAGCAACTCCTGATCGCATAGCCATTTCAAACATTCTTGACGATCATTATTGGAAGCTGAACTCCAATCAAAGTCTTTAAAGACCGATTCATAGTACAGTTCAGGAAATTTCATAATTTCTGCAACTTCCAGTGTTCCATTGAAGAAAACTGCACCGAACCGTTCCCAAATATAATCACCAATCATATTTTGATACTTACTAATTGTTTGCCTAGAAACGTTTTTAGTATACGTTTTTTGTATCATCTCAATTATGAAGTTTGTAGATCGACCCTCAATGAAGCCACACACGATATAAACAAATACATTCTCGTCTAAATGAGAATGTAGACAGTATATATTTTTAGGTTTTTTCGACATAAAAACTCCATGTAAAGCAAAGCGACTAACAATAAATTCAATTTTTATGCTCTAAAGTTAACAGGCCTATTTCGGCCACTCCAAGAAAGCTCAATACTATCACCTGAGCTTTGCGCAAAGCCTCTTAAACAAATGTTTTTCATTGATTGCCCTGTCATCAGGGCAAGGAGGCTCTAAATGAGTGATAGTAACGAAAACTTTGAATCTTGGCATCCTCCGAAGGACGGAAATAACAACCGACCTTTGGAACCAAGCGATAAACTCTGGCTATTTAGCAAGTTATTCCTGATTTTCATGGCGGAAGCTGTGAACTGGCTACTGCATACCAGCAACTATGCTTTGGTCAACACTGTTGGCTCTGACCTGTTTGTACTGGATGTACTTGGCTTGCCCGATATCCCCGCCCTATCCAACATATCCGTTGGAACACTCATAAACGGCATTTTGGGACTAGCGGCAGTCGCTACGCCTATTTTTCTGTTTGGACAGCTTTTAGAGCGGCATCATGAAATTTTTGATGATGCGAAGAAGTTTTTTTCGAATGGCCTGCACATGGTCATTACCGCTCTGTTTGCCCTGCTGTATCTCTTTGTGATTTCCACTGAGTTCGCAACGCTTTATATGCGCATCAAAGAAGAAACCGCACCATCCCCTATCCCCGGATTTTCAGGTAACGAAGCAAGCTTTTGGCCGCTCATGATTATGAGTATAGCGCTAATAATTACTAACGCTGCCATGGGACTTGCCACTGCACATATCGCGCGATCAACAAAACTAGCTTTAAAAGGAGCATCATCATGAAAAATTTAACTGTAATCATTCTAGCCTTGTGTTTTAGCTCAAGTGTATTTGCTGCCAGAAGGTCAGAAACCACCATCCAAATTATCATGGATGATAGTGGCGTATTAATCGAAGCAGAAAGTGCAGACCAATATAAATTGGGAATGCTCTCTCACATAAAAAATCTGGTGCGCAAGCGTGAGTTTGCCAATGCGCATATTGATGTGATTAGCACGTCAATTGGCCGCACCATCTGGTCTGGTCGGCCAAATGATTTAAAGCGTAATCCAGAGCGCGCACTTGCGCTGGTGAACAGCATTAAATCTATTTCTGAGAACTGTAACAACTTGCCCGGCGCATTCGTCGAGCTGGCAAGCAACCTGAATGCGCTTGAGCGTGAAGGGTTTACCAATGCTCATGTCATTGTGTTCTCGTCCCTCATCCACACGCCAAGACCATGTGGTGACACGACAAGCATTGTCTTGCCACAAACACCACCAGTTCAAGGCAATATCAATGGTGCGCTAAGTTCTTCTGAAATAATTCGCTCCATTTCGTTCTATTGGGTATCCCCGCATCAAAAGCGCGTATGGGAAGAGTTTCTTTCTCCAACTTTTAGCTGGGCATTTATGAACGGCATACCCATGACGTTTATGGATATTGAGCGCAGTAAATTCTCACTCGAACAAGGCTTGAATTTGGAGGTGAGAAAATGAAAACTCAATTACAAACATTAATGTTTCTGGGGCTTATTTCAAACCATGCATTGGCGATAGAGATTATCGAGCCGCAAGAGCTGCAAACCAGCTCTATACAAATTGGTGATCCTGACCGACATATCAAAACATTAGGACAGGTCGCTTTTAAAATTGATCTATCTGCCGCGCATGATGACTTACTGGCTCTTAAGGTTCGACGTTCATCCTTGACCTTAGAAGATGGCCGCAGTTTTACTGCCTTTGGCGTTCACAAGGATGCTGGCATTATTGTGATTGCAGGCCGTGATGTCAGTCATATCAGCATTGCCAGTGTCGAGGACAATCAAGGCACTCATGATGCCTCTGTGCTCTTCTACGGTAAAGACAATAGCGTTATCAGCCCAAGGACAGACGATGTTGCGGTGTTTGATACTGACTTTAATCCTCTGAGCTTTACTTATACGCCATTGCAAACACCGGGATCATTACAGATTCCGGTATCTATTGCATTGGATACCAGCGGTTCTATGGCTGGGCATATGAGCACCGTGATCTCAGAGACAAGGGAGTTTTTGAGTAAGCTTCCTGATTTTACCTTATGCCGTATTGTCACGTTTAGCACCGATGTAAATCACTTAACACCTGTCGATCAAGGCCAACTCACAAACTGCCCCGCTTCGGCATACCTGTTAAACAGCGTACCCCAAGCCGAGGGCGCGACTGCGCTCTACAAAGCTATTCAAACAGGTTTTAATTTCGATACGACCCGTATAAATCAAAACTTTCCCAATATTACTGTTGTAGTAACAGATGGGGTTAACACCATTGATTACGGAGAAACCTTAGCAAGCCTACAAATCAGCAAAGCAAACAGCAATTCAAAACTGTTTGTGTTTTGGGCTGGTAGTTATGTGCAAGGACATTTGCAAGGGCTTACAGATTTAGAGTTTGTTTCAACCAACAACTTAAGCGGCGAGTTGGATAAGTTCTTTCATTCCTTAGGCGTGTCTTTATCCGGCCTGCAAACATTGCATATCAGGAAATAAGCAATGTTCGCCGTCATCATTGCTCTTATCCTTCCCTTCATCCTGCTCATAGGAGGATGGTGGCTGGCTGCTATTGATGGCTGGTATATGTGGGGAATGGCATTGATGGGAATTGGGTTTTTAGCCCTACTCAAAAAGATCATGGATTTCCTGTCAATGTCATTTCATACGGCTCAACAAATTGACCTACTGCGTGAAAGCTGTGTTCTTTCAAATGAATACGGCCATGCACGTCTTGCTAACAAAAACGATAATTTTATAAAAGAGATGAGCCAAAACCAACACGGTTTTTATATTGGCAGCCTTGCCGATTTACCACTCTTTTACGATCCTTTTGCTACAGGCAATGGACATATGCTGACCTACGCTCCCTCGCGTACAGGTAAAACTATTTCCGTCATTATTCCTGCGCTTATGCATTGGTTTGGTGGCTCACTGTTTGTCACTGATATTAAAGGTGAACTCACTGCTACCACGGCAAATTACCGCCGCTCGCGTGGACAAAAAGTTTTAATTTTCAATCCATTTAATGTTCTAAATATTGAGGGTGTTAGATTTAACCCTCTGCGTATTCTGGTAGACGATGTCATGCGCAACCAAGGCAAAGATTTACATGACCTTGCGCGTTCAATTGCTTACCAGCTCATTTCAGAAAAACCTAATGATATGGGCGATGGGGTTTTCTTTCGTAATGGTGCGCGACGTTTATTGATTGGTTTTTTATTGTATATGCCGTTGTTTATGCCAGACACCTGCACTCTGCCCAATTTGAGGAAATTAGTTTGGTCGAGTAGCCATGAGCAAGAGATCATTGCAGCAAAGATGCAATCAAGTGATTGGCTCTCTGGCTTGCTACAGGATTACGGCAACGCTTTAGCTGAAATGCTTCGACCTGAATATATCAAAACCTATGGTGCGTTTCGAGACAACGCCATGAACGCCCTTGAGATTTACGATATGCATTCGCCCATGGGGCAAGCCATGAGTGAATCTGACTTTTCTTTAGCTGATGTGCTTGATGGTAAAACCACGCTTTATTTAATTTTACCTGAGGCCAAGCTCGAAACCCATGGCAGTGCATTAGGCCTGATTGCGACCCTGCTGTTAGAAACCATTGCCGCCGCCCCTAAACCTTCGCGCATTATGATGCTGCTAGAAGAGATGGGAAATATCGGCAAGCTGCCTAACCTTTCTAAAGCACTTTCTCTCTTGCCCGGCAAGGGTGTGCGCTGTTGGATGGTGTTTCAAAGCAGAAGGCAGCCCATAGAAATTTACGGTCAACAAATGGCTGGGCTTATTGAAGAGCAGTCCAGCATGGTACAGGCATGGAGCATTCGCGGGGAACTAGACCAAAAAGCGTGGAGTATGCGCATAGGTAATGAAACCAAGAAAGCACGGTCTCTTTCTCGTGATCCCAATAACCCAATTTCACCATGGCGATTAAGTATCAATGAGCGCGGCGCTCCGGTTAAGAGCATTGACGAAATTGGACGCATGGATACCAATCATCAATTAGTGGCGATTGACGGCCAAATGGTGATTGAAATGGATAGGTATGCGTACTTCCAAATAGAGCCTTGGCGCTCTAATGCAGAAAAAAGCCCCTATCATTCTGAAAATTATCCAAAAGATAAACCTGTGCGCCATAGTCTAGGTGAGCACCTATGAGCACTATGGCCGTTAAACATACCTTAATAACTGCGTGGAAAGCGGCTGTCACAGCCGAATTTGGCGTTTTGTGTTTACCATTTATTAAGTATCCAAAGGTTATAGTTAATTGTCGGGGGACATTTCGTATCAACGATTTGTTCCTATTTTTTATGTTTGCGCATGATCTGGCAAAGGCTTATTTCGCCCAGAGTATCTTTGCCAACACCCCCAACATCATGCGCTTAAGCCCTCAAGAGCGAGATAGCTTTTTATGCTCGCTCTTGTCCGGGGGTTTAAATGGATAAGTCTGCTAAAAATAATCAGCAGACTCAGTTGAAGAGTCATGGCAATCAGAGTCATAATCTGGACTCACGGCTCATAGCGCTCATTAAATTCATGGCTCGCCGCGCAGCGGAAGACGACTATAAGACCATGAATTCGCGCCAAAACAATCAAGATATTGAAGGTGGAAAACAATGACATTACGCACCTGTACCTATGCCCGATATTCAAGCGACCTGCAAAGCAATGCGTCTATTGAAGACCAAGTTAGACTTTGTAATGAATATGCCAAGAACCAAGGCTGGAAAATTGGTAACTGTTACTCAGACGCAGGAATTTCCGGCGCATCCCTTTTACGCCCCGGCATTCAAAGCCTCATGCAAGCCGCCATCAATGGTGAATTTGATGTACTGCTCTGTGAGGCGCTGGATAGGTTGTCCCGCGATCAGGAAGACATTGCTGGCCTGTATAAACGTATGGAATTTGCGGGGGTGAAGATCATCACCCTATCCGAAGGTGAAATATCGACCCTTCATATAGGATTGAAAGGCACAATGAACGCGATGTTTCTCAAAGACTTGGCCGATAAAACACGGCGCGGCCTTCGCGGACGTGTTGAAAAGGGCAAATCTGGCGGCGGCATTGCCTACGGCTATCAGGTCGTAAAGCAATTTGATGCCAATGGAGAGGCCATCAGAGGTGATCGTGAGATCGACCAAAACCAAGCCGAAATTGTCAGGCGTATATTTCGTGAATATTCACAAGAAAACAAATCCCCCAAGGCCATTGCCGCGCAATTGAACAAAGAAGCCATTCCTTGCCCTTCTGGAAATGCATGGGGGCAATCGACCATTAACGGCAACCGCAAACGTGGTACTGGAATTTTGAATAACGAACTATATCGCGGCAAGCTGATCTGGAACCGCAACCGCATGGTCAAAGACCCAAGTACAGGAAGGCGCGTCTCACGTCAAAATGCGGAATCTGAGTGGATACGAAAGGATTTGCCGGAGCTGCGCATTCTACCGGAAGAGCTATGGAACGCCGCCAAAGCAAGGCAAGCCATACTCGACAAGGCAAAACCTGCGCTCTGGCAGACCAACCGCCCGCAATACCTGCTCTCAGGCCTTACCAAATGCGGTGTATGCGGTGGTGGTTATTCCAAGATCAACAGTTCCCACTATGGCTGCTCGGCCTCTAAGAACAAAGGAGAGGCCGTATGCGCCAACCGTAAAACCATCAAACGGGAGATATTGGAGGCCTATGTCCTCGATGCCCTCAAAACACGGCTCATGCAAACTGAACTGGTAGAGGTATTCTGCAAGGAATACACCAAACACCTCAATATGCTGAATTCTCAAAAGAACGCGACCCAAAAGCGCCACCGCACCGAATTGGATACTTTAGAGAAAGAGCGCGTAAATCTCATTCAGGCGATTAAAGACGGCATACCTGCCGCAATGGTTAAGGATGATCTTGAACGCGTAACAACGCGCAAAGAAGAGGTCTCACTGCTATTAGAGGTCGAGCCAGCCAATAAGCCATTGCTCCATCCAGTGATGGCAACTCGGTTTCATCAATCTGTGAAAGATTTGGCAAGCGTCTTAAATCAAGATGGTGCGCGAAGTGAAGCTTCTGAACATTTACGCGGGTTGGTCGATAAAATCGTACTCACGCCAAAGGATGGCGAATTACAGGTTGATTTATATGGTGATCTGGCTGGAATTTTAAATATGTCTACAGGAGACAAAGATATGACTATCGTTGAACGACTCAAGTTATTACCCGCGAATGATAATAATCAAGCCTTCCAAGATAGAATTGGTAGCGGGGGCTGGTTGCCAACGCTATCTAAACTACTGATTAACGCATTTGATATAACCTCAAAGCTACCACCACTATCCATTACAACAAGCGCGTTACTATCAAAAAGTCCTACTGAGGGAGTTCACGCTTCAATGGGCGCGGATTATACCTGTACAGCCTCCCTACTTTCAAGGGATGGGTGGCAATAATGGACAAATATATAGCCAAAACGAATAAAAAGCACCCTGCACCCTTCTCAATGCGCTTTACCAATGATGAACGCAAAGCACTTGAACTTGCCGCAGGCGACCGCCCACTCGCGGCTTACATACGCTGGCTCATTTTCAAAGAAGACATTCCGCTCAAACGTACACGCGGCAAAAAGCCCGTTAAAGACCAAGAAGAATTGGCCAAATTATTAGCCCTTTTTGGAAAGTCACGTATTTCCAGCAATATAAACCAGCTAGCAAAGGCCGCCAATTCAGGTTCTTTGCCTGTGAATGTTGATGTCCTAAAAGCCCTAAATGAGGCCAGCCGTTCCGTACATTGGATAAGAAGCACCCTGATTAGAGCGCTTGGGATGCAACGCTCCAAAGAGGGTAAAACGGAGGATCAAGCCCATGATCCTGAAAGCGAGTAAACGCGGCGGAGCACGCCAACTGGCACGTCATCTTTTAAATGGTGAGAAAAATGAACATGTCACCGTGCATGAGGTGTCCGGCTTTGCCTCCGACACTATTGGCGGTGCATTAGATGAAATCCATGCAATTAGCAAAGGGACTCGCTGCTCGCGCTTTATGTTCTCACTCTCCCTAAGCCCACCAGCAAATGAGAACGTGCCAACTCACGTATTTGAAGAGGCCTTAGAACGTATCGAGAAAAAACTGGGATTTAAAGGCCAGCCCCGTGTTGTGGTATTCCATGAAAAGAACGGGCGCAGACATGCACATTGTGTCTGGTCGCGTATCAATGCCGAAGAAATGAAAGCCATTGACCAGCCCTACTTTAAAAACAAGTTGAACGCGGTCGCAAAACAGCTCTATCTCGATCACGGCTGGAAACTTCCAGAAGGATTTATTGATAGAAGCAAAACGAACCCTCTCAACTATACGCGGGCGGAATGGGAACAGGCCGCCCGCACCAATCAAAACCCAAAAACCATAAAAGCCGCCCTGCAAGAATGCTGGGCAATGAGTGACAACAAAAGCTCTTTCACCAATGCTTTAAAAGAGCGCGGCTATTATCTGGCAAAAGGTGATCGGCGTGGTTATGTGGTGGTTGATATCCATGGTGAGGTCTATTCCCTCACCCGGCAAATTGGCGTTAAAAAGAAAGAGTTAGAAAACCGAATTGGTAAAGCCGAAAACTTACCCTCTGTAGATACCGTTAAAAATAAAATTTCAGGCAAGGTATCTACAATATTCACCAAATTCTTAAATGAGCAAAACAAAGATTACCAAAAGCTTTTAAAGCCATTGCTGAAAACCAAACAAGTGATGACAAAGCAACACAGATAAAGACCGCTCTTCACAAAAAGCCTATCAAGAGGCACGCTGGACAAAAGAAGATAGAAAACGTGTTGCCAAAATGCGCAGAGGCTTCAAGGGACTTTGGGATAAGTTGACTGGCGTATATTGGAAACAACGCAAAATAAATGAACAAGAAACTAGCCGCTCCC
Source organism: Alphaproteobacteria bacterium (assembly GCA_033851915.1). Lineage (GTDB taxonomy): Bacteria > Pseudomonadota > Alphaproteobacteria > Micavibrionales > Micavibrionaceae > UBA1672. The sequence goes on from JAWSVM010000010.1 coordinate 10,755, forward strand.
ACAAACGGGATCAAGACGAACGTGACAAGCTCATTCAAGCCCAGCTCACCCAACGCCAAAGCCTGCAAGAGCAATTAATTCAGCTACAAAAACAGAATGTATCCAATCGTGAAAACCTTATTAAGGGCTTATCACACATGACACAAGGCAGAAGCCTAGACAAAACCAAACATTCGGAAATACATCCAGAAGCACAAAAACATGAAAAGAATAAACAACGCCACAAAAACCCTGAACCGGGAATTGAGCCAGAACTTTAATGGGTGACACTACAGAAAGGACGACACCATGACTCACCATAAATGCAAACACTGCGGTAATACTTACCATTGGAGCCACGCTTTTGCGAAGTTTGGCTATGATGATGGCGATGGTAAAATAGAAACGTCTCGCGTTGCCCAGATACTTGAAAATGCAGGTTACACCGTACATTTTTCACGGTGGAGTCCGCACAACACGCTTATCTATTCAATTCAAAAAGAAGGCATAGAATTTATGCCTCTAAATTCCCTACAATTTCGGATCGGCTATGACGATCCGAACAAATATTTACCTGAAAACATTCAGGAAATACTAAACGGCAAAAATCCGCCTTTGGTAATCTTTCATTAATCAACGCTTCCAATCTATTTATCTGCTACCTTAGTTTTTAGTTTGTGATATAGAGATGTGGTGTAGGGTTTTATGACGCATCGACATTTATTTAGCTGTTAGAGGTTAGTGAAATATGGATAAAATGGAAGAAAACTTAATAACCTACTTGCAACAAATGAATATTGCTAAAGCTATATTGTCTCAGCTTAAAAGCACTGATATTGAAAGCATGGATTTTCAATTAGCTCTATGTGAGTGTTTAGATATTGACAGCATGAATCCAGTGGAGCTGATTGAAAGGAACTTGACGCATCAGAAAATGTTAAGTCTATTAAAGGATTATGATTTTTCCAAAAACCTACCTGATGTCCTCACGATAATAACAGTAGATGAATCCCTGCTACCAGATGGCATTCCGAAACTATTAACAGAGCAAACGGTTAAAGTAAAAGGCGAAGTGTGGGTGATTCATAAATCTGATGTAGACCCTTTTCCATCCTCTCCTCATGCTCATAATTATGACAGTGGAATTTCTCTTCATTTAGGAACTGGAGAGTTTTTCAATAAAAAACAATCAAAAGGATTCTTAAACTGTAAAAAATTAAATAGGTTGCGGGGTGAGATTAAGGGGCACTCTTTACCCAGCTTAAGTGAACGCTGCAAGAAACCTCTAACAAATTAATCAACAGTAAAGAAGGAACATAATCATGTCTGCAAATAACTTACCTTGCAAGTACGTATTAGAAATCTACGAGCCAGAAGATGACACACTTGTCGTAGCGGCTTATGAAAGTGACACTCCATTCATACCGCTTGCGAAAGGTGAATATATAAATTCATCAACATTCACTATGTCAGCCAATCAAGGAATATTAGAAGTTGTAAGTGTTGAGCATATGTTCTGGGAAATAGCAGGGGCACATCAAACCCAAAAAGTTTGCATTCGCACTAAGAAAGCTGAAAACCCATTTGAATGAAGTAAGTACAATTAAACATCGTTATTAAAAGTTGTTGAATCTGCGTCTTTCCGCTGCCGGGACGCCAAAATGCTACGCATTTTCACGTCCCGTAGCAAGGCGGCAATAATTATCTAGCGCCCCCAAAATACATGCACTTCATCATGGGCGGTTTCGATTGTGAACACGTCCCCGCTCATTTCCATGTCACGCCCCATTTTTTCGTAATCAATGTAGAATTCTAAATGCTTTGGCACTTCGCTAGTTTGCTCTGTTAGCTCCTGCGCATAATCTGCAAGTGATGTGTAAGACCCTGAATAACTTTCCTCTGCGGCCTTGGTTGCATCGTCTAATGATCCACCAAAATGACTTAATAACTCCCCGCCTATCTCTGAATGCTCCTCAAGAAAACAGGCAATTTCATACACTGACTCTATGCCTTCATACTCTCCCAATCCATAACCGCCAAATCCCTCATAATCGTGAATTGCGTATTCTTCCGCGTCCTGCTCTGGGCTGTCCTTTAGCATGTCATTAATCTGATCCTGTATATCGTCCAGCTCTTGCGTTGCGTCAATCCAAACCCCGTGTAATCTACCGCCGTTATACGCTGCCAAACATGCCACATAAATTCTGATTTCATTGCTCATTGTCTTATCTCTCTCTTCGTTAAAAAACACACCCCTTTTGGGGTTGAAAAACCCCAGACAAAGAGCGAGAGAAACGAGCGTCAAATCGTGCGTTTTGTTGGAATCCAGACAGGGGGAACCTCCCACTCTGCACAAAGCGAAGCGGCGGAAGATTGGGGGATATCTTGATGGAGGCAAAACGGATGATATTGTGAAGTCTTCCCAAAAGGGGAATCTCAAAGAAATAAAGCGAACGGATACGTTCATGCAATAGTTCAAAGAGCGTTGCGGGAATCCCGCTTGAATGGGGTGTCGGAAAACGCTGGAGCGTTTGCAGCAGGGGAAAAGCCTTTCCCCACAAACTCAAAACTATCTCTTAAAAGTTATGCTTACCAAGCTGACTGTTATTTGCACCATTTCAAATCAATACATACCAGTATCAATTCCCCCTTAAGAATGAGAGGCGCGATATTTGCGTCCTTACCTAAACCTTACCCAAACACAAGAGGCCATTAAAACTGCAAGCGTAGCTAAGAAGCCTACGCTTCTCCATATATTACGACCACAGGTGCAGTTCATAGCCTCTCGCATTTAAGCGGCCTTAGATAAGGTCGCGAATGTCGCGGCCTCCCAATAACAGGAGGTCATTATGAAACTGGTAACAAGATTTGAAATAGCAGCAAAATGCGAAACAGAGCTAGGTGCAATATTAAGAGAGGCGTTTGATGAACTTGCGAGAAGCAAGCCAAATACTCACCAGCGCAGAAACGCTCTGGCATCTATCGAAAACATTCAACGCGAGATTGGCTCAAGGGTTTTATTCTAATAAGCATTTTAAATCTTTATTCTGTGTAAAGTCTTCTGTCATTGTTTGAACAAGACTGCTTAGCGTAATTTCAGCACCACCGCCTCCTTGCTCAATCAACTTTACGGCTTCAAACCATTGCCCTTTTCCTTGGATATTCAGCGTCACTAGAGAAAGGTCTCCTCCAGCTCGCTCCCATATTTTTCTATCTTCAATACCTCTGGGATAAAGTTTACATACGACCTCAAACAAATACTCTATATTTGACGCTTCCTTCTTAACATTAAAAAAATCAAGTTCTGATATTAACCCAAATAAAAATGCGGCAACATTCTTTGAAGCATAAGGCTGTGAACCTTGCCCATCCATTTCCCCTTTATCATCTACTAAGTCAGAAATTCCTCTTAGCAATAAACTTTTCACTAAAGGGCGTGTCATACAAACGGTCAGAAAACCTAACCCCTCCATTTCAATCGCAAGTGCATGGCTTGCATTTACCTTGATATGCTTATGTAGTTCAGATTTGTAGGAAGCATCGACTTTCTCTCCCGAAGCAATTGTACCTGATAGAACTGTTATTTTTGGCGCAAATTGAGTTTCCACCAATGAAGTTGAGATAGTTTCCCATGAGCCACTAATTGAAAATGAGTTTGCTAAACGCTCAAGATCATAGGACGATGCCCCGAATTGTGGACGCGGCTTAAATATACCTTCCTCTGCTTTTCCTCTTTCATAACCAATAACATCGGAACCTATGACAATATCCCCAACTTTCACATCTTTTAAGCCACCTGCAACACCAACATAAAAGGCATGAGTTGGTTTGTAATGTTGAAGGGCTCTTTCAGTTTCTAATGCTGCATTGATGTTCGTCTGATCTGTTCTCCCTACAACTACATCGACATTACCCAAGGGACTTGCAAAAAATCCACGATGATAATCTGTGCCAACTTCAGGATGTTTTTCCAATCTAACATTAGTCAAGTATGCAATTACAGCATCCCTTTCCACTGAAAGTGCGGTCAGCACAAGAATACAATTATTTTTCATTACTTAAATAAGCCTTCCTTAGTTGTTTTAATTCAGTGCTATTAGAATAATCTTTTAACATCTCTTGTAATAATTTTAGAGCAATAACATCTGTTCTTTTGCTTCGTATCTTACTTATAATATCTACCCAGACTTCTCGTCCTGTACCCGATATATACAAGTCATAGTTTTCCCCACCAGCTCTTCCCCATAGCCCTTTATCTGTCGGACCTTTTGGATATTTGGTATAACACTGTTCTGAAAATGCAGACCACCACTCTTCTGCCGAAACGGTTTCAGAAGAGTGACCTGAAAACGACAACCTCAATCTTTCAAAATACCCAAGAAGAAGGCTGCATTCCTTTAATGCTAGCCTAAGATCATTTCTTGAAGATATTTTGTTAGATATAGCTGAAGCTGCTTTCTTCCAATTTTTTCTGAAAATTAATTCCCCCAATTCTTTAGATTCGTCTGGAAGAAAAATAACAACATCCAACAGCATTAATAGCTCATTTTCTTTTAAAACTGTGAGTTCATTAAAAAGTAGAATTTTAGTAAATACACTTATCGTCTGATCACTAATGACCTGCCTTATAAAATACACACTAGATAAGTGAGTTCGAATATCATCCTCTAAATCACCTATATTAATACTTTTATCATCTATAAGCCTAAGGCATCCCAATGTGGTGGGGGCAATAAAACCAGATTTAACTACATCTTCTAGTCTTGGCCAGACTTTCGCTCTTAGCTTAAAGCTAGAAATATCATTAAAATCTGATTTACTAAACATCAAAAGAAGCTCTGATTCCACCGCAGCCCCATCCACGACTTCTTCAAGAAATTCAAAAAGAACTTCCTCTGGCTTCTTAATAGCATCATAAGGCAGCATTCCTAGTTCAATACTTTCCAGCCAAATTTGTCTCCAAATAATATTTTTAACATCTAACCGGCTGATTAAAGGCGGACTTCTAGATAATTTTTCACCAGCAATTTTAATGAGCCTTTGTTCGCCAAGTTTTATAGTTAACTCTATAAATTCCTTATCAGGAATAGACTCTCCCATATTTCTCAAAGCAATAGTGTGCTCAAGATCTGTATCGATCACTAGTTGGCTTTTAATACTTTCCTCTGGATTAAGCAGTTGTAACGTAGACAAACCATGAAGGATCAGCCATTCTCGTTCTTTAGATAATTTCTGAATATTTTTTGCCAATTCATTATCTGGTGTTTGCCAATAACTGACAAAGTCTATTTCCACCTGCTCATTAATCGGAATAATATCTTTCAATGTAATTACTAAATTGTGATCTGTTAAGAACCAACTCCATAATGAAGTTGCATAGGTTGATTTCCAATTTTTAAATGCTGCTTTCAATCCGGATAAAAATGATTTTTCCCACCATCCATTATTATTTTTAGAGGCAAAAGCAGCCGCTACGAGACTTCCTATAGATCCATATATTTCTGGTTTCAACAAAGATAACTTTACCCAATTTTTAATTTTTCCACCTATGGATTTATGAGCATTTAAAAATCCTTTCCACTCTACGTTATTAAGTTTCAGTATCTCGGGCGCTGTTAATAAATCAATACGTGATATCACATGTTTTAGAAGCTTATCTTTTTCTTCTTTTGCTACGTTTTGGCTTGGGCTATACTTATCAATCAGGTCGCAAAGTACAATCAGAGAATTAAACTCTGTTTTTGCAGACAACTCCTCATATGTAGGTAAAATAGTCTCTACATATCCATAATCTTCAATATCTTCAAGTACAATTCCAAATTTTTTAATTAAGCTATCAAGAGGTTTAGACTTATCTTTTTGGCCTGCCAAACGTAATGAAGCTAACGACTCTAATGTCCCAAGGTCTTTTTTACCTACAATGAAAAAACCACTAGATTTCCATTTGCTTTCATAATCCTCAAGTACATAAAGAATATTATGATTCTGAGTGTTCACCCTTTGATAGCTAAAACCTACACCTAGATTCAATTTTGCTCTTAAATTCCCCTCCAGCTGCCTCCATACTTGTGAAACAAAGGATATATAACCCTCTTCCCCTACCCAGACCAATGTATTATTGTAGCTAGAATGATCAAGCAAACCATTTATACCCGCCGCTTCACGAGACATGTGACTAATAATTTTATTTGAGTCTGAACTTTCACTATCAATTACTATACAACTTAGCTCAGGATCTTTATCTGGCTCAGTAAGAAAGTAAGAAAACAACTCTTCCAGATTATTTATCTCATTCAGATCATTTATCTCAGCGATTAACGCATGTGACAATACCCTTCCTTTTCTAACAGAAGGATCACTATCAGGAAACGACTTGATAAAAACATAGGTGTTGTCTAGTGCAAATCCACGAAAAACTGATTGAATTAGATATCCATTCGATGGGCGATCCAATAGATCCGTGGCATTACATATTCGTTTAGCAAGCTCGATGTCAGCCAAACTTGTTTTGAGAAGTGCATAGGATCCATTCTTATCCCCATATATTGCCTGATGGACTACAGTCATAATTGAAGGGATATTTTGACAAGCTTGGTAATATCTTTATCCTTCTGGCCATCCTGATCAATCATGTAACCAAAATTTTCAGGCAATTCATCTTGATATTTATCCTTAGCTTCAAGTGTATCTAATGGGAATTCTTGGGAGGAAAGCCCCAGTATTTTAAAATTTTCTTTACGCCAAACTGTTTCTATAAAATGAAGCAACATTGGTAGCTTGCTTTGCAAAACCTCAACAGGAGTTTCTTTCGTATTTAGCTCATCCCAGCAAGTTAGAACTATAGATAATGAAGGTGTGCCAATCGATTGTTTTACACCTATGTTTTTAATGTGCAGTAAGGATTGAAGCAGTTCGATAATTTTACTCTGTTCAGATAATATTGGGCTACTGGATTCTGCACTTTTTTCTGCTATCACTTCTTCGTAACTACTTATACTCAAGTCATACTCGGGTGTAATATTATGGAGACGAATAAATAATATCCACCGATCACTGCTATTCAATAACCTTTCCCAATGTTTATCAATTTCCATAAATTCAGTTATATTATTGACCTGCTCCCCACCATAATCAGGACATACCAATTCTATATTTTTATCGTTTATTTTGATCGGTAAAACTAATTCTACATGTTCATCTGCTGACGTTGTAGTTGGTGCTTCCCCCATGGCAAGCCTGTTTACAGCATCTGTTATAGCTTTTATATTTTCGGGAGTCTTAGATAGAGTTATACTACTTTTTCTTTTCTTAACTCTAGTAAGGAACTGAGCAATAAAAGTTGTCTTACCAGAATCAGGAGGTCCAATTATTAGTATTGAATCATTCATGACCGGATTCCCCCTTTGTAATTAAAAAACATCTCATCCAAATCCCCATCTTGGGGCGCTAGTATAATTTTCTTGGTCTCATTCAGTTTATCTAAAAGGTATTCAGTAACTGCAATATTATTTTTATGACATAAGATGTCGGGGTCGGATTTTGAAAAATTACTAACCTCAAAAACCTGTGCATTCCCTAGAACTTGAGACAAGTCGTCGCTTAAAGCATTTTTAATGTTTTCACGAATATTGCCAATCTCATCAGCTTTCGACCAAACCACAGCTACGGGGCGGCCTTTTAAATTGGCTGCTAATTGTTCCGCCATCTGTACAATTTCACTTTTTGCAGCCCCCCTTCTTTCTATGAGAGCTACAGAATCAACCATAAAAATAAAAGCGCTAGATTTTTCATATATCCAGCGGGCATTCTCTGCATTTGGGTCTTGAGTATTCTCAGACCATATATTGAAAACCTCCCCTGAGGAATCAGCAAATAACACATCTCGAAATAACCCCTCTTTTTTTAAAGCTAAATGGTAAAGACTATAATAATCAGGATTAGAGGGGGTTGGTGGTGCAAACTCAAGCTTGCCGTTTGGTTTAATCTTTAAATATTGTGCCAACGTTTCCCATGCTGCAAGTGTGTAACTTCCAGCAAATGACCAATGATTAAACTTAATTCCATTAAATAAAAGAGTATAAAGCATGCCAAGATAAGAGGTTTTTCCTGCATCTGCACTCCCAACCATGCCTATTATTAATGGGCTAGATCGCTGACTAACGATCTCGATGTCGGTCGGTAAAAAAGGCTCCCCCGTCCAAGGAAGTGACTTTGCCGTTCCACTTATTTTCTTTTGTTTTTCTATTGGCTGGTCTATTTGAGATCCCAGCCAATACTCACATTTTGGGTGATCATTGTTAAGATTTTCAAGACATAAACCTTTGGGAGCAGGACAATCAGCTTTATTGCATTTTTTTCTCATTATCTTTATTTCTTATTAACTAGCGTATTAGCTTGGAGATCATGGAACAACCAAACAGTAAGCTCACCTAATGATATTTTTACATTTTTCTCCATACCAGTATATTTGAACACTTCATCCGTAGTCATTTCCCCCTTTAGTACTCCCGATATACATGTACCTAAGGGTTTTCTATTTTCACTTTCATCCTGTAATTTTTCTAGCAATAATTTTTCCGTCCCAGAAAATTGTTTTAGCTTTTCCAAAAAATCAGTTAATACAATATTTTTTTCGATTTCATCTCCCAAAACATCACGCAATGTTTCCTCAAGAAAATAATCAACACTTTTAGGATAAATTGGAGAAATACTATCAGCAAGGTCAACTGCCATAACCATAGCCAAAACCAAAGGATTTAACTTTCTATACCCAACATCTAGTTTTTTCGAATAGAGAGCTTGTTTCCACCAAAGTAAATCACTGCGTTTATTTAAAGATTGAGAACTTTTCAATATAGAAGAGGACACCTGTTCTAAATGTGGTTTAAGATTAGAAAAGTATGCGCCTATTGATTCTTGTATTGAGCTTGAGATAGATGTTAACGACTTGTTTTGTAATAGAAAAGCGGCATTAATTTCTTTGGAAAGACCCTCTGCTGCTCGTTCCGCAAGGAATTGTGGCCAGTGATGATTTGCTGTTCCGTGATGATGAGGGTTTTCACCACCTCCTGCTTGGGGTGCCCATCCCGAATGAACTGCCGCAGCTAACAAATGTTCTTTCAACTCATCCTCACTAACCCTACCTTGGCCAATTTTCGGTACAGTCAGTTCAATTGGGGTAATGTTATCAATTTGAGTATTTTCTACGATACTCCAGCTATCACAAGCAGCCGCCTCAATCTTTCTTCCAATCTCTAGTAGAAAATTTGTTAAGACTTCTTCTTGTCCTGCCAGTTTGTAATGGCTCATGACATTACAGCCCGTATGCCAAACAATCGCTGCCAAGTTTATATCTTTGCTGAGTTTATTTAATGCATCGAGAATAACTGCTTGAATATATGCAATTGGCTTGTCTTTTGTCTTAACTACGCTATTACGAAACGCAGGCCATTGCTTTATGATTATTTCTTCCACCTCTATGGCTATAGAGTTATCATCAGAAATTGTTGGATCAAGAGCCACCAATGTATAAGGAATAATCTTCACCCGATTTTTCTTTTGCTCCAGCATTCGTTGGACAGCACCGGATGCTTTTTTGAGATTCTCAATGTGAGATGTCTCATCAGTCTTAATAAACTGATTATCCAGAAAAACTTGAAGAATTGAATTACTCATAATTGTGTCCTTATCATTCTGCCATGGATAAATTAAACATACTCTAAGTTATAAAAAAAATTCAAGCTTAGTAATAAAATAACGACAAGCTATACAAGCTTTGCCATATACACCCATTATTTACAGGCTCTCGCATGCGCACTTTTAACGTGTGTTTCTTGCCGTCACTATTTTCACTATAGCTAGCCTCTTATCTTCTTCCAGAAAATTCAATATCACTTCTTCTATGTCTACTTCGCTAAAAAGGTATTCCTTCTTATTTATTTTCTTTATCGCTAACCTTCTTATATTCGATCCACTTTTGTATATCTGAACCTTTAAAACGCCAACTGCCACCAACTTTAAAGCCGGGCAACTTGCCTTCTGCGGCAAGCTTATAAGCTGTTTTTTCTGCCACTTTTAGATAGGCCGCGACCTCTTTCAATGTCAATATTTCATCGTTCATTTTTATTCTCGGTAAATGATACATGGGAGAATAAGGGAAAATCGGGGAATTCACAACCTAAGACTTACTTATAAGGTTACATATCCAAGACTATGCCTTGGTCGTCATCCACGGGCGAAACCATGGTCGAGATTGAGCATCGAAACGCTCACGGCATCCAATCCGCGCAGGGTTGATCAAGGGTTCCAAGGGGCAATGACATGCCCTTTCGGTTGATGGGTAGTCCATGAAGGGAGGGCTAACATCTCCTTTCTGGTCGAGGTTTCCAAAGGGCGCAGAAGGCTCTTTGGTCATGGGGTGTCGGGGAGCAGGAACGCGCCCTGACTGGTGATCGAACAGCCATTTGTTCGCTGGTGCAGCACTTGGCTCAATGCCAATGATGTGCCACTAAGCTCTTGCCCGAGAATGATAATTCGAGGCTTAGAGCGTCCAGTAAGGATAAAACGGACGGCGCAACGTCCTTTTCAAGATAGCGGTTGGATTATGGATTTGGCACAAATTTGTAATACAACCGACATCTTGCAGTCATCCTTAACCCTTACCGATAGCGGGATTAAGTGGTTTCGGCATTCGCCCTATGTGCTAAATACACCAACCCAGCGGATGACAGGGCTTTTGTTTCCACCTGCTCTCAATACAAACCAATGTGGCACAGCACCTCAGACAAAAAGAAACATATTTATTGCTTTTCGTTACAAATTCGCTCCAAACACCTAAAAGCCATTTATTTGTTGCTTTAAGATAAAAAAGAAACTAATATGTTTCTTATAGTTAAAAAGCAACGTATGAGTTTCCCGTTATGAAACCACTATTAGAACAACTTAAGAAGCGCAGATTAGCCCTCAATCTAAAGCAAAAAGATATGATGCTTCGTATTGGCGTATCACGCCAGCAGTATCAGCATTTAGAGTCTAAGGGTAATCCTAGACTAAACACGCTTGAACTCATTGCCAAGGGATTGAAAAGTGAGTTGATGTTGATCCCGACAGAAAAGCTAAACCTTGTAAAAGAGATTTTGGAGAATGATACGCTATCGTCTCCAACACTAAAAAACCAATCCTCCAAACAAGGTGAAGAAAGCGCCCTTTCAAATGATCCATGGAAGAATATGCTGGGGGATGAAGAATGAGTGCTCACAACCAAATTGATGAAGTCAGCGTCCTTAAGCTTACCTTGCATGACAGGCTCATAGGGTATTTGGCTGGCTTTCAAAATGGCCGAAATGTTTTGAGCTTTACCGATGAATTTAAGACGGATTCCTCACGCCCAACATTCAGCCTGATTACGCACCCAAGCTTTCCTAATTCAGAAAAGCTCATGTCACAGCCATGGGCAAAAAATCAAAGGCTGCATCCTGTTTTATCCAACCTACTCCCAGAGGGCGCATTACGAGACCTAATTTCCCAAGGCTTAAAAACTCATATCGACAATGAGTTTCAGATTTTTTCTTATCTCGGCCAAGACCTGCCCGGCGCATTGGTCGCTACGCCCATGGAACCCGAAGAAGTTCCAGAGAGCGTTCTGACCACCCATGGCAAAGCCAAAGCGGTGAAGCACAAAATGAGCGACCGAGAGAACAAGTTCTCACTGGCAGGCGTTCAAATGAAGTTTTCCATGAAGGAAAAGGACGGACGCTATAACCTGACTAAAAATGGTGAGCTTGGTGACTGGATTATCAAAACGCCATCAACCAATCATAAACACGTACCATTAAACGAATACACGGCAATGTCCCTTTCTGCTTTGGCAGGTATTGATATCCCTGATATTAAGCTTGTTGAGCTGGGCAAGTTGGACAATCTGCCACCAATCAACCTGCCCGATGAAAAGCTGGCTTTTGCTATCAAGCGTTTTGATCGAGAGGGCAACACAAGAATTCATATGGAAGACTTTGCACAAGTCTTGGCGAAGTACCCTCATGAAAAATATAACTCTGCCAATTATGAGCAAGTCGGCAAGGTGGTCTACGATTATTCCGGCGATGGTTTAGCCGATGCACAACAATTCGCCAGAAGATTACTGGTGAATATATTATTGGCAAACGGTGATGCCCATTTAAAAAATTGGAGCCTGCTTTATCAAGATCAGATTACACCAAGGCTATCCCCTGCCTACGATATCGTCACCACCAGCGTTTACATAGAAGGCGAAACACAATACGCCCTGAACCTTGGTAAAACGAAGGAATGGTTTGCAGTAACGCAAGATCATTTTAAAGCTTGGGCTGAAAAGTCTGGCATTCCATGGCGAGCTATAAAGCCACATATTGACGACACAATGGAAAAAGCGCGTAGCTTATGGCCTGAGGCATTGAAAGATTTACCAATGGATGAAGAGCATAGAGAGAAGCTGAAAGAGCATTGGGGCAAGCTTCAAAGCGATTTTAGAATAAAATAAACATATTAAGAGCAGAACTGGTAGATCTAAAACATAAACAATAAGGAATATTTTATGCCAGAAAATACAAAGCTATCCTCATCCGTAACAGTTAAGCAGTATAAAGAAATGCTTCAAAACGAACAGAGAAATAATATTGCTGACTTTATTTTAGAAAGATTTACCGAGAGATATTTAACTCCCTTTGCTAATGAAGATACCAAGCACGGATTTAGCATGATGGCAATTTCATGCTTAATGATTGAAGCACTAGAGTCATTCAAGCAGGGTTGGCCTAACTCAAATAGTAGAAGCGCTTTAGCTTTTTGCTATTTTTTTGATAGCAGCAAACACTTCACCGAACTAAGTGGCTCTCACCAAGCATTTTACAAACATATTAGATGTGGGCTTTTACATCAGGCCGAAACAACTGGCGGCTGGAAAATAACAAGAAAAAAAGGGCAGCCACTACTCAATCCTGAAACAAACACAATAAATGCCTACAAATTCATGCAAAACTTAAAAAAAGAAATAGAAGACTACACTAATGAATTAAAACATAGCGAATGGAACTCACCACTTTGGACAAACACAAGAAAGAAAATTAAATATATTTGCAATCAATGCAAATAGGAAAGTTAGAAATCCAAACTTCGTTTAGAAAGTTCGGTTCAATAGAAATAGCTCTCACCATATGTTTTCGAACACACATTAACGATATATTAAACAATTACAGGTTCTAATAGAGGTAGGGCAAAGCCATCTGTCATAGACAGATCGGATCATGAGCAACGGCTGTGCCTTATCATTAAAATGGGTGAATACAAGATAGACAGCATTGGTGCTGCCTATAGCACAAGGAAGTTGCCCTATGAAAAATCTATTGTTCAAAGGCCTAAGCCTTAAAGAAACATTTGAAGCGCACGTAACTGCTGCGCTCATGATTCAATCTAATGCACTCATCCCCATCAAATTAGCCGCCCGGCTCTGCGGTATTTCCAGACAAGAAATAAATCGCCGCATCCAAAGAGGCACGTTCCCAAATCCCAGAAAGCTGTCGGGTAAGAAAGGCTCTGTGCGTAAAGCCTTTTACCTCGGTGATATTCACGAGTGGATTAAAAATCCGCATATGTACCGACAATGTGACATTGGGGAGCAATCCTAATGTCTGACAAACCTTTTTCAGCCACAACCCTAGCCGAGCGTTGGGGCGTGTCACGTCAACATATCCACAACCTAATAGATAAGGACTCTATTAAAAATACATTCAAGCTTGGTAATCTCATAAGAATACCGGCATGGGAAGTAGAAAGGATTGAACAATGTGGAAACTCGTGTTTTTCAGAGGAAAGTATTACGCCTACACAAAAATCGAAGGAAAATCGATTAGGCGATCTCTACGTACCTCCGACGAATCATTAGCCGATTCGCGTTTTGAGGATTTTGTCAGGAACCAAAAGCGACCAAGCACGACCCTTGAAGATATCTTTCAGGAATACATGGATGAAAAGAATAACCCCACTCTACAATACAGATGGAAAGTTTTAGCACCGCACTTCAAAAACCTGCTGCCAGACCAAATAAACACTGACGTTTGTAAAAGATACGAAACGATCAGGTTAAAAACAGGCAAGAAACCCTCCACTATTGCGACAGAACTTGCACTTTTACGTGCAGCTATCAGATTTAATGATAGAAATACGAAAGCAGTGTTTTATATTCCCAGCGCTTCTCCGCCGCGCGATAGATACTTAACAAAAGAAGAAGCGCAACGACTTATAAGGGCAGCAATCGAGCCTCATGTAAAATTATTTATCATCTTAGGCATTACAACTGCGTCCAGAAAATCGGCTATCCTTAACTTAAAATGGGATCAAGTAGACCTTGAACGCGGCCTTATTAATTTCGGAAACAACAATAAGAACAAACGAAAAGCAGTTGTCCCGATCAACAACACATTGGAACGCGCACTGGAAGAGGCTTACAACGCAAGAACGACTGATTATGTGATTGAATATGGCAGCAAGCCTATCAAAGATATAAAGAGAGGCTTTGCGGCTTCTGTAACACGAGCTGGGCTGGATAATGTATCGCCACACACTTTAAGACATACATCTGCCGTATGGATGGCAGAAGACAGAACACCGATGAGTGAAATCTCACAATATTTAGGGCATAAAAACACCCTTATTACAGAGAGTGTTTACGCACGTTATTCACCTGAATATTTGAGAAAGCCAGCCAGTTCACTAGAGTTATTAGACTAAAAGGGTTCAATTGAACCCGAGAGAACGTCATGTTGAAAAGCTAAGTCATTGATTTAATGGTGCTGCTGGGGAGAATTAAACTCCCGACCTCGTCATTACCAATGACGCGCTCTACCACTGAGCTACAGCAGCAGCCTCATAAGATGAGCCGCAAA
>JAWSVM010000011.1:0-115118 GCA_033851915.1 Alphaproteobacteria bacterium
CCGTGTGTCGGTGGCTGATTTACCCCTTCAACATAAAAACAGGAGGGCGCTTTGCCGGAGAATAAGAAAATAGAGAGAACTATAAAGCCACAGGATTTTAGCAATCTAGAGGCATTGGTTGAATCATTGAGGCGCAACGCAAGGGCATCAATTATCCGTCACAGAATAGGCAAGAATATAGTTAACAGCATTAAGCATTCAAGTGTCTCCCCACAGTCCCCCAAGGACTAATACTCAAGACACTTGTGACTTGCCGTCCTGATCCTTCCCACACATCGATCGGGACGGTTTTTTTGGGTTATTCTGTAAATTTACCTATTTCGCACCAGTATTTCACTTTAACATCAGGGGGTTTCATTGCCCACTTCGCCATATCTTGGCAATGAGTTTATTCATTCCACGGACTCTTCACAGGGAAACGCCTTTGCTAACGATACACCAAACAGTATTCTGGCGGTCATTTGTAATTTTTCAGGATTATCTCGTGCGAATTTATTGAATATTAAAATAGCTTGCTCAGGGCTTAAACCTTTCTCAGGTATACAGAGTCTAATACCAGCCTCTGCCGAGCGGTAACCATCTAGATATCCGGCTATGTACCCAATACAATTTATTAGCTCGATAGTATTTTCATTCTCAAGCGAACATTGACTGAAAAAATCCATCCCAGTATTAAGGCTTGCACTAGTGGGCGTCGAAATAAGGGCAAAGGCTATTATTAGAAAAGTTAAAAATCTCATTCCTTCGGCCTCCCATGTTCAAAATCTTCCGCGTCTTTTTTGTTGGGTGTGCGCTGTGTGGTGTATTCTTCGATAGTTGGCTTTATAAGGCGGTAGATTGTTGTTAAATCCTCATCCTCTATTTCTCTAAGCACTTTAAATAGGGGGTGCTTTTTATCGCTATCATAGGTAAATATTGGTTCTAGGCCGCACAATACCCACTCCGGGCGCGTTTCGGTCACAGAGCAGAATTTCACCAGCCCTGTTAATGACATCTCGTTTCTTCCGCGCTCATAATGGCCGTACGCGACAGGGGATACGTTCAGAACCTTAGCCATGGCATCTTGGTTCTTGCCGGCTGCGTTTCTTGCGTACCTTATACGCCCACTCATTGTGGTTATGTCGTCTTTTTTATTGGCCATCTTAGAATAATTACACAGAGGCATTTATTGTCACCTTACATTTTGTTATTGACAAAACTAACATTAAGTTAGATTGTTGTTCCTATGAAGAAGACGAACAAAAATAACTCATTTTGGAATTCAGTAAAAATTGCTTGTGAAAGTCTAAATATATCTCTGGACACGTTTTATGTCTGGAAAAATAGGAAGCAGATTTCAAAAGCAAAAATAGTCCCAATTTATGAAGAGCTCAAAGGGACAAGCTACGAACTATCCCTATCTCAGCTCAATTCAAAAAACTAACAACTCCCCAGTGCATCACGCACTTTCGGGGGATGTTTCGAACGGAACAAAAGAATGACGCATAAAGACAGCACCTCTATATCTCAAACATCCGATGCGGGTACGTGTAACTTATCCACAGGCGATATGTCAAACAGTTTTTCAATAACTCCCAAAACAGAAGGAACATCAACATGTCACCAGAAGAGATTAGGTTCGCTTGCATCACACTTGCACACGATAGCAACGCCAGTACATCAGATGTTGTTAAACGAGCAGAGCTATACGCAGACTTCATCCTCGGCACCGAACACGCAAAAGGGCGTGAACGGCTGGAAGGTATTGAGAAAGCTATGTTTCATCATATATTACAGAAACTTGAGTCTATTGAGAGGTTTTCGCGCCACTGACGGTTTCATAGCATTTTTTATAAAGGTTAAGCACTTCATCTGGGTCTTGGGCTTTAACCTCACTGCCAATGGGGGGTGTTCCCAAAATTATTTTCATCATATCAAGTGCAATCCATTTGTTGGCTTTAATCTCTTCATCAGACATATTTGTCTCCTTTTAGTGTTGTGTCGAAACCGCACTATAGCGGGTTGTGGCTTCTGCGTGGAGTCACAACCTATGCGGGGGGCGAAATGAAAGCTCTACCTGAAAACATTCAGAGCAAGATAAAGCTCCTTTGTGCTGCACGAAATGTGACGTTATTACGTGTAAGAAACCCGCAGACTATGGGTGATAGAGCTGCATTGAACGGTATTATTGTCACTGTAATCCGCGCCCATCAAAACACGGTAGTCCCGTCCCAATTATCAGAGTTCTTAGAGCAAGAGCCAGCATACATTCACAGAGTAATCAAAATCATGCGCAGTCAGGAATTTCAAATGAATGAAGAACCTCGTATTCGCACAATGAAATACGAACCCCGCGACCATTACGGCAATCGTAACGGCGCGAAGGCCAGAAGTTAACCCAAAGAGAGAGACTGAAATTATGAGTGAACCACAAATAGTACCAGACGATAATGAACCCAAAGACGTAGGCGGTGTAGTAGGCCAGAGACTAACCTCATTTGTTGAGCGCGTAGAACGTTTAGAAACGGAGAAAACCGAGCTAATGGAGGACATCAAGGAAGTCTACGCCGAGGCGAAAGGTGTTGGTTTTGATGTGAAAGCGATCCGTAAGTTGGTTGCTCTGCGCAAGATGGAAACAAATGCCCGCCATGAAGCGGAAAGCATTCTTGATTTGTATAAATCTGCGGTTGGGATGGTTTAATATGCGCGTAATCCTGCCATGGCCACCTAAAGAACTGAAACCTAATGCACGTAAGCAGCACAGGTACATCAAGGATGTCCGTAATGGATATAAGGATGAATGCTATTACCTTGCTAAAGGGGTTAAAAAGCCACAGCAGGGTAATATCGCGTTAAATATTACATTCCACCCGCCCACAGGACACCGCAGAGACTTAGACAACTGCCTCGCCCAGATCAAATATGGTTTGGACGGTGTCGCCGCAGGATGGGGTGTTGATGATGCTCTATTCAGGCCAATAAAGATTGATTTCGGTGCGGCTGTTAAAGGCGGTGCGGTGAT
Source organism: Alphaproteobacteria bacterium (assembly GCA_033851915.1). Taxonomy (GTDB): domain Bacteria; phylum Pseudomonadota; class Alphaproteobacteria; order Micavibrionales; family Micavibrionaceae; genus UBA1672. The sequence goes on from JAWSVM010000011.1 coordinate 3,002, forward strand.
TGTTGAGTATGGAGATGTGACATGACAAAAGTCATTATAGGAGACTGCACACTGTATCTGGGGGATGCGTTGGAAATACTGCCAACGTTGCCGAAGAGTGATCTTTTGTTGACAGACGCGCCATACCTTTTGACGAGCGGGGGAAACTCCGATGGTGAAAATACCATGAGCGGGATCTTCTCATATGAGAACTACGACAATAAAGGCCATATCGTTGAGTGCAACATTACATTCCAAGACATGGCAACACCGCTATATAACGCGCTTAAGGACAATGCCGACGCGTACGTTATGGCGAATGATAAAAACCAGTTTGAAGCACAAAGGGCGTTCCTAGAGGCAAAATTTAAGTTTCACAATCCATTAACGTGGGACAAGGGCAATGCCGTACCTAATCGCTGGTACATGAAAAATCAGGAATACGTCTTGTATTTGTGGAAGGGCATCGCCAAAACAATCAATAACCCATCATGTAAACAAAACATCTTTGTGCCAAATACGAAATACACAAAGCACCCAACCGAGAAACCCGTTTCATTGATGCAGTATTACATAGAGAACTCATCGCAGTACGGTGACGTGGTTCTTGACGCATTTATGGGTACTGGCTCCACCGGAGTAGCGGCGTTGCAATCAGGGCGTAAATTTGTAGGCATAGAGATAGATCAAAAATGGTTTGACGTAGCCTGTGAGCGTATAGAGAAATTTCAATCTAATTTTCAACTTTCTTTGTTGGAGGCTGTCTAATGAGAGAAGACGGCAGCAGCTGGATAAAACTCAGAAGAGGGATGTTGGAATGGGAATGGTACGACCATATCCCGACCAAAGTCCTATTTATGCATTTACTGCTAAAGGCGAATTATAAGGCAACGCGATACCGTGGACACGCCATACCAGAGGGTGCTTGTGTGACGGGTCAGCCGGAGCTTGCATTGCAAACAGGGCTTACGCGCCAGCAAGTCAGGACAGCATTGAAAAATCTTACCGAAACAGGCGAGATAACCATCAGCTCAACCAATAAATTCTCAATCATTTCAATGGTTAAGTGGAGTGAATACCAGTCAACCAACCAGCAAGATAACAGTCAACCAACCAACAACCAACCATCAACCAACATTCAAGTAACCACAGATAAAGAACTTAATAAACTTACTGTTGATGTTACGCGTGATGTTTCGGAAGTGGTCAGGCTTGGAAAGCAAATAGATAAAATTACAGGCTGGGATAAGAATCCAAACTGGTTCGGAGATTACTCCCGTATCAACACTTGGTTTGCCGAGGGATGGTCGCCTGATTTGGACATCATCCCGACCATCAAGCGTTTGGTAGCGAGGAAGCAGGGCGCACCCCCAACAACATTAGGATATTTCGAGCAAGCTATCGCTGATGCTCACATTGCCAGATTAAAACCATTACCCGAAGGAAATCAAAATGAACACACTAGCCAGCGCAATAACGGAGGTTACGGACAGAGTAAATCAGAACTTGCCGACCAAGCCGTCCGCAACTCAGTTGCAAAATTTTGTCAGCCCCAAGAAAGCGCAGAGTATAGCCTTGATGACCCGCCAGCTCTTCGACATGAAAAACACTTACGGATTGGCGGCAACACAGCTAGAGGCGCGGACTGACAGCATGATTATGGACTTGAAGGGATTTACCGACGATGAAATCCATGCGGCCTTTACGCAATATCGCCAAGAGGAAAACGGATTGCCGGAGAGTAGCCATATTCGCAAGATTATATTCAGCGCGCGGAAAAAGCGTACTCCCAGCAGCAACCCTGCGTTCAAGCCCTTTGAAAACAAAACACCAGAGCCAAGGTATGACGAACTGACCGATAAACAAAAGGCCGAGGTGGATAGCATTTTCGCGGAATGCAGAAGTGTTCTGCGCCCACCGATAACGATAGGAGAGAGAACATGAAATCAGACTTACAGATCATTGAGGGTGCTTTGGGCTTGCTTCCCGACTGCGTTCCTGACGGGTGGTGGTGTCCACAGTGCCAAGACAAAATAGCTTGTGCTACGTGTCACGAGTGTTGCCCTGATTGCGGCACATACCTCACAGACTGCCAGCCAGATGATACAACGGGCGATGCCAAAAAACGAGCCATCGCCGCAGTCCAGCGCATAAAGGACGCTCAAGCCATTGATGTTGATAGCTGGGCTAAGTTTATCACGAGAGACACGGAATTTTACGGGGATCACGCATGCTTTGAGTGTCACCCATACAGCGAGATTATAATTGATGGTTTCCGTTGTGTGAAGCACGAAGCAGCCGCCCACCTCCGCAAGATAACGAAGAGCAGAAACACCAAAGACCACACCGACCCAGATTGGGTATGTCCTAGAGGTGATAGATGCGATCTTACGGTTGCATATATGTGCGGTCAGGCGAGTAATAAGACAGGGGTGGCTATGGGAAATAAGGAAACATTCAAAATGGGCGATAGAGTTCGTAAAAAAGGTGAAAAAGGCCAATGGCATGGAATTATCTGCGGAAGCTACAGCACAACAACCACGCCCGAAGGTTATGCTATCGAGAGCGAGCGCGAAACTGGATCAGTACAGATATACCCTGTAGGAGCATTGGAGGCTTACGATGGGAAATAAGGAAACATTGAAGCCAGAAGACGAGATTTGTCCAAGTTGCGCGTCATTGCTCGGCTTCGTGGACGAGAATAAGTATTGTCCTAAGTGCGGTAATTCGGAAAAACAAAAAGCCCTGCCCTGTAAAAAATGTAGTTCAACAGATATCACGCCACATGACTGCGGGTACAACACATTTAATCCAACTTGGGCGAAATGTAATGGTTGTGGTTATGAAGTTAAAACAGGATATGGAGAGAGCCACAGGGACAAACATATCATCAATGAATGGAATGAAGACCAATCTTCGTTGGATATGGAAGAGCTTATCGAGTGGGTGGAGGGGCAGAAGAAAGATATGTCGTTTACTACAGGTCTCGGCGATAGTTTAAATCATAGAGAAGGCCACAACACCGCCCTAGACGCGGTAATTGAGAAATTGAGAGGTGGTGCGTGATGTGGTGTTTACACAAATGGGGTAAGTGGTCTGACCCAACCGAGGTGAGGGCTGGTAGAACTGATTTCACATGTGGAACTAGTTCATCAACAACATATGATTTCAAGCGCGTCCAACAACGCTCTTGCTTGAAATGTAACAAGGAAATAGAGAGAAAAATAAGATGACTGACCGTGTGCTAAACCAGATCATCAATATCAACGTCCAGCGCAAGGGCGAGTTTCTTGAGCGTCTTGATAGACCCTTCCTTTTTACCGTTTTCCAGTGCGGCAATAGTCGGTTGAGACATCTTCACTTTATCCGCCAGCTCAGATTGAGTGTATCCTCTGTACTCTCTAAACACCTTCATTGGGCTTTCGCCTGCAATCATCTTTGTTGCAAGCTCCACTGGGAAGGTTTCCTCATTACGGGCAATAGCATCATCAAATGCGATGACATCCATCATATCTTCAAAGTCCTCAAGGGAGATAACAACCTTATCCTTGCCGAGCATTTCAAAATCTATATTCATAACGTATTTCCTTTTCTAGTAAACGTCCCCACGAACGCCGATCTCTTGAACCACAACCTCGCCGTTCTCAATAATAAAAATCGCTCGATATCCACCAACTCTAAGGCGATAACCTTCGCGATTAGTAAGATTCTTAACATCGCCAAAACTATCTTGCTCATATTTTTTAAGACCATCAATCAGTTTTTGAACGTATCTTGTGTCCATTTTTCGTACTTGTCTCTGTGCGGTGCGTGTCAATCTCATGGGTTAAATATAGCCTGTAGTAATATTTGTGTCAATAACAATATTCCCCATAGTAATATTAATTTAGGAGGTGCTAATGCACAATAAATATGATGAAGTATATGTTGAGGCTCATTTGTTTGATGCAGGTAAGGCTGTATCGAGATTGCCAGCTAAAGGAACGAGGCCCTCTATTTATACGGGATCATTGCCCGATGTCGTGCTAGACCCCCAAGAGGCTTATGGCTATGGAGAGCCATCATTGCCGCGCCAAAGTAACAACCCGCGCCAAATGACGCATATGGATATATGTGTATCCTGGGTGCATTCCTTGCCAGCCACCTATGTGCGCAGAGTTATTCTTATGCGGATGATAATAAACCCCATCAATGAAAAACATTCATTCTCTTGGAAGCAAATAGCAAGGCACATGGATTGTAATGATAAGACTGCAAAGGCTTGGTACGATAGTGGCTTAAGGCAAATAGCAGGTAAGCTATCCAATGGTGATTTAATGCCTGTGTAAAAAGATAAAAAAACATTCCGCACATTCCGCGTTTTATGCTATGGTTTTAGATAAGATGTAATTTTTACGTTCTTCCCACAAAACAATCAAACATTCTAATGAATTCACACCAACGCGGTTATAACAGACAGTGGCGTAAAGCTCGTCTGGTACATCTAGCGCAAGAGCCTTTATGTAGGTTCTGTTTAGGGCTGGACTGCATTGTAGAAGCAACAGTTGTTGACCACATCACCCCACATAAGGGCGATAAGGATTTGTTCTGGGATACTGATAATTGGCAGTCCTTATGCAAGACATGCCATGACAGTATCAAGAGTAGGATGGAGAATGGTAAAGAGGTTGTGACTACTGGGCAGGATGGATGGCCTATAGGTTGTGCTTGACGTGTGGTGGTTGTGGTAGTAATTGTTGGTCTATGGATAAGATAGATACAAAAGATAAGGGCGCAGGTTCGAAGGGTGGAAACTTCTTTGTTTGGGTACTTATTGTTATGGCAGTCCTTATGTTCTCTCTGGGGGCTTTAGGTCTTTATACTAAGTATGTAGATGGTGGGCAGGATAATAGAAAAATATCCACTGCTAAACAAATGGTTTCAGATGCCTTGAAGGATGGTGAAAGCGCCCGTTTTTATGATTTACGGATGGGGACTGCTTTCAGTGTTTGTGGCCAAGTTAATGCTAAGAATTCGTATGGTGCTTACACAGGCAAGTCTCCTTTTGTAGTTTTGACGGGTAACCTCGTTATGATCAGGAATAGCACACCGTTAGATTATTTCGATGCTACTTGGGATCGTATTTGTCAATAATATAGGGGGGTGGGGTAAAACTCTAGAGGTTTTGCCACCGTAGACCGCTCGGTCCAAATCTTAAATATCAAACACAGTTTTAGCCCTCGCGTGCGCGCGCAAAGAGAACTCATGTCAAAAAAGAATAAGATAACAAGCATATCTGCCGAGAGCGAGATAGTTGCGGGGGCGTATAAAGATATTGTACCGCCCAAACATATCCGTATGGACGAAGATGATCTGCCTTTCTTTGATAGCGTTATTGCTGAATTTGCAAAAGCAGACTGGACAGCGCACCAACTAGAATTGGCTGCACTTCTTGCCCGCACAATGGCGGATTTGGAGCGAGAGCAATATTTATTGAGGGAAGAGGGTTCTATTTCGAAAAGTGATAAAGGAACACCTGTTGCTAATCCGCGCAAGTCTATTGTGCAGATGCATGCAGGGTCAATTTTATCAATGCGAAAATCCTTAGCCTTGAATGCGAGAGCACAAGAGGGTGAGGCGCGTGATGTTGCTAAACGGCGCTCTAAAGCTAAAAGTTATGAATCTGGTGTTGATTTAGAAGACGATTTAATAGCAAGGCCAACAGAGCATTAATGTCACGAACTCGTGGTGAGAAAGTTATAGCCTTTATTGAGGGTTATTGTGTTGTGCCGGAAGGTGAGCTTGTCGGGAAACCCGTTAAGTTGGCCGATTTTCAAATAAAGTTTATTTTGGACATCTACGATAATCCGCATGTGACTGACACAGCGATTTTGAGTATAGCGCGTAAGAATGCGAAAACGGGAACGATTGCTTTTATAGTTCTGGCTCACACAGTGGGGCCGGAAGCGAAGCAAAATTCTAGAATAATATCTGGCGCGATGTCACGTGATCAAGCGGCAGAGGTTTATAATTTAGCGTCTAAGTGCGTGGCTTTGTCGCCAAAACTTAGAGAGATAGTAAGGCCAGTACCTTCGAGCAAGAAGTTGATTGGTTTGCCGATGAATGTTGAATATCAGGCTATAAGCGCAGAAGGAAAAACAGCACACGGTAAAAGCCCTATTTTAGCTATTCTTGATGAGGTTGGTCAGGTTGTGGGGCCTACGAGTGATTTTATTGACGCGATTACAACTGCGCAGGGTGCGTATGACAATCCGTTGTTGATTTACATATCGACACAAGCTGCAACGGATGCTGATTTTTTCAGTATCGCAATTGATGATGCGAAGGTGAATAAGCCGCCTAAAACTGTATGTCACGTATATACAGCGGACAGGGAAGATGATGAAGATGTTGATGTAATGGATGAGGATGCTTGGAAGGCATCTAATCCAGCATTGGGCTTGTTCCGCTCTGAAAAGGACATGCGGAAACAGGCGGATAAAGCGGCAAGAATGCCGAGTTTTGAGAATACATTTCGTAATTTAAATTTAAACCAGAGGATTTCTTCGAATAGCCCTTTTATAGCAAGGTCAACTTGGGAAAAATGTAAAGCAGCGACGGCTCCTATTGAGCTGTGTACCGAAATTTACGGTGGTTTGGATTTATCAGGAAGAACAGATCTATCTTCTTTTGTTTTGTACGGACTTCATTCTGGCGAGTGGAATGTTTACCCATATTTCTGGACACCAGAAAAGGGGTTGCGCGATAGAGTAAAAAAAGACAGGGCGCCATATGATTTGTGGGTGAAACAAGAGTTTATCCGCACAACGCCGGGCGCTACGATTGATTATGAGCATGTTGCGTATGAAATAGGCCAGATATGTGAAGAAATAGACGTTATTGCCATCGCTTTTGACCGTTGGCGGATAGAAATACTTAAAAAAGAGCTTGATCGTATAGATTTGGAGCTTCCACTAGAGGCTTGGGGGCAGGGATTTAAAGATATGTCACCTTCTTTGGAGGCGCTTGAGGGCAAGATATTAAACAGCACGTTGCGTCATGGTGACAATCCAGTGCTTAACATGTGCGCCGCAAACGCGGTGGTGGTTTCCGATCCATCTGGAAACCGAAAATTAGACAAAATGAAGACTTCTGGGCGAATTGACGGTGTGCAAGCTCTGGCAATGGCTGCGGGTATTGCAGAGCGTGAGCATGAGCCAGAAGAAGACCCAGAAGATTTTTATAATAACCCGATTGTGATTTTATGAGCTTTAGTTTTTTCTCGCTGTTTAGGAATGGCCCTAGAACATTATCGTCTATTACTGATGGCGATTTAGTCGGTACAGATAATTACACTGGCAAGGATGTTACACCCGCAACGGCGTTGACGTTGTCAGCTGTATGGGCGTGTGTTCGTATAATATCTGAAAGTATCGCATCGCTCCCATGCGGTGTTTTTACCAAGGATGAATCTGACAATAAATTAACTGCAAAGGATTCTAATCTATACGGCCTGATCCATAATCAGCCAAATGCAGACATGACAGCGTTTGATTTTTGGCAAGCTATTATCGCCACAATCCTTCTTTGGGGTAACGCTTATGTTCTAAAAACGGTCAGGGATAATGGTAAAATAATAGCGCTTGAGCCTCTGTATTCTTCACGTATGCAGGTTAAACGAAACGAAGACGGGTCTTGCTCTTACATTTATACTGACCCTAAAAAGAATAAACAAATTACCTATAATGAAGACCAGATTGTTACCTTTAAAGGTCTGAGTTTAGACGGTAGACAAGGGCTTTCTGTTATCCGTTATGCGATGAATTCAATGGGCAACGCCCTTGCTCTTGAAGAAACAAGTGGGCGGCTCTATAGCAACGGCATGCGCCCTGCTGGGGCGTTGACGCTTCCTAATATTTTAAAGGGTGACCAGCGTAAACAGATACGTAAATCAATTGCTGAGCAGATCAGTGGTGTTGCACGGAGTGGTGGGACAATCGTTCTCGAAGGAGGCATGACATACCAACAATTATCGATGCCACCACAAGACGCACAAATGCTTGAAAGTAAGTCTTTTTCGGTTGAGGAGATTTGCCGTTGGTTTGGAGTGCCTCCATCACTAATTGGGCATACTCAAAAAACAACAACTTGGGGGACTGGCCTTGAGCAAATTAACTTGGCCTTTCTGACTTACACATTGCGCCCGCACTTAACGCGGCTTGAACAAGAGATAAAAAGATCGCTTTTAACAGCGAAGGATAAGGCGATGGGCTTGTACGCAGAGTTTAATGTTGAAGGCTTTCTTCGTGCAGATTCAGCAGGTAGAGCGGCTTTATACAGTTCAGCCTCCCAAAATGGCTGGATGAGCCGCGCAGAAATTAGACAAAAAGAAAACCTTCCCCACATCGAGGGGTCGGAAACATTAACAGTTCAATCGGCTTTAGTGCCGTTGGATCAATTGGGCATGCAAAAAGATGCCAAAAAATTAGAAGACACAGACAAAGTTTAGGAGATTAGATAATGCCATATGACCCACAAAAAGACCCGTACCGTAATACTTTTGAAAGCGCGACAAATCAAGCGCGTCAAGCTACGGAGGTAACGCCCTCCGACAGTACGGACATGGCACAGTACGCCAAGGCTCTATATATCGGTGTAAAAGGCGATCTAACAATAATTCCTTTGGAAGCAGAAGACGATACGGGAGTTTTATTCAAAGACCATCCTGCGGGTTACATGCCCGTCATGGTTCGCCGTGTGCTTGCAACCGGAACAAGCGCAACGAATATCGTTGCATTAACCAACTAAGGTAAAATCAATGAACATTGAAAAGAAGTTCCTCGAAATTGGTTTCGAGATTAAAAAACTTGACCAAAACGGCAGTTTCGAAGGTTACGGCTCTGTCTTTGGTGTAGAGGATTTTGGCGGGGATATTGTCGCAAAAGGGGCTTTTTCCAAATCTTTGGCACACACAAAGAAAAAGGGCAAAAAACTGCCTATTCTTTGGCAGCACAACCCCAGTGAACCTTTGGGGGTTTATGAGGAATTAAAAGAAGATGAACACGGCCTATTCGTTAAAGGCCAATTATTGATCGATGATGTCGTCAGGGCGAGGGAAGCTTATGCCCTAATGAAGGCGGGCGCGATTACAGGCCTTTCGATTGGTTATAGCGTAAATAAATACGAAAGAGATGAAGAGACGGGTATCCGAACGTTGACCGAATTGGATTTATGGGAGATTTCTCACGTCACTTTCCCGATGAATGATGATGCGCGGATTAATGCCGTAAAAAGCAAATTAGACAAGTGCGAATTACCAAGTTTAAAAGAATTTGAAGGCTTCCTGCGCGAGGCAGGGTTTTCGAAATCTGAGGCCACAGCGGTTGCCAACCACGGCCTTAGTCACCTGATGCGGAGTGAGTCTGCACAACACAAAACGGCAAACATTTTAACGGCCCTAAAAGCCTTTTCACTCTAAATTTAAGGAAAAATATTATGCCTATCGAAGACAAAAACGAAACAGAAAAAGAAATCAAATCTCAGCTTGAGAAGATTTCGCAAGACGTAAAAGAGTCCGGCGAGAAAGCTCTGGCCGAAGCTGAAAAGGGTATTGCCCTTGCTGGCGTTGAAAAAGAGCGTGTTGATGAGCTGCTTTTAAAGCAAGGTGAGTTACAGGAAGAGCTTAAAGAGCTTAGTCAGAAAATGGCGCGCCGTGGTACTGAGGGTGAAGACTCTCAAAAATCAGTTGGGCAACGCTTTGTAGAAGATGAGGGCTTCTCTACTTTTTCAGGTGACCGTAAAGCAGGTAGCTTTAGTATGGACTGTAAGGCTGTTAATGTGACTTCGGCAACGACAGGAACGGGCGCTGCTGGTGATCTTGTTATGGTGGATCGCGTTAATAACCCAATGTCTACTCCGGGTCTTCGCCGCCTGACAATTCGTGACTTAATTGCAAACGGCCTCACATCGTCAAGCTCAATTGAATATACGAAAGAGTCGGGTTTTGCTAATAACGCAGCAATTCAAGAAAACGAGGGCGATACGAAAGCGCAATCGGATATTGAGTTTGATTTGGAAACAGCAAAAGTTGAAACAATTGCTCACTGGATTCGCACCTCCAAGCAGATTCTTGCCGATGCTCCACGCTTGCAAAGCTATATTGATGGCCGCATGACTTACGGCCTAAAATTGGTTGAAGAGGATCAGATCTTAATGGGCGCTGGCACTGCTGGTAACTTGAATGGTATTTATACTCAGGCTACCGCGTACTCTCAACCAGCGGGTGCCTTTACTGGTACACCGACCATGATTGATATTCTTCGCCTTGCTTTGCTGCAATCTGAATTAGCTGAATACCCTGCTGACGGTATTGTTCTAAATCCTATTCAATGGGCTGGAATTGAGCTTTTGAAGGACTCGGATGGTCGCCACATTATCGGAAATCCACAAGGTACTTTGTCTCCAATGCTTTGGAGTCGTCCAGTTATTGCTACGCAAGCCATGACAACTGACAAATTTCTGGTCGGTGCATTTGGTATGGGCGCGGAAGTATTTGATCGTGAGGATGCCGCGGTGCTTGTCTCTACGGAGGATGGCGACAATTTCACTAAGAACCTTGTCACTATTCGCGCAGAAGAGCGTCTTGCTCTGGCTGTTTATAGAACAGAGGCCTTTATCAAAGGCGATCTTGGTCAAATAGCTTAAATAAAAACCACGGAGAAGGCGTTCTGCCTTCTCCCCATTTACAAGGAAAACACTATGTCTAATAAAATTTTAGTCCAAGCGGTTGATAGTTTCCATTTGTCTGGTATCGGAAGAGTGCCCGCAAAAGGCACCGTTGAACTTAAACCAAAACTAGCAGAGCAATTAATTGAAAAAGGCTTGGTTAAAAAAACCACTCCGGCAGAGGTTAAAAAACTCACAGCAGAAGCAAAGGCAAAATCTGCACCAGAGAATAAAGCCAAGAAATCTGCACCAGAGAATAAATAGCACCAGATGATAAACGATACCGCGACAATCAAGCTACACCTTAGAATAGAGGATAGCTTTACCGATGAGGATAGCCTTATAGCTATATATTCGGGTGCTGCGGAGGAATGGATCAGAAATTATATAGATGATGAGGGCGGCGTTTTGCCGGGGGAATTAGAAGACCCTGTTGAAGATCCGCCTTTTTCAATTAAAGCAGCCCATCTTCTTTTAGTGGCGGATACTTATGAGAATAGAGAGGCCGCAAGCGAGTTAGAGATTAAAGAAAACCCTGCCGTTACGCGTTTACTTCACCCGTACAGAGCATGTATGGGGGTTTGATGAGGCGTACAATCGGTAAATTGGATCAACGTGTCACCATAGAAGAAAGATCGGTGGTTAACGATGCTGGCTCTGTAAGTAATGTCTATGTTGCTTTGGCTACTGTATGGGCGGAAGTTATCACCCTGCGCGGCAGGGAGGCATTTGAGGCTGCCAGAGTGCAGGCGCATGAGACAATACGTGTTCGTGTGCGTTATAGGGATGATGTTGGTAATACTAATCGTGTTGTCTGGATGGGACAGAGCTATAATATTGTCCATACTGACCGATCTGAAAAACGTGACGGGCTTCTATGGTTCACAGCAGAAGCAAAAGACGCAAATTAATGCATATGAAGCTTGAGGGATTTAACGGCTTAGACCGTTTACTAAAGGATTTACCAAATAAGGTTGAAAAGCGCATTTTGCAAACATCTGTTAACGCCGCCCTGCGTGTTGGCGTTCGTGAGATAAAGAAGAATACCCCACGGGGGCTTAAGCCTTCGCAGGCAAGTAGAAAATACAAATCTCTACATAAGAATATAAGGGTAATCCGCTTAAAACGTCATAAGGCTAACGCGAGAGCGGCGCGGATAACGACAGGTGATGCGTATTGGGGTTATATTTACGAAAAGGGATCACGATACCAAGAGGCAAAGCCTTTCTTTGAGCCTGCATTCAAGAGAAGCAGAGACAGAATGATTAAGGAGTTAGGTGATCGTATTGGAGCAGGAATTAAAAAAGAAGCTAAGAAGAGAAAATATTTTAGAAGATGATGGAGAAAGCCCTTTATTCACTGCTTAACACTCTTGCGCCGGACAAAGTATATGCGTTGAGAGCGCGGCAGGGCGCGGTAGCACCTTTTATTGTATTTCAAGGAACAAACATTGATGAATGGCGCTCAATCAATGGGCCGTCTGGAATTGCGCAGTCGACTATGCAGATAGATTGCTATGACAGAGAATATTACGATGCCAAAGCTCTGGCGGAGCAAGTAAGGAATTTAATAGATGGGTTTAGCGATACTGTCACATTTGAGGGTGTCGCAACGCGTTTTGGCGGAATATCACATCAAAGTGGATTTGATGTTTTAGACGAAACAGACGACCCGCCTTTATTTAGATCATCTGCATCTTACTTAATTACATACGATCAATAATTACTAACCGAAGGCCGCATAAGCGGTCTTTTTTATACCCAAAAGGAGACAGGGATAATGGCTAATGCAATTGAAACACAGAGTTTTACATTAGGAATAGGTAACGGCGATGGGCCACCGGAAACCTTTACATTGGTGGGGGAAATCGTTTCTTTTACTGGATTTGATGGTCAAGCATCCGAGATTGATGTGACGCACTTAAAATCTGATGCAAAAGAATTTTTAATGGGGTTACAGGACTTTGGGACGTTCAGTATTGAGACTAACTATCTTCCCTCTGATGCTGGGCAGGTTAAAATGCGGGCCGCTAAAGCTTCCCGAGCGATCCAGACATTCGAAGTTACATTATCAGATGCTTCTACCATTAATTTTAGCGGTTATTCTCTTTCCTCACCTATGTCTGGTGGCGTTGATTCAAAAGTAGACGGATCGTTCGCTATACGTATTTCTGGCGATGTAACATTCTCGTAAAGGTAACTTAATATGACTAATAAATATAAAGGCACGGTTTCATTCAATCTGGACGGTAAGACGTACGATCTCCGTTATACTTGGGGCGCATTATCTGAAATTAAAAGCAAATACGGTGAAGATGTTCTCAGTAATTTGTTTAGTGCTGACCCTGTGGTTTTAGCGGGTATTCTTGCGCTTGGTGTTGAGGACGGAAGTCTTGCCTCTGATGACGTAATGAAAATTTCACCTCCCCTTAATGAGATCATCATCAAGATTGATGAGGCTTTGGCTATTGCATATTTCGGCGCTGATGGTGCAAAAGCCTTGGGGGATGAGGTTGCTCAAATTGAAAAAAAGACGAAATCAGGGAAGCGTATAAAATAGCTTTCCGCATAGGTTTAGCCCCCGATGATTTTTGGGGGCTAACGCCTTGGCAATTCTCGCTTTGTGTAGAATCTTACACCGAGAAAACACAAGAACAGCGTGACCATGATGCTTATTTAATGTGGCATGGCGCGTTTCTTACAAGAGTAAAACAAATGCCTGCTCTGGGCGAATATCTATCTAAAAATGCAAACAAAGAGCCTCACATTGATGAGGTTTCTATCAAGGCACGTTTTGTGCAATACAAAGAAAGGTTTGATAATGACAGTCGTAGCTAAATTATCAGCCGATCTCTATGCAAATACATCTCGTTTTGAAACGGGGATGCGCCGTGCCCGGTCTTCAATGGGTTCTTTTACGAGTAAAGTTGATCGCTCAATGGCGCGTTCTACGCGTTCATTTGATAGGTTTAATAAAAAAGCCACAAAAACCAGCAAAATACTCTCAAGAACAAGCAGGGAATTTGCTGGCTTTGCTGCTGCGGCTGCAACCGCACTCTCTGTTGAGAAAATCACGCGTTATTCGGATAAATACAAACAGCTTGAAGGCCGCCTTAAGATTGTTTCGAAAAACATGGGTGAAGTCAGAGATATTCAAGAAAAGCTATTTGCCGTAGCCCAGAGAACACGCCAACCTCTTGAGGCTGTAACAAACCTCTATACGCGCCTTAATATGGCCCTTGGTGAGAATAAGCGCGCCCAATATGATGTTCTTGGCATAAGTGAAACAGTATCAATGGCGTTGGCTGTTACGGGCGAGGGCGCGGCTCAATCCGCATCTGCTATTCTTCAATTTTCGCAAGCAATACAAAGTGATTTCAAAAATTCCGCGCAAGAAATAAATTCTATAATTGATAGTGCGCCCCGCCTTGCAATTGCCCTGCAAAAATCATTCGGCGATGGCACAAAAAGCCTGAAACAACTGGCTAAAGATGGTGATTTATCAACAGATACCGTTCTTAGAGCATTGGAGAGATTATCGCCCGAAGCGCGTAAAATCGCCCTTGAATTTAGCAATATGCAAGTCACGGTCAGTCAGGCATTAACACGTCTCGATAACGCGTTCTTGAAATTGGTCGGGCAAAGTAAGATGGTTCAAGACGGAACAACAAGCTTGGCTGCTGGTATAACGTTGCTTGCTGAAAATCTTGGATATGTAGCAACGGCTGCTAGTTTGCTGGCTATTGTTCTTGGGGTTAAGTTATTATCTGGTATCACCGCGTCTGCATCTGCTTTTGCGCGATCCACCGCTGCTATAGCCGCAAATTCCGCTGCGGTAATGACGGCCACAAGAGAGGGTACTGGAAACACACGGATGGCACTGGCTATGGTTAAGGCGCAAACGGCTGCTGCTGGCACTGTTGGCTTGACTACGATTGCGGTTAACGCACAAGGGGATGCGATTGTAAGAACCTCACTGCGGATGCGTGGTTTTGCAGCATCAGCCACATTAGCATCTTCTGCTATGGCTTTAATGGGCGGCCCCATTGGAGTGGCACTGATCGGAGCATATGGATTAATGAGTCTTGCCGCATATAATGCTGGTAAAGCGCAGCGTTTGATGAATCTTCGGGTATCGGGGTTTAAAGATAGTGCCAAGGATTATATTGGTGCAGACAATGAAAGACGCAAGGTTATAGAGGGTAATGTTCGCGGCAATATTGAAAGTCTCAAGAAGGAATTGCAGGCTATAAATATTCTGTTTGATGCCTACAAGAAAAAGAGTTTTGGCGGTAGGTTTTTACAAAACTTTGGGGCTAATGTGGGGTTGGGTGATGGCGCTTATGATATGGCTCGTGAGGGGGCGGCCTTAGAAGGTGCTATCGCTGAAATGGAGGCTCTACAAGGTAGTCTCAATGATATAAAAAACCCAACTGGCTCAACAGGCACAAGCGATGATGGCAAACCAAAGAAAAAAGATAAGTTCGCCGGCCTTCTTGCGGACTTAGAAAAAGAAAGTGCGGAGCTAGAAACACAAATAAGTCTCTTCGGTAAGAAGGAATCTGCGATAAATCGTGCCACAAAGATGATTGCTATTGAGCATCAGCTTATGCGGGCAGGTATTAAAATAACGAAAGAACAGCGCGATATGATAACCGCGCATTTAGATCAAATCGAGCTACAAAGTGAGGCGTATAATAAATTAGGCGCACAACAGGATATTTTGGCAGATCAAGAGCAGAAAAGACAAGAAGCCCTAGATCAATTGAACACCACTTTCTCAAGTGCATTTGAGGATGCCATAACGGGCGGTGAAAAATTCTCTAATGTTCTAAAAGGGCTTTTAAATGACATAGCGCAACTTCTTTTAAAAACTCAAGTCACAGAGCCTTTAATGTCTGGTTTGTTCGGCGGTAAATCATCCGGCGGTGGTTTGCTTAGCGGTTTATTCGGTGGTGGCTCAGGTGGGGGCATTTTAAGTAGTGTTGCTGGATTCTTTGGTGGCAGTTCTTTTGCTACAGGAATCGACAGTGTTCCCCGCGATATGAACGCACGTATTCATAAGGGCGAACGTATTGTAACGCGTCAAGAAAACGAGGCAATGCAGCGCGGCTCTTCTGGTGGTGATACCTATCATATTGATGCCCGTGGCGCAGAGACGGGAGTTGAGGATAGAATTCGTGATGTTTTATTGGAGGTGCGCTCACTAGAAAAGCGTGTGCCAAATATTGCAGCAAGCACGGTTCAGGATTTGAACCGCCGTAGCCCTAAATTTTTGGGGCGATGATATGTATCCTTTAGAATTCCCAACGGCGGTATCAGTTAAGTCGTTATCTTTAAATCCGATGAATGCGGTTTCAGGCACGAAAAGCCCATTCACGTATAAGCAGCAAGTTTATGATTGGGGTGGTGAGGCATGGGCAATCAAGGGGGCATTACCTCTGATGGATAGGGATACGGCTGCGGATTACCGTAGTTTTATGCTTAAACTTAAAGGGCGTAAGGGTACTTTTCTCTTTCCTGTTCATGAAAACACACCAAGAGGCACAGCGACAGGATTGCCAGTGGTTGATGGTGCCGGGCAGGTTGGTTCGAATTTGAATATTAAGGGCTTTGACCTAAATGTAGTTGGAATTCTAAAGTCTGCTGATTGGATACAATTAGGCTCAGGCTTAACCACAAGCCTGCACGCCGTTCTTGATGATGTTGACACGGATGGTTTTGGAAATTGCACCGTTAATATATGGCCCGCCATTAGACAATCACCATCGGATGGCGCGGTATTAATAGTATCGGGCTGCAAGGGGCTGTTTCGCCTTTCTGGTGATGTCGGAGTTGATTTTAATACGAATAAACTTGTCAGTTTACAATCCTTCTCAGCGATGGAGGTTATTTAGATGGCAAGAGATATATCAAGTGGTTTTCGTGATGAAATCGAAGCCGATGTCCTTTCGCCTGCGTTCATGCTGCAAGCTGATTTTGATAGCGGTACTATTTTCATATGGTCAGGTCAAAAAGACATTTTATTTAACGGTGATACGTACACGGGGCTGGGTCATTTATTAGGTATTTCAGCTATAGAGGAAACCCAAAAACTACAAGCAAACGGTGTTTCTTTTTCTTTGTCCGGCATCCCGTCAACGTTGGTGAGCGTTGCACTACAAGAAGATTATCAGGGTAGGGCGATTACAGCTTGGTTTGCAGTCCTTAACCGAGAAACGGAAACTATTATAGGTGATTACAGATTATTTTCGGGTCAAATGGACGTCATGGAAATTAGTGATGATGGGGAAAATTCCACCATTACAATACGTGCAGAGAGTGACTTGATTGATTTGCGTGAAGCGAAAGAGCGCAGATATACACCCGAAGATCAAAAGATTGACTATCCCGATGATAAGGGAATGGATTTTGTGCCAACCATCCAAGAGATAGAAATTGTATGGGGTACAACATGAGAGATATTATCTTGGATAAATTCATTACGATGATGTCAAAAACTCCTTTTGAATGGGGCGTATGTGATTGCGCTTTATTTGTTGCTGATTGGTGTGTTGTTTACGGTGGATTTGACCCCGCAGAAAGCTACAGAGGAAGGTATAAAACGGAGATAGGCGCGAAAAGACAGCTCTTAAAAAAAGATAAATCTATGGCGAATGCTCTGGATTTATTTATGCAGAGAATTAAGCCTAATTTTGCCCAAAAAGGTGATGTCTGCTGCGCTGATCTTGATGATGGTTTGACTATGGGAATAGTTGCTGGGCGTGGAAATGTTTGGTTTAAAACCGATAAAGAGGGGATGATATTAATAAAAATTACGCCGAAAATTGTCTGGAGAGTTAGATAATGAGGGACGGTTGGTTTGGTGTTGCTCCAATATGCTCATCTGATTATTTGCAGTATAAAGGCCCGTATCCTTATGGGAATCATGGGCCAAGAGAATTGCATCAGCCGCCCGTTGTGGCTGCCGTTGCGATTGCTTTTGCAGGAGGGATGGGACCAGCCACATTAGGGCAATTACTTGTCGCTAAATTATTGGTAGGGGCTGCGACATCTATTGCTTTAGGTGTTCTTTCTAGTGCGCTCGCGCCTAAGCCTGAAACGCCTGACTTATCTAGTTTTTCTTCCATTAAATCATCCGGATTAACGAGACAAATTCGACAAGCCGTTACTGAAAGACGGGTCGTCTACGGAGAAACACGCGTTAGTGGCCCGATAATGTTTATATCCACCACTGGCGATAATAAATATCTTCATATGATTATAGCGCTAGGGGATCATGAGTTTGAAGATATAGGAGAGGTTTTTGCGAATGATCTATCTATTGCTCCGGATCAAATGGATGTTGATGGCCTTGTTACATCGGGACGTTATTCTGGTCTAATCAGAATAAAGAAACACCTTGGTGATGTAGATCAATTTGCTGACGGTGATTTGGTCTCCGAAGTCACGGAATGGACATCAGACCATAGATTGCGAGGTGTCACGTACCTTTATGCCAGAATTAAGTTTGATAGAGATGCTTTTCCCACGGGGATTCCAAATTTCTCTGCATGGGTAAAAGGGAAAAAGGTTTTAGACCCGCGTGATGCTGTTGAGAGGTGGACGCCGTGTATCCCGCTTTTCTGTCGAGATTACCTAACGTGGGAACGTTATGGTTTGGATGCAAAGGAGGAAAGAATTGATGATGTTGCTTTGATGGCATCAGCGAACACAAGTGATGAAATGGTCAATGTTTCAGATTTGAGCGTGAACATTATTGATGTTGATGAATCTGGTGATCTAATAGAATTAGATGGTGAAATTATACAATTTCAAACTGGGGATATGGTCAACCTTGTCGGAACTTCGTTACCCGAAGGATTATCTGAATTAACTGATTATTATATTATTGTGTACCAGAGAAGAGAAACACCTCGCATCAGGTTGGCCGATACTCTAGCGGATGCGATAGGCGGTACAGCAGTTGATATAACCTCTGATGGCACAGGAAGCATTATAAAGAAGGCAGAGCCAAGATATCACGGTGGCGGTGTTGTTAAATCTAGCGCCGAGCGTGGTGCGAACCTTGATGAAATGACAAATGGTATGGCTGGATATGTTATTTATTCAGGGGGTGCTTGGCGTATTTTGGCGGGCGAGTATCAAACACCAACTATTTCGTTTGATGAAAATGATGTTATCGGGCGGATAAATATACAAACAAAAGTCAGTAAAAGAGATCGCTTTAATATAATTCAGGGTGTTTATGTCAGTCCATTGAACGAAGGGAATCCGAGTGATTACCCGGCTGTTAAGAATGCAAGCTATCAGGCACAGGATGGCTCTAAAATTAAAAAGGATATTAATCAAGCGTACGTGCAAAGGCCACACCATGCGCAGCGGGTTGGTAAAGTATATCTTGAGAGATCACGGCAAGAAATAGTATTTAATGCACCCTTTAAATTGACAGCATTCAACACACAGGTCGCAGATAATTTCTTTTTTAACTTCGCAAAATACGGCTGGGAAAATAAAATTTTCGAAGTTATAGATTGGGATATCGCTTCTATAGCTGGTGGTGATGGCGTTGAAGTGCCCGTTATTAATATTACCGCAAGGGAAAATGCACCAGAGGTTTATGATTGGAACAGCGGCGAAGAAACTCGCGTTGACCCTGCACCGAATACGAATCTACCTAACGCGTTCAATGTTACCGTTGTGGGTGGCTTTTCTTTAGATTCAATCCCTGTTTTTACGCAAGATCAGGATAGGATTTACAATATACTCGCGAGCTGGGAAACACACGAAAATCAGTTTGTTGCGTCTGGTGGTAAATTTGAAATTGAGTATAAAACTGCCGAGGAGATAGTTTACAAATCTGCAGGCATTGTTGATGGATCAATCAGTGAAATGCGCATAACCGCGCTGCAACCTGATACGTTATACGACATCAGGATATACGCATTTAATAATTTAGGAGTACGAAGCCAGCCCTCATTAATTGAGGGTTTTTTAGTGGGAACAACCGTGACCACGGACACCGAGGACTGGGAGAGTGAAGACCTTCTGCCTGAGGATTGGGAAAACGACACATTACCATCAGAGGATTGGGAAGCATGATTGCAAGAAAACCATTTAAAAGAACACAAATTAAGACAGAGCAGAAAACCATAAAACCTGAACGAGTAAGGATTGTTGATGGTGTTGAGATCGTTACGCCTTGCGTTATTAAGGAAGTTGAAATTGAGGAAGTTGTCTGGGTTGTGGAAACAGAGGTTGATGGTGAAATTGAGGATCATGAGTTCACAACCAAAAAAGCAGCAACATCATATTTTGGGGAGGTTAAATAATGTCAGCACAAAGACAGATTAGGGGCGCTGCCGCCGTTACTCAGGCAGCACGGACGTTGGTGTCACGGGTATTGGATATTAATACAACGAAAAATAGAATACACGTTCATGATGGCTCAACAGTGGGTGGCATCCCGCAGTACAATTGCTTCGATGCTCAAAACCAAGAATTCACTTATGGCGCAGTAGCAGGGACAAATTCTCTGGTTATGACGTTAGCCATAGCTCCACTTACTTATGCGGTAGGGCAAAAGTTTTCATTTAAGGCGGTTAACGCCAATACTGGTAGCGTAACGATAAACATAAATTCATTGGGAGCTGTGTCGCTGAGGAAGAAAGACCTTGCTTCACTCGTGGCGCTTGGTGATGGTGATATTATATCAGGAGGAACATACGATGTTGTTTTTGACGGAACGTATTTTCAAATTAGTATCTCTAACGCAATCCGCGCTGAATGGGAAAAAATAGCTGATGACATAGATATATCAGGTACGGATATTGGCAGTTTCACAGGTTTAGATTTATCTGATTTCAAGAGGGTTAAGCTAGTTGCTGAAATTTACGAAACCAGCGCAGTTGATAGCGGCCTTATATTAATTCAATTTGGTAAAGACTCCTATTCATCCAATTTTTCTATTGCGAACCTCAGCGCGTCAACTTCTGGCCTTTACTTGTACTGTGAGGCTGTTTTTATAAATCCGTATGTTTCTGGTGTTGCGCCTATGGTTTCTGTAACAGGAAATTATGCTGAAACGGATTCCGAGGTATCAGCAGCATCATCTATCAATGCGGGGGCCGTAGGTGACACACCGCAAATTAATCAAATTGAACTTAAATTCGGTAGCGGTGGTGAATTATATGAAAGAGGGCGGTTAATGCTCTTGGGGTCGAGGTTCTAATGCAAAAAAATATTATAGACACAGGTCTTATCACGGGTGGTTCGGTTGTAGCCTTTCTCGGCACACTCGTTCCCACTGTTTTATCTTTGCTCACCATAGCTGTCCTGATGGGGCGTTTAGTAATCATGTATCAGGATTACAAGATCAACCAGAAGAAGCTGGACGAATGAGGTTGTTAGACCTAATTGCCCGTCATGAATCTGCTGGAAATTACAATATTATGTATGGCGGCAGGATTGAGCGCCTAACTGAAATGAAAATCTCAGAAGTGCTAAATCTGCAACGGATAATAGTCAGAAATGGCGGGCAGTCTGCATCAGGAAAATATCAGATCATCAGAAAGACCCTCCAAGGGCTTGTGGTGGAAATGAAGTTATCCGGCAATGAGTTGTTCAACGAGGAAATACAAGACCGTATGGCGAAGCAGTTGCTTAAGCGCCGTGGCTATCACAGGTTTCTTTGCCGAACAAAGACACTCAAATCAATGGTGCGCAACTTATCGCAGGAATGGGCGAGTTTCCCCAGGGATGAGTGCGGACGAAGTTATTACGCGGGCGATGGATTAAATAAGGCCTTGGTCAGTTATGACGAGGTAATCAGAGTTTTAAAACTAGAGAGAAAACGGGCGCTTACTGAGCGCCTTTTATTATGGAGGAAAGAGAATGTTTAAGAAAATTATACTAGGCCAAATACGGCATTTACTTGGGGCAGGGGGTTCGGGTCTTACGACTTGGCTTATCGCTCATGGAGCAAGCGCGACAGACGTTGACGTGATGATATCGGGGCTTTTGGCTGCCATCGGGTTCATATGGTCTGGATATGCAAAATATCGTGAAGACAATGCACCTATCAAGATCCGTAAATTCAACGCGGTGTTCATGATGTTTGGGTTGATGCTCTTGCTGTCAAATTGCGCAGTCATTGAAAAAATCACTGATAAATTCGAGAAGCCGAACTGTCAGGAGCGGGTGGCCATTGTGTCAGCGGTCATTGTCACAGTTTCAAATGAAGTCGTCATTGCGTCACAGCAAGATCGAATGTCCGTAAAGAACAGACGAATTGCCATTGATAGCATTGATGCTGCAATGAACATAGCTGACAGGGCAGGGGCGTTCTGTTCACTCAATGAGGTTGTGGCAAACAACTACGTGGATGCGCTCTACGACACCGTAAAAGAAATAACCAAATTGATAGGAGAATAGACCATGGGACTGAATGTAAAAGACGTTAAAGAGTTGGTGGATCAGGTAACGGTCTATGTGGAAATGGCCTCTATTGCTGCGGTTGGTATTAAAGCCATCCAAGAACTGCTCGCAAAAGGCAATGACCTGAGTAACGCGGAGCTGCAAAAGCTGTTATCTGAAAACCGCGCCACCATTGAAAGCAATAAAGCAAAAATCGAAGCCACTATTGCGCGCGATACTCAATAAAACCCCCTAAAATCTAAGGATATTCCGATGAATAGAAACAAGCTCACGCTGTTTTTAACGCTACTGCTGTGCGTTTTTTCGCTTAAAACATATGCTCTAGGGCTGCAATTGGGGCTAGGGTTTACGGCCCCAGTCGTTGTTGATGGCGGTTCAGTCCCAGCACTGCCTGAGGCGCACTTGTTCCTATCCATCGGTAACAGCCACGACATAGGCCGAGACGATGCGCTAGGCGGTGATATCTTTCCCGCGAAAGTCTGGCAATGGACGCAGGGTGGCATATTCACACAGCCAGTTGCGGCACAGCTTGACCATGTGGACGAGAACTCAGATGAATATGCCGTTGATATTAGTTTTACGCAGGATTATCTTGCTGCAAATCCCAGTATAAATCGCTTGGTAATGGTGCCGAATGCAGACCGTAGCACTGGTATGGTGTCAGGGCACTGGTCGTTCCAACCATCAGACCACCCGAATTTGCTTACAGACTCTGTAGTGCGGTATAACGCAGCTTATGCCCAACTGGTCAGTGATGGCTTTGCGGTTACAACGGCTGGCGTGTTCTACCACAATGCTAATCCTGATTACAGCGATTCAGACTACGATACACATCGAGAGGATATTGACGGTTTAATAGCGTATTTACGGGCAAACCTTATAGGTGGCGCTGATATTGCAATAGTTATTGGCGGCGGCATGAACAATCAGCAATTCAGCGGACGAACAACGAATGATGCTTTATTCCAAGCGAATTTGCTTGGCGTGGAATACAGGAATATCGGCGTTGCATCATATGACACAATTAATCCCAGATATGGCTACAGCGATAATCTTCCTGTTGCTAATAAAGCGGGGGATGGCATTCACTCAGACCGCGCCGGAGATATAACAAAGGGGCATTTACGATATAATTCGCTGTTACGCGCGGCAGTGAACGCAGAACCTAACGCACCGTTTTCTAACCTCGCAAGCTGGGCAGGATGGGATGCTTTCATAGATTTCCGCTCCGGTACTGGCAGAGACATGACGGGCAATGGAAACCATCTAATTCGTAATGGTGTCCCGCTTATTCGTTTTGAGGGCATTACCCAGCAGCTTGTGTTTGACCGCCCCTCTGGTAGCAGCCGATATTACCGTGCAGGGTCAACAACGGGGGTGAGTTACACAAAATCTGTGTTTATAAAATTTGATACACTGGATACGCAGGGCTTGATGCAGGATAGCGATAATGGAACACGGTTTTTCCTAACAAGCTCAGGCAATGAACTGCGCGCATATCACACAAGCTCATCTGACCGCGTTGATT
The DNA here is from genome assembly GCA_033851915.1 of Alphaproteobacteria bacterium. Classification (GTDB taxonomy): domain Bacteria; phylum Pseudomonadota; class Alphaproteobacteria; order Micavibrionales; family Micavibrionaceae; genus UBA1672. The sequence continues at coordinate 26,648 of JAWSVM010000011.1, forward strand.
TCCCCAGGGGCGATTTAGCGACAGGCCAATATTACCTGATAACAGTAACCTATGATTCCGCTTCAACAACAATGAAGATCTATCTGGATGGGGTATTGAAAGATACAAATACCAGTGTCGGTGCGCACAGCTTATCAGGTGGTGAATACATTGGCGCGCAGAACGGATCAGGGGCTGGTAAGATGGAAGCAGACATGGCTTTCGTTGGTTACAGATCAACCGTTATGACGCTTACTGAAATCCAAGACCTGAACACGGCTGCACAGAGTTTGATTGTTCCTTAATTAAGGGTGTGCTGTATCCTTAAATACTATTTTCAGCATGTTTTTTACACTTATATATATACCTACATTATTATAGGTTAATTGTGAATTACCAGCGTATTGCCTACGATTAAAATAAAATGATTATATCACAGTATGTTACGACTTAAATCTGTCCAATCCATCATTGGGGCAACAGAAATTGGCACTATGGCGTTATTCACTTGATTCATGTTGCATTATTTATCATAAAATAGGGACGATGCGACTCATAAATTTAAAAAATCTGGTTTTTATGTCTATTCTTGCCCTTGGTCTTATTTCCATGGGCGGATTATCTCATGCTGCACAGAATCAAATTTTCAGTAATAGCGGCTTAAAGATTCCCCGTTTTGTATCTTTATCCAATAATAAAACCAATGTTAGGGCAGGGCCGGGGCAAAAATATCCCGTGAAATGGGTTATCAATAGAAAATCTTTGCCCGTTGAAGTTATCCTCGAATTTGATCACTGGCGAAAGATAAAAGACCAAGAAGGTGCAGAAGGCTGGGTTTTTCACTCACTTTTATCAGGAAAAAGGACGGCTATTATTTTAGGTGAAAATACGGTCTCTGCTTATGAAACTCCTTTTGATGAAAACCATGAAAAATCACGTATTTCCATGCACTTAGAGCCAATGAGTGTTGTCTATTTAGAGTCCTGTGAAGGTGTTTGGTGTGCCATCACAACATCAGGATTATCGGGATGGATAAAAAGAAAATCACTTTGGGGTGTTTACGAAACGGAAAATATTGATTAGAATCATATTCGTAGCGTTCGTTACGTATCTAAAATTCCTTCCACAACCTTATCAACAATTCTGTCTGTAGGTTTTATTCAAAATGTTTGCACTAACTAATAAGCCGGAAATGGGCGCCCGTTTCTACTCTGCTCTGATTCAACTCGCTGCTGATCATGAGCGCGGTATTGACAGCATGAAAGTGATTCAGCATATGGCTGGTGTCCTTGTTGAAACCTATTATATTTTTGAGGATTCCGATCAGGCAATGCAGGCCAGTTTTAAAAAGCTGTCTGGACTATTGAATTGCCATCCTGCGCCGGGGATGCTTGCACCTTATGCGCTGCCACCTGCACATATTATTGATTTCGAAACAGAGCGTGGGCGTCTTGCTGCGCGTGTGTTCTTTGAAGAGTGGCTCGATTGTAATTTTGAACTACACGACCTTATCCTTAATGTATTCCAACATATTATTATTGGTTGGGAAGATATGGGCGTTCCGCGTGAGGAAACTCTGCGTTTGCTTATCGAATGCGTGAAAAAATGTATGGCTTTTGAAATTGCTGCGCAGGAATTATGCGACGTTTCTATTGAATATCAAGTCGGCCGCAAGGACTGGAGCGTAGGGGATTGTATCGCTGCTCTCAGTGGTGTCGCGGGGCGTCGTTTGGCGATATCGTTGAGCTCCTCCGAGGTTTGTGATTATTTCAGAGGCTCGGACTTACCGGATAACCTTGACCGTATTGTTTACAATATGACACAAGAAGCTGTGCGTTTAGGCGTGCCTGCGGGCAGTGATTGGCGTTTTGGATTGGCCGCTAATGATACACCAATTAATGCACCTGTTGAGCTTATCAGAGAGTTAGAGCCACGATGCTTACGCTTTTTCCGTGCTATTGGTTTAAGCGGATCATACGATCAGGCTGTGTCGTGTGCAAAAGCTGCGGGGCGTATGATTGCTGTGGCGTCAGGTGGTGATCTTCCTGAAATTGAACCGGCAATTGCCAAGCCTTTGGCAATGTCTGCGATAACCGAAAGCTATAAGTTCGTTTGCCTTGATTTCGATATGGTCTCTTTCTAAGTCATTTTCATACGAAAATACGACATCAATGCTTGCCCCCTTTGCCAGAACCTCGTATAAATCTCTTTGAAATAAAAAGTAGCGAGAGACCATGACTTTTGTACAAAAATCCAGTTATTCATATGAAGAAATAATAACCTGCGCGAACGGTGATATGTTTGGTGCAGGTAATGCGCAGCTCCCATTGCCACCAATGTTAATGCTAGACCGTATTACGAATGTTTCCCTTGATGGTGGAGCGAACGGTAAAGGTGTTATTGAGGCGGAATTTGATATTCATCCTGACCTTTGGTTCTATAAATGCCACTTTATAGGCGATCCGGTTATGCCTGGTTGTTTGGGACTAGACGGCTTATGGCAGCTTTTAGGTTTTTACCTCGGCTGGACAGAGTCAAAAGGCGCAGGCCGTGCTCTTGGTGTTGGTGAAATTAAACTTGCGGCTATGGTGACGCCTGATGTTAAGTTACTTAAATACGTTGTCGATATAAAACGCGTTATGAAGGGTAAGCTGGTTCTTGGCATTGCCGACGGCACGATATACGCCGATGGTGAGAAGGCTTACAGTGTAAAGGGTCTTAAAGTTGGATTATTCGATAATTCAGCAGCAGAATAGAGGAGTATAATATGCGCCGTGTTGTTATTACTGGAATTGGTATTGTTTCTTGTATTGGAACGAATGCAGATGATGTCCTGACCTCTTTAAAAGCAGGAAAGTCAGGCATTACAGCCGCAGAAGGGTACGCTGAACTTGGTTTTAGATCTCAGGTGCATGGAAAACCTGATATTGATCTTAAGGCATCGATTGATAAGCGTTTATGGCGTTTTATGGGCGATGCAGCAGGTTATGTTCACCTTTCTATGGAACAAGCCATCGCAGATTCAGGTTTAGCTGATGAAGACGTTAGTAACGAGCGCACAGGTATTATTGTTGGCTCTGGCGGGCCATCTACGCGGGCGCAGGTTTTAGCCGCTGATGTTACACGTGAAAAGGGCGCAAAGCGCGTGGGGCCATTTGCTGTGCCAAAGGCGATGTGTTCAACAACCTCTGCAACGGCATCTACGAATTTTAAGATTAAAGGCGTGAACTATACGATTTCATCTGCCTGTTCAACATCCGCGCATTGTATTGGTAATGCGACAGAGCTTATCCAATGGGGTAAGCAAGATGTGATGTTTGCCGGTGGCGGTGAAGAGCTGGACTGGACGTTGTCTGTGCTCTTTGATGCGATGGGCGCGATGAGTTCGAATTATAATGATACGCCGGAAAAAGCAGCACGTGCTTATGATGCCAATCGTGATGGTTTCGTGATTAGTGGCGGCGGCGGTATTGTTGTTCTGGAAGAGCTGGAGCATGCTTTGGCTCGTGGCGCCAAAATCTATGGTGAAGTCACAGGTTATGGCGCGACATCCGATGGGCATGACATGGTTGCACCAAGCGGCGAGGGCGGCAAACGCGCTATGCTGAAAGCTTTGGAAACAGTTACAACGCCTGTTACCTATATCAATACACATGGTACATCAACGCCTGTTGGCGATATAGGAGAGCTGGACGCAATCCGTGAGGTGTTCGGTGCATTGGATCAAGATATGCCGCATATCAGTGCAACGAAGTCTATGACGGGACATTCTTTGGGTGCGACCGGCGTTCAGGAAACAATCTACAGCCTCTTGATGATGCAAAATGATTTTGTTGCGCCAAGTATCAATATCGAAACATTGGATGAAGGTGCAAAAGGTTTACCAATTGCGCGTGAACGTGTTGATAACGTGACACATGAAACCATTATTTCCAACAGCTTTGGCTTTGGTGGAACAAATTGTAGCTTGGCTATAAGCCGCTATAAGGCTTAAGGGGATGAGCATTCCTTTTGATGATTTCATGAAAGTTGATATTCGTATTGGTACGATTGTTGATGCTCAAGATTTTCCTGAGGCTCGGAAACCGGCTTTTAAGCTGTTTATAGATTTTGGGGAAGAGATAGGGCAGAAGAAATCTTCGGCTCAAATTACCAAAAACTATTCTCGTGAAGAGTTGATTGGTAAGCAAGTGATGGCGGTTGTGAATTTTGAGCCCCGCCAAATAGGGCCATTTATGTCAGAGGTTTTAACGCTTGGCGTTCCTGATGAAAATGGTGAAGTGATGTTAATGCAGCCAAGTGCAAATGTGCCAAATGGCGGACGTTTATATTAATAAGATAGTGAAGGATAAGCATAGAATGAATGATCTGATGAAGGGTAAAAGAGGCCTTGTAATGGGCGTTGCCAATGACCACTCAATTGCGTGGGGCATGGCCAGTGCATTGCATAAGGCGGGCGCAGAATTAGCCTTTACCTATCAGGGAGATGCTTTTGGTAAACGTGTGAAGCCATTGGCCGCCAGCGTTGGTGCAGATATTGTGATTGATTGTGATGCATCAAATGAAGATGATCTTGATAATGTGTTTAATATCCTGGAAGAAAAATGGGGTAAAATTGACTTCATTATTCATGCGATTGCGTTTTCTAATAAGGATGAGCTTCAGGGGCGTTATGTTGATACAAGTCTGGACAATTTTTTAATGACGATGCATATATCGTGTTTCTCTTTCACATCTGTTATGCGCCGTGCAAAAGAGTTAATGACTGATGGCGGATCCGCTGTGACGCTGACCTATTATGGTTCTCAGAAGGTTATGCCGAATTATAATGTTATGGGTGTTGCAAAAGCTGCGCTGGAGGCTTCCGTACGCTATCTTGCTGCTGATCTAGGGCCAAGCGAGGATGGTAAATCCGGCATTCGTGTGAATGCAATTTCTGCAGGACCGATGCGCACCCTTGCTGGTGCGGTTATTGGTGGTGCACGTAAAACATACAAATACAGTAAATTAACTGCGCCGTTGCGTCGCCCTGTTGAGCTTGATGAGCTTGGCGGTACTGCGCTTTATCTGCTGTCCGATCTATCAACGGCCGTTACAGGTGAAACGCATTATGTTGACTGTGGCTATAATGCCGTTGGTATGATTCCGCATGATAAGATTGAAGAAATGGCTGGGTAATTTCCCAGGCCTAATGCACCACAAAGATACCTTCCTTTAACACATCCGGTGTATCACTGAAAAAACCATCAACGCCCCAGCTTTGCAGGAGGCGGGCTTGGTCGGGTTCGTTTACGGTGTAGGCGAGGATTGGCTTTTCTAGATCCAATATATCCTCAACTTGTGCACGGTTGACCGTTGCCGCATTGATGTTGATTGCCGAAACTTGCAAATATTTCACAAGATCTTCCCAGTTTTCTGGCCATTCCTTAGGCAATAATAGGCCTCGATGCCAATCTTCGGCTATATCGGCCGCCGTTTCCAGACTAACATGCTGGAAAGAGGATATGAGAAGGCGATCATGATCGTCCCAAATAGTTGATAATAAATCGAGGGCGACCTCTGCTGTTTCTTTTTCGCGTCCGGGGCAGGGTTTAATTTCTAAATTCAGGCCAAGGTCACGCTCCAACAAGACATCTATAACTTCTTCAAGGGTAGGGACTTGAATACCTGCGAAACTTTCACCATACCAACTGCCGCATTCCAGCTCTCTGATTTCTTCAAGTGTTTTATCCGCAACGTTACCGCTGCCGTTTGTTGTGCGGTCTAATGTATCATCATGGAAGATGATTGGAATTTCGTCTTTGGTGATTTTTACGTCCAGTTCCACCCATTCAATGCCCATATCCGCGGCAGTGTGAATACCTTCCAACGTATTTTCAGGCGCATAGCCCGCGCATCCACGATGACCGATTATTTTAGGAAGTTTTAAGGGCATCTCTCTCAAGCTTTCTGCTCTAGTAACGTTGTAGAATTATACTAACATAAATTTATTCAAAATCAGGCTGAAGCTCACTAAGCTCATGCTCTTCTTGCTCTACAGAAGGGGCCGGATTTTTACTGTTACTTATTTTTTCAGTCCACGCACTCGCTATACTATTTGCTACCGTGCTTTTAGAGGCAAGCTTTTCATTAATTGTGATAACAGAGGGAAACTCATTCAGGTCAATACGCGGAATATTTACGATGTCCGCGCCTTTTCGTTTTGAAAATTGCGTAATGTAATTGTTGGCTTTACGCGCTACAAAACTTGGCACACCATCTGATTTTAATTGATCTTGCACATGTGCAACTTCATCATTAATTTGCGTTTGCAGTCTTTGTGCACGTTCATCTTGTCCGTTTATGTCACCATAGAACCCGGATTTTACTTTTGTCAGTTCAACCGCGGTATAGCCAATTTTATAGATTGATGGAGCGATGCTGTGCAGCTCTTGCCCATCCTGAACGGCTCTAGGCATAAAGGGCTCTTTCAGTGGCTCAATTTCTTCCATAACAAATTTAACGCCAGTATCACCGGAAATTGCAGCAATTAGAACGTCATCTTCAGTAGGTTCTATACCTTTATTTTCCAATTTCTTACGCGCAATATCCAAACCCGATTCTAAATCGTAAACGCTAGGCAGTGTTATAGGATATTCAATTGCTTTTTCATTATTCCCTGATGTATATGATTCATCTGCCTTCTGAAGATCATTCAGCATACTTTTCTTTGCATTATAGCCCGATGTGTCAGACGACATTGTTTCAATATCACTGGTCATGGTTTCTATTGTTTTTTTAATTGCTCGGTTTTGTATTGCCGGATCTGTTGTTGGAGACACACGCCCCAATTGCCCTGACAAATATTCAATAGTTCCGGCAGAAAGTTGATCGAATGCTTTTCCGCCACGCGCAACAACCATAACATCAATGGCTGCTTGCATATCTTGCATAAGCTCATGCGGCGTGACATTTGTTGGATAGCCGAGCGATGCTCTGTTTGCCTCTTTTTGTTCATAGACAGCCTTTTGTATGTCGCACCATTCATCAACATTCAAAGCCGCTGATAGATTCGGGATTAAGCCATCAATACCTTTTAAAGCGCTAATTGCACCACCTGCAGATCCCGCTGCCTCTGCAACGTTTAGGTTTTCAGGATTAAAGACCATTTCCGTCGCGGAATATTTTGCGCGGGTGTAATATTGCTGCGCTTCATCTTTTTTCATCGCTTCTATATTGTAACCAACAGGCGCGCGCGCCTTAATCGCATCGTCGCCGGAATGCGCAATAGAATGGAGGAGGGAGCTGATCCCCATTTGCGCAGTACCTTCCGATAATGCATCAGGCAAAACATCAATGCTGTCCACACCGGCTTTGATCGCGGCTAAATATATTTGCGGGGCATGTCCATATGTATTGTGCATATGAAGATCTATTTCTTGCTCTGGAAAATCTTGTTTCAGCATTTGGATAATATCTGCCATAAACTCAGGGCTTGTAATGACACCATTCGCATTCTTGATATAGATATCCTCATGTCCACACTCGATACCTTCGCGGACAAAGTTTTTATATTCTTCTAGAATTTCATCCTTGCGCTCTAGGGTGTCAGGATTTTCTTGTATCACGAGTGCTAGCTTAACTTTTGCTTCAACACCTCTTTCGGCGGCTTTTTCTTTGACCATAGCAGGAATACTGCTCATCATATTGATGTCGTTCATCGCATGAAAATTTTGAAAGACATTTACGCCGGCATCAAGGTGCTTACCGACATTGGCTTCTAATACATCGGCAGGCTGTCTTGAATATGAGGTGCCACATTCACCGCGCCATAATGCTGTGATTTCTTTTATGCCTTGATCTTGAAAATGCCCACCGACAGAGTTCATCAGTTCAAAAGGTTGTCTGTTATATTTCGTTGGTAAATCTGTAAATGTACCGCCCATTGCTTGCACAGAGTCGATGCCATAATTACCCACATTTGCATAAGCTTGATTCATCTCGTCTGCCGGAACGCGGGTTCCGTGATTTGATTGCCAACCATCGCGCGCAGTGAAATTCAATTTCACAGGATTTGAGTTAATATATGCTTGCTGATTTTCAGTTTGTGACATTTTACTATTACTCATAACACCCTATTATTATTTGTTTTTAATGTTTCCATATTGCTTACTCAGTATATTAGAAAGGCCGCATTCAGTGCAACTTTGTTTGTATGGTTATAAATAAAAGCCGAAGAAATAACCCTCGGCTTTTACAAATTCTGAATTTAAGTGGGATTAACCAGCAGCTTGTGCGTCGGCATCATCATCTTGGAATATTTCGCCAGTTTCCTGATCAACACGCTTCATGGAAAGTTTAACTTTACCGCGGTTATCAACACCAGTTAGAAGCACTTTAACTTCATCACCTTCGTTGATGACATCAGTTGTTTTCGCAACACGGTGATCGGCTAGCTCGGAGATGTGAACAAGGCCGTCTTTCGCGCCCATGAAGTTCACGAATGCACCGAAATCAACACATTTCACAACTTTACCAGTATAAACAACGCCAACTTCCGGCTCATCAGTGATTGCTTTAATCATCGCAATCGCTTTTTCGATTGATTCAGAGTTTGTAGCAGCAATCTTGATTGTACCATCATCGTTGATGTCAATTTTAGTTTCAGTAACTTCGATCATCTCACGGATCACTTTACCGCCTGTACCAATCACTTCACGGATTTTGTCCGTTGGGATTTGGATAGAAACGATTTGCGGTGCATTTGCATTCAGCTCGCCACGACCTTCTGTAAGGGCTTTCGCCATTTCATCAAGGATGTGTAGACGACCTTCTTTAGCTTGTTCCAGCGCAACTTTCATGATTTCTTGTGTGATAGATGTGATTTTGATGTCCATCTGAAGGGCAGTGATACCATTTTCAGTACCAGCCACTTTGAAGTCCATATCACCAAGATGATCTTCATCACCAAGGATGTCAGATAGAACGGCAAAGTCATCGCCTTCTTTAATCAAGCCCATCGCGATACCCGCAACAGCTTGTTTAAGTGGCACACCAGCATCCATAAGCGCCAGAGACGTACCACAGACAGTTGCCATAGAAGATGAACCGTTACTCTCTGTAATTTCAGAAACAGAGCGCATTGTGTACGGAAATTCTTCTGCAGATGGCAATAGTGGGTGCAATGAACGCCATGCCAATTTACCATGTCCGATCTCACGACGACCCGGAGGGCCCATACGACCAGCTTCACCAACAGAATATGGAGGGAAGTTATAGTGTAGCAAGAAACGTTCTTTATATTCACCGTCAAGTGCATCAATGATTTGTTCATCTTGACCAGTACCCAATGTTACAACAACAAGAGCTTGTGTCTCGCCGCGTGTAAACAAACATGAACCATGTGTACGTGAAAGAATACCGACTTCGGCAACGATTGGACGAACTGTTTTTGTGTCACGCTCATCAATACGCTTACCTGTTTTAAGGATGTTTCCACGAACAACGTCTGCTTCCAATGATTTGAACTTGGAAGAGATAACGGCTTTATCAATACCGCTTTCTTCATCTGTGAAGGCTTCGATTGCTGCTGTGCGCGCTGCACCTACGGCATCTTGACGTTCCATTTTGTCGGTAAGGGCATATGCTTTTTCAACATCTTTAGCGAACTTCTTCTTAAGAGCATCCGCCATTTTTGTGATGTGTGCAGGTGTTTCAGGAATGTCCCACATGTCCTTGGCACACATTTCAGCCAAATCAATGATACCATCGATAACGCTTTGATATGCTTTGTGACCGGCATCAACCGCGCCAAGCATGATTTCTTCAGAAAGCTCTGATGCTTCTGATTCAACCATCAAAACACCTTCTTTTGTTCCTGCAACAACAAGATCAAGATCCATGTCTTTAATTTCGTACATTGGTGGGTTGATGATGTATTCACCATCTTTATAGCTGACGCGCGCGCCGCCAATCGGGCCCATGAACGGGATACCTGAAATTGTAAGAGCGGCAGATGCGCCGATCATTGCAATCATGTCTGGGTCATTTTCAAGGTCATGAGAAACAACCGTACACACAACCTGAACTTCATTTAAGAAGCCTTTAGGGAAGAGTGGACGAATTGGACGGTCAATTAAGCGTGATGTTAGTGTTTCTTTTTCGCTTGGACGTGCTTCACGTTTGAAAAAGCCACCCGGGATTTTACCCGCAGAGTATGTTTTTTCTTGGTAGAATACTGATAGCGGGAAGAAGTCTTGCCCTTCTTTGATGTTTTTCGAGCCTGTAACGGCACAAAGAACGGATGTTTCACCCATTGTTACTAATACTGCGCCATCAGCTTGACGTGCAATTTTACCTGTTTCCAGTGTTAGTGTTTTACCGGCAAAATCAATTTCTTTTTTATATATGTTAAACATTCAATATGTTTCCTCTTTAGTATTGGTTTTAATCACTTTCGCACATGCAAAAGTGACATATTATTTGTTTCGAAGCCGTTTGAAAGGTCTTCGGTGGACTGTTAAAAGCAGACGTTATTTCTGCCTTTAATTGTCAACCGGAAGCCACAACAAATTACAGCTTTGCAAACGCGTATAGACATGCCACTATCTGCCACGAAAGTCAATCAATTCATTCTATTAGGAGTTTTTATGTCGCATTATCTTGTTCTTCTACGCCATGGTCAAAGCGAGTGGAATCTTGCTAATAAATTTACTGGTTTTCATGATGTTGATTTAACCGAGCAGGGCGAGACTGAGGCCAAGACCGCAGGCGTAATGTTAAAAGAGGCCGGCATAAAATTTGACCAAGTATTCAGCTCCACCCAAATTCGTGCCAATCGCACTGCAGAAATTATGCTGAACGAAGCAGGGCAGAGTGAATTGTTCGATACGATGGTACGCCACCCGCACCTACGGGAGCGTGATTATGGTGATCTAACAGGGTTGGATAAAGATGAAACGCGTGAAAAGTATGGCGCAGATCAAGTTCATATCTGGCGCAGATCCTATGATGTTTCTCCTCCGGGCGGTGAATGTTTGCAAGATGTGGTTGAAAACCGTGTGCGTCCATATTTCACCGAGAACATAAAACCTCTATTGGATGCGGGTAAGAACGTTCTAATCGCCGCGCATGGCAATAGCTTACGGGCTACGTTGATTACTCTGGGCGTTGAAACACCGGAAACAATTAATGATGCTGAATTTCCAACGGGCAAGCCTTTGATCTTTGAAATGGAGAATGGTGAAATTAAAAAGCGATATTTTTTGGATTAAGTTTGAAATAATATGAATGCTTTGTTACCATATTGCAAATATATACAAAATTAAGGGAGTGAATTGTGGAACATCATACAGTTGATACAATAGAAGTTACGAATAGTCTTCAATATAGCGCGGCAAAAGAAGAGCAACACGAGAGACAAGCTCAGTATTCCGGGTTTGATCAGGACTGGGATAAACTGAATAAAGGTAGTTTTGGGGTACTTAATATGTTCACTAAGGTTGGCGGCTTTATTAGTTCACTTCCTGGCTATAAGCAGCTTAATGAATTTATGGATAGCAAGGTGGAACAGACAGAGGGAACTCCTGAGAATTTTCACAAGAAGGGGCGTGAACAGGATGCCGCGATAGAAGTATATGAAGAAGCACATCCTGATGATGTCATTACTTATTTAGAGCCACGCGCTGATACTCTAGAAGCGTAAAAAGCGTAAAAATATTTAAGCATAAAAAAAGGCTCCGATTGGGAGCCTTTTGTAATTCTGTATTGTCTCGCAAGATTAACGACGAATACCAAGTGCTTTAATTAGATCTTGATAGCCTTGCTCATTCTTGGATTTAAGATAATCAAGAAGCTTACGACGTTTTGCAACCATTGCTAAAAGACCACGACGGCTGTGGAAGTCTTTTTTGTGAACTTGCATGTGCTCTGAAAGCTCTGAAATACGTGTGGTTAGAATAGCAACTTGAACTTCCGGTGAACCCGTATCTTCTTTGTCTCTTGCATATTCTTTAATAATTTTTGCCTTTTGGGCTGTTTCCATTGACATGGCATTTTCCTTTTCAAATATCTTTTTGTTTTACATGTTAAATACACGAACTGGTTTTACGTCAGCTCTTGTTTGTTCAATCAGTGCAACGGGTGCATCATCATGCGTGGCAAGAGCGATAGTGCTTTCTTTACTGCCAAGGCCAACTTTCGTAAGACGTTCGAAATCTGGTCTGGAAACAAAGCTAAGCGCCTGTCCATTGCGAATTTTTGCTGTTTCTTCCTCTTTCAAATCAAGAGCCGGGATATCGTCCAGCACAATTTGTAAGGGCAACAAATACTCACTTCGGGCAGATAAATAGTCCATATCACTCAAAATGTCTAGTGAAATCGCATCTTTTGCGGTGAAATTCCCTACTTTTTCGCGGCGCAACGCCGAGATGAAGCCTTTTGTACCCAAATCATTGCCTATATCACGGGCAAGGGAGCGCACATATGTGCCTTTTCCGCAGGTCATTGTGAAGTCCGCATCGTCCTTGCGCGCTTCTAGTAATTCGAGTTCTTCGATATAAACCGTGCGCGGCTTTAGCTCCGGTATATCGCCGTCACGGGCAATATCATAGGCACGCTCACCGTTGATTTTAATAGCAGAAAAGTTGGGCGGTATCTGCTGTATCTCGCCTGTATATTGACCAAGTAGGGCGGTTATGTCTTCTGCTGTTGGGCGATGGTCGGATGTGGCAATCACTTTGCCTTCCATATCATCCGTATTACGTTGCTCGCCCCATTGAATGGTGAAGTGATAGGTTTTAATATCATCCTGCGCGAAAGAAATCGTCTTGGTTGCCTCCCCCACTGCGATAGGGAGAACGCCAGTGGCCAATGGATCCAGCGTTCCGGCATGCCCAATTTTCTGCGCGTTAAGGATACGCCGCACTTTACCAATGGCTTGTGTTGAGGTCATACCATAGGGCTTATCAAGATTGATCCAGCCTGAAATATGATCACCTTTTTTCTTACGTGCCACAGTCGTTATTCCTCAGGAGAGTCTTCATCGTCAGATTTGCGAACATCACGTAGTAGATTTTCGATGTGTTGTGCCTCATCAAAAGATGTATCGGTTACGAATTTAACTTTAGGTGTGAATTTTAGATTAGATGAGCGTCCGATTTCTTTTTGAAACACATGCGCTTGTTCATTTAGAGCAGGGAGGAGTTCATCCATGCTGTCCCCATTAATAGACATAACATAAGCACGTGCATGCTTTAGATCAGGGGAAGGACGGACTTCCGAAACGATAATCATATTAGACTTATTCAGTAACATTTCATTACTGAAATGGCCACGTTGCAATGTTTCAGACAAAATATGCCTGAGTTGTTCACCGACGCGAAGCATCCGTTGTGATGGATCATTACTGTTTGTTTTACGATTTTTCATGGCAGATTACTGAACAACGCGCTCTTCTTCGATGATTTCATAGCATTCTATGATATCGCCTTCTTTAAGATCATCGTATTTTTCAAATGCCATACCACATTCTTGACCTTCTTTAACATCTTTCACTTCTTCCTTGAAGCGTTTCAATGTTTTCAGCATACCTTCATGGATAACCACATCATCACGCAGCAAACGAACTTTAGAGCCACGCTTAACACTGCCAGAAGAAACATCACAACCAGCAATTTTACCAACTTTAGTGATGTTAAAGACCTGCTTGATAAGGGCTTGACCAATATATTCTTCACGAATACTTGGTGGTAACATACCCGTTAGAAGAGCTTTCGCATCATCAATGACGTTATAGATAATGTTGTAATAACGAATATCCACTTTTTCGTGATCGGCAAGTACGCGGGCTTTCATATTCGCACGGACGTTAAACCCGATAATCAGCGCACCCGAAGCATTTGCAAGAATAATATCTGATTCTGTGATACCGCCAACACCAGTGTGCAGAACTTGAATTTCAATGCCTTCGTTTTCTTCTTCCATTTTGGTTAAAGAACCTGTTATCGCCTCAATAGAGCCAAAAACATCGGCGCGGATAAGAACAGGCAGCTTAGTCACTTCACCAGCCTCACGTTTCGCGAGAATTTGTTCCATCGTTGTACGGCCACTGATGGCTTTTGCTGCAGCTATTTCTTTGTTTTTATGCTGACGATATTCAGCAATCTCGCGTGCTTTTGATTCTTCTGATGTAACGTTGAAGATATCACCAGCAGAAGGTGTTCCATTCGCACCCAATATTTCAACAGGTTGCCCAGGAATGGCTTCCATAACATTATTCCCTTTATCATCGATAATCGCACGAACACGTCCAAAGACAGCACCCGCAACAAAGACATGCCCGATGCGCAGAGTTCCTTTTTGGATCAATACTGTTGCAACAGAGCCACGGCCTTTTTCCATTTTAGATTCAACAACAAAACCTTGCGCATCTCTGTTTGGATTTGCTTTAAGTTCAAGTATCTCGGATTGCAGAAGAATGGCTTCTTCCAATTTATCAAGGTTCGTTTTGTTCTTTGCAGATATTTCAACACATTGAACATCGCCGCCCATTTCCTCAATCACGACTTCATGCTGCAGCAAGTCTTGCTTTGCTTTCATAGGATTAGCGTCAGGAAGGTCGATTTTATTAATCGCAATGATAATCGGAACGCCTGCGGCTTTCGCATGGTTAATTGATTCAATTGTTTGTGGCATAATTGAATCACTCGCCGAAATAACAATAACAACAATGTCGGTTACGTCAGCACCACGTGCGCGCATTTCAGTAAATGCCGCATGTCCGGGAGTATCAAGGAATGTAATCTTTTCGCCTGTCGAGAGTTCAACCTGATATGCCCCGATATGCTGGGTAATACCACCAGCTTCACCAGCCACAACATCCGTAGAACGTAGCGCATCCAGCAAAGAGGTTTTACCGTGGTCAACATGCCCCATGATCGTAACAACAGGAGGGCGTGGAAGAAGATCTTCTTCTTTATCTTCAATGTCATCCAAACCAATTTCAACATCGGCGTCAGTAACGCGTCTTACTTTATGTCCAAACTCTTCGATAAGAAGTTCAGCGGTATCCGCATCGATTGTTTGCGTGCCTGTCGCCATAACACCCATTTTCATAAGAGCCTTAACAACATCCTTGCCAGCCTCAGCCATACGGTTGGATAGCTCTTGCACTGTAATTGTCTCAGGTAGAACAACTTCACGCACTGATTTTTCTTGTGGTGCTTGGAACGGTTGTGCGGCGAGACGCGCTTTTTCACGCATACGTTTTTGTGCAGCCAAACTTGGGCCACGATCGCGATCATAATCTCTGTTAATGGCTTGTGAAATCGTAATACGGCCGCCACGACGATCACCTGCTGTACGTGGTGGTGGCTTCACCGCGTTTTTCTTTATTTTATCACGGTAGCTCTCGGCAGGCTTACTATCTTCGTTTGTGAAAGTTTTTACGCGCTTTTGCTCTTCTTTTGCAGGGGTAGAAGGCGTTGGTCTTTCAGGTATTGTTCTGTTTTCTGCTTCGCTTTCAAGGCGCGTTTTTTCTTCTGCGGCTTCTATTTTCGCGCGTGTTGCTTCTTCTTCAGCTTCTTTTGCCTTTTTATCCTCAAGCGTCATTACACGGCGTTTGGGAAGTTCTTTTTTCTTTGAAGCACCAGAAAGGGCAGCTTCTAGAGCACGAGCCCGCGCATCTTTTTCACCAGACGTTAGGCGCGTATCTTCTTTAGGCGCATTTCTTGCTGAGACGACCCTCTTGCGACGAACCTCTACGGCAACTTTACTCGCCGGAGTTTTTGAGGCCGATGATGAACCACCAGCACCCAAGCTGAGTGTCTTACCTGACAAGCTGAGTGTTTTAGCTGCAGGTTTTGGGTTTTCTTCTTTTACTTTTTTCTCAGTCATTAGGTTCGCCTAAAAATTTTACAGGATATAGATATATACTATGCATAATATAGTGTAAATCTATGCATCGCTCTCCGCTGGTGTTTCTTCTGCTTTAACATCGTCTTCAGAAGGTTTTTCTTCATCCGCCTTAGCCTTAGCTTCACTTTCAGCAGCGGCTTCAGCCTCTTCGACAGCTTTCGCAGCAGCAGCGTCTTCTTCCGCGAACCAATGTTCACGTGCTTTCATGATAACCGCATTTGCTTCTTTTTCATTCATTTGGTTTTCACCAAGAAGCTCTACAAGTTCATCACCGGCAAGATCAGCAAGATCATCAAGTGTTTTAATGCCTTTTTCACCAATTTTAAGAATTTGATCTGCACGCAGGCCTTCTGCAGTCATTAAGTCATCAGCAAGACCAAGCTCGGTTTGCTTACCCTTAAGTTCTTCAGATTTAAGATTGAGCCAGCTAATCGCACGTTGTTGAAGCTCGTTTGAAATTTCATCTTCGAAGCCTTGAATTTCGTTCAATTCGTCAATAGGTGTTTCTGCGATTTCTTCAACAGCAGTAAATCCTTCAACGACAAGAAGCTGTGCAATTGTATCGTCAACGTCCAATGATTCAATGAACAGTGCAGAGCGTGTTGCAAATTCTTCTGTGCGACGTTCTGATTCTTGCTCATCTGTCATGATATCGATGTCCCAACCGGTCAGGATCGAGGCAAGGCGCACATTCTGTCCACGGCGACCGATAGCCAAGCTAAGCTGGTCTTCAGGAACGACAACATCCATATGTTTTTTATCTTCATCCAGAACCACTTTTGAAACAGCGGCAGGTTGCAGTGCATTCACAACGAAAGTTCCAAGATCATCTGTCCATGGAATAATATCAATTTTCTCACCACCAAGCTCGTTCACAACGGCTTGAACACGGCTTCCGCGCATACCAACACACGCACCGACAGGATCAATTGAGTGTTCTCTGGATTGAACAGCGATTTTTGCGCGGCTACCCGGATCACGAGCAACGCCCTTGATTTCAATGATACCGTCATAAATCTCAGGGACTTCTTGTGCGAAAAGTTTCGCCATAAATTCAGGGTGACTACGGGATAGGAAAATCTGCGGTCCACGCATTTCTTCACGTACTTCGTAGATGATCGCGCGTACACGGTCATTCACGTTTAATGGTTCACGTGGAATACATTCATCACGGCGGATAATACCTTCTGCGCGGCCTTGAATATCAATTGTAGCATTACCATATTCAACACGCTTTACGATACCACTGATGATTTCGCCAACGCGGTCTTTATATTCTTCATACTGACGTGCGCGTTCGGCTTCACGCACTTTTTGCATGATAACTTGTTTGGCTGTTTGGGCAGCAATACGGCCGAAGTCCAATGGAGGCAATTCATCAATCAGAAACTCACCTTCTTCGGCATCCGGTTTAATACGTGTTGCTTGGTCGATAGTAAGCTGGGCAACTTCGTTTTCGATTTCGAAATCATTCGCAACAACTTCACGATAGCGTTTAAGCTCAATTTCGCCATTACCGCGGTCAATTTGCGCGCGAATGTCTTGCTCGTGTCCATATTTGGAACGACCAGCTTTCTGGATCGCTTCTTCCATCGCTTCTAAAACGATTTCACGATCAATATTCTTTTCACGGGCCACCATGTCTGCGACTTGCAACAATTCCATGTTCTATCTCCTAAAGATTTGCTGTAGCTTTAATTAGTTCATCAGTTAAAACGAGTTTTGCTTGCGCCAATGAGGAATAGGGGATTTTTATATCACCCGTATCCGTTGTCACAAGAATATTATTGTCTTCAATTCCATTTAATACACCGCGATAACGTTTTTGTCCGTTTTCTGCAGGTGTAAGTGTTTCAATTTTAATCTCAAAGCTCTTATAGCGATCAAATTCATCCTTACGGATCAACATACGGTCAATCCCCGGAGAGCTTACCTCTAATCTATAAGCACCGTTAATCGGGTCTTCAACATCCATCACAGCGGAAATTGCGCGGCTTATTTTTGCGGCGTCATCAACCAACAGGTTACTTGTTTTAAGGTCTTCTGCCATAATCTGAACAAGCGATGAACCATCTTCACCGGAAATTTTAATGCGATGAAAGGCAAGCCCAAGATCTTCGATCACGGGCGTTACTATATTCGCAATTTTTTCTTCAAGCGGCGTATAACGCATTTAAAATCCTAATAACTTGCTTCCGATTAAGTAATAAAAAAGGCGGCCTCTTTGTGAGCCACCGTCTTTAAGATCGGATATTTGCGTGATTTATACGCCTAACTTGTAGGAAATGCAAGGGGTTTATTCCTTTCTTTCAAAAAACATATAGACCATTTTTTTAGCACCTTTTGCGCCTTTTTCCTCATAGCGAGTTGTTATCCAGTCCTTAGGCGGAGTATAGAAATCATCCTTGGAGTTTGCGCTCCATTCAAAGGCGGAGTGATTAGAGGCTTGGGTGCACATCCATTCAGCAAGATTCTCAACATCTGTTGTTAGAATGAGTGGTGCGCCGGGCTTTAGAATTTTAGCAAAAATATCTAAATTCACCTGATTAATAATACGGCGTTTATGGTGGCGCTTTTTATGCCATGGATCAGGGTTTAGAACATAAATACCATCAAGGCTGTTCGGCTTTATTGAACGGGCTACAATCATGCCATCATCCATAAGAACGCGAACATTGTCGTGTGGTTCATCTTCCTGAATATTCATAAGAAAGGCCGACATGCCACCAATGAAAGGTTCTGCGCCCAGATAGCCCGTATCAGGGTTATTACGGAGCAGGGTGGCCATATGCTCACCATAGCCAAAACCAATTTCAAGCCAATATTTTGAATGAGGGCGGCCAAAGAGTTCTTCAGGGGAGATGCTTTGCTGTAGCAAAAGTTTATCTTCCGGTAATTCTATTTTTGGCAATAACTCATCAAGAATGCCTATACGTAGTGGAGAGGTCGAACGCCCTTGTCTGCGACCAAAAAAACTCCGCTCATAGTTAGCGGAGTTTTGTCTTGGAATATGGTGTTTACGACTCAATGGGGTTATCCAAGGATACGTTGTAATTCACTAACAAGGTCAGTTTTCTCCCAAGAAAAGCCACCATCATCTGTTGGTGTACGGCCGAAGTGACCATATGCCGCTGTGCGCTCATAAATTGCTTTGTTGAGCTTTAGGTGCTCACGAATACCGCGTGGGCGCAGATCAACTAGATTTTGCAGAGCATCAACAATCACTGTTTCCGGCGCTGTCCCTGTACCATGTGTATTCAGGTAAACAGAAATCGGCTTGGAAACACCAATCGCATAAGAAAGCTGTATCGTACAACCAGTCGCATAACCCGCAGCAACAACGTTCTTCGCAAGATAACGCGCAGCATAAGCAGCAGAGCGGTCAACCTTTGTACAATCTTTACCGGAGAATGCACCACCACCATGTGGGGCTGCGCCGCCGTAGGTATCAACAATGATTTTACGGCCTGTCACGCCACAATCACCAACAGGGCCACCAATAACAAAACGACCAGTTGGGTTTACGTATAATTCTTCTTCGGGAACGCTCCACCCTTCAGGAAGGATTTCCTCGATATATGGACGAACCATATCCTTAACGTCTTCCATGCTTAGACCTTCTGCATGTTGTGTTGAAACAACAACAGATTTAACACCAACAGGCTTATCATCTCTATATTCAAGCGTAACTTGTGATTTTGCATCAGGGCCTAGCTTGCTAAGGATTCCTGCATGGCGATCTTCTGCTAGGCGTTTTAGAATCAGATGTGAGTAATGGAGCGGGGCAGGCATAAGCGCCTCTGTTTCCTTACATGCGTAACCAAACATAATGCCTTGATCGCCAGCGCCTTCGTCTTTATCAACACCTGTGCCTTCATCAACACCTTGGGCAATATCAACAGATTGAGCATGCAGCTTTACATCAACATTAACTGTTTTCCAATTAAAGCCTTCTTGCTCATACCCAATATCTTTGATTGCATCACGGGCGGCTTGTTCGATCTTCTCTTTTGTTACACTTTCAGGGCCACGTGTTTCACCGGCAATAACAACACAATCTGTTGTAACAAGTGTTTCACAAGCAACGCGTGACTGATTATCAGCTCTCATATACAAGTCAACAACAGCATCAGATATGCGATCACAAATTTTATCCGGATGTCCTTCTGATACAGATTCACTGGTGAAGATATAGTCGGTTAATGTCTTTTGTTGCATAGCTTGTCCTGAATATGGCATCGTTTATCGCTCATTCTAATTGAATTACTTATTTAAAGTAGAACCCTAAAGCAAAAAAAAGGCTTTATTCAAGCCTTAATGTTAAAATTTATGAATTTAAGTGATATTTTTTACCATTGACTTGATAAATTTCAAAATATCCGCTCTCGTTTTGGGATCCTCTATCGAATAATAGGTTCGAATAAGATCGAGAGTTTCCTTTTTTGAAAAAATATCCTCAGGTATGTTTACACCTTGTTTTGCAGATGTAGAATCGCCGAACGACTCTTGCGGATTATCAGACATTCCAAGCGAAGCATTCTTCGCGCCACCGCATGAATCCAAACCTTCGTAAAAATAGTCGATAGATACATCCAATATTTTGCTAAAGCTAAATAGACGGCTTGCGCTTACTCTATTTGTGCCACGCTCATATTTTTGCACCTGTTGGAATGTTACACCAATAAATTCTGCTAACTTTTCCTGGCTTAGTCCCAATAGAGTACGTCTGCTACGTAGTTGTTTCCCAACATGCTTATCAACAGTATCGGGTATTCCTTTTGTTTTTCTTGTATTTTCCATTAATCTACTTGCACTTTGTTTCTAAATAACTGAATTTTTTAACAGTCTTTTACCAACGTGTTAAAAAGTTAACATTACTTACAACGAGAGTACACAAGTATGCAACAGACCTTAAGTATATAATTTATAATGTTTTCAACGCATGCTTTATCTTTTGGTTACGTTTCTATGTAAAACGCTGTAATTGGCTAACTTTGTGCAAATATTTATTGAGTGCTAAAAATGAAATTAATAGCAAAATAATAATATTATCTGTGTAAAAACCTTTAAAAAACCCTATGATTGCATATGGTAAGTTACCTGAAACCTTGGTCTTTTGTAATATTGTTTCAATAGTGAGGATTTTTCCCAATGGTGAAATAATTGCGCTTATACCTGTATTGGCACTTCTTAAAACTGGAATGCCCGTTTCTATTGCTCTGAACTGAGATTGCACCAAATGTTGATAAGGGCCGGGGCTGTCGCCATACCACCCATCATTTGTTACATTTACAATCATATCCGGTCGCGGAGTGATATTTTCAATGGCTCTATTTGGAAAAATTATCTCATAACATATAAGAGGGCTGAATTTTATACCCTCGGGCATTGCCAGTGTTATTTGTCCTGACCCTTGCTTGAATCCACTAAAGCCAACGATAGGCGCTATGTCGAAGATATTCTCAAATGGCATATATTCACCAAAAGGGACAAGGTGAGACTTATCATATGTGTGAATGATCTCTGCATTATTATTAAATGTGATGACACTGTTGAAATATGCATCTTGTTTACGGTCATAGCGAAGCGCCCCCGTGATGAGGTAGGCTTCGCCGGAATAGCCACGCAACATATTACGGATATAAGCCATCGCCCACTGTGTATCCATAATATCCTGAGAAATAGCCGTTTCAGGCCATATAATATAGTGCGTTGATGCTTGAGATGCCGTCTCTAATGCCTGATATTCAGAGAGCTCTATCTGGTCTACAAAGTTCTTACCTCTGTTTTCAGGCTTCCATTTTTCACTTTGGGCAATGTTGGGCTGGATAATGATTATTTCATAGTCATCATTATATTGAACAGGATTATCATGGATTCGCTTCGCTCCATACATATAGGATAGAGCTACGCTGCTTATGAGCACAATTGTTATAAAGGCTTTCACTGGTTTACTGTGTTGTGATGTTAGTAAGAAGGCGGGGGCGCTTGCCCAGAATATTGTAGCCAAGGTTAAAAGATAGATGCTTGATAGGGATGCAACTTGCGCAATCGGCAGAATATCAATCCATGTATAGCCATAAAGATTCCACGGGAACCCTGTCAGTAAATGCCCTCGTGCATATTCAGATATGAATAGGCAGGTTACAAAAGCAATGTATGAGATAACGTTATTTGCATCCTTATAAAGTGCCTTATAAACATAACAGCCTATCGCGGTGAAAAGGGATAGCAAAGCAGGTAACCCCGAAACCGCCAACGGCCATGCCCAAACATAGGGGTTATCTTCAATAAGCAAAGCATTACCAACCCATGCCAAGCTAAATCCAAAATATCCGAGAGAAAACATAAACCCTGCCATTGCGGCTTTGGAGGGTGTTTTGGCTCTGCATAGACAAATATATAAGCTGCTGAGGCCAACAAACAACGCTGGCCAAAAATTGATTGGAGCCATCGCTAATGCAGAAAATGCGCCTACAAAAAATATAAGAATGAGCTTCTTCATGACGCTTGTTTTATATCTTGTATCAAGATGATGCAACGCTATTGCAAAAATATAAAAGCTTACGATTTATCTTGGTTGGGAATATTACGGATATGTAAGCGTTTTACGCGGCGGGGGTCGGCTTCGATAATTTCGAAGCTCATGCCGCTTTTGTGGGTAATGACTTCTCCTCTAGCAGGAACACGTTCGGCGATAGAGAACACAAGCCCACCCAATGTATCGTTTTCACGGCGCTCTTCTTTCGTTAGAATTTTACCGAAAATCTCTTCAAACTCGTCCAGATCAACACGCGCATCGGCGGTCACTGTTCCATCTGTATCTACAATTATTTCTGTATGATCATCGGGATCATGCTCATCATCAATTTCCCCTACGATAGACTCAATAACATCGCCAATCGTGATAAGTCCGTCAATGCCACCAAATTCATCAATAACCATAACCATATGCTTTCTGGTTATTCGCATCTGTAAAAGTAAATCCAGCATTTTCATTGATGGAGAAACAATCGGCACATCACGTACAAGCTCTTGAATATCCATCGGCTTACCAAGAGCTAATGTTGCCATGATATCTTTAACGTGGATTGATCCTATCACATTATCCAATGTGTCTTTGTAAACGGGAAGGCGGCTATATTGCCTTTCAGAGAGCAGAGTAAACAACTCTTTTTGTGTAGTTTTTTGATTAACGGCAATAATATCGGCACGCGGCACCATAATATCGGCGGCGCACATATCCCGTAATTCAAGAATATTGGAAATAAGGGTTTTCTCATGCACTGACATTGAAGTTTCGCCCAGATCAGACGAATCATCATCGACATACTCTTCAATCGTCTCGCGCAACGTTGGATCTTTTTCAGGCTTGATCATGTTTTTAACAAACGACATCAAACCGTTAACAGGGCTGCGTTCCTCGGCACGTTCAATCGCATCACCATGGCTAGATGGTAATGCGGTTTTCCCCGAGGGTTCATCGCTTTCTTTTATAACTTTCAACATAATCTACGTTTTCTATCCTGACATAAAATTATTGGGTTTCATATGGGTTTTTTATATCCATCATGTTTAAAATTTCAATTTCTAAAGCTTCCATAACTTGCGCTTCATCATCGGTTTGGTGATCGTAATGCAAGAGGTGTAACCCTCCATGAACCAGCATATGGGTGTAATGGCCTGCTATCGTCTTGCGTTGCTCTTCTGATTCTTTGAGGATCGTCTCATAAGCGATAATAATGTCTCCCAAGTTTACCAAAGGAATCAATTGTTCGTTTATGCCGCCCGCTTCGGTTTGTGGGAAAGACAGAACGTTTGTGGGTTTATCTTTGTAACGGTAAGTTTTGTTAAGCTCTTGTACGAAACCGTCATTGGCCAAAACAATACTCACCTCTAGTGATTTATCGGCATATTCCGATTGTTTCAGCACTTTGCTGATTGCATCGCGGGTCAGAGTTTCAATTTCAGGAATGGCCACGCACCAACGTTCATCTTGCACAGAGATATCAATTTCGTAAGGGGTCATGGCTTATTTATTCTGGCCTTCATAAGCCTTAATGATTTTCCGCACGAGATTATGGCGAATGACATCTTCACCTGCAAAGGTAACAAACCCAATGTCGTTAACATCGCCAAGGATATCTATCGCCTCGCTTAAACCTGATTTCACATGCGAGGGCAAGTCAGTCTGCGTTGCATCACCTGTGATAACCATGTGAGATGCTTCGCCCATCCGTGTCAGGAACATTTTCATCTGTGCGCATGTTGTGTTTTGGGCTTCGTCCAGAATAACGAAGGAATGCGCCAATGTCCGCCCCCGCATAAAAGCAAGCGGCGCGATTTCAATTTCGTTGGCTTCCATTTTTTTGGCCAAGAAATCCCATGGCAACATGTCTTGCAGAGCGTCATAAATGGGGCGCATATAGGGGTCTACTTTTTCCTTCATATCGCCGGGTAAGAATCCTAAATTCTCACCTGCTTCAACGGCGGGGCGCGTAAAGATCAGCCGCTCCACTTTTCCGCGTAGATACATATCAATGCCTGCAGCAACGGCAAGGTATGTCTTGCCCGTACCCGCAGGGCCAAGGCCAAAGACCATGTCATGCTTATTGATTAGCTTCAAATATTTTTCTTGATTGGGAGAGCGCGGTACGATGGTTTTATTCTTGGTTTTAATCACGATAGAACCTTTACCATCTGCCTTGCCTTTGCCAGACCTTTTGCCACCCGTTGCCGCAAAACGCAGCTCCGCATCAATATCCGCATGCGTAATATTGGTTAGCTCTTTTTTTTCCAAGCGTTTATCCAGTGATTGCAAAGCGATTTTGGCTTTATTGGTGGCGTCTTTTGATCCGCTCATTCGAAGGAGATTCCCGCGATCCGAAATATTAATATCCAGCTTTTTCTCAAGATAAGACAGATGTTCGTTATACTCACCAAACAGAAGGGGTATCCTGCTGTTATCAGGGAATTCTAATATGATTTCTTTGGTCAATCTATGTATTTACCTCAATAATGATCGATGTACCCACATTACCATGAAATCGTAAATATTTATATAAATTTAGCGGAATTAGGCGGCTTTATCATCAAGTATTTCAATATTTCCTGTGAGGGAGTTATCAAAGGCTTCAGTGATATTTACGTTCACGATACTGCCGATCAGGCGTTCATTCCCATTCACATAGACAGATTGGGAATAGGGGCTGCGGCCAGTGATTTGCCCTTCTTTCTTACCTTTACGGTCAAACAGGATAGGCATGGTTTTGCCTTCGCATGTCTTGTTAAAGGCGGCTTGTTGCTCGTTTATCAGGGCTTGAAAACGTTGAAGGCGCTCCGATGCTACATCATCAGGAACAAGAGCGGCTTGAATGCTGGCGGCGGGTGTTCCGGGGCGCGCGCTGTATTTAAAGGAATAGCACGACACATAACCCGTATCACGGGCAAGCTGCATACTGTCTTCAAAATCTTGCTCTGTCTCACCGGGGAAGCCGATAATATAGTCGGAGCTGAACGCTATACCTGGGCGACTTTTACGTAGTTTCGCAATAACATCACGATAAACATCCGCTTTATGCTTACGGTTCATCGCTTCCAGAATTCTGTCTGATCCACTTTGGACGGGTAAATGCAGGAAAGGCATCAATTTTTCTACTTCTCCATGCACGGCAATCAGTTCATCATCCATATCACGCGGGTGAGAGGTGCTGTAGCGGATGCGCTCCAATCCATTGATTTCCGATACTTTGCGAATAAGTTCCGCGAGGTTTGATGTGCTGCCGTCAGGCTTTGTTCCGTGGAATGCATTAACATTTTGCCCCAACAGCATAATTTCAAGTGCGCCTTGGTCGACCAATCTACGCGCCTCATCAAGTATCTCTTGCTCACTACGTGAATATTCTGACCCACGTGTGTAGGGCACAACGCAGAAGGTGCAAAATTTATCGCACCCTTCCTGAATAGATAAGAATGCCGAGGCACCTTCAATTGTGTGTTCATCAGGAAGGTGGTCAAACTTTGATATGGTTGGGAATTCAGTATTAATTACGCGTTCATCGCCTGAGGCTTTCAAAATCATTTCAGGGAGCTCATGATAGGTTTGAGGGCCAAACACCATATCCACGAATGGCGCGCGTTCCAATATGAAGTCACCTTCGGCTTGCGCGACACATCCCGCAACGGCGATCAGCATTTTACCGCCTTTTGCTTCTTTATCTTCTTTATGCACGCGCAGGCGACCAAGTTCTGAAAAAACTTTGTCCGTTGCTTTTTCACGAATATGGCAGGTGTTTAATATCATCATGTCTGCATCAACCGGAGTATCCACAGTTTTATACCCCAGCGAAGAGAGTATATCGCTCATACGGTTACTGTCATAGACATTCATCTGACAGCCCCAGGTTTTAATAAATAGTTTCTTGTGTGTTTGCGTCATGATATATTACACTTATCGTTTAAAATATGTATTTTGTATCTGTGTCATAAACCATAGAAACACATTGGAAATCAAGAGTTATACCTCATGAAAAGAACAGTACTCGCACTTCAGCCTCTCCTTGCACATGAAATGGATGTCTTAGAACAAGAATTCAACGTTCTACGCCTATGGGAAAGCCAAGAGCCGGAGAATGTCATCAGGGATCATAGTCATGAGATTGTTGGGATATTATCCACCTATAACGGCAGCGGTGTCAGCAAGCGTTTGATGGAGGCTTTGCCTAACCTTGAAATTATTGCACAATTTGGCGTTGGCTACGATAATATTGATCTGGTTGCCGCGCAGAAACGTGACATCGTTGTTACGAATACACCTGATGTTTTAACTGATGATACGGCAGATGTTGCTTTGTTTCTTATGTTGAATGTTGCAAGGCGCGCAGTTGAGGCTGATATGTTTGTACGCGTTGGCCGTTGGCATTCCGGCGCAATGCCATTGAGTACTTCTATTTCAGGTAAAACAGTTGGTATTGTCGGGCTAGGGAATATTGGACAAGCCATTGCCCAGCGCGCAGCGGCTTTTAATACGAAGGTTATCTATCATTCCCGTACTCAAAAGGATGTGGCCTATACCTATTATAAAGACTTGAAGGAAATGGCCGCAGCAGCGGATTTTCTAATATTGGCATGTGCGGGTGGTGATGAAACCAAGCATTTGATTAATTATGAAATTTTGGATGCACTTGGTGCGGAAGGGTTCTTGATTAATATTGCACGCGGCAGTGTGGTTAAAGAAGATGACCTATTAATTGCGTTGCGGAATAAATCAATTGCAGGTGCGGGGCTGGATGTTTATGCGGATGAGCCAAATGTGCCCGAGGAAATGATTAAAATGGATAATGTTGTATTATCTCCACATGTTGGGTCTGCGACGGTTGAAACCAGATCAAAAATGGGGCAGCTTGTCATCGATAATTTGGCGGCTCACTTTGATGGGCAGCCATTACTAACGCCAATTAAAATGACGAGTTAATAAGCAGGGATAAAAGGCCAAGTATGAAATTAATATTATCTGTATTGTTGTTGAGTATATCACTGTCGGGCGCTGCATTTGCCGCGGGATGTTATAGCCCGCGTGAAGCCGAAGCAGAGCAAGGCATCCGTATCCATAGCGAGTTGATGGTCATTGGCCTTAATTGTGCACATATGGCCGATGCCAATGGCAATAACCTCTATCTGGAGCATAAGAAATTCACAGCAAAGCATGAAGATTTATTTGCGACATACGAAAAAATACTCATGGAATATATGCAAAAGAACGGCAGTAGAAACGCAGAAAAATCTTTGCATAAGCTGCGCACTGAATTTGCGAACAAGATCTCCAATGATGTCGCAGAAATGCGCCCCGACATCTTCTGTAAGACATTCTCTTCTCGTATAGAGAAAGCCACAAAGATGGATCGCACGACTCTTCGTAAATGGGCAGCCACGCCTTATAAAGAGCACCCTGTATCACAACCTCTTTGTGAAGGATAATACTGTTAATTCAGAATTTATCTGGATAAGTCACTGTTATTTATAGTGTTATCTTTCAACTATGGTGTGAACATATTACTCTGTCTGTGGGCTTATACACGATGAGGCAGATATTCCATGAGCATAGACACCCAAATAGACGCGTTTTTTGAACCGGTTGCAAAGATATCATCTGCAGTGATTTTTTATTCCGTACCTCTTATGGAGGGGGTTGATGTAAAGCTTATCCTTGTTTGGCTTGCTCTTGCCGCTGTATTTTTCACATTCTATCTCGGGTTTATTAATGTTCGCTTCTTCGGGCGAGCGTTTAAGCTTCTATTCGGTGAGGGAATGAAAAAAACCAGTGATGGAGAAATCACTCAATTCCAAGCACTCATGGCATCTTTATCCGGCACTGTCGGTTTGGGAAATATTAGTGGTGTTGCAATTGCGATATCTCTTGGTGGCCCGGGCGCAGTATTCTGGATGACGGTTATGGGCTTTTTGGGTATGTCCTCAAAATTTGCCGAAGTTATGCTGGGCGTGAAATACCGTATTCATCCTGATCCCGAAAACCCACAAAAAATTTCCGGTGGCCCGATGTATTATCTAGAGGAAGGGTTTGCTCGCAATAACTTACCTGCCCTCGGAAAATTTTTAGCGGGATTATTTGCTGTATTTTGTATAATTGGAGCCATTGGCGGCGGTAATATGTATCAAGCGAACCAAGCTTTTGAACAAGTTGTTGTTGCCACAACGCCAGAAGGTGGTGTCAGCATGTTTGCAGAATATGGCTGGGCATTCGGGCTTGTGTTGGCAGTATTGGTCGGCGGCGTGATCCTTGGTGGATTAAAGTCCATTGCCAGTGTGGCGTCTAAATTGGTGCCTGCAATGGCGGGGCTATATTTGGCGGCTGGCCTTGTGGTGATTGGTATGAATATTGGTGAGTTACCCTCTGCCTTTGGCATAATATTCAAATCAGCATTTTCACTTGAAGCTGGTGTTGGGGGCTTGCTTGGCGGACTACTTGTAGGCGTACAGCGCGCTGCATTTTCAAACGAGGCGGCTTTAGGCTCAGCTTCGATTGTACAATCAACAACCAAGACAGATGGCCCTGTAGGGACAGGCATTGTGGCGATGCTTGGGCCCTTTATTGATACGATTATTATTTGTAATATCACCGCATTGGTTATTGTTATTACGGGTGTATATACGCAAACGGATGGCAATATTGCAGGCGTTGCTTTGACATCTATGGCGTTTGAAAGTGCCATACCAAGCTTTAAATACGCTTTAACGGTTGCTGTTTTACTCTTTGCATATTCAACAATGATTAGTTGGTATTACTGTGGCGCGGTATGTTTCCGTTATATCTTTGGTGAAAATGATAAAATCGAAAATATTTTCAAGGTATTCTTCTGTACTTGTATCGTTGTTGGTGCTTCCGCAAAACTTGGAAATCTTATTGGTTTTACTGATGCAGCGATGATGTCTATGGCTATTCCCAACATCATAGGACTCTATCTTTTCGCACCTGAAATTAAAAGAGATGTTAAAGAATACATACAAGCACTTAAAAAATCACAATAATTTACCTTTTGTAAAACTCTATTGATTACACTGCCCCTTACGAGCATAATGTGCAGGCGATAGAGTGTACGTGTGTAATAATATATCAAGAGGTGTAAAGTGAGCGGACCAAGTAAGATTATTAATACAAAGTTTTGTGAGGGTATCTCGGATATCTCGGATAGTTATTCCGCGTTTATTATAGATCAGTGGGGCGTATTACATGATGGTATTAAAGTTTATGACGGCATTGTTGACTGTCTGAAGCAATTGAAAGATCGTCAAAAGTACGTCATTATTTTATCCAATTCAGGAAAACGCGCAGAAGCAAACGAAAAGCGCCTTACCGAGCTTGGTATTCCCCCAACATTATACGATCAAATAATCACTTCCGGCGAAGTGACATGGCAGGGGCTGCATAATCAGAGCGAAGGCTATTTCGAAAATATTGGTAAGAAATGCGTTGTGATTAGCCGTGGTGGTGATCGTTCTATTGTTGAGTCACTGGATGTGACAGTGGTCGATGAACCCAAAGATGCGGATTTCCTTATAATTAGCGGTACAGATGCACCGGAAAAAACTCTGGAAGACTATGAACCGCTACTCAAAGAGGCAGCACGTTATAACTTAAAGGCGATTTGCGCCAATCCTGATAGCTTGGGTATTATGGGCAACCGCAGTATTATGGGGCCGGGCACTTTGGCTGCACGCTATAATGATTTTGGCGGTATTATTGAATTTATCGGCAAGCCTCATCAATACATTTTCCAATATTGTATCAAGATCTTGCAGGAAAAAAATATCTATCCGGGGCAAACCGTTATGATCGGCGATACAATGGCACATGATATTCTGGGTGGATCATTGGTGAATATTGATACATGCCTTGTTAAACGTGGGTTGCATAATTCCGTTTTTGCGGGCTGTGAGGAACCGGCAGACGTAGACCATGCTTTAGATATTCTTATTCGTCAGTATAACAATGTACGTCCCAAATATTTGGTTGATAATCTAATATGGGGCAAGGCCTTGCCTGATCGTAAACATAGAAGACGTGTCGCAAAATAGCGTTTGAGTATATATCAGAGCACTTGCTTATGATGATTTGATGCTATACATAACTCGTAAAATCATATCGGATAAGCATCATGACCTATAAAAAATCGACAATTGGCGACCATAAATTAAAACCTGAAACACTTATGATGTCTTACGGCTATTCACCTGAGCTTTCGGAAGGCTCAGTAAAGCCGCCAGTCTTTTTAACCTCAACCTTTGTATTCTCTTCCGCGGAGGAGGGCGAAGAGTTCTTCCATATCATGTCGGGGCGTAAAGAGGGTAATACAGGTGGCTTGATCTATAGTCGCTTTAACCATCCGAACGCAGAAATTATTGAAGATCGCATGGCCTTACTTGAAGGCTCTGAAAGTGCAGCGGTACTCTCCAGTGGTATGGGCGCGATTAGTGCGGTTCTATTCGGCTTGCTTCGCCCCGGTGATGTTATATTGCACAGCGCCCCCTTATATGGTGGAACGGAAACCCTGATCCGCGGATTACTCGCTGATTTCGGAATTAAATCTGTTAGCTTTCCAGATGGTTTGGACGGAGATGCACTCAGATCGGCCGTTGAAGAGGCAAAGTCTCTTGGACGTTTAGCGATGATCTTCTGTGAAACACCTGCAAACCCAACGAATACACTTGTTGATTTCAATCTGCTGATTAGCATCATTGATGAAGTGGAAAAGGAAACAGGACATCGCCCAATTTCTGTATGTGATAACACAATGCTGGGGCCTATTTATCAACGTGCTTGCCCGCAAGGAATTGATTTAGCAACATATTCCTTAACCAAATATATCGGCGGACATAGTGATCTGGTTGCTGGTGCTGTTTGTGGGAATAAAACCTTACTACGCAAAATAAAGTCTATGCGCGGGTCTATGGGGTTAAACCTTGATCCACATACATGCTGGATGATTTCACGTTCATTGGAAACGCTTTCTATCCGCATGACACGCGCCGCAGAATCAGGATATAAAGTCGCGGAATGGCTTGCCAATAACCCTTATCAAAAAGCTGAGATATATCACCCTGACTTTATTACCGATGAACGTTATCAGACAGTTTATAAGCGTCAATGCACAGGGCCAGGGTCAACATTCTCATTTGTTATGGATGTGCCGAAGGAAAAAAGCTTTAAGCTCATCAATTCACTGTCTTTGTTTAAATCAGCTGTTAGCTTGGGCGGCACGGAGTCTCTTGTTTGTCATCCTGCATCAACGACGCATTCAGGCATCGCCAAAGAATTGCGTGAGCTGGTTAATGTGAATGACGGCCTTATTCGTCTATCAATTGGCTTGGAGCATCCTGAGGATCTTATTGCGGATCTAGAGAATGCATTCCGTCTTACCTTTGGATAGAATGAGCAACAAAGAGAACAGCCGTTAATCTATCTTGTTTATCATTTCCAGATAAGCTTCATTGACATCTGCTTTGAGAAGGACGCTCATCGCGGCTTTTATCTCGGGGATTGCTTTTTCTGTTGCTTCTTCACCAAGCTCAATTAATTCCTTACATTTTTCAAATTCCAGCAACCCGATATGACCGATTGGTGGTTTAATATGAATATCAGGCGGCTCACCCGCAAGCCTTGAACGTGTCAAGCGATCTTGCAAAATACCTAACCCTGAAATCATGACTCCAAAAAGGCTTGGATCATTTTCTTCTCTTCTAAAGAGGCGTCGGGAAAGCGAAGAGCTTTTGAATTTTTTCTGTTCCTCAGGCGGCACGTCCTTACTGTCAAAAACATCAAACCCTGCAACAGTTTGATATCCTGCGCCAGGCTTTGCGGCTTTACCAATGAGGTCTGTATTCAGATCGACAGCAATGGTCATACGTGCGCCCATTGCCTGACATGGTGAAATAGGGCACGGATTAACCAACGCGCCATCAACAAGGTTTCTCTCATCGACATGAACGGGCGGAAAGATCCCTGGTAATGCGAAGGAGGCCATCATTGCGTTCATAATATCGCCTTTTCTGAGCCACACTTCATGTCCGGTCAGTAAATCTGTTGCTATACAAACAAATGAATGTGGTAATTCTTCGATATTCATACCATCGAAATGTTGACCTAGAGTCTCTTTCAGGCGCTTTCCCCCAACGAGGCCGGCACTGCGCACGCGAAAGTCAAGATAAGAGAGTATTTTAAAACGATTAAGCGATAAGGCCCAGTCTTCCAGGTCATCCATTTTACCGGCCAAATAACACCCACCGACAACCGCGCCTATTGATGTGCCTGCAATTATTGTTGGATAAATATCATGGCGGTTAAGGGCTTTCAAAACACCAATATGTGCGAAGCCACGGGCCATTCCACCGCCTAATGCTATACCTAAACCGCTTTGTCCATTATCGATACTAAAAGTCATATATTTCCTATAATCAGTTTAATCTTTAATCTTGTGCCTTTTTCCATTATAACACACAGACCTTAACTGAAGATATACGATGTCTGCTGCACTGCCAAAGAATACAGAGAATAATGAACAGGATAAGTCTTTAACACTTACGTTGGTGAAGAGGCTTGCGCGCGAGTATTTGTGGCCTCACAAAGTGCCCTTAATCATTGCTGTGTTCTTTATGGCATTTTCTGCGGCAATGACCGCGGCAGTCGCGATGTTAATGCAACCTGTTTTGGATGATGTTCTTTATGGTGGACGCGAAGACCTGATTTTGATGGTTTCTCTTGCCCTGTCTGCAACATTTGCGGCGCGTGGAATAACGACCTATATCCATACGATTTTAATGAACAGCATTGGCCATACCATTGTTGCAGATATACAAGCGGGCTTGTTCTCACGCTTTATGCATCTGGATATGGCATTTTTCCATGAAAACCCCAGTGGTCAACTGTTATCGCGGGTAGTGAATGATGTGAATGTCATGCGTACAGCGGTAACAGGGACACTAACGGGTTTTGGTAAGAGTCTGTTTACATTGATTTTCCTTATAATGGTGATGTTTTCCAATGATTGGAAGCTAACCCTTGCGGCTTTTGTTGTCTTTCCTCTGTTGACGGTATTTGTCGTTTATATCGGTAAACGGTTGCGCAAAATTTCCAAGAGTATCCAAAGTGAGTTGGGCGGTTTATCTGACCTTCTCTCGCAAGCTTTTCAGGGCATACGGCTTGTGAAAGCCTACCGTATGGAGAAAACGCAAATAGAAAAAGTCACCGTCGCAATTCATACGGTGCGAGATTTGAACATTAAGGCCGTTAAAACCTCAACGCTTTCTACCCCCGTGAATGAAATTCTGGTTGGTATTATTATGGGGGCGATTATAGCATATGGCGGTTATGAAGTACTTGCCGGGCGTACAACACCAGGGCAATTGGCGGCGTTTCTCTCGGCCTTTATTCTGGCGTATGAGCCGATGAAAAAGCTGGCGCGTTTGAATAATACTCTGCAAATGGGGTTAGGTGCGACGGAGCGTGTCTTTGAAATGCTGGATAAACAACCTGACATTCAAAGTAAAGACAATGCCACCATACTTGATACACGTACACCCGATATTATATTTGAAGATGTCGCATTTTCTTATGATGGAACAGAGAAGAAAGCCTTAAACAGCGTTTCTTTAAGCGCAAAAGCGGGGCAGGTGACTGCGCTGGTTGGCGCATCGGGTGGCGGTAAAAGCACGATTATGAACCTTATTCCTCGCTTTTATGATATCCACAGCGGGAAAATTACAATTGGCGGATATGATCTACAAGACTTAAGCGTCGTGTCTTTGCGTGATGCCATTGCTTTGGTTTCTCAAGATATTACAATTTTCAATGAGTCTGTGCTTGAGAATATTCGCTATGGTAAGTCTGATGCAACAGACGAGGAAATTTATGCGGCTGCACGCGCAGCTGCTGCACATGACTTTATTAAAGGCTTTGACGAGGGATATCAAACCATCGTCGGGGAAAATGGCGTTAAGCTATCCGGTGGGCAGAAGCAAAGGATATCAATTGCACGTGCCATTTTGCGTGATGCACCGATATTGCTTCTGGATGAAGCGACCTCCGCCCTAGATAACGAGTCAGAGAAACTGGTGCAAGACGCGCTGGAACGGCTGGAGAAGGGGCGTACGACACTGGTTATCGCGCACAGGCTCACAACGGTTCAAGCAGCGGATCACATCATTGTTTTGGATCAAGGATGCGTCGCAGAGCAAGGCACGCACGAAAGCCTGATGAAAGCCAAGGGGCTTTACGCCAACATGTATGAAACAGGCTTGAGAGGATAATATGAAATTATTATTCGGAATAGTTCTGTTCTACATCATCTTAGTTATCGTTTTGTTTGTTGCGCAGAGAACGGTGATCTATTTTCCTGATAAGTCTAAGCCTATGCCTATTAAGGGCGTTGATATTGTAAAGGTTATCGCGCAAGACGGGCAGGCGCTTGAGGCATGGTATATTCCTCCTGCAACACTGGGCAAGCCGGTTATTGTCTTGTTTCACGGTAATGCAGGACATTACGGACACCGCATTTACAAAGCACAAACATATTTAGCCGCAGGATATGGCATGTTACTGGCTGAATATAGGGGCTATGGCGGCAACCGTGGCGCGATAAGCGAGCAGGGATTTTATCATGATGGCCGTGCCTATATTGATTGGCTTTTAGAGGTTCAGAAGATCGACGTTGGGAATATTATACTCTACGGAGAATCCATCGGCTCTGGCACCGCAGTACAAATGGCAACGGAATATGACGTTAAGGGGCTTATTCTTGAAGTTCCATTCTCAAGTTTAGTCGACATTGCTGGACGACAATACCCGTTTATTCCTGTGAAATATCTCCTCAGTGATCGCTACATGAATATTGAGAAAATTGAGAAAATAGACGCCCCATTACTGATTCTACATGGTCACAAAGATCAGACGATTCCCTTTGATTCTGCTAAAAAATTATTTGAAGCAGCAATAGAACCCAAGAAATTCATCGAATTTCCACAGGGAAACCATAATAATCTCTATGATTTTGGCGCATCACAACATGTCCTTGATTTTTTAGCTGGTATAGACAAGAAAAATTAAGGATAATCACAGAAGTTTCATTTCGCGTGTTGGAGTATGACTATGCCGTGCCATTCTGCCATACTAAAAAAGATCGTGACAGCCTCACCGGATGATGCTGTCGAGGAGGTCCTTAAATCTATAAAAAAGGGCAAAGCGCAGGCTTGTGCTATTATTGATAAAGATGGCTTGTTTTTGGGGCTGTTTTCTATGAAAATCCTTCTCAAAAATCTCATCCCGGTTTCCGTTGTTATGACAGATGGTGTGCAAATTGACATTAAAGTAACAGCAGCCCCCGGCGTAGCAAAACGTTTAGCCAATGTTAAAACTTTGGCCGTTTCCGAACTTATGGACAGAAAGCCGGACACTGTTTTCCCTGATGCACCGATATGGGAAGGGGTTAGCGTATTAACCAAGAATGGAAGCCCTTTGCCCGTTGTTGATCGTAGTGGCAAATTGCATGGTTTAATAACATATGATTCACTTGTGAATGATTTAGAGAGTATCCAATCTATAGATAGTTAGGAGAACATAAATGTTAGTTTTTAATAAGGGTAATCGCTCGCTTATTATTGGCTTATTTTGTTTTTTTTGCGCCTTTTTCTTTGGTTTTTCAAATATTGTAAATGCCAAAACATCCGATGCCTCCGGAGATTCCTCACAATCAGATAGCGCCGTTGTAAAGATTCCTCCTCCGATTGAAGGCCTTGTGCCAAGCATTCATAAAGCCCCTAAGACTTTGGAAAAAGTCGAAATTTCAATTCTAAGTAATGATAATGCGCGGCATAGTCTTACAGTAGAATTAGCACGCACAACGCAAGAACAGCGAACAGGAATGATGTTCAGGCGGCATATTCCAAGAAATACAGGCATGCTGTTCTTATTTAAAGGTGAGAGAGAAAGAAATTTCTGGATGAAGAACACATTGGTTTCTCTGGATATCTTATTCATTCGTAAAGACGGCGTCATACACCATATCCACCCCAATGCAGAAATAAATACGTTAACACGGATCAGCTCTGCTGGTGCAGTCTCTGCTGTGCTGGAAATAGGGGCAGGGGAGGCTGAAACATTGGGCCTCCACGTTGGTGACCGTATTCTATACGAGGTGTTTACCTCTGCTAATTTAAAATAGAGTGTCCCACAAATATTTTTCTCATATTTTTTAGTATATTCTCTTGCTGTTTGGTGAGGCATCGTGTAGAAACCGATTACGTTTTATGTCGGAGCGTGGCGCAGCCTGGTAGCGCACCTGTTTTGGGAACAGGGGGTCGGAGGTTCGAATCCTCTCGCTCCGACCACTAACGAAGGCTTACAAAGCTTTTTTACTCCATTAATGCCCCATAGACACTATTTTATCCCATTGAGGATAGCTTGAGATAGAGCATCAAGGCTCACTAGAGCAATGCACCGATTCCGGACTAAATAAGAAACTATCAACAAAATTTGCAACCTGCTCGGGGGATGGCCCCAGAAGGATGTCTGATTTAACAAGTTGGCCTTCTGCTGGTGTTATTCCAATCTCAATCGCAGAAACTACAGAAAGGATATATCCATTGTCATCTAATATTGGCGATCCGGAATGTCCTTGGTGAAGTAATTTGTCTTTAATGTGATATCTATTGAGACTATTGGCATCTATACCAGATGGGTTTTTATCGATCTCTGTCTGATCATAACTTGCATGCATAAAGCTTGTTGCAAAAACGTCCTCGACAACTTTTTTATTACCTGTGACATTTTTTGAAAAAACAGTGCCGAAATGATTATTCTTAGATTTACTATCATTTAGTATATGTTTGTTAATTGGGCGAGCGTAGTTATCACCGCCTATTGGCCTATCAAGTTCAACAATACAAAGGTCATGCTCGGAGTCACGTGTTTTAAACCCACCTTCTTTTGCATTAGCCATTTCCCCATCATCATTTTGGAATACTAAAGTGCCTTTACGACTACCTTGAACAACATGCCAAGCCGTTAATACATGGCTTGGTGTTATAAAGACTCCATTTCCGCTGCCTTGTCTATTGCCATGCAGAGCAAAAATTTGACAAACTGATTTAAAATATTCTGATTTTTTGTCATCTGATAATGTCATGCTTATAGGCCGCCTTCATTTTTGTTGAATTTTAGCACTCGCTCCGCTGATATGTCAAATATTGTTACATGGATAATCGTTAACAAAGTGGCATAAAAATATTTGCCTCATAGAAAAGAAATGCAATTAATGCTATCAATAATCTGCGTTCAGTTCTTAGAGTGTATTTAGAATATCTTTTGGGTTAAGGCTTTTACATGTTAAGAGAAGAAAATAAAGCATCTGTTTTAGGAATGAGAGAATGGGAATTAAAGTGTTCTCTCTCCTACCACTTCACCGCTTTAGAGGGGCAATAACCTTCGACTATGACTGATGTTTCTCAAAATGAACTATGGAAAGATCTGGCCATCAAGGCTCAGTCAGGGGATAAGCGTGCTTACACGGCGCTGCTAACCGATATATTGCCCTTTATAAAATCTCGAATTGCAGGTGGATTGTCTAACCCTGACTGGGTGGATGATATCGCGCAGGAAGTTTTAATTTCCGTGCATAAGTCATTGAATTCATATAGCCCTGATCGCCCATTCAAGCCTTGGCTGAATGCTATTATCCAATTCAGGCGCACAGATCTTTTGCGTAAATATTACAGAGATAAAAAGACAAAAGAGCGCTCCAAAGAAAATATAGATATTTTTGGACAAAATGTAACTTTTCAGACCACTTCCGGCGAATTAAAAGATATAGAGAAGGCAATAGCCTCTCTGCCGGCCAAACAACAGAAGATTTTTAGGATGATTAAAGTGGAAGGATACAGCGCAAAAGAAGTGGCAAGCGAAATGGATATGAGTGTTTCTGCGGTGAAGGTCGCAGCGCACAGGACGACAAATAAACTGAAGGATATGCTAGGTTAAAATGAGTGACGGAAAGCAAAATACAGACAGCTTGATTGCATCATTATCTGATGATTTATCGGAAATGAAATGCATGTCTCACCCTATACGGCGCGTTGCCTTATGGGGAGTTCTTGCTGTTCTATACACTTTGTTCATGATGGCTTTCTTTGTCATTCGCCCTGATTTTTCAATGAAGCTTCAAGACCCAAGTTATGTGTTTGAGTTAGCGCATATTCTTGCAATCTCTATAAGCGCTATGCTTTGTTCCTCTTGGCTTTGTGTGCCTGATATGCGTGGGCAGAGATGGATGATGGCCGTCCCGACGACGCTTTTCGTTACCTTTACACTCCAAATTATCTTACGCATGGCTATGGAAGCCCATGACATTCCAGAGCTGTATTTGCACCATTGCGTAACAGATTCCCTTGTTTTTGGCGTTATTCCTGCATTTATGATTGTGCTTTTATCAATAAAAGGCAGAACGACCCATCCGTTTGCGATGTCTTTCATGAACGCTTTGGCCGTGGGCAGTCTGGGATATCTCGGGCTGCGCGTGGTTTGTATGTCTGACCATATCGGGCATTTATATACTTATCACCTTCTGCCATATATATTATTCGGAATTGTAATAAGTATAGTTGGCAGACGTATTTATCGCTGGTAAAGTATGATTCCGTTATTAAAGACTGATAGAATATTATGAATGTTACGATTTTCAAACCAACTAAGAATGCAATGCAATCAGGCCGCGGAAAAGCAAATGGCTGGGTTTTAGAGCATGAAGACCATAATTTAAGCGGTGGGGACCCTCTTATGGGCTGGTCAGAAGCCGGTGATACACTCAATCAGGTTCGTCTGAATTTTGGTTCTTGCGATGCCGCAATTGCCTTTGCGGAGAAAAAGGGCTGGGACTATACAGTGCTTGCAGCAAATGACAGACGGATTAAACCCAGAAACTATTCTGATAATTTTAAATAATATTTGTCCTATTGGTATAAAAAAGCTTGATTTATCAGTTGGTTTTATGCAGTTTATCGATAATATTTACTTATGTGCGCCCTTAGCTCAACTGGATAGAGCACCTGCCTTCTAAGCAGGGGGTTACAGGTTCGATTCCTGTAGGGCGCACCACTTACCATCACTTACAGAGTATTTTAAAACTTGGTTTGTACCATAAACGGAAATCCGTACCATATTATCTATCTTGCAGGTTTCACTTTTTCAGGTTTCCGCCTATATGAGCGTTGAGTCGTTTTAGAGCTAGAATGCGCCAAAAGCTTCATTGCATCCTCTATCTCATCGATATCACTTGAGCATTTGGCTCGTATATCATGGTCTGTGAATCTGACCTCTAATTCCGTTTTATCAATCACCTTGTCCATGTACCGGCCAAAATTTGTTTTCCAGCCAGAGGCGGGGTCTTTCGTACCTGTTTTATAATATGTAGTGCCGTCCAGTCTGCAAAAGAGATACGCGGATATGTTGACAGGCCGAATTGATCTGGCGTACTCCACGGCCTCCCTAAGCGCCTCGCTCCACTCAATAATGATAGTCTTTCCCGTAGAGTTAACCGTTTTTAACGGTGTGACGTGGATACCATCCTCTTTAAGCTGTGATACCTTCATTGAAAGCAAATCCTGTTGTCTTAAGCTGGTTAATAGCTTCACCTTTGCATAGGCCTGTATTGTTTTGCTGGAATCCCTCCTGTTTCCTGTTGGTTCTATTTTGAAAAACTCTATCATTGCCCAATTCTCAATATATCGATCACGTGGCTTTTCTGTATCGAGCTTTATCTCTCCTTTGAATGGGTGTGATTTGATATACTCCCAACCCACAGCATGCGTGTATGCATCTGATAGCATGTGTATTTCTTTACGCGCAACCGATAAGCCGCCTCTAGTTCTGCCGTTCTTATTAATGACCTTCTTCCTGCGCTGATCAACATATTGATAGATATGTTGCGGTTCTAAATCATGCAACTTCATATCACCAAATACAGCACGAAGATGCTTCATGTAGGCATTGTTTTCAGTTTTGGTTTATGGCCTTGTTTGGCACAACCTCGCTTGCATAGCGTTCCAATAGGTCGTTAATCGTCCTGACATTCCCCACGAACTCAATCCGATCAGCCCATGTTTGATATGCTTCTGATTCCGTATTCCCCAATTTAAAAAGCTGTTTGCCATCCCATTGGCCTTCCACCCCCTTAGGCACAGCATAAAATATCGCGCCTCTACGCCATCCCCAACGCTTGGGGATGTTAATATTTTTAGAGCTGGTACGCTTCTTACCCATACAAGGCATCCAAATTCGGTTGAGTAGGTTTCTCTAACTCTGAGCTTTTTTTGTCAGTTCCGTCAAGTTTCATCTGAAAATGCTCTCTGGATACAATGACCTTTTGCGCTGCATTAACAACAGAGACCAGCTATACCAACGATGTCGATGCTATATTCAAGCTGTGCAAGCGGCGAATGCATCTGCGGATTGTTTCTTGCAGATCCCGAATGACATTGATGGCGGACTTGATTACGTGCCGAGCGTTCTCACCACTTTAGCTGCGACGTATGGCTGCACAATATTAGACAGTCGCCTAGCCCCTGATATGAGCGATTATGCAACGGCTGACGCGGCTGGAAAAATGTATGATACGTTGCACCCTTCAGACACAGGATATGCAGCAATAGGTAATTATTTTGAACCTATCATTCGGGGTGTGCTGTACCCTTAGGCACGTTTGGTTTCTGCACTACAATTCCAGTGTAAGCCTTATTCTCTTCTTCACTAATCGTGCCATCTTTATTTGAATCTATATCCAAGTACGGCTGAATTATTTGTGCGACATCTTTCAGGGTTTTTACCCCCCCAACGTTACATTTTTTGGGGAGATAGAAATCATTTAATGGTGAATTAAAATATATTAGTTAGCAGCCTCATCTGTACACTCAATGCTATCATTGGGCATCAGTGTTATGGAAGCTTGACTGTAAGATACCGCATCCCCGCTTATTGCGCCTTTTAATTGTAAGAATTCAGGATTCTCTCTACGTTCTGTTTCTACATGCGTTTGTGCATTTATCGGTAAATTAATATCAATTGTATAGTTTATTAATGGTATCTTAATGACTGTATCCAAGGACATATTTGCTTGAGGGGTAGCGTCGGATGTCCAGCTAATATTGTATTTACCTTGATGAATAGACCTTTTAAACTTAACGCATTGCCCAGAACTAATCTTGTGTTTCACCTCGTTGCTAACCTCAGTTTGATTAACCGTCGCATTCATAACACCGTCTTGGAAGTTATAACTAGCGCTTATAGAAATTTCATGTGCTGCTTCTATGCTAGCAGTCGCGCTGGTCAACCCCTTAACACCAAATTCTGCTTCTATGGAAGAGGTTAAAGTATATTTATAACCCGCGCCAAGTGTATATCCTGTTGTCGTTGTGGTCTGCGCTGTTTCCGACTCTGTTTTTGTCCAGCGAGAATTAACCTCAGCCTCGGACAATCCTTCGCCATTCATTACCACAAATGAATCAAATCTAACGGGGATTTCATTGAAGGAAGGATTGGCAAACTGGTAATTGGAGACAGTCCATTCCACGTGTTCATCAACCAAATTTTTTAATGCCGTTTTTAGGTCTCTTCTTGCATCACTCTTAGAAATACGTACAGTATCCTTTGATATCATTGGGTTTCTTCCGAGTATTTCGGCCATTGTATCTAATTCATTCTCAAACTGACTGGTTTCTATGTAGTGGTCGTATATGCTGTTTGTAAGAATTTCATTAGCATCGATAGTCTGTGCATAAGCAACTGGGGAATGGATTAAGGCAAGACAAGTAGTAAGAATGTATGGTGAAAATTTCATTATTAACGATCCCTTATTTGGCGAAATTAAAAAGTGTTTGTTTTCATTAGACGATTAGATATATCACGAACCGTTCAAATTTTAAACTCCTCCAGCTCTGCTATGCGAGTGAATGGAATTACTTCCAACCCATAATTCAGGATGTGCTTTATCCTTAAATGCTATTCCTGATCAAACAGACATGGTAGCAACATTATTTTGGTTAATTGAGAAATCAAGAGCAGGATTTATTGCAGCCTCTTGTAGTGCAATTCTTTGATTTGCCAATTCAGGGTGCGCAAAGCTGGCAAAAAAATCAGAGGCAGTTACTTCGCCTATAGTCATTGAGGCACTATCGCCACCTGCTAGATCAACACTTATCTCCCCACCTTTTATATCATTAAGATCTACCTGATTGAAACTGGTGATATTATTCTGTGATGCCACTGGGGGAGTTATGCCTTCAACTTGCCTACGAAATGCTTGCGTGTAAGCTTGCACATGGGATTCTAAATCAGGATTATTTTCGTCTTTAAACTCTCCACGTTCTATAGCACGTTCTATAGTGCGTACGAACCTTCCGGGGTTTCTCCCTGCCATTTTCTGCGCATTTTTTTGACTACCTAGATCGTGTTCGTCAGACACGGCTTGTAACATTCTTGGCCCGACTTCTTTTACTGCCTTTATATAGTCTTCTGTGTTTTGAATATGACCATTAGTGTTTATAGCAAATCCAGTAGCAT
This sequence comes from Alphaproteobacteria bacterium, assembly GCA_033851915.1. Classification (GTDB taxonomy): domain Bacteria; phylum Pseudomonadota; class Alphaproteobacteria; order Micavibrionales; family Micavibrionaceae; genus UBA1672. Next base: position 69,636 of record JAWSVM010000011.1, read on the forward strand.
GGTGAATTTTATCATTAAATGCAGCCCCTAATATACGATAATCTGTGAATGCTTGGGCAACATCATGGTGGTTATTATCTTTCAACCATTGCATCGATGCTAAATCTCCCTTTATCTCACTAAGTAATATGTCAGTGTGAGTTAGGTTACTAAGATCTAAAGTATCATTACAATGTGTTCCTTCGTGCACACCGATAAATCTATCCCAGATGCCTTCTGGCCCTGGTGGCGGCTTAAGTAGACTTGATGGCATGCGTGCAGTAGCGCTAGCTATAGCCAATTTTTCATCTCTTCCGTGAGTTTGATTTATAACTAGACATACACTTTCTGTTTCGCCTGCAGGGGCACTAGGCGTAAAATATCTTTCATCAAGCTCCTTTGGTATGGCCGAAGGAGATTTATTTAAGGCTCTTCTAATCATATACTCTATGTCGTTCTGACCTAGGCGCGTACCAAGACCATCCTGCTGGTTGTTTAGAGCGTCACGTACAGCACTTATATTGGCATTACTATATGGAGTACTTCTATCTAGATCATTGGGGTCAATAAAGAGAACTGCATCATTCGTATTTTCATAGACGCCTACTCTAAAATCCATATCACTCATATTAGTCCCCTCATATGTTTCATGTTTATCGCTTTTTACATTATAATCTGTTGAATTAATATTTTAGTCAAACTTCTCATCCGTAAAATACATTCGTATGCTCTAGGACTAACTCTCAAACTCTTTTAACTCAGGAATCCGCGTAAATGCTATCTTTGTTCCCAGATCACTTGAACGGCATTCAGGAATCGCACCGATGCTTATGGTATCCGTCCCGTAACGTTGGTTCAGAATGTCCATGCATTCGGTAAGCGCATTATTCTGCTTTGTTTCTACGGCTGCACTGTCGAACAGGTCGAGCGTAACCTGATCTTTCTCATATAAATCAGAAATACAGATCGATATCTTGAATAGCTTACCGGGCTTAATGTCCGCCAGCATCACATCCCACATTGCCTCTAACGCTTTTACAAACACGAAATTATCCTGTGTTGCTGAGAATGAGCGCGTATGTTCCCAACGTTTCTTGTCTGGTGTTCTGATACTCAATGAGAACTTCCGCGCGTAATGCCCCCCGGTGCGTAATCTCGATGATGCTTTCATGGTTAAGTGGCGGGCCACGCCGAAAGCTTTGCTTGGATGGCGTAGGGCAGGTTCTAATATTCTGCTATGCCCAATAACACTCGTTTTCGTTTCAATCTCAGGCACTTCAACGCCGCGCAGTTTAAGCCAGAACCGTTCGCCCTGAACACTGCCCCATGCTTTACGCGCATGTTTGGGAGACAAGTTATATAATTGCTCAACGGTATTTATGCCGGCATTATTTAACCTGATTTCTATATTGCGCCCGATCCCCGTCAAATTCCGTAATTTCAATTGAAACAGTTTATCGGTGAAGTTATCAGGCTGCAGTATGGTTAACCCGTCCGGCTTCTGCATATCACTAGCCAGCTTCGCAAGAAACGAGTTCTGCGCCACGCCGATGGAACACCCGATTGCGCGCCCAACATTCCCCCTTATACCAACTTTCAAGCGCCTCGATAAATCATGAATGTATTCAATGTTTTGCTCATTATCCAACAACTCACATACGACCTCATCGATCGAGCATTTACGCGTGATAGGGATGTGCTTCTCTATTTCGGCCATTATTGCATGATGATATTCAACGTACTTATGGTGACGCGCGACAACGCAGACCAAATCAGGGCACAGCTCTTTAGCATCCTTGATTATGGTTCCCGTCTTAATGCCGTAAGCTTTGGCCTCATAGCTGGCAGCAATCGCACATGTGTAATCAGTATCCATCGGCACAACGACGACAGGCCTACCGACCAAAGCAGGGTTCTCGTTCTGCTCCACGCTTGCAAAGTAGCTGTTCAAATCTAAGAACAACCATTTAAGGCGAGCTTTTCCTGCTCTTCGGATGCTACCCGATGAGGTGATGTCTTGTTTTTTCTGCATGTTTTTTTATCTCACAGAAGAAGGAACATTACAAGAACATTAAATCAGGAGTGTTGTAAATTACTTGTATTTACTCATATGCTCAGTGCGTTTATTGATTTCTGTATCTATAAGATTCTTAAATTGACCAGGGGGCATCTTATTATAATTATCGTAGAAAGTTTTTGTACTTGCCGAACTGGAATTTCGCAGCCTTTTTCATTAATGTGTTTATTAACAGTACTTTTCATTTCTTTAATTTTCTGTGTAACACCTTCATATAACTGTTCACCAGAAACATCCGATCTATAACTAAAAATATATTCGTTGAGGGCTTGCCTGTGCATTTTATCAATTATATTCAAATTTAAGGAAAAATTTTCATCAAGATATTCATCTGAGTCAAAACAAAATTAATGTGCAAATTTTAGTGTGTACATGAAATTAAAATATGAACTTGTAACTACTGAATTTGAGGATTCTTCTGGCCTAGAATGTACGCTTCTAATTGGCAAAAAACATAAGATTACTAATATTAATTTTAAAAACTTCATACTCATAACACCTTTGTTAAATCATACCTTAAACGTCATCTTTAGCATGTATATTTGTACCATATTTTAATACTAAACCAAGGGAAACTGCGGGTTAAGAATATTATCCCCAATTTTTTATGGTACAAAATACAGGGTGTAACACTTTGTTTTAGATAATAAAAGTCTAGTTTGTTTACCTGCCTTCTAAGCAGGGGGTTACAGGTTCGATTCCTGTAGGGCGCACCATTTTCCTCTTTATATTTCAGTATGTTAATGGTTACATTTTAAATGCGGAAAATGCCGTTTTTCTTTGGGCTACTCACTGGGCTACTCAGAAGGAATATCCAATAAGTACCAAATTTGGTGAAAATCAAAAAATGTGGATAAGTTTACTTTCCCTGCTTAGGGCTTATTTTTCTGATAATTTCTCTAATTCAAGGAAATGAATAAACCGAAGTCGGTGGAAATGCTTCATCGAGTAATTCGATTATATATCTAGGAAGAACTTTGTAAGGATGGTCGTAACCACTGGTAAAGCTAGTGCCCAAATCGAGCAGGTAATCTACACCATTCTTACTAATCGAAAATATTATCTGGTTGTGTATTAGCCATTTTCCGATCTTCACGGCATAGCCAGCCTTTTGCTACACAAAGGAAACGAGGTACGTTTTAATGTGTCCGTCTCCATCACTAAAGCCAAACTTTGAAAACGCTTCTACCCATTCCCAATGATAACTATGACCACAAGAGTTATATGTTGCTTGTACCATGGTGATTTACTCGCTCTGTAGGTACATGTGAGGGTTTTTGATCCATTCATGCAGGTCGAGTAAATAGAAGGCCTTGCGGATGGCTTTTCTTTTGTTTGAGAGCTTATGTGGTTTTGGAAATGTCCGGCGAGCAATTCGGCGGTTAATCTCTTGGCGAGAAATACCGCAGAGCTTCACTGCCAATTTGATTGGAATGAGGGCATTACTCTGAATCATAAGCGCCGCTGTGACTTGCACTTCAAATTCACTCTTAATGCTTTTTGGGGATATAGGCGTTTCCATGAATACAATCCTTTCGACAAAAAATGATGCAGCCTGTTGCTACAGGTTTTAGTTCACCTAATTTTTGAAGAAAGGCATACGCATAATGATGCATTAATGCAGTTTATTCTCTCAGATATAAACTACGCCTTATTCTAGATTCTACGCTGATTATCTTAATAATCCGTTAATCTTTGTCGAAAATCCTTTGTTCACAGCAAGGCCTTAATCTTGTGAGAACTTAGAGTTCGGACAGGTGTTAGGCTTTTGCCTAATGCTTGTTCTCCGCAATCGTGGCATGTTCAGTGCCACCGTCGCCCACCTCATTACAGCGATTTCTTTCTTCACAAAATGAGCAGTTGCAGCATAGTTCCTCTATTGGTGCGGGTGACGGGCGACGGCAAGAGCTTAGTGGCGCATTACCAACATCGAGTTGGGTGCTGCACCAGTGAACGGGGTGGCCATTCGATCACCATTGAGGAGCTTTAGCGCTGCCCCAAACCCATCGACCAGACCTTGGAGATATGCCTCTTCATCTGGACTGAACCATGCACCAACCGTCCGCCGTTTGGATACCGTAAACTGGTCACAGTTTAATCATGACCAACCCTGCGCGGATTGGATGCCGTGAGCGTTTCGACGCTCAATCACGACCAAGGCATGTCCTTGGATGCGGTATAAAATGCGAAGTTTATTGGAATTTTATTGGAAGTTTGTGCGAATCTTGCTAGTATGGAAACCATCATAAACGTAAGGCTTATTCAATGGTATTTGCGCCTAATTTTCAAATCACAGCGGCACTCACAAAATTATTGATGGATATTGAGGCCTCTCGTCAGGCAGTTTCCAGCTTGCCGATAACTGTACCTGTCCTGACATCTTTACGCGAGTCCGCACGCCTTATATCCACACATTATTCTACGCAAATCGAAGGCAACCGCCTGACACAAGAGCAAGTGGAAGATGTGCTTCATGGCGGAACATTCCCCAATCGAGAGCGCGATGAAAGAGAAGTTAAAGATTATTATCAGGCTTTGGATTCTCTTGACACGCTTATAAAGGCCAAAGCTGCTCAAATTTCTGAACCTGATATCCAAACTCTGCACGGGTTAGTGATGGAGGGTAAAAAGCGTTCTTCACCGTATCGTGATGGTCAGAACGTGATTAAAGACAGCGGAAGTGGCTCTATTGTTTATATGCCGCCGGAAGCTAAAGATGTATCACCCCTCATGCTTAATCTGATTGACTGGATCAATGATGAGGTCAGTAAAGCGGAATTACCTGTGCCCATTATTGCCGCTATTGCGCATTACCAATTCGCCACAATCCATCCATATTATGACGGTAACGGGCGAACGGCTCGATTACTCACTAATTTGGTATTACACAAATCAGGCTATGGATTAAAAGGGATTTATTCTCTTGAAGAATATTACGCAACGAATTTACAAGCTTATTACAACGCCCTGACTGTTGGTGAATCTCACAACTATTATATGGGTCGTGAGCAGACTGATATTACCGGATGGATTGTGTATTTCTGTGAGGGCATGGCTGATGCATTTGCCAATGTACGATTAAAAGCAAGCGAGGCAGCTACGGGTGAGAAGACAGATCACAGCGTACTTTTACGTGAACTCGACCAAAGGCAGAAACAAGTCTTGAGCCTGTTCACAAAAAGCAAATATATCACCACTCGCGAGATCGCAGAGTTATTGAATATCCATATACGGACAGCGTTAAATTTATGCAAAAAATGGGTTGATAGCGATTTTATAACCCAGCATGGCAACGCCAACAAATCTCGTAGATATGAACTTTCCGATAAATGGTTAGAACTGGTTTAAGGGGTGGGGGAATTGAATAATAAAATATTGATCTTGAAAGAGGTTACGGAATCCCCCAAGTTAGTTAAGAATATATTTACGGCCGATGGCAAATCTATTAGATTTAGAGTAGGTGGTCGTTTGCGCTTTAAACAGTTTAAAATTCAAAGCTGGATTGAACAACAGAAAAAGGAAGGTGCAAAATGATACCCGACTATCAAACTCTTATGCTTCCAGTATTAACGTCTTGTGCACAAGGAGAAATGATTACTTCTGATGTGATTGATGCTTTAGCAATTGAATTTCAGCTTACACAAGAAGAGAAAGAACAGTTACTTCCAAGTGGAAAGCAACCAACGTTTTCAAATCGTATTCATTGGGCTAAAGGATCTCTCAAGCAAGCAGGTCTGTTGAGTTATCCAGCCCGTAGTCATTTTATCCTGACAGAAGACGGTCGAAAAGTGCTTGCGAGTAATCCAGATAGAATTGATAACAAATTCCTTGAACAATTCGAAGCTTTCCAAGAGTTCCGAAGCCGTAAGGGCACACAATCTTCGAATACTTCTTCAGAAAAAGAAGTCATATTGCCCAGTGGTGAGGCAACACCTGATGAGCTTTTACGCTCTTCACATAGAGCTATAGATGATACGTTAGCAGCCGATTTGTTAGGACAAGTTCGTGATGCTAGCCCTCTATTTTTCGCCGCTGCGCTCTGTGCAGAGTGGGTGGTTCCCCCTGTCTGGATTCCAACAAAACGCACGATTTAACGCTCGTTTCTCTCGCTCTTTGTCTGGGGTTTTTCAACCCCAAAAGGGGTGTGCTTTTTAACTAAAGGAGAGATAAGATAATGAATGATATACAAGATCAGATTAATGACATGTTAAAAGATAGCCCAGAGCAGGACGCGGAAGAATACGCAATACACGATTACGAAGGGTTTGGCGGTTATGGATTGGGAGAGTATGAAGGTATAGAGTCAGTGCATGAAATAGCCTGTTTTCTTGAGGAGCATTCAGAGATAGGCGGCGAGTTATTAAGTCATTTTGGCGGGTCATTAGACGATGCAACCAAGGCCGCAGAGGAAAGTTATACAGGGTCTTACACATCACTTGCAGATTACGCGCAGGAACTTACAGAGCAAACCAGCGAAGTGCCAAAGCATTTAGAATTCTACATCGACTATGAAAAAATTGGGCGTGAACATTGGGAAGAGACAGGTGAGTGGTTAGTTACAGACAAAAAGGGTGCGGATGGAAAAGGCTATGTTCTTGAACACGGCACTTATGCTGGAGAAATGACAGTTAGCGCACTTCAACTTTCTCTGGCAAGAGGTCAACGTGGTCTATCTGGCGGCAGTAGTGTTGCAAAATTAAATAAGGAACTAAAATCTAAAATAAAAAACTCTACTTTAGTTGCTATTAATATAGACGAAGAGGATGTTGATAGCCATCCATCACCATAGATGAAAGCTCACAATAGCCCAGAGTCTTTAACCCGTTCTCGTAGCTCATCCAGAGTAGGGATGTCTTCCAAGGATGCATAGGTCAAGGATGAGTTCCCACACTTGCGCCGCGCGTTTTTTTTCAAAATCATAAGAATACTGAATATAAACTTCCCCGGTAACATCCCTTTCTCCATCATTATGGTTAAGCATAAGCCGTTAATATCATCAACATACGGTCCGGCGGCAGTATCCTTTCAATTCCAATCTAAATATTAAAAAAGTCATGCTGTTGAATTTATATAATTACGTTCTATAATGCCCGCACATTTTGTTGGTAACAATCACGCTTAAGATCTCACGATATGATAAAATTGGATAGTTGGAAAACATTTATATATTTCGCCAAAGCATACCCTAAGCGAGGCTTGGTCATGGTCGGAGCGCTTATTATTGCAGGGCTGCTTGAGGGCATTGGGGTTATGGCACTTCTTCCACTTGTCTCAATAATGACTGAGCAAGTAGGAACAAATGAAGGCACGGTTTTTCAAATTGTCGAAACATTTTTTGATGCATTAGGTTTAACAGTCACCATTGGGCCAATCCTAATTTTTATAACGGGTCTCATTATCCTTAAGTCTGCAATAACCATGTTTGCCATGGCACAAGTCGCATACTCATCGGCACATGTTTGCACTGACCTAAGGCTTAGATATTTAAAAAATCTATTAGGTTCCAAATGGAAACACTTTACTAACTTACAAAGTGGCTCTAGCGCCAATGCAATTGGCACAGAAGCTCAGCGCTCTGCCTATTGCTTTATGCATAGCTGTTATGCACTGTCATGGATGATACAAGTCACCGTCTATGGAATGATTGCATTTCTTATCTCATGGAAACTGACCATAGCCGCCGTATTTGCAGGCGTCTTTATGGTGTTCACTCTCACATACCTTATAGGCACTGGACGAAAAGCCGGAAATGAGCAAACCAAAGTATTGGAGCTAGTTTTAACCAGAATTACTGACACGTTATTTGGTGTAAAACCCCTTAAAGCAATGGGAAAAGAAAACAACCTTTTCTCAATGATTGAAAATGATGTGTTGGCTCTACGTTCTGCGCAATTACGAATGGATATGTCACGCCATGCGCTCAGAGTTCTATCAGAACCTATAATGGTTACATTTATGGCAATTGGAATATTTCTTATTCTAGAATATGGAGATCTACCCGTATCAGAACTTCTGTTCCTAGCTCTATTGTTTTTAAGAATGGTCATGAAAATTTCAGCCGTTCAAAGCGCGTATCTTTCAATGGTTACAAACGAAAGCGCTTTATGGTCACTGCATGATAAAATAGAACATGCTAAATCTATGGGCAGCGAACACACAGGCACTCAAACACCCGTTCTGAATGAGGGTATTTCAATACAAAATATTTCATTTGCCTATGGCCAGAACTTCATTTTCGAAAACTTATCTTTAGAACTTCCATCCAAGGGAATGCATATATTATGCGGACCATCGGGAGAAGGAAAAACAACCCTCCTAGATCTCATCATTGGACTACATACACCCAATAGTGGGGAAATATTAATTGATGGAACCGCCCTTGAAGATCTTGATATCAAGATGTGGAGAGAGAAAATAGGTTATGTTCCCCAAGATGTTCTTCTATTCCATGATACCATTGCAAATAACATACGTTTAAATGATCCACAAATTTCTGATGAATGTATCATCGACACACTCAAATTGGTTGATGCATATAATTTCGTGCAAAAAATGGCTAATGGAATAGAAACGATAGTCGGCGAGCGAGGGAATAAGATCTCTGGCGGTCAACGGCAACGTATAGCCATCGCACGTGCAATCATAAACCAGCCATCACTTTTGATTCTTGATGAAGCAACAAGCGCATTAGACAAAGAGACAGAAAAAGACATTTTAAAAACAATCTCGCACCTATCACAAAACATGCTTATACTCGCAATATCTCACAATCTTGCACCATTTGATCATGCCGATACAATTTCCAAGATTGAAAATGGCGTTTTAAAAATAATTAGTACTAAAGAGGAGACAATATGAACCAAATACTAAAGCGCATCACTGGTCGCGAAAGAATGCCGAGTATCAAACGATTTTTGGTGCGAAAAAAACGCGAACAAAGCATTATGAATGCTCATGAAAAACATTTTGAAGCCTATAAGAGCGATTATAATGTTTTAAACGAATATGTACAAAAGTTTCGCAATTCCGGAGGTTTGAAGCACCAGTATCAAGTTTATAAATTATGGTGCTTACAAAGGTTACTTGAAACACACAAGCCCAACTCGATTTTGGAATTAGGGAGCGGATCCTCCACTTTAGTATTTGCGAACTATGCAAAAAAACATAATGCAAGCTTATTGAGCGTTGATGAGAATGAAAAATGGGCAAAAAATACGTCTGATCTTGTAAATAACGAAATCGCTAACGATTTAAATATCATTGTGCATGAAAAATTATGTTTGCCCGCAAGGACACCTCCTGAGATTAAGTATGATGCCGTCTTCAAAGATAATTTTGATTTTGTATTTATTGATGGTCCATCCTTACAAATCGGCAAAATAAAACTATCAACCGCCGTAAACTCAAACATATTTGACCTAGAGGAAAAGCCTGATGTTATCGTTATTGATGTGAGAAAAGCGACAGCACTTGAACTATCTAAACGATATGCTGAATTTTACGATGTACAGCTCTCTGATCTATTTACTGAAAAACCTGTAACAGATGACTACGCCTATTTTTCAGTATTCACAAAAAAACAATTTAAAAAAAATGCATCATAATCACGCGTAAGACAACTCATGGATTACAAAAAACGTGATATACAAGGAGTTAACATGTCGACCCCCATACTAGTTACAGGCGCTGCAGGCTTTATAGGCTTTCACACCTCACTTAGGCTACTAGAGTCTGATGAGAGTGTTGTCGGCATAGATAATCTCAATGATTATTATGATGTCACATTAAAAGAAGCACGACTCGAAGAGTTAAAAAAGTTTGATCGCTTTAAATTTGTAAAAATGGACATCGCAGATAATGCTTCCATGGAAAATTTGTGGACAGAGGAGGGGCCATTTACACGCGTTATACACTTAGCCGCACAAGCTGGCGTTCGATATTCTCTGGAGAACCCTCACGCTTACATCAATAGTAATATTGTAGGCCACCTTAATGTGATTGAGCGTTGCCGTCACACAGAAAATTTTGAACATTTAGTCTATGCAAGCTCATCATCAGTTTATGGCGGAAACAAAAAAACTCCATTTTCTGTTCAGGACCGTGTTGATAACCCCGTATCTCTATATGCAGCAACAAAAAAAAGTGATGAATTAATGAGTCATGCTTATAGCCATCTATTTCGTATCCCTCAAACAGGCTTACGATTCTTCACTGTATACGGGCCATGGGGGCGTCCAGATATGGCTTTATTCATCTTTACAAAAGCAATTTTTGAGAACAAGCCACTTCCTGTTTTTAATAACGGTAACATGAAACGCGATTTCACTTACATTGATGACATTGTAACCGGAATTCTTGGCGTTTTAAATAATCCACCCAACGCAGATAATGACGAAGCCCCATCACGTGTTTTGAATATCGGCAACAATAATTCAGAAGATCTTATGGATTTCGTGAAACTCATTGAAACTGAATTAGGCAAGAAAGCCACAATCGACTTCCAACCAATGCAAGCTGGTGACGTTCGTGAAACATATGCTGACATTACAGAAACAACTGCAATTACAGGATATCAGCCAACGACAAACATAACAGAAGGCATACCTAAGTTCATAGAATGGTACAAAAAATATTACCGTCTCAACTAGGCAACAATATATGACCACTGGCCCAGTAAGAACTGTCTTTATACTCCCTGCATTAACAGCTGGCGGAGCGGAACGTGTTTTAATTACATTACTCAATAACATAAATCGTTCACATTATAATCCACATTTGATTGTTATAAAAGATGACGAACAGGCCAAGAACTGGCTCGATGAGAAAGTACCAACGCACTTTTTAAAACAAAGTAATTTAATTTTTGGTTATTTCAAGCTCTTCCGAACTATAAAAAAATTAAAGCCTGATATCATCGTAACAACAATGACTCATACCAATGCCCTAGCACTCAGTTTGAAGGTTTTTTTCCCTTCAATCAAATTCATCGTACGGGAATCCTCTCTACCAGCCGTCATAGTCAAAAATTACGGCTGGAAGGGGATTATATCCAAATATATTTACAAATGGCTATACCCAAGTGCAGATCTTGTTCTAAGCCCTAGCACGCAAATTGTTGAAGAGTTTTCTAATATCATTGGGATCAAAACCGATAATCATAGGGTACTTCTAAACCCTGTTGACCAGAATTACATTAAAGACACATTAAAAGAACAGGGCGTGCCCACCACTAAAAACACAAACAACACCATCCAATTTATTTGTGTTGGGCGTCTGAGCTATGAGAAAGGCTATGACCTATTAATCCGTGCTCTTAAGAACTTTGAAATGCCCGATCATTACGATTGGTGTCTAAATATAATTGGCGAGGGCAATAAGAAAACAGAACTACAAGATCTAATTAATAAACTTGGACTACACAATAAAATTACGTTAAGCGGTTATATAAGCTCACCATGGACCGCGATGAGACACGCAGATTTCCTTTTGCTCCCCTCAAGATGGGAGGGACTCCCCAATGTAGTTTTAGAATCTCTGGCCTGTGGAACCCCGGTCATTACGATTAAGACGGCAGGAAGCGTCAAAGAAATACAATCACACTGCAAAAACTCTAATACGATCTATATTGCCGACGACATAGACGACTTCATCACCAGGATGAAAAAGGTGAAACATAAGGATAAAGAAAATCTATCTTTATTGCCTATAAATTATACAAAAGACGTGGTTACGTCATACTTTGAAGCCATCTTAAACGACGTGCAAAATATGTAATACACCCTACGACTTTACAAGTAAAACACGCGCCCCCCGAATGTGGCACATAACAGGAAACAAAAGGCGCCCAACAAATGTTTTACCTAGCGGTGCTAAAAAAGATAAGCGCTCATGTTTAGAGAAACGATACGTCATATGCTCACAGGCTAGGCTTTCAGGCTTTTTCTCAAATGTTTTTTCCCATCGTCCACGAATATCTTTCATTGATCTGTAAAAACAATAATCGTGAAGATAATTTGAATAATGTTTAGCCCATTCATCAGGGGTCATCTCATCTGACTTCTTGCCGAATCCTAAACGCTTCATCGTTTTCAAATATAAACGCATCACCTTTGATTTGGCAGGTAACCAATGCACGAAATATAAATTCACATGACCTTCCCACCAAGTATCGCGCGTTGGAAACAGAGCTAAGAAAACTCCACCAGGCTTAAGTACGCGTTTTATTTCAGACATTGGCTTTGTAATGTCAGGAATATGTTCAAAAACCATGTTCGTGCATATGGCGTCGAAATGATTATCAGGATAAGGCAAAACATCATCCTTTATTTGCACAATCCGTTGTTCAAGAACAGTATTCTTCTGCATTTCCTCTTTATAATGGTCAGATCTATTTCGTGGATATGGATCAGCGCCATAAAAATCAAGGCCGGCCTCAACACCTTTTTCAACAATATGTCCTGCGCCACAACCAAAATCCAAAAACACCAGTTTTTCATCTTGCGCATTCGGAAAATAGCTCTGCAATGTATCAATTACATAATCATAATGAATAGACATCTTGTAACCCCGTACGTTTCCTAAATAAGCGTTTGATATATAACACTGCATCAAATGAAATCAATCAAAAGAAGTTTTCACCCAATTTAAAACATTTAATCGCGTTTTTAGTTTGAACTGAAAAAATAATAGATTAGATTGAGTATTAATCAATATATGAGTGCCTTAGGAGAATTCTAATCAAAATATCAAATATTGAAATAAATGATAATCAATGTTTTATTATCGCCGAAATCGCGCAAGCGCATGATGGTTCTTTAGGGGCTGTACATGCTTTTATTGACACTATTTCAGAGACTGGTGCACATGCCATAAAATTTCAAACTCATATTGCAAACGCTGAATCAACAAGAGATGAAAAGTTTCGTATCCCTATGAGTGGTCAAGATGCAACCCGTTTTGACTATTGGAAGCGCATGGAATTCACAAACGATCAATGGGTAGAGATCGCCAGGCACACGAGAGAAAAAGAGTTGATTTTTCTAAGTTCTGCATTCTCAATCGAAGCCGTAGAACTACTTGATGCACTAGAAATGCCCGCATGGAAAGTTGGATCCGGGGAGTTTCGCTCCCAAGAATTATTAATGGCCATGACAAAGACCAAAAAACCCATATTGTTTAGTACAGGAATGAGTACATATAATGAGGTTGATGATGCCGTTGACTTTTTCCAAAAGCACGACGTTGATTTTGGACTGTTTCAATGCACAAGCAAATACCCAACACCGATAAACCAAGTCGGCCTCAATGTTATGCATGAATACAAAGAAAAGTATAATTGTCCTGTCGGGCTATCAGACCATACAGGAAGCATTCACCCCGCATTGACCGCTATATCACAGGGCGCCGACCTACTAGAGCTTCATGTTACATTTGATAAACGCATGTATGGCCCAGACACAATTGCATCCGTAACCATTGATGATTTAAGGTTAATTTGCGACCATAAAAAACACATGTATGAGATGAAGCAATCACCAGTTAATAAAGACGTAATGGCGAATGAGTTAGAGCAAGTAAGATCATTATTCACAAAAAGCATTGCCCTTCGTAAGCCATATCCAGCTGGAACAATCATAGAAAACCATATGATTGTTCCTAAGAAGCCGGGAACAGGTATCCCTTATTCAGAAAAAGAAAAAATTGTAGGCCTGAGATTAAAACAAGATGCAACGGAAGATCGCCTATTATCATGGGAGGATCTGAACACATGAGCAAACGCAAAATTTGCGTTGTCCTTACAGCGAGAACAAGCTACGCAAAAATAAAATCCATCCTAAAATCCATACAGAGCAACAAAGACTTAGAGCTACAGGTCGTCTGTGCAGCCTCTGCTGTACTGGAGCAATATGGCGCAACCGATAAAATGGTTGAGCAAGATGGCTATCATGTAAATGAACGTATTTACATGATCATTGAAGGGGAGACACTGCTAACATCAGCCAAGGCGACAGGCCTTGGAGTTATTGAGTTTTCCGGAGCCTTCAGCAGGCTAAAGCCCGATGCAGTTCTTGTTATGGCGGATCGCTTTGAAATCATGTCCGCTGCAATCGCAGCCACGTACCTAAACATTCCGCTCATCCATGTTCAAGGCGGAGAGGTTTCTGGAAACATTGATGAAAAGGTACGGCACGCTGTAACAAAATTAGCCGATATCCACTTTCCTGCAACTAAAAAATCTGCACAAAATATTATAAAAATGGGCGAGAACCCGGACACTGTTTTTTGTTCAGGCTGCCCGTCTATTGATTTGGCGCAAGATGTTTTGAGCAACCCTAGCTTAGATTTTGATGTCTACGAAAAATATGGTGGGGTAGGGACATTCCCTGATTTGTCTGGTGACTATTACATCATCATGCAGCACCCCGTCACAACGGAATACCAAAGCGGACGAGAACAAATCAATGCAACGCTTCAGGCCCTGCATAAACTACAAAAGCCTGTTTTAATCTTCTGGCCCAATCCCGATGCAGGGGGAAGCGAAGTATCCAAAGGGATTAGAGCATTCCGAGAGAATAAAAAACCCGAATATATGCACTTCATCAAAAATATGGAGCCTCAAGATTTTATGCGGGTTTTGAACAAGTCCAAAGGCATTATCGGGAACTCCAGCGTTGCCATCAGAGAAGCATCATTCCTCGGGGTTCCTGCGATCAACATTGGATCAAGACAAAATGCACGTGAACGTGGCAAAAATGTAATCGATGTCACATATGATACGGACATCATATACAACGCGATCCTAGAGCATCTCCAGTCTAAAAAACCACAATTATCATTATATGGAGACGGGAAAGCCGGCCAAACAATTGCCGACACCCTATCAAAAATAGAACTGAACTACAGCAAAACGCTCCATTACAGCGCATAAACCAAGGATACAACAATGAACACAGCACAACAGCCAGAATCATCAGGAAGCGTAGGAGAATTTGACCAGAATTGGCAAGATCGCAAAGAAACAAAATACAATCACTGGGTTAAAGGTTCTCCACAAAATCAAATTCAGCTTGCATTCCGTTCTCACTGGGTTTTATTTAAAAAGATTCTTGAAGATCGTCCTATGCAAAACTGCCTAGAAGTCGGCTGTGGAAGAGGGAGCCTCTCTAATTATTTCGTAGACCATGGCGTCGAATGTACTTTACTCGATACGTCAAAGAACATCTTAGAAACCGCTGAGCAGGTTTTCAAAACGCATGGACATACAGCAACCTTCGTTGAAGCCAATGCACTGGAAATGCCGTTTGATGATAATAGCTTCGACGTTGTGACAAGCATCGGATTATTAGAGCATTTTGAAGATGTTAAATCCCCCATCATGGAACAAATCAGGGTTCTTAAACCAGGTGGAACATTCTTAGGATATATCGTCCCTGAACGCCCTGATAATGTTCAAAAACATTATAAATGGATCAACTCCATTTTGAAATTTTGTTCGAAAAACTTTGTCAGTCAAAAAAATGCACCACCACCCAAAACAGATATTTTCAGATCAGATTTTGGTTCTGAGCGATACGTCCCCTTGCTTCAGGGATTACCCGTAACAGATATTGAAGTCACAGGGATGTATCCATTACCTATGGTCTCTCATTCCCCTGAATTTCCATTCTCCTTACTTCCCAAACCACTTGAATGGTGCTTAACACGAATTTTTAGTTTTATTTTATGGGCTAGAAGTAAGATATATAAAAATACACTCTACAAAGAAAACCCTTGGACTTGCAAAGAAAGCTTTGGCCAAGCCTTCCTGCTGACATTTAGAAAAGCGGAATAGAAATATGTCTTTTACTCTTGGAATCATCACAGCTAGAGGTGGATCAAAAGGCATTAAAAATAAAAACATCACGCCTATCAATAACAAGCCACTGATCCATTACACAATTGAAGCCGCACAAAACTCTCAAGTTTTGAATGACCTTATTTTATCTACAGATTCTCAAGGAATTATGGACTGCGCGCATTTGGCTGGCCTAAATAAAACAAGTCTAAGACCAAACCATTTGGCCACGGATCAGGCAAAATCAAATGAAGTTTTATATTACGAAATTAATAAGTACCAAGAGGAGAATAATAGGGCTGTTGATGTTATAATTTTACTACAGCCTACGTCTCCGCTTAGGACGAGTGCGGATATAGATAATGCTTATAAACTCTATCAAGCCAGCAGTTCCAAAACACTTATTTCTTGCTATAACGCCGAGTCGGTTCACCCTCAAATTATGTACAAAAAAAATACAAATAATCAACTAACACCTTTTTTAAAGCATGGACGAAATATTATTAGACGCCAAGATACAGAGCCGCTCTATATCCGCAACGGTGCCATTTATATCATTGATGCCCAATATTTATTAGAAACCAAACAAACGGTCTGCGATTCCCCAACCTTATATGAAATGCCTAAACAAACGTCATTGAATATTGATGCTCCCGAAGACTTAAATTTAGCATCGTTCTATCTCAGTGGGGGTGGCATCTAATATGAAATTCAAAATCTTAAACCTCGAACCCACAGATTATTCTCCTGAAGCGCGGCGTATAATAGAATCCCGTGCAGACCTTCAAGATGGACCAATCACGCGAACCTCACTTAAAAAAAATATTGGTAATTATCACGGTGTCATTGTCAGGCTTGGCCATAAAATTGATAAGGACCTCTTAGAACATGCAAAACAATTAAAAGTAATTGTCTCTGCGACAACAGGCTTAAACCACATCGATATAGAAGATGCTAACTCGCGGGGCATTACAACCCTATCTCTCAAAGGTGAGGCTGAGTTTTTAAAAACGGTAACGGCCACAGCAGAGCATACAATCGGCTTAATGCTCTCCCTCATTCGACACACGCCACACGCATACAACAGTGTTATGAATGGCACATGGGATAGAGACTTATTCAAAGGTCAGGATCTTTTTGGAAAAACACTCGGGATCATTGGCTATGGTAGACTAGGAAAGCTTGTTGCCAAATACGCAACCGCATTTGGCATGACTGTTATCGCTTACGACACCAAAGATATTCCTCACGATGAAGCCGTAGAGAGTACTTCATTAAATGAAGTTCTATCACGATCAGATATCATCACATTACACGCCTCATACTCACCTGAAAATGAGGGTTTTATTAATAAGTCCTGTTTTAATAAAATGAAGAAGGGCGCAGTATTCATCAATACGGCGCGCGGTGAGATTATCGACGAGCAAGCATTATTAGAAGCCCTTAAAACCAAACATTTATCAGGGGCTGCATTAGATGTCATTTCAAATGAACAAGCGCTACTAACAGCCTCCATCAGTGACAACCCTCTCTATAAATATGCACGCAAATATAACAATCTAATTCTCACACCCCACATAGGCGGGGCAACATATGATTCAATGTACAAAACAGAAATATTTATGGCTCATAAATTAATAAAATTCTTCGACAAAACTACAATTTCATAAACTATTTTTATAAAAAAAGGCAACGGGCATGCGCAGTGAACAAGAAAAGTGGCTTTATATTCCAATTGAAATTAAAGTACGAGAAATGCCCGCCAAGCTTTTATTAGCCGCTGCTGCAGCGCATAAAGGCTATAATGTTGTCTTTGGACGTAAAGCCGAAATCACAAAATACATCAACTCTATGCCACCCGGAATATTCTTGGGCTTCGGTGCACAAAAAAACTTTTCAAGCCAATATCAAAGCCTGAAAAACAAAGGGTTTTCAATATGTATTATGGACGAGGAAGGGCTCGTCACTTTTTCAGATAATATGTATAAACGTATGAGGTTATCTGATGATACATTACAGCATGTTGATGCTGCATTAGCATGGGGCGAAAAACAGAATGCTCTTTTAAAAAAATATATCACAACGCCATCACCCAAAATATACACAACAGGAAACTTACGCTTTGATGTGCTGAGGAAAGAATTCAGGCATTTAATTCAAGCGGAAGCGCAATCTATTAATGATCGTTTTGGTAAAATTATATTAATCAACTCTAGCTTTGGTTCATGCAATCACTTTGATGGTAAAGAAAAATATTTTGAATCCCTTAAGACCAAAAAAGTAATTACAAGCCAAGAAGATAAAGAATTTTATCAAAAGTATTTTGAACTTAAAGAAAACGTATTCAATGCTTATACACAAGCTATTCCTATCATAGCGAAAGCCTTTACAGACCACACAATCATTATTCGTCCACATCCATCAGAAAACTACGATGCATGGCAAGACGCCGCACAGGGATACCCCAATGTTAAAATCATACATGAGGGTAGTGTTCACCCTTGGTTAATCGCAAGTGAAGTCGTTATTCATCACTTTTGTACAACAGCTCTAGAAGCCTTTGCCGCAGAAACACCTGCCATAGCGTACAGACCATTCAAAGATGAAAGCATTGAAAGCCAATTTGTGTATGACACAAGCATCACAGCAGAAACCAGCGATGAGGTCATTACTGAAATACATAAAATATTGTCCGGTGAACAAACACCGATACAATCAAATACACATGATTTAAGTAAGCACATTCAGAATTTAAATGGATCGTTCTGTTTTGAAAATATGCTAGCAGCCCTAGATCAACATGCAGTAAATACAAGCCAAACAATTCATATGCATAAGATTTATACGAGACAAATCAGAACGATGTTAGGCGATATATATCGGGTTTTTAAAAGTGGCAACAAACCCACAAAAAATTACACAGATCACAAATGCCCATCCATGGATCTTGCTGCGATTCAAAGCACGGTCAACAATATAAACAAAATGCTGAAATCTGATCCAATCTCCGTTCAAAAAATTGCGCCTTTTTGCTTTAAAATAACGGCTAAGTAATAATATGAAACAAGCTATTAAAAAAATCCTACCGCCCAAATTTATTAACATGATGAGACGAATATTATCTTACATCGGTCAATGGGCTGAGTTTTTTCCACCGGAAACACTTATATTAAAGCAAAAAGATAAACATGTATTCTTCGGTTATTATGATATCACCCCATTTAATCATAATGATCGATACGTCCTCGCACATGTGGCGCAAACACAAAACATATCACCGCACGCAGAAAACCCTGAAATAGAGCTTGGTTATTATGATATACACCAAGAAGACCCTGATTTTATATGCTTTGGCAAAACAAACACATGGAACTGGCAACAAGGTGCGCGCCTACAGTGGTTTTCAAATAACGCAAAGAGTGACAACAATCTCGTTATTTATAATAAAAAAGAAGGGGAGAAATACATAGCTATTATCCAAGACCCATTCACAGGTGAAATTATAAAAAAATTACCTGAAGCCATCTATTCTGTTAGCCCCGATGGATCTTATGCTTTGTCGTTAGACTTTGATCGTCTACATGATTGCAGACCAGGATATGGCTATAATCATTTTCCTCAGGACGAACGCACAGACATCATTACGCATATAGATATAAGCACCTCCACCATCACAGAGATAATGAACATAGACGACATCACATCCTTTCAAAACACCCCAAGCATGGATAATGCAAACCACTACCTTAACCATTTAAGCATCAGCCCATCTGGAAAACGATATATGGTGACGCACCTATGGGTAAACGAGACAGGAAAACGATATTCGCGCCTTATTATTTCAGATATTCACGACACAAAGGAATATATATGCCCCAATAATAATGGTCATACATCACATTACAGTTGGTTGGGCGATGATAAAGTTCTTATCTTTGGGACTCACAAAGGTTCAAAAGCACAATATCACCTCTATGACCTGATAAACTCCACCTCAGAAATTATAGGGAAGAGCACTCTTAAAGAAGATGGACACCCAACTTGGCTAGACAATGAAAACTTGATTACAGACACATATCCGGATCTACTAAGACTGCAACATCTTTTACATTTCAACACTACAAATAGCACATTAAAAAAACTAGCATCTATTCATACTCCTGAATATTTCAAAGGTGAGGTACGTTGTGATTTACACCCGCGTATAAACAATGATAAAACTCAAATATGTTTAGACATCGTAAGAAACGAACATCGTGCACTTTGTATTATAAATAAGAAAAAAGGCTAACCGAATGTTTGTTGAAAGAAAATTCAGACTACCGCGCATATGGTCCAACCAAGAACTGAAAAAAATAGCACCATTATTTTCAGGGGCAACTGTAAATGTTTCCGGTTGGAAAGACCAAGACAAACAAGGACGGCACTATAAGGACTATTTTTCAAATGCCACATCATATGATATTACAAACTATGGTGGTTTCAGGGGGGCACAGGAGAATGGACAAGACATACAGCTAGACCTAGAAGCCGCCTTGCCAAATGAGCTAAACAATAAATTCGACATTGTGTTTAATCATACAACGTTAGAACATATCTTTGAGGTCAGAACAGCATTTAAAAACTTATGCCTAATGTCCAAAGACATTGTCATTGTGGTTGTTCCATTTGCACAAACACAACATGAACATGAAAATATCAAAGATTACTGGCGCTTTACCCCAACATGCCTGCACCACTTATTTGAAGAAAATATGATGGATGTCATATACGAAGCTGCCAATGACCATAAAAACGGGGGAACGTACATTATTATGGTTGGAAGTAAGAAACCAGAAAATTGGGAAAACAAGATGCCCCCATACCAACAGTTAGAAGAAGTTGCATGGTTACTGGGCGCCTCCTTGTTTCAGCGTTTCAAGAGACAGATAAAACAGAAATTTTATTCAAAATGAAAATTATCTATATGGCCGGCTGGCCAATTCCTTCACGCGCAGCCAATGCCGTGCATGTCATGAAAATGTGCCAAGCTTATGCATCTTCCGAACATGATGTTACACTCATTTATCCGCAAGTTGACATTGATAACCTCGGCGAAATCAGCGATGTATATAGCCATTATGATGTAAAGAATAACTTCATCATGCAACCTGTCAAACGTCTAAAAGGCCGCATAGGCCTAATTATATTTGCAATAACTGCATCCTATAAAGCAAAAAAAGCAAAGGCCGATGTTATTCACTCCCGATGCCTGATGAGCGCTTGGTTTGCCTGCCACACTGGAATTCCAGTCATATTTGAAAAACACGATTCTCTAGAAAACCAAGGTAAAATTACCAAAGCAATATTCAGGTCACTGTTAAAAAAGAAAAACTTTTCGAAACTCGTTGTTATTTCAGATGCCTTGAAAAAACATATCAGCACGTCCTTCCAAATTGAGAGTAAGGATATAATATCCGCCCATGATGGTGCAGACCCTTTCCCCGAACACGACATAGCACCACCTTTTGAGAAGAATGAGGAACGCACACAAGTTGGATATATCGGCCATCTATATCCAGGACGCGGCATTGATATTATCGGAGAAGCTGCAAAGCACTTAACACATATTGATTTTCATCTTGTCGGGGGCACTCAAGAAGACATATCACATTGGAAAAATGAGTTGTCTGGATTAAAGAACGTCTATTTCCACGGATATATCCCGCACAAAGAAACAATAGCCTACCTTAAAAAAGTAGACATTCTTTTAGCACCATATCAAAGGAAAGTTTCCGGGTATAAGGGAGAAGGGAACACCGTTCAATGGATGTCACCGCTGAAAATATTTGAATATATGTCAACGGGAATTCCAATGATCTGTTCAGACTTAAGTGTTCTGCATGAAATATTGGTGCATAAAAAGAATGTTTTTTTATGCGCTCCTGACAAATCAAATGAGTGGGTAGATACGATAAAATACATATCTGAGAATTATGATGAAGCAAAAGCGATTGCCCTTGAAGCACAAAGAGAGTTTTTAGAGACGTATACATGGAAGAAACGTGCACAATTTATAGTAAAAAACCTAACACAAAAAGAACGCGTACAGACTTGAACTCGTATAGGACAGGTGATATTAATTCCACCTAATTTTATACATTACGACTCCATTTAATTCATCTGTGCACTTAATAAAGATAAAGACCTCAAATGACTTACACATTAGAAAACTCACGTATTGGCATCATCGGATTAGGCTATGTCGGCATGCCACTCGCACTGATGCTTGCAAAGAATGTCCCAACAAGTGGATTTGACCTTTTCGAAAGGCGTATTTCAGAGCTTAAAAGCGGCTGGGACAGCAATAGGGAAATAAAACAATCAGAGCTCAGAACAACAAACTGCAAGTTCACAAATCACATTGAAGAGTTAAGTAATTGTAATGTTTTCATCGTTACCGTTCCAACGCCATTAGATAGCGAGAAAAATCCAGATTTAACAGCCGTGAAATCTGCATCAGAATCAATAGGCAACATCCTTAAAAAAGGCGACATTGTTGTTTATGAAAGTACTGTATACCCTGGTGTAACAGAAGATATTTGCGGCCCCATATTAGAAGAAAAAAGTGGTCTCACATGCGGTGTTGATTTCTTCTTAGGGTACTCTCCAGAGCGCATAAACCCCGGTGATACAAAGCACACAGTACAAAACATTACCAAAGTTGTATCCGGTCAAACCGAAGATGTAACTAACTTCCTCGCAAAGCTATATGGGTCGATCAATAACGACAATATATTCAAAGCAAAAAACATTAAAACTGCAGAAGCATCCAAAGCAATTGAGAACGCACAACGTGATATTAATGTCGCTTTTGTGAACGAAATAACGATTATTCTGGACAGAATCGGGTTGTCATCCTATGACGTTTTAGAGGCGGCAAGAACCAAATGGAATTTTCTAAATTTCTACCCGGGGTTAGTAGGGGGACACTGCATAGGTGTTGATCCATACTATTTCGCACATTGTGCAGAAGAGCATGGATATTCCCCAGAAGTGATTTTATCAGGCCGCCGTACGAATGATTCTATGGGGCTTTTTATTGCAGATAAAATTAATCAAAACCTGAAGGATAAAGATTCAAACTCCCAAAAACGTATTTTGCTTCTTGGTTTTACATTCAAAGAAAATATCAATGATATTCGTAACACAAAGGTCATTGATATCTATAATGCACTGATAGAAGAGGGACATCATGTTGACATACACGATCCTTTCGCACGACAAGAAGATGTTCAGAAACAATACGATATCTCTCTGTTAGAATCGTTGTCTGTTGAAGAGAAATATGACTGTGTTGGTTTAATGGTTAGCCATAAGGTCTACGAAGACATGACCGCAGCCTCTGTTGAATCCTTACTAAAGTCAGATCAAGGAATAATTTATGACATTAAAGGGCTATGGAGAAAAACATCTTTTTCTCCTGATTATATTTACAAAACTTTATAGATATAAGAAAACAGGTCTTATGAGACCATTTATAAGGTCTTGTTAAATTAAAGGAATGTTTTGGTTATTATCGAAAATTTTATAAAACCATGTTTGAAAACAACCCTATAGGAGATAGCATTTTCCACCACCTGCAACTATTCCCATATTATGCATTAAGGTTAAAATTCCATGCATTTCATAAGTTTGACAAGATGAGTACATAACAGATATAATGTGTAAGAATATTATATTAAGGGGTGTATTATCAAATGGGTTTTTCATTAAAGAAAATCGTTGCGGCAGCGGGCTTTAGCCTTCTTTCCGCCTGCGCAAGTAATGGTGTAGACAATACGAATACCGTCGAAGAAATAAACCCTGAAAGTGGCTGTATAAAAGTGGAATCTTATGATGGTGGGGCTATTCAGATGGAAGAGCAAATAGTTTGTCCCATTGCTGCTCCGCCAGTAGATGAAAATACACTCTAGGTTTTTATGATAAATGATGACACACAGACAGATCCCTTCAGAGACGCAGTAAAGCATGCTGCTAAGGTTGATAGATCATGGTATGAGGATGAGGTTCATACCATTTTTGTTGACCCTGCAAAGCTGATTGGATCCCATGATGAAAAACTCGAAATACTTAAAGACATGTTTCAAGAGCAATATCCTAAATTTGCAGCAACAATGACAGACGATGATACAGAGCAACTTCTTAAATTGTCATCATCACACGGTCCGGCAGCTGCAGCTTTTCAATTTAAATATAAATCTTTTGGCCATAACACGAATACTAAGCACCCAACATTGCACAGTGAATCTGCCTGCCTTGTTTTTGAACCGTCAGGAAAATTTGATAGAAAAGAAGGGTTTGTGAGTGCACTTACTGGCATGCCCATTGAGCAGCTTAAAGACATTCCCGGTGACGGTTCTGTCTGGCAAGAACTTCTCGGCACGCATGAGGGCACACATTGTGATGAGACGTTTTTCTCATTGAATGCTTTAGAGGAGGAAACGCGAGCAGATTTAAAGACCATAGAAATTTTGAAGGAAAATGGGCATGACGATGTAGCACTCGCTTTTATAGACTATCGTATTTTAAAGGCTGCAAGAGGGGGAGATACAGACCATGCAACTGGCCTCGCATTAGAAGCAGATGGTGAAATTGAAGATATAGACAAATATGCGGATGCAGCACGCACATTTGGCCAACTTATGGACGAAAAAGTTATCGCTGCATATAACGTACCAAGGGGGATGGTCGCTGATGTGCGCGAACAAGCTCCCGAAGATTATATCAAGGCAATCGAACAGGCATTAGAAAACGGCGAGTTCAGGGATCCTGAGAATGAATATATAGAACAAAATGTTCGTGCATATGTCGGGGCGTTCCGTCGTCAAGTGCAAGGCGTAACGCCGCCATCTGCGACACAAGAATCAGAGAACAATATACCGTCTGGGCAGACACTTGATGAGCCATTAGTAAGCCCACCTCCGGCAATTAATCTTAGTGATATAAACGGTGGTCAGCCGATGGTAGATTTAATGAGTAATGACAGAGCATCAATGACCATTGGTGATGTTAGCCCATCAGACTTTTTTGCAAGTGTGGCACATCCTGAATTGGCCGCTGAGAAAATTGCGATGCAAGAGATGGCTACACAAAATGCCAACGACTTTTCTTTCTTGCCAGAGCAACAAGTTACAAATAGTCATATGGCACTCACATAGACCGTTATCATTTGCCTCCTCTAATCCGAACGCGAATTACAGATTAAGTGACATATTTGTGAAAAAAATCATTCTCAAAATTTTGGCAAAATTAATGATTGGTCTTAAATTTTTAATATCTTTGTTGATTGCTGGCTTTGCAGGCATTTTTCTTACTATTTTCTTCACTAGATATCCCATCAATAGCTTTATAGTTTATTCAGAGCAGGAAAGAACTATAGAAAGAATATCTACTGAGTTAAAAAAGCATCCAGATGGAATAGGGCTAGAAGTAATAAATCCCGATAATGACTGGGACACAGTTTGCCTTGTTCTTCCATATTCCTATAGTCCGTTATTTTCGCCATATTCAGAAATTAGGGAGTTTTATGGTCAAAATTATAACCGCCACAGAGTGTTTATTCCAGACCCGTTAAGTATAGATTATGGGATGATTTTTTCTTTCCTTAAAAACGAAGATATTTCTAAATTAGTTCATATACCAAGATATAAATCTTCTCTTTCAATCAAAGATGGGGTGGTTGTTACGCCAACGGAATTTGATATAGGTGGGGCAAAAATTTCTTTTGATTCTTTAACTTTTGACCTTCCTAATAATCAGACATGTTTTAGTAAGGGGAAGGCGCATATATCCATTAGTGAAGATCGTGTCTTTAAAGTAGAAATTAGAGACTAATCTCTAAGAATTAACCAGATCAACTAAATCATGACTAATTAAGCGTCCTTCATCTTTAAAGGCTTTGAGCTAACTTTACCGCTCTTTCTAATCTTGGTGTACTAATATTTCTTGCTTTGGCATCCACAAGTAAAACCTGACAAGTGGACAGAATATCTTGCGGATTTTCATGGCTTTCAGCCATCATTTTTAATGGCTTGTAAAAAGTCCATGCAAGGCCGAGTACTGCACCGCCTATCCATGCAGGTAACTTCATCAATGCAATATCAGATTTATGTAGTTTTAAATCTACATTACGCGCTTCAAGCAAAGGTATGAGTTCACGCATATTTAATATAGCATTTTTCCTATGTTTTGCAGATTGGAATAGCTCAGGCGCGCCACCTGCTATCAATTGCTCGACATGCATACCGCCATTGACAATAAAATGTACAAATAACCAACCACGGAAATCGTTTTTCTCTAATATTCCAAACCCCGCTTGTTCAAACATTTTTCTGACTGCGATCTCTCGTTCAGTAATTGATTGCCCAAAATTTTCCAATATTACTTTACCTGCTAATAGGCCGCGTAATTTTCCATTTGGAAAGCCACCGCCTGCTTGAGGAAACCCCCATACAAGCTGTTCTATCGGGAAGGCCGCAGTTTCTTGCTGGGGCTCTTTCCAAAAGTTATTGAAAATTAAAACAGTTGCATTACCAACTTTAGGGCCCAGAAAATTAGAAACATCTAAAAAACTACGGTGTGAAACGCTAACAATTATAAGATCATAGTCATGATCATTGTCGAGACTGTCAATTATCTTTGTAGGGAGGTCTTCAAATATTATTTTATTTGCGCCTTTGACACGTGCATCATAAATTTCGACGGAAACGCTTGTTCCATACTCCTGAATACGATGTGACCTAACAAAATATTCTAGGTCATGGCCAGCTTTTGTAAGTGCCCAGCCATAGAGGGTTGAAATAACACCACGCCCAAACATTAGAATTTTCATTGTTTGGCCTTCCTTCTATAAATTTATTGAATGCTTTAAGAAGAATAGTGCATATATATCCATTAGTGAAGATCGTGTTTTTAAAGTAGAGATCAGAGAATAATCTCTAAGAATTAACCAAATCAACTAAGTCATGACTAATTAAACGTCCTTCATCTTCAGCAAGCCTCTCGTGTATTTGTGCAGTATAAGCGCCTGTATCTTCTGCTTTGAGTATAGAAAACGGAATGATTGCGCGGCTTACTTCAATGGCGTGGAATATTCGCGCATCATCATACAGCATGTGATCCTGCCGGATATAACCATGATGAAAAGCATTCGCGAGGCTGAATTGGATAGCATGAGTTGCCTCATGATGCGCTGTATGCAAAGCATCAAGCGGCGTGTGTTTCAGGATTAAATCTTCCAAATTCTGCGTAATCCGTCCCTTTTGCTCCGTAAGGTTGCCCAAAAACCCTCCTAATATTTTTTTCCCCGATGCTATATAAGTCTTTTCTGAATTATCAATAAACACATGCTCCACTGGCAACATAAGCGCAATACCTGTTAGGTAAACACGTTGATGTAATCTAGTCGTATGAATGATTGCCGCTTCTTTTTCTTCCTGATTACAGGCATCCCAATTGCGAAGTGTATTAAATGCGTCACTATTTTCATTTGTAGACATAGTATTCAGAAAGGTATTCCGCTTTTTATATTGTAGACCAAGCAGATGATCAGACGGCTCAAAGCTTTCTGCAATGGTAACGAGGGAAGCGCGTGTATGTGTACCTGTTCCATGCTTTTTATGAGGCACTTTATCACGTAAAGCGGAGGCAAGGTTTTTAATGACATAGCACTTACCGTAAAGCGTCAGGTTTTCTATATCCTTATCTTCCAGAGCTTCATCCAGACCCTTTTCATAGACGCTGTAGAGCAGATTAAAATCCTGTGATACCGCATTCTTTTTCATAACTTAACTTATGGTAAAAAACTCTGTAAAGCAAGAAATTGTGCATGCTCAATACAAAAAGTTATTGACTCTTATGCTGATATGTCTATAAATCTGGACTTATGGAGATACAAAATGCAATTATAGCCTTCGGGGCTTTATCACAAGAAACCCGCCTTAAGGCGTTTCGGCTGCTGATGGAGTTTGGCATGGATGGTGCGCCGGCAGGTGTCTTAAGTGACAAGCTGAATGTGCCGCATAATACACTTTCTTTTCACCTGTCACATATGAGCCGCTCAGGGTTGATTGTAGCGCGCAGAGAAGGGCGCTCTATTATCTACACAGTGAATTTTGAAGCATTTAAGGATCTGCTTCGGTTTATGATCGAGGATTGCTGTAGTTCGGAAGTTGCAAGTATCAGAGACAGTAAAAGCCGTAATTGTACATTGATTGAACTGTCAAACTTACCAAAATGTTGTGAGAAATAATGAACATACAGACATTTAGCCTTTATCCGATAATTAAACCATCTGTGAGGCAAGGGAAGGCAACCCTGATGCCATTTATATTTATGAAACAATTTAAGCAGTCATTGAACTGCTTTTTTTTGTGCCCAAATTTTTTTCTACAACCTTATATATATTAACCAATGGAGACTATTATGAAGAAAGCTCTATCACTATTCGTGGCGTGTGCTGCGTTTACACTGCCTGTTCAAGCCTTTGCAGCAGGGCAGCAAATACAGGCTGTTGGGTCATCAACAGTTTACCCATTTGTAACCGTTGTGGCGGAAGCCTTCGGGAATGGTACTGACTTTAAAACGCCTATCGTTGAATCAACCGGAACAGGGGGCGGATTTAAACTGTTTTGTTCCGGGCTTGGTGCTTCACACCCTGATCTTGCAAATGCCTCAAGAGCAATCAAAGCAAGCGAGGAAGAACTCTGTGCCAAGAATGGCGTAACAGACGTCACAGAAATAAAAATTGGTTTTGACGGTATTGTTCTGGCGAATGCCAAAGGTGCTACGCAATATAATTTCTCAAAGAACGTTTTATTTCTAGCGCTCGCCAAACAAATCCCGATAAATGGTATGCTGATCGATAACCCGCACCAAAAATGGAGCGATATTGATCCATTACTTCCAGATGTAAGAATTGAAGTTTATGGCCCGCCGACAACATCAGGAACACGTGATGCTTTTGTTGAACTTGTTATGGAGCCATCATGTAAAGACTTACCGGAATTTAAAGCCGCATATGCAGATAAGAAAGTTCGTAAACAAGCATGTCATCTTTTACGTGAAGATGGGCGCTATATCGAGGCAGGCGAGAATGACAATCTGATCGTACAAAAGCTTCAGAGTAATTCAAAAGCTCTTGGCATTTTCGGGTTCAGCTTCCTCGATCAAAATAGTGATATCGTACAGGGTAGCCATATTGACAGCATTGAGCCAACATTCGAAAATATTTCGGACGGCTCATACGGCATATCCCGCTCTCTCTATGTGTATGTAAAGGATGCGCATGTTGGTAAAACATTAGGTCTTCAAGAGTTCATTACCGAATTGGTGAGTGATGAGGCCGCAGGCGAGTTTGGATATTTAACTGAAAAAGGGCTTATTCCGCTTCCCTCAAATGAGCTTATCACAATGCAAACACGCTCTTCTGCTTTGGCTGGTAAATAGAGCGTTATTTGACTGATAAAATATGTAGAGTAGCGGTTTATAAGAGCGGCTATTTTCGTGTACTAAACTGATTAATAAAAATATTGCAATTTCCCCGCATTTAGAGGGAAAGGAAGAATATAATGGCACGGTATGAGAAATTAATTAGGGCTGCTTTATTAGGCTGTACGATGTTATCTGTCATGATAACCGTGATGGTTGTTGCGTCTGTTTTTTCAGAAACAATGCGGTTTTTCTCTAATGTTTCTGTGTTAAATTTCTTCTTTGGAACAGAGTGGAGCCCGCAAACGGCAATACGCCCAGATCAAGCCGGAGGATCCGGCACTTTTGGCGCAGTGCCCGTATTCCTCGGCACATTCTTGGTCACGTTGATTGCAATGGCTGTGGCTGCGCCGCTTGGGTTATTTTCCGCCATTTATCTTGCCGTGTATGCCAGCCCCCGATTTCGTTTATGGGCAAAACCTGTTCTTGAGATATTGGTAGGGGTGCCATCTGTCGTTTATGGATATTTTGCAGTTATTACCATGGCGCCTATGCTGCGCACATTCGGTGAAACAATCGGGCTGTCTATTGCCTCTGAAAGTGCTTTAACCGCAGGAACGGTAATGGGCATTATGATTACGCCCTATGTCATGTCAATTTCCGAGGATGTAATTAGTGCCGTTCCCAAATCATTAAGCCTTGGGTCTCTGGCCATTGGCGCTACTGAATCAGAAACAGTGAAAAAGGTTATCCTGCCCGCTGCACTTCCCGGTATTGTCAGCGCGCTTTTGCTTGGTATTTCCAGAGGGGTCGGCGAGACGATGGTTGTTGTTATGGCCGCAGGCATGGCCGCAAACCTAACAATTAACCCTCTAGAATCCGTAACAACCGCAACAGTGCAGATCATGACCTTATTGGTTGGGGATCATGAATTTGATAGCGACAAGACCCGCGCCGCCTTTGCGCTAGGGTTCTCACTCTTTGTCATGACTTTACTTCTAAATATTGTGGCTTTAATTATCGTGAAGAAATATCGGGAACGCTATGATTAAATTATTCGAAAGACGGACACGCATCACGGTGCAACGGATTAAAAAGAAGAAGAGTCCGTTCATCTATAAATCATACAGTAAGAAGCCCAAGCATACGTGGCTGAAAAAACGTAAGGCAGCAGAGCGACGTTTTCGTAATGCGGGCTTACTCTCCATTCTGATCGCTTCGTTGTTTCTGGTTAGCCTTGTTTGCAATATTTTCTCCAGTGGCTACTCTGCCTTTACCGGTACACAACTTAAGTTACCCATTACCTTTCAAACGGAGTTAGTGGAAAAGGGCGCATATCGTAAAATCATCCAAAATTCATTGTTGGAGCTTTTCCCCGATGTGGAGACAGGCAAAGAAAAACGTTCTCTATTTATCTTAATTAGCCGCAATGCGCCATATCAACTAAAATCACTTATTAAACGAAATCCTGACTTAATCGGTACAAAAACGGATCTATGGCTGCCCGCATCAAGCGCAACCAGCATCTTCTATAAACAGCGCTTGTTAGAGGAAAGCAAAAGAATAGGGAAGATCAACGGCGATCAGGCAAAATGGATTACAACTCTTGCGCAATCACAACGTACGCGCCTCAAATTCAACATGCCATTCTTTAGAAACGGCGATTCAAGAGAGGCCGAGCAAGCGGGAATTCTAGCCAGCACAATCGGCTCGTTCTTTACCATACTTGTTTGTGTGCTTCTTGCCTTTCCTTTAGGGGTGGGAACAGCCATATATCTAGAAGAATTCGCGCCGCGCAATTGGGTTACCAGCATTATCGAGATTAATATTAATAACCTTGCCGCCGTTCCATCCATAATATTCGGGCTTTTGGGGCTGTCTATTTACCTGAACTTCTTTGGTATGCCACGCTCTTCTTCACTTGTTGGCGGGTTGGTTCTTGCGCTTTTGATCTTGCCTGTAATCGTGATATCAACGCGTAATGCTCTGCAGGCCGTTCCTCAATCTATTCGAGATGCAGCCGCGGCTTTAGGGGCCACACCAACCCAAGTGGTCTTTCATCATACCCTGATTTATGCTCTGCCCGGTGTGATGACCGGCGTTATATTGGGGGTCGCACGCGCCTTTGGCGAAACCGCCCCTTTATTGATGATTGGCATGGTGGCCTTTATTGCAGATGCCCCGCAAAACATCACAGATCCGGCGACGACATTGCCAATCCAAATCTATTTATGGACCAACAATCCGGAGCTTGGTTTCGTTGAAAAAACAGCCGCCGCAATTATGGTTTTGTTGGGTTTTATGATTTTAATTAATCTGTTGGCGGTTTATGTCCGCAAACGTTTTGAAATAAAATGGTGAGTGAAATATGAGCACAAAAAAAACAGCGATAGAAAGCAAAGACATGGAGAATAACCAGCCTCTGGATATCCGTATGAAAACACGAGATCTCAGCGTTTTTTACGATGATAAACAAGCCTTGTTTGATGTAAATCTGGACATCTATAACAACCGCGTGACCGCACTTATCGGCCCGTCAGGTTGTGGAAAATCAACCTTTATGCGCTGCCTTAACCGCATGAATGATTATGTTGATGGATGCCGTATTACGGGCAAAGTCAGGCTGGATGGATTTAATATCTACAAGGATAATGTTGATACGATTTTGTTACGCCAAAAGGTCGGTATGGTTTTTCAAAAGCCCAACCCGTTCCCGAAATCAATTTTTGAAAATGTGGCCTATGGCCCTAAAATTCATAAGCTAACCTCTAACAAAGATGAGCTTGAAGAATTGGTTGTGAAAAGCCTTAAGCGCGTCGGCCTGTGGGATGAGGTTTCTGACCGCTTATCCTCACCAGGGACATCTCTATCCGGCGGACAGCAGCAACGCCTTTGTATTGCACGCGCCATCGCAACAGAGCCGGAAGTGGTATTGATGGATGAGCCTTGCTCTGCGCTTGATCCGATCGCAACCGCACGAATTGAAGAGTTAATTGCCGAACTGGAGCAACGATATACAATCGTGATTATCACCCATTCCATGCAGCAAGCAGAACGGGTTTCAGACTATACGGCCTTCTTCCATCTTGGAAAAATCATAGAATCCGGAGACACGAGCAAAATCTTTAATGATCCGAAAAACCAGAAAACCAAGGATTATATTGGTGGTAAATTTGGTTAAGCAGGTTCTTGTTTTATGTACGGGGAATTCTTGTCGCTCTATTATGGCGGAGGCATTAATTAATCACCTTGGGGCAGGGGAGAGTTGCCCCATATTTCCATGTAGCCCAGATAAATTACATTGGAGCACGCCTGACCCCGCAAAAGCATCAGGAAGCGAACAAGACATTGATGCCGCCTTTGATCAGGCATTCTTAATGCTGAAAGACCGTATAGAGAGTTTAGTGAATGGCAACGCTTAAAGAGTTTACCTTATCAAGACGCTTGGTCGCCGAAATGATCGGCACGGCGTTTCTGGTTGCCGCGGTAATCGGCTCTGGCATAATGGGGGAGCAACTCGCAAACGGTAATATGGGCATTGCACTACTGGCCAACACCATGGCGACAGGCGCGATGTTGATTGTGATTATATTGATGTTTGGCACAATATCCGGTGCGCATTTCAACCCTGTGGTCAGCCTATCTTTCGCTTTACAGCGTGAATTATCATGGAAGGATTTTCTGTTCTATGTTATCGCCCAGTGTCTGGGCGGAATCGTTGGCGCTATGCTTGCACACATCATGTTTGATTTACCCCTGATTATGGAATCAATGCATGCACGAACCGGAGTCGGGATCTGGACGGGGGAGCTGATTGCGTCTTTTGCACTGCTTCTTACCATCTTGATGTGTAACCGAGAAAAACCCGAAGCGGTGCCCTATGCGGTTGCTATGATTATTATGGCGGGATATTGGTTTACATCATCGACTTCATTTGCAAACCCTGCCGTAACGATCGCACGTGCGCTGAGTGATACCTTTGCAGGTATCAGACCGGAAGATGTACCTGCATTCATAATAATTCAGATTATAGGCGCCGTTCTTGCCACAAAGATATTCCACTGGTTTCATTCTTGAACACGATGGTTTTCCAAAAAAATCTATTAATCGCCTTTGATATTTCTGGAATTCTGCGGTTGTACCGGACGGGCATTTACAGAGAATAAAGACTGAAACGCATGAAGCTGCGCGGCAGATATCTCAATCGCATTTTTTGCCACGTGCCACTGAACACCTTCGCTGCAAGGTGGCGTTGTCAATGACCCTACATATTTATAGTAATCAAGATTCGAAGGCAAAAGATCGGCTGCAGATAATGATGCATGACCACCACTGGCTTGCGTTGCACGCCAAATTTTATCAATTGCAGCATTATGCGCACCAAGTTGCATCATTACACCAACAACGCCAAGCGTTCCATCGCCAGCTTTATGAACAAAGTGTAGTTCCATCGGGTAGGGCGCGCCATCAACATAATGCTCGCTTGGTGTATGGAAATGAAATTGAAGTAATTTATATGTTTTTCCATCAACACTAAGGCTGCCGCTATCTCCCGTATTTACCTGTATTGTATGGCCATTGTTAATGACCTCTAAATTCCCTTTATGATATGAGGGCTTTAACGCAGGTAGATCAGCTGCATTATATTCACGAATATCAATAGGGGACTGTGCCATACCATCTTTACATGCATGGAATTCCGCAGATAAATCACCCCAGTGTTGAAACCCTTCCGCACCGGAATAGCTCCAATGTGCTTTAGCATGACCGCTTTCAGCCATAACAGTTACAGGGATAGACAGTGCAGTTAATGCAGTTAATATGAGGGCAGGGCGACGGATCATTTTCTCTTCCTATTCGTGAAAAACATTCTTGTTTTACCAGCGGCAAGCATAGCATGGAATGCAATAATGGCGAGCATAAAAAAACAGACTGCACACAATAATATTCTATAACAGTTATTTATACAGCTTTATTATAGTGTTTTTAGATTACCCATATGATAAGATAAAAAACCTGCTACAATCCGTACTGTCTTAGTACTATTCAATAAGTTTACGGATAGTTTAGTGACTAAAATCAGTGGCTGAATTTGAATATTTTTTCAATAAGGCTTCCTGTTTGGTGCGAATCCTTGTAACTGTGCCATATCTTTAACTGCGTATATTTCAATTATTAAAATTATGATCAAGATCTGGAATAAAAGAAATTTTCCAGAAAATGGACAGTATATACTCAGAAGGAGCATCTCCATGCCAAATATCATCAAAAAATTCAGAATTGGACACCGCATATATTTACTTACAGGCACTATGTTGGCATTCATTGCGATCATTGGCGGCACAGGCATTTATAAGATGAGTATTATTGGCCATGAAATGGAAGAAATTGCGCATCGTGACATTCCTTTAACCGAAATCCTCAGCAGCATTACGGTTCACCAACTTGAGCAAGCCGTTTTATTGGAACAAGGCCTACGCTATAGCGGTGTAGTTGCGCATGATAAAAATCATACCGTTGAAAGTACTGTTAAGCATTTTACAGAGCTCGCACATCAAGTAGATGAAGAACTTAAAAAAGCTGAACATATGGCAGAGGGGTTTATCGAAGAAACAGATAACCCTGTGGCACTTAAAGAATTCAAACATGTTCTTGAACAAATCAAAATCATAGAAGAGCACCATGCAAGCTATGAAGAACATGCTTTCAGTATTTTTGAAAAAGCCAGTGGTATAAAAATAGCTCCGAGCACCGGATCATCCGCAGGGCATGAAACGCCACCACATAAAGTTACCCCCCATGCAGGTGGTACAACACATGTTGAACGTTCAAGAGAGCCTCACAGAATAGAAAGCACGCCACATAAGGCAAGCCCCACCGCAACACATCAAGCAGCACCCAAAAAAGAAACATCCCACGGAGGAGAGGCTTTAGCGCTTGCTGTAACAGAAATCGAGATTGAGCAAGAAAAACTGGATCATGAAATCGAAGCTTTGCTGAGTGAAGTTGAAAAATTCACCGCACATTCCATGGAAAAAGCACTCAAAGATGAAGAAGAGGGCAAAAAATTAATTATGGCCTTATCCTTCGGTATTATGATTGCTTCGTCTATTTTAGCATATCTTTTAGGGCGCAGCATATCCAAACCAGTTGGAGACTTAACGGAAGCGATGAAACAACTTGCGGCCGGTAACCTTGATGTAGAAACACCAATTTCAACATTTGAAGATGAAATACAAGAAATGTCTGAAGCCATGGAAGTTTTCCGCACAAACATGAAGAAAACCAAGGATGCGGAAGAGGGACGCGCCGCTGAAGAAGAAAAAATTGACGCTGAAAAACGTAAAGCTATGCGTGACTTGGCAGATAGTTTCGACGGCCAAGTCGGTGGAAGCATCGGTGCCTTAGCAGCCGCCTCCACAGAATTGCAGGCAACAGCCGAAAGCATGAAAGCAATATCCGAAGAGACAAGCCAGGCCAGCCAATCTGTTGCGGCGTCTTCTGAAGAAGCCAGCATGAATGTAAGCACTGTTGCCGCGGCAATGGAAGAAATGTCAGCCAGTAGTTCTGAAATTGCTATGCAAATTACAAGTGTTCGCACACAATCCAACGATACAGCCAGTAATGCAGAGACTGCAAACGAGACCGTCAAAAACCTTGATGAACTGGTTTGTAATATTGGGGAGGTGGTTCTCTCTATTCAAGATATCGCCGAACAAACTAATCTTTTGGCTCTTAATGCAACCATTGAAGCAGCCCGTGCAGGAGACGCAGGGAAAGGCTTTGCTGTTGTTGCGGATGAGGTGAAAAAACTGGCTACGGAAACAAACAATAAAACCGAAGAAATCAATAGCCGTATTAACGAGATACAAGCCGCTACACGCGATTCTGTTGAGGCAATGAGCCGCATTATCGGTAATATTTCAGAAATAGATCAATCTGTAACAGGTGTTTCTGCCGCTGTTGAAGAACAGAATGTAACAACAGATGAAATTGTGCGTAGCGTTTCCGAAGCATCACAAGGTGTTCAAAATGTCACCCAAATCATACATGATGTCCAAGAAGGCTCTGTCGAGACAGGACAATCTGCTGATGCTGTCCTTGAGGCCGCCAAGGAAGTGTCAGAGCTTTCTGAGAACCTCAAAGGCTCTGTAGAAGAGTTCCTCGATAAAATCAGAAGTGATAACGCAGAGACATAAGAGAATAAACCCAAAAATATGATTTCGATAGGGGAGTCTCTAGGTGTATTTTTCATGTGTGCATTTCATGTTCTTTATACCCATGATATAAAAGTTTGGAACAAAGCATACTAATAGTGTAATATTGTTTTATAGAAAATATTATAAAAATAAATTACGGGAGACAATATGCCAGCGCACAAATATTTAGAAGAATTTGACCCAGTTAAAGTAAAGCAAGAGGATGGTTCTTTTCTCAGTGCACTTTTCAAGACTTTTCATGATGGTCAGTCTGATGTTCAAATCTGCCACAATGATGGAGAAGAGCCTAATCCAGTTATTTCAGTTAATAACGAAGACATAATGGTTTTGAACTGTGGTTAGCGATTTAAGCAAAGCATCCTTAAGACAATAATATTGAAACGCACTTTGTAAATCACACAAATAATTTTGATTGTGATAAGAAAAAAGAGATGCGCGAACATATAAAATAGAACTGCCCCCCCATAAACAGGAAATAGGGTGCTCTTTTAGCTCCCTTATCCAAAAATAAAAGATATTTATTTTGAATAAAGCAGATGCATTGGGCAACATAATATGAAAATCATCTACTAAGATTTTTTGTCTTTGAATAAGGCTACAAGCATAGATTCCAACTTTATGTGTTAATGTCTCATGGTAACCAATGGGGACAACGTTGAAAACAAAATCCATCGCTATTTTTATAATTTTATTGCTTAGCACTTTACTTGGGGCTCGGATTTACACCATTCAGAATCCGTCCGTACAAGAGCCTGCTAAAACAGAGAAGAAGTATCCCAAATATAATTCCATGCTACAGGCAAGACCTAAACGTCCGAATATTGAAACTCCTAAAATAACAGCCAGCGAACCTGTCGCAATACTTAAAGAAAGGTTATCCGCAATCGCCGGATTGGATGATTTTCATTCCCAGCTAGAGCGTGGGATGATAGCCATTACATTATCCAAATATCTTTACGCCAAAGGCGAAAATCAAAAAGCAGCGAATTATTTCCATGCTATTCCAGGTCTGGAATGGCGTGAAAAAGCCATACAACCTTTTGCGGTGTATCTAGCACATCTTATTGAACAAAGTGATTACGAAGGCGCATATGCGCTTATCAAAAATAGTAAAAGTGTTCATGATAAAATCATGACAATCTCGGATATACATGAAGCTTTTGGCCTCCACCCACACAAAAGAAACATCCATTACGATGATCCAAACCGTACACCCTATGACCAAATTTCTGTGAATGAAGCCCTATGTAAAGCTGGCGCACAGGCTTTAATTCAAAATCAACAATATCAAAGGCTAGAAAAATTATTAGATATTGAACAATGCCATAATAATGATTTTACTGTGGGTGTTCTTATTACATTACGTGTCTCATCTCTTTTAAAAAACGGTAAATATGACGCAGCGCAAGACCTCTGGATTAAATATATTGACCGAATACCAGATGGGGATTTCTGGTGGAAAACAATTATTTTAGAGGATTATAAAAAATGTATCAAAGGATCTCCTCTCGACGCAGGAAAAAAGAATATACTAAAAAAACAAAAAAATGAGATTCTGGTAAATTTTACTGATAAAAAAGCAGTCTTGCTCACCACAATCTTTATACATACGCAGCAATATGACGATGCTCTCGAATTGCTCCATAATTTTCAAGATAATGAGCTACGCAAAAAATTGGTGCGGCCTATTCACGAATTCTATCTGGCTCAAGACAATCAGAAAAAAGTGAAGCAAATTGCAGAAATGATTAATCTGAAAAAAGCTGAACTTAGTTATATTGGGGGTTGGGGTAAAAAAGATAAGACACAATGGCACAGTTCCACTAGCCCAGAAATTAAAGCACTGGCTAGTGCTCCGCTGGTTCTTGCTTATAACCAGCTTATGAGCCTAGAAAATGACAAAATGCGCTTCATGGGGTTGACCTACCTTCATGACAAGCTGAGTACCAAACAAAAAATGCAAATCAGCTCCAATATAAGTTGTGAAAAACCTGTCCGTGAATGTATTAAGAACGAATTAGAAGCTATCACTGCCCGTCAAACGGATGATTTTGATAAAGATCTGATGCGCCGGAAGATTTACTATCATCATATTCATAATGAACAATATGATGAAGCCATCAAAGACTTGCACGAAATTATAGATCCACACCGCACTGTCATGACTTACGATTTTGGTGGCCCTTTGATGATGGGCTTAGGCCAAGAATTCATGAAACGTTTAGATTGTGAAAACTATATACCCAGACTGCCAGAATACATAAGGCCAAAAATCGTTGATGGGAAGAACGGAAAAGAAATCAAACATATTGATAATTTGATTTCCTGTCATATTGCCACAGGAAAATACAAAGCTTTTATCAAAACCATGTCCGATTTTGATCCCAAAACAAAGCAACGTTATATTTTCAACCTAACCAGTAGCTTACGGAATGCTGGTAAAATTTATGAAGTTCTGGAAGTGCTGTACTTGGCTGGTAAATCCAATAACGCCAAAGACATCGAAAGCGCTATCTTTATGGGATTGGCGTTGAATTCCGTTTTCAGAGAAGATCCAGAAAAAATAAAAGATTCTTATGAGAAGCGTCTTGAAGCACTTGATTTACATCATGCATATTCCAAAAATAAAGACATTTGGCCGCACATACTGATCGAGTTAATTGGTAACGCTAATTTTAACCCTGAGCTACTGGATATATTAGAGCCTTATTATTCAAAATGGCCATTGTTAGAGAAAAAATGGAAGCATGACCCTCTGTTTTATTCCAAAATATGCGCATATAAAAATGCTAAGCTTCCAGCCTTACCGTTCACATCAACGAAAAATGCAGATGGTTCAATAACCATGGAGTTTCTAGACAATCTGCCTACAGGGACGAAGCTGATCTATCCAGATACTTTCACGAAAGTACCGGATGACCAACAAGCGCATATTTATAACCGCTGCGTCAGACAATGGCTTTTGTATGAGAAGATGGATAAATATGATGAAGCCATCAACTTCACAAAAACTATGTTTTCTGATCCATATTATATATCCAAAGCTGCTCAAGATATCGTGCATGAAAAGTCGTTGGATGAAATACCTGCTTACAAAATTGGCGATAAATATAAATCTTGGCGCAAGAAAAGAGGGGAGTGCCGATAGATATAAGCAGAATAAATGGGATTGCACCCTTCGTTTAATATTGTATTATGTACGTTTACTTTCTCTACATAATATAAGTGAATAAGTAATATGAGTTTTTTGCAAGACGCCTTATATAATTCCTTTATCAGACATAAAGACTTACAAGCTCTTTCTGTACACAATACAAAATATAGCTACCAAGAAATTCTCAATTACGCGTGTGCTTTTGACAGCATTTTAGGCAATCAAACGCTTGATAGAATTGCTATTTTAGGTGACCGGAGTTTAACATCATACCTTGGCGTAGCTTATTCTCTACTTTCTGGATCAACATTTGTTCCTATAAATCCCACCTTTCCAATTGAGCAAAATCGTAAAATTATACAACTATCCGATGCCAAAACGATTATTTTCGATATAGCGAGTTTGCAGACTATAAAATCCATTATTTCTGATATAGAAACGCCTCTTAAGCTTCTAACATTTAGCAACGGAAATCCCAGAAACCGTGAAATAAATGATGCAATAAAGGAATTTGAAGGCACAATACACACTCTCCATATTGCGAAGCCACAAAATAAGAAAGAAGTATTCCAACCCAACGAAACAAGCGAAGAAACAGAATTATATATTCTATTTACATCCGGAACCACAGGCACACCTAAAGGGGTTCCGATTACCCATGGCAATATTGGCAGTTATCTAACTGGAATTAACGAAACCCTTAAGCTCTCTAAAAATGATAGGTTTAGTCAAACATTTGACCTAACATTTGACCTTTCAATGCATGATATATTTCTGTCCTGGTTTGTTGGTGGATGCTTATGTGTTCCGGCTCGTCTGGAAATGTTAGCCCCTAAAAGATATATTGAACGCGAACAGATTACGGTGTGGTTCTCAGTCCCTTCTGCTGCTGTAATGATGAAACAAATGAAACAGTTAGAGCCAAATAGCTACCCAACCATTCAGCACAGCCTGTTTTGTGGAGAAGCATTACCTGCAAATCTTGCATCAACATGGCAAACAGCCGCACCAAATAGCAAAATAACAAACCTATACGGACCAACAGAAGCAACAATAGCTTTTACGTATCATGAATTTAAAGACACACCCGAAACAACTCATATCAACGGTATTGTCGCAATAGGTAAACCCTTCGGTGATAACAAAGCTATTATTTGTAATGATAATTTAGACGTATTGCCTATAGGGGAAGAGGGCGAATTATGCCTTTCAGGAAAGCAAATCACGCCTGGCTATCTTAACAACAAGCAACAAAATTCAGAATGCTTCTTTATTGAAGAAAAGACAGGCATCAAATGGTATAGAACCGGTGATCGTGTTTACTACGATAAAGAAGATGGATACATCTATATGGGAAGGATGGATCATCAAATAAAAATCTTGGGCTATCGTGTGGAGCTCATCGAAATAGAGAACGTATTAAGAAATATCTCAGATACTGAACATGTTGCCGCTATTCCGTGGCCAATCTCTAACGGGCTTATTCAAGGCATCGTAGCCTTTATTGTTAATCCGAATATTGATATCAATGTGATAAAAGAACAATGCAAACTTGAGCTTGCTCACTATAAACGCCCGTCATCTATTTATAAACTGGATGCAATGCCACTAAATAGTAATGGCAAAATAGATCGTAATAAATTAAAACAGCATCTGATAGAAAGTAAATAATGACAAATATAAATAATATAGTTTTAGATGCAATTAAAAGAGCGCAACAAACAGGAACTGATTTTGATATCAATACTGTGGACCAAGATGTTTCATTGATAGAAATTGGTGTTCTGGATTCATTAGCCTTTGTAAACATCGTTCTTGAACTTGAGGGTTTAACAAATGCATCAGTATCACTTGCTGATATTGACCCTTTTGAACATACTTCTCTTAATGGTTTAATTTCATTCTTTTCATAAAGATATACTCACCGGGATTAGTCGTCTCGACAATATTAAAGTGATATTTTTTATATAAATTTATAGCCGCAGCATTAGACTTATGGACTTCCAAA
The DNA here is from genome assembly GCA_033851915.1 of Alphaproteobacteria bacterium. Lineage (GTDB taxonomy): Bacteria > Pseudomonadota > Alphaproteobacteria > Micavibrionales > Micavibrionaceae > UBA1672. Next base: position 111,378 of record JAWSVM010000011.1, read on the forward strand.
AAAATAGGAAGATCTGAATTATGATGTTCTATAAATTTGTCCATCAACACTGTTCCCATTCCCTGTCCCCTAAATTGTTTTGATACTGCGAATTTACTGAGATAGGCACCTTCTTCTTTTGATAGAGGTTGGAAACATTTATTATAAACAGATAATTTTGACATAAAACCTGCCTTATCCTCAATATTATCTAGAATACTAAAGACATTAACCTGTCGAGCAGCTTGGACCTTTGATAAATTTAGAGATAACGTAACACCAATCAGGTCATCACCCGACGTTAGTATTTGTATATTACGCATTGCAAACTCAGATCGCTCAATAGTAATAAGATTTCTAATGATTACCAAAGCGTCCTCATAAGAGAAAAGAACACTTAACGAAGGCTTCCAAGCGTCAATCAAACAGTCAATAATATCTATTGTTGTTTCTGGACCCATATCTGTATAATCTAACATAATAAAATAATGTATCTCACTGAAAATTTAATAGTTATAAATATAACTATACCGCTATAAAAAGTTTTTTAAATGCTCTTTTCCACATTTACCTTCATAGCGATTTTTTTACCTCTGGTGGTTTTAGGCTTTTTCTCTTGTCATAGATATCTAGGTAATAACGCCCCAAAAATATTTTTACTTTTTGCATCATTATTCTTTTATGCCAGTTGGAACCCTATTTATCTCCCATTGCTTCTTGGATCGATACTGTTCAACTTTATTATATCAAATAAAATTCGAACCAAAAAATCTAAAACATTGCTGTGGGTTGGTGTGTCATTCAATCTTCTTCTTCTTGGCTATTTCAAATACATGAATTTTCTGATGGAAAATGTAAGCTCGTTATTTGGAAATGATTGGGCATCACTTAACATTTTATTACCGCTTGGAATTAGTTTTTTTACATTTCAACAAATAGCCTACATTCTAGATAGCTATAAAGGTAAAACAGATACACATACTTTTCTGGATTACAGCCTTTTCGTTAGCTTCTTTCCGCAACTCATTGCTGGCCCAATTGTGCATTGGCGTGAGATAATGCCCCAATTTGACAATATGAACGAACAGAAATTTAACTCTGACAATTTTTTAAAAGGTTTAAATATTTTTATTCTAGGCTTCCTAAAGAAAGTCCTTATTGCAGATAATTTAGCTATAGTTACTAATATTGCATTCAACGATACGACAAGCCTAGATATGACAAGCAGCTGGCTAGGTGGTATTTGCTTTATGTTCCAAATCTACTTTGATTTTTCCGCTTATTCAGAAATGGCCATTGGCGCGGCATTAATGATGAATATAAGACTTCCGGTTAATTTTAATTCACCATACAAAGCGCGTAATATTAATGATTTCTGGAGTAGGTGGCACATTACTTTAACCCGCTGGTTTTTCCAATACACATTCCTACCATTAACAAGTCTTTGGGCCAGTAAACATAATTCACAATCAGGGCTTAGCCTGGGCGTTCTCTCACGCGTTACATTAATAATATTCTTACTATCAGGTCTTTGGCATGGCGCAGAATGGACATTTGTAATTTGGGGGCTCATGCATGGGTTAGCCCTCGTTACTTTTCGTTTTTGGCAAGCGAGCAAGATTTCAATAAATGTCTTATTATCAAAATTTATAACGATTATATTTTTAATTTTTGCAGCCGTTGTATTTAGATCAAACGATATGGAATCCTTAGAGAATTTCATTTTTGCTATGGTTGGTGGGCAGGGCGTTTATCATCCTGATAATTTCATTTCAGAGAATATATTATTGATTTTTATTATTTTTATTGTGCCTACATACATCATATATTTTATGCCAAATACTTTAGAAATTGTCGGCTATGAGAACATCAAACAGGATAGTAAAGAACATTATATTGCCCCTTTCTTAAAGGTCAAAACCCGCTTTATGAGCATGGAATCAAACATGTATATATCACTAGTATATGCTATAATATTTAGCTTATCCGTAATAAACGTTATGACAGCAGATAGCCCAGATGCCTTTATTTACTTTGATTTTTAAAAGAAAATATTACCATGACTAACGAATGTCTAACTAATCAGCACAATTCTTCTAAGAAAATAAAACAATTTTTTATTACGGTTTTTTGTGTATTTTTTATAATTGCTTCTATCAATTTATGGATTGACCCATCCGGCATTTTTTTTAATCGAGATAGAATTTTAGAACCACGTTCATCAACAGCCTGGCTTCCTATGAAGCTTGTTATCGACAGGAAAGAAGAGTGTCATAATTTTATTTTTGGAACATCCAGAATTTATTCATGGGATACAACGCCTTTACGAGAAAAAACATGCAAATTTTCTTATCCGGCCAAAGCCTTGCAAAGCTTTCATACCGGTCTAAATACACTTATAAATAATCAGATAAAAATTAATAATGTTATTATTACGGTTGAAAGAGCGGCTTTTTATAATCAAGAACAGTTTGACTATAAAAAGTCAGCTGCATTGGGATTAGATTATCCTTCCAATTTAATGGAAGCAATTTTTGCCATAAAAACATTATTATATACAAATACTCACTCTAATATTCAAAAGTACTTTTCTAAACCAATAGAAAGTGAATATCAGAGAGAAAGTTTTCAGAAATCAGATGATCGTATTTTCCGCCAATTAATATATAGGTGGGAGCCTGAATTCAAAAATGTAAAATGGAAGACTTCACAAGAACATACAGATGCTGTTAATAGCGCGAAGGCATATTCTGGGGTAGATCTATATCGTAGCTATGAACCTCTACCGACGATTAACTTACTAAAGAAAATTAATGAATTATCTAAAAAACATAATTTTAAAGTAACCTATATAAGAGCGCCAATATTTATTAAAAATATTGTAGCAACAAATAAAGCTGAGTTTTTTGATGCATATAGAAGACTAGCAAATACTACACCATATTATGATTTTTCATATGATATTAATTACTTAAAAGATCCAAGCCAATGGATAGATTATAGTCATTACAAAAGAAGTGTCGCTGCATTAATAATAAATGACTTGAATAGAAAAACCACTGAATTACAATTCGGAAAATATATTACTAAAGACAATGTGGACATACATTTAGCGCAGTTTGAAAAGAATATTTATAAGGATTTTATTGATTTAAAACCCTACCCACCAAATACAGTTATTCATAATAGTTGGCTAAAGCAGCCTATACATTACTGAACGTCTTGAATGACAAGGAAGGGGAGAGGGCGGTAAGATTATCTCTGATCTTACCAATCACAGTTCCAGAGAGCCTATTCTGGTTTTTGGTAAACAAGCAGTAACAGCTCTTTTGTTCAACCAATGCCGTAAGGTTCGTATTGCCGTATTCACGTTTGGAAATTATTAACTCTACCGATACAGCTTTAACGCACGGCCTTCGACGCTGCAAAGGAAGCTATCTATTGCTCTTCTCTTCATACGGCAAACATGAAAACCTTCAATGCCAAGGCTTCATAAACTCATTTATTATCCGGAGTTACAGCCTTAGTGAATTAGTAAGTTGTCGTTTCCGTGAGTCTCCAAATCAAGTGGCTGGCTATTTAAAACGCCTTGTACGGCGGTGGTGTGTAAATTATTGAGCATTCATTCCGTTCCGCGGCATAATAAATATGTGTGATAATGTATATTATGGAAACAAATCTTGTATTAAGAAAGATCCACATCAAATCGCCAAGCCTTTCCTGTGTATGCATGACTTGGTTTTTGTAATGTTAACGTGGTTC
>JAWSVM010000012.1:0-149439 GCA_033851915.1 Alphaproteobacteria bacterium
ACCAGTGGTTATATCGACCTCCAAGGATATGAGCATGACTTCACAGCTCCAAACCTTACGACCAGTGGTTATATCTACCTCCAAGGATATGAGCATGACTTCACAGCTCCAAACCTGACGACCAGTGGTTCTATCGACCTCCGAGGATATGAGCATGACTTCACAGCTCCAAACCTGACGACCAGTGGTTCTATCTACCTCCGAGGATATGAGCATGACTTCACAGCTCCAAACCTGACGACCAGTGGTTATATCGACCTCCGAGGATATGAGCATGACTTCACAGCTCCAAACCTGACGACCAGTGGTTATATCGACCTCCAAGGATATGAGCATGACTTCACAGCTCCAAACCTGACGACCAGTGGTTCTATCTACCTCCAAGGATATGAGCATGACTTCACAGCTCCAAATTTGGTGACTGTTAATGAAATATATTGCGAGGGGGAATTTATGGGGAAGACATTCTCTGTGATTGACGATATCCCCTGCATTGTTCTATCCGAAAAAACCAAGGGCAATATAAAGATACGGCGTTGCCAAAAAACCGAAATGACCAATGGTGAATTCAAAGGCGATAAGTTCTACGTGGCCTCAGATGATAAAAACCATGCACACGGAAAAACGATAAAGGAGGCCATTGCTGAGCTTGTGTTTAAGTCCAGTGACCGAGATACAACGCAATACGAGGGCATGGCATTTGATACGATGAAAACCCCTCTCGAATGGTCGTTCGTTTACAGAACCATCACAGGCGCATGCTCATTCGGTACACAAGAATTCATGAAGCGTAAGAAGATGAAAAAATCATACACGCTTACGGAAATAATAAAGGAAACCGAGGGCGCGTATGCCGGGCACACTTTCAAGCAATTCTTTGAAAGAGAGGCAGCATGACCAACAAACAAAATTCCCCACACGGAATGGATAGAGGCGGCTTTCGCGCTGCCAGTGTTACCGCCTCTATTTTCTCTATCGGAGGGTTGAGCAATGGATGAAATGACAGATACACATATTGACACAGGCATGACGCACAAGCCCGGACTTTACTTTGATATGCCAGAGGAAGAGTACCACGCTATCCCTGCGCTATCTGCAAGCGGTATTAAGCGCCTTGCTATCAGCTCTATGGATTTTTGGGTTGAAAGCTGGATGAACGAAAATTACAGGATTGAAGAAACTGACGCTCTTCTTAATGGCCGCGCATATCATAAACGCCTTGAAGGAAAAGAGAAGTTTGATGCGGAATATGCCCCTGTCTTCGACGACAGTGATTACCCTAACGCGCTGAGAACTGCCAATGAAATTAAAGCATGTTTGAAAGACCTTAAAATTAAAGGATACAGCACACTTGTAAAGGATGGTTTGGTTCAAATGCTGCGCGATGCCGATCCCACTGTGCAGATAATAGATGATTTGCGTACGACATATGAGGAGAAAAACCCCGGCAAAACTTTTCTAAAGCGTACCGTCATTGATGAAATAGAGATAATGGCAACGATGATTGATAACGACCCAAACGCATTAAAGTGCTTTCGTGGCGGATATTCAGAAGTCTCTGTCATATGGTATGACGAAAAGACGGGTGTGCCGATGAAGTCACGCTTCGATTATCTTAAAACCCGCTCAATTGTTGATTTAAAGACATTCAGTAATCCACTCGGAAAAACTATTGATGGAGCAATTGCCTCATCTATGGCCTCACGTAAATATCATGTGCAAGCAGCAGTATATTGCCACGCAGACAGGCAAGCAGTCAACTTTGCGCGCAATGGCATGGTTCATGGTGATGTTAACCCTGCATGGCTTAAGGAGTACGCAAAACAAGAACAAAAAATGTTTGTCTTTGTGTTTCAGAAAACGGGTGCGGCGCCAGTAACGCGGGTTAAACCATTTAGCTGGAAATTAATAACGTTCAAGTGCGGCGAAGACGTGATGAACGATGCAATAAACGACTTTTCAATCAATTGGGAACATTACGGCGCTGAAACGCCATGGCTTGATATTGCTCCGGCAACATCATTCACGGATGAGTGCTTTCCCCTATACATAACGGAGCAATAAAATGACATATGATTTTAAATTAACCGAAGCAGTGCGTGAAGCAGTCCCTCCCTTGATAGCCTTATGGGGCATATCAGGAAGCGGTAAAACCTACACAGCCCTACTTTTGGCGCGCGGCATTGTTGGTGCAGGTAAGAAAATAGCTGTTGTTGATACAGAAAATGGACGTGCGAAATTCTATGATGATATTGCTGGCGGCTGGCTTCACCTTGACCTTCAACCACCATTCACGCCTGAAAAATACACAGCAGCATTTAAGTTTTGCGAGGAACAAGGCGCAGACATCATTGTTGTTGATAGCGCATCCCACGTTTGGGAAGGTGAAGGCGGTGTCCTTGATGCGGCTGAAAACTCGGTAAGTGCAAAAGGTAGACCTCTGCAAGGGCTTGCCAAGTGGAAGACCCCTAAAATGGAACATAAGCGCATGATGAACTCACTTACGCGCTCAACAATACCGGTCATTTTTTGCCTACGTGCAAAAGAGAATATGAAACAGGTGGGGCATGGACGTGATGCAAAGATTGTCACCGAAGGCATGAAGCCCATTGCAGAGAAGAATTTCATTTATGAAATGACTCTAGCGTTCCACATGACGCGTGACGGATTGTTTGACAGTCAAACATCAAAGGCCATACCGCAAGGTCTGCGGCACATCATCAAAGAAGGCACACGTCTAAATGAAGCGGCAGGACAAGCACTTGCTGAATGGATGGGTACAGGTGCAGCGGTAGATCCCGAAACAATATCTCTGAAACGTGTGGGGCAAGAGCATTCCTCTCTTGGTGTTCAAGAATATACAAAATGGCTTGCAACACTTTCAGATGACCAAAAAGAAAAGGTCAGGAAATACCACGGCGCATGGTCAACAGATGCAAAGAAATTCGATGCGCAAAACGTAATTACCCATGAAGAAACACCTCATGATGACGCCTCGTACCTGAATGACGCGCCAATCAATGATGGTATTCCACCTCATATGGGCGGCGAAGCACATTAACTATTTAACCCAAAGCTAAAAAGGAACTACCAAATGAACTATTCAACCGCAGTGATGCTTATCAATGAAAATATTATAGCCGTAGATGTAACTTACGAGCCAGACGGCTCTAGCAGCCAAACAGCAAAACGCACAACATACAAGACTCTTGACCTCTCACTAAAAGTTGGTGATCTCGTGGTTGTGCCAACAGATACACGGCATAAATTCACCATAGCAATGGTTGATAAGATCGATGTCGAGGTAGACTTTGAAAGTGATATTCAAATTGGATGGATTGCTGGTAAAGCCCCTACTCAGGAATATAACGAAATACTTGGAAAAGAAAACGAGATGATTTCAGTCGTTAAAGCCTCAGAGAAGAGAGCTAAACGGGAAGAAATTAAGAAAAACATGATGGGTTTACAAGAGGAAAACAAACTCTCAAACCTTGCTATAGCCAGCATGGGTGGTGAATCCGAGATCGAAAATTTTAGTGAATTAGACTAAGGAATGACAAGGCCGTGAGACTGTTGCCCTTAACCTCACAGAGCGGCCTATCACCAGATGACGCATACGCTTACATCGGGTTGTTTACTTCGAAAAAGAAGCAAACAAAAACAGGGTTGGAGGGTGCATAGCGGTGAGGCTTAAGGGCTGAGCGAAGCATCCTCTAAACTCTCTTATGAAAGAATATATTATGCCGGATTGTCCGCAATGTTTGGGAAAACTCATCAAAAGAAAAAGCATCAATTCTTATGTCTGCGCAAGGCATGGATTAGCTCGAAAAATTATGTCTCCCGCTGCATCTCCTTATCCAGACGGGATGACCGATGCTGAATTTGATGCTCTTAAGAAAAAAGGGGTTAGAGCTAAAAAATCTGTAGCAAAACCCAAGAATAACCCTGCCCTTGCTCATAATTTTGCAGGAATGGCAGACCGATTTTTGAAAGAAGAAAAATCATGAATAAAACACACATAGAATTCCAAAATGAAAACGGGTTTACTGCATCATTGTGCAAAAAGAACACCCGCGAAATACCTTCCCCAACAGTGGTAAGCATGGCTGACTTCGCTAAAATCCAAAAGCAATACAAATGCAAGTTCTGCGAAAAATTATCTTCTGCAGAGAATTCCAAAAAAGACATGCAGAAAGAGATATGGGTTGAAAGTTGCCCAAGTGAACACACAAACACCACAGCATGGATGTATGAAAGCGGAAAAGGTGATGTTAAATACATCCGCGCTGACCTTGTCTCTCAAAATCAGGGTGATTTGATAAACAAACCATCTTGTGAATCAGATGCGGTGTTCAAAGCTATAGAAATGCTGCGCACCTCAGGTAGCCTGTTGCCCACCTCTATTCAGGGCTTGCACTTTCAGCATTATGAAACAGTAAAGGACGCCTTTGATAAGTTGCGCGATGAAAATAAACGGCTTGAAAAAGAGTTGTCCATACGCATGGGCTACGACAACGACGATTGCACCAGATACATCGTTTATAAAAGCAATGTTTATAACCCAAAATTCTTTGAAATAGTCAAGAAAGGCGGTGCGTGATGAATGTGTTTTTATTTCTGGGCGGGTGCTTTGCTCTTTCATGCACGTACAAGCTTGGCACAATTCCCTACGGGGGAAAAACGAGTGACGATGACGCTTGTCTAATACTTTTTACTTTAATTGCGGCGGTATGCCTATTTTACGCGGCCTATTTGAACCGCACACCTAGCAACACACAATATCACCAATGCGTTTTTTGCGGGGACGATAGCAGTTATGCACTTTCGTATGATGAATGTAACGGCGTGGCAGAGGAGATAAGCGATGAAAAATAAAGGCGCACTAACACAAGTCCTTGAGAATATATCTGTTTGGGCAGCCCTTGAGGCAGAACCGCACGTAAAGCAGGAAATGGAACAAACCCTCGCCGTTCTGGAACAGTTTATTGCGGGTGTGCCGGATGATTTGGGAAACTGGCTGAAAGGGTCTGTTACCTACACAGACAATAACGGCTATGGCGTAATTATCTTTGATGATGAATCCGACGCTAAAAAAATTAAGAGAGGATGAATATAATGGGTCGTAATCAAGAAATTGTTAAAGAATGTGTTTCAGATGAAGAAATTGAGGTTGTGTTTGAAAACACTCACTTTGGAGCAAATCCGAATTACAGGGAAATAGTAGCCGATAGCGTTCTGAAGGTCGCAGCGGGATATGCAATAGGCGGCACAGCGATGGCAATTTTACAAGAATTAAGCCTTGTTGGTAAACGCTTAAGAAGCGACCAATACAGATATAACCTAACCAAAAAAGGTAAAAAATATCTGTTTTACTCGCAGAAAGTATTAAGGGAAGAATCAGGGGTAAAAATTAAACCTCTGCAATGGGCATCACGCCAAAAATCCCAATGGTGTTCAACCGCCGTTGGGCATTACGAGGTGGCCAAAGATGGTTTTGTGTCTTCGCCCTTCGCATGCCAATACCCAACATACGAAGAGGCTATATCCGCCTGTAATGAAGATTATTATAGAAAAGTTAATTCTATGTTAGGGGGCGTGAAGTGAGCGATTTTTTTGGAATTGGCGCAGGTGTAAAGGCCGTTGTAAATTTATATTCAATTACCGCGAGAAGGTCAGGTCGAACGATATCCCTTATCAACTCTTTAAAAGATGGTGACAGAGTAATTTTTGACAGTGAACGAGAGGCAAGGCGCGTACAAAGATTGGCAAAAGATAGAGGTATTAATTTGGATTATTTAGTTGTTAATCCAGATAACCCAGAGGCTTTGTATCAATATAGAATGAGTTCAGGAAGAACGATATTTGACCACGTCTGGGTTGAGGCGTTTTACAAAAATTCATTGCAATATTCTCATGAATGGATTGAAAAAGCCCAAACACGGCTATCAGGATGCGACGAAAAACATATACAAACCCCACACAAAGCAAAAGAGATAAACAAGTTTAGAGAGTGGCTATGACTGATAACGTATATATAAGGCAAGCAAAAAAACAATTCTCTTTGTCAATATTAGAGACAGTATTAGAGCCGATAAGAGAGACCGCGAGGGGTTGTGGCTATGCTATATCCGTACATGGCTCATTAAGTAAAGACATAGATTTAATAGCAACACCATGGATTTATACGGCAAAATCAGGGGACGTTTTAGTACAAAATATCGTTAAAGTTTTGTCTGAATATTTAGGGAATGTTTGTGTTAGTGGAGATGTCGGACACAAGGCCCACGGTAGAAAGGCTTATACAATAGTTTTCAATCAAGGGGCTGTATATTTTGACCTTTCTGTAATGGGGCTATGTGGTGATTGTGATGAATGATAAAATACAAGATGCACTTGCTGAGGTTATATATACCGTCAATATGGGTAAATCCGAAAAAACAAAAGACAGTGTTTTACGCCAAGGATTTTGCCTAAAGGATAATGCTAATATTATACAAGCCGCCCTCACCCTCGCCCTAAAACTGGTGCAGGAGGATGGGAAAGAGCTTAAGGATTGCCTGTTTTGTGGTGGTGATTTGAAAGTTGGAATCTCAAAAGGTCGAGTGTATAGGGTGTATTGCGAAAACTGCAAGATTACTGTTAATGCCGATCACCATAAAAGGCCTTGCGCGATGAAATTATACAACACCCGCCACACCCCCGCGCTGGACAAGTTTAAGGAGGCGGTCAAGTGAGTGATGATATAAATAGAAAACCCGATTTTCAGGTAATGACTAATTTTGTAATAAAGCTTAGCAGCCAAATTATAGAGCTGCAAAGACGGATTGCTATATTAGAGGAACAGTCCAAATGACCCAACACTACACAGAGACAAAACAAATTTGGATATCCATGCCCATAGCTTGCTACGGAGGAAAATAGATGAAAAAAACAGAAATAATTCTATTCATGCGGTTTGAAACACCGGCGATTCCTTTGGAAAAGATTTGTGATGAATTTTTCGGGTGCAGCAAAGGCACAGCAAAACAGAAAGCCAGTGCCGGAACATTGCCCGTACCTGCGTTTCGCCTCGGGAAATCCCAGAAACTACCGTGGATGATAAAGATAGAGGATCTGGCCAGCTTCATTGATAAAAGTTATGAGGAAGCCAAGAAGGAATGGGTTGGCGTTATCGGTCAGTAATTCTATCAGGATTCAAGTCAGTATAAACGCGATACAATGTGTTTAAATCACGATGCCCGGTAACTTGCGCAACTTCATCTATCTTATATCCAGCCTCAAATAAACGGCTTGCGCCCTCTCTTCTAAAATCATGGTACCGTAAATCTTTTATATCAAGATCATCGCGCACACGCTGAAACCCGGAAGATACAGATCGGCTATTAAAAGGGAAAATTCGCGGGTCATCTGTTTTTGATTGGCGCAGAACAATATCCAATGCGCCGCCAAGCAACGGCACCTTCATATGATTGCCGGCCTTTTTACGGGGATCTTTTCTGTCGCGCACCCAAACCCAAGAATCCTCTTCATTCAGATCATCCCACGTAATGGTGCACACCTCACCAATGCGCATACAGCTTAAAATGGAAAAATCCATTATATCAACGTAGGGGATGGTGTTTGATTTTTTAGCCTGTCTTATTGTCAAAGCATCACAAAGGCGCCCTATCTCGTCCTGTGTGGGGCGGCGGGTACGTATTTTACCCTTACCTATCAGCTTCAATGTGTGGAGTGTGGACATGGCTTTAATGATGCAGGTTTCATCAACGCTAACATCATACAGGGCTTCTGCTGATTTTAAAACAGAGCGCAGATGGCTCACGTCACCGGATACCGTCGCCGCACCCGCTCCTGCGGTGTTTCTGTCTTTACAGAAATCAACAATATTTTTTGATTTAAGGCTCTTAACTTCTATTTTTGCAATATCACAATCGCGGATCATTTGAAGAGAGTATCTTTTTGAGCGCCCTATTTTAACATGGTCATCATCCAAATACAGATCAATCAACGCACCAAGCAGCATGGATGATGTTTCGCCGAAAACTTCGCCGCGTTCAATTTCGTCAACGCGCAACTTTCCCCAAGCATCGGCTGTGACGCGCCTAGAAAATGTCCTGTTAGAGGATTTTCTTTTGCCTGTGTCATCGCTAACCCACCTGACCTGACAGCAGTACTTGCCGTTTCTCGGGGAAATGCTATAAGATGCCATAAATTGCCTACGATTTGGTTTTGTCCAATCTTTTTGTAGGCAATATGTAGGCACCGTGTCAACAAAATGTCTTAAAATGTATGAGAATAACCGAAAACGTGATGATAAAAAGCACAGTAGAAGATAAAGAAAAAAGCGGAAACCCGCCAAAAACTGCGATAAACCCTATCTCCGTTGCCCCGATGATGGATTGGACAGATCGGCATTGTCGATATTTCCACCGTATTATATCGCCAAATGCGTTGCTCTATACCGAAATGGTAACAACGGGAGCGCTGATCCACGGTGATAATGCCCGGTTTTTACGCTTTGATAATGCAGAGCATCCTATCGCCCTTCAGCTTGGTGGATCAGATGCAAATGATTTAGCCACTTGCGCAAAGATGGGCGAAGATCAGGGCTATAATGAGATTAACCTCAATTGTGGTTGCCCTAGTGATCGTGTGCAAAAAGGTAAAATCGGCGCAATTTTAATGAAAGAACCCGACACCGTCGCAAAAGCAGTTGAGGCAATGATCAAGGCTGTCAATATTCCCGTTACAATCAAATGCCGTATTGGTATTGATGAGCATGATTCCTATGAATTCCTTCATACGTTTGTAAAGACTGTCCAAAACGCAGGGTGCGAGACATTCATTATTCATGCTCGCAAAGCGTGGCTACAAGGCCTCAGTCCTAAAGAAAACCGCACAGTCCCTGAAGTGAATTATGAACGCGTTGTGGCAATTAAAACCGCGTACCCCGAACTGAACATCGCAGTAAATGGTGATATAAAAACTGTTAAAGATGTGCAGAGCCATTTAGAAACACTAGATAGTGCGATGTTGGGGCGTGAAGCTTATCAAAACCCTTATATTCTGGCTGAGCTGGAAAAAGCGATCTTTGATAACGCCAATATTAAAGAACGCATCGATATTGCTCACGCCATGGTTCCTTATATAGAACAGCAAATGGCAGATTTTAATACACCTGTGAAATCTATAACGCGGCATATGGTTGGTTTATTTCAAGGACTACCGGGTGCAAAGAAATGGCGACAACTTCTCTCCACTCTTCCTCATGAAGAAGGTGCAGATGCAAGTGTTATTGAAAAATCACTCAAGGCTTTCTAAACAGAGCCCACCAAAGTGTCTTCTTTCATTTCAACAAAGCCATCACGCGTAACATCAAAGTCACAATCATATAAATACCCACCGCATAAGACGCGTGTGTTAATTGTGTAAACACCCATCTCGCTTGCATCATCAATCTTAGAGCCAATAAATTTCCGCAAATAACGTGATGTTTCATATGCACTAAAGCTTTTAAATAGCTCGCTATTCTGTCCTTCGATAACATAGAAAGAATTGCCTTCATCATTGCTTGTAAACAAATTAAAGAACTTTAGATAATCAAACACTGTATCCAACGTAATATTGAGTTTACTTTCTTCATTTACTTCATGAATCACATCGCTCTGCCCTTTAAGCTGAACATATTGCGTTCCATATTTAAGGAAAAAACAGAACTGAGGCTCAGCCTGCTCATCTAAAAACCGCATTTGAACTATCTTAACATCGACATAGAACGGTAAATCTTTAACATAGACATCCCCATTACCTTGCTCATACGTTACGCCATCCATTGGGCTAATAAATGCTAAGAAACCTTTTTCATTCTTATATCTTTTCCAGCTGCCATCATCCGGATCAAAAAACGAGAGAAGTGGCTTTGTATAAATATCTTGTGGCATCATTATTCCTTATATTTAGATAAAAATATTCTTGTTATTTAAGCTTAGCTATTTTGGTAAATCGCCACCAACGTGAAAGCTTTCGCCACAGCCACAACGGCCCGTTTCATTGGGGTTTATAAAATCAAAGCGCGTATTGCCGAGTTCATCCGTGATGTAGTCAATTTCTGTGCCGAATAACATCCAAGAATATATCTTTGGAATGTAAATACTCGCGCCATTCTCTTCGAATTTTTCGTCCTTGGATAAAGCATCATCCGCACCCACATATTCCATTTGGTAGCTATTGCCGGAACACCCTGTAGACTTTACGGTTAAGCGCACGCCAACTGTTCCTTCTGGTGCTTTATCCAAAAGTGCGTGTATCTGCACGGCGGCTTTCTCTGTGATTTGTATTGGTGCTTGCATAATATATTACCTCTTACGTAAACATATTCAGTTGCATTTTTGCCGTTTCAGCCATCATTGATGGATTCCATTGTGGTTCCCAAATAATTTCCACATCACATCCACGAACGCCCTCAATCGGCAGGATAGCCCCCTGAACCCAGCCTGGCATTTCCTGTGCAACCGGACAGGCAGGTGAAGTCAAAGACATCTTCACTTCGACATCGCACACACCATCTTTCTCCGGCAAAATATCCACCTTATAAATCAGCCCTAGCTCATAAATATTAACCGGGATCTCAGGATCATAAATTTCCTTCAACCCTTTCAATATCAATGGCCACAATGCGTGATCACGTGTTGCTTCCACATGAGGCGGTTCAGCCAAGTTATCTAGGTTATCGTCTACTTTATCTTCCATCACACTTACTTCTTCTTTTTATTTATTTTCTTCATACATGACGTCACAACACCTTGGGGTATAGAGTAGATAGGACGTTTAATGTTGGGCATTCCATCAACATCCAGAGTCATATTCTTTTTTATACGCACAAGCCCTGCATTAATATCATCATTATCCATAAAATTATTTGAAATTTCTTCTTGTGTTTCCATACTAAAATCTTCTGCTATCGCCCGGGATAATATGGAATTAACTTTACCTGTAAAACATGAGCAGTTTAGCCTGCTTGTTTTCTTGGATTTGAAAAGCTTGCTATTTATCCTTTTACACTGTGCTAAGAGAGATACTTTATAATACACATCGACACACATCGAGACAAAAGCTTCTTCATCTATTTCTACTCCTAATGCTCTATTTTGGCGGAGTGCTTTTTTACCATCATCCAAACAACCGCAAAATCCGGCAGGTATTTTAATTTCAAAATATTTATTTCCGATATATTGCTGTGGCAAGCAATTCTCTTCATATGTATTTTCTTTTGTAGAAAAACTTTTTTCAGGTGTTGCTGTCATTCTCGATTTAACAGCAGAAAACAAGAAGTTATCTCCGTAAATATTATTAAAAACGATTAAACCCACGGTCAACGCCACAACAGCAAATAATACTTTAAATAATAACATCTCATTACCCTCAAAAATTCAGTGATATTCTATTTTGTACAATGCTTTAAAATATCAGCACCTAATATTTTTTTACTTACAGAAATGTTCGTCCCCAAAGACCAACTATCCACAGCAATATCAATAACAGCTTCACCAAAGCACGTACAATCTAAATTACGGTGATAATGCTGCCTCATTTTAATCTTCAAATCATCACATTGCTTTATGCCATATCTAGCAACATGTACATCCAGACAGCTTCTCAGTCGTGTACCAAACTTAACTTTAAAATCCACGCTCTCTTTATCAAAGAAAGGATTCTCCCGTACAAAACCTGAAACACAGCTACAAAGCTCATCATTATTTGTGCCGAATATATCATTCCCCGCGACCGCAGCAACACATTTTTCTTTATTCAAGGTGACGGTATAATCAATAAACCATCCATAGCCCATATATCCTGCACCAAGTATCAGCGTTATAATAATAAGAAATCGTCTCATAAAACTCTACCTACCCAAACAACTCATTCACTTTATTCAATCCATTGATAAGCGCATCCACATCGCTCTGCTCGCTATACATAGCAAGGGACGCACGCGCTGTCGCGTTCAGCCCCAGCTTCTCCATTAAGGGCATTGCACAATGATGCCCTGTGCGCACCGCAACACCACATTGATCCAGCACCATGCCAATATCACTGGGGTGAGCATTCTCCATCGTAAAGCTGAAAATACCTGCTTTTTGCGTTAAATCTGCAGTGCCATGCAAGGTTAAACTATCCACACCCTGTATAGCCTCAGTGGCGTATGCCAGCAATTCAGCTTCATGCGCCGCAATCTTATCCATAGAGTTATCCACAAGATAATCCACAGCCGCACCAAGGCCAATCACTTCAACAATAGCAGGTGTGCCAGCTTCGAACTTATACGGTGCTCCACGATACACCGTACCGGTAACAAAGCTAACGCGCTCTATCATATCTCCACCACCTTGATAAGGCGGCATAGAATCCAGCACGGCATATTTACCGTAAAGCACGCCAATTCCACTCGGCGCATACAGCTTATGTCCTGTAAACACATAAAAATCCACATCCATAGCGGTGACATCAACTGCGCGATGAACAACACCTTGTGATCCATCAACCAAAATTCTGATATCAGCATTAAATTTTCGAACCATTTGAACAATATCGGCAACAGGGTTTATCGTCCCCAAAGCATTCGATATTTCAACGAAGGATACTAATTTCGTTTTATCGGATAACAGAGATTCAAATGCATCAAGGTCAAGCACGCCATCGCCCGTCACAGGCACAATTTTTACAACAACACCAATCTGCTCCGCCAGAATTTGCCATGGCACGATATTGGCGTGATGTTCCATCTCGGTGATAATAATCTCATCACCTGCTTTAAGAGAGCTACGCCCCCAACTCTGCGCGACAAGGTTTATCCCCTCGGTCGCATTACGAGTAAAGACGATATTCTTCTCACTCTGCGCCCCAATAAATTGCGCAATTTTCTTACGCACATCTTCAAAGCTCTGCGTCAGGTTCTGTGAAATCTCGTAAAGCCCACGATGGATATTCGAATAGCCCCCCGTCAAAACATCATTCATCGCATCAATAACACATTGCGGCTTCTGCGCACTCGCGGCACTATCAAGAAAAGCCAACGGCTTGCCGTTCATTGCTTTCGACAATGCCGGAAAATGACTACGCCATGGGGATTGAATATTAGCCATCTGATTTCAAAGCGTCTTCCAACCAACACCCTGCCTTTTCTTTAATTTCCTCATGCAGAGCGGAGTCTGAAACTTTATCCACAACTTCATCCACAAAAGCTTGCACAAGCAACATACGCGCTTGCGCTTCACTCAAACCACGGGAACGTAGATAAAACAACGGCGCTTCATCCAACTGCCCCGTCGTTGCCCCATGCGAGCATTTCACATCATCGGCATAAATCTCCAGCTCCGGCTTCGTATCCATCTCAGCTTTTGGCGAGAGCAACAATGTGTTGGAGAGCTGATAGCCATCAGTTTTTTGCGCCGCCTGATGCACATGGACTTTTCCCTGAAACACGCCACGCGCCGCATCATCCAATATCGTGCGATAAAACTGGTTGGACAAACAATGCGGGGCAGTATGCTCCATCAAAATCGTCGTGTCGCCGTGCTGCTTACCCTTTAACAAAGTCACACCATTTAGTGAGCAATCAATATTACTGCCGTTCAACACCACGTGAATATCGTGACGGGTGAGTTTCCCGCCCATATTCAAAGAAAAACTGTTCAGATAAGCATCCCGCTCCATCGTGATATGCACCATGTTGGTTTGGATGGCCTCTACGCTGTCGTCTTGAATACGGATATGGTTCAACCGCGCATTCGCGCCAAGCGTAATTTCGGTGCTCATATTCTTCCAATATGCGCCGCTGCCTTCATGCCGTTCAATCAAGGTTAGCTGCGCGCCCTCCTCCAAAACAATTTTCAGACGCAGGTTTTGATGTTGTCCTTCAACACCTGTCCACATGATATCCTCAATTTGCCCACAGACTTCTCCACTGGTTTTGTGGATGACTATTTCTTGCACATCTTGCGAAGGAACACTCTTCAAATCACCAAGCGCCCGTGAAAGATTAGTATATTTCCAATCCTCATCTTTTGGGGTTGGAAGGTTATCTGGTTTTAAGGCTAATGCGCTCATTATGCTGCTTTCCCGATAAATCCGGCATAGCCTTTTTCTTCTAATTCCAAGGCCAGCTCTGGCCCGCCGCTTTTGATAATTTTTCCATCCGCCATGATATGCACAACGTCAGGCTTAATATATTCCAACAAACGTTGATAATGCGTAATAACAAGGAAGGATTTATCATCGCCGCGCAGACGATTAACGCCCTCCGCAACGATTTTAAGTGCGTCAATGTCAAGGCCAGAATCCGTTTCATCAAGAATACAGAATTTAGGCTCCAGCATAGCCATTTGCAGAACTTCGTTACGTTTTTTCTCGCCGCCAGAGAAACCAACATTGACCGCACGCTTCATCATGTCATCAGCAATGCCCAGCTCTTTGGTTTTAGCCTTAATCAGTTTTAACATACCAAGTGCATCCAGCTCATCTTCTCCGCGTTGCTTGCGGATCGCATTGATGGAGGTCTTCAGGAACATGCTCATATTAACACCTGGAATTTCAACAGGGTATTGGAATGCAAGGAACAGCCCCGCCGCGGCGCGTTCTTCCGGCGCAAGATCAAGTAAATCCTGCCCGTCTAACATCGCCGAACCATTCGTCACGTCATAATCATCACGCCCCGCCAAAACATAAGCCAGCGTAGACTTCCCCGCGCCATTCGGCCCCATTATGGCATGCACCTCACCCGCTGGAATAGACAGATTCAGACCCTTAATAATTTCCTTGGCTTCACCTTCGTCCGTTTCAATGGAAGCATGTAAATCTTTAATCTCAATCATGGTTTTAATTGTCCCAATTCATCTGGTTTCATTTTATCAACTATAAAGTCTGGCAACTGCTTCGCCACACCTTTCTTATCCTTATTTTCACTCTCCGCCATCGCGACGACATCTGTATTTACACCTGTATCAGGCCTAATAATCGTATCATAAGCAAATATAATCCCAAAAACTATAAGCCCGATTGTAAATATCATTACAACGTAATGGATACCGCGCTCTATAAGTAATCCTGTGTCTTTAGCCATTCTGATTACCTCTTTTTTGCGCCTTAACAACGCCGTAGATTGAAATAATAATCCAGCATACTTCAACCAATAATCCGCCTGTATCACCAACATCATATTCCGCAGCAATAGAGATCAACAAACACACCCCACCAACACCATTCAACGCGCAATAAGCCACGCCCTTCGGATCAATGCGCTCAACAATAATCAGCACATATGCAATCACGCATATTATCGCCCCGATTATGCCAATCACCATCATTAACATAGGAGTTCCTCAATCGCCGTAGCGAGTTTTAAATCCTTCTCCGTCACCACATTCCCCGCGTCATGCGTGGTTAGGGTCAGCGTTACCTTGTTATACATATTCTCAATCTTTGCATGATGGTTATGCTTTTCCTGTAATATCGCCACCTGTGCAAGAAAACCAAATGCCTGCGTGAAATCCTTGAATTTGAATTCCCCGATTAGGTTGTTGTTGTTTTCTATAAATATATTCACCTGATTACCCAACACTTCCCTCCAATGAAATCGCAATTAGCTTCTGCGCTTCAACGGCGAATTCCATGGGTAAATGCTGCATAACTTCGCGGGCGAAGCCGTTTACGATGAGGGCGATCGCGTCTTCCTCGCTTAAGCCGCGCTGCATACAATAAAATAGCTGATCTTCGGATATCTTCGAGGTTGTTGCTTCATGCCCCAAGCTCGCACTCTGATTACGGCTTTCGATATAAGGCACAGTATGCGCGCCACATTGATCGCCGATCAGCAAGCTGTCACACACCGTGAAGTTCTTTGCGCCATCTGCATTGGGCATAATTTTAACAACGCCGCGATACGTATTACTGCTGCGTCCCGCGCTGATCCCCTTAGAGATAATACGGCTGGTGGTGTTTTTGCCGATATGAATCATTTTCGTGCCTGTATCGGCCTGCTGTCTGCCATTTGTGATCGCAACGGAGTAAAACTCCCCCACCGAATTATCACCCTTTAAGATACAAGATGGGTATTTCCACGTAATCGCCGAACCTGTCTCCACTTGCGTCCAACTGATCTTAGAATTGCGGCCTTCGCACAGGCCACGCTTGGTTACGAAATTATAAATCCCGCCCTTGCCCGTTTCAGGATCGCCCGGGTACCAATTTTGCACAGTGGAGTATTTAATCTCCGCATCCTCATGGGCAACCAGTTCAACAATTGCGGCATGGAGTTGGTTTTCATCACGCATCGGCGCGGTACAACCCTCCAGATATGACACGTAAGAGCCCTTATCCGCTATAATCAATGTGCGCTCAAACTGCCCTGTGTTCAGCTCATTAATACGGAAATACGTCGATAGCTCCATCGGGCAACGCACACCCGGCGGAATATAAACAAAGCTGCCATCCGTGAAAACGGCGCTGTTCAGGCAGGCGTGTTTATTATCCGAATATGGAACAATAGAGCCCATATATTTTTTAACCAAATCAGGATGCTCTTTTATCGCTTCAGAAATTGAGCAAAAGATAACACCATGTTTTCTAAGCTCTTTCTTAAATGTCGTGGCAACGGACACGGAATCAAACACCACATCCACCGCAACAGGTGTACGATTTTTAACACCCGCAAGAATTTCTTGTTCGCGCAATGGAATGCCCAATTTTGAATAAGTCTCCAACAAAATAGGATCAACATCATCCAGAGATTCCGGTGCATTCTCCATAGATTTCGGCGCGGCGTAATAATAGGACGCTTGATAATCTATTGGCTTAAAATCAACCTTTGCCCATGTTGGCTCCGGCATCTTTAACCAATGCGCATAAGCCTTTAAACGGCGATCCAGCATCCATTGCGGCTCACCCTTTTTCGCAGAAATAAAGCGTACGATATCCTCGTTCAGCCCCTTGGGTGCCTTCTCCGTTTCAATATCCGTAACAAAGCCTGCCTCGTAAACACCGGACAGCGCATTAACTTGTGCAATTGTTTCATCAGTAGCTGCCATAGTGACGCTGCTCCTTTTCTTTATTATCTCTGCCGCCGGCCATATCTACCAACGTGACATTACTCAGTACACCGCGAATAGCGGTGTTCACACCATCCCATCGCCCTCGAATAGAGCAAGAATCGCTTAAAATACAATCGGGTTCATTTCCATTGGCACAATCTGTAATCGCAATCGGCCCATCAATCGCTTTAATGATTTGTTCGACAGAAATATCTTCTGGCGCTGCTGCTAAAGAATACCCGCCATTTGCACCACGGGTTGAGATAACAATCCCCGCCTGTACCAAAGCTTTTAGAACTTTAGAAGTCGTTGGCTCGGTCAATTTCGTATGCTGCGCTAAACTGGAAACACTCACACAAGAATTAACCTGCATCAGCTCTACCAACACAACCACAGCATAATCAGACATTCTTGTAATCTTGAGCATAAAACACCATATAGGACTAATTTCGTCCTTTTTGTCACTTTATCCGGAATAATTCAAGAGGAAACTCGAAAAAACAACTATTTAGTCGCATCAAACTTGATCTCTTTATATTTTTCTTCCGCGTCACTTAAATGCCACGAATTACGTGCCATAAAAACAGGGTCACCATCATGGTCTTTAGCGATGGCCGTTTGGTTAGCATCGATGAATTTCTTCAGCATAGAATTATCTTCGCATGAAATCCAGCGCGCAGTGTAAAGGCTTGTCGCTTCGAATTTTACGGGAATACCATATTCACTGCGAATACGATCGCGCAGTACTTCAAATTGCAGCGGTCCAACAACACCAACAACCCAATCAGGGTCACTATAGGGCTTAAATACCCGCGCTGCGCCCTCTTCGGCCAGTTGCTCTAATGCTTTGCCCAAATGCTTCGTCTTTAGCGGGTCTTCAGCGCGTGCACGTTGCATATATTCAGGCGCAAAACTCGGGATTCCTGTGAATACAAGCTCTTCCCCCTCGGTCAAGGCATCGCCAATGCGCAAACCACCATAATTCGGCAAACCGATGATATCACCCGCATAGGCCTCTTCCGCGACTTCACGATCTTGCGCCAAAAATAATTGCGGAGAATGCATTGTCAGCATTTTACCGGAACGTATATGCTTCAGCTTCATCCCTTTGCGGAACTTCCCAGAACATATGCGCGTAAAGGCAATACGATCACGATGCTTTGGATCCATATTGGCCTGAATTTTAAACACAAAACCTGTGACTTTAGATTCATCGGGTTTAATTTCTCTGGATTGGGTTGCTTGGGAACATGGCGATGGCGCAAATTTTTCTAAGCCGTTCAACAATTCACGTACACCGAAATTATTCACCGCACTGCCAAAGAATACTGGTGTCATACCACCTTTAAGGAATCTCTCAATATCAAAAGCCGGAAAAACACCACGCACCATTTCAACTTCTTCACGTAACGTCGCCGCTACATCTGCCGAAAGCAACTCATCAATTTTCGGATCATCAAGACCTGAACATTCAATTTCTGCGCTTAAAGCCTCGCCTTTGCTGCGCTCAAATAGAACCAATTTATCTTCCAGCAGATTATAACATCCCTTGAAATCACGTCCCATACCAATAGGCCAACTCGCTGGAACAATCTCCAACGCAAGCTTTTCTTCAATTTCATCAAGAAGGTCAAACGGATCTTGCCCGTCTCTATCCATTTTATTGATAAACGTAATGATCGGGATATCACGCAGACGGCAAACCTCAAACAATTTCAATGTTTGTTGTTCAATACCCTTGGCACAATCCAGCACCATGATCGCGCTATCCACCGCGGTTAGGGTTCTATACGTATCCTCGGAAAAATCCTCATGCCCCGGCGTATCCAGCAAGTTATAAGTAATACCACCATTCACAAACGTCATCACAGAAGAGGTAACAGAGATTCCACGTTCCTGCTCAACTTTCATCCAGTCTGAACGCGCACGACGACGCGCGCCCTTGGCTTTCACCATACCGGCCATTTGAATAGCACCACCAAACAACAACAGCTTTTCAGTCAGCGTTGTTTTACCCGCATCAGGATGCGAGATAATGGCGAACGTTCTACGGCTTTCAATGATTTTGGATAATGCAGACATCAGTGTGTCCCTTAATTACGCAAGAAACGACTTAGAATGTTTGTTGAATTTTATCACCGACGTTAGAAATATCACGCCCTGCACCGTCAAGAGTACTGGAACATGCATTAAGAGCTGCACCAGCGATAAGCAAAACTATTAATCTAAAAATATTTTTCATCTTAAATTCTTTCTATTCTTGTTCTCTCAGGACACAATATCACCTTCAAAAGGATTATTCATGTCACGATCTTCAATTTCAATCACCCATAAATCAGGATCACGAGAGATTGAGCGCTGAATATACTGGTCTGCATCGCGTTCTTCAACCTGTTCTTTTCGTAAAGCATGCATCCACCCCAATTTACCATCCAAATCACGTTGTTGGATCAATAAATTACAGTGGCCACGCAGCCCGTTAATCTTCAAAAGAACCGTGCCTGTGTTTTGCTCTCCGCGTTGCTGGATATAGTAGAATATACCGCTATCATTCAACGGCTTTAACTGTGCCTCAATCCATAAATGGACAGGCAAACGCGCCTCTTCCTCATACATGATTAATGGAGGCTTTTCTCGTTTGTCCAACGCTCAACCGTTAAGGCCTGCGCCAACGTGGAATCTTCAGGGTGATGATAGCCATAAATAATTTTAGCAGCCTCCAGAGCGGTGCTCTCGGGCTCACCCGCATCAATAAGGCCGTCATAGGCACGCATAACCGCGCCATAACATTTGCAGTCTGATGCTTTCTTCACATCCTTTTGCACTGGTATATTACAAGACATAGCATTACTTCTCGCTTTTAAGTTTTTTTCCATACAGCTCAAGACGATGGTCAATTAATTCATAACCGAGATCATGGGCAATCTTTTCTTTTAGTTTCTCAAGTTCTTCATTCTGAAATTCAATGACCTGCCCTGTCTCAAGATCAACAAGGTGGTGATGATGCTCTGAATTCACTTCATAACGGGAATAACCCTCTTGAAATTCATGACGCACAACCAGCTCCATCTCATCCAGAAGGCTAAGCGTTCTGTAAACCGTCGCGATGCTAATAGATGAATCTAACGCTTTCGCACGGTCATAAACATCCTCAACAGAGGGATGATCCTCCGCAGTGCCCAAAACTTTTAAGATAACACGGCGCTGCCCTGTCATTTTTAATCCAGCTTCTACACAACGTTGTTCAAGGTTAGACATATCATGATTTCCTATTCAATATTTATGAACAGGCATCATAAAAGTGATACGAAGATCGTGCAAGATAATTTGTTATGTATTGGGTTTAAGTCAGGGCTTAACTCTGCTGGAAGGTATTGTGAATCGCACAACTGTACCCACGTCAAGTTCCGACTCTAATTCGAAGCTGCCACCATGTAATTCAACCATAGCCTTGGCCAAGGGCAATCCCAACCCTGTTCCTTGCTGGCCAACGATACGCTTTTCAGGGGTATCATTAACTTGCCCAAAGGGCTCTAGCGCAATGCTTATTTTTTCTTCAGAAATCCCCTGTCCTTCATCTTTAATGGCAATTTGCAAATCGCCACCTTCCAGAAATTCAGTAGAAACGCGAATTTGTGACCCTTGAGAAGAAAATTTAATCGCATTTGACATCAGGTTAATAACAACCTGCCTAATCAATCTGTAATCTGCATTCACAACCAAAACATCGTCACTGATATCCCGTACAATTTCAATATTACTGGAAAAGACGCGAGAGCTGAGCATGCGTGAAACAGAAACAATCATATCATGAACATCAAAATCATCCTCGACCAGATCAATCCGCCCGGCTTCGATTTTAGACATATCCAAAACCTCATTGATAATATCCAGCAAATGCTCAGCGCTCATATGGATATCACCAAGATATTCTTTATATTTATCATTCTCAATTGCACCAAAGGTTTCGTTCTTCATTAATTCCGAAAATCCGATAATCGCATTTAACGGTGTGCGCAGTTCATGACTCATATTCGCCAAGAACGTAGATTTCGCGTGATTAGCTGCATCCGCTTGATCCTTAGCAAAGCGCAATGATTGCTCCATCTGTTTACGCAACGTGATATCCATCATTGTCGTAACAAGAAATTTTCTATTCTGGCTAAGCTTTAACGTTGCCGACGTAAACAACACATTGGCAACGCCACCGTCTTTACGCAAAACTTTTGATTCGCCCGTGCTGCGCACACCAACACTGATAAACTTCCTATGATTAACACGGGTGCGCTCTTTTTCATCTTCGGTCACGAGTGTAGTAAATTCTTCGCCGATAATCTCATCTCTGGCCCAGCCGTAAGTCCGTATAAAGCTATCATTTACTCGAACGATAATCCCGCTATCATCCGATACGATAATCCCAACTTCACTAACCTCAAAAATGGACGCAAGCAAAGAAATAGCATCATCACGTTCTCTTTGTAAAATTGATTGATCGCGCCCATCAAGTTGCCCCATAATTTCAAGATATATAACCTCATTATCATCATCTAGAATCGGCGTAACCCAGAACCCGTAAACTTTGAGTCTCCCTGGTATTGTCGGCAAAGACTGAATCATTACAGTGTGTTTTCTTGAAAGGCAAACTTCAAAAGATTGTTCAAAATGTCGCGCGTTATCTGTATCCATAAAATCTTGAATACGGTGGCCTAAAACAGATTCTTCTTTACAATGGAAATATTCTAAAGCTAGAGCGTTAACCTGTAGAACATGTAACGGAACGCCATCATCAACTTTAACAACAACCCTTGGAATAGGTGATGCGTTAAAGAGTCGTTCAAAATTAAAATTGTCACCAACTACCATGTACTCACTTTACGTTCATCAGTATGTTGTTCGCAGCAAAGCCTATTTACTTTCACTCTGAACATAGCGCTGCAGTGGGCTAAGCTCATGATACTCCAAAACAGTATCTGTTTTTTTATGTTCTGAGTTTTTGAGATCAGCACGTAAGTTCTTCAGAAGATCATTAACGTCATCACCCCCAACAGGCTCTGCAATACAACACGACATACTCAAAGGTATCTCTCCGCTTTCCCCCTCAAGTTGAAGCATCACTTTTTGTTGCTCCAGCTCTCGTCTTAACCGCTCCAATGCTGTTACACCGCCGGAAACATCTGTTTGCTTCAAACTCAAAACAAACTCATCCCCGCCCATGTAATAAGCATCATCAAAGGATCGGATACTTAATTTAATAAGGCCGGCAATCAACTTAATATAGCCATTGCGCTCATCATATGGTGCGTCCTGACGAATAAGATCAAAGTTATCAAGCTTCATAAATGCGATACAGAAGCTTTTTCCTTGGCGTTCCAAACGCTCCAGCTCACGCTTGATATCAACATAGAGCATATTCTTGCTACGCAAGCCTGTTTGAGAATCATAACCACTGCCATCTTGAAGTAAATCTTTTTCCAAGCGGCGAACATAAAATAAAAATTCTTCGTAATTGGTAAGGAATTTCTGAAAATCTTTATGAGAGGGCTTCTCTCTCGTTTCTTTCATATTGTAAATAAGCACATCCACAGCTTTAAATAGATCCGCATGCACAGCACTAAGTTTTTCAACGATTTCAGGTTGAATATCTTTCTCGCGATTAGCGTAAACCACCCACTCAGAAAAGGATGCAGGCTTCTTTAGCCGATGCATCACGTCTATGCTTTCCGGATAAAAAAGACACTGAACCAACACATGATACCATGCTGTATGGTCTTCCAATATCGGCAAAAGTTTTGCCCAATGTTCGTTTTCGTTATACTTCAATGTCATTACCGTCAAATCCTCTGGGTACAAACAAGAACACAATGATACAATAAATTCGTTAATTCTCTTTAAAAATTTCTATTTATTTTAAATTCCCCAACCATTCTTTTTCTAAAGAATCTAAGGTCGAATCAGCAATCGCACAGCGTACTTCACGCATCAGCATATTCATCGTCGCAATATTATGCTGTGCCAGAATTTGTGTGGCAAGCAATTCGTTCGCTTTTAACAAGTGATGGATGTACGCTTTTGAGAAATTCTGAGAAGCAGGAATGCCAATACGCTCATCCAAAGGGCTTTTATCTTCACGATAACGTGCATTTTTAAGATTGATTGTTTCTTTTGCTTCACCTTTCACAAAAGCTGCGCCATGGCGCGCTAAACGCGTTGGGATAACACAATCGAATGTATCAACACCAAGGCGCACAAAGGTAAAAACATCCTTGATCTTACCGATTCCCAAGAAATGGACAGGACGATCAGGATGTACATGCGACATAGAAACAGAGGCGACATCATACATCTCCGAATCACTGCCGCCCAAACATCCACCAATTGCCGTCCCGAAGAACGGTCTATCTTGCGTATATTGTGCAGAGAACTTGCGTAAATCCTCATACACACCACCTTGCACGATTCCATAAACTGCCTGCGCACCATTATCATGACGCTCAAATTCCGCTAAACAACGGTCACCCCACCGCAATGACATCTCCATAGAGCGTGCGGTGTAATCCTTATCAACATGATACGGTGTACATTCATCAAACTGCATTAAGAGATCAGCCCCTAATTTCCGCTGAACTTCCATTGAATATTCAGGGGTCAGCTTAATTTTTTGGCCATTCACGTAGGATTTAAAGACACAGCCCTCTTCAGAGATAGAAACAAGGTTTCTGTTATTATGCCCCTTGCTGTTCTTGCCTTTAATCTCATTGGCCATTGTTCCCTCGCCCAAGGAAAACACCTGAAACCCACCGCTGTCCGTCAACATAGGGCCATTCCAATTCATAAATTTATGAAGGCCGCCCATCTTTTCAATCAGATCCGCACCGGGTTGCAGCATCAAATGATAGGTATTGGATAGAATAATATCGGTTTTTGCTTCTTTCAATTGGCATGGAGAAACATTCTTAACCGTGGCTTTCGTTCCGCAAAATATATAGTTCGGTGTCTGAATCGTGCCGTGCGGCGTTTTTAACGCGCCAACCCGCGCCTTCGATTCTTTATCGCGCGCCGTAATATCAAACGAAAAATTGGGATAATCAAGCATCAGAACATTTCCAGCCTATTTAAAACGTAAAAAACCCGCCAATAACAGCGGGTTATCTCTTTATTTATAACATGCTCAAGCCGAAACAAACGACATGAACATATTAAAAACTGTAATTAAGCCGCCAAAGCCGCTTCGACTTGTGCTTTGATCGGGCGAAGAACAGGATCAAGTTTCATTGACGCTGTATTTTGCAAAAACGCGTCGAATCCACCTTTATGCTCAACAGTGCGAATACCAGCAGCAGTCGCGCGTACTTTAACCCAACGGTCTAGTACTTCGCTATACAGGCCTATGTCCTGAATATTGGGGCGAAACTTACGTCTTGTTCTGTTTAGTGCGTGAGAAACGTTGTTTCCGCTCATCACGCCTTTTCCTGTAATCATGCAACGACGGCTCATAGCCAAATTCCTTATATTATTCTTATAGTCTTTAAGACAGATGCGGAAAAATAGTCGAAGACGGCATACAAAGTCAAGCATTTCCACACAAAAACTACAGAATATTTTCTTAAAGCACTTTTCCTGCATATATATATGCGACAAGTAGAGCCAAAACAAACAGTACATGCGCAATGACATTAATGAAGATTCCACGCTGTAAATGCTTATGATTCAACTGCGCTGTTGCACCCTCTGGCCCAATCCACACCTTCTTAAGAGTGCTGCCTGATATGTCTTGGACAGGCCCGCCCAAGCTAACGCCTAAAGGCCACGCGATCGCACTTAACACAGTACCGCCCTCCTCATAAGGAGCGCGATTTTTTCTGCTCCACCATGATAATATCGCCTGATGCATTTTCGCCGTCGGCGTCACGGCTGAAGCAGCAGAAAATAAGAATCCTGCAAATAAAGATGGAATAAGCCCCATCATTTTCTCCAAGGCCAATGGAACAGAGCCGAATCCTTTTGTAAAACCAGATTTACCGTAGCGCCACGCCGTAAAAGATAGAACAACATAAACCATCAGCATCGGCATTCCACCAATCAAATACCACAGACTAGGTGCGACCAAGCCCTTATCAAAGCTTACAGCAGCATAGCTAAGACCCGTGCGCGTAATGCCGTAATCATCCGTGCTGTTCAGATCAACGCGGCTGGAGCGTGATAAGCCATAAAAAGCGCCATCAACACTGCCATGCTGATCCAATGCAAAATAAAGCTTAAGGATAATATACCAGACACTGCCCGAAGTCAGACACGCTGAAACCAGAACGACCTCAAGGAAAGGCACGTTATGTCCTTCTAAAACCTTGCTCAGCAGTAACGCTAAGAACAATAGAGCCACCGTAAACAAAAACCCTCGAAACATGAGATCAGAGCGTGATCGAGAACGCTTATCCATACGATCTCCGACACGGCCAAACAAAGCATCACAAAGCCCCCACAAAAGCGAATTAGCATTGCCCGCAACAGGCCCTGTAATCATCCCCGCAATCATCGTTAAAAAAATCGCGCCAACTAAATATGGAATACGATCAACATCCATAATTTGTGCGTGAATTTCAGCTATCATTTGAAATAAACTATCGATTTTCTAGTCCCCACATTTTATATGCCCTATAGACGTATGCATTGTTGTGCAAAACAAAACAACAGGGTATAGTCACATAATTGTGCGCTGCAAAAACATTTCACGTGCGCAGATACATACTGTGTATACACCATCCGCCGCCAATAAAACACCCAAAGAGGTTCAGAATGCTTTACCAACTTCATGAATTAAAGCACGCGCTTATGACGCCTCTGCGTATGCAAGCCAATTTCACACGCACTTTAATGGAAGGACCGTTTAAGCCGCTGGCTAATACACAGTTTGGACGCGCAATAAGCGCCAATGCCACAATGATAGAACGTATGACCAGACGTTTCGAGCGCCCCGAATTCGGATTGAAGCAAACAACGATTGGCGGAAAAAAGGTTTCGGTAAAAGAGGATATTATTGTTGAGAAACCTTTTGGAACGTTGCTTAACTTCAAAAGAAATACCAAAAGAAACGATCCTAAAGTTTTAATCGTTGCACCAATGTCCGGCCATTACGCCACATTATTGCGCGGCACAGTTGAGGCTTTACTTCCCCACCATGATGTCTACATCACAGACTGGGAAGACGCACGCCAAGTACCCATGTCCGAAGGCACATTTGATTTTGATGATTATGTAACATATTTACGCGAATTTATGAGCCTGCTTGGCCCCGAAACACATATTATTGCTGTTTGTCAGCCAGCAGTGCCTGTTTTGGCCGCTATATCTTTAATGGCAACCGAAAAAGACCCGAACCAACCTATGACAATGACGCTCATGGGTGGCCCTATTGATACGCGTGTTTCAAAAACCGAAGTAACAGAGCTGGCTGAAACCCGCCCGCTTAAATGGTTTGAACAATCCGTACTCTATAACGTTCCCTTCCATTACCCAGGCAAACAACGCCGCGTTTACCCAGGATTTTTACAGCTATCAGGCTTTATGTCGATGAATTTAGACACGCATATAGACTCCCACATGAAATTCTATCAACACCTCATAGAGGGTGATGATGATTCCAGTGATAAACATAAGAAATTCTACAATGAATATCTTTCGGTTATGGATATCCCTGCAGAATTTTATCTACAAACAGTATCGGAGGTCTTTCAGAAACATTCTCTGCCATGTGGTAAAATGAAATGGCGTGATCCCCACACCAATAAGCTTGTCGATGTTCGTCCGCAAGATATTAAACATACGGCGCTTCTCACCATTGAAGGAGAACTTGATGATATCTCGGCGCGTGGACAAACAACGGCAGCGCATAATTTGTGCTATTCCTTGCCGCAACGTAAACAATACCATCACTTTCAGTTAGAGTGCGGACATTATGGTATTTTCAACGGTGGACGTTGGCGTAACCAAATTATGCCGCGAATCCGTACATTCATTCGAGAGTTTGATAAGAATAAAGACCCTGTACCTGCTGTGGATCTGGAAGATAGTAACTCGGTTCTACCCGAACGTTTTAACCACGACAAACACGGCATTGTTGCTGTTCGTCGCTGGCTTAAAGAACATCAGCCCGAAAATTATAAAGACACAAAAATCATAAGCAATACAAAGCCGAAGCCAAAGAAGGCAAAACCAGTTCAAGAAAAGAAAAAACTGATACCACCTTCTTCACCTCCAAAAGCAAAGAAAAAATCAGCAACGAAAGCTTCAACTAAGACGAAGCCCAGACGATCTGTTACTGCGATTTTAGTGGAATCTCCCGCTGAAAAGAAAAAGGCTGCGCCAAAGAATAAGAAAGTGGCCGCAAAGGTGAAAGCAAAGACCACAAAAGTCAAAGCCAAGACAAGCGCCAAGAAGAAAGCCTCTACCAAAAAGAAATCCACGGTTAAATCATGA
Organism: Alphaproteobacteria bacterium; assembly: GCA_033851915.1. Classification (GTDB taxonomy): domain Bacteria; phylum Pseudomonadota; class Alphaproteobacteria; order Micavibrionales; family Micavibrionaceae; genus UBA1672. The sequence goes on from JAWSVM010000012.1 coordinate 27,558, forward strand.
TCGAGGATATGGTCACGGTAAAACGCAGCAAACGTGCCAAACGTGTTGCTCTGCGCCTTGACCCGATAGAACGCGTCATAAACCTTGTCATTCCGCAACGTATGTCCTTGAAAAAAGCATATTTCTTTGCACGCGAGCATGAGGCGTGGGTTCGAGAAACGCTCGAAAACCTCGCCCCTGCTATTCCTTTTACGCACGGTATAACGCTACCCATTTTCGGAGATACGGTCACACTGGACATCCACCATAACCCCGAAGCAAAGCGCACAACACTGAAACAATATGACGATGTGTTGATGGTCAAAACTTATCAAGACGACCCAACCAACCGCATCACCACCCATTTAAGAAAACTTGCGCGCAATGGCTTAGCGGACATCGCCTCTGAAAAAGCAGATATAATTGGCAAAACAATATCCTCGGTCAAAGTCCGCGACACCAAAAGCCGTTGGGGCAGTTGCGCCCAAGATGGCAGCCTGTCTTTTTCATGGCGGCTTATCTTTGCGCCCTATGATGCCATTGATTATGTTGTCGCGCACGAGGTTGCTCATCTTGTCCATATGGATCACAGCAAAGATTTCTGGGCATTATGCCGCGACCTGTCCTGTAATTTTGTCGAAGGAAAATACTGGATGCAAAATCATGGGAATGAACTGATGCGCTACGGCAAGAAATAAACTATCTACGGCTGTCCAGAAAATCCAGCGCGCCTTGCAAGATATGCTGCGCCGCCAATTTATCAATTAGCCCTGTGTCTTTCGCCCGTCTTTTAGAGATATTCACAGACTTATCCACAAAGTCTTCCACAACAGATGTGGATAACCTTTCATCCCATAAGCCAATCCAAACGCTCTGCCCTTTAAGCTCGGCCGAAAGCTGTGCGGCAAATTCCAGCCCGAAATCGCGCACAGACTGGCACCGCGGCCCTGCACTGCCATCCATATTAAGTGGATAACCAAGCACATAACCGCCAATATTATAGTCACGGATAATCTCCTCTAGTGCTTTTAAATCTCTGGAAAACTTTGTGCGCTTTAGCGTACATAACGGAAACGCGATGCCCTGCCCACTATCAGACAAAGAAACACCAATCGTTTTAGACCCGAGATCTAACCCCATAAGAGCAACATCAGCGGGACAATCGGCATAATTATTTTGAACCAAATCCATAATCATTATTTACCCTATATAAGGCTTGCACGCTACACGGCGCAATGATAAAAGTCCAAGGGTTAACAATCAATATCAAAAAGGCCAATGAATGTCTCTGGATAAGGAAAGCGTAAAAAAAGTTGCTTCGCTCGCGCGTATTAGAATGAGTGATGAGGAGCTGGAACGCATGATGCCCCAACTCTCGAAAATTATCGGATTTGTAGAACAGCTTGCAGAAGTCAATACAGACAATGTGGAGCCTCTAGCCAATGTTGTGGACATCACACCGGAACTGCGCAAAGACGTGGTCAATGATGGTGACTGCGCAGATAAAATATTAAAAAACGCACCGGAAGAGACGCAAGGCTATTTCGTTGTTCCGAAAGTGGTGGAGTAAAAATCATGAGTAAACTAACCGACCTTACAATTACAAGCGCTCTAACCGGCCTTGAGAACAAAGATTTTACTGCGGTTGAGCTGGCACAAGCACATATTGATGCGATGGCAGAGCACAGCGCCTTAAACGCATATATAACGGAAACACCAGATATTGCTCTGAAACAAGCCAAAGCCTCCGACAAACGCCGCGCATCAGGTGATGCAGGTGCACTGGATGGGATACCACTGGCCATTAAAGATTTGTTCTGTACCAATGGCGTACAAACAACTGCAGGCAGCCGCATTCTGAAAGATTTTATCCCACAATATGAATCAACTGTTACGCAGAAACTATTTGATGATGGCGCCGTGATGTTGGGTAAAACCAACCTTGATGAATTCGCGATGGGCTCTTCAAACACAACCAGTTACTACGGCAATGTTATTAACCCATGGAAACGTGAAGGCGATAACACAGATTTAACACCGGGTGGCTCATCCGGTGGCTCAGCCGCCGCCGTTGCTGCGAAAATTTGCATGGGCGCAACCGGAACAGACACAGGTGGATCAATCCGCCAACCAGCATCCTTTTGCGGTATTACAGGCATGAAGCCGACTTATGGACGTTGCTCACGTTGGGGAACTGTTGCCTTTGCATCCTCGCTGGATCAGGCAGGCACATTCGCGCGCAGTGTAGAAGATAACGCGCTACTCCTTCGCTCAATGTCAGGGCATGACCCCAAAGACAGCACCTCTGCGAATAAAGATGTTCCTGACTTTCTTGCCGCCCTAACGGGTGATATAAAAGGCAAAGTCATTGGTATTCCCAAAGAATATCGCGTTGATGGTATGCCCGAAGAAATCTCTGCTCTATGGCAGCGTGGAATTGAATGGCTGGAAAGCGCAGGCGCGACAACTATTGAAGTTAGCCTGCCACATACGCATTACGCACTGGCAACCTATTACGTAATTGCCCCCGCCGAAGCATCATCAAACCTCGCCCGTTATGACGGCGTGCGTTTTGGTCATCGTGCCAAGGAAGATGATTTAACGGATATGTATGAGATAAGCCGCGCTGAAGGTTTCGGTGAAGAAGTTAAGCGTCGCATCATGATCGGCACTTATGCTCTGTCATCAGGATATTATGACGCCTATTATATTAAGGCGCAAAAAGTACGCCGCCTAATCTCTCAAGACTTCCTGAGTGCATTTGAAAAATGTGATGCCCTGTTAACACCAACTGCGCCGTCTGCAGCGTTTGCAATTGGTGAAAATGAAGATGATCCGATTAAAATGTACCTAAACGATGTGTTTACTGTGCCTGCATCACTGGCCGGATTGCCGGGAATTTCAATTCCTGCCGGTGTTGATTCACGAGGCTTACCTCTTGGTTTACAAGTGATTGGCCGTCCGTGGGATGAAGAAACAGTATTTAAAGTTGCAGGTGTGGTCGAAAATCTGGCACAATTCGCTTACGTCCCACAGACAGTGAAAAAGGCCGCCGCATGATTTATAGACATCCCCTTCATATTTTGACATTAATTCTTACCCTTTTTATGTGTACGGTAATGCTGCATTCTGTGGCTGTTGCGCAAGAAAATAAGAATGAAGAAGTTCAATCTTTAGGAGATATCCTTAATGCACCCGAAGAGTTCGGCAACAACGGAGAGCCACTAACCTCTGCAATAATGGCTAATCACTACTATGAAACTTGCACAAGCAAAAAAAATCTGGCCTTTGATGAAGAAGAAACCAAAATATTATGTGGCTGTAATGCCGCTGAAATGTCAGAAATTTTAACGGTTCAAGAATTCAAAGATTTAGACAAAAACACCAGAAAAGGTAAAGAGGCACGTGGCAAAGCACTTGCTTACGCTTACGCTCCATGTATGAAATACGTGATAGAGAAAAAAGTAAAGTATGACTGCTATGTTTCAAATAAGCTCGATGATATTGTTGTTGGGAAAAGAAGCCTTTGTAAATGCGTCGTTGATAGCTTTAAACGTTATTTCGATAATAATGCGACAAGCATTATAACGCGTGCAACTCACAATAATCCTATGACAATGAACCCTTTAGAAGATTACTTCATAGAGACAAATTATCGTAGTCAACAGGCACACGTTATAAAGCAGTGTCGCTTTAAATTCTTATATAAAAGAGATAATAAATAAAAATAGTATAGCTTAGGAAAAAATTATGGCTCAAATGGTACAAGGTGAAACGGGCGATTGGGAAATCGTCATCGGTATGGAAATTCACGCGCAAATCAGTGTGGAATCAAAACTCTTCTCCGGTGCATCCACAGAATTTGGTGCGGCGCCTAATACGCAAGTATCACTGGTTGATGCGGCAATGCCTGGCATGTTACCTGTATTGAATGAAAAATGTGTTGAACAAGCCGTACGTACAGGCTTGGGGCTAAACTCTAAAATAAATACATACTCTGTCTTCGCTCGCAAAAATTATTTCTATCCTGACCTTCCACAAGGCTATCAGATTTCTCAATTTGAAGACCCGATTGTTGGTGAAGGAAAAATTGAAATCGACCTTCCTGATGGCAGCGTTAAAGATATTGGTATTACACGTTTGCACCTTGAACAAGATGCGGGAAAGTCGGTACATGACCAACACCCAAAGAAGACCTATGTTGATTTAAATCGCTCCGGCTGTGCTTTGATGGAAATCGTTTCAGAACCTGATATCAGCAGCCCAGAAGAAGCGACGGCGTACCTTTCTAAAATCCGTATGATCTTACGCTATTTAGAAACATGTGATGGGAATATGGATGAAGGATCAATGCGCGCAGATGTTAACATCTCTGTCCGTAAGCTAGGGGATGAGCTTGGTACGCGCGCGGAAATCAAAAATGTAAACTCATTGAAAGCCGTGCAACAATGCATCGAATTCGAAGCCCGCAGACAAGTTGATCTCATTGAAGATGGCAAAAAAGTTGTTCAGGAAACGCGCCTATGGGATCCGGTGAAACTGGAGACCCGCTCGATGCGTTCAAAGGAAGATGCTCATGATTACCGCTATTTCCCTGATCCTGACCTGCTACCACTTACATTCGAACAGAGCTGGGTGGATGAAATAAAGCAAACACTGCCTGAGCTACCAGATCAAAAGAAACACCGCTTCATGAATGACTTTGCTCTCAGCAGATATGATGCAAGTGTCCTGATCGCAGAACGCAGCCGCGCGGATTACTACGAAGACGTTGCACAAGGCCGCGATGCAAAGCTGGCCGCTAACTGGGTTATTAACGAACTGCTTGGTATTTTAAGAAAGAACGACAAAACATTAGGCGAAAGCCCTATCTCAGCAGAGCAACTAGGAGAGTTAATAGCCCTAATCTCTGATGATACGATTTCAGGTAAAATCGCAAAAGATGTCTTTGCCGAGATGTTCACCAGTGGCAAAAGTGCCTCTACCATCGTTGATGAAAAAGGCCTAAAGCAAGTCACAGACACCGGCGCAATAGAAGCAATCATTGATGAGGTTATTGCCGAGAACCCTGACAATGTAGCCGCTTATAAAGGCGGTAAAGACAAGCTATTTGGCTTCTTTGTTGGTCAGGTAATGAAAAAATCACAAGGAAAAGCCAACCCTGCAGCGGTAAATAAAATCTTAAAAGAAAAGTTAGACTAATGACATTCGAATATAAAGTCGCAATTTATCGTGAAAGCATGCTTGGATCTCTATTTCTTGGTGGTTCAAAAGTAGACCCTCTGAAATTCAGCGAGTTTTTAAATAAAAATGGTGCTGAAGGCTGGGAAGTTGTAACGATGGAGCGTGAGGTTCGCCGCATGCTATTATTCTTTAGTCGTGAGGCTTTCTTAGTGGTTATGAAGAAGAGCAAGGCGTAAGCAATGAATCATCAAACATTACTCAAAGCAATTGTCATTATGGTCTGTATCGGAGCCTTGCTCTGTATTACTCAATTATGGACGGTTTTCCTCGCTTGGGATATTTTCTTTAAAGTCCTTTTAACCTTAGGAATTCTAATCATTGTTGCCGCCTTTGGCCTTGTCGCAAAAGCAGATTTAGGCACGCACAAAAAAATGAAAGATGAAAATTATCTTGATTAGATAAATTCTGCATCTTTTCCATCTAAATCCCTTTACAATCCTTATATAATCGCCTACTAAAAAGAACTGAATTATTAGGAGACTTGGCCGAGTGGCTGAAGGCGCGCCCCTGCTAAGGGTGTATAGGGTTTATAGCTCTATCGAGGGTTCGAATCCCTCAGTCTCCGCCACTTTCCCCATATTTTTGAATATTGCCCTCCTCTTAAAATAATTTCCATGTGTAACTATGAAGATAATTCACTGATGCAAAAGAATGTCATGAAAAATATTCTAATCAAAAAAGTCACAATTATATGTGCAGCAATGCTTATTGCATTACTCCCACATTCTGCCACCGCTGCAAACACATCAGAAGCTCTTGTTAAAGACGAGAAACACGATGATGTAAAGTCAATGCTGTTAATCGCCGCGCAAAACGGTGATGCGAAAGCCCAGCTTTTATATATCCAAAGAAATATACAATCCAAAATACAAGCATCAAAACCCATAACCGATCAAGCCAAAGCATGGGCAGAGAATGGAAATGTATCCTTGATGGTCTGGCTGGCCGATAATTACTACACGGGCAATCAACTTCCACAAGAATATAAAAATGCGGCTACATGGTATATTAAGGCCGCGCAAAAAGGTGATTTAAGCGCGCAATATAATCTTGGTTATATGCATATTCATGGCCAAGGCATTAAACAAGATTTAATGAAGGCACGTGATTTGCTTACATTGGCCGCAAATAAAAACCATCAGCTTTCTATAAATCTTCTAAAAAAAGTAAATGCCGAAATTTCCGAACTAAAAGCGAAATGGAAAGCAATTAAGGAAGAGCAACGCCAAGCACAACTGGAATACGATAAAGCCTTACAAGCAGTGAAAATCGCAAAGGCCAAGCAAAATGTACAAATTGAAAAAGATAAACTTGAAATCATAAATAAGAAACTGGTCATCGCAAAAATAAAGTTAAAAGAAGCCAATCTAGTAAATGCTTTGCTGGCGGAAAGAAAGAAGTTTAAAGCAGGTACCGCCTTTAAACTAATCAAGAACGCACCTCTGCGCACTGATAAAATCAAGATCATCGAGTATTTTAGCTATAACTGTGGAGGCTGCCACTTGCTGCAAAAAAATGGCAACCTTGAAAAATGGGTTAACGCTCAAAGCAGTGATATAGAAGTTAACAAAATCCATATAACAGGAATGAGCAAAAGACTAGCACGCCTATTTTACACATTAGAAAAAATGGGAGCCGATAAAACCGTTCACAAGGGTATATTCAATAAGGTTTCTTTGAAACAATCTATCTACACAAAAGAGAATGGTTTTCTAGATTTTATAAGCAGCTATAATGTCGATAAGAATACATTTAACAACATCTATTCCTCACCTGAGATGGATAAGAAAATAAAGACCAATGCCGAAAATGAAAAAAAATTAAGCTTTAGAACAATTCCGGCATTTGTTATTAATGGCCAATATTATGTAACACTAGACACAGCGCTCGCCTCCAAACCAAGTATCCCTTCAGACATAAGCCAAGATGAACGCAATCGACAAATTGAATTGAGGGCGCTTGAAATAATAGATTACTTAATCAGTATCGAGCGAGACGTTATAAAAAACAAATAAGATAGATTCGTAACCTCCATCTCAGTGAACGCACAATTATAAGCAACACCAATAAAGTCCATAACCTTAATAAAGACGGTAAGGATCAATTGTCCTAATCCTTTGTTATAAATGATATATTATCGATATACATATCCACACGAAGATACATATCCGCTGGTAATCGATTGTTAAGAAAATCTATGTATGGTAGTGTCATTGAACTATAAACTTAAATAAGGCGATCCTAATGTTAAAAAAATTGATACTATGTTCCGCGATTTCAATAGCGGCATTTACAGCACCAGCATATGCAATGGATGAAGCAAAAGCTAAAGAACTTTTGAGTGGAAAAATTAATGCGTGGTTAAACAACCCTGTCGTTATTGATGCTATTAAAGCACAAAACACAGCACATGCAGATCTTTCACAAGACGCAATTATAGCACTTGATAATAAATGGCGCGGCGATGATAAAGACCTTATCGACACAACATTAAGCAATGATCTTTCAAAATATCTATCCGGTGTCGTTGGTGACGGCGGAGGTCTATATTCGGAGATATTTGTAATGGATAATAAAGGCCTTAATGTTGGTCAAAGTTCCAAAACATCTGACTATTGGCAGGGTGATGAAGCGAAATGGCAAAAGACTTATTCCGTTGGCCCGGATGCTATTCACCTAGGTGAAGTAGAGTTTGACGAATCATCTCAAACCTACCAAGTTCAATTAAGCACAACTGTTTCTGAAAACGGTGTTGCTATTGGTGCCATTACAATCGGTGTTGATGCCGAAATGGCCGAATAATTTATATACTAAGCGAAACCCGAGAATATTATTTTCAATTCTGGGTTTTGCTTATCTTTTGTCTTTCTGAGTAATTCTGCGTTTTATTAGCTATATTTAGATATATAAGAGAGAAACTATGTCATTTTCCGTTAAAAAATCATTAGAAGCCAAAATCATACTGCTTCTATCTGTTATGATTATCATAGCTCTTGCATCACTGAGTTATATGCAACAAGTAACAAGCAACAACGTTATATTCTTAGGCTTTGAGCATGGATCAATCAATAAAGCACGCCTTATTTCCGCACGGGTAGAAGGTGCATTTAAATGGAAAAAGGTAGATCAAATTGATCTGGGCTATAGAAACCTTAAGGAAGATAAAGAAGCATATCTCGCATCAGCATATAGCTTTGCAGCAGATGGCACTCTCTTAACCCATTTCCAATCAGAAATATTTACACCTGTAGACCTAAGCATTCCTGTCTCTGAATTGGCTTTAGAATCAAAAGAAACCCACGAAGAAATTGTAAGAAATACAAAAAAACATTTTATTGTTTTCAGCCCTGTTCATGACAGCAAAAAAGACAAGCATTTAGGGTACCTCGTAACAGCATGGTCTAAAGAGGTTATTCAGGAAACGATGCATAAAAACTTTATTTTGTTTGGCTGTATATCGGCTGGTTTCACATTAATCCTGCTTGTTCTGGTGGCGCTAATACTACGCAAAATAGTAATAACCCCTTTGGAAAATTTTAGTGCCGTCATGAAAAACATTTCCGATGGCGATTATAAAGTGGAAATTCCATTTCTGCATCGTGAAGACCAGATTGGCTCTATGGCGAGAGATCTGGGTATATTGAAAGAGAAATCAATAGAAAAAGAACGACTGGAAGAAGAACAACAAAAGAGCGAAAAACGTACAAAAGAAGAGCGAGTGCAACAAATGAATGCTCTGGCAGACCAATTTGATGAAACAATGGGTGGTGTTACAGCTTCTCTAAAAGAAGTCATTACAAATATTCAAAAGAACACAATGGGTATTCAAAAATCTGCACATACTATTTCCAGTAACAGTGAAGAAATCAGTGATAAATCTATGGTGTCATCTGAAAATACCCAATCAATTTCGGCTGCCACAGAAGAGCTGGCGACATCTATCACAGAATTATCGACACAATTGGTGAATACACGCACCATAGCGCAAGATGCCGTGGAACAATCGAATGAAGCCGTCTCCAATATAGAACAACTAAAATCTAATGCAGAAGAAATTAATAGTGTAACAGCGATTATTAACGATATAGCAGAACAAACAAACTTGTTGGCTCTGAACGCAACCATTGAAGCCGCACGTGCCGGCGATGCAGGTAAAGGCTTTGCTGTTGTTGCTGCCGAAGTAAAACAACTTGCAACAGAAACATCCAATGCAACATCTGAAATATCTGAGAAAATAGAAGCCATCATTAAAAATGTTGCGTCCTCTGCCCAACAGATAGGAAACGTAAATAAAGTCATTACAGAAATTGAACAAATCTCCAGCAGAGTTGCCTCTACAACAGAAGAGCAAAGCATTACAACAAGAGAGATTTCTCAACGTTCACAAGAAACGGCAACAAGTGTGAATGATGTTAATACCTCAATCCAATCTATCTCGGAAGAAAGTGCCAACAACAGTATGATGGTCGACTCTCTGCTTTCAGACACCGGTGAGCTAGAAGAAAAATTTAAAATGTTAGAAGAAAAAGCAGCGGAATTTACAAATAATGTCCGCTCTTCCTAATATAAAGCTTAACCAGCTTTTGTTTCCTTCTCAGGTAAGCATTTCAGCAACATAGCCGCGAGATGCTCTTTCTTCACTGGCTTGGCGACATAATCATCCATACCTGCTGCAAGGCACTTGTCGCGATCCCCTTTCATCGCATTGGCTGTAAGTGCAACGATGGGCGTGGGATTAAGTTTTTCCTTTTGCTCCCGTTCTCTTATTAAACGCGTCGCATCATAGCCATCCATTTCCGGCATCCGGCAATCCATAAAGATCAGATCAAATGTTTCCTTGGATTCACACTCGAGAACCTCAATGCCATTTCTAGCGGGCGTAACATGACAACCGCATTGCTCCAATATTTCTGTCACCATCATCATATTCGTACGATTATCCTCGGCCAGAAGAATGCGCACGTCATCAAATTTAATTTTCTTAAGATCAACCGCACTTTGCTGCTGTACGAGGTCCCCCATATCCTCGGCACTTGCCAAAGCCAAAAACATAGTGAAAGAAAACGTAGAGCCCTCGCCGCTAACACTCTCAACAGAGATCTTCCCACCCATAATCTCTACCAGCTTGGAACAAATAGATAGCCCCAAGCCTGTACCACCAAATTTGCGGGTTGTTGATTCTTCCGCTTGGCCAAATTTATCAAATACATGCTCTAATTTATCTTCAGGAATACCAATACCGCTATCTTCCACGGATATTGTGAATTTATGTTTTTCACCCTCTTCAACAGAAGCATCAATGCTGATTTTTATTGCCCCTTCCAGAGTAAACTTAACAGCATTACTAATCAGGTTCGACATAATCTGTCGAATGCGTCCGGGATCTCCAAAAACATAACGAGGTATATCAGGAGAGTACTGCAGGTCAAACTGAACGCCGCTTGTAACATTCACACTCATAATGCCCTTTACTTCTTCTATAAGAGCAACTAAATCAAAAGCAATAATTTCAAAATCAAGCTTCCCTGCTTCAATTTTCGAGAAATCAAGAATATCATTAATAATCTGTAATAACGCCTCTGAAGAATTCGTAATTGTATTAAGATATGCTGTTTGCTTTTTCGTAAGCTTTGTTTCCGTCATTAAGCTGCACGTGCCGATAATACCGTTCATTGGTGTTCGTATCTCATGGCTCATATTCGCGAGAAACTCACTCTTCGCGCTATTCGCTGACTCCGCCTTTATTCGTGAGGACTCCAGTTCCAAGCTCTGCCCCTCAAGCTCTTGCGCATATTTAAGAAGAGTCTCTTCAGTGTCTTTACGCGCTGATATATCTCTGATCACTCCAGTAAATAAATGCTCATCATCCGTTCTAACCTCGGAGAGAGACAAATCAATCGGGAATTCATCACCGTTCTTTCGGCGTGCCTGGACTTCACTTGAACCGCCTATTCTTTTGTAAAACCCTATCATCATACCAACGGAGGAATCATAATCCTCTAATTGATTATCCGGTATAGGAATCAAGGCGGTAACATTTTGCCCAATAACCTCTGTTTCTGAATAACCAAAGATACTTTCTGCAGAATGATTGAAAGATTGAATATTACCGTGTGTACCAACCGTTATAATCGCATCCGCCGCAGTCTCCAAAATAGCATGCATACGCACAGAGGCAGATTTAGCATCGGCCGTTTGTTTTTTCACCGCATTTAAAACATTATGGAAGGCGCGGGCCAGCACCCCAATCTCATCTTTAGCGTTTATTGGTAAGTTAATAACACCGCCGATGCGCTCATATTCTTGAACAGATTTCGTCATCTGGATTAATGGCGCGGTAAGACGACGAGAGGCAAAAACCGCAATAATCAGCGCAACAATCGAAAGCGACAAAGCCAGAACCATGCTGCGGTTACGAACACCGGCAATAGATTGAAGGTATGTCTTGTCATCTGATATCAACAAAAGCCGCACCGGATGTTTACTCTGTACTTTATCAAAAGCAACCAGCCCATAATAACCAACATGTTGGTATTTTTCTTCCCCCTCTAACGTCGTAATAGGAAAGACAGGGTCATCATTTGCAATAGCATCGGTCAATAATGGAAACTCATCTTGCATTTTGAAGGATTTTTCCAAGTCAAACCCAAAGGTTCTACTATTGTTAGGATGAACAAGAAACTCACCCGCGTTATTCGCCAAATAAAGCGCAGAATCCTGAGGCGCAGACTCTCGTAATACTGTAACCAGTTTACTATAATCTGCAGTGATAATTATAATGCCAAAGACACGTCCGGTTTTATCATCATAAACAGGCACCGCCGCCCTGATAACCGGCTTATGTGGAAGTGATACTTTGCCATGTTCATGGTTTAGGCCGGTCCTTGAGAAGTAAACAGCGCCTTTATCATAGGCAATAGAGGCTTGAAAATAGTCTCTTTGCTCTTTTTGTTGTAAGGCAGCCTGCGGCGTTTTGATAATTTTATAACCGCGCCTATCAACCCTTATAAGCTCTCTGCCTTTATCTGCAACGCCAATAAAGCGTATTTTTGTGTACGCTGAATTTGAATAAAGCATGGTTGAAAAAATAGACTCCAAACGGTTCTTCCATACATCCTTTTTCTCTGTATTTTTCTCTGTATTTTTCTCTGTATTTTTCTCTGTATTTTTCGCAGCATATGCCTTTATAATTTCTTGTACTGGTTGTGTCCCATACAGAAATACAACATCATCATTCAGGTCTTCATAGAAATTATTGAGCAAAACGCTGAGCAGATTTCCACTTCTTTCAACATCCTTTAAACGTTTTTCAATAACAATATTATTGCTCTCTACATGAAAAGTCGTGCCAACAACAAGGGCGGTGATAATTGTGATCAAAAAAGCAGCTAACGGAATTATCACACCTAGAGAGTGCTTCGCCTGACCAACCTCTAATATGCTTTCTTCATTAAGTGAATATTTGTTTTTCGCAGTAGATGTCAAAATAATAATCCCAATAATATATTGTTAAAGAAAGACTCTCTATTCTTGCATCATACATAAAAAGGAAAAATACACGTCAGGAACAACGTAGGAGAAAGCCCTATTCAGCACATAGAGAATCAAAACAGCAACTGAAATTATGCCATTATTTTTAGAATTTACACATTACTATAGCACGCGCATTCTATGGTATGCACACGCTGTAATGTGTAACCCAAACATATCTTTAGTTTGATTAAATGCGCCTTAAAATAAACCCGTCGGTGAATTTACAAGGAAATGCACTGCAATCGATGCTGCATACCCCAGCATAATCACAGGTGCCCATTTCAGATGCGACATAAAGGTATAATATCCACGCGCAACCCCCATAAGAGCAACACCAGCAGCAGAACCAATCGAAAGCATGCTTCCTCCCACTCCGGCAGTTAGTGTAATAAGCAGCCACTGAAAGTGATCCATCTCAGGATCCATCGTGAGAACCGCAAACATAACAGGGATATTATCAACAATCGCAGAAAAGAACCCGAGAATGATGTTGGTTACACTTGGCCCAAGCCCATCATAGAAGGTTGTCGACATCAGTTCCAGATAACCAAGGAAAGCCAAACCACCAACACTGAATATAACACCGAAGAAGAAGAGTAACGTGTCCCATTCTGCAGACGCAACGTTCTCGAGGATATCAAAATCTTTATCTTTGATCGCCCCTCTTTGTCGAATAACCCACGCCGTAATCATGAGGAGAGACATACCTGTCATCATTCCGATAAAAGGTGGTAACCCGAGCGTCTGTTCCAAACCAACAGCCATCCCAATCGTCAAAAATGCCAAGAAAATAATTGGTTTGGCACCTTGCTTCAGCTCAACATGTTCATCAATTGTTTCAGGTTGTTCCTTGGGGATGAAAAAGGTCATAATGATAGCAGGCACAAGGAAGCAAACGAGGGACGGTAAAAATAGTGCAAAAAACTCAAAGAATTCCAGCTTACCAGCCTGCCAAACCATCAATGTTGTGATGTCTCCAAAGGGACTAAACGCCCCCCCTGCATTAGCCGCGGAAACAATATTAATACAGCCGATTGTAATAAATTTTGCATTCGAACGGCCAACCGCCATAATAACTGCGCCCATTACCAACGCCGTTGTTAAGTTATCTGCAATTGGAGAAAGAAAGAATGCAAGGATACCCGTCGCCCAGAATAACTGCCTTAAGCTCATCCCCGATAGAACCAGCTTCGTACGAATAACTGCAAAAACATTACGGTTTTCCAAAGCACTGATATACGTCATAGCAGCCAACAAGAATAACATTAGCCCTGCATATTCTTTTAAACCATGCATGATCGCATCATGTAGAGCCTCCTTATCCACACCGTAATCAGGTGCAACATAAGCAACAACAATCCAAATAAGCCCCGCGCCCAGCATCACAGGTTTTGATTTACGCATATGTGTATATTCTTCGGCCAAAACCGCCGCATAAGACAATACGAAGATAACGACACATAATATGCCGGCCCAATGCAAACCAAGATTAAGATTCTGCGGTGCTTCGCCCCCTGAACTTGCCAAAACCGGAAAGGAAAAACAAAGGCCTGCTGAAAAAACAAAGGCTGCGACGAGGGTAGAAAAAGAACGTAAGGTCATTATTTTTATAACTACTGTTTATCGTTGAAGTATTACGAAGGCTTAATACCACAAAACGCTATATCAACCAAGATAGAATCGACTAAAAGAGTACCTTATTCGTTCGCTTTATCTATATATCTTTGAAAAGCATCCAGCGTTTCTTTACTGACGTGGTGCTCAACCCCTTCTGCGTCCATTTCAGCGACGTCATCACTCACCCCGATAGACTTAAGAAATTCTACCACAATAAGGTGGCGTTCTTTACACGCTTGAGCCAACTTTTTCCCCTGTTCAGTTAAAAACAAAGACCGATAAGGCTCTGAAATAACAAGATCTTCTTTTTTAAGACGGGCGATTGTCTTGTTTACAGTGGCATGAGAAATACCCAACCGTTTGGAAAGGTCAACAACGCGTGCCTCACCATTCACCTCAATGAGATCAGCAATCAATTCAACATAATCTTCTGCATTTTCGCTTTGGTGAGCATGACGGACACGCTCAAACCATGATGCTTGCTGCTTCGGATCTGCAAGGGAATTTTCTGAACTCATATCCAAATATCCTCAAAAATAAAATTAGCCACACGCAATAAATGTTGCCATGGCTACACTTTGGTGCCTATACTATATATAGTACAGATATCAGGTAAAGACATAATGAAAAACATATTATTTATAGTTTTAGCAGCCCTAACGACATTAATGCCCTTTTCTGCATCGGCGGAGAAGCCACTCTATATCGTCACAACAACATCCCAAATCGGCGATTTAGTGAGAAACATCACGGGTGACAGCGCCCGTGTTGAAGCCTTGATGGGTACGGGCATCGACCCGCACCTCTATCACCCAACTCGCACAGATGTCTCCAAAATGATGAAGGCAGACATTGTCTTCTATAACGGGATTAATCTGGAAGGAAAAATGGAACATTTTCTGGAGCAACTCACCACCCGTAAGCCAACCATTTCCATCGGAAGCGCCTTATCCCTTGATACATTACAGACAATCGATGGGCTAGAGGGCTATGACCCGCATATATGGATGAACGTGCATAACTGGATTCTCGGAGGGAAAATTGTTGTTACCGCGCTGTCTAAACTTCGCCCTGACAACACCGCTCTATATCAAGAAAATAACGCCATATATTCGGCAAAACTCAAAACATTGGATGATTACGTGCGCACTATGATTGCCACAATCTCGGAGGAAAAACGTATATTGGTCACCGCGCATGATGCGTTTGGATATTTGGGAACAGCCTATAATATTGAAGTGATTGGCGTGCAAGGCATCTCCACAGAAAGCGAAGCCGGCCTCACCAAAATAAAATATCTGGTTGATGTTCTGGTGGAGCGCAATGTCCCCGCAGTATTTGTTGAAACATCTGTCGGTGACCACAATATCAAAGCCATCGTTGAAGGCGCAAAAGCACGCGGCCATGATGTTAGAATCGGCGGTTCCCTCTTCTCCGATGCGATGGGCGTCGAAGGCACAATCGAAAGCACTTATATAGGTATGATGGAATATAACGTCAGAACCATTACCAAAGCATTGGGTGAGCATGTCGATGGATAACGCAATCGCCCCCCTCTCTGTTAAGGACTTATCCTGTCGTTACGCGCGACAAGGCAGTTATGCGCTACGTGATATTTCATTCACCGCAAAATCCGGCACAATAACGGGTGTTCTGGGGCCAAACGGCGCAGGGAAATCGACCTTTCTAAAATCCATACTCGATTTATTACCGCATGAAGGTTCAGTAAAATTCTTTGATGGCACGCTGGCAAAGAACAGACAGAAAATCGCCTATATTCCGCAGCGCAGCTCCGTTGATTGGGACTTTCCCGTCAGTGCGTTGGATGTGTGCTTGATGGGCTTATACCCGCGCATTGGCTGGCTTCGCCGTATTCGCAAAGCCCATAAAGAAGAAGCCATGCACTATTTAGAGCAAGTGAAATTACAGGACTTCGCCTACCGTCAAATCGGCGCATTATCAGGCGGACAACAACAACGCGTCTTTATGGCACGCGCTTTGGCACAACAGGCCGAGCTGTTCTTACTGGATGAGCCCATGGCAGGTGTTGACCAAAAAACGCAGACTCTACTGTTTGACCTGTTTAGTGACCTAAAGCAGCAAGGCAAAACCATGCTGATTATCCATCATAATTTACAAGCCGCTAGCGCGCATTTTGACCATATCCTCTTGCTGAACCAAACTTTAGTTGCGCAAGGCCCGCCCGAAAAAGCCTTATCAGAAGACGCCATCAACCGTGCCTATAGCCCGATAGAGGCATAAACGATGGATATCATCTCAAGCCTTTTGACCGAACATTACAACGCAACAATCGTATTCTTCGCGACTGCCCTGCTTGGCTTATCAGCAGGCTTGGTTGGGTGTTTCCTTGTCTTACGAAAACAAGCCCTGATTTCCGATGCAGTGACACATGCTACCCTTCCAGGAATTGGCATCGGGTTTCTGCTCTCACTTCATTTTGGATTAAATGACGGTAAATACCTGCCATTGTTATTATTATGTTCCGCGATAACAGCCTATCTTGGCGCCGCTGCGGTGCAGTTTATCACCAACAAAACGCGCCTTTCCCCCGATACAGCCATCGCCAGCGTCATGAGTTTTTTCTACGGCCTCGGCCTCCTCCTGCTCAGTATTATTCAAAACATTGATGCAGGGAATAAAGCGGGGCTAAACTCGTTCTTATTAGGGCAAGTGTCAGGCCTGCGCATTGATAACCTCATATTACTCGGCGCGGTATCCCTCTTTGTTGTCTGCCTCGTTGTTATGAATTTTAAAAATTTGCGGCTGCTGTGTTTTGATAAAAACTACGCGAATCTTCTGGGCTTAAAAGTAAAGACCACTGAAAATCTTCTCCTGTTTCTAATGATCCTTGTGATCTGCACGGGTCTTAAGACTGTTGGCCTTATCATGATTATTGCCCTGCTGATTATTCCGGCGATTACCGCGCGCCTCTGGACAGAGCGCAGCGAACTTATGGCGGCACTTTCGGCCTTCTTTGGCGCATTGAGCTGTATCGGTGGTGTATATCTCTCCAGTGCGCTCTATGACCTTCCAACAGGGTCGACAATCGTCCTATTTGCCTTTGCACTCTTTACTGTCAGCCTCTTGATACGAATCATACGAGGTGCAGATGCTTGATCAATTCTTTATCATCGACTTTCCCGCACTGGTGATTGTGACACTGGCCAGTGTTTTGTGCGCCCTCCTCGGCAGTTTTCTGGTTCTGACCAAGCAAGCGGTTATGATTGATGCAATATCACATTCGGTTCTGCCGGGCATTGTTGTCGGAGTTTTGCTCTCTGGTTCCTTCAGCATATTATACGTTATGGCGGGCGCATTAACCTCCGCCCTGATTGCAGTGCTCTTGGTTTATGTGTTCCAGCATTGGGGAAAAATCGAACAAGGCGCAGCCATAGGCGCGGTCTTTACGGCCATGTTTGCCTTTGGCGTTTTATTGCTGGAAACCCAAGTTGGCTCGCGCATTCATCTGGATACACAACATGTTCTATATGGCGCGCTGGAGCTAACATATTGGGCGAATCCATTTGAATGGAGCTCTATGCCCACGCAGATTAAAACACTGGCTGTGCTGCTGATTCTTACCGTGGTATTTCTACTGGCCTTCTTCAAAGAACTGCGCCTCACCACCTTTGATCCGACCTATGCAAGAATCATGGGCTATAAAACATATTTGTTTCAAATCACGTTATTGGTGCTAATTGCCCTTGTTGCGGTGGGCTGTTTCGAGGCAACAGGCTCTATTCTGGTTATTGCCCTGTTTATTTGCCCCGCTGCTGCCGCGCGGATGCTTTGTGACCAAATGAGTAGCCAACTCCTGTTAAGCACGCTCATTGCGGTATTCTGCGCCGTAACGGGCTATTTTGCCTCCGCTCTACTGCCCTTATGGCTTGGTTTTGATATGACAGTGAACAGCGCCTCTGTCATCGCTCTTTTTTCAGGCATATGCCTAATTATAACCATCATTGGATCCCCTAAATATGGTATCTTCGCGAAATAGAAGGAAAATGACTATAATTCTTATGATATTTCTTGACACTAGGCAGTGAGTATGGTTATTTCCATCGCCTATGACATGAAGGACTCTCGTTTGAGACTGAAGTGTTATAAGAACGAATAAAAATGAAAACACACAATTAAAACGGATTAAAGCGATGTTTGCGGTTATTAAAACTGGTGGAAAACAGTATAAAGTACAAAAAGATGATAAACTTCTTGTTGAAAAACTAGAAGGTGAAGACGGTGCAACAATCATACTTGATGAAGTATTGATGGTCGTTGACGGTAAGACTTCAAAAGTTGGTGAGCCTTTGGTTAAGGGCGCAACAGTAGAAGCGACATTGATCAGACAGACACGTGGTCCTAAAATCACGATCTTCAAAAAGAAGCGTCGTCAGAACTACCGTCGTAAAAAAGGTCATCGTCAAGATCTTACAATGATCCAAATAACAAACATTAAAGCGGCTTAGTTCTAAATATTAGAACGCGCAAGCAAATCAGGAGATAAATAATGGCACATAAAAAAGCAGGTGGTAGTACCAGAAACGGTCGTGACTCAGCTGGTCGTCGTCTAGGCATAAAAAAATACGGTGGTGAATCTGTATTAGCCGGTAACATCATTGTTCGCCAACGCGGAACAAAATGGATACCTGGTAAAAATGTTGGTCTGGGTAAAGACCACACAATCTTCGCATTGCTTGAAGGACAGGTTCTGTTCACAAGAGGTAAAGGTGACAGAGCGGTTGTTAATATCGTTCCGGCAAATGACGGTTCAACAGCACAAGCCGCTGAATAAACCTCTTTGCAGTAAATAATTTATAAGGGGGAGCATCATGCCTTCCCCTTTTTTAATGAGCGCCATTTGAGCCAATAGAGAATAAAGACGATGAAATTTTTAGATGAAGCAAAAATCTATTTAGAGAGTGGTAAAGGCGGCCCTGGTTGCGTGGCTTTTCACCGTGAGAAAAACATTGCCTTTGGTGGCCCTAGTGGTGGCAACGGCGGTAAAGGTGGCGACATCTATTTCGAAGCCGTTGAAACCCTCAACACGCTTATCGATTTCCGCTTTATGCAACATTATAGCGCCACACACGGCAAGCATGGCTCCGGCCGTAACCGAACCGGCCCGGGTGGCGATGACTTGGTTATCAAAGTACCTGTTGGCACAGAGGTTCTCGATGATGAAAAAGACACTGTTCTCGCTGACCTTAGCGAAAAAGGACAAATCGTCAAATTTATGAAGGGCGGTGATGGCGGTTACGGGAATGCACATTATAAAAGCGCAACCAACCAAGCACCACGTAAATTCACACCGGGTTGGCCTTCACAGGAAATGGCCGTATGGTTACGCATGAAACTAATCGCCGATGTTGGCCTTGTTGGCCTTCCGAATGCAGGGAAATCAACATTCTTGGCAGCATGTTCCAATGCGAAGCCTAAAATTGCAAACTACCCCTTCACAACGCTACACCCTAACTTGGGCGTGGTTAAAGTGGGTGACAGAGATTTCGTTATTGCCGATATCCCTGGCCTTATCGAAGGCGCACATGAAGGCTTAGGCCTTGGTGATCGTTTCCTTGGCCATGTAGAGCGTACATCAGTTCTGCTGCACATTATTGATTGCACGCAGGATGATATCGTCAAAGACTATAAAACCATTCGTCATGAGCTAAAAGAATATGGCTGTGATCTTGAAAACAGGCATGAAATTGTTGTGATTAACAAAGCCGATGCTCTGGGCGCGGAATTGGCGCAAGATCAAGCGCAAATGCTAGAAGATGCCATTGGCAAAAAAGTATGCATAATGTCTGCCGTTTCAGGTGAAAATACAAAGAATATCCTCTATCAACTTGCAGAAGTTGTTTACAGAGAGAAATATGGCGAAGGCATAGAAGACACAAGTTTTGATCCAACATGAAATCAATTTTAGAAAACTCTAAACTGATTGTTATAAAAATCGGCTCCGTGCTGGTTCGCGGTGATGCGTTGGATCAAGCAAACCAGCCATGGATGGACGCGCTGGCAAAAGATATCCGCACTTTAAGAGATCAGGGTAAAAAGATTGTCCTCGTCTCCTCGGGTGGTGTTGCTTTAGGGCGTAAAGCACTAAACATTCCCTCTAATATTTCTCCAAGTTCTATTCCACTGGCAAAGAAACAAGCGGCCTCCGCTGTTGGTCAATATCATTTGTTTAATGGATATTTTAAAGCTTTCGAAAAACAAGGTATCACCACCGCACAAGTTCTTTTGACCATGAGTGAAACAGAGAACCGACGCATGAACCTTAATGCACGTGAGACACTCCATACATTATTAGAGAGTGGTCTCGTGCCGGTTATCAACGAAAACGACACCGTCTCAACCGAAGAAATCCGCTTTGGTGATAATGACCGCTTAAGTGTCAGAGTGGCGCAGATGATCCTCGCTGACACTGTTGTGATCCTGTCAACAACAGACGGCTTATACACAGATAACCCCGATACTAACCCACAGGCTGAGCATATTCCCTTTATTGATGGCCTCACCGATGATCATACCCAAATGGCAGGCGATGCCATTGCAGGCTTAAGCACCGGCGGCATGAAAAGCAAAATAGAAGCCGCCAACGCAGCAACAAAATCCGGCATAAACTTCATCATCACAGATGGACAGGATAACCATGCCCTGTCTCACCTTTATGATAATCAAGCAAAGAAAGCCACATTGTTTGCAGCGCAGAAATGCGCAAATAATGCGCGTAAAATATGGCTTGGCGCACACATGAACCCCAAAGGCAGCGTAACCATTGATGATGGCGCACTCTCTGCCCTCAATAGTGGCAAGAGCCTCCTTCCCGTTGGTGTTAAGGACGTTTCCGGTGATTTTAAACGCGGTGATGTGATTGAGATTAAAACGCTGTCAGGTGATAAAATCGGCATGGGTATCAGCGCCTATAACGCAGATGACGCGCGGCGTATTATCGGCATAAACAGTGCTGAAATTCATGACATTTTAGGCTATATCGGACGCTCCGAACTTGTCCATCGCAATGATATGGTGCTTTAACCAGTCTTCTTTGGTTATTTCCCAAATTTGTGCAATATCTTCGCCATTGTGATGAAGAGCTCTCTCTTCACGTAAAAAAGTAGCCCCCGTTTTTTGCTTTACCCTACGGGATGCAACATTATTTTTAACATTACTGACAATAAATTTATCTATTTCTAGAACATTAAAAATAAAGCCGTTAATACTATAAATTGCTTCAGTCATAATTCCACGCCCATGATAAGGTTTTGCAAGCCAAAAACCTCTATTTCCATCCTTGGTAGGTATAATGCGAAAATTAACCATACCTATCGCTTCATCATTTCCATTTTTAAGCGTTATAGCCCAAACATGCCAATTTTCTGATTCTGTCTGTGGCAGAATATGATCTCTGATATGTGTTAACGCGCCATCCTCTGGGTATGGCCAAGGAACAGACACACCCATATATTTGATAATATCCCAATCATTAAAGTATTTCTGAACTGCTGGCGCATCATCTAAAGAAATAGGACGTAATACTAAACGCTCTGTTTGCAAGGTTGGTGTTTTCATTCATTATAAATACCTAACCGAATCAAAAAGGGCAAGAGATGCGAACAGATACACCTAAAACTATTTATCTAAAAGATTACACACCCTTCCCTTTCGAGATTGAAAATCTGCACCTTAATTTTGATATCCGTGATGGGCATACAATCGTTACAGCAACCACAGCCTATAAACGAAAAGACGCAGCAACAACCTCGCTTTACCTTCATGGTGAAGAGTTAGATATCATCGATATATCAATTGATGATCAGAGCGTTGATGCATATAAGAAAACAGATGATGGTTTAACATTAAATGTGCCTGACAAAGATACGTTCACATTAAAAATCCAAACCAAAATATACCCCGAGCAAAACACACGTCTTGAAGGATTATATAATTCCGGTGGTACATATTGCACACAATGCGAAGCCGAAGGGTTTCGCCGCATCACCTATTACCCTGACCGCCCCGACGTTATGACTATTTTCACCGTTAGAGTAGAAGCCGATAAGAAATACCCCGTTCTGCTTTCAAACGGTAACCGCACCGATGGCGGCGAAGTTGGCGAAGATCGTCACTTTACGGTATGGGAAGACCCGCATCTGAAGCCTTGTTATCTATTCGCGCTTGTCGTTGGCGATCTAACACACATACATGACACCTTCACCACGGCCTCCGACAGAGAGGTCGATCTATACATCTATGTTCGCCACGGTGATGAAAGCCAGTGTGATCATGCAATGGCCAGCCTTAAGCGCTCCATGACATGGGATGAAGAAGTATATGGTCTGGAATACGATCTCGACATCTTTAATATCGTTGCGGTCAGTGACTTTAATATGGGCGCGATGGAGAATAAATCTCTCAACATTTTCAATACCGCACTTGTTCTCGCGCAACAAGAAACCGCAACAGATCAAGATTTTATGCGCGTTGAAGGCGTTATCGCCCATGAATATTTTCATAATTGGAGCGGTAATCGTGTGACATGCCGTGACTGGTTTCAACTCTCTTTGAAAGAAGGACTAACGGTTTTCCGTGATCAGGAGTTCTCCAGTGATATGCATTCACGTGACGTTCAGCGCATTGATGATGTGACGCATCTGCGCCGCTTCCAATTTAGTGAAGATGCATCCCCCCTCGCGCACCCTATCCGCCCTGATAATTATATAGAAATCAATAACTTCTATACCATGACTGTCTATGAAAAAGGCGCAGAAATCATCCGCATGATGCGCACTATTCTAGGCACAGAAAAATACCGCAAAGGCACGGATTTATACTTTGAGCGCCATGACGGACAAGCCGTTACCTGCGATGATTTCGTTAAAGCGATGGAAGATGCCAATGACGCAGATTTGTCTCAATTCAAACTATGGTACTCGCAAGCCGGCACACCGGAGCTTAACTTTACTGGGACCTACGATGAACAGAACCAATGCTATGACGTAACGTTAAAGCAGAATATTCCCGACACCGTTGGGCAAAGCAATAAAAAACCTATGACTATCCCCTGTTCGCTCGGCCTGATTGGCGCGGACGGTAAGGATTTGATTGAAACACAAACATTGATGTTAAGCGATGCAGAGCAGAGCTTCAAAATAGAGAATATCACTGAAAAGCCTACACCATCCATTTTGCGAAATTTCTCTGCGCCCGTAAAATTGACAACCGATTTAACAGATGACGATCTTGCATTCTTGATGATTAATGACAGTGATGGCTTTAATCGATGGGAAGCAGGTCAGACCTATTACCAGCGCACAATCAATCAGATCATGGAAACAGGTGACGCGCCGAGCCAATCATTCTTGGATATATACGGAAATTTACTGGAGCGTGCCACGCACCCCGATGCTGACAAAGCATTAATGGCGCGTGCAATCAGCATTCCCGATATCTCCAGCATCAGCCAAAATCAGGATATCATTGATCCGCAAGCCATCCATGACGCGCGGGAAAGCATACTCAACGCTGTTACTGATAACTTCGCGGATTTATTGCAGAAAATATATACCGACAACCGCACCAGCAATAATTTTTCCATTACTGCCGAGGCCATGGGGCAACGCACGTTACAAAACACCGCACTAATGATCTTGTCTAATAAATTAACAAATGACGATGCTACGCGATGTAAAGCCCATTATGACGCGGCGAATAACATGACAGATCGCATGGCTGGATTATATCTGGCATGCGCCCTTGATGGTGCAGTACATGATAAAATCGTGAATGATTTTTACACGCGCTACAAAGATTACCCACTGGTGATCGATAAATGGTTCGGCGCGCAAGCACAAATTCACTTGCCCAAAACCATAGATGTGGTTAAGCAACTTCGCCAACACGCAGATTTCAATATCAAGAACCCTAACCGCGTGCGCTCCCTATTCTCGGCCTTTGCTATGAGCAACCCTGTGCGCTTTCATGCAACAGATGGCTCCGGCTATGCGTTCCTACGGGATGCAATTATTGAGCTGAACAAGATCAACCCGCAAATTGCTGCACGCCTGCTAACACCTATGCGAACGTGGAGATCTTACACACCTGACCGTCAAATTATGATGAAAGATGCGCTGACAGAGATATTGAAAATCGAAGATATCGCCCCTGACATTTTTGAAATTGCCAGTAAAAGCCTGAATGACGCATGACAGATTTTTCATTAGAAGATCAATGTGACGGTATAGTCTGCGGATTGGATGAAGTTGGGCGCGGCCCTTTGGCTGGCCCCGTCGTGGCAGCATGCGTGATTATCCCCAAAGACAAAAGGATGCTCGACTTTATTTCAGAAATCCAAGACAGCAAAAAACTATCTGCCAAGAAACGCGAAGAGCTTTACGATAAAATAACGACGCACTTCCCTTATGCTATATCCGAAATCACACCCGAAGAAATTGACGATATCAATATCCTGCAAGCCTCTCTCAAGGCGATGAAGACGGCGCATGATACATTGGATAACATTGAATATGCTCTCGTTGACGGAAATAAAGCGCCACAACTCAGCTCCCAAACCATGACCGTTGTGAAGGGCGATTCCAAATCAAAGACAATTGCCGCCGCCTCCATCATTGCAAAGGTGCATAGAGACCGCATCATGCTGGCTCTATCAAAGCAATACCCACATTATGGTTGGAGCAATAATTCAGGCTACCCCACCAAGCAACATCGCGCCGCCATCCAAGAACATGGCATCACACCACATCATCGCAAGAGCTTTGCACCCGTTCGAAACTTTATTGAATCGCAACAATAGTTTAGATAAGAAACGACTTATAAGCTGTTGAGTCCGCAATAAAATAATATCTTTTTTTCTTGACCCGGAGTCCATAATGACTCATGATTCGCTCCTAACTCTCATAAGGAATATAGAATGTCGAGTCAAAAAAAAGATTTACCCACAGAGTCTATTATAATTGGTGACTGCGTAGAAAATATGCGCAAAATCCCCAAGGGCTCGGTTGATTGCATCTTTGCTGACCCGCCTTATAATTTACAGCTTGGCGGAGATTTACACCGCCCGAATAATTCAAAAGTTGATGCGGTTGATAATGATTGGGATCAATTCGACAGCCTGCAAGCATACGACGAATTTACACGCGAATGGTTAAGTGCCGCACGTGACACATTAACCGATGATGGCTCAATCTGGGTGATCGGCAGTTATCACAATATTTTCCGCTTGGGCTATATCTTACAAGATATGGGTTTCTGGATTTTAAACGATATTATCTGGCGCAAATCCAACCCGATGCCAAATTTCCGTGGACGACGCTTTACAAATGCACATGAAACAATGATCTGGGCATCAAAATCTAAAAAATCTAAATATTACTTCAATTATGATTCCATGAAGGCATTGAACGAAGACCTACAAATGCGTAGCGATTGGTACTTACCACTTTGCACAGGCGCAGAACGTTTAAAGGATGAGAACGGGAAAAAAGCACACCCAACGCAAAAGCCTGAATCTTTACTCAGCCGCGTGATTATGGCTTCAACTCGTAAAGGCGATGTGGTGCTTGATCCATTCTTTGGAACGGGCACAACAGGCGCAGTCGCTAAAAAACTTGGGCGTTCATTCATCGGACTGGAACGTGATGAAGTTTATGCTGACTATGCCAAGAAACGCATTGCTGCAATTGATCCACTAAAAGATAACTTGATCGACACAAAACCGAAACGTGAATTACCACGCGTTCCATTTGGCACCCTCATTGAACGCGGCTTGTTAGAGCCTGGCGCGGTACTAACAGACTCCAAGAAACGTCATAAGGCCACAGTGCATGCAGACGGCTCTATCATGGTTCAAAACCGCATTGATAACCTGCGCGGCTCTATCCATAAAATGGGAGCCGCAGTTCAAGATGCGCCTTCCTGTAATGGCTGGACATATTGGCACTATAAAGATGGGAAGAAGTCCCTGCCAATAGATAACCTACGTGAACAAATACGTGCCGAGCAAGGCAATGCCTAGCATTACAAAGACAGATACAGTCTTTATCAAAGACCTCATAATCGAGATGTCTGCGGGGATCTACGATCATGAAAAGGCGAGTAAGCAACGTGTCATCATCAACATAACGCTAGACGTTGGCTGTAACGTCAATAAGACACTTTCATCCATAGATGATGTTGTATCCTATGAGGAAATCACAAATAAAGTCCGTAAGATTGCGCTGACAAAGCATTACGATTTATTGGAAAATCTAGCCGAGTTACTTGCCTCAGCTTGCCTTGAAAATCCATATGTTCATCAAGTCCACATACGCATAGAAAAGCCAGATATCATCAAAGATGTTCACACCGTAGGGATAGAAATCACAAGACCCTGATTATTGAAGAACACCACCATTTTTGGATAGCTCTTCCAATATCTTATATTGATCACCAAGCTTTATATTAAGCTTCCCCTTCTTTTTGCTTCTAACAAAAATTTGGGAATAAAATAATGTCTCTTTCCTTCTATCTGCATAAATTTCATAGCCTTCAAGGATGCCCATCATACGAACCGCAGTCAAACGACTGGATCTACTTCTTCCCAATAACCCACCATGAGCAAAAATTTTCACTCTAAGGTAAAGATATGCATCCCTCATCTTATACATTGCTCTTTTAGTTCGGTAGGCAACCTTCTTTATCTTCTTCTTAAATTGCCTATTTTTCTCTCTAGTATAATCGTTCGCCATTTTTTCTGACATCGGCACACGCACAACAGTAAGGGGACGGCTAAGCTCTAAAACAACGATTCTAGGATATCCGCTCATCAAAGTTTGATCCTTAACGCATGGCTTTCTAAAGGCATCCGTCGCGAACAATTCAAATTTACGAAATGATTGTATTTTATACTCGTCCTGTACGCCAAAAGCAGCATAACGAGTAATATAATCACGCAACTTAAGAGGAATTACAAATTCAAACCGCGTGGGAAATTCCGACTTATTATTCCTAATAAAGCTTTTAGCTGCGTCCCTGATGCCGCCCCATTCAAATTCATCACCAATAAATTTTCGATACATATCACATTCATTAATACGCATAAATTCGTCAACGGCCTCATCATTATCAAGACTATAAACGCCTAACCCCCAATACATATGTGAGAGAGCCTTAACGGTTGGCTGTTCATACAGATAAACATCATCCGTTCTCTTTCTAGTATTCTGATCAAACTTTTCTGCACCGACACCTTGATCGTGCCTTAAATAAACATCAGCATAACCATCCAAAAGTTCCTCTATCTGTGCATACGCAGTTCCTGCGGTCATCAAACCACAAGATATGATAATCAAGAAAGCGACGCTGCGAGTCCATGGAATTATATTTTTAAGCACAGTAGCTCCAATAAAAATTATTTACACAACGTTTTATACTAACACGACACTTTAAAAAACACATAGATTTATCCAAAAAATTTGAGCGCTTTTGTGAAAACAGTAGGCATCCCTAATTTCTGAAACGCTTCTTTATCTATCCATTCATAATCTAAGGGTATATTTCCCTTATCTGAAACCACGCATGAAAACAGAACAAGAGTAAGGTGAAAGTGCGTAAAAACATGCGTAATGTTCACATCGTTTTCTTTCCATTGTCCGCTATCTCCCAATAACTCCAAATGCTCCAATGTACCTTCATCTTCAAGCCATTTCGATGTAGGAAAGCCGTACATACCACCTAGTAATCCTTTTTCAGGGCGCTTATGTATCAGCACATCTCCTTGTGCGTTCGTAACATGATAAACATAGCCATAACGTTTAGGTCTCTCTTTTTTAGGGGCTCGCAACGGGTATATCTCAGGCGTGCTTTGCGCATATCCCAAGCAATTTTCATTCAGGGGACACAAAGAACATGCAGGCGATTTTGGCGTACATATCGTTGCGCCCAGATCCATCAAAGCCTGTGCATAATCTCCCGTGCGTTTTATAAACCCATCCGTATATAAAGCCGCATATTCCTTCAGATCTTTCTTCCCCTCAGGCACAGCAATTTTACAGGCATGATAGCGCGCCATCACACGCTCCACATTTCCATCAACTACATTAGCTGGTTTATTAAAGGCAATAGAGGTAATCGCCGCGCTGGTATAATCCCCTATTCCGGGTAATTTCTGGAGTGCGGCTTGGTCTGATGGAAAGACACCATCATAATCATTGGATACAATCTTCGCGCATTTATGAAGGTTTCGCGCCCGCGCATAATAGCCAAGCCCTGCCCAATTGCTCATCACATCATCATTATCCGCCTTGGCCAGCGCATGAACATCGGGCCATTTTTGCGTGAATTTCAGGAAATACCTAATAACGGCTTGCACCGTCGTTTGCTGCAACATCACCTCGGAAAGCCAAACACGGTATGGGTCAGCCAGATCACCATCTAAAGCCCTCCACGGCAAAACGCGCCGGTGAACATCATACCAGTCCAGAACTTTTTTACGAAAAATCGTGGGCTTATCTGTGTTTATATTTTCAACTATGCTACAAATTGTCATGTATAAAATCGAGACCTTAAATTAATGCGCCCATTATCAGAATCCACAGCACGTGTTGCCAGCAAAAACTTTTCCCGCAAACATATTGCTTTGGGGCGCGTTGTCAATCAGTGGGACGAAATCATGGGCAGTGAATTTGCCGACAAGGCGCAGCCCGTCAAAATAAATTACCGAAAAGCAACAAAATCAAAAGAGCGAACAGTTACACTGGACATTGCCACGACCAGTTCATACGCAACAATATTGCCTTACCAAAAAGATGTAATATTAGAGCGCATCAATCAACTGTTCGGAAAGCAATGGATTACCGACATTCGTTTTGTGGTGGGAAACATTATAGAAGCCCCAATTTCACGGAAAAAAATCATTTCTCCCTTGACGCAGGGGGAAAAAAAATATCTATCGGGGGTGCTTGATCAAATAGATGACCCTGAATTTAAAGAAAAACTGGAAAGTTTGGGTAAAGCTTTAATATCAGACACAAAGTCATCGGAAAGGACATCATGAAAGTAAACGCAATCACACTACGCTCCGGCAATATTATTGAGCATAACGGCAAACTCTGCATGGTCGTGAAAAATGACATTCAGCAGCCTGGTAAAGGCGCATCTGTATCACAGATAGAAATGCGCGATATCCGTACGGGTAATAAAGATAACGTGCGCTTCCGTACACAGGAAACCGTGGAACGTATACGCCTTGATCAAACAGAATACCAATTCTTATATCTTGCCGGTGATGATGTTAATCTGATGAACACAGAAACATACGATCAAATCACAGTTACAAAATCCGATATGGGTCCACAAGCCGCTTACCTGCAAGAAAACATGATGATAGAAGTTGAATCACATGAAGGTGAGCCACTGGGCTTTAAATTACCTGACCGCATTATCCTTGAAATTGTTGAGGCAGAGCCTGTAATTAAAGGACAAACTGCAACCACATCATATAAGCCTGCCATTTTGGATAATGGTGAGAAAGTTATGGTTCCCCCTCATATCGAGGTTGGCACAAAAGTTGTCGTCAAACTCGAAGATGGCGTCGGAACATATTTAGAGCGTTATAAAGGCTAACAAACCAATCATATAAAAACACATCGTAAATAAGGAAAAAATAAAATGGCAGCACAAACGCCTGTAATGAATGTAATGATGCGCGCAAGTGAAAAAGCAGCGCGGACTCTATTGAGAGACTTTAATGAAGTTGAGCATTTGCAAGTCTCGGAAAAAGGCCCCGGTGATTTTGTGTCTGCCGCAGATCGCAGATCAGAAGAAATCATTTTCGAGGAGCTAAAAAAAGCACGCCCTGATTATAGCTTCCTAATGGAAGAATCCGGCGTAGTCGCTGGCAAAGATTCCGACTATCGCTGGATCATTGATCCGCTTGATGGCACCACAAATTTCCTTCACGGAATCCCACATTGGGCAATTTCAATCGGCCTTGAACATAAAGGGCAAATGATTGCAGGCCTTATCCATGACCCCGTTAAAGACGAAATTTTCCATGCGGAAAAAGGCAAAGGCGCGTTCATGCGTCGTAGTCGCTTGCGTGTATCAGGACGTAACGACCTTATGAATGCCACCATTGCAACAGGCGCACCACGCAGATCACAAGCACAGAAAGACCAATTCATTGCTGAATACGCGGCTATGCAGTCTGTAGCACCAGGCCTTAGACGCTTTGGCGCGGCTGCACTTGATCTGGCCTATGTCGCTGCTGGACGCTACGAGGGCTTTTGGGAACGCGATTTGAAAGCATGGGATATCGCCGCCGGAATCCTTATTGTAAAAGAAGCTGGGGGTTTTATTTCAGATATTGATGACATTCGTAAGAATCCAGTAGATACTGGTAATATTCTTGCGGCCAATGAACAACTTTTTGATTCTATCGGAAAGGTGCTTAAAGCCGTTAAATAAACTTACAAAGAAAGGGCACTGATTTTGAGAATATTTAACACCCTCGAACGCCCTTTCCTTTTGGTGTCTTTGATTGCACTGAGCAACCTAATCACCCCTCTTGCGGCTATCGCAGAAGAGACCATCCCCATTCCGCCTAGAAGACCCGATGTTCTGAACGTTTCTCCTGCCTACATAGAAGAGCTTCGCAACAGAGAAAATCATCAGAATGTTTATAGCCCCGCCTCGGACGTTACGTTTACCAATGAGGATCTCGAACGCGAAATCACTAAAATAGATAGCGCCGAACTCTTTAGAATTCTGAAGCCAAACCATACATTAGCAGCATTTGCCCCCACACCGGCGCACAAACCATTATTAAACGCGATAGAGCCTGCTGCACAAGAAGACGAACCTGAAACCACCTTAGTAAGCTTCACACTCAAGCCAAAACAAATTACTCTGGATAAGAACTTACATTACTTCTTGGAAAAGCACGCTCTAAGGATTTTGAACGAAGATAAAAATCTGGAAATTCATATCCACGCTTATGCCACCCCTATTCCGGGTGAAGCCTATAGTGATGTTAGATTATCCCTCGCCCGCGCTTTAGAGGTGAGAAGCTTTCTTATCGATAAAAATATAGAAGCAAGCCGCCTGAAATTAACCCCTGTAGGGCATGACAAAGACGACGGCAGTAATGATCGCATTGATCTGGTTTTCATGGCTAAAGAATAGATCATTATGCGCGACGAAACATCAATATCGATATGTGGATAAAAAAAACTGCACCAGTGCTGTATTTCTTGACTTTTCAAAGATTTAGGTATGGTATGGGGCGTTATTTGTAAATTATGGAGTTCTACTATGTCAAAAACCGAAGATAAACCCAACGAAACAACTGAAGAAACAAAAAAATCACCTATTGGTATGATTTTTGCCATTCTCGTCCTTCTTGCAATCGTCATCGTTGTCGGTTTAACAAATAACGCCAAGGTTACAACATCTGAGCCAACTGAAATTGCCGAATCTGTGGAAACAGAACAAGACACAAGCACAGATGCAACACAAACAGCTCAAGCCCCGGATGGCACAGAAACAATCACGCAGGAGGTATCCGCTGATTTTGATTTGGAAAAGGCTTCAACACCACGCATATTGGGTAATTCCGATGCGCCAATAAAAATTTCAGAGCATAGCTCCTTCACATGTGGCGGCTGCGCAATGTTCCATAAGGGCAATTTTAAAAAGATAAAAGAAGAATACATTGATACAGGCAAAGCCTATATCGTGTTCGATGATTTTCCACGTAACAAATATGATATTATAATCGGAGCCGTTGCACGTTGTGTTCCGGAAGACGCCTACTTCAATTTTGTACAGCTTCTTTTTGAAACACAAGAAAATTGGCTAAATGAAGAGTATCTGACACACCTGAAACAGAATGCTAAATTAACAGGTGCCAGTGACGCGCAAATTAATAATTGCCTGAACAGCACAGAGCTTCATAAAGTACTTGCTGAACATCAAGAAGCAGCAAGTAAAGATCACGGTGTAAAATCAACACCAACTCTAGTGATTAATGATAGCGTTGTTGTAAGTGGCCTTGATCCATACGCAACAATTAAAGCAGCATTAGAAGCAGCACTCGTTAAACCTGCCGAATAATCCGGCAGGCGCACACCACCAATAGTGAGTAAAGGCATTCGATTATAAATGATCCAATTCGCAAGCCTTCGGCTAAGTGGTTTTAAATCATTTGTCGATAAGACAGAATTAGAAATCGGACCGGGGTTAAACGGCATAGTTGGCCCCAATGGTTGCGGAAAATCGAATCTGGTCGAAGCCTTACGTTGGGTTATGGGTGAAAGCTCCGCAAAACGCATGCGTGGCTCAGGAATGGAGGATGTTATATTCTCCGGCACCGACAGACGAAGTGCACGAAACTTTGCCGAAGTATCCCTATTGCTCAACAACACATCCCGCACCGCGCCTGCGGCCTACAATAACAATGACGACATCGAAGTTATCCGTAAGATTGAACGAGATAAAGGCTCTGGTTATAAGATTAATGGAAAGCATGCACGCGCGCGTGATGTGCAAATGCTCTTCGCTGATACGGTAACAGGCTCAAACTCTCCATCGCTTGTTTCGCAGGGACATGTCACGCGTATGATCAATGCAAAACCGCAAGATCGCCGCCTTATTTTGGAAGAATCAGCAGGTATCGCAGGACTATATGCCCGCAGGCACGAGGCTGAGTTACGCCTGAAAGCAACTGATACAAACCTGATACGCGTGGATGACATTTTAGGCAGCATGGAAACACGTCTAAACTCTTTGAAACGCCAAACAAAGCAAGCGAGCAGATATAAGAACCTCAGCGCGCAAATCCGTCAATTCGAATTGATTATTACCTATCTTGAATGGCAGCAAATAATAAATAAGCAAAAAGAGATAACAAAAGCATTCTCGGTTGCAGAAAGCCTCGTTGCGGAAAATTTAGGCACCGTAACCCAGCTGACTAAAACACAGAATACACAGATTGAAGAGCTCCCCACTCTACGTAAAACCGAGGCCGAGCTTTCTGCCAAGTTGCAAAAACATAAATTGGACTTCGAAAGATTAGAGAGTGAAGCAGAACGCCATCAAAACGATCTGCAAGAAACAAAAGCGCAAATGCATCAAGCCAACATTGATGCACAACACGAAGAAAAAACACTGGAAGAAAGTTCAACCTTACTTGAACGCACAGAAGTTGAGCATAAAGACTTGTTGGAAGAACAAGGCAACGACTCACAGACACAAAAAACATATCAGAAAATAAAAGATGACTTAAAAGTAAAAGTCATAGAATTGGAAGAACGCTTCACCGCCCTGAAAGAAAGTGCAGCAGAAAGCCGCGCCCGTGAAGAGTCGCTCAAGAACCAAATTGAACGCCACAATACACAACTTACCACCCTTTCACACCGTAAGGGGCGCGCGCAAACAGAAATGGACCTTTTGGTTATCGACGAAGACAGCCGTAAGAAAATTATATTACTGGAAGAAAAAACAGCAGCATTAGAAGAACAGCTTCAAGGCTTAAACAATCAAACAGATAAAACCCGCCAAGATATATCCGGCACTGATGAAAAAGTTGAAGAGGCACGAAGCGCCCTGTCAGAAATAGAAAAGAAACACGCAGAATTTATTGCCGAAATTTCTGTCTTGGAGCAATTCTTCCAAAATGATGAAGCACAAAACTTCGCCCCTGTTTTAGATTCTATCGTAACCCAACGGGGTTTTGAGAAAGCACTCTCCCGCGCATTGGGTGACTCGCTGATGGCATCCGTTGATAATGCTGCGCCAACCAATTGGAAAACATTCGATCACAAAATAACACTTGGAACGCTTCCTGATGGCGCACAGCCACTACTTCCGCACATCGATGCCCCTAAAGAACTACACGTCACCTTATCGCAAATCGGCTTTGTTGAAGATCAAGAAATGGGCGAGCAGATATCCTCCTCTTTAAAAGCCGGCCAATCTTTGGTATCTGCCGATGGCTATTACTGGCGTTGGGATGGTTACCACGTACAATCACACGCAACGGATCGCCACTCTGTGCATCTAGAGCAAAAAAATAAACTTTTGGAGCTTGAAAAGCATCGCGGCAAAATTCAGAAATCTCTTGAATCGCTGCAAGCCACTTTAAACGAGGTTCTTTCCGAACAAAATGCAGCAAAGCAACGCTATGATACTTTACTTTCTGATATTAAAGCGACAGAGAAGACACTGAAAGATCTCCGCCCTGCCCTGCAAAAAATAAAAGAGAGAAATCTTCGCGTTGAAAGCGAAAAAAAACGCTATGAAGATCAAATCAAATCCATTGATGAGGATGTCTTATCTATGCAGGAGACCTTGCAAAAAGACCAGATATCACTGGATGCCATTATTCAAAATCAAGATAATGGAACGCATAGTGAAGATATAATAGATCAAGTCAAAGAAACGCTGGATCAAGCAAAAGAAGAGCACCAAAAAGCGGTGCGTGAATTCGATATGCTGGCACAAGAACAAAGCACCCGCCGTGCCCGTATTCAAGCCATCGCGGATGAACGTATCTCCCTTAAAAACAGAACCATCCGCGCGACAGAGCATTTAAAGACCCTGAAAGATCGCATTCAAACACTAACCGAAAAGCTCACTAGCTTAAATGGTCAGCCCATTAATCTTGAGAATGGGCATGAGGAAATGCTCACCCTTATCAGTAAAATAGAAGCACAAAAAGCAAACGCAGCAGATCAACTTTGCCGCTGTGAGGAAGATGTATCCCTCACCAACAAAGCATTAAAAGACGCTGAAACAATTTTGGGCAATGCCAGAGAAGAGCGCGCAGGCAACCAAGCCATGCTCAGTGCCACAAATGAACAACTAAAGGCTTTAGAAGCAACAATAGAAGAAAAACTGGATATCCGCCCGCAAGACTTACTTAAGCATGCCGCCGTTGATTTGGTTAAATATCAAACGGATGATCTAGCGAAATTAAAACAAGACAAAGACCAGCTAAACCGTCAGCGCGATGCGATTGGGCCGGTTAACTTACGTGCAGAAGATGAATCCAACGAACTTGAAAAAGAATTCACGACATTACTGCATGAGAAAAATGACCTTATTCAAGCGATAGAAGAATTACGCGGCGCGATTAACAAGATTAACAAAGAAGCCCGCGAGCGCCTGAAAATTGCCTTCGATCATGTAAATGCACATTTTCAAAGATTATTCGTACGATTATTCGACGGCGGTAAGGCACATTTGGAATTAGTCGCATCAGAAGATCCGCTTGGTGCAGGCCTTGAAATATTCGCCCAACCTCCCGGTAAAGCCCTACAATCTCTATCCTTACTTTCCGGTGGTGAGCAAACGCTAACCTCTATTGCACTCATCTTTGCCATGTTCCTAACCAACCCGTCACCAATTTGTGTTTTGGATGAGATTGACGCCCCGCTTGATGATGCAAACGTGGATCGCGTTTGTAATCTTCTCGAAGAAATCGCAGCGCGCGGTGAAACCCGCTTCCTCGTCATCACACATCATCGTTTAAGCATGGCTCGCATGGATAGGCTCTATGGTGTCACCATGTCTGAAAAAGGTGTTTCACAGCTTGTTTCTGTCGATTTACAGCAATCATTTGGCTTTATAGATAAGCAGGTTGCATAAATCATGGGTATTCCGGAAGAAACTAAAAAAAAGATGGATGAGCTGGACCAGCGGATAAAAGAAGCCCGCCAAGACCAACAAGAAATCGATGATGCCTACAATCCAAGCGATGAAGAGCAATCACCCGACGCCGAAAGAAGCGCGCGCGCAGGCTCTGAATTCCTATCTACAGTCATTGCCGGAGCTTTCTTTGGCTATGGAATAGACTGGTACTTTAACTCGACACCTATCGCGATGATCCTCTTCATTCTTCTCGGATTCATCAGTGGAGTCATGCGTGCAAATGCGGCTATGAAAAGAAACTCGGAAGAAAATGAAGAATAGAGTCTAAACGCCATTGCTTATATGAAAAAAATAGGCTAAAAACGTTAAAATTTTTAAATGCGTACCGTATCTGTGGAGATCAAAACGTGGCAAGTCCAATTCATCAATTCATTGTAACGCCTATTTCCCCATCCGCTAAAATGGATATCAACGGGATCGATATTTCCTTTACCAATTCATCCCTATCAATGATGATCGCCGCATTTGTTTGTGTGCTTCTTCTTACTCTGGCATCACGCCGTGGTGATATGATTCCCGGTCGCTGGCAAATGTTTGGCGAAATTCTATATGAATTCGTAAGTAAAATGGTGCAAGAGAACATCGGAAAAGATGGTCGCCAGTATTTCCCGTTTATATTTACGATCTTTATTTTCATTCTGACAGGTAATCTCTTAGGGTTATTCCCACATGCATTCACTTACACATCACATTTAATTGTGACCGGTGTTTTATCTCTCATGGTTTTCTTTATGGTTATTGCCTTTGGCTTATACAACCATGGCCTAAGGTTCTTTTCACTCTTTCTGCCACCAAACGTGCCATGGTGGCTGGTTGGGTTTATCATCCCTATTGAAATTATCTCGTTTTTTGTACGTCCAATCACCCACTCTGTAAGGCTTTGCGCAAATATGATGGCTGGTCACCTTATCCTAAAGGTGGTTGTCAGCTTCTCAGTCGCAGCGGCAAGCATGGGTGTTGCATGGGCGGCTCTGGGCATATTCCCAGTACTAATTAATGTTGGTCTGTTGATGTTTGAGCTACTAGTTGCTTGCATTCAGGCTTACGTTTTTGCAATTTTATCATGTGTTTATCTCAAAGATAGTGTTGATCTTCACCACTAAACCTGTATGATCGCACCGATAAAAAATGGGCTTTTTTATTAACGACTGAACTAAAGGAAAAAAATTATGGAAGTAGAAGCTGCAAAACTTATTGCCGGAGCATTGGTTGTATTACCTGCATTTGGCGCGGCACTTGGCTTGGGTATGTATTTTGCATCATACAACAACGCTATTGCACGCAACCCTGAAACAAAGAAGCTATTGGATGAGAAGTTCTTCTTGATCCTCGCATTCATCGAGGCTCTTGGTATTATTCCAATTGGTGTTGGTGCAGCTTTGCTGTTTGGTTAATATTTGCGATCTGTATCGTAAACATATTAC
Organism: Alphaproteobacteria bacterium; assembly: GCA_033851915.1. GTDB lineage: Bacteria > Pseudomonadota > Alphaproteobacteria > Micavibrionales > Micavibrionaceae > UBA1672. The sequence continues at coordinate 65,087 of JAWSVM010000012.1, forward strand.
AACTAAATATTCAGGAAGACCGATGATAAAGAAACTGGCTGTTTCCAGCTTTTTAACGCTTACTTACGCTACGCAATCTTTTGCAAGTGGCGATGAACATGCACCTGCGCATCATGATGCAGGGCATGCAGAAACCTCTGGCGGTCTTCCTCAACTTGATCCCTCCTCTTTTACAGGGCAAACTTTCTGGCTGATCATATTCTTTGTGATCATCTATTTTATATTCTCCCGTAAATCTCTGCCCGATATTTCACGTGCAGTAGAAAACCGTGCGGAACGTATAAAGAATGATCTGGACTCTGCCGATCGCCTAAAAGACGAAGTAACATCCGTTCAAGATACTTACGAAGAAAGCCTTAAAAAAGCGCGTGAAGAATCTTCATTACTGTTTCAGAAAATAGAAGATGATCTAAAAGCAAAGGCAGAAGAAAATACAAAAAAATTCGAAGGGTACTCTGCTGATAAAATCGCTGACCTAGAAGAAAACATTGCTAAAGCACGCAATGCCGCTATGGAAGACATGAGCGAAATCGCCGTAGATGTCGCAACAGAAGCTGCAGAGAAAATTATAGGTGTCCGCGCAGATGCCAAAAGCGCACGAGCTGTTGTTAACTCACTGAACAAAGCGGCTTAGGAGATTTAAAATGGAATTTTTAACTGAATTACTGGCTGATCCTTACATGTGGTATACGTTCTCTTTCGTGATATTTGCCTCGATCATCATTAAAGTTGCCTCCCCTATTATTACAAGCGGACTCGACTCCCGTATTGAAGAAATCAAAAAGGATCTCGCAGAAGCAGAAAATTTGCGCGTCGAAGCACAAGAAATGCTGGCACAATATCAACGTAAGCACCGTGATGCTGTACAGGAATCAGAAAAAATCATTAATATCGCACGCGATAACGCTGAACAATTCAAAGCACAGGCCGAGGCAGACCTTGATGAAATCATGACACGCCGTGAACAGCAACTTGAAAGCCGCCTACAGCGTATGGAACAAAATGCAATTAGTGAAATTCAAGCTTATGCAGCAGACCTTGCAATGAATGCCGCAACACAAATTATTATTGATCAGCTTGATAAGAAAACAAATTCAAAGCTTGTTGAACAATCAATTGCGAATATTGAAGCGAACATTCATTAGCCGCCCAAAACGCGCCATCTTATTGATAATATCCACCATACACACTTTACGCCTCTTTACCTGTTCCATTCAAACAGTGTAGACTTCTGTCTGATATTATTTTGATTATAACATTTGTAAATTAAGGTGCGCGCCATGTCCGAAGTACATGCAATAACACAATCTCCGGAAGATATCGTTTCTGCACTTGGTGCAGAGGCAAAGAAAGCTGCGGCAGTACTTGTGCAAACACCCACCGAAACAATAAATAATGTCCTTGCGGGACTCGCTGATGCTCTACGCCAAAATGCAGAATCTATCCTAAGTGAAAACCAGAAAGATTTAGATGCTGCCCGCCAGCACGGCTTAACTGATGCAATGATAGATCGCCTTGCGCTTGACGAACAGCGCATTGAGGGAATGGCACAAAGCGTAGAAACCGTAAGACGACTTGATGACCCTACGGAAAAAATTCTATGGGAAGAAGAGCGTCCCAACGGTTTGAAAATTCAGCGCATATCCTGTCCCATCGGTGTATTCGGCATGATTTACGAATCTCGCCCTAACGTTACAATTGATGCCTCCATTCTATGCATTAAATCACACAGCGCGGTTATTCTGCGCGGTGGTTCAGAAAGCCTACACAGCTCTCTAGCCTTACATAAAATCATCCAAAACACACTTGAAGCATTTAATCTGCCTAAAGCTTGCGTATCCATGATCCCAACCAGCGATCGCGCTGTCGTTGGTGCAATGCTGCGCGCGGCAGAATATATTGATGTTATGATCCCGCGTGGTGGCCATGGCCTGATTGAACGCGTTATGAACGAAGCACGTATGCCGGTTTTCGGACACCTTGCTGGGCTATGCCATATTTATGTCGATCAAAGTGCAGATGCTGATATTGCAAAGAACGTGACATTAAACGCAAAAATGCGCCGCACCGGCGTTTGCGGTGCCATGGAAACATTGCTACTGGATGAAAATCTTGATAAAGCAACTGCCTCCGATCTGCTCGCCAATATTATTGATGCAGGGTGTGACATTGTTGGCGACGCCGCCGTTCAAGCCCTCGATAACCGTATAAAGCCTGCAACCTCTGAAGACTGGACAACCGAATATCTGGACTCAAAGTTAAGCTGCCGTATGGTTAGCAATATAGAAGAAGCTGTCTCCCACATTAACGAGAAAGGTTCTCATCATACAGATTGTATCATCGCGCAAGATGATAATGCCGTCGCCTACTTCCAGAAAAACGTTGATAGTGGTATTGTTATGCATAACGCATCCACACAATTTGCCGATGGTGGTGAATTTGGTATGGGCGCGGAAATTGGTATAGCCACAGGTAAAATGCATGCACGTGGCCCCGTTGGGTTGCAACAGCTCTGTACCTATAAATATCTCGTACACGGTACTGGCCAGACAAGGGCTTAACCCTTTTAAAGAAACAACATGCCCATTTTCTCTAACCCTCAAATTTTAAACTCCGCACGTTGGAAAAATATGCGCATCGGAATTTTGGGTGGATCATTTAACCCTCCGCATGAGGGACATGTCCATATATCAAAAATGTTGCTGAAGTCCTTCAAGCTGGATGCCATCTGGTGGTTGGTTGCCCCGCAAAACCCGTTAAAATCCACTAACGATATGCTCCCCTTGTCCGAGCGCATAGAGCTATCACGAAAAATAAACGACCATCCTAAAATTATTGTAACAGGCATGGAAGAAGAGTTCCGCACAACATACAGCTATGCCTCGATCAAAAAACTAAAGACATATTATCCCCATACGCATTTTGCATGGATAACCGGCATGGATAACGCGCATAATTTCCATCTATGGAATAACTGGAAAGAGATTTTGGGAGAGATCTGCATGATCCATGTAACGCGCCACCCACCCGTTAAGCTGGTGAAGCAATGCCCTGTCCGCATGCTCTCCACACAAAAGCATATTATTCTGGATCGCGGCGGATATTGGCCGCTGGATACAAATACAACATATTGGCTGTTACAGAAGAAAATGGTTAATATTTCATCAACAGAAATACGTAACAAAAACCATTGCAAAACAACAGCTTGATGCACCTTCATGCATTGCACGAATCAGAATAACATTGCATCGGCAATTCAAAGGGCATATAATAAAGTTATGAGGTTAAAAACGAAAACTTCTGGAAGAAAGGAACAGGTGACTGCTTGAGGATAAGCAATCGTCAAATGAATTTTTTCACTGAATATAGAAACTCCGCTAACTTGGATTTTTTATTGGCTGAGCCCGCTTTTATTGCGGTTCGGCCTTTTTGTTGGTAACCAAACGACTATAATGAAATGACTTTCATAAGGAGAAAACGTCATTATTACATATCATGAAAAAGAGCAACTTAGCCCTGAACAAATGAAAAGCCTGATTGAGAAATCATTGGATGCCGATAAGGCGGAAGACATTATCTGTGTTGACCTTCCAGAAAGCTCTGCGCTGGCAGATTATATGTTTATCGCAACAGGAACATCATCCCGCCACGTTAGCGCTCTGGCACGTAAACTAAAAGAAAGCCTGCAACTGAAAAATGTTAAAGGCATCTCTATCGAAGGCCTATCCCAATGTGATTGGGTGGTTATGGATGCGGGTGACGTAATCGTTCATCTGTTCCGTCCCGAAGTGCGCGAGTTCTATAATATCGAGAAAATGTGGTGCGCAGGGCAACTGCCTATTAATGCTGCTATCGACCAAATCCAGGCCTAATCCGCAAATAAACCTTCACTCATAAAGTCAGGCAAGGATTTCATTGTGCTTAAAGTTGATATTATTTCTATCGCGCGCATTAAAAAAGGCCCGTATTACGACCTTATTGAAACTTATAAAAAGCGTATTCGTTGGAGCTTGACGATTTACGAGCTGGAATCCAAACATAGTGATCCCAAAAAATGCCAATTGGATGAGGAAGAAAAAATCCTCAAACATATTAATGACCGAGCGGTTGTTATTGCCCTTGATGAACGCGGGGATGGCCTTAAATCTCTGGATTTTGCCAAAATGCTAGAAAATTTCAAGAATAACGGTGACAACCATATCCAGTTTATAATTGGTGGCGCAGATGGCCTAACACAGAAGACCAGAGACAAAACCGATATTCTCCTCAGCTTTGGACAACAAACATGGCCACATTTACTTGCAAGAGTGATGCTTTTAGAGCAAGTTTATAGAGCGCAGCAAATCCTTGCGGGGCATCCCTATCATCGGGAATAATTTTTGACAAAGAAACACAATAAATGGCACGGCTCTTATCATTATGCTTGATCCTGTTATTTATAACCCACCTTTCGGTCAAAGCAGGCACGCCCCCTATCCCAAAGAATAAAAAAGAGGCACTCCATTCCTTTGAAGAACGCCTTGCACAAGAAAATAAGAACAAGAATATTCTTACAAAGCAAAGCAAGCATATTCATAATGACTTGGCCAACACTAAAAACAAGCTGATAAAAACCGCAGCAACCATTCAGAAAAACGAGGATGACCTTAAGAACTTTGAACAGCGCATAGCAAACCTTGAAGTTAAAAAATCTATTTTGGAAGATGATTTAAAAGCCGACCGTGCCTCTATTGCAAAACTTATTCTGGCACTAGAACGTATCCGCAGAACACCTCCCGAAGCAATGCTCGCCCGCCCGGACACACCCTATAAAACCGCACAAAGCGCGATGTTAATGGGCAGCATTATTCCCTCGGTCAATCGCCACGCGGAAAAGCTGAGTAAGAATTTGGAAACCCTACGCCGCGTCACAAGTGATTTGGAGCTTGAAAAAACATCTTTATTGGAAACTTCTAAAGATTTAAAAGCACAGCATAGGAAGCTCTCCGGCCTTATAGACAAACGAACAAAACTGTTTGCAAAAACAAACAGTGATATTGTGGCGCGCGAACTCTCAATACAGCAAATATCTCTGCAAGCGCAGAATCTGGAAGATCTCGTCAAAAGAATCAAAGAAAATGAACGCAAAGAGAAAATCCGTAAAGAAAAAGAGCGAAAGAAAGCCAAATATATTACGCGCACAAAGCCGCACCGAAAAATCATAGATTCAGGAACATCAAGGTTACCAATATCGGGTATCATCCGCGTCGGTTACAGGCAAGCCGACCATTTGGGTGCCAAAAGTAAAGGTCTAACCATAGAAGGCCGCGCCGGAGCGCTGGTTATAACGCCCATGAACGGCACAATTCAATTTACCGGCGCATTCAAACGTTATGGCAATATAATTATTATAAAGCATGCAAATGGCTTTCATTCTTTGATTGCAGGGCTGGATAAAATTAACTCGGTCATAGGCGATCATGTAAAATCAGGTGAACCAATCGGAATATTGCCAAATTCTTCTTTAATTCCACGCCCAACACTATATTATGAGCTCAGGAAAAATGGAAAAGCTGTTAATCCTGCCATAAAATTCCCTAGCTTAGGCTAAATACTTTTTTTAATTCAAAAGGACTCTAAACGCGTCATGAAAAAAACTCTTATCATCTCTCTATTCAGTGCATCTTTGTTTTTAGGCGCAGTTTACTCACTCAACAGTTTTGCTGATGAAGAAAGAACAGCAGGATTAAAGGATAAAGCCAAAACCGAGAAAGAATATAGCGAGACGTATCGCCAGTTAAATTTATTTGGTGATGTGTTTGAACGTGTTCGCGCAGAGTATGTGGAAGAAATCAGCGATAAAGAACTCATTGAGAATGCTCTAAACGGCATGTTATCCAGCCTAGACCCACATTCAGGCTTCCTAAACGAAGAACGTTTCAACGATATGAAAGTGGAAACACGCGGTGAATTTGGCGGTTTAGGCATTGAAGTTACAATGGAAAGCGGCCTTGTAAAGGTTGTCTCACCCATTGATGACACCCCTGCTTTTCGTGCAGGCATAGAAGCTGGTGACTACATTTCCAAAATTGATGGTGAAGCAGTAATGGGGCTTAGCTTAAGTGAAGCTGTTGACAAAATGCGCGGAAAAGTTGGTGCAACAATAGATTTAGTTATCCTTAGGAAAGGTCAAGACGCCCCAATCGAAATTACAATAACGCGCGACATCATCCGTATTAAATCAGTTAAATCACGTGTAGAAGGTAATGTCGGCTATATCCGCGTTACAACATTCAGCCAAAACACTGGACCGGGCGTACGTAAAGCCATCCACGATATAATAGAAAAGCTAGGTGATTCTGTTACAGGATACGTCTTGGATCTACGTAACAACCCAGGGGGCTTACTCTCCCAAGCGATAGAAGTATCAGATGCATTTATTGATAAAGGTGAAATCGTATCACAACGCGGACGTTACAAAGATGACACCGAGCGCAATAATGCAACACCGGGGGATTTAGCTGAAGGTCTGCCTATCGTTGTTTTAATCAATGGCGGTTCTGCCTCTGCCTCTGAAATTGTCGCCGGCGCGCTACAAGATCATAAGCGCGCAATTATCATGGGGACCCAATCCTTTGGTAAAGGTTCTGTTCAAACAGTAATGCCATTACCCGGAAATGCCGCGATGCGTCTAACAACTGCGCGTTATTATACGCCATCAGGACGTTCTATTCAGGGCACTGGAATCACACCTGACATCATTGTTGAACAAGCAAAAGTCGAAGTCTATGATGCAAAATACAAACGCACACGTGAATCAGACCTACGTGGTTCTCTCAAAAACGAAGATGAAACAAAGCAAAAGAAGAAGAAAAAAGCTTCAAATGATAATAAAAAAGACAAAGATGACAAAGACGATAAGAAAGAAGAAAAGCAAGATTATCAGTTAACAAGAGCGTTAGACCTGCTTGCTGGCCTCTCCTTATATAACGAGAATAAAAGTGCAAGCGCAAAATAAAAACGTTCGGCACATCATCTGCATATTCGGAAAAGAAACATGGATATAGCAAAAATAAAAGCCTCCGCCGCATCTATCGACACAGTGATGTTGAAAGAGAAGCTTGAGCAATGCAAAAGTCATATCGCCGCGATTTCACAACGCGTAGATATGCCAGCTCTTGCCAAAGGCTTAATAACCGTCGCCATTATATATATCCTCCTCTTCCTCTACGTTTACCTGAATAGTGCCAGCACAATTGCAAAGCTGGAAAGCCAAGTCATTGTTGAAAACATTCCTGTAACCCATATTGAAAAATCTCACAATCAAACAACAAATGTTCCATCATCAATGTCTGTGATTGATGGTTTACACGAAGTGACTGATATCGGCCACCTGCCTATTATTCGTAAAAAAGATAGCCTAACGAGTTTCCGTGCCTATCAGCACCCATTTTCTTTCAAGAATATCGGAAACAAACCCGTCATATCTTTTATTATTGTGGATTATGGCCTATCGAAAGAACAATCACTCTCTGCACTGGATCTATTACCTGCGGAAGTCTCATTCATCCTATCCCCCTATTCTTCATTGCCCGGTGAATGGATGGCAATGGCGCAAAGCAAAGGACATGAGGTTTGGCTAAACCTTCCTATTCAAAATAAAAAGTCTCATGATTTGGGAAAACATACCATTTTTCATCATAGCCCCGTATTAGAAAAGAAAAACAATATGCATAGTTCCTTGGTCAAGACACAAGGCTACATTGGCATTGGAAGCTATACGGATGACAGCACAAACAGCGCAAAACAACATTATTTAGAGCTGGCCGAAGATCTATACATGCGCGGCTTAGGCATTTTAGAACTTAACCCCAACGCCCCACCCTTCATTGAAGGCAAAGCATTATCCATGGGTGCGCCCTATGTTAAAGCAGATTTGGAAGTTTTCAGAATCAAGGGCAAAGAAAATTCCTTTGAAGCATTGGAAGCGATCGCACAAGAAAAAGGCCATGCCGTTGCAATTATTCCAAACTATCCGGCGACAATCAAAAATTTGGCCGTCTGGCTTATAAAAGTGGCACAGGCAGATTACATTATTGCGCCGGTATCAGCCATTTATGACCTGCCCCTTCATCGCAATAGCAACGCTTCAGCAAAAAAAATGGAGATAGCACCAACGCCATTGCATAGGAATGACCATATAGAGCCAGAAGAAACCCACAATATTCCAACGCCACATCATGACGTGCAGCACGCACCAAAATCTCATACATCCCACCACTAAAAAATGAGTTATCTATGACAGATATTAACCGAGAACAACTCGCCTATCGCCCATGCGTCGGGATTGCCCTGTTCAATGCGCAAGGAAAAGTCTTTGTGGGTGAACGCATTGATACCCCCGATGCTTGGCAAATGCCACAAGGCGGTATGGATGAAGGTGAAACCGTTGAACAAACTGCCCTGCGCGAACTCGCAGAAGAAGTTGGCACAGACAAAGCAAAAATTATTAAAATTGCAAATAAGAAAATACGTTATGATTTACCAGATCATCTTGTTACAAAATTTTGGAACGGTAAGTATCGCGGACAAGAACAAACATGGGTGGCCGCGCGCTTTACCGGCACAGACAGCGATATCAATCTAAGCGCCTTTGATCCTCCGGAGTTTCGTGCATGGCAATGGGTCGACCTACCCAATACACTAGATCTGATCGTCCCCTTTAAACATGAGATTTACCGCGAAGTTATTGAGATGTTTAGAGATTTGAATATCGAAAAATCTATCTAAGGCGGGCCATCGTTGAAGTTTAACGCAATATTCGCTTCTGCTTCACGGAGTTTATCCTCACATGCTTTGATAAGAGCAATGCCATCCTCAGATTTAGAATCTATTTCTTCAAGAAAATGTCCTTCATCATCTAGAATCACACCACTCTTTGCAGCGAGAAGACGATCCTCCGCAACAGTATATTCACTCGGCGCAAACAACTCTTCCTTAAAATTACTAATGCCTTTGGAAACTCTTCCAAAAAAATCACCTACACCACCAAATTTCATTATCTAATCCTTATTCAGCCATTTCCTCATGCTATCAAAGAAATCATATGATAGTCAAAATTAAGGTCATATAACTTATGGGTTTAACGGTGACCATGCTGGATCAGAACCATCCTTTGGTGTCTTCAACCAACGCTCATTATACCCTGTAATATCAATCGTATAGAGACGCGCAGAGCGATGATCCCCCGCTGGTGTTTCTTTAAAGTACGTTAGAACACGCCCGTTAGGTGACCAACTTGGCCCCTCCACATGATAAGCATTGGTAATCAAACGTTCGCCTGAACCATCAGGGCGAATAACCCCAATATAGAATTTCCCTTTATGCATGCGGGTAAAGGCAATCAAATCACCACGCGGCGACCAAACAGGGTTCGCATAACGCCCCTTACCAAAGGTAATGCGGTTAACACCTGAACCATCAACATTCATAATGTAAAGTTGCTGCGAACCACCACGATCAGATTCAAACACAATCCGGCGACTATCAGGAGAATAAGACGGCGAAGTCTCGATTGCTCTGTTGCTTGTCATACGTTTAACAGCGCGCGTATTTAAGTTCATAACAAAAATATCTGTGTTCCCGTTCTTCGCAATGCTCATAACAATACTCTGCCCATCGGGTGAGAAACGCGGCGCAAAAGTCATGCCTGGGAATGCGCCCAAGACTTCATGGCGGCCTGTATTAATATCATAAAGATAAACGCGCGGACGACCACCTTGATAAGACATATAGGTAATACGCTGTGTCTTCGGTGAAAAACGCGGCGTTAACACCAAGTAACTACCATCAGTTAGATACTTATGATTGGCGCCATCCTGATCCATAATCGCTAAACGCTTTACACGTTTATGCGCAGGGCCATTCTCAGAAATGTAAACGATACGTGTGTCGAAATAGCCTTCTTCACCCGTCAAACGTTTATAGATTTCATCCGACATTATATGTGCGATACGGCGCCAATTTTGCGGCGTTGTTGTATAAGCCATACCAATGAGCTGTTGCTCCGACAAGACATCCCAAAGACGAAATTCAACGCGCGTGCGCCCCTTATCATCCTTAACGACACTACCCGAAACCATAGTTTCTGTGCCTGTTGCACGCCATTCAGGAAAACGTACGCCTTCCCGAAAAATGGAGTCCGGTGTTTGCACAAACGCATTGGAATTAATCGGGCGGAACAAGCCAGAGCGCTCAAGATTCTCTCTGACAATTGCAGGGATATCACGAGCTAATTTTTCAAAAACTGCATTATCCGCATGAAAAGAACTAACCGCAATTGGGCGCGGCTTAAACGTGCCTTGGGTGATTGTCGCTTCCATTTCCTGCGCAAAAGCGGCAGGCGATATAGATAATGCAATAAAAGTTAGAATAGATAATAAAGTACGAAACATGTTCTGTTTCCTCGCTGTTGGTGTTCTATAACATCTGGCTAGGGTCAAAGGTGTATTTAAATACTTTCCATTGTTCGTATTTTTCAGACGGCAAACGTAGTGTCGAACAACGCGGGTTTAATAACGCCCGTCGTGCAGCCTCCGCCGCCGCCCTGAAATGAGTATCGGCATTATAACGTAACTGATCCAGAATTTGAACCTCTCGTACACGTAAATCCGGATTTACAAACACGCGTAAAGAGACAAGAAGGCTTTCCGCATTCTTCCCCCCTGCATTTACATTCCAGCAAGGCTGCACTCCACGGTTAAGATCATCTAATTCACTGCGTGTCATTTGCTTTGAAAAATCGGCAACTTGCGAGGTTTGCCCTTGGTTACTCTGCGCCTCTACGGGTTTAGGCGCAGGCTCTTGGTCAGGCTCATCGGGCGTTAAACTCTTCAAAAGACTGGTAAAATCCTTCTGATCTTCTTCTTTAGGCTTTTCCTCTATTTGCTTTGGAGGAACCGGCTTCGGCTTTCTAGGCTTGTTCTTAGGTTTAGGCGGTTTCTTAATCAGAGTTGGATCAATCTTTGGTTTTTCCTTTGGCGGCTCAGGAATATCTTCAACCTCAGGCTCACGCGGAGATAATAAATCAGGAACGCTCTCGGTATTATTATAGACAGGCTTACGCTCCGCAGGCGCCTCATCAATCTCGTTCTCTTGTGGATCATCCAATAAGTTCGTTTGTGAAATTTCCGCAAGATCGACCAGCTCAACAGTAATTGCCATCTCCATAGGCTCGGGCTCTTCTACCAAATACGGCAATCCCATTGTTGCCAAAGCAAAAACAACCACATGAAACACAATAGAAATCAACGCAGGCTTACCCATATTACCGGAGATAAACTCATTCTGCCTGTTATCGATTGTCGCGTTCATGAAATAACCGTTTACTAATTTTTAGGCTTGGAGATCAGAGCCACTTTACGAAAACCCGCACTATTGAGCTGCCCTAAAACTTCCATGATTTTGCCATACTCAATATCGCGATCACCACGAATGTAAATGCGGCGCTCTTCATCGCCCTCCATCATCGGCTTTAAGATTGAGACCAATGCCGCTTTCTTGATTTCAGTATCAGCGAGATAAATTTTACCATCTTTATCAACCGTAATTTCAATGGGCTTTTGCTCTTCGGTTTGTAAGGCCTTGGCTTTGCTGTCAGGCAAATTCACATCGACACCCGCCGTTAACATCGGCGCTGCCACCATAAATATAATCAGCAATACCAACATAACATCAACCATTGGCGTCACGTTTATCTCCGCAATGGGACGATAACTGCCGCCTGTTCTGCGCCCACGTGAACGTGTTTTATATGAGAGTGTTGCGCTCATGACTTCGTTCCCTTAATGGCAGTTTCTTGCGAATCAAGATGACGGGAAAGTATTGCTGAAAACTCATCCGTAAACGCCTCCAATCGATCTGCATAACGATTAAGCCGCGCGGACAGCACATTATAAGCAATCGCTGCAGGAATCGCCGCAACCAAGCCAATCGCCGTTGCAAATAGCGCCTCCGCAATACCCGGCGCAACAACAGCAAGGCTCGTGTTATTACTCGCCGCAATCGCTGTAAAACTGTTCATAATCCCCCATACTGTGCCGAATAGGCCAATAAAGGGCGCACTAGAGGCCACACTGGCCAAAAACGTCATACCACTTTCAAGATGATTCATCTCGCGGCCAATCGCAACCGACATAGACCGTTCTACACGCTGACGCAGTGTTGCCTGCATCCCTTGATTCGAAGGAACACCACCAACAATACCAGCTTTCCATTCATCCATACCGGCGGAGAAAGTACGCAGCATCGGATCTTCCTTGCTTTTCTTAACACGGGCATAAATTTTATCCAAAGGCTCACCCGACCAGAAAGAATCTTCAAACCGATTGGCCCGCCTGTTTAAACGCGATAGAGCGCCACGTTTTTGCAAAATGATTGACCAACTCCAAACTGAAGCAAACAACAGCACCAAAATTACAAATTTCACGATGATATCCGCGCTCATGAACAAGCCCCATGCACTCATATCGTGCGCAATGACTGCATTGCCTAAACTCTCTGAAATAATACCTGATGCCATGCTTTTTAATCCTGTTTATATTAAGACGAACTCTATCTATGAATCCTTTGAAAAAACTTTGAGATGCTACTCTACGTTTTCTGAGTAAGCCTGAAAAGCCTCTTTTACATTTTCCGGCAAACGCACGGGCTTATATGATTTTGTATCAACACAAACCAAAACCACACGCATATCAGCAATAAGTTCACCATTTCTAACGGCACGCTGATGCATAATGAAACTGCTGTTTTTAAGCTCGATGACTGTGGTTTCCAATTGCAAGACATCATCCAGCAAAGCGGGCTTCAGATAATCTATTTCAATGTGGCGTACCACAAACATAACACCATAATTATTATGAACTTCGCTGTTATCAAAGCCTGTGTGGCGCAAAAATTCGGTGCGTCCGCGTTCTGCAAATTTTAGATAATTAGCATGATAGACAATGCCACCTGCGTCCGTATCTTCATAATATATACGAATATCAATAGAATGTTTCACTGTTTAATCCCCCGTTTTATCCAGAAGGCTGATTTGTTCTGTCAGGGACTTTCGCGGTTTTATCCCCAGATACTCAAACCCCTTCAAAGATATAATACGTCCGCGCGGCGTTCGTTGCACCAAACCTTGCTGCATCAGATAAGGCTCAATAACATCTTCAATCATATCTCGTTGCTCCGACAATACCGCCGCCAGCGTATCAACCCCCACAGGGCCACCACCATAATTCTCAACAATGCAGCTCATATATTTGCGATCCATAGAATCAAGCCCTGCGGCATCCACATCCAGCCGCCCAAGCGCGCGATCAACAAGCGTACGATCTGCCTTATCCTGACCAGATGCATGAAGAAAATCACGAACACGGCGTGTTAAACGCCCTGCAATACGAGGTGTTCCACGTGAACGGCGTGCAATTTCGAATGCACCATCATCTGCCAAATCCATCTCAAGTAACCGCGCCGAACGCGCAACAATGGAAGATAACTCCTCCGCGCTATAAAATTCCAAACGCAAAGGAATGCCAAAGCGATCACGCAATGGGTTACTCAATAGGCCGCTGCGCGTTGTTGCACCAACAAGAGTAAAGGGCGCAAGCTCTATCTGAACAGAGCGCGCCGCTGGCCCTTCTCCGATAATCAGATCCAGTCTTCTATCTTCCATCGCAGGATAAAGTATTTCCTCAACAGCAGGATTAAGACGGTGAATTTCATCAATAAAGAGAACGTCATTGGGCTGTAGATTCGTTAAAATCGCCGCCAAATCCCCAGACTTTGCAATCACAGGACCGGACGTTGCACGAAACCCGACACCAAGTTCCTTCGCAACAATTTGTGCCAATGTCGTCTTACCCAACCCTGGTGGCCCATAAAATAACACATGATCCATTGCCTCACCGCGCGCACGCGATGCCTGAACAAATATCCGTAAATTCTCACGTAAGTCTTTTTGTCCAACAAACTCATCCAGCGATAACGGACGTAACGCCCCTTCTGCAACTGGTTCGTCGTCTTGCTGTTCTTGTTCTAACTCCGGATTTTTTTCCATCACGGCTTGAGGCTCACTCATGCACTAAGCTCCTGTAAAGCAAGACGGATGATAGACTGCAACCCTGCATCAGTTTCATTATCATTGGCTTTTTCTTGCGCTTTAAGCACAGCGCGGTATGCATCAGAACTGCTATATCCTAAATTGGTTAAAGCGGAGACTGCATCTTGGTCTACACCAAAATTTTCACTTACCTGAACATCACCTGTCTTAGATAACTTTGGAGCAACCGTTGACACTTGTACTCCACCTGCAATATCAATTTTACTCGCTTTGTCTTTCAACTCAGTCAGAATCCGGGTTGCAAGTTTTGGCCCCACGCCAGCCGCACGCGTTAACGCCACTTTATCCTGCGCCGCAATAGCAAAGCCCAATTGGTCTGCAGGGCATGCCGCCAAAATCGCCATCCCCGCCTTTGCCCCAACACCTTGAACAGAAGTCAACAACGCAAACCATTGCTTTTCCAGCGCATCGGCAAAGCCATAAAGAGTAATTGCATCTTCACGCACATTGGTTGTTATCAACAAAGAGGCCGTATCGCCCACTTGCCCGATAGATGATAAGGTTCGGCTGCTAGCCAAGACAACATAGCCAACCCCACCAACATCAAGAATCAATGAGTTCGTATCAAAATAATCGATAATGCCGGATAGCTTTCCAATCATGTCTCTATACCTATCGTGCGTTTGTTATACGTTTGCACGTAATAATGTTTTACCTAATGCTTCATAATGCGCGTGCGTAATCGCAACAGCAAGAGCGTCTGCCTCATCTTCTGAAATCGTTCCACAAGCAGGAAGTAACGTCTTTATCATCATACCAACCTGCTGTTTCGCCGCATGTCCTGAGCCAACCACAGATTTTTTAACTTTATTGGCAGAATATTCGCCAACGTCAAGCCCCTTAAGCGCAGGAACACACAGTAAGACGCCGCGCGCCTGCCCCAACTTCAGAGCACTCGCCGGATTTTTATTAACGAAAGTTTCTTCAATCGCAGCCTCTACGGGTGACCACTCGTCAATCACAGCAATTAAGCCATGATGCAAAACAGCCAAACGGCGCGCCATAGCATCTTTAGGATTGGTACGAATAAGACCGCTTGCAACGAACTGCAAAGCGTTTCCATTTATATTGATGATACCCCATCCGGTTTTTTGCAAACCAGGGTCGATTCCTAGAACTCTCATAAAGAAACGCTACCACAAAGGGAACAAACAGGGAACCCCTTACGTAGTATCTTTTAAAAAATTAGCTAGCCGCCATGAGTTTTTCCATGATTTCATCGCTAACTTCAAAATTCGTCGTAACCTTTTGAACATCATCGTCATCTTCAAGAAGCTCAATCAATTTCAAAATAGACGCAGCATGATCTTCATTAACCTCTGTGGTCAGATTGGGTTTCCAGATAAGTCCCTGACGCTCCGGCTCGCCATATTGCTTTTCCAATGCATCACGCACTGTCGCAAAATCTTCCACCGCACAATGAATTTCATGCACATCATCATCGCTCTCCACATTAGAGGCACCCGCCTCCAACGCAGCTTCAAACATATCATCTGCACTGGCTTTTGCAGCAGGATATATGATTTCCGCAATATGATCGAACATAAAACCAACACAACCTGTTGCCCCTAAATTTCCGCCGGACTTAGTGAATATCGTCCGCACCTCTGCGGCTGTGCGATTCTTGTTATCGGTTAAAGCCTCAACAATCACAGCAACGCCACCAACACCAAAACCTTCATAACGCATTTCATCGTAGTTCTCACTATCCGTCGCACCTATACCCTTTTGTATAGCGCGCTCGATGCCATCTTTAGGCATCGAATTACCCCGCGCCGTCGAAATGGCCAGACGCAACCGCGGATTCATATCCGGATCACCGCCGCCCATTTTGGCTGCCACAGTAAGCTCTCGCCCTAATTTTGAGAAAATTTTTGCACGTTTTTTATCTTGTGCGCCTTTGCGATGTTGAATATTCGCCCACTTTGAATGGCCTGCCATTATCTTATTACTCTTTTAACCTAGTTAAATTAATATATCTGGATTATATATCTTGAATATTCTAAATAAAAGGAACAATTCCTTATTTGTTTTAAAAAGTTTATATAAATAATTATATTATGAATTATAATGAACCAACACCACTTACAAAAGTACATATAGTTTGACCACATGACTTATAGCTTTCAAACAACCAAAGTTCTTCTTGTTGAAGATAATGCCCCGATGCTAGAGCTGCTAAAAGGCATATTGCAATCTTTTGGCATTGGCACAATCATCACCGCCATGGATGGAGAAGAAGGATTCTTAAAATTCTGTCAGAACAATCCTGACCTCGTTATCACCGATTGGATGATGACACCCTGCGATGGTATTGCCCTCAGCCATAAAATAAGAAACGAGGAAAAAAGCCCTAACCAGTACGTTCCTATCATTTTGATGACTGGTTTTAGCGAGAAAAAGCGCGTTTTTAATGCACGTGATGCAGGAATAACTGAATTTTTAGTCAAGCCATTTAACACGCGTGACCTATATAAACGCTTACATCAGATTATCGAAAGACCGAGACAATTCGTCCGTTGTGAAGAGTTTTTTGGGCCTGACCGCAGACGCAAAGCCACACATGAAAATGAGGGTCCTGTGCGAAGACAAGATGATAACGGAAATACTGATGAAACCGAAACACAAAGCGATGATGCTCCCTTAACGGATATTGATTTCCTATAACCCTAAACAGTAAATAACGACGTATAAATATGGACATTAAACATTACAATCAGACACCAAAACGTGATGCAACATTCATTACGCCTCCTAACATCATAAAGGGGAAAGTTGGCTCAGGTGGATTAAGTGAACAAGTTTTGAAACGCGCTCAAAAACTGTTGGAAACTCATACTGCTGATTTTGCACCTCTGGCAGACATCTATTTATCACGCATGTTGGAAGGAATTGAAAAAGCCGAAAACTCCAACGAAGAAGATTCTATTGAGGATTTGATTACCGCAATATTATTACCCTGTGTTCAACTGAAAGCAAATGGAGCGATGTTCCATTATCAGTTAATCACGCGCATTGCCGACAGATTTGTGCAATTCATGGAAGTGGTTGAGCGTTTAGACGAAGAAACCATCGAGATTGCAAAAGCCTACCACTCAACAATTAAAATCGTTGTTGCCGGCAAGATTAAAGGCGATGGTGGAAAACAAGGTGATGCCCTGGTTGAAGAGCTAAACAGCGCCTGCATGCGTTATTTTGAAAAGCACAAAGACACCATAGACTTTGATAAGCATTAAGTGCCTACCTAAAAAGAAACCATTTTAAATAGTTGGCATCGTTTCACTTAAGATATCACCAATGCGCAATGGCTCAATCCCCAATGCTTTACCCGTATTATCATTCGTAACAACCAATGCACCACACAGCATCATATTTTCATTCGCGGGAATAAAATGCTCCCCCGGTGTTTTCTTTATGAAGCGATGAATTGAGGTTTCTTTTCGCGTACCGATCACACTATCAAAATCGCCGCTCATCCCCGCATCAGTCATATAAGCGGTTTTGCCGTTCATGATATGAGCGTCTGCAGTTGGAATATGAGTGTGTGTTCCAATCACCGCAGATATACGACCTGAGAAATGCTGCCCGAATGCCATTTTTTCAGAACTGGCCTCACCGTGCAAATCAACAAAAATTGCATTACAATTCAAACCCAAACGATATTCAGACAATATCTCCTCCATACAAGCAAAGGGATCATCTTGCGGCGGCATAAAGACACGGCACAGCAAATTGACAACCAAGATTTTTCGGCCTCCCGCCAACTCATGCAAGTAATAGCCATTACCCGGCGTTGTTTGCTCAGGGAAATTTGCAGGGCGTAATAATTTTGGATCGCGCGTAATATACTTCAAAATCTCACGCTGATCCCAAATATGATCACCAGTTGTAATAATATCTGCGCCATAATCGTAGAAGTCCTTGCAGAATTTTTCGGTAATACCACGACCATGCGCCGCATTTTCACCATTTATAATGGCAACATCCACATTCAAATCTTTTTTAAGCCGAGGCAAATACTTTTCCAAAGCCTCACGCCCTGAGCGCCCCATAATATCGCCGATAAATAAAATTCTCATTATTGTCTTTCTAATACAAAGCCTAGCTATATAAAGCTTTGGGCGGATTGCTCGGTTATGATCCAATCCATTTTAATGTCATGTTCCTCCGCAGGCAGCTTAAATAAACATGCTTGCTGCGCATAACCAATTCCAATTGCCGTAATATCCTTCTTTTCGCGGTAATGTGCAAGTGTCGCATCATAATACCCACCGCCATAACCAAGGCGATACCCTTTACGATCAAAAGCCAACAATGGCACAAGGAATATATCAGGCTCTAAAAATACCGTATCCTCATTGATCACAGGATGAAGCACACCAAACTCACCACTCATCAAATCTGTGTTGTGATCATATTGCGCGAATTTTAATATACGCTGATCTTTCTCAATAATCGGCAAAGCCACCTTGCTTCCACGATCAATGCATTCATCAATCAAAACATGCGTGTCCAGCTCCCGATCTTTCGACCAATACGCCGCAATCACCGTATTTTCATCAATGGTGATATTATCAAACAGATGGGTGCATAACACCTTATGCTGGCTAGCATCAAGGTTTAACAATCCACGCGCCCGCTTTGCCTCTGCACGTAATGAATCCTTCATTGATTTCAAGTCATCCATAATAAATTCCGTACTTTACGTATCTTAATGCTCAATTTTCTTAAGCTAACCGAGCGCCCGCGAGGCGTCCGATAGGACGAAAAACCTTTTTTTAATAAGTGTGCCACAAAGCCGTGTGCGTATAGTATCTTCGCGGGCCCTAAAGTATAGGTGGGTGCCATAATATCGAAGCCCTACAGCCAAACTGGTAGACTAAGTCAGGGACAGCTCCCAATGCGAGAAAGTATCGACCACCGAGATAAAGCCGCATTCACGCACTCCGCAGCACGAGAGGGTTATATCATGATTTTTTGAATTTAGTCCAGCACATCAAAACAATTATGCGGCGGCACTGTTCTCTTCACCTTGAATACGGGCAGCGATATTTTCTATCTTACCTGCAAGATGGTCAATTGCCTCGGCAATTAATACATCATCATCGCCAGAACGATTGGCAGAATCCTCACTACTTTTCTGTGGCATGCTATTTTGCAACTGCGCAACAGTGTCGCGAAGCTCATATATTTCATCTGCCAAGACCAACGATGTCAAAACAAGCAAGTGCGCTTCATTCGTTGCGGCACCAGCCTGCGCGATATTTTGCAAATGACCATCAACATAATGCCCTAGATCAACAAGGCGTTGTTCTTGCCCATCATCGCAAGCCAAGCTATATCCGCGGCTATTAATTTTCAGCGTTACTTCCGACATAATTAATCCTCATCACTTAATAGGTTTTCAACTGTACTTATCGCCTTATCAAGACGTTTCGCTACAAAATCCACGTCAATCACATTGCCAGAACCATCACGCAGCTCAAGGCTCTGTGCTTGCTCTGCCAATTGCGCTTGCAGCTCATCCATAGGGACATACTCTTGCAATGCTTTTTCAACATTTGTGACGGACGAATCCAATTTGCCTACGGCACTATCAAGTTTTTCCAGAGAAAATCTGATTGATGACATGCGAGAACCCTTTAACTATTAAGACTTGAATTAAGAACAGTGATTGCCCTCCATTATGGGGAAGCCCTTCAAACGGTCAAGTCGATAACAGCATTTTTCCCCATTAAACCACAGGAATTTATACTGTGTAGCCTTGACCTTACGGCCTTGAAAATGCATGGTACTTGCGAATTCAGGCATCAGATACTTTATGAGTACAAAATAGGTAAAAACGAATGACAAATGCAGCCACTGCAACACCTCCACAAGATTTAACCCAAGCCGATATGAAAAATATGTCCAACGCAATCCGCGCTTTATCTATGGACGCAGTACAACGTGCAAATTCAGGGCATCCGGGAATGCCAATGGGCATGGCAGATGTTGCAACAGTGCTTTACTCAAAATTCTTGAAATTCGATGTCAAAAACCCTGAATGGCCGGATCGTGATCGCTTTGTACTTTCCGGTGGGCACGGCTCTATGTTGCTTTATTCGGTGAATTACCTAACGGGTTATGAAAAAATTACACTGGAAGAAATCAAAAACTTCCGCACATTAGGCGCGATTACAGCAGGTCACCCGGAAGTTGAACATGACGCAGGCATTGAGACAACCACAGGCCCATTAGGGCAAGGCATTGCCAACGCAATCGGCATGGCATTGTCAGAGCGTATTTTGAATGCGCGTTACGGCGATGATCTAATGTCTCACCATACATATACAATGTGTGGTGATGGCGATTTAATGGAGGGGATCAGCCATGAGGCATGCTCCCTCGCCGGACATTTAAAACTGGATAAGTTAATCGTGCTTTACGATGATAATGGCATCTGTATTGACGGAAAAACAGATTTAACCTTCATCGACAACACAAAAATACGCTTCGAAGCGTATAATTGGGATGTTCAGGAAGTTGACGGCCATAACTACGCGGAAATTGAGGCTGCTATTGCGAAAGCGAAGACAACCGACACGCCAAGCCTTATTTGCTGCAAAACAAAAATCGGCTTTGGCGCACCTACAAAAGAAAACAGCAACGCAGCACACGGCGCGCCTTTAGGCGAAGAAGAAATTAAAGGTACACGCAAGAATATCGGCTGGCCACATGGTGAGTTTGTCATCCCTGATGATATCCTGTCTCTATGGCGCGATGTTGGCACACAAAACCAAGCAGAACAGAGCGCATGGGAAAGCCGCTTTAATGCATCATCCGAAAAAGACGCTCTCACAACTTTGTTCTCGGGCGATTTATCTGCAATTATTACCCCGCTTATTAAAGAGCTTAAAGACACGTTCGCAGCAGAAAAACCAAAGAAAGCAACACGCCAAACATCAGGCATGGTTTTAGAGAAACTGGTTGCCGCAACTGGTTCACTGATTGGTGGTTCTGCAGACTTAACAGGATCAAATAACACCAAAGTTTCTGCCTCCACAGTGATAGACAGCACAAATTACGGCGGTAACTATATCAATTACGGCGTACGCGAACATGCGATGGGCGCGATTATGAACGGTATCGCCCTGCACAGCAATTTAGTGCCTTACGCGGGAACATTCCTACAATTCGCCGATTATTCCCGCCCTGCAATTCGCTTGGCGGCGCTCATGAAAATACGCGTCATCCATGTTCTAACGCATGATTCAATCGGCTTAGGCGAAGATGGCCCAACACATCAACCTGTGGAGCATCTCTCTGCCCTACGCGCGATCCCAAATTGTTATGTTTATCGCCCATGTGATGGCATAGAAACCGCGGAATGTTGGGAACTTGCAATCAAAAACCAAACCGCCCCTGCTCTGCTGGCACTAACGCGCCAAGGGTTACCCACACTTTGCGAGAATAAAGCAGAAAATCAATCCGCAAAAGGCGCATACATTCTGAAAGAAAACGGCGGTGACGTTGAAATCACACTCTTCGCCAGCGGTTCAGAAGTTGAAATCGCCAATGCAGCTTACGAACATTTAGCAGCCGCAGGCCGCAGTGTGCGCCTCGTATCATGCCCTTGCCTTGATTTATTCTGGGAACAAGATGGCGAGCACATCCAAAACATCATCTGCAACAAAAGCATAAAAGTCGCCGTCGAAGCGGGTATCCGCCAAAGCTGGGATCGCCTCATCGGTGGACACAGCATATTCATCGGCATGGATGGCTTTGGTGCCTCCGCCCCTGCAACGGATCTATACAAACATTTCGGCATTACGTCGGATGCGATTATAGAACGCGTTGAAGCTGCACTCGAGAGAAAAAACTAAACCAATATATTTAGAAAAATACGGAGTTTTAAGACTATGACTTTAAAAGTTGCCATTAACGGATTTGGACGCATCGGGCGTTTGGTCGCACGCGCAATTCTGGAATCTAAACGTGATGATATTGAGATTGTTGCGATTAACGATCCGGGTGGTAATTTCTTTCCGTTGCTAAAATATGACTCCATTCATGGCCGCGCACCTTTCACCGTTGAACGTGATGGCGATGACGCAATGATCCTTGATGGCAAACGCATCCGTCGCTTCCGCAATCGTAATCCTGAAAACCTACATTGGGGAGATGAAGGCGTTGATATTCTGATGGAATGTACAGGCAAGTTCAATGACCGCGAAGGCGCAGAGCGTCACCTTGCATCCGGCGCGAAGAAAGTTCTGATTTCCGCACCTGCAAAAGACGAAGATTTAACCGTTGTTTATGGCGTTAACCACCACCTCTTAAAAGCCGAACATAAAATTGTTTCTAACGCGTCCTGCACAACAAACTGCCTTGCGCCACTTGCTTATGCACTGAATGAAACTGTCGGCATTGAAAAAGGCTTCATGACCACGATCCATGCTTATACAGGCGATCAAAACATCGTTGATGCGTCACATAAAGACCCATACCGCGCTCGTGCAGCCGCAATCAACATGATTCCAACATCAACCGGGGCAGCCAAAGCCGTAGGGCTTGTCCTGCCGGAGCTGGATGGTAAATTGGACGGTGTATCGATTCGCGTGCCAACACCTAATGTTTCCTTGGTTGATTTAACGTTCCTCCCCTCTAAGCCAGTCACTGTTGAAGATGTGAACGCCGCAGTAACATCTTACGCGAATGGCAAGCTGAAAGGCGTTCTCGCCGTTTATGATGACCCATGCGTTTCCAGCGACTTTAACCATGATCCACACTCATCCATATTCAGTCTAAACGGCACCCGCGTTGTCGATGGAGACTTCGTGCGGGTTATGGCTTGGTATGATAATGAATGGGGTTTCTCATGCCGCATGATTGATACGGCACTGGAAATGCACAACAAGGGCTATGTATAGCGCCAACTCAAAAAACGCTACAAACCTTGCTCAGCCTTGCATAATAAGGTAGAATGACACTATGAATGTAATGAAACAACATGCAAAACGGGTAATGACCACGAAGGGGCAGCAATCTTGCCTCATCATTGATCATTTGGTCGAGGCGTTGGCAAATGATCCCTCCTCCTCGATTCGGCGTGCACTTGTTCTAAATTATATCGATGAAACCCCCGGCGTTACCCAAACCGAAGTCATGCGCACCCTCAAAATCAGCAAATCCGCGATGAACAGGGAAATTGAGTGGCTATTTAATTATGGCTGCATCACGCGTCAAGAAGGTGAGCGGGATGGCCGCGAAATAAAATTAGAAACCTGTGGCTATTCTAAACGCGCACTGAGCGAAGCTTTGGACTATTTTCCTTTACAGCATAAAGGTTTGCATTATTTACTGAATCAGTATATAAGTATTTTAAAGCAGGATCGTCCAACGTTACGGGATGCTCGGATTATATCAACCCTCTATGATAAGGTTGAAGCCTCGAAAACAGAGGTAATGGAGGAATTATATGATGGGCCTGCGACAACTGATAACAGGGCGTATAACAAGCTCAAAGAAGACGGGGTAATACAAGATGGATAAACTAGGCGGCGAAGCCTTCGCACAACTTCATAATGCAATCAACATCGGAACAAGCAACAGTTTGGAACCACAAGGAATCACCAGCATGTTTGGAGCGCAAGTTTCAGATAACTTCGATCAGGCAGGTAATGTTTTGGGCGGTTTTGAGCTGGGCATGTAACCACTATAACTTGGTACTTGTCCTGACGGGCAAGTTTCTATATATCAATAAGGGTCTCGAATTCGAGGCCTTTTCTTTTGGAAAACAGATTAACTAAGAACATACTATTTAAGGATTTCGCAAATGGCTTTGACCGCAAACGTAAAAAAAATAATTGATTGCTACGAAAATGAAAATGCAGGCGTAAAAGGTAATCTTGTCCGCATGCTTAACAACGGCGCGTTAGCGGGAACAGGTAAGATGGTTATTCTGCCTGTCGATCAAGGCTTTGAACACGGCCCCGCGCGATCATTCGCCCAAAACCCTGCCGGTTACGACCCACATTATCATTATCAACTTGCCATTGATTCACAGTGCAGCGCATATGCCGCGCCACTTGGCCCATTGCAAGCTGGTGCAGATACATTCGCAGGACAAGTGCCTACGATCTTGAAATATAACAGTGCGAATTCTTTGGCCTCCGGTAAAAATCAAGATGGAGATCAAGCAATCACCGGATCAGTTCAAGACGCATTAGAACTTGGCTGCTCCGCGGTTGGATTTACAATCTACCCCGGCTCAGACAATCAGTTCGGAATGTTTGAAGAAGTCCGCGACATGATTCGTGAAGCCAAAGATGTTGGCCTACCTTCTGTTGTTTGGTCTTATGCCCGCGGTGAAGGTGTTACCAAAGACGGTGAAACAGCCGTTGATGTTATTGCTTATGCGGCGCATATGGCATGCTTGCTCGGCGCACATATTATCAAAATAAAATTGCCAACCGATCACATCATGCAAGATGAAGCCAAAAAAGTGTTCGAAGAAAACAACATTGATGTCAGCACACAAACTGCGCGCGTCAAAGAAGTTGTGCGCTCTTGCTTTAACGGCAGACGCATTGTTGTGTTCTCCGGTGGTGCAGCAAAAGGTGCAGACGCGGTTTATGACGATGCACGCGCAATTCGTGATGGCGGCGGTAACGGTTCGATCATTGGTCGTAACTCATTCCAACGTGAAAATGGTGAAGCTCTATCTATGCTGTCTAATATCATGGATATTTACAAGGACTAACGTTGAGCCAACCACGCCAAAACAAAGCCTTTAAAAAATTTATATCAACAGCTCTGCTGATTTGTCTGATCGCCTATTATAATAATACGCTTAAGGGACAACAGGTTGAGAATGCGTCCTCCATAACAATGTCCGCAGCGGCACAAAACCATATACTCTATGGTGATCAACGTGGCGGCGGGCATAAATATGGTACAAATAAGCCATGCAAAAGTGAATTCCCCAAAGGATGGAATGATGAAGACATAATCTCTTCCATCACCAAGATTGCTGCTAATGATAATAACGGATGGAAACAGCAGGCAAATGGCTATTACGTTACAGAATCCTATAGTGGTGACACCAAAATCCGCGTCATTCTAGGCAAGAAGAAGCAAAACGTCATCACCGCCTACCCGATTAACACAAAGCGCAATCCCTGCCCGCCTAAAAAAACGACCGACTATAATGATTAATCTGTTTGGACTGGCGCCCAAAGGACATCATCAATATTCTCCACACCAAGGCTGAGCATAACCAAACGATCCACACCAAGGGCGATCCCCGCGCTTTCAGGCAATCCATGCTCTAACGCCGAAAAGAATTCTTCATCCGGAGGATAAGTTTCACCATATAGTGTCTGCTTTAAAGCCATTTCAGATGTGTAGCGCGCGCGTTGCTCTGCCGCATCAGTGAGTTCGGAATAGGCATTGGCAAGTTCGACCCCACAAACATAAAGTTCAAAACGCTCGGCAAAACGTGGGTCGTCGGGTTTCTTACGCGATAACGCCGCCATAGAGACGGGATAGTCATACAAAATCGTTGGGACGCCGACACCTAAATATGGCTCAATTTTCTCTGCCATAACCGCATGAAACAGATCATCCCACGAATCTTTTGGAGTAACCCGCACATCAAGTTCTGAAATTGCATCAGAAAACCCAGATACATCATCCAGATACAAAGCCAAATCAATCTTCGTGAATTCCATAAACGCATCACACACAGAAAATTTTTGCCATTCCTTAAACGGATCAGATGTTATCCCCTTATATGTATAGTTTTGAATACCCAGACTATCCGCGGTACTGCGTAATATATCCACAGAGTCATCCATAAGCACGCGATAATCCGCCCCTGCCCTATACCATTCCAATAAAGTAAACTCAGGAGAATGTAGAGCCGAGCCCTCCGCATTACGAAAGACAGGGCAAATCTGGTAAATTTTATCCATCCCCGCAACCAGCAACTTCTTCATATCAAATTCAGGGCTGGTTTGCAGATACATCGTTTTTCTCTGTGATAAGTCCAGATTTTTCAAATCCGTACGAAAAGCATGAATATGCGTATCCATCACGGGGCACACCTGCAAAATCGGTGTATCAACCTCCGTAAAACCCTTATCATCAAAGAACCCGCGTAAAGCCTTTATCACCCGCGCACGCCCCTCCAAATAGGGGCGTTTTTCCGCAAAATTATGGGGCAGCCACCAGCTCATATGAAATCCTTTGAAAAAATGCTTGCATTCGGATCAACTTAACGCTAAAAATGCGCTCTATTCAAGGTTTGATAGAATACGATTAAAAAGAAAGTACTGACGATGAAAGCGGATATACATCCAGATTACCACGAAGTCACCGTTGTGATGACAGATGGTACAGAATATAAAACACGCAGCACACACGGCAAAGAAGGTGATGTGATTAAACTGGACGTTGATCCTTTGACACACCCTGCATGGCAAGGCGGAACTGGTAAAGTTATCGAAAAAGGCCAACTTGATAAATTTGAAAGCCGTTACGGTGGATTTATGTCTGCAGGCGTTGCTGGTGGCGAGAAAAAGACAGAAGAGAAAAAAGAAGAAAGCAAATAGGTCTTTCCTTCAAATAAAAATATCAAACGCCCCGGATATTCTGTCAGGGCGTTTTTTCTGTCTGGATATCTTATATTATAATTCAGGCTGTATAGAACTATCCAGACCCTGCGGCTTTACATTATTCATATAAGCAGAACGCCCGAAAGCCGTATTCTGCTTAGGCTCGTCAAAGCTGTCCACCGGCTTTAAATTTTCAGGAACATTCCATGCCTCAAGCCGCATTAAGATCAGATCTTTCGAACGTTCTTCTGCATCAATCTTCTGCATCAATCTTCTGCTCATCATCCAATTCCCAATATTCATCCGTGTATGGCACCTCACCAGGGTCAAACGAGATAAGCGTTGAATCTGGCAAAATGGCCGTTTCATGAACATTATTTCTATATACGGTGTCTTCCAACAACATATGCATAAACTGATTATATGTAGAATAATCATCATTTGATAATTTATACATCTGAACAAGAGGCAAAACCTCCACCTGCATTATATCACGCCCAATAATCACATTATCTCTGAGAGGCTGTAACAACCCCGGAAATTCACAGCGATTACAATCATCCCTCATAATTTCCCCATTTGGCGTATTTGGATGAGATGAAAAGCGCAGAACCGCTAAATCATCATCCGATTGTGCCAACATCACAATTGTGGAAGTGCCTTGCGCCAATAAAGAAAATAAATGGAAATCTGTTTTATCACTGACGCGCTTACTTATACATTCTTCATAAGTACTATCACCAAGGTCATTCTTCATTTGTGACTTCATAACAAAATGAGGCACAGAGAGATGAACGCCCTTCCATGCCTCTTCCAATGAGCTCCAATCTCGCCCATCAATATCCATCCCCACAGGAACATGAGCACAGAGATCATGTGGCTTATAATCAGCAGCACCTTCCAAGTGCGCAGATAAGTTCTCAAGTTTTTCTCTAAATTCTTCAGTAATCATGGCAGTATTATACTTATTCTATGCATTAAGTACAAACTTTTAACAATCCAGCTGTTCAAGAGCTTTTTCAAACTTACCGCGCTTCATCAGAGCATCCTCTTTTCGAGTCTTCTGTTCCGCAATCACTGCTTCCGGTGCGTTTTTCACAAACTTATCATTACCAAGCTTTGCGTCGATTTTACCGATATCAACATCGATCTTACCAATCGCCTTGTTAAGACGTGCACGCTCAGCGTCCAGATCAATAATATCGGCAATCGGCAAGATAAGCGTCGTCTCACCAACAACCGTCTGAATAGAGCCTTTGGGAACTTCTTCCACATGCGAGATACTCTTCAAACGTGCCATGCGTAACAACACATCCTCAAACGCCGTAAAGCCCTCTTTCGTTTCAGCACAAGCCCCTTTCACCAGCAAATCAATCTTTGCCCCCGCCGGAACATGCATGTCGGCGCGAACCGAACGAATCTCAGTGATAATATTTTGCAGCCATTGCATTTTCTTGACCGCATCATCATCAAGAAGCCCATCATCATATACAGGCCAAGCGGACGTTAGCAGACGATCTCCCTCTTCCCTTTGCGCGATAGAGGCATAGAGCTCCTCCGTGATAAAAGGCATGAACGGATTAAGCAGGGTTAAGATTTGCTCTAAAGCCCAACTGGTGGTTTGGCGCACCTCTTCCGCGGCATCGCCACCATCTTGCAAGACAGGTTTGGAGAATTCGAGATACCAATCACAATACGTTCCCCAAACAAAACCATAAACCGCATTTGCAGCCTCATTAAATTTATAACCATCAATGGCCTTCTCGATTTCTTTTGTCGCCGTTACCAGCTCATGGATCAACCATTTATTCGGCGTATAGGTAACAGACGCAGGATCAAAACCATCATGCTTATCCAAACAATCATTCATTTCGCAATAACGCGCCGCATTCCACAGCTTAGTAGCAAAATTCCGGTAACCACCAAGGCGATCTTCCGACATTTTGATATCACGCCCCTGCGCCGCCATAGCAACCATCGTAAAGCGCAACGCATCCGTGCCATATTGCTCAATCAAATCCAGAGGGTCCATAACATTCCCCTTGGACTTAGACATTTTCTGCCCTTTTTCATCACGAACAAGCGCATGCATATACACCGTCTTGAATGGCACTTCACCATCCATGAAATGCATTCCCATCATCATCATCCGCGCAACCCAGAAAAAGATAATGTCAAAGCCCGTCAACAAAACATCGGTTTGATAGTATTTATCCAGCTCCGGCGTTTTATCCGGCCAACCTAATGTAGAAAACGGCCACAATGCAGAAGAAAACCACGTATCAAGCACATCAGGGTCTTGCGTCAATTTAACATCCGCGCCTGCTTCGGCTTGAGCCTCTTCCTCGGTCTCCGCGACGTAGACATTACCCTCATCATCATACCAAGCCGGAATTTGATGTCCCCACCATAACTGGCGCGAAATGCACCATGGCTGAATATCACGCATCCACGCAAAGTAAGTGTTCTCCCACTGCTTGGGCACGAATTCCATCTTACCGGTCTCAACAGCCTCAATCGCTGGCTTTGCCATGGTTTGCGCATCCACATACCACTGATCCGTCAAATACGGTTCAACCACCGTGCCGGAGCGATCTCCATAAGGTATCTTATTAACGTGGTCTTCGATTTTATCCAAGAAGCCAAGCGCCTCAAAATCACTGACAACCTTCTTCCGCGCTTCAAAACGATCAAGCCCTTGATAGTCCTCAGGGCAATTTTCATTCATCTTTCCATCAGGTGTAAATAAATTGATAAGTGGAATACCTGCATCAGGATGGCGTTTATAAACTTCGAAGTCATTAAAGTCATGCGCCGCCGTAATTTTAACCGCGCCCGATCCGAAATCAGCTTGCACATGCTCATCCGCGATAATCGGGATCACACGGTTAATAATGGGAACGATAACATTCTTGCCAACCAAATCTTTATACTTCTCATCATCCGGATGAACAGCAACCGCGCCGTCGGCAAGGATCGTTTCAGGTCTTGTCGTCGCAATAGAGATAAAGCCCGTTCCATCTTCATAAGGATAACGGAAGTGATAGAACTTGCCTTTAATTTCTCTATGTTCAACCTCAAGATCAGAAATAGACGTCCGTAATTTCGTATCCCAATTCACAAGACGCTTATCTTTATAGAGCAGCTTTTCCTTATAAAGCTGGACGAAAACCTTACGAACCGCACGTGATAACCCTTCATCCATCGTGAAACGCTCACGCTCCCAATCAGGAGTCGCACCAATGGCGCGCATTTGTTTAACAATCGTGCCGCCGGACTCTTCTTTCCAGTCCCAAACACGTTCCAGAAATTTTTCACGCCCTAATTCTTTACGTGATGTGCCTTCCTTATCCAGCATCCGCTCTACAATCATCTGGGTCGCAATACCCGCATGATCCGTTCCCGGTTGCCAAAGCGCATCATAACCTTTCATGCGGTGATAACGCGTCAATAAATCCTGCAATGTCGTATTCAGCGCATGCCCCATATGCAAAGAACCAGTCACATTAGGCGGCGGCATCATAATGGTATAAGGCGTTTTATCGCTTTGCGGCTCACAAGCAAAAGCACCGGATTTTTCCCAATCCTGATAGTGCTTTTCTTCAATAATTTTGGGATCGAATGTCTTGTCCAGTGCCATTTTATTTTCCTTACGTTCAGAGCAGGAAAATCATACGGTTTTTCATATGGAAAGCAAGTAGAACAGCATTAAATCGCGATAATTATTCGTCAAGAACGCGTTTGGAAACCCGCTCCAACTCTTCACGTACTAAACGCTCAATAACGACAGGAAGATTTTTGTCCAGCCAAACCCGCAATAACGGCTTTATCTCTCCACGAACAATATCCTCAAGCGTAATACCATTATGGTCAACCGCAGTTTTGCGTGCAAGCTCACTAATAGCATCAAACGCGGCGGCCTCTGCTCCCTGAGTTAACAAAGAGTCATCAGCTGGTGCCGCAGCAACAGGCTCCGGCTCCGGCGCAGGCACTGGTTCTACAGCCTTTGGTTCTTCGACTGGCGGTGGTGGCTCCGGCGCAGCTTCAGGCTCTTCATCAACACGGTCTGTTAATTCAAGAATATCATCATCTTCTTCAGCCGCTTCTGGCTCTGGCTCAGGTTCCGGCTCAGCAGAAGGTGTGTCAAAATCCATATCGTCAATTGCAGATTGATCCAGCGGCTCTGCACTCACAGGCTCTGGTTCTGGTTCTGGTTCCGGCTCAGCAGCAGGCGTATCAAAATCCATATCATCAATTGCAGATTGATCCAGCGGCTCCGCACTCACAGGCTCGGGTTCCGGCTCAGGTGCAGCCTCGGCAGCAGGTGCTTCGGGAGCGGCCTCTTGCGGAGCTGCCCCGTCTTCATCTTCAGAAATAATCTGACGAATGGAGTCCAGAATCTCTTCGATAGACGGGTCTTCTTCTGTTTGCGCTTCTTCGGTCATGTTTGGATATATTTATTCAGATGGTTATTAGGAATCAGTCATTAACAGTCTGATCTATTGCAGCCCTCTTGTCAAAGGCTCTTCATATTAGAACTATAATGCTATCCACAGCTTTAAGAAAAAACGTACCACACCAAGACCATAATAGAGCTAGAATTCAAAACGTGCCTTAGGCTCAAACCCCTGTAGGAATGGTATACTGGCATCAAACAATATCTTGGATGATACATCTCCATTTTCAGACTTAACAAATAAAACGGCCTGCCCGACAGAATGCCCGGCCTTGCGGATAACAGCGATCAAACGCCCACCGACATCTATTTGCTCAATAATATTATCGGGAACAGCTTCAACCGCACCATTTATAATAATCAAACTATAGGGAGCTTGCTCAGGCACGCCATCAATTAGCATCCCCTCAATCAATGCGACATTACAAACATCCAAACGATCCCACAGCTTTGTTGCCTTGTCCATTTGGCGTTTATTATGCTCCAACGCGATAATTGTCGTCACCATTGGAGATAATATAGCCGAAGAATATCCCGCCCCAACGCCAATATCCAACACAACATCGGTTTCAACAGGCTGCACGGCCTGCATCATTTTAGCATGTGTAATCGGTTCTAATAAATAACGCCCCTGCCCGATATCCAGATCTTCATCCGTATAGGCAACGCCCTGTAAACGTTCCGGCACAAACAACTCTCTGGGAACTGTTTCAAAGCTCTCCAGAATACGTGGATCAATAACACCCGCCGGATGTATTTGACCATCAACCATATTAATACGAGTCTGTAGAAAATCTGCCATGCGCTTTCGATACCTTGGTTATGTGTCTGGATAACACGCGGAATTACACATTAGACATAGCCTCATTTAATAACGTTGACCAGAGTTTTTTCATGAAAATATGCTTTCCGAACCAGTTGGTTATTGACTTCCCTATCCCTTATCCTCTAATCATAAGGCTCCTTATTAAGGAATGGGCAAAAGGCGCGGTGGCAGAGAGGCTATGCAGCGGATTGCAACTCCGTGTACACCAGTTCGACTCTGGTCCGTGCCTCCATCCCACTCTTTAATGTAGGTGCTTTAAAATAAGGCGAATTAAGTATGAACTTCTTTCTTGACAAGCCGTACACATCAGGGCATAAAAAGCCCTCAAAAGCGTGTTCCCCAGTAACTCAGTGGTAGAGTAGGTGACTGTTAATCACTTTGTCGGAGGTTCGAATCCTTCCTGGGGAGCCATTTTTCTATTTTCCCAAACATCGCAAGCACCCCTAACCCTCTGTAACATATAGAAACATTGGGTTCCCTTGACTTTATGGCTCCCTAATGTTGATAATTTACCTCTAAATTGTGCCACAAATTGTGCCACATAGAGGTTGGAATCATGTCGACTAAGATATCAGGGAAATACATTTTAAAACGTGGAAATTGGTACCACTACAAAAGACGGGTGCCCGAAGAATATAGAGATCTTTTCAATGGAACTCATATCAGAGCCCCCTTAGAAACAGACAGCAGGTCAATAGCCGTTGAAAGAGCCAAGCAAATATCTTTAATGCTGGAAGATTATTACAGGGATATTGCATTAAATGGAGATGACCGAGATCAGGCAAGGTACAAGAAATCTTTTAAAAAGTTGAAAATGTGCGGCTTTAGGCATCTGAATTTTGCAGAGGTTATTGCAGAAACATCACTAGCAGAATTTACAAACCGTATTAACACCGCCGAAGCCATTCAAGATGATGACACTCAAGAAGCTCTAATCAGTACATTAAAAAGCTCATAAGTAACTCACTAGACGCACTCATCGAGCATGAAAAAATAAAGCTCTCCAAAAAGAAACCCCATGAACTTAAAAAATGGACAAAGGAGAGAGAACTATCCATGGGCTATTTTATAGCTGTAGTCGGCGACAAGCCTATTGAGACAATCACCAGAGAAGACATTCTAGATTTTCGTAAATGGTGGGTGAATAAAATACTTAGTGAAGACCTCGCAACAAATACAGCAAATAAGGCCTTCACAAATATCAAACGTCTCATTCGCATAGCCACGGATAACAATTCATTTGGAATGCCCGTTGAGGATATGTTCAAAGACATAAGGCTCAAGGGAACCACAAAAGCGGAAAGACGTCCCTTCCCTCCTCAATATATGCAGGATGTATTACTCAAACATGATTATAAATCAATATCACCAGAATGTAGGCTCTTATTATTTGCCATGGCCGATACAGGCGCCCGCATTAAAGAGCTTGTTGGCTTAGATGTAGATAACGGCGATATCGTCTTGGATGCTGAAATCCCCTTGGTTGGTGCTTCGTTATATGCCTTCCAAGAATTGGCAAAACTCAATAGTGATACAGGTGGCCGCCTTCAAAAGAAAATTCAGTCTGTGCGTCAAGATCACAACAAAACCATGCTACAAATGCGAAAAGATATTGGCGTGTATATGGATATGAAAGAACAAAACAAGCCAGAGCCTGCTCAGTTTACGTTGGAACAACAAAATAATGGATATGCGCAAGAATAATTAAGATGGCAAACGTTGCTTTAACCGTTCCATTAAATCCATACGCTCATGTAAAACAGCCAGAATAATTGCCATTCCATCGCGGCGAACATAGAACACATAATGATGCTCACATCGACAAACGCGGATGTCTTTTTTATCAGGTAAAATAGCCTTGGGTGCATCTTCATCTTGCGCGATTTTTTGAAAACAGGCGTCTAGCAAGCCAGCATATTTCATAGCTTGGGGCTTTCCCCACTCTTGCGCTGTATAGCGAGCAATATCCGCGACGTCTTCTTTTGCTGCTGGGGTAAGTTTAAATTGGAAAGAGGTCATTTAATGGCTAGCCAATGTTTTTTCGAAAATTTCTTGCGCACTGGCTGAAATAGTATCGCCGTTCTCAGCATCCTTGATACGCGGCGCAAGAAATGCCTCTAGCTCTTGTAATGCAGCTATATCATCACCTTCGACAGGTAAAATGCGCTCAAGGACATAATCCCGAATACTACTTCCCTGCAAAGCAGCAATAGCCTTAATTTTCTGGTGTTCTTCGGACGTTAATTCAATGGATAAACGACTCATGAAAATATTCCTTTTCTATCTTACAGACTCCATTATAACAATAAATGTACATTTGTTCAAATGTTGTTTCTCATCAAATGAGTTGGAAGACTGTTAGCGGCACATACTTTGAAAACGTTGGATAGAGGCACTAAGCAGACGTTCACAGTAGCCACTAAGCCTGCACAAAAGTCAGGCGCTTACTTCAATGCGATGATTAACTGTGCAAAAGTAGAGTGATCTTCACTTACACAACTCGATATTTGGGATATTGCAGAAAGAATATGGTGAATTGGAAGCAGCATAAGGCAGGGTTCAGGAAACACAGCTTGCCAATGTCCTTGTCTAATGATGAGCGTAATAACGCTTATATAGAGCGTATGGATAAACAGCGCGAGCAAGAGGCTACTCATAAAGAAAAAGAACGTGAAGATGAAAAACTAGAATATGAATTTCGCCCAGAGAATAACCCTGAATTATCCGCGCAAGAAAGGCAACAAGCCTATCTTGATCGTATGTCTTCCGAGAGAGAAAAACAGCGTAATAGCCCAGAGATTGATAAAGGGGATATTGATCGGAGCTAAAAATTTATAATTAGATTTATTCTCTAATTTTAAAAAGAAGAAGGAATGATTGTTTTTGGAAAAGTGAAGGTGTGAAGTGCTTGTATGTGGAAGAATTTACTTCAATTCTTCCTTCATGCGTTCAATAACATTCGGATCTACATGTTTTTCAAATGCGGTGGAGGTTGCATNNATGCAACCTCCACCGCATTTGATAAACACGTCGATAAAAGCGTTATCGCAGAAATCAAAACGAAATTTGATTAGCGCCTATACGAACTAAATCAGT
Source organism: Alphaproteobacteria bacterium (assembly GCA_033851915.1). Classification (GTDB taxonomy): domain Bacteria; phylum Pseudomonadota; class Alphaproteobacteria; order Micavibrionales; family Micavibrionaceae; genus UBA1672. The sequence goes on from JAWSVM010000012.1 coordinate 100,213, forward strand.
CCATATAAATCATAGTCAAAAGAGAAATGACAACAAGCTTCATCGGTGTGAGGAAAAATGGTGCGCCCGAAGGGATTTGAACCCCTGACCCCTTGATTCGTAGTCAAGTACTCTATCCAGCTGAGCTACGGGCGCACATTTATCAAAAAATGATGTCGGAACATACGCCACTTAATTATATTGTTCAAGATGTTTATTAAAAAAACATCATAAAATTGACAGAGTTTTTTTTATAAATTATGCTGGCGCAAAAAGGGTTGAATACATAAATGAGTACAGACGATACCACAGATATAGACATATCTTATAAAATCCTCACATTTAACGATGGCGAGAAAGATATTGAGCTTACGCTAACCAGCGCAAAGAATGATGAGGAGCTACTCTCTCATCTTGTTACATTTCTGGAAGACACTAACAATAGTGGCGGTTATCTGCCCCAAAAGACATTCAAATCACTGTTGAATGACATTAAATGCGAATGTTTTGACGAAAGAGATGAAGAAGACAAATTAACTCCATCAGCCGACATCAAAAGAAAGGCCGCCCTGCATGAGGCATACAGCACCTTCAGCGGTTACCTAGAAGAAAGAGGCATAGAGCTTTCAGATTCTACGCAAAAGCAAATAAATATAGCCTTGGATTATAATGAATCCCCCAAGGCCGATACAAAAATAAAACCAAACAAACAAGATAAAGAACCACGCCAAACAACCGTCCCCATTGCGGTTCATAAATCTGCAGATTGGGATGAAAAAAAAGCGGTTAGGCTGGTTAAGCAAGCCGCGATGCATTATTACAAAGGCATATCGGCCAGTGCGAGAGCCGCAGGCCTTGAAGGGGTGTCAAATGTTCCAACGTGGTTTATAGCAGCCACGAACCCTACCCCTGAAATGCTAAAAGCCGCAGGTGCAGGCGCAGCCTTAACCATCGCCATTGGCGTAGAGACCGGCACAACATTTGGAAAATTCAACCGTGTCCTCTCACATTTGGAAGAATTCGAGACAAACCGCCAAGACCCGATCAAAAAGAAAGAGGCCCTTACAATTTTAGAACAGCGCACACATGAAGCTGGCCTGCTCTATGAAGGAATCGGAAATCATGACTTAAAAGACTACCCCGCAGACAAATTCAAAAACCTGATGTTTGCGCGAAAATTAGTCACGGAAAAAGGCGCGCTGAAAGAAAGCATCGATGAGGTTTGCAGATATCTATACCTAAACCCGCAGAAATCCCTGCTGAGCTTTGGCAAAAACACGCCCCTCCTCTTAACAAAGGCAACATTAGCTCTTACACGCGCGACACTAGGTATTCCGATACAAGCCGCAAAAGATGTCAGCACAAACATATTTACACCAAAGCATTGGAAAAATATTGGCTCGGGATTCAAAACAATTCCCAGCATGTTGATGAATTTCAAACTCCTATCCAACACATCAAGACACAAGGTAAAACAAAAATCACATTTCACTGATGCCGCAGAAGGCCGTATCACGGAAGGACACACCCTGCACGGGCACATTCCGCCTGATTTTATAAAAGAGGTACATGAAACCAACAAAGCTTTACCAAGCAACATTCTACAACAAAAAGTAGAAGCCATAAAATTCACAACAGAAGCCTTGTTTATAAAAGAGCACGCCATGACGATGCTGGACACATATGACGACTCAGTGATTGAAGGCCTTATGTCCGGCGAACCAACACCTAAAAACATCAGCTTTGCAATCAGTGCATTTTCAGTGTTTGCCGTTTGGGGGCCCTTCTCCCATATGGGTAAAAAGCTAACTGAATTATTCAATGTCGGCACCAGCGCACGGAGCCAACAAGCACAACAATATGCAAAGCTGGATAAATTCCATGAGGATATGTTAGACGCCCAAAAAGAAACTCAAGAGCTGGACGAAGAAGAAACAGACGAACACGCCGATAACGATAACACCCCTGATGATTCAGATGAAATCCCACAAGATAACGACCATAACAACCTGCATTAAAATTAAAGCAATTCTTTAATCAGCGCATCAACACCCTGCTCTATTAAATTATATGTATGCTCAAACCCGCTCATATCGCCATAATATGGATCAGGCACGTCCATGCCACGATAATCACAGTGATAATCCAGCAACAACTTAACCTTCTGACGGTGCTCCTCCAGTGGGCTAAAGCGATGCATTTCTTGTTCATGCCCTTTATCCATCGCAATCAAATAATCAAAGCGTTCAAAATCTTGCTGCTCTAGCTTTCTAGAGAATAGGCCGGTCATATCAATGTTACGCCCCTGCGCGATCTCTATTGACCGACCATCCGGCGCTTCACCGACATGATACCCTTGCGTCCCCGCAGAATCATACTGCACATCCAACCCTGCCTCCAGCACGCGGTCTCTAAACACAGCCTCCGCCGTTGGAGACCTGCATATATTACCTGTACACACAAATAGAAATGATGGCATAACACGCCTCCTTCAGCTTTTTCATCCCCATCATCTTTATGAAATTAAATACAGAATGACAAGCAACAATCACAGGAAACATCTTGACCCTCGCGCGTTAGTCTTTAGGATGGCGAGACGATAAAATTGATATCTTGCGAAACTGGCCACATTAATGATTGAGTCTTCTGCTATAGCAGTTCCAAACAATGACTATTTAAGTGCGTATGTCCGGCTAGCCCGCACAGCGGACGAAATCGTGGAAGCTCAGAAGCTCAGATATCAGGTCTTTTATGAAGAATACGGTGCAAAACCAAACGCGGAAATGAAAGCGCAAAAACGCGACTTTGATGATTTCGATGACGTTACAGACCACCTGATCGTCTTAACAAAAAATAACAAAACCAACGAAGAACAAATTGTTGGCACGTACAGACTTCTGCGCCAAAACATCGCTGAAGAACATGGACGTTTTTACTCTGACGGTGAATATAACCTCGATAAACTAATCGAGAGCGATCAATATTTACTGGAGCTTGGGCGATCATGTGTACTTGCCGAATACAGAACAAAGCCGATATTAAATTTGCTTTGGCAAGGTATTGCCGATTACATCACCGAATATAAAATTGACCTCCTCTTTGGATGCGCCAGTTTTCAAGGTGTTGACGTTGATGCTATATCCACACAATTATCATATCTGCATCACTTTCATTCTACGCCTGAAAACGTACGCCCTATTGCTTTAAAAGAACATTACGTCGATATGAATATCCTACCGAAAGAATCACTGAATGAACGACGGACATTTGCATCCCTTCCTCCTCTTATCAAGGGATACCTTCGACTCGGTGCAACGATTGGTGAAGGCGCGGTCATTGACCATCAATTCGATACGATCGATGTTTGCATCGTTGTTCAAACCAGCTTGATGACCGATCGTTACCGCAAGTATTATGAGCGCAAAATCCAAAAAACCATGCCCGGTCAGAAATCCTAAGAATCAAAAATGAACATCGCCAAAGCCATATTTAAATTTATCCTCTTTGCGCTGCTCACCATTCCCGTTGTTGTGCTGCAAGTTATCCTTATGCTATTTCACAAGGGAAAAGGCGCGTACATCCTTCCCTATTTTTGGCAAAAATGCGTTTGCAAAATCTTCTCGATAAAAGTCGAAATCATCGGACAGCCGCAAAAAGCAAGCCAAACGATATACATAAGCAACCATATTTCATATCTCGACATCCCTGTGATTGGCAGTATTTTACCCACATCATTCGTGGCCAAAAAAGACGTTGCCTCATGGCCTGTCTTTGGCTTTCTATCCAAACTACAACAAACGGCATTCATCAGCCGTGATCGCGCCGATGCAGTTAAAGGAAAGCAAACATTGAGCGCCATGCTAAGCCAAGGGAAATCCTTGGTTATATTTGCAGAAGGCACCTCCACAGATGGCAGAGAAGTCCTACCCTTTAAGTCCAGCCTGTTTGCCGTCGCGCTGCAAGAAAATTTACCCAATATCTATATTCAGCCCATCACACTCAAGATGCACACCACGAATAAAAAAGAAATAACAACACAAGATGATCGCGACCTTTATTCATGGCACCGCGATATGGATATGCCACTCGGGCCTCATTTATGGCGTTTTGCACAAAGCCGTGGCGCCGAGATTTCCTTGAATTTCCACCCACCAATCAAAGCATCTGATTTTTCAGACAGAAAAACACTTGCCAAGGCATGCCATAACACCGTATCCAATGGTCTCGAAAAAGAATTTATTCACCACTAATTAATGAAACGCCAATTGTAAGGATTTTTAAAATGAGCTTTAGCCCCGAAGAAATGTCACAACTCAAAGCACATCTGGAACGTACATTCAAATGTTCTGGTATTACCGTCATAAAAAGGGAAAAAGCCGAAGATTCTATCGAAGTTATGATGAATGGTGAATTTATCGGTGTTATTTATAAAATTACTGACGAAGGCGAGACTTCGTTTGATTTCAACATGGCAATTTTAGATATCGATCTCGTCTAAATACATAAAACGATCAATATTTTTGCTATAATCCTGAATACATTGCTATAATCCATATAGATGCACAAAAGGATTATTCTGATGAAAAAAGCATTGATATGCCTATGTCTTATATATATCTGCGCAGGCTACTCACAGCCTGCAGCAGCAATAGAGCCGCTTGACTACGAAAAGAAAATCAGCCCCTCCCTCGGGTACCAAATTGATTCGTTCCTACAAAAGACGTACAGCACATCCCTATCTCAATATAAGATTGCCGGCATAGATCTTAACAATGACGGCATAAACGAACACATCCTAAAACAGCGCCGTTGTAACGTTCTGACAAAGCAGTGTACGTATCTTATTATTGCCGAAAAAAAGAACGAAATACTTCTATTATCCAAGATCAAAGCGTACAGTGTAATGATCGGTGGAACGAATTCTCATGGTATTAAAGATGTTCTCGCATTCACCAGTGAAATAAATGATTATAATTTTGACATATATATGTGGTCGCCGTCCCGAAAAATGTATATACTAAGGGCTGAGTAGATAGAGGGTAAATAAAATATAGTGCTAAAAACAAATTGCGCCAACATTCATATTCTATTTCTAAGCATGTTTTTCGTGGTTTTAGGAAGTTATTCTGCGCATGCTGCTTGCCCTGTAGGACGAGAAATCCCAGGAAACCCAGGAACTGGCAGCATGGTTCCAGCGGGAATCCCCTGTACCGACTATGATATATACACAAACCCCACAGCAGGAACTGATGACACCTTTAATGGTTTAAAAGATGGCGGCAGCGGTGCCTGTGATGGTAACTTTATGAATCAGATATACAGCCGTGCATTCATGGAAGCCAGCCGCGAAGTTATCATGTCAGAACAACTTATTCACAAGCCGGATAGTGTTTTGGAATATACGTGCTTTGACGAACTCATCGATATGACCGCTCATCACGCCGGATTTTTTAGTGAAAGCCAAAAATGGGATGATATGACCATTGAAATATGGACAGGCGGTGAACATGGTGATGATAACAGTTATCGCGTAGATACAAGCACCTGTAGTAGCAGTGATTGTCCGGATCATAACAGAGATACGACAATCAATGATGGCTCCGGCTCCGGTTTATTGCCCGATCAAGATGATTATTCAGTTTTTGAGACTGACCGCTTGGATCATATATTAGAAGATTTTCTTATGAACAGCCTTCAGGATTATGTTGATGATAACTTCAGCCATACGTTCATGGGTGAGGCAAGCACAATTGACAATAACCTAACAACAGGCAGCATCGGGAATGACACATACAGTTGTTCTCACATGTCTACCATATGGGCAATTTCCAAATGTGTTGATTTTGGTGAAGACGATAGATTTCGCTCATTTGCACATCTTGTAGGCACAAATTCGGGAGAAGGTGATCCAAGAACAATCCCTCAAGCATGCTCACCTAGCCATGAATCTAATGACTCGGTTACAAGTGGAACATCTTCTACAAAATTAGACAGTACATCTCCGGGAACAATAATGGAAAGTGGCGGTATCGTTGCCAAATGCCCTCCTGCCGGTGGAACTGTGTCAGGTGTAAACACTAACTTTTCTAACGATTTAATAAGACTCGCCAATAACTGTGATGCAACAAGCGGTCCTAACCTTAATGTATTTGCCGCCTTCGACATTATGGACACACATACAGACCTCATTAAAGCAGCGGGTGCATATGTACCGGGTGTAGCAAACACAACTGGTATAATTACTTGTTCAGATCCATTGCCAACAGGCATTCCAATTATCACTTATAATATATCCGGTAGCGTCGGTGCTCCTGGTTCAACCGGTATAAATATCGCAAGAACGTATCAAATACACTATGATCATATCTGCCCAAATCCGGGGTGTCATTACCAGCCTAATAAAGTTTCATATACCTTAGGTGCGGCACTTCCCTCGCCAGGATCTCTTACAGGCAACTGCTTCCCGTAAAAAGAGATTTGCCTAAACGTATAAAATTCGATTACAATACAGAGTAGAAAAGGAATATAAGGTGAAAGAAATGAATATTAGATCAGTATACAGAGCTAGCTTGCGATTAGGGTTGCTTCTTACGCTTTTCATTTCCACGGGAATCTCAAATGTTCATGCGGGAACACCTGTTATTCCAGCATCCCCTTGTGATGCACTTTATTATGAAACACTATCTGCACGCGCATGGTTAGAAGCACAAAGAGAGATTACACAAAATCAAAACCTTATTCTAAAACCAGACAGTGTATTTGAATATACATGCTTTGATACTCTTGTGTGGGAACTGGCAGATCACGGAGATGAAATGCTTAGTGAAACGGGGCTCTTCGGAACACCACTCAGTTCTACAAGCTTGGACGATACGCTTGAAAGCCTTGTAACATCTTCTCTTGCTGCATACCATTCCGCTAATTTCGGCTATTACCCTGGATTATTGGGCGGCCATACTGCTGCACTAGCCATAAAGCACACCCCCACCGCATCAATCGGAGGAACAGCATATAGCTGTGATATTATGGAGAAAGTTTGGCACGCCGCAAAATGTATAAACTTTGCATCCAACTCCACAACTGAAGGATTCTTTACTTTGGCTGAATATGCAGGGACATCAGTGCTTGATAAACGTACTATGCCATCAATATGTTCACCAATCCCTGCGCAATGGGCTGCAAACCTTACAACTGCGCTAACAACTGGTCCGTGGACGAATGATCCTGTTCAAACATATATTGCCCACCTAACACCCCCAACATGTTCTACAACAGGAACATGTTCCTGTGCTGGAACAGGCTCAATAGGACAACCTATTCCAACAGGATTACGTGTCGCAAGAGCGGGTACTGGTGTAACAGTAACAGATTATGATGAGCATGTTTGCCTTCAACCTGGCTGTCGCTATCACCCTGGTGGCGTTCTATACGGAACAACTTCAGCAGGTGCTGGCTGTTACGGTCGCTAATATTTCTTAATATTAAGTGCTGTTGTTTCAATAAAACGACAAAGTATTGAAATATGTACAGAACCTACAGAATCTTGACACTCTATAGTGGTGCAATTCTATCATTTATATTAAATAAGCGATGCAAAGCAGGAAAAGAAATCCCTGAACGCATTCTTGAAAAAAAGGGAGACAGTGATCGCCCTCGCCCATCTGGCACACTGTTGTGGATACATGCCGCTAGTGTAGGAGAATCACAATCGGCCCTCATACTTGTTAATCGGCTTACAGCGCTGGCCCCTGATATCAATATTCTTGTTACAACAGGCACCCTCACCTCATCCCAATTAATGGAGAGCAGACTTCCTCTAAATGCTTTCCACCAGTTTTTTCCACTTGACCATCCCAAATGGGTGGAGAAATTCATAAATCACTGGCAACCCAATGCTGTTATCTGGATGGAATCAGAGTTGTGGCCCAATATGCTAAACGAAATCAGGGTAAATAATATTCCTGCGATTCTTGTGAATGCACATATGTCCGATAAATCATTCTCTTCCTGGAAGAAAATGAAACCGCTTGCCAAATTCACCCTATCTACTTTTTCAAAAATACTCTGTCAGACCGAGACTGATAAAACATATTTTAACCAACTCGGCGCAAAAGAAACAATTGTTACAGATAATCTAAAATACAGTGCAGATACACTCGACTTTAATCAAAGTGATCTTGATGCATTATCCTTATCCATAAAAGATCGCCCTATATGGCTTTACGCCAGCACCCATAAGGGAGAAGAATCACTGGCTTGTGATCTGCATAATACGCTGAAAGATCAATTCCCTGACCTTCTCACTATTGTTGTTCCGCGCCATCCGGAAAGGCGAGGGGAAATCACTGAATTATGCAGTAGCTATGATGTGAAAATAGCCTTCAGGGGCACACAAAAAGCCCTCCCCAGTGAAAATGATGACATCTATATCGTCGACACATTAGGAGAATTAGGGCTGTTTTACAGCCTGACCTCAATTGCCTGCATCGGCAGATCGTTCAGTGATGATGGCGGCGGCGGACATAACCCAATCGAAGCAGCGCAACTAAACTGTGCAGTATTACACGGCCCCAACGTTCAGAACTTACAAGATATTTTCGATGATATGGATGCAGATAAAGCCGCACTTTGCGTACGTGATCCCAAACATTTATGTGATACACTCTCTATACTCCTAAACAGCGACAATGAAACCGCTATATTGCAAAGTACCGCATTGGAATATTCAAACAAGAAAACACATATCATTGAGCATATTATGAGCGAAATTATATCCACTTTAGAAAACAAAGACTCATTAGGCCTTTTAACAACAAAAACAGAGTCTGCATAAATGCCGCTCAAAACCCCGAAATTTTGGTATAGACCACAATCTTCATCTGCCCCTTTAATAGAACAGTTGCTAACCCCGTTGAGTGCGCTCTATCGAATTGGTCAGAATATGAACCTCAATGCTGCGCAAACCAAATCCGTTGAAATCCCTGTTATTTGTATAGGCAATATAACAGCAGGCGGCAGCGGCAAGACACCAACCATAATCGCGCTCCACAAACTTCTAATAAAACACGGGTTATTTGAATCACCCTATTTCCTCTCACGCGGCTACGGCGGGTCAGAAAGTCAAATGCGGTGCATAGAGGTTCACGACGATGCAAAACTTGTCGGTGATGAACCATTATTACTCGCAAGCCACTCTAAAACAATCATTTCCGTGAACCGATACAACGGCGCAAAGTTTATGCATGACCTTGGTGCTGATTGCATTTTGATGGATGATGGCTTTCAAAATAAATCCCTGCATAAGGATGTATCCTTATTGGTTATTGATGGAAAAACAGGGTTTGGTAATCGAAAACTCATTCCCTCCGGCCCTTTACGAGAGCCCATTGACGCGGCATTTCAACGCGCACACGCTGTTCTTATTATCGGTGAGGATAAAACAAACGTAACATCATTAATCCCCGCGCATATCACCATATTAAAAGCATCCATTCAAGTGCAAGACGGCCTCGCCCTTAAAAAAGAGCAAGCCTACATTGCCTTTGCCGGCTTAGGGCATCCACAAAAATTCTACGACACACTAAAGCAAAGTGGCATGAACATTATCGCCTTTCATGAATTTGCAGATCACCACCCCTATAGCCAAAAAGACATAAACGCCCTTCTCAATGAAACAAGGCAGACGAACGCGAAGCTACTAACGACAGAAAAAGACTATCAACGTATTTCCCGCGATCTCCGCGATAACATTGATGTTTTCCCAATCGAGCTTGTATGGCAAAATGAAGACCGCGTTCTTGCCTTCCTTAAAAAAGAACTTAAGGAGGCGTAAATGAAAAATATTCGATATTTCTTTGAAGCAGTACTCCTCTACATCCTGTTCATTTTCTTTAAAATACTACCACCAGCCACCGCTTCCAACATTGGTGGCTGGATAGGACGTACAATAGGGCCAAGACTTGCCGCCAGCCGTAAGGCGCGGCGACATATCAAACGCGCCCTCCCCGACACTACGCAGCAAGAACAAGATGATATTATAAAAGGTATGTGGGATAATTTGGGGCGCGTTATCGCAGAGTATTCCCACCTTGAACATATAAGCAAAGAGCGTACAGAGATTGTTGATTTAGGAACGCTCAACCAATATATACAAGATGAAACAACACCCATCCTCTTTATTGGAGGGCATCTTGCCAATTGGGAAGTCAATGGCGCAGCAACTTTGACGCAGCTAAATCACCCCATAGACCTGACATACCGCGCACCCAATAATCCTTGGGTCGCAAAAATGCTCGACAAAGCACGTACATTAAATGGTCGCCTAAAAGCCTATCCAAAATCCAGAGACAGCGGCAGGCTTATAATGAAAACCCTTAAGGGTGCTGGGTCGCTTGGTATTCTTATCGATCAGAAATATAATGAAGGCATAGAGGTCAATTTCTTTGATATGCCCGCCATGACAAACCCTATCTTCGTGCAACTATGCCAGAGATATAAATGCCCACTAATCCCCGTGCGTAATGAACGCCTTGATGGTTGCACCTTTAGGCTTACCTCTTATCCACCTCTGGAGACATTCAATGCGGATGGAACACCGCGTGCTATTGAAGATGTGATAAAAGACGCACATAAACTTTTGGAAACATGGATTAAGGAACGGCCGGAACAATGGATGTGGCTGCACCATCGTTGGAAAGACTAAATCTCTACATATAAGATTTATTGCCGTCTTTATAGTCTTTCATCACGCGCTCTAATATTTTTGCCAAATTAGCCGAACCCAAATACCGCGCCGAATCCGATAACATTTGACCTGCGCAAATTCTTTCCAAAAACAACAGCGTCCCTTCTGGAAGAGCGTGAGTCAGGCCAAGTTCCAGACTAACAGAAATAGATTCACCGCATGTTATGTCATAATCCACAGCCGCGGAATTCATAATATCCGCCTCATGCAGGATCAAACACATCAGACATAAAACGGAACGATCTGCCAATACACTCAGATCATCAGACAGCATTAAAGCAGCCTTATCTCCCATACGATCTGCACTGCCGTAATGAAATTCATACGCTCTGCGCATCTGGCTAACCGGACTAATAGGATCACCAAACGGAGAAACATCTGTCGTTGTCAGCATCACCTTCATATCGTTTAAGGTATCTTCCGAAAAACCTACCGCGTTTAAATAAGGATAAATCAAATCATATGAACGTCGTTCAACTTGCGCCATATGATATTTACGATCAATAATATTCCCGTCACCTTGATGACCTAAATCATGGATCGCGGCCGCCGCAATAAGAAGTGAAACCCTACTCTTGTCCAGATAATTTTGGCCGGATGGCCAGATGTTATTATGCGCAACAATCAAACGTATTGTGTGCAAAACAACCTTACAAAAATGTAAATTATTATGATAATCTAATATATTAGGCACATCCGCCAGTAGAGCCGCCATTAACGTAGGCAAGATATCATTTTCATCCTGCTTTGCAGAAAAATTGAAATGAGACAATGCGGCGGCAGCAACAGAAAAAATAGAGATAGGATCATCACTCTTAGCCCACTTACCCAACAAGAGAACCGTTTGTTCTGTCTGGTAAGTAGCATCAGTGTTATCTGAAAAAATATATTCCAAATCAACCAGAGCGCGTTGATAATGGTCTTCAAATTTTTGTGATACATCATCAAACGTTTTTAATAATGTACCCGCATCAACCCAATCATCTGAAGCAGGTATAGAATTAAGATATTTTTTTATCTCGTTAAAATATTCTTGGAAGTCATGAAGCATTAAATATATACAATTCTAAATTGTCCCCGAAAACAGGCTAATATTTCGCATATATTGATGTGTACGTCCATAAAAAAAACAATTACGTGCGAATGCCGCCATTTACATTTGATTATCCACACTAATTCATGCATAAATCTTGTTCCAAACGTATTTTACAAGATGATTTGAAGAACGGAAGATGTAATGCCACAAAATTGGACACCAGATAGCTGGAGAAGCAAGCCCGCACTACAGCTTCCGTCATATGCAGACAAAGATTTACTCTCTCGAACCGAAAAAGAGCTTAGCAACTTACCGCCACTGGTTTTTGCCGGTGAAGCGCGCAACTTGCAACGCAGCCTTGCCAACGTCGCCAACGGTAATGGCTTCCTTTTACAAGGTGGTGATTGCGCCGAAAGCTTTGCCGAATTCAACGCCAATAAAATCCGCGATACATTCCGCGTTCTCCTTCAAATGTCAGTTGTGATGACCTATGCTGGCTCTTTGCCGATCGTGAAGGTTGGGCGCATGGCAGGACAATTCGCGAAGCCCCGCTCCAGTGACACTGAAACAATTGATGGCGTAACATTACCCAGCTATCGCGGCGATAATATCAACGCTCTGGAATTCACCAAAGAAGCAAGAGAACCTGACCCGCAACGTATGGTCAAAGCCTATCATCAAGCGGCATCCACCTTAAACCTTCTACGTGCCTTCGCAACAGGTGGCTATGCCAACCTGAATAAAGTACATCAATGGAATTTAAGCTTTGTCGCAGACAGTCCATTGGGTGAGCGTTATCAGGATATGGCCAATCGCATTGACGATGCTCTACGTTTTATGGCCGCCTGTGGTATTACCCCCGAAAGTGTTCCAACGCTAAAAGAAACTGAATTTTACACGTCTCATGAAGCATTACTCCTGCCTTATGAAGAAGCCATGACACGTACAGACAGCTTAACCGGAGAATACTATGACACCTCCGCCCATATGCTGTGGGTTGGTGCGCGCACACATCAATTGGATAATGCACAGATTGAATATCTGCGCGGTATTAAAAACCCTATCGGCCTAAAATGCTCTCCTGCACTGGAAACGGATGAGCTGCTACGCCTGATCGACATACTGAATCCTGAAAATATCCCGGGTCGCCTAACACTGATCGCGCGCATGGGACATAATCAAGTTGAAGAAAACCTAACCCCGCTCGTCCGCGCCGTTAAGAGCGAAGGCAAATCCGTTATTTGGTCTTGTGATCCGATGCATGGCAACACAATAACCTCTCCCTCGGGCTATAAAACCCGCCCATTTGATAATATTATGACAGAAGTGCGTGAATTCTTTGCCGTCCATAGAACAGAAGGCACACATCCCGGCGGCGTTCATATTGAAATGACCGGACAAAATGTTACCGAATGTATTGGCGGCGCAGAAGCGATCGATGATGGCGATTTATCAAGCCGTTATCACACACATTGCGATCCACGCCTGAATGCAAACCAAGCACTGGAAATGGCGTTCCTTATCTCTGACGAGCTGAAAAAGCTACGCATAGACAAAGAGGCAAATACCCCGAAAGTTATCGCAGCAGAATAACGGCAGAGATCATGGCAAACGAAATTCGATTAACGCTGGCACAATTAAACCCGACTGTCGGTGATATTGATGGCAACGCACAGCAAATACTCGATATCTGGCAGACACATAAAGACAACAGCGACCTTGTTATCTTCCCCGAGCTATTCCTATGTGGCTATCCTCCCGAAGACTTAGTGCTCAACGCCGCATTCTTGCACGCGATTGAAAGCAAAGTGACGGCGATTTGCGCACAAAGCAAAGATTACGCAGCGGCGGCACTTGTCCCCACGATTTGGCGCGAAGCTGATGGCTTATATAATGTTGCTCTACTGATTCAAAACGGAGAGATAAAGAAAATTCTTAAAAAACATATGCTGCCCAATGACCATGTGTTTGACGAGCCGAGAATATTTCAAGCCGGCGACATACCACAGCCTCTGGACTTCAGAGGGCATAAACTCGGCATTATGATTTGCGAAGACCTTTGGCACACAGATGTGGCAACCCACCTGAAACAACGCGGCGCAGAATTATTCATCATCATTAACGCCAGCCCATACCATATTTCAAAGCATGAGGAACGCTACGACGTTTCCCACAATGCTATTTCAAAAACTGGCCTCCCTCTGATTTACCTGCATATGTTTGGCGGGCAAGATGAGCTGGTCTTTGACGGACGCTCTTTCATTATGGACGCGCAAGGCGAAACAACGTACGAATCCCCTGCTTTCAGCAGCGATATCTTTACCGTACGTTTCTCCGATAAAACGATATCAGAGTTACCAAACACACAAGGTGAGCCACCTTCCCCGCTATCCCTGATCTATGACGGGCTTAAAATCGGGCTGCGGGATTACGTCCATAAAAACGGCTTTAAGCAAGTTTTACTTGGCCTGTCCGGCGGCATAGACAGCGCACTCAGCGCCGCAATCGCCGTTGATGCGCTTGGGGCTAAGAATGTACGTTGCATCATGTTGCCATCCGAATTCACCTCACAAGACAGCATTGATGACGCCAAAGAATGCGCTGAGATGCTGAATGTGCAATATGAAATCCTCTCTATCAAAGAAGCTGTCACCGCGTTCGAACATATCGTGCCCAACCTAAACGGACTGGCGCATGAGAACACCCAGAGCCGTATTCGTGGCGCAATATTGATGGCTCTCTCCAATATAAGCGGAGAAATGCTGATCACCACGGGTAATAAATCAGAAGTGGCCGTTGGCTATTGCACCTTATATGGTGACATGAATGGCGGCTTTAATGCTCTGAAAGATGTCTATAAAACAGATGTTTATAAACTGTCCGCTTGGCGTAACCAACAAAGCCTCGCAATGCCTGAAAACATCCTGACCAAAGAGCCAACCGCAGAACTGCGCGCCAACCAAAAAGATCAAGACAACTTGCCGCCTTATGACTTGCTGGATGATATTCTAAAGTTGCTAATCGAATATGATAATACGAATTGGTCAAACGCTTCGCTTGAATTGATCCAAATGCGTGATCGTTGTATGGAACATCCTGAAACAATCACAAAAATCGCACGCCTTTTGAAAAACACAGAATTCAAACGTTTTCAATCAGCCCCCGGAACGCGCATAACATTTCGTGGCTTTGGCCGCGATCGCCGCTACCCCATGACAAATAATTTTGTAAATAAGATTGAAAAAAATGCGTAATCCCGCTATCTAAGTGGTTCTTGTGTTTAGTTGTTCATATCTTTTTATAGACTAGGCACGGGCGACGAAGCGTATTTATAATACGTAAGGATGCGCGTAACGACGTCTAGGAAAATAGAGGAACAACTAAAATGAGTGTTAAAGTTAGATTTGCCCCTTCACCAACAGGCATGCTGCATGTCGGCAACGCACGCACAGCATTAATTTCGTGGTTGTTCACACGCGAGAAAAACGGGCACTTTCTGCTACGAGTCGACGACACAGATCAAGAACGTTCCAAGCCTGAATATGAACAAGCTATCGAAGATGGCTTGCGCTGGCTTGGCATTGATTGGGACGATAAAGCTCGCCAACGCGATCGTACAGAAATCTACGCAAAAAAGATTGAGCAATTAAAAGCCGATGGCCGTCTCTACCCTTGCTATGAAACACCAGAAGCACTTGACCTGAAACGCAAGAGCCAGCTTTCACGTAAATTACCACCAATCTATGACCGAGAAGCACTCGCACTCAGTGATGAAAAAATCAAAGCCTACGAAGCAGAAGGCCGCCGCCCGCATTGGCGCTTTAAGCTAAACCATGCCCCCATCGAATGGAATGACAACGTGCGCGGCAACGTAAAATTCAACGGCGCGGATTTATCCGACCCTGTCTTGATCCGTGAAGATGGCAGCCCCCTTTATCACATATGCTCCGTCATTGATGATATTGAGTATGGCATAACCCACGTTATCCGCGGTGAAGACCACGTATCCAACACCGCATGCCACATTCAAATGTTTGAAGCCTTAGGCGCAAGCGCACCGAATTTCGCGCATTTACCACTACTATCCGATAAAGAAGGCGCGAAGCTATCCAAGCGGATCGGCTCACTTAGTTTGAAAGAATTGCAAGAAGATGGATTAGAGCCAATGTCAGTGGTCAGCTTGATGGCACGCCTTGGATCTTCTGCCCCAATCGAGCCTTTTGCAGATATCCAAACCGTGGTTAAGAATTTTGATATCTCGAAATTCTCACGCGGGACACCAAAATTCGATCCTGATGAACTGGTGCGCTTAAATGGAAAAATTCTGCATGACCTTGAGTTTGATGCCATTAAAGACCGCCTCTCAGAAATCGGTTTAAACGATCTTGATGCAGAGTTCTGGAACGCCGTGAAACCAAACCTTCAACTGCTATCCGATGTGCAGGAATGGTGGCGCGTTGCCAAGGGTGATGTCACGCCAATCATAGAAGATGCAGACTTTATTGCAGACGCTCTCGCACTGTTGCCCGCAACACCGTGGGATGAAAAAACATGGATGCAATGGGCTAACGCGGTTAAAGAAAAAACCGGACGCAAGGGAAAACAACTTTTCATGCCACTACGCCAAGCCATTACGGGGATGGAACATGGGCCGGAACTTGCCAGTCTATTGCTGTTAATCGGTGCGGATAACGTAAAAGAGCGCCTTCAAAGCAACAAAAAAGCAGCCTAACACGTATCAAAACATGAGAAAGCTGCCTCTTCATTTGCTTACTTTAATTCTTATAGATTTAATGTGATCTATTCTTCAGAGAGTATAAGAACTTCTCTAGCCTTTTTGCATCCGAACCACCGGATTGCGGCCATAGAATCTCAACCGTATTATAAAATGCCTGACGACCTTCAGTGAATAAATGATCGCACAAAAGAACTTTACGACGTGGCATCAGCTCTGAAAACTCTTCAATGATATTAAATTCTCTACTACCGCTGTCGGTAATATCACGCAGCCCAGATTGCATCAGCATAAATAAAGTCCCCCATTAGATTTGAATACGCATTATTATTATTTTTTACGTTCTAACGTTATAGCATTTTTAGCCCCTTCAAGTAAAGTTCCCTTGAATTTTTGATAGAAAACAATAGGCTAGAATAATGAGGTATAGACTGTAAAGGCCACAACAAATGCTCTCCATCATTCTGAATAACCCACAAATGGGCGAAAACATCGGCGCGGCAGCACGCTCTATGCAAAATTTTGACCTTGATGATTTGCGCCTTGTGAAACCACGTGACGGTTGGCCAAATCCGCGCGCTGAGGCAACATCCTCCGGTGCATTGGAAAGAATGCAAGTGCGCGTCTTTGATACGCTAGCCGAAGCCATAGCCGACCTGCACTTCACCTTTGCCACAACAGTGCGCCCGCGTGATATGATAAAACCTGTCTTTACCCCCGAAAGCGCAGCAATCGAAGGCAAACACAGAAGCAAACAGAAGCAAAATATTGGCATCGTATTCGGGGCTGAGCGTTCAGGCTTAGACAATGATGATATCAGCCAATGCCAAGCCATCCTTTCTATTCCAACCAACCCTGATTTCTCATCCATAAACCTTGGGCAAGCCGTGTTACTGATGGCCTATGAATGGATGCGTACCCAGAATAATGATGCTCCGCCAGAATCACTCGCGCTTGAAATGGGCGACAGCTTTCCCGCAAAACAAGATGACGTTCATCAATTTATAAAACGATTAGAAGATGAGCTGGAAGAGCGCCGCTTCTTCCGCGCCAAAGACCTAAAACCAACCATGTTGGTAAATATCCAAAACCTCTTCACCCGCGCCGATATCAGCGATCAAGAGCTACGCACCCTTCACGGCATACTCTCGGCTCTACGCGGTAATAAGACAGACAACAAAACCCCAAAATAAAAAGCCGCCCAAACGAGCGACTTTTAAAATCTTTATTTAACAAATCTAGTCGAAGAGATTTTCTTTCCTGCAAAGCACAAGCTGCGCAGCGTATTTGTAATACGTAAGCAACGCCGTAACGCCGCAGGAAAGGAAAGATCGAAGACTATCGTGAATAAAATTCGACGATAAGGTTCGGCTCCATCTGCACTGCATACGGCACATCTCCCAAAGTCGGAATACGTAGGAACGTTGCTTTCAAGGCTTTCAAATCTACTTCGATATATTCGGGAACTTCACGCTCACCTGAATCGATAGAGGCAATAACCATTGGAATTTTCTTAGAATTTTCACGAACTTCAATCACGTCACCTTCTTTAACTTGGTAAGACGGGATGTTCACAACTTTACCATTCACTGTAACGTGTTTGTGGTTAACAAACTGACGTGCAGCGAAAACAGTTGGAACGAACAATGCGCGATAAACAACCGCGTCCAAACGACGCTCTAGCAAACCAATAAGGTTCATACCAGCATCACCTTTAAGGCGTGTTGCTTCTTTAAAGTAATTACGGAATTGTTTTTCACCAATAGAACCGTAATAGCCTTTTAGTTTTTGCTTCGCAAATAACTGTAGACCATAGTCAGTTGGCTTCGAACGGCGTGCGCCATGCATACCCGGGCCAGTTTGACGTTTGTTGAAAGGTGACTTTGGGCGACCCCAAATATTTGCGCCGATACGACGATCAAGTTTATGTTTCGATTTAACTCTTTTACCACTCATAGGATTTTTCCTTTTTTAAAATTGTCCCGCTAGACCGCATCAGGTTTGAATAAATTCAACGGAGGAGCCAATCTCCCCTCTTTCACAGGAATGGTGTGTTTTATATAGGTTTCAGGGTAATTGTCAAATATTTCTTTGAGTACTTGCATTTAGGGCGAAGATGCGCGATAAAAAGCAATATCCAAAGGGGGGCCAGTAGCTCAGTTGGTTAGAGCAATCCGCTCATAACGGATTGGTCGCTGGTTCAAGTCCGGCCTGGCCTACCACTTAAATCAATCACTTAGACGTTTATTCCGATATCATTCTGCTAATTTAGGGCAGTATACAGGGCAGTATTGATTTTTAAGCTCGTTTTTATTCGAAAATATTCCCCATACAAAGAAATCCACAACATATTTAAATGTCCTTTTTCGCCTGTGGGTAAAGTACTAATCTGCTATAAAGACATTAATATTTGTTCTTGTATTGTTCTCACCTCTGTGAGATAAGAAATCATGCAGAAACAACAAGACATCACTTCATCGGGTAGCATCCGAGGGGCAGAAAAAGCTCGCCTTAAATGGTTATTCTTAGACCTGAATAGCTACTTTGCCAGCGTGGAGCAAAACGAAAACCCTGCGTTGATTGGGCGGCCTATTGCCGTTGTGCCTATGGATACAGATTACACATGTGCGATTGCCGCCAGCTATGAGGCCAAAGCTTACGGCATTAAGGCGGGAACCATAATCAAGGAAGCCAAAGAGCTTTGCCCCGATCTGGTCTGCGTGGTCGCGCGTCATCATAAATACGTTGAATATCATCATGCAATAATGGCCGAAATAGAGAAGCACATCCCTATCACGCGCAAATGCTCGATTGATGAGGTCGTATGCGAGTTATTGGATAATGAGCAAAACATCGAATACATTCACGATTTATCGAGACGTATAAAAGTTGGAATAAGGGGGAATGTTGGGCGCGCAATCGGGTGTTCCATTGGCGTGGCGCAGAATCCGTTCCTTGCAAAGCTGGCAAGTGATATGCAGAAGCCGGACGGTTTGACCATCCTGCAGCCTGATAATTTTACTGATAAACTGTTTCAGTTGAAATTACGGGATTTAACGGGAATCGGGCGCAATATAGAAATCAGGTTAAACAACGCCGGCATAAATACCGTTGAGCATCTCTATAATTTATCACCTAAGCATGCGCGTAAAGCTTGGGGCAGCGTTCAGGGGGAAAGGTTCTGGCTTAAACTGCACGGCGTAGAAGTGCCGGAGATTGAAACAAAAACAAGTGTTGTCGGGCATAGCAGGATATTAGAACCCGCCCTACGCCATCCAAGCAAAGCTTTCGGCGTTGCGCGCCACCTCACCGTCAAAGCATCATCGAGGTTACGCACTGGAGGGCATTATGCTCGGAAGTTCTCGTTGAGTGTCAGAACACCAGATAAGAAACGTTGGGAACATACGCGCTCATTCTCACCAACACAGGATAATTTCGTTTTCGTGAAAGCGTTAGAGGCTATGTGGAATGTGATGCTGGCGGACATTAAGCCCGGCAAGCTATTTAAAATATCAATCTGTATTTCTGATTTATATGAGAAAGACCAAGTTACGCTGGATCTGTTCGACAGTGCAGCCGTGGGAACAAAGCATAATAATGCACTCACCGAATGTATGGACACCCTAAATCAACGTTACGGGACGGACACCATAAATATTGGTACAATCCCTGAATGCCGATCAAGTGATATGGGAACAAAAATTGCGTTTACACGGATACCTGAGTTAGGAGAGTTTGATAATAAGTGTTAATGAATTAAGCATGAATTTCATTATCTGGAGACATAATAAATGAGATGGTTCTTTATAATATTATATTGGTTAGTTGGGATTATAACTTCAGCAGCAGTTTTCTTTTTGGTGATTATATCCCAAACTGGGAACGTGGGCATTAGAGAAGATGCTAATTCTATAGCATGGTGGGGATTCATCGCTATCATATTCTGTACCTGTTTTAGCGCAAGCTTCGCTCGTAAATGTAAGGAAATTAAAGTTAAAACCTTATGTGCTCTTACTTTATTGATCTTTTTGAACCCAATATTCGGTTATGCCACTCTTTACTTTGTATTCACATATGGTTTCTAAAGTAGTTCAGCAGAGTGTGCCTTCTGTTAATACCACCCCTTCCCTCGTTTAAGGAAATAAAACACCTCTAATAATAGGTTCAAAATAATTGCCTTCTGCCACATAGTGGAATTGGAAGAGTTTGAGAGTTAGCCCTAGTGCATACGAATGTATTTTACGGGTGAGAAGTTTGACTAAAATATTAATTCAACAGATTATAATGTAAAAGCGATAAATATGAAATATATAAGGGGACCAGTATGAGTGATGTTGATTTTAAGTTAGGTATCTATGAAAATACGACCGATGTAGTTCTCTTTGTTGACCCCAATGATCTAGATAGAAATGCTCCATATAGTAATGCCAATATAAGTGTTGTACGTAACGCTATAAACAACCATCAGGATGGTCTTGGTACGCGCCTAGGCCAGAACGACATAGAGTTTATGATTAGAAGAGCCTTAAATAAATCTCCTTCGGCCATACCAAATGAGCTTGATGAAAGATTTTTTACGCCTAGTGCCCCTGCTGGCGAAACAGAAAGTGTATGTCTAGTTATAAATCAAACTCACGGAAGAGATGATAAATTGGCTATAGCTAGTGCTACTGCACGCATGCCATCCAGTCTACTTAAGCCGCCACCAGGGGCAGAAGGCGTCTGGGATAGAGCTATCGGTGTGCACGAAGGAACACATTGCAATGATACTTTAGATCTTAGTAACTTAACTCACACTGACATATTACTTAGTGAGCTACAGGGAGATTTAGCATCGGTGCAATGGTTAAAAGATAATAATCATCATGATGTTGCCCAAGCACTCACAGATTATCGTATCTTAGGGGCTGCATTTGATGATGACATTCGTCATGCTACTGGGTTTGCTATAAACACTAATGGTCACATTCAAAACATAGAAGACTATGTAAAGGCAGCAGAAGAGGTTGGGTCAAAAATGTTACAAGCCGTTTCTGACGAACACGATCTAGGTAGTCAAAAAAATGCGCTGAAACTGGCGGGGAGAAACCCCGGAAGGTTCGTGCGCACTATAGAACGTGCTATAGAACGTGGAGAGTTTAAAGACGAAAATAACCCTGATTTAGAATCCCATGCACAAGCTTACACACAAGCATTTCGCAGGCAAGTTGAAGGCATAACTCCCCCAGTGGCATCTCAGAAAAATATCACCAGCTTCAATCAGGTAGATATTAATGATATAAAAGGTGGGCAGATAAGCGTTGATCTGGCAAGTGGTGATAGCGCCTCAATGACTATAGGCGAAGTAACTGCCTCGGATTTTTTTGCCAGCTTTGCACACCCTGAATTGGCAAATCAAAGAATTGCACTACAAGAAGCTGCAATAGATCCTGCTCTTGATTTCTCAATTAACCAAAATAATGTCGCGACCATGTCTGTTTAATCTAGGATAGCATTTAAGGATAAAGCACATCCTGAATTATGGGTTGGAAATAACCCCACTCTGCCGCATATCCTGTGTCCGATGGGTGCAGATCATCAAACATTTTCCCAGCCGCATCTGCAGTTGCATAATCGGACATTTCAGGAGCCAAGCGGCTGTCTAATATTGTGCAGCCATACGTCCCGGCTAAAGTTGTGAGAACCGCAGGAACATAATCCAAGCCCCCATTTATATCGTTCGGGATCTGCAAGAAACAATCTGCATCAGCATTCGCCGCTTGCACAGCTTGAATGTAGGCCTCTACATCATCGGTGTAGCTGGTCTCTGTGGTGGAGGCTGACGCTTTCACATCGTTGATACCGATATTGATTATTACGGCATCGAATGGAACTAATCCCAGTGCTGATTTATATGACCAGGGGCGTGTAGTTTTATTAAGGTCATTAGCGTCATATCCGCGCGCTCCCCAAGGCACGATAATCAATGTGTCGTTGCTATTCCACGCCTCTACATAACTGACATAAACGGTTGCGGTCAGGCGCTCAAATTCTATTGTGTGTGTGCCAAGTGAACCAAAATTGATTTCTATACGCATCAAGTCGTCAGTGGCATCCTCGGAGATAGTCGTCCACGAGCCGCCATCAATCCTGTATCTGATATCGCCGTATGAGCGTATCGGAAGCCCGATTGCTGCACTGTCAACATTATCAAAAGTAAACGTTAGGGCTTCATTTGACGTGCTATTCCGGTACAAATCCCCACCGATGGAATCATAAGGAAGGTTATCCCAACCATTCAAAACAATATCAATATCAGGCGTTGCATCGAAATACTCGGTGGTTGTATCTTCCCCTGAATTATTACCCATACCAACAACGGAATGTGCATCAGCCGGAATACCTGCAGTATCAAATGCTGCTGCAAGAACCATGGCTGGTGATCCCGCGTGTGCGTTTACTATACCCGCACTGTGAGCATCGCTAGCGCCTCGTCCGTATGCTGTGCTGTCTCCGATGAGTAATAGGCGTTTTTGCGGCAAAACAACTGTACCACCACCGTCAGGGATTACACTCGACCCCATACCTAAATTTCCTAGAGATAATAGCATATTTTAATTCCTTAACTTTTATTCTTTTTGCCAAGCAAAGCCCGGCACTTGCTTATAGTTTTGCTTTGTTGCGCGACGAATGTCGCTGCGGACTTATCCGTGTATGGCTTAGATGGTTTTTCGGGATGGTCACATTCATTGTGCGGGTCATTAACGATAACGACTGAGCCGTTACAGGCGGTCAAGAACAAGCCGCATACTGTCGCCAACACAATCATTTGTACTATCGGTGTTTTGGATTTCTGTGATGATTTCATCGTATTTTTTCTCCGTTTCAACAATGCGCGCACGTGCAATATTACTGGCTTCTGCAATGGCTTGTTGTTCTTCCAAAACCCGTGCGTCATAACCGGATTGATAAATACTTGACCAGATAAGATAAGCGCCGAGAAAAAAGGCGAGAACCAAAGCACCGCCTAAAAACATTCTTCTATATTTCAGCACAAAAATCATATGGCACCGATCAGGCACATCTTACGTTCTGCCTCGCGCCGCCGAACAAGGCCACGTAATAGCCTCTTGTCCTTCTGCTTTCGCGCACATTGCCCAGAGCTATCCCCTCGTCCCTTGCCGACTGATACACACACCCATTTGGGCAACTCATTGCATGCGCCCACAGTATCGCCTCGGTTTAGCTTTTTAAGGAGTGTTGAGCGCCTAAATGCGCCCTTGCCTAGATTGTAAGTAAAGCTGGCTAAAGCTGCCCTACGCGTATTAGGCATAGGAACAATGACTTTATAATCAACATAAGCCATAAACTCGCCCAATCGATCATTTAACATACGATCACATTCGGTCTTATCTATGGTTTGTCCGATATAAACGTGCTTAGTTTCTCCATAGCAAATCGTTGGAACGCCGCCTGTGTCATAATAGGCATTCTCGCGCAACCCCTCGAAACCACCCACCATTGGAACGGCAATAGCCAATGCGCTCAATGCACCAATACCAGCGAGCATTTTTTTAAACATCACGAGATTCCTTTTTCAGTTTTTTTATTTTTAGGACAGTAAGATAAAACGTTGCCAGCCCGACCAACACCCCCATCAAGAACCCTGTTGCCTGCAGAATACTTACTATATTTAGCCACATAGGCGATGTGGTTAGGGTTATGCTTGTGGTGTATCCGGCTGGCTCTAATAAACTTTCGAGTTTGTCAGTTATTTTCACAATTCTTATTCCTTCCAAAAAAAGTAACCGGCAATACGCACAGCGCGATATGCAACAGCGGCACGCCATGAGGCAACGCCGTAATCTTTAAGCATTTTATAAAATAACGCATCTGCCTGTTTCCGTGTGAAGGTTTGCCCATCGGGCATGTCACCTTCGAAAACATAGAGATAATCGTGTATTAATGCGGCGGCGCGGTGAACGCCATCACGCGGCAAAACCCACCACAAAATCCGTGGCGTGGAGGCACCGTCATATTTAAAGCCCTCTGGCACGGTGATATGTTCGCCGTTACCTTTGTAGGTAAAATCATGATAGAGAACATACAGGTCGCCGCTTTCACTTTCAGGGCGTAATATCAGGCTGGTTATACATCAAGGCCACCCCGCATCAACGTCATAGGATAATATAGCGGCTTTGTCGGTCGTGGCGTTCAATGTTGCCTCATGTGTTGCTTTGGCGAATAACAAACCGCGATAAGCCAGCCGCGCAGCATCAGCCATCGCAACAACCGCAACATCAGTCAGCGCATGGACACCATCCATACCAACCCAATAACCACCGTGCGGATTAACACCGCCAGCATCAATCTCCAACTTCATCAGCCCCATATTTGTACGGGCTGTTGCATCGAGGTGATAAAGGTCGTCGGCGTATAAGAAACCTTCCTCAATTTTTGAATGATACATGGATGATATCTTACGCAACTTTTGTGGGCGCACATCATCTGCTGTTATTAACGTTTCAGGGTCAGTGAACACGCCATTATCATGGATGAACCCTTGTGCAACGCCACCACCACAGGCAACCCATATTAAATCAGGATGGAAATTAGGCAGTGTTTCAACGTCCAAAATTTCCATAACAATATTATTTTCTAATCGTGCAAACATTTTTAATACTCCACCAATATGATGCCTTTATAACCACCATCAGCGCCGCCATTACCAATGGTAAGCGCAATGAGCTGTGCTAGGCCGTTGAATGTTTTTATTGAATGTCCTCCAGCACCTGCACCACCACCTACTTCATGGGGTGGGGATGAATCACCCTTACCGGAGGCACCACCACCGTATAAACCGCCGGTGTTTCCCGAACCCAAATCAGATTGTGCACCGCCGCCAAGAATACTTGAGCCACCCTTACCGCCAGCAAATACAGTACCGCCAGAACCGACGTTTATCCCATACATGCTACCTTGACCACCATCGCCCTTGCCATTGATGTCCCCACCACCACCGTTGCCGCCTTCACCACCACTTTGGCCAGTTGGCAACTTGCCACCAGTAGCATAGTTATGGGGGCCGAAAGACGTTGTTCCGCCATTTCCTAACCTCCCACCACCTGCACCAACCGCTGTGACTTTTATGCTTTTATTGGGAAGCCCAATCCATGATGCGGATGATGTGAACTTTTCTAAACGTATTTCATTTGAGTTATGAGAGTTTGCCAATGAAAAATCACTGCCAGAGTCATTGTAAACCACACCAACATAACGCCAAGAATTGTATGGGTGATACCAGCCGCGCAAATCGCTTTCGCGGTTATATGGGTGAATTTCAGATAAAATCGTTTGCCCATTTTGGGTAACGTAGAGATACAAAAACTGGCTTGATGATTCCACCAGCCCTGTTTCAAGGTCTGCTGTGATATCCCAAATTGCGGACGAGTTGCCGAAGGAAATCAAAGAACCATAAACATTCACACTGTCATTATCGCCTTTTGAAAATACCGTCGTGTCCGTAAAGTGGCGCGTTTCTATGGATATATGTTCATCGAAATTCTTTGAAAAATCAACACAACGCGCGGCGATGCAGTTTGAACCATCCATAACCACCCAGCCAATGTGCAGGCGTTCAATCTCTTCAAAAAGCGAACCATCATAACGCATCCATATCTGGTTGTTCATATCGAACCAGTAATCGTCAATTACAGGTGATGACGGTTCTGCGAAACTCCAAACGGGTGTGCGGTATGTCACGTCTAGGGTTGTTCCATCTTTTTGCAAGAACACCCACGCAAGATTATAAAGCGTCAAAGTGTCGTTATCGCTTAAACCTTCACGCACAATTGGTGCGCCTGCACTGTCGAAAAAGAAGCCACGAAAAACATTATCAAGGGTGGCGGTGTTTGCGCCTCCGTCTGCCTCTGACACACGCGCGAACATAATTTCGGATGCGCCATGCTTAAGGGCAATAATCTGCCCTGCCCGGTCTGTAATTTCACTGCCAACGTTATCCAGTGTAATGGCTGTACCGTTCTCCCCTGCGTATTTATCAGCAGACAACGAACTATCATTCACTTGCGCGGTGTTATCTGACGCGGGCGCGGTATTAAGAGAACCAAGGGATAAATCAGCGGTAACACTAACACCAACGCTGCCCACATTAAAATTAAACGGCGTTACGGATGCCAAGACATTCAATGAGGTATCAGAACCATTTGCGCGTAAGAAATCAGGCATAGCCGATCCGCTGCGCGTTGCGCCTGAAACTACACCGTTGCCGCCCGTGTTACCGCCAATATTATTGGGATCGAAAAGTGTGCCGTTGATAAACAGTTTATCAGTGTGGGTCTCCCCCCAAGGAAGTGCTGGCGTACCGAGGTTTTTCCCAGATTCCGCAGCCCCTAATCCGTTACGCCCAACAAAATCATTGATAAGAGCTGTCTTGAACTGGTTCCAATGGTCGGGGTCGGCCTGACCTGCGATTACTGTTGCAAGCGTGTTGTTTGACATTAAAATGCGCCCTTAATGCTTGTCGCTGTTGTGCCTGTTTTAATGATTTTCTTTAGCTGTGCTATTGGATGAAAAACACCCGCAGCCATTGCCAAGAATGTATGCTGATTACCGTCCTCCGTCTCAAGCACAACGTTGCCAGAAACACCAATATACAAACCGCGTATACCGTTAGAAAAAGTATGGTCACCGGACGAAGTATCTACGGTCTCAAACTCTGTAGCACCGCTCATTGAAGTTGGTTGTTTACCCATTTTTATAGTCCTTTCTAATAATAGCCTTCGCCATAAATTTTACCCGCATGACGCAGGCGTAATGTTGCGGTAAAGTCTTTGGGATTCTGTTCTATGCCCGTAACTTTCCATTTAATATTTGGTGTAATTTTTAATGACCCAAAGACTTTTGGTATTTGTGTTTCACCAATAACAGTAGTTGCAACCGTTGGCACTGCTCCCTGCCCGTTTGCCGGCGCAAATCTGTAGGGGTGGTCAATCTTCGCTTGATCCAGTAACTCAACACCGAGGATGTCAACCGCGCGAACCTTGACCTTGCATTCCGGTCTTGGGACTTTAAATTCATCAAGAATTCTCTGCGAAATAACTTCTTCGGTATCAAGATTATTGATAAAATCTAGGCTAATGGACTTTTTTCTATAGCCGTAGATATCAATATAGGCTTGATCCAGAACTTCCGTGTCGTTCACCTGAACAGCACTAAAGGCACGTTGTATTCCTGAATTATATTCTGTTATTTTTAGTATGTTCCCACGTCCTAGAGGATCATGTTCTCCATATAGCTCATGGACATTATCGCCCTCTTCTCGATTTGATACGATGATGTCTTTATTGCTATCGATATAGAGTATTGAGTTACTTGCGATGAGAAGGCCATCAAGAGCCTCTTTGACTGTCAGGCCTGTAAAATGGTCACCATCATCAATAATAAAATCAGCATCCACATTAATATCGGAAGGATCAAACCCGAGGACTGACGTAATATCTGTTGTATTCAATATCTGCTTTATTGCCGTACTTATTGTAACCCCTGTCGCAACGACACCGCCTGAAACCTGTACTTGATCGAAAATGCTGTCATAGGACAGTACTTTTAAGCGTATTGTGTCCTTGTGTGCATCGGCGCGTGTTCCATCTTCATTTATAAGCCCCTCAAAAACGATGGTTTCAACATCATCCCTATCAAAATGAAGAACTTTTATCTTTGCGAGATCCCTTTTGTATTTGAATATCGTCCTGAAATCGTGAGCATCATTGAAGCGGCCTGATGAATTTATGCATTTGAGAGTAATATCTCCGAATACAAAAATTCCTATATCGTAATCGCCGTTATCAAACTCTTTTTTTATTCGCCCCAAGCCGCTTTGCATTATTAGGTCGGATATGTCCACGTCTTGTGTAACATCAATAACATCCCCATAAATGCCATCATAATGCAGAGGTGTTATTTGCACAGAATACCTCTGGTTACTCATGACACTTCAACCATTTTTAGGTTTTTATCAACGCCGAAAATATAAACATTATCAGCGAAAGATGATTTCATCGTCCCTTTGGTTTGCATTTGGAATATATCGCGCGCGCGCCAGCCTTTTTGGGTAAATCGAAACTGATCAGGTAGCCCGCCGCAAGGCCAAACAAGGAACGGGTCTTCGCTATCAAACAAAGATTCGAATAAATCGATATCCTCCTGCCCGGGGTATCTGCTCATATTCAGGCTCAAAGAAAACGTTTCCCGTCCTTTCACGATATGGCTCAAGCCGCTTAATACGCTTTGGTCAGTCTCATTCCTGTCCATCTTGACGTTTCTCGCGTCAGGATATCCGGCTAAAGTTCCGATTTCATATGTAGGAATACACAGATTTAATGTCTTTTGTGCATCTGGCGTTTGGGTTGTATCAATCGTAATAATGAGTTTATTGGTGGTTACAGGTGAAAACTCGTAATAAGCAGTATCGCTTGCGTATGCTGCCTCATCAATTCCCCCTGCCAGAGAACCATTCATACCAACAACGTTCGCAAAATCATCTGCGGCGTCACCGTACTTAACTGTAAATGCTTTAAAATTGTGACCTGCCAAAAGTACACGGTTTATTAGGGTGTTTGCCGCAAACGTTACAGTGATAATTTCCTGTGTAGCATCATCCGAGCCAACAGATTCCCACTGATAAGATCGGTTCATTGATAAGCTGTATTTTGCATCATCATTATTAGAGGTCGCCGCAATTGCAGCCCCATCTTTGAATAGTGCCGCGCTTTTGCTAAAGAACGATATACCGCCTGTCATGCTCATGTGCTAACCCCCAACGCTCTATCTTCTCTTTGCTGTAATGTGAAAATTCTTGAAGCATCTTCATCCATAGTTATTTCCAGTGAGATATTTTGTTCAGAAGAGCCGCCGGAGCGCACTTCGTCCGTAGATGAGGGGAAATTCTTATATAGATAATCAAAGGTATCTCTGTGCTTTTGCGGCACAACAACTTCACCGGCTTCTAATTTGTAATCATATTTATCGCCTCGACCAAAACCACGAACAACCCCGCCTTTTTCAGCACCAATTGCGGTGGCAGCTATAGTTCCAACAGCAACCGCCCCCCTAATGTGTGTAGCCAGCCTCGCCGCTTCTGCGCGAGCAATAGAAGTTGGATCGCCCGGAATAAGCTGGCTTGCATAAGCGCGCATTGCGGCATCTTGTGTAGTGGTAATTGTGTCGGCAATAGCAAAGGCCTTGTTTATAAGAAAAATGGCTTTTCCTATTTCAGAAGTAGTGCCTAAAATCTGCCCTAAACCTTCTATAGCCGCTTGAGTTTGAAGTTTTGTGTATTTCTCACCCGCCAGAGCTGTTGCCTTGTCTATCTTTTCTTTTTGCTGTGAATTTCTAGCCTTAGTTTTAAGCACTTCAAGTTCGCGCAATTCTGCAAGCCCCGCAAAGCCAGCCTCGACTTCATCAAGCCCTTGCAAGCGTTCTGTTAGCCTTTCAATATCTTCTTCAAATTGCTCATCTTCGCGCTCAATTTGCGCTTCCCTGCGCTCTCCTTCGCGCTCTAATTTTTGCGCATGTGCCTCAGCCTCGCGCTCAGCCCTTGCTTCCGCAATCTCTTTTTCACGCTCAAGGCGAGCAGCTTCTCTGGCCTGCCTGATTTTCTCAATTTCTTCTTCTTTTCTGTTGATTTCCTCGGAAATGGCCAAAACTTCTGCCGCCATCTTTTGTGATGATTCAACCATTGAGGCAAACGGGTCAACCTTTTGACCGCCAAGCATATCGCTCAAGGCTTTAGAAGGATCGTTCGCTGTAAAATCAATTCCAAGGTCAATGCCATTAGCACTCAAGAGGAAGTTATTAAGATCAACCTGCGCCTTAACCAACCCACCAACAAACCCAGTTACACTATCTTCCAGATCAACAAGGTGAAGCCTGATATAATCCAACCATCCCGCCGCGCCAACGGCAAAATCACCAAATGCGGGAGCCAATCGCTCACCAATAGCCACACGCAAGGAATCTGCGGCACCTTCAAGTTTTTTGTATTTCTCGGCAAGTGTATTGTTTTGTGCTGTTAGAGCATTCTGGAAAGTCTCAGATCGTTGTGTCTCGTCATTAAGCTCTGTAAGAATTCTATTAAAGTCTTCCGCCTGTCCGCCCGTAAGGGACATGACAACGTTTACAGCCTCCATTGATCCAAATAGTTTTTCAAGACTCTCACCGTTGAATTTTGCGCTGGTTGTGATGCTGTCCAAGAACCCTTTTAGCCCTTTAGATCGTAGAGCTACGGAATCAAACTCTATACCCAGCCTTGCAGCTTCATCAGCGGCATCCTTCGAAGGTTTGATAACGTTGGACAACACGGCTTTTAGGCCAGTATATGCCTCGTTTGTCTTAACACCCGCCAGAGTTACCGCGGATATTGAGGCTAGAACCTCATCAAAACTAACGCCCAATGCAGCCGCCGCCGCACCAACCTTACCAAAATCAGTTGATAATTCTCTGAGAGTGGTTTTACCGAATTTTTGCGCCGTAAAGAATTTCTCAGCAATGCGTTGCGCCTCATCAGCCTCATACCCATAGGCATTTATTGCAGATGTTAGGCCATCAACCGCCGTAGAGGTATCCGTTGCGCCCGCTAGAGCTAAATCGGTAGCAATGCGCAATGCATCGATAGAACTCTCAGCATCAAGGCCAGCGGATATTAGGTCAAACAGACCACTATTCAGATCATCGAAGGATTTACCAGTGGCAGCCCGTAAGTCTAAGACCCCTTTTTTCAAATCCTCAATACCAGCAGATAAGGTTTTGGTTTTAAAACTCCCCTCATCCAATAAGGTAACAACGTTTGTGAACGTTCTTTCGAACTCCTTAAATTCATTGACTGCCGCGTTCGCTGCCACGGCTAGGCCGGCTATGCCAATTGCACCGATTGACGCCGCAATAGCAAACTTAGAAACGGATGATCTTGCCTTGGACATACCATCAGTAAGGCCTCGTACATTTGACCCTATTCGGATTACAACGTCATTTTTTGGCATTTATAATCCTCCCATTTCCTTTAGTTTCTGTTTGTGAATAGCATCGAGATCAACGGTGCTTACGCCCGCATGATCTTCTGTCTTCCTGAACTGGAACGCTGTTTTTCTTTTGGCGAATTCCATCTTTGCACCCTTCAAATTGGCCGCAAAAACTTTATCGTTATGTTTGTCTATATCTATTAATTCTAATGTGCCTTGAACCTGCTTCATGGTCATATCTAAGAACTGCTCGAACGTGTAACCATAAGCGGCGGCTATAGCGTGGAATATTTCCAGCCAATCCGTTGAGCCAGAGTCTTTTTTTTTTGAACTTTCGCCGGAGCGTTTAACTCTTGGTTCTTAACGTAAGCCTCAAGTCCTTCGCCCAAGCTGTCATTATCGAGAACCTCAATTAAACGCCTAAAGCCATGTGGCTGCACTTTAATAATCGCGCCCGTATGAGGGTCTATATCCTCATAATTCACAGGTAAGCGCATAATGTATTTTTTGGCTTTATTGCTTAACTGATACCATATGATGCGCGCAACAGTCTCGATGTCATGCTCAACATATATCTTCTCTCTTAGCTCTTCTTGGTCGAATGTTTTCTGCAACCAGACATCATCGCGCAAGATAAAAGGGCGCAGCATAAGTGTGCGCTTGCGCCCTCTGAATGAAATATTGAAAGATGTGCTTTTAGGACTTAAATCAAATAAGTTCATTAGGATTTATTCACATTAAGCCATCTATACACACCATTTCGCGCTTCGTCTCTGAACGCTTTTAGCGTGATCTCTGTTTCCGCAAATTCACCTGATGTGAAATTGAGCGGAATACCGATGCCCTTACAACGGAAGACTTCCAGAGACTTTATCTGTCCGCTTGAAAGTTGTGATGTAATCAGTAAACCAATCTCTTTGAATACATCGGTGTTACTTCCAACAATAACCTCTGTTGAACCAGTATTGATTGAACGAGCAGTAAATATGGCTGTGTCGCCGGGCGTCATGCCAATAGTTCCTGATCCACCGTTTAACTCAATTCCAAAGCCTGGTATTTCCGTTGCGGCGCCTGATGTAACTGCCAAAGGTGTCGAATTTATTTTAAGTGCGTTATCTACATATGAAGCAGCCGCGCCTT
This sequence comes from Alphaproteobacteria bacterium, assembly GCA_033851915.1. Taxonomy (GTDB): domain Bacteria; phylum Pseudomonadota; class Alphaproteobacteria; order Micavibrionales; family Micavibrionaceae; genus UBA1672. The sequence continues at coordinate 132,861 of JAWSVM010000012.1, forward strand.
GTCCAAAATCAACATCAGAGATTGCATACACATTAACGGTTGTAGCTGAAACAGCCTCAATTACGTAATCACTTGTTTTTACATCAACTTCACTGCCTGCTTTGATAGTCACAGACGCTAAGCCAGTTACAACATTCAGAGCAGATGTTCCACTAGCATTTACCAATGCTTCACTGATAGCCCCCCCCGCTTCTGCCGCGTTTGCAGTTACAGGTTGCCCCATAAAGGCTGGGAAAAACCAGTCTGGTATCTCTTTAGATCCAATAGTTATATCGCTTGATATCAAGCCAGTTTCAACAGCAAAAGGATACGGATTAGACCCGCCTGTTAGTTCCTTGCTTTCGCCTTGCGATGCGATTGATACTGTTCCCAGAACCTTGATGTCACCCAAAGGCTTTCTGGTTGTCAAATCTAAGGCCGTTACTTGATGCAGCCCAAATAAGGACTCTCTTTGCTCCAACATAATATATTCCTTTCATAAAAAAACCGCCGTTATAGCGGGGTGTTGTTAAATGACTTTTTCTGTTCTTAAATTGTCGTGGTATCGTTCGGGGATATGAGAAATATCATCCCCCTTTTTGATTATGTAGAGACCATCATCGCTCATAAATTCATGGTCACGTTTAGCTTTTAATTTCTTATTTTCTTTTGTCATGTTCACACCATTGTTGTTGTAATTTGAATGCCTGATACCTTTAGTTTCGTACCCTTAATGTCCTGTATACCAACGGGCGCAAAAATCTGTATTTCAAACGCGCTTAAGTATGAAAACCTAAACGCATTAAGCTCGAATATTTCTTTCAATGCCCGAGCGTAGCGCATGGCCTTTCGCCTGCCCGCTTTGGTGTCCTGCTCATCAGTCAAGGCGATCTCAAACGTCCACTTTATCGTGGCTGCTTTGCGCCCCGGGGATAAACCTGTAATGCTATCAAAGCCGTAAACGGCATATATATTGCGATTGAACACTTCATCTGTCGGGCTATCGTACCAATTCTCGCGCGCAACGTTTTCCGTTGTTATTCCATCATCTTTTTCCGCGTTGATCTCTATGAGCTTAGCGGAGAGATTTTCCTCAATGATCTGTAAGAGATCATCCTCAAGTGTTTCTAAATCCGGTCTGGACATCTAAGCCTGCCTTATCAATCTGACGTAGAACGTCTGTTTCTATTATCTTTATCCAGCGACTAAGCCTGCCAGTTATCGCGCTTCCTGCTGATCTCGGCGCTTCCGGCCCGATAAACATAAACTTGCGTAATGGCCTGCCGTTCTGGCTAAAGATACCGTGTTGAACTTTCGTACCCATAACCAATGACAATGGCTGTATATCTAGAATGCTGTCGTTATTTGGTGTGCCGGATATGCTATCTCGTAATCTGCCACTTTCTCCGCCGCTAGAGCTTGCACCCACGAGTATTGGAAGTCTGCGCCCTGCAAGTTTATCTTTTCTCTCTTGATATTTAGGGCTTAACGCGGGGTATTGCCCTGAACCCTTTAAGCTAAAGTGCGCCTTATTTGATTTGAAGAAGTCGCGGCTTATTTCACCCAAGGCAAAACGTAAATTGTTTACTCTACGTGACGCATCGGCAAGTTTCCGTTCAAGAATTTTGTCATTCTCAACGACATAGCTAAAACTCATTTGAATGCTTCCGTATATTCGATTGTTAGTGTTTTCTTCTGAAATTCCTTAGATGAATCGGTAATTGTTCGAAGAACCCTCTGTACTATAATATCTTGATTTTCTCCCGATTTTTCTTCTATTTTATCGGCCATATAACGAAGAAAATTCGCCGTTTTATTATGGTCATTGTCAAAAGGGAAAAGACCTTGAGTGCCTGTGTCTTTTCCTAAATCGTAATTAGATGTATCAATCACCACTGTTGCTCCGTTGTGCTAAAAACAGGCTCAACGGACTGTTCTGAATTATATGAGGTAGGCGCGCTATTATCACGGAGTTCCGTGGAAGAGATAACCAGATCACCATCTTTAATCATCTTAAGATCGTTCAGGGCTTGCTTGTAAGCTGCGCCCCCCTTGATCTTCTGGATGGTCATTGATTGCGATACCTGAACAGAGTGAGTAAAGTCCAAAATACTCGCCACGCGAAACGCCACCAGCGAAATAGTGATGCGCTTAAGTATTTTCAATCCATCCGTATCTGTTAGAGGGAGATTGTATACACCCTCTAAATACGACGTAACGTATGCAGATTCTTGCTCAATGAAGCCATCCACCTCTGCAGTCGATACAGAAGTTCCAGAACTTGAGAAATCAATGCTCTTAAATTCACTCTCAATATCATCTGTGGTGGCGTAACTGACCATTACTCAATTGCACCTGAGGCCAGAAGGTCGTCAGCAAACTTGCCATCATAGACATCGCCTGATTTAAAGGATTTATTACCTTCTTTAATATTCGATACAACAGTGTAGCCCTCTGGAACAATGCGCTCGAAATCAGGCAAAACGGCTTCCATATCAGTTCGCGTTACTTTAGAGCCAACAAGCTCGGTTATAGCCGTAAGGTCTGGCAATCCGCCCTTTGTCCAGTGTGTATCATCTGTGTGATCCAGCAGTTCAGCAGCCAGCTTAATTGCTTTTTTCTCATCGTCTGTGAGAGTATTACTTTCATCGCTCATGATTTTATTCCTTATAAAAATAAGGGGGCTTTCACCCCCATTGAGTTGGAGGAGATTATGCTATGGCATCTTTAATCAGATATGCAGCGTTGGTATCCGTCAGAACTTGGTCGTAGATATCCTCTACGATAATTTCTTTAGCACCGGGCGGATTACTGATGTTATTTTTAAAGACTTGGCGAGGCTTCTGACCTGATTTAGTCACACGATAACCAAGTGTTTTTTGACGCTTAGAAGCTGTCTTTGCTGTTAGGCATAGAATGGCAACCTTACCCCAAATGTCACGGATATCATCGGGCTGGCCTTTTTTGGCTGCATTGTACACAGCCTCTCCGACCAAAATACGCTTTACGTCCAACGCACGAGCAAGCTCATCAATAGACAAAGAACCAGCGCGGTTATTCTTAAATCCGAGCTTGTCCAAGATCGCAGGATGATACTTGAGTACCGTCAACACCGTTGCGCCAATGATTAGAGTGTTAGGATATTGCCCTGTCTTGGAACGTACATTTTCCTTCGCTGTATTGATATCTTCGATAGGATTAGAATTTGTGTAATCGTTCCATCGTGACGTTCCGGAAAGTGTGACGTTCTCTGTAATAACAGTTGTATCAGATAACGTATCAGCAAGAGATTTTTCTTTACCAATCATAAGCTGAGAACTCAGCAAATCTGTGCTATCAAGCTCCGCGTCAAATGGCTTTTCAACATTGGCGTAATCCTCTTTTGTAACAACATCAGAGAGGCCGTGTGTTTCCAAATGGTATGTGTCTCCATCGCGGGTCGATGTTTCAACGCGGGCATGCTCTTTACGACCACCCGAGATTGTTGAGACAATACGCAAATGCTCGTTCCCGTACTTACCGATTTTGCCGGAGTACTGAACCGCGGTAACAGGCGTTAGTATCTGTTCTGCGATCATTCCAACTTGCATGATCTTCTGGCTTACACCAGTCAATAGTTTATCTACAATTGCTCTATTCTGAGACATTGCTTTATTCCTTTCATAAAAAAAGCCCTCCAAAATGGAAGGCCGTTTAATTAATTATTTGTGTTTAGTTATGTTGCGTAGAAACCTGCGCCTGCGTTGATAGAGATAATGTCACCAGCAACACCGGATTCCATCGCCATAGCGACATAGCGGTCTTTATCCGTAGTTACAGCAACAAGCTCACCGCTTGCATCCGATTTCAGGAAATCACCTGCGGTAACAGTACCGGCCAATTTACCCAGACCACCACCAACAGCCACTTCGCAACTATCGCCAGCGAGTGGAGCATCTTGAATAACACCAATACCCTCACCTGCACCTGCGGCAACAATTTTGCCAGTGCCATCATGTTTAACGGCTGTGTATGCTACTAAACCAACAGCAGCAACCGCACTGGCTATCAAGTTTGTTTTCATATGTGTAGACATTATTCAATTCCTTCATATTTAGAGTTAAGGTCATCATTTTCAGAAAGAACCATCGATACGGCTTCGGATAGTTCAAGATTATCGTCTTCCTTTACCTTTGCTTCGGCTAACTCAAGAACCTTGTCTTGTGCCTCATCAGCGCTAAGCTCTTTATCGTTAGCCTCTTCATCGCCGCCCTCGCCATGGCCACTTTCGTCAAGATTTAGGGGTTTTGCCAATTTAGCAAATTCAGCGACATCGCCTTTCATGAATGAATCGCGCTGTGCTTCAACTGCTGTCTTTTCAGATAGCATGATGTCAAAAGCGGCATTCTGCTTGATCTCTTCTTGTGATTCAGAGAGTTCTTTGTTTTGCTTTTCAAGCTCGGCATTCTTCGCCTTTACTTCCGCAAGCTCTTTTACGGCATCTTCGTTTGTGTCAGACATTTTAATATCTTCCTTCTTAGTTTTAGGGTTGGAGTCTTTATTCACGCCAGCCAGAAAATCCTTAGGCAATGATTTTGCTAAGGCCTGTACTAACTGCGCTTTTTCATCATCAGTTAAATCAAGAACCGTTGATTTAATTTGATCGAAACCGTCTAGTTCGCCCTCATCGAGGATGGCGGACATATGTTTAATAAAAGGCCTGTTGGTTAAGCCTGCACCTTTGAGGGTTGCGCCGTGTTGCTTACCCTTGTCATCGGTGAAATTCATTTCGAAATCAGCAGAGAGATAGCGCGCGCGCTTATCAAGTACACGGCCTTTCCCTTCATCTGTCCACTCAACAACAGCCCAAAGCTCTTGGGCATCATCGGATAAATAAAGCTCCTTAACCCAGCCAGCAGCTTCCCCAAGCTTCTTATGGAAGTAATCAATTGCGAGATCGATGCCTACAACCTTATTTTCGAAGTTCTCTATAATCTTGGTGAACAAAGCCTCGTTAAGTTCAAATGCACCATAGACAGGGTGTTCAAACTTACCTGCGCGCATAATCTGGACGCGTTTAATGTCCTTCTTGCCCTCACTGAGGCAAAAACTCTCAAGATGGTACATGTGTTATTTCCTTATATGGTTTTGCTTCGAAGCATCTTTTGGACTTCTTCATTCGTGCCGGTTGGCGTAAGCCCCTTCGGATTGATAGGCTTGTTGTTAGGATTGCCCGCTGTCTGTGCCTCAATGTATGAATCACAGTTATGATGTAGAGGCGTTAAATTCGGTGAGGTTTTGTATTCCTCTTTTGAAAACACCCTATCCTTTAAATTCTTGCATATGTCAGTTTGAGGGCTGTCATTTCTGAAAATGAAACTCTCGATCTGGTCGAACACTTCCGGCGTTTGGAATACATCATTACGAACACCATTCACCATGTTCGAAACAAAGTTCTTCGCACCCGTCGCAATTGCGGCGCTCAATATATATCGATTACTGCTGCCTCTAATCTCTTTGATTAAGGCCTCAGCCAATTCCGTTTTATCAATCTCGTTATTGAGAGTGAACATAATTACTTTTTCAATGTTGTGGTCATGATCTTTGGTAATCAGATTAATTTCTGCTAACAGTCTTTCGCGTGTTGCTGCAGGTAAATCCCGCAACAAGTCCGTAAGATCAGCCAGCTTCACATTATTACTGTTCAGCTCTTGCAATACTTGAGAGCGCGATTTTTTTGCGACACCGGCTAAGAACACGCCTATTTTTTCTGCATACTCATCGCTTCCGGGCATGGATACTGAAAGAGCTTTCTTTCTGCGGTCTTTGCCCTCTTCCTTTTTCAGCACTACCTCAATTTCAGTGATCATCTTGCTCGTGCGTTCCTTAAGGCTCTTGCGAATAATACCCTCAAGTAAAACAGCATGATCTTTAATCAATTTAGCAGGCGCCGAATTCACTTTTTTTGGCTCTGAAAGCTCCTTATCGTTCACCTTTTTAGGTGTTGGCTTATCAACCTTCTCGGCGTCATCTTCTTTTGGCTCAGGATCGCCCTGTTGCCCATCCTTCAAATCTTCTTCATCCATCATGTCAGGTAAGCCGTAAATGCTGTGCATATGCTGCGTAAGCCTATCACTTAATTGCAGCAATCCTTTATCCGCTAGACCCATGACGATATCGGCAAGCTCTTTGCCTGCCTTATCGTTTATGCCCACCGCTTTGATCTTTGGGTATGTCTCCCTAAATCCAAACTTCATTTCTACCAATTGACGTATCAAACGGTAATTTATCGGCTCACATATGGCATTTGCGTGTAGCTGTATTCCGCTAAGAAAGATATCCGACAGATCGCTACCAAGTGAGTACGATCCACCAGAGCCACCAATACCCATTTCCATGAACGTGGCAAGAAACGCCTTGGCCATTTCGGTGTTTTCACCCTCTATGACCTTCTGTATCTTTTCTGAATCGTGCGATAGTTTCATTTCACCGATTGTAAATGCATCCGGTGTCACTATGCTTTCGCGTGGATTAGAACGGAATCTCTTAAGAACCTCTTTCATTTTCTTAAACTGGTCGTCTTTATTTTCTACGTTCTCACTCATCATGGCGAACGGAACACCCATCGCATTACGCTCAATGCCTGTGGCCTGTATTTTTCGGTACTGATTCTTTCTGAAATAGTTACCGTACAATGGCCTTAATGCTGAGATACCTTCGTAGTTGTCGCCCTCTTTTTCATTCGTAAGAACAAGCAAGAACTCGCCACGTATCTTTACATCAGCATCAAGATCACCTTGTGAAATTTGCTGGATGAACTTTATTGATCCGTTTTTGTTCAACTCCCAACGCTCAATAGTTTTTTGAGATCGGAAAGCTAAATCCTTAAGTCCAATATAGTTGCCCCATTTGGGATGGCCTGAAACAACCTTATGGACAATCTCGAACACGCTGTGACCGAAATCAATAAAACTCAAGGCCTCATGTAAGAATGCTACCCATGACTTATGTTTAGACCCGTCAGGATAACCCATATCATTAAAGAGAACATGCTCTATAAACGCAGCAATTTCCTTTTCTTCATCGCTATCATCAACCGCCTCAATCGTCCATGTTGCTGACTTAATCGGGTTCTTTATCAAACTCGTTAACATCTTAACTTGGGCATCAGAACGACGCATTTGGTCAAACAGTTCCGCCGCCTCTTTTCCTTGCAAGTGGATCAAATATTCTTCTGCGAAGTAACCGCCGGATATCTCTGTTCCGCTCGTACCATCAGAAGAGAAACCAACAGGGAATTCACCTGCGACCTTTCTTCTATTTGGCATTAGCAAATCAAGTATTCCTACCATTGTGTTTCCTCATCCCCCGAGTTATCGGCTTCTGTTTGATTATCCTTCATCATTTCGTCAGTCAGGCCTTCAATTCGTTTACCAAGCAGCAATTCCGTAACCAACCACACCGCAGCATCTATCCGGTCAGGTGAATCCGATCCGTCTGAGGCATCCCAGCTTGTCATTTGATTTTCGAGACCTTCCAAAGTGCCGACATGATGTACCAAGCCTTGCTCATAAAGAGCACTTACTGGCTCGGCTCTTGTGCGTTTTCCGCGTGATGCGTGAATAGCCTTGTAAGAGACTGTTTTATCAATGGTGCGTACGGTGCTTTCTACCATGTCACCGCCGTTATTAACCTCAGCAACAATCCTATCAGCTTCGTAATCATGGTAAGCTGCAACAGCCTTGATAGCCCATCCCGTTGGCTTATATTTCCCCGAGAAGTCATTCAGTATGTAGACATGCCCCTCAGCACAAACACCACCAACAATAATACCGGTCTCATCAGAGGATTTCTTCGCACTAACCGCAGGATCAATAGCAACAACAACGCGTATAAGATCAGGCACATCAGCATGAGAAACTCTATTAATCGCCAATAACTCGCGCGTCCATAATGCGCCCGGCACTTCTGTTTCAAATGCCTCTTTTATCGTAAATGGATATTCACGCTTAAATCTGGATATATCGTAATCAAATTCTATAATCTTTGATCTTCGCCAAACTATTTGACCATCAGTTAGATTATAGAGCTTCTTTAATTCTTCTTCATCACCCGTACATTCGAAATCATCCGGTACGGGTTTAGTATATTCAGGCTGCCAATACCAAGGAACGAAGATTAATTCAAAATCCCCTTCCCCTTTCTGAGCCGACATACATTTATTATAAAACAGCCCCCACGCTCCCGCGCTTGTGCTTTCGAGTATAACCTCAGTATCAGGCTCTAATGGTACAGCCTGCAACACGCCTGATATGTGATCCTCTGCGTTCGACCAATAAGCCACCTCAGAACCATGGAACAACTGAATTGTATCAGAGCGCCCCGTTCCTTCTGTCTTTGCTGTACCTACAGCGTAACCACTATCCAGAGCATCAAAAACCAGTTCTTTTGCATTAGAGGCTGACGTTGATGGCTTCACCAAAATCGGGCAATGGTTATAAAACCGCTTTGCCATTTTAAAAACGTTCTTACTGGCTTCGTCAAGATGCGTAAGGATAAAAGCCTTGAACCCCTTCATATGTGAGGTTTTCCAGAAAAAACGACCCTCAACATATGTGGAACAACCCTGCTGTCGTCCCTTTAGGATAAGTACACGAACATAGCCCAGCCTTGATCTTTGCTCTTCAATTCTTTTGTGTATGTAAAGCTGCGCCGTGTTAAAAATGAACGGCTTAAGTTTCCCGCTTTTAGTTTTGATCTTTAAACACTTCTTAGCGTAGTGCGGATAATCATCTTTTAGCCTTTGGCGTATTCTCTTCTCGCGCTTATCCATACGCTAATCTAATTCGTCTAATGCATCCTCATGCGATCTTGTTTCAATTTGCGCATCAAGCTGCATTGCCTGTAAATTCGGCATTGTCTTGTTCAATAATATCTCTGCCGCCCGTATTTGAGAGACCGTCATAGTCTTACTCGAAATATCTTTATCCTTATCACTTGTAAGTACATGATTTTGCAGTCTATTCACGAGCTGACTTGTCTTGATTTTTTTACGTGTTTTATCGTCATGATTTGGCTTGTTTGTCCTTTTTGCCATAATCTTTCCTTGTCTGTTTTCTTGTGTGCTGCTATGTCTTGGAGCATGCCAAGCAAGCGCAATCAAAACGTTGTTAATATAAATCGTAATATTGAAGAATATGACGGGGCTGTTGCATACCCTGATGATGAGGAGAAATACCTCATAGCTTGCCTGAATAATGCCATCCACAACCTCATGGAGCATGCCAGACGTTCCGAGGTTGATCGGAACCTTTACCTACAGATAGCTGAGGCATTAGATGATAAAGTTCGTGAAAAAGAACGTGAGATTAAAAGTTAGTATTTAGCGTCAGAAGACAAATTATAACCCGTTCCACTGTTATAAGTAGAGAGCTTGTAATCTTTCATAACCTTATTGCTGTCAAAAGTAATTGTCGTTGAATCAACCTTAACGTCTGTACCGCCAACAAAACCACCGATAAGAGGTATCATGCTTTCAGGGCGCATCTTTGCTTCGGTGTAATTATATGTGATCTCAATGTTTCCATCTGAATCAATGGTCTTTTGCGTGGGCTGCCCTAGAGCTTGAACAACATTATCATACGTTGTTACACCCTTCTCAAATCTTGAAACTTGCTCTTGGCTGATTTGAACACCAGATGAAGAGCATGCTGCAAGGACGCAGGTAATAAACACTAAACTAATGTATTTCATTGTATTATCTCATAATTGTAAATTGAATTTAGATATAACCATTAAACGGCATAAAGATAAACATATAAAAGAAAAAACCGCCTCGAATGGGCGGTGGATACAAAAGCGTTAGCTTACCTGTAATATACAGACCTTAATGAGAACGCTCAACGTGAACATGTAGTGAACGATTACGTTAATTGTTTACAACCTTATTGTTCCGCTTCTCTATGTTATCTCTATCATTTTGAGGTAACTTATCAAAAAGTGCTTGAACATTCTGAGGGTGAGTTATCATTCTGTCGCAAATAAAATTAATCAACATTAAAAGGCTCTCAACTGTCTCCGCATCATCCTGCAAATCTATCTCCCCAGGGTGAACAGCATTATTACCAATCACTCTAACTGCATCAAGAGATTGCTGAACTATGGGATCAAGCCCTTTGGATACTAATGAGCTGATATCTTCATTAATATTCTTTCCCTTTTCACCAAGGTGAATACAGAGTTTCTGCAATGCCAGTCTCAGAAGTGCGGCCGCTCCCCTTGGGGATAAGCGTATAATTTGTCGAGCCTCTTCAAAATCTGAAAGAACATCTTCTGGAAGGTCTTTGCTTGGTGCGTTCCCTGTTTTTATTACAGGAAAAACCATATCGTTATCCACCCATACTGAAAATTTATTGCAATTATAGCATTCTGAAAGATTTATATTCCCAGTGATATACCCACTTTCCGTACCTGCTAGTTTAAATATTTCATCCGCCGCGAATTGTTCCAATGTATATTCAATTTTACTTAAAGCTGTTTTTGAAGCCTTTCCATTCTTTAGAATTTTTTTATACTTATCCTCAACAGACTGAGGGGTGACGCCCCGATCTAACTGTTTAGTTAAAACTCCATGCCAATGCTGTGTCGTATATGTACCGCAGAAAGGGCAATCAAATGATGTTTTACATGCCGATGGTGATTGAAATATTTTAGACAATTTGAATACCCAATATTAAGTTATAAAGATTCTTAGCATAACCATAAATGATAGCTATAAGCAATCATATCAACTGAAAGTACTTAATTAGAATACGACAATTGATCTGTCATAGCCTGATATTCTTGCAGCGTGCCCTCTTTCGATTAACGATGATACTAGGCGATGCACGTTGCTCTTTGAATTGTATCCCATCTTTAACGCAATTTCACCATATGAAGGCGCTTGACCATTCAGTATCGTGTAGTTCTCTATAACTTCCTTACACTCCTGCATCCTATCGGTCAGGGACAGGCGCAGAGGCTTCTCCCTGTGCTGTGCTTCCTTGATGTCCAGATAAATATCCAAAGCTGCCCCATACAGCTCTTTAAACGTTGGGACGGTAATCAGGTACTTCAAACCAACCTCGTTTAAGCTCAGGTCTTTGCTATCCATCACAATGGCATGGCCAAAAGGTGACTTACCCTGCAATGAGCAGAAATCGCACCACATGTCATATCGCTTCAATAGGCGCTTTGTGTATTCATCATAATCTGGCTTTGGTGAGCTTCTTACTTCCCCTAGCCCCATTGTGCGGACAGATACCGGCGCAGTTTTAATCTCATACGCTATGTATATTTCCTTGAGAGCCGAGCGCTGATCTCCGCTTAAGAACCCTTCCAGTTTCGCCTCACTTTCCGTCATGAAGAATGTGCGGGTCTTCGTGCCGTATCTACGCTCAACCATTACCGTGCCGTTATTCTGTGGCATGAAGTTTGACCATTGCTTTTGGAGCTTTTCAAATGGGGTAAGGTTTTTCTTTTGGGTCATGCCGCTCTCTCAACTAAAAGTTTGATTGTGTATTGCTTGCCAAGGGCTTGGGTTATCCCTGATGAATAATCTCGTTCTATCCGGTCACGCTGGAATTTCTTGGGAACCCACATCACCGACCCGTCAGGTATTACCCCTGAAAACCAAGCCTTAACGCTATGCTCGCCAATGGTTGTGGCTAGAGCATGTTTCCATTTTGGCCATTCGGTCATTGGCTCAGCATCAGGCATTGCGCCCTCATCGAAGTACCGTTCCTGATGCAGCCATGTTGCGGGATGAGGGATAAATTCAGTCTCAACCTCCCCCTTTTTCACCTCGTAGGCATGCTGCCGGATTGCTGTTTGCATGGCATCGTGTTTGATTTCGTTTCGAGCAAGCCAGTATTTTTCCCTAGCCTTGCCCTTGCCGACCTTGCGGGGGCAGAGCTTCCAAAACTCTTCAAATTCATGTTTATTTTTTGGTAGTTTTTTATTCTTATTGTTTATTGTATTACTGGGTATTGTATTAGGTTTTTTAGTTTCCTTTGATTTCAATGGCTTATTTTCAACTTGGGACTCCAACAAGGGTTTTGCTACGGACTGTTTTGGGACACCAACATCATCTTTACGAGGGCGACCACCAGAGCTTTTTGACAGCATTTTCATTACCTCTGAAACAACTCTGTGATGTTTCCAGTACCCATTCTCAAGGTAAAATTTCTTAAGAACATTCTTCTTAATGCGCTTCCAGACTTTTGGATTTGTGCGGGTGACTTTACGCATGATTATATCATCATCCTCAATGCCATCTAAGCCCTCTTGGTAGTGCGCCATAATAAGCATGGTATATGCACCTATTTCTGCCGCATCCATCTGCATGACGCCGGAGAGGAAATCACCTATATTGAATTGAATTGTGTGGATGTTCATTCAGCCCTCCACAATGCATTCTCTAAATGCTCTATGACGTGCTTTACACACCAGTCAGCCATTTTGTGTATGGTGGAGCCTGTAAATCTTATCGTCTCTATACCCTGCGTTTTAAAGTACGCATCACGGGCTTTATCTCTGGCTTTGTCTTTGTGGAACTCTGCGCCATCGCACTCAACGCAGATAGTCACCTGACGCTTTGGAGGCCATACACGTGGCTCGTTATTCCAGCCATATGCTTTGATTATAAAATCAGCCCTGAAATTACCAACTTCGTATTGCGGGAAGATAAAGAACCCCTCCCCTTGTGGCTGCTCACCGTGTTTTACCAAGATGAATCTACGACTATCCATAAGGGCATTGAAGAACATTCCCTCAATAGGGCTTTCAAGAAGCCCCTCACCACAGGATATGTTTTGCAGAATGTTGCCAATACCTCTCATAAAACAGCCTCCCGGATTTCTTGCGCCGCATACTCATCTCGAATCCGCGCGCATGCGATATCGAAATACTTTTCGTTCTTCTCGATTCCTATGAACGTCTTACCGTGGCGAATTGCTGCAATGCCTGTGGTTCCCGTACCCATGAACGGATCAATCACTGATTCCCCATTCACGTTACGCATGATTTTTTCCATCACCTCAAGCGGTTTTACCGTTGGGTGATCGAATCCTGACTTGCCATTATTCGCAATGATGTATCGCCGTTTATCTTTATGCTCACCAAGCGGGTGCGCGCCCTCCTGCCATGCATGAATGAAAAACTCTGTATCAGGCAGGTAATGCTTGTTGGCAACGGGTATGGGGTTCGTTTTGTGGTATTGCAGAACGCATGCGCGCAGATAGCTTCCCGCTAAATACGGCAACAATTTATAAAGCTGGTCATTGTGGCAGAACACCACGGCTGACTTGTATAGCAATGGGTTTATGATTGCGTGGTCAAAGCCTTGATCTAGCTCTTCATCAATGATGGCATCCAGACATTTACGCTCTTTGCGCATTTTACCGCCACCGGACGTTTTAAAGACATACGGCGGGTCAGTAACAAGAGCAACAATAAGCCCAAAGGTCGGCGCGATCTCATACGCATCCCCCAGATACAGTGTGCAATCACCTATGATGACTTTTGTCATGTTACAATGCCTCACTGTCTATCAACAGGCATACAGCGCCTATGAAGAAATAGCCGAACGGTAAATCGAAATAGAATCCTGCAAAAAAAGCGAAGAGAACAACCATTGCTTAAACCATCCCAACCGCAGATTTATACAAATCAAGAATGCTTTCCGCCTCATGCCGGGCATTTGCATCCATCTTGCGCAGAGCAATAAGCTTACGGATGGCTTTAACATCAAAGCCTACGCCTTTGGCCTCGGCGTAGACTTCCTTGATGTCCTCCATTAGCGCGGATTTCTCTTCCTCAAGGCGTTCTACACGCTCAATGAATGATGTAAGCCTTTGTCCCTGTACTCCGCCGACGTCTTTGGTTTCCTGATCATCTAAGGTCTGAGAAATCACGGTTCTTACACCCATATTATTTGCGGCAGAGATAACACCCCGACGCTCCATTTCCTCAATGGTACGGTGCGCACGGTTATATCCAATTCGCAAATGACGCTGAATGAAACTGGTAGCAACTTTGTTCTCGCGGCGAACGAGATCAACTGCTTGCACGTACATTTCATTATCGTCTGGTACTATCTGTGGTTCACTCATTTTTCAGTCTCTCTCTTTGGGTTAACTCATGTCTACGCACCCCGCAGGATGCGCAGTGGTGAGTTAAACTAGGTTTTCAAGACGGTTTATTTCGAGATGAAGGTTGGATATTTGCGCATTTAAGCGGCGTAACAAATCTTCTGTTGTGTCGCATGCCCCAGATGGTTCGTTCTGATCCGCCCCACCAACCTCTGTTGGCAACGCGCAGAATAAGTCATCAACCACCCTCTCAACGCGATTTTTTGCAGATCCGGCGCTATCAACAAGATCACGCAATGTGTCGTTTATTTTTGAAAAAAACTTTTCCATATGGGGTTCAGTGTCTTTATGCATAGTATTTCCTCTTGGGTTTGGGTTAACTTCTTGCCTTCGCACCATTACGCTTGCCAAAATGATCTCTCGGCTCGTATTTCGTGGTGCGTATTGCTGGCTCTAAAATGTCTTTTGAGTGCTTGAGGAATGCGGTTACATCCTTAATGCTCTGGCCTGTATACTTGGCTATCGAGCTTGGGTGGTTGCTCGATTTGCCCATGATTAGGATGATGGATTTTAACGTTGCCAACTGCTTCTTTGTCTTTGGATTGCGGATTTGTGCATGTGTGACCCCTCTCAGTTTGAGGATTTCACTCACCTGTTTGAAAGATTTGCCAGCAGACTGGTGCGCCTTGTGGGATTTAGCCTTATTACTTGACATATCGCCTGTGATTACGTTAAACGTACCCGCATCGGATGTTTGAGATATAGAGGTGCTGTCTTTGTTCATTTTATATTCCGTTCGAAACAACCCCCGAAAGTGCGGGATGCACTGGGGAGTTGTTAGTTGTTAGGAGCTGGATACAGGTCAGGCCTAAGATCATGTCGCGTAACTTCACCGTTAACGGCTTGCTCAATCTTTAAGACGGATTCTGCTGGAACCTTCTTAGTGAGATTAAGCCACGACCAAACAGCGCGCTGATCTTTGCCAATAAGGTTGCCAAGTGCTGTTTGTGTGCCTGCTATATCAATAGCTTTTTGTAATGCTTCAATAGTCATGAACATAAGCATACTAATTAATTAGTATTTGTCTACTAATATTTTATGGGATGACGGGTTACTAACAAAATAGTAATAAGGAAGATATGTTACCTACTGATTTAAAAACGCTTGCAGACAGATTTGTTTGGGCAAGAAAAAACAAAGGCCTTTCGCAGACAGTGCTTGCGAACGCCATTAGTGTATCCCAACAATCAATCGAAAAACTTGAGAATGGTAATGTTGTAAAGCCGAAATACCTACCAGAAGCGGCTGAGTTTTTAGGTGTCCCATACAAATGGTTGTTGAGCAATATAAACGCTGACCCTTGGGCGCAAGAACACCTTGATGCACTCAAAGGCTTCGATGAAGCAGAGCGTAAGCACTATGATGACGGTATGAAGTTTTTGTTTCCTGATAAATTTAAGAAAGATTAGTAATGAGAAAATTATCACTTTACCTATTCTTGGTAATTACTATGAGCGCAGGATCGTCCCTAGCCGATGAATTAAAGAAGTCTGTGGCAACCTGCGCAATTATAGAGGGGGATTTGAGCCGGCTAGAATGTTACGACACGCTTGCTAAGGATAATCATTTAGATAAACCCCAAACAGTTGCCGCCACAGATGAAACAGAACAAAAAAAGGATAATTGGCTAGACTTAGTCGGTATGGAGCCACCACCACCTAGCAAATGGCGCGTAGATGAGAAGAGCAACCCGATTGACGACTCACTGTCGGTTTATCTTCATTTGCAAGCTGATAGTGGTAAGTCTAGACGTAATGACATAGTAACCATGTTAATCCGTTGCAAGAGTAACAAGACAGAACTTATGTTAACTTGGCATGATTACCTCGGGAGCAGTGCTAATGTTCTAACCAGAATAGGCAATGAAAAAGCACAAACAAAGAAATGGTCTTTATCAACAGACTCTAAATCTACTTTTCACCGTAATGGAACTATTGCGTTTATTAAGAAAATGGAAAAGTACAATAAGCTACTCGCCCAAGTGACGCCTTATAATGAATCACCCATCACTGCAATTTTTGACACAACAGGCTTAACCAAAGCATTAGCCCCATTGAAAAAAACATGTAATTGGGAATAAAAAAAACCGCCCTGACCATGTGGGATGTCAGGACGGCGTAGTTTACAAGTGCCCTTGAGTTGTTCTTGGGGAACATGTGGGAGGCACTTGATTACTGCTTATTCTGGTTTACGTTCCTGTCATTAATCCTGTTCATTATATTCCAGTAAAATTCTCTGCGCATATCCGAGGTCTTTTTGTTTTCATCAAGCCCGTAGCCAAACAATTTCATGGCCTCGAACTCTTCTGCTGTAATAAGGAAGACTGCGCCCTGCCCTAATTCGTTGATCTTCTTTAAATCTATTTTCTTATTCTCCGGCAAAGCGCCCTCCTGTTTTATAGTTGAAGGGTTAAATCAGCCACCGACACACGG
>JAWSVM010000002.1:0-96926 GCA_033851915.1 Alphaproteobacteria bacterium
GTTGAAAAGCTAAGTCATTGATTTAATGGTGCTGCTTGGGAGAATTGATCTCCCGACCTCGTCATTACCAATGACGCGCTCTACCACTGAGCTACAGCAGCAGCCTCATAAGATGAGCCGCAAATTACAACAAAATATTTTCGATGTCACGCAGTAATCCAGCAATATAGACATTCCCCTCCATTTAGCGTAGAAAACATCATGGATTACACACCCCCACCACAGATAGAACAGCTAATCATCTCCATTGATGAGGCAACCTTTGATAAAGACAACCATCAGGCCATGATAAAAATGTCAAAGGCCTTTCAAAAATCGCATGCCATACAGGGTTACAACGGCGCAGATATAACCTTGATATACAACAACAATACGGACATTAACATCAAAGACTGCCCGCCCGTGCGCGTTCCGACGACAGATATAAAACGCGCGATTAGCCTGTTCGATAACACAGTCACGCTGACCATCTCCAATATATCAGATGAATTGGCCGAAAAAATACGCAAAACCATGTGCTTATTAATCGATACGGATACGGTCAAGAAAGTCAGTAGCCCAAGCTATACCCCGTCTAATGAGCCGAAACAGCCCTATTCCAACCTCAACAAATAACAGATTTCCCCAGCGAAATTGCACCCGCACAAAGTTTTCCCTTACGCTTTCCATATATTCTTATATAGTGGCATCATTAACCAACATTGGAATCACCTGTTATGAGCAAAACAGAGCAAATCGACAAACGTGCGGCGGCGCTACGTGATAATTTGAAGCGCCGTAAACTCAAGGTGAAAATGGCCAAAGCCGAGAAGAAACAAGAGACAGAGAAAAATCCAAAGAAAAATAAGGACGCGTAGCACATGGCTCTATTAAACCCCCAACAAGACCAAATCATGCAACCCGGAATTCTGGCCGATCACCAAATCCGTGACCTTGCCCAAAATGAAGGCATGATTGACCCATTCGTTGAAAAACAAAAAAATGACGGTATCATTTCCTACGGTTTATCTTCCTACGGTTATGACGCGCGGTGCTCCGAAGACTTCAAAATTTTTACAAATGTAGACAATGCACTGGTCGATCCCAAAAACTTCTCGGATCAAAGCTTTGTTGACAGGCAGAGTGATATTTGTGTAATACCACCGAACAGCTTCGTTTTGACCCATACGATTGAGTATTTCCGCATCCCGAAAGATGTACTGGTTATATGTCTGGGGAAAAGCACCTATGCACGTTGTGGATTAATTGTTAATGTCACACCGCTGGAGCCTGGTTGGGAAGGACACGTAACGTTGGAGATATCCAACACCACCCCTCTTCCGGCACGCATTTATGCCAATGAAGGCATTGCACAATTTTTATTTTTTAAAGGGAGTGATGCCTGTGAAACAAGTTACGCCGACCGAAGCGGAAAATACATGGGACAACGTGGAGTCACTCTTCCCCGACTTTAAGCTGGGAAAAAGTGCAACGATCATCGCGCCACAGGTAAAGTCATCCTCACTGGATAAGATCAAGATTATTGGCGGTAATCCGCTTAACGGCACAATTCCGATCAGCGGAGCGAAAAACTGCGCCCTGAAGCTGATGTGTGCAGCTCTGCTTACCGAAGACTCTATATACTTCGAGAACAGCCCCAACACCCTGCGCGATATGAATTCACAAGTTGAACTGCTGGAATATCTGGGCTGTGCGATTAAATGCGAAGGCTCTTTGATGGCGATTAACGCCAGTGCAATCGAAACCTACACTGCGCCTTATGACATCGTACGTAAAATGCGCGGCTCTATTCTTGTGCTTGGCCCATTGCTAACGCGTTTCGGGCAAGCCAAAGTTTCCCTTCCGGGCGGCTGCGCCATTGGCACACGCCCTGTTGACCTGCACATAAAAGGTCTGGAAGAAATGGGCGCGACCATTACACTGGATGAAGGTTACATCAATGCCACTGCCCCTGCAGGCGGCCTACAAGGTGCGAAGATTTTATTTCCGAAAGTATCCGTTGGCGCAACTGAAAACTTGCTGATGGCCGCAACACTGGCCAATGGTGAAACCGTTCTGGCCAACGCCGCCAGAGAGCCTGAAATCATAGACTTAGGCGAATGTCTTATAAAGATGGGTGCGAAAATCACAGGGCTTGGCACTGAAACAATCCGCATCGAAGGCGTTAAATCCCTAAAAGGTGTACGTCACTCTATCGTGCCTGACCGTATTGAAACCGGAACATATATTATTGCCGCAGGCATGACAGGCGGAACGCTACGTCTGCAAAATGCCCGTATAGAACACTTAAGCGCGGCTTTGGGCTTCTTATCTCAAGCAGGTATAGAAGTTGAACAAGATAAAAACGACATCATCGTCAGCCGTGAAGTCGGGCGTTTAAACGGCGTTGATATCATGACCGAGCCCTATCCCGGCTTCCCAACCGATCTGCAAGCACAATTCATGGCGATGCTAACGCTCGCCGATGGCGCAGGTATGGTCACAGAAACCATTTTCGAAAACCGCTTTATGCATGTGCCGGAGCTCAGCCGCATGGGCGCAGATATCTCGGTGCAGGGAAACTCAGCCATCGTGCGCGGGGTTAAATCCCTGAAAGGCGCAGAAGTCATGGCAACTGACCTGCGTGCCAGTGTTGCCCTCGTCCTTGCCGGCCTCGTCGCCGAAGGTGAAACCACCGTCAACCGCATCTATCATCTGGAGCGCGGCTATGAGGATATTGTAGGTAAACTTGGCGGTGTTGGTGCGAATATCAGCCGTGTCAGCGGTGAATAAAACCAAAGCTAGTCATTATCAAGACCAAAAAGCCAGTTAACGCCCTTCGCCAAAGCTTTATCCGTACGCTTCAATAACTCAGATCGATTATCCACCTCTCGTGGTGGCTCACCGACAGCAGCAACATATTGATTAAGCGTCATTTTTTGTTCCGAAGTTAAATCCATAGAATATATACGCTCAGATTCTAGATTAAAGCCTTCGGTTAGTTCAGGAGACGTCATCAAAATACCAGCATAAGCAATCTGCCAATCAACACTATCAGGATGCTCTTTTGCCTGCTCCTCCATATGAGCAACAGCATCTTGCCCTTTACCCTGCCGCACCAACGTTAAAGCAAAGTGAGCATGAAGATCAATGCTTTCAGGGAAAACCTTTAGCGCATCTTTCAAATCACTGGCAACATTGGGTAAATTATCCTGACAAGCAACAGATGCAAAACCACTTTCCGCATTTATATGAAATGTATCACGCACAGCCTTACCTATGACGGCCTCTATTTCAGAAACCTCATCATCCGTAAAACCGTTTTTATTAAGAACACTCATAATTACAACCTTATTCTCAATACTCTTATTGCTAGAATATACAGTCCAACCTTGATAATTACAAGAATCCTCATTGTTCTGGCCCTTGTTGCCAAAAACGAACTGTGCCTACCACCGAAAATCACCGCACAAATTGACATAACCTTCGCATTTCATTACAGTGCGACACCACATATAGAACTATAAAAAAATATAAAAGCAGAGATACATGGGTTTAACACAAGAATTTAGCGAAAGCTTGGAACACGAAATGTTCATGCCAATCAGCAGACGCGGATTGGACAGCTTTGCGCAAAAATCATATGACGATTTTATAGAAAAGCTGGGAATCGATGACACGCGCATCATTCGCAATGCGTTCTATCTTCATCTTGCAACCCAATTAGACCAACATAATGCCGCCATCAATCCGGATAAAATAATCGCCCTCATGGAGAAAACCACTTTAAGGTCAACAAAAACGCTACATGGTTATGCTCCGGAATTTCTTAAATCACAGGGGCATAACGGCAACATATCCGATGATTTATACGCCGCCAGCATTACCTCTCCGATTTTAAATAATGAAATATCCGGTGATAAATATATCGGCCTTGTTGGCTCAGAAGCCTTTAAATTTGCCAACCAAAGTAATAAAATTTCAAAAAAAGTGTCCCTCTTTCACAAAGAAGCCATTCCAATAGAAGCCAAAGTCCTTCACCTCACCCATATTGTTAGAAGAATGAATTCCGCAATCAGGGTAATAGACGATAAAGTAGAAAAAATACATTCCATTCCCCCTAAAGTACATCAAGCAACCCTTGATATATTGGAGCATACGGAAGATTTATGCCTAAGGTCAGAGAGATCACCGCTAGAAGATATGATCCAGAGGAAATATAATATCTTACAGGAAACACTGGAGAACACCCCAATCAATGACAGGGATAATGTCTTCCAAATATCAAGCGCCCCATCACACTAAAGCAAGGTTAATCTGTTCTTTCATGTTTTTGGCCGCAACAGTGTACCCCCCAGCCATCCCGTCAACAAAATGCAGATGATTTTCCGCGCGTTCAAAAACCAGGCACGTCATCATGACCGAACTTGAAATGCTCACCCCGTAAAACAAATCACCATCGTCATGCCTTTGCGAAAGATAGGATAATAATGCCTCTGCCTGCGCATGGCTACTATCCAGAATAACCCGCAAAGTATCATCGAATTTCTGAAAATCTGTATTTTCAGCAGCATCCGAGACATACTTCTCCCCCTCAAAGTCAGAAACCGTCACATCAAACTTTATCAAAAGCATTGCCAGCATATTCTCAATCTTCATCTTCATCAGATAGCCAATGCGCTGAAAAACGTTACCGCCACGCGTTTTAACGCCCAACTCCTGCTCCAGACTTTTAGAATTAAGAGATAATTTCATATTATTTACTTTAACAGGGCTATATTCCTCTGCACTGCCAAATATATGGTCAATTTCTGCCATAATCTCGTTATAAACGGCATAACCGTGACGTGATTCAACCATTAAGGTCACTATTTGGTCTTTTTTTGCCATAACCGGATCCCATCGGCACTCAAGCCCATCAAAGTTAGCTTTCTTTGGAGGTTTCCCATGCGTGTATTTCTCTACCCCATAAGCATCACCACTCTGGCCGCCCTTCACCAAGCCTTCCGCATAAGCCATACCGCCACCATGGAACATCGCAATATGTATCATGTCGGAGACTTTATATTTTGAAACCTGTAATGATTTACCAGCCTTCAAAAGCTCAAGCATAGATACCGCGCCAACACGAAGATCCAAACCAAACACATCCACAGCCATAGACTTCGTATCCATCAAAGCCAGCGATACCGCCTCCATTAAATGATCAGGGATAAGAAAGCTCGCCCCATCACCGCCAAAAACATAGGGAATGTCGATATCCCCAACTTCATTCAACACCGCAATAATGCACGATGCCCCAACCATATTAACGGATTTATACTGCCCCTTCGAAACCGCCTCGGTTGAGCCTTTAACATCAGCGATAACAACGTGCCAATCCTCAGGCACACAGACATGATGCCGAGTATCAAATACATTCGAAAACCCCGCAACGGCCTCCATATCATTAAAAAAATTCTGTGTTGTACGCATTTAATTAAGCAACCTTTAGAAATGAATAAATCAACGTGCATGCTATCATATTGCATAATGTTCGTCTCTAGATTGATATTTAAACAGATAGCCGAGTTTCTCCTTGGCTTTATCGATTATTCGCGTTACACATTTCTCATGACTGATAAACAAAAATTGATTTTAGCAGTGCCAAAAGGCCGTATTTTAGAAGAGCTAATGCCGCTTTTAAGTGCGTGCAACATCACCCCAGAAGATGATTTCACCAACGACAAAAGCCGGAAATTGCAATTCACCACCAATCATGATGGGTTGGATATTATCCGTGTGCGTGCCTTTGATGTCGCAACCTTTGTTGCCTATGGCGGGGCACATTTGGGCGTTGTCGGCAGTGATGCAATTGAAGAATTTAACTACTCCGAGATTTATGCCCCCCTTGATTTGGGCATTGGCGCATGCCGCCTATCCGTTGCGATGCCCACCGAAGACGCCGCAACAGACGACCCGACAAAATGGAGCCACATTCGCGTTGCCACAAAATACCCCTCTTTAACGGCGCGCCACTTCGCAAAGCGCGGTGTTCAAACTGAATGTATCAAGCTGAACGGTGCAATGGAAATTGCCCCTGCCCTCGGTTTAGCCAAGCGTATTGTCGATCTGGTTTCAACGGGAAACACCCTTAAGGCCAACAATATGGTTGAGATAGAAAAGATACTAGACGTATCGTCTCGCCTCATAGTCAACCGTAGCATTCAAAAAACCCGTGTTAAAGAAATCACAGCATGGATTGATGCCTTCAGAGACGCTGTCAAAAACAGGCCACCTTCCAATGGATAACAACAACAACAAAAGCCGAATACACTCCATCCGCCTGACCAAAAAAGATGCCCCCACCGTTGCCCACCTAATTCAAAGAGATTGCGACATTGCCCTCAGGGATTTAAAACAAGACAGCTATTTCCAACCAGCAGATGATGATAATGGCCCCTATGCGTTGGAACTCTATATCGAAGAAAACAGGCTTATCTTCCATACCCAGAATAACGAACAAAAAGACCTACCCTATTTGGTGTTATCGCTAACCCCTTACCGCCGTTTGATAAAAGATTACTTCATGATTGTCAGCAGTTACGACGACGCCCTAAGAGACGGCAAACCCTCGCGCATAGAAGCCATCGATATGGGGCGGCGCGGCTTGCACAATGAAGGGGCGGAACTATTGCAGGAACGCCTATCCGGAAAAATAGAGCTTAATTTCGACACCGCCCGCCGATTATTCACCCTGATTTGCATCCTCCACACCGGAAAAGCCCATATATTGCGGTGATACAGGCAAGAATTGACGCCACGCAATAAACAGTATAGAACCACCGTAGTTTACTTACTCATTAGAAAAGATTTAAAAGCCCATGGCAAAAGAAGAATTACTAGAATTTAAAGGCGTTGTAACCGAAGTCCTACCAAACGCGATGTTCCGTGTTACATTGGAAAACGAGCATATTATTCTGGCGCATACCGCCGGAAAAATGCGTAAAAACCGTATCCGCGTCCTTCAAGGTGATTCAGTCGTTGTTGAAATGACGCCTTACGATTTATCAAAAGGCCGCATTATTTTCCGCGAGAAATAACCAATACGCGCCGACAAACCGAAGAAGGCCATTCACCATGACGGCCAAAAATTCAGCACAAGCAAAAGACCTCATCCTCGCCTCTGCGTCACCGCGACGCGTGGACTTGCTGCAACAAATCGGCATCGTCCCTGCTAAAATTATCCCTGCTGACATTGATGAAACACCATTAAAAAGTGAACATCCCCGCGACTTAGCCCAACGCCTTGCCCTTGAAAAAGCAAAAGCCATCGCCAAAGATAACCCAAACACATTCATCATGGCCGCCGATACGGTTGTTGCCTGCGGACGGCGTATACTTCCCAAAGCCGAAACCGAAGACCAAGCACGTAATTGCCTAAACCTTCTATCAGGGCGCAGACACCATGTTTACGGCGGCATTTGCATTATCACTGATAACGGAAAAGAAATAACCAGACTCTGCGACACCATCGTCAAATTCAAACCCCTGACAGATCACGACATAAGCACCTATATCGACACAGGTGAATGGGATGGCAAAGCCGGAGGCTACGCAATACAAGGGTTTGCCGCATCATACATTTCATTCATGCAAGGATCATATTCTAACGTGGTCGGGCTATCACTTTATGATATAATGCAAATTCTGCGCGGAAATGACTTTTTCTGCAAAAAGTAACAATTGAACACCTAAATCTAGTCATTCATATCTTTATACGGGCAAGGAACGAGTGACACTGCGTATATTAAATACGCTAGGAACCGAGTGACGCTGCCCCGAATAAATAGATGGATGACTATGGATATACTGATTGAAGAACTGGAAAACAGCATTTGGACAATCGCCCTTGATAACGGTCGTCTTGAAGGGATTGAAATTGATTCTCCACTTGAAGCCGTGCGATGGGGTTCTATTTACTGGGCGAAAATCACACGCATAGATGCCAGCCTCGACGCCGCTTTCCTTGACCTGGATGGTGATAATTCAGGCATATTATACAATCGCGATATCCGTTACAAAGATAAGGATGACAAAATTTGTAAAGGCGGTGACAAAGCCATCGGGAAAATTTTGAAATCAGGGGATATGATCGCCGTTCAAGCGAAAAGCGCTTACACCCCAGCCGCCGACGGCGATGCATGGCTGGGCAGCGAAGATAAAACAACCCAAATGAGCATGGACATCACCCTCCCCGGTCGTTATCTGATTTATTGTGCCTTTGGCAAGAAGAACAGAATTTCCAGCCGTATCCGCGACAAAGACTTACGCAAGCAACTCGAAACCATGGTGAATACGCTTGAAGACATGAACGGCTTCATATTGCGCAATGCCGCCGCAGATTTACAAACCGAAATCATAGAACGCGAAGCCCATGTCCTTAAAGAAATATGGTTACAAATCAGCACCTACTTAGAAGGTAAAAAACCAACCCTCATCGCCCTTGGCCCTGATGCGATACAACGCACCCTCAGCGACCAAGCCATTAACCCGATTGAACGCATAGAAGTGGTCACAATGGAACACTTCACACAAGCAGAGGAATGGTGCTCCATCTTCGCACCGGATCTTATGATGAAGATAACCCCCATTGAGCTGGATGATGCCACGCAAGATCTGGCCTTGCTGGAATATCGTGATGTTTTAGGGCAAATTGAATCCTTGCTCCATGATTATACGTTTTTGCAAAAAGGCGGTAATATCATTATTCAAGAAACCGCCGCGCTGACCGCCATAGACGTAAACAAAGGCAGTGAAACACGATCTCACCTTGCATTAAACATCGATGCTGCCCGCGAAATCGGCAGACAAATACGCCTACGCAATGTAGGGGGGATAATCGTTGTCGACTTTCTAAAAATGAATAAAACCGATGAGAAAAAACTCCTCAAAGAACTGGATAATGTGATTAACCTAGATCCCTGCACTGTCCAGATACATGGATTCACAAAACTAGGCCTTATGGAACTCACCCGAAAACGCCGCACACCGTCCCTTCACGACCGTTTTGACGGGCTAACATTCTAATGCAATAAATTTGCATCATCCAAACGCAATATGCTACAATACCGCATAATAAAAATATAATTAGATGGGTGCAGTAGGATGAAAAATCCAAAACAAAAATTATTAAGTGGAGTCGCAAGCACGGCCCTTATATTCATGAGTGCATGCACCACTCTTCCGGAACCTGAGAACGTTGAAACGCCAGAGCCAACAGCTGAAACATGCCAACAAGAAACCAACGAAGAATGCCCGGCGACAAGCCGTATGAGAAGTTTACGAGACGGTATTCTAAAAGGGGAAAAAATAAAACATTCTGAAGGGGCAAACACGAACACCGCCCCAATCATAGAGCCTGAGTAGATAAGATATGCCACCTAGCCAACATATGCGAAAAGTACGGGAAAGAGTTCTGGAAAATGTCAGAGAGCATGCCCGTGAACGCGCCTATACTGATGGCATAGAAGAAGTAAGTGATAGAGAAGACATCTTCTTTGTTGACCCTGATAAATTAACATCCAGTGATCCTGAACAATTATTGAAACAGCTTCTCAAACAGGTGGAAGGCCAACTCCCGGGAGAGTTCGCCGACAACGAAGTTGACATCAAAAACATTATGACAGACGGAGAGGCAGCCGAAGCATTTATACTTTTCGCTAATAAGATGAAAGATTCCGGCCCTGCCGCTGTAACAGGCGTTGGAATCGTAATAATGCCTTCTTCTGATTACGAGACAAAAGAAGCCTTCCTACGCTCCACACTCGAAGATATCTATGATGAAGACATAGTAAAGAACATCATAGACAACATGCCCGGTAACGATAAAGACTGGAACCGTCTCATTGGAAATCACGAAGGCACACATATTGCGGAAGACAATGATTACGACAGCCCTTTGGAAAGATTAACCGAAGAAACACGCGCTGACGTCGGTGCAGAAGCTGCCGCACATAATCGTGGGGATGGTGATATTGCATTCGCATTCAGAGATTTAAGACATTTAAGAGCTGATATGGATATAAGCCATGCAACAGGCGTCTCCCTAACATCAGGTGATCCTATATCTCAACTTCATGTAGATGTCGCAGAAACATTCAAAGATACGATGAGTGATCTCGTTGATACATTTTTCGATTGGGAAGAATATGAAGGCAAAGCAACAACGCCGGAAGCACTCTTAGAAGAAAATCCGGAAGCTTATTTTAATGCTATTGATAAAGGGATCGACGAAGTAACTTCGCAGCTAGAAAATGCTCTCGCAACATACGATAAACCGCTCACTTTTGATGAAACAACAGACATTGTCAGAGCTCAAATTGAAGTTGATTACATCAAAAACTATGAAGGTGCTTACCGCCGCCGCGTGATGGATCAAGACATACCGGAACATAAGCCAACGCAATTTATTTCCCAAGAAGCAGAAAATGCATTCTACGTCGAGTTTGCCGAGAAAAATAAAGAACCTGATCCAACACCTGCCGAGCTGGAACAAGAGAAACATGAAGAGGTACTTGGCGAAAATAATAACATCCCGAAACAAGCTTTCGAAAATTTTGACTGGGAAGCCTATGAAGGTAAAGCAACAACAACGGGAGAGCTCTTATTTGAAGATTCTGGTTTGTACTATCAGGTTCAAATCGAATACATGAAAGAGATGCAAGACAAGGCGCAAGCTCAATATGACACAGACCCATCCTATGAAAACACCCAAAAACTGATAGAGGCAGAAACCCTTATCAATAACCGTTACGAAAGCATGGATAGATATCGCTCAGAGATTCTTGGGGAAAACGTAATACTGCGCGAAGCTCTAGAGCTTATCCCTGAAGACAAGAAAGATGCCTATTATGAAGAACGGGCAAATCGTAATAACCACGCCACGCCCGAAGCACAGCCGGAAATCACAGAGCCAACAACAAAGGTTCCCGAAGCAGAAACAAAAGGCATCACAGAGAGCAGTGCCACCAACACCATAGAGCCAGAAAAAGCATATGAAGTAGGTGTCAACGACTCCGTCTATACAACAGAAGTCTCAGGCGTGACATCAGGCGCACCCTCTGTTGATTTTGAGGAAGGTGTTACCGTTAACGGCGCGCCAATAACCAATGTCTTTGCAGAGATGGCTAACCCTGATCCAAACGACATAAAACTTGTTGATGCACGCACGACAACACCCGAAGAGCAATTCACATTTCCAATTCAGGATGCCCAAAATAACGCCAATATCTCGATGACAGCATAAATCCAGAGAAATATTTCCAACAACATAAACTAAGTCTGGACATCCCCACTCAATTATCTTATAAGCCGTATACCTCGTGATTAAATTCACCCGTGCCCGGGTAGCTCAGGGGTAGAGCAAGGGATTGAAAATCCCTGTGTCGGTGGTTCGATTCTGCCCCCGGGCACCATTTTTTCTTTAAAAATGGATATCCTCTTATCAAAAATAGAGTTCGAATAAAATTCGAACTGGCACCATTTTTTCTCAATATAAAGATATTTGAAAATAGTTAGGAATTCTCTATAGAATCCAAAACTGTTTATATTTTAAAAGGAACTGAAGTCTCTGTAGGAAGAACGGCTTGCTCAATCACTGTATCCGAAGCATTTTCAAGATTCTGCCCTACAGCTTGATTGCTTCTCTCTTCCGGATTTTCTAAAGCATCAACGACCTGAGAAGCAACATCCGCAGCAATTATCTTTGCCGTCTTTTCTACATATTGCGTGCTATACGCTTTGTAACCATCATCATCCGAATAAGTAACACGATTTAGCGCCGACATTGTTGCGTGGTGCTCTAATGGCACGCCCTCCGGCAGCGTCCCCAAAACCAACCTATCTGTCTGTATATGGTCTATACCATGTTGAATTTCTTCTAAGACCGACTCTAAAAAGAACCCAACCTCTTCACTGTCCGTCTGTGTAAATTGTGGCGGCCTTTCCATTAGAAAATAAGCAGGATTATAACGCAAAATAATTGTTTCATCATTTAGAATCCCGGGAACTCCAGACGAACTCATATAACCTAACTCACGCCCCGCTTCTATATCCGCTCTGGACTTATGGACAACAGTCACATCATCACCGGTCAATATATCCGACATTCCATAGCTTTTCGCCGCCACCACAGTGATCGCATCCGCAATACGCTCTCTCACTCTAAACTGCGCCTGAAGGTCACTCGCCGTTTCAATATTCCCCGGCGCCCTAATAAGAGCCATATCCGCCATAATTTCAGGGTTACTCGTAATCGCGTTTATTATTTCCGTTCTGCGCGCCATTTCCCACGCATCATAGGCATCACCCTCATCATGCGCGTAATGCATGTAACCTCTGGCCGTTTCATCAAAGTCCTGCCCTTGCAAATCTTCATCATCAACCGCATTTACATGTAAAATAGAATACGCAACCGCTCTTAATGTATTAGGGTCAGCATCCGGAAATTTCGTCAAAATATCCGCGCCGTTATCAACACCCGATAAATCTGCACGGGCAATTCCCTTCGCATCATCTAAAGAGAACCCCGCCAAAGACGGTATATGCGCAATTATATTTTCTACAGCTGAACGAGCATTCGCATCCTTATCCTCATTCAAATACGCAATGGCATTCTGATCGGAAAGCAACTGTTCAGGCGTTTTCTGTTCTTCACCAAAAATTAAAGCACTTACACTTTTCACCGTGTCAGAGACTAACCCTTCGCTATAATCAGGCTGCCAGTTTTTATCATTCGCCGCGATAATTATCGCTTCAATATCTGTTATCTCCGTTTTTCTGAGATCCATACGATCCATCGGGATACCAGCTTCTTCATTGAAATTCTTTTGTAAATACTGTGTCAGAATTTTATCGGATAATATGCGCTGGCTCTCTGTAGCACGAAAGCCATCAGGCAAAACACCATCTTTAAAACGGTTATAATGCTCATCAAAACTATCTTTGTTATTCTGGGAATCTTCGCCCATTCACCATCACCCTTTATGCCCGACTTCGCCCGACATTTTATTATTTTCTATATAATAGCAATAAAGGCCGAAAAACACAAAAATTATAATCGAATCTCTCTTAAAAATCGTTAATCCCCTTTCATCTCCCGCTATATCATATTATAAAGATGCCCATGGCTTCGGGATCTAAAAAAGTTATTATCGCTGCGCTGATCGGAAACGCTCTTATTTCCATCACAAAGTTCTTCGCTGCCTCTGTAACAGGCAGTGCCGCTATGCTGTCAGAAGGCATACATTCTCTAGTCGATACGGGAAATCAAATCCTTCTGCTCTATGGCTTAAAACGCGCGGCAAAGCCTGCAGACGCCGAATTCCCCTTTGGACACGGCAAGGAAATCTATTTCTGGAGCTTTGTTGTCGCCATTCTGATTTTCTCTGTCGGCGCGGGTATATCCATTTTTGAAGGTATAAGCCATATTTACAACCCCTCAGAACTTCACGACCCGACAATCAACTATATAGTGCTTGGAATGGCCATCCTCTTCGAAGGGGCAGCCTTTCTCTTCGCCCTCAGGGAATTTAACAAAGTCCGCGGAAATCTAGGCTATGTCGAAGCCGTTCACAGCGGAAAAGACCCATCCCTATTCGTCGTTCTATTCGAAGACTTCGCCGCCTTACTTGGCCTGTTTGTTGCCTTAATCGGCATTACCCTCGCCCATATAACCCATAACCCACTATGGGATGGGATGGCATCCGTTGTTATTGGTGTTATTCTTGGTTTAACCGCAATGTGGCTGGCCTATGAAACAAAAAGCCTGCTGATCGGTGAAGGCGCTAACCCTAAAATTGTTGAAGATATAAAGAATATCGCTGCAAGGTATGATGGCATAGAACAAATAAACGAAGTCCTCACCCTGCATATGGGGCCGGAATTTCTTCTGGTTAACATCAGCATTGATTTTGAAAACAACCTGCCCGCAGGCAAGGTCGAACAGACCATTGCCGCGATTAGTGCCGACATAAAAGCCGCCCACCCCTTCGCGAAAAAAATATTTATCGAGGCCGAAGCCGCAAAATCATCCATTGAGACAACGCAAGCCTAACCCTCTGGAAAACACGTTCCCCCTGTGATATCAGAGCGCCTACGGTATAAAGAATGCAAGACCTCCCTGCATCACAAGATAAAATTTAACCCATTTATGGTCATTATATCTCTTATATATTAGGACAACATCATATAATTAGATCAAATTTTATCTAAAGATTACGACTTCTTAACTATTTCCATATTAATATACATGACTTCTTAAATAAACGAGAAGCATTCTCCGCACCATAAACGCAGAGAATATAAAGATATAATATTTAGGTCGGGAAACGTAAAATGGCACACACAATTTTGAATAATTTTCTAACAGATTCAGGAACGCAGGAAAGCGCACCTGACAACACACAGAGAATAACATTACAAAATGACGGACAATCCGTTGACCTGCCCGATGCTTCCTATGTAAGAGATGCCAACATTACACGTGATGGCGTTGACCTTGTTTTAGAAACAGCCGACGGCACAGTCGTTATCGAAGGATATTACGCCGCTGAACCAACACCAAATTTAGTAGCCCCTGACGGTCTGACACTAACCCCTGATCTTGTGAACTCATTTACACATGGCGGCAATCAGTATGCCGATGCCGGTATGGGGATGAACGATGTCTCCCCCGTTGGTGCAGTACAGGAAATCAGCGGTGAAGCAACAGTGACACGCCTAAACGGCAGTGTAGAAGTTATTGGTATCGGAACACCTATCTATCAAGGCGATGTTATTGATACAGATGAAGATGGCGCGGTTAACATCATCTTTGTTGATGATACAACATTTGCAGTATCCGAAGATGCGCGCCTTTCTATTGATGAATATGTCTTTGATGCCGCCACACAATCAGGTGTATCCAATTTCTCCGTACTAAAAGGTGTCTTTGTGTTCACTTCCGGTTTAATCGGGCGTGATGATCCGGACGATGTGATGATCGATACACCATCAGGCTCTATCGGTATTCGCGGAACCATTATCGCAGGAGATGTCAACACGGGTGAAATCACAGTTATTGAGGGCGCGATTGTTCTTCACGACTTCTCAGGCAACACAGTAACACTTTCAAATCAATACGAAACAGCGCGATTTAATGCATTGGAAGGCCAAATCGAACATGTAGGTGAACTAAGTGCAAACGATGTGATCACAAAATTCATGAGCGTTTCAACAGTTGCCGCCGATCTATTCTCCTCCATTCAGGATTCTGCCACGGAGACAGGGCAAGATAATAATGACAGCTCTACGCAAAACACAGCTCAAGACGCTGAAGCTGAAAGCTCTGATACACAAGAAACAGAAGGCCAGCAGGAACAAGAAGCTGCACCGGAAACATCCCCTGAAGCCGCACTGGAAGGCGCGCAGGAAGAAGTATCTTTGGAAGAAGTCATCACCAGCGAAGATATCACGCAATCAGGTGAAAGTGATACAACCGAAACACAATCAGACACAACGCAATCTTCCGAACAGGATACTAGCGCCCCCCAAACAACGGGATCAGGCGCAGGCAGTAACACCGGAACACAAGACACACAAACATTTACGCCACCGCCAGCGCCGGTCGAGCTTGCAGCGCCAACATTTGCGGGGCTTGCACCAAATATTTCCGGCCTCGATAACTTCTTCAGCGGATCACAGGATAGTAATTTCTCTTACAATTTCTCTCATGAATTCAGCGATCCAGATAGCGCAATAACAGGCTACAACCTTGTTACTGCCCCTGTTAACGGCGATATTGCAAGCTACAACCTAAACACAAGCACAGGGTTTATGTCGATTGATCTCGACGGCCTCGTCACAGGAAGCTCCACATTCTCCTTTACTGTCGAAGCCTTAAGCAACTCAGGTAATGTAAGCCACACATATGTATTTGATATATACGGATCAACAACAACGACTACGCCAATTTTCACAACAAACGATGTTTATAGCGGTACAGACGCAAGCATTAACGTTGTTGCAGATAACGTTTCAATATTCGCAGATGGCGACAGCACAAACAACACCATCGATATCAATGCAAATGGAAGCTATGTAAAAGCAGGTGACGGCGCGGACACAATTAACATCGGCGCAGGACAAACAGGATATCATCTTTATGGTGATGCCGGAAACGACACATTCAACATCGCTCAGGCACAAGGTAAGTCCTACGGTGGTGGCGGTGATGATGAATTTATCCTGCTGGATGGAAGCGTAGTCAGTGATTTTGAAACATTAAGCACCGGCCTAAAAATTGATGGTGGCGCGGGAGACGATCTCGTCCAACTTGCAGCAATAGGAAACATCGATTTCAGCAATATAAATGCAGGGCTTATCAATAACATTGAAAAAATCGCCTTTATCAACGGCCAAGCCAACGTCATTAGCCTGGATTATGACAGCGTAATTTCAATGACCGATGCTGATAACAGACTAGTCATCGATATGGATAGTGCTGACACATTAAACTTCACGAACTCAGGCCATACATTCACGAACACAGGCTTAGACGTAACAAGCAATTACGATGTTTATACGGACGGCACAGTCACCATCTTGGTTGATTTAGACCACAGCGCGGTGAGCGGTATTATATAAAATAAGAAAAGACGTACAGGAACAGAACGTGTGGGTAAAGCTGTGGAATAAAATCTAATACGATTTTTCCACGGCTCTTTGCCATTTAGAATACAAAACATCCATATCCTGTTTTCTCTCTCTTGGCTTATAATGACGATCCACTTTCCAGCGCGCCGACACATCATCTATTGAGGCAAACACATTGGCCTGCACCCCTGCCAAACACGCTGCCCCCCACGCCGTACACTCCGCCACCTTTGGGATTTCAATGTTAACACCAAGAGTGTCTGCCAAGAACTGACACATAAACCCATTGGCCACCAACCCGCCATCAGCGCGTAACACATCAATTTTCTGTCCGCTATCCTTCTGCATAACATCTATTAGGTCACGTGTTTGATACGCTTGTGCCTCTAACGCTGCGCGAACGATATGTGCCTTTTGTGTATCACGAGACAAGCCGCAAATAATCCCGCGTGCCGCAGGATTCCAGTACGGCGCGCCAAGCCCGGTAAAAGCAGGAACAAAATAAACGCCGCCATTATCGGGCACCGATTGCGCCATATTTTCACTCTCTTTGGCATCACCAATGAAGCTTAAATTATCTCGCAAAAACTGAATCGCCGTTCCCGCGTTAAAAATTGACCCTTCCAGCGCATATGAAATCTTACTATTAACACTTAAACCTATAGTTGTTATCAATTTGTGTTTTGATAGCATCGGCGTATCACCAATATTCATCAGAGCGAAGCATCCCGTTCCATAGGTTGACTTCACCATACCGGAATGGACACAACCCTGCCCGATTAGTGCAGATTGCTGATCTCCCACCATACCACCCACAGCCAAATTACAGCCAAATAAACCCAAATCTAATTGGCCAAATTCAGATATATTATCCAATACTTTTGGAAGCATCTCTTTGGGAATATTAAACAATTCAAGCAAATCGTCATCCCACTGATGACCAATTATATTATAAAGCATTGTCCGTGAAGCATTGGTTGCATCGGTTGCATGCACACGACCACCTGTTAAGTGCCATAACAGATAACAATCGACCGTTCCGAACAATAACTCACCATTCTCCGCACGCTCGCGCACGCCATCAACGCTTTCCAGAATCCATCTCAATTTGGTTGCGGAAAAATATGGATCGAGAAGCAATCCGGTCTTCTCTCGAACCATTTTTTCATCCCCATTTCCTTTTAAGGTTGTGCAAAATTCTGCCGTTCGACGATCTTGCCAGACAATTGCGTTATAAACAGGCTCCCCCGTCTTCCGATCCCAAACAATTGTCGTTTCCCTTTGGTTTGTAATACCTACACCTGCAATAGAAGCCGTCACATCTGCATCTTGCGACAAAACATCCCTAATAACGGAAAATGTCTGCTCCACGAGTGCTTTTGGATCTTGCTCCACCCAACCATCCTGTGGATAAATTAAATCCACAGGCTGTTGATAAATAAATCGGATTTCACCATGCTCATCAAAAATAATCGCACGCGAACTACTCGTCCCTTGATCGATCGCCAAAAGATGCGTTGCCATAGCCTAAAATTCCTTCAAAAAATCAAGACGCCAGAGCGGCCTCTATATTACGAACAGTGTCATCAGATATATGCAGGCCAAGCTTGGAACGCCGCCACACGACATCCTCCGCCGTTGCTGCCCACTCATAATTCACAAGATAATCAATTTCTGCCTTAAAGACCTGATCGCCATAATGCGCTCCCAGATCAGCCAGTGACTCCGCGCCATGCAGAAAATAATCCATCCGCGCCCCGTAAGAGCGAATATAACGTTGCAACAATTCCATAGGCAACCACGGATATTGCTGTCTTTGTAAATGCGTATAAGCCTCAAGACTATGCCCGCCAAAATCACCACCGGTTAGAGGCTCTCCCGCACTCCAGCCTTCAACAACACGCCCTGACAGGCGCATCAACTGATTAACAACCGCCTCACTCAAAGCACGATAGGTGGTTAACTTCCCGCCAAACACAGATAAAAACGGTGGATCATAGCGGCTATGATGGTAAATACGATAACCACGCGATATCTCACTGGAGTTTTCCTCACCATCATCCAGCAATGGCCGCACGCCGCTGAACGTGAAAATAACATCAGAGGGCAACACAGTCTTTGAAAACGCACAATTCACCGCTTCGCACAAATAAGCCATCTCCGCATCGGAAATTCTGGCATCACGTGGGTTACCCTCAAATTCCTCTTCCGTCGTCCCCACCAGTGTATATTCTCCCTGATATGGCGCAACAAACACAATGCGCTTATCCGGTTGCTGCAGCACATAGGCGTGATCGCCCTCATATTGACGCGGCAAAATAATATGGCTGCCCTTTACAAGGCGCACCATCGGCAAATCGGGATCATGATTACCAATCCCGACATTCTCCAGAAACTTACCAACCCACGGCCCCGTCGCATTCACGACCATAGAGGCACTAACATCCAACGTCTCATCAGACATCGTATCGCGCAACGTAACGCGCCAACGCCCGTCACAAACCTTCAAACCTTCACACCGCGTATGGGTTAACACCTTCGCATTACGCGCCGCGGCATCCACCGCATTTAAAACCACCAAACGCGTATCATCAACATAGCAATCCGAATACACAACACCATTCAGCATATCATCCAGCAGAGGCTTGCCGAACACATCATCCCCAAACTGAACAACACGCGAATTAGGAAGGGATTTTTTACCGCCCAGATGGTCGTAAAGCCACAACCCCAATCGTATAAGCCATTGCGGGCGTTGCTCATCATCTTGCAAAAACACACACTCAAGCGGAGAGATAAGATGCGGCGCGTTTCGCAACAGCACCTCGCGCTCTTTCAACGCCTCGCGCACCATACCAAACTCACAATGCTCCAAATAACGTAAACCGCCATGGATCAACTTTGAGCTGGCCGAAGATGTTGCTCCGCCCAGATCATCTGCCTCAACCAAAAGCACAGATAAACCGCGGCCAGCAGCATCTCGCGCAATGCCTGCACCGTTAATTCCACCACCAATTACACATAAGTCATAATGAAGATCATCCATATCCAAATCAGGATACAGCAAGAGCCATCATATGGAAAGGTTGAGTTTTCAACATCATGTAAATAATTCTATCAACAGAATAAGCCTTTGACACACAATGGTATTTAGATAATAATCCACAGAGTAATACACATGTATTCCTTCAGGTTCTCTGATGCATATACTAAATTGGATATACAAACCTTCCCTCCTCGCAGCCACATTGCTTTGCGCGGCTTTTTGCGCTGCCGGAACAACACGCGCCGCACCTTCGCAAAAACACAGCCCCGCCATCACTGGATTTTTGGGGTTAAACACAATCCCCAGTGCCCGCATGGATGACGTTGGCACCGTGCGCATGGGCGTATCAACCCTCGATCCCTACCTGCACGGCTATATCGGCATACAAATTGCCGACCCTCTCCACATCAACATCAGGCAAACGGCCGAGGTTTCAAACCTCACAGAAAACCCGAAGAGCCTATATCCCGGCGTTGATTTGAAATTACGCCTCATAAAGGAAAATGCCTATCGCCCTGAAATATCGCTCGGCCTGCAATCCGCCTTCGGACACAAAAGAATGGCAGGCGAATATATTGCGCTGTCCAAACGTTACAACAACTTTGACTTCACCGCAGGGCTTGGCTGGGGACGGTTTGGCAGCGCAGGGCATTTCAACAACCCTTTCAAAGTTCTCGGCAACCATTTCGAACATGACAGAAACCCAGACAGCAACACCCCAAACACACCAAGCGACTGGTTTACCGGCGATAAAATCGGCCTATTTGCGGGCGTAGAGTACTTTCTGCCCTATGACGGCCTCTCTTTAAAACTCGATTACGGCGCGGATCGCTACACAGCAGAGAAAAACAGTTTCGACTATGAAGCCCCGGCCCCTTGGGGCATTGGGCTGGCCTACACGCCCAATAATTGGGTCAGCGCAAGCATCGGCATGCAAGGCACAGATAAGGTGATGGGGCGCATTTCTCTGCAATCAATCCCGTCCAAATGGCCCTTCACACACAAAGCATACTCCAAACCAAAACCTTTCTACAAAAAACGCAATGCACACTTGAATATCGCCGACATGAAAAATGCAGCTGCGAACGATGACATCATCCTCACCGACATCACAAGCAAAGGGCAAAGTATTTTCGCCACACTCGACATATCTACCCACGCGCCTGCGCCGCAACAGATCGGGCGCGCCGTACGTCACATCGCCGAATATAGCGGGCAAGATATAGAGGCCACAACCATCACCCCACGACACGTACACCTCATGGGAACCCCGATTAAAATCATGAGATCCGATGTAGAAAACTATCTGGACAACAATTTATCCAGCCCACAAGAAATTTGGAAGAACGCCGAGTTTGTAGTTAGTACAGAGGATAATAAAAGGCCTAACCCCTTCTTATCCACACGTGGAACAAACAACAAAACAACATTTACGCTTGAGCTGGAAAATCAAATCAGCCTCTCGGAAGAAGAAAGCGGAATCCTCTATCGCAGCTCGGCATTTATCAATGCACAATCATCCCCATTTTTAGGATTCCTGACAGGTACAGCCCTTCGCATTAATCTGGGCAACAACCTAAATGACCGCACCTACATCAACAAAACCCAACCAACCGAGCTTACAAAAGCCTATGCACAAGAACGCATCAGCCTTGAAAACGCTTATGTTGGATACGCCCACAGCTTCACCCCCGCCTTACACGTCATGGCAAGCGCAGGTTATCTGGAGGAAGGATATGCCGGATTAGGCGGTGAAATTCTATATCGTCCACTTTCCTCACGCTTTGCATTAGGTGCTGAAATCTGGAATGTCACCCCGCGCCAAGCAGATACACTTCTCAACATGGGGCTCTACGCAGGACAAAACAGCATCACCGGACACCTCAACGGATGGTACGATTTACCGCATCATGACATGACCATTCACGCACGCGCAGGGCGTTTTATCGCAGGCGATGTCGGTGGATCATTGGGGCTGGAGAAAACATTCAAAAACGGCGCAAAACTAACTGGCCTAGTATCAATAAGTAACTACAGTGACACCGATATTTATGGCGGAACCACCCACGCTTACCACAGCTTAAAGCTAAGCCTTCCTTTGGGCAGTATTCCATATATCCCCACGGGCAGCGAGCTGCGCACAGAGATAGCACCCTTCGATCGCGTCACCGCACAAAGCATAACCCCACCGCGCCGCCTTTTTGAGATGACCGAGAACTTCACACTCGATCATATGGCAAAACACTGGACGAATATTTTGGATTAAAGAGTGCCCGCACATTGTCCCAAACCTTACCACTCAAAAAAACACCGCCCGAAGGCGGCTATATAGTTTTATGAATTTTATACTCTAAAGTTACACAAGGATTTTGGGATTGATGTGCAACCCATTAATAACGATCTTTATTCTTTTTATATTATTCAATGCGTATCGTTATTTTTATTTAAAAACTACATTTTACAAATCATTCTTACCAAAAAAGGATATAAAACAGTTGTTTTGCTTACTTGTTTTATTCACACACCTTACATCATTTACAATACATACATTTTTATGTAAATACAAGTAAAGTTTATTTTCTTAATATTTTCAAAACCTTACCCATAATCTCTGGAGTATCACATTCAAAGCTCATTTGCTTTTCTGATGTTGGATGAATGAAAGATATCTGCTTTGCAAACAACATTTGGTATGGGAGTTCAACCATTTCTTTAATGAATTCATTATCATATCCGGCTTTTTTAAGTTTTGCTATTAAGCCTGTTTGCTGAGGACCGTAAAGATGGTCTCCAATCAGCGGATAACCAAGAGTCTCCATATGCACGCGGATCTGATGGGTGCGGCCTGTCTCTAGCTTGCATTCAACCAACGAACAAGCCTCCCCATAGCTCTCAACCACTTTATAATGCGTACGGGCATCACGCGGCGAATTACTCATCACACTCATCTTTAAACGGTTGTGACGATGACGACCTATCTCTCTGCTAACAATTCCCTTTATCGGCATAGGAACCCCAAGCACAAGCGCATAATAAACACGACTTAAAGTGCGATCTGCGAATTGCGCAGATAAATACTTATGTGCATGGTCATTCTTAGCAACCATTATTAAGCCACTGGTATCTTTATCTAAACGATGAACAATACCCGGTCGAATAACACCACCTATCCCCGACAGGCTATCACCACAATGATGCAACAGCGCATTCACTAAAGTCCCGCTCCAATTCCCCGCTCCGGGGTGAACGACCATTCCTGCGGCCTTATCAATCACCAATAGGTCATCATCTTCATAAACTACATTAAGTGGAATATCTTCCGCTTCCGGCACGCCACTTTCCGCTTCCGGCACGCATACAGTAAAGGTATCACCCTCCCCAACCCGTGTTGATGCAGATTTAAGCACCACATCATTCAAGGTAACATGCCCGTCCGCAATCAGCTTTTGCAACCGAGAACGAGACAATTCGTCATAAACCGAACTCAAAAACTTATCTGCACGCAAACTGATGTGTTGCTCTTCTGCAACAAAAGTTAATCTATTTTCTTCCATTACTCTAATAACCTATTGTTTTAAATTTAAACTTACCTACCACAAGGGTCAGTGTACGCGTCTGGCATATCGCCAATTAGCATCCACCCGTCCCGTGTTACCTTATTATGTCCAATTTCCAGCATAGCCGATTCTTTTCCTTCTTCAACCCTATTATGGCCTGAATTATTGGCTGAATGCGCTTCTTGCCCCTTTAATTTATTTTTCAACATCGCCAGACCCTCTTTGGCCTTCTCCGATAGGTCTACATCAGGAAGATTAATATAGCCTTTCTCTTTCAAAGGAGGATTAATATCAAGCACCTTCACAACCTCCTCTATCTTATCTTTCACACGCACATGCGTATACCCCGCCATAACACGGGCACCGTTATGCCCCTCTATCATCTGGGATATTGACACACCGCGCCCATAATAATATGAGTCACCAGACAGCGTAACACCGCGTGGAGACAAAGTTAGCAAATGCGCATAATCCATATTTTCCGGAATTATCTTATCATCAAACGGCAAAGCCCCTTCATCTTCCATCTCCACCACATCGATAACAGATATCTTTGAGCGCGCCATCATCATTAAA
This sequence comes from Alphaproteobacteria bacterium, assembly GCA_033851915.1. Lineage (GTDB taxonomy): Bacteria > Pseudomonadota > Alphaproteobacteria > Micavibrionales > Micavibrionaceae > UBA1672. The sequence continues at coordinate 23,833 of JAWSVM010000002.1, forward strand.
GTAATCAACCCGTCTTCGTTCACATACATCCCGTGTGCAGAGTAATCATGATGCCCTGTCTCTCCGTGGTAATATCGCTGCCACATCGTTTTCCCATTATTACCATCCAACAACATAAGCCAGCTTCCCACAGGATTAGAATCGGCTGGAAGCACCTCTCCAAACACAAGAATGTAGCGATCACGGTAACTGGCAGAAACATTAAGCTTAGCCGATAAGCCTCTGCCATACTCTCTTTGCCATGCCAATGATAGATCTGCATTCAGGCGCAATGCCCATGCAATTTGCTTTCCGATATTATTTTCGAAATAGCCAGTAGCGATATAACCGGTTGTTTTGTCCTCAAATTTCGATACGGACAGACTTAATATTTCACTATCCTTCCCCATAATATATCCGCGACTGGCCTTATCGTTTCCACTTTTATCCAACAAGTACACAAAGGCACTTTTGCGTAATGTTTTATTTTTACCTTCACCAATTGTGGACTCGGCCGTCACAGAAACAGTCCAACCTTGTCCATCCGCAGACTCAACAATATCCGTTGCAGACAAATCGAAGCTCTTATCTTGAATTGTCTTCTGCGCGGTCAATGCAAGATCCTTATCAAAGAAACCTAACCAGACCGTCGTATGTGCCTGTGATTTTCGCCTATGCGCCATAACCAGATAACCATCACCATGGCGCAGCATTTTCACAACACCGTGCAGGCCGCTAATCTTATGGTATTTCTCGCGAATTTTTCGGCCTCGATGGTCAAAGTGAACAAACATCAAAGAAGGCGCAGCCCCAACTGCAGCGCGCGTTTCTCCAACAGCCAGTACATTATTTTCCAAATTAACCACAGACACAAATGCCTCATCACGCTGGTCTTTACCATAGGCACTATCCCAAACCGTATAAGACCCTGGATCAGGATGATGCAGTTTGGTTACCATCTCATAATGCGTTTCGCATTGCTGTGCCTTACTTGTCTGCGGCATTACAATTGCTATACTCACAAATAAAAGCGCATAAAAGGGGTTTGAAATAAAAAAATTATTGAGCATCGACTTCATCACGTTTAGGGTAAAGTATGGTATCAGGAGAGATACCCCCCAACTTATCCACAAGTGTAGAGCCGAATAAGTAAAATGTCTATGAGAGTTCTTATTATCAGTGATGCATGGCATCCGCAAATTAACGGCGTCGTGCGCACATATGAACACCTTAGCCGTGAATTGATGGCCGCGGGGCATCACGTTGAGGTCATTGGCCCTGCTGACTTTGCGGCCAGTGTGCCTATGCCCTTTTATCCGGAAATAAAGTTGGTGATCCGCCCATTCAGACGGTTAAGACGATTGATAAAAGACTTCAAACCCGACAAAGTTCACATCGCAACCGAAGGGCCATTAGGCTGGGCGGCGCGTAAATACTGCATAAAAAACGGTATCAAGTTTACCAGCTGCTATCACACGCAATTCCCTGATTATGTTGCCAAGCGTTTTGCGTGGCTTATCCCACCACTTTATAATGTCGTGCACAGGATCGGCATTCGCATTGTGCGCCATTTTCACGCCCCCTCAAACACCTTGATGGTTGCCACAAAAAGCCTGGAAACGCAGTTGCTGGAGTGGGATTTCAAGACGATTATAAAACCTCTGTCACGCGGCGTAGAAACCTCTATTTTCCATCCGGAGAAAAGTGAAAATGAAAAAAACATGCTAAGCGACTTAAAATCACCTATTGCTCTTTATGTCGGGCGGATCGCGATTGAAAAAAATCTTGAAGATTTTATGGATATGGAATGGAGCGGCAGCAAAATTATGGTTGGCGACGGCCCAACGCGCAGTTCATTGGAAAAAAAATATCCAGACACCATCTTTGTCGGCAAGAAAACCCGTGAAGAGCTTGCAAGTTATTATCGTGCCTCCGATGTTTTTGTCTTCCCCTCAAGAACAGATACTTTCGGCATCGTACTGATTGAAGCTTTAGCTTGTGGCCTCCCCGTTGCAGCCTACGATGTTATCGGTCCCAAAGACATTATAATCCACGATTACCTCGGCGCACTAAGTGATACAGACCTTGCCGAAGCAACAAAACGCGCCTTAATACAAGTTGATAAGCGCAAATGCGCACAACATATAAAAGATAATTACAGCTGGAAAGCCGCAGGAAAGCAGTTCATTGAAGCTTTGTGATACACAAAAAAAGCAATAACCATTTGCTTTTCAACCCCTATTTTTTCTACACTAATACAAATTACAGGCTAACGGAGATTATATGGCCAATATATTACTGGCAGAAGACGATAAATCCATGCTGAACTTCTTAGTTCTGGCCTTGGAACGTGCCGACCATAAAGTCACCGCAAAGCAAAGCGGCATTGATGCCTTAAACGCCTTAAAAGAAGGCACTGGTTTTGACCTTCTCCTAACCGATATTGTCATGCCCGGCTTGGACGGAATAGAGCTTGCACAAAAAGCAACCGAAGCCCATCCCGATATAAAAATCATGTTCATCACCGGCTTTGCCGCCATGGCCATGCGCAGCGATAGCGACGAAACACCGAAAAATTCCAAAACAATGTCAAAGCCATTCCATCTTAATGATTTGGTCGAACAAGTTGATAAAATTTTGGCTGATTAGCTATGATATTTATCAAACAAATTTACACTACAATCACCTCTATTATAGCATTCATCATAGTAATACCAATCCTGATAGTTAAGCTGCTCTGGAATACTTTCGTAATAATATAAGCTGTATTATTAACTATTGCATGGATTAGTTTTGCCTTCGGTTCTGTTATAGGCGTGATCTTATTGTTAATTTTCTTAGGATTTGAAGGGTTTTTCTTTCCGATGGCATTAATTATGTTTTGCATTCCAATAACAGAATAAAAATAGCTTAAAGGAAAAAACATGATTTCCGTTTCACTTAATCATGCATAAGATTTTTTATAGTGCGCTTTGCTTACTGATAAAATCTAAAATGGTGGGCGGTACAAGGATTGAACTTGTGACCCCTTGCGTGTCGAGCAAGTGCTCTACCGCTGAGCTAACCGCCCACTCTAAGCGATAGGAGGATAGTGATACGTGCAAAAGGCAAACTATTCAAGTCCCAATTTCCAAATATTTCACCACAGATATTAAGGATGATCGGAAACGCCTTCACTCTCTTCCGGATAATCTACATCTGTGACATGCTCTTTCTCGGTATTCGAGAGTTTAGACACCACATAAAACAGAACGGTAAACCCAATCACAGCTGCATTCAGGTCATAAAACAACGTCACCAGCATCGTTCCACCAATAAACATAATCTCCGGATGAGACACAAACCCCGGCGCAGATTTATCCTTTGGCGCTTTCCCCATCATTTGCGCCACATAAAGCTTCAAAGGTTGCCAATCAAACACGTCATAACCAACCTTGAACAAGATCCCGCAGAACACAGCAGATGGAATAAGGGAAAAGAAATCTTTAAACAAGAAAATCTCCACAAACACAAACAGGCCAACGCATACACCAGCGAGGCGCATCGTTGCGTTTTCTTTTAACATCAAGACAGAGCGAATAGTGGCCTGCGCACCGGGAATACCGCCAACCATAGCCGCCAAGCCATTTGCTGCCCCCTGCGCCATCAATTCTTTATTCTGGCGCGTACGCTCCCCGCTCATATTATCCACCACAAGAGAAGTAAGCAGCGTATCGAGATAACAAAGCAATGTCAGCTGCAAAGCAAAAGGCAAGGCAATCATCAAATCGCTCATCTGCACATTATGCGGCACTTGCGCGGCAATAACATTACCAAGATCGCTCAACGTATTCACATTGCTCTCCAGAGAGGTAAATTGCACAGGCAAATGCACTATATACGCAAAAGCGGAGCTGATAATGATTGCGAGCAACGTTCCAGGCAGATATATCGCCAATCTAGGTGATATTTTCTTTAAAACCATCGGGCACACAAAAATCAGAATAATCGTCATCACCGCAATAACAGCATTCCACAGCATAACACCCGATAACGCCGCCGTGCCTCCAAGGCCAAACAGCACTTTCATTTGGCTGTTCCAGATCAGCAAAGCAATACCACTCATAAACCCTGAAACAACAACATTGGGTATCAAATTAATAAACCGTCCAAGGCGCAATAATCCCGTAAGGATAAGTAAGCCCGACATTAAGAGGAACACCAAGGTTATAAATTGATCACTGGAAAGCTGCGCTTCATATTCACTCACCGCAAAGGCAATCACCACAGCTGTGATTGTGCTCATCGGCGCCGTTGGGCCGGAGCATTGCACCCTCGTCCCGCCAAACATCGCCGTCACAAAAGCAATAACACCCGCGGAAATCATACCCGCAAACGCCCCGCGCCCCGACAAGATCCCCAATGATGCGCCAAGGCTGATCGCAACGAAGCTGACCGCCAGACCAATGGTTATATTCTTAAATAAGTCTTCTAAAGAAGTTTTTTTGGGGGATGTATCCATGTTGCTACCAATCAAAACGCGCAATAAAATTTCAACGCATAAGAACCATGTTTTACAACCTAAGTCAAAAAGTCTTTTCTTAGCGAATATTAAGACAAACACCTTATAAACATGTTATATTTTATTGACATAAAGACATGGCGCTGTTACACCCACGTCAAATATAAAAAACAGGTGATAAAAATGAGCATCAAACCAGAAGATCTAAAGCTAGAAGACGTCCACAATACCATCGCCTCACTTAAAGATTGGGCCGTCGGGCTTACTGATGTAAATGTCACCCCTGAAAGCGTCGCTGCTATTTATAATGAAGAATATGCCGAGCTGAAAGGCACACTCGCCACTGAATCTGTTTTTACAAAGGCCGGCATCAAAGATTATTTTGAGCATCTCCTCGATAAAACATATAATGGACAGGTTGGGGTTACCTTTAATTCCATTGCGCCTAACACCGATCATGACGGATGTGTCGGCCATTACACATTTAGTTTTCTAAACAAAGACCAAGAAAAAACAGACTTACACGCCACATTTGAATTCAAAGCCGGCAAAGATGGTGGTGGCATTTCTTATCACCACTCCTACAAGGAAGAAGAAACACCTGAAGAACTGGCAGACCAACTTCCCGACGATTATCAAGACTTTGAAGACGACGAGCCTGACGCTCTGGCCTCTATAGATTTAGGGTAAAGCAACCGCTTTATAGCCTTCCCCCCTTCCACTATAAAAAAATAGTGATCTTTTAACTATTTCACGTTATACTTATGAGATAGCTATCTTGCTATTTCCTTTTTCCCGATTACTGGGTGTTTCAAATGATACAGATACAAAAAATAAATATGACATTACGTGCAACCCTTGCCATTGCATTACTGGCAATATCCGCGCCATCTTATGCAGATGAAAAGGTCGTTGATATACTGCCGCCAATCACACATGCAAATACAATGGAAGTGGAAGATATCGGTGAGGCAACCCACCCTATCATTCGTCTGACACCTGATAAGTCAGAGCTAATTCATCTTGATGACAGTGCGACAAGCATCATTATCGGCAACCCTGCACACATTAATGTGATTGCAGATTCAGCCAAACTCCTTGTGATTATACCAAAAGCCCCTGGGGCAACACATTTCACAATTCTAGGTAAAAACGGGCAAATCATCATGCAAAGACATGTCATTGTTGCCAGCCCGAAAAAAGATTATCTACGCATTAAACGCACCTGCTCCGATAGTGATGACAACTGTCAAGCCACCAGTGTTTTCTATTGCCCTGACATGTGTCATGAAATAAGATCAATGGAAGATTCTGAATCATCTATGGAAGCGGATGGCAGCAAAAATTCTGCGTCAAACAGTAATACGGCCTCTGCGCCGAATAATGAAACCGAATAAAAAAGCAAGAATACAAAGGGCTACAGAGCATGAAAAAAATTACGCGTTATATGGTTCTCGCCATTGCGATCGCACAACTTACAGCCTGTCAGACAACTGGCAGTGATCCTGTCGAAACAACAAAAACGCCCGACAACGTTTCAGAACGTATAGAAGCAGCCCTTGAAAAAGTCGCATTATCCAATGGCTCTAAAACCGCTGGCCTTATCTCTCTTGAAAAGAAATACAAGCGCAACAGCGAAGACCCGATGAAAGCTCTGGCCTACGCCAAAGGATTACGTCAGGCAAATTACCTTAATCGCGCCTCTCTTATCCTCACCCCTTTCACAAAAGCGGGTGATGCGTATCCGGGTATAAACACAGAAATGTCAATGATTGCACTTGGCCTTGGTAACTACGATTCTGCGGAACTTTACGCACAGCACGCTATTTTGCAAAATCCGGAAGATCACAATGCCTATCAAAACCTTGGTATTGCTTTAGATGCAAAAGAAATGCACCCCGAAGCAGAACGCGCTTTCCGTAAGGGACTAGAGCATTGGAAAGGCAATCCAACGACAATAATGAACAACCTCGCTCTTAATCTCGCCACACAAGGCTTCATCGATGAAGCTGTAGAAGTGCTGGAACGTGCACAAGCCCTCTCTCCTGACAGAATTGAGATTGAACGCAACTTGCGTATTATCCGCACATTGAACGAGAGATGACCCCTATTCCACGACAGGGTTTTCCCATAAATAATAATTCACTGATTATTGCATGTGGCTGGCTGCTCATTGCATGTGGCATGGCATTAACCATGTTTATCGCCTACACGGCTTATCAAATCTTAGCCCATCCACAAGATGTGGCTCTCGTTCAATATGTAATTTCACAGATACCTGCTGACCCATCATTCTTCGTTGTCACGATGACAGAAAACCACGAGGCAAGCACAATTGCCATACCGCAATCTTTTGCTCTTATCATCTATCTATTATTTACCCTACTCGCCTTTCGGATAGTGTCATCATGCTCTGTTGAAATAATCCGCGCCGGTGTGCAGATTCTTACACAGGTAAAAAATAGAGAAAAATAGTAAAGGCCTAGCCAAAGGGATTTTCCCTTCTGCAACGATACGTATTCTTATACACTAGAAATGCCGTAACACAGGCTATCCGCCGCGCATTGCGGAGACTTGCATACTCGCCGGCCCAAGGATAATAACAAACAGAACGGGCAAGAAAAACACAATCATCGGCACAGTCAATTTAGGTGGTAGAGAAGCCGCCTTTTGTTCCGCCGCCGCCATACGCATATCCCGCAATTCATCAGACATAACGCGCATCGCTTGAGAAACCGATGTACCATACTGCTCAGCCTGTATCAGTGAAGTGGCAAAACTCTTGCCTGCTCCACTACCAACGCGGCGCGCAAAATCTTGTAAAGCTTTCCTGCGATCATTCAACATCGCCATCTCCGCACAAAGAATACCCAGCTCCTCTGATAAAATTTCAGATTGATCTGCAACTTCTTCTGCCACGCGCTGTACAGTTTGTTCCAAGCCAATACCACCCTGCACACAAATCAGCATCATATCCAATGCATCAGGAAAGCTTATATTAATTTCTTCCTGACGCTTAATAATAATGTTTTTAATCAGAATGTCAGGCATTTTGAAACCAAACAGCGCACTACCAAACAACATAGACATTTGTATCAGATTGCTGAATTGCTTATCCTCCGGTACGACAGAAAGATAGAATGCGCAAATACCAAGGAACACAAATGGCAGAACAGCCCGTGAAATCAAAAATCTCATATGTGCTTTCGGATTACGTATCCCCGCCTGCAACATTTTATCACGCGCCTTCTCACCCATAGAACCCGCAAGACGTTGAAACCTATAGAACATCGCCATGTTATCACGCGCAGAGACACTGTCATCTTTGATAATTCTATTGCCGCCTTCACGTGACAATTGATAAAGATCCTGACGGCGTTTCTCAATAATCGATCTGGTTTTTTCTTTCTTATCCGACCTCTGCAGAAACGGAAACGCAAACGCCGCGAAGGAAATTCCCGCCGCAATCGCTGCAACCATCGTAATAAACATCTCATCATTCATAAGAGCACCATTCCCTTTTAAATCTTAAAGTTAATCATTTTTTTCATAACCAATATGCCGCACGTCATCCACATCGCCGAATTCATCAGCATGCCACGCCCTTCCTCAGTCGTGAACATCGGCTCCAGATAATCCGGATTAACCGCATATAAACCCGCTCCAACCAAAGGCGGCAACGCGCCAATAATCGATGCCGAAGCAACCGCCTCCGAAGACAGCGCCATAACTTTACGCTTAAGACGAAAACGTGCACGAATAACACGTGATAAATTCGTCAGAACCTCAGACAGGCTAGATCCCGTTTGTGCTTGAATAGATAGGCCTGCCGCAAACATTTTCATTTCCGGTAACGGCATGCGTTTTGTGCCCTCAGCAGCAGCCTCATGCAATGGAATCCCAATCTTCTGCTTATCATAAATAATCGACATTTCCTCACCCACCGGGCCATCGAATTCACGGCTAATCATCAACACCGCCTCAGCCACCGGCATACCGGCTTGCAACAACCGCACAACCGCATCCAACGCATCGGAAAATTCCTCAAGAAATGCTTTTTGACGTTTCAATACCATCTTGCGTAAAATAAATCGTGGAAACCCCATAAACCCGACAATCCCCAGCATAACCAATATATGTAGCTCAACTTGAAAATATTTCCCCAACCCTAAAAATGCAAAGCAAGACACAACAGATAAAACCCAAAACTTAGTGGTCTTACCTGACAAGCCTGCCTGCTGTAATTTCAAAGAGATGGATGTTTTATCCTTACCATCCTCGCCTTCATCCTTGCTGGATTTCAGTTTTCTGGCAATTTCCGCTCGACGCTTATTCTGCAAATCTTTTTCATCAACGCGCGCTTCCCCCGTTTTTCTTCCACGGATCATCTCAATATTCTTCTTTGATTGCTTAGAGCTTGCGTTCATCGCAATAAACATCACAACCCCGACAATCAGGAATACAATCGCAGCAATAAGAATAATTTGAATTGTTGTCATCGCGCTATACCGCCCTTTTCGTAAAGATGGTTTTACAGGCAGAGAAATGAGATGAAGATAGCAGGTTTCGAGAACCGGAGCACAGCGTATTCATTATACGCAAGCACCAGAAGCGCAGAAAACTGTTATTTGTAGGCCATTTATCAAACTGTAACATCATTTTTTACCCGTAGGCCTCTTCCATGGCGTCCATAACCATATCCGCAACGCCGTATTGACGAGCGTTATCAAAGAATTTTGGACGTAAGCCGGATGATTTTTGTTTGGTAACCAATTTACCATTTTCATCTTCACCCAAAATATCAAGCGTAAAGAGATCTTGCATTGTCACAACCTCACCCTCCATACCTGTAATTTCTGTTACATGCGTTGTCTTACGCGAACCATCGCGCAAACGCTGCACCTGAATAATAACCTGCACCGCGCCTGCAATCTGTTCGCGCACCGCAATCGTTGGAAGGTTCAAGCCCCCCATCGCAATCATATTTTCCATACGTGAAATCGCCTCACGCGGATTATTCGCATGGACTGTTCCCATAGAGCCATCATGGCCGGTATTCATTGCTTGCAGCAAATCGAACGCTTCGGGTCCACGCACCTCACCAACAATGATACGTTCAGGGCGCATACGCAGACAGTTTTTAACCAAATCCCGCATGGTGATTTCACCAACCCCTTCCAAATTAGGGGGACGCGTTTCAAGACGCACCACGTGCGGTTGTTGTAATTGTAATTCACACGCATCTTCACAGGTTACAACGCGCTCACCGGGTTCAATGTAACGGGTTAGACAATTCAACATCGTGGTTTTACCAGACCCCGTACCACCGGAAACCAGCACATTCACACGACAACGCCCAATCGCCATAATCAACTTCGCACAACTCGGCGACATTGATCCCCACTCCATCAGCGTTTCAAGCGTTAGACTATCCTTCTTAAATTTACGAATAGTCATACATGCACCATCCACAGCCAAGGGCGGAATGATAACATTCACACGCGAACCATCGGCAAGACGCGCATCACAAATCGGGGAGGCTTCATCAACGCGGCGACCAATCGCACCCACAATACGTTGACAAATTGTTGTTAAATGCTGGTTATCACGGAAATGAACATGCGTACGCTCAATCTTCCCATTAACCTCGATATAGGTAACATCAGGGCCGTTAATCATAATATCGGAAATATCATCGCGCTCTAACAACTCTTCCAACGGGCCGAAGCCAAGCATATCATTCGCACACTCTTTACCGATATTCTCTAATTCAACAGGTGTTAAATCCAGATTACGGAAACGTGATATCTCTTCCACAGCCGAGAAAATTTCTTCACGCGCCGCTGCGCCGTCCATACGTGCAAGAGCTTTCAAATCAATACCATCACGTAAATCCAGCCAAATACGTTTTTGACATCTCTGCAATCTAAGATCAGAAACCGTATCACCCGCAGTCTGAATAACCTCGTCTTCGCCATCAGGATCATCAAACAACATATCTTCATCCATGTTCTTCAGCGGCTTTTTATCATCATCGTCCCCACTCTTTTTGGACGGCGCAGATACAGGCGCGGGGGCAGGGTCAGGTGAAGATGCCAACGCATCATCCAAACCGTCCAACATACCTGCCATATCGTCTTGAGATTTTTTATCAACAGCCTTTGTATCCGTTGAAACTGAGTTAGGTTTAACAGCTTCATCCACAGACTTATCCGCACTCTTTTCTTTTGAAGGAGCGGGTGCCGACGACACCTTCGGTGGTGTCTTTGGTGTTGTACCTGAGTGTTTTTTACCAAACATAATATAACCTTGTTAAAACCCTGTGCGCGGAAACGCACAAGTTCCCTTTACTTTGACTTTTTCCTGTTGAATAAACCATCAAGGAAGCTGGAAGACTCCTCAGGCTGATCTTTTGTGACATTATTAGAGACAGATTTTTGCAACATAGCTTCCAAACTCTCAATAAACGTCACACTCTCTTTATCCGCAATCATCCCCTTTATATCGCTCTCATAGTTAAGAAATACAGCAGGCAAATACGGTATTGATACAGACGGTGCAAATTCTAAGGCTTCACCTATGTCCGAGGACGAAACTTCATGTGATTTGGCCAATCCTACCTGATTAACAACCAAAGAAATGCCTCCAGATTCGCCGCCGCGAATATCAGATATTTCTTTCAATAAACTTCGACAAAACCGCAGAGATGTAACTGTTGGCGTGGCAACCATCACAATCTCGTGCGCCCGCGATAACACCGCTTTTTTGACAGTAGAGTCAGCGCCCGACAAATCAACGAGCACTACAGGTGATTTTACCATCAAATTGTCTAAAATAGCCTCATATTGAGCCGCAGAAACGGACGGATCAAGCATCGCATCCGAACCACTAGCCAGAATTGTCAGCTTATCACTCGCCTCAAAAAACATACGCTCTAAGGCATCTTCATTTTGCGCTTCAACCGCGCGTGCAATTTCAGAAAGATTGGCAGATGGATCAAACCCCATACCAACACTTAAAGGCGACCAGCCCCCTGCCGCATCAATCAATAACGTTTTATTCTCCATATTACCCGAGGCCAGCCACGCGCAAATTTGCGCAATACTGGATACACCCACACCGCCCTTTGATCCAACAAAAGCAATCAGGCGGCTGTCAGATACACCAAGGCGTTGAATAAGAGCTTTCGCAATAACGTCTTTTAAAATTTCAGGCTTAAGCGGGCGAACCAGATAATCACTCACCCCCATCTCGATAAGTTGGCGATATAAGTAAACATCATTCACGGGGCCAATAACAATGGCAGCCGTTCCCTCATCACAATAATTTGAAAGCTCACCCAAACGTTCTGTAAAGCTGTCATCAATTTCATCTGTTTGAATAATTATAATTTCAGTCGCACCCTCGGACTCAAATGTGGCGATCGCGTCTTCAACATCACCTTCTACCGCGTTAACATTCACACGCGCGAAACGCCAGTCATCCAACAACGCCTTAGCGGAGTCTAATGTATCAGAATCTTTTGAAAACACTGAGATACTGGCACTAGGCAGTAACGTGTCCGTTGCTTGATTCTCTATCTCGCTCATATGTTTTTACCTGTACTCTGCCTGGTCTAGGCATAGAATTGCTCTTATTATAAAATACTAATGTTCACACTAGCATCCAGCTCTTAACATTCTCCTAATTTTGCGCCGCAATTTATATTAATTCAGCCCCTATTCGTCCGTAACACTTTCGCCGCCAAGTTCCTTATTTTCTGCGCCTGTGCGGTAAAGTTCAACAATATTTGATGCGCTACGTCCATCCGTAGGTTCACCCGTGGCGCCACGTCCTAGCAGATGCTGTGGCTTTGCAATTTGACGCGCGATCAACGTGTCAATCGAACACCCTAATTTATACTCTGCGCCCTTGCCCACAGGTCGTCCATTCATCCCCGGCATCATCTCGTCACACCCTTCAGGCGCGTGCGCCGTAAACGCATTATAAGTAATCAATAAACGCGCATCATCGCCTTGCGCCTTAATCGGCATAATACCGGCATTCACATTCACAACGCCAAGATCACGCAATGAAGATACAATATCTGAAATTCTGTTTGTCGCGACCATGGCCGTATTACGATAAGATTTCGGATCATACGTCACAATCAAATCCATCGCACCACCGCCATGCTTTGTGTAATGGCGTGCAAGGCCACCAACAAAGGCATCATCCACATCAGAAAGCTCAACATCGTGAGTAAGCATTTCCTCTTGAACCTGTATTTGCGTGTCATGCAACGCTGTCGGCTCATACAATTCACGATCACCACAGCCAACCAAGGACATAGAAAGGAAAGCCACAGTGGCATTTAAAATAAATTTCATCAGATTATCGCCTTTTGTCTTATTACAAGCAGGTTTTATATTTTTAAGTTTCATGTCGTCTTCGTCCTATTATGCTTTTAGTCAATGATGTAACCGTAATATCCGGCATTCGCGAATACGTCATCATCACCCAGATCAAACATACGTCTGATATTAGCTTTAAAGATTTTTGATAATTGTGTTTGGTTTTCTTTCGGCACACGCTTCGAATTTTTCTTATCAGCAAACGGCTCAACCAAAGTCGCTGTCACAATAATCACCAACTCCGTTTCATTACGCTGGAAACTTTCAGAAGAAATCAATTTACCCAAAATCGGTGTATTTTTAATCCCCGGCAAACCTTTAAACCCTTCAGCTGTCTGAGATTGCAACAATCCTGCGATCATCAAACTACCGCCACTTGGCATTTCTATCGTCGTATTCGTGCGGCGTATATCAAGCCCCGGAATAGTCAGCCCCGCCAAAACAACGGCATTACTACTGTCCAGCGATGATACTTCTGTATCAAGTTGTAAATTAATACGGTTACCCGATAGAACAATCGGCTTAAAGTTCAAAGAAACCCCGAACTCACGAAATTGAACAGTGATGTTACCAAATTGATCACGCCCCGTTGGCACAGGGAATTCCCCGCCTGCAAGGAAACCAGCCTTTTGCCCTGATACAGCCGTTAAAGTCGGCTCTGCCAAAACACTCAAAAGATTTTGCTCTTCCAACGCTGACAAGAATACCCCGATTTTACCAATACCGTTCAAACCTGAATCCAGCACAAGTCCCGCCGCACCAATAGCATCTTGTGATAAAGCAAGCCCCGCCGCACCACCAAAATACCCCGCATTTCCATGGTTGGTCAGCGAACTAACCGGTGTCCGACCAAAAATTGTCGTCACAGACAACTCATTAGGATCATTGGCCACAGTATCAATACCCAACTCTTTCAAGATATTACGTTCAGCTTCAATAATTTTCACCTGCAGCATAACCTGCTGTTCACCTTGAACCTCAAGTAAATTCGCAATCAACTCATCCACAGGTGCACCACCACCAAGGTCCTGCAAATCACCAACATAGTGACCAACAAGGTTACTGATCTTTGATGCAACATCAGGATTAGAAACACGCCCCGTCAACAAAACCTGATCATGGATAGCACCAACTTTCACGCTTTCCTCCGGAAACAGGCTGTCCACCAAGCTTTGAATGGCTTGTAAATCATACGATACATGGATATCCAAACGTTTAACCACATTACCGGATGCATCCAAAACGATGATATTCGTATCACCAATATTCAGACCCACAATATATAACTTATCGGATTGAACCGCTTGCACATCAACAATGCTCGGATTCGCAACCAAAACATCGGACACACCAACAGGAAGCGAGACAATATCCGCTTTCCCCAATGTTATAACCAATGGCGGAGCGACCTTCTTGGCTTCCTTAATGGAAATCAAATCACCCTTTGACGCATTTGCTTGCTGCACAATGCCGCCAAATGCAACACCGACGGTAACAACAGACGCCAATACCAACGTTCTCGATAGTTTTTTATATAAACCTGTCATGGTTCTTTCTTTCACTTTATTTTTAACTACACATAAATTTAATACACAGAGTATGAAGGGGTCGCGCAATATGATTAATGCACGGGGAATGTTTGCACTTGCGCGCCGTTATACACCTTCACAGTATTCAGATTAACGCCCGTTTCTTCCTTAAGACGCATAAATTCAGCATGAATTTCATCATCAATTGTCGTCAGACGCGCATCGGTTAATGTTGGCTCATCTTCATTGACGGCATCATCACCAACACCGCGCATCGCCAGCGTCAACGTCCCCATTTCTGAGGCCAGAGCCAATGTCTCCGCCGCGCGAATAGGAACTGCAAGTGTCACAGTCTTACCAATTTTTATTTTATCATCCTTCTTTTTCTCTGCCTTTTGGTCAATCGCCAAGACACGAACATTTTGAAGGATAGTCTCCACCGCCAATTTATCGAGATTCATTTTAACCATATCGCGGATTTGCGGCATTTCATCCTTGCTCACATTCACTCTGTGCTTATACGTCAAAATAACATCAACAAAACTGCCCGGTGCAATAAAGCCCGCAACCATATCCTCGGCCGAAACCTTAATTGAAATCGCACGTTCGCCCTCTTTCAATCTGGCAACAACATAATTCCCTTTAGAGTCTTTCAAGATAGCACGCTTCACAAGTGCCTCTCCTGATCCAAAACTTCTATCCAGACGACCTGACAAGGAATCATCAGCATCCTGATCTTCTTCACGAATAATAGCCCCGTTAAACAAGGCTTCTTCATCCCAAGATTTCCAGCGCATATCACCTTCTTCCAGCTCATGCCCTTTGCGTAAATCCTTCGCCGCGACCAAAATCTCGACTGAATTTGCAGCGACCACTTCCGGCCCCTTTTTTCCACCCAACGTGACCTGCACAAGAACAGCAACAAGAACTGCTGCTAAAATCGCGCCACCAAGTACAATTAGAATATTCTTATTCATTTTTTTAAACCCCGTTTCAGGACCTGTAATATTTTGCATGATTAACACTCAGAAGTTAGACTGGCCGAAGCCAAGGAAATAAATAATTGAAACCAAAAGAACCTACAATTAAAGAACTTATATCCTTTAATAATATCGGTTGTTTGTTAACAATTCATGAACCTCCCTCAACCACATGTGATGCGACAAATGATCCCAACACATCAGAAGAAAAATAGCCTGCCTGCATAAAAGCAACAAACATGCCAAAACTAATTGCAACGCCATAAGGCACTTTATCCGCCCCGCCCTGCACCTGCGCAACCCAGCTTCCCTCAACAGGGCTTTCAAAGGGCTTTTTGCGCTTTATATATAATGCGACAACACCCAAGACACCGCCAAATAACGTCATAAAAAATAAAAAGGTCAGCAATAACTTAACGCTGAACCACAGAGCACAAGCCGTCGCAAACTTTGAATCCCCTGCCCCGATCACTCGCATCGCAAATAATCCCAGCGTAACAACAAAGGCCAAAACTGCCGAAATAATATGCGACAAGAACGACCCGAACACATCGCTGTGCCCACCAAGATACAACGCACCATACGCAACAAAAAAAGCCGCCATCACATAAAGGCTATAGCTATTCGGTATGGTCATAGACCGAATATCGGACAGGCCAGCCAGCCCTCCGATCACCAATGTTATGAATACGCATATCAGAAAAATTATAAGTAAGATCATGTTAAACCCAGAATACAGGAAAACTGTGGAAAAATCGA
This sequence comes from Alphaproteobacteria bacterium, assembly GCA_033851915.1. GTDB lineage: Bacteria > Pseudomonadota > Alphaproteobacteria > Micavibrionales > Micavibrionaceae > UBA1672. The sequence goes on from JAWSVM010000002.1 coordinate 39,974, forward strand.
TAGGAAAACTTGACTTAGTTGAACACCGCGATTCGGCAATTATTTCCTACCATACAAAAGGCATAAAGAAAGCCCGCCAGAAATATCGGACGGGCACTCTTTATCTTTAGATCTCTTAATATTAAAGAGCAGCTGAAACTTCACCAAATAGTGTATTCAGATCTGTACCAACAGTAGCAACAGCCACCGCGATAGCAACAGCGATACCCGCTGCGATCAATCCATACTCAATAGCTGTCGCGCCATCTTCGTTGTTTACATATGCTGCTTTCAATGCGATCAATTTAATTAACATGTTTTATCTCCTTCAAAGATTTGTTTTAATGTTGTTCCGGTAAACCCATACTTCAAAATTGCTCCCGAAGTTCCTTAACCGTTCATCTATAATAACCCTGATTTACTTAAAGAAAACTTAACAAAAACAAGTAAATACAGGTTTTTAGGGAAAAGTATTTGACTATTATTTGTATAAAATTTTATATAAATATTCTATACATGATAAAGCCAAGTAATAGCAGTGTTTTAGCAAATCAATACTTGAACTCACTCAACAGAAACATCACAATTATAACAATGAAATAAAAGCAAAGACCTTAGGCAACACAAGGGAAAGAGCCGATAAACAGGCTTAATACCGTAAAAAACAGGTCATTCTGGCTCAATAGCCCTAAATACAACCCCGCCAGTCTCCCCATCCTTAATTAAAAGAACGATTTTACCGACAAGGTATTTGTCTTGTATATAACCAACCATCGGCATAACACGACTATCCAGAGATCTATCCCGATTATCCCCCATAATAAAGTAATGCCCCTGCGGAACCTCAAACAAAACAGTATTATCCAACGGCTCTTCATCAGATTTTTCATAGATGCCATGCCTCTTACCCTCGGGCAATGTCTCTATATATTCTTTCACAGTATAAAGCTCACCCTTAGGATCAGGAACCTCAACCTCTCGCACAAATTCTCTTTCAAGCATTGCCCCATTAATAAACAATCGCCCATTAGTCATCTGGATACGATCCCCCGGCAAACCCACAACCCTCTTTAGATAATCAACACTCGTATCCTGCGGTAAAGCAAAGACAATCAAATCACCGCGCTCCGGATCTTTATGAAACCATCTGCTTTTCCATGGACTTATATAAAAAGGGAAAGAATATTGGCCATAACCATAGGCATACTTACTAGCCAACACAGTATCACCGACATGAATCGTGGGACGCATACTGCCCGCAGGCATGTGCCATGGCTCATACAAAAACGGCTTAAGCAGAAGTGCCAAAAATAGAAGGACAACAAGACAAGTCATCAATACCGCCACTAACTTGGCATACCAACTTAACGCGTCTTGCTTTAATGTTCTGGAAAAATACACCGCCTGCAGGGATATCATAAGGGCAACGACAATATCAAAAGCAACAGTCTCCCCTATATACTCAAAATAAAGGAGAGCCATTTGGGCACTAAAAAGCACTAAATAAAGTAACGCCCATTTCCAACGGTTCACATACAGCATGCCCAATACAGATCCTGCAAAAAGAGCAACAGGGAAAACAACCCACGGGGAACGATTTTTAATTAAATTATACAGCCTCATAATAAGCAACCTACTCCACCCGCCATAGAAAGGTAAGAAAAAAACCTGCTGACCTCCCCATCACCACAAAAAATAAGCGCCCATCTTTTCAGACAGACGCTTACCATTTAGAAGATAAACCCTATTATCCTTTAATCTGCAGATTACTCAATTCATAATATGCAGATTACTCAATTCACGACTAATCGTTTCAAACACATCAATCAAGTCCGACTGGTTTGGTGCATCATGATAGTAATCTTCCGATGTTGCGCATTCGCGGTAAAAATCTTTGGTGTTTTCATCCACGCCAGAATAGAATGTCACCGTATAAACAATGACCCCATCATTTTTCAGGTTGTCACACACATCCGCAAAACGATCATTCAAATCACTCGGCGTGATATTATGGTCTTGCGTTGGCCCATACGTCGAATAACGATAATGCATGGTGTTCACACCATCAGTCATCATCACAACGGCTTTACGCCAATATTGGTTCGACCATTCAACACCTTCTTCAAATGGTGCTTCAGGTGAAATCACGCGATATCCCCAAACCATACCGTAATTACCATACGTATAACCATTCGCCGTCATCGTATCGATAGCATCTTTCAACTCCGTCGGGCTTGTAACAAGCGGGGTTAATGGTGTTCTAGGGCAATAATAGTTAGGCTTGTGGTTAACATAGAAATGTTCTACCCCACCGGACCAATACGATTCCAAATCACAATACGGCGCATCACTAGAATCCCGACAATAGCGATACATATCCCACGGACCTGTATGGTCTGTCGTATCATCCGGATCATCATGCGCCAGCACACACCCCATCCAATTGTTATTATTATTAGCTGTCGTATAAGACAACCCATGTGGATTATTAACAAACGCGGTGCCATAACTATCACCCGCCTTATCAACCCCCAGCCCATATGGCCCGACATTAACGGAAGAACTATAAGGCACGAGCCCGATTTTAATATAATCCGTATCCCGTGTTGCCATTCCATCCAAAGCAGATGGATCTGCAGCAGCACCGTCTTCAGGATCAATGCCATACATAATATAAACAAAGTTTGACGCCGCATCGCGCAAAGCACCAATATTATTATTCGTACTCATAGAACCGGTATTATCCATAACCAGAACAACTTCAATCCCTTGAACTTCACGAATAACCGTTGTTGCCGCTTCAATATCAATCACAGTAATGCCCAACACGCCCAAGAACAAAGTGTCATACTGCGCCGTTCCCGTCACACGAACCTCATCCCCGACAATCACAACACTAGGTGTAAATGTAATGCCCAGCTCTCCCGGTGGATAATTAGCATCAAAAAAATCAAGCACCTTCTGCTCAATAACCGCAGAATCTGTGGAAGATGCCGCCGCCGCCAGAGCCGCAGCGTCCAAAGCCTGTGCCAAACGTTGCTTCACAAGATAAGCCCGCGAGTAATCCAAAGACACCCCGGCAACCCCAACCAGAATAGGTAACATCATCCCAAACATCAGCGCGATAGCACCGGATTTGTTTGACCAATATTTATGAATATTTCCCCACATATTACCCACCTGTTTCATAACGTTTCCTTCCATTTTTTTAATACCCAGTCCTCTGAAAAAACCTTTTTACTCATGCGTGATAACAGGCGTTCTCCGCCCGCGGCTAAACGCCACTTCATTCATCGTAAAAGGCCCAGAAATAAAACTTGAAAATAATGGCGTATATACATATTTAACAGACACCATCACAACACCCTCATCCTCATCCTCTAATGCCTCTACCGCAGTAAGAGCATCAGGAAGAGAACTCATATTCACCGTCTCGCGCCATTCAATCGAACTATTTGCATCCTCATCAAAACGAATGCTAACAATATCTATACCGAAACTACTGCTATCCAACGGCTCAAATGCCAACCGTCCGGCATCTATTGCCGCTGTAACATCAGCGTTAGAAACAACACTGCTTCGTGTGATAAGGTCGGCAACGACTTGCGACGCACGCACCGTTTTCTGATTTGCCAAAATCGCATTTCCCGCATCAAATACGCCAAGAAAAAGCGTCAGCATAATCGGAAAAATCATCGCTGCTTCGACGGCCGCAACCCCTTCTTTTCCTTTAACCCATCGGGAGAATATCTTTTTCATTTGAAACATTATTATGACCCCTGAAATTCATATGGTTCTGTTTGAAGAACAATTGTGGACATAAACACCGTTGCCCCGTCCGCACCATTTAAGATTGGACCGACCAGTGGCGTTATCATTGAATATCGATACGATACGCGTATTAACACTTTAGAATTTGACCCACCTGCGTCGAACCCCGATGACACCATCTGGCCACCTGCATCATAAACAGGCGGCGTAAAATCACCATATTCATCCAATGTTGTAACCTCGATCACCACGTCGTTGCAATTAATCAACACCACAGCAAATTCACAAAAAGCATCCCGAAACACCGTTTCTGGATCTTGACCGGATTGTTGAAGTTGCCCTGTTCTGATCAAGCGCGCCGCACTACCGGTTGCACCCTCCAAAAGACTGGCAGAGGTAAACATCAAGGAGAGTTCTATAATACCAAGACACAACATAAGGTAAGGCATCAGCAACATACTAAATTCAATTGCCGTCACACCTTCTTCTTTTTTCTTCCACTTATTTAAAAAACGTCTCATGTTTAAGGTACCCACCTTTAATTCGAATTTATTTCAAATTTGTTCTTGTTTTAGCGCACAAAAAAAGCGGTTAACCCGCTATGTGCCGACATCGGAAATACATTTTGCCTAAAAAAATATGCACTCGTCCATTGGATTATTGTAATACGTAAAATATAAAGAATACGTTAATAAATAAGAAAAAAAGCCCAAAACACAGACATGCCATCACGGTCACTCATCATCTACACCCTCAGGATTTCCAACTTTTCCTGCGATTCCATCCCCCCAATGAGAGATTAAAAACTCCTGTTTTTTCTTAATCGCATTCATACGCGCCATCCCCTTTTGATACAAATATGAGGAAACAAGCCCCGTCACAACCCAATCAATCATATACCCAAATGCCGCAGCAACATAGATAACCATCATAGACTGCGTATCCGTCACAATTGCCATGCTTGCATCAAAAGTGTTTTCCACCGCCCATAACTTCAAGATAAACGGAATACACCCCGCCGCATTCATCGCAACGATAGTTGATGCACGCGCACCATTGCCACGTTTTCCCATAACAAGAGCAACAATGCTGGGCAGCATTCCAACCCCCAACAGCATAGCCGTAGGCAAAAACGCCAGCCCCAATAAAACAAACCCGATCATGAAGAGACGCCCCTTCATACTCATCTTGCCGCCGGAAGCCTTTGATTTCTTTTTCTTCTCTTTACTCTTCTTTTTCGCCATTAATGATTACACCACATTTTAAAAAATCCGATTACCCGAAATAAACGCCAACACAACAATGACCGTAATAACAGTAGACACCAGCCACGAAACCATCGCCGCCGCATCATGACCGTTCGTCAGCCCATATGTTTTCTTACTGGCAAGTTTCTTGTTGTATTGATTATATTCACGTTGCAATAATTTATATTCATTCATCGCAATATTAAACCCGTTCTCATCCTTCAATAACGCGTCTTCATCCTCAATTAAAGCAGACATAGAGATAAGGTCACCCGCCTTCGCGGCAGCCCTTACATTTTCCTCAATACGTTTTCGCATAACTGTATTTTTATATATTTTATAAACCCCCGACAAAGACTCAACAAAAACACCAGCAACAGCAGGAAGAGCTTCAACCTTAGCCCGTCGTTGTAAGGCGGCCATAAAATGTAAATTACCTGATATTTGGCGATCTTTTTCCGTACTATTAAAGTCCGGCAGAAATGTACTCATCAAACTAGAATCACGCGCCGCGAAAAAAGCCAACAGATGCTTATCCATCATCAAAGAAATCTGCCCGCCCTTCTTACATAAAGCCTCAAACGTCAATACTGTAGATTCCGGATTATATACAAAATACCCGCGCAATTTTGGGCTAAAACAAGGTGCATCCGGACATAATGTGTAAATACACCGCTCTATCCCCTGCTCCAATTTTTTCCCAATCAATGCTGAACGACACGCATCATATTGCTTTAATATAGTTAACATCATTGCTTCACTCATTCCCTCCGCAACCAAAGCATAATCCAGTATATTTAAATTCAAAATCTCTTTAAAAACAGCCATGTCTTTATTTTCATGCGCCGTCTTTGCCAATATTGCGCCCATCCCGTCATAGGTGAAACACATTCCCTTATAACGTGCAGGCAACACAGGATTCAGTGCAATACCCAGATGGAAAACAAAATAATCATTATTACTTGACGCGTCATCAAAACTCGAGGCATGCTCTAACGCTTTTTCATATCGCTCAACCATTGCACTATCATCAAGAGCTTTTCTAACCCACCTATCCAAATTGCCATTTTCTATCAAAACAGAAAGCTCACCCGGGTTATGATGCAGATCAACGGCCAACAGTTCTGCAAAGAAATATTTTTTCCCATTAAGAACCAATGGCCGATTTGCCTTTTTCTTTTTCATCGAAGTTAATGGCGTTAAACGCACACCATCAAGCCATGACAAAATATCATCAACGTTCCATCTTTGTGTTTCATCATCATACAAAACCCCCCTGAGAAGTTCCAGAAAAGAGGCCTGAAGCCGTTCTTTACCAATCAGCGTTGAATAACTCCCGAACTCGACTTTTCTACGCAGTACTTCTTCATCACCAAGGGCAGAAAACTCATCATGCTTTCGTAAGAATAAAAATAAACTCACACCAAAAGCATAAATATCATCTTCTATCGTCCCAAAACCACGCCCCATCGGGTCTGCTAAGGCTTTATTAACAGGTAAAAACAATGGTGATTGCGAACTATGCGCCTGAACAGATAAACCGTCCCCCAACACAATCGTGTTACTGCCCGCGCCGGGAGGGCAGTATATATTAGATGGTCGAATAGAACCGTGGGAGAATCCCTTATCCCTCATATCCTTCAACATAACCACCATAGGCTCTATAAACAGCGAAACAATTTCAGGATGCCTCCAGCTAGTGCTGCCAAAGCCCCCCTCTTCAACCAAAGGCGCGCCAACCCCTCCGGTATAAATCACAACAAATTTTTCCGTATTATCCAGCGGCCAAAACACAGAGCCCGAATCAACCAGATGCATAAAAGACGCATCGTTCAAATTTTTATAAGCTGCCACAGCCGTCCATCGAGGTAAATTTTCAATGCCTGAAACAATCGCAATAAGTTTCTTCCGCTTATTAACAATACTATGTGCCTCATAAGCCAAAGCCGCCCCGTTATCAAACAGAGGCAATCTTTTGTTTGTACTTATAACCAGCTTATTGCCAAAACTAATTTGATTTTGAGAGAGGTTGTCTGATGCACCTGATTTTGCCATATGCCTACCCCCCTTTTCTACAAGAAAAAGAGCCGACAAAACACGTGTAAGGTAAATGACTGACAGCAAAAATCATAAAGCAACATCCTGTTACATAATATATAATTTTAAAACGAATTATCAAAGAAGTATAGGGCTGTGCCCGATTAATCCCGAAGTAATCATAAGCTTATCTCTTTAACGTCTGTATATCCGCTATTATCACGAGAAACAAATCAGCAGCGCTAAGCCCCTACAACGCTTTCAAATCAACAACAATACGGTGGGAAGATGATATATTCGGGCGTAAAACCATTGTCCCTACGATTCTGGCTTTATCCTTCAAACGCACTTCCAACAAGACACTCCCATCCTTTTGCTTACGCGCAATATATGTCCCAAGTAACGTGCTTCCCTTTAACTTATCCTGCGGAGAGATATTCCAGCGTGTATTCATAAGCTTCACGCGCAAGACATTACGCAAATCATCCACAGTTACCTTATATTCCGTAACATCGCTGATCTCGATCACAACGCGGGTTTTATCAGGGTGCATCCCGCTGCGCAAATTCTTCACAAACACAACACGCTTGGAAGCACTTCCATTTTCCAAGACCTTGCGCGGCACCTTTGGCTTTATGCTTGGCACCGGAACATCAGATACAGATGGCTCATCCACATCAACGTTGGATATTCCGACCATGTCTGTCAAAGCCAGCTTAAATTCAGGTTTCTTACTTGGCGGGCGGGCCTTAATTGGCTTCCTCTTGGGAATAACAACACCGTCAATCAATCCATCCGTGGAAGTCTTTATCGAAAGATCAGCATCCGACAATGCCATCGTGTCATAAGACGAGACAAAAGGCACAGAGGAAACAGACGGCACATATGCATCTCCAACATACGCTTGCACCACCCTTTTACGGGCAGGCATCACAGGCGGAATAGCCACACCATCAATCATCCGCACCTTAGAGTCAGAGCGCACAAGCATTACCCCTGCTGTCTTGACCTGCTGCCCCACAGAGGCAGGCGCAGTATTTCTCCACCTGTTAGGCTTAACCTTAGGCACAATAATGCCACTATCCTCGGACACATCAACATCAAGGACATCAACCTCAAACGCCACAACAGGCGCAGGATTAAAAGCAGTAGACACAGGTGCAGGTGAAACAGGCTCAGAGGGCACCGTTTCAGGGGATGCAGACTTAAACGTCGGAAACACTTTTTGAAATAAAGACACATCGCGATTGTCTTCATCATTCTCTACAATATCGTAATCAATGCCATCATCCGGTTTTATTTGTAAAACTCGCAGTTTTCCATCCTGACCACTTTTCGCATCCGGTTTAAAATGCGGAGACAGGGACTTCATTTTCTTACGCCGCGCCGTATTCACTTTTTTCCGCGCATTCAGATGCGCTTGCGCAGGATCATATTCACGTCCTTTTTCAACAACATTCCAATGCCCATCCGCATCCAACAGCTCTTCACTGCTTACCTGCGCTCTTTTAGTAATCCATGCTGGCTTTCGTTCAGGCATTGGCGGCTTTTCAGCATTTCGATGTAAAACAGACTCTTCATCATTCCCCTTCCATGACGACGCCGTTGAAGGTGTTAAGGAAGATAACATATCGGAAAAAGATGATGCATAAACATAAGACGGCAAAACCAGCGTTGATAAAATACACAAACCCAAGAGCAACACCCTGACAGTATTTCTCCCGAACACCATAGAGCGCCGAGATATGGGCTGCTGAAATGTGTTATGCAATATCATACGATAAAAACCTTACTTACTCTATTTAGTCGCGCATCAGTAATATAAATGTCAGGGCAATTACAAACGCGCCCCCATTAATTACTCTTCTCTGTGCAAACCATCAAGTTTTTTATCAAACGCACATAACGTTCAGGCTTTCTGGAAACAGCCATATGCGTCAATAACAAGGCACACCACAAAACCGTCAGCACAACAGGCGGCACGCCCATCGCGATGCCACCATAGCCAATCCCCCCCATCACAGCGACAATCAAAATAATCGCAACACAGGCACGATGCACTGAAACCCCTGCATCTATAAAATGGTGATGAAAATGCCCGCGATCAGGTGCAAATGGATCTTGCCCCGCACAAACACGGCGATAAAACTGCGCACATGTATCAAAAATAGGAAAACCAACAATCCACGCAACAGCGATCGGTTCAATCGGCGTTGCGGGGCCACGCGCCAAAAGCACGGCAAACCACGCCAGCACAAGCCCCAAAGACATACTGCCCGCATCCCCTAGAAAAAGACTGGCTTTCCTGCGCCAAGGATTGCGTATATTAAAAATTAAAAATCCAGCAATGCAGGCAAGCAGCACTCCCAAGACATGCGCAATCTCGAACCACCCCGACACAATACAGGCCACCATAAACCACAAAAACATCACCGCAGTGACACCGCCGGCCAACCCATCCATACCATCCATTAAATTCACAGAATTAATCAACAAGACAACTGCCACAACCGTAAGCGGATAAGACATCATCCCCGTCCAAACAACACCAAAGCCAAATAAATCACCAAGATAGGCCGCCTGAACATTGCCCATAAAGGCAATCAATACGGCAGCAAAAATGTGAATAGGAAACTTTATTCTTGCATGTAACGAAAACTGATCATCCATAGCGCCCGAAACCAGCAAAACAACCAAAGACACATAAAGCGGCCAATAGACTTGCAAACTAACAACACCCGACAAAACGCCAAAAATCATAAATACGGTAAAAATAATCAAACCACCAATCGGTGGAACAGCAAAATCATGATGTTTTCTGCCACCGGGTGCATCAACAATGCCAAGCTTACAAGCCAATTTCCTAAACGGCATAACCAACACAACAACCAGCACAAACGCGATCACCGGCATAAAAAGAACTGACAAATTAAAATGTTCAAACATTATCTATCGTGGCTTCTAATCGTTTAAGAATAGCCAAGATTAACATATGGCAAATGGAACACCAGAAGCTTTTGCCTCTTATGCTATTCCATCCAGAAAATAAATTTAGGTATTTAAGTAATGATTATACTGAACTTAGAGATGCGATGATATGTTCGTGAAAGTCGCGGTAATATCAACGCCAAGGGTCGCAACAACCGCACTAATGGCAAGACCGATACCCGCCGCAATCAAACCATATTCAATCGCCGTTGCACCATCATCATCAGAAAAATATTTTTTGAAAAATTTATCCATAACCCCATCCTTTTCTCTATACATCTATTTATACGCCAAAAACTATAATTTTTTGTAAAGATGGAGAGCGCGAATTACTCTTTGAAACGCGCAAACGATAAGGCAGACAGCATCTCCGGTAATACGCAGTAGCCGCCCCCGACAATCAAATTGGATAATATTTTAGCCGATACAAGACTGCTCAGTATCCCATATGACCCGTGCCCTGTGGATATATAGACATCATCAGATAATTGGCCAATCACCGGAAAATGGTCTCGCGATGTTGTACGCATAGAAGCTCGATGATCCCTTATATTGTAGTTGCCCTCAAGATGAGGGAATACAGAAAACAGCTTCTCCAAATTGGCCGAATCGTCTTCATCACGCAAATCACTATGCTCTGCCCATGGCTGAAACGTCGAACCAAGGCAATGCACACCATCACGCGCAGGCGCAAAATGCCCGCCATAGCTTAAAGCGACTTTCAAACCTCTTGTGGCCTCGGTTTGCGCAACATAACTCACCTGCCCCCGCACCGTCTTCAAAGGGATACGTGCAGCCTCCTCAAAGCCCAGACATGCTACACCGCATGCAAGGACACTCACATCACCCTCAAGCGCATCAAGATCATCCACAGCGTGATTTAAATGCACTTCAACACCGCGCGCATATTCATGGCAGATCTTCTTCGGCGAGATATTCCCTGATCGCGGCAAATATAAGCATTCATTAGGAACATCCACCCCCGCGATCTCCGTTGCCTCCTGCGCACTAACAAGGCGCATATCATCCTCAGACCAATCCCAACTGGCCATGGTTTTACGAAAACGCTTAATCCTGCGCTCATTGGTCATCAGGGTTAACGCGCCGCACGGATTCCAATCAATAGCATCACCAAAATGCTCAAAAACCTCCAACGCCTGAAAAAACCCATCCGAGTAAAACCGCGCCATACCATCAAATTGCGCCGAGAGCCGTGGGTTATAAAGCCCGACATCATTCCCCGATGCCCCCGCTGCAAGGCACGATGATGCCTCGTATATAACAGGCTCCGCCCCATTATTCTTCAACACATAGGCCAGCGCACACCCAGCCAACCCGCCGCCGATTATATTTACGCGCATTGCTTTCCTCCATCATACGTTCCGACCAACATATGCCATTTATACCCAAAGCCGGATATTTTCTGCACATCAAACCCCACAGATTCCAGCCCACGCCGAACATACCCAACAGCCGTAAACGTTGAAAATGTAGTTGCTACAGCACTTAAACGTGCCATATTCTTAAACACAATTTCACTCCACATATCGGGGTTGCTGCGCGGTTTAAATCCATCCAAAAACCAACAATCAACCGCCGCATTCAATTTCGGCAGCGCATCATTCACATCTCCAATGATAAGTGTCAATGTAACACCCTCCATAATCGGCAAATCATAAACACCCTCTTCCGAATCATCAGGGTATTTGGATAATAATGCGTCCAATACCGAATCAAGTGCCCCCCAATGCGAGAGTGCAGCCCTGATAACATCCTTCGTAAGCGGATATTTCTCGAAAGATATGTAATGCAGCGCCTTCGGACGCTCCCCAACAGGACTCATCGCCAGTAACTGTAAAACAGCCAGAAAATTCAATCCTGTGCCAAAGCCTAGCTCGCAAATAGTGAAGCAAGCCCTGCCTTTCCACGAATCGGGCAACTTATTGCCCTCTAAATAAACATAGCGCGACTCAGCCAATCCATCGACTGGGGAGAAATATACATCATCAAATATTTCAGACCTTGGCACGTGGTTCATTTTGTTCCATAATTTGTTCTGTAATCTAATTATCAGTAAATCTATGACCGACAGGAAAATTCTTACATGTCTGACAATCCACTTCTACAAAAATCCACCCTCCCTAATCAAGCCCCTCATTTTGATTTGGTGAAAACAGAACATTACTTGCCAGCCATAGAAGAAGGCATCGAACAAGCCCGCGCCAATATTGACGCCATCAAAAATAATGATGATGCCCCGACATTTGAAAATACATTAGTCGCGCTGGAAAGCGCCTCCGAGAATTTAGGACAAGCCGCCGGCGTGTTCTACAATATGCTGTCCTCTATGGGCGGCGATGATTTGCACGAGCTTGCCACACAGATAGGCCCCATCAACGCAAAATTCTCCAGCGATGTTTCTCTGGATGAACAACTCTTCGCCCGTATCAAGGAGATTTATGAGCAACGTGACGACCTCGACCTAACAGCAGAACAGTATACTTTGCTGGATGATAGTTATCGTGGTTTTGTACGCTCCGGGGCGCTTTTGGATGATAAAAAGAAAGAACGTCTGCGCGAGATCAGCCAAGAGCTGTCTACCCTGACCCCTGCTTTCATGCAAAACACAGTAAAATCCGCCGAAGCGTTTGAGCTGATTATCGAAGATAAAGCCGACCTTGCAGGCCTACCCGACAGCGCTATAGACGCCGCCGCCCACGCCGCCAAAGAAAAGAGCTACGATGGTAAATGGCTGGTCACGCTGGATTACCCAAGTTTCGGCCCTTTCATGCAATATGCCGATAACCGCGAATTACGTGAAAAAATATGGCGCGCTTTTACCTCCCGCGCATGGAATGATGAATTTGATAACTCCGATAACGTAAAATCAATCGTCTCCCTACGCAAAGAACGCGCGAACCTTCTGGGCTATAACACGCATGCACATTATGTTCTGGAAGAACGTATGGCAAAATCCCCTGCCACAGTGATGGACTTCCTTAATAGGCTTAAAGCCGTCTATAAACCCGCAGCGGAAAAAGACTTGGAACAACTAACGACCTTCTCTAAAGAAGAACACGGCGTGGATGATCTACAGCCGTGGGATGTTGGCTATTACTCTGAAAAACTAAAACAAAAGCTGTTTGAATTTACTTCCGAGGATTTCCGCCCCTACTATCAGCTCGATAAAGTCTTGGGCGGCTGCTTCAACCATTTCACAAAGCTTTTCGGCATTAAATTCGTGGAAAGCGATAAATACCCGACATGGCACGAAGATGTAAAAACCTTCGACGTTTTCAACGAAAGCGATAACAGCTTCGTCGGCACGCTCTACGGTGATTTTCACCCGCGCACAGGTAAAAACCAAGGCGCATGGATGACCAGCTTTCGCGATCAAGGGTTCTTCCGTGGCCAAATAGAGCGCCCCGTGATTGCCATCGTCTGTAACTTCACCAAGCCTACAGAAGACCGCCCGTCCCTGCTCACCCATGGCGAGGTTACAACCCTGTTCCATGAAATGGGACACGCGGTGCATGGCCTGTTATCCGATGTGACATACCGATCCCTTTCAGGCACGTCCGTGCTGTGGGATTTTGTAGAGCTACCTTCGCAGCTACAAGAAAACTGGTGTTACGAGAAAAAAACGCTCGACAGTTTTGCCACGCATTATGAAACCGGTGAGAAGATCCCCGCGGAGCTGGTTGATAAACTCCGCAGTTCCATGCATTTCATGGTTGGCTGGGCGGGTTTACGTCAAATGGGGCTGGCAACACTGGACATGACATGGCACACCGCTGACCCTAGCACTATTGATGATGTCGCTACCTTCGAAGATGATGCACTGAAAGACACGGCACTCTTCCCGCGTTTATCGGGGCCGACCTCCACTTCCTTCGGGCATATATTTGCAGGCGGCTACAGCGCAGGCTATTATAGTTACAAATGGGCAGAGGTTCTGGACGCCGATACGTTTGAGCTGTTCCTTGAGAAAGGCCTGTATGATCAAGCCACCGCGCAAAGCTATAAGGATAATATCCTCACCCGCGGCGGCAGTGAAAGACCTGACTTGCTCTATAAACGTTTTCGCGGTCGCGACGCCGATCCTGATGCTCTATTGCGCCGTGAAGGATTATTAAAGAAATAAAAGAGATGACTGAGAAGCAACATATAATACCGCTGAAAGATATAGAGACTCCTCCACCTGCGGGGAGGAGGAAGCTGAATGATTTAACCCTCTTTATCCTGATCCTTCTTGGTTTAGGGGCTTTCTTTATGAGTCCTATCCCCTCTTATTTTAGGTCACTTATTCCGGAAAGCTTTATGAAATCAGTGTTTTTCGACGCCTACCAGAGTGTCATACTAGATGAAAACCCGAAGCAGCTGAAAGCACCAAAAAAATACGTCCAAACCGCGCCTCTCCCCGTTCTGGGGCATGGAACAGGTATTTGCTTTTCATTTACATCAACAATTGCCGAAGAGAATAAAAATATCATTGATAAAAAACGCCTTGAAGGTGCAAAACACGGCGAAATCATCGCAGAGATCATTGCTATATCAGCGGATAAAACAGAATATGTTTTGAATAATGTTACCTTGAACGAGACAAAGGGTAAATCCGTCATTTGCCAGAAATTCAGCGTCCGCAGCAGCCTCTTCCCTGATGGCATCAAGGCTGTTTATATCCGGCCTCTTCGCCCCTTTACGCCCTCCACTATCATCTGGGCAACGGCAAAAGACATCTATTAGAGCGCTACATTTTAGGACGTTAATAACATCGATACAGCCTGAAATTAATCCGGTTTATCCTCGCCACCACCACTTGGTACAGAGGAACGCGGTGTGCTCGTTGACGCATCGTCAACGTCTTCATGGCGGATAATAGACTCTCCACGTAACAGCCCCTTAATCTCGTCACCCGATAGTAACTCATACTCTAACAAAGCCTTAGCCAATGTTTCAAAATCATCTTCATTATCCGTCAAACATTTCATGGCACGCTTATACGCATCATCAATAAGTTTTTTAACTTCCTTATCAATTTCTGCTTCTTTTTCAGAGGAAATACGACGCTGCTGAAAACTATTCACATCATCACTATAATCCACCATTCCAATCTTATCACTCAACCCCCATTGCATAACCATTGCACGCGCCATGGAGCTTGCATATTGAATATCACTGGATGCACCACTGGTAACCTGATCTTTACCAAACTTAATTTCTTCGGCTGCGCGTCCGCCCATAGTCATCGCCAATACGGCCTTCATTTTTGCAATAGACTGGCTATAGCGATCCCCTTCAGGCAAGCTCATAACCATACCAAGCGCACGTCCGCGCGGCACAATTGTGGCCTTATGAATTGGATCACATTCAGGCTCGTTCAAAGATACAAGCGCATGGCCTGCCTCATGATAGGCTGTGAGTTTTTTCTCGTCATCACTCATCGCCATAGAGCGACGCTCCGCCCCCATCATGACTTTATCTTTGGCATCTTCAAAGTCATCCATACCAACCACGCGTTTATTCCGACGCGCCGCCAACAAGGCCGCTTCATTTATTAAGTTAGCCAATTCAGCACCGGAAAACCCAGGTGTTCCGCGCGCAAGAATAGACGGATCAACATTATTGGCCAAAGGCACATTTTTCATATGAACCAACAATATTTTTTCACGCCCAATCACATCAGGCAAAGGCACGGTAATTTGACGGTCAAAACGCCCGGGGCGCAACAACGCAGGATCAAGAACATCAGGGCGATTTGTCGCCGCCAAAATGATAACACCCTGATTTTCATCAAAGCCATCCATTTCGACCAACATCTGATTCAGCGTTTGCTCACGCTCATCATTACCACCGCCATGACCCGCGCCACGATGGCGACCAACAGCGTCAATTTCGTCAATAAAGATGATACAAGGGGCATTTTTCTTGCCCTGTTCAAACATATCACGCACACGGCTGGCACCAACACCAACAAACATTTCAACAAAATCCGACCCTGAAATCGTAAAGAACGGCACTTCTGCCTCCCCAGCAACGGCGCGGGCAATCAGTGTTTTACCTGTACCGGGTGCACCAACCAGCAACGCCCCGCGTGGGATTTTACCACCCAAGCGTTGGAATTTTTGTGGGTCTTTAAGGAAATCAACAATCTCTTCCAACTCTTGCTTGGCTTCATCAATACCAGCAACATCGTCAAATGTAATTTTGCCCTTCCCCTCTGTCATCAACTTTGCACGTGAACGGCCAAAGCCCATCGCACCGCCACCACCTTTACCGCCCATTTGACGCATAATAAAGAACCAGAATCCGATCAAGATCAGGATCGGCGCAAAATTCATCAGGACATATCCCAAACTAATTTTTGGTGGATCAGGCTCAGCGGCCTTAATTTTCACTTGCGTCCCCGCAAGGCGATCAACAATATTCTCCTCCGGCGGCACTTTGGATATAAAGAATCCTTCATCACCGGTATATTTCCCCTCAAGATTATCGCCTTTGATAACAATTTCCACGATGCCGCCCGCTTGCGCACGCTCCATAAATTCGCTGTAACTAATTTCCGCGTCATCCTTCAACGCTTGTTGCTGTTTATCATTGGCAACACTCAACAACACCAAAATGACAAGGCCTATGCCCAACCAAAACACCAAATTACGATTAATATTATTCACGTTTTTCTGCCTTACAAAATTATGGTGTTGCCATCACCGACAACACAAAGGAAATACTTTATACAGCGAGGTATTTAACAATACCTTACCACGCTGAAAATTTAGCCTATTTATACTGAGAAACAAAGCTATTTGATGAAAATTAAGCTGTAAATTCAGGGGAGATTTTCCAAAGATAAAATCAACTGATCATCTTTGTTTCTACATTCAAAAATGATGCCCCCTAACGTTCGTTTTCGAAAGCTATCCGGTTTCATCAAATCAGCACATAAATTCTCCACGCGTTCCAATCGTGTACCGTATCCGGTGTCATTTTGCAGGTTCGACATCGCCTTTAATATGACCCGTAAAACAATCTCTTCGGGATAGGAAACTAAGCCTGATAATTTAAATACGACTCGACCTGATTTGTTTTCTAAAAGACATCCCTCAAAAGAATTATTTGCCATCAAATCCAATGCCTTACGGGCACGTGAAAAACGCTTTGCCGCCACCGATAAACGCTTGGAGGTCAGCCCCTCTTCTGCAAGGATATCACGTGATTTTCGCAGACGTACGCGTGCATAATCTTCACAATCATTGGATGGATCATTGATAAAACCAATCCCGCGCCCTTCACAAAACAAAATTATATCCACCTTATTCAACCCCAACAGAGGACGACATAAAATAAAGTCATTTTCCATCCTTTGAACAACAGACATGCACGATAAACCATCAAGCCCACTGCCCTTCGCTAACCTGAATAGAAGGGTTTCAGCCTGATCATCCATGTGATGGCCTAAGAATAACATCGTAATATTGTGCGCCCGCATATAATTTTTCATCAAATCATAACGCGCAACGCGTGCTTTCTCCTGAATACGGGCGTCAGGCTTGGTTTCATGCGCCCATGTGAGAATTTGATGCTCTACATTAGACAAAGGCTTCAGCATCTCCGCCACGTGCTGCGCCTCGCCTAAACTCTCCGTGCGCAGGGCATGATCCACGCTTAACGCATGTATTGTAACTGCTGCGCTATCTTTAAAATATTCAGACAGAGCAAAACACAAAGCCATACTATCCGCCCCACCGGATACACCAACAGCAATATCACCCTCCCCCATGTCGGAAAAATGCATCGCCATAGCATCAGAAACCCCATCCATAAATGAAGGCTGCTTTTTAGTATTATGCTGATTGCTTTTTTTATCTGTCATAATTGTAAATACCACTATCACCTAAGTATGTAATATGCAAACTACACTGAGGCTAATACGGCGAGGAAAATAAGGCCTTATACATGGCTCACCTACAGTAATTATATTATAGGGTAATGTGACAAGGCAAATAAGGCGCAGCGTATTTTCAATACGTAAGCCGCAATTTAACGCAGCTCACAGCGCCATATAATATAATTTAGCGGCAGTTAATGCGTTTCATCTCGGTACTCGCGCGTTTCAACACAGACACGGACGATTGTGCATAATCCTTCTTCAACTGCTTATAGGCGATACACGCATCAGCGGTTTTACCCATCCCTGTTAACGCCATCCCAAGTTTCAGCAAGTTACTGGCGGCTTTCGGGCCTTTTGGAAATTGCTGATACCCTTCGGCAAATATCCGTGCGGATTTTTCATACCCACCACGCACATAAAAAGTCTCGCCATACCAATATTTAGCATTAGAAACCAAAGGGTGATTTGGATGGTCGGTCATAAACTTTGCAAACTCCATCTCGGCGCGATCAAAGTTCCGTGCCTTTATGAATGAATAAGCATAGTCATAAGCACCCGGCGCAGAATCAGACGATGCAGAGACCGCCCCTGTGCTTTGTGACTTATTAATCGTTCCCAAAGCCTGCGGTGCACCACCGGGAGGCTGATATTGAAACGATGAATTTGGTTTTTTAGTCGCTTGCGGCGTTGCCTGCGGTTTAGAATATGTGCTGGCAGAAGATTGCGCCATATAAGGCGTGCCTGAAGAAGATACGGAGATGTTCCCGCCGCCACTTTGCCCTGCATCTCTTAAACGCATTTCAAGATCACCAACTCTTTTGGCCAGATCTTCGCGCAAACGGCGAATTTCATAGTTTTGCTCTTCAACTTGCCCTGTCAAACGGCGGATTTCCTTTTCCATTTGTTGGAAACGAATCTCAGCCGCAGCAGCAGCAGGCGAATCATATGACTGAGCCTGCAAAGATGCAGGCCCCGCCACAACACTCATAACCGCGATAAGTCCAAAAGCAGAAGCAGCGCGCAGTGTGTGTTTGAAAGTATAGACAGTCATATTCTATTGAACCTTTGTTACGCCTCGACGGTTTTGTGACCAAGCCATATCATTTGCACCCGGTACAGCCGGACGTTCTTTACCGTAACTGATTGTCGCAACACGTGAAGGACTAACCCCAAGTGCAACAAGATAGTTTTTCACAGAATTCGCACGACGCTCACCCAATGCAAGGTTATATTCGCGTGTTCCGCGCTCATCCGCGTGGCCTTCAATGCTGACGATCAAACTGGAATACTGACCAAGCCAAACAGCTTGATTTTCCAATGTTGTACGCGCCGCAGCCGTTAAGTCAGAGCTGCCTGTTTCAAAAAAGATACGATCACCAACGTTAACAACTAAGTCCGCTTGTGTTCCCGGTGCAGGGCCGGAATCAGCATATATATCGCTTTCATCAACGATAATACCATCATTCATACCGGTTTCAATACCGCCTTTATCTGCGTTGCCTGTACACGCACTAACCATCAACAGGGCTGAAAAAATCATAAAATACCGAGCGAACATAAACGTCTCTCCTTCGTAAAACTCAAAAACAAAATACAAATCCGCCTAAGGATTCGTAAAACAATATCTAACACTCTTAAGCTCTTATTGTCATGCTTGCAAGGGATTCGATATAAGAGTGCGGAAATTCCCGTGAAGAAAAGCATTTTACAAATCACTTAACAATTCGTCCAACAACAGCCTTGCCTCTTGGCGGTCATAATGATTGGGCGCGCGCTCAATATATTCGTTTAAACATTCAATAGCCTCAGATGTGTTCCCCAAACGCGCATAAAGCACACCGGCATCCAGCAACAACCGATATTCATCAGGTGAAATCATCCGCATTCGTAAAATCATCTCCAATGCGCTGGCATAGTCGCCCATCGCAATGCGGCGATGCTTTAAGTGATTACAAAGATAAATAACGCTTTCCCGCGCACCCAGCCCGTCAAAATAATCTGTGGACAGTTCCGCACCATCCCCCAGCGCATCTTTTACAATGCCCCTTAAATCATGCGCTTCCAGTATTTTGCATTGCTGCGAGGGATCGAAAATAATCCGCACGCCTTCATGCTCCAAGCGACACAAAAACAAATTCGGGAAGTTCACACCTTCAACCAACCACCCTGCTTTACGCGCCGCGTCCATATATAAGAGGCACAAAGCATTCGGACAGCCCCTTGCGCGATCAACAACCCGCATCATATCCGCACTTTCCAGCATTTCGTAATGCGTATCATCAACGCGATAATCATAAATATCGGATAACGCATATTTAAGCGCAGCCAAGCGCACCCCCGCGTCATCCTCTGCGCCATCGGATATCAGGGCATCATAACGCCCCGAAACTTCATCACTGATTTTCTGAAAATGCCGGATATAGCGATCGACAGGTATCCCTTCATGATCCGGCGCAACCATCGCCAAAGCCAAAGCCCCCAGATCAATATCCTTATCCGGCTGGCTGGCATATTGCTTTAAAGCATCTATAGTCGGGGCATCTGTGTTCATCATGTCCTTATATATATGTCAGAATGTCAGATGATAGAAATATCAATCATACACACTGTTTTGATTCCATTGTATCGGCTCACCCGTTGCAGCGGCGTTCGGTGCGGCAGGCGCCATTTGTGTTGAGGCATCCATTTGGCCATTGGACACAGGCGCAAGCTCCGGCGTACCAACCAGCTTCACATAGCTGACAACTTGCTTCACATTTTCAATGGTGCGCGCCGTTTCAATCACTTGATTAAGCTCCGCTTGATTTTGCGCAAAGCCCATCAGATACACACTGCCCTGCACGGTATCGATAGAATAATTAATCGACTCAACTTCACTCGCCATAATCAGAGCAGCACGCAAACGCGTAGAAATCCATGTATCCTTCGCATAACCGACAATTCCTGTGCTTTGAGCAACTTTAACTTCATTAATCACATGAACAACGCCTCTTGGCTGCCATGCCATACGCACAGCCTCAACACGGTGTGCGGGGTCTTGTACGACACCCGTTATCAAAACACGCCCTTGATTAATCGTCAGATCCAATTTTGTAAACATACTTATATTATAGCGGAACCACAGATCATTAATTTCTGTTTGAATGCGCAAATCAGTGGCTGCGCGTGAAATGCCGCCTTCCTGAACAACGGCTGTCCCGACGCCAACGCCAACACCGGCAGCAATCCCAACAGCAGTACAAGAAGAAAGAAGAAGGCCGGATGCGGCAAGAGAAAGTATAACATAGTGTTTCATAACAAAATCCCGAACTTTGAATATCAATATTCGAATCACCTGAGTCGAATACCTACATTATGAACGTGCTTCCCATGCATTGTCCAGATGCGTAATGTCCAATGTGCCATCCGGCGCATAACACATGGCAATCACATCAAAACGCATATCGCAATTCATATAATCAGGATGTTCGGATAAAAAGAACAGCGCCGAATTCTCTATTCGTTTCTTCGCGCGGGGGGTTATAGACTCCAAGGCTTCTGCGATATTACGGCGCATTTTCACCTCAACAAAGCACAACAAATTATCTTTTTGCACAATCAGATCAATTTCACCGAATTTTGTCTTATAACGCTGGCGCAATATTGCATAGCCCAACGCCTCCAAATACCGCGTCGCCTCTTCCTCTGCGCGAACGCCGCGGGCATAATTCGTCTCGTCATTATTTTGGGCTGCACCCATCACGTTTCTTTGCTGATTTTGAGGGCTATATTATATAAGTCGTTCTTTTTTCTGCCCGTCTTTTCGGCGACAACCGCCGCAGCCTCTTTCGTACGCATTGTTTGCAGCGCGATGCGTATCATATCGTGAACAGCCTCATCACTGATTTCCACCTCTTCAGGCGGCGCAATAACCAGCACAATTTCACCACGCGGCAAGCCCTCTTCTTCATAATGCGCCCGTAAAACAGCAGGCATATCTTTACGCACTTCCTCATACATCTTGGTAATCTCGCGCACAACCGCAACCTCACGCGCCCCAAACACGGTTTCTATATCCTGCAAAGCCCCCAATAAACGCGGCGCGGTTTCAAAGGCAATCAACGTCCCCGGCACATCGCGCCATTGCGTCAATAATTTCTGACGCGCATTGGTTTTGTTAGGCAAAAACCCGATAAAGCAAAACCTGTCACTCGGTAATCCCGATATTTGAAGGGCCGCCAACGGCGCACTCGCCCCCGGAATTGTGGTGATGTAAACGCCCTCAGCTTCACAATCACGCACCAACTTATACCCAGGATCAGAAATTAACGGCATCCCCGCATCACTGACCAAAGCCACAACCTGCCCCGCACTCACCTGCTCAACAATAGATTGACGGCGGGTCTCGTCACTATGGTCATTATAAGAATATAGCTTTCCCTTAATTTGATAAGCATGCAGCAACTTTCGCGTCACCCGCGTATCCTCACACATAATAACGTCGGCATTGCGCAAAACCTCCAAAGCCCTCAAGGAAATATCGCGCAGATTTCCAATCGGCGTGGCGACAATATACAAGCCGCTCTTTAAATGCACACTTGCCTCTGGATTTTCAGTTGCTTTTTCTATATCGTCCATACTCATAATCGACATCATTACCTTAATTTTTGAAGAGAGTAGCAGACTCATGCGCGAATTACACACCGGATTACGTTTTTATTCCATATTGCCACTATTTTGCGTTTTACTAACCTCTTTGGTCTTAGGCAGCTGTGTTTCCTCCGGCGGATATAACACCCAACCATGGAAATCATCCAACCAATCAGGCAGACAAAACGCCGCGCAAACACCAAACGATTTATCCGTTGCGGCCGTAGAGCAACAAGCCCTCGGCGCACCGAATCAGGCACAAGGCAATGGCCTCCCCCCTGTTAAAGTCGCTATTTTATTACCACTCAGCGGGCAGCATTCCAAACTGGGGCAAGCCATGTTAAACGCCGCGCAAATCGCATTATTCGATGTTGGCTACGATAATTTCGAACTTCTCCCCAAAGATACCAAAGGCACGGCGGAAGGCGCACGCAATGCCGCGCGTTCTGCTCTGCAAGATGGTGCAAAGCTTGTTCTTGGCCCTGTGTTTTCCACCTCTGTAAAAGCCGCACGCCAAGTGACACAAAGCGCAAACGTCAATATGATCGCCTTCTCAACGGACTGGACATTGGCAAACAGCCACACATTTCTGATTGGCTTCTTGCCCTTTGACCAAGTGGAGCGCGTTATACGCTATGCCAGCAACGCCGGATATAACAACATCGGCGTTCTCAGCCCACGCGACAGTTACGGCAATGGCGTGGTTTCTGCCTATCAATCAATTGCCCGCCGCGCAGGCATTGAAACATCCCGCATTGAACGCTTTTCACCGCAAGGACATGATTTAGGGAAAGTCATCAAATCTTTCTCTGATTATGAAGCTCGCCGCGCCAGTAAAAACGCCCACGGCGCGCCGTTTAATGCCATTTTAATGCCTGTAGGCAGCACCATCGCGCGCCAAGTCGGCAGCTTCCTCAATCACTATGATTTACCGGCGTCTCAAGTCAAACGTCTGGGAACAGGCTTGATGGACGACCCCGCACTTGCACGTGATAAATCGATGGATGGCGCATGGTTCGCCGCCCCCGCGCCCGCCGCACGCATAAAGTTCGAGCGTCGCTATCACAGCATCTATTATTCCAAGCCCCCGCGCATCGCATCATTGGCCTATGACGCCACAGCCCTTGCCGCCAGCTTAGCACGCAGCGGCCTGCAATATGATAACCGCCCTGCCTATAATCGCCGCGCCATCACCAATCCAAACGGTTTTGCAGGTGTAGACGGCATTTTCCGCTTCCGCTCTGACGGTATCGTGGAACGCGGTCTGGCTATCCTTGAATACAGAAAAGGCTCAATTGTTGTAATTGACCAAGCCCCGAAAACATTCCAAAGACAAGCTTATTAAAAGCATTTAGTACATCATGACCCTAACCGCCAAACACTATAGAAAAGTCGTAACCTCCCTTGCTCTTTTTGCAATGGGGCTGGCTTTTCTGGCGCAGATAACACCGCTTTGGGTCAAAAAAATTGATGGCCAGCCTATTGTCATTTGTAGTGCCTTTGGCGAAAGAACCATCTTCCTTGATGAAAACGGGCAAAAGATCCCCGCGCCCGTAACAATCCAAAATCATTGTGTCATGTGTTTAACCGCCGCCGCGGATTACACCACACCAACCACAATACATATCCTCGGCAAACATGATGCCACCGCGTTTAGGCTGCACATTCCCGCAGACCAACAAACCCTACGCACCCGCACCGTCATCACGGCGCATGCCCCACGCGCACCGCCAAGCGCGCACAGCGCTTAAATAAATATTTCATAAAATCAAATGCCATACCGCCTGAACAATCACGCTTATAAGAAGCGGATAACAGGTTAGCCTATGGCACATATTCAAGGAGTTCAATGATGAACACTCTCTATAAAGTCGGCCTGATGGCCGCAACAATCCTATCTGTCTGCCCTCTAAATGCCTCTGCACAGGACATGCACTTGCATCACGGCAATCATGAAACCCACAACGGCCACCGACACAACGTCCCCGCCGCACCATTAAGCATTATGGGCGACCACACCCATAAGAAAGGCGAATGGATGGTCTCTTACCGCTTTAAGCACATGGCAATGGAAGGCAACCGCAAAGGAACGAGTTCCATCTCCCCTGAAGAGATTGTGAACACCATCGTAAACCCAAACGCACCACCTGCAACATTGCGCGTTGTTCCGACTAAAATGGATATGGACATGCATATGTTCGGGGCAATGTACGGGGTCACTGATAAACTGACTTTAATGGCAATGGCCATGTATATGAAAAAGGACATGACCCACATCACTTTTGCAGGCATGGCTGGCGCAACCGAGTTGGGGCGTTTCACAACAAGGTCCAGCGGTTGGGGAGACACCTCTCTAACAGGCATCTACAACCTTTACGAAACGGCCAACCATAACGTTAATATCAGCCTTGGCATCTCCGCGCCAACTGGTTCTATCAAGGAAGAAGATGATATCCTCTCTCCCGCCAATACAACGCCAACATTGCGCCTACCTTACGCGATGCAGCTTGGTTCTGGTACATGGGATGCGCTTACGGGTGTAACGTACTCAGGACACAGTGATAAATGGTCATGGGGGGCGCAGTATAATGGTGTGATTCGGCTGGAAAACGAGAACGCACAGGGCTACAGACGGGGCAATAAGCATACCCTTACGGGCTGGGGCGGATATAAAGTCTCAAACCAGATTACGGTAAATGCACTGGTCAGCGGCGAGACAATTGGCAAGATTAAAGGCGCGGATTCAAACATCACCGCCCCCGTACAAACCGCCAATCCCGACAATTACGGCGGCAAGACGATAGAACTTGGCGCGGGCTTCATTTATGCCTTTGATACCCCGTCTCTAAAAGGGCTGGAATTCGGCGTAGAAGCACGCTTACCCGTATATCAGAACTTAAATGGTGTGCAGATGGAGCGTGACTGGAACATCACCACGGGGCTAACCTATCGTTTCTAAAACAGTATAAAAACACCACAGACCGATTCGCTGTTGCGATAGCGAATCGGTTAAAAAAACGCAAAGCTGCCTAAACGAGGTGGTTCGGTTCCATGAATAATAGATAATAATAAGAACCAATTTAATGTCACAACATACTAAAAATAAACAGTTTTACAAATATGATACGCAATATACAAAAAAACACTTCTTCTCTCTTGCCAAAGTGAAAAAAATAAGGCATATCTGTCTTATCTAAATACGACACGATAAGTTTTCATATTGTTCTTGAACCGCAGCACGTGCGGACATAAAAGGAGAAAGTCATGCAAAGTACAGCCGTCAAAAAAGGCCGTCCCCGCAGTGAAAAATCGCGCAAAGCGATCCTAAACGCAACAAACAAGCTATTGCTTCAGACATCTGTGCAAGAGCTAAGCATTGAATCAATCGCAAAAAAGGCAAAAGTCGGTAAAACAACGATCTATCGCTGGTGGCCGAATAAAACCGCCGTTGTCATGGATGCACTGGCCAGCCAACCAGGTATGCAAACCCCTCTGCCAACAGCCAGCAGCCATAAAGAAGCCATAACAATGCAACTGGATAAGCTGATCCGCTTAGTTGACAGTAATAACGGTCAAACCATTGCTCAACTGTTCAGTGAAGCGCAAGCCAGCGAAATTTCTTTGGCTATTTTCAAAGATAATTTATTAGAACCTCTTATGGATGCCATCCGTTACAGCATCGAAGAAGGCCAGAAAAACGGTGAATTCCGTGCTGATATAGACATCTCCCTTTCGGCAGATATCCTCTGTGGCCCGATTTTCTTCCGCCTCATGGCGCACCCGAAAGATCTGGACGAATCCTTCCGCAAAGAATACCCGGATGAGGCCATAAAAATCCTCGCACCATCAAATGCGAATTAAAGTTTAAAGCGTATAAAAAGTAGAGCGAAGAGAGTGCGGACATGTTCCGTGCTCTTTTTTTATGTTCACTCTTTTTTATGCCCACTCTTTCTTATGAAGGAAGCACATTAATATCAGTCTGCGCCCATAAAGATTGGCACAGATCATTCTTGCTGTTCTTCGAATAATTCCCGTTCATAATCCAATCCGCAAGCGAACGCGCCACATCAGGATAACGAATTTGAGTGACCTGATCATCTCTCAAAAACTGTGTTAACACCGAACGATCCAACCCTTCCATAACATGTGCGGCGCCAAGCTCTTGCAGAGCCATCACATTTGAGCGCTGCTCCGGATGCCCTTCCAACGGGCTCAACAACAACTTTTTCCCCATATGAAGCGCCTCCGCAGGGGTCATAAAACCACCGCCGGTAATCACGCCCTCACAATCGGCAAAATCACGCCTAAAATCATCCCTATTAAACGGGTTAAGGGTGATATGCTCCATAACCGCTTTTTCCTTTACCTGCTTGGAATACACATGAAAGCTATACCCACCATGAGGTTGCAAAAAATTCTGAATATCATCAAGTTCATCGAACCCGAGATACACCAGTATTTTTCCCTTCACAGGCGCGGCTTCAGCCAAATCCCCGATAAAAGGCGGTAAAATACTATCTTGCCCGAAATGATGGAAATGCATACCCAGACGGGTTTTCGCACGCGCCAAGCTCTGCGCATTATTCATCAGAAAACTCGAAACCTTCGGAACGTCTTGCTCAAAGGAATATTGGTGCGCAATACCAATAGATGGTTTATGTGATCCGGACAGCAAATTTTGGAAACGCGTGCTCCACGCTGAAATAGGTTCAAAATCAGAAATAACAACATCATAGGGGCGCAAATCCATTGTCATGACATCCTTGGCAAGGCGCGGTAAAATCATAACATTCTGCGCCACAGTTTTAAACATATCCAACTGCCCCCCATCAACCGCGCGCGCATACCCCTTGCGGTGTAAAACATCGGAAAATATCGATTCATCAACACTACTCAACGCTGTCGAGCCGGAAAACAGCGTGGTAATGTGCGCCCCTCTCTTCTCCAACTCGGGAATCAATGCACTGGCACGCGCAATATGCCCCTGCCCATCCGAGGCAACGCCATATAAAATCCGCAATGAATGGTTATTACCAGACATATATTACTTCCTATTCTCCATACAGCGCACACATTATATCAAAAAAGTAATTTACACAAAAATGCTAACCACACTTTCCGCGAAAAGAAAACCCTGTGCAGCCGAAACAGCGTTTGGCACATCAACCAAAATCGCGTAATATCACCCCCATGATTGAAGAGCTTGAAAAAATTGACCCTATCGCGTGGTGGAATGCCGCAGTTTCATGGTGTGCAAATTATTTATTTCAAGCAAACACGATATATGAAGGCATCATTATTGCCATATCGTTCATTTTTGGCATAATTTTATACCGCGTTTTAAGAAAACCAATGCAAAACGCAATCAGCAAAGCCGACATCCCCTATCGCGCAAAGAAAATTGCCAATAACGTCAGAAAACTTCTGTTCCCTCTCATCACCCTAACGGTGTTGTTCTTTATTACCAGCATCGCCAGCTCAGAGCTTGTCGGCGTTGATGTATCCCTTATAAATGGCATGATGAAGGTCTTACTGGCATGGATCGTCATCCGTATCATTGTGCAATTCATCGATAATAATGCCGTGCGTAATATCTTTGCAATGTCGATCTGGTGTGTGGCTGCGCTCAGTATTTTTGGCATGCTTGGCGCCGCAACACAAACGCTGGATGCAATTGGCTTTTCTATCGGTGATGTCAGATTATCTGCACTTACCGTTATCAAAACTGCGTTCTATCTCTTTGCCCTGCTTTACTTTGCGACATTTATATCTTCATTTGCGGAACGTCGCGTATTAAAATCAAAAGGCCTCACCCGCTCATCACAAGTCCTGATTTCAAAGATTATTCGCGTAACATTGGTTGTGTTCGCATTACTCATGGGCATTACAAGTTCCGGCATTGATTTATCCCTCTTCACAGTCTTTGGGGGTGCAATCGGCCTTGGTATTGGCTTTGGTTTACAAAAAGGAATCTCCAACCTGTTTTCCGGTATATTGCTGCTGGTTGATAAATCAATTAAACCCGGCGACGTTATCGAACTTGAAAACGGCACATTCGGCTGGGTCAATCATATGGCCGCCCGTTACACAGAAATCGTAACGCGCGACAACAAATCATTCCTTATTCCCAACGAAGAATTCATCACCCAGCGCGTTGTGAATTGGAGCCACGGAAATTCCCTCATCCGTCTGGAAGTAGAATTCGGCGTGCATTACAAATCCAACCCGCATGAAGTCATTGAGCTGGCCATTGACGCCGCCGCAAACGCACATGAACGTATCTGTAAAAGCCCATCCCCTGTCTGTCACCTCATCGAATTCGGAGATAGCTCCCTGAACTTCAAACTACGTTTCTGGATTAAAGATGCGGAAAAAGGTGTCACCAACATGAATGGTGCGGTTATGCTTGGCCTTTGGGATGCATTCAAAGAAAACGACATCGAAATCCCCTATCCGCATCGCGAAGTTTTCATTCACGAGAGCAGCTAACAACCACTCACTCTTCTTACTAAGCTGGAATATCAACCGCAATGCGCTTATCACGCAACGGGCGCACCACTGCGATACAATCTTCATAAACAGGGTTGGATTTATACAGCGCCAATGCCGCCTCATCAGGAAATTCACCATACACAACAACATCAATGTCATTGGCAATCTGGTCAACCTTCGCGTTTTTAGTCACGCGCAATAACCACGCGCCCTCAATCGTTTCCAACATTTTGAGGCCTTGATAAATAGCATCGATGTTTTCAGGCTGCTTTGCGCTGAACATGACAATGTGTCTAATCATAGGGGCTACCAATCAACTTTCGCACCGGGCAGCGCAACAACCAAGCCATCCAGCTCTTTACTCATGCGAATTTGACAGCCAAGGCGCGAATAATCATTCAAATCAAAGGCAAGATCCAGCATATCTTCTTCCTCGTCGGTCTTCTCGTTATCTTGCGCCGCAACCTTATCCACCCATTCAGGGTGAACATACATATGGCATGTCGCACACGCCATTGATCCGCCGCACGCGCCTTCAATCACATCAAAAGGAACATCGCGCAGAATCTCCATCAGAGACCAACCCTCTTCCGCTTCTATATCTTTTTTAGAACCATCCGTTTGAATAACTGTAATCGTTGGCATACTCAAATCCTTATCATGTTTAATTCTTAGTGTGTGTTTAGCATTTTCTGGGGCGTTACCCGACATTTATGCGACTATATATTTTTGTCCATGCAGATAAAAAAGCATCAATATCGCCCTCTTTCGTATCCCAGCCAATCGAAACACGCAAGGCACTTGATGCAATTTCTGCGCTTTGCCCCATAGCTTTTAGCGTAATACTAGGCTTAACACTGCCACTGGAACACGCCGAGCCATTACTCACCGCAATCCCCTCCAAATCCAGAGCCATCAACATGCTTTGCGCATTCGCCCCCGCCAGCGAGAAAAAGCAAGTATTAACAACGCGCGGCGCGTCTTTGCTGTGAATAATAATCTCAGGGGAAATACGTGTAAGCTCCGCCTCCAGCCGATCACGCAAAGCCGCCAGCTTTTGATAAGCCTCCAGCCCCGTCAGCGCAGCATCAGCCGCCGCACCAAAACCCGCAATGCCCGCAACATTTTCCGTACCCGCGCGCGTTGATTTTTCCTGCCCGCCACCAAACAGAAGCTTAGGCGTTTGCCCGCACAAACCAAGCACCAGCGCACCAACACCCTGCGGCCCGCCAATTTTATGCGATGATAAGGTCAGAAAATCTATGCCCAAGGCCTTCATATCAACGAGAATACGCCCCGTCGCCTGCGTGGCATCACAATGGAACAACGCGCCATGACGATGCGCCAAAGCACTTAACGCCGCAACATCCTGAATAACGCCACTCTCGTTATTCACCGCCATGCAGGACAGCAGAGAAACCTTCTCCTCCCCGCCTAACATTTCCTCCAGAGAATCAAGGCGAATACGCCCATCACCATCAACAGGCACGTGCCTAATGCACCCACGCGCTTCTAATCCCTCCAATACAGATGGATGCTCAACAGAGGACACCAAGATAACCTCATCCGCATAAGCCTCCGCAAAGTGGCGCAGCACCGTGTTATTACCCTCAGTCGCGCCGCTGTTAAAGATAACCTGATTAACATCCCCACCAACCAACTGCGCAACATGACGGCGCGCATCCTCAACGATTTTACGCCCCGCACGCCCATAATGATGCACCGCAGAAGCATTATGCGCCCCACCCTGCATCTTTAAAATCGGCTCCATCACCGCCCATGCATCGGGATGCAATGGTGCGCTGGCATTATAATCTAGGTAAATATGCGTCATTTCAGCCCTTATTGCAGTGATTCTGTCAAAAAACTATATAATCCTATATAACAGATAATCATTATCCACATTGTTTTTCAATCACTTATACGAATTTTATAGACATATACTGTGTTCTCTAATATATAACAGGGGCAATTTAGATGAAGCAGCAACACCTTGCAGTAACATCTTGTTTACAATTGCATAATGGAAACATAGTTCAAATTAAGAAGAGGTTATGAATGCCCGAAGTCATTCTCACAGGACCAGCAGGTCGTCTTGAAGGTCGTTACACACATTCTAAAACAAAAGACGCGCCGTTGGCGTTGATACTACACCCGAATCCGCAACATGGCGGAACAATGAACAATAAAATCACCCACGCCCTGTTTCAGGCACACGTTGACCGTGGCTTTTCAACATTGCGCTTTAATTTCCGCGGTGTTGGCAGATCCCAAGGCGTTTACGACGAAGGCGAAGGCGAATTAAGCGATGCAGCAGCCGCACTGGACTGGATGATGGAATTAAACCCGAATACACCCTATGTTTGGGTTGCTGGTTTTTCATTCGGCGCATGGATTGGTATGCAATTGCTTATGCGTCGCCCTGAAATCGAAGGATTCATTACTGTTGCACCACCTGCACATATCGAAGATTTCGCATTCTTGGCACCCTGCCCGACATCAGGTTTGGTTTTGCATGGTGAACGCGATGATATTATTCCACGCCCCGCCGTTGATGAGTTCGTAGAAAAGCTTCACATGCAAAAAGGCATTGATATTGATTACCGCGTCCTACCCGGTGCGAATCATTTCTTCCACAACAACATTGATACAATGATTGACCATGTCCATGATCACATGAACAAGGCACAAGGTGGAAAGAACGTTCCTGTCAAGATTGCTGCTTAATAACAGCATGATATAGACAATAAAAAAGCGGGCTATATAGCTCGCTTTTTCGTATCATCTTCATAGAAATTCAAATTACATACTCGGCTCTTCCGGCTCAGCATCCGCGATATATGAAACATTCACAGTTCCTAAATCAGGCTTCGTCCGATCCCATTTTTCCATCCATGTTTCTTCAGGAACAACCTGTGCCGGTGGTCGAAAACTTTCTGACAAAGCAACAGCCTGCGGATCAATAACCGCATGAAAACCTGATATATCTTGATCCATCATTCCTAAATCAGGCTTAACTCTATCCCACCCAGCCAATTCCAGCTCATGCTGGGGTGTAACATCCAAATTAACATTCGCTAGATTTGTACCTAAGGACAGAGGCTGTCCATTATTATCTGTAAACTCAACCATACTCATCACCATATATTTTCTTATGAAAAATTATTTTATAATAGAAACCCCTTATATATCGTTAAGACACGGCAAAGCAAGGAAAAACAACACACTATAACCAAAAGAAATAACGCTGCGAGAAGAAAGACCAAAGACATAGCCAAAGAGATTTTTACCCTTGCAAGGCATTAACGGCGACGCGTATTTTTATACGCGAGACGTGAAATAACGCTGCAAGGGTGAAAATATCGAAGGCTATAATAGTCAAAGAGATTTTCTTTTCTTCAAGGCATGGGGCGGCGAAGCGTATTTTTCATACGTAAGGCGCAGCATAACGCCGCAGAAAAGGAAATACCGAAGACTATGCTAGGGCAGCTTCGCCTGTTAAGACTGCCGCCACCGCATGCACAACAGAGGCAACACGCACCGCCGTTTGTATTTCGGACGTGGTAAGCCCATCTTTACGCAACGCTGCTTCGTGGCTGTCAATACACATGCCACAGCCATTAATCGCGGATACAGCCAGTGACCACAGCTCAAAATCAACTTTATCAACGCCGGGATTGGCAATCACATTCATACGCAATTTCGCCTGCAGCGTTTGATATTCCTTATTCTTCGCCAAATGCACAAAACGATAATAGATGTTATTCATCGCCATAATCGCCGCCGCAGATTTCGCCGCATTTTGCACATCATCCGAAAGATGCCCGCTGGCCTCAGCCTGAATGGCGGCAATCACATCCGCATTCCCCGTTGCCAAAGCAGAAGCCAGAAATGTGCCCCATAAGCGTTGCTCGTTCAGCGTTTCATCTGATGCCAAAGACGATAAATTCAACTTAATATCTTTCGCATAGTCAGGGATTTTAGATTTTAATTCTGAAATAGACATGTATTTTCTCCATATTTTAGGGATTTTAGATGTAAAAAGGGCGGCATCAGCCAAGCAAAACACCGCCCATAATTTAATTTTTTAACCAAACCAAAGTATTTCGTGGCGAAAATAGTAAGGTTTTACTGACCCGTACCGCAGCGTATATTTACATACGTGAGGAACGGAAGCATAAAAGCACGCTATTTGCAGCCCGAAAGACGAAGGTTTATGCAGCTATTTTAGTAGCTTCCGCAGAAACATCAATCGTATCACCACCTGTTTGGCGATTACACG
Organism: Alphaproteobacteria bacterium; assembly: GCA_033851915.1. GTDB lineage: Bacteria > Pseudomonadota > Alphaproteobacteria > Micavibrionales > Micavibrionaceae > UBA1672. The sequence continues at coordinate 73,290 of JAWSVM010000002.1, forward strand.
GGCACAGCTCATCAGATTGTAGCGCGTCCAGAATACGTAAAGTTTCCTTCGGGTTACGGCCAACATTCAAGCCATTCACTGCAACGTGCTGAATAACGCCATCAGGATCAACGATATATGTTGCACGCAAAGCAACGCCTGCTTCTGCATGACGCACACCCAAACCATCAATCAATGATCCGTTTGTGTCGGCAAATGACCATTGACCAAGACTTTTAAGGCCATCATGTTCACGACGCCACGCCAATTTACAAAATTCATTATCTGAAGAACCACCAAGAACAACAGTGTCACGATCTGCAAAATCTTCGTTCAGATTTGCAAATTCAATGATTTCTGTCGGACAAACGAATGTAAAATCTTTAGGGTAGAAAAAGAAAACCTTCCACTTTCCTTCAAAACTTTTTTCCGTGATGGTTTCAAACGCGCTTTCGCCGTTTTCTTCATGCACATTAAATCCGGGTTTTACGCCTGTAATTTCAAATTCAGGGATTTGATCACCAATACCGAGCATTTTATTCTCTCCATTTGTTTTAAGAATTCATTTTCTATGACTAGAAGATTGCACAGATTCCCCTCTAAAATCCAGCGCATAATACCACTAATTAATAATGATTTTTTCACTACTAATTAAGATTAAAAATGATATAATCACTATTATTATGAGACCGACACTACGACAAATGGAATATTTAATCGCGCTGGAAGATGAAAAGTCATTCAGCGCCGCCGCAGAAATTTGCAACATCACCCAATCCACATTAGGCGCAGGAATCCGCGAGATGGAGAACATTCTCGATCAGCCCCTCGTCAATCGCGGACAGCGCAAAAATATAACCCTAACCACCTTTGGCGCAGAAGTTGCCCATGACGCGCGCCAAATACTGGGTGATACGGATAAATTAACAGCGCGCGCAAAACACATAAAAACCCCACTGACAGGGCCTTTACGCCTTGGAATAATCCCGACAATCGCGCCTTATTTCTTGCCAACTATCCTACCGACAATACAAAAACACTTCCCCGCACTGGAACTGGAACTGCACGAAGACCTCAGCGATCGCCTCGTAGAAAGCATCCGCAAAGGTACGCTGGATATGATTTTAATGGCTTTTCCTTTTGATACACCGGACATGACGCAGATGTTTTTGTTCGAAGAGCCCTTCTTTCTCGCCACCCCGAAAGAACGCGAACCACAAGGAAACACCCTAAACACCGGTGATATTGACGCAGGAGAGCTGCTTTTGCTGGAAGATGGACATTGCCTGCGCGACCATGCCCTTGCCGCATGTGGCCTGCAAAAGCCCACACAACGCAAGGCCTACAGCGCGACATCCCTGCAAACACTTATCCAACTGGTCAGCCATAATTACGGCATGACCCTCCTGCCCGAAATGGCATTACAGGATTTACCCAAGAACATATCCATCATCCCTTTTAACAACCCGAAACCCACCCGTGACATCGGCTTAGCATGGCGGCGCGGCCACCCAAGGCGCACGGAGTTCGAGACTTTAGGGAAAATCATGCTAAACACACATCCCCATACCAATGCATAGGAATACGCGGGATTTCCTTGCTTTTTCTTGCATTTTTTTGTAAACAAGCACAATAAGATGATACAATTCATCAATAAGATTTAAAACGGGTGAAAAAATGGACAACGTATTACTGATAGTGAACCATGTTCAAAGTGGATATCTCGACCAGAATGATCCTGATGACGTTGCGCTACGCCAAAAAATATTAGATTTTGTTGAAGAAGCAAGACCACATGTTAATAAAATAGCATGGTCATACGCCATGAAAGACAGCCTTCAAGGCTTACCCTTTAACATTGCGACAGAACGCCCTGAAACATTTCAAAAAGACGCCGACCTGACACTTACCAACAACGACGGCAAAGGTCTGGATTCTAATTTCCTACAAAAGATATTCGATGAAAGCCCTGGCCACGTCATCCTTGTTGGTGTCTATTTCGAAGCCTGCAGCGCCGGAACAGCCAAAAATATAAAACAGAACATCGGCATAAAAGTCTCCGTACCTATGGATATGACAAACCCGGCTGAACCTCCCTTCAAAGATTTTTATGACAACGTAGCCAAAGATCTACAAGCATCAGGCATCGATGTAAAAACACCCTCCGCAGAACTGCTAGAGCAAATAAAAGCCGAACACACACAAGAAAATACTATCGATGAAAAGCCCCGCCCTGCCCTAGATACATCCGAGGCACACAATCTTTAAGAGCCTGTAACAAAGCCTTGAAGGCATAGTTGCAAAGCCACAGAAAAAACGGTATAAATCTGCGCATGACACAGACACAAGACACATATCAGGTTGCGGCCATGTACCGCTTTGTTTCCATTGAGGATATCCCCGCTTTACGGCAGGAGATCTACGACTTTGCCGAAGCGAACACGCCCAACATATGCGGAACGTTACTCCTCGCGCCTGAAGGCGTGAACGGCACAATTGCCGCCTCCCCCGTTGACATGGATAAAATGATCGGCTTTCTGGATGATAAGCTCGGCGTGCGCAGCGGTGGAACAGCGTGTGAGCTGAAATTTTCTCACGCATCAAAACAACCCTTCAATCGCTTCAAAGTCCGCCCGAAGAAAGAGCTCATCACTCTGCGCAAGCCTGAAGCAGATCCAACGAAACAAGTTGGTGAATATGTCGCGCCAAAAGACTGGAACGCCTTAATCAGCGACCCTGACGTGATCCTGATCGACACGCGCAATGATTACGAAACCAAAGTAGGCATGTTTGAGGGCACAATTGACCCCGACATAAAGATTTTCACCGAATTCCCCGACTGGGTTGAAAAAAACCTCGATGCCACCAAAGACAAGAAAGTCGCCATGTTCTGCACCGGCGGCATCCGCTGTGAAAAGGCCAGTGCCTATATGCTCGCCCAAGGATTCGAAAATGTTTATCACCTTAAAGGCGGCATTTTAGAATATCTTGAGACCATCCCCGCGGATGAAAGCAAATGGGAGGGCGATTGTTTTGTCTTCGATCACCGCGTATCTGTTGGAAACGGCCTTGAAGAAGGTGATTGGAGCGTTTGCCACGCCTGTCGTGAGCCTATCTCCGCTGCAGAAGTACTACGCTCCGAATATGAGAAGGGCGTGTCATGCCATCATTGCATCACCAACCTAACCCCTGAGCGTGAGAAAGCCCTGCGCGCACGCCAAGATCATTATAATGAGCGCTATAGCGAAGAATAGAATTCTCACACGTGATTTACCATTATTATGAAACGGCTATACTTGGACAATATTAAAATAAATTTTCAAGCTATTGATATAAAAAGAAAAAATGAAAAACGTACAGCCGATTCTTTATTCATTTAGACGTTGCCCCTACGCCATGAGAGCACGAATGGGGCTAGCTGGCGCAGACATAAAGCACGAACATCGCGAAATTATACTGCGCGACAAGCCAGCCCACATGCTGGAGATATCCCCCAAGGGAACCGTGCCGGTTTTAAACCTTCCAAACGGACGCGTGATAGATGAGAGTCTCGATATTATGCTTTGGGCGCTGGAACAGAACGACCAGCACAGATGGCTGGACGGCGCGCGCATTGATATGTTCAACCTAATAGAGCGTAACGATACAACATTCAAAGCCCTACTAGACCGCTACAAATACCCAAACCGCTACCCCGACGAAGATTGCACGAACGCACGAGACTACACAGCCAGAATCCTTTTTGACCTCGATCAGCGTATAAAAGAAAATGGTGCACTATCAGGTGAGAAAACCACCATCGCCGACATCGCAATATTTCCGTTTATCAGGCAATTTGCACACGTAGATCGCGATTGGTTTAACGCACAAAAACTGCCCTCACTCCAAAAATGGCTCAAAGAACATCTGGAAAGTGCGTTATTCACAACCATCATGGAAAAGCATGAAATATGGGCAGACACAGCGCCCAAATAAACACAATTTACAATTCAAAAACAACATCTTAAGACAAGTACTCTATTACGACACGAAAGAACTATATTTAGCCATTTAAGGCCAATAATATCGTTACTTTCCGTTGCTTTCATGCTGTTTTGGCGCGCGTGGTGAGTGTTTACCCCACTTACCTTTATGTCCATGCTTTCCAAGCACTGTCGAAACAAGTTTCTGCGCAAGCACCTTGCGATCCTCTTGCGGCAATTGCCCGCCAAGCTCTTTAAATGTCTCCAGCTTATGATTGGCTATTTTTATGCCCAATTGTTGCAGATCTCGCGCAGCAGCATCATAAGCCGCAGGATCAAAGACTTCAGCAGAATACACCTCAATCAAAGCATTCTTTTTTTCACGGACCTCTTTAAAGATTGCAAAAATTTCAGGCTTTTTCTCCTTAAAGGTCTGCTTCATCAAAGCGCGGGTTTCTGGCGTTAATTTCTCTCGCAATTCCCCCCAAGAACCATGCCCAAAATTTCTCATATGATAGGCCTTGCCCCCTAACATGCCCAATAACAAAATATTGATCACAAGAGAAAGCGTAAAAATAATCTTCATTTTCTTATTCATAGAATATCTCCATATCCAATCGTTTCGGCAGCCAAGAAATAAGCATCAGCATCAATGTTTGTGCTGGCTTCAGATACTCCGGAAGAATACCCTCCCAACATCACACCAAACACCAAAACCAAAGCCATCGATAAAGCTGGCTTGGGCAATATAACAGCATCCAAAATGGCTGTAAAAATAGCCAATACAGAGTTACCCTTTGAAACAGCAGGGTTTTTACTAACAGACAATGAAGCTTGCACAATGCGATGTTCCAAATTACTGCGCATAGGCGGCACATCACGCGCCTTTAAAATCTCGTTGAGTTCATAATCATCCATAATATGTTGCCTCCCCTACTCCGTTATCATCTTGCTTTAAAATGCCGCGTCGGTGCAGCTCTTCCCTTAATCCTGATTTCGCACGCATTAATAATGATTCCAACGCCTTAACACCAACACCCATAACCTGCGCCGCATCCTTATTCGTCAGCTCCTCATAAAAGCACAGGTTTAGCGCTGTTTTTTGACGCTCCGGCAAAGCCTGGATAACCGTTTCTATCATTGCGCTCTGCTCATCAGCTTCCATCATATCTTGCTGCGTGTCGCGGGTATCCTCGACATAATCCAAAGCATCCCCCGCCGCCGCCGGCTTTTTCTTACGCATGAAATCTATCGCCTGATTTGTCACAACGCGATAAAACCACGTGGTGAATTTCGCGCCACGCAATGCATCCCAAACTTGCGGCCTGTTCCAGAGCTTCAGGAACGCGTCTTGCACAATATCTTCTGCGTCATCTTGTTGCCCGCACATGCGGTAAGCCGCGCTGTAAAACAGATTGGTATAGCGATGGACAAGAACAGAGAAGGCCTCATGATCCGCATTTTTCACGCGCGCCATAAGGTCTTCATCTGTCATATCGTTTAGATCAGGCACAAATAGGCTCTTCTATCGCGTTATTCTGCGGACTTGCTATCACGCTTGTCCTTCATAGCTTTCCACTTATCTTTCATTGTCTTATGATGCGCTTTGGCTTCATCTTTGCTGATTTCACCATTGCCATCCGCATCCATTTTCTTAAAACGCTCTTCGGCAGAGTCCATGAACTCATCTTTGGAAATAACCCCATCACCGTTAGTATCGTGACGTTCAAACATTTTTTCACCGTGTTTCCCGTGGCCTTTGCCGCCTTCCCCCGCCAACGCGAAAGGAATAGAAACCATCACGGCCAACGCCGTCAAAATTGTAAGCTTTTTCATCATACTCTCCTTTTTATAAGTCATTATATAACTGTAGTACGCAGAGATATGGGTAATCCTTCGTTATTTCCTTAAAACTTTACAAGCCAAAAACTAATCCAGCCCCCAAACCGTTCTAATTCTTTCATGTGGGATTTCATTTTCTTGACCAATCAGTTCATCCCATTGCTGTAACTTGCGCCTATGCACAAAAGTATCATTCGGATCTTCCGGATTATCAGGAATAAAGTTTCTGGCCGTTGGGTTATAAACCTGCGTGATCGTTTCACCGGCAATATATTTTTGATAGAAATCTTCAGTGTCCTGATGTAATTGTTCATTAATTTCACCAACACTGCTTTCCCCTAATTTTACAGACGAAAAAACGGCTTCCACTTTATCCAACATATCAAGATAGCCAGTATCGCCAGCTTTCTGGTAAGCTTTTCGATGTTCATCAATGTCATTTTCCCTCAATACGCTAAACCCATAGGTTTTAGCAATATCAACGCCACCATGCCCATCCCGAGCAATGGAAAAAAACGATGTGCAAACTGCAAATCCGTGTTCCTCATTACCAACAACCTCAGAAGGCTGGTATAATTCATTAAATCCCTTTTTCAAGGCAAGGGAAAACTTGTCAACGTTAGTCATATCAATCCACTTTATTATTCATTCTTAATGCCATAATATTATAGAAACGGCGCTTACGCAAATTCTTGGTAACACAACAGCCCAACCTGCCTAATAAAACACCGCGAAATAACTGTAGTATGCAGGGAGGATGGGTAATCCTTCGTTATTTCTAATATCTATTTTCAGCCATAAGCAAAGATTTAGCTTTATCTAATGTTTTTCTTGCATATTTTTCATAGCTTATGATATCACTGAAAAAAATTAAAATGGTGCGGTGATAGTGTCATATAATGGTTATAGCTTCAAATATCTTGAACAAAAGGGTGATACAGCATGGAAAGATCTAGAGAAACTGCAATACAAGGGACATACTCTGTACCATGTGATCATACTGCCGCGACAGATGAAACTTTTCACGCCAAACCTGAATTTCTTGAATACCATCAAAGACCAGATACAGAATATGGTGCAACCTACATCATGGCAGATGTTAAAAAATTGATTGAAATGATCCGAGAAACTGATCCAGAAATGATTGAGCATGCAAAATATAAATATCGAGGTGAAACAGCGCAAGAATGGTTAGAGGTGAACTCTGAAGAAAACCCATATAATACTGGTAGTTTTTCTTATGCTCGAACACAGACTAATCGACCAAAGGATAATTTTGTAAATGCGCTTAAAGAAGTTTTTGGATTAAGCTCTAACCCTGAGCCTGAGTACATGAAACGACTGACTATGTCTACAGGAAATGCTGGAATGCTTATCCTGTTAGAAGAGGCAGGAGTATCACAAATACCTATTGGTTTTGGCGCTGACAATAGAAATGACGCACTAGAACTTATTAATAAAATTGGTACTGGAAATAACCCTGTTATTATGACGCAGAAGGAATTCCCTAACTGGGATATAAAAGCGGATAATACCCTAGATATGTAATTTTCTTTTTAGTACTTTACCTTCCCTTATAAACAGTAAAATACAGATTTCAATATCTGCTTTAAGCCCCCGACCCCATTTCCTTCTCAAGGTTCTCAACCACTTTGCCCAAGAACTCTTGCGTAGTGAGGAATTTTTGGTCTTTGCCGACGAGTAGAGCCAAATCTTTGGTCATGAAACCTTGCTCCACCGTGCCGACACAGACGCGCTCCAAGGTTTCACAGAAATCAATCAGCGGCTGGTTGTCATCAAACATGCCGCGATATTTCAGGCCGCTTGTCCATGCGAAGATCGAAGCAATCGGATTAGTTGAGGTTGGCTTACCCGCTTGATGCAGACGATAATGACGGGTGACTGTGCCGTGCGCGGCTTCGGCTTCCACCGTTTTTCCATCAGGAGTCAGCAAAACAGAGGTCATCAAACCAAGCGAGCCGAACCCTTGCGCCACGATGTCAGATTGCACATCGCCATCATAATTCTTACACGCCCAGACAAAGCCACCCTTGGACTTGATCGCTTGTGCCACCATGTCATCGATCAGGCGATGCTCGTACCACAGCTCCCGCTTATCGAACTCGGCTTTGAATTCTGCGTCAAAGATGCGCTGGAATATCTCGATAAAACGCCCGTCATATTGCTTCAAGATCGTGTTTTTGGTCGACATATAAACAGGGTAGTTTTGCAGCAAACCATAATTAAAGCTGGAACGGGCAAAGCCCTCGATGCTCTCATCCAGATTATACATGCCCATCGCAACACCGGAGCTTGGGAAGTCATAGATCTCCCACTCTTGCACGTCACTGCCGTCTTTGGGCGTGAACACCATTTTCATCGTGCCCGGTTGGTCAATTTTCATGTCCGTTGCTTTATATTGATCGCCAAACGCGTGGCGGCCAATAATAATCGGCTTTTCCCAGCCCGGCACATATTTCGGCACGTTCGAACAGGTAATCGGCGCACGGAAAATCGTTCCTCCAAGGATATTACGGATCGTACCGTTGGGTGAACGCCACATTTTCTTGAGGCCGAACTCTTCAACACGCGCTTCATCAGGGGTAATGGTTGCACATTTAATGCCCACACCATGCTTATTAATCGCATTCGCCGCATCAATTGTGATTTGATCATCCGTCGCATCACGGTTTTGGATCGATAGGTCGTAATATTCCAGATCAATATCCAGATACGGCAAAATCAAGCTCTCCTTGATGAACGCCCAGATAATGCGTGTCATCTCGTCGCCGTCTATTTCAACAACAGGTGTATCAACTTTAATTTTGGCCATAATTTTGTCCTTTTTCCATTCCATATCTCGATTCTATAATACGAACACAAAAAATAGCACCTCCGCGCATGCAAAGCGAATTGAATTTCAAATTCCATTTTGATGTATTTGATAATCACGTTACTATGCCCACAGTATTGTTTATCAAGGATATATATCTTGCCTCTCATCTCATCAGGACATAGAAAACCGGAACCATATAACCTGCATAACTTCACCGTATTACTGGCGGAAGATTCTGTTTATATGCAAACATTGATCTCGGAAATGCTGCGAGTTTTTGGGGTTGGTGATATTTTAACATGCTCTGATGCAAGGGAGGCTATCGACCTGTTAACCATTACGCAGGCACGTGCCTCCAGCCGTCACGTCAACAAAATTGATATCCTTTTAACCGATTGGCTCATGCCAAATGGCAACGGTGAAGAACTGCTCAGCTGGGTACGAACGCATGAAAATGATGACATTCGCTTTATGCCCATCATTGTGGTCAGTGGCTTTACCACCGAAAAAATAACGAGCGCCACACGGGATTTAGGCGCCAATGAAATATTGGTTAAACCAGTATCAGGCAAGCTGTTAGCCTCGCGCATTTGCTCTGTTATTGATACCCCGCGCGCCTTCATCGAGACCCCTGAATTTTTTGGCCCCGATCGCAGAAGGCAAGACCTCGGATTTGTGGGAGAGAACAGACGCAACGCATCTCCCAGTATTGTGGAGAAAAACATATGACCGACCAAAAGAAAAATGACGATATAACTGTTAACATCTACAAACACAGACAAAACCCGCTGAAAAACAAATTGGGAGCACGTCTCCTCACCAATGAAGACGGGCACCTATCCTCCGAAAATATCAAGGAAGCCGATAAGATAATCGCCAAAATGTGTATCGGATGTGAAGACCATATCGCACAACAGCTGGAACAAATATCGACGGTTTGGAACGATATGAAAAAGATAGAGGATAAAGCTCTACGCCACGAAAAAGCACAAGAAATATTTACACATGCACATGAAATAAAAGATATCGGTGCGCTATGCGGTTACACTTTGGCTGCGTATTTTGCGGAATCTTTGCGGGATTACATCTCTGAAACCGCACTAAATATGAAAAACCAACATATTATTATTCAAGCACATATCGACGCCATGAATGCCGTCCACAGGGGGAAACTCAAAGAAGATGGCGGCCCTGTCGCCGATGAGTTGAAAAAAATGGTGAAAATCGCGATTGAAAAATATCACTAGCCCTTCACTGAAAACACGATGTAATACCCAGCCACAGCAAACTTGTGCAGTATAAGATGTTCATGGTACGCTATGACAAATAAAAATGACTCGGGTGATAACTATGGTTAAAAGCAGCTTTCAGGATAAAGCCTCTGAAAATGGAGAAAATGGAGAAAATGCCCCTGCCGGATCGTTTGATGAATACTGGGCTTATAATAAAGCAATTTGGGATCAAGAAGATGGCACACGCGATTGTGACCGTGATTACGATCACGGTTATTGTTCCCCTTCCTAACGCTCAAGAATATAAATCCCCCCCTTAAAAAACGTATTCAATAACAGATTGTGAACAAAACTTGTATTTCAAGTGCTAACCCCTTATATTCCGCGCTTAAGAGGATTATATGAGCGATACATTAAACAGCATGGGCTTTGCAAAGCCCCCATCACAGACGAGAGTCGTCGTTGCCATGTCAGGCGGCGTAGATAGCTCTGTGTGTGCGGCTCTTCTGCATGAAGAAGGGTATGATGTCGTCGGTGTGACGCTGCAACTCTATGATTATGGCGATGCGACAGGCGAAGCGGTAAAGAGTAAAACCTGTTGCGCGGGGCAAGATATTTATGACGCGCGCCGCGTTGCCGAAGAACGTGGCTTCCCACATTACGTCTTAAATTACGAAAGCAATTTCCGCGAAGCTGTGATTGAGGATTTCGCAGACAGCTATCTGCGCGGTGAAACCCCTATCCCATGCGTGAAATGCAACCAAAGTGTGAAATTCCGCGATTTATTGAAAGTTGCACATGAACTAGGCGCGGATTGCATGGCAACGGGGCATTATATCCAACGCATTGCAGATGATGACGGCCACCCATATTTAAAACGCGCCCATGATGATGGCAAAGATCAAAGCTATTTCTTATTTGCAACAACGCAAGAACAGCTTGATTTTCTACGCTTTCCCTTGGGTGGTTGGGCAAAAGATATCACCCGCGAACACGCCACGCGCCTCGGCCTGATGAACGCCGACAAACCGGATTCACAAGATATTTGCTTTGTTCCGCACGGTGATTACGCAAAAATCGTAAAAAAAATGCGCCCTGAAGCCCAAAACCCGGGCAAAATCATCCATATGGATGGACGCGAGATTGGCGACCATGAAGGCATTATCCACTACACAATCGGCCAGCGCCGCGGCATTGGTATTGGCGGCGGCGTAACAGAGAATAACGAACCTCTTTACGTAGTAGCCCTAAAACCGAAAGAGAATCAAGTTATTGTCGGATCAAAAGAAGATCTCGCCCGTAATATATTGACCTTAAAAGAGTGTAACTGGCTGTTCGAACAAGAAAAAAATGATGAGCCAATTGCCGTTGAGGTTAAGTTCCGTTCCACCATGAAGCCAACCACAGCCAAGCTGCATATGCGTGAAAATGGCGCGGAAATTCACCTCGACAATCCACAATATGGCATCTCTGCGGGGCAAGCTGCCGTGTGCTACATCAATGATCGCGTCATTGGCGGTGGGTGGATTACAAGCACGACGAACGCCTGAAATTTGACTCATACCCTCTTTTTCCTCTAAAATAACAGAAACATGAGATAAATGGGGATTTACAATGACTAAATTTAAAATGGATGAACTCGATGCGGGTGATGGCTCTATGTTCACTGGAGACAATCCCAATGATATATTCGAAAAAGATAACCTTCTTGAGGTTGGACTAAGCACAGGGCTTGCGACAGCACTTGATGGCAAAACAATCGGTCAATTTCAAGAAATTATAACCAATGTGATTAGCAGCGGCGCGGATGTTAACCTTGAAATGTTCGAATTCGCGAAAGAAACTTTTGCATCATATAATGATACCGGCTACGAAAATAACGAAGCCAATGCCGTTATAACAGGCCTTGAAGAACAGCTTATGACCGCATGGCCATCAAATGAAGTGCAAGGACTGGCATTCAAATATGAAGGTGACATGGGCGCCATAGAAGGCGACGCAGGATCTCCTGCCCTGCCTGCGGAACTTCAACCTGACGCACCGGAAATTGTAGGAACCGGATATGGCGGAGCGGTAACAGGAACTGATATTGCTATGAAAGAATTAGGCCTTTAAGCTTACACCCTATAAGAAATTTTAAAACCTCCGAAACGCTCGGGGGGTTTATTTTGCCTGCCTTTAACCTAATTCATAAAAAGGCGGCATAAAAAACGGGCTCGAAACTAATCGACCCCGTATAAAAACTTAAATAATTCAGACGATTACATACCCGGTGTACTAGGCGCAGTACCATTCACTTGTTGCTCTATTTCAGCATCAAGCTGTGCTTGCCTGTTACGCATAGCATCCGCAGCCTGACCGGCCATACCATCATTATTGGTTACACCATCAACAGTCGCATCAACGCCACTATGAACAGCATCCGATAATGTCTCATCAGCACTGGCGAATAAACCAGTAAGCGCGCCGCCTAGCTTATCAAGCCAATCCGGACCATGATCATCCAACATCTGTTCATTGCTGGCTTCAGCAGTGTTATAGCCTTGCTCTTGCCCTGCTTGTTCTGAAAACAGAATACGGCGGATTTTTGTATCTGATATTTCGTAATCGTCAACACCTTGTCCCAAAGCTTGCTGTGCGGCCTCTTCTCTGATAGAATCGGCTTGTGCTTCTCCAAGCGGTGTTGCCAAAAATTTATCCAACGCACCCGGACCATTTGCATCATCGTTAACCCCTGAAAAGCTTTCGTTTCCAGTTAAATCAACAAACGTCAAATACTCAGTACTTATATTTACACCCATGGTTTTATCCTTATAATTATTATGTTTACTCATTATAAAGCATTAAGGCATATAAGCGCAAATTATTTGTCTTAATTTATATATAAGCGGAAAAAAATCATCCCTCCATGCACTTTCCCCGTCGCTTCTACTTGACAATATAGTCGCAAATAGGCATAAATCGGCTTCGGTCAATGTACCGACCCTATATTTCGTGGCGGAGTAGCTCAGGGGTTAGAGCAGCGGAATCATAATCCGAAGGTCGGCAGTTCAATTCTGCCCTCCGCTACCATTATTTTTCTTAAACATTTTGACGATTTCAGAAGCAGGACACGGCTTGCTGTAATAATAGCCTTGATACTTGTCGCAATTTTGTTTCTTTAAGAAAGCAAGCTGATCTTCATTTTCCACGCCTTCAGCAATAACATCCATCTTCAAACTATGCGCCAGCGCAATAATGGTTTTTACAATCGCCGCATCCCCTGAATTTGACGGGATATCCGTTACAAAAGAACGGTCGATTTTAAGCGTATCAATTGGAAAACTCTTAATATAGCTGAGGCTTGAATAACCGGTTCCAAAATCATCAACGGATATCTTAAGCCCCATATCTTTAATTTTATACATCGTAGCAATCAATTCATCGGTATTTTCCATTAAAATACCTTCCGTTATTTCAAGTTCTAAAAGGCGGCCATCAATACCAGTTCTTTTCAAAATATCTTCAAGCGTGTCGATAAGAGCCTTTTGATAGAACTGCCTTACAGAAAGGTTGATAGAGAGCTGCGGCACGTCATATCCCTGATCCAGCCATGTTCTAAGTTGCATACATCCGGTATCCAAAACCCAGTTGCCAATAGGGATAATCAAGCCGGATTCCTCAGCAAGCGGGATAAATTCATAAGGCGATATTTCACCATTTTCAGGATGCGTCCAACGCAGCAAAGCCTCCAAGCTAACAATTTCATTACTATTGATATCGACAATAGGTTGGTAATATAGCTCAAACTCATTATTGGCTAATGCTTGGCGTAGATATGTCAGCATCTCGTGCTTTTCTTCTGCCAATGAATTCATTTCAGGCTTAAAGCGTTGACAATTATTTCTGCCATTTTCCTTTGCATGATACATAGCGGTATCACTATTCTTCATGAGCGCCCCGGCATCCTCGCCATCATCAGGAAACAACGATACCCCTATGCTGGCACTGATATGCAATTCATTTCCTTCAATATGGTAGGGTTGAACAAGAGCTTCTAAAATTGTACTTCCAACAATTTCCGCATGAGCCGGATCAGGAATATTAGGCAACAGAATAATAAATTCATCACCGCCCTGACGTGCAACAGTATCCTCGTCACGCACACAAGAAAGCAAACGTCCGGTCACCTCAATCAGTAATAAATCGCCGATATCATGCCCCAACGAGTCATTAATGATTTTAAACTGGTCAAGGTCAATAAACAAAACAGCCGCGCATGTTCCATAGCGTTTATCATGGGCAAGCGCCTGTTTAATACGGTCTTGTAATAAAACACGATTTGGCAAACCGGTTAACCCATCATGCGTTCCCATGTGAATCATGCGTGCTTCCGTCTTTTTACGCTCGGTAATATCGATTCTGATAGAAATATAGCGATGAATGTTACCATTTTCGTCTTTTAGAGGCACAATTGACGTATCAAACCAGTAAAGCCCGCCCCCTTTTGCTCTATTACATATTTCACCACTCCATATTTCACCGCTGGTTATCGTCTTCCACAAATCGGTAAAGAATGCTTTTGAATGCTTGCCGGAACTCAGCATTTTATGGTTTTTCCCAAGCAGTTCTTCACTACGATACCCACTGGTTTGGCAAAATTTATCATTAACCTGAATAATTACGCCTGTTTTATCCGTCACAGACACCATTGCGTGTTGGTCAATCCCCTGCATATAAGTAGATAGCTCATAAAAAGCGCGTTCAACATCTTGTTTCGCCATTAAAAGCGTGTCTGATGCGACCCTCTTCTCCTCAGAGCGGACGAGATCATTCTCTGTTTTGCTTAAGTCGCGCTCCTGCCTTATAAGCCTGAAACTAGACAACACAACCACAACAAAGCTGATCATTAATATTACGAAAATCAAAATTGTTGTTTTCTGGATTTGTTCTTTGGCAACAAACTCAATTTTAGCCAAAGGTATCGTCACAGACAGCGCGCCCATTAATTGATGCTGCTTCCATTGCTTTCCGAGCATTATTTGGCTTTGCGCGCGGCGTTCTTGAATGTTTTCTCTGGTTTCATAGCTGTTATGACAGTTAACACAAGACATTTGCGCAGCGGGATCAGCATATAGATAACGTAAAACCTTATCCGCGCCCTCTCCTTCAATACGAGAAATAGATTTCCATTTTATAGGTTCAGTGGGTGATGCCTCGTCTTGCATTTCCAATTGTGGCCACGCCCATTGAAGGAATTCATCATCAATCCCCTGCGCTGGTTCTAAATTCCATTTGCTAACCGGTTTATATTTATAGAGGTAATCAGCTTCATTGGCAGATTTCTTGCCCACCATCTTCAGGAATTGCGCAGGAATGGGGACATAGCCTGATTTTTCATCATAATCTATATGTGGCCCTGTCCCGTCATCTTTCAACTTTTTAGCTATGTTTTTTGAATAAACAGATCGCGCAACCGTCGCTTGTTTTGCAACGATTTCAGCTACCGACAGAGCTTGGTTCTCTATCGTTCGGTTCACCGCATCATATATGGCACTATAGCTAACAAAGGATGCTGCAATAAAAATCACAGCAATAATAGCAACCATAAACTTACGTTGATTTTGGTATTTCTTGTTCCGTTCACTCATCAAATATTATGCTCAAAAAATATTGTTACCAGAGCATCCTACAGAGAGTTCATTAAAAAACACTAAATTAGCGAGCAATGAAATACAATAGTATTATTGAAATACATCACGTTTTTATCTGGACTTTGTTCACAACGCTTTGCGCCAAGGCGCGCGCGTCATCGGTGGCCTCTGCACTGGCCAGTGCAACGCCCATTCGACGCTTCCCCGCGACCTCAGGTTTACCGAACAAACGTATATCCGTATCGGAGGCGTCTAAAGCTTGTGCAAGATTGCCAAAGCTAACCTCACTCGAATGCCCTGACACCAAGATCACTGCAGAAGCAGAGGGAGCGCGAAAATGAATGTTAGGGATTGGTAGCCCTAGAAAAGCACGCACATGTAGGGCGAATTCAGAAAGGTTTTGCGAAATCATCGTCACCATACCCGTATCATGAGGGCGCGGTGAGACTTCACTGAAATAAACATCATCGCCTTTAATGAAGAACTCCACCCCGAATAAGCCATACCCGCCCAGCGCAGTTGTCACCTTTTCTGCAATGTCTTTCGATTTGGCTAAAGCCACATCCGACATCGCTTGAGGTTGCCATGATTCTTGATAATCTCCATCTTCCTGACGATGACCAATCGGCAAGCAATAGCTCGTCCCGTCTTTGTGCCTGATGGTCAGCAACGTAATCTCGTAATCAAAATCAACAAAGCCTTCAACAATAATACGCCCACCACCTGCGCGGCCACCTTCTTGCGCATAGGCCCATGAAGCGTCCAGATCATCGGAGGAGCGCACAACGCTCTGCCCTTTGCCGGAGGAACTCATAATAGGCTTAACCACGCAAGGGCAGCCAATCTTATCAACCGCCGCCACAAACGCGTCATAACTGTCACAAAATTCATATGGAGACGTTGGTAGAGAGAGTTCCTCTGCCGCGAGACGGCGAATCCCCTCCCTGTTCATTGTCAAATGTGTGGCGCGTGCGGTTGGCACGACGTGAAAGCCCTCTTGCTCCAGCTCAACCAAAAGGTCAGTGGCAATGGCTTCGACTTCGGGAACAATGTAGTCAGGCTTTTCAAGCTCTATCACCGCGCGTAAAGCGTCCCTATCCAACATAGACAGGACGTGGCTTCTATCTGCAATTTGCATGGCAGGCGCATTCTCGTAACTGTCGAGCGCGATAACCTCAACGCCCAGTCGCTTTAGCTCGATCGCCACTTCTTTGCCCAGTTCTCCCGAACCGCAAAGCATGACTTTGACGCTGTTTGTTGTAAATGGCGTGCCGATAACTGTCATTCGCTAGTCCCTCTTTTGAACATCATAGAAAAGCGAAGAATAATACTAGGTTTTTTCAACCTGACCATATTCAAGCTCAACCGGTGTTGAACGACCAAAGATCGATACAGACACTTTCAACTTGGCTTTTTCTTCGTCAATTTCTTCAACAACACCGTTAAAGGACGCGAACGGCCCGTCAGTGACCTTAACTTCTTCGCCAATATCGTAAACAACAGATGGACGTGGACGATCAACACCTTCTTGTACCTGTGTCAAGATACGCTGTGCTTCGCGTTCAGTAATCGCAACAGGGCGTGTACCGCCTGCGCCGAGAAAGCCACTAACCTTTGGTGTGTCTCTAATCAAGTGCCAAACATCATCATTCATGTCCAGTTTTGCCAAAACATAACCGGGGAAGAATTTACGTTCTGTACTAACACGTTGACCGCGCTTCACTTCAACAACTTCTTCCGTTGGAACAAGGATTTCTTCGATATAATCGGCAAGCCCCTGCTTCGCAGCTTTTTCCTTGATTGAGTCCGCTACTTTAGCCTCAAAGCCTGAGTAAACATGTAATACATACCAGCGCATAGCCATGATATAATCCTTTTCTTAAAAAAACACAGATGGCCTTCACACCATCATTTCGTCTAATCCGTTAACGCCCAAGCCCCATAACCAACAGAATCAAATATGCAATGATCTGATCGGCAAAATACAAAAAGACAGAAGATACAAAAACCATAATGAAAACCGCAATCATGCTGACTGTTGTTTCCTGACGTGTCGGCCACGTTACTTTTTTGGCTTCAATTTTGACTTCAGCAACAAATTTAGCCGGTCCTACTTTTGCCATTTGTATTTTCTTTCTCTCAAAAAACTCTTTTACCCAAGGCTCGTGTCGTGACCTGTGTCACATTTCTATAGAGCCAATTTTTATGGGAGTGGGTATTGATTACACCAAAAATATTCCAATAGCCAGAGAAAAATAACCTCAGGCAGCCTCTTTCCACCGCAAGACCGGTTTACGGGCGGCCTTGACCTCATCCAGACGCTTACGTGGGCTGGAAATCGGAAAATCATGGAACTCATCAGCCTTGCCATCACGCGCATCAGCGGCAATGTTTCTCATCGTTTCAATGAAACTATCCAGCGTCTCTTTGCTCTCGGTTTCGGTGGGTTCAATCAACATTGTCCCCGGTAACACAAGCGGGAAATAAATCGTCATCGGGTGATATCCGTATTCAACCAAAGCCTTCGCAATATCCAACGTAGAAACGCCATGCTCTTTCTGTCTCTTATCGGTCAGTAAGCATTCATGCATGCATGGCCCGTCAAAAGGCACATGATAATCATCGGAGAGTTGCTTCAAAATATAGTTAGCATTCAAGACCGCATCTTCCGACACTTGTTTCAAACCATCCGCGCCATGAGACATCATATAAGCCAAAGCGCGCACATGCATGCCGAATTGCCCCTGAAATGCCTTCAGCACGCCAAGCGTTGTCGGGCGATCATCAACGCCTTCTAACGCGTAAGAGCCATCCTCGGCCTTAATAACTGTCGGCACGGGCATATATTGCGCCAATTCTTCCGTGCAGCAAATAGGGCCGGAGCCCGGGCCACCGCCGCCATGGGGCGTTGAAAATGTCTTGTGCAGATTAATATGCATCACATCCGCACCAAAATCCGCAGGGCGCACTTTACCGACCACAGCATTGAAATTAGCACCATCGCAATAGAAATAGCCACCTGCCTCATGCAGCAAATCAGATATCTCCAGAATATTGGTTTCAAACAAACCGCACGTATTCGGATTGGTCACCATCATGCCTGCGATATCTGCGCCCTTATCATCGGTCTTGTATAAAGCCTCTTTAAACGCCTCAACCGTTAAACGACCTGTACCTTGGGTGGAGATGCTGCGCACCTCATAGCCACACATTACGGCAGTTGCAGGATTTGTACCGTGCGACGAATCAGGGGTAAGGATAATTTTCTTATGTGCATTGCCTTGCTGTTCATGTGCACGCGCAATGGTCATGATACCGGCAAGCTCACCATGCGCACCCGCAGCAGGTGCGAGGCACACACCCGGTAAACCCGTTAGCTCCGCCAACCAATGCTGTAATTCATGCATAAGCTCCAACGCGCCTTGCGCCGTACTGACAGGTTGCATCGGATGCGCATGCGCAAAACCAGGCAAACGGGCAACCTTCTCATTCAAGCGCGGGTTATGCTTCATCGTGCAAGATCCTAACGGGAAGAACCCATGATCAATAGAATAATTCCATGTACTCATCCGCACAAAGTGCCGCACAATCTCAGGCTCGCTAAGCTGTGGCAAGCCTATAGATTCGCGCTGTTCCACACCTGTGCGTGAGGGTGTATTTTCAAGAGACGGTAAATCCACACCTGACGTATCACCCTGCTCCTTCTCCCACAGCAAGCTTTCTTCATAGTGCAATCCACGATTTTCAGCATTTGTCATTTATACAAACCTTTATGACTTAAGAGTAATTATCCTAGAAACGAACAGAAACCGCATGGCAGTCAAATTTTTCAGTATGATTATTGCCGATCCTATCCGATATCTCCACAAGCAAACGTCCGGCAATACGATCTAAAAACATCTTTGTTGTTTCACTATTATGCACCCACTTTGCTGAAATCGCCGTTTTGTTAAATATAACAATTGTTTTCGGAGGGAGTAACTCACCCGCCATAATAACAGTGCGGCTTTCACCATCGATTAAAAAGCTAATCGTCGATTCTGGGTTTGCGCATTTAATCGCCTTTTCCGTAACCACGGGTTTTGGCATTAACTGTGTTGAAATAAAGATAAATCCACACAAGATAACGCTTAGACCAACCATAACAAATGTAATAATAAACGTTGTATTTCCCATTATATTTCCCTCTATGTAAAAACCTTACAAAATCTCCGACAGCGTTTCGACAAACTCCTGAATATGAGCCTCCGTCGTCATTTCCGTCGCCGTAACCAATAATTGATTACCCTCCAAAGCATAACCACCAATAATATTACACGTTGCCAAATCTTCAACAACAATAGAAGCAGGCTTTGGCAACTCTACAATAAATTCATTAAAGAAATGTTCGCTGACAACACTGACACCATCAATAGAACCAAGTGCGTCCGCCAAGCGACACGCTGCCTCATGATTTAACCGTGCAAGTTTTTTAAAGCCGCCCTCACCCAGCAAACTCATATGCACAGTAAAAGCCAGCGCGCAAAGCCCCTGATTGGTACAAATATTCGATGTCGCTTTTTCACGGCGAATATGTTGTTCCCGCGTGGAGAGCGTCAAGACAAAGCCGCGCTTACCATCCGTATCCTCAGTCATGCCACATAGACGCCCGGGCATTTGGCGCAAATATTTCTCACGGCAAGCAAAGAACCCCAGATGCGGGCCACCATAGCTCATCGCGACACCAATGCTTTGCGCTTCACCGCACACAATATCGGCTTGCGTTGGCGCGGGCAGCATACCCAGTGATATAATTTCGTTAATCACAACAATCAGCAAAGCCCCTGTTGCATCACATTTCTTACGCCATACATCATATTTATGAGGACAACCGAAGAAATCGGGCGATTGCACAATCACGCAGGCCGTCTCATCATCAGGGTCGCCGTCAGCCAGCACACTGTCATCAATATTGCCCATGTAACTGGCCAACACATCGCGATAATGCGGGTGCAGCGGCGTTCCTATGATAACTTTTTTACGCTTGGTAATGCGCATCGCCATCAGAGCAGCCTCGGTTGCCGCCGTTGAACCATCATAAAGCGACGCATTGGCAATATCCTGCCCCGTCAATTGCGCAATAAATGTCTGGAATTCAAACAAAGCCTGCAGCGTGCCTTGCGCGATTTCCGGTTGATACGGCGTATATGCGGTTAAGAATTCGCTACGTTGTATAATGTGGTCTACACTGGCGGGAATATGATGAAAATACGTGCCCGCACCAAGAAAAAACGGAACATCGGACGCGGCGATATTCTTTGCCGCCATCGCGGATAACGCACGTTCAACCTCCAGCTCTCCCTGATGGTCAGGCAAATCAACCAAACCATCAACAAAAGCAGATTTCGGGATATCAGTGTACAGCGCATCAACACTGTCCACACCAACGGTTTTCAGCATCTCTGCACGTGATTTATCTGTCTGCGGAAGATATCTCATAATAACTCCAAAACCCTAATCAATTTCTTTAAGATAAGCATCATAAGCTGCGCTATCCATCAGAGCGTCCAACGCGGAGGCATCGGAAATCTTCAGCTTTACCAACCAGCCATTCTCATTAATCGGTGAAGAAATCAGCTCCAGCTCATCAGAGATTGGTGTATTGACTTCAACAATTTCACCGGCAACGGGCGTATAAACTTCCGCCGCAGTCTTAACCGATTCAACAACAGCAACCTCATCGCCCACAGCAACGCTCTTCCCCGTATCAGGCAATTCGATGAACACCAAGTCCCCAAGTGCGTCCTGCGCATGCTGTGTAATCCCTACAAAGGCGATATCACCATCAACATAGACACATTCATGATCCTTCGTATATTTAAAATCAGCCATTTTAACTCCCATTCTATTCAGTATTTACATTTATTTCATTGCTTTGGTTTTAGGCGGCATAAAGGGCATTTTCGCCACTTCCGCTTCAATATTACGCCCACGCACAGTCACAAAAAGGCTCTGCCCTGCATCTGCATACTCTGTAGGGACATAACCCTGCCCAATCGAAACATTCAAAGACGGTGAGAAGCCGCCACTGGTTAGCACCCCAATCACTTCATCTTCAAGATTACGAATTTCCGCACCTTCGCGCGCAACCCCCTTGCCCGTCAACTTAATGCCAACGCGCTTTTTCGTCACACCATTCTCTTTTTGCGGCAACACCTTATCCGCGCCGATAAAACCGGTATTCGCCTTGCCCATAACCCAGCCAATCCCAGCCTCAATCGGCGTAGTTTTACTGTCAATATCGTGGCCATACAGGCAATAGCCCATCTCAAGACGCAAAGAATCCCGCGCCGCCAAACCAATAGGCTCCACCGCGTCATGTGCCAATAATTTATTCCATAGGTCAACTGCGTCATCATTTTGAACACTGATTTCAAAGCCATCTTCACCCGTATAGCCAACACGACTAATGAACATGGAGTAATCCTTGTACCAAAGGCTCATATACGGAGTGTCCGACAAATCAATACCAAGCACGTCTTTTATAATACTTTCCGCCTTTGGCCCTTGTAGAGCCATCAGCGCCCAATCATCATAATGTTTGAATTCAATACCATCGGTTAGATTTTCTTTAATCCACGCAATGTCTTTGTCTTTACAGCCCGCATTAATCACAAGATGAAATTCATCATCACCCGTTCTGGTGACCATAAGATCATCAATAATGCCACCATCTTCATTCATCAAAACGGTATATTTCGTGCGCTTAACGCCAAGTTTATCGTAGGAAGACGGGGTTAAACGCTCCAACAACGTTTGTGCACCCTTGCCTGTAAGGCTGACCTGACCCATATGCGACACATCAAACAGGCCTGCGTTTTCACGCACCCATTCATGTTCTTTCTTTACCCCGAGGCCATAATATAGCGGCATATCATAACCGGCAAATGCGCCCATTTTTGCTGATAACGAGACATGCGCGGCATGTAAAGCAGTATAACGTGACATTGCAATCCTTACACATTTTTTTAGCTAATACCGCGAACATAGCAAAGTCCCCTACCACATTGATAGAGGGAAAATGCGATTCTGAGAAAATATCACCAGTGTCAGATGAAAAGAAAGTAACCAAACGCACAAAAACAGCGCCTGATAATCACACCACACAAATTATTGAGGATGAGCCGTAAGGTCAATGCCGCGCTCTGCCACAGCTTGCAAATCCCACACATTCACGATGGGCGCTGTAACATCTATATAAACTTGAAGCTCAATACCGTCCTTGATTAGATTATGGACATTATAATATCTATTGGAAACTTTATAAATCTTACTTCCTTTAACGGTGCCCCCAATACGACCAAGAATATATGTTTCCTCACCATAACTAACAATACGACAAGCTAAATCAGGATTTTCGCATTTAGCACCCTCGACAAGAATGGCTTTAAGCAAAGAACGCCTAACATTTGCAAGAAATATCTCATCACCAAAACGCTCATCAAGGCGGCTCATCGATAATGCAAAAGTAATGGCATCAAGGTGCGCAAGATGAGATCGAACCAAATATCTATAGGAAATAAAAGCTTCTTGGACATCCTCTTTATTATCGGATGTATCAGCGATATATGCATATTCCGCCATTTCATCTAAAATTTCCTTTGAAAACGGCATATAATAATCAGTTTTAGCATAATAATTACGCATTCTTCTGATGTCATAATCGAAATCATCAGAGCCCTTTCGGAGAATGCCCACAACCTCATCATAATATTCGGTAAACTGCGTAAGCGATCTCTCCAATCTAGTAAGCTTGTTGGGTGACATTTTTTTTGACGCCCGATCACTATCTCTCCCCGCGCTAGATTGCGCAGAGGCAACGGGAATATTCAGAGCAAACAAACAACATAAAATAATAGCAAAACGCATAATTCAAGACTTCCTTTTCTTTCAATATAACACCCATATGGAAAGAGGAAAACAAAAACGTTCCCCAGAATGCACTCACCATAGAAAAAGCCCCACTAAATAAGCAGGGCTTTTGGAATTAGTTCCATTATTTATAAAGCAATTCCCTGTTCTTTCAGACGCAAGTTACGATGTTTAGTAAATTAAACAAGTAACGCAGCAGATCAAGAAAGAGCGCCTATAAATTACTCAACAATTTTACTAAC